>CAVUSE010000012.1:0-319653 GCA_963744135.1 uncultured Solirubrobacterales bacterium | reverse complement strand
GGCGAGGGTCGGCGGTGGCTGCACCTGGGGGGAAGTGGATGCCGCGACCAACGAGCACGGCCTGGCCACGCCGTGCGGGATCGTCTCGACCACTGGCGTCGGCGGTCTCACGCTGGGCGGCGGCCTGGGGCACCTGACTCGCAAGTGCGGCCTTACGATCGACAACCTGCTCGAGGCCGAGGTCGTACTCGCGAGCGGCGAGACGGTTCGTGCCGCCGCGGACGAGCACCCCGATCTCTACTGGGCAATTCGGGGCGGGGGCGGTAACTTCGGCGTCGTCACCTCCTTTCTGTTCAGGCTGCACGAGGTGGGAACCGTCGTCGCCGGCCCCACCTTCTGGCCGGTCGAGCTGGGCGCTGAGGTGCTGGCGGCGTATAGAGAACTCCTACCGAACGCTCCGCGCGAGCTGAATGGCTTCTTCGCCTTCCTATCGGTCCCGCCGGCGCCGCCGTACCCCGACGCGCTACATCTGCGCAAGGTCTTCTGGGGTCGTCTGGTGCTATGTCGGCGGCCCCGAGGACGCCGCGGCGGCGATGGCCCCGTTGCTGGATGCGTTGCCGGAGCCCTTCTTGCATGGGCCACAGCCTATGCCCCACGCCGCGTTCCAGGGCGCCTTTGACTCTGTTTACCCCGCTGGCGACCAGTGGTATTGGCGTGCCGATTTCGTCAAGGAGATCCCCGACGCCGCGGTGGAGGCACACGCCAAGTTCGGCGCTGAGATGCCGACGTGGCAGTCGACGATGCACCTGTACCCGATCGACGGAGCCGCCCACGACGTAGGCCCATCCGACACCCCGTGGAGCTACCGCGATGCGGTCTGGGGCTCGGTCTTCGCCGGTGTCGATCTCGACCCCGCCGATGCCGAGGTCATCCGCCGCTGGTGCGTGGATTACTTCGAGGCGCTCCACCCCTACTCCGCCGGCGGCGCCTATGTGAACATGATGATGGACGAGGGCCAGGAGCGAGTACGGGCGAGTTACCGCGAGAACTACGATCGCTTGGCGCGGATCAAGAGTACCTACGACCCGGGAAACCTCTTCCGGGTGAACCAGAACATCCAGCCACAAGCGTAGGGGTTGGTGCGGCCAATGGAGCCATTTGATGTGATCGTGGTCGGGGCGCGCTGTGCGGGGTCGCCGCTGGCGGCGTTGCTCGCCCGGTCCGGCGTGCGCGTTGCTGTGGTGGAGCAAGCCACATTTCCACGCGACACCCTCTCCACGCACTTCATCCAAGCGCAGGCGCTGGCGTTCCTCGATCGGCTCGGGGTCATGGAGAAGATCCACGCCACCGGCGCGCCACTCGTCGGCCACTTTGACGTGCGCCAGGAGGATCTTCGGTATGTCACCTCGATTCCCCAACGGCCGGGTGACGTAGGAGGTGCGGTGTCGGTGCGGCGCACGTTGCTCGATCCGATCCTGGTGCAAGCTGCCGCGGATACGGGCGCCGATGTGCGTATGGCGAGCAAGGTGACAGGGCTGGTGTACGATCGCGACCGGGTGGCCGGCGTGCGGGTGGCACAGAACGGCTCACAGACCACCCTGCAGGCGCGGCTGGTGGTCGGGGCCGACGGTCGCAACTCCACGATCGCGAGCCTCGTCGAGGCTCAAAAGTACAACCTCACCCCGAACGAGCGCTTCGCCTACTGGTCATTCTTCGAGGGCGCCGATCCGGGCCCCGATCCCGCGTTCATCCAGCATCGCTGGGGCGAGCGACTCGTGTTCGCGACGCCCGCCGACAGCGGGCTGTATCAGGCCGGTGTCATGGCCGACCTGCGTGAGCTCCCTCGTTTCCGGGCGGACTTGGAGGGCAGCTTCGCGGAGTACGTCCACAGCTGCGAGCCGGTGGCGCAGACGTTGCGGAGCGCGCGGCGGGTGGGAAAGATCTTCGGGATGCTGCGCTGGGAGGGGTTCTTCCGGGAGGCGTCTGGCCCTGGCTGGGTGCTGGCGGGCGACGCCGGCCACTTCAAGGACCCGACGCCCGGCCAAGGGATCCAGGACGCCTTCCGGCAGGTCGATGCGCTCGCGCCGGCGATTGCCGGCGCTCTGGATGGCTCCGGCGAGGACCTTGACCGTGCACTGGCGGATTGGGCCCACTGGCGAGACCGGGATGCCGCCGGGCACTACTGGCTTGCAACCGATATGGGCAGGGCGGGCGCGATGCCCACCGTGTTTCCCGAGATGCAGAAGCGGTTGCTCGAGCAGGGCAAGATCGACACGGTCATCGATCTGTTCACCCACCGCTCGCATCCCTCGCAGGTCATCACGCCACCGCGCCTGCTGGGCGCCACCGGCCGGCTGCTCCTGCGACCGGGATGTGAGAGAGGGAACCTGTTGCGCGAGGTCGGCGCGCTCATCAGGACGGATGTCCACAGAAAGCGTCTCAACCGGCGCCCTGCACACGTGGCGGCCGCTGCCTGCACGGACGCGGGACCAACAGAGGTGCAAGACAGCGCGCTGCGCTGACGCTCGGCGGCCCGATCACGATGCCCCTCTACATGGACCGCCACGATCTCCCGGACGCGACCGCTGCGGACGTCTCAGCTGCCCACATGCGCGATCTCGAGGTTCAGGACGGATTCGGCGTGCGCTTCATCACCTACTGGTTCGAAGAGGGGGCCGGGAGTGGCTTTTGCCTGGTCGAGGGCCCGGACGAGGAAACCGTTGAGGCCGCCCATCGGGCAGCCCATGGGTTGGTTCCATCGAACGTCATTGAGGTTGATCAGGCCGTGGTGCGTGGCTTCTTCGGCCGGCTCAATACCCATCCTCCTGGCGAGCCATACACGGAAAGCGCATTCCGGGCCATCCTCTTCACCGACATGGTCGACTCCACTCGTCTGACCCAGCAATTGGGAGACCGTGCAGCGATGCGGTTGCTTCGAGTACACGACTCAGTCGTGCGCGGCGCCCTGGCACGCTTCGGCGGTAGCGAGGTCAAGCACACCGGCGACGGGATCATGGCTGCGTTCACCTCGGCCTTCCAGGCGGTCTCCGCGGCGATGCAAATCCAGCGCACACTCCATCAGCGTGACGACGGTACTGACGGGCACCTGCACGTGTGTGTCGGGGTGGCGGCCGGGGAGCCTGTCACCGAGCAAAACGATCTCTTTGGCGCAGCAGTGCAGCAGGCCGCGCGATTGTGCGCGTGGGCTCAGCCGGATTGCATCGTCGTTTCCTCCGGGGTGCAGGATCTCTGTCGCGGCAAGGGCATCCGGTTCTCCGACGGCGGTCCCATCGACGTAAAGGGCTTCGACGAGCCCATCGGGCACTTCGAGGTCGAGTGGCGCGATTGAGCGCCGGCGCTTCGCGTCCGGCGAAGCGCCCCGAACAGCATCCACACACGAGGAGGAGCCACCATGAAGGCCATCACGCTTGAGGAGTTGCCAGTCGCAATCGAAGACGGGGATGTTCAGGTCCGCCTGCGCGACGAGGACGGTCTGTCCGTCGGGTTCGTGCGTCTGCCAGCCGGCGCCGACCTGCGCCCCGCCACCAAGGGCCTACCGAACGACCTGTGCCCCTGCCCCCACTGGGGCTACATGATCAAGGGCCGAGTACGCATGCACACACTGGACGGGCATCAGGACTTCGCCGCCGGCGAAGCGTTCTACTGGGCTCCCGGCCACGCTCCCGAGGCACTCGAGGACTCTGAGTACGTCGACTTCTCACCCACCGAGGAGTTCCGGCGGGTGATCGAGCACATCACCTCCGGGGGCGCAGCATCCGCGTGATCAGGACGCTGGCAGCGCTTCGGAGTGGTTTTCTTATGCGGTGGCGAGTCCGGGCACCAAAGACACATCGGTGGGCGACGAGGTGTTGCGCATCGGTCTCCTCGGGGTGTTCTCCATCACCGCCGGCGACCGCGTCATCGCCGACGATGCCTGGCGGCTGCGCAAGGCAAAGACGCTGGTCAAGCTGCTCGCCCTCGCGCCCGAGCGCCGCCTCCACGTCGAGCAGGCCGCCGAGCTGCTGTGGGCGGGGCGGGACCCGGACTCCGCCCGCAACAACCTCCATCAGGCGATATACGCGGCCCGGCGCGCGCTCGACTCGATCGGGCTGGACGGCAGCCGCTACCTGGAGCTGCGCGAAGAACTGATCCTGCTCAGCCCCGAGGACCCGGTCCGGATCGACGCGGTCGCCTTCGAAGAGCTCGCCGCCGCGGCGCGCGAGCAGAGCCAGCCCAGCGCCTACCGCTCGGCCCTCGAGGGCTTCGACGCCGAGCTGCTGCCGGCGGACCGCTACGAGGACTGGAGCCGGGAGCGGCGCGATTGCCTCGACCAGCTCCGCCTCGCCCTGGAAGCCGAGCTGGCCGAGCTGGAGCGGGATTCCGACCCGCACCGGGCGGGTGCCAGCCGGCCCGAGCTGCCTTCACAGCTGACGAGCTTCATCGGCCGCGAGCGCGAGCTGGCCGAGGCCGCGATGCTGTTGCGGGACGCCAGGCTGCTCACCCTGACCGGAGCCGGCGGCTGCGGCAAGACCCGGCTGGCGCTGCAGCTCGCCGGGCAGCGAGCCGGGGACTTTGAGGACGGGGTGTGGCCGGTCGAGCTGGCGGCGCTCGGAGAGCCCGAGCTGGTCGGGCCGGCGATCGCTCAGGCGCTGGATACACGGCTGGCCTCCGACCGGGCGCCGGAGATCGCGCTCGCCGGGCACATCGGCGATCGCCGGCTGCTGCTCCTGCTCGACAACTGTGAGCACCTCGTCGAGGCGGTCGCGCGTCTCGCCGAGGCTCTGCTCAGCCGTTGCCCGAACCTGACCGTGCTGGCGACCAGCCGCGAGCCGCTGCGCATTCCCGGCGAGGTGACGTGGCGCGTCCCCTCGCTCTCCCTCCCCAGGCTAGTTCCCGGAGCGCCTGCGGAGTCGCTGGAGGCGGAGTCGGTGCGGCTGTTCGCCACCCGGGCCGCGCAGGCCGCGCCCGGATTCGAGCTCGGCGGCGAGAACGCGGCCGCCGTCGCCTCCCTCTGCCACCGCCTCGACGGGATGCCGCTGGCGATCGAGCTGGCGGCGGCGCGGGTGAGCGTCCTGACTCCGGCTCAGATCGTCGAGCGCCTCGACGACTCGCTTGACCTGCTCTCGGCCGGGCCTCGCACGGCGATGACCCGGCAGCAGACCCTGCGCGCGACGCTCGCCTGGAGCTTCGAGCTGCTCGAGGTCCACGAGCGGGTGCTGCTGCGTCGGCTCGCCGTGTTCGCCGGCGGCTTCGGGCTGGAGGCGGCTGAGGACGTCGCCGCCGAGGATCCGCTGCGGCGCAGCGAGGTCGTCGGCGTGCTCGGCCGGCTGATCGACAAGTCGCTGGTTCACGTCGAGGAGGGATCCGAGGACCGCCGCTACCGGCTGCTGGAGACCGTGCGCCAGTACGCGGTCGAGCGTCTCGAGGAGGCGGGAGAGCGCTCCGCTTTCGAGCGCCGCCATCGCAACTGGTACGTCGCGCTGGCCGAGGCCGACCCGACGCCGGCTGGCGACCTGCCGGTCCGGATCACGCTGCGGGATCTCGATCGGGAGCGCGACAACCTCCGCGCAGCCCTGGCCTCGGCGCTGGTTGCGGATCCTCAGGCGGCGCTGCGTCTTGCCGTCGCCCTCTGGCGCTTCTGGCTGATGCGCGGCTACCTCGCCGAGGGGTACCGCTGGCTCACCGCCGCCCTGGCCGCAGCGCCCGAGTCGACGGCGGTGCGCGCCCGCGCCCTGCTCGCCGTCTGCGTGATCGGGCTGCGCCGCGGCGTCCCCGTGCATATCCACGAGTTCGCGGCCGAGAGCGTGGCGATCTTCCGCGAGCTCGAGGACCGGGCCGGGATGTTCGATGCGGTCGAGATCTCGGCGGCCTACCGGGCGATCGTCAGTCCCGCGCAGGACGTCGAGCTGCTCGTGCGCGAACACGAGGCGCTCATCGCCGACGATCTTCCAGCCGCCCGGCCGCCGGTGTGGGCGGCGCACACGCGCGGCATCGCCGCCTGGCTTCGGCGCGAATACGCCCCCGCACGGGAGCAGCTGGAAGCCGCGCTGGAGCACGCCGGCGCTCTCAGCGCCGAGCCGCGCCCGGCGCTCTGGCCGCTCAGCTACGCGACGATCTCGGTCGAGCCCGAGACCGGCTACCCGCTCTTCCTGCATGAGGACACCGGGCTCGTCGCCCGCCGCGTCGGCGGTGCCGCGGCCACCGCTTACATCCTCGTCAACCTCGCCGCGGTGGATCGAGCCGAGGCAGACTTCGCCCACGCGGAAGAGCTGATCGAGGAGAGCCTCGCCCGCTTCGAGCAGCTCGGCGACCAGCAGGGCGAGGCCTTCGCGCTCAACGCCTTCGGCAACCTGGCCCGCTCCAGCGGCGACTTCGAACGGGGCCGGTCGCTGCTCGAGCGCAGCCTCGCTCTGCGGCAGGAGATCGGCGACCGCCGCGGGGCCGGGATCACCCTCGGCTGCCTGGCGATGCTCCTGGCCCGCTCCGGCGACGCGGACGGCGCCCGCATCTCGGCCGGGCAGAGCCGGACCTGGTTCGCCGAAAACGACGACATGATCGGTCTCGGCGCCGCCGAGCTGAGCCTGACGAGCGTGGCGCTCTGCGCCGGCGATCGCGCCGATGCCCGGACTCACCTCGAGGCCGCCGCCAGGGTCTTCGGAGGGATCGAGACGACCCACCAGGAGGGGTGGGCGCTGGCGGTGCTGGCGGCGATCTGCACGGAGGACGGCGAGGCGGCGACGGGACGCCGCTGGCTGGACCGGGCGAACAGGCACTTCGAGCTGCTCGGTACCGGCGCCGGCATCGCCTACTGCCGGGAACTGGAGGCTAAAGACGCTGCAAAGTGAGCGCTAAGAGGCGGCCCGTAGCCTCGCTGAGCGTCGTCGAAACGTGACGACAAACAACCGAACTGAAAAGAGGGCCGGCATGGCTACGCAAGGAGTGCTTGGAGCGGCAACGCTGAAGGAGTTCGAGGATGGACTGCACGGAGAATTGATCCGGCCCGGCGACGGCGCCTACGACGAGGCTCGTTCGATCTGGAACGGCGCCCATGACGCGCGCCCGGCGGTGATCGCCCGCTGCACCGACGCCTCCGACGTGCGCCACGCAGTCGGCTTCGCGCGCAGCGAGGGACTCGACGTCGCCGTGCGCGGCGGCAGCCACAGCATTCCCGGCTTCTCGACCTGCGACGACGGCATCGTCATCGACCTCTCGCCGATGAAGGGCATCACGGTGGACGTGAGCGGCCGCACCGCCACCGCCGAGGGCGGCCTCACCTGGGGAGAGTTCGACGCCGCCACCCAGGAGCACGGCCTCGCCACCACCGGCGGCCTGGTCTCGACCACCGGCGTCGCCGGCTTCACGCTGGGCGGCGGGATCGGCTGGCTGATGCGTAAGTACGGCCTGGCCTGCGACAACCTGCGCGCGGCCGAGGTGGTCACCGCCGACGGGCAGATCCTCACCGCGAGCGCGACGGAGAACCCCGACCTCTTCTGGGGCCTGCGCGGCGGAGGCGGCAACTTTGGCATCGTCACCTCCTTCGAGTTCGACCTGCACCCGGTCGGCCCGACCGTGGCCGCCGGCCCGGTCTTCTATCCGGGCGACCGCGCCGAGGAGATCATGCGCTTCTACCGCAAGTTCACCCGTGAGCTCCCCGACGAGCTGAGCACCCTGGTCAACCTGATCACCGGGCCAGCAGCCCCCTTCATCCCTGAGGACTGGCACGGCAAGAAGCTGATCGCCCTCGTCGGCTGCTACTCCGGTGACCCCGAGGAGGGAGCGAAGGTGATTCAGCCGATCCGCGACCTGGGTGACCCCGTCGCCGACCTCGTCGGCCCGATGCCCTACGTGCAGATGGAGAGCCTGCTCGACGCGCTCTGGCCGAAGGGCACCCAGGCCTACATGAAGGCGGGCTACTTCCGCGAGCTCGACGACCACGCGATCGAGACGATCGCCCGCTTCCATCAGAACGCGACCTCCCCGTCCTCGGAGATCCACATCCAGCAGTTCGGCGGCGCGATCGCCCGCGTCGATGAGAACGAGACCGCCCACGGCGAGCGCCAAGCGCCGTTCGTGCTCAACGTGATTGCCACGACCCACGAGCCGGCCGGCCTGGAGACCCATATCGATTGGGCGCAGCGGCTCTATTCAGAGATCGAGCCGTCGCTGACCGGCGGCGCCTACATCAACTTCCTCTCCTCCGAGGGCGAGGATCGGGTGCGGGCGGCCTACGGGACCGAGAAGTTCGCCCGCCTTCGCGCGCTCAAGGACCGCTACGACCCGACCAACCTGTTCCATCTGAACCAGAACATCCCGCCGTCGAAGGCGGGGTGAGTCGAGCCGAGCTGGCCTGGGTGGTGATACTTTAAGAGCCCGGTCGTGCCGGAGAAAGTCCAGTTAGCCCAGGACCTCGACGTACCCGTCGGTCCCGTGCACCCTGATCCGCTGCCCGTCGCGGATCAGCCGGGTGGCGCGCTCCACCCCCACGACGGCCGGCAGCCCGTACTCGCGTGCGATCACCGCACCATGGGTCATGAGGCCGCCGACCTCGGTGATCAAGCCGCCGATCGTCACGAACAGCGGGGTCCAGCTGGGATCGGTGTACGTGGTGACCAGGATGTCGCCCGGCTCAAGGTCCGCCTGCGCCATGTCCAAGATGACGCGCGCCCTCCCCTCGACGGCTCCGGCAGACACCGGGAGACCCACGAGTGCGCCGGCGGGGAGATCCTCACGCCGGTAGCTCCCGGCGAGGACCTCGCCCTCCGAAGTCAGCACTCGCGGCGGGGTCAGCGACAGATATGAGGTGAACGCGTCCTTGCGCTGTCGGATGAGCTCGTCATCCACCTCCTGGTCGCGCGCGACGTCGTGAAACTCGTGGAGTGTCAGATAGAAGATGTCCTGCGCCTCGCGCAGCACGCCCGCGAGCTTAAGGCGCTCCGCCTCGCGCAGCAGAGCCTGCTTATAGACGAAATAGCGGCTGATTATTCCGTACTTCGGATACTCGCGGTACCCGGCGAAGGTCCTGACCCGGTCGATCATCTGCTTGGTCTCTCTTGCCTTCCGCTTGCCGTCGGGCAGGTCGCGGAGCCGTGCCAGCAGCTCCTGCTCCTTCATGGCGGCTTCTCGCCGTCCCTGCTCGAACCGCTGCGAACCCGCGCCCGGCTCGAAGTTCCTGACATGAGCGAGGATCATCGGCACGAGGGCAGACGGCTGCTCGCTCCACCGCGTCCGGGTGATGTCGATCTCACCAGTGCACCGCATGCCGTACCTGTCCAGATAGGCCTGGATGGCGTGGCGCGCCTTGTTGCCGCCCGGGAGCGCGGACATCTTCTCCAGGAAGTGCTCATCATCGACATCCCGCAGGAACGCGACGACGTCCGGGAGCGGGCGGATCACATCTGCCACGTCCAGCAGCGCGAGCCCCATCTCCGAGGTGACGTTCCCGGCCGAAGTGACCCAGGCAAATGCCGCCCAACTGAAAGCCGAGCTCGATGCCGGGGAGGAGATCCTGCGTACTGCGACGCTCGCCCGCCTCGCCTACGACGGAGTCGACGGCACGCCGCGCGTGATCCCGATCGGCTTCCTCTGGACCGGCCTGGCGGTGGTCCTCGCCACGCACCCGACCGCGCCGAAGTTCGCGGCGCTCCGCGCCCGGCCGCGGGTGGCGCTGACGATCGACACCCCGAGCCCGGCGCGCTCCCTGCTGCTGCGCGGCAAGGCCGAGATCGAGGTCGTCGACGGGCCGGTGCCGGAGTACCTCGAGGCAGCGGCGAAGTCGATGGAGGGCGAGGAGCTCGCCGCCTTCGAAGAGGCCTGCCGCGAAACCTACGACCGGATGGCGCGGATCAGCATCGTCCCCGACTGGGCGCGTTATTTCGACTTCGGCGCCGGCCGCTTCCCTGGCTTCCTCCGCGAGCTGACCTCCAAGGACTGAGGCGGTCGCTCGCCGCGTCAGCGATCTCCTCGCCGAGCCCGAACGCTAACCGTCCTCCGGCCTTGGGTCATGCTCCGACTCGGTCTGAGCAACCATCAGGACGTAACCATCGGGGTCGGTGAGCTGCATCTGCTGATGTGGACCGGGTGTGCCGTCCTCGATCTCCCCGGCGTCGATACCGGCCCCGAGCAGCTGTTCGTGTAGCGCGGCCAGATCAGGCGAGTACAGGTAGAACAGGACTCCCTGGCCGGCAGGGTCGATCGCGTCGCCGTCGGTGCTGACCATCAGCTGCGCTCGATCGCTTTCCAGCTCGGCCCAGACCGGGGTGCCCTTGTACTTGTAGACGCTCTCCAAGGTGAACCCGAGGTGGTGGTAGAAGTCAATCGACCGCTGCACGTCCTCGACGTGCACGAACGGGATCAGGCCGCTCACCCGATGCTCGGGCGCCGGCTGCACCACCGCCGGGCGGCCGGGGCCCTCGAGCACGGGCGCAGCCGGCATCTCCCCGCCCGCCAGGTACGCCAACGCTGCAGCCCGGTCCGCGCACCCCTTCAGCTCCACGAGCTTCCCGTCGCGGACCGTCACGACCACGTAGGCGATCCCGTCGTCAAGCGGGCGCTCGTCGTTGGTAAGGGGTGTCTCGGGCCGGAAGGCGACCAGGACGCGCGGCCCATCCTGGATCATCTCCTCGATCGTGCCGCGCACAGGCCCGGCGAGGTTTCGGCTCATCGTTTCGATGATCGCCTCGCGGCTCTCGCAATTCCACGGCCCGTCGGTCACCGCCCGCCAGCGCGCGTCCGCCGCGCACTCCTGCTCGAGGACCGACAGATCTCCACGTGAGATCGCCGCCCACAGCCGCTGAATCAGAGCCACCTCCGGGGTCTCGTTGATCACGCTCATCCTCGCTCGCCTTCCTTTTGCGTCTGGTCTTGAGTCCTTACGTGTCGTCTCAGGTTCGCGGCGCACGACGCACGCGAACCAGCGGACCGTCAGGGAGGCGGACGAGGGTAGGCCGCATACGGGAGTGGTCAGCGTCAACCGGGCACGCACCGAAGGCTACTCCCAGCCCACCGGGCGCTCAAGGCCAGATCGGGACCGATCGCGTTGGCACACTCCTGGGTGTGCTGACTCTCTTTGGTGCCTGTGCCGTCACGTTCATGGTGCTGATGTACGCGCTCGAACGACGCGGCCGAATCTTCATCCTCGCGTTCGCTTCCGGCTGTGCTCGACGCGCCGCTGCACGGGCGGTGAGACCTCCTGAGCCATAGAATCGCGGCTGTGCCGTTCACCCTCACGAACCTCGGAGAGGATCCGGTCGATGTCGGGTCCAACTTCGACGGCGCGCTGGATCTGGAGTTCCGCCTGGTCGGTACGGCGCTCGAGCTCGAGCAGTCCGGCCTCAGCTATCAGCGCATCCCGCCCGACTACCGGTTCCCGTACGGCCACACGCACAAGAAGCAGGAGGAGGTGTTCGTCGTCGTGGGCGGGAGCGGGCGGATGAAGCTCGACGACGAGATCGTCGAGGTCAAGAAGTGGGACGCCGTGCGCGTTCCACCCGGTACATGGCGAGGGTACGAGGCCGGGCCGGAGGGCCTCGAGATCCTCGTCTTCGGCGCACCCCACCTCGGCGAGAACCCGCGGGAAGACGTGGAGGGTGAGCGAGACTGGTGGGCCGACTGATAGCGCTTCGCGTCTCGTGCGGGCACACTCCCTGACCGCCCGCCGTGGCTGGAGCAGTTGCTCGACCGCGCTCGCGGCTGGTTGGTCCGTGACGAGTCCAATCGGTCACGACACGAGTCTCGCACCACCATGGCTCGGCATAGCAACCGCCTCGGCATAGTCAGTCGGGGCAGCGCGCTGGCGACGCTCGCGGCGGCCGAGTGTCCCTCAACCATCAGACCGGCAGCGTCGAATGCACGTTGCCACGAAGTGGCACGGCTTGCGGAACCTGCTTGGATCGAAGCACGAGCACACGCGAACGAGGAGGTAGGTGGAATGAACATAGAGTTCCTCTCAACTCTGGCGGTGATCGCACCCGATCCGCCCGCCAGTCGCAAGCTCTACGTCGACGCGCTCGGGCTCCCGCTCGAGAGCCACGGCGACGACTATCACCACAGCGAGCACATCGCCGGCTGCAAGTCCTTCGGCATCTGGCCGCTGTCTCAGGCCGCGG
This sequence comes from uncultured Solirubrobacterales bacterium, assembly GCA_963744135.1. Taxonomy (GTDB): domain Bacteria; phylum Actinomycetota; class Thermoleophilia; order Solirubrobacterales; family Solirubrobacteraceae; genus Palsa-744. The sequence goes on along the minus strand of CAVUSE010000012.1, from coordinate 307,609 downwards.
AGGCATGCTTCGGGACGTCGCAGTGGCCGGCGGAGCGGCCGGTGCCGCAGGTCAGTATCGAGTTCGATGTCGCGGACGCCGCAGCGGTGACCCCGGCGGCACGGGAGCTCGAGCAGGCCGGCTACGAGCTGCTGCACCCACCGCGCGAGGAGCCGTGGGGTCAGACCGTAGCCAGGCTGCAGTCACCGGAGGGCGCGATCGTCGGAATCTCGTACGCCCCTGTGCTCCACAACCAGCACTGATTGAAGGGGGAGGACAACCGGCCATCTGAGCGATCGCCGAGAGCGCTACTCCGAAGGTTGCGGCGGGAATGAGACTTCGACGGTGAGGCCGCCGTCTGGTCGTGCGCGCGCGCCGAGCTCGGCGCGATGCGCTGTGGCGATCGCTTGGACGATGGAGAGTCCCAGTCCGTGGCCATTGTTGTGGCGGGTACGGACGCCGTCCAGGCGTTGGAAGGGTTCGTAGAGGCGCTGGATCTCCTCGGGCGGGATGGTCGGGCCGGTGTTCGCGATGGTCAGGATGGCGTGCCGGTCGCGAGTCTCGGTGGTGATGTCGAGCTGTCCGCCGGGCGTGTTGTGGCGGATTGCGTTGTCGATCAGGTTGGCGATCAGGCGCTCGAGCAGCCGTGGATCGCCGCCGGCCGGCGCCGGGTCGAGTGTGGCGTGGACGCCGAGATCGAGGTCTCCGAGCTGTGACTCGTGGGCGAGCATGGCCTGGGAGGTGAGGGTCGCGAGGTCGAGGTGCTCGCGACGCTCGAGCCCCGCCTGGCCGCGGGTCAGGGCGAGCAGCCCGTCGATCAGCTGCTCGAGGTGTTGCTCGGATGCGAGCACGCGCTCATGGGCTCTACGCAGTGAGGCGAAGTTCGCCTCGGGGCTGGCGAGCGCGACCTCGCTCAGCGCTCGCAGGCGGGTAAGTGGCGCGCGGAGCTCGTGGGAGGCGTTGGCGACGAACTGCCGCTGCGCGTGGTAGGAGTCCGCTAGCGGTTGGAGTACGCGCCCGGCCATGAGCCATCCAAGCACGAGCGAGATCAGCGACATCCCCGCGAGCGCGATCCCGGACTGGATCAACAGTTCTTGGCGTACCTGCGTGCGCCGGCGGTCCTCAGCGGTTGCCCCGCTGCGATCGCCGTTGAACCCGCAAGCGCTCGCCGCCTGCGTGAACACCGGCGAGCGCATGATCGTGGCCGGGATCACAAGGATCGCTCCTTCGCGATCGGCCACCGTGCCGCTGAAACGAGGGAAGTTCGGCGGGATCGAGGTCGTAGGGTCGGGGAACCCGGAGACGCCGTGCTGGCGCATGCACTGTGCCACCGTGCGCCAGTGCGCCATCGTCTGCGCAGAGGGGTGCGTGGTCGAGCCGGGGCCAGGGAAGCCGAGCGGCGGTCCCGTGCCGCCCGAGCTGAGAGGCGGCCCTGCCACCGCGGTGTTCTGGAGGGTGAATACGAATCCGGCGTTGACCAGTAGCGCGTAGGCGATCGCCATCAGCGCGGCGCCGGAGAGCAGGAACAACGCGCCGTATAGGAGTGTCAGCCGGATGCGGACAGTCCGGTGCGGCAGGTGTCGCCCGACCGCCAGCTGGGTGATCCGGCTGTTGAGCCGCGCAGCGATGGTCATATGCGGTAGCCGGCCTTCGCGACGGTCTCGATCACGGGCGGGTCGCCGAGCTTGGCTCGTAGCCGGCTGACCGTGATCTTGACTGCGCCCGTGAACGGGTCGGCGGCCTCGTCCCAGACTCGTTCGAGCAGCTCCTCGGCCGACACGACCCGGCCCTGGGCGGCGAGCAGCAGCTCGAGCACCCCGAACTCCTTGGGCCGCAGCACGAGCGGCCTGCCCGCGCGGTGCGCGCACCGCTTGGCGGTGTCGAGCACGACATCATCGGATTGCAGGACCGGCGGGATGCTCGGCTGCGCACGACGTGCCAGCGCGCCGATCCGGGCCACCAGTACGGCGAACGCGAACGGCTTGGCCAGGTAATCATCGGCACCGAGCCCGAGCCCTTCGACCAGGTCTTCATTCTCCGCCGCACCGGTCAGCATCAGCACCCGGCCGCGGCCGCCGGCGGCGACGAGGCGGGCGCATACCTCATCGCCATGGACGGCCGGCAGGTCGCGGTCGAGCACGATCACGTCGTAATCATTGATCAACGCGCGCGCCAAGCCTGCCTCGCCGTCCAGCGCGACATCGACCGCCAGCTTGGTCTCGCGCAAGCCGGCAGCGACCGTCTCCGCCAGCTCCTCGTCGTCCTCGATCACAAGCACCCGCATCGGCCGCTCCTTTCCACATGAAGGTAGCCGCGGGAGCGTTTCATGGCGGTTTCCCGACCGCGGCGCATAGTCCGCTGCGGGCCACGAGGAGGGGAAACCGGGCGGAAACCGCGCGTCGCGTAGAACCGATGCGCACACCCGAAGGGATTCTGAAGGAGACATGATGCGCAAACACCTCACACAACCATTCCGACCAGCGCGGCTGCTCGTCGCTGCTGCCGCGCTCGCGGTCGGGGCGACGGTCGCCTCCTGCGGCTCGAGCTCACCGACCGGATCAGGCCGCTCGATCGCCAGCGGCTCCAGCGCGATCGGTTCGACGCTGGGGTTCTCCAAGTGCATGCGCGCCAACGGCGTGCCGAACTTCCCCGACTTGAGCAACGACGGGATGCGGATCGAGGGCAGCGGGCAAACGATTTCGGTCAACGGCGTCTCGGTCAACGCCCCGGCGTTCACCGCCGCTCGGCAGAAGTGCCGGCAGTACATGCCGCACAGCGACGCGAGCCCGGCGCAGACCGCGCAGCAGCGCCGGCGGGGGCTGGAGTTCGCGCGGTGCATGCGCAGCCACGGCGTGCCGAACTTCCCCGACCCGGAGGTCATCACCGGCGCCGGCGGCAACCAAGAGGCCTACTTGCCCGGGGTTAACGTGCAGTCGCCCGCTTTCCAGGCCGCCGCGAAAGCGTGCGGCGGCGGCCCCAAGGGCCCTTGAGGTAAAGCGTCCCGAACTTCTCGACCCGCAAGGAGGCGGGGAAACCGGGCGGAAACCACCCGTCGCGTAGAACCGATGCGTACACCCGAGGCACACAGAAGGAGACCAGATGGAAGACAGCATCCATCCAAGGCGGCCGACCCGCTTGCCGCGATCGCGCTTGCTCGCCCTCGTAACACTCGTGAGTGGAGTCCTGGTGGCAGGATGCGGGGGAAGCTCAGGCAGCCCGACCGCAACGGTGGGCGGCGCGATCACCACGACGTCGACCGCAGCAGCCAGCGGCGGCGCGGCCAGCTCGGGCTCGACCGCGCAAGCCACCGGCGCTTCGCCGCTCGCGTTCGCCGAGTGCATGCGCGCCCACGGCGTGCCCAACTTCCCAGACCCGAAGCCCGGAGGCGGATTCTCTATACCTGCTGGAACCAGCCCCGCAGCGCCGGCGTTCCAAGCGGCGCAGGCGAAGTGTCGGAAGCTCCTGCCCAACGGTGGCCTCCCGGTCCCCGGCTCGAGGACGAATCCCTCCGCACAGACGCTGGCGAAGCTGCTCAAGATCGCGCGGTGCATGCGCCAGCACGGCGTCCCCCAGTTCCCCGACCCTCAGACCTCCGTCCCGCCCAACCCGCTCGGTTCCGGCATCAGTGAGATCACCGATTTCGACGGAGCGATTCTTCTGTTCCCGAGCACGATCAACATGCAGGCGCCGGCGTACAAGCAGGCCTTGACCGCGTGCGGCGCGCCGCCACTGGGCCTCCCCCACTGATGGAAACCGGAGTCGACGCGGGCAACGCCACCGGCCCCGCCCTCCGGCGGCGACGGTTCGCCTTCGGGGTGGTGCTGCTGCTCACTACCGGGGTGGCGGCGGCGGCGATCGTACTCGCCACCAGTTCATCCGCGCCGCACGCCACCGCCAACACAGGCAGCGCCGCTGGCGCGGCGATCGTGCAGCGGCGCGACCTGGTCGAGACCGACACCGAGTCGGGCACGCTCGGCTACGCCAACCCCCAGACCGTGTACAACCGTCTCAGCGGGACGGTCACGTGGCTGCCTGCCGTCGGCGTGGTGATCGATCCGGGGCAGACGCTCTACAGCGTCAACGGGCGTTCGGTGGTGCTGTTCGACGGCTCGCTGGCGGCGTACCGCCCCCTGAGCGCCAAAGATAGTGCCGGGCTGGACATCCTTCAGCTCAACCGCGACCTCGCGCAGATGGGGTTTGCCGATGGCGAGATCACGATCGACGACGCCTGGCAGACCGGTACCACCGACGCCGTCAAGCGCTGGCAGGCCTCCGTCGGCGAGAAGCAGACCGGCACGATCGCGCTCGGCCGCATCGTGTTCCTCCCCGGCCCCCAGCGGGTCACACAGCTGGAGACGACGTGCGGGTCGACCGGCGGTGGATCCGGTAGCGGCTCGGGCCCGATCAACGGCTGTGGCGTCGCGGAGGCGAGCGTCACGACACCAGCACCGTACCCAGAGTTCGTCGACTTCACCACGGAGAGCGCCACCACCCCGACCTCGTCGACGACGACCACCGCGACGACCACCCAGTCCACGACGATCATCCCGACCACGACGACCACGACTCCATCGACGACGACCACGACCCCGACCACCACGACCCCAAAGCGCACGAAGCCACCATCCGGACACAAGCCCGGTGGCTCTCGCAGCGGTGGCGCCAAGCGGTCTGCCAGCGGCGAGAGCGCCGCCAGCCCCTCACGCGGCGGCAACCGGTCGGGCAGCGGAAGCGGGTCGGGCGGCGGCAACGGAAACGCTTCTGGCGGCGGCAGTGGCTCCGGCAGCGGCAAGGGCTCCAGCGACGCCGGCAGCGGCAACAGCGCGGGGGGCGCGTCGGCGATTCTGCAGACGACCTCGACCAAGCTCGTGGCCACCGTCGATCTGGCCGCCAGCTCGCAGAGCGAGGCCGTCGTGGGCTCGCACCTCACGGTCGAGATGCCGAACGGCTCGACGGTCGGCGGCACGATCACGGCGGTCAGCACGGTCGCCCAGAGCTCGTCGAACAGCAACGGCAGCAGCGACGGCGGGAGCAGCGGCAACAGCGGGAGCGGTGGTTCCTCGGCGACGGTCCCGGTCACGATCACGCTCGATGCGCGGGTCAAGGGCGCCGGGCTCGACCAAGCGGCGGTGTCGGTCGACTTCGTTCAGGAGAAGGCTCGCAACGTCCTGTCGGTGCCGGTCACGGCGCTGGTCGCGACCGCCGGCGAGAGCTACGCGGTGCAGGAGGCCGGCGTGCCGTACAAGCTGATTCCCGTCACGACGGGCCTGTTCGCCGCCGGGTACGTGCAGATCTCCGGCGCGGGTGTCCATGCCGGCCTCCAGGTCACGGACTCGCAGGGATGAGCATCCGTCTCGAGCAGGTCGTGAAGAACTATCCCGGCGGGGTCACCGCGCTCAACGGCGTATCGGTCGAGGTGGCCGACGGCGACCGGGTGGCGGTGGTCGGCCCGTCCGGGTCGGGCAAGACGACGATGCTGACGATCCTCGGGACGCTCGAGCGGCCGACGGAGGGGAAGATCACCGTCGAGGGCGTCGATATCGGAGCCGCGTCGGACCGTGCGCTGGCGGGCTTGCGGGCCCACCGGATCGGCTTCGTCTTCCAGGCCTTTCACCTGCAGGAGTCGATATCGGTGCTCGACAATGTCGCCAACGGCATGCTGTACACGGGCGTCCCCTCGCGTGAGCGGCGCGCCGCCGCCCGTTGGGCGCTGGAGCGGGTCGGGCTCGGCCATCGGATCGACTTCCGGTCCAAGCAGCTGTCGGGCGGCGAGCGCCAGCGGGTCGCGATCGCGCGGGCGCTCGCCAAGCGGCCGGCGATCGTCCTCGCCGACGAGCCGACTGGCAACCTCGACTCGAAGTCCGGCGGCGGTGTCCTTGAGCTGCTGCACGAGCTCGGGGAGGAAGGGTCGACGCTCGTGCTGATCACCCACGACGAGAAGATCGCGGCGGGCTTCCCGCGGCGGCTGCAGATGCGCGACGGTGAGATCGTCGCCGACATCGAAGCCGATCCCGAGCCGGAGCGGCAGGCCGCATGACCGCGCTCGCCGACACGGCCCCGCGCGGCGTCGATCGTGCGCGGCTGCCGCCACACGAGCTGTTCGCGGTCGCGTTGCAAGGGCTGCGGACCCGCCAGCTGCGCGCTGCCCTGAGCGCGCTGGGGATCGCGATCGGGATCGGCGCGATGGTCGCCGTGGTCGGCGTCTCGGCCTCGGCGCAGGCGAACCTGATCGCGGAGATCGACGGCCTCGGCACCAACCTGTTGACGGTCTCACCTGGGACCTCCTTCCTCGGGCAGAACGAAGTGCTGCCCGACACCTCGGTGCCGATGATCGGCCACATGCAGCACGTCCTGGGCGACGCCGCGATCTACCAGCTGAGCAGCGAGAGCGTCTACCGCTCGCCGTATGTCCCGACCGAGCAGACGGGCGGGATTGGCGTCGACGCCGCCGGCGAGAACCTGCCACAGGTGGTCGGCACGACGCTCGCCTCCGGCCGCTTCCTAAACGCCGTCTCTGACCGCTTCCCGGAGGCCGTGCTCGGCGCCCAGGCGTCGTCCGTGCTGCAGATCAGCCACGTCGGCGGCCACCTGATGGTCTACCTCGGAAACCGCTGGTTCACCGTCGTCGGGATCCTCACCCCAGTCGTGCTCGACTCCTCGCTGGACTCGACTGTGTTCATCTCGCTGCCGGTCGCCGAGCAGCTGTTCGGCACTCAGCCCAACCCGTCGGAGATCTACGTGCGCGCCGGCCAGAACGACGTCGTCGGCGTCTCGGACCTGCTGGCCGCGACCGCCGACCCCCAGAACGCAAGCGGGGTCAGCGTCTCGCGCCCATCCGACGTGCTCGAGGCCCGCGCCGCTGCGAAGGGCCAGTTCACCACCCTGCTGCTCGGGCTCGGCGCGGTGGCGCTGCTCGTCGGCGCGATCGGGATCGCCAACATCATGGTGATCTCGGTGCTCGAGCGCCGTGGCGAGATCGGCCTACGCCGCGCACTCGGCGCCACCCGCGGCCACATCTCCGCGCAGTTCCTCGCCGAGTCGGCGCTCCTGGCGGCGATCGGCGGCGTCGCCGGCCTGGCGCTCGGCGCCGGTGCGACGGAGATCTATGCCGCGACCAAGCACGAGCCGTTCGTCGTGCCCTCCTACGCGCTGATCGCGGCCCCAGCCGCCGGACTCCTCATCGGCGCGATCGCCGGCCTATACCCCGCAATGAAGGCCGCCCGCCTCAGCCCAACCGAAGCACTACGGACCTCATGACCAACACGCCTGTGGGCTGCGGCCGGCCCCAAGGGTAGCCCGCTCGTCGAGGTCCGAGCCACACGCGACGAGATCGCCAGCCGCGTCAGCGATCTCGTGGCAGAACTCCAGCACTGACACTAACCGCCAGCCAGTCACAAGGCCGAAAATCACAGGGCGTGAGAGACCGTGCGTTACGCTGAAGGCCGCTTGAACTCAACGGTGTTTGTCCGTGAGCGGCAGGATGCTGAGATCGAGCCGCCCGAGCCGCTCCGGGTCGAGCAGGGCATCGATTTGGACGATCTTCCCGTTCGCGACTGTGAAGGCCATCACCGAGAACACCTGTCCATCCGGCGCCACCACGGCCCCGGCGGCGCCGTTCACGAGCGCGGGTCTGACGAACGGGTAGAGCTTTGAGTAGGTGGCCGTGTGCGTGGCCACATCGTCCGCGCCGTGCAGCACGAGCGAAGCCTCTGCGCGCAGTACGCCGCCGTCGATCCGCAGTTCGATGTCGGGGTCGAGCACCTCTAGGAGGGCATCGAAGTCGCCGTCGCGCGAAGCGGCAAAAAACGCATCGACGATGCGTCTCTGCCGCGCGAGGTCACGGTCGGGCTCCGGCAAGTTACGCACCCGTCGGCGGGCGCGGCTGGCGAGCTGCTGGGCTGCCGCTTCGGAGCTGTCCAGCGCGGTTGCGATGTCGGCAAATGGCACGCCGAACACGTCGTGCAGCACAAACGCAAGTCGCTCCGCGGGAGTGAGCGCGTCGAACACCGCCAGCAGCGCCACACCGACAGACTCGGCCAGAAGCACCTCCTGTTCCAGGTCATCCTCTTCGAAGCCGACCACCGGATCCGGGACGTGCACGTAGAGCTCCTCGCGTCGCGCTCTGCGCGAGCGCAGCATGTTCAAACATACCCGGCCGACGACCGTCGTCAGCCACGCCCGCATGTTCTCAACAATCTCCGGATCCTGGTCGCGAATCCGTAGCCACGCCTCCTGAAGCGCATCGTCGGATTCGCTCACCGACCCGAGCATCCGGTAGGCGACCGCACGGAGATGCGACCTGTGCTGCTCGAACCGTTCGGTCAGCCAGTCGCGCTCGTCCATTGTCAGCTCCACACCACGATCAGATCCTCACCAGTGATTGTGGTAGCCGACGTTGGCGGTCAGCGCCGCAGCCGCGAGGAGCAAGAAGAACACGGCTCCGCCAATCTGGCGGTCGCGGACTCGCAGGTGGGCGGTTACAGCACAGATGAAGTACACGATCAGGCCAACCCCCGCGGCTGCCCCAAGCGCCGGCACCGCGAAGCCCGTCAAAAGACCGATGGCGCCCGAGGCCAACAACGCGCCGAGCGGGACCATCCACCCCCGGGAGACGTGTACCCGGTCAGCGACCACCTTGACCGACTCGGCGCCAACGAAGTTCAACGAGGCCGCATAGCCGTTCGCGAGCGCTGCCAGGATCGTGGTAACGAGATAGGTGACGTGCATATCTCCTTAGACACGCGTCGCACGCAGAACCTGACCGCCCGCCCCCGAACGCCGCGAGCGGCCCAAGCGATCGTGAGCTGACACCGCGACGACGGTTGACCGCGTCCTTGCGCTACTTCGCCGGCCTCGTCTGATCGGGCACGGCGCCCGTAATGCGTGCGGGAGTAGGGACGGCACTCCGCTGCTTCCATTTCTCGCTCGCACATTACATAGTGGCACATTGGTAAAATGTAACACTATGCGTTTGTCAGACCGAGCCAGCCGCTCCGCATCAGACCCGAACGGGACCGCGAGGACCGCCAGCCTGCCGATCGAGCAATACCGTGCTGCGGCCGCGCTCCGAGCGGCCTTGCGCCAGTTCTCGCAGGCGAGCGAAAGCACGCTGCAGCTACAGGGGCTGACACCGGAGCGCTACGAGCTGATGCTCGCGATCAAGGCTGCCGAGAACGCCACCGAGCGCGCAACGGTGTCGGAGCTCACGGTCGCACTCGGGGTGGCACAGAGCAGCGTGACGCAGCTCGTTCGCCGCGCCGAGGACGCCGGGCTTGTGCGCCGGGAGGTCTCGAGCACCGACGCCAGGGTGCGCTACTTGCGACTGTCGCGGCGGGGCGAGCGTCGGCTCGCCAAGGCGGTAGCCGAGCTTCACGAGGAGCGCACGCGGCTCGCGGAGATCGTCAGCCAACTATGACCGATCCCAAGCCCATCGCCTCTCAGGACGCGAATCGGCGCCGGTGCTATCAAGGGGCGCCGCTGGTGAGGTCGGCGCGGTCCTGGCTGGGTGGCGCGCGGCTCGGGCTCGTGCTGATGGCGCTGGTCGTCGGTGCGGGTGCGGGCCTGGGTGCCGCCGCCTTCAGATGGCTGATCTACGCGTTCACATGGCTCGCGACGGGACATGATCAGTTCGGTCAGCAGGGCCACGCAGCGAGCCTGCACCTGCCGTGGCTCGGGATCTGGTTCGTCCTCGTGATCCCTGTCGTTGGCGGGCTGCTGTACGGGCCACTGATCCAGCGCTTCGCCCGCGAGGCCCGTGGCCATGGAGTGCCTGAGGTGATGCTCGCGGTCGCCGAGAACGGCGGGCGGATCCGTCCGCAGGTTACGGTCGTCAAGGCGCTTGCGTCGGCGATCACGATCGGGGCCGGCGGGTCGGTCGGCCGCGAGGGCCCGATCGTGCAGATCGGCTCGGCGCTCGCCTCGACACTCGGCCAGCTGGTGCGGATGTCCGAGAGCCGGTTGCGGATCATCGTCGCGTGCGGCGCGGCCGGTGGGATCGCGGCCACGTTCAACGCCCCTATCACCGGGCTGTTCTTCGGGTTCGAGATCGTCCTGCGAGAGTTCTCACTCGACGCCCTGTTCGCGACCAGCCTGGCCGCCGTGACGGGCGACGTGATCAGCCGCGCGATCTTCGGCTCGGCTCCTTTCTTCGCGCTTGTCCCTCACGGGCTGGCGGTCACGAACGACAGCACCTTTCTGCTGGTCGCGGTGCTCGCGGTCGCGGCGGGGCTGATCGGGTTCGCCTTCAAGACGTTCCTGTACAAGCTCGAGGACCTCGTCGATGAGCTGTGGAAGGGCCGCCCGGAATGGGCCCGGCCAGCGGTCGGCGGCCTCGCGCTCGGGCTGGTGCTGCTGGCGCTGCCACAGATGTACGGCGTCGGCTATCCCGTGATGAACGAGGCGATCGCCGGGCACGTCGTGCTCGGGCTGCTGATCCTGTTCATGCTCGGCAAGATCCTCGCCTCAAGCCTCACGCTCTCGATCGGCGGGTCCGGCGGGGTATTCGCACCCTCGCTGTTCATCGGCGCGATGGCGGGCATGGCATTCGGAAGCGTCGCGCACCACCTGTTCGGGCCGGCGATCGGCCCGCCGGCGCTCTACGCGATCGTCGCGATGGGCGGAGTCTTCGCCGCAGCCGCACAGGCGCCGTTGACGGCGATCGCCAGCGTGATCGAGATGACCGCCAACTACACGCTCACGCTCCCGGTCATGCTCACCTGCGGGATCGCAGCAGCGGTGTCGAAGCAACTCTCCTACGGCAGCGTCTACACCACCAAGCTCCTGCGCCGCGGGATCGACATCGAACGCCCGCGAATCACCAACATGCTGCAGACCCTCACCGTCGCCGACGTCATGCAACCTCTCCCGCCCCTAGGAGAAGAACCCGACGGCGATGTTCCCCTATATGACGCTCTCCACACTGGCACTGTAAGCGACGCGGAGTGGGAGCAGCTCGTCGGCCCGGTCGCCGACAGCCGGCAAGCCCAGACCCTGTTCGCCGACGAGACCCTCGCCCAAGCGCTGCGCCAACTCGTCCTCTACGGCCAAGCCGGCCTCCCCGTCCTCTCCCACGACAGCCACCACCTGCTGGGCTGGGTCACCCGCCAAGAAGTGCTCCGGACCTTCTCAGACAGCCTGAACGGGTCCGCGTCCGAGATCGAGCAAGGAGCCGTCGCCGCCGATTTCGCCCTCGATGACCCCCGAGCCGCAGCCCACACACCCAGCTCACCGCTCAGCGGGTACAAGATCATCGAGATCGCGATCGGGCCCGGAACCCCGGCTCTGGACCGACAGGTCGGCGAGATCGCCTGGCCCGCCCGCTCATGTGTGGTCGCCGCGACCGATGGCCGAGAGATCGTCTCGCTACACAGCGACACCAAGCTCCAAGCAGGCGAGCGGGTGATCCTCCTGACACCCAGCTCTCCAGACGCACGCCAGCTGAACGACGGCCAGTCCGCCGAACGCACGATGCGCCGCGGCCCCAAGGAGCGCGAAGCGCTCAAAGAGCTCGTCGAGGGCCATGACCGGACGCTCGGCAAAGACGCCACCGAAGCATCGGCCGAGCCGCGGTAAGGCGCCCAGGATTGACGATCTGCCTTCCTCGTTTTGCCTCGTTGCTCTGTGTGGTTCATGTTTGCTAGCAGAGGGCGATCGGATCATCGACGGATCCCTTCCCGAGCAGATAGGCAAGGACATGATCGAGGACTCCTACGACCTCGTCGTCGAGCAGCTACCCGTGCGGTGTCTCATTGATGAGACGGTCAGGTCTCAGATGAATGGGGACTGAGCTGTCTCAGATCGCACGACCCGAGCAGAACACTCCGCATATGTGTCTTCTCCTAGTGTTGGTTGAGGGCGCGCTCAGCGCCAGTGGGCGAACTGGGTGGAGGTTGTTGCGGGCGGAGTCCGGATCCGCCCCGCCACAGCAGCTCGGCGGCCTGCTCGACGTGGAGGCGGCGCTCACGCGCGAGAGCGAGCAGCTTGATCAGCGTCTTCGCCTTGCGCAGCCGCCAGGCATCGTCGGCGATGACGCTGTCGCCGGCGCTGATGGAGAACACCCCGAGGAGACCGATGCACAACACCCCATCGCTCACCGATGTGTCTTTCGTGCTGGGGCTCGCCACCGGATAAGCAAACCACTCCGAAGCAATCGACCGCCGACTCCGGGCGTAGGTGCCGGCGTACGCGCGACGGATGGCGGCGCAGATCAGCAGGTTCGTGAGGTCCCCGCGATTGAGACGGGTGTGTGCAGCGGGCGACGGTGTGGTGCTGCTCCTGGGAAGATAGCGACGTGGAACGTGTGCTTGGAATCGGTGGATACTTCATGCGGGCCGCCGACCCGGTGGCCCTGGGCGCGTGGTATCGCGATTGCCTAGGCCTGGACGCCGATGAGAACGGCTTGTGGCGTCAGGAAGCCGGGCCGACTGTGTTCGCGACGTTCGAGTCCGAGACCGACTACTTCGGGTCTCGTGCACAGCAGACCATGATCAACTTCCGGGTCCGCGACCTGGATGCGATGCTCACACAACTGCGCGCGAAGGGAGCCGACGTGGCTCAAGAGACGCAGGACATGGAGGGTGTCGGCCGATTTGGCTGGGTCACCGATCCCGAGGGCAATCGGATCGAGCTGTGGCAGCCCGCCTAACCGTGTCTTCACGCAGGCGGTGACGGAGCCGGTCAGATTCTCGACACGAATCACTCATGCAGCTGGGCCGTCTCAGATCGGCGGGACGCCTCACTCGGCCCCTCGAGCTCGGACTATGCCGGTGCGCTGGCGCCGCTCAGCGCCTCGACGCTCATCTCGCTCTCGATTGCCGCACCGATCGCGGCGAGCGATGGCGACCGTACGCGCTGCTTGGTCGCTGTGTGCGCCATGCGGTTGAGGCCGGCGAGTCGCTCCGCCTCGCACCGTACCGCCTCGTCGAGCTCGGTCGCTGGCACTACCTCGTCGAGATAACCGACCTGCACGGCCTCTCGGGGCGTGTACATCGCAGCGTCGATCACCGCACGCGCCAGGTGACCGGGGTGCAACCGCTGGCGTGCGAGCTCGATCACGAACTGAGGCATCGTCAGCCCGATCTGCACCTCGTTGAGGCCAACTCGAAACTCGCCGTCGACCCCGATCCTCACGTCCGCCGCCATCAACATGAATGCTCCAGCCGCGACCGCGTGACCGTCGCTGGCGATCAACACCGGCGCCGGAAAGCCCATAATCCGCTGCGCCAGGGTCGCTCCCAGCCGGAGCATCTCGACGATCCGCTGCGCGTCCCCGCCGGCGAAGACCTTCAGGTCGAAGCCCGCCGAGAAGTAGCCGTCGCGGCCGCGTAGGACGACGACAGCACCGTCGCGCTCGGCCCGGTCGAACGCCTCGTGCAATGCGCCCAGCATGTCCAACGAGAGCGCGTTGACCTTGCCATCGTCCATCGCGATGGTCGCGACGGCGCTCTCGAGGCGATAGTTGACGAGTCCGCTCACCGGTCTCCCCCTCCTGGTCGTTATCGTTCATATACTGTAACAGTGTTCCGAAACACCGTTCTCAAACACGGCTGTGCTGCCGGCGCCTCACCGCAAGCCGTTGAGCGCCCGCGCCGCGGCTGATCCGATGCCGAGAGCCAAGCAGCGCACCCCAGAGCTGCGCGATCGCGTGCTCCTCCACGCCGTCGACCTACTCGCGCGCGATGGCGTGGCGGGCTTCACCGCTCGGCGTATCGCACGCGAGGCCGCCACGTCCATACCCGCCGTGTACGAGCTGTTCGGCGACAAGGCCGGGCTGCTGCGAGAGGTCTTCTTCGAAGGCTTCCGGCTGCTGAGCCAGAGACTGAACGAACTGCCTCGCACCGATGACCCACGCGCGGACCTGGCCGCACTCGCCGATGCCTACCGCGACTTCATTCACAAGCACCCCGTGCTCGCGCAGCTGATGTTCTCCAGACCCTTTGCCGACTTCGACCCGAGCGAGTCCGAGCTGCGCGCCGGCGCATCGGTGCGCAAGTTCATCCTCGAACGCGTTCGCGCCGCGATCGACGCCGACGTGCTGCACGGCGACGCCACAGATATCTCACACATCCTCGTCGCGACCGTGCAGGGCCTCGCCGCAGCCGACCTCGACAGGCGCCTGGGCAGCTCCCCCGCGTCGATCGACCGGCGCTGGCAGCTGGCGATCGACGCGATGATCGCGGGCTTCGGCGCGGAGCTCGACCGGCGTCAGTTGCCGTTGGCGCGCCCCGTCCGGTGACGTTAGTGGTAACTACGCCGCAGTCGGCGGTCCGAACCAGGTGGTCAGCGCTTCAGGAAGTCCGAGGTGGGTTGGTTCTCCGACCCAGGCGACGTATCCATCGGGTCGGAGCAACACGGCGGTGGGAGCGCTGACCACGCCAAGTACCGGAAGCTCCCACGGGCCGTCATATTCAGCGTCCATCAGCTGGACGCGGTCTGCCCATGGAGTGATGTCGAAGCTGTCGGGCTCACCGAGGTTGAGCAGCACGGGCTTGGCGCCGTGCAGCAACTCGAAGACTCGGAGCGGGCCGTCGGCGGTCACGAGGTCCAGGTCGGGCATGCGGCGTCCGAGCAGGGGGTGGCCCTCGCCGAGGGCGTAGTGAATGTCGAGCCCGGAGACGATCCCCACGAGTCGCTTGCGAGGCTCGTCCATCATCGCCAGCTCCGACACCACATCGACCAGGGCCCTCGTGCGGTCGTCCTGGCGCTGTAGCGCGGTCTGCGCCATCGTGTGCCGGAGCGCGCCGGCGGCGACTGGATGCCGCTCGTCCTGGTATGTGTCGAGGAGGCTCTCCGGGGAGGTCCCGTTTACCACCTGAGCCAGCTTCCATCCCAGATTCACGGCATCCTGCACACCGAGGCTGAGACCCTGTCCGCCCGCCGGGTAGTGCACGTGCGCCGAGTCGCCGGCGAGTAGGACTCGTCCCGCGCGGTAGGCCGCGGCCTGCCGTGTCATGTCGGTGAACCTGGAGATCCACGTGGGACTGTGGATCCCGAAGTCGGTGCCGTACACCGTGATCAGCGCCTCGCTCAGATCGCGCAAGGTGGGCTCGCTGCTGGGCCCGAGCTGCTGCTCGGTCACCATCACCCGCACCGGCCCCCCATCCATGTAGACCACCTCACCGTCGCGGATCTCGTACTCCAACCTGCCGATGGCGTGGACGCCGAGGGCGTCGCGGCGGATGCCCAAGTCCGGCTCCTCGGTTACCTCGACCTCGGCGATCAGGTTGCTCTTCGTGGGATCCCACCCCGGGAACTCGATGCCGGCTGCTTTGCGGATGACGCTGCGTCCGCCGTCGCATCCGACGAGATACCGCGCCCGCAGCGACTCACCGTCGGACAGCCGGATCTCGACGCCGGTGTCGTCCTGCGCGAAGCCCGTCACCTCGCTTCCGTAGTAGATCCGCACCGGCAGCTCGGCGATCCAGGCGGCCATGATCCGCTCGATCTGGTTTTGCCAGATCCCGAGCGAATAGGGATGACGCGTCGGGAAGTCGCTCATATCCAACACGGTCGTACCGATCATCGAGGCCTGAGCCACTTGACCCTCCGCGAGAAACCGATTGGCGACCCCACGCTGATCGAGCACCTCGATCGTGCGCGAGTGAAAGCCACCGGCCCGTGAGCCGACGAGCACGTGATTGGGACGCCGCTCGAGCACCGCGACGTCGACCTTCGCCAACGCCAACTCAGCCGCCAGCATCATCCCCGCCGGACCGCCTCCGGCGATCACCGCAGCATGCTCGGTCATAGCCATGTCATCTCGGTGTCGTCTTACAGCGCGGCGTCTCACCCATATGAGACCGAATCTCAGTCATGTGAGACTGCGCAGGGGTAGTTGCTTGCTCGCCTGGTCTGTCGTACCTTCGCGTCAGGACCTGATAGACGGCCGTTTCACCCGTCTCAAAGCCCCGGCGCGCGGCACGGAGATACAGCCGCCAGATGCGTGTTCGCTGCTCGCCAGCCAGCGTCTTGGCCGCACCCAGGTGCTCGTCCAGCCGCTGGCTCCAGTGACGAAGGGTGACCGCGTAGTCCTCCCTGAACTCCTCTACATGCTCGCTCTCGAAGCCGGCACGCTCGAGCGCGAGCTGGATGCGTGACAGCGGCAGGGGCTCGCCGTCGGGGAACACGTAGCGAGTGGAGAAGATGTCATCGAGCGGTTTGTAGTTGGGGTCAAGGGCCGCGATTGCGTGGTTGAGGAGCAGCCCGCCGGGACGCAACAGCGCGTACAGAGATCGTGCATAGAGGTCGATCTGGCGCTCGCCGACGTGCTCGGCCATGCCGACGCTCGCAATCGCGTCGAAGGACGTGTGCGGCAGCTGGCGGTAGTCCGCTACGCGGATGTCCACCCGATCCTCGACCCCGGCCTCTGCCACCCGCTTGCGTGCGAGCTCAGCCTGCGGCTGTGAGAGTGTGACGCCGGTGACGCTCACGCCATAGTTCTGGGCAGCGTGGATCGCGAAGCTGCCCCAGCCACAGCCGACGTCGAGCACGCGCATCCCGGGCGCCAGCCCGAGCTTGCCTGCCACCAACTCGAGTTTCGTGTGCTGGGCGTCCTCGAGCGTCTGCGCGCCGCGCGAGAAGATCGCGCAGCTGTAGGTCATCGACTCGTCCAGGAACAGGGCGAAGAAGTCGTTGCCAACGTCGTAGTGGTAGCGGACCGCCGCCGCGTCGCGCTCGATGCTGTGAAGACGCCCACGGAGGATCAGCTCGAGGGTCGGACGGCGCGGGAAGCCACCGGGCGCTGCCGCGGCGATGATGGCCAAGCCCAGACGTACACGATCAGCGCTGCTCAGCGCCGGTGGCTCCCACTCGTCGACCACGATGAGCGCCGCATCGAGATCATCCACGGCCAGCGAACCATCCGTGTAGGCGCAACCGAGACCCAGCGATCCGGGAGCTCGAAGGAAGTGCGCGAGGGCCGACGGTCCTCGCACAAGGAACGTCGGGGCGTTGGGTGCAGTCGCCCCGACGACCCCTCCGTCCCAGAAGCGCACATGGAAGGGCCGTGAGGGGAACAGACGTCGAAGCTCTCCACAGAGCGGGCCGCTTGCTTGAATCAGTGCCATCGCGACCGGTTTAGCAAAGCGTTGGCCCGGGTGCCAGAACATAGGCACATCTCGATTCCCGCGAGAACCTCGCCGTGCACGATGCGCTCCTCCGCTCGTTTGGCGAAGTCGGGACAAGCAGCGCCTAGCGCAGCCGGAACACCGGATGCTTGGGCGCGGCGTCGCGCAACTCCTCGACCGAGGAGTCTGGCCCAACGCCGTCGAAGAACACGCCGACCTCGAACTTCCAGCGCTTCAGGTAGGCGCGCAGGACGGGCGGCTTTTCGTCGTCCGCAAGCTCGACAGCGGCGAAGTGCTCGCTGCGCGAACCAACCAGCAGACGACCCTCCCCGCTGGCTCGCAGGTTGCGCACCCACTGCGTTTCGCCGCGCGGCGCGACGAGGTAGCGCTCACCTTCGAAGGTAAGGAGATTCACCGGAGTGCGACGCGGCTCACCGGAGGTACGCCCTGGCACCTCCAGCACGCGCGAGCCGAAGAGGCTGATGCCGCGGCGAGTCAGGCCGGCAACGGCGGGATTGAACACTCGCCTGGTGAACCAGCCAGGACGCTTACGTTCGAAGTGGGCCGTAGCCGAGCCGTCCGTCTGCACACGGCAAAGGCTACCTCTTGTGGAAATAATGCCCCTGGTCGAGGTCGGGGATGAGCCCGGGCTGGATCGGCTCCCACCCCAGCAGCTCCCGCGTCCATGCACTGCAAGCAGGAGCGTCGAGCCCAAGGAATCCCCCCAGCCAAGTGAAGTGCTCCCCCGCGTCCTGCGCAGCGACGGACACGACCGGGATGTCCAGATGCCGCCCGATGACCTCAGCGATCTCCTTGACCGGCACGCCTTCCTCGGCGACTGCCGGAGCCTGTCAAGTCGATTGAGACACTTGGTCGTCGAATTTAGTGAGCGGCCTCCTGTGTAGTCGGTTTGTTGATCCAGGCGGCGGCTGGTAGCGCTGGTGGGTGTGGTGGGCGGCGGACGAACCGCTCGGGTGTCGTGGCGTAGGCGGCGGCGAGGACGCGCTGGCGTTCGGCGTGGAGTGCTTGGGCGTGGCCGTGGTGGACGGCGGCTGGGGTCATTAGGCCGATCCCGGAGTGGCGGTGGGTGTGGTTGTACCAGTCGAAGAATGTGCGGCAGAACGCGCGTGCTTGCTGGATGTTCTCGAAGCGCCGGGGGAACTCGGGGCGGTACTTCAGGGTCTTGAAGTGCGCCTCGGAGTAGGGGTTGTCGGTCGAGGTGTAGGGCCGGTTGTGCGAGCGTGTCACGCCGAGGTCGGCGAGGAGGAACGCGACGGGCTTGCTGGTCATCGAGCTGCCGCGGTCGGCGTGCACGGTCAGCTGCCCTTGCGGGATCTGCTGCTGCTCGCAGGCTTGGCGGATCAGCGCCTTGGCGAGCTTGGCGCCCTCGCGGTGCTGGACGGTCCAGCCGACGACGTAGCGGCTGAACACGTCGAGGATCACGTACAGGTAGAAGTACGTCCACTTCGCCGGACCCTTCAACTTCGAGATGTCCCAGCTCCACAGCTCGTTCGGGCGTTCGGCGAGCAGCTCCGGCTTGGCGTACCCGGGGTGCGTGCGCTGGTCGCGCCGCTCACGCACCTCCCCGCGTGCGTCAAGCAGCCGGTACATCGTGCGCTCCGAAGCCAGGTAGCGGCCCTCGTCCAGCAGGGTCGCCCAGACCTGGGCGGGCGAGCAGTCGAGGAACCGCGCGGAGTGCAGTTCGGCGAGGACGGCCTCGCGCTCGGGCTCTGAGAGCGCTCTGGCCGGGACGGCCCGCGGACTCCTCGGCCTGGGCTCCGGCGGACACCGACGACGGTAGATCGTCGCTGGCGAGGCACCAAGCGCCCGGCACGCCGGGCGGGTACCAACGATCGGGGTGAGTTCCTGCACGGTCTGCTCGATCATCGCTCGGTGCTCCCCGGCCCGGTAGCGCCCCTGGGCTCGAGCAGCTGCCCCAGAAGCGCGGAGACGTTTCCCTGCACCTCGATCACCTTGCGCGCCTTCCGGAGCTCCGCCTCCGCGCGTTCCGCGCGCCGCTCCAGGGCCACGATCTGCGCATCACGCCGGTCAGCGGGCTTACGCCCCCGCGGCCGCGAAAGCGCTTTGATCGACCCGGCGTCGCGCTGTTTGCGCCACGTCGCCAGATGCGAGGAGTACAGGCCCTCGCGGCGCAACAGCGCCCCGACCTCCCCCGGTTGCGTGCACCCGTCGGCCTCGCGCAGGACCGCCAGCTTGTACTCAGCCGTGAACCGCCGGCGCGTCGCACGCTCGACGAGCTCGGGATCGGGCCGAGGCCCCCCGGGCGCGGCGCGCCCGGCCACCCCTCCGTTGCGGTCGCCTACGGCTCCCTCCACTCCGGGGTGGCCGGCACCATCGTGCTCCATCTCCAACATCGTGTCGTGCTCCGTTCTCGCCCTCAAGGGTCAGTAATTCCTTGATCATGAGCGTCTCACACGACATTGGCAGAGAGGGTGCGTGCAGCGTCGGCGGCCGGTCGGAGCCTGCGAGCGCCTCGCCGAATGATGGTAGGCCCTAGATCCGTTCGATCTGTGTCAACCAGGCCGGTACGTTCGGCACCTCGAACCGTGTCTGGATTCGATCCGGACTGACGGAGGCAATGCTCCAGCCGCTGGAGCGTGTGAATGCTGCCCTCAACTCCTCCTGCCTGATGGGATGCGGGCCGCTCCGATCAGGCCCGACGTCACTGAAACAGAGCACGTACACGTTCCCGCCACGACCAGTCACGGACGCCAGGCTCGCCACATACTCTTGCCGCTCATCGCTCTCCAACGAGTGGAACAACCCGCAATCGAGCACCGTCTCAAACATTTGGCCCAAACGGTCCAGGTGCAATGCGTCGGCAACCATGAAGTCAGCTTCTATGCCGCGATCCGCGGCCTTCTCCCGCGCGCTCGCCAGTGCGGTCTCGGCCACATCGATTCCCATGACATGCAGCCCCAGAGAGGCGATGTGAAGGGCATTCTCGCCTGTCCCGCAGCCTGCATCGAGAACTACGCCGGCGAATGCGCCTTCGCTCGCCAGGCGCAGGATCGCTGGCTGTGGTTGTCCGATGTCCCAGGGCGGCGGGCCATCGAGGTACGACGCATCCCAGGGCTGGCCCGCCCGCCGCTCATGGCTGGTCGGCTGTCGCCTGTTGTATGAAGCGTCGGCTGGGATTCCTGTCTGCTCGGACATCTGCTCCTTCTCGCACCAGCGAGACGCCACATGTAGGAAGTCTCGTGTATCGACTAAAGCCTAGCTGTACCCGTGCCAGATACAGCCCGATCCACCCGACCGCGAGTGAGCAGAGAAAGATCGCGCCCTCCAGCGCGTGCGCTCCGAGCAGCTCGCACCACAGCCTGTGCCTGGATCGAATGGAGCAGCCGCCGGTCGCGCTGGCTGGTCCATTCCGCGATCACGGGCGCCCTCGCGTTCGTCGGGGTGGTATGCCTATGGTGGACCTACTTCGATGACGGGATCGACGCTGGCTTCAGCGAGCGCGCGGGCGCCGCCGAGCTCTTCCAATCCTATTGGACTGCTCCACTGGGATCGACGCCTTCGCCGAATAGTGTCTTGGCGACCTCTTCACGCAGCTCCTCCTCGGGAGCCGTATACACGAGCAGTAGCAAGTACTCATAGTCTTCTATGCCGTCAGGGTGGCTCAGTGCGAATCGTGTCGCACCCACGCCAAGTGTTGCTCTGAATATATGCCGGCGTAGCTTTGACTCGGACTCGTAATCGAAGCGTGCCGACACTTCCTCGTAGGCACTCATCGCCTCCTCGAGCTTGCCGATCAGGCTTAGCAGACCGGCTTTGCCAAGCAGCGCCTTGGCGACCACCTCGCGCAACTTCGGCGCGGATGCGTTCCCGAAGCGCACCAGTATCCGCTCATATGCAGCGATCGCATCGCTCGGACCTCTCAACAGACCCAGTGCGTCGGCCAGCCCTCTCTGCCAATGTCGTGTGAGACGCTCATGATCAAGGAATTACTGACCCTTGAGGGCGAGAACGGAGCACGACACGATGTTGGAGATGGAGCACGATGGTGCCGGCCACCCCGGAGTGGAGGGAGCCGTAGGCGACCGCAACGGAGGGGTGGCCGGGCGCGCCGCGCCCGGGGGGCCTCGGCCCGATCCCGAGCTCGTCGAGCGTGCGACGCGCCGGCGGTTCACGGCTGAGTACAAGCTGGCGGTCCTGCGCGAGGCCGACGGGTGCACGCAACCGGGGGAGGTCGGGGCGCTGTTGCGCCGCGAGGGCCTGTACTCCTCGCATCTGGCGACGTGGCGCAAACAGCGCGACGCCGGGTCGATCAAAGCGCTTTCGCGGCCGCGGGGGCGTAAGCCCGCTGACCGGCGTGATGCGCAGATCGTGGCCCTGGAGCGGCGCGCGGAACGCGCGGAGGCGGAGCTCCGGAAGGCGCGCAAGGTGATCGAGGTGCAGGGAAACGTCTCCGCGCTTCTGGGGCAGCTGCTCGAGCCCAGGGGCGCTACCGGGCCGGGGAGCACCGAGCGATGATCGAGCAGACCGTGCAGGAACTCACCCCGATCGTTGGTACCCGCCCGGCGTGCCGGGCGCTTGGTGCCTCGCCAGCGACGATCTACCGTCGTCGGTGTCCGCCGGAGCCCAGGCCGAGGAGTCCGCGGGCCGTCCCGGCCAGAGCGCTCTCAGAGCCCGAGCGCGAGGCCGTCCTCGCCGAACTGCACTCCGCGCGGTTCCTCGACTGCTCGCCCGCCCAGGTCTGGGCGACCCTGCTGGACGAGGGCCGCTACCTGGCTTCGGAGCGCACGATGTACCGGCTGCTTGACGCACGCGGGGAGGTGCGTGAGCGGCGCGACCAGCGCACGCACCCCGGGTACGCCAAGCCGGAGCTGCTCGCCGAACGCCCGAACGAGCTGTGGAGCTGGGACATCTCGAAGTTGAAGGGTCCGGCGAAGTGGACGTACTTCTACCTGTACGTGATCCTCGACGTGTTCAGCCGCTACGTCGTCGGCTGGACCGTCCAGCACCGCGAGGGCGCCAAGCTCGCCAAGGCGCTGATCCGCCAAGCCTGCGAGCAGCAGCAGATCCCGCAAGGGCAGCTGACCGTGCACGCCGACCGCGGCAGCTCGATGACCAGCAAGCCCGTCGCGTTCCTCCTCGCCGACCTCGGCGTGACACGCTCGCACAACCGGCCCTACACCTCGACCGACAACCCCTACTCCGAGGCGCACTTCAAGACCCTGAAGTACCGCCCCGAGTTCCCCCGGCGCTTCGAGAACATCCAGCAAGCACGCGCGTTCTGCCGCACATTCTTCGACTGGTACAACCACACCCACCGCCACTCCGGGATCGGCCTAATGACCCCAGCCGCCGTCCACCACGGCCACGCCCAAGCACTCCACGCCGAACGCCAGCGCGTCCTCGCCGCCGCCTACGCCACGACACCCGAGCGGTTCGTCCGCCGCCCACCACACCCACCAGCGCTACCAGCCGCCGCCTGGATCAACAAACCGACTACACAGGAGGCCGCTCACTAAATTCGACGACCAAGTGTCTCAATCGACTTGACAGGCTCCGCAGGCACAAATGCGCTTCGGCGACCAGCTCCTGCATCTTCGGTCCTGGTGCCTCGTCGACCCGCGCCAGCACCTGCTCACAGACAACAATCGCCTCCTCCCACTCTCCGCTCTGACTCAGTGCTCTGGCTTTGTCAAGCAGTACCTCGGCGGCCTGCTCGTACAACTCCTGATCGGGTGAGTGTTTTATGAATCGAACAAGCACCTGCTTATAAGCGACAATCGCCTCCTTGGGCCTGCCAAGGCGATCCAGCGCGGTGCCCTGACCAAACTGTGCCTCATCGACCAGGCCGCGTACGGTCGGGTCATCCACGTCGTTGAAGCGCGCAATGACCTCCAGGTAGGCCATCACCGCTTCCCCCAGCAGTCCTAGCTGATCGAGTGCGAGGGCTTTGCCAAAGAGCGCCTTAGCGACCATCTCTCGTAGCTCTGGTTCGGATGCGTTACCGAAGCACGCAAGGACTCGCTCAAAGCTCTCCAAGGCGGATACGTACTTGCCGAGTTCCAATAGCGCCAGGCCTCGTTCGACGGACGTCTGAGCGACAAGCTCATGGAGCGCAGGTTCGGCATCGTCGAGATACGTTGAGATCTGCTCGTACACGGGCATTGCCTCCTGCCAACGACCGACCTTGCCCAATACGCCGGCCTTGCCGAGCAGCGCTTCGACGACGAGCTCGGGATCTGGGCTGTCATTGACGGCCTGTACCGAGACATGCTCAAAAGCTGCGAGCGCACCTGCGTGATCGCCGAGGTGTGCTCTCGTTCTGCCGAGGTCGTATTGACCTATCAGCGCGATCCGGCTATCGGGCGAGCGACTGGCGGCGTCGAATGATGCCGCGGCCACCTGCATGTTCCCGGCGTCATAGGCGCGAACGCCGATAGTGAAGGCCTGCATATCAGTTGCGTCGGCGAGTGCCTTGCTCCAGGCAAGGTCAGATGGCGGCAACGTGCTCGCCTGATCTGCGATGAAACGTACTATGTAGTCATATGCCTGAAAGCTGCCGTCGCCCTGAAGTAGCCCGATCCTGGCGACAACGGGTCGAAGCGCCCATTCGAGTCCGATGGCGAATCGGGTATCCGTCGCCGCCAGGCCGACCGGGAGATAGCTAGGCCAGAGTCCACGAAGCGTTGCTTGCGGGATCGGATCGGTACGGCCGCAGCGCGCCCAATCGATCGCAGCGCATACGATCGCTCCACCCTCGGGGCATCTCTTGCTATCACCGGGGTGAATGCCGGTCACGAGCTTGTCCTCGAGGTCAGGGGCCGCAACCAGGTAGGCAGCAAGACCGTACTGTTCGATCGTCGTGAGCAGCGGAGACGCGAGCGTCGTATGCAGCGGCACCAGCTCCGCAGTGGTCGTCGCGGATACAGGCACGCGGTGTGCGTGCCGCATGATTTCTCGACTGGTTGTGACGAGCGCGCCCGTGGCCGTCCCGGCTACCGCGTCGTGACCCTTGCCGCCGGCCGTTGCGATGATGACGCCGCGGGGGTTGAGCCTGCGCCAGATGCGGAGTGTGTGCAGCGTCAGGCCCTGGCTGGAGCTATACCCAGAAGTTGTGGATGCGTGTGAAGAGGAAGGCGGCGTACCTTCCCGGTTGATGAAGACCGATGCCGGTGATGGCCGGCAGGAAGGCACGCCATGTCAGATGTTCGCAGGCTCCCCGTTGGGGAGGACGATGAGGGTCGGGTCACGCTCGATGATCTCGCGCGTGAGGGCGCGCGTCGGATGATCGCGGCGGCGCTCGAGGCCGAGGTTGAGGAGTACGTCGGCTCGCTCGTGGAGGAGGTCGATGAAGACGGCAAGCGGCTGGTCGTCCGCAACGGTCGCGCGCGGGAGCGGCGGGTGACGGTCGGCTCAGGGACGGTCCTGGTCCGCGCGCCGCGGGTCAACGATAAGCGCGTTGACGAGCAGACGGGGAAGCGTAAGCGGTTCAGCTCGCGGATCCTGCCGGCGTATGCGCGGCGGTCGCCGAAGGTCACCGAGGTGTTGCCGATCCTGTACTTGCATGGGCTCTCGACTGGGGATTTCGGGTCCGCGCTGCGGGATCTGCTGGGCGAGGACGCGTCGGGGTTGTCGTCCAGCTCGATCCAGCGGTTGACCGAGCAGTGGCAGGCCGAGCACGCCGCGTTCGGTACCCGGGAGCTGCGGTTTCACCGCTACGCGTACCTGTTCGTCGACGGCGTGAACGTCAGCGTCCGCCTCGGCGAGGATCCAAAGCTGTGTCTGCTGGTGGTGATCGGTGTCCGTGAGGACGGCTGCAAGGAGTTGCTCGCGGTCGAGGACGGCTACCGTGAGAGCGAGGACTCGTGGGCGGCAGTGTTCCGGGATCTCCGCGACCGCGGGCTGAACGAGCCGAAGCTCATGACCGGTGACGGCGCGCTCGGCGCGTGGGCCGCGCTGCGCAATGTGTTCCCCGGCACCCGGGAGCAACGCTGCTGGGTACACAAGACAGCGAACGTACTCGACGCGCTCCCGAAGCGGCTGCAGCCCAGGGCGAAGACGCTGCTGCACGAAATGACCGAGGCGCCCTCATGCGCGGACGCTCGCAAGGCGCTGGAGCGCTTCCGTGGCGAGTTCGACGCCAAGTACCCGAAGGCCGTCGCGAAGCTCGACAAGGATTGGGGCGCGCTCACCACGTTCTACGACTTCCCCGCCGAGCACTGGCGGCACCTGAGGAGCACGAACCCGATCGAGAGCAGCTTCGCGACCGTCAAGCTACGCACCAAGGTCACCAAGGGCGCCGGCTCCAAGAAAGCCGCACTCGCAATGGCCTACAAGCTCCTCGACGCCGCCCAAGAACGCTGGCGACGATTCAACGGCCACGAACTCGTCACCGACGTACTCGACGGCATCACGTTCAAGGACGGAATCAAGATCACCGAAGACGAAACCACCACAACGGACGAGAAGGTCGCCGCCTGATGCTTCACCTCCCCATCCACAACTCTTGACAATTGCTCCCCTGGCTGAGGAAGGGCTCGATGTCGTCGAGCCACAGTACCCGGCGTTCGGCTTGGAAATACGGCATTTCGCCAGGCGTCATCAACGATTCCAAGGACTTGATGTCCACTGGTGCGAGGACATCGATGGAGGCTTTGGCGCCACAGCGGCGTATCGCCTCGAAAATTGCTCGAGATTTGCCAACTCCCGGCTCTCCCGTTGCAATGATGATCCAGCGTTCCGCCGCCTCGTCAAACCCGGCCTCTATCGCTGTCTGCAACATGGAATCAACATCTCGTGGCAGGTACTGAGGGATCGTCTTGCCAGCAAGGATCGTCTGCTCAGCGGGGTCGACGCCGATATCGGTCGGGCAGATAGTCGCGATGTCTGCCACGGGCACGCGAGTACGCTGCTCAAGGCTGGCTCTCTCTCGTTGAGTTTCCAGGACCACTTGCTTGTGCTGGAACATCAGCCGTGCAACCCCGCCGGCGACGGCCACAAGCGCGCTGGCGAGATAGAGCCAGAGAGCGTGTAGCGGACCGGCGAGTACTGCGAGGGCCGCTACCGCTGCCAGGCCGGCGATAAGCAGTCGCTCGCGACGCGCCATTTGTCCTAGAGTCGGGCGCTCCTGCGCCGCGCCGGTTGCTCGCACTGTCAGGCCTAACATGGATCCTTCTCGGTCCAGGCTCCTATATCACGGACTTCGGCTGCCTGGGGTTTGAAGCCGCACCCAGAACACTAGGCGCTCACCGGTGCCTGTGCCGGGGTATCGCGACGGGCTCGAATAGCGGGAAGGTCTGTCGGGTGGTTTGGGACCGCAAAAAAGACCGCAGAGGCGCCGGAAATCGCATAGCTAAGCCAACTTGAACCTTCTCCGACCAATTGGCGCTTGCTTGCGACGTGCCGGCTGTCAGGCGTGCTCGCGGCGGATGCAGCGGAAGCCGATGTGGCTGGTGCTGGTGTCGATCGCCTCGGGCTGGCGGGCGGCGGGCCGGTAGCGCAGGCAGTAGCTTGGGGCGCAGAGGTGCGAGCCGCCCTTGATGACGCGGCGCGGGATGCTCGCGCCGGGACGCCCCACGTCATAGCTCCCATCTGGGGTCTCCACGTGCGGGTTCAGTGGCGGCTTGCAACAGGCACTGGGAGGCGCCTCGGCATCGGGGTTGTGGGCCGCGTAATAGTCGGTCGTCCACTCCCAGACGTTGCCCGTGGCGTCGTGGAGTCCGAAGCCGTTGGGGGGAAAGAGCCCAACGGGCGATGTGCCGCGCCATCCCTTCGCGCCGGTGTTGTTCCAGGGGAACTCGCCCTGCCAGAAGTTCGCCATCAGCTCGCCACCCGGTCGCTCCTCCTCGCCCCAGGCGAAGATTGCACCTTCGATTCCGCCCCGCGCCGCGTACTCCCACTCGGCCTCGCTCGGCAGCTGCTTACCGGCCCATTTCGCATACGCCTCGGCGTCTTGGAAGGCGACGTGGGTGACCGGATGATCGTCTCGCCCGGAGTTCTCGCTGTCCGGCCCCCATGGCGCTCGCCAGCTCGCGCCGGGCACGTAGGCCCACCAGCGGGTCGGGTCGCCCAGCGGCACGGGTCCGGGCGTGGGATGAAAGACGGCCGAGCCCTCGCACAGCAGCGCGGGATCGGCGTCGGGATACTGGGTGCGATCGAGGGGACGCTCGGCGAGGGTGAGGTACCCGGTCTCCTCGACGAAGCGAGTGAACTGCGCGACCGTGACCGGTCCGCGGTCGATCGCGAAGCCGTCGAGCACCACCTCGCGGATCGGCGCCTCTTCGGGGTAGAAGTCGGCCGAGCCCATCCGGAAGCGGCCCGCCGGGATCTCCAGCATGTCCTCGCGGCTCATCCCAACCCGATGGTAGACACCCGGCGCCCGCGGCAGTGTTCACGGCGCCCGGAGCAGTGTTCGCCCGGCGCCCTCAGCAATGCTCTCACCCCGGCCGGGTGAGGGCTGCTCACCCCGGATCGGTGCAGGCTTGCTCTGCTGGAGTCGTGCCGCTCATGAGCGCTCGAGAGGCAGGACTCCGATGGTACGCCAACGTTTCGTTGCCAGTCCACCCCACTTGTTTTCCGGGGTGGGCCGTTCAGCTCGAGAGCCCGAAGGAGAGTGAGTCCATGGCCAGGCCATTCAGCGGCGTCGTCAACGTCGACATACGCGACTCCGAAGCGGATTGGGCTCCGTTCGAGCCCCCTAAAGCGCCTGAGGGTGCACCGAACGTGGTCTATATCGTGCTCGACGACGTCGGGTTCTCGGCGATGAGTTGTTACGGCGGACCGATCGAGACGCCGAACATCGACAGGATCGCCTCGCAGGGTGTCCGCTATACGCAGTGGCATACGACGGCGCTGTGCTCGCCGACGCGCTCGTGTCTGCTGACGGGGCGCAATCACACGCGCAACAGCATGGCGTGCATCACCGAGGCGGCGATCGGCTTTCCCAATGCAAGCGGCACGGTGCCACCGGAGAACGGGATGCTTCCGGAGATCCTCGGCGAGCAGGGGTGGAACACATTCATGGTGGGCAAGTGGCATCTGTGCCCAACCGACGAGATGAACCTTGCTTCGACCCGCCGCAACTGGCCAAGCGGCCGTGGCTTTGAGCGCTGGTACGGGTTCCTCGGCGCCGAGACGAACCAGTGGTATCCGGATCTGGTTCACGACAATCATCCAGTCGATCAGCCGAGCGCCCCCGAGGAGGGCTATCACCTCACCGAGGACCTCACCGACAAGGCGCTGGAGTTCATCAAGGACGCCAAGGCCGTGGCGCCCGAGAAGCCGTTCTTCCTGTACTACGCGCCGGGCGCCTGCCACGCCCCGCACCACGCGCCGAGGGAATGGATCGATAAGTACAAGGGACGCTTCGACGCGGGCTATGAGGCGATGCGCGAGCAGACACTCGCCCGGCAGAAGGAGCTTGGAATCGTGCCGCCCGACACGGAGCTGCCGCCGATCAATCCGATCGGCACACCCGAGACGCGCTCCAGCGCCGACGGCAAGCCGTTCCCTGAAATCGACACGACGCGGCCCTGGGGCTCGCTGAACGACGAGGAGAAGCGGCTGTTCGCGCGGATGGCCGAGGTGTACGCGGGATTTCTCGGCCATGCCGACCACGAGATCGGGCGCGTGCTCGACTACCTCGAGCAGAGCGAACTGCTCGAGAACACCCTTGTGGTGGTCGTGTCGGACAACGGCGCCAGCGGCGAGGGCGGCCCGAACGGCTCGGTCAACGAGATGAAGTTCGCCAACGGAGTCCCCGACGACCTGGCGGCGAACCTTGCGCAGATCGACGACCTCGGCGGCACGAAGACCTACAACCACTACCCGACCGGTTGGGCAATGGCGTTCAACACGCCGTTCAAGATGTGGAAGCGCTACGAGTTCAATGGTGGAACGTCCGACCCGTGCATCATCTCCTGGCCGGCTGGGACGAAGGCGCGCGGCGAGGTGCGCGAGCAGTACTACCACGCGATCGATCTAGTGCCGACGATCCTCGACGTGCTCGGGGTCAACGCTCCAGAGAGCGTCAAGGGTCACGTGCAGACGCAGTTCGACGGCGTCAGCATGCTCGACAGCGTCGACGACGCCTCCGCCAGGTCGAACAGGAGGACGCAGTTCTACTCGATGCTCGGCTCCCGCTCGATCTGGCACGAGGGCTGGAAGGCGGTGACGACGCATCCCACGATGGCGGGTTGGAGCAATTTCAACGCGGACGACTGGGAGCTCTACCACACCGACGTCGATCGCTCGGAGCTGAACGACCTCGCCGCCGCCCAGCCGGACAAGCTCAGGGAGCTCGTCAACATCTGGTTCGCGGAGGCAGGCGCAAACGGGGCGTTCCCGCTCGATGATCGCTCACCCGTCGAAATCCTGATGACGCCCCGACCGCAGCTCGCAGCGCCCCGCGAGCGCTACGTGTACTACCCGGATGCGGCGGCCGTCAGCGAGTGGCAGGCGGTCAATACGCGCAACCGCTCGTTCGTGATCGGCGCGCTTCTCAACATACCCGCACCCAGAGCGCAGGGCGTGCTGTTTGCGATCGGCTCACGCTTCGGCGGCCACGCGCTGTACGTCAAGGACAACCGCCTGCACTACGTCAACAGCTTCGTCGGCATCACCGAGCAGCTGATCGTCGCCACCGAGGATCTGCCAACCGGTGAGAACCTGATCCTCTCGGCGTCCTTTGAGAAGGAAGCGCAGGAACCCAGTTGCGCCGCGGGCACCCTCTCGCTCTACCACGGCGATAAGAAGGTGGGCGAAGGCAAGCTCAAAACCCAGCTGGGCGCGTTCGCGGTCGCCGGCGCGGGCCTGTACGTCGGGCGCCACGGCGGTGAGCCGCTCACCGAGGATTACCCGGGTGCGGCCCCCTACCGATTCACCGGCGGCACAATCAATCGAGTCGCCATCGACGTCAGCGGCGAGCCGTATGTCGATCTCGAGCGCGAAGCAGAGACGCTGCTCAAGCACCAATAAACCGCGGCGCACGGCTTGGTTTCAAGGCCCGCAATCAGGAGGGCGCTGAGCGGTCACTCGAGCACGCCGACGAAGAAGGCTGGGCCGTGGTCAACATCAAGAACGATTGGACCACCGTCTTCGCGGACGCCGGCACATGATTCCAGTGCTGCCACCGCCCGCGATCACCCACGTCTATCCGACTGTTCAGGCCGCCGTGGCGGCAGCCCAGACCGGGACATGATCGATCAGGAATCGAGAAGCGCTGGTCATCGAGGTCACCTAGAGTGACCGCCAAGCACCTCACCACCACTACTTCAGGAGTGACCATGACCGGCTCTTCCACCGAGGGAATCAAGATCGTGCTGCATCCCGTGTCCGACTTGGCGGCAGCCAAGGCCGTGTACACCGCCCTGCTCGGCATTCCGCCGCAGGCCGACTCCTCCTACTACGTCGGCTTCGACACCGGGGGCCAGCACATCGGGCTGGTGCCGGGCGGTGGACCGCAGGGCGCGGACTCGCCGGTGGCCTACTGGCAAGTGCCTGACATCGAGGCGAAGCTGGCCGAGGTGACCGCCGCGGGCGCCACCGTGAAGGAGCCCGCGCACGAGGTCGGTCCCGGCCGCACCGTAGCCACCTTCACCGACCTCGATGGCAACGTGCTCGGGTTGGTTCAGGACCGGTAGGCGGGCTCGCCGGAGGGATGGAGCCACGATGAGCGCCGCCACGAGGACAAGGAGGAACACGCGGTCGCCCCCGCCGCCCGGCGCCGACAGCCACGATCTGATCCGCGTGCACGGCGCGCGCGTGAACAACCTCAAGGACATCAGCGTCGAGCTCCCGAAGCGCCGGTTGACGGCGTTCACCGGCGTCTCCGGCTCGGGTAAGAGCTCGCTGGTGTTCGGCACGATCGCCGCGGAGTCCCAGCGGCTGATCAACGAGACCTACAGCGCGTTCGTGCAGGGCTTCATGCCGACGCTGGCGCGGCCCGAGGTTGACGTGCTCGAAGGGCTGACGACAGCGATCATCGTCGACCAGGAGCGGATGGGCGCCGACGCTCGCTCCACAGTCGGCACCGCCACCGACGCGGGCGCGATGCTGCGCATCCTCTTCAGCCGGCTCGGCAAGCCGCACATCGGCTCGCCCCAGGCGTTCTCTTTCAACGTCGCCTCGATCTCGGGCGCCGGGGCAGTCACGTTCGAGCGTGCAGGGCGCACAACGAAAGAGAAGCGAAGCTTCAGCATCCTCGGCGGCATGTGCCCGCGCTGCGAGGGCCGCGGCACCGTGTCCGACATCAACCTCACTCAGCTCTACGACGACAGCAAGTCTCTGCGCGAGGGCGCGCTCATGATCCCTGGCTACAGCATGGATGGCTGGTACGGCCGGATCTTCCTGGGCTGCGGCTTCTTCGACCCGGACAAGCCGATCAAGAAGCTCACCAAGAAGGAACTTGGTGAGCTCCTGCACAAGGAGCCGACCAGGATCAAGGTCGACGGCGTCAACCTGACCTACGAGGGCCTGATCCCGCGGATCCAGAAGTCGATGCTCTCCAAGGACGTCGACTCGCTCCAGCCCCACATCCGTGCCTTCGTGGAGCGGGCGGTCACCTTCGCCACCTGTCCCGAGTGCGATGGGACCCGGCTCAGCGCGCAGGCCCGATCCTCGAAGATCGAGGGAATCAACATCGCCGACGCCTGCGCGATGCAGATCAGCGATCTCGCCGCGTGGGTGAGCAAACTCGAGCACAAGTCGGTCGCGCCGTTGCTCGATGCGCTGCGGGCGACACTCCACTCGTTTGTGGACATCGGGCTGGGCTACCTCTCGCTCGAGCGGCCCTCGGGCACGCTCTCGGGCGGAGAGGCCCAGCGCGTCAAGATGGTCCGCCAGCTCGGCTCCTCGCTCACCGACGTCACCTACGTCTTCGACGAGCCCACGATCGGACTGCACCCGCACGACATCGAGCGGATGAACGAGCTGCTGTTGCAGCTACGCGACAAGGGCAACACCGTGCTCGTCGTGGAGCACAAGCCGGAGACGATCGCGATCGCCGACCATGTCGTCGACCTCGGCCCGAAGGCCGGGACCGAGGGCGGCGAGGTGATGTTCGAGGGGACCGTCGAGGGGCTGAGGGCGAGCGACACCATCACCGGCCGCCACCTCGACGACCGGGCCACCCTCAAGCAGGCGGTGCGATCGTCGCACGGCGCCCTCGAGGTCCGCGGCGCCGCCACCCACAACCTGCGGGACGTCGACGTCGACATCCCGCTCGGCGTGCTGGTCGTCATCACAGGCGTGGCGGGCTCGGGCAAGAGCTCGCTGATCGGTGGCTCGATTGTCAATGCCCGCCCGCCCCGCGACGGCGTCGTGGCGATTGGCCAGGCGGCGATCAAAGGCTCGCGGCGCAGCAACCCGGCGACCTACACGGGCCTGCTCGACCCGATCCGCAAGGCGTTCGCGCAGGAGAACGGCGTGAAGCCGGCCCTGTTCAGCGCCAACTCCGAGGGCGCTTGCCCCAACTGCAACGGCGCCGGCGTGATCTACACCGACCTGGCGATGATGGCCGGCGTCGCCGTCCCCTGCGAGGTGTGCGAGGGGAAGCGCTTCCAGGCCGAGGTGCTCGAGTACAAGTTCGCTGGCAAGGACATCAGCGAGGTGCTTGCGATGGCGGTGGTCGAGGCCGAGCGTTTCTTCGGCGCCGGCAAGGCGAAGACGCCGGCAGCGCACAAGATCCTCGACCGGCTCGCCGACGTCGGACTCGGCTACCTCACCCTCGGCCAGCCACTCACGACGCTGTCCGGAGGCGAGCGCCAGCGCATCAAGCTCGCCACCCACCTGGGCGAGAGCGGCGGCATCTACATCCTCGACGAGCCCACCACCGGCCTGCATCTGGCGGACGTGGAGCAGCTGCTCGGCTTGCTCGACCGGCTCGTGGACTCCGGTAAGTCGGTCATCGTCATCGAGCATCACCAGGCGGTGATGGCGCACGCCGACTGGATCATCGACCTCGGTCCCGGCGCCGGCCACGACGGCGGCCGGATCGTCTTCGAGGGCACACCCGCCGACCTCGTCGCCGCGCGCTCCACCCTTACCGGCGAGCACCTCGCGGCCTACGTCGGCGGTTGACCGAGGCCTCCAGACACACCCTCGCGACACCGTGAACCCGCGGTGCGCGGGCCGGGTTGGAGCGACTCACTGCGCGCCACAAGCGACCCCCTCCCCACATCGCCAACGTCTACGGCAGATGGCGCACGAAATCGGCGGCGGGCGCCCGCTCCGGCACGTGCTGCTCCTGGCGAGGGCGGCCGAGATGCAGGAGCCCAATCGGGGTCTCGAGCGGGTCGAGTGCGAGCACCTCCCGGCCGGCGGGCGAGTCGAGCAGCGGCAGGGTCCGCCAGTAGCCGGCGAGTCCCACCCCATGGGCGGCGAGCAGCACCAGGTAGGCGGCGACCGCGCTCGCGAGCAGATCCTCCATCTGCTGGGCGCTGTCGCCCTGCGCGTAAACCGATGCAACCACAAGGGTGGGCGCGCGATCGAGCTTGCTGGCCGAGCCGGGGGCGGCGTTCTCGGCGATCTGCTTGAGGCGCTCAACCGTGCTGGGACCGAGCACCCGAAAGCGCCATGGGTTGGTGAGGTGGTGGTTCGGGGCCCAGCGGGCCAATTCGAACAGCTGTTGCAGCAACTCCGGCGCCACCGGCTCTGAGGCGAACACCTTGTGGGTGCGCCTGGTGCGGATTGCGTGCTCGAGCTCCATGCCGTCAATACGCTGGCGAAAGCTCTCAGCGGGGAGAGCTGGTGACAGCCGCCAGATGCTCGTGCACGAGGCGCACAACCGTCGCGCCCTCCGCGACCGCGGTCGCGCAGCGCTTGATCGATCCCGCCCGTACGTCCCCGGCCGCGTAGATGCCGGGCACGCTGGTTTCGTGCAGGCCGCCCGCACCGGCGTCCGGGCCGGTGAGGATGAATCCGTGGGAGTCCCGCGCGACGACGTCGCCGAGCCAATCGGTGCAGGGCTCGGCGCCCAGGAAGAGGAACAGGAAAGAGAGCGGCAGTTTCGCGCCGTCGGTGAGCGTGACGGCCTCGAGCTGTCCCTGCTCCCCGTGCAGTTCGGCGATTTCGGCGCGGTCGCGGATCGCGACTCCGTAGCGCTCGAGATCGTTGATCAGATACTGCGACATCGTCTCGCTCAAAGCTCCGCGGCGGTGCATGAGCGTGACGAGGGCGCCGCCGCGCGCCAACCAGATGGCGGCCTGCCCCGCGGAGTTGCCGCCGCCGACCACTCCGAGGCGCCGTCCCGCGCAGATCTGCCCCTCCAGCGGACCGGCGGCATAGAAGACGCTGAGTCCCTCGTAACGATCAAGATTTTCCACGGGCAGGCGCCGGTATTGAGCGCCGGTGGCGAGCAGCACCGTTCGGGCCGCGATCTGGTTGCCCTCTTCGAGCCTCACCACGTGCCGCTCAGCGCCTGGTTCGAGCAGCTGGGCGCGGTAGGGCGTGGCGGCGCGGGCGCCGAACTTCCGCGCTTGCGTGATCGCGCGACTGGTCAGTTCGGTGCCGCTGATCCCCGCGGGGAAGCCGAGGTAGTTCTCGATCCTGCGTGAGGTGCCCGCCTGGCCGCCGAGCACGGTGCTCTCAACCACAAGCGTGTCGAGCCCCTCCGAGGCGCCATATACGGCGGCGCCGAGGCCGGCTGGCCCTCCTCCGAGGATCAACAGGTCCACCTCCTCGCGTGGCGCAAGCGCGCGCCCGATCCCCAGCGCCCGCGAGAGCTCGCCATTGCTGGGGTTCCGCAGCTCCGCGCCTCCCGGCAGACGGACGACGGGCATATCGGCGGTGGCGAACGTGGCGCCCGGGGTGTCTGGCTGTGCGCTCTGCGCAGGGTCGATCCAGGTGTGGGGAAGCCGCTGGATCCGGGCGAAGTCGAGCAGCCGCCGCGTCTGCTGCGAATCGCGTGGGCCGATGATCTCGAATCCGATCCCCTGGCGCTGCTGGAGCATCTCGCGGCGCTCGACGAAGGCGTTGAGGAGCAGATCCGAGAGCGCGCCGTCCTCGAAAAGCAGCTGCCTGAGCACTTCGCGGTCGACCGCGATATAGCGCATCGGCTCGGTGACGACGGCGGTGAGGAACACCGTCTGCCCGGAGAGCAGGTTCATCTCCCCCAGGAAGCCCGAGGCGTGGTGGCGGACGAGCTCCTGCCCCGCAGCGTCGGTCACCATAACCTCGCCCTCGATGATCGCGACAAAGGGATAGCTCTCGTCGCCAATCTCGAACAGCGTCTCCCCCACCTCTGCGGTCCGCTCCTCGCCGTGGTCGGCGAGCAGCGCGAGCTGCGAGCTCGACAGCACGCGACTGACCAGCTCAGCCATCCGCTCAGCCCAGCGGGGACGGCGGGATGCGAGTTTGGCCCTGCACGTCGGCGATCAGCAGCGCGACCTGGTCCAGGAAGCACCACGACCAGGTCTCGCCGGGCTCGAGCGAGCGAATCAGCGGGTGCTCGCTGCTGTGCGCGTGCTCGCGAGCGTGGCGATTGGGGGAGTCATCGCAGCAGCCGACCTTGCCGCACTCCAGGCAGATGCGCAGATGCAGCCACTTCCCGCCGCTGGCGAGGCAGTCCTCGCAGCCCGCGACCGACTCGGGCAGTTGGGTGATCAGAACGTGATCGAGATGGTTGCACGATGGCATCGGGGAAACCAAGCCTAGAGACTTTCAGCCGTGGACAAGACCTCGAGCGCAATCAGACGCCGGCTCCGTGGACCCAGCAGCCCCAGGCCAGGGCCCTGACCGGAAAGGAGCATCTCATCATCAAGCCGGGTGGACGTGCCCGTGCATAATAGAGCGCCACGCGAACGAACCAGGAGCGCCTTGCCGTGACTCAAGAGCTGTGGACCGCAATGGATCGCTACATCTGCGATCGCCTGCTCCCCGAGGACGCGGCGCTCGATGCCGCCCTCGCCGCCTGTGAGGCCGCTGGCCTTCCCCCGATCGCGGTCACCCCGGCGCAGGGCAAGTTGCTCGAACTGCTTGTGCGCATTCACGGCGCCCGCCGCATCCTCGAGCTGGGCACCCTCGGCGGCTACAGCACCATTTGGCTGGCGCGTGGGCTGCCGTCGGGCGGGAGCGTCGTGACGCTCGAGCTCGACCCCCACCACGCCGAGGTCGCGGCGGCGAACCTGGAGCGGGCCGGCGTGACGGAGATGGTGGATCTGCGCGTGGGCGCCGCGTTGCAGACGCTGCCCGAACTGCATGCCGAGGGCGCCGGCCCGTTTGACCTGATCTTCATCGACGCGGACAAGCGCAACTACCCTGGGTATCTGGAGTGGTCGCTGAAGCTCTCCCGTCCCGGGAGCGTAATCATCGGTGACAACGTCGTGCGCGCCGGTGTGATCCTCGACCCCGACGGCTATGACCCGCGCCTCGGCGAGGGCGGCGTGCAGGAGGTGCGTCGCTTCTACGACATGCTCGCCGCCGAGCCTCGGGTGAGCGCGACCGTGGTGCAGACGGTTGGCGAAAAGGGTCACGACGGCTTCGCCATCGCGCTGGTGGGCGGTGGCGGCGACAACAATGCACCTTGATTGACGGAGCAGGACAATGCGGATCCCGTTGCGGCTGGCAGACACCCAACGGGGCCCGTTGCGAGTGCTGCTCGCTCCCGCCGGGCCGCTCATGGCGTGGCTGGAACGCCTGGCGGCGATTCAGGCGGTCGATCGCGGCGTCGCCATCGGGGCGCTTGCGTTCAGCTCCCTGTTCCCGCTGCTGATCGTCTACAGCGCGGTGGTGCCGCTGGCCAACGCGCATGACTTCGCCAACGCAATCGTCAAGCGGCTGGCGCTCTCCGGCGCTGCGGCGGAGAGCGTGCGCGAAGTGTTCGCCCCCTCCGCGACCGTCGCCCACAGCGTGACCGTGATCGGTTTCGTGCTCGTGCTGTTCTCGGCGCTGTCGCTTGCGCGCGCCCTGCAGCGGCTGTACGAGCTCGCTTACGAACTGCCGGCCGTCGGCATTCGCGGCACCCCTTGGCATCTGCTGTGGATCGCGCTGATCCCCGTCTACATCAGCGTGCGGCCGCTGGTGGCGGGGATCGCCGGCGGCTGGTGGCACATCGCGGGATCGCTGCTGCTGGGGGTCGTGGCATGGCTGGCGACGCCGTACGTGCTGCTGGGGCGGCGCCTGCCGTGGCGGGAGCTGCTCCCGGGCGCGGCACTGGCAGCGCTCGGAATGACGGCGCTGATGGGCTTCTCAGTGGTGTATCTCCCCCATTCGCTCGGCGCCTCGGCAAAACAGTTCGGCACGATCGGGATCGCCTTCGCGCTGTTGAGCTGGCTGGTGCTGGCCGGCTTCGTGCTTGTCGGCAGCGCCGCCGGCGGGGCGGTTGCGCGGCGGCTGCTCCAAGAGCCCGGCGAGGGGGCCGTCGAACCTGGGTAGGTGCTTGTACGTCGCCGCGCTCAGAACGCGTTCGAGCTCGGGACCATCCAGCATGCCGATTTCACTCGTGGCATCTCTCTGTGTGCTCAGCGGCCTTGCCGCGGCTCCAGCGATGTGGAGCGGCGGTAGCGACGCGTGCGCGGATCCTGTTCGAGCAGCCCGATTGCACGCAGCGTATGAGCGTAGCGGTGGGTGGTGGAGGTCGGTAGGTCGAGATCCAGGGCGACCTCCTTGATGCCCCGGTCGGTGCCGTCGGCGGGAAACGAGATCAGGACGACCAGACCGAACAGCAGCGATCGCGACACGGTGCGGTCGTCCAGCAGCGGCGAGGTGGTCATCTGACCGGGCGCCGCCAACCCGGCGAGCAGGGTGGCGCTGTCGGTGCCGGCGGCGCTCGCCGCGGCGATCACCCCCGACACCTGCTCGGGGGTCAGCCCAAGCGAGACGCCCCGCTCGCTCAAGCCGACCGCTCCCGGATAGCCGACCCCCGTGGCCTCATAGCCGCGATCATTACGCAAATGGCCTGCGCGGACAGCTCAGTCTGTTTTCATAAAACAAGAATCGCTCAGACAAAACGCGACACGGAAGTGGCGTCCTCGACGCCGACGGGACTCCCCGTGATGAAGTGCGCAGGGGCTGCAGCTTCCACCCAGTCGACCGCGGCGGGATTCTGGGCGTTGGGGTCGACATCCGCGGCGGACGCTGCCTCGTCGCGCATCTCCTCCAGACGCGCACGCAGCCGCTCGAGGCGCTTGAAGCGCATCCCCCACATCGCCGCTTCGTCGCGCAGCACCGCGCGGTGGGCCAGCTGGGAGAACCGCTCGGCGCCGGTGGGGCGCCGCGGCGCTACGAGCTCGGCGGCACTGAGGCGGCCCTGCGCCGCGGCGAACATGCTCGCACAGGCGCATTCCTCCGCGCGGATCGCGTCGATCAGCCGTGGCAGGTCGTCGGGTGCGCAGAAGGCGATCTTCGCCTGCAGCTCCTCGCGCAGTGCCGGAGCCGCGGTCGAGCTTGACTGCAGCCACGCGCGAAAGTGCTCGTGCCCCTGGGCCGTCGCCTCGTAGAGCTCCTGCTCGCCCCCGCGGCGCTCGTCGGCGACCATTCGCACCAGGCCCTGGCGGGCAAGCCGGGCGAGCGCGTTGTGACCGGTGGAGCGGGTGAACTGCGCGGCGCGGAAGCGCTCGACCAGCCGCCGACCGAGCTGGGAGGCGCTGTCTGGCTGCTCGATCACCAGGCCCAGCATGGCCTCACCCGCCGACAGTCCAACTGTTTGTCTACGTGGCACGTAGCGCGGAAGGTACAGGAAACCAGGGGTTGATGCCGCTTGTGTGGAATCATTTGCATAGACTGGACATCTGATAGACAGGAAGAGAAGGGACTCTCAACCCAGGACGAGCGCTGTCGCAGACAGGCGTCTTCACCCCCGGAGTCGGCCACTCGGTCTGCCAATCTTCCGTGCCGATGCGCAACCGAGAGGCCAAACCGGTGTTAGGGGTGAACGTGCACTTGGACTTTTCCTGTGGGCCCGCCTCCAGAGAGCCGTCGGTTGCCGTCCGCGCGGTGACCGCGGCCGCGGCGTTGCTGTGCGCCGTGCTGCTTGCATGCCTGGGGGCCGCACAGGCCGGGGCGACGCCCGCGTTGAGCTGGAGCGCGGCCAAAATCGACGAAACGGCTCTGACCGGCGTTTCGTGCCCCTCGGCCTCGCTGTGTGTGGCGGTCGCGGAAGGGCATGCGCTGGTCAGCGCCAGCCCGGCAGGCGGCGCCTCCACGTGGCACCCCGCGGCGATTGCGGGCGCGGGGGCCTTCACCGGGGTCTCCTGCCCATCCAGCGCGCTTTGCGTGGCGGTGGACGGGAACGGCGGCACAGCGATCAGCACCAACCCCGTCGGCGGCGCCTCGACTTGGCACACCGCGAACATTTCCGGTGCGGGGCTCACCGGGGTCTCCTGCCTCTCCAACTCCCTTTGCGTGGCGGTCGATGCGAGTGGCAACGCGTTCGTCAGCGCCAACCCCGGCGAAGGCGGGGGCACCGGTGCGACCTGGAGGGAAATGGCAATCGACACGGGGCACGCGCTGACGTCCGTGTCGTGTATCTCCGGCCCGCTGTGCGTGGCGGTGGACAAAACCGGCGACGTGCTGGTGAGCAGCGAACCGGCGGGCTCGTGGGTCACACGCCAGATCGACAACGTCCCCCTCCTCGCGGTTTCCTGCGCCTCCGCACCCGCTGGCCTATGCGTGGCCGTGGATGAAGACGGAGCGGCACTTGCGAGCGGCAACCCCAGCACAGGCCTTCCCGCCACTTCCACCGCCACCTGGAGTGCTACCCCACTTGGCCTGATGGGCGGCGCCGCTCCGACGGCGGCCTCCTGCGCCGCGGCCGGGCTGTGCGTGCTGGGCGCCGACAACGGGGACGCCTATACGGGCGATAACCCCACCGCGGCGGCGCCATCATGGGCATTGGCTCCGATCGACCCTCCCGTTGCGCTGTCGGGGGTTTCCTGCGCTTCCGAAGGTCTGTGCGTGGCCGTTGACAAGAGCGGCAACGCACTGGTGACCACGGTCCCCCCGCCGGTCGTCGTTGCCGGCACCCCGAGCGCAGTGGCCGAAACCACGGCGACGGTGACCGGCACGGTGGACACCAACGACGCGACGCTGGCGAGCTGCCGTTTCGAATACGGCACAAGCGAAGCGTACGGGCAGAGCACGCCATGTCCGGCCGCGCTCGCGGCTGGCAGCGCCAACCAGCCGGTGAGCGCAACACTGAGCGGGTTGGCGCCGAACGTCACCTACGACTACCGACTGATGGCGGTGAGCGCCAGCGGCGAAGCGAGGACCGCGAACGCGACGTTCAAGACGACCGCCCCGCCGCTTGTTCAGCCGCACCCCTCGATCAGCGGGATCCCAGCCCCCGGGCAACGCCTGACCTGCAAATCGGGCGTGAGCGGCAGCGGCGCGAGCAGCGCGACGCTGAGCTACGCGTGGCTGCGCAACACCAAGGGGATCTCCGGTGCGAGCGGCACGACCTACCTGGTGGGAAGCGCCGATGTCTCACGCCATCTGCAGTGCCGCGTGACCGCCACCAACGCCGGCGGCAGCGCGAGCGCCACAAGCGCGTTCGTGACCGTGCCGGCGGGCGGGCTGGGCGCGATCTCCGAGACCCAGGTTGGGAGCCCGCACGTGGCGGGACGCACGGTGAGCGTCGCCGTGACGTGCTCGGCGCAGGCGGCGGGGAGCTGCACGATCACACTGCGCCTGACAGTGGTTGAGACGCTGCACGGGCGCCGCGTGATCGCGGCGGCGGCCGCCCGACACACCTCGCACAAGACGGTGACGGTGGGCGCGGTCACCGCGCACGTGCCGACGGGACAACGGAGCACGGTGACCGTCGCCCTGAACGCCGCCGGCAGGCGCCTG
This sequence comes from uncultured Solirubrobacterales bacterium, assembly GCA_963744135.1. Taxonomy (GTDB): domain Bacteria; phylum Actinomycetota; class Thermoleophilia; order Solirubrobacterales; family Solirubrobacteraceae; genus Palsa-744. The sequence goes on along the minus strand of CAVUSE010000012.1, from coordinate 266,804 downwards.
CTCAGGAGCCTGCACAGGCTCAGCGTGAAGCTGTCGGTGAGCGGCACCGTGGTGGGCGCGATCAGCGCCCAGCTGCGCAGCGCCACGGTGACGCTGGGCGGTGCGGGTAAGGCGTCTTCGCGCAAGGCCTCGGTCCGGCACTCTCGCTCACGCCAGTGAGCAGAGCGCCGGACAGGCCGCGCCGCGCGATCGCTCGCCGTCTGGTGGGAGCGATGATGTTGGCGGTGCTGATCGTCGCCTCCGCGGCGCAGGCGCACACCGCCCGGCAGAGCACCCGCTCGACGAAGGCCCACCACACCCGCCCGGGGGCGGCACTCCGCACCAGCGCCAGAAAGGCCAGCGGCGCGGCGACGCCGGCGGGCGTGCTGGCGCCGACGCCATACATGGGCTGGGATACGTACTTCGCGTTCGGCTCGCACTACAACGAGGCGACGATCCTCGAGCAGGCGAGCCAGATGCGCACGAAAGGGTTGATCAAGGATGGGTATGACTACCTGTGGCTCGATGTGGGCTGGTGGGAAGGGACGCGCAACGCCGCAGGGGAAATCACCGTCAACCCGAAGCAGTGGCCGCATGGGATGGCGTGGCTGACGCGTACGCTGCATGCAGCGGGGTTGAAGGTGGGCTTGTACACCGACGCGGGCACGAACGGCTGCGGCGGGAAGGGGCAGGGCAGCTATGGCCACTACCAGCAGGACGTGAACACGTTCGCGAAGTGGGGCTTCGACGCGGTGAAGGTGGACTTCTGCGGGGGCATCCAGCAGCGCCTCGAACCTGCGGGCGCCTACGGGGAGCTCCACGAAGCGATCGCGCACAACGCGAGCAACCGCCCGATGCTGCTGTCGGTGTGCAACTACCTGCAGCCCGGCCAGTACGAAAGCGAAGTCCCGACGCTCGAAAACTCGGCCTTCTCCTCCTACACGTTTGGACCGAGCGTGGGCAACAGCTGGCGCACCGACACCGACGTGGGCGTGCCGGGCGACGTGGCATTCAGCTCGGTGCTGCGCAACCTCGACGCGGATGCCGCCGATCCAGAAGCGGCTGGGCCGGGCCACTGGAACGACCCCGACTACCTCGGCCCCGACCAGGGCATGTCGGCGGCGCAGTTCCGCACGCAGTTCAGCATGTGGGCGATGCTGGCGGCGCCGCTGATGATCAGCGAGGACCTGATTTCGATGTCGAGCGCCACCCAAACGACGGTCACCAACAGGGAAGCGATCGCGATCGACCAAGACCCCGCCGGCCAGCAGGCGCGCCTGCTCTCCTCGAACGGGTCGGGCGAGGTGTGGGTGAAGCCACTGGCCAACGGGACGCGCGCGGTGGCGCTGCTGAACCGCTCCTCGAAAACGCTTGAGATCACGACCAGCGCCGCCGAAGTGGGAATGCCGGCCGCGAACGCCTACCAGCTGCGCAACGTGTGGACGGGCGCGGTCACCAACACAACCAGCGGGATCGGCGCGAGCGTGCCGGGCGAATCGACGGTGCTGCTGGAGGTCTCGACCGCGGCGCAGGCGATCGAAGCGGTGCCCAAGCGCCAGGGGTAGCTGACTGAGCCTCTTAGGCCACGCCGACCGCGGCGAGCTCGTCGTCGCGGCGGTAGCCGAGGCGCGCGGAGATGCGGTCGGCGGTCGCCACCAAATGCGGGCCGAGGTGGTCGATCAGGTCTTGCAATGAGATCATCGAGGAGTGCGCCGCCATGTTGGCGGCGGCAACGACCTCGCGCGAGTCCGAGCGGATCGGGGCGGCGATCGAGTGCAGCCCGGCTGTGAGCTCCTGGTCGTTGACGGCGAGGCCGTCTTCGCGGATGCGCTCGAACTCGATCGCCAACAGGCGCCTGCTGGTGATCGTCGAAGGGGTGCGGCGCTCCAGTTTGATTTCACCGAGCAGCTCGCGCCGCTCGCTGTCGGGGAGGTGGGCGAGCAGCAGCTTGCCCATCGCGGTGCAGTAGGCGGGCAGGCGCGAGCCGAGTGCGAGGCCGAGGTCGATCCGCTGCTGGCCGCGACGGTGGGAGCGGGCGCGCGCGACATAGACGATCTCGGGACCGTCGAGCACGGCGACGTTGATCGTGTAGCCGGTACGCCGGCGCAGTTCGTCGAGGTAGGGCAGGGCGTGCTCGCGCAGGGAGGTGGAGTTGAGCGCCGACATCCCCAGGTCGGTGACGTGCAGGCCGAGGCGATACTTGCGCGAGGCGCCCTGCTCGAGGTAGCCGAGCGCGACGAGCGTGATCACGTAGCGGTGCGTGGTGGAGCGGCTCATGCCGAGCGAGTCGGCGATGTCGGCGATCCCAAGCACGGGCCGGTCGGGCGTGAAGCAGGCGAGGATCGCAAGGCCGCGCTCCAGCGACTGCGAGTAGCGCGGTTCACGCAGGCTGGGAACCGTCCACTCATTCTGAGGTATTGCTGTACGCGGCATACTGTAGCCCTCCCCGCTTGTATATCTTGTCAACCCAAATGTTACCCCAGACCGGGCGTTTGGAAACATGGGGTGTAAATGATGCGTATTTTGAACGGCGTTTCGTCTGCATCGAACCGTGATCCATGCTCAATCGAGTGCGCGCAGGGGGTCCACCCGGGTGGCCGGCGACTTGGCGAGCGCCGGCGCAGGCTCCATTGGATGTGGACGGAGGCTCAATCGGGTGTGGGTGGAGGTTCGGAGGCGTTGCGCAGGTGGGCGGCGTAGGCCTTGTAGGTCTGGAATTCCTCGACCGAGCGGTAGTTGGCGAAGCCGCGGCGTTGAGCGGCGCGCAGGGAGGCGGGCAACGGGGCGCGCAGCTCGCTGGGGAGCGCCTGTTCTTCGAGCGCGACCCACAGTTCCTCTTCGAGGGCTCCGGAGGTGCCCGCGCTGTTGAGCAGCTCCAGCTGCCCACCGGAAGATGAGTAGTCGTAGAGCTCGAATTCCTGGCCGGCCGCTTCGACCGTGAGCGTACCTTCGCGCCAGTTGGAGTAGGTCGCGAGCTTGCCGCGCTGCGAGCGCAGCGCGACCACGTGGCGGGGTGCGGAGGCGGCGTATGGTTCGGTGGCGAACTCGGTGACGTCCTCGTCGGTGGCGTGCAGGATCCAGGGACGCCCGGGAGCCGAGGGGTGGGCGCAGATCGCGGCGAGGTTGTGCCGCGCGGCGAGGTGGCGGTAGCGTTCGTGGTGGCGCCAGGCTGAGGAGCCCGTGGCGAGCGTGAGCAGCAGCGGCACGATGTCCACCGAGGAGGTGAGCTGCGTGCGCCCGGTGCCGGGCGCAGTGCTCGCAAGCCCGCGGAAGTCACGCACATACAGCGGCACGCGGATCGCCTCCTCGTAGGCGGAGGCGCCCTTGCCGCGCATCCCGTGCGAGCCGCCGTACTCGCCGTGGTCGGAGGTGAAGAGGACGATGGTGTTGGCGAGCACGGAGGGTTGGGCGGCGAGCGCGGAGAGCACCGAGCCGATGGCGGTGTCGAGGTAGCTCTGCAACGCCAGGTAGGTGTCCATCAGCCCCGTCCACCAGCCCAACGCTTCGTGGCCGGTGAAGGGAACGGCGCCGAAGGAGCGCGCGGCGGTGTCCTGCAGCGAGCGCTGCAGGAGGGGCTTGCGCTGCGCTTCGAGCGCTTCGGGCGTCTCGAAGTTTCCGGGCAGCGCTTCGGCGAGCGCGGGCGGGGAGCTCTCCGCAGGGATCTGTTCGGTGAAGCGGTACCACCAGGCGATGTCGTGGGGGTTGACGAACGAGACCGTGGCGCACCACGGCGAGCCGCCCCCTTCGAGGCGCAGCCATTCGGCGAATTGGGCGGCGATCGCCGGATCGACCGCGGTGCCCTGACCAGGGGAGCCGTTGGGCGAGGGATAGGTGCCTCCGGAGAAGCCGTAGGGCTCAAGCGAGGCGTCGGGGTTGGGGTTGAGATGCCACTTGCCCCACCACCAGGTTGAGTAGCCGAGCTCGCGCAAAAGCGTCCCCCACGTCGGAAAGCCCGGGTCGAGATGGCTGTCGCCGGTGACGAGACATCCGGTTTGATGGGAATAGAGCCCCGTCACGAGCGTGCCGCGGGAGGGCGAGCAGTCGTTGGAGGCGGCGTAGTGGCGTTCGAAGCTGACGGCGCCGGCTCGCAGCGAGGCAAGGTTGGGCATCAGCGCGGAGGGCAGCGCGGTGGCGGGCATCCACACCGGCGTGCGCAGCTGGTCGACGAGGATCACCAGGATGTTCGGTGCCCGCTCCCGGCGGGCACCGCCATGACGACGCGCGCCGAGCGCCAGCCCGCCAGCGGCGAGCAGCCCCTGCTTGAGGAAGGTGCGCCGATCGCTGGCGCCTGAGAGCTGGGTCGTGTCAGGGAGCACCTTTGGGGTTCCAACAACGCGCGCGGGTCGATGGTGCGCAGTGGTAAAGGATTTTTAAAGGATTGGATGGGGAGCCGCCAAGCTAGCAAGCAGCGGCACAGCAGGCTTGGGGGCGCTGGGCGAGGGATCGCGGTGAGGGTGCGTCCGTTCTTACTCCGCGGAGAGCAGGCCCGTAGCACGCGCACGGATCGCCTTCGCAAAGGTTAGGAAGCTCAAGTCGGGAGCCGGCTCATGGATCGGCGATGTTGGATCGGCGGCAGCGGTGACGAAGCAGGCTGCGTCGTATAGCCGCTCGAGGACCAGGCGGCGGCAAAGGATCTCGTAGCGCTTCTTGTATGAGGCATCGAGGAAGACGGGATCGACCTCGAAGAACGGTTGTTTGACGCGAACAGGCTTCGTCGACCCGGGAGCCTCCTCGAGCAGGAACAGGTACCCGAGCCACGGCCGGACAGTTCCGAAGCGGCCCTCGCGGTAGGCCGTCCAAATGTCGGTTGCGCTGCCGATCGCCTCCTCGGTGCGGTTGTTGTAGTTGTTGCCGAACGACGGCCCGACCTGGCTCTTGAACTCGATTGCGGCGGCGAGCGCATCCCCGTGGACCACAACGAGATCCCACTTCTTCTCAGGACGGAAGTAGCCGGGGAGCTCCACAGCCGAGCGGTGACTGATGCTGGAGGGCGCGAAGCCGGCATCGAGGAAGATCGACTCCATCAACTCGGCCATCGCGTTCATGTGGGCGCCGCCGGTTACGGCGCCTCGAAGACCTGCGTCGAGCACCCCTGACTCACGCTGCTTTTGAGTCTGGCCATCGCGCACCACCCAGTAGCGCCGCACCGCGGCCTCGAATGCCTCCTGATCCATCCTGCGAAGTAGTTTCGCGGCCTTTGCGCCAGCTCCTACCCTGGAAGTGCTTCCAGGCCGTATGCATCGAGCGCCGCGGCCGTGGCGCGCTCAACGTCGCGGGCCTCAAACGAGCGTGCCAGCTCTCGTGCTGTGCGACGCGGGACCAGATCGTATCTGGGCACGCGAATCCGCCGCAGGTACTGCGCTTGGAAGCGCAGGTAGCCGCCGCGCATCTTCACCGCGTAGCACTCAACGAACATCTGGGCCACACTCGACAGCAGCAATCCGCCGAGGACCTGCGCGTCCCACAGCTCGCTCGTGACCCAATACAAGTTGTGATGCGGATACAGGCCACCTGGATCGAGCACCGGATGGATCGACGCCTTGATGTCGGGGATCAGCAACTTGGGCTTGTCGGTGAGCGAGTGAGCTACCCGGTCGATCGTCCGGTACCACTGCCGCGGTCGCCGCCCGGCGACGTTGCGCTTTCGCAGAGCCGCCGCATTCTCTTCCAGGTACGCCTTGAGCTTCGGATAGTCCTCAAGCGACACGAGTGCGCCCGTGTCCCCATCCCATGGGTCGACGAGATGGTGCCCGGACCAGCGCAGCTGGCCGTCCGCTGTGTCGCGCGCCATCGCCAGGGGCAAGGCGCGGTCATCCTCGACAAGGGTCGCATCCTTCGTGACGAACACGCGATCCACGCCGGTCGCAACACCGATTCCAACCCGCGTTCCTGTGCTGCCGTCCTCCAGCGCCGGCAGATCGCGCTCCAAGCGAGCCACGACGGCGAGGCGCTCCGGCGAGCCGCTGGGCCACGACGCGATGTCACCGAACCAGGCCGGCAGACGCGCTGCCTCACACGCCGGGTCGCTCAGTCGGAGGTCGTCCTTGCGGCTCGCCCAGATGCGCACACGACGCGCGCCTGCTTCGTCAAAGCTCTTATTGGCCATCGCGACGATCGCGGGTCCCTGCGACTTGCAACGAAGGATCGTCACCGACGGATATGCGCTCACCTCCTCCTCGAAAGCGTCGACATCGTGCATCTCGATCACCGTCTCCACGGAGAACCCAGTGGTGACCATGCTGCGCAATCGCTGTCCATACTGGTTGCGCATCCAACGGTCGGCGCAAATAAACCCGAGTGCTCCTCCGGGACACAGCGAGTTCAGGCCGACCTCGAAGAACCCAATGTACACATCCGCTCGTCCGCCCATCGTCACGCATCTGCGCCGATATGCGGCGCTACGTGCCTCGGAGACTGCCTCGAGCCGGATGTACGGCGGGTTGCCGATGACGAAATCCGCACTGCCAGCCTCGTGCTGGCTGAGCAGAAAGTCCTCGTGCGCCACCCACTGCTCGGCGAGCGCCCGCGTCTGCGGCACCGCCCAACCGTCGGCACGCAGGCGATCTTCGACCACGCGACGACTTTCGGCTACGTGCCCCTGTTGAAGATCACACGCGCGGATCGCGTTCACTGCATCGGAGGCCTGCCTGCCATGGAGCCGGCAGGAGCGCGACAGGCGCTCGACCATGGGGCCGAGAAACGCTCCGGCTCCGCAGGCAGGCTCAATCGCCCGAAGCGCAGCAAGATCGCGCTCGCTGGTGTATCCCACCAGGTCAAGGATCAGCTCGACGACCCAGCGCCGCGTGAACACGGCGCCATAGTCGTGTCCCTCCTCCGCCGAGGCGGCCAGCGAAGCCGCATGGGCATCGTCGGCGAGCAACCGTGGTTGTACGTAGGCCATACGTCGAGCCTACAGACGGGCCTCGACGTTTCTGTGCGGCGTCAAGCTCAAAGCCCAGATCGGGCGCTGACCCGGCGCTCCGGCTCCAGGTCGAACAGCGTGTCGCTGTCGGCCCGTCGGGCAATCGCCGACTGCAGGACAAAGAGCTCGTTGGAGTCCTCGTCGAACACCATCGCATCGATGCCCTTGTCCCCGCCGCCGTCCCAGATCGCGTCTCGACCTTGTCAGGATCCGCGCCGTGGCGATTTTAAAGGGATTTGGGAGGGGAGCCGCCAAGCTAACGCAAACCCCGGCCGCATCAGGCTTGCGCGCCTCAGAGCGGGGAACGGCGTATGCCGGCCCGGCGACGACGGACACGCCCACAGGCGATCGAGACCGCACAGGCGAGCAACCCGGCAACGGCAAGTAGCGCGACGATCGCAAGTCCCGGAGCGAGTAGGATCGCCACCATCGCCAGCGCGAGGCCGAGCGCCAGGTCGACCAGCCGCAGGCGCCGGCGGCGAGCGTGTGCCGCGACGGCGCGCCGGCGGCAGACCAGCTCGTGCGGGTCTAGCGGAGCGCGCCCGTGGTAGCGCGGAGAGTGGTTGTAAGCGACAGAGCTCCACCCCTCCGACTGGGCAGTCGAGGTGTGCCCGTCGAGCGCCGCCCATTCGCCCGTCCTGGCCGAGCGCCGGTGCCGAGAGCTCACAGCGGAAGCCTTCGGAACAGCGGACGGGGCGCCAGCCGCAGGAGCACCATCACCCAGCGCAAGGCGGCCGGCGCCCAGACGGTGTGCGCGCCGCGGCGCAGGCCGCGCACGGTGGCACGGGCGACGCTCTCGGGGTCGGTGGAGAGCGGTGGGACCGGCAGGCCGCGCGTCATACGCGTGGTGACGAACCCGGGCCGCACCACCAGCACCCGCACGCCGGCCGGCACGAGCGCGTCCGCGAGCCCCTGCGCGAGGGCGTCGAGTCCGGCCTTGGAGGCGCAGTAGACGGCGCCTGAGGCACGCGGGCGCTCGGCGGCTACCGAGGAGAGCACGACGATCGTCCCACGACCCTGCCCACGCAGCGCGTGGGCGCTCTCGAGCAGCAGCGAGCCGCAACCGAGCACGTTCACCTCGAGCACCTCAACCGCGCCGCGCGGATCGTCGGGCAGGCCGCCGCGCTCGCCGAGCAGCCCGACCGCGAGCAGCACGAGGTCGCACTCTCCCCCCAGAAGCTCAATCCCGCGCGCGACCGCTGCACGGTGGCTGTCCGGATCGGTCGCCTCCAGCGCGAGCGTCTGCACTCGGGCGCAGCCGGCGCCACGCAGTTGCTGGGCGACCTCCCCAAGGCGCCGCGCGTCGCGACCGGCCAGGGCGACCTCACAAGGCTCACTGGCAGCAAGCTCGCGCACGATCGCACCGGCGATCTCAGAGGTTCCGCCGAGCACGAGCACGCGTCGCAGGCCCGCCGCACCGGGACCTACGCCACCTCGCACGGCCGGACTCGCGCGCGGCTGCTCCGCGGCGGTGGTATCGCGCTCAGGTTCAGGCACGGTTATGACCGCCGGTGGCCGTCTCGCCGCTCATCCGCACAACCCCAACCGCCGCCCCATGTCCGAGCGCAGCACCCCGTCGGGATCGACGCGCCCGCGCAGCTCCCGGAAGCTTTCCAGTCGCGGATACATGGCGGCCAGCATTGCCGGGCGCAGACGGGAGTCCTTGGCGAGGTACACCCTCCCGCCGGCGCCGGCCACCAGCTCGTCTGCCGCGTCGAGCGCGGGATACAGCCCAGAGGCGCCCGCGGGGAGGTCGATCGCGAGCGTGAGGCCCTCGATTGGGAACGACAGCGGCCCGCCTTTTTCGAATGCCCGCCCACCCGGGCCGAAACGCTTGAGCACCGCCAGGTACATCGGCACTCGGCGCATGCGCAGCAGGTGGACCACCCGCGGCAGCGTCTCCTCCTCGCCGCGGGGCAGCGCAAACTGGTACTGCACCATCCCCGCTGGCCCATACAGGCGGCTCCACTCGCCGAGTGCATCGAGCGGGAACAGCTGCGCGCTCATGCTGAGCTCCCGCCCGCGCGCGCGGCGGGGCGCGGTGTGCCAGTGCAGCGCGTTGAAGGCCCGCACCGCCGCGGGCCGCAGCACCCCGCCCGGGAAGCCGCGCGGGACGGTGAGGCGGGGGTGGGAGGAGATTGGCGCCCCGCCCGCCCGGCCGGCCATCGCACTCGCGGCCAGGCCCAGCACTCCACACGGCTCCCCACCCTCCGCACTCGCGGCCAGGCCCAGCACTCCATGCGGCTCCCCACCCTCCGCACTCGCGGCCAGGCCCAGCACTCCACGCGGCTCCCGACCCTCCGCGCTCGCGGCCCGGCCCAGCACTCCATGCAGCCCCCCACCCCTCGCTCCACCGACTTCGGTCGCCGGCCCTTCGTCGGAGCGCGTGAGCACCGCGCGCCCGAACGCGGCGCCCTCGCCGAGCAGATCGACCCACGCGATTGTGTGGCGGTGGGAGTGCTCGCCCGCTACCGCGGCCACCGCCAGCTCGAGCGTGTCGAGGCGGTCGATATCCGCCACGGACCGGGGGTTGTGCAGCGGCGCGAGGCGCAGCGTCGCCTCGACCACGACGCCTGTTAGACCCATGCCGCCGAGCGTGGCGTGAAACAGCTCGGGGTAGCGCTCGGCGGAGACAAGCAACGGGCCCTCGGCAGGGGTGCAAAGGATGAACGACCGTACGTGACGCGCGAAGCTGCCGTCGCGCGGGTGGCTCTTGCCGTGCACGTCGCTGGCAATCGCTCCGCCGACCGTCAGGTGGCGCGTGCCGGGCACGACCGGCAGCGTGAGACCCCGCGCGGCCAGCCACACGAGCAGCCGCGCGAACGTCACCCCGGCGCTGACCCGCACCAGCGCGGGCGCTCGCTCTGCCGGCGTATTGGCCCGTGCCGTTCCTGCGATGCCGGCGCTGATGGACGAGCTATCTCCCTCTGGTGGGGCGACTTCGTTGCGTTGCTCAAGCAGCTCGATCTCCCCCCGGAGCGCGGTTGTATCAATCACGACACCGCCCCCGTTCTGGGCCGCATCGCCGTAGCTGCGCGCGGCCCCGCGCGCAATCGCCCCGCCGATCGGCGGACGATGGGCGCTCCGAACGGTCGGCGCTGCGGGGGATCCGGCGAGCACCTGTGCGACCTGTTCGGCGGTGCGCGGTCGCAGCATCCGTGCGCGCGTGGTCGCTGTGCGGCCCCACCCGCACAGCAGCCGCTCTCCGCCCTCCTCCACATGCGGGGAGCCGGTGGTGCGCGGCGGCGCGGGGAAAAGCTCAGCTGGCGACATACACACCGGTGACGAACACCGCCAGCCAGACGGCGCTCATGCTCAGCAGGAAACGGTCACGCAGGATCAGCTCCTCGGGTGCGCGGCCCTCGCCGCCGTCGAGCAGCAGCGCGTAGCGCAGCAGCCACAGCACGAACGGGATCACCGTCAGCTCATACCAGGAGAGCTTCGCGCTGTGGGCACGCTGAAAGGCCCACAGGCAATACCCCGTGGTGGTGACGGTGGCGGCGAGCCCCAGCACGAAGCGCAGGTAGCGCTCCGAGTAGGCGCTGAGCGACACGCGCACCACCACCGCCCGCCCGCCGTCAGACGGCGTCCATGCGCTGCTCTCTGCGCGGGAGCCATCCACGCCGCCGTCCGTCGAAGTGAGGGTCATCAGCTCCGCGTAGCGCTTGCCCGCGACCACGAACAGCGCGCCGAAGGAGGTGACGAGCATGAACCAGCGTGACAGCGGTACCGAGGTGGCGGCGCCACCGGCGAGCGCGCGCAGCACGAACCCGCCCGCCACGGCTGCGATGTCGGCCACCGCCACGCTGCGCAGCCACAGCGTGTAGCCGGCGGTGAGCGCGAGGTAACCGGCGCCGACGGCCGCCAGCGCGGGGTGCACCGCGGCTGCGAGGACGAGGCCGCCGAGCGCCAGCCCGAGCGCCGCCGCGACGGCGACGCGCACGGAGAGCTCGTCGGCCGCGATCGGCCGGTTGCGGCGCGCGGGATCATGGCGATCCTCCTCGCGGTCGTGCGCGTCGTTGAGCAGGTAGGTGGAGCTGGAGAGCATGCAGAAGCAGACGAACGCCACCACCACCTTGCCGGCGACGTCGGGGTGCGTGAGGATCCCGGCGGCCGCTGGGGCGGCAACGACGAGCACGTTCTTCAGCCACTGCCGCGGGCGGCAGGTGCGCACGAGTGCGCCGAGCGTCGCCCAAACCCTCTTTACGAGCCGCGTTTCGCGGTGCTCGGGGGGTGGGTCTCCCGAGGGGGCCGGGCGTGGCTCGGAGCGGCGCACGATCCGCCGAGCGGGCGCGGTAACCGGGCCGGCTTCGGCGGGTACGAAGTCCACCTCGATCTCCGTGGCCACCTCCTCACTGCCGGCTGGTGCTGTGGGGCCGATGGGTCCTATGGCAGTACATCTAACTTCGGCGCAGCTCAGCGGTGGGTGAAAATGCTCTTAGGTTGCAGCGCTTTTTAGGAGCGCGAAAGGCGCGGCGGCCTACGATCCGCGGCGATGGAGTCGCACATCTCGACGCCCACCCGATCGACGCTCGGCCAGCGCGCAGCGCTCCCCCCCGGGCAGCCGCCGTCCCCCACCCCGCCGCGCCGCACGCCCGCGGCCGGACCGGCTGGGCGCGTGCGGCGGGTGGTGCTCGCCGCCTGTCTGGTCGCGCTTGTGCCGGTGCTCGCCTCCTACGTGACGACAATGCTCGAACCCTCCAACTCGAGCCTGGGGATCCGCTCGGTCGAGTGGCTGCGCGACCACGGGGCTGCCGGGCTGGTGACAAAAGTCGAGTCGGCGTACTACTCGCTCGAGGCCCCCGAAAAGGGTGGTCCGGCGCTGCACGCCCTGCCCAAAGTCGGCATCGCCGCGGCGGGCACGGGCGGCGGCAGCGTCAAGATCGCCGACCGACCGCCGCGCGTGCGCCCGTTGGCCCACCCGCCGCTGCCCGGCGAGGGCATGTGGCGCCCGACGCAGGCAACAGAGAGCCGCAACGACCCGCCGCTACTGGTTACCACCTTCCGCAGCGATCCTTCCGAATACCCCCGCCTCGTGGCGGGCGTCGCCTGGATCAACACCTCGCGCGCCACCGTGTCGCTGTACGCAGGGCGGTTGGAGCCGTCTGTCGAGCTCCCCTCGCGCGGCCCGATGGAGGTGCCCCAGAACGCCCGCGGCCGGCTGCTGGCGACCTTCAACAGCGGCTTCAAGCTGGTCGACGCGGGCGGCGGGTGGGCGCTGAATGGCCATGCCTACGCCCCGATGCGCGACGGCCAGGCGACGTTCGTGCGCTACACCGACGGGCGCTACGACGTGATTGACTGGCACGGCGGCGCGAGCGTGCCCGGTGACGTCGTCTTCGCGCGCCAGAACCTGCCGCTGATCGTCTCCGGCGGGCGGCCCAGCCCCCTCCTCAACGACAGCGCCGAATGGGGCGCCACGCTCGGCAACGCCGTGCAGGTGTGGCGTTCGGGGATCGGCGTGGATCGCCACGGCAACCTGCTCTACGCCGCCGCCAACTACCAGACGGTCGGCAGCCTCGCCGCGATCCTGATCCACGCCGGCGCGGTGCGGGCGATGGAGCTCGACATCAACTCATACTGGACCTCGTTCAACGCCTACGCCCGCCCCGGCGCCCGCCAGCCGCTCAAGCTGTTGGAAGAAATGGAACGCCCGGTTGAACGCTACCTGACCCCGGACGATCGCGACTTCTTTGCGGTGTACCTGCGCTGAAGCGCGGCAGCTCCAGCTCGATGCGCGCACCGCCGGCGGCGCTCGCCGAGGCGCTCACACGCCCGCCGTGGGCCTCGGCGATCGCGCGCACGATCGCGAGGCCGAGGCCGGTGCCGCCCGAGGCGCGGTCGCGCGCGGCGTCGGTGCGGTGGAAGCGGTCGAACACCCGCTCGCGCTGCTCGGGAGGGATCCCGGGCCCGTCGTCCTCGACGATGAAGCGCAGCGATTCGCCCGCCTGCTCTCCCGGGCGCTCGCTTGCTGGGGGCGCTCCATGGCCGCGTCCGTGTCCGCCAACGCACTCGACACTCAGGCGCACCAACCCATCCTTGGCGTGCGTGTGCTCGATCGCGTTGCCGATCAGGTTGCGCAGCGCCTGTGCGAGACGGTCGGGGTCGGCGAGCAGCGTGCCGGCGGGCACCTCGCCCAGCTCGAAGCGCCGCGCGGCCGAAACCGGGAGAAACTCTCCTTCAACCGAAGCCGGTAGACACTCGCCTGCGGTCGAAAAAACAGGGTGCCACTCACCATCAACCGAAGCCGGCAGACAGTCGCCTTCGGCTCGCATCCCCGTTTCGGCCAGCAGCGTGGCGCCATCCCACAACTCTCCGACGAAGCTCTCCAGGGCGATCGGCTCCACGCGCAGGAACTGCCTCTGCTCGGCCTTGGCGAGCAGCAGCAGGTCGTCGACGAGGCGCGTGATGCGAGCGATCTCCGCCTGCGCGAGACGCTCGACGCGGCGCACCTCCTCGCCGGAGGGGTCACGCTGGGCTGCCAGAACCTCCAGCTGCCCGCGGATCACCGTCAGCGGGGTGCGCAGCTCGTGCGAGGCGTCGGCGACGAACTCGCGCTGGCCGGCGAACGCGTAGGTGAGGCGGTCGAGCATGTGGTTGAAGGCGTCCGCCAGCACCTGCACCTCGCGGCCGTCGCGCTCGACGTCGTAGATGCGCGGGTGCAGGTCGCCGCCGTCCACCTGCGCGGCGACCGCCGCCATCCGCCGCAGCGGGCGCGAGAAGCGGCTGCCGATCAACAGCGAGGCAAGCAGCGCGCCGGCGAGCGCGAGGATGCCGGCGAGGATGAAGGCCCGCGCGACCCCGTGCTGGGCGCGTGCCACACTCGCCAGCGGCTCCCCCACGCCGACGGTTACGAGCTGAGCGGCGTGCGCGTGGGCACCGGGGATCCGCACCTGCCGCTTGAGCAGGCGCAGGTAGCCGATGTCGGGCATCTCCAGGGTGGAGAACCCGTCGCCCACGGTGAGCAGCCGGCGCGCGAGCCGGTTCTCCTGAACCTGCACGGTGGCGCTCTCGCCGTTGTCGGGCGCGGGGTTGCCGAACAGCTCAGGCGTGTTGGTGGCTACACCAGCACGGGGTACGACCGCAAACAGCACTGTGGAGCTGGCGTTGAAGGGCTGGGCGGCGACGTACGCGCGCGCGGCCAGGAGCGTCGCATGGTGCGTGCGCGCACCGGATGCCCTCAGGGCCTGCGCGAGCTCGCCGGTGTCGCCCGTGATCTCGCTGTCGATCTGGCGGTGCAGTTGGGTGCCGGTGCCGCGGTAGACAGCGATGAAGGTGATCCCGGAGGAGACCACCACCACCAGCGCCACCCACGCCGCAAGACGCCAGCGCAGGCTTGTCGGCATCCAACTCAACCGCCGTCCGCGCCCGCGCCTTCGGGCCTCCGCGCCAATCGGGGCGTTGCCCGCGGGAGCCGAACGCCGGTCACGAGGACTCCGAGTCGCGCCGTCACCCGTCAGGTCCACTTTCGCCTGGGATCCCGAGGTTCTGACAGTTGCGTCTGGCGGCCGATTCGTCGGCGTCCCGACCCGCTCTGGCCCGCCGTCAGCCGGCATGGCCGAGGCGGTAGCCGACCGCGCGCACGGTGTGGATCGGCGCGGGGGATTGGTCCCCGCCCACCCCGCGCAGCTTGCGGCGCAGGTAGCCGATGTACACGTCCACGATGTTGGTGGCAGGGTCATGCTGGTAGCCCCACACCGCGCTCAGGATCTGCTCGCGCGTGAGCACCCTGCCACGGTGACGCAGCAGATACACGAGCAGCTCGAACTCGGTCGTGGAGAGCAGCACCGGCTGGCCCGCGCGCTGCACCCTGCGGCTGAGCATGTCCACCTCGATGTCCGCCACCCGCAGCATCGTGGTCGAGCCCTGCGCCGCGCTGCGCAGCTGGGCACGCACCCGCGCCAATAGCTCCGCCAGCGAGAAGGGCTTGACGAGGTAGTCCACCGCGCCGGCGTCCAGCCCGGCGACGCGATCCTCGATCTCGCCTCTGGCGGTGAGCACGATCACCGGCAGCGCGGGCTTGGCGGCGCGCAGTGTGCCCAGCACCTCAATGCCGCCCTTGCCCGGGAGCATCAAGTCGAGCACGACCGCGTCGAAGCCCTCGCGCAGAGCGCGCGCCTCGCCCGCTATCCCATCGTGCTCGGCCTGCACAGCGAAGCCCTCGGCCTCCATGCCGCGGCGCACGAAGTCGACGATCCCCGGCTCGTCCTCGATCAGGAGGATCGACGGCGCCGTGGTGCTCGCCTGTTCGGAGAGTTGCGCCGACCGCACCATCACCGCCAGGATAGGAGTCCAGGGGAGCCGCGACGGTCGAGCCTCGCCTTTCACGGCGATCATATGAGCTCTCTCATTGAGCCGTTACGCACCTCTTAGCGAGCGTGCCGACACTCGTCTGGTGGAGACCGGCCAACAACAGATCGCGCCGCGCGCGCCCCACCTACCTGAAGGCAGCCCCCCGCGGGTGGCCCATCCGGGAGCTGGCCCCGCGGCCCCCGACCGGCATCCTCGCGCCGGCCGGCGGGGAGCGCCGGCGCCCGACGGGTCATGGGCACGCCTGAGGGCGGGCGGCAGCGACGGCAACGAGCGGCTCACGGTGCTGACGGGGATCGTGCTGTTCCTGCTGCTCGCGGCGCTCGGCGTCACGATCCTGCGCATCCACCCGCTGATCTGGGAGCACCTCTTCATCGGGCTGCTACTGCTCGGGCCTGTGGCGCTGAAGCTGGGCAGCACCGGCTACCGGTTCGTGCGCTACTACACCCGCAACCCCGTCTACCGCCGCAAGGGCCCGCCGCCCCCCTACCTGCGCTTGCTCGCCCCGCTGGTCGTGCTCAGCACGGTCGTGGTGTTCGCCAGCGGCGTCGCGCTGCTGCTGCTCGGCCCCAGCTCACGCTCGACGCTGTCGCTGGTTCACAAGGCGAGCTTCTTCGTGTGGCTGGGGGCGACGGCCGTACACGTGCTCGGCCACCTGCCCGAGGTCATACGGGCGCTGAACGGCGGGCGCGAGCTTCGGGTGGCAGTGCTCTCGGAAGTCTCTGACGGCATCGCACGGCGACAGAGCGGCCATCACACCGAACCGTGGCAGTCGGCCACCGGGCAGCCGGCCGTGTCCGAGTCAAGCACGCAGCAGCCCGACCTGCGCGCGGGTCGGGCGGGCCGTGCGTTGGCGCTCACCGGCGCGCTCCTGGCGGGACTGGTGCTGGCGCTACTTCTGATCCCCGAATTCGGCCCGTGGCTGACCTACCACCGAGTCTTCATCGGCCACTGAGGTCCCCCTGCGCCCTCGCCACTGCCGTCACACCGCCTTGCAGGCGCTCTGCTGCGCGGGTCAAACTCTTATGGACCTTCTCACACCCTCTTTAGCCACCGCTTGCGTTCCCGCAGCACACTGAGGCCTCAACTTCCACCCGTGCACCCCCTCCCCCGCCTTCGATGTCCGTCAACCCGAACCACACCTACCGCTCGCGTGACGTCGCCCTACGCCGGCTGCGCCGCGCCAACCGCTGGCTGATCGCAGGCAGCGCGACGCTCACGGGAGTGCTGACCGCAGTGGCTGCCAGCGCCTTCCCCGGTAAAACACTCAAGGAGACGCACGCGACGACCTCCCGCGAGGCCCACCCTTCCTCTGGAGCGACCGGCACACGCACGAGTAGCGGCACCTCGACCGGCACCTCCACGCTCAAAGCGCCCGCGCAGGCGCCACAGTCCAGCGATGGGTCCTCCTCGGCCACCGAAGGATCCTCCGGGCAGGAATCCTCGCCCTCCACCGGCGCACAGGGATCGAGCAGCGGCTCTGAAGCGGAAGCCAGCGCCTCGGGAGAATCGGGCTCCTCCCCCGCGGAATCGAGCTCCTCGGGTGGCGAAGCCGGTTCCTCCACCTCGGAATCCAGCTCCTCTGGCAGCGCAGCCGCCCCGGAATCGAGCCTGCCGCAGGAATCCAGCTCAGCCCCGACGGAAACCACCGAAGCTCCAGTCACCTCCGGTGGCTCGTGAAACGTGCGCGCTCGACATGCACGCCCGCCCAACGCCCCCCGACGGCTACGGCGTGCTGGGAGGCGCTCGGCACCTCCGTTGTCTTGCGCGTAACCGAGCCGCTGTGGCTGCCCCGCGCCACCGCGATCCTTGCGCGTGAGCTCGACGCGATCGACCGCGCCTGCAGTCGCTTCCGCCCCGACTCCGACCTGACCCGCGTCAACGCCCTTGCCGGTCGCCGGCCGGTGCCGGTCTCGCCGCTGCTGGTCGAGGCGCTGCAGGTTGCGCTGCGTGCCGCGGAGCTCACCGACGGCGACGTCGATCCGACCGTCGGCGCAGCGCTGGTACTTGCTGGCTACGACTGCGACTGGTCGCTGATCCAGGCACGGCAGGAGCACACCGGGGGGTGGGCCGTCGGGAAGCCCTCTGCCGATGGCAGGCACCTTTACAAACCGCCCCCTGGGGATAGCCCCTCTGCTCCCACCCTGATCGCCCGGCGGCTTTCGGGTCACCGCACCGTCGAACTTGACGCGGTGCGCTCCACCGTGCGGGTTCCTGCCGGGATCGTGCTCGACCTCGGTGCCACGGCCAAAGCGTGGGCTGCGGACCGCGGTGCCCGGGCTGTGTGGGATGCCGCGCGCTGCGGCGTGCTGGTGAGCCTCGGCGGCGACATCGCCTCCGCCGGGGGGGTGGGATCCGGACCCACAGGCGGCTGGCGGATCCACGTCACCGACGACCACCGCTCCGGCCCCGACGCGCCGGGGCAGACGGTCGCGATCGCCGATGGCGGCCTTGCGACCTCCAGCGTCGCTGTGCGCCGCTGGAGGCGTGGCGGGGAGGTGATGCACCACATCATCGACCCCTCCTCAGGTGCTCCCGCGCATGGCCCGTGGCGCACCGTCAGCGTCGCCGCCGCCGACTGCACCGATGCCAACATCGCCGCCACCGCCGCGCTTGTGCGCGGCGAGCGCGCGCCGGCTTGGCTTGACGAGCTCGGCCTGCCGGCGCGCTTGGTGGCGCACGACGGCGCTGTGCTGCGACTCTGCGACTGGCCACTCAACTCGCAGGCGCCCGTCCCTCGGCCGCCTCGCCAATCGCAGGTCACGCCGCGTCCGGCCTCGCTCGACGATGCGGCGCCTGCGGCTGCGAACCCCCACCACGCTCCGTCGCTGGGTGGGAAGCCCAGCGCCCACGCGCCTGTTGCCCAACTCGCCCGCGCGGATGATCCCCAATGACCACCTCGCTTTCCCCACTCGCCACGTCCGGGCCGAGCCTCGACTGGTACCTCACCCGGTCCACCGGTGCCGTCGCGCTGCTGCTGCTCAGCGTTGCAGTCGCGCTTGGCGTTGCGGATGTGCGTCGCTTCAGCACTCCCTCGTGGCCCCGCTTCGTCGTCGATGCGCTGCACCGCAACGTCTCGCTGCTCGCGCTTCTGTTCCTCGTGCTGCACATCCTCACCGCGGCGCTCGACTCCTTCGCCTCGATTTCGCTCGTCGCGGCGTTCGTCCCGTTCGTTGGTTCCTACCGACCCTTCTGGCTGGGGCTCGGCGCGGTCTCGTTCGACCTGCTGCTCGCTGTGATCCTCACCAGCCTGCTGCGCAGGCGTGTAGGCCCGCGAGCATGGCGCGCGACGCACTGGCTCGTCTACGCCTGTTGGCCCGTCGCGCTGCTGCACACGCTCGGCACCGGCTCTGATGTCAAAACCACGTGGCTGCTTGCACTCTCGGTCTTCTGCCTGGCGCTCGTGCTCGGCGCGGTGCTCGCTCGGGTGCTCACCGGTTGGTCTCGCGAGAGCGCGCGCGGGCGAGGCTTTGTCGTCGGCGGCGCCTTCGCGTTCGCGTTCGGCCTCGTGCTGTGGCTGCCCTCCGGACCGCTCGGCGCCGAATGGGCACGGCGCTCCGGCACCCCCTCCTCGCTGCTCGGCCACGCCTCCGCCTCCCGCTCGAAGATCGTGGTCGACCCGTGAGCTCCTCCCATGGGTCTCGTGTGCGCGCGAGTTGGGATGGTGACGCTTACGGTCCACCCCACCAGCTGCTTGACCGCTCCGTGTCTGAGGCGCCCGGCTTGCCGCGACTGCTGGCCGGCATCCCCTCCCGCGGCGCGCTGGGGCTGAGCGAACATTTCGCGCTCCACGGCGCGCTTCCAACCATTGAGGGTCGTGGGCCCTCCCGCCGCGGCGCCGCCTCGGGCTTGATCGATGAGGTCGAGCGCGCCGGCCTGCTGGGTCGCGGTGGAGCCGGGTTTCCGACGGCCGCCAAGCTGCGCGCCGTCGCCGGGGTCCCGCGCTCGGCGCTCGGCCGGGCGCGACCGATCGTGGTCGTCAACGGCGCCGAGGGCGAGCCCGCCTCAGCCAAGGACCGCACTTTGCTGCGCTCCCTCCCGCACCTCGTGATCGATGGCGCCGTGCTGGCGGCCACCGCGGTTGGCGCGCAGGACGTCCTGCTCGGTGTGTGTGAGTTCTCGCCCTCCGCGCTCGATGCCGTTGCGCGTGCGCTCGGAGAACGCGGCGGTTCTGGTCGCGGAGAGCGGGTGGGTGGGATCCAAGTCCAACTTCGCCCCGTACCCAACCGCTATGTCGCCGGCCACGAGTCAGCGCTTGTCAACTACCTCTCCGGCGGCCCCGCGCTGCCCACCTTCACCCCCCCACGGCCCTTCGAACGGGGCGTGCGCGGGCGCCCCACGCTCGTCTGCAACGTCGAGACTCTCGCCCACCTCGCGCTGATCGCACGCTACGGCTCCGGCTGGTTTCGCGAGCTCGGCACCCCTGAGCAGCCCGGCTCGGCGCTGGTCACGCTCGCCGGTTCCGTGGCCCACCCGGGGGTCTACGAGATCGAGCACGGCTCCCCCCTCCCGGCGCTGCTCGACGCCGCCGATGGCCTCACCGCGCAGCCGCGCGCGGTGCTCCTGGGCGGCTATTCGGGGACGTGGATCGATGGCTCCCATCTGCGCGAGGTGGCACTCTCCGATCGCCACCTCTCCCCCTTCGGCGCCTCGCTTGGTGCCGGGGTCGTGGTGGTGCTCTCCGCCGACGCGTGCCCCGTCGCCGAGCTTGCCCGGCTCACCCGCTGGCTCGCCTCACAGAGCGCCCGCCAGTGCGGGCCGTGCGTGTTCGGCCTCGATGCGATCGCCTCCGCCTTCGAGCAGCTCGCGGGCGGCGTCGGGAATCGGCCGGGCGGTGGCAATGGGCTTGTGGAGGGTCGCCGCGGCCGGCCGTTCGAGCGTGGACGCAACGGGCGCGTCGCGCGTGGACGCAATGAAAGGGACGCCATCGATCAGCGTCTGCACTCCCTCGCCGGGCTGGTCCGCGGGCGCGGCGCCTGCTCTCACCCCGACGGCGTTGCCCGCCTGGTTGCGAGTGGGCTGGAGGTGTTCGCACAGGAGCTTGCCGACCATGCCCACCACGGCCCCTGCGCCGCCTGCGCCCTGCCCTCGGAGCTGCCGCGGCCGCACGTCTCCCGTCCAACGACTCCGATCCCGGCATGAGCCCTACCCCGCACCGTCTGCGTGTTAACCCAATCGCCTGCGAGGCTCACGGCATGTGCCATGAGCTGCTGCCCGAGCGCATCTCCCTGGACGAGTGGGGCTACCCGATCCTCGACGGCGCGCCGCTGGACCCGACATTGCTCGCCCATGCACGCCGCGCCGCCGCAGCCTGCCCCACGCTCGCGCTGTTGGTGGAGAGACGGAGCGACTGAGCTCGATCGCCCGGTGAGCGGCCGCCATCCATGACGGTCGCTCACCGGGGTGCTGCGCCCTGGCAGGGGCTCCTTCGACCGCTGTGACTCCGGAGCGCGTCCGATCCTTCCCGATTCTTTCGCGAGCTCCGCTCCGGCTCAATCCGCGCTGCTCAGGAGCCGGTGATCTCGCTGCCGCTCGGCGCCAGCACCCACCAGGCGGCCCCGAAACTCTGGACGCCCTGCCCAGTGGTTTCGCCCGCCTGCGAGTCGGTCACGTACCAGTACAGCGGGTGTCCCTTGTAGGTAACCTGTTTGATCCCTTCCGAGCGGGTGGTCGTGCCGAGATCCGCCGCCACCGCTTCGCCTTCCGCCTTCGGGGCGCCCGTCGTCGTCACCGGTGGCCACACCTGCGCGCACGCGCCCGAGCAGGTCGAGGTCGAGCCGGTGTCGGCCGCGAACAGGTACACCGTCAGGTGTTTCGGGCCCGCCACGAGGATTGTGCCGAGCTTCGTGTGCGCCGTCGCAATCGCAGTTCCTGCGCCTGTCGACCCGGAGGCCGCCGCGCTCTTGGAGGTCGTCGAAGCGCTCGTCGCGTAAGAGCCGCTCGATTCGGTTTTACCCGAGCTGGAGCTGCCGCTGGATCCGCAGCCGGCGACCGCCAGCCCGGCGACCGCAAGGGTGGTCGCGGCAAAAATTGAATGGTGTCGCACGCTTGTCTCCTGAAGTTGATTGTCCGGGCGTTCTCTGCGGCGCCTGTTCGGCGCCCTCTCACTGCACGAGACTCCGCGGCAACGATAAACCTTTCAAGGGCCACCGCCGACGCAGCGCAGACGCGGGGGCGGTCGCTGCAGGGTCGCACAGGGGTTTGCGGTGGGGCGCCGCGGGCTGGCGGACGATTGTTTGCGGTGGGGTGCCGCGGGCTGGTGGACGATTTTCACCATCCGACACGCCGCGCGCTACAGTCGAGCCCGATGCCCGCGCTCGATCCCGAGTCGCTGCCGCGCCATCTCGACCGGCTCTACCGCGCCGCGTGGGCTTTGTGCGGCTCGCCTCACGAGGCGGAAGACCTGGTTCAGGAGACGTTCGCGCGCGTGCTCGCCCGTCCGCGACTGCTGCGCGGCCAGGACGAGCTCGCCTATCTGATGACGGTGCTGCGCAACACCTTCCTCACCGACCGCCGCACCGCCACACGGCGTCCTCGCGTCAGCTCAACCACGATCGACGAGATCGAGCCGGTCGATCCGCGTAGCGGGGATCGGCCCGAGGAGGCGCTGCAGGCGCGGGAGGTCTTCGCGGCGATCGCCGGGCTCCCCGAGCGCTACCGCCTCGCGCTCGTCGCGTGCGACATCGCCGGCCTCTCCCACCGCGAGGCCGCGCGTGTGCTCGACACCAAGGAGGCCACCGTCGCCACGCGGCTGTTTCGCGCGCGCGCTTTTGTCGTGCACGCGCTGGAATCGTCCTCTCCGTCGAAGGGCCTCGCTGCACCCGAGCGCGGGGACGTGTCCGCGCGTGAGCAGGGCGGAAACCTGCCTGCGGACGAAGACGAGCCGGTGGACATAGGCGAGAAGGACGTGTCCGTGGGCAGGGATCTTCCCGTCCCGCGGGAAGGTGAACCCCCCGCACGGCGTCTTACCAGAGAGAGCACCACATGAGCCACGAGCCTGAAGATATTCACGCAGAGTTGGCAGCGCTCGCCGACGGCACGCTGCCCGAGCATCAGCGCGATGCGCTGCTGACGCGCGTCGCCGAGTCCCCCGAGCTGGCTGCCGAACTGGAGGACCAGCGCCGCGCGGTGATGCTCGTGCGCTCACTGGGGCGCGTCGAGGCCCCCACCCTGCTGCGCCGCTCGATCGAGCTGGCCGCCGCCGGGGACACAGCCGCCGCGGGTGAGGGCCAACCCGCGGGCACCGGCGCAGCCATCGCTCCCATGTCCGGGCGAGCCCGCGCCCGCGACGCGCGACGCTCCCTCTCTCTGCGACGGCCGCCACGGCTCGCGGCCGCCGTTGCACTCGCGACCGCCGCGGCGGTTGTGCTCGTGCTGGTGCTCACCACGGGAGGCGGCACGAGCGCTCCCACCGCGCTGCAGGCATCGAGCTCGGGCCTGGGCAGCGCCACTCACGCCGCACCCGCCGAGAGCCCCCACAACCCCCGCCTGCTGGCGGCCTCCGCCGCGGGGATCGACTACCCCTACTGGGGCGGCAAGCTAGGCTGGAGGGCAGTCGGGACACGCACCGACATGGTCGGCGGGCGCACCGTCACCACCGTCTTCTACACCAACTCCCGTGCGCTGCGGATCGGCTACTCGATCGTCTCCGGCGCCGCGCTGGCGATCCCCGCCGGCAGTGCCTCAGTGCAGCGGCACGGCGTGAGCTTCCACGTCCTCAACCACGCCAACCCAACGATCATCACCTGGCGCGAAGCCGGCCATACCTGCATTCTCACCGCCCGCGGCGTCGGCGCCGGCACGCTGATGCGCCTCGCCACGTGGCAGCGGGCGTAGGCCGCCACCGCACAGCCGGCTCGTAGACAACAGTCGGAAGCAGGTGTGGGTCACCGACTCGTTCGGGCTGTATGGTTTGTTCTGCGTGCAAGGAACGATCTTCAGAGTCAGAACATCGTCCGCCGTCTGCGCCGCGCTCGCTCTGCTGGCCGCGCTCGCGTGTGCGTGGCATCTCACCACGGCCCGGGCATCCGCCGCCGTGACCGAACCGACGGCGAAGCTGAGCGCGGCGCTCTCCCCCGAGAACCTCGGGCGAGGCACCACGATCATCTTCGGCTTCACGATTGCCACCACCACCGGCGAGGTTCCCTCCCCGCTGACCTCGCTCGACCTCTACTACCCCGACAACCTCGGGATCGGCACCAGCGGCCTCGGCCTCGAAACGTGCAACGCCGCCACGCTCGAAGTCGACGGCCCCGAAGGCTGCCCCTCCCAGTCGCAGATGGGCTACGGCAAAGGAATCGTCGAGGTCCCGTTCGGTCCCGAGGTCCTGCGAGAGACCGCCCAGACCACCATCTTCATGGCGCACATCCAGGAAGGGCACCTCGGGCTGCTCTTCTACGCCAACGGCCACACCCCCGTCTCAGCCCAGATCGTCTTCCACGGCCTCGTGCTCCCCGCGGGCAGCCCCTTCGGCGGCGATCTCGCCACCACGATCCCGCTCGTCCCCACGCTTCCCGGGGCGCCCAACGCCGCCGTCGTGCAGCTGGACTCCACGATCGGGCCCCTGCACCTCATCTACTACGAACACACCCACGGCCAGTACCTCCCCTACCACCCCCGCGGCATCATCCTGCCTCTCACCTGCCCGCGCGGCGGCTTCCACTTCGCCGCCTCGTTTTCCTTCGAAAACGGCTCTCACACCAGCGCGCGAACGGTTGTGCCGTGTCCACGGTAGGGTAGCCGTGCGTTGAAGGCAGTCCAGATCACAGACCTGACGGGGCCGACCAGCGCGCTGCGCCTGGTCGATCTGCCCGCGCCGGAGTTGCCTCCGTCGCACATGCTCACGCCGGGTGAGGGCGTGGTGATCGACGTTCACGCCGCCGGCGTCTCCTTCCCGGAGGTGCTGCAGACGCGCGGCGAGTACCAGTACAAACCGCCGCTGCCGTTCGTCCCGGGCGGCGAGGTTGCCGGGGTCGTGAGCGCCGCGTCGGAGGGTGCCGGCGTCAGCGCCGGCGAACGCGTGGCCGCCTTCTGCATGGTCGGCGGCTTCGCCGAGGAAACGGTGGCGCCCCCATTTCTCACCTTCCGCCTGCCCGATGCGCTGGACTTCGCACAGGGCGCCGGCCTGATCCTCAACTACCACACCGCCTACTTCGCGCTGGCGCTGCGCGGGCGGCTGAAGCCAGGCGAGACCGTGCTCGTGCACGGGGCCGCAGGTGGCGTGGGCACGGCGGTGCTGCAGGTCGCCGCGGGGCTGGGCGCGCGCACCATCGCGGTCGTCTCCAACGAGGAGAAGGCACTGGTGGCGCGCGAGGCCGGCGCCGATGAGGTGCTGCGCTCCGACGGCCCGTGGCGAGATGAGGCCAAGGAGCTCTCGGGCGGCGGCGTGGACGTGGTGCTCGACCCGGTCGGCGGCGATCGCTTCACCGACAGCCTGCGCTCGCTGCGCGCCGACGGCCGCCTGGTCGTCGTCGGCTTCACCGGCGGGTCGATCCCCGAGGTGCGGGTCAACCGGCTGCTGCTCGGCAACGTCGAGGTGGTCGGCGCCGGGTGGGGCGCCTATGCGCTCACCCGCCCCGAGCTCTGCCGCGAGATCGGCGCGCGGCTAGAGCCGATGATCGCGCAGGGCGTCGTGCGCCCGATCGTCGGCGCGCGCTTTGCGCTGGAGCAAACCGCCGACGCGCTCCAGGAGATCGACGAGCGGCGCGCCACCGGCAAGGTCGTGCTTGATGTTCGCGATAGGAGCTGAGATGGGCCTGCCGGCGGCAGCGAGCGCGGCATGGCTGCCCCCCGCCCCGGCCGCCCGCGCGACCGACGGAAGCTAGCGGGGCGATGGACTTCGAGCACTCCCCCCGAGCGCGCGAGCTGATGGAGCGCCTCGACGCGTTCATCGACTGCGAGGTCGCCCCCCGCGAGGAGCCCTACCACCGCGACCGAATCCGGGGGACACGCGCCTTCGGCGCTGGCCGATTCGGGGATGCGAGCGAAGCGAGTGTCTCCCCAATCGGTCCCCGTTTCGGCCAGCTCGCGAGCTCCGACCCGTGGATCGTGCACCCGGCGATCGAGGAGCTGAAGGCCAAAGCCCGGGAGGAGGGCCTGTGGAACCTGTTCCTGCCGGGCAGTCCCGAGGTCGGCGGCCGCCCACAGGGCGCGGGGCTCTCGAACGTCGAGTACGCGCCCCTTGCCGAGCGCATGGGCCGCTCGCTGATCTCGAGCGAGGTGTGCAACTGCAACGCGCCCGACACCGGCAACATGGAGGTGCTGCTGCACTTCGGCTCCCCCGAGCAGCATGAGCGCTGGCTCGAGCCGTTGCTCGCCGGGGAGATCCGCTCGGCCTTCTGCATGACCGAGCCCGACGTCGCCTCCGCCGACGCGACCAACATGCAGGCCACGGCGACGCTCGACGGCGATGAGGTGGTGGTGAACGGTCGCAAGTGGTGGAGCACCGGCGTAGGGCACCCCAACTGCAGGGTGGCGATCTTCATGGGGCTCACCGACCCCGCCGCCGACCGCTACCACCAGCACTCGATGGTGCTCGTCCCGCTCGACACCCCCGGGGTGAAAGTCGAGCGGATGCTCTCCGCGATGGGCTTCGACGACGCCCCCGGCGGCCACGGCGAAGTCTCCTTCACCGACGTGCGCCTGCCCGCGAGCGCGATCGTCGGCGGGCCCGGGCAGGCATTCGGGATCGCCCAGGCACGCCTCGGCCCCGGACGGGTGCACCACTGCATGCGCCTCGTCGGCCTCGCCGAGCTCGCCCTGGAGCTCGCCTGCCGCCGCGCCACCGAGCGAGTTGCGTTCGGCAGGCCGCTCGCCAACCTCGGCGGCAACCGCGAGCGGATCGCCGACGCGCGAATCGCGATCGACCAGGCGCGCCTGCACGTGCTGCACGCGGCGTGGCTGATCGACACGGCGTCATCTCAGATGTTGGGCGCGGTCTCCCAGATCAAGGTCGCGGTGCCCAACATGGCCCAGCGCGTGGTGGACATGGCGATGCAGCTGCATGGCGGCGCCGGCCTCAGCGACGACTTCCCGCTCGGCGCCGCCTGGACCGTGGCGCGCGCGCTGCGTCTCGCCGACGGCCCCGACGAGGTCCACCGCGGCGTAATCGCGCGCCTCGAGCTCGCCCGCTACGGGCAGGGCAAGTGGAGCTCGCGGTAGGGAGCCGCGCCGGCGTATGAGAGCATGGGCGACCAACCAGCTACTGGACCTCTCATAGCTGTCATCTGAGCACTGCCCACAGGTCCAGTCGATGGTCATACCTTCAAACTGAGACACACCGTCCGATCCGCCGCCGCCCGCGCCATCCTTTCCCGAGTGTCGTCGGAACCCACCGCGTCGTCTGAGCGTGCCAGATCCTCCCAGCACCGCTACGGCGTGGTGCTCGCGCTCACGATCCTGGCAGTGCTGTTCTCGATCGTCGCGCCCGAGACCCCCGCCGGCCGCGCCATCGCGGTGATCCTCCAGGGCGCGATGCTGTTCGCGATCATCATCACCTCGCGCGAACCTCTGGCGAGTCGTGGTGTCACGGCGACTCTGACCGCGCTCGCGCTGGTCGCCCTGGCGGTGCTGGTTGGGCTCTCCGTCGTACCGCGCTGGGTGGGCGCTGCGGGGGCCGCCGCCGCGGTGCTGGCGGTGTTGATCATGCTTACCCGCGGTGTGGTGCGGCTGGTGCGCGATCGTGGCGTCACGCTGCAGGCGGTGGCGGGAGCGCTGACCAGCTACCTGCTGATCGGGCTGCTGTTCGCGCTGGTCGTCCGTGTGATCGTCGGCCTCAGTTCCCAGCCCTACTTCGAGCAGGTCTCCAACGCCGCGGTCACCCAGAGCCAGCAGATCTACTTCAGCTTCACAACGCTCACCACCACCGGCTACGGCGACCTCACCCCAACGCTGAACCTGGGACGCGCGCTCTCGGTGCTCGAGATGCTCTTCGGCCAGATCTACCTCGTGACCGTGATCGGCCTGCTGATCGGCAACCTCCGCCGCAGTTCCGAGCGCGCGCCGGAGGGGTGAGGGACAACTTCCGCTACTCCTCTGCCTCCTCCACGTCGTCCTCCTCCTCCCCACCCGGGTTTTTGCGCAGCCAGTCGGCGAGCTGCTGGCCGACGGAGTTGATCGACTCGCCGGCGTCGCGGAAGGCGTCGCGGAAGCGCTCGGAGTAGTGGGACACCGCCTCGCTGCCCTCGGCGCGGGCATCGACCGGTTCGTCGCGGGTCGGGTACTCGCCGCCGACGATCCGGTCGAACTCGCCGGAGCGCACCCACGCCATCAGCTCGTGCGTACGCTTCACCGGCATCGGATGGCTGACGCCCAGGTCGATCAGCAGGCGCGTCAGACGCTCGAGGCCACCGCCCTTCTCGGTGTAGTCGAGGCCCTGGCGCATGAACACGTCGAGGTCGAGCTCATCCACCATCGCCCCGGCCGAGAGGCACATCAGCGTGCGGCACACCGTCAGCGGGTCGCGCGTGACGAGTGCCGCCGCGCGGTCGGCGCTCAGCTCGGTCGCGCGCTCCCACTCCATCAGCGCCGTGCGGATCGGCGCCAGCGGCAGCAGCAGCCGCGATGTCCGCCCCAACAGCATCAGGATGTAGAGCGCGGTGCGGTACAGCTGGTGGTCGGCGAGGATGTGCGCGGCCTCGTGCGCGAACACCGCGCGGCGCTGCCCGGCGTCCAGCAGTCCCACGAGCTCTGATTGCACCACCACGATCGGGCGCTTGGCGCCGATCGCCATCGCGTTCGGCGAGGGGTACTGCGTGAGGTAGAGGTCGGGTACATCGACCATGTCAAGCGTGGTGTAGGCGATCGCGTGCTCGCGCCACACGTCGCCGAGCTGCTCTTCGGAGAGCCTCACCGCCGAGCCGAGGTAGCTCTGGCGCAGTGCGCGCTCATAGCCCAGCTCGATCAGCTTGCGCACGACCGTGTCCAGGTACGGGATCGATTTCAGGGCCGCCGTGGCGGCACGATCGGCGGGGTGCTGAAAGGCACGCGGGGAGATGCCCCTCAGGTGGTGGCCTTCAACGGGCAGCAGCTGACCTGAGGACTCCACGTACGGATCGTACCAATCGTGTGTCGACTGCCATTCACGCCTTTGCAGCGCCGACAAGATCCCGATCACGCCAAGTTTTGTAACGGACACCGCATAAACACTGGCGATGTGAGCGTCCGCCGGAGCGTTGCGTCCCGGCCGGCGCGTAGCGTGATTGGCATGCCCACGAAAAGGATTGCCCCGCGGCTTGCCGATCGGCTCTGCTCGCTGGCTGAGAGCCAGCTGCAGACACAGGCAGCGCGGTCCGCATCCGTCGACGCCGGAGCATTGGGGGTGGTGAGCGCACGCGTGGCAGTCGCCGCGCTCGTCCTCAGCACTCGATCGCCTCACCATTTCTGGATTGCCGCCCTGGTCTTGCTTGGATCCTCGGCTGGCCTGGCAGTACGTGCGCTGCTGCTTCGAGGCGCACGGGAAATCGGCCCGCTTGTAAGCGACGTGCTCGATGCCCACGACACCAACGATGACGAGGACGTCCAAGACGCGCTTCTCAAAGACCTCGCGACGGAAACGCTCGCCAACCAGCGAGCCTTGGACCAAAAGGACCCACTGATCACTTGGGCTCTTGCGTTCCTTGTGCTCGCAGTTCTATTCGAGTTGGCGGGGGTAGTACAATGAGCAGCATGGAGCAACAGTCAGGCAGCCACAAGCGCCCGGTTGACCCGCGCCCCGTACGGCCAGGCCGCGACGAGAGCGACGAGGATGTTCGTCACTTCAGATCTCTCATCCTGCCCGACCTGGTGTCGGTTCCACCCATGCCCGCCTGGCTCAGCAGGCTTTTGCGACGCACCGGCGGGTCTGGCTCCGTTAGGGCTGACGGTTAACTGGACGGGCGCCCTGCGCCCTCTCTGCATCCCCGGAACGCTTTGCTCTCAGGTCCCGACACTGGCCTTGTTGTATGGTCGCGCCTGTGAGCGCACCCCTCGTCGCGGTGATCACCGGCGCCTCCAGCGGGATCGGCGAGGCTACCGCGCGGCGCCTGGCGCGTGAGCCCGACACACAGCTGGTGCTCGTCGCGCGCCGCGAGGAGCTGCTGCGCAGCCTCGCCGAGACGCTGCCCGCCGCCTGCACCTGGCTGGCTCTCGACCTCACCGACGAGGACGCCCCCGCGCGCGTGCTGGCACATCTGCGCGAGCAGTACGGCGGGCGCCTGACGCTGCTGGTCAACAACGCCGGTGCGGCTTGGCGCGCGCCTTTCGCGGAGGGCGGGCACGCCAACGTGCGGCGCACGATGACGCTCAACTTCGATGCGCCCGTACGGCTCACCGAGGCGCTGCTGCCGCTGCTGCGGGAGTGCGCGCCGAGCGCGATCGTCAACGTCTCCAGCACCGCCGCGCGCGTCACGCGCCCCGGCACCGGCGCCTACTCGGCGAGCAAGTTCGCGCTCACCGGCTGGAGCGACGCGCTGTACGCAGAGGAGCACGCCCACGGGGTCCACGTCGGCACGGTGTTCCCCGGGTTCGTCGCCACCGAGGGCTTCCCCGCCCGCGAGCTGCTCGCGCGGCCGCAGACAGCGTGGATGGTCTCAACGCCCGACCGGGTCGCGGAGGCGATCGTCGAGGTGGGCGTTGGACGTCGCGCCGAGCGCTATGTGCCGCGCCCCTACTTCCTGGCCGCCGCCGCCCGCCTGCTGCTCCCCGGCCTCGTGCGCCGCACGCTCACCCGCGGCAGCGCCGCGATCCTCACGACCACAACCGAAGCCGGGAGACACTCGCCTCCAGCGAGCATCCCCGTTTCGGCCAGCCCCGAACAGGCCGCACAAAGCAGCGATCAGGCACCGGTGGGCAGTCAA
Organism: uncultured Solirubrobacterales bacterium; assembly: GCA_963744135.1. Taxonomy (GTDB): domain Bacteria; phylum Actinomycetota; class Thermoleophilia; order Solirubrobacterales; family Solirubrobacteraceae; genus Palsa-744. The sequence goes on along the minus strand of CAVUSE010000012.1, from coordinate 236,759 downwards.
TAGGGGCTCCGCGCGTCGACCCTCGAAGCGTACGCTCGGCCAGTGGAGGCGCCGGCGCCTCGCGCAAATGGGCCATATGTCCGATGAGCCGAACATCGCGGCGCAGGTTTCTTGGCCCGGCGCGCGAATAAGAAGCGCATCACGACCAGATAACCACTGCATAACGATTTGCCCGAGTGGGTAGAGGATGTTCTCGGGCAGAGCAACTTATGGGCTGCCGATGGGCTCCAACAGGGGCACCCGCCGTGTACGGGGTGGACTAACGCGCCCGCCCAGCCGCTACGCCAGGAATAATTGACAACGCAACTATTGTGCCCTATAATTCCGACTCCAAGCATCGGAGATAGGGGTCGGCAAGCTGAGGCCCTCCTCCCTTCAGTCAAGGAGCCCAGCCACAGCCAGGCCCCTCTTTTTCAATTCGAAGGACCAGACTCATGACAGACGATAGCCGCCAGATCACCACACTAGACACCTTGGAGGCCGCGGACGCCCCGGACGGCGCCGTGCAGACTCCGACTGCCCTCGATTCGCCCTTCGCGGAGAGCCGTCCCGGCTCCGCCGCAAGCGCCCGCCGCCGGCGCCCGGTGGCGGCACCCGAACCCGAAAGCTTCATCCCCGAGTCCGTCGACCAGCTGCTCGCGCACTCGCGGCGCTACCCCCTGCTCACGCCAGACCAGGAGATCGAACTGGCGCAGCGGATCGAGCGCGGGGACCTGCGCGCGAAGGAACTGATGATCAACTCCAACCTGCGCCTGGTCGCCTCCAACGCGCGCCGCTACCAAAACCAGGGCCTGCCGCTCGCCGACCTCGTGCAGGAGGGGATGCTCGGCCTGATCCGCGCCAGCGAGAAGTTCGACTGGCGCAAGGGCTTCCGCTTCTCCACCTACGCCACGCTGTGGATCCGCCAGGCGATCCAGCGGGGCCTGGAGAACTCCGGGCGCACGATCCGCCTGCCGGTGCACGTCGCCCAGCGCACCCGCAAGGTGGGCCGCGTCGAGCGCGAGCTCTCCGTACGCCTCGGGCGCGAGCCGACCTCCGAGGAGATCGCGCTGGAGACCGGCCTCGAGCTCGAGCAGGTCGAGGAAGTGCGCCACCAGCGTGCGGCGCTCGTCAGCCTCGACCAGCAGGTGGGCGAGGACGGGGACACCGCGCTTGGTGACCTGCTGCCCTCCGACCAGGAGCCGCCCGAGGAGACCGCCTACGAAAACGAGCGCGAGCGCCTTGTGCAGCTCGCGATCTCGCAGCTGCCCGAAACCGAGCGCACCGTGCTGACGCTGCGCTTCGGCACCGGCCACGAGGCGCCGCAGACGCTCACCGCGATCGGCAAGCGCCTCGGCTTCTCCGCGGAGCGGGCCTCGCAGCTGGAGCAGCGCGCGCTGAAGAAGCTCGCGGAGTCGCCAGAGCTGGCGGCCCTCCGCGAGGCCGCATAATCCATCTGAACGTACCGTCGCAACGGGTTACTACTCTGGATGCCTCACTCGGAGGCGATCGGAGGAGGCATCGCGAATGACAGATGGTTCGCAGAAGACGCTGTGGGAGCACACGGTGGAGCTGACGATCGCGGGCGGGGAACGGATCCTCGCCCCGATCGAGCGCTTCATCGGTAGACGCTCGCTGGTGGGGGACGCGACGTTCTTCCCGTTGGAGCGCTTCCCCTGGGTGGAGCACATCGAGCGCAACTGGGAGGTGATCCGCGACGAGGCCGCCGCGCTGCTCGACGACCACGCCGCGCTCGCCAACTTCCAGGACATCTCCAAGGACCAGATCGAGATCACCGACGACGACCGCTGGAAGACGTTCTTCCTGTACGGGTACGGCTTCGAGGCGGAGCTGGGGGTGGAGATGTGTCCGCGCACGGCCGCCTTGATGCGCGAGATACCCGGGATGAAGACGGCGATGATCTCGATCCTCTCCCCGCGCAAGCACATCCTCGACCACCGCGGCCCCTACAAGGGGGTGCTGCGCTACCACCTCGGGCTGATCGTCCCTCATGATGCCGCCCACTGCCGGATCAGGGTCGGCGATGACATCCGCCACTGGGAGGCGGGCAAGAGCATGGTGTTCGACGACACCTTCAACCACGAGGTGTGGAACGACACCGACGAGACGCGCGTGGTGCTGTTCGTGGACGTGATGCGCCCCCTGCCCTTCCCCGAGTCGGCGGTCAACGAGGGGATCGTCAAAGCGATCGGCCACTCCCCGTTCGTGCTGGACGCCAAGCGCAACCAGGAAGCGTGGGAACAGCGCTACCGCGCACGCAAGGCCGCCGCAACACGTAGTCCGACCTGAGCCACACCTGATGCTTTAGATGTTCGTGACGTCGAGCCCTGTACCCTGAAGCCAGTTGTTGGCCTGGGCGTTGAGCACCGTGAACTCACCCGTGACGATCAACATACCCAACACGATCATCACCAGTCCACCGACGCCCACGATCACCGAGAAGTGGCGCTTCACCACCGCCAGCGCATCGGTGGCGCGCTCGAATGCGAGCGCGATCAGCAGGAACGGGATCGCCAGGCCCGCGGAGTAGAAGGCGAGCAGCAGCGCCCCGTGGGCGGCGGAGCTGGATACTGCCGCCTGGGTGAGAATCGCCCCGAGCGTGATGCTGGTGCAGGGCGTCCACGCGATCGCGAACGCCGCTCCCGCCACCAGCGGCCCGCCGCGGCCGGCGAGTCGCTGCAAGGACTCCGAGTGCCACTGGAAGTTGAGCGCGTCCACGAACGGCGTGGCGAGGAACAGCACCCCCATCGCGATGATCAACACGCCCCCGACCGTGCGCAGCGTGACGATGTGATCGGTGAGCACCGAGCCGATCTGGGTGGCCGTCAGGCCCAGCAGGATGAAGATCAGCGAGAAGCTCGCGATGAACAGCAGGCTCGGGCCGAGCACGCGGCGCGCGCCGGCGTGCTGGATGTCGGCGGGCGCGACCCCGATCACCGTCGAGAGGTAGCCGGGCACCAGCGGCAGCACGCACGGCGAGAGGAACGACACCAGCCCCGCCGCAAGCGCCAGGGGGATGCCCACCCCGGTGGCGGTGTCCCCGGTCGAGCTGGTTGTCGCGGCGAGGATCGCGGTGGCGTGGGTCACGTCCATTCGAGCGTCTCCCCCCTCTCCTCGGTTTTGTTCCCATCGACCCCGTCGGCCCCCACTTCCTCCTTGCCTTCCGGCGAGGTCGAGCGCTCCGCCTCACTGTGCGCCCCCCCCTGGTTGGGGGGCGCAAACGATGCCTGTTCCTCCGCGGGCCCCGTATGCGAGGCCTGCTCCTCCTCCGTGGGCTCCGTGTATGAGGCCTGCTCCTCCTCCGCGGGCCCCGTATGCGAGGCCTGCTCCTCCTCCGTGGGCTCCGTGTATGAGGCCTGCTCCTCCTCCGTGGGCCCCGTATATGAGGCCTGCGCCTCCTCCACGGGTCCGTCTCCCAAAGCGGCGCGCAGCTGTGCCACTTCGCGCTCCAGACGCGCCACCCGCTCCTCCAAGCCACCGACAGCCCGGGGGACTGGCGTGGGCATGGGCGATGGCGCCGCGTCGGAGGTCTCGGCCTCCTCCCCCAGCAGCTGGACGTAGCGCTCCTCCTTCTGGCCGGGCCGGCGTTCCAGGACGGCGACCAAGCCGCGGCCGATCAACCGCTCCAGCGTCTCGTGCACCCCGCTGAGATCGGCGAAGGCGTGCATCCGCTCGGTTCGCTGCTTGAGCTCGCCGGGGGTCTGGGGGCCGCGCAGCATCAGCACGCACACGATGGCCTGCTCGTCTTCGCCCATCGGCAGCGCTTCCGCGAGCAGGTGCCGGTACTTCGGCGCGCGGCTGCCCGCGCCGCTGGTCAGGCGCGTATAACCGCGGCGCTGCAGGCGATGCAGGGCGTCGCGCAGCACCGCCTCGTCGTACTGCACCACCGGATCGCGGTTGGTGGACTGGTTGCACGCCAGCCGCAGCGAGTTGAGGCTCAGGGGGTACACGTCCGGCGTGGTGCGCCGCTTTTCCATGAGGCAGCCGAGCACGCGGATCTCGGTCGGGGAGAGGTTCATGGCCTCAATCGTATGACGCCGCGCCCCGTGGCCGCGCGCCCCCTGCACATCATTTGCGCAACCCCGCCCGGCGGAGGCTCTTTAGAGCCGGAGCCCCCTCCCAAAATCAATATTTCCCGTCGGGTCGATGGATACAGTCATCTGGATGAACGCGCGGCGATTCGGGACAGTGCGATGAGCTTCCACGGCGAGGGCCGCGGCGGAGGAGGCGGTGAAGGGAGATCAGGTGCCCGCCCGCCCGCGCGCCGCAAAGAGCTCCGCCCCGAGGACATCCCTGACCGGCCGGTTTCCCTGCGGCGGATCGGGCGGCTGTTCGTGCCCTACCGCGTGCGGCTGGGGCTGCTGCTGGGGCTGATCGTGTTCGGCTCGATCCTCAGCGTCGCCTCGCCCTTCCTGCTGCGTGAAGCGGTCGACAAGGGCATCGTCGGCCACGACCTGGAACTGCTGACGTGGATGGTGGCGGGCATGATCGCGCTGGCGATCATCAACGGGGTGATCGGTGTCGCGCAGACGTGGATCTCCAACCAGGTCGGCCAGCGCGTGATGCACGACCTGCGCGCCGCCGTGTACGCGCACCTGCAGCGGATGTCGCTGGCGTTCTTCACCCGCACGCGCTCGGGCGAGGTGCAGGCGCGGATCGCCTACGACATCGGCGGCATCGACGACGTCGTCACGAGCACCGCCACGTCGACCGTCTCCACGGTCGCCACCGTCACCGCGACGATCGTCGCGATGTTCGCGCTCTCCTGGCAGCTGACCCTGTTCTCGCTGATCCTGCTGCCGTTCTTCGTGTGGCTCACTCGGCGCGTCGGCAACGAGCGCCGGCGCATCCAGTCCGTGCGCCAGGGCCGCCTCGCCGACATGTCCACGCTGGTCGAGGAGTCGCTGTCGGTGTCGGGCATCCTGCTCGGCAAAACGATGGGCCGCTCCGGCGAGCTGGTCGACCGCTTCTCCTCGGAGTCCAGCGAGCTGGCCGACCTGGAGGTGCGCGCGCGGATGGCGGGGCGCTGGCGGATGGCGTCGGTGCAGATGAGCTTCGCGATCATGCCCGCCGCCGTGTACTGGTTTGCGGGCTACAGCTCCGTCCACGGTCACGCCGTGATCTCGATCGGGACCGTGGTCGCCTTCACCACGCTGCAGACCCGCCTGCTGTTCCCGATGCAGCAGCTGCTGTCGGTCGGCCTCGAAGTGCAGACTTCGCTGGCGCTGTTCGGGCGGATCTTCGAGTACCTCGACCTGCCGATCGACATCGTCGAGCGCCCCGGCGCCGTGCCGCTCGGCGCGGGCGCGGCGAGCCGCGATGGCGCAGTGGGCCGGGGGGACGGGACGGGCCGCCGCGATGGCATCGCCTGTGAGGTGCGCCTGGAGGACGTGTGGTTTCGCTACCGACCCGACGGCCCGTGGACGTTGCAGGAGATCGCCGCCGAGATACCCGCGGGGACGCGCACCGCGCTGGTTGGGGAGACCGGCTCGGGCAAGACCACGCTCGCCTACCTGGTCGCGCGCCTGTACGAGCCCGAGCGCGGGCGCATCACGATCGACGGCACCGACATCCGCGACGTGACGCTGGAGTCGCTCGCCGCCACCGTGGGGCTGGTCTCGCAGGAGACCTACCTGTTCCACGCCTCGATCGGCGACAATCTGCGCTTCGCCTGCCCGCAGGCCTCGGACGAGCAGATCGAAGACGCCGCCCGGGCCGCGCAGATCCACGAGCTGATCGTCTCACTGCCCGACGGCTACAACACCCCCGTGGGCGAGCGCGGCTACCGCTTCTCCGGCGGGGAGAAGCAGCGCATCGCGATCGCGCGCACCGTCCTGCGCAACCCGCCGGTGCTGATCCTCGACGAGGCGACCTCCGCGCTTGACACCGAGACCGAGCGCGCGGTGCAATTCGCACTCGACGAGCTCTCCCGCGGACGCACCACGATCGCGATCGCCCACCGCCTCTCCACGGTGCGCGACGCCGACCAGATCCTCGTGCTCGACGCCGGGCACATCGTCGAGCGCGGCACGCACGAGGAGCTGCTGGAGCTGGGCGGGCGCTACGCCGCGCTCACCTCCGACCACGGAGCGGCCGGCGCCGCGACCGACTCCGCGGCGCTGGCGTGAGCCTGTCGCGTGACTACGCGACGGCGTCGATGTTGAGGCGGATGTAGTCGACAACCACCGGCTCGCCCAGCTCGGCGAGCACGGTGTCCATGAACTGCTCGCGCAGCTCCACCGGCAGCTGCTGGTAGTGCGGGCCGAGCACGATCGAGGAGAGGAACTCGCGCGGGTGCTCGGGCTGCTGCGGGGCTGGCTGCAACCAGCACTCGGCGCTTGCGAAGCCCCCGCCCAGCAGGTGTCCCTTAGTCTCCTCGGGACCGGCGTAGTTCCACGGTGGCCGCCAGTCGCGGAAGTGTGCGGCGTACGGCTCGTGCGCCAGAACTTCGTTGGCGACTCCGCGCAACACATCGATGTTGCCCCTCCCCCCACACTGCGCCACCAGCCGCCCATCGGGGCGCAGCACCGAGTGCAGACGGGCGAACAGCCGCTCGTGGTCGAGGATCCAGTGGAACGTGGCAGTCGAGAGGATCGCGTCCACCGGCTCCGCCACCTCCAGCTCGAGCAGGTCCCCCTCGCGCACCTCCACCCGCTCCGGACCGTGTCCCGAGCGCTGCAGCCGCTCGCGCGCGGCGGCCACCATCGAGGGCGAGGCGTCCACCGCGATCACCCGTCCCCGCGGCAGTCGTTCGATCAGCGCTTCCGTGACGCGCCCCGACCCGCAGCCGGCGTCGATCACGGTCTCGTCTCCATCGAGCGCCAACCGGTCGAGCACGGCCCGGCCCAGCGCCTCCATCGGCGCGGAAATGCGGTCGTAGACGCCGCCATCCCACTCGCGTACGGTCATTCCTCATGTATATAACGCACGCGGCGCTCGGACGCACGCCGCCGCTCGGACAGGGTCAAGGCATCCCGCGGTGGCCCCCGGCCGTGGATCACCACGCTTCGGCCCGTGCGAGCAGCTTCAGCAGCACCTTCGAGAGCTGCCCCCCCTGCCACGCGATCGGGGAACGCACGGGCGGCCCCCCCTCCTCGACCGTAAGCGCCGCCCCGGGGATCGCCCGTGCGTAGCGCTCGGCCAGCGCGAGCGGGTGGCCGGGGTCGACCTCGTCTCGGGAGGCGACTACCACGGTGGGAACGGCGATCGCCGCCAACTCGGCGAAGTCCTCGAACGGCCGCGAGCGAGAAACGACTTCCATTGCGTCGGCGACGGCAGCGGGGTGCTCGTGCCGCGACAGGCGCTGCGAGACGACCCGCTCGACTGTCTCGCGCCACGCCGGGGGCACAGTGGAGAAGTCGTAAGCCTGCACGAACGCCTCCACCCCACCCTCCCGCAGCGCGCGGGCGAGCACGTCGCGATCGCCTTCCGGCGTGCCGTCCCGAGTGGCGGGGTCGAAGGCGGGCGTCACGAGCCCTAGGGCGGCCACGCGCTCGGGGTGCGCGAGCGCGAAGCACAAGGCGGTATGCGCCCCCATCGAGGCGCCGGCGAGCGCCGCGCGACCCAGCTCCAGCGCGTCGAGCACCTCCTCCAGGTCACGCGCCAGCCGCGCATAGCCGTACTCAGCCTCGCCCGCCGTCCCCCCGCCGGCCACGACAGCCGGAGTCGAACGCCCGTGCCCCCGCGCGTCGTAGGCGATCGTCCGATGACCGGAGCGCTCCAGCAGCCGCGAGCCCATCACGACATACCGCCGGGTGGCGGTGAGGCCGTGCAGCAGCACGATCGGCAAGCCGGCGGGATCCGGTCCAGCGGGATCCGCCTCTTCCCCGGAGAGCGTGACTCCGTCGTCGGCGCGGACGCTCAGCTCGCGCGCGGCCATCGCGCGACGGCGTCGCTACACATTGACCAGCGCGTGCTCGCACACGAGCTCGGCGGAGCGCCGCGGAAGCTCCCAGAAGAAGAGGTGGCCGATGTCGTCGAGCAGCTCCAGGCGGGCGTCCGGCATGTGCCCCGCGATCACGTGTGCGTTCTGCGCGGGGATCAACTCGTCCACGGTGCCGTGCACGATCAGCGTCGGGACCCGCACCTCGGGCAGTCGCGCGGAGGTGTCGTGGGCGACGATCGCCTGCATCTGCGCCGCGATCACCTCGCGCGCGACCGGCCGTTCCTTCGCGAGCGCCCGGAAGGTGGCATAGAGCTCGGCGTCGTCGCGCAAGCCGGGCGAGATGCAGATCTCCCAGGTGGTGCGGATCACGCGCTCGCGCTCGCCCGAGCTCATCGCCTCGAACAACCGTTGGGCGATCGGGGGCGAGGCGAGCGCGCTGCCCTCACCGCCGCAGTAGGTGCAGCCGAGGGTGAGGGTGCGAACCCGCTGCGGATGGGCGAGCACGAGCTCCTGGGCAACCATGCCACCCATCGAGATGCCGAGCACGTGCGCCGACTCGACCTCCAGCGCATCGAGCAGCCCGGCGGCGTCCGCGGCGAGCTCGGCGGTCGTGAAGGGCGCCTCCATGCGGCTGCTCTCGCCGACGCCGCGATGGTCGTAGGCGATCACCTCGAAGCGCTCGCGCAGGGGCCCCACGAACGGCTCGCCCCAGGTCAGCAGCGTGCCGCTCATGCCCATGATCGCCAGCAACGGCGGCCCCGAGCCGCTGCGCTCGTAAGAGAGCTCTACCTCGCCGACGCGCACGATGGGCATCGACGCATCCTATCCGTCTGTCCTGCACCGTATGATCTTCCGATGGCTCGATTGTCACGAGTGATGCTTCTCGCGCTCGCTCTGACGTGCGGGTTTGCCCTATCGCCCGCCGCCGGAGCCGCGTCGAGCGAAGCCCCGAAGCCGCCGGCGAACGACGAAGTCGCGAACGCACAGACCATTCATGCGCTGCCGGAGAGCATCGAAGGGACAACCGTGGGAGCGACGATCGCGCCGGGGGAAGAGCAGTCGGGCTGCGTCCCCGGCACGGTCAGCTCGGTGTGGTACAGCCTGCATACCGGCGCGGTGGCGCAGCGGGTGGCGGTCGAACTGGCGGCGGGAGGCAAGCTGGACGGCACGATCGACGTGTACAAGGCGGTGCGCTCGCAGCTGGTGCCGGTCGCCTGCCAGCAGACCGAAGAAGAAGGCAAGGCGTCGCTGTCGTTCAAGGCGAAGAAGAACACCGAATACGAGATCCGCGTGGCGGCGCTTCCCAACTCCCAGCTGGCCGCCTTCACGCTCAACGTCTTCCAGCCCACCCCCGCGATCGCGCCACCGGGGACACGGTTGCCCAACGCCGGCGCAAGCGGCCAGGTCGATCGCATCCAGAACATCAACGCCGCCTACTCGATCGTCATGCACGCCGGGGTCAGCTACCTGATCAACCTCGTCAACGAGACAAGGGGGGGCTGCGTGAACGGCGCGCTGTTCGGACCGGGGACGCACTCCTTCGAAGGGGCCTCCGCGCGCTTGCGCGTCAACTGCGGCGGCTACCGGCTGTTCACTCCCGGGCAGGGCAAGGGCGGGATCTACAGCTTCGAGGTCACCCCCGACCCCGAACGCAAGGGCGAGCAGCGCTTTCACCTGCAGGTGACGGTAGCCAACGGCATGCAAATCACCCCTGGCGAAGAACTCGGCAACTACGGGCGCTCCAGCGGGCGCCTGGAAGGTAGCGGCGTCCGGGTGCTGCGCCTCTACCGGATGGACGTCACCAGCCACTCCAACCTGACCTTGCGGCTGAGCGCGCCCGCGAGCGCCGAATTCAACCTGCAGCTGCGCGACCAGAACGGCGGCCTGATCGCCTGCTCGTGCAACGGCAGCGGCTCGCAGAAGCTCCAACAGCAGCTGCGCAAGGGCCACTACTACGCGGTCGTCTCAGAGCGCAACCACACCTCCGGCAACTTCACGCTCACGCGCGAGTCGCGCACGATCACCCGCACAAAGGTCGCCTTCGGAGCCGAGCACGGCGTCGCGGGCCAGGCGGTGGAAATCAAGGTCCTCGTCGCGCCGCTGGCTGCCGGCCCGGTGAAGGTCGAAGTACAGCGCTTCGACCCCGTCTTCGGCTGGCAGTTCTACCGCACGCTCGAAACGACGGTGGGTGAAGGCACGACGTCGATCCCCTTCACGCCGCCCTCGGCGGGCAATTGGCGGGCGAACGCCACTTACGCCGGCTCGCGGGTCTTCAGCCCGAGCGCGGTGGGCTTCACCTATCTCTTCGTGGATTAATCACACCGGCAGGGCGAGCTGATCTGCGGCCGGGGACTGTGAGTCGTCCTGTTCATGCGAGTCAGCGTGAGATCCCTGCTTTCCGAGGCCGGCGACCCGCACGCCCAGCAGTCGTACCGGACGCGGCGGGGAGTACTCGCGCAGCAGGCGCTGCGCGACCGCGTCGACCAGCCGCGGATCGCAGGTCGGATCGGCGAGCGTGTGGGCGCGGGTGACCGTGGTGAAGTCATCGAGGCGCACCTTGATCCCGATCGTGCGCCCGCTGCGCCCGTGCGCGGCGAGACTGGCGCACAGCTCGTCGGACATCCGCTCCAGCAGCGCGCTCAGCTGCGCGGGGTCGTGGAGGTCGTGGTCGAAGGTGCGCTCGCGCGACTCCGAGACCACCTTGCGCGCGGCGCCGACCTCGCCGTCGTGTTCGAAGCGCGCGCGGCGGCACAGCTCGCGGCCGAGATTGGGACCGAAGCGCTCGACCAGCACCGCCTCGGGCGCGGCCGCGAGGGCGGCGAGCGTGGCGAGGCCGAGCTGCGCCAGTCGCGCCGCGGTCTTGGGGCCGATCCCCGGCACGAGGCCCGGGGGCGAGCCGCCGAAACGCGCGCACGCCTGCCCGCGGCTCAACACCACGAAGCCCGCGGGCTTCTCCGCGTCGGAGGCAACCTTCGCCACGAGCTTGTTGGGGCCGATCCCCACCGAGCACACGATCCCGGTCGCCTCGCGGATCTCCTGCACCAGCCGGCGCATCGCCGCGCGCGGGGAGAGCAGTCCGCTGACGTCGAGGTAGGCCTCGTCGAGCCCCACCACCTCGACGCGCTCGACCTGCCCGCGTACGATCCCCATCACGCGCCCCGACACCTCGCGGTAGGTGGGGAAGTCAGGCGCCAGGAACACCGCCTGCGGGCACAATCGCCGGGCGCGGGCGGCGGGGATCGCGGAGCCGACGCCGAAGCGTCGCGCCTCATAGCTCGCGGTTGTGACCACCGCGCGCGGGCCCGTGCCGGCGACGACCACCGGCAGCCCGCGCAGCTCGGGCCGGCGCTCCAGCTCGATCGAGACGTAGAAGGCGTCGCAGTCGATATGGGCTGTGTTTAGCTCGGAGGACTCGGCGGACACTCAGCTCGAATCTAGCGCCCCCTCCGGCGGGGCGGGCATGGGCTGCTGCCGTGGCGTGCGCACCTCGTTCTTCACCCGCGTGCGTGCCCGCACGAGCCTCGCCCGGCGAGCGCCACGCCGCCGCAAAGCAGACGCCAGTGCTGTTGAGGCTTCCGCAGCGCGCCCTACAGTCCCGTGCGATGAGCCCCAGCCACGGCGCACCCTTCCGGGGATTCCGCGACGACGAAGAGTCGCCGTTCTTCTGCGCGGCCGGACGCACCCCGGAGGAAACCTGGAACCTCAGCGTCGACCGGTTTGCGGACATCCTCGAAACGCTCGAGGCCCTCGCGAACGCCGGTCCGATCGAGCTCTCGCCCGCGCTGCTGTGCTCCTGGCACCGCGAGATCTTCGGCGAGCTGTTCCCCAACGACGCCGGGCGGCTGCGCGGCTTCCGAGACGGTCAACCACAGCACGTCTACTTTGGCGTGCACAACCGGGGCTACCGGGGCGTCACGCCGCGCGAACTCCCGCGCCGGCTGGACAAGATCTGCGCCGAGTTCAACACCGCCGCTGCGGAGATTCGCGCATCGTCCGGCAGCGACACCTACAGCGCCGTTCATGCCGCCACACGCCTCTACGCCAAGGTGCTGCGCGCCCACCCGTTCGTCGACGGCAATCTCAGAGGCACGACCATCGCGCTCAACGCCGGGCTGGTCACGTTTGGCCTCGACATCGTCGCCTTCAAGGACCTTGCCCGTCACGACGAGCTGCTGGGCATCGCGTTCGTCGGCAAACATGACCCGTACCGGCCGCTCGCCGAACACATCGCCGAACTCGTCGGCGCCATCCGATCCGCTTGACCGATGTCCTATCCTGGAAGCATGGCTGAGCACACCAACAACGGCGGCCCCAACAACAACGGCGCTCCCAAGCGCGTCCACGCTGTGATCGACGGCAAGCGCGTCCCGCTCGACCGCACGGCCGCCCTCTACATCGCGCAGCAGACGCACCTACTGGCCCTCGGCGATCCCAAGCGCGCCGCCGAGATGGTCGCCGAAGCCGAGCGCGCCGAGCGCAAGCAGATCACGGCCTGAGCCGCACCATCCAAGCTGCACCCCTGGGGCGACGACGGTTCCCGAGGCTCGATAGCAGCGCAGATGCAAAAGCGTCGCAATCGATGTGGGCGGTGTTTAGCTCGGAGGACTCGGCGGGCATCTGGACCGAATCTAGCGCTGGCGGCGGCAGGTCGGGAGGTGTATGGGTCACGCCCAGAGCGCAGCTTCGTCAACCCGAGCCGCATCCGGCCTTGACGGTGCCGGGCGGGAGCGCGAGCCGGCCTGCGATCCTTTCTGACGGCGTGGTCGCCACTCCTGGGATACTCGATCGATGCGCCTCACGCCATTCACGCGGGTGCCTTCAGTCGCGTTGCTCGCGGTGGCACTCGCCACGTTGAGCGGCTGCGGCGGGCAGGCGCCCGCAACTAGTTCGATATCGGCGAAACGTGGGACGCTGGAGGTGATATCCCGTAGTCACGGTTGCCCGAGCAACGACTTCCGGTTGAAGGCCAGCGCCAATCCGGCGACGGCAAGAATGCTTGTACCCGCTCATCCTACAGGCGCGCTGATCTGTAGGTATTTGAACCCGGAAGCTCCCGGGTATCGGGGGAGAGGTCTTGCTGGGGTTCTGACCGTCGCCAGCTCGGCGGCTCTTGGTCGCATCGTGGCCCGCCTGGACGCACTGCCCCCGTACCCAGTCCGTCCAGCCCCATCGTGTCCTACATTCGGTGGTCGCTCCGTCCTGATCCTCTTCCACTACCGGCATGTCAGCGACGACCCAGTACGCATCTTGGCCGCAGGTTGCATCCCCGTGAGCAACGGGCGACTCGTCAAGTTCGGACTCGGCGGAGTTAAGCTGACTGAACGCCACTGGCCGGACGAAGGACTGCTGTGACTCTTCGGAAACACAAGGTTGCCGAAGCCGAGCGCGAGCGGGATCACCGCGTGAGCTGACCGCCCAAGCTGCATCCTCGGGCGACGACGGTTCCCGGGGCTCGATAGCAGCGCAGTTGCAAAAGCACTGCAGTCGATGTGGGCGGTGCTGTGGTCTGCTTGTGCCATCTGGCCCAAAGGTAGATAGGGGAACGGACGTTGAGCGGCTCGCCGCGCCCGATCACAGCGTCGCCGGGCCGGGCGGCTCATCGGCCTCCCACGGAACCAGCTCGAAGCCGGGCAGCGATTTGACGATCGCGCTCAGGGGATTCACGACGATCATCTCCTCGCCTCTCACCGCTTGCACCGTGTCGAGGAGCCTTTCCTCGATCTTCGTCGTCTCTGCGTAGTACAGCGCCGCTTCGATATGGCGGCTGCGGGCAAACGCAAGGCAGATCGCCCGCAGCTCCTCCTTCGACTTCATCGTCAGCTCGACCTCCACCGCGATCGGCAATGCTCGCGAGTGCCCGACGTTGAAAGGCGGCCAGATCGCGAGATCGGGGTGGTGGGAGCGCAGCTGCCCGTGGCGGCGGACGTCCACACTCGCCAGGCGACGTCTCTGCCGGCTCTCATCGCGATGCAGCTCGCGCTCTCCGATCACACGGTGGTCGGGGTAGCGGCGTTCCAAGGCAGCCGCCACGCTGGCGCAGGCGATCGTGTGCCGGGCATCCTTGATGGTGACACCCGCCGTGCGCAGCCCCTCCGGATAAGGGTACCCGCCGGCGTCCGCGTGCTTGCGGGCCAACTTCCGACCGGCGATGGTCGCCGTGTAGAGGTCGGAATAGCCCACAAGCAGCGAATGCCTCTCCAACAGGCCCAACCCGACAGCCTCATCCAAGCTCTCTCTGGCCGCGGCGGCACTCAACCCGTCGCGCTCAGACAACGCCTCGGCCGTGATCGCGCCCAACGCCGTGGTCCACGCGATCGTCCGCGCTCGCTGTATGACCTGTCGGGGGACGTATGCCGCAGTCATGGAGATGCTCCCTTCTCCACCTGATTCTCCAAGCGCCACAATGTCCTCAGCGCGACTCTCCGCCATTCGAGCCGGACACCGCCTCGGCCAGCCGCCCGGCCGCGTCGAGCGCGGCCTCCGGGGAGTTGAATTCAACCTCCAGGCGCAGTCGCCCGCGAGCCATCGGGCGGACGCTTACTTCCAAGCCCACCAGATCGCCCCATGCCCTGGCAACCCCGCGACTGGCCTCGTCCAGGTATTGCTCCTGCCTGCCTCCCCCGCGACCTCGCCGGGGCACCGGCGCCCGCTCGTCGAGTCCGGTTGCCTCCTGGTTGCTTTCACGGGCACGCGCTTCGATTGCCAGCACCGTCCATCGTTCTCTGACCGCTTTGCCCGCCAGCTCGCCACGCACCTTGGCATCATTCGCCACCAGCAGCGCCAGTCCGTGGCCCACGCCCAACTCGCCCCGCTCGATGAACCGCAGGATCTCCGCCGATAGGTTCAGCAGGCGCCTCAGGTTCGCCACCGCGCTGCCACTCCGCCCCACGCGATCGCTGATCTGCCGGTGGGTCAGACCCAGCTGCACCAGCGTCTCGCAGGCGCGCGCCTCCTCCAGGACACTGAGGTTCTCGCGCGCCATGTTCTCAATCAGCGCCACTTCCAGCGTCGCGGTGTCATCGTAATGGCACACCAAAGCGGGGATCTTCTCCAGGCCCGCGATCTGAGCCGCATACCAGCGCCGCTCTCCCGCGACGATCTGATATCTCCCACCAGGACGACGACGCACAAGCACCGGCTGCAGAACGCCCCGCTTGCGGATTGAGCCCGCCAGCGCGTGCAGCGCGGTCTCGTCGAAGTGCTGCCGTGGTTGCGACGGGTTGGGGTCGATCAGCTGCACCGGCAACTCTTGCAGCTCTTGCAGCTCCTGCACCGCCTGAGACACGTCTGTCGCCGCCGACGCCTGCTCTACTTTCGTGGCGCCACTCTTGCCGTCACTCGATGCCGATCGGCTGGTCATCCTTCGTGGGGACCCACACATTGTCAACCCTCACGGGACAGTCTACATACCGGGGTTGTTCTTGCAATCTCCGCGGCTTTCATCGGCACCGCGCCGATATCTATCGGCGCCAGGCCGCTGCCCAGCCCAGAGCGTGTCGAGCAGCCGCCACCATCGCCGACCGGGTTGCGGACGAGCGTCCGCGACGGAATCGATGAGCTCCGCCGTGGTCGACTTCCTGCTCGGCACAGGCGTCGCCAAACAGGTCGTAGATGTCAACCAATCGACAGCCAGCACCGGCGCTGAGAGGCACCTACCTCCGCTGCTCGACCAGCGCCCCGGGACCGACCTCATCGATCGCGGCGTAGCCGCTGAGCGCCATCGCGAGGTCGAGGTCGGCGAGGAACGAGCGCAGCACCTCGACCACTCCCTGCGCGCCTCCCAGTGCCATACCCCATATGTAGGGGCGGCCGAGCAGCACCGCGCTGGCGCCGAGCGCGAGCGCCTTCAGCGCGTCCGAACCGGTGCGGACGCCGCTGTCGAAGAGCACCTCGCAGCGTCCTTCGACTGCCGCGACCACCCCAGGCAGGGCGTCGAGCGCACCGACGGCACCATCTACCTGGCGCCCGCCATGGTTTGAGACGAGCACGCCCTGCACCCCGTGCTCGACCGCGAGGTGGGCATCGTCGGGGTGCAGGATGCCCTTCAACACGATCGGCAGCTCGGTGCACTCGCGCAGGAACGCGAGGTCCTTCCAGGTGATCGCCGGGTTGGCGAACTGCCACGCCCAGTGGCCGATCGCGGCCTGCATGTTCTCCTCGGGCGGGGCCGGCAGCGCAGCGCGGAAGACGGGGTCCTCCAGGTAGTTGCGATTGCCCTCGCCCCACAGGAACGGCAGGAAGCCGTTGGTGAGGTCGGCCGGACGCCAGCCCAACATCCAGGTGTCGAGCGTCAGCACGATCGCGCTGTAGCCGGCGCGCTCGGCGCGCTCCACGAAGCTGCGCGCGAGCTCGCGGTCGCGCGGCCAGTACAGCTGATACCAGCGCGGCAGCTCCCCGGCGGCCTGCGCGATCTGCTCAATCGTGTGCGAGGCGGCGGTGCTTGCCACGAACGGCACCCCCACCTCTGCCGCGGCGCGCGCCATCGCCAGCTCTCCCTCCGCGTGGGCGAGCGTCTGCACACCGATCGGCGCGAGCAGCACCGGCGCGGGCAGCTCGGTCCCCAGCAGCGTACGCGAGAGCGTGCGCTGGGAGACGTCGCGCAGCATCCGCGGCACGATCCGCCAGTGGTCGAACGCCTCGCGGTTGGCGCGCATCGTCTTGCCGCGCCCCGCGCCGCCGGCGATGTAGCCGCGCGGGCCGTCGGCGAGCAGCCGGTAGGCATCGCGCTCCAGCCGCCGCCAGTCCAGCGGCCGCGCGGGGCGCTGCCCACCCAGCCCGCGCAGGTAGACCTCGTACTGGTAGTTGGCGTAGGGAACCTGCTCGCTCATTGGTGACGTTGGACTCTACCGGGGCGGGGGATCAGCTCAACTGGTCGCCCACACCTCCCCCACCCCTTCGAAGCCAAGCGCCCGCTTGGTAGCTTCGGTGAGGTCGTATTCGCGGCCGGCCACGTACGGGCCGCGGTCGATCACGGGCACGCGCACGGTGCGCCCGTCGTAGCGCAGCGTGACGAGCGTGCCGCACGGCAGCGTCTTGTTCGCGACGCCCAGCGTGGCGCTCGTCAGCCAGCCGCCGCAGGCGAGGCTGCCTTCGCCCCCGTACCACGACGCCTCGGCCAGGCGGTAGACGTTGAGCCGGCCCACAGCGCGCCCGGAGCCATCCTCGCCGGGGACGCCCGCGAAGCGCACCCGCAGCAGCTCGCTGCCGATGCGATCGGCTCGATAGTGCAGCCGAAAGTGCCCACGTGCACCGGTGCGCGCGGCCGCAATCCTCCGCCAGCCATGGCGCCCGAGCGCCTGCAGCGTGACGATCCGCGCGGCGATCTCGGCCGAGCGTGCTGCGCCCGCGGGTGCAGACGCGCCGAGCGCCTGAGATTCACCGGGAGGCTGCGAAGTGCTCGCCGATCGATTGGTGGGTGTCGGCCCGAGAGTGCCCCTGCGGCCCATGACACGCAGCGAGCCGGCGATCGACGCCGCGCGTCCGTCGAGAACGTTCAGGACGGCGCTGCGGATGCGCAGGCGCGTCAGCTCTGGCACGACGGTCGCGGGCGGCGGCGAGGCAGATTCGCCCGCGGCGATCGCGTTGGGCGGCAGTGCCGTCACCGTCAGCGCAGGCGTGGCGGGTGCGTACATATGGGTCCTCCTTGGTCACCGCCTACGGGGTTAGCTGTCGGGCTCACACGCCGCCCACCGCACGATGGCGTGCGTAGGCGAAGGCGTTACCGCCGCATCAGCGGCCGATTCGCCCCATCCAGACCGTCCTCTCACGATCCGGCAGTGGGTCCCCCGCTCGCCTCCAACGACAGAGGCGACTCGGCTGAGTCAAGCGGGGCACGATAGAGCGGCAGTCCCCTGTTTCAGTGTGCGTTTGGTCACAGAGCGCCGATATGTGCGGCAAATCAATCCATGACCGGGGCCATAACGAGGGGTTTCTACGTACTTCGCCGCGCGCAGTGAGGGCATCCGCGGCCATCCCAAGCGCTCCCCCAGCGTGCCTGCCAGCCCACCGGCGGGTGAATCGCGCACGGGCGCGCAGAGACGATTTCTCACCCACTCGTTGACGGGCGGCCTCCCAGCAGCGACAATCACACCCGATGGCAAATCCCGACCGCCTCACAGGGCTCGACACAGCCTTCCTGCACCTGGAGGATCACTCCACCGCGCACATGCACGTGGCGTCGGTGATGGTCTTCGAGGGTCGCGCGCCGACGCCACAGGAGCTCGTCGAGCATGTCCAGAGCCGCCTGCACCTCGTGCCGCGCTACCGCCAGCGCTTGGCGTACGTGCCGCTCGAGCAGGGGCGCCCGGTGTGGACCGACGACCCCCACTTCAACCCGCACTACCACATCCGCCACACCGCGCTGCCGCGGCCGGGCGACGAGGCTGCGCTCAAGCGGCTCGCCGGGCGCCTCTTCTCCCAGCGCCTCGACCGCTCCAAGCCGCTGTGGGAGATCTGGCTGGTGGAGCGCATGGCGGGGCGGCGCTTCGCGCTGATCGCCAAGACCCACCACGCGCTGGTGGACGGGATCTCCGGGGTGGACATAACCACCGTGCTGTTCGACGCCGCGCCCGAGCCGCTCCCCGGCTCGCACCCTCCCGCTCCCCGCGAGCCGTGGAGCCCGCGGCCGCTGCCCGGCTCGGCCAAGCTGCTCGGCGAGGCGCTGCTGGAGCGCACCACCGTGCCCGGGGAGATGGCGCGCGGGGCGCGGCGGGTCGTACGCCGCCCGCTGCGCGCGTTGGGGCAGCTGCGCGATGGGCTCGCCAACGTCAGCGCCACCACGCTGGCGGGGATCAACGCGCCCGCGCCCTCCTCACCGCTGAACGTCGACATCGGCCCCCACCGCCGCTACACCTGGGTCGACGCCGACCTCGCCCGCTTCAAGGCGATCAAGGACTCGCTCGGGGGCACCCTCAACGACGTGGTGCTCGCCGCCGTCAGTCTCGCGCTCGGTCGCTGGCTGCGCGCACACGATCACCCGACCGAGGGGCTGGTGCTGAAGGCGATGGTGCCCGTGTCGGTGCGCGCCGACGTCGAGCGCGGCGCGCTCGGCAACCGCGTCGCCGCGATGTGGGCGCCGCTGCCGGTTGGCGTCGAGGACCCCGCTGAGTGCTACGAGCAGATCCGCGTGGCGATGGACGATCTCAAGCACTCCGGTCAGGCGGTCGGCGCCCAGGTGCTCACGAACCTCGCCGGCTTCGCTCCCCCTACGATCCTCAGCCAAGCGGCGCGCCTGCAAGCCCGCCAGCGCTACTTCAACCTCGTCGTCACCAACGTGCCCGGCCCCCAGTTCCCGCTCTATCTGCTCGGCCGCCGTCTGCGTTCGCTCTACCCGGTGGTGCCGCTCGCCCGCCGCCAAGCGCTGGGGATCGCGGTGATGAGCTACAACGGCCACCTCGGCTTCGGGCTGCTCGGCGATTACGACGCGCTCCCCGACCTCGACACGATCGCACAGGAGCTCGACCGCGCGATCCGCCGCCTCGCGCGCGCCGCCAATCCCCCGAAAGCCAGCCGGCGTGGCTCCAAACGGGCCCCCGCAAAGCGGCCCGCCGCGCGGGGCGCTCGTGCGGCGAAGGCCGCCGCATCGCCACCCGCGGACGGCGCGGACGCCAACAGTCGGGTCGGCAAAGCCGCCAGCAGCACCCGCACCGCCGGCCGGGCCGCGGCTGCCAAGCGCTAGTGCGGCTCGCGCTCTGCCAGATGAACGCCACCGTCGGCGACATCGCCGGCAATGCGCAGCGCATCCGTTCCGGTGTCGAGGCCGCGCGTGCGCAGGGAGCGCAGCTCGTACTGTTTCCCGAGCTGGCGCTCACCGGCTATCCCCCCGAGGATCTGCTGCTGCGCGAGCACTTCCTCGAGGACACCGCCGCCGCGCTGCGGGAGCTGGCGGCCGGGGTGAAGGGGATCGTTGCCGTCGTGGGGTACCCGGAGTGGGTGGGCGGTGCCGAGCGCGCCCCCGCAGGGACTCGGGACGAGGCGACGGCGCTCGAGCAGGAGAGCGAGGAGTTCGTCGGCACCCCGCAGACGCCGCTCGTTCACAACGCCGCCGCGGTGCTCGCCGACGGCGGCGTGCGCTCGCTTTACCGCAAGGTGCACCTTCCCAACTACGGCGTCTTCGACGAGCAGCGCTACTTCGCGAGGGGACATACGGGTTCGGTGGTCGATGTCGGTGGGCATTCCGTCGGGCTGACGGTGTGCGAGGACATGTGGCGGCCCGGGGTGGGTGGGGATCCCGTCCCTGAAGAGGCCGCGGCGGGCGCACAGTTGATCGTCAACATCTCCGCCTCCCCCTACCACGCCGGCAAGGGACTTGAGCGTGAGCGGCTGTTCGCGCAGCGCGCACGCGAGCACCGCACCCACATCGCCTTCTGCGGCTTGGTTGGCGGCCAGGACGAGCTGGTGTTCGACGGACACTCCTTCATTCTGGATCCCAGCGGAGAGACGATTGCGCGCGCCGCGCAGTTCGAGGAGGACCTGCTGGTGTGCGAGCTCGATCTCGATCGTGCCTCCCTGCAAGAGCAGGCTGGGGCGGCTGCGACACATGCGCCAGGGCGTGGCGGGGTTGAGGTCGATGACCCGCCACGGCGCCTGACGACGCCGCTCCAGCCACCAGAGGCCGAGGTTTACGCAGCGCTCTGCCTCGGGCTGCGCGACTACGTGCGCAAGAACGGCTTCGCCCATGTGGTGCTG
This sequence comes from uncultured Solirubrobacterales bacterium, assembly GCA_963744135.1. Lineage (GTDB taxonomy): Bacteria > Actinomycetota > Thermoleophilia > Solirubrobacterales > Solirubrobacteraceae > Palsa-744. Next base: position 216,187 of record CAVUSE010000012.1, on the reverse strand, counting down.
GGCCTCTCAGGTGGGATCGACTCGGCGCTGGTCGCCTGCCTCGCCGTGGACGCGCTCGGCCATGAGCGGGTGAGCGTGGCGATCATGCCCTCCCCATACTCATCCGCAGCGACACAGGACGACGCGCGGGCGCTGGCGAGTGCGCTCGATGTGCCCGTCCACGAGTTGCCGATCGCCGCGGCGATGGACGCCTACACGGCGACGCTGCGTGCCGAGTTCGCCGGCAGAGAGGCCGATCTCACCGAGGAGAACCTGCAAGCGCGCATCCGCGGCAACCTGCTGATGGCGCTCTCCAATAAGTTCGGCTGGCTGGTGTTGACGACGGGCAACAAGTCGGAGATGTCGGTCGGCTACACCACGCTCTACGGCGATCTCGCCGGCGGCTTCGCAGTGATCAAGGACGTTCCCAAGACGCTGGTCTACCGGCTGTGCGAGTGGCGCAACTTGTCTGAGGACGCGCCAATCCCTCCGTCGATTGTCGCGCGGGCTCCCTCTGCGGAGCTGCGCGAGAACCAGCGCGACGATGATTCGCTGCCCCCGTACGAGCTGCTCGACCGCATCCTGCACGGCTACATCGAGCTCGACCACGGCCGCGAGCAGCTGATCGCCGAAGGGCTGCCCGCCGATGAGGTCGACCGCACGATCCGTCTCGTCGATCTTGCCGAGTACAAGCGCCGCCAAGCGCCGCCCGGCATCAAGATCACCACGCGCGCCTTCGGGCGCGACCGGCGGATGCCGATCACCAACAGGTATCGAGGGTAGGACCGGCGGACGGGAATCGCTGCCCGCCTGCCGTCCGGCTGGCGGATGGGAATCGCTGCCTACCATCCGACTAGCAGACGGGAATCGCTGTCTGCCGTCCGGCTGGCGGCGTGCCGCTACGCTGCGCCCGTGCAATCCCGACTGCCCACGCGCGCCCGACCCATCGCCGCGCTCACGCTGCTCGTGCTTGGCGCCTGCGGGTTGGGCGCCTGCGCCAACACCGTCCAGGATCAGCCGACCCCGCCGAGCGCACTGGAGCCGCTGGTGATGCAGGAAGCGTTCCCGGTGTACTGGCTGGGGGGCTCCTTCCACGGACTGCCGATCACCAATGTGGGGCGCGATGCCAGCGGGGCCTACGAAATCCAGTACGGCAACTGCCTCGTCGGTGGCGAGAGCGTGTGCGTGACCCCGCTGCAGATCGTCACCTCGCCGGACAACAGCTTCCTCCCGGGCGGCGGCGCGGTGCGGAGCACGGTGCTTGTGCGAGGTGTGCGTGCCTCCTCGGCTCTGGGCGGTAAGGCGCTGACGCTGCCCACCGGGGGTGTGGTAGTCGACCTCTACGCCAACAGCCCAATGCTCGCGGATGCCGCCGCCGAGGCGATGGTGAGGATCAACGCGCCCGGCCTCCCCGGCGCGCCGCTGTCCCCGCCCCTGCCCAACACCGGCTACGGCGAACGGCCGCTGCCCTCCCAGCAGCCGGCGATCGCGCCGGCGGGCGCAGCCGCAGCGCTGCGGGCGACGCCCGCGCACGGGTGAGCCACGGTGGCGGAAATACGACCCCGCGTCGCGGTGGTGTCGAGAACGCGGTTGTGTTCAGGATGACTGCGTGTCCGGTAGCGGGCGCACGGCGATCGTCATGCGCGTCACCGCGCACAGCTTGCCGGCGTCGTCGCTGAAGCGCACATCCCACACCCATGTGGTGCGCCCCCGGTGCAGGCGCGTGGCGTGCGCGTGCACCGCGCCCGCGGTGATCGGGCGCAGGAAGCTCGTGCTGTTCGAGAGGCCCATCGAGACAGCGCCGTCCGATAGCACCGCCATCCCGGTCACCAGCGAGGTGATCGACTCCGCGAGCGAGGCGTATACGCCGCCGTGCACCAGACCGAACGGCTGCTTGAGCTCATCGCGAACCTGCACGCGGGCGCGCGCCTGCTCGTCGGACACCTCCAGCAGTTCAAGGCCGTACAGGCGGTCGAACCCTTGCAGCACCTCGTTGATCTGCTCGGCGCTGGGGATCTCCATCGCGGCGCCACGATAGCCTACGGATGGAGGGAGCGCTCGCCAAGCTCTGCCGCACAGTGGCAGAGCGGCTCAAGCTCGGCGGCTGCCGCCGCAGCTCCCGCGACCACAACCGATGAGACTCCAAGAGATCCCCCCCGACCTGCGCGCGACGCTCTCCCTGCTGCTGGGCCAGCACAAGCACTACGGCGAGATCGCCGCCCTGCTGAGCATCGAGGAGCACACGGTGCACGACCGCGCGCACGCCGCGCTCGCCCTGCTCGCCCCGCGCCAGGCGCGCGAGCTGAGCGCCGCGCAGCGTGAGCAGGTGGGCGAATACCTGCTCGGGCAGGCCACGCCGGCGGAGCAGTCGGCCGCGGTCGGCTGCCTGGAGAGCTCCGCTGCCGCCAGGACTTGGGCGCAAGCGCTCGCCGCCGAGCTTGCGCCACTGTCCGGCGACCTGCCAGCGATCCCTGCCGCGTCCTCCTCGGCTACCCCCAGCTCGCGGCGGGGCGGCGCGATCCTGCTGGGGGGGCTGGTCGCCGTCGTGGTGGTCGCCGTCGCGCTGATCGTGGGGCTCGGCGGCGGCTCCTCGCCGAGCTCCGCCACCACCTCCACGGCGCCGGGCGCCTCGAGTGAAGCGGGTGGGTCTTCTGCATCGACCACTACCTCCTCCAACCCGGGCGCCACATCGAGCACCCCCGCCAAAGCCACCACACCAGCGAAATCCGGCAAATCCTCAAGCGAACCGCGGCTCACCGCGACGCTGCCGCTCACGCCCACCGACACCACCAGCAAATCGCTGGGACTGGTTGAGGTGATCGCCGAGGGCAACGAACACGCCTTCATCCTCGCCGCCGAACACCTGCCGCCAACCAACGGCTTCCACTATGCGGCCTGGCTGTACAACACACCCACCGATGCCTACTTCCTCGGCGGCGGCACCACGGTGGGCTCCAAGGGCACTCTCAAAGCGGCTCAGGGGCTCCCCACCAACGCCTCCCACTACGCCACGATCATCCTCACCGAAGAGCACGAAGAAAAGCCCAAGCAGCCCGGCCCGATCGTGCTCAGCGGGCCGTTCAAGTTGGGGTAGGTAGCACCTGAAGAGAGAGGCCTCGGGTGCCATGTATGACTTTTCAAAGGCCGTGCGCAATTGCTATCGGGCTTTAGATTTTTCATTACACCACCCATGCCCCCCACACCGTATGCATATACCTCTGCTATACGGATGGCAAGAGCTTCCCAGGGTTCATGATCCCCCTCGGGTCCAACTGCCGCTTGAACGCACGCAGCGCCTCGACGCCCGGTGCACCCAACTCGGGCTCCATCCACGGGAGGTGGTCGCGCCCGACGCCGTGATGGTGGGTGATCGTGCCGCCGTGGCGCGCGATCGCGTCGCCAGCCGCGCGCTTCACCGCCCGCCACTGCTCGATCTCCGCGCCCTCGCGCTGTCGCGCTAGCAGGGTGAAGTACAGCGAGGCGCCCGTCTCGTAGAGGTGCGAGACGTGGCACATCGCCACGCCCTCGGTGCCCTGCGCGCGCAGCTCCCGCTCGATCGCCACGCGCGTCTCGCGGTGCAGCCGCCGCACGTTCGACCACCTCGTCGCGGTCTCCAGCGTCTCGACCATCACGCCGTGCGTGAGCAGCTCGTCGCGCAGGTACGGCGCCGCGAAGCGCTGTCTCTGCCACGCCTCGCCGGGCGAGCGTCCCACCGGCAGGCCCCCGTGGCTGCGCACCACCGCGTGTGTGCGCGCGCGGGCTCGCTCCACCTCCTCCGGGGTGCCCTCGAAGCCAAGGATCGCCAGGCAGCCCTCGCCGTAGCCGCGCGCGCGCAGATACGCCCTGCCGAAGCGGCTCCTCGCGCGGGCCTGCAGCGCGCTGCGCATGCTCTCGTGTGCCCCCTCCCCGCTCCCCGCCCCGGCCGCCTTCGCCTGCGCGAGCGACATGCGCGTCTCCGCCTCGTCCGACAGCCGCGTCACCGCAGGCGCCGCGTGTTCCTGGGCGAGCGTACGCAGCGCACTGAGGCCAGAGGGGAAGTCCGCGAAGAACGCGCCCTCCCAGCAGCGCTCCCGGGGCGCCGTGCGCACCCGCAGATCCAGCTCGCCGATCACCCCCAGCGTGCCCTCCGAGCCAACCAGCAGCCCGCGCAGATCCGGCCCCGCTGCGCTCGCCGGCCGCGCCGGGAGGGCGATCTCGCCGGCGGGCGCGATCAGGCGGATGCCGACCACCATCTCCTCGAAGCGCCCATACCCGGTCGAGGACTGCCCGGCCCCGCCGCTCGCCGCGCAGCCCCCCAGCGAGACATACTCGTACGATTGCGGGAAGTGCCCGAGCGTCAGGCCCCTCGCCATCAGGCGCCGCTCCAGCGCAGGCGCGCGCATGCCGGCCTGGACGGTCGCCAACCGCGACTCTCCGTCGATGTTCACGAGGTCCGCGAGGTCGCGCATGTCGAGAGCCACCACCGCGACGTGGTCTCCACTGAGCGGCGCCACGCCTCCCACCACGCTCGTGCCGCCGCCGAACGGCACCACCGCGATCGAGTGCTTCGCACACAGCCGCAGCAGCGCCCCCAACTGCTCGGAGCGGCCCGGGTACAGCACCGCGTCGGGTGCCTCAGCAGGCTGGCCCGCGCGCAGGCGCACCAGGTCGGGGTAGCCCCTGCCGGCGGCGTGTTTCACGCGCTCGGCGTGATCGTCGCGCACGGCGTCCGTTCCGAGCAGCGTCTGCAGCTCCGCGCGGGCGGTGTCGGGGAGCCGCGCAGTGGGCAACCGCACGCGCGCGAGCGCCACCGGCGGTCGTGGTCGACGCAAGGTCCCCACGGTCTCCTCCAGCAGCCGCAGCATCGTCGGGCCCACCGCCTGTGCCCGTGCCGGATCACCCCACCCCCACCATCTCATCCTCGGAACGTCAGCCACGACCCACCGTATCTCGGGAACCTCCGCCACCGGGCCTGCGCCGTCGTGATCGCCCACTGCGAAGCCAATGCCCGCTGGAGGACGGAGGGATCTCAGCCAACGATCCGCTCCAGTCCGTCGAGCGCCTCATCGAGCATCTTGCCCGCCGCGCTGCGCACGCGGCTGGCCCCGAGGTTGGCGAACAGCCCCCGCAGCTTCTGGCGCAGCTCGATCGTCACCGTCGTAGAGCTGCCGGCGGCCTCCAGGCGCAGCTCGGTGTGCGCGGCCTTCAGCACGCGTGCGAACGGCGTGTCCTCGACCCGCTGCTCCCAGCGCAGCGTCAGCGCTCGCTCGTCCGCCTCCATCTGGAAGTCCGCGCGCACCAGCCTGCCGTTGCGGCTGGCGTACACCTTCGTGAACGCGTCCCGCTCGACGCTCTCGACACGCGTGACTCGCGGCCACCACCGCGGCAGGTGGTTGGGGTCGGAGATCAGCTCCCACACCTCGCCGGCGGGCGCGTCCACCGTGCGGGTGCGTTCGGTGGTGGGCACGTCCCGAAGCCTACGCCGCGACGCCGGCGGGCCGCAAGCGCCTCAGCCCGCGATCTTGCGCAGGTCGCGCACGAGCAGCAGGTGGCGCAGGTGCGAGGTGACCGCGGCGAGGTTCTTGAGCGCCTCCAGCGCCTCCTTGCGCCGCTGCGGATTGCGCGAGCGCAGCGCCGGGGCGAGGATCTGCTGCAGCAGGCCCGCCTCGCGGTCGGCGGAGGTGCGGAACACGCGCAGGTTGCGCCCCCCCACGCCGTAGCGCGCCAGTTCTGAGACGGCGCCGATGATCTCGCGCTCGGTTTCGTCGTAGTAGCGCTGTGCTCCGCGCTGCTCGCCTTTGACGACCCCGTACTCCTCCAGCTCGCGCACCAGCTTCGCGTCGGCCTGGGTCTCCTCCAGCACTTCTTCGAGCGTGTACAGGGCGCCGCTCTCCTCGCGCACGCTGACGCTCGCGCGCCGCATGCGCGCAGGGAATGGTTGTCCGCTCGCGCGTGCGGGCAGCGTGGGGTCGCCGTCCCCGGGGTGGGTGGGACCATATCCTGGCGCCTCGCCGCCGCGGCCCGCTGCCAGCTCCTGGCGGATCACCCGCAGCGGCAGGAACTCGTCGCGCTGCATCCGCAGGATCGTGCGCAACCGCGCCACGTCACCGTGGCTGTAGAGGCGGTAGCCGCCGGGGGTGCGGCGCGGGTTGAGCAGCTTCTGGTCCTCCAGGTAGCGGATCTTAGAGATCGAGATGTCGGGGAACTCCTGCGCCAGCGCCTTGCACACAGCGCCGATCGTGTACGGCTTCTGGTTCGGCGCCAGCCCACTGCCCGCCCCGGGCGTGGCGGTGGCGGGAGCGGCCGCAGTGGAGATGGTGGTCGTGTGGGTTGCCATCAGCGCGCGTGGTAGCTGAGCTTGTACTTGCCGACCTGCAGCTCATCGCCCTCTTCGAGGCGGTGCGACTCGATCCGCTCGCGGTTGACGTAGGTGCCGTTCAGCGAGCCGCAGTCGTCGAGGTGCCAATCGTCGCCGCGGCGGATCAGCAGCGCGTGGTCGCGCGAGACGGTGATGTCGTCGAGGAACACGGCACTGTCGGGGCGGCGGCCGATGCTCATACGCTCGCCCTCGATCGGAAAGCTCTCGCCCACGCGCCCCCCACCGGCTCTCACCACCAGCGCCGGCCCGTGCGCGGTGACGTCGCCCAACTCGACCGGCACCAGCTCCCCGCTCTCGTCGATGCGGTAGGTGGCAGTGACCGAGTCGCCAGCCTCGCCCGTCTCGGCGCGCAGCGAGGCACCGCAGCGCTGGCAGAAGTTGGCGCCCTCGCCGTTGGCGGAGCCGCACTCGGGGCAGAGCGTTGCCATCCCGCCGGCTCCCGTCAGACGTCGGTCTGGGGTTCGGTCTGACGCCGGGCGAGGATCTCGGTGAGCTGCTCGACGTCCGCGCCGGTGATCAGCTGCTCGCCGTTGTCATGCTTGCGCTGCAGGCGGTTGACCAGCTCTGCGCGCAGGATGTCGATCTTGCCGTGCAGGATGCGCCGCCGGTAGGAGATGTCGGTCTCCTCGTCGGTCAGCTCGCGGATCAGGCTCTTCAGCTCGGCGTCCGAGAGGGCACCTAGGTCGGGAAACGTGTCCATGGCGGGTTCTGCACTCCTCTCGCGACTGTTCGACAGTACATCGGTCACTATAGCCAAAGCGTCAAGTTGAGGTTGAGGGCTTGCATCTCAGCTGCCTCGCGCCGTCGCGCACGTACAGCCCCGAGGCGACGAGCGAAAGCGCGAGACCGATGTACAACAGGATCGCACCGAGCCCTTCGAGGCCGACCAGCGCGAAGAAGAACCCGCCCATGAGCGGCGCGACCGAGAGGCGACCCGGCCAGTTGATGCGCAGCTCGAGACCACGCGAGAGACCGTAGCGGCCGAGCACGAGCATCACGAGCTCGCGCGCCACCAGCACCGCCAGCGCCCAGCGAGGCAGCAGCGCGAAGTGCCAGCACACGACCACCCCGGCGATCGCCAGCAGGCGATCGGTGAGGGGGTCCATCAAGGCCCCGAGGCGGCTGTACTGGCCGGTGACGCGCGCCGCGATCCCATCGGCATAATCCCCCCAGCCGATCACGGCGAACAGCGCGGCGGGCAGCGCGCCGGTGCCGTCGGCCGTCGAGAGCGCCACCAACACGAACACCGGGATCAGCGCCAGCCGCAGAAAGCCGATCGCGTTGGGCACCGTCCACGGCCGCAGCGGCTGCCCGGCGGCGGTCTCGGGCGGCGGCGGGCCGGAGCGGTCGAGGCCGACCAGGCGACGGACGGTCAGGCGGCCGCGGCGCCCACTCTCACCCGCATGCGCTCCGGATGTGCCGTTGGCCATGCCGCAGTCCTCGCCGCGGCTCTCTAGGGGAGCGCCTGGCACAACTCGTCCACCGCCCGCAGCAGTGCCTGACCCTCGATCTCCGATCGGTCGGCGCCCAAGGGCAGGCCGGGAGCGCTCTGGCGACCGCGGCGCAGTTGCACCTCGATCTCACCAGACTCCAGCGAGCGGCGCCCGACGGTGAGCCGCAGCGGACAGCCGAGCAGCTCGGCGTCGGCGAACTTCTCCCCGGCGCCGAGGTCGCGGTCGTCGTAGAGCACCTCCACACCACCGCCGCGCAGCGTCTCGTACACCCAGTCAGCCGCGTCGCGCTCGGGGGTGCCGGGCTTGCCGAGCGCCACCAAGTGCACGGCGAACGGCGCGAGCGCGCGGGGCCAGGAGATGCCGTGCTCGTCGGCGTACTGCTCGACCGCGGCGGCGACGATCCGCGCCGGACCGATCCCGTAGCAGCCCATCCAGATCGGGTGCTCGGCGCCATGCTCGTCGAGGTAGCGCGCCCCAAGCGGCTCGGAGTAGCGGGTGCCGAGCTTGAAGATGTTGGCGATCTCGATCGCGGGCTCGATCGTGAGCAGCTGGCCGCCGAGCGCGTAAGAACGCTCATTCGCGCTGGCTGGATCGCCCGAGGATGGGGCCTCTGGGTCGCCTGAGGATGGGGTCTCGATCTCCCGGATGTCGGGATGCTGCAGCGCCACCTCGAGGTTGGCGGCGTAGCCCTCGGCGAGCGCCACGCGGTCCTCCCCCGCCGCGCACGGCGCCATGTACTCGTGCGCGCCGCTGCCGCCCATCATCCCGACGTCGCCCTCGACGCGGTAGAAGCGCAGGCCGGTGCGCTCCATAATGCGGTCGTAGGCGCCCACCTGGCGGTCGTAGCTCACCGCCAACCCAGCAGCGTCGCGGTCGAAGGTGTAGGCGTCCTTCATCACGAACTCGCGCGTGCGCAGCACCCCGGCGCGGGGGCGGGGCTCGTCGCGCTCCTTGACCTGGAAGTGGTAGACGGCGAGCGGCAGGTCGCGGTAGGAGCGCACGAGCTGGGCGATGTGGAAGGTGACGGCCTCCTCGTGGGTCATCGCGAGCACGAGCTCCGAGCCCTTGCGGTCGGTGAGCTTGAACAGCTCGTCGATCTCGATGCGACCGGTCTTGCGCCACGGCTCGGCCGGCTGCAGCACCGGCATCAGCATCTCCTGTGTGCCGATCGCGTCCATCTCCTCACGGATGATTCCAACGACGCGCTGGTGCACCCGCCAGCCGGCCGGCAGCCACGTCCACATGCCGGCGCCCATCTGGCGCACCAGCCCGGCGCGCACCATCAGCTTGTGCGAGATCGCCTCGGCGTCGGCCGGGGCCTCCTTCTCGGTGGGCAGCAGGTACTCGGAGAGGCGAGTCACGGGGGCACATCCTACGGGCCATGCCGATTTCACGATTCGCGCCGGCAGCCAGCGGGCAGCCTCTGATAGAACAGCGGGCGACCGACGATCTTCAATCGAGCGAACCACAAGCACCAGACAAGGAGCCCCCCGATGGCCTACACAGTTCCGCCGCTCCCCTACGCGTACGACGCGCTGGAGCCGCACATCGACAAGCTGACGATGGAAATCCATCATGACAAGCACCACCAAGCGTACGTCGACAAGGTCAACGCGGCGCTCGCGGGCACTCCGCTTGAGAACGCGGCGATCGAGGATGTGTTGAAGGACCTCAGCCAGGTGCCCGAGGACAAGCGGACCGCTGTCAAAAACAACGGCGGCGGGCACTACAATCACACGCTGTTCTGGGAGAGCATGAGCGCCGACGGCGGCGGCGCGCCCGAGGGAGCGCTGGCGCAGGCGATCGACTCGGCGTTCGGCTCGTTCGCGGACTTCCAGGCGAAGCTGAAGGAAGCCGGCGTCAACCAGTTCGGCTCGGGCTGGTCGTGGCTGGTGCATGACGGCAGCGGCCTCGCCGTCGTGGGCAGCGCCAACCAGGACAACCCGATCTCAAACGGCAAGACACCGCTGCTGGGCGTTGACGTGTGGGAGCACGCCTACTACCTGAAGTACCAGAACCGCCGCCCCGACTACCTCGACGCTTGGTGGAACGTCGTCGACTGGTCCACGGTGACGGAGCGTTTCACAGCGGCTGGCTGAGCTGATACTGGGATGGGCTCCGCGGGCCAAGCCCGCTGCGCCGGGGTGGTTGCGTCGGCGCTTCTCAGCCTCGTGAGAAGCGCCGGCCGGCGACGGGCGAGACGGCCTCGTCGAGTCGAGTCCCCAGCGCACTGGAGCCGCCGTTCCCCGCGGCCGGCGTGAGCATCGACTCGAGCACGGCGTCGGCCGCCTCGTCGTTCTCGGCCGCGGCGGCCTCGAGCGCAGCAAGTTTCTCTGGCGTCATCGCTGTGGCATCCTCGTTGGCGGCCAGCCACTCGCGCGCCTCGGCGGCCGCGAGCTCGTCGCGCTGCACCGTCTTGCCGGCGGCGTAGTAGCGGTCGATCTCCTTGAAGAGCTCATCCACCAGTTGCTCGGTGGGGACCTTCTTCAAAGGCTCGCCCTTGGAATAGATCATGCCCATGTCCTTGGCGCCTGTGATGCCGAAGTCGGCGTGGCGGGCCTCGCCGATGCCGTTGACGGCGCAGCCGAGCACCGAGACCTCGATCGGGTCCTCGTACGCTTCGAGGCGCCGCTCGACTTCGACGACGACCGTGTCCATGTCGAACTGCAGCCTCCCGCAGGTGGGGCAGGCGATCAGCACCGGCCCGCGCTCGCGCAGCTTCAGCGCCTTGAGGATCTCCCAGGCGACCTTCACCTCCTCCTCGGCGTGGAAGGTGGAGAGCGAGATGCGGATCGTGTCGCCCACCCCGTCGGCGAGCAGCGTGCCGAGTCCGACCGCGGACTTCAGCGAGCCCGACCACTTGGTGCCGGCCTCGGTCACGCCGAGGTGCAACGGGTAGGGGATTTTCTCCGCGAGCAGGCGGTTGGAGGCGATCGTGTTGGGCACCGAGGTGGACTTCATCGAGACCTTGAAGTCGTAAAAGTCGAGGCTCTCCATCAGCGCGACGGTCTCCAGGGCCGCGGTGACGAGCGCCTCCACCGGGTTGTCGTACTTGAGCTGGCGCAAATGGCGGGGCAGCGAGCCGGAGTTGACGCCGACGCGCAGCGGCACGCCCCGCTTGCGGGCGAGCTCCACGACCTCCCCCACCTTCTGGGGGCCGCCGATGTTGCCGGGGTTGATCCGCACGCAGTGCGCGCCCGCCTCGATCGCCTTCAGCGCGAGCGTGTGGTTGAAGTGGATGTCGGCGATCACCGGGATCGGCGAGCGCTCGACGATGGTCTTCAGCGCCTCGACGTCCTGCTCGCGGGGCACCGCGACGCGCACGATGTCGGCGCCGGCGTCGGCGACCTTCAGGATCTGATCCATCGTGGCGGCGAGGTTGGCGGTCTCGGTCTTGGTCATCGTCTGCACGACGACCGGGGCGCCGCCGCCGATCGGCACGCCTCCTACAGTGATCTGCCGCTCCGAAGCCATGTTTGTGTGCTCATTGTACGCGGGCGCCCCGCGAGCGCCGGTGAAGCGCGCGTGAAGGGCCGCCCCTGCCCTCGCGTCCCTAATCTGGTGCAACCGATGGCAGCAGCGACCACACACATCCCAGCCCCGCGATGAGCGCAGGCGATTCCATCCAGGTCTACCCCACCGCGCGCGGGCCGCTTGCACGGATTGCCTCCCCATACGCAGCCCGCGCACGGCAGCGGCGACACGCGCGCTTTTTCAAGCTGACCCGCCTACCCGTCGGTGGGCGCGTGCTGGACGTGGGTTGTGGTCGGCTCGGGCTGCGGGCTTTGGAACCCGGGCTCGACATCACCGGCACCGACATCGTGGCCAGCCAGGGCTACCCCGGGCCATTCGTGCAGGCCGACGCCAGCGAGGGGCTGCCGTTCGCCGACAACGAGTTCGACCTCGTGTACTGCAACAGCGTGATCGAGCACGTGCCGCCGGCGCGGCGCGCGGCGTTCGCCGCTGAGGTCCGGCGCGTCGGGCGCGGCTGGTACGTGCAGACGCCGGCGTGGTCGTTCCCGATCGAGCCGCACGCGCTGCTGCCGTTCGCGCACTGGCTGCCGGTGGCGCCGCGCCGCCGCTACTGGCGGCTGGGCGCAGCCGGCGCGTGGGAGGAGATCGAGCTGCTGCGCCGCCCCGAGTTGGAGGCGCTGTTCGGGCAGGCGCTGCCAGAGCGCTTCGGAATGCTCGCCAAGAGCTGGGTGTGCGTGCGGGCGTGCGCTGCCCGGCCGGTTGATCATCCCTATCCATCTTTGGGAGGGGTCTGAAGGGCCCGTCCTCCCCGGGGCCTGCCTCTCCCGGCACAGAGGGATGTGCGTCAAACGGCTCTGACATTGGGCGCCGCCGCCGCGCTCGCGGCTCGGCGGCGCCTCCAGTCAGAGACACCCACAGACGACGGATGCCCGTGTCCGCTGGGACTCCTGGCGCCAGCTTGACATGTCTTGTAGCGGGAGCGTATGCCATCGGCGTAAACAACGCCCCGATATACGGGAGGAATGGAGGTTTGAGCCCATGTCGAAGATAAAGCTGTTGCTGGCGAGCATGTTGTTGGTGTTCGCCGTCAGCGGAGTCGCTGCCGCGGCCGCCTCGGCGGAAGAAACAGCAGAATTCCGGATAGAAGGACTGGCAAAAGGAGAAACCGTAGAACTCGCAGAAACGGTGGAAGTCAACAGCGGTCTCCTTCTAGCAGCTGAAGGAGAAAATGCAAAAAAAGAAAAAAGAAAAGGAGCCTACGATCGAATGCAGCAAAATGAAAATCGAGCACGGCGTGATTACGAACGACTCTCCAGAAATCACGCTCAAGTTTGACTACGAAGGATGCCTAGATAAGTCGGAAAGTGAAACGGGGCCATGCACGGTGGCACCCATCTTAACCAGAGAACTAAAGGACACGCTCGAACCAGATGGCGTAAATGGAAAAGGCGAAAAAGAAACGGACGAAAAGTTCAAACCGAAAAGCGGAGAAGTGATCGCCGAATTCAAACTCGAAGGCAAACTATGTAAACCGGAACTGGAAAAAAAGACATTAAGAATAGAAGGCGATTTCGTCTCAAAGAAAGAAGACAACATAAAATCCGAAGACTCACACAACCTGGGAATCGAAGTTAAACCCGAAAACGACGAGCTGAAGTATGGAGACCAGGACTACTTCGGATTATACAGAGACGACTACCATTGGCGTCCGAGGTTATCGTCATTAAACTGGGGTTTATTCTGAGCTCGGACGTAGGAAACTATGCGCCGGGGGTCCGATGCGGCCCCCGGCGTGCGACGGGATCACGGTAGGCGGTGGGCCGTCTCATCGATGACGGCCCACCTTTGCATACATGACGCACCGCTAAATAACAGGGAAACGGAGGTTTCACCCATGTCGATGCTAAAGTTGCTGCTGACGAGCATGCTGTTGGTGTTCGCCGTCAGCGGAGTCGCTGCCGCGTCCGCCGCGGCCGAAGAAAAACTAGATTTCGCGTTCGAAGGAGCGAAAGAAGGAGAAACCGAGGCAATTTCGAATGAATCGACGAAAGACGAAAAACCCCTCGTACTGGAAGCTGAAGGAGTAAACGAAAAAAAAGAAAAAGAAAAAGAGCCCACGATCGAATGCAGCAAGGACAAAATTGAAGGCGGCGTGATCAAAGACGATAGCCCGGACGATACGATAAAAGCGCTTGACTTTGAAAGCTGCGTGGACAAGTCAGAAGCAACGTGCGAAGTGCCGAGCATCGACACCACAGAACTGGAGCTCGAACTCGAAAAAGGCGCGAACCCAGAAGACACGGTGGAAAAAATCAAACCCAAAAGCGGTACCGTGATCGCGGAATTCAAATTCAAAAACAAAGAAGGCAAAGAATGTAAAGAAAAAGCAAAGACATTAAGAATCGAAGGTGATTTCATCACCAAGGAAGAAGACCACGAAAAATTTGAAAAAGAACTTCCTGTCGCCGTTGAAGTCTCGTCCAAATCCGAAGAGATCAAGTACGGAGACCAGCCGTACTACGCCAATTTCCACTTAGTATTAACAGATCTCATGTTCCGCGGCCCATGGTCTTATGCCGGTACTTCCCGGGATGCTGACTGCGATCCCACCGGAGCGGTGATGGTCGGGTACGCCAGCGCTCGCGCCGGTGAGCCCGGTCGCAGATAAAAATCGATGCGACGGGGGCCGCACTGCGGCTCCCGTCGTTTTTGTGCGCCCAGCATGACCAGCAGCTCGGGGGTGCGAGTCCCCTGTGGAGGTTGATGGCACCAACCACAAGTCGAAGGCAACTGCGTCGTCGTGAGGCGGGGTGGGAAGGAAGCCGGAGGCGAAGTCGCGACCCTAGGAACACATGGTGCAGCGAGGCTGTTCGGGCTTCGTTGTGCTGCGCGTATAAGGCGGGGCGGTCCGGGCGAGCCAGCAAAACGTGGCGAAGCCCGATGTCCATCAAGGGGCCGTCACGTAGACGCGGTGGGTGCGCGATGAAGGTTGCTGGTCTTACCTGGGGAGATCTCTATGGGTGTCCCAGATGCCCCGTCCGTGTGGTTCGCGGGGTGGTGCGGGACGGCGGTGCCCGAGAGGGCGCTGCTCGCCGTGGAGAAGTCAGCAGAGGCCATACGACCGGCGGGGATCAGTATCGCCGGAAAGGGCCGAACGCGAAGCCGAGCGATAGGACATTCGTGCTCGTGGGAGTCGCTTTGATCGCAGCCAACCCCTCCGGGGGCCTGGCGGGGAGGGTCTGAGGGTGAAGCCCGAGGATGCCCGGCCAGAGCGCAGTGGCTCCTCGGCGCCGGATGACACCAGCGCTCACCCCGCTGAGGCGAGCTTGTGGGAGCGGTTCTTGGCCCGCGAGAATCTCGCTGAGGCGCTCAGACGTGTCGAGCGGAACGCCGGTGCCGCGGGCATCGACGGGATGAGCACCAAGGAGTTGCGGGCGTGGTTGAAAGACCATTGGCCGCAGGTCCGCTCGCAGCTTGACGCGGGTACCTACCGGCCGCAGCCCGTCAGGAGGGTGATGATCCCCAAGCCTTCGGGTGGTCTGCGTGCGTTAGGGGTGCCGGCTGCGGTGGATCGGTTGATCTGCCAGGCCCTGTTGCAGGTGCTCACGCCTGTCTTTGACCCGCATTTCCACCCCCATAGCTTCGGCTTCAGAGACCGGGGCGCTCGGCGCATGATGCTGTCGAGCGGGCACGCCAGTTCATCGCTGATGACGCGGCGTGGTGCGTTGATTTTGACCTCGACTCATTTTTCGATCGGGTTCAGCACGACGCTTTGATGGCACGGGTCGCAAGACGGGTCCACGACAAGCAGGTGCTCAAGTTGATTCGGTGCTACCTGGAAACTGGTGTCATGGATGGCGGGCTGGTGCATACGAGCGAGGAAGGAACCCCGCAGGGTTCTCCGCTCTCGCCGTTGCTCAGTAACGTCATGCTTGACGGCCTCGACTGGGAGCTTGATCGGCGCGGGCATCGTTTTGTGCGCTACGCAGACGATGGCAGGATTTATGTCGCGAGCGAGCGCGCGGGGCAGCGCGTCATGGAGAGCGTCACGCAGTATGTCGAGCAACGCCTGAAGCTCAAGGTCAACCGTGAGAAGTCGGTGGTTGACTGGGCGACGAAGCGGCCCCTGCTGGGGTTCGGCTTCTTTCGCCGCGACGGTGAGGTCAAGGTGCGGGTGGATAGGAAGGCTCGCGAGCGAGCCAAAGACCGCCTGCGCCGGCTGACCTCGCGGCGTTGGGGCATCTCGATGAAGCGGCGGATCACAGAGATCAACCGCTTCACGGTCGGGTGGACGGCTTACTTCGCGTTGGCCGATACACCCTCGCCGTTTGAGGAGCTCGATCAGTGGCTCAGACGTAGGCTACGGCAGGTCCGCTGGAAGGAGTGGAAACGTATCCACACCAAGCGACGCAACCTGGTCGCGCTCGGTATCCCCGAGGGTCAGGCCCATCAGTGGGCTTGCACACGCAAGGGATACTGGCGCATCGCCGGGTCGGCGCCGCTCGCGCGTGCCCTACCAAACGCCTACTGGACCAGCCACGGCCTGAAGGGATTCGCCGGCCCCTACCGCCGTTTCCAGGATGCTGAGCGAACCGCCGGATGCGGACCCGCACGTCCGGTGGTGTGGGGGGCGCCGGGGTGAGCCCGGCGCCTACCCGATTTGACACTCAACAGCTCGACGTATGAGACGCCGCGCTAGGCGTACATCGCCGCGATCTCGGCGGCGTACTTCTCCGAGATCGGCTTGCGCTTGAGCTTCATCGTGGGCGTGAGCTCGTCCTCGCCGGGGAGCCAGTCGCCAGGGACGATCGTGAACTTCTTGATCTGCTCGACGCGGGCGAGACGGGTGTTGGCGGCGTCGATCGCCTCCTGCACCGCGGCGCGCACGCTGGGCTCGCCGGCGAGCTGCTCCAGGGTGCGGCCCTCCAGGCCCTGCTGCCCAGCCCACATCGGGGCGAAGTCGGCGTCGAGCACGATCAGCGCGGTGTTGTATGGACGGCGGTCGCCGATCGCGCAGGCCTGGCCGATCAGCGGCGAGACGCTCTTGATCGCAGCCTCGATGTTGGCGGGCGACATGTTCTTGCCGGCGGCGTTGATGATCAACTCCTTCTTGCGGTCGACGATCCGCAGGTAGCCGTCGGCGTCGAGCTCGCCGATGTCGCCGGTGTGCAGCCAGCCGTCGGGATCGATCGTCTCGGCCGTCTTCTGCGGGTCGCCGCGGTAGCCGAGCATCACCATCTCTCCGCGCACCAGCACCTCGCCGTCCTCGGCGAGCGAGATCTCCACGCCGGGCGCGGGCGGCCCGACGGTGCCGAGCTTGATCCGCTCCGGTGGGTTGACGCAGCCGGCGCCACACGTCTCCGACATCCCCCACAGCTCCGATACCGGGATGCCGATCGCGTGGAAGAACTCGAGCACCTCGATCGGCGTGGGGGCGGCGCCGACATTGACGGCGCGCACCTCGTCGAAGCCGAGCATCTTGCGCAGGCCGGCGAAGATCTGCTCGTCGGCGGCAGCCACCTCGGTCGCAAGCTCCGCCGGGACCGGCTCGCCGCGCTGCTCCAGGCGCACCTTCTCGATCGCCGCGGCGAGTGCGCGCTCGGTCTGGGCGCGCTGCTCCTCGGGCTGGCCGGCGATCATCGTCTCCAGGCCGGCCTTGAGCTTCTCCCAGATGCGGGGCACGGCGAAGAACCAGTGGGGGCGCACATCGGGCAGGTAGGAGAGCACCTGGCGAGGGTCGGGGCAGGTTGTTATCTGCAGCCCGTAGACGATCGGCAGGTAGTGATGGGCGCCGCGCTCGGCGATGTGGGCGGCGGGCAGCCAGGAGATCACGCGGGACTCCTCGGGGAACTTCACCATCAGCTCGATGCCCCGCACGGCGGAGAGCAGGTTGCGGTGGCAGAGCTGCACCCCCTTGGGCGGCCCCGTCGTGCCGGAGGTGTAGATCAGCGTGAGCACATCCTCGGGCTCGACCTGCGCGGCGGCCTCATCCACGGCCGCCTGGGTCTGCGGATCGCGCCCGAAGGCCTCGACCTCGTCGAGCGTGAGCACGCCTTCGGAGAGGGACTCTTCGTCGGGGTGATCGACGACGATCACGCGCTCCAGCTGGGGCAGGTGCTCGCGTGCCTCCAGCAGCCGCTCGAGGTACTGGCGCTCCACCACGGCGATGTGGGCGTCGGCATCGGCGACCACGTACTCGATCTGGTTGGCGGCGTAGGTTTGGTAGATCGAGAAGGGGGTCGCTCCGAGCGTGACCGCGGCGAGGTCGACGACGTGAAACTCGGGGCGATTGGAGAGCATGATCGCGAGCGTCTGCCCGCGCCGCAACCCCAACCGGTGCAACCCCCCGGCGAGGTCGCGCACGCGCCGATGCCACTGCGCCCAGGTGAGCGTCTGCTCGTCCCCCTTGGTGCGGATCGCGACGCGATCGGCCAGCGCCGTGCTCGTGGTCTCGAACGCCTCGACGATCGTGGCGGCGTGCGCGGCGGGATGGCCCTCCGCGCCGGCCGCGGATCCGACGCTGCCGGCTGACTGTTCAGGTGCGATGGCGCTCTCCATTCGATCCCTCCTCGATGCTCGCAATGCTCCTCATCCAACTCCAAAAGCTAGCGAAAATCGGGGCCGCTGCGGACAACTTCGCTCCTCGCGGCAGCGCATCCGCCCCGCTCACCCCCCGAGACGGCCGATGTCATTGCTGATTCCGTTGATGACGAGGAACGCAAGCAGCACGATCCCGACCGAGCTGAAGCGCCACATCGCGGCAAGCGAGACACGCCGTCCCCGGACCTTCTCGGCGAGCGACCACAGCACGTGGCCGCCGTCGAGCGGCAGGAACGGGAAGAGATTGACGATCGCGAGCGCGAGCGAGACGAAGCCGAGGATCACGAGCGCGTAACCGGCGCCGAGCGTGACCGCTTCCTGGGTGGCCACCGTGATCCCGACGATGCTGCTGAATTCATGGCGCACCTTCGCGCTGGTGAAGGCGTGGCCGATGTTGGTGAGTGTGTGGGCGGTGATTCCCCACATCTCGCCAAGCGCCGTGCCCGCGGCGGCGAATGGGCCGTAGCGTTTGGCGGTGGCGCCGAAGTCGAAGCCGATCAACATGCGGTGCAGGGCGGCGCTGTAGCGGGGGTGGACCGACAGCGAGATCGTGCGACCGGCGCGCCTGACGGTCAGCTGCACGGGCGTCACCGCGCGACAGCCTTCGTGCGGGATCCCGGCGCAACGGTGGGCGCCGATCGCCTTGATCGCGGATTCCTCGTTCACGCGCCGGCCGTCGATCGCGAGGATCCGATCGCGGAGCTTGAGCGTCCCGTAAGCGGGCTCGTGCTTCTCGAGCGCCACCACCGTTGTGTTCGGTACGCTGGTGTGGATCGAGGGATTGAGGCGTTCGAGCGTAGAAATGCCGTCTACGCTGCCCGAGAAGAGGATCGCCCAGAACAGCACGAAGGCAATCAGCAGGTTCACGCCGGGGCCGGCGAGGATCACGGCGATGCGCTTCCACGGCTCTTGCATGTAGTACGCGCGCACCGCGAGGCGAAGATCCATGTTCTTGAGTTCCTCGGGCGCCATCCCGTTGATCTTCACGAACCCTCCCGGCGGGGATCGCGCCGATCATGTACTCGGTTTCGCCCCTGCGGAACCCCACGAGCTTCGGCGGGAAGAACAGCGAGAAGCGCTCCACGCGCATCCCCACCGCCTTGGCGACGAAGAAGTGGCCGGCCTCGTGAAGCATGATGAGGGCGACAATGCCCAGGAGCGTGAGTACCCAGCTCATGCGCTCAGTGTGGCAGGCGGCGGCGAGACATCACGCAGGTGGATCGGCTCCCAGCGGTGGTGCCGAGCACCCGTGCAAGGTTCCATGCGTCCCCGCGGCGTTTGGCGTCGCGCCGCTCCAGCGACACGACAGGCCGGCAGGCCCCAACGTCAGCCCGGCGGCCTCACGCCAGTGCGACGACCGCCTCTGCGGCGAGGGCGCGGGCTTCGCGGTCGGCCTCATACAGTGACTCGAAGGCGCGCACGGGGGCGGCGGGGATCCGTTCGAGAGCCGCTTCGATCACGGCGGGTATACCACCGAACGGCAGGCGCTCGGCGAGGAAGGCATGGACCGCCACCTCGTTGGCGGCGTTCAGTACGCACGGCGCTGTGCCGCCCGCGCGCGCGGCTGCACGCGCCAGACCAAGGCAGGGGAACGCGTCGAGATCGACCGCCTCGAAGGTCAACTCGCCGACGCTGACGAGGTCGAGCGGCTCGATCGGGAGGCCCACGCTCTCCCCGCCGTGCAGCGCGTAGGAGATCGCCACGCGCATGTCGCGCGGACCGATGTGGGCGAGCATCGCGCCATCGGCGAGCTGGATCAGCCCGTGGACGAGCGACTGCGGGTGGATGACCACGTCGATGCGCTCGTACGGCGTGCCGAAGAGATGGTGGGCCTCCATCAACTCCAGACCCTTGTTCATCAGCGTGGCCGAGCCGATCGTGTTCATGCTCCCCATCTCCCAGGTCGGATGGGCGAGTGCCTGCGCGACCGTCACCTCCTGCAGCTGCGCGCGCGTGCGCCCGCGGAACGGCCCGCCGGAGGCGGTGATCGTGAGCCGCTCCACGGCGCCCGGGGGCTGGCCTGAGAGCAGCTGGTGCAGGGCGGTGTGCTCGGAGTCCACCGGCACGATCTGCGCGCCGGTCGCTTCCGCGAGCGCGGTCACGAGCTCGCCGCCGACGACGAGCGACTCCTTGTTGGCGAGCGCGAGGTCGATGCCCTCGCCGAGCGTCGCCACGGTGGGCCCCAGCCCGGCGGAGCCGACAAGCGCGTTGAGCACCAGATCGGCGCCCGACTCGACGACCAGCCGCACGAGCCCCTCCGCGCCGTGCAGCACCTCTCCCCCGGTCCATGCCTCGGCCGCGCGCGCCGCGGCGTCGTGATCGACCAGCGCGATCCTCGACCCACGCCGTGGGCTTGGGCCTGCGCCAGCAGCGTCTCCCAGGAGCGCTCGGCGGAGAGGCCGACCAGCTCGAACGCCTCGCTTCGGCCCACGATGTCAAGCGCCTGCGTGCCGATCGAGCCGGTGGAGCCGAGGATGAGGAGCCTTCGCAAAGCGGAAGAGATGCTCGCAGAATCGCCGCCAACAGCATCCGCCAACGGCGGTCGCCAGGCAGCCGGACCTCAGCCCGACGTCCGTCGATGGGCTCTGCGCCCTCGCGCTAGTGGGGGCTCCGGTCGGCGAAGCCAAGCTGCTGGCGCCTGAGGCCGAACATCTTCGCCTTCGCCTCAGCCGCCAGCTGCTCCAACCACGCATCGGGGGACAGCTGCTCGCCGAGCATGTTGGCCTGCCGTTTGACCGTCGCGAAGTCGCCCGGCGCCAGGTCGGGGATCGCGCCAAGCTCCTGTTTCAGTTCCGCGGCGCGCGGCGGGTCGGTCACAGGGTCGAAGTCGGCCTCGATGCAGAACATCGACCAGGCCTGCTCAGGTGTGAGCGCCTTAAACTCGAGCTTCCACGTGAAGCGCCGCATGGCGGCCGCGTCTATCGAGTCCATCAGGTTGGTGGCGGCTATGAAGACTCCTTCGAAGCGCTCCATACTCTGCAGCAACTCGTTCACCTGAGTCACCGACCACTCCGCGCGCGCCAGCGTGCGATCGCGCAGGAACGAGTCGGCCTCGTCCAGGAACAGCAGCGCACCCTCGCCCTCGGCCTCGGCGAACATGGCCGCGATGTGCTGCTCGGTCTCTCCCAGCCACTTGGAGAGCAGATCGGAGGCGGAGCGCATGAGGATCGGAAGATCGAGCTCCACGGCGATGTACTCGGCCAGCTGCGTCTTGCCGGCACCGGGGATACCCCAGAAGCAGAGCGAGCCCCGCGGCCGCTTGCGCAGTGCCGCGATGATCTGCCGCGGCGTGAAGCGCCCGGCGATGTTGAGATGGTCGAGGCTGTAGCGCGTGACCGAATCGCGCAACCCCTCGGTGTGGTCACGCCCGAGCACCTTCTGGCTTTGGGCGACAGCGCGCCGGATGACACGTTCACGCTCGGCGATGGCCTGTCGATCGGCGGTGTCGTCAACGGGCGACAGCATGCGCGCCAGGCCGGCCGCCTGACGGACCTGGCGCTCGCCCAGCAGGCTGTACTTGGTGAGATCCCGCTCCAGCTGAACCGACAGGCCATGGTCGAAGATCACCTGCGTGACTCGTTTGCGGCGGTCGGCGCGCGACCCGGGGAGCGCTTCGCAGTGGAACAGGAACGCACCCAGGTTGCGCTCCGATAGGAGCTTGGCGCGGTCGCTCAGCCATACACAGCGCACGCGACCGCCGGTGAGGCCCTCGTCGGAGGCGCGCTCCGGCACTTCCTCTGGCTCCTCGTCTTCGATTCCGAAGATGACGAACGGGCCGAGATTGCGCGAGGCCAGCGCCTCGTGCGTACGATCGACCACCAGCACGGCGTTGGGGTGCGAGCGTTCCATGTGGCGCTGGGCGATGTAGACCCAGCTCGGCAGATCGCCCGCCGGGACGTGCTTGGTGACGACCGCGAAACCGTCGAGGCGCTCCTCGCACAGCAGCCTGGCGACCATGTCGCACTTGTCGACCGCCTTCGGGCCGTACACGAGCGCGTGCAGGCCGTGATCGTCGGGCATCTGCAGTCGCAGGATGCCGCGCAGAATCCGCTCGTCGTCGTCGTGCAGACGCGCCAGCGAGCTGGTGGTGGGCGACGGCGCCAACGGCTTGACGAAGCGCTGCAGGAACTCCGCCTCCTCGCCCGCCGATTCGGTGAGTGTGGCGCGCAGGTGCGTGGACATCTCGCCGATGCGTAGCGGCCGCTCGTCCACTCGCAGCAGGCCGGAGCGCACCAGCTTTGCGTTTTCCGAGAGCGCCGAGACAATCTCGTGCTCGCCGAAGTCGAATGCGGCGGCGAGCACCGACGCGGTGGCGCGATCGAAACCCATCAGGAGATCGAACAGCTGCGCGAACCCGGGCTGGTGGCGGCTGAGCTGGAAGGTCAGCAGCTTGCGCTCCGCCTCCCCGAGCCCCAGCAGGCCGGTGAGCCAGTCGACGCTCTGTTCCCGGGAGGTGATGAACTGAGAAGCCTTCGCCTCGGCCGCCTCCCGCCATTCGCGCACGGCTTTGCGATACGCGTCGGGATCCCTGTCGGCGATCGCAAACACGCGAGTGCCTCGAAGGTAGAGACGCGCAAACCGGCCACTGGTGGGCTCGCCGAATTGGCGCTGCAGGTCCCTGAGCGTCGGCAGCAGCTTCTCGGAGGCGCCGCCGCGAACCTCGCATTCGCCCGCGAGCGGCCCCGGGGCCGGCACAGTCGCGGCACACGTGGCGTACAACAGGCCGAACAGGTGTGGATCGGCGCAGAACAGCCAACCGAAGCCGTGGCTGTCGGCGAGCCGCAGCGTCCACGCCGCCATCTGGTAGGCGCCGGGGGTATTGAGCGAGTCGTGAGCGAGATCGTGGGGGTCGTCCATCGGCGAGGACAAGAGTAGCGGGTTGACGACAGTTGTCGTCGGCCGACTGGGTTCTCATGCGCCCACTGGACGATGTGTTGCATGCCTACGTCACGAATGAAGTTGGTTGGAGCCCACAAAGTGCGCGCACCACACCACCCCATCCGATGCGGGCCGATCAACCGCCCGATAGGCATGGCGCTTACACGTACGCCAGCCAGATGTAATACCCCACCACGGCCGTGAACAACACCGCGTCGAGGCGATCGAGCGCTCCGCCGTGGGCGCCGAACAGCTTCCCGGCGTCCTTGACGCCGGCCTCGCGCTTGACGAACGACTCGAACAGGTCGCCGATCGGGCCGGCGACCGCGACGCCGAGGCCAAGCACGAGCGCGTGCGTCCCGGGCAGCCATTCCTGGTAGCGCCCCGCCAGCCACACGGCGACGACGGCGCAGATCATCCCGGCCACGAGCCCCTCGACCGTCTTGCCGGGTGAGATCCGCGGCGCGAGCGGACGGCGCCCGAAGAGGCGCCCGCCGAGGTAGGCGCCAGTGTCCCCGAGGAAGGTGCCGACCAGCACGTCGATCACGATGCCCTCCCCGTGCGGCAGCTGGCGCAGGAGCACCGCGTGCGCGAGCGCGAGACCGATCCAGAAGATCCCCAGCAGCGTGATCGCCAGCCCGGCGACACTGGGGCGGGGCTGGCGCAGCGTCAGGAGGAACAGCAGCGGCAGCGCGGCGACCGCGGCAAGCAGCACCTGCGGCGGCCCCCCGTACAGCGCGGCGGCGAGCAGCCCCGCGAGCGCGATGAAGCCGGCGAGGCGCACCGGGTGCGCGCGCTCGTACATCGCGTAGAGCTCGTGCATACAGATCCAGCCGAGCACCAGCACACCGAGCGCGAAGACGGCGCCGCCCTCGATCACGATGAACAGCGCGAAGGCGATCGCCGGCAGCGCGGCGAGGACCCGCGCGGCGAGGTCGGAGCGCCCGGCGCTCATCGCCCACCGAAGCGTCGCCGCCGGGCGCTGAACTCGGCGAGTGACTGCTCGAGCGCTGCGCGCGTGAAGTCGGGCCACAGCTCCTCGCGGAAGACCAGCTCGGAGTAGGCCGACTGCCACAGCAGGTAGTTGGAGAGCCGCCGCTCGCCGCTGGTGCGGATGATCAGGTCGGGGTCGTGCATCTCCGGCGCGTACAGGCAGCGGCGGAATCGCTCCTCGATCGACCCCGTCTCCCCGGCTGGTTTCGCCGCCTGGTTTGGCTCGGCGCGCTCCTGCGCGGACTTCGGTGCGTCGCCAGATTGGGGAGCGAGGGGCCCGACCGAAGCCGGGAGACACTCGCCTTCGACCGATTCGGGAGACACTCGCTTCGCTCGCGTCCCCGAATCGGCCAGCATCCCCGTTTCGGCCAGCCGGCCTTCGGCCGCCTGCGCCACCCTCTCGGCGGCCGCGAAGCGGACGGCGGCGTCGAGGATCTCCGCGCGCCCGCCGTAGTTGAAGGCGACGAACAGCGTGATCGTGGAGTTGGCGTCGGTCAGCGCTTCGGCCCAGCGCATCTGCTCTCGCAGATCCCCGGGGATGCCCTCGCGGCGGCCGATGAAGCGCATCCGCACCCCCTCGGCGTGCAGCTCCGGGGTCTCGCCGGCGATCCGCCGCGAGAACATCTCGAACAGGCCCTGAACCTCGGTGGGCGAGCGCGACCAGTTCTCGGTCGAGAAGGAGTACACGGTGAGCTCGCGGATCCCGAGGTCCACGGCGTCGCGCAGGCGCGCCTTGACGGTGTCGGCGCCGGCCTCGTGCCCCGCGTTGACGGGCAGCTCACGCGCGCGGGCCCAGCGGCCGTTGCCGTCGGTGATGATCGCCACGTAGCGCGCGCTCGTCGGCCCAGCGCGCTCGTTCCGCCGTGGACGGCGCGGGAGGTCGGGCGCCGCGGTAGGCTCGTCCTCGTCATGGGAGGGGGTTTTGGAGCCCGCCCTCCCGGGCCTGCCCTCCCCCCGCCAAGGCTCGGCGCCCGCCATCAGACTTCGAGGATCTCCTCTTCCTTGGCCTTCAGCACCCCGTCGAGGTCGGCGATGCGGGCGTCGGTGAGCTTCTGCAACTCGACCTCGGCGCGGTGCTCGTCGTCGGAGCCCGCCTCGCCGGCCTCCTTGAGCTCACGCAGGTCGTGCATCACGTCGCGGCGCACGTTGCGGATCTTCACGCGACCCTCCTCGATCAGATGGCGCACGACCTTCACCAGCTCGCGGCGGCGTTCCTCGGTGAGCTCGGGCACGACCAGGCGCACGACGTTGCCGTCGTTGGAGGGGTTGAGGCCGACATCGGACTCGTTGATCGCCTTCTCGATGAACTTGATCGACGACTTGTCGTAGGGCTGCACGGTGAGCAGGCGCGCCTCGGGCGCGGAGATCGTGGCGAGCTGGTGGAGCGGCGTGGGGGCACCGTAGTAGTCGACCACCACGCGCTCCAGCAGCGCGGGGCTGGCGCGGCCGGTGCGCACCGTGGCGAGCTCGTGCTGGGTGGCCTCCACGGACTTCGCCATCCGCCCGCGCCCGTCCTCGATCAGCTCGTCGATCATCTCAGCGGCCATCGCATCCACCTCCGGCCCCCGGTCGTTCGGCGGCAGTCCCGTGCAGCTCAACCATGACCGCTATTGCCCTCCTCGTCACTTGGGTTTGTCGATACCAGCGTGCCCACGCGCTCGCCGGAGATTATCCGCGAGATGGAACGTTCGTCGTCCATGTTGAAGACGTTGAGCGGCATGCCGTTCTCCATGCACAGCGCCAGGGCGGTGGAGTCCATCACGCGCAGGCGGCGCTCCAGCGCCTCCATGTGGGTGATCTCGGGGATGAACTGCGCCGTGGGGTCGAGCGCAGGGTCGGCGGTGTAGACACCCTCGACGCCGTTCTTGGCCATCAGGATGATCTCGGCGTGCACCTCGGCGGCGCGCAGCGCGGCGGCGGTGTCGGTGGTGAAGAACGGGTTGCCGGTGCCGGCGGCGAAGATCACCACGCGCCCCTTCTCCAGGTGGCGCATCGCGCGGCGGCGGATGTAGGGCTCGGCGACCTCGGAGATCGCCAGCGCCGACTGCACACGGGTGTCGATGCCACTCTTCTCCAGCGCATCCTGCAGTGGCAGCGCGTTGAGCACGGTGGCGAGCATCCCCATGTAGTCGGCGGTCGAGCGGTCCATCCCCGCGGCGGCGCCTTGCATGCCCCGGTAGATGTTGCCGGCCCCCACCACGATCGCGACCTCGACCCCTTGGTCGCGGACCTCGCTCACCTGGCGCGCCACGGCGGCGACACGCGCGGGGTCGGTGCCGAAGGGCAGCTCCCCCATAAGCGCCTCGCCGGAGAGCTTCAGGAGGATGCGTTTGAACGCGGGGGCCATCGACGGGAGAGCCTATCCGTCTCGCGGGACTTACACCGCCCAGGGCGCCCTGGATACAGATAAGCATCGATATACAGTGGACTAAACGCTATAGTCAACTAGATATGGATGCTAAAAGTTCTCAAAAGCGGATGCCGATACCTGTCGGCCGAGCGTTGCGGACAACCGCGGACGCCCTGGTCAGGTGGCGCAAGCTGCGCGGTCTCACCCAGGAGCAGCTGGCCGACCGGGCCGATGTCTCTCCGGGTGTGGTCGTCCGGCTCGAGGCTGGGGACGGCGGCGTGAGCATCCAGAACCTGCTGCGTGTCCTTCGCGCGCTGGGTCTGCTGGACGTGCTGCCTGCGGCGCTTGACCCTTTCGCCAGCGACATCGGCCGGCTGCGTGCTGGTGAGGAGCTCCCGCAGCGTGTCCGGCCGAAGAGGCTGACCGGGGATGGCTGACAACATGGTCGAAGTGCTCGTGCAGATCGCCGGGCACGACGTCCCAGCGGGACGCCTTTGGGCGCACCGCCACGGCTCGATCCAGTCCGCAACGTTCGCGTACGCAAGCGACTATCTCGCGCGCGGCAACGCATACGAGCTGGACCCGTCGCTGCCGTTGACGCAGGGCGTCCAGCAGACCCCGCAGGGGATGAGCATGTTCGGCTGCTGTTCCGACTGTGCGCCCGATGGGTGGGGCCGCCGGCTGATCCAACGTGCCGAGATCCGCCGCGCTGACGGTCAGGGGGCGACCGAGCGCAGCCTGGGCGAGATCGACTATCTGCTGGGTGTGCGAGACGATCTGCGCCAGGGTGCACTCAGGTTCCGTGTAGCGCCGGATGGCCCGTGCCTGGCCGATGAGCACCACGGTGTCCCCGGCCATCTGGATCTGCCGGTGCTGCTGCGCGCCGCAGAGCATCTGGAACGCGACGAAGCCGGCAACGAGGACCTGGCCATCCTGCTGCGGGACGGCAGCTCGCTCGGCGGCGCGCGCCCGAAGGCACACGTATGTCGCTCCGATGGCACCCTGGGGATCGCGAAGTTCCCGTGTCCGGCACGCGACGCCTGGGATGTGATCCGCTGGGAGCACGTCGCGTTGACGCTTGCCGGGTACGCAGGCATCGCCGTCCCCGACCATGAGCTTGTGAGCGTGGACGGGCGGCCGGTGCTGATCGTGCGCCGATTTGACCGGGCCGGTGAGCGTCGGGTCGGATATGTGAGCGCGATGACGATGCTCGAGGCTTATGACGGCGACACCCGCAGCTACGTGGAAGTCGCGGAAGCGCTCGAGACGTTCTCGCCGTCGGCAACCAGGGACCTGCGTCAATTGTGGCGACGGATCGTGTTCTCGATCCTGATCTCGAACACCGACGATCACCTTCGCAACCACGGGTTTCTGCGCGTCGAGAGATCGGGCTGGTCGCTGGCGCCCGCATTCGACCTGAATCCGGACCCACAGCCCGGTGCCAAGCATCTGCGTACAGCTATCGACGAGACCGACACAGCCGCCAGCCTGCAGACTGCCTATCGGGTTGCCCCGCTGTTCCGTCTCTCCTCGCAGGCGGCGCGCACAATCGTGAACGAGGTCGCGACCGTGACCGCGGGTTGGCGGACGGTTGCCAAGGAGAGCGGCTTGCACGATCGCGAGATCGACCGGATGGGCCCTGCGTTCGACCACGCGCAGTCCCGCGCCGCACAGACGGCGCCGGGACTCCCGGGGTCTACTGGCCGACGGCGAAGCGCACGAAGCGGCGGATGACGACGTTCTCGCCTGTCTTGGCGGTGAGCTCGTCGCGCAGCTGCTGGACGGTCTTGCCTTCGAACTTGGGGTTGTGCAGCTCCTGCTCGAGCAGCACGATCGTCTTGTACCAGGCGTCGAGCTTGCCCTCGACGATTTTCCCGCGCACGTTCTCGGGCTTATCCGCTGGTGCCTCCAGCTCGTAGATGCGGGCCTCGGCGTCGCGCGCCTCGGCGGGCACTTCCTCACGGGTGACGTAGACGACGGTGGGACTGGCGGCGATCTGCATCGCGACGTCGCGGGCAAACCCGGTGAAGTCCTCGTTGGTGGCAACGAAGTCGGTGTTGCAGTCGACCTCGATCAACACCCCCACCTTGGCACCGGGGTGGATGTAGGCCTGCACGGTGCCCTCGGTGGCGACACGCTCGCCGAGGTCCTGGATCTTCTTGCCCTGACGCAGGCGCAGGATCTCGATCGCCTTCTCCAGGTCCCCCGCCGCCTCGGTGAGGGCCTTCTTGCAGTCCATCATCCCCGCGCCGGTGCGCTCGCGCAGGGCCTTCACGTCCTTGGCGCTGATCTCCACGGCGTTCATGCCTGCGCCTCCTCGGGAGTCGCGACGGCTGCGCCATCTCCGTCCGGCTGGACTGCGACCGGCGGCGGCACATCAACGCTCTCGGGGGTCTGAGGCGCAGCGGTCTCGGGGGGCGCCGCCTGGGGCGCTGCCTGGGTCTGCTTGGGCGCTGCCTCAGCCGGCGCCTGTGTGGCTCCCTGAGCCGGCGCTGGCGCCTCCTGCGTCGCAGGCGCAGCCTCGGCGGCAGCGGCCGCGGCGGCGGCCTGCTGCGCGGCGAGGCGTTCCTGGGCCTGTTGGGCGGCCTGTTCCTCGGCCTCGCGGCGCGCGGCATCTTCCTCGGCTTCGCGTTTGGCCCGCGCCTCGGCCTCGACCCGAGCGCGCTCTTCGGCTTCCTGGCGGGCGCGTTCCTCCTCGGCGCGGAACACGTTGCGACCCTCCGCGACGACGTCTCCGATCGCGCGGGTGATCAGCGAGCAGGAGCGGATCGCGTCGTCGTTGCCGGGGATCACGAAGTCGATCCCGTCGGGGTCGCAGTTGGTGTCGACCAGGCCGATAATCGGGATCCGCAGCCGCTGCGCCTCGCGCACGGCGATCGCCTCGGTTTTGAGGTCGATCACGAACATCGCGTCGGGGACGCGCTGCATGTCTTTGACTCCGCCGAGGTTGGCGCGCAGCTTGATCAGGTCGGCCTGGCGGGCCATCCGCTCACGCGTCGGCAGCAGCGCGAGCTGACCGTCGGCCTCGTAGCGTTCGAGGTCGTGCAGGCGGCGGATGCGAAGGTTGATCGTCTGGAAGTTGGTGAGCAGCCCCCCCAGCCAGCGGTGGTTGACGTACGGCATGCCGGCGGCCGAGGCGACGTCGCGAACGATGTCCTGAGCCTGCTTCTTGGTGCCGACGAACAGCACCACCCCGCCGCGGTGGGCGAGGGTGCCGGCGAACTCGCGCGCCTGTTCCAGCAGGACGGCGGTCTTGAGCAGATCGATGATGTAGATGCCGCCGCGCTCGCCATGGATGAAGCGGCGCATCTTGGGGTTCCAGCGGCGCGTCTGGTGGCCGAAGTGAACGCCGGCCTCCAGCAGTTCCGCGATGCCTACTTGTGCCACGGTGTCTCCCTTATATGCCTTTTGGTGGAATTGCTGTAATGGAGTCCGTACGGCGGGTCGTGGACTCGTGGGAAAGTGACCGGCGCAGGCCGGGTACCACGAGCAGGGCCACGATCCGTGCCCCGTACGGGTCGAGGATCGGATTTGAGGGGTCAGGATAGCTGTTCGGCGCGCTGCAGTGCGGCGGCAAGATCGGCGGGCAGGGCCGAATGTACCTCCAACCGCTCCCCGGTCAGCGGATGCTCGAGCGCCAGGCGGGTGGCGTGCAGGAACTGGCGCTCCAAGCCAAGCGCCCCCGCGGTGCCGTACTCGGGGTCGCCGGCGACGGGGTTGCCGATCGCCTGCAGGTGCACGCGGATCTGGTGGGTGCGACCGGTGTCGAGCCGCAGGCGCAGCAGCGAATGCGCGGAGAAGCGCACGATCGAGCGTGAAGTGGGTGCGAGCCTCGCGCGGAAAATTGCCGCCGACCGCCATGCGCGTGCGCACGGTCGGGTCGCGCCCGATCGGCGCCTCGATCGTGCCGCTGCGCGCGCGCGGGCGGCCCTCCACCAACGCCAGGTATTCGCGCTCGATCTGTCGGGCGGCGAGTGCCTGTTGCAGCAGGCGGTGGGCCTCCTCGGAGCGGGCCACCACCAGCAACCCGGAGGTGTCGCGGTCGAGGCGGTGCACGATGCCGGCACGCTCTGGATCGCCCCCCGCGGCGACGCCGGCGAGCAGCTGCGAGAGCGTGCCCTCGCGATGCCCCCGCGCGGGGTGCACCACAAGGCCGGCGGGCTTGTCGACGATCAGTAGGTGCTCGTCTTCATAGGCGACCGTGAAGGCGGGCGGTGTGGTTGGCGGGCGGGGGGTCATAGCTGAGCGCCTGCGAAAAAGGACGTGCAACGCGGCGCCCCGTCTGGTCAGATGCCGGCCCCACGCGGATCGCCGGTTGGTGGATCGAGCTCGGACGGTCGCCCCTCTCGAGGACGCTCGATCACGAGCAGGAGGATCAACACCCCCAGTGTGATGGAGACGTCGGCGAGATTGAAGGGCGGCCAGCCGAGCGGCAGCTTGACGAAGTCGGTGACATACCCGGCGCGCAGGCGGTCGATCACGTTGCCGAGCGCCCCACCGAGCAGCATCCCCGTCGGCAGCCAGATCAGCGGGCGGGAGGTGTGCAGGGCGAAGTACACGAGCAGCGCCAGCAGCGCGAGCGCGATCACGATCGTGACGGCGATCGGGTCGCCGGGCAGGAAGCCGAAGGCGACGCCGCGGTTGCGCGTGTTCACCAGCTCGACACCGGGCAGCACCCCGCGTTCTTCGCCCTGCACGATCGAAGCCCGCACCGCGTGCTTGGCGAGCTGGTCGATGACGACGACGGCGAGGGCGACGAGCGCGGCGCGGATCCAGGGAGAGCGCGTCAACCGCCGATGATGCCCCGCACGACAATGCTGTTGATGAGCTCCAGCACGATCAGCGCGACGAACGGGCTGAAGTCCAGGCCACCGAAGCTTGGCAGGACGCGGCGGAAGATCCGCAGGAACGGTTCGCACACGTCGCGCAGGAAGCCGATCACGGCGCCCACCCCGCGCGAGTAGGGCGGGCGCACGCCGAAGGCGAACAGCCAGCCCACGACGATGTGCGCGAAGATCAGCAGGATGTAGACGTAGATCAGCGTCGAGAGGTAGTTGGCGACCTCGGTGCGGGTGCTGGCGATGAGCATCATGGTCGTTGCCCCTGGCTGCGGGTGCTGGCGATGAGCATCATGGTCGTTGCCCCTGGCTGCGGGTGCCGGCGATGAGCATCATGGTCGTTGCCCCTGGCTGCGGGTGCTGGCGCGTGGCAGGCTCGGGGCACCGGCTGGCAGGGCAACCAACGCTCAGCCCTCCGCGCCCAGCACGGCGTCAAGGGCGTCGCTGAAGGCCGCGCGCACGCCACCGCGCTCCAGGGCGGCCACCCCGCGCGCGGTGAGACCGCCGGGCGAGGAGACCTCGCGGCGCAGCGCGAGTGTGTCGTAACCGCGTCGCCGCAGCAGCTCGGCCGTGCCGGCGAGTGTCTGCACGACGAGCTGGGCGCCCTCGGCGGCGGGGATGCCGCGGCGCACGCCGGCGTCGATCTGGGCCTCGGCGACGAGCGCCACGTAGGCGGGGGCACAGGACATCAGACCAGTCGCGACGTCGAGCAGGGCATCGTCGAGCACGACGAGCGAGCCGAGCTCGGCGAACAGCTTGCGCACCTGCGCGTCGAGGGCGCCGCCCCCGCTGAGCGCCTCCTCGGTTGCATCGACAGCGAAGTCTCCGGTGGATGTTGCGGCCTCTCGCTCGGGGTCGGCCGCCTGCACGATGGCACCTTGGCGCACCTCGACGGGCAGCGACGGGATGAAGCGGTAGACGGGCAGTCCGGGGTATGCCTCCTTCACATCGGCGAGTGGCGTGGCGGCAAGGATCGAGGCGACCGCGCGCGCCTTGGGGGCGACCTCCTCGGCGACGTCGCGCAGCTGGGCGGGCTTGTGGCAGAGCACCACGAGCTCGGCGCGAGAGGCCACCTCGGCGTTGCTCGCAAGCGCCTCCCCGCCGGTGTCCTGCGCCAGCGCGCGAGCACGCTCGGCGACGGGATCGAAGCACAGCACCGGGCGCCCCCACCCGCGGGCGAGTGCGCGCGCCATGTTGCCGCAGCCAATCAAACCAATCTGCATAGGGCGCCTACCCTATCGGCTGCTCAGCTTTGATTAAAAAAGCCCTTCTCGATCAACCGCGCACGCTCCTCCGCGGAGATCTCGACATTGCGCGGGGTGAGCATGAACACCTTGTCGGCGATCTTTTGCATGCCGCCGTCGAGCGCGTAGGTGAGGCCCGAGGCGAAATCGATCAGGCGCTTGGCGAGATCGGTTTCGGTGTTCTGCAGGTTGAGGATCACGGGGATCGAATCCTTGAAGCGGTCGGCCACCTGTTGGGCGTCGTTGAAGGACTTGGGAATCACGAGGTGGACGCGTACGTCGCCGTTGGTGCGCGTGCCAACGGAGCGCAGCACGGTCGTTGGACCCCCGGCCACTCGACTCCCGCGGGCGGGTGGGGACGAATCCGGTTCGTCCTCGGCGAAGATCTCGTCGTAGTCGTCGCGGCGGCGGCGCAGGCGTCGGACGTTGGGGCGCTCACGGTAGCGATCCTCGATCGCCGCCTCGTGCGGGGCCTCGTCCTCGTACTCCTCGTGGTACTCCTCGGCGAGGCCGAAGTACACGAGCGCACGGTGCCATGAGTCTCGAAACGCCATTCTAGGTTGGATTCTTCGCTGGATGCGCGAATATCCCTGCTTATCCTAGCGTTTTGCTGCGGTAGGTGGGATTGACGCTCGCCTTGGTTGACCGCCCGGTGTCTAGTGTCGGTCGGGCCGCCTCGTGTCTCGTGTCGGCTGGGCCGCCTGGTGTCTCGCGTCGGTTGAGCCGCCTGGTGTCTCGCGTCGGCTGGGCGACTGGCGTCTTGCTCGGTATCGCGGA
This sequence comes from uncultured Solirubrobacterales bacterium, assembly GCA_963744135.1. GTDB lineage: Bacteria > Actinomycetota > Thermoleophilia > Solirubrobacterales > Solirubrobacteraceae > Palsa-744. The sequence continues at coordinate 183,242 of CAVUSE010000012.1, read as the reverse complement.
CGCCAGCCGCGGGATGCCCACCGCGGTCAGCGATATAGCGCCGAGCCCAACCTGACGATCGTGGCGCCCTCTTCGACCGCCGTTGCGTAGTCCTGGGAGGTGCCCATCGAGAGCTCCGCCAATCCGTTTTCCCAGGCGAGCTCGCGCAGGGCGGCAAACCAGCGGCGGCTCTCCTCGGGGTCGGGGACGAGCGGAGGCATCGTCATCAGACCGGCGACGCGAACCGGGGAGCGCTCCAAGTAGAGCGGCAGATCCTGCGGCAGCACACCTGCCTTGCCGTCCTCGCGGGCGATGTTGACCTGCACGAGCACTTCCATCCCCGGCCTCGCCTGCTCGCGGTGGCGCTCCAGCGCGTGCAGCGCCGACTCGCTGGCGAGCGAGTGGATCAGGCGCACGTGGGGCACGATCAACGGCACGCGCCGGCTCTGGAGCTGGCCGATGAAGTGCCAGGCGAAGCGATCGCCGTGGGCGGCGACCTTCTCCTGCAAGCTCTGCGCGCGATTCTCCCCCACCAGCCAGATCCCGGCGTCGGCAAGCGCGGGCAGATCCGCGAGCGCCACGTACTTGGTCGCGGCCAGCACCTGCACCTCGGAGGGGTCGCGCCCGGCCTCGGCGGCGGCGAGCACGATTTCCTCGCGCACGCGAGCGAGGTTCGCGCGGACCCGCTCGGCGTTGATGCCGGCGATCAGCTCGGCCATGCAACTCCCTCCTGACGCCCCGCGTCCAGCGCCTCGGCGACCCGGCAGAAGCGATGCCGGCCGACGATCAGCTCAACCATGCGATCCCCGCCTGACGCCCCGCTGCGAGCCCTTCGCGGCGGTGGGAGAAGAGGCGCTCGTCGCAGATCGTGCACACCCCCACGTCCTCCACACGCGCCACCCCGGCTTCCTTGAGGCGATCGCGGGCGAGCGCCGCGAGGTCGAGGTTGCTGCGCCCCTCGCGGTGGGCGCCTCCGAATGCCCGGTGCACCTCCTCGCCGACCTCGTAGCAGCAGCCACGCGCACCGGGTCCCACCACGGCGACGATCTCCCCCTCGCCGCCGAGCTCGCGCACTGCGCGCACGCCCTCCTCGAGCACGCCGCCGGCGAGCCCACGCCAGCCCGCGTGCAGCGCTGCGACGGCGCCCTCGGACCCGATGATCACAGGCAGGCAGTCTGCCACCAACACCATCGTGCCAACATCGCGCAGAGCGGTTGCGTGGCCGTCGGCATCGATCTCCACCGCCTGCCCGCCGCTGCCGGCGGGGGACACCACGCGCTGCACCGCGGTGCCGTGCACCTGGCGGCTTGCGCACAGCCAGCGCAGGTCGAGCCGCTCGCAGAGTCGATCACGTTCGTGGCGGCCGCGCTCGTGATCGGGGCCGCGCATCGTCGAAAGATTGCCGTCGGCGCTGGTGGTGAACAGCGCGCGGCCGCCGCCGGGGAGCTCACAACGCAGGAGCGAGGTGAGATCGGTGGCGTTGGTGTCGAGACGATTCCCCATCGGCGCTCACCGCGGCTGGAGCGCCGCCGCCAGCTCGGCCTCGCGGCCGTCGGGCAGCTCGCCGTCAAGCTTCGCGCACAGGGCGACCTGGAGGCGGCGGCCGATCTCGGGGCCCTCCGGGATCCCGGCCGCCAGCAGATCGGCGCCGGTTATCTCCAGACGGACCTTGCGCAGCTCCGAGAGCCAGCGGTGGGCCGAGACGCCCGCATCGCCCCATTGCAGCTCCCCCAGCGCGCCGGCGAGGGCGACGCCCTCCAGCGATTCGCAGGAGGCCGCCTCGTAGATCTCCGAGCCCTCTTCGGCGTGAGCGAGCTCGTCGGCCGCAGCCTCGGCGCAGATCGCCGCGCGGAGCACCAGATCCCGCTCGGCCGCGGGGAACTCCATGCCATCGATCACTGCATGCATCTCGCGCTCGACACCCTCCCGCAAGTCAGCTGCCATCGGTTGCAACAGCACCGCCAGCAGCAGCAGGTCGGGCCGCGTGTCCGACCCCGCGCCATCCCCCACCGCGGCCAGCAGCCCGAGCGCATCGCGGGCAAGCCGTGCGTCGAAGCCCATTCGCGGATGCAGCGCGGCGAGCACCCCAAGCTCCTCCAGGGCGACCAGTGCCGCGACCGCGCCTGCTTCCCCCAGCGCCAGACGCAGCTCGGCGCCGATGCGAGAGAGAGACCCTCTGCAGTGCGCCTCCCGTGACTGCCTCGGCGGCCAGCTGCGCGGTGCGCTCCTCCACCGCGAAACCCAGGCGGGCGCGGTAGCGCCCGAGGCGCCACAGACGCGTGGGATCCTCGAGGAAGCTTCGCTCGTGCAGCACGCGCAGGCGCCCGGCGCGCAGGTCATCCAGCGCATGGGGCACGCCATGCAGCTCCCCCCGCCGCGCGCCGTTGAGCGCGCATGCGAGCGTGTTGACCGTGAAGTCGCGGCGCTGCAGGTCCTCCGCCAACGACGCGGCCTGAATCTCGGGCAGGGACCCCGGAACGGGGTAGCGCTCGCGGCGAGCCGTGGCGATGTCGATCCGCCCGCCGCCCCACTCCACGGTCGCGGTGCCGAAGCGCTCATGCTCTGTCACCGAGGCTTGGGCGCCCAAACGTGAAGCGAGCGCGACCCCGAGTTGTGCCGCGGCATGGCCGAGGGGGGCGTCGCCGCCCTCTACAACCACGTCCAGCTCACGGGGGCGCCGCTCGACCGAAGCTGGGAGACGCTCGCCTCCGACCGAAGTCGGGAGACACGCGCCTCCGGCTCGCAGCAGATCGCGCACGGCGCCCCCCACCAGGAAAGCTCCGTCAGGGGCGGCATCCAGCAGCTCCGCTCCGCCGGGCTGTGCCCGCAGCTGCTCCAGCAGATCGCCCGCGCTCGGCGAGGTCTCAGCCATGCTCACCGCCGCACGGGGATGCCAGCGCGCTCGAGGTGCTGCTTGGCCTCGCCGATCGTGTGCCGGCCGTAGTGGAAGATCGAGGCGCACAACGCGGCGTCGGCACCCGCGTTCAGCGCATCGGCGAGGTGCGCGAGCTCGCCCGCGCCGCCGGAGGCGATCACGGGCACCCCCACTGCCCCGCTCACGGCGGCAGTCAGCTTCAGGTCGTAGCCGTCGCTGGTGCCGTCGCGGTCCATGCTGGTGAGCAGGATCTCCCCCGCCCCCCGCTCGGTCGCCTCGCGCGCCCACTCCAGCACGTCGCGGCCGGAGGGGGTGCGCCCGCCCGCGACGTACGCCTCCCACACTCGCTCCAAGCCGAGATCCACACCATCCGCGCCGCTCGGCTGGGCGCCGTTGGTGACCGTCGGGCGCGCCTGCGTCTTGGCGTCGATCGCGAGCACCACGCACTGCGCGCCAAACACCTTCGCCAGCTCGTCGATCAGCTCCGGGCGCGCGAGCGCGGCGGAGTTCACCGACACCTTGTCGGCGCCCGCGTCCAACACCGCCTGCGCATCCTGCACCGAGCGGATGCCGCCGCCGATCGTAAACGGCACAAACACCTCGTCGGCCGTGCGCCGCGCGAGCGCCACAATCGTCTCGCGCCGCTCGTGGGTGGCGGTGATGTCGAGAAACACCAGCTCGTCGGCCCCTTCGCGGTCGTAGTGAGCCGCCAGCTCCACCGGGTCCCCGGCGTCGCGGATGTCGAGGAATTCGACGCCCTTGACGACACGGCCGCGGTCCACGTCCAGACAGGGGATGACGCGCTTGAGGTGCACGCGCTCACGGTAGCGCCCACGGCGCGCGGTGCGCTACGTGCGCCTGGCGGGAGTGCTGTTCCGTCGGCGCATGCGCCGACGGCGGGGACGCGCATGCGCGTCCCCGGGAACGGCCGCATGCGGCCGTTCCAAGCAGGGCCGCATGCGGCCCTGCTCAGGATGCCGTATACGGCATCCTGCACAACACCTACCCCAACGTGGCCCGCGCCTGCGCCACCGTGAAGCGCTCCTCGTACAGCGCCTTGCCGACGATCACGCCGGTGAGGCTGGGCTCGTCGAGCGCCGCCAGCATGCGCAGATCCTCCAGCCCGCCGATCCCGCCCGAGTAGATCAGGTGGCCGCCGGTGGCCGCCCGCGCCACCCACACCACGTCGTCGCGACGCACCCCGTCGAGCATCCCGTCGCGGTCCACGTTGGTGTAGGCGAGCTCACGCACTCCGCGCGCGATCAGCTCCGCGAAGACCTCGCCGGGGCTTACGTCGGCTGCCTTGGTCCATCCCTCCGTCGTCACGCGGCCCTCGCGGATGTCCACAGACACCACCACGCGGCCGGGCCCGTGTTGTGCGAGTGCCCGCTCCAGCAGGTCGGGGTCGGTGAACGCGGCGGTGCCGAGGATCACACGCTCGACGCCCGCTGCGAGCGCTTCGGAGATCGCCTCCAGCGTGCGCAGCCCGCCGCCCAGCTGCACCGGCACGTCGAGCTCGCTCGCGACGCGGCGCACGTGCTCGAGGTTCACGGGATGCCCCGCACGGGCGCCGTCGAGGTCAACCATGTGCAGGTGCTCGGCGCCTTCCTCCACCCAGCGGCGCGCCGCCGTCAGCGGGTCCTGGTCGTACACCTTGCTCGCGTCGAAGTCGCCCTTCACGAGCCGCACCGCATTGCCGCCGAGGATGTCGATCGCGGGGTAGAGGATCATCGGGCGCTCACGCTCATGGCCTCGGGGCCCTCGGGTCGAACACGCACAGGCTCACGACGCCAGTGGCATTCGTGCGGCCGCCGCGGCGGCGCAGATGCCGACGAAGTTGCCCAGCAACCGCAACCCGTGCGTCGAGGACTTCTCGGGGTGCGACTGCGCGCCAAAGATGTTTCCCTGCTCCACCACTGCGGGAAAGATCTCCCCGTACTCCGCCGTCCCCAGCACTACCTCCGGGTTGGCGGGGTACGCTACGAAGGAGTGCACGTGGTAGAGGAACGCGGGATCGGGCAAGCCCTCGTTCAGCGCCGAGCGCCGCCGCCAGCGCACCTCGCTCCAACCGATGTGCGGCAGCTTCAGAGTGGGTGCAGGGGACGCACCCAGAGACGAGGCTATTGGGCCTGACGCCAACGAAGAGGCCGAGAGACCCCCGCCGCCCAGCAGCCCGCGCACCTCGCCGCGCAGCAGACCCAGCCCCTCCGCGCCGCCGTGCTCCGCGGAGCGCTCGAACAGCAGCTGCATCCCCATGCACGACCCGAACAGCGGTGTCCCCGTCGCCGCCACCTTGCGCAGCAGCTCATCGAGACCGAGCTCCCGAATCACCTCCATCGCCGCCGGAAAAGCTCCCACGCCAGGAAGCAGCAGCCCGTCCGCCGCCTCCAGCTCCGCGTGGTCGCGGCTGACGAACGCCTGTGCGCCGACACGCTCCAGCGCCTTTTCCACCGAGCGGCGGTTACCCATCCCGTAGTCCACCACGGCGATCCGCGGCTTCATGATGTCAGCGTCCCCTTCGTGCTCGGCACGCCCGTCTCGGTGGGGTCGAGCGCCACGGCGGCCCGCAGGGCGCGCGCGAACGCCTTGAACGCCGCCTCGATCATGTGGTGGGCGTTGCTGCCGGCTTCCACGCGCAGGTGCAGCGTCAGCTTCGCCGCGTTGGCGAGCGCGCGGAAGAACTCCTCGGTCAGCTCGTGCTCGAAGCCGCCGGTGGCGCCGGGCGGCAGGTCGGCCTCGAACAACGTGTACGGGCGCCCGGAGATGTCGATCGCGCAGCTGGCGCGCGCCTCGTCCATCGGCACCAGCGCCTCACCGTAGCGGACGATCCCGGCGCGGTCGCCGAGCGCCTCGTCGAGCGCCTGACCGAGCACGATCGCGGTGTCCTCGGCGGTGTGGTGGGCGCCGGTTTGCAAGTCGCCGCTCACCTGCACGTCGAGGTCTAGGCGCCCGTGGCGCGCCAGCAGGTCGAGCATGTGGTCGAGAAAGCCCACGCCAGTCGCGCGCGCGCCCTTGCCGGCGCCATCGAGGGCAAGCGTCAGCTTGACGTCGGTCTCCCCCGTGCGGCGCTCGATTGTGGCGGTGCGGGTCATGGTTGTGGATTCTCCCCGACTGGGCGCTCCAGCGGCATTCTCGCCGTCGCGGACTCCGCGCCGAACCCCGCCGCGCGCGCCTCCATCGACCGTGCGTGCCACTCGAAGCCCTCGGCGCGCGCGATCGGCGCGCCCGCGGCGGCCAGTTTGCCCGCACCGGCGGGGTCGATCCTAACTTCGGACATGCGACGGCGGAAGTGCCGTGGAGAGAGCCCGGACGCAAAACGGGCGGCTCCATTCGTCGGCAGGATGTGATTGGAGCCCGCGACGTAATCGCTGAAGGCGGTCGCCGACGCCGGGCCCACCAGCAGACACCCGGCCGAGCGCACCAGCGCAGCCAGCGACTCGGGCTCGTTGCCAACCAGCTGCAGGTGCTCGGGGGCGAAGGCATTGGCCAGCTCGATCGCCTGCCGCGCGTCGGCGACCTGCACGAGCACGAATGGCGCCAACCCCTCGACGAGATGTTCACGGGAGAGACTTGCGATCCGCGCATCGAGGGCGTCCAGAGTCGAAGCCGACGCAGAGGCCGCCACCACCACGCTGTTGGCGCCATGCTCTGCTTGAGCCAACAGATCAAGTGCCACCAAATTGGGGTCAGCGTCCTCGCCGAGCACCACCATCAGATCGCTGGGTCCGGCAAACCCATCAATGCCGACCACGCCCGCCACCTCGCGCTTGGCTTCCTGTACATAGAGGTTGCCTGGCCCGACGATCACATCAACGCTTGCGACCGTCGCGGTGCCGAACGCCAAGGCGGCGATCCCTTGCGCCCCGCCCATCCGATAGACGCGCTCGACTCCCAACAAGCGGCATGTGCCCAAGATCACGGGGTCGATTGCACCGTCGCGGTCGGGAGGTGAGCACACCACAACTTTCAGCACTCCGGCGGCGCGCGCGGTTACAACGCCCATCACCGCGGTGCTCGGGTACGGCGCTCGCCCACCAGGCACGTATACCGCGGCCGACTCCACCGGAACTTCTCGCATCGTCACTCGCTGCCCTTGAGGAAGGGTCACGGATTCGTCATCCCCCACGCCAACCTGGGCCACTTGGGCGACATTGGCGATTGCAACCTGCAAGCCCGCGACGACATCCAAGGGAAGTCGCTGGATTGCCGCGTCCAGCTCATCGTCCGATACCACCAACGGACCGGGCGCGGTCCCGTCGGTGTCGTGCAGGCGTGTGAGCTCCAGCACGGCCTCGTCGCCACGGTCGAAAACCTCACGGACGATCTGGCGAGCGCTTTCGGTGATGGACTGCGGGCTCGGCGCCAGGCGCCGCAACCGTTTGACGATTCCTGCCGGTCCACCCTCATCGTCGACCTGTTGACGGCTTACCCGCTCAACTTCCATGCCCTAACTCCCTCTCAACCCGCACGCAACCGCTCCAGCAGGTCGTCGATCGCCGCGGCCTTGAGCTTGTGCGCAACCGGGTTGGCGATCAACCTGGCGGTGCACTCGAACAGCTCCTCGCGCACCTCCAGGTCGTTCTCGCGCAGCGTGGTACCGGTCGCGGTGAGGTCCACGATCGCCTCCACCAGCCCGGTGAGCGGCGCCAGCTCGACCGAGCCCTTGACCTCGACGATCTCCGCCTGGCGGCCGGTCTCCTCGAAGTGGCGCGCGGCGGTCAGGGGGTACTTCGTGGCGACGCGCATCACCCCCAGACGGCGCAGCGCCTCGGCCGCGGGGTCGGGCTCGCCGGCGATCGAGGCGAGCACCATCGTGCAGCGGCCGTACCCGAGGTCGAGCAGCTCGTACACCTCGCGGCCCGTCACCGAGCGACCGGCTCCGCCCACTTCCCCGATCGCACGCTCGGCCAGCACGTCCTTGCCGGTGATGCCAATGTCGGCTGCTCCCGCCTCCACGTAGGTGGGGACGTCGGAGGGGCGCATCGTGATCACGCCGATCTCCGCGAACAGCAGCTTGCGATCGTTGGAGCGCAGCTCGCCGGTGTCCACTCCCAGCCCGGTGAGCAGCGCGACGGTGTCCTTGAAGAGCGCGCCGCGCGGCACGGCGATCGTGAGGCCGTTGACGGCGCTCACCGCGTCAGCCCCGCTCCCCTGCCGCGCTCCTCGCCGGCGAGCGCGATGTGCAGGCGGTCGATGCCGAGCGCGAAGCCGACCGCCGGCAGCGAGCGCCCGAAGCGCCCGAGCAGCTCGTCGTAGCGTCCACCACCGCCCAGCGGAGCGCCGAGCGCGGGGTCGTACACCTCGAACACGGCGCCTGTGTAGTAGCCGAGCGAGCGCACCAGACCGAGGTCGAAGATCACCCGCTCGGCGGCCGCGGGCTCGAGCAGCTCGTGCACCATGCGCATCCCCGCAACGGCGTCGGCGGCGGGGCGCGGCAGGTCGGCAAGCACCTCTGGCCCGCCACGGCGCTGGGGTACGCTCAGCAGCAGCTCAGCCTCGCGCGCCGGCAGGCCGGCCTCGTCCAAACGGCGCTCCAGCTCCACGAAGTCTCTACGCGCGAGCGCCTCCAGCAGGTCGGGGCGGACGTGCTCGCGCACCTGCAGCCCCGCCATCAGCGACGGGAACAGCGAGGCGTCGCCCAACCCGACGCGGTAGCCCTCCAGGCCCGTGGCATCGAGCGCGCGGCAGAGCACGGTGAGCGCCTCGGCGGTGCCCTCGGGAGCGGGCGAGCCGATCAGCTCGATTCCCGCCTGCAGCAGCTCCCGCGGCTGGCCGCGCTGGGCGCGTACCGCGCGGTAGCAGTGGGCGAGATAGCAGAACCGTAGCGGCGGATCGGAATGGGGGTAACGAGTGGCGACGACGCGCGCGATCGGGACGGTCATGTCGGAGCGCAGCACGAGTATGGCCCCGCTCTCGTCGAATAGCCGGTAGGCGGGCGGGGCGGGCAGCGCTCCCTCTCTATCCGCGCGCGCTAGTACCGCCTCGTACTCCAGGGCAGGCGTGTACACCTCGCCGTAGCCGGCGCGCTCGAACACGCCGCGCAGCGCCTCGGTGATCGCGCGCATCTCGCGCATCTCGTCGGGCAGCACGTCGCGCGTGCCGCTGGGGATCGGGTGGGTCATGGCGTGAACATGTATACGACGCGGCGGGGACGGGACGCTCGGGTACGACAAAAGCAGACTGCATGGGTGGCACGATGACGGCGAGGCGAGACCGTGGCGGGCGGGCGACCAGGTTAGGGCCGCCCTACACGTGGACGGCGGGCGAAGGCTCGACGGCGACGCGCTCGATGTTGGCGCCGAGCTCGCGCAGGCGCTCGTCGATCCGCTCATACCCACGGTCGATCTGGCGGATGTTGCCGATTTCCGAGCGCCCGTCCGCACACAGGGCGGCCAGCAGCATCGCCATGCCAGCCCGGATGTCGGGCGACTCGACGCGCTCGCCGCGCAACCGCCGGGGGCCGGTGACGATCGCGCGGTGGGGGTCGCACAGCACGATGTCGGCCCCCATCAGGATCAGCTTGTCGGTGAAGATCAGGCGGTTCTCGAACATCCACTCGTGGATCAGGATCGAGCCCTCGGCCTGGGTGGCGAGCGCGAGCGCGATCGACGTCAGGTCGGCGGGGAAGGCCGGCCAGGGACCATCCTGGATCTTGCTCTTGTACTCCCCCACATCGGCCTGCACCACCAGCCGCTGTCCACCGGGCACGAGGACGTCGTCGCCGTGCAGCTCGGTGCGCAGGCCCAGCCGTTCGAACACGAGGCGGATCATGCGCAGATCGCCGGGGACGGTGTCGCGCACACGCAGCTCGCCGCCGGTGACGCCGGCAAGCGCGATGAAGCTGCCGATCTCGATGTGGTCGGGGGCGATGCGGTGCTCGCAGCCGTGCAGCTGCGAGCGTCCGTTGACGGTGAGCAGGTTGGAGCCGACACCTTGGATGTCGGCGCCCATCTTCACCAGCATCCGTGCGAGGTCCTGCACGTGCGGCTCGCAGGCCGCATTGCCGATCACGGTCTGCCCGGGGATGAGCGCGGCGGCCATCAGCGCGTTCTCGGTCGCCATCACGGAGGGCTCGTCCATGAACACGTCGGTGGGCCGCAGGCCACCCGCGGCGGTGAGCAGGATGTCGCGCCCGCAGTCCACGCGCGCGCCCATCGCGCGAAAGGCGTCGAGATGCGGGTCGAGGCGCCGGCGGCCGATCACATCGCCCCCGGGCGGGGGCATCACGGCGCGCTGGAAGCGCGCCAGCAGCGGCGCGGCAAGCAGGAACGAGGCGCGAATCTGCTCGGCGAGCTCGGGCTCGACCTCCACGCCGTGCACGCCGGCGGCGCACAGCGAGAGCTCGTTGGGTCCCACCCAGGCGACGCGCACCCCCAGCTGCTCGAGGATCGCGACCATCGCCTCGACGTCGCGGATGCGGGGCACGTTGCGCACGAGCACCTCGTCCTCGGTGAGGACGCACGCGGCGAGGATCGGCAGCGCCGCGTTCTTGTTCCCGGCCGGGGTGAGCGTGCCGGAGAGCGGGACGCCGCCTTCGATGACGAACTTCTCCATGGGCTTCGAGCGCCCCTTGCGGCCGAGGATTGGGCCGGCGCGGCGTCGTGAGCCAAGGGTAACAGCCATATGGGTTTGGTGTTCGCGCACGGCGCCGCGGAACCTGCACGATCGGCGCTCGCCGGTGTGATGGCGCGCGTGGGGCGTTCGCAGGGCGTGGTGCCGGTGGGGTGGCGATCGACGCTGCATCTGCCTGCGCGCATGGCAGCAGTGCCTTCGGCAGCAGAGCTGGGCGCCGAAAATCTCGCCCGCAGCGCAACTTTCCTTGCAGTGCCGAACGCCTGCATCTGGCTCAACCGTCCTACTTCCACGGCCCGCGGCAGGGCACGTACATATGTTCGACCCCCTTCCGTCCGAGGGGGTGCATACTCTACGAACACATGTTCTGTTCACCCCGAACATCGAAGCTCACGCAGCGCGCCCGGGATGCGCTCGCGCTGACCCGCGCGTTCCTCCTGCTCGAGGACGACCAAGTCGACTGGGAGGTCGGCGAGGAGGAGCTCGCGGCAGCATCCAAGGAGGGCCAACGCCCTCACGAGCCCGCCTGGGCTCCCGCGCACCGCACGTCGCTGCGTTGGCGGACGCCACCGCGGCGGGGAGGCCAGCCGGCAGCCCCGCCGCAGGTGTGCCTCTGTCCCAAGGGACCCACGAGAAACATTGCCCCCGCTTCGCGTACGCCGAAGTCTTCTTTGGTCTCATCGCAGAACTCCCGATTTGCAGGGCGTTCGTGAAGGGCGACAAGCGCAGCACGGTGTTCTGCGCCGAGCCGCCGGCCTCGTGCTGATCGCGACGAACGTCTTCCTTGCGGGCTCCAGCCGAGCAGCCTTCAGCGCGGCTCGAGCACTACCACGGGCAGCTCGCGCCTGGCAATCGACTTGTAATGCTCGTAGCCGCTGTAGAGGTCGACGAGCTGTGGCCACAGCTCGGTCACCTCTCGCTCAGTGGCCGCGCGCGCGTGAACTGGGTGGGTGCGTCCCCGCACTAGCGCATCCACGTCGGGGTGGTCCTGGAGGTTGAACCACCATGCGGGCGTGCGGGTGGACGCGGCGTTGGACGCGACGACCGCGAACCCCTCCCCGTGGGGCACGAAGAACATGGGAGCATCGCGTGGCTGACCACTGCGCCGCCCGATGGTGCGCAGCACGAGGATGTCCGCCCCCAGCGCACGGCCGCCCAGCCTGCCTCCAGTGCGGCGCACAAGCCATGCATGGGCCTGCGCAGCGCGCGCGCTGCCGGGCCGATGCGCGATGTAAGGGCTGATGCGAGCGTAGAAATCGGCTGTGCGTGAGATGGCTCGTAGCCTACCCGATCGGTATGGGCTTTCCGATCGGTATGGGCTTACGACCACGCCACAGCCCCAGGCCATGGCCATGCCTGATCCGCCGGTCCCGCCAACGGCCACCGCCCGATCCAGCAGGGCCCGGGCCCGACGGTCATCCCATCCACCGGCTTCGCCCACCAGCGCATGCACGCCAGCGAGCCACCCGGTGGGCGGCTCGTTGGCGTGTGGTAAAGAACCGGCGGCGTCCTACTCTCCCGGGCTCTTGCGAGCCAAGTACCATCGGCGCTGAGGGGCTTAACTGCTCTGTTCGGAATGGGAAGAGGTGTTTCCCCCTCGCCAAAGCCACCGGAAAAAGGCGAGAGACCACCTCCCCGGTCCTTCAAAACTGCACAGCGCCACAGCGGGTATCACTGAAATCAAAAATCCGTCAAGCCCTCGAACCATTAGTACCGGTCTCCTACGGGCGTTACCGCCCTTCCAGATCCGGCCTATCAACCTGGTGGTCTACCAGGGGTCTTACTCCCTCTAGGGGATGGGAGAACTCATCTTGAGGCCGGCTTCCCGCTTAGATGCTTTCAGCGGTTATCCGATCCACACGTAGCTAGCCTGCTATGCCCTTGGCAGGACAACAGATACACCAGAGGTGCGTTCATCCCGGTCCTCTCGTACTAGGGACAAATCCTCGCAATTCTCCAACGCCCACGGCAGATAGGGACCGAACTGTCTCACGACGTTCTGAACCCAGCTCGCGTACCGCTTTAATGGGCGAACAGCCCAACCCTTGGGAGCAACTCCACCCCCAGGATGCGACGAGCCGACATCGAGGTGCCAAACCGGGCCGTCGATGTGGACTCTTGGGCCCGATAAGCCTGTTATCCCCGGAGTACCTTTTATCCGTTGAGCGACGGCACTTCCACTTGCTACCGCCGGATCACTAAGACCTGCTTTCGCACCTGCTCGACCTGTCGGTCTCGCAGTCAAGCTCCCTTGCTACCTTTGCGCTCTACGCACGATTTCCAACCGTGCTGAGGGAACCTTTGTGCGCCTCCGTTACATTTTGGGAGGCGACCGCCCCAGTCAAACTACCCGCCTGGCACTGTCCAGCACCCGGATTCACGGAATGCTGTTAGAAACCCAATACACCAAGGGTGGTATCTAAAGGATGGCTCCACGCCGGCCGCAACCGGCGCTTCAAAGCCTCCCACCTATCCTGAGCGAGATGCACCGAATCCCAATACCAGGTTGTAGTAAAGGTTCACGGGGTCTTTCCGTCTAGCCGCGGGTACTCGGCATCTTCACCGAGACTGCAATTTCACCGAGCCCCTCGTTGAGACAGTGCTGAAGTCGTTACGCCATTCGTGCAGGTCGGAACTTCACGTGTTCTCTCGTCACCCGAGAGCGCAGACTATACCTTCACCTCATCTAGCACCCTTAGGAGTGCAGCCTGCGAGTGGCGGCGCTTTCCCAGATTCATCTGGTAGGCGATACCAACGATCTCTCGCAAGCCATCCCGCTGCAGATGGTCTCCTTGTTCGACCATCCGGCATACCTGGGAGAAGCCTGCACAGCTTCTCGCCTTGTATCCCCGCAAGGGGAAACGTTCAAAATGCGGAAGGATGATTCCCGTGAGGTCTCCGATCGACCGCGCCTCGTACTTGAAGGTGCGATCTCCCTTCGACTCCCGGATCCAACCACAATCAAAGAACGCCTTCAGACCTTCCAGCAGTTTCAGATCCTTCTCATTGAGTGAAAGCGAAAACGATGGCCTCACCTCGAGACCTGTTCGCAACTTCGCCCGGACGGCCAAGGAGATGCAGAAGCACCCCTCGCCCTCCGTCAGACCTGTGACATACCAGGGGTCCAGCGGTACTGCTCTTCCATAGGCGCCTTGTCTTTCGATGAGGGCCGGCGTATTGCGCATCACATGGATTTTCGGACTTTCCGAAGCGTGATACGCCTCTCCTTTCGGATCAGTCGTTAGGGGGTCACTAGGACTTCCCTCGGGATTGCCCGCTGCCACTTTGGCAGGGAGGGTTTCCCCGATATGAGCCGGTTCTCGGCCGTCTCTCGCGAGACGGCGGGGCAAGTGTTTGTGCTTACCCGACAAGGAATTTCGCTACCTTAGGACCGTTCCTGCTGTTACGACCTGGACTTTCCAGGCGGTCCGCACATTTCTGGCGGACTCTCATGGTCGCCCATGAGAGCGGACTATCTCATCCCGCCCCCGGCCTGGGGGACGAGCCTGGCGTATAGTCTCTGAGGATTCCCAGCATCTTTGACGCCGTCCAGGACACCGCTTGCGCGGTCGACCGTCCTGGTCCGACTGGACCCTGGGCCTTTCCTGCTGATTGTCCGCACCCGACACATTTTCACTGTAGCGCACCGCTCAGACAGAACGTTGCGTACGAGTAGCGCGGGATACACGGATATTCCAGCATATAGCCAAGTTTTACAACTACCTCGGTCAACTGATAGTTACGGCCGCCGTTTACCGGGGCTTAGCTTCGCTGCTTCGGGTCAAGCCCTAACAACTCCACGTAACCTTCCGGCACCGGGCAGGCGTCAGCCCCTATACGTCGTCTTACGACTTAGCAGAGACCTGTGTTTTTGGTAAACAGTCGCTTCAGCCTATTCACTGCGGCCCCCTCGGGCTCCACCGGCAAGCGGTTTCACCCTACTGGGGCGCCCCTTATCCCGAAGTTACGGGGCAATTTTGCCGAGTTCCTTAACGAGGGTTATCTCGATCACCTTAGTATTCTCTACTTGCCCACCTGTGTCGGTTTTGGTACGGGCACGCGCTTCCTCCCTAGAGGCTTTTCTTGGAGGTATGGCGTCGGGGAGGCGCCGGCTTGTACGCCAGCTCACATCGCACCTCGGGTTGAATGCAGCTCCGCATTTAACTGGAGCCGCCCCTACATGCTTGTCCCAGGACAACCATCGCCTGAGTTCCCTTAGCCTTCCTCGTCCCCCCATCGGTCAAACGGAAGCGACGTGGTACAGGAATATCAACCTGTTGGCCATCGACTACGCCTTTCGGCCTCGCCTTAGGTCCCGACTAACCCTTAGTAGACGAACTTTACTAAGGAATCCTTGGGCAATCGGTGGAGAGGATTCTCACCTCTCTTTCGTTACTCATGCCGGCATTCTCACTTCCCACGCCTCCACGGCTGGCTTACGCCGCCGCTTTACTGGCATGGGAACGCTCTCCTACCGCGCGTGATAAATCACGCACCCGCAGCTTCGGTGACTAGCTTGAGCCCCGTTACATTGTCCGCGCTCGAACACTTGACCAGTGAGCTGTTACGCACTCTTTCAAGGGTGGCTGCCTCTAAGCCAACCTCCTGGTTGTCTATGCACTCGAACATCGTTTCCCACTTAGCTAGTACTTAGGGACCTTAGCTGGCGGTCTGGGCTGTTTCCCTTTCGACGCTGAAGTTTATCCCCCAGCAACTGACTCCCGGAGTAAACGTGATGGTCTTCGGAGTTTGCCTGAAGTCGGTAACCTGGTAGGGCCCCTAGTCCAAACAGTGCTCTACGGCCAACACGCAATTTATCCGAGGCTATACCTAAATATATTTCGGAGAGAACCAGATATCACTGAGCTTGATTAGCCTTTCACTCCGACCCACAGGTCATCCGCCCAGTTTTCAACCTAGGTCGGTTCGGCCCTCCACGAGGTCTTACCCCCGCTTCAGCCTGCCCATGGGTAGCTCGCTCAGTTTCGGGTATACCGCCTACGACTATGTCGCCCTATTAGGACTCGCTTTCGCTACGGCTCCGCTCATCGCTTAACCTTGCCGCAGACGAGTAACTCGCCGGCTCGTTATGCAAAAAGCACGCGGTCACAGGACAAGCCTGCTCCCACCGCTTGTAGGCACGCGGTTTCAGGTACTATTTCACTCCCCTTCCGGGGTACTTTTCACCTTTCCCTCACGGTACTTGTCCGCTATCGGTCACCAAGGAGTACTTAGCCTTGGAGGGTGGTCCCCCCAGGTTCAGTCCGCGTTTCACGGGCACGGACTTACTCAGGAACGCTTGACGGAAGATCATGCAGTTTCGTCTACGGGACGTTTGCCCTCTATGGTGCGCGGTTCCACACGCTTCGACTACCACATGATTTTGTAACTTCCGCCGAGCCAGCCACGGCTCGGAACAAGCGCCCTACAACCCCCGCTACGCAACGTGTGGCCACTTACACGCAGCAGGTTTGGGCTGATCCCTTTTCGCTCGCCACTACTCAGGGAGTCTCTGTTGATTTACTTTCCTCGGGGTACTGAGATGTTTCACTTCCCCCGCTTGTCTTCCACCGGCCTATGTGTTCAGCCGGGGATAACGCCGCATTACCAGCGCTGGGTTTCCCCATTCGGGAATCCACGGGTCAAAGGCTATTCAGCGCCTAACCGTGGCTTATCGCAGCCGTTCACGCCCTTCATCGACTCTTGGTGCCAAGGCATCCACCATGTGCCCTTACTATCTTGACGGTGATCAGACCGATCGTGATCCTCCGTACCCCTGTATGAGCAGGAACGGATGAGAATGATCGCGAGCGGCCCGGTGATACCCGTTTTCAGCCGCCCGCTTATCGATTAGGCGGCTGATGTGGCTTCTGTGCAGTTTTCAAGGACCGTGGAGAGGCTATACGCCGGCCTGCGCTGGGCATGTGCGGAGGCGATCTCTATATCGCCACTGCGCCTGACGCCGGGCGGGCGCCGGTCTCTCAAAGCTCAACAGCATGCTGGCGGGTTTGATGCCGGCCCTGCCCCAGGCCCCGAGTAGGTCGGGGCCTGACGAAGGACGCGGCGCGCCAGTCAGGTTCGGTCGACATGCTAGGCCCGGTCTGCTCTTGTCACCGCTCGAGCTCCCAGAGACCCGAAGGTCCCGAGGAGATCGGGCGGCCGCTTGGACCGGGGCACTGTTATGTGCTCCCTAGAAAGGAGGTGATCCAGCCGCAGCTTCCGCTACGGCTACCTTGTTCACGTGGTTCCCCATGTCGCCATGGGGCGTGGACTATATCTTCATCCTGGTTGTTGGATTACCCAAAGCGGGCTTCCAACAGACCGCGCTTCCTTGGATGCCAAGACCCCACGCGGGACACGAAATCCCGCTGCGAGGCAGCTGCAACATAGAACCGCCAGACCGGATGGTCTGTATTGCGGCTCGGCTGGTGCAACTTCCCACAGACAACCCCCTCTTCTTCGAGGATCGTCAGCAGGTCGGCTATATCTGCTCGGTCCTTCTGCACGAACTGGACGTAAAACCTCGCGGCGACATTCCTGGGAATGCCACCCTCCGCGTCGAAGTAACCTCGCGCATATGCACGACGCTTTTCCGGCGTAGAGAATGAGGGCCGATCCGCCAGCCACTTCGCCGACGTCTCAAGCACCCAAAACCTGCGGGCGCTGCCCTCGCGATACATCCAGGCTTTCTGTCCTCGCTCCTGCAGAAGCAAGCGAAGAACATTCAGCCACTCCACGTCTGCCTGCCCGAAACGGACAGTGCCATGACGCGAACTGATCGTCGCATCGTGTGCTGCTCCGAACAGATAGCTCCAAGCACCTGAAGCGCTTGTCGCCAGGAGCTCGGCGTGTAGTCTCTGAGGGGTCAATGCCTCCTCCAGGTTAGGTGGAGACACGACTTCCCTGCTGATTGTCCGCACCCCTGCATTTTCACTGTTGCACCGGACGGAAAACTGCTCCGAACAGAACAACGAGTAGCAAAGGGATACTCGGAGTTTCCAGCATACAGCCGAGTTTTTCACGTGTCGTTACCGACACGGGTCGCAACTTGCTTACGACTTCACCCCAGTCACGAGCCCCACCTTCGACGGCTCCCTCCCTTGCGGGTTAGGCCACCGGCTTCGGGTGTTGCTCACTCCCGTGGTGTGACGGGCGGTGTGTACAAGGCCCGGGAACGTATTCACCGCGGCATTGCTGATCCGCGATTACTAGCAACTCCGCCTTCATGCAGGCGAGTTTCAGCCTGCAATCCGAACCGAGACGCGCTTTAAGGGATTCGCTCCACCTCGCGGTATCGCAACCCTCTGTACGCGCCAATGTAGCACGTGTGTAGCCCTGAACATAAGGGGCATGATGACTTGACGTCATCCCCACCTTCCTCCGGTTTGTCACCGGCAGTCTCGCATGAGTCCCCAACTTAATGCTGGCAACATGCGACGGGGGTTGCGCTCGTTGCGGGACTTAACCCAACATCTCACGACACGAGCTGACGACAGCCATGCACCACCTGTGAAAGTGCCCCGAAGGGAAGCCGTGTTTCCACGGCGGTCACTCACATGTCAAGCCCAGGTAAGGTTCTTCGCGTCGCGTCGAATTAAACCACATGCTCCGCTGCTTGTGCGGGCCCCCGTCAATTCCTTTGAGTTTTAGCCTTGCGGCCGTACTCCCCAGGCGGACAACTTAATGCGTTAGCTTCGACACGGGGGGAGTCGACACCCCCCACATCTAGTTGTCATCGTTTACAGCGTGGACTACCAGGGTATCTAATCCTGTTTGCTCCCCACGCTTTCGCGTCTCAGCGTCAGTCACGTCCCAGCGAGCTGCCTTCGCCATTGGTGTTCCTCCTGATATCTGCGCATTTCACCGCTACACCAGGAATTCCACTCGCCCCTTCCGGACTCTAGCTTGACAGTATCCACCGGCTTTCCAGGGTTGAGCCCTGGACTTTCACAGCAGACTTATCAAGCCGCCTACACGCTCTTTACGCCCAATAATTCCGGACAACGCTTGCACCCTACGTATTACCGCGGCTGCTGGCACGTAGTTAGCCGGTGCTTCTTGTGAAGGTACCGTCACTCCAGCCGGCTATTCACCGGCGAAGCTTCGTCCCAACTGAAAGGGGTTTACAACCCGAAAGCCTTCTTCCCCCACGCGGCGTTGCTGCGTCACGCTTTCGCGCATTGCGCAAGATTCCCCACTGCTGCCTCCCGTAGGAGTCTGGGCCGTGTCTCAGTCCCAGTGTGGCTGATCGTCCTCTCAGACCAGCTACCCATCGAAGCCTTGGTGAGCCGTTACCTCACCAACAAGCTAATGGGCCGCGGGCCCATCTCGATGCGGAGGCCGAAGCTTCCTTTCCCCTTGCGGGCACATCCGGTATTAGCCCGAGTTTCCTCGGGTTGTCCCGGTCATCGAGGCAGGTGACCCACGTGTTACTCACCCGTTCGCGGCTCTGCCCCAGGGCAAGCCCTGGTTCGTCGCTCCACTTGCATGTGTTAAGCACGCCGCCAGCGTTCGTCCTGAGCCAGGATCAAACTCTCCGTGAAGAACTTCACGAAAAGCTGTCATGGAGTTGCCGTGCGCCGCTTGCGCGGCGAACGGACGGCCCGGGACCTATACACGTGGCCCCGAGACCATGACGGGGTACTGCTCCTACTTGACTCTTTGTCCGCCTCGCGCTGCGCCGAAGCGCCGCTCGAAGCGGGTCGAACCTGGACGCACACCACGATCGATTCTCGATCGTCGGTGCGCATGCTGTTGAGTTTTCAAAGACCGTCGAGCCTCTTTGGGGAGGACTTCCCCGGAGAAGACCGATCCGGGCCAACGCCCGAGGGCGTCTTCAGGACCGGCCGAGCAGTATAGCGCGCGGACCCCGAGTAGTGCGGGCACGTGCCCACTCCGCTCGGCCTCACGGTCCGAACCGCCATGCCGGCAGTGTACTGGGGCGCCCGGACAGCTGCGAGCCTACTCGACGACCAGCCGCCGAAAGCGGCGTTTGCCGACCCGCAGCACCTGCCCGTCGGCGCGCTCCATGGGGGCGTCGTACTCCCGGCTCTTGACCGCCACCTCCCCGAGCGACACCGCGCCCTGGTCGATCAGGCGGCGGGCGTGGGCACGCGACAAGCCGAACTCGTCGGCGATCACCGCAGGCAGGTGGACAACCCCGTCCTCGGGGGCGATGTGCGCCTCGGGCATCTCGCCGGGAGCACGGCGCTGGACGAAGACGAGGTCGAAGTCGGCCTCGGCGGCCGCGGCGGCCTCGGCGGTGTACAGCCACGAGACGATCCCGCGGGCGAGCTCACGCTTGGCATCGCGCGGGGAAGCGCCCGCCGTCGGCTCACGACCGAGCAGCAGCCGGCTGTAGTCGCCCACGACCTCGTCGGGGATGCTCAGCGTCTTGCCGTAGATCTCCGCGGGCGGCTCGGTGATGCCGATGTGGTTGCCCAGCGACTTGGACATCTTGCGGCGCCCTTCCACGCCGACGAGCAGCGGCATCGTGAGGATCGCCTGCGAGGGCTGGCCGTAAGCGCGCTGGATGTCGCGCCCCAGCAACAGGTTGAACTTCTGGTCGGTGCCGCCGAGCTCGAGGTCGGAGCGCACGGCGACGGAGTCGTACCCCTGCAGCAGCGGGTACAGCAGCTCGAGCATCGAGATCGGGGCGCGGGCGGAATAGCGCTTGGCGAAATCGTCGCGTTCGAGCAGCTGCGCCACGGTGGTTGTGCCGATCAGCCGCAGCAGCTCCGCCATCGGCATGTCGAGCCACTCGCTGTTGAAGCGCACCTCCAGGCGCGCCGGGTCGGGGTCGAGGATGCGCAGCGCCTGCTCGCGGAAGGTCGCAGCGTTGGCGGCGATCTCCTGGGCGGAGAGCATCGGCCGCAGCGCCGAGCGTCCCGAGGGATCCCCCACGCGGGCGGTGTAGTCGCCGACGATCAGCACCACCAGCTGGCCGGCGTCCTGAAGCTCGCGCAACTTGCGCAGCACCACCGCGTGACCCAGGTGGATATCCGGGGCCGTGGGGTCGATCCCAAGCTTGACGCGCAACGGCCGGCCTACCCGGCGCGCCTCGGCGAGCTTCTCGGCGAGCGCGCCGTTGGGCAGCGAATCGATAGCATTTTGGGATAGGAGGGCGGCAAGCCGCCCGGGATCGGCGCTCTGCATGGCGGGCCAATGCTAGACTCTCGCCCCCGGTGGAGTCCGTTTCGCTGCCCGACCACGCCGCGCGGGCGCGACGCCTCAGTGGTTCGCGCATGACGCGCCTGAAGAAGCTGCGCTTCCTGCTGATCTTCCTGGCGCTCGCGCTGCTCGGCCTCATCTCGTTCGCGTTCGGCATGTTCATGGCCGTGGCATCCGACCTGCCGCACCTGGAAGCGAAGTACCGCCAGGACAACGCGCGCAACTCGGTGCTGCTGGACGACCGCGACACGCCAATCGGGATGCTGAGCGAGCGCAACCAGATCCTCCTCACCCAGCGGCAGATCCCGCCGATCGTGCGCGACGCGGTGATCTCGATCGAGGACAAGCGCTTCATGACCAACAGCGGCGTCGACCTGCGCTCGCTGACGCGGGCGCTCCTCACCGACGTCCTGCACCAGGGCGCGGTGCAGGGCGCCTCGACGATCGAGGAGCAGTTCGTCAAGAACGCGCTGGGGCAGCAATCGCACCGCACGATCTTCGAGAAGCTGAGGGAGGCAGCACTGGCCTTCCACCTCTCCCATCATTGGTCGAAGCTCAAGATCCTCACGGAGTACCTGAACACGATCTACTTCGGCAGCGGAGCGTACGGGATTGAGGCGGCCGCGCAGACCTACTTCGGCCAGGAGCCGTCCCACCGCGACTGCGGCCTGCCCAAATACCCGCTGTGCGTGCAGGAGCTCTCCCCGGCGGAGGCGGCGCTCCTGGCTGGGATCATCCAGTCGCCGACCGGCTACAACCCGGTGACCAACCCGACGGCGGCGCGCGAACGGCGCGACGTGGTGCTCGCCCAGATGCACGAACAGGGGTATCTGACCCGCCGCCAGTACGAAGAAGGCACGGTCCAGCCGCTGCCCTCTCCGCAGGAGATCGCGCCTCCCAACCAGCCGCTGGTGGACGGGATCGACACCGGCTACTTCGACAGCTGGGTGGGACCGCAGGTGATCGCCCGCTACGGCGCCGAGCGCGCTTACTACGGCGGCCTGCAGATCCACACAACGCTCGACCTCGGCCTGCAGCGAGCCGCCGAACAGGCGATCGCGGGCTACCTGCCGGGCCCGGAAGGCCCCACCGCGGCGTTGGTGGCGATCGAAAACTCCACCGGCAAGGTGCGCGCGATGGTGGGCGGGCGCAGCTACGACGAAAGCCCTTTCAACCTCGCCACCGACGGCGAGCGCCAGCCGGGCTCCTCCTTCAAGGCGTTCGATCTGGCAGCGGCCCTGGAGGACGGGATCTCCCCCGACTCGGAGTGGACCTCAAAGGAAAAGGAATTCATCGTGCCGGGCACCGACGGCCACGAAAAGTTCGTCGTACACAACGACGAAGGCGCCTACGTGGGCGAACGAACGCTGACCAACGCCCTCGCCTACTCGGACAACTCGGTCTTCGCGGAAGTCGGCCTGCGTGTCGGCACCCACCGCATCGCCGATCTCGCCCACCGAATGGGAATCACGACCCCAATCTCAACCAATCCGGCGATGACGATCGGGGGATTGCACGTGGGCGTAACGCCGCTCGACATGGCCCACGCCTATGAGACGATCGCGCGCAGCGGGCAGCGGGTCAGCGGCACGCTCGCCGAACCGGAAGCGCCGGTGGGCATCGAAAGCGTGGGGAGCGGTCCACACACGCAGATCGACCACACCGAGTTGCACCGGGTGCTGCCCCCGGAAGTGGCGAGCACCGAGACTGAAATGCTGGAGACGGTGCTCGAGTACGGCACCGCGCACGCCGCCGCGCTGGGCCAGTTCGCCGCCGGCAAGACGGGCACGACCTCCAACTATGGCGACGCGTGGTTCGTCGGCTGGGACCACCGCTACACGGTCGCGGTGTGGGTCGGCTTCCCCAACGCGCTGGTCCCAATGACCACCGAGTACGACGGCGGTCCCGTGCTCGGGGGCACCTTCCCTGCGCTGATCTGGCACAACTTCATGATCGGCGCGATGCAGGTCGAAAAAGAACGCACCGAAGAAGAAGACACCAAGCACGCCGGCACCCTGGCCAAGCGCGCCGGCGGCACGAGCGGCGCCGGGACGGTTGCCGAAGCGGGCAGCACGACAGGCACAGCCGCCCCCCCCTCCTCCTCCCCCTCCTCCCCACGGGAAGCGCCCGGCGCGGGAGCCGGCGTCAAAAGCCATGCGAACGCACCTGCGAGCCCCACCACAGGGCAGAGCGGCAAGCCCGCAGGTGGCGAAAGTGGCGAAGGCACCCAGGCGCCGGCCGGCAAGAGCCCCCCGGCGAGCGCTCCCGCACCGGCGCCTCGCACGCCGGCGAGTCCGACGCCCGCGGCAGGCGGCGGCGGAGCGCCAAATCCTGCGCCGGCGCCGGAAGCGTCGACACCGCCGGCGAGCGGCGGCACGAGCGCGCCCACGGGCGGCGCCAGCCCCTGAGCCACGGGACGACTCGCCCGCCATATGCCGCCACCCGACGGCTCCGCCGATGGTGTGCACTCGCAGGGGCGCCCCTGGCGCTCAGGGCCGCGGGCGCGAGACGTGCGGGTTGCCCGCCAGGCAGAAGCGCCAGGGCAGATCCACCGCCTTGCTGATCCCAATGCGGGTGCCGCTGTGGATCTCGTGCGGAGTCTGCAGCCATGACTCGCGCGGCGGGCGAATCGTGATCGGCCCGCGGGTCAGGTCGCTGTCGTTGTGCAAGAGCTCGATCGCGAGCGCGACCGTGAGCTTGCCCGGCCCCGAGCAGAGCTCCTCGCGGCTGCGCACGGCGCGACGCTCGCGCATGCGGGCGACGCCGCGCAGTGGCTCCAGCGCGCGAATCAGCACGGCGGCGCCGACGCCCTGCTCCTCGCAGACGGCGTTCAGCAGCGCGTGGATGCCGTAAGAGCGGTAGACGTAG
Source organism: uncultured Solirubrobacterales bacterium (assembly GCA_963744135.1). Taxonomy (GTDB): domain Bacteria; phylum Actinomycetota; class Thermoleophilia; order Solirubrobacterales; family Solirubrobacteraceae; genus Palsa-744. The sequence goes on along the minus strand of CAVUSE010000012.1, from coordinate 159,778 downwards.
GCACGTCCCGGGCCGCCGAACAGCGTGCGGGTGCGTGGGGTGAGCCCAACGAAGGCGTGACAGGCCGGCTCGTGCTCGTGGTAGGCCTCGGTCTCGACGATCATGCCGGCCGCGGCGCGGTATTCGACGACGCAGCCGATCAGATCGTGGGCGACCTCCACCACCGGCCGCCGGTAGAACTCGACGGGCAGCGCGCCCGGCGCGGGCCTGCGCGGCGCGCGCACGGCGAAGCCGTGGCCGGCGGGCGCTCCGGGCACGTCAATCCCAGGGCTCGTTCGACTCTTCCGCAGGCGGATGGGTGAGCACGCCGCGGGCGAGCTCGACCTGCTCCTGGACGCGTCCGGAGGCCGTGCCGCCCTCGGAAACCTTGCTCTCGAGCCACGAGCTCTGAGTCAGCAGCGCCTGGTACTCCTCGCTGTGCTCGCCGAGCACAGGGCTCTGTGCGGCGAGCTCAGCGGCGGTCAGCTCGGAGAGGTTCTTACCCGCGTCGAGCGCCGAGCGCACGAGCCCGGCGACGACGCCGTGAGCCTGGCGGAAGGGCACCCCGTGGCGCACCAGCATGTCGGCGATGTCGGTCGCGCCGAGCAGCTCCTCGGAGGCCGCCTCGGCCATCGGCTCGCGCTTGAAGCTCACCCCTTCGATCATCCCGCGCGCGGCGATCAGCGCGAGCTCCAGCGTGTCGGCGGTGTCGAACAGGTGCTCCTTGTCCTCCTGCAGGTCCTTGTTGTAGGTGAGCGGCAGCGCGTGCAGCACTCCCTGCAGCGCCGTCAGGTGCCCAAGGATGCGAGGTGCCTTGGCGCGCAGCAGCTCGGCCGCGTCGGGATTCTTCTTCTGCGGCATGATCGAGCTGCCCGACGACCACGCGTCGGGCAGCTCACAGAAGCCGACCTCCGAGCTCGACCACAGCACGAGCTCGGCGCCCAGACGCGAGAGGTGGGTGGCGCAGGTGGCGGCGGCGTACAGGTAGTCGAGGGCGAAGTCGCGGTTGGAGACCGCGTCGACCGAGTTGGGCAGGATGTCGTGGAAGCCGAGCTGGCGGGCGACCGAGCGCCGGTCGGTGTCGAAGTTGACGCCGGCCAGCGCGCCGGCCCCAAGCGGCAGCCGCCCAGCCTGTTCGAGCGCGAAGGCGAAGCGCTGGCGGTCGCGCTCGAGCATCCAGAAGTAGGCGAGCAGATGATGGCCGAGGTAGACCGGTTGCGCGCGCTGGGAGTGGGTGTAGCCGGGCAGCGGCCAGTCGATGTGCTGCTCCGCACGGGCGAGGAGCGCGCCCATCAGCTCCCCCACGGCGTCGTGGGCGGCACGCGCCTGCGCGCGCACGAACATCGCGACGTCGGTGGCGACCTGGTCGTTGCGCGAGCGCGCCGTGTGCAGCTTGCCGCCGACCGGCCCGGCGAGCTCGGTGACGCGCCGCTCGATCGCGGTGTGGATGTCTTCGTCGGCGTCCTCGAAGGCGAACATGCCGAGCGCGAGCTCGGCCTCGGTCTCTTCGATGGCTTCGATCAGGTTGTTGCGATCCTCGATCGAGATGATTCCCCGCTCGGCCAGCATCCAGACGTGGGCACGCGACTGCTCGATGTCCTGCGGCCACAGCCGCCGGTCGAAGCGCAGCGAGGCGTTCAGGCGCCGGAAGTCGGGATGCTGTGGCTCGCTGAAGCGGGACATGTGGTTAGTGGAAGACCCGGTTGGCAACGGGAGAAGCGCCTGCCCGGGGCGGGTGGACCCGACCAAGGCGGGGTGCTGAGGCCCGCTGACGCGCGAGGTGGACGCAGTCTGCTGGACAGTAGCGGAGATCGACGGTGCCGGCGTCGTGCTTCGAGCTGTCCGAAGCAACCGAAGACGGGGGACACTCACCTGCGACCGAAGACTGGGGAAACGCACCTTCGACCGCCGCCGGGAGACATGCGCCTTCGGCGCGCATCCCTGTTTCGGCCAGCACCCCCTGTTCGGCCAGCATCCCCGTTTCGGCCAGCCGAGCGGGGCGTGGAGGAATGCGGAGCGGGGTAGATTATACGATCTGCAATTTCTGATAGTCCCGATAATATGAATCTTGACCATGAAGAGGATCGACCTCACCAGGCAGATGGAAACGCCGCGTGCATCGATCGACCGGACGCGCGATAATCGTGGTATGCCCAACGTGCTCGAACAGCCGCTGATCGCCCCCACGCCGGGCCTGCCGCGGGGGCCGCACTCGCTCACGCGCGAGCAAGTGGCAACCAATCAGCGTCTGCGCCTGCTGGAGGGGATGATCGACGCGATCGGCGAAAAGGGTTACGCGGCGACGACGGTGTCGGATGTGATCCGCCGTGCAGGCGTCTCGCGCAAGGCCTTCTACGAGCACTTCGCCAACAAGGAGGAGTGCTTCCTGGCGACGTACGACTCGATCGCCGCCGTCGGTCGGCGCGGAGTGTCGACGGCGTTCCGCCGCGCGGAGGGCCTGCCGGACAGCGTGCAGGCGGCGCTCGGGGAGGTGATCGAGCTGGCGATCGCGCGGCCGCAGGCGCTGCGGGTGCTGATGGTCGAGATCGGGGCGGCCGGCCCGGCGGGGATCGAGCGCCGCGAACAGTTGGTTGTTCGCTATGAGGACTTCCTGCGCGAAAGCCTCGGCCTGCCCGCGGGGCCCGGCGCGATCCCCAACCCGATTCTGCGCGGCGTCGTCGGAGGCATCCTGCACGTGATCTACACCCACCTGCGCCGCGGCGAGCGCAAACAGCTGCGCAGACGCCTGCCCGACCTCGTCGCCTGGGCCACCTCCTACTGGCCGGCGCCGGAGTCGATCATGACCTTGGTGGACCCCACGCCGCGGGAGCTGCACCTCGACCTGACCGGTGGACTGACGGGCGGGCGGGCACCCGGATCTCTCTCGCTCGGCGCCGCCACCAGCCGCCGGCGGCGGCTGCCGCGCGGGGAGAACGGGATGCCGAGAAGCTTCGTCGTGCACAGCCAGCGCGAGCGGATCCTTGACGCCGTCACCAACCTGACGACGAGAGGCGGCTACGCGGCACTCACGGTCGAGGGGATCGCCGCCGAGGCAGCGGTGTCGCTGCAGGCCTTTTACGAACACTTCAGCGACAAGGAGGACGCCTTCCTCGTCGCTTACGAGATCGGCCAGGACAAAGCGCTGGCGCTGGTCGAGCGCGCCTACGATGCCCAGCCCGACTGGCGTTACGGCGTGCGCGCAGGCATGTCGGCACTGTTCGGCTTCCTCGCCGGCGAGCCGGCGTTCGCGCACATGGCGATGATCGACGCGCTGGCGGCGACCGAACGCACCTCGGCGCGCGCGTTCAAGGGCGCGGCCCCCTACGGGCAGATGCTGCAGCCTGACCCCGAGCACGCCCCCAACGGGCGGCGCCCCCCGGAGGTCACGGTGCACGCGATCGCCGGAGGCCTGTTCGAGCTGATGCTCCACCACGCCCTGCAGCGCCGCGTGCACGAGCTCCCCGTGCTGGTCCCGCGGGCAACGTACTTCGCACTGGCGCCCTACATCGGGGCCGAGACCGCGGGAGAGGTCGCCACCGCCGTCGTCGTGCCCGCTCCCGCACTCGGTCGGGCGTAGGTCGCCTCCGCTCGCGCCCCCCAACAGGGGCCGAATCGAACCGGGGCAAATCGAACCGCTCGACATCTTCCGACATGATGCGCTATGCTGCCTGCGGCGCATAGCCAGGGATGTGGCGATGCGCCGGGCTTCTCGTAGGTCCGGCGCATCCCACAATTGTCGAGTCACCGTGAAGAAGCAGGTGGTCTCGAGCGCGCCAGTTGGCTGGTCGGGACGTGGCCCCTCAGCCGTAGTATCGCGCGATGACCTGCAGTTGGCTGAAAAGGTTGTGCGCGAAGAACAAGACCACGATCAGCGCTCCCACGGCGGATCCCCAGCGCCGTCCGGCGCCGCGTGCCGCCAGCGCCAGCGCGATGCCGAACAAGGGAATCAGCGGCAGCAGATAGCGCGGCTCAGGAAACGCCGCAGCTTCGGAGGGAAACGACAGGTAGGCGCTGGCGCCGATCAGCACCATCAGACCGACGGCGAGCGCGAGGTAGGTGACCAGCTCGCCGGCTCGGCGCCTGAGTGTGAGCCTGTGCGCGTACGCCTCACGGGCGGCCAGCGCGACGATCGCAAGCGCCGGGATCAGCGCGAGGTTGTCGACCCACCGCGGGAAGAAGGTGTCCTCATAGCCGTAGTCACCCACCAGCCCGTCGAACCACAGCTCGCGTGGCGGCGAGATGTCGGCGAAGTCGACGTGCATACCTGGCAGACGCGGCAGATAGAGCTGCCAAATGTAGCTCAGCTCGCCCGGGATGGAACGGTGACCGACCGTGACAGAGAACACGCCCCCGGCGATGCCCAGCGCGCGATGGTGGGAGAGCAGGTTGACCAATACGTACACGCACGCGGGCAACGCGGCGATCACCAGCGCCGGCGCGGCCGCGCGCGCGGCGGCACGAGGGCCGAGCTCTCGCGATGTGCGCACAGCGAGCAGTGCCAGCCCCACGGCCACCCCCGGCACCAACCCGAGAAAGTTCAGCTTGGTGAGGAGGCCGACCGCCGTCAGCGCACCGATCGCGGCTGCCAGTCGCGGCGTGAGACCGCATCGAAAGCCCCGAGCGAGGCAGTAGAAGATCGCGGCCGACACCGCGCAGAGCATCGCGTCGGGGTTGACCGCCCCGGAGATCGATGCGAGCGCCGGCATGAACGCAGCGCCAAGCCCGGCGACCGTCCACACCCGCGGAACCGACGGGAGCGCCTCGCGCACGAACAGGAAGACGAACAGCGCGGTGATACCGCACATCAGCGCGCTCATCAGCCTGATCAGCGCGAGCTGGTCGAGCACGCCGCCGCTCCCCCCCAGGGCGTACGGAATCGTCGCCAGCGCGTAGTAGAGAGGAGGCTGTGAGGCGGCAACGCCGGCGGCGCCCCTGTCGGGCGGCGAGCTCGCGGCGGCACGCGCCAGATCCCGTTCGAGCTTGCGCTGTCGGGCCTCCGAGGCGATCGTGTGATTCTGGGGCTGGAGGCTCACGCGGCCCACTTCGAGATCTGCGAGCGCCGCCACCTCGTCGGGCGCGAATTCCTGGGTGCTCGACGTCGGTAGGCTGCCGTTTCTCGCAAGCTGCTCGACATAGGCGAAGTGGGCCTGCTCGTCCGGAGCCTGGAACGGCGGGGTGATCAACGACCAGCTGGCGGCGTTGACGCACGCCACGAGCGCGCAGAGCCAGGCGGCGAGGGGAACGCGTCCGAGGCTCAGTTTCGCGCCATGCCACGGACTTCGTTGCTCGCGCGGCCTCCCCCGCCTCCGCGCCTGGCGTTGTTGTGCGGGCCTCATCGCGCGCCGGGTGGGAGCTGGCGCCACCGCGCGCGCCGGCCCGACGTCCGTCCCTCGCCGTGCGGAGATGCGCCTGCTCATCGCGCCTCCCGCAGCGTCAGCCACGACGCGAGCACGATGCCCGTGACCATCAGGAGGGCCACCATCGCGGCGACCCAGGTGCCGGCCCAGGCCCGGCCGAGGCCCATGCGCCGGGCCACCGAGGGCACCAGCGACCACCACGACGACGACCCCGCTCGCACATATTCGACGGCGATGCGTCCCGGCAGCACGCGGGCGCCATCCTGGTGGCACTCCGCGGCGCGGTGCGCACCCCCAGGAGCGACACGCGTTCCTCAGCGCCCGCGAACGAGAAGCAGACGGTCGCGTGGTGGACCGTGCGTTCGAGCGGCGTCACGGGCACCGTCACGACCCTGCCGAGCCATCCCTGCACACTCGCGCCGTGTGCGATCGTCCTCCCGCCGGAGAGCACCGCCACCGACACGCGCGGGCCCGCGGAGGCTTCGAGCGAGAGGCGGATAGCCGAGGAGCCGGCCGGCACGGTTTCGTCCGCCTGGCAGCCGCGTCCCCCTCCGGGCACCGAGGCCAGCGGCGGGTAGGGGACCGGAACGACCCCGTTGGTGCCGGCCAGGACTGGCGGAGAGCCCGACAGCACGACCACCACCGCGATCGCACTCAGCGCGAGCCCAACCGCGAGGCCGACGCGCGCGCCGGACATCAGCCAGGCCGGGCCTTGGCGTTGGTCGCCGCGGCGACGTGGTGGGTATCCTCGCTTGCGAGTATCTGGCCGGGGTGAATGGGCACGCGAGGCCCAACTGATACCCGTCGTCCGCAGCCCCGGTCAAGTGTGCGCTGCGTGGATCGCCGAAAGGCGTTTGGGGAGGCGGAAACTCAGGCGGTCACTCGCACAGGCCTGTTTCCGATTCGGCGCCACCTCTAAACAGACAAGCATACGTAACGATCGGTTTCACGGTGAACCAAGACACACCACCCCGCCGGATCGGGGCGGCCAGCGGCGGCGCCAAGACCTGACCACAGGCCCGGCGCCGCCGCCCAGCTGGTCCGGAAGGCGTGGAGAGGAAGTCACGCTTCCGGGATCTCGACGGACGCCTGAGAGAGTCGTTGGTGGCGCCCAGCAAGCTTGGTAAGCCATGCGCTGCCGCTTCTGTCACTTCTCCTTCTTACCCTTCCGCTTCCCTTTCTTCGCCTTGTGCTTGACCACCTTCTTCTTCGGGCAGCCGGTGATCTTGACCTTGGTGCTCTGCTTGATCACCGCGCCATCCTGGGCAGTCAGTTCGGTCGGCATCGTCAGCGAGCCGGCCTTGCAGAGGTTGGCCCCGTTTGCCGTGAGCGCCGAGTAGGGCCCCTCGGGGAGGTTCAGTTCGAAGCTCGAGAAGGGCGCGTCGGGCACCGTGTCGAAGGTTGATGTCAGGACACCGCCTTTCGAGATCGCGGTTTCGCCGTGCAGGTCGAGCGTGACATTGTCGCCTTTCAGTTCGATCACGAGTTCGGGGTACTTGGCCCCGCCGTGGGAGACGAAGTACGCCGGGCCGCTCAACGGATTGGGCAGCACCGGCGTGCTTGTCTTTGCCTCGCCAACCCTGGCAGCGGCGGGGCAGCTCGCGGGGTTAGCCGCGAACGTCTGTTCCGGGCATGCTTTCTGCAACGTCGTCAGGCGCGCCGGCAGCTTCGCCGGCAGGCTGACCTTGACCTTGGCGATGTTCGCCTCGGTGCCTTGGGGCGTGCTCGGGTAGGTCACGGTTGTCTTGAGGCTGGCGCCTTCGGTGCGGGTGTTGTGCGCTGCGGTCGAGGCCGCAAACGTGGGTTTGAACGCCAGCGCCGCGCAGTTGGTCACCTGGAAGGGCACTGCGAGCGACGAGGAGGCGCCTTCCGCGCTCGACAGGCTCCCCGTGAGCGACAGCTTGTTGCAGTCGGTCGGGTTGAACGTGAAGTCGCTGCGGTTGATCGTCACGTTGACGTGTTTGATCTGCAGCGGAATCCCTTCGAGCATCGTCGGGATCGCGTCTTCTTCACCTCCTGAGTTGGCGGTGACGGTCAGCGCCGATGTCAGCGGGTTGACTTCGATCTTCGCGCGCACCACCAGGCAGTCGCATGCGGGATGGTGCGCCTTGGTGTTCTCGAGGTCGAACGGCCCGGCCTTCGCCGGCTCCTCGATCGCCAAGCCGTACGGCGCGCTGTGGTAGGGGCCGGTGATGTAGACGCTGCCGCCGGCGACCGTGTACGGGGTGCCGCCGACGCCGACGCTGACGGTCGTTTCGCCGATCTTGCTGGCTTCGCCGCACGCCCCCACGTCGGCCTGCGCTTCTTCGCACAGGGTCACGCGGGAGAGCATCCCCAGCAGCCCCGGCGGCATGTGCAGCTGGATGCCCTGCAACTGTTGACTGCCGTCTTCGCGGGACATCGTCATCGTGAACGGAGTGAAGGCGCCGGCCGCGACGTTCGTGGTTCCACCTGCGAGCGTCGGCGCGAAGGGAAGGCTCGCGCCGGGGCACGGGCCTCCGTTCGGGCCTGAGGTGATGTCGAATTCTGAGTTGGCTGGGACTTCGGCGTTGCCTGACCAGGGCGCGAATGACGCCGTGGTCTGATAGCCGCCGCACTTCGCCGGCGTCGCCAGCGGCGCCCGCGAGCCGCCGAAGAAGTGCAACCTCAGATCTTCGAACGGCAGCTGTGGCGTGTTGTCGAAGGTGGTGACCAGCTGGCCCGTGACCGGATTCGGGTCGACTTCGCCCGCGACCTTGACGAGCGTTCCCGACACCGGGTCCTGCGCGACGATGTACATAGCCAGGAGGCTGCCGAACGGGTTCTGGTCCTGCGTCGCCAGGTAGGCGGCCCCCGTCAGCGGGTTCGGCAACAGCGGCGTGGTGATTTCAACTGTGCCGACCTTCGACGCTTCGGGGCAGGTCGGGACCGTGTGGCTTTCGAGCGCAATCTGCGCTTCCGAGCACGCCCCCAGGCCATCCGCCGCCGCGGCGTTGAGCGCCACGCCTTCAGGGAGCGTCACGGTCGTATCCTCCACGTCAGCCTCCGCGAGGCCGTTCGGGTTCAGCGTCAGGTCTTGCGGGACGTGCACGTCCACGGTCAGCCCGCTGGGCGCACTGGCCGCCTGACCGTCCGGCGCGACGCTGATCGACGGGCTGAACGGCAGCCGGTTGCACCCGTTCAGGCTCGGGTCGGGGACTGCATCCAGCGGTTTCGTGAATGTCCCGGCCTGCGCCCACGAGTCGGCTTCGACGGAGGTTTGCAGCGGCCCCGTACACGACGTCGGGAGCGCCAAGAACGGCGACGGCGTCGCTTCGCCCAGCGGCGCACACGGCCCTCCCGGCTGACCCAGTATCCCGCCGGACAGGCACGACCATCCGCGCGCCCGGTCGTGGCTCGGGTCTCCCGGCACGCCCCAGAGCGTGACCTGAGCGCCATAGACCGGCGTGGTCTGCGAGATGTTCTCGGAGCTGACCGTCACGCCGTACCCTTCTCCCGTGCGCACCGACGTGTCGAGGATCACCGGGACATTCAGAGCGTCGAACCCGAAACGCGCGGGCTCGCCGACCGCCGGCTTCAGGTTGAAGACTGGGACTGGGAGCGTGACCGTTTCCTCTTCCTGGGCTTCCGGGAAGCGGAGCGTCACGACGGCAACCCCCAACGCCGTCTTCGCCGGACATTCATTTGCGAACGTCTGTTTCCATGGGTGGTGGAACGCGGCAGCCGAGCATTGCGGGAACGGCGTGGGGTTGCCGATCAGACCGGGCGGAAGCTTGAACACCAAATCCTTCGGCAGCGCCGGCTGATTCGGCGACACGGCGCTGCGGCTCAGATCCAGCGTCGTGGTCAGGCCGAACGGGTGCGAGCCGGCCTGACGATCGGGTGAGCCGTCTTCATTCGAAGCGGTGAGTTCATATTTTTCGACGCCGAATTCGACCGGCGCGCTGTTCGCCGCAAGCGTCTGCGTTGCCGAAGTCGCCGACACCGTTTTGCCCGACAACTGCAGTTCGAATTCGCCTGTGCCTTCCGCACTGCAGACGCTGTTAGTGTACTGGCCTGCGCCAGAGGCGACTTCGGCGCACGAATAGGATTCCCCGCCGGAGACGCTGACTTCATTCGCCGCGCTCGGGGCAGCCCCGACGCTCACCTCGATTTCGATTTCGAGTCGTTCGTACGAGGGAAGATCTTCTTCAAACTTGCATTCGACGAGGTGAGCCGACGGGATTTCGCATTCCACCGCGCCGCGGAAGCCGAGCAGCCCGGCCTCTCCGGACACCGATGTCGCTGTGAGGTTCGGCGGCAGCTTGTCGACGAGCTTGACCGGCACTTTCGACCCGTTGACGTCCGCATCACCGAGATCGGTCGCCGAGACGACGATCGTGCCGCTCCCGCTCGGCGGCAGGTTGGCCGGCTGCGAACTGGCGTCGAGGTGCCACCACGCCACAGCCGCCCCGGCGCTCGCCGCGAATGCCAGGCACAGGGCCAGCACGGCCGGCACGGCAACGGCGAGGGAAACCCTTCTGCCCGAGCTCAACGCGATCATCGGTCTCCCCCTCGTGCCGGCTTGGCCCCATGGGCGCGTTTTACCACGTACCGTTTCCGCGCCAGTCGTTCGCATGCTTCACGCGCGCCCTTCCTCTGCCGGGATTTGTACCGTTCGCGGCAGGCCCGCAATGCCCGTGCGCGTTTTTGCGCCGGCGTCAGGGTCTTTGGCTTCACTTCCGGCTTGGGAGCCGGCACTGGCGACACGATGTTGCCCTCGCCTGAGAACGTCTCGCTCGATGGTGGCCCGAAGATCAGCGGCTGAGGCGATGGCTCCGCCTTGCACGAGTCGCCCGTGTCGCACGGAGGCGGCGACACCACAGACGACAGGCACGGCACAGACGCCGAGCACACATGCGCGTCGTAAACGTCAGGGTACGTGTCCACATCCTGCGGTACAAGCTGACTAGCCGTCAGGAAGAACACGTCGTCGCCGTTTTCGCTCGCGTCCATAAACGCCGACTGTTCGGCGGAGTGCCCGGAGGAGACCAACCCCACGCAACCGGCGGGTTCCACCACGCCACCTGGCGCCGCTTCCCTTTCCGGTCTGTACACGACGCTTCCGCTTACCGACACCGGACCGCACGAACCGACCCCTTCCGGCTCATACTCGTACACGTCCCACGTGCCGTTCACGTCCTGGGGAACAAGCGTGTCGCCGCTGTTGAAGAAGAGGCGGCCGCTGTCCGAGAGGAAACGTGACTGGTACAATGTTTCGGCGCCAACTAGGGACTTGGTTCCATGACGTGCGTACGGCGTCCATCCTGGGATGTTCGCCGCGAGCCAAGTGTTTTCAGGCCAAACGCGATCACCGCCGCCGAGAAGGCCGTTTCCGCCGAAGTCCCCAGATGTGCCGTACTGCGACCCGATCGGCCTCGCTCCGGTCGGGTCGCACGACGCACATATCAGGCGTCCGTCGCTGGCGTCGTAGAGGTAGACCTCCTCGTCCGGTTCGCCGCTGACGGCGTCCCTGTTGTCGTAGCCAGTGAGACCCTCACGCGACATGAACGCGAGCCATCTGCCGTTGGGGGACACACGCACGGTCAGATTCGTGAGACTCGTTGCCCAGTCGTCCAGGTCTTCTTTCGGAAGCGCAGCGATGAACTCCGGCGCTTCCCACGCCGTGCCATCGTTGTGATCGACGTAGAGATTATCGTCTTCGCAGGGTTCTTCTTTAGGTTCGCAAGACACGGCTTTCGCGGCCAACTTGGCCTTCGAGACGAAATACACATACGATCCGTCTTCGCTCCCGCCGAGCAGGCTACCCTGCACTTCAGGCGCCAGGGCGGTCGTTTCGCAGGCGAGCTTTCCGGCGATTTCGCTCACGTCGCACATTTCCAATGTGCCTTCACTGTCAGAGACATTGTTCTTTGCAATGAAGAACACCCGCGATCCATCACGGTTGGCGATCTGGAATCGGGCCGCAATTGACGCCCCAATGCGAAGCGTTTCGCCCTTGACCACATCCCGGAGATACAGACGTTCGGGACCCAAATTATTGCTCCAGACGACGCGCGACCCATCGTCTGAAATCTCATGCCTGCCACTTCGTAGACTGCCGGGCTGAGGATCTTCGGTCGAGGCGCTCGCCGGCTTCCCGCCTTCGCTTTCGGGCAGAATGCTGACTAGCCGCAACTGCCCGCCGGCGCCCGGCGACCACTCGTAGAGACCGCCTTCGTCACCCGGTGTCGAGGTGAGACCAGCGTAGGAGTCATCAACGAGCACATGGCTCAGATCGGGGGTTGCACCCGCAAAGCTCGCTTCGCCGAGCAGGCCTTCGGGTTCCCCGCCGAAGGTAGCTCCTGGTCGGACGTCCGCGCTCGTCACGAGCGGCACGTAACACGACACCGGCGTCGCTTCGCAGCTCGAGTCGAAACGGGTGTATGGTGTGCGTTCCGTGGCCTGTGGGGACAGCGGCGTGAATGTGCGCACGCCCTGCGGTTCGACGAGCGCGAGCGACAGGTCGGACGAGAAGAACCGGTACTCGAAGCCGATCCCGGGTATATAGCCGGTGGCCGCGTCGTGCGGCGTGACGATGTCCCGCGAGAGCCAGCCATCCACGTCACGGCGCGAGAGAACCTGCTGCTGAGGCGAGTAGGCACCCTTAGGTTCGGATTCGGTGGGCGCGCTCGCGAGGTACGTGATGGCGCCGCCGTCTTCGGCCGCCTGGAGTACCCCCACTTCAGTTAGCGGATAGATCGTCGCGCCGCGCTTGTCCGGCGGGGAGACCATTTCCCACTCGCGCCCATCCGGCAGCGAGAACTCTCCCCCGGACGGCTGCGTCGTGAACGTTCGGTCTTCGCCGTCGACGCTTTTGCCACTCGCCGTCGCAATGACCCTGTAGTGGTAGGTGGTGCTCGGCAGCAGACCCTGCGGTTCGGCGGTGACGGTAACTCCAGCCGAGCCCGAGCCCACCAGCCCGGCGGGGACTGGTAGCGATGTTCCGTAAGCTTTGGTGGTGCCGTATTCGAACTGATAAGTGGTTTCGTTTCCCTGCGGGTTGATCTGCGCCTGAAGCTTGGCGCTGGTGCTCGTAGCTTCCAACACGGACTCGGACTCTTCTTCGATGGCGGGACCAACGGCGAGCGCGGGCGAGGCCGACAGCAGGATCCCGGCGCTCATCGAGAGCACCACCGCCAGGCAACAGCGACGTGCTGATACGAGTCGTTCCATTTTTCGTTGCGTTCCCTTCACTTCCCCTCCTCCTCCCTCCTCCTCCGTTCGCGCGAGACCCCAATGCGGTTCAGTCTTTTGATAAGCGGTTCAGTCTTTTGATAAGCGCTACACCCGACGTGCGGAGGCCTCAGTGGGGCCCCCGCACGCGATAGGTAAATGTTATTCAATAGGCAACTATGCGAAAATAGATACTTCTTTTTCGAATTCGACAGTGAGTTCGGCCGCCTCGGCCGACCCTTCGGTGAATTTTTTGAGGCCGGTGCCAGTGGTCGTGAGACCGGATTTTTCTACTTTACCACCTTCTTCTAGTAATTACCCTGACATTCTCCGGTGCCTTCCTGCACCCCTTCGCTCTGTTTGAATGTCAGGTCTAATAATTGTTCCTAAGGTAAGGTGACCCTAACCAGCCGTTGCCTTCTGAGGCACCTTGGATTACACAAGCAACCCGCCGAAGGTACCCGAGGTGTTTGTGACTTTGAGTTTCTGGAGCGAGGTACATTCGAAATTAACTTCTTTTAACGGCTTCCAAAGCAGCGCCGGCTCATTTTCAGTACTGTTCTTTTTCTCTAACACGGCTAAGACGGTTACTTCTTCTGTGACTATTTCTCCTGATTTGTCGCCTTTGGTGGTGCATGGGAGTTTGCTGAATTCGCACCCCGTGAACGAAATCATGCCCTCGGCGTCATTCAGGGATTTGACTTCGCCCGTCCCAGTTCCGCCTGAACACATATGGTTCCGTTTTTCGTCGTCACCAGCTTCGGGTTTACTGGTACCCAGGATTTGCCTTTGAATTTGTATCCGGTTGCGGCTTCTTCCGTGCCATCCTTGTAGAATCCATATGTCCTTGCCGAAGCCGCCGTCGCCACGACCGCGCTCAAAGCCAGCGCGGCCACGAGGCACAGCCCCATGATCTTTACGTACTTCATGTAGTACTGCTCCTTTGCTTATTGGGTTGGTGACCGATCGCCATAGCGCCCGTCTTCAAACGCAAGACGCCCCGGAGCCGGCCTATCTGCTTCCTTCCTATGTTCTGCTTCTCAGCCTCGGGCCGGCCGTCGGCGCTGCTTGCTGCTTCCGCTCCGTGGGCCGATTCGAGACTGTACGCACTACACTTACCCGATTGTCAATGACTTGAAAAGGGGTTGTTTCTGACTTTTTTTTTGGCCGCCCAGATGGTAGAAAAATGTTTCTGATCAGAGGGCGCCGGGAGACCCTGTACGCCGCACGAAGACAGCTGACAGCCGCCTCCAGTTGCTGTCCTGCGCCCCCGCGCTGCGGCGGCGGGGCGAACGAAACCGTTCTCGGAGCGACTGATTCGCGCCATCTGGCGGTGCCGCCAAGCCGCGAGATGCTCCACGGAATGGGGTTTGGGCTATCATTGGCCGTGCCCTTCCGGCCACGGCCGGTGAGGGTTGGTGACCGGCGCCGGGGTGCTCGTCTTCAAACGCCAAGACACCTCGGCGCCGGCTTATTTGATACGACGCCTTTCTTTGCTATCACTCCATCCGCGCCGCCGTCAAGTGATTCTTTCGACGGATTCCGCAGGTTCTCGGCGCCGGCTCCCTGGCGTACGCGGATCTTGCCCTCGGCGGGGGTTTGCCGACCCGGTCCGAGGGGTCGCCGCCGGAACGCGGGAAGGCCCCGCGCGAAACGCGTCCTATCGCACCCACGGCCTCGCGCAGCACGTCGACACGCACCGCACCTGCCCATCTCGGCCGGATAGTCGAAGATGTGCATGGGCAGAATCGCCTTCGTGCGCTCGGTGATCGCCGCCTCCGCCGCCTCCGGGTCGAGATTGAGCGTCACCTGGTCGATGTCCGCGACCACCGGGCGCGCACCCCTCATGCAGTGCCGCGTTCGCGGAGGCCACAACTGTTCCAGCCCCTCTTCAAATGCTGGACCGGCCGCTGCCCCACCTGCCACCAAACGATCGACCACGCCAACATACCCATCCACAAAGCACCACAACACGAATAGCGACCTAACAAGCACTGTTAAGAAGCCGTTGGCGAATTGCCAAAAAGGGGTCACATTAGGTCAATTTACTCGAAAATAGTCGATCGGGCTTGGATCCGCCTTATTTGACGACAGCCCAAGGTAAATGACATCCTGGGGGCATTGGAGGCAGGCGGCCGGGCAAGTCCGTCCCGGCGGCGTTTCGCATGTATCGGGCCGGCGCATCGAGAGTCGCTTGCGGGGGGATCTCGATTGCGTCGTGGTGCTTGGTCGTAACGAGTCGGAGACATTGTCTAGTGAGTTTCGTGGACCATTTCATCGTCGGCGGGATGCTCGCGCACGGCTGAAACCCCTTCTCTGGCGGGCATTTAGGACGCAGCTCGGTGCGCGATACGGCGGACCGTCGGCACAAGCGATCATCTCCTCCACCTCGCCGCGGACCTCTGATACAAACGCCTTTCCAATCAGGTGAGGCATTTGACCGGAGCCGTGTTCAGTTTCATAACGAAAACCGCGAAGGCGGCCGGCGCTGCAAAGATCACGATCGCCCTCGGGCTGGTCGTGCTGGCAGTAGTGGGCGCCATCACGCTGATGGACGCTCCAGCGCGCGTAGTGCGGTCGGTCGGTCGCGAACTGGTGGGGCGCGGCGAAAACGCACCGATTGGCTTCACTACCAGCCATCTCGTGGTGTGTCAGACCAATGAAGCGCTGCCAGCCGGGGTGGTCGGCGTGCGGCTATGGATGCGCGCTTTCTACGGGACACCGGTGCATCTCGCGCTGTACCATGGCTCACACATACTCGCCACCGGCGCTCATAGTGCCGCGTGGACGGGGCAATCGGTGACCGTGCCCGTCACGCCGCTCTCGTACAAGGTTGCAAACGTGGCTCTCTGCTTCGCGATCGGACCCAACAGCGAGCCGGTGACGATCCTAGGAGCCAAAGCGCCGGCGAGTCTGAGTGCAGTTGCATCCAGGAGCGAAAATCTCTCCGAACCAGGGTTGGGGTTACCAGCGGGGAACCGCTCACGGGCCGGACCGAGGTCGAATACCTGGCAGCCGGCAACGGCTCGTGGTGGTCGCGTGTCGTGGTGGTCGCACGGCGCATGGGCCTGGGCCGCGCCGTTACGGGAACCTGGATCGCGCTGCTAGCCGCGGTCCTGATGGCCATCACGGCAACGCTCGCAATCCGGCAGGCGCTGCGAGAGCTGCCATGAGCGTTGCGCACGCCGCGCTCAGGCGCTTGCCCGCGGCGGCCCGCGTGTGCGCTGTGATCGCGCTGTTGAACGCCTGCGTCTGGTCACTAGTCACGCCGCCGTTCCAGGGCAAGGATGAGGTCGACCACTTCGCCTACGTCGCGCAACTCGCGGAAACCAGTGCGCTGCCCGCCACCAAGCCTGGACCGTATTCTCCGCGGGAGACGCTGCTGCTGCGCGGACTGCACTACTACGAAATGCGCTTCTCGCCCGCCGCGCCCGCGATCGGCTCGGACGCTGAACAGCGCACCCTCACCGCGGATGCCAACGCCGGCCGCTCGACCACGGGATCCGGATACGCGGGCGTCGCCTCACCCGAGCCGCCGCTGTATTACGCGCTCGAGGTGGTTCCCTACTTCCTGGGTGGCCGCAACATGCTCGTCCAGCTGCAGCTGATGAGGCTTCTGAGCGCGCTGTTCGCCGCGATCACCACGCTGCTCGTGTTTTTCTTCCTGCGCGAGCTGCTGCCGGGCGTGCCGTGGGCGGCGTCCGTGGGCGCACTGTGTATCGCGCTGCAGCCGCTGCTGGGGTCGATATCGGGGAGCGTCAACCCGGAAGCGATGCTGTATGCGGTCTCGGCGGCCGTGTTTCTCTGCCTGGCGCGCGCGTTCCGCCGCGGGTTCACCCGCCGCCTCTCGGTGGTGCTCGGAACCCTGGTCGCGGTGGGGTTTCTCACCAAGCTCAATTTCGTCGGGGTCGCATTCGGCGTGTACATCGGCCTCGTGGTGCTCACGGTGCGCGAAGCCCGCGTCGACCGCGGAGAGGCGCTTGGGTCGCTTGCGAGCGCCGGGGGCATCGGCGCGGCGCCGGTGCTGCTCTATGCGCTTGTGAACCTGCTCTCGCACCATTCCACATTCGGGATCGCCTCGGGGATCGCCGATGCGCTTTCGCCGAAGCTGCTGCTCAAAGAGATCAGCTACACATGGCAGATGTACCTGCCGCGCCTGCCGGGGATGCCGCACTACTTCCTCGGGATGACCCCGTACCGGGATGTGTGGTTCGACCGGTCCGTCGGCCTCTACGGCTGGATGGAAACCACGTTCCCGGGCTGGGTCGACAACGTCGCGCTAGTGCTTGCGGCTGCGGTTGCGGTGCTCTGTGGTCGGGAGCTGGTTGCTCGCAGGGGGGTACTCAGGGCGCGACTGCCTGAGCTGGGCGTCTACGCGGCGATTGCGGTCGGGGTACTGGTGCTGATCGGATTCTCCTCCTACCATACCGACGTGGTAGTTCACGAACTGGCGCTGGGCGAGCCGCGCTACCTGCTGGTGATGTTGCCGCTACTCGGGGCGGTGCTGGTGCTCGCGATGCGCGGAGCCGGCCGTAGGTGGGCGCCGGTGGTAGGTGCGGCAATGGTGGTCCTGTTTATCGGGCACGACATCTTCAGCCAGCTGCAGGTGATCGCGCGGTATTACGGTTAGGTCCAAGGACGCCATGGAGCATGCAAAGGGGCGCCGGCCCTGGCAGCCGGCGCCCCGGTGTTCGTCCGAATTCGTGGAGAGAGGAGGTCACGATTCGGATTCCACGGGCGCCCAGGGAGATCACCGCGCCCGAGAGCTTTGTGGCGCTTACTTCTTCTTGTGCCGAGTTCCGTGCGTCTTGTGCTTCTTCCCGTGACCTTTGCCAACTTTGTGGCGGGGGCAGCCGGTGACGGCGAGCTTGATGTTCTCTTTGTTGACCACCCCGTTCTGACCCTCGATCGTGGCCGGGATTACCGGGGTACGTCCACAGAAGCTGCCTTTCGCCTTCCCCGGAAGGTCGGTGCCGAAGATCGCATCCGGGCCCTCTGGGACGCGGCTTTCGAACGAGGTGATGGGTGCGTCGGGGACCGATTCGAATGTGAAGTAGGTGAGGCCTTTTTTGATGTCGGTCCCGCCCGTAAGATCGATCTTGACGCCGTCGCCCTGCAGCACGAAGACGACGTCGGGGTAGGCCGCGTTGCCGTGGGAAACGAGGTAGGCGGGTCCGGTGAGCGGTTCGCCGAGCACCGGCGTGACGGCCTTCGCGGGCCGATCGCCGATGCCGCCGGGCAACCGGCGGGGTTGGCGGCGAACTGCGCTTCGGTGCAGGCTTTGCGCAGCACTACGAGCCTTGCGGGGAGGACTTTGGGGAACTGCAGGTGGACCTTGTGGATATTGGCTTCGCCCGGTTTGGCGGTGACCTTGACGGTGAGGCTGGCGCCGTCGACCCGGCTCGTCTTGCCCCGGGTGGAGGCCGTGAAGACTGGTTTGAATGGCAGGTCGGCGCAGCCGGTGACGGCGAACGGGCTCGACACGGCCGCGCTCGCGCCCTGCGCGCCGGTGACGGTGCCGGTCACCGCCTGGGAGTCGCAGTCGGTGGGGTTGAAGACGAAGCCCGAGCGGTTGATTTCGGCGTCGATGGAGCGCAGCCGTATCAACACCCCGTCGACGACTGTCGGGAAGGGGTTCGAGACGATGCTGGCCTGCGCGGTTTCGGGGTTGATCCGGATCGAGCCACGGACCACCACATTGCCGAAGTTGAACGGGCCGGCGACCGCTGGCACGACGACCACCTCGCCAAACGGCCCGCCGTTGTAAGGACCGGTGAGATAGATTTTGCCGGTCTGGAGCAGCGGCTCTGAGCCAGCACCGACGGTCGCCGTGACCATCCCGATTTCCGAGGCGCTCGGGCAGGTGCCGGCGTTGGCTTCGGCTTCGCCGCACTCGGCGACCCCTGAGAGCTTCGCCAAGAGCCCCTCGGGCAGCGTCACTTCCAGGCCCGAGAGGTCCTGTTCGCCGTCCTGGCGGGAGAGCTGCAGCACGAACGGGCTGTAGCCGCCGGCGATCGGCGTGGCCGTCCCCGCGACGAAGCCCGGTTTGAACGCCCCGGAGCAGCCGCTCACCTGGAACGACGAGGAGGGCGTAGCGTTCGAGCCCGACTGCGGCGCGCTCGATGGTTCCAGTATGGTTTCGGTCGTCGCCGTCCCGCACGCCTGCGGGCTGGCGAGATCGGCGCGGGGCCCTCCGGGGAGCGTAACCTTCACTTCTTCGAGCGGGAACTGCGGCGTTTCATCGAAGCTGATGCGGAGCTGCCCCGGAGCGAGTCCGTCGAGCTTGCTGTACTGGCCGTGGCCGCCGACTTCGATTCTCCCTTCCAGCTTGACGATCACGCCGGATCCGCTCAGTTCGAGACAGATATGGAAGAGTTTGCCTTCTTCGGCTTCGGCTTCGCTGCACGGTGGCTGCGCCGGGCGCCCGCACGGGGGGTCCATCAGATAGACGTGGCCGTGCAGCGGTTCGGCGAGATCGGGCGTCCTCGCTTCGACTTCGCCGAGCCGCGAGTTTTCCGGGCAGTGTCCGGGCGCCGTGTGGTACAGGCCGTCGTCGTAGGGACTGCCGTTCCCGCCCGTATGGCCCGCGCCGAGTTCGGTGGCTTCGGGATCGCCGAGATCCTGCCCGTCGGGCGCCACTTCGCTGCTGCCGATGTTGATCCCTTCTTTGCCGGTCGCCTGGCAGCCGCCGAGCGAATCAGGGCCGCTCGCCGCCGCGGGCGAGATTGAGATGCCCGTCGGCAGCGTGATCGTGGCGTTCTTCAGGTCGGGCGTCGCGAGCGCGCCGAACACGCTCGGCGCCTGTGGCAGCTTCAGATCCATGGTGTAGCCCGAGGGCGTATCGGCCTGCGTCGTTTCCGGTTCGACCGCGAAGCTCGGGTCGAACGCGGCTGCGCCCTGCAGCAGGTTGCAGCCCGTCACGTCGGGATAGGCGGTCATTCCTCACTCGCTTCGCCCCCTTCCCACGAGGTCACATACACCCGCTCTTCAGCGGTTCGGTCGTGCAGCCGGTCGGATTCGTCACGAACCCGGCGTTATCGCCCGTGCCGTTCACGGCGCCCGGATCGCCGAACACCGTGAACCTAATCGCTTCCGGCTCGTTCCCGCCGATCTGGCGCAGGACACCCGGTGTCGTGAGGCGCAGCCGATACCCCGACGGGCTGTGCACGACATCGGCATAGAGGAAGATCGGCTGCCTCAAGCCGGCGTTGAGCCCCAGCTCAGCCGGATAACCATGCTCCGGCACCACGTTGTACACGGGGAACGGTACGGTGTACACGCCACGCCCATTCTGGCCAGACGCAAACATCACGCTGGCGGTACCGACCTGGCTTCCTGGAGGACAAAGGGTATGGTAGCCACGGTTGTTGATAGCCTCTTCGGTTTCGACTAGACGGATCTCGGGACAGCGTTGGCCGCAAGCGGGTCGCCGGCAAAACCGAGCGGAAGTTCGACCGAGATGTCCTGCGCGTCCTGCGCCACATCCACCGGGATCCCGCTGCCCGCGGGCTGAAGCACCGTGTTCAGCTCGATCGTGGTCGTCTGGGCGTAGGGGTGATCGCCGGCCTGGAGATCAGGCGATCCGGCGACATCGTTCGCGGCGAAATCGAACCCGGCCAGACCGAATGACGCCCGGAGCCCGACGTTCACAGGATTCGACGCGCTGGTCGACGCTTCGCCCCGCCCCCACCCGAAACCGACGCCGAGTTGACCAGCGGCCCTTTCGGCGCCGCGGACGTGACCGCCACGTAGACCCAGACACGCACCTCGTAGCCCGGGAGAACCGGGGTTTCCAGAGTACATGCACTACGAGTGCCTCCCCCCCGGCATTGCGCCGGCAGTTCCGACGTCGGTTCTTCCCCTCGAATTTCGGTCGGCACGACCCCGGCGGGCAGCCTGTCCGTGACCGTGAGAACCCCACCCACAGCGGCACGACTTCCGTGGTTGAACGCCGACACCGCATACACGTCCCGCGCGTGTCCTTCTTTGACGCCTTCGATCACAGCGCTGCCGCCCGCGGCGCCGTCTTTGAGCGCGCCGGCTTCCACTTCCACGAACCCCACCGGGTTCTGCCCACCCAGCGCACCGACCCAGGTGATCGTATAGGGTTTGCTTCCCGCCCGCGTCGCCGGGGCCGCCTGTCACCGACACATTGCCCGCACCGACGCCCACGAGGGCTCCGAGCGCGTGCTGCACCGCTTCCGCGCTCGCGTCCCACTCGATCGGCGCCGTCGCTTCTTCACCAAGTGCTGCCGGACGCAGCATGTAGGTACCTTCGGCTTGCCGTGACCGTTAGCTGCTGAACCTCGTCTTGAGCATCGGCCGCGTTGAAGTTGGTGGGTTCTGCGTCCGACCGGATCGACCACCAGGCAGCGCTCGGCGCGTCACCGCCGGCGAGGGCGCCGCGACGGCCGGCGCCGAGCAAGAAGGAACGATCAGCAGAAAGAGTGGTACGAAAAGGATAAGCTTCTTGAAGATGGTCATCGAGCTGCCCTCCGGTCGCGGCCGGCTCTCTTCGCGACAACCTTTTTTGACTTCTTCTTTTTCACGCACCTGTTCTGCCTGTTCTTCACGAAGCCTTTCTTGCACTGCGCGCGCTTGGCGGTCGGCTTCGTGCTCGCCTTTTTCAGCACCAAGGGCGCGGGCGGTGCGTTGCCGCCCCCGGCCTGCTCGACGCTGGCCGGCGCTTGCAGCAGTGGCGTAGGCGCCGACGGGCCGCGACACGTTTCACCGAAGCAGCTCGCTTCGAGTGCGAGAGCCGGAACCCCCCCCCACTTCCCGCGCGTCGTACACGCCCGGCGCAGTGTCCCCCTGCTGAGGCACGAGCGGGCTGGCGGTCATGAACAGCACGTTCTGAGCAGACGGATCGACGCCCACCAGCCTGACCGTCGGGCCACCTCCGGCCGTACTCGCATCGGTGCCGCCGCTGACCAAGTACACGCGCCCTTCGCTGTACTCATAGACGTTCGTCGCGTCTTCCTTCGCCTGCGGCGCCAGACCGGCGGCGCTCGTAAGACACCCGGGAGCCATCGGCCGTGATCGCCCGCCCGGTCTGCGCCGTCGTCGGCAGATCGTCGAGGGAAAGTCTGCACCGTGATATGCCGCGAGTCCTGGAAGGTCGCAACGTTACCGCTGGCGGGGCCCGACGCGCCGATCGACACTCGCGTGAGCGATTCGCCGTCCGCGCTGTACTCGAACAGCTCAGGGACTCCGCTTGAGTCCAATGGCGTCAGCCTCGCGGAACTGGGAAACACTAGAAAGCCGCCTTCGGGGGTCGCCTGTACCGGCCGGTCGTCGGCCATCCCCCAGACGCTTCGTCTTCCGCACAGTTCCGGACGGACCACGCGAACCAGTCGCATGCGTGATGAGTTGCCGGCTGCGTTCATAGGCTTCAAAAATCAGCTGGCCGCGGTGTTCGATCGCGACCTGGCCCGACCCGAATTCACCCGCTTCCCACTGCCGAAAAATTTCGGATTCTTCGATGGCGAAGGTGTTGTTCGCCTGCGTTCGACCCCTTTCAGTTCGGCGGCTTCTTCGCGGTGCAGGCCGGCTTCTTGTTCTGAAGTGAGTAGCGTCGCGATGAACACCGTGCGATATGCCCCCGGATGTGCCGGGTCGGGCTCGTACACGTAGAGGTTGTCGGCGCCGTCCACCGGTCCTCTTCTACCGGTTCACGACCTGCCACCCGATCTTTGCGGGCGAGCACGCCCTTCGCGACGAAATAGGCACGATCGCCGTCTTCGTCTTCACCTTCCTCAGAGACGCGCACGACGCCCTGAACTTCGGGGTCGAGCCCGGCGACGCCCTCGTTCGAGACGTCGACGACCTGTTCGACCTGTGCGGCTTTCACGTTCAACCGCTCCTCGTACAACTTCATGCCTTCGGCAGGCGCACCGTTCACGAGCGGCTGTTCGCTGAGGAAGAAGACACAGCTCCCGTCTTCGGAGGCGCCCTCGAAGATGGCTGGCTTGGGTTCCGCGCCATGGCACGGTTCACCGAGCGAGCATTCCCCCGCCACGCCGTCGCGCAGCGCCGGCTCGGAGAGCGCCACCGTGCTCTCGCCGGCGATCCGCGCGTACAGTTCGTTGACCGCCGGGCCTCCCGCGCAAGCTTGCGCGGTGAAGAACACCGCTTCGCCGTTCGCCGAGACCGCGTTGTACGCAGAGTAGGTGTTAGCACCGGAACGCCGTGTGGTGTCACCCAACTCGATGCCGCAGCGGCTGATCAGTTCCGCGTGTTCGTTGACGTGCGGACTGCCGTCGAGGGGACCGCGGTTCCTGACTCCGACGAGGACTGGTTCGCGATCTTCGGCTCCGATGGACACGTACTCGTAGAGCGACTCCTGTTCTGGTTCGGTGGTATCGCCGTCCCACAGATCGCTCTTGCCGACCCCCTGCAGAAACGAGAGCGGCGACGACTCGATTTCGTAGAGCGAGTGGGTCAAATCGTGAGACGCGCCGGCGAGGTTCAGCTCTTGGGAAGGCGAGATTTCATCGCTTTCCAAGACCTGTCCGCCGTTTTCATCGTGGGGCGTTCCCGGGCCGACGCGGTGGAATCCCGACGGTCCAGGACCAGTCCGCAGATAGACGTCTTCGTGGTAGCGAAAGCCCGTCTGCTCCGCTCCCCACAACGTTTCGCCGAGGTTCGTCGCGCTCGCGGCCAAGAGCGTGGCGTAAATGTATTCGCCGGCGGGCGGCGTCAGCGGCGATGCCTGCCAGCCGGCCGTGCCGCGTGCGAATTCGTAGCTGACACCCTGGGGATTACGCCTTGGGTCACTCCAGAAGTTGCCTGCACCGCTGAACGCGCCCAGGGCTCCCACGATCAGCTGCGAGCCGTCGGCTGATATGGCCCCAGGTTCGAGCAGCACCGCGCCCTCTTTGTACGGCGGCGTGACCAGCTCGTAGGCACGGCAGTCGGGCATGTAGGAGCGGAAGCCCGGGGAGGATTCGGTCGTGGCAGGGCAACTCGCCCGGTTGGCGTCACCGGCGGATAGCGCCGTGCTCGGTGCTACAGCGACTGCCATGAAGACAACCAGCGTCAGACCGAACGCCCTTATGCACTTACCTCTCCCCATTGCTGCCCCCTCTAGTTCCTCACTGATATGCTTGTCTCGACACCCACAGTGGACCGTGGGGCCACGCATCGTGGCCCCACGGGTCCTCACTTCATCACCGACTAGCAGCAGCAGTTAATCGTTCCATCCAAATTCTTCTTTTGGTGTTGTTTCGATCTGGGTAGTCGCGACCTCCTTGATTGTACCAAGCAGTCCGCCACCGGTCAATTCCGCTTTGATTTTTTCATATTTTGTTGTTGCCAAATTGTATAGTTCAGCTTCGGTGATTGCCGTTTCAGGAAGTCTCAGTAAGCCGACTCCCGACGTTAATCCCCGGGTCGATAATACAAATGTGCTACCTTCCGCCATGCCGACTTCAGCTATCTGGCCGGCATCTCTTTCCTGGCCATTGATCTTGATAAGAGGCGTGCTTTTTGCCTTTACGGCAATTTTTGCTTTATTCAAACCAGCACATTCTGTTGTTGTGCCTTTATTTAGGAATTCGAATTCGGAAAACAGATTTTCTCCAGACTCGGCGGCAAAGACAGCAACCGCGGATGTTCTGCTTCCATTGGCAAAGGCTAATATGACTAACGCATTCACAGGGATTTCGCCTCCGACAGCGCCTTTTGGATTGAGACCCGTAGCCACGCAATTAGGCTTTTTTTCCAAACTGCATTTTTCGAACTTTATTTCTACATAGGCCGTACCCGGGCTTCCCCCTAAGAGGATACCTTTATTTGTGGCTTTTTCGCATTCGACACTGGCAAGCGACCCGTGCAGAATAGGTGCTGCCTCGGTTTTCGACGTGATTGCTCTCGTTTCTCCGGCTTTCAACCCTTTAGCCGGACTCCCAACGATCCATAACGGACCTTTGTTTTCTTCCGCCTGCGCGGCGCTCGCCGCAAGCGCACTCAGCGCAAACACCGCCACGAGGCATAGCCCCAGGCTTTTAAAGTACTTCATATCGTACTGCTCCTTTACCTTTAAGAATTGGTTGCCGGCGTTACCGTAACGCCCATCTTCAAGCAGAGACGTCTCGGTGCCAGCCTATTTTATGTGTTGTACTGCTTGGCACCTCTCCTCACACCACTGACGCTTTGACGATCGTGGCCAGATTCGAGACTACCACCACGAAGGTACCCGGATGTCCTACCAATATCAAGGGTTGTTTCTCACTCCCAATGAAGCGTTGGTAAAACGCTGGGAGTGTTTCCCATTAAGGCTCTCTGGAGCCTTGCGCATACCCCTAGTGGCGCTGGGTTGACGCCCTCCCTGCCCACCAGGGCGCTCCGCGGACACTGCGGCGGGGGCCGCCGGCGTCCGCGGAGCTGTGCGCTTTGGCTATGATGACTTCTGCCCAACCGGTTCCGGCCGGTGAGGGTTGGTTACCGGCGCCGGGGCGCTCATCTTCAAGGCAGAGACGCCTCGGCGCCGGGTGTAGCACATCATGCGAAGCCCCTTCTTGCTATCACTCCAGCGGGGCGGCGTCAAGCGACTCTTTCGACGGATTCCGGAGGAGCAGCATCGGCCTCCTGCTCGAGCCCCTACCGCGCCACGGCCTCGCGCAGCACGTCGGCCACGCACCGCACCTGCCACTCCTCCATCCCGACGAAGAACGGCAGCGCGATCGAGCGGGCCGCGACGTCCTCGCAGATCGGGAAGTCGCCCGGCTGGTGGCCAAAGCGCTCGCGGTAGTAGCGCATCAGGTGGATTGCCGGGAGGTAGGGCTTGCTCTGGACGCCTTCGGCCGTCAACTCCTTGATCACCGCGTTGCGGTCGGCGCGGCGGGGGATCTGCACGACGAAGACGAACCAGCCGCGGCGGCTGCCTTCCATGTCGGGACAGGGGGTCTCCACGCCCCTGACGTTCTCCAGCGCCTCGCGATACTGGCCCGCCAGGCGAGCCCTTGCGGCGAGGAAGTCGTCGAGGCGCTCCAGCTGCGTGAGGCCGAGGGCGCAGGCGATGTCGGAGAGTCGGTAGTTGAAGCCGAGGCGGTCGTGGTCCAGCCAATCCATGTCCGGGGCGCGGCCCTGGTTGCGCTCGCTGTCGATCTGCGCCTTCATCGCCGGGTCGCCCAGCGTGACGATGCCCCCCTCGCCGGTGGTGATCTGCTTGTTGGCGTAGAAGCCGAACACCGCCGGGTTGCCGCGGCCGCCGACCGGCGTGCCGTCGGGGTGGCGGGCGCCGAGCGCCTGGCAGGCGTCCTCGACGATCGCCACGTTGTGGCGGCGCGCGATCGCCTCGAAGGCGCCCATCTCGGCCGGGTAGCCGAAGATGTGCACGGGCAGGATCGCCTTCGTGCGCTCGGTGATCGCCGCCTCGGCCGCCTCGGGGTCGAGGTTGAGCGTCACCGGGTCGATGTCCGCGAACACCGGGCTCGCGCCCTCGTACAGCGCCGCGTTGGCAGAGGCCACGAACGAGAGCGGGCTGGTGATCACCTCATCGCCCCGTTTCACCCCGACCGCGCGCAGCGCCAGGTGCAGCCCGGCCGTGCCGCTCGACACGGCGCTCGCATATATCGGATCCCCGCCCACCCCGCCGACGCGCCGCGCGAACGCCTGCTCGAACTCGCCCACCTTGGGGCCCAGCGAGAGCGCGCCGGAGCGCAGCACCTCGAGCACCGCTCGCTCCTCCTCGGCGCCCAGCGTCGGCCGTGCCAGCGGGATCGTCTCTTCCTCCTCCTCGAGCGGGCTCAGCACTTCGTCGTCATTCCCTTCCATGGGAATCGGGACGTATCGCAGCGGGCGTCCCGTCGGCCGTCTTTCCGCGCCCTCCGCCACCTCGCCTCCTCCTACCGCCCGCCGCCCGTCGGGATCGCCGCCGGGCGCGGGGACTGCATGCCCGACTCCAGCGAGTCCACCAGCGCGTCCCACGAGGCCGCGATCAGGTTCTCCGATACGCCGATCGCGCCCCACACGCGCTGGCCGTCGGAGGCGTCGATCAGCACCCGCGTGACCGCGCCGGTGCCCTTGTCCTCGTCGAGAATCCTCACCTTGTAGTTGACCAGCTGGATCTCGCGCAGGTGCGGGTGGATCTCGCCGATCGCCTTGCGTAGCGCGGTGTCGAGTGCGTTCACCGGGCCGTTGCCCTCCGCGGTGCGCACGTAACGACGGTCGTCACCGCCCTCGGGGTCGGGGATCCAGATCTTGATCGTCGCCTCCGTCTCCACGGCGCCGTCGGCGCGCTGCTCGACGATCACGCGCCACGCCTCCAGCCGGAAGAGCGGCTCGTATTCACCCGCCTCCCTGCGCATGAGCAGCTCGAACGAGCCGTCGGCCGCCTCGAACTGAAAGCCGCGGTGCTCGAGCTCCTTGACGCGCTCGGCTGTGCGTAACGCAGCCTCGCCGTCCAGCTCGATCCCCGCCTCGCGCGCCTTCTCCATCACCGTCGCCTTACCCGCCAGCTCGGATACCAACACCTCGCGATCGTTGCCGACGAGGGCCGGGTCGACGTGCTCGAAGGTCTGCGCATCGGCGCTCACCCCCGCCGCGTGCAGGCCGGCCTTGTGCGCGAACGCGTGCTTGCCGACGTAGGGCTGCGCCGGGTTGGGCACGCGGTTGAGCAGCTCGTCGACGAAGTGCGCGGTCTCGCGCAGGCGCGCGAGCTGCTCGGGCTCCAGCGCGTCCTTGCCCAGCTTCAGCTGCAGGTTGGCGATGATCGTCACCAGGTTGGCGTTGCCGGTGCGCTCGCCGATCCCGTTGATCGTGCCCTGCACCTGGGTCGCGCCGGCCTCGACCGCCACCAGCGTGTTGGCCACCGCGCAGCCGGCGTCGTCGTGCGTGTGGATCCCGAGCGCCACGTCGGGCAGCGCCGCGTGCACCTCCTCGACCACCTGGTGCACGTACGTCGGCAGCGAGCCGCCGTTGGTGTCGCACAGCACGACCCGCTCGGCGCCCGCCCCCGCCGCCGCGCGCAGGCACTCCAGCGCGTAGTGGGCGTCCAGCGCATAGCCGTCGAAGAAGTGCTCGGCGTCGAGCAGCACGCGCTTGCCGGCGCTCGCGAGGAACGCGATGGACTCCCCGATCATGTGCAGGTTCTCCTCGCGCGAGACGCGCAGCACCTTCTCGACGTGCAGCGGCGAGGCCTTGCCCACAAGCGTGCAGGCCGGCGCGAAGCACTCCGCCAGCACGCGCAGCCCGTCGTCCGCCGCCGCCTCGAGCCCGCGGCGGCGGGTCATCCCGAACGCGACGATCTCGGCGTGCGCTAGCGACTCGTGCTCGAGGAGCTCGAACAGCGCCCGCTCCTTCGGGTTGGACGCCGGGAAGCCGGCCTCGATCAGATCGACACCGAGCTCGTCGAGCGCGTGCACGACGCGCAGCTTCTCATCCGCCGTCAGGCTCAGCCCGCCGCCGCCCATGCCGTCGCGCAGGGTGGCGTCGTAGAGCTCGATCCTGGGCATGGGTGTTCTCAGCCGCTCGCGGCGGCGCTCTGCGACTGTGCGGCGGACGCTGAAGCTTCGCCGGCGGGCGTGTCGAGCGCCGAGGCGCTGACCACGTCCAGCCACTCCCGGTAGCGCTCGGAGCGCCCGTGGATCGCATCGTCGAAGGCCGCCTGCAGCACGCGCGTGATCTCGCCCGGGCGCCCCGTGCCGATCGTGTGGTCGTCGATCTCGCGCACCGGCACTAGCTCGGCAGCGGTGCCCGACAGGAAGACCTCGTCGGCGAGGTACATCTCCGCGCGCGCCACGTTGCGCTCGACCACCGTGTAGCCGAGGTCCTGCGCGATTTGGATCACCGAGCGGCGCGTGATCCCGTCGAGGATCGAGTTGTGCTGGCCCGGCGTGGCGATCTCGCCCTCCCGCACCACGTATATGTTCTCGCCGGTGCCCTCGCACACGTGACCGTGTTCGTCGAGCAGGATCGCCTCCTCGTAGCCGGCCTTGATCGACTCGACCTTCGCGAGCACGCTGTTGAGGTACTGGCCGGAGGCCTTGGCGTGCGGGATCAGCGAGCGCGGGCCGATCCGCTCCCACGAGGAAACCTTCGCGCGCACGCCGTTGCGCATCCCCTCCTCCCCCAAATAAGTGCCCCACTCCCAGCAGGCGATGGTTACATCGACGGGAGCCTCCAACGGGTTGAGACCCATCGAGCCATAGCCGCGGAAGACGATCGGGCGGATGTAGCAGGAGGAGAGGCCGTTGCGCGCCACCAGTTCGCGCGTGGCCTCACGTAGCTGCGCTTCGGAGTAGGGCACCGGCATGTAGTACAGCTCGGCCGAGCGCAGCAGTCGCTGCACGTGCTCGGCGTTGCGGAACACCGCCGGACCGAGCTCGGTGTCGTAACAGCGCACGCCCTCGAACACCCCCGTGCCGTAGTGCAGCCCGTGCGTGAGGACGTGGACCTTGGCCTCCTGCCAGGGGAGGAACTCTCCATTCATCCAGATCAGCTCGGTGGGGTTCATGTCATATCCTCAGAGGTAGTAGAGCACCGCCCGCGTCGCATCGGCCGTACTGGCGGCGCCTCCCAGGTCGGGGGTGCGCACACCGTCGTCGAGCGCGCGTTCAACGGCTGATTCTACCTCCAGCGCCTGCTCATCCATGTCGAGGCTGTTGCGCAGCATCAGCGCGGCTGAGAGGAACATCGCCATCGGATTGGCGATCCCCTCCCCGGCGATGTCCGGCGCCGAGCCGTGCACCGGCTCGTACAGCCCCGGCGCGCGTGGTTCGCGGTCGCCAAGCGAGGCGCTCGGCAACATCCCGATCGAGCCCGTCAGCATCGCCGCCTCGTCGGAGAGTATGTCCCCGAACATGTTCTCGGTCAGCAGCACATCGAAGTGCCGCGGGTTGGCGATCAGCTGCATCGCCGCGTTGTCCACCAGCATGTGCTCGAGCTCGACGTGCGGGTATTCGCGATCCTGCACGCCGCTCACCACCTCGCGCCACAGCCGCGATGTTTCCAGCACATTGGCCTTGTCGACGCTCGTCACCTTCGCGTGCGCCGCGTTGAAGGCGGTGCGCGCCACCCGTTCGATCTCCTTGACGGTGTAGGTGCAGAGATCGCTCGCGCCCTCGGGCGTGCGCGTCTTCTCACCGAAGTAGATGCCGCCGGTGAGCTCGCGCACGACCAGCAGGTCGACGTCTTCGATCCGCTCGCGCCGCAGCGGCGAGGATTCATACAGCTGGCGCAGCGGTCGCACGGGGCGCACGTTGGCGTACAGCTCGAGGCCCTGGCGCAGTTCCAGCAGGCCCCGCTCCGGGCGCGGCGCCCCCGGCACGGTGCTGTCCCACTTCGGGCCTCCGACCGCGCCCAACAGCACCGCGTCGGCGCGCTTGCACGCCGCGAGTGTCTCCGCGGTCAGCGGCTCGCCGTGGGCGTCGATCGATGCTCCCCCGATCAGCCGCTCGTCGAACTCGAAGTCACCGACGGCATTCAGCACGTCACGCGTCGCCGCCATGATCTCCGGCCCGATCCCGTCGCCGGGAAGTATCGCTATGCGCTTGCTCACTGGAATCTGATCTCCATCCGTCGAGGGGGAAGCGTAGCCGGGGATCGCCCACTCGTGAGCGGAGGGTCCGTGGGGCCGCTCACAGCGAAGTGGTGTCGGCTCCCACCAGCTCACCACCGCGGGCCCGGGCGGCCTCGTACGCGGCGATCAGCGCCTCCTCGCCGAGCGTCACCGCGATGTCGTCGAGGCCCTCCAGTAGCCTTCGGCGCGTCTCGGCGTCGATCTCGAATCCGACGCAGACAAGCTGCCCGTCCGGGCCGCCGGGGTAGCGCACCTCCTGCGCGCGCAGATCGACCTGCCCCTCCCCCGCGGCGGCCAGCGCGCGGCAGTGCTCGTCGTCCACCGCCACCGGCAGCAGCCCGATCTTCGTGCAGTTGGAGTAGAAGATGTCGGCGAACGAGGGCGCGACGATCGCCTTGAAGCCGTAATCCTCGAGGCCCCACGGGGCGTGCTCGCGCGAGGAGCCGCAACCGAAGTTCTCGCCCGCCACGAGGATTGGGTTGGCCGGCAGCTCCCAGCCCGGCTCCTTCGCCCAGTCGTAGAAGAGAAACTGCCCGAAGCCAGAGCGCTCGACGCGCTTGAGGAACTGCTTGGGCATGATCTGGTCGGTGTCCACGTTCGCACGGTCGAGATGACTCACCGGCCCCGAGATTGTCTCTATCGCTTCCATCGAGTCCCCCTCAGTTCCAGTTTCGTATGTCGGTGAAGTGCCCCTCGATCGCGGCCGCAGCCGCCATCTGCGGTGAGACCAGATGTGTGCGGCCACCACGCCCCTGCCTGCCCTCGAAGTTGCGATTCGACGTGGAGGCGCAGCGCTCGCCCGGCGCGAGGGTGTCGGGGTTCATCCCCAGGCACATCGAGCAGCCCGCCACGCGCCAGTCGAAGCCGGCGTCGCGGAAGATCCGGTCGAGGCCCTCCTGCTCGGCCTGCGCCTTCACCTGCTGGGAGCCGGGCACGACCATCGCACTCACGGTCGATGCAACCCGGCGACCCGCCACGACCTCGGCAGCGGCCCGCAGGTCGCCGATCCGCGAGTTGGTGCACGAGCCGATGAACACGCGGTCGATCGCGATCTGCTCGATCGGCGTCCCCGGTTCAAGCGCCATGTAGTGCAGCGCCCGCTCGGCCGCCTCCCGCTCGGCGGGACTGTCGAACTCCTCGAGCGCGGGAACCCTGTCGGTGACCGCGCGCACCATCCCGGGGTTCGTGCCCCAGGTGACCTGTGGGGAGATGGCGGAGGCATCGATCACGACCTCGGTGTCGAACTCGGCGCCGTCGTCGGTGGACAGCTCGCGCCAGCGCTCGATCGCCGCATCGAGCTCGGCGCCCCTGGGCGCACCCGGGCGCTCCTGGTCGCGAAACCACGCGAACGTGGTCTCGTCGGGGGCGATCATGCCGGCGCGCCCGCCGCCCTCGATCGTCATGTTGCAGACTGTCATCCGCCCCTCCATCGAGAGCGCCTCGATCGCGGGGCCGGCATACTCGACGGCATGGCCGGTCAGCCCGCCCACGCCCAACTGGCCCAAGGTCCCGAGGATCAGATCCTTGGCGGTGACGCCGAAACCGAGCTGGCCCTCGTAGCTGATCCGCATCGAGTGCGGTTTGCTCTGAACCATGCACTGCGTCGCCAGCACGTGCTCGACCTCGCTCGTGCCGATCCCGAACGCGAGCGCGCCGAACGCGCCGTGCGTGGAGGTGTGCGAGTCGCCGCAGACGATCGTCGTCCCCGGCTGGGTAACGCCGAGCTCGGGGCCGATCACGTGCACAATCCCCTGGCGCTCGGAGCCGAGCGAGTACACGGGCACTCCAAACTCGTGACAGTTGCGCTCCAGCGTTTCGACCTGCACGCGCGATAGCTCGTCCTTGATGCGCGCTGCCACGGGCGTACCATCGGTGGGCGTGTTGTGGTCGGCGGTCGCGAGCGTGCGCTCGGGCCGGCGCACGCGGCGGCCCGCGAGGCGTAGCCCGTCGAACGCCTGTGGGCTCGTCACCTCGTGCACCAGATGGAGGTCGATATAGAGGAGATTGGACCCCCGCCCGCCTACCTCGTGCGCCTCCCAGATCTTCTCGAACAGTGTCTTTGGCATTATTCTGATCCTCGGTCTATCTATTAGCAGTATTTGGTTTCCGGCGCGTCCCGCTGGACGCATTGGTCATCTTCACGGCGCGCCCTATCCGGTACGACGCGAACCCAATGACGGGCTCGCGCTCTCCAGTCAAGGCGCGGTGGCCGGCAGGCCGACCGCGTCCGCGTCACGTTGCGCACGTGCAAGCGCGACCGACAGCGCTCGCACGTATGCGCGTGCGGCCGCCTCGATGATGTCCGTCGAGACACCCTGACCCGAGCCTGTCTGGCCTTGCACCTCGACGACCACCGACACCTCCCCGAGCGCGTCCTGGCCCTCGGTCACGGCGTCGATGTGGAACTCGCGCAACGCCGCCTGCACGCCGCTGGCCGCGTTGATCGCGCGGAAGATCGCGTCCACCGGGCCGTCGCCCGAGGACTCGGCCCGGACCTCCTCTCCCTCCGGGGGCGCGACCACCACGCTCGCACGGGGCGCTTCGCTCGTCGAAGCGTGCACCTCGAAGCCCCGCAACGTGTACGCCTGCAGCTCGCCGCCGCCACGCAGCTCATCGGTCACCAACGCCTCCAGATCCATCGCCGTGACCGACTTCTTGCGATCAGCGATCTCCTTGAAGCGCTTGAACGCCGCGTTCAGCGCCTGGCCATCGACCCGGATGCCCTGTGCCTCCAGCGCCTCGCGCAGCGCGTGGCGACCGGAGTGCTTGCCCAGCACGATCGCGTTCGAGCGCAGCCCCACCGTCGTCGCATCCATGATCTCGTACGTGGTGCGCTCCTTCAGCACGCCGTCCTGGTGGATGCCAGCCTCGTGCGCAAACGCGTTGCGACCGACGATCGCCTTGTTGGGCTGCACTGGATAACCGGTCAGGCGCGAGACCAGACGGCTGGTGCGCGCGATCTCGGTCGTCTCGATCCCCGTCCACAGCCCCAGGGTGGGCTCGCGCGTGTGCAGCAGCATCACGATCTCCTCCAGCGACGCGTTACCGGCGCGCTCGCCGATGCCGTTGATCGCGCACTCCACCTGGCGGCAGCCCGCTTCGATTCCGGCCAGCGAGTTGGCCACCGCCAGGCCCAGATCGTCGTGGCAGTGCACCGACACCGTCACGTCGCGCAACCCTGGCACCAGGCGGTAGAGATCCTCGAACATCGCCGCATACTCGTGCGGCATTGTGTACCCGACCGTGTCGGGCACGTTGATCGTCGTGGCGCCCTCGTCGAGGGCGATCTGGATCACCTCGGCCATGTACTGAATGTCCGAGCGCGAGCCATCCTCGGGCGAGAACTCCACGTCGTCGGTGTATTCCCGTGCCTGCGCCACCGCCGCGCGCGCCTGGCCCTTCACGTCCTCGCGCGTGGTCTGCAGCTTGCGCTCGATGTGGATGTCGCTGGTCGCGATGAACACGTGGATGCGCGGGCGCTCGGAGTCCCTGACTGCCTCCCACGCTGCGTCGATGTCCTGCTTGCCTGTCCGCGCCAAACCGCAGATCACTGGTCCTTCGACCTCCCTGGCGATCGCCTGCACCGCCTCGAAGTCCCCCGGCGAGGTGATCGGGAAGCCCGCCTCGATGATGTCCACGCCCAAGCGCGCCAGCTGCTGGGCGATCTCCAGCTTCTC
Organism: uncultured Solirubrobacterales bacterium; assembly: GCA_963744135.1. Taxonomy (GTDB): domain Bacteria; phylum Actinomycetota; class Thermoleophilia; order Solirubrobacterales; family Solirubrobacteraceae; genus Palsa-744. The sequence continues at coordinate 126,050 of CAVUSE010000012.1, read as the reverse complement.
CTGCCTGTTCAGCGAGATCCCTGGCGACTGCTCGCCGTCGCGCAGCGTGGTGTCGAAGACACGCACGCGCTTGCGCTCGTCTCGTACCGGTGCCTCCTGCTGATGTTCCATGTCGCTCTGCTCCTTCTAGGTCTCGTTCTGACTTCCTCCAGCTGTGTTTGCGGCTACGCGGCCGCCACGCACTATTCCCCCCGAGGGGGGAGGAGAAGAAGTCGAATCGAGATCTGCAACGACATGCTTCGCGCAGGGTAGCATCGCCGCGGCGCGATGCCAAGCGGGTCCGGTCGGCGCGGGCGTGGAAACCGGATCGCCGGAGCCCTCCGACGCGGCCGGCACCCCTCAGGGAGTGAGCACGACCTTGCCCACGTTGCGCCGTTCGGTGATCATGTTCTGCGCGGCGCCCGCATCCTCGAAGCTGAAGCTCTCAGCCACAACCGGCCGGACGGTGCCATCGTCGAGCAGCGCCTGCAGGGGCGCCACCCACGGCTCGATCGTCCCGCGGTCCTTCATCAGGGTGAGCATGTTCAGGCCGACAACGGCCTTCGATTCAGACATCTGCTTGATCATGTTGAAGCGCGGCATCCGCACGACCGCGCGCAGCGCCGTGACGGGGTTTCTGCGCTGCCCGGAGACAACGGCGGAAGCGCCGAACGCCACCAGGCGCCCTCCGGGGCGCAGCAGGTCGTAGCTGCGCCGGAAGCTCGCGCCGCCGATGGCGTCCATGATCACGTCGAACTTCGGCAGGCCGCGCTCCCAGCCAGACTTGGTGTAGTCGAGGGCGTGGTCGACGCCCAGCTCGGCGATGCGGGCATGCTTCCCAGGCGACGCGGTGCCGTAGACCTCGGCGCCCTCACGCTTGGCAATCTGCGTGGCGGCGATGCCGACGCCGCCACCAGCCGAGTGGATCAGAACGCGCCCCCCGGGCCGCAGGTCCCCGTAGTCCATCAGGCTCGCCCACGCGGTGGCGTAGTTGACCGGGATCGCCGCGCCCTGCTCGAAGCTCAGCTCGTCAGGCAGCGCGAACACGTCGATGGCCGGGACGACCACCTGGGAGGCGTAGCCGCCAAAGAACGTGCTCACGAACACGCGCTGCCCCACACTCAGGGGGTGGACGGGACTCGACGCTCCCTCTCCCAGCTCGAGGATCGTGCCGGCGACCTCGTAGCCGACCACGCAGGGCGTCTTGGGCGCGTCGGGATAGAAGCCCAGACGCGCCATGATGTCGGCAAAGTTGATACCCGCCGCCGCGACATCGATGCGCGCCTCTCCTGGACCGAGCGTTGGGTCGGGACGCTCCTGCACCTTCAGAACGCCGGGCCCGCCGTGCTTGGTGATGACCACCGCCCTCATCGGCCCGTACCTTAGTCGATTTACTGGCCACGCGGCCAAATGGGGGCCGGCGGCCTCAACGGAGAGCCGCCTGCCGGCCGAGTGTCACTGCAGCACCACTGCCCAACCACCTGTGAACCCTTCCGAGGCGACGATCTCATCGACGACCTTGGCCGGCACCGGCGCGTCGGTCGTGACGACCATCGCCGCGACGCGCCGATCCTCGCTGGCCGCGTGAGAGGCCCCATCCGGAGTGTGCCCGACCGCGGCCGAGGAGATGTTGATGCCGTGGCGGCCGAAGATCGTGCCGACGCGGCCGATCATGCCCGGCAGGTCGGCGTAGCGGAAGACCGTCACGAACGGCTCCAGCTCGACCGTCAGGCGCCGGCCCTGGACCTCGACGAGGTGCGGCACGCGGTTGGGTCCGATGCCGGTGCCCGCCACCGCGACCTTGCGATCGCCGGCGATCACGGTGACGCGGATCAGCTCGTTGTAGTCCTGCGCCTCGGAGACCGTCTTCTCCTCGACCACGATCCCGCGCTCCTCGGCCATCGAAGGGGCGTTGACGAGGTTGACCTGCTCCTCGGTGCGGCCCTGCAGCGCGCCCTGGATCACCGCGAGCGTCAGCAGGCGCGTGTCGAAGTCGGCGATGCGTCCCATGAAGGCCGCCTCGATCCGCTCGACCGAGCTGCCCTCTGCCAGCTCCATCGCGAGGCGCCCGAGTTGCCTGGCGAGCGGCAGGAACGGCCCCAGCACCTGCATGTCCTCGGCGCCGATCGCGGGGATGTTGACGGCCGTGGAGACGACCCCGCCATCGAGCGCCGCCACGACCTGCTCGGCGCTCTGGTAGCCGGCTCGGTCGGTCGCCTCCGCGGTGGAGGCACCCAGGTGGGGCGTGACGATCACGTTGGGGTAGCCGAACAGCGGGTTCTCGGTCATCGGCTCGGTGGGAAACACGTCGAGTGCGGCGCCGCCCACCTTGCCTGAGTCGAGCGCCTCTTTCAGAGCTGCTTCGTCGATCAGCCCGCCGCGCGCGACGTTGAGGATCCGCACGCCGTCGCGCATCTGCGCGAACGCCTCCGCGTTCAGCCAGTTCTTGGTCTCATCCGTCTTTGGGAGATGGATCGAGATGAAGTCGGCCTGTGCGTAGATCTCCTCGCTGTTCTCGGCCTTCTCGACCCCCAGCTCGCGGTAGCGCTCGGCGCTGACGAATGGGTCGAAGGCAACCACTCGCATCTGAAAGCCGCGCGCGCGCGCGGCCACCAGCTGTCCGATCCGCCCGAAGCCGACGATCCCCAGCGTCTTCTCGTACAGCTCCACGCCGGAGAACTTCGAGCGCTCCCACTTCCCCGCCGTCAGCGAGAGGTACGCCTGGGGGATGTTGCGCGCGAGCGCCAGCAGCAGCGCGAGCGTGTGCTCGGCGGCGGTGACGACGTTCGACTGCGGCGCGTTGGCGACCACGATCCCCCGTTTGGTCGCGGCGTCCACGTCGACGTTGTCCACCCCCACGCCGGCGCGCCCGATCGCGCGCATGTTGGTCGCCTTGTCGATTAGCTCGGCCGTGAGCTTCGTCGCCGAGCGGATCAGGATGCCGTGGTAATCGCCGATCCGTTCCGCCAGTTGCTCGTCGCTCCAGTCGAAGCCGAGGTCCACGTCGAAGTGCTCGCGCAGCAGCTCCACCCCAGAGTCGCCGATGTTCTCCTTGACCAGCACCTTCAGACGCTCGCGAGACGCCGGTCGCGGCGCTCTCTGCGGGGCTCATGACGCGCTCCTCTCCACGACCCACTCGATACATGCGGTAAGCGCCTGCACGTCAGCCGGCTCGACCGCGGGGAACATCCCGATCCGCAGCTGGTTGCGCCCCAGCTTGCGGTAGGGCTCGGTGTCCACGATCCCGTTCTCGCGCAGCGTCTTGGCGACCGCGGCCGCGTCGACGGCGTCATCGAAGTCGATCGTGCCCACGACCAGCGAGCGCTTCGCGGGGTCGGCGACGAACGGCGTGGTGTACGGCGTGCGCTCGGCCCACCCGTACAGGTGCTCGGATGAGGCGCGGGTGCGCGACACGCACCAGTCGAGGCCACCGCCGTCGAGCATCCAGCGGACCTGCTCGGCGAGCAGGAACAGCGTCGCCACGGCGGGGGTGTTGTAGGTCTGGTCTTTGAGCGAGTTCTCCAGAGCCGTGGCGAGCGAGAGGAACTGCGGGATCCAGCGGGGGTGGGCGGCACCTGATCCATTGGCACCTGCGAGCTTCGCGATCCGCTCCTGCGCCGCGGGGCTCAGCAGTGCAACCCACAGCCCGCCGTCGGCGGCGAAGCTCTTCTGCGGCGCGAAGTAGTAGGCGTCGGTCTGGGCCACATCGACCGGCAGGCCGCCCGCGCCCGATGTCGCGTCGATCAACACGAGCGCCTCGCCTCCATTTGGTGCCTCCCGGTCCCCATAGGACGGGGAGGTGGAGGGGCGTTGCACCGGGACCATCACGCCGGTGGATGTCTCGTTATGTGCCCACGCGACCACGTCGGCACCGGCCTGCGCGACGTCCGCCTGTGCCGGGTCGGGCGCGTCGCCGGGCTCCGCCGAGACCACCACCGGCTCCTCCAGAAACGGCGCCTCGCGCGCCACCTGGGCGAACTTCGAGGAGAACTCCCCGTACGTCAGGTGCAGCGAGCGGCGCTCGATCAACCCACACGCGGCCGCGTCCCAGAAGGCGGTGGCTCCCCCGTTGCCGAGCGCGACCTCATATCCGTCGGGCGCGCTGAACAGTTCGCCCAGCCCCGCGCGAATCTCACCGACGAGCGCCTTCACCGGCTTCTGCCGGTGCGAGGTGCCCATCGGAGCCGCTCCCTCGCCCAACCTCGTGAGCGCCTCGGGACGGACCTTCGATGGACCGCAGCCGAAGCGCCCATCGGCGGGCTTCAGCTCGGATGGGATCGTCAACTGCTGCTCTGCACTGGTGCTCATGGGCTTCCTCGCTTCGGCCTTCGAGGGTTACATAAGAGGTGCCCAGGCGCGCGGCGGTGCTGCTTCAGTGTCGCTTCCCGGTGGTCGCTTCCACCTCGCTGCTGCGCCAGTCGCGACAGGCGCGAGTTTAGCGGAACCGCCGCGGGCGGTAGGCGTGAATAGCCGCGTTACACCCCCCTCGCTTCCCGTGGGGGGGGTGGCTGATGTATTTTTTCGGCCTATACCACTTCATTTTGTGAAGGGTTCTAGGGCGTTTTTAAAGACACCAGCACCTGCCTCGCATCTACTGAGGCGATACTCGGCGGGATCTTTCTCCCGACCTCAAAATGAAGACTGAATCCAGTCCATGTGCGAGCGCAGCTCCTTGCCGACCTCTTCGATCTGCGTGTCGGCCTGCTCGGCGCGCATCCGCAGGAAGTTCTCCTGCCCCGCGCGGTTCTCGGCGATCCACTCACGCGCGAAGTCTCCAGATTGAATCTCCCCGAGGATCTTGCGCATCGCCGCGCGCGTCTCCTCGGTGATCACCCGCTTGCCGCGCGTGTAGTCGCCGTACTCCGCAGTGTTGGAGATCGAGTAGCGCATCCCCGCGAGGCCCTTCTCGTACATCAGGTCGACGATCAGCTTGACCTCGTGCAGGCACTCGAAGTAAGCCATCTCGGGGTCATAGCCCGCGCCGACGAGCGTCTCGAAGCCGGCCTGGACCAGCTCGGAGACGCCGCCGCACAGCACCGCCTGCTCGCCGAAGAGGTCCGTCTCCGTCTCGTCCTTGAAGGTCGTCTCGATCACACCGCCGCGGGTGCAGCCGATCCCCTTCGCGTATGCGAGCGCAAGCGCGCGCGCGTTGCCGGTGGCGTCCTGGGCAACCGCGATCAGCCCGGGCACGCCGCTGCCTTCGAGGAACTGGCGGCGCACGAGGTGGCCGGGGCCCTTGGGGGCGACCATCGCCACGTCCACGCCCGGGGGCGGGACCACCTCGCCGTAGTGGATCGAGAAGCCGTGGCCGAACAGGAGCGTGTTGCCAGGCGCGATCCCGTCGGCGATATCCGTCTCCCACACCTGGTGGTGGAGCTCGTCGGGCAGCAGGATCATCACCAGGTCGCCGCGGCTGGCTGCCTCGACGACGCTCAGCACCTCGAGACCCTGATCGCGCGCCTTGGCGACCGAGGGCGAGGTCTCGCGCAAACCCACCACCACCTGCACGCCGGAGTCCTTGAGGTTGAGCGCGTGGGCGTGGCCCTGGGAGCCGTAGCCGATGATTGCGACGGTCTTGCCGTCGAGCAACTTGAGATCCGCGTCGTCGTCGTAGAGCATGGCGGCAGGCTATCCGAAAGCCACAGCCACCAGCGAGCGGCCGGGGATCTCGAGCGCGCCGTCGGGCTCCGTGTAGGGAGCCAGGCGCGCCGCCAGCGAGGTGCCGATCGCCTCGATCTCGGCCTCGGGCTGGGCGAGCACGAGGTCGTGCAGCTCGCGCGAGATGTCGAGCATCGTCTCCCAGAAGGACTCGAAGGAGGGATGGCGCTGCACGACGTCGATCGCCTCGACGATGATTTCGGTGAAGCCGGCCTCGCCGAGCAGCGCACGCAGGCGCTCGGGGTCACCGAGCCCGAACGGACCGGGCGTGTACTCGGCGGACTCCGCCGGGGGCTGCGCCAGCCCGCGCTCCAACAGCTCCAGGCGCGGCGCGAGCGCCCACGGGTTGGCGGTGAGCGAATCCCACACCGCCAATGCGACGCGTCCGCCGGGGCGCAGCACGCGGCGCGTCTCGAGCAGCGCGGCGAGTGGGTCGGCCATCAGCATGTAGCCCCAACGGCACAGCACGGCGTCGACGCTCGCCACCGGCAGGTCGATCCATTCGGCGTTCCACACCTGGAACTCGACATTCGTCAGATCGAGCTTCGCCGCGCGGGCGCGGGCGCCCTCCAGCATCGCCTCGGCGTGGTCGGAGAGGATCACCCCGCCGGTTGGGGCGACCAGCTCGGCCGCCAGCAGCCCCGTCTCCCCCACGCCTGCTGCCAGCTCCAGCACACGCTGGCCGTGCTGGGGCTCGATCGCCTCCACCATCCAGTGCGACACCGGCGCGCCAAATTCGCGAATCGCCGCCTGGCGGCGCACCCAGCCGCTCGCCGCCTCCTCCCAGTGCGCGGCGCTGCGGCGGCGGTGCTCATCGGCGGGATGCTCGCCGCCGCCCGCAGGATCGCCGCCATTGCGCACCGGTGCCCCCGTTCCACCTCGGTGTGATCCGGCATCGGCCTTCATCGCAACTCCCTTCGCAGCAGCTTGCCCGATCGCGTGCGCGGCAGCGGCCCCTCCACCAGCGCCACCTCCTTTGGAACCTTGTAGGGCGCCAGGCGCGCGGCGCAGTGAGCGCGCAACTCCTCGCTGCGCAGTTGCACACCGCCGCGCACGACGACCAGCGCGGTGACGGCCTCGCCCCAACGCTCGTCGGCACGCCCTACCGCCGCAGCCTCCAGCACCGCTGGATGCTCCTCCAGCACGGCCTCCACCTCGGTGGGTGCCACGTTCTCCCCCCCGCTGACGATCGTGTCGGCCTTCCGTCCAGTCACTTGAAGGCCCGCCTCATCATTCAATCTACCCATATCTCCCGTTCGCAACCACCCATCCGCGCCGGCGACGCCAGGTGCGACGGTCGGGCCGGCGACTTCGATCTCCCCGTCGGCGGCGATGCGCACCCGTGTGCAGAACAGCGGCGGGCCTGCCGTGGCGGGCGCCACCGAGCCGCTCTCGACGGCGGCGAGCGGCAGAGTGGTCACCTGCGAGCAGGCCTCGGTCATGCCGTAGGTGAGGCTCACCGGGACCTCCGCCATCCGCGCGCGCTCCAGCAGAGCCGCGGGCACCGGCCCGCCCCCGGTGAGCGCACAACGCAGCGCGGGCGGGCGCTCCAAGCCGGCGTCCAGCAGGCGCGTGAGCGTGGTTGCGACCAGCGAGACCAGCGTCACCGGCGCGGCAGGCGGCACCTCTGCGCCCCGCGTCCCTCTGGTGGGGGGCTCCAGAGCGCCCTCGGGATCGCCCCTCAGCACCCGCAGCGTGAGCTCGATGTCGAAGCGCTCGTGTACGACCGCCGTCGTGCCGTAGATCGCACTGCGCAGCAGGATCGACAGCCCGCCGATATGCGAGAGCGGCAGGTTGCACAGCCACCGCTCATGTGGGTCGAGTCCCAGTGCCACCGCCGAGCCGAGCGCACTCCACAGGAAATTGCCGTACGTAAGCTCGACCGGCTTCGGCGCCGAGGTGGTGCCCGAGGTGTGGATCACCGCCGCCACCGCGTCGAGGTCGTGGACGGCACCGGGGGACAGGTTCGGTGCGGCGCCGGGGGACGGTTCGGTGCGGCGCCGGCGCGCAGCGACTCGTCCACGACGACCGCAGCCCGATCCACGATCGCCGCCCGCTCCCGCTCGCCCAGACGCAGGTCGACTGGCACCGCCACCGCCCCCAGCAGCAGGCAGGCGTGCAGCGCGTACACGAAGTCGAGGCCGGCAGGCAGTGCGATCGCCACGCGCTCGCCCCGCCCCACCCCACGCGCGGCCAGTGCGCCGGCGCCCGCGCGCGCCCCCTCCAGCAGCTCCGCGTAGCAGCAGGCCCCCGCCGGGGTCTCCACCGCGATCGCCGCGGGCGTCCTCGCAGCCGCACGCTCCAGCCAAGCATCAACCGCCATCTCCCACAGGCTAGCCTTCGGCAGGCTGGACACGCGGCTCGATCTGGTGCACGCCTTCACCGGCAAGACTTTGCCCAGTCCAAATCCACAAAGAAAATTTCTGAAAGGAGCGTCCCTCACCTTGCCAACCACCTGGAACACCGCCGGCGAGTACACCGACATCCGCTACGAGAAGTCGGAGGACGGGGGCATCGCGAAGATCACGATCGACCGGCCACAGGTGCGCAACGCCTTCCGGCCGCTGACCGTGATTGAGATCTCGCGCGCGCTCACACAGGCGCAGGAGGACCTCGAGGTCGGGGCGATCGTGCTCACCGGCGAGGGGCCGCAGGCATTCTGCGCCGGTGGCGACCAGCACGTACGAGGGGACTCGGGGTACCTCGCCGAGGACGACGCCGGTAATCCGGACCCCACCCGCCCGGGGCGCTTTCACGTGACCGATCTGCACGTGCAGATCCGCCGCCTGCCCAAGCCCGTCGTGGCGATGGTCGCCGGGTATGCGATCGGCGGCGGACACGTGCTGCACCTCGTCTGCGATCTCACCATCGCCGCGAACAACGCTCGCTTCGGGCAGGTCGGCCCGCGCGTGGGCTCCTTCGACGGCGGCTTCGGCGCGGGTCTGCTTGCCAACCTCGTGGGGCCCAAGAAGGCGAAGGAGATCTGGTTTCTCTGCCGTCAGTACGACGCCGCGGAAGCGCTCGACATGGGGCTCGTCAACACCGTCGTGCCACTGGAGCGCCTGGAGGATGAGACCGTGCAGTGGTGCCGCGAGATGCTCGCGCTCTCCCCGTTCGCGCTGCGCCTGCTGAAGGCCTCGTTCAACGCCGCCGAGGACGGCCTCTCCGGCGTGCAGCAGCTCGCGCACGACGCCAACCTGCTGTTCTACGGCAGCGAGGAGGCCCAGGAGGGCCGCAACGCCTACCGCGAGAAGCGCACTCCCGATTTCTCGCGCTTCCCGCGGAGGGCATGACCGTCGTGTCCACGGTCGCAGCTCACCGGGAGGCGAGTGCGGTGCGCATCTGGGTGATGGCCGCACGCGTGCGCACGCTGCCCGCGGCGATCGCCCCGGTGCTCGTGGGCACCTCACTGGCACTGGGGGACGACCACTTCCGCGCGCTCGCGTTCGTCGCGGCGCTGCTCGGGGCGGTGTTCATCCAGGTCGGCACCAACCTCTCCAACGACTACTCCGACGCGCGGCGCGGGGCGGACACCGAGGACCGCCTCGGACCGGTGCGGGTCACCGCGGGCGGGCTGGTGCCGCCCCGCCAGGTGCTGATCGCCACCTACGTCACGTTCGGCCTGTCGGTGCTGTGCGGTGCCTACCTGATCTCGGTCGCCGGCTGGGGCCTGCTGGCGGTCGGCGCGGCGTCGATCCTAGCGGGCGTCCTCTACACCGGCGGGCCGCGCCCCTACGGGTATGAAGGACTCGGCGAGCTGTTCGTGTTCCTCTTCTTCGGGATCGTCGCCGTGGCCGGCTCCTACTACGTGCAGGTGCAGCACTTGCCCTGGCAGGCGTTCGCGTGCGCAGTGCCGGTGGGACTGCTGGCAAGCGCGATCCTGGTCGTCAACAACGTGCGCGACATCGACACCGACCGCCGCGCGGGCAAGCGCACGCTCGCGGTGCGCCTCGGCCGCCAACGCACGCGCGCGCTGTACACGGCGATGCTGACGATGGCCTTCCTGGTTGCACCGCTGCCGTGGCTGCTCGGCTCGATGACGGCCTGGCTGCTGCTCCCGTGGGCGGCAGCCCCCCTCGCGCTAGCACTGATCCGCGTCGTGCGCACCCGCGTGGACGGCGCCGCGCTGAACGGGGCGCTCGCGCGCACGGGCCTGCTGCAGCTGCTGTTCTGCCTGCTGTTCGCTGCCGGGATCCTAGCCAGCGGAGGGATCGGCGGATAGGAGGAGGGACTATGGGAGACACTGTCGCGCACACCCGTGGAGTCGGGCTCGTTTGACCGGCCACCACGTCTATGCGACGGGACCGCGACCTTCGCGCCATCGCGTGCACGGCAAGACACAGAGGGCAATCACATGCAGATGAACCTCGCCGAGCGCACGCTGCGACTGCGCACACCCCTAGAGACCTCATACGGCGCGGTGCGGGAGCGCCAGCTGCTGACGGTGACACTGATCGACGCCGACGGCGTCAGCGGCCACGGCGAAGCTGCACCGCTGCAGCCATATGACGGCGTCAGCATCGCGCGGGTGCGCGCGGCGCTCGAGGCGTATCGGCCAGTGCTGATGCAATCCGCGACGGCCAACGGCGCGCAGCTGATCGAAGCATGCCGGCGCGTCGAGGATCTCCCCGCGGCGCTCGCCGCGATCGACCTCGCGCTGTGGGACCGCGCCGGGCGCCGGGCAGGCAGGCCGGTGGCAGCGCTGCTCACCGACGACCCCGCGGAGGAGATTCAGGTAAACGCGACCGTGGGCTCGACCGACCGCGGAGGAGCCGCCGAGCAGGCCGCGCGCGCTGTGGAGCAGGGGTATGAGTGCGTGAAGCTGAAGGTGGGCGTCGGCGACGACGCCGGCCGCGTAGCGGCGGTGCGCGCCGCAGTGGGGCCCCACACCGCGCTGCGCGTCGACGCCAACGGCGCGTGGGACGTGGAGGAAGCGGTGCGCGCGATCGAGGCGTTGACGCCAGTGGGCCTGGAGCTGGTGGAGGAGCCCAGCCATGGCCTGCGGGCGGTACGCGAGGTGCGCGAGCGCGTGGCGACGCGCGTGGCGATCGACGAGACCGCAGCCGAGCACGGAGCGCTGGGCGCGGGCGTCGCCGACGCGGTGTGCCTGAAGATCTCCCGCTGCGGCGGCATCGCCGGCCTGCTCGCCGCCGCGGCGCTCGTCAGGGCCTCCGGCGCGGAGGTCTACCTGGCATCCACGCTCGACGGCCCGCTCGGAGTCGCCGCCGCCGTGCACGCCGCCGCCGCCCTCGCCTCACGCGGTCCACTCCCAGCCTGCGGCCTGGCAACGCTCGGCCTGTTTGAAGGGCTGGAGGAAGAGGAGCAGGATGCTCTGCCCGTGCGGAACGGCCGCATCGCAGTGCCAACAGCCCCGGGGTTGGGCGTGGGGCCGGGCCGGGGAGCAGGCTGGTCCCGCTGAAGATTGGCCGAGGGCATAGGGTGCGTATTTAACCTCTTGGGACCCGTGCGCCATCGTTATATACGCTCTGAAATTCTACGTACCAGCACCCGTCCTCCTCACTCCCATCCCCTACTGCAACACCTCCACGACTGCCGCCGGGTTCTCCAACGGCAGCCCATGTCCCCCGGGCACGACGACCAACTCGCCCCTCGGCAGCAGCTCGACCATCCGCCGCCCCAGCGCCAGGAACTTCCCGTCGCGCTCCCCAACCAGCACAGTCACCGGCATCGCCAACTCGGGGAGGCGATCCCATAGCGGTTGCATCTCCCCCACGCCGAGTCCCCGCATCACGGCAGCCAACGCGTCGGGGCGGTTGCGGCGTTGATCCTCTCGCGCCAACGCCCCCACCGCGGGGGGATCGGCAGCGAACAGCGGCTGGGTGCGCCAGCGCTCGATGAACTCCTCGTAGGACCCGCGCTCGAGATCGTCGGCGAGAGCACGGTCCGAGCGTCGTCGCGCGGCGCGCTCGCCCTGAGCCTCGATGCCGGGGTTGACGCCAATCAGCACCAGCCGCTCAACCCGCTCTGGCGCGGCCAGCGCAACGTGCAGCGCAACCCGTCCCCCGAGCGAGTAGCCACACAACGCGAAGCGCTTGGGATTGGCGTCGAGCACGTGTTCGACGCAGCCGGCGAAGGAGATTGGCCGCGGCGCGTCCGCCTCCACGCCGTGGCCCGGGAGGTCGAGCGGCAGCGGACGATAGCGTTCACGGTCGAGCAGCTCCACCACCCCGTCCCAGGCGCGGTGGGTACCGCCGAAGCCGTGCAGCATGACGAGGTTCTCCGGCACCCCCCGATCCTACTTTCGTCGCCCCACCACCCATCGCAACCCTCAAGCCTTCTCCCGACTCCCCATCCCACATCCCAACCAACCAATCCATAGCCCAACCAACTAACCACATCCCAACCAACCCACATCCCAACCACCATCCCAATCGCCTTCCACCAAGTGACCGGTTCCCAACACACATCCGACGCCGCCACCGGCACCTACCTGCTGCTGCGCGCGTTCGTGGACGAGCTGGCGCGCTGCGGACTGCGCGACGCGTGCACATCGCCCGGTTCGCGCTGCACGCCGCTGGTGCTGAGCCTCGCCCGCGAGCCACGGCTGCGCTGCCACTCCCACATCGACGAGCGCTGCAGCGGCTTCTTCGCGCTGGGGCTGGCGAAGGCAACGGGAGCGCCTGTGGCGGTGACGTGCACCTCGGGCACCGCCACCGCGGAGCTGCTGCCGGCCGCGATCGAGGCGCACGAGGCGGGCGTGCCGCTGCTGATCCTCACGGCCGACCGCCCCCCCGAGCTGCGCGAGAACGGCGCTGGCCAGACGATCGACCAGGTAAAGATCTTTGGGCAGGCCGCGAAGTGGTTCTTCGAAGTCGGTACACACGAGCCGACGGAGGGCCGGTTGCGCTGGATGCGCACGCTCGCCTGTCGTGCCTACTGGCTTGCGCTCGAGGGCACACCCGGCGTCGTGCACCTGAACTTCGCGCTGCGCGAGCCGCTGGTGGAGAACGAGCCCCTGCCAGCGGACGCCACCGGGCGCCCCGATGGCCGTCCGCTGGTGACTTGCACGCCCGCGCGCCCGGCCGCACCCGAGGACGCGCGCTCCCTCGCCGGTCCCGTGGCCGGCACCCGCCGGGGAGTGGTGGTGGCCGGGCGCTATGAGCGCAACACCGCGCTGGGGGAGGCCGCATCGGCATTCTGCACAGCGGCCGGCTGGCCACTGCTGGCCGACCCCCTCTCGGGCGCGCGGCGCGGGGAGGCGGCAGTGGCGCACTACGACGCGCTACTGCGCCACGGCTCGTTCGCCGCGAGCGTCAAGCCCGACCTGGTGCTGCGCGTCGGCGACCTGCCCACGTCCAAGCCACTGCGGGGGTGGCTGGCGAGCATGTGCGATGTTCCGCAGGCGGCGATCGACCAGGAGGGTCGCTGGCAGGACCCCGACGCGGCGCTCTGCCGACGTTTCGCGCTGGAGCCCGCCGCGGCGTTGCGGGCGCTGGCGCAGGACGCGCCTGCGCCCGACCCGGATTGGCTTGCGAGCTGGCGCAGCGCGGACGAGCGCGCCGCCGAGGCCCTGCTCGGAGTACTGGGTGCGGAGGGCCTCAGCGAGCCCACGGTGGCGGCCGAGCTGGGCGTGCTGCTGCCCGAGCAGGCGACGCTGTTCGTGGCCTCCTCAATGCCCGTGCGCGACATCGAGAGCTTCTGGCCAGTGCGAGCCGACCCGCCGCGGGTGCTCTGCAACCGCGGCGCCAACGGCATCGACGGCACCGTCTCAAGCGCCTTCGGCGCCGCGGCCGCCGGGTCGGGGCCGACGGTGCTGCTGATCGGTGACGTCGCGCTCGCGTACGACATCGGCGGCCTGCTCGCCGCGCGGCGCTTGGAGCTGGATCTGACAATCGTGCTGATCGACAACGGCGGCGGCGGCATCTTCGACTTCCTGCCGGTGGCAGGTGCGCCGACGGCACGCACGGAGGCAGCTCGGCAGGTCGACGGGGAGCAGCCGGCGGGCGAGGAGCCGATGCAGCTCGGCGACGACGCGGCGAACGGCCCGCCCGAAGACCTTTACACTCGCCACATCGCTACCCCCACAGGCCTGGATTTCGCGCAGGCCGCGCGGCTATACGACCTCGAGCACGAGACCGTCACCAACGTGCTCGCCTTCCGCGCGGCGCTCGAGCGCGCTCTGACGCAGCGCCCGCAGCGCGCGGGGATTATCGAAGTCCGCACCGACCGAGCGGAGAACGTGGCGCTGCACCGCCGCGCGTGGGAGGCCGTCGCCGGCGTGCTGGACGGAGGGCATTGAGCGCGCTTCTGCGGGAGTCGCCAGCACAAGACATGCTCGCCTACCTTCTATGGCACCGTCCCGCGGACGGGGTCGAACGCGTGACCTACGAGCAGGCCAGCGAGCGTTTTCACCGCTCGCTGCACCACTCCCCGCCGGCCGGGCTGTGCGGCTCGGCGGCGCTCCGTCTCGCCGAGTGCCCATGGCTGGCCTCACCACATGAGGCCGCCTACGAAGATTGGTACCTGCTGGAGGACTTCACCGCCCTCGGCGTGCTGAACGAGGCGGCGGTCGCGCACGGCCACCGCACTGCCCACGATGGGATCGCCCGGCGCTTCGGCTCCGGCGCGGGCGGGCTGTACGGCCTCATGGAGGGCCACGCGAACCTCGCCGACGCACCGCGCGCCGTGTGGGTCTCGCGCCCACCGGGCGAGCCGAACGGCGAGCTCGCGCAGCTGCTCGCAGACGGCATCGATCCCCAGCACGCCAGCCTGTGGCGCCGAGCGCTCGTCTTCGGCCCAGCCCCCGAGTACTGCCTGCTCGCCCCGGAGAGCCCGCAGGGCGTCTCCCCCACGCGCCTGCCAAGCGGCTGGCGCGCGCGGGCGGTTGAGCGCGAGCTGCTCTGGACGGGCTCAGCCCGCGAGCAGCGGTAACAGCGCCGCCAGCTTGACCTCGGTCTCGGCCAACTCCGCGGAAGGGTCGGAGTCGCGCACGACGCCGACGCCGGCGTAGCAGCGGGCAACGCGGCCACGCAGCAGCGCGCAGCGCAGCGCGACGCAGAACTCGCCATCGCCGGTCGCATCGGCCCAGCCGACGGGGCCTGCATACCAGCCGCGGTCGAGGCCCTCCAGGGCGGGGATCAGCGGCCGCGCGCGCTCGATCGGCTCGCCCCCAACGGCGGGCGTGGGATGCATCAGCTCCAGCAGCTCGATCACGTCGAGCGGCTGCGCGAGCTGAGCGCGGATCGGTGTGCCGAGGTGCTGGATGTTGGCGACCTTCACGAGCGTCGGCTCAGGCGGGGCGGCGGTCCACAGCGCGTGCTGGCGCAGCGCATGCTCGATCCGGCGGATCACGATCGCATGCTCCTCGCGGTCCTTCTCGGAGTGCATCAGCTGTTCGCCGAGGTGGTCGTCGACAGCGGGGTCGGCACTGCGGCGCATCGAGCCGGCGAGCGCGAGCGCGCTGACGCGGTGGCCCTCGCGGCGCACCAACAGCTCGGGGCTGGCGGCGACGAACGCGGCGTCGTCGCGGCCAACGCAGAAGACTGTGCACGAGGGGAAGCCCTCGCGCAGCACCCCGAACAGCGCCGCGGGGTCGTGCTCGCGCGGCGCGTGCACCTGCACCTCGCGGGCGAGCACCACCTTCTCCAGCTGCCCAGCGCGGATCAGCTCGACCGCGCGTGCGACGGCAGCCTCGTAATGCTCGGGCGGCATCGCGCTCGCGATCCGGTAGCGCCCCGCGGGCGCGGGATCGAGCAGTGGCAGCGGCTCCACGCGCAGCTCGCCAAGACGGCGCCCCAAGCGGGCGAGCAGCTCCTCGGCGGTGTCGTCGGGGGCGGCGAGCGCGCATAGCGTCATCCGCACGCGCATGCCGTCCGTGGCGGCACGCAGATCAGGGAGCGAGACCGGAGACGCCCCCCCCGTCCGGCGCTCGGGGCGCTGCTCGCGCGTGAACGCAACCTCGGGCACGATCAGCGAGGCAGGCGCGAAACCGCTCCACGCCATGTCGGCGCCGCCCTCGGCGGCGAACGCAAAGCCGCCCAGCGCGATCGGCCCACCGCTGGTGGACCCCGGGTCGGAGGGATCCTCGGGCGGGTCGCTGACCGCCGCCGCGGCGAGCGCACGCCAGCGGTCGGCCACCGTGGCGAAGCGCTCGGGCCCGGAGGCCGTCAGGCAGGCCGCCTCGCCGAGCGCGGCCAGCGCGCGCGCCCCGCGCTCGGGCTGCTCTAAGAGGAACCACGACTCTCCCGGGCGCCGCGAGGCGCAGACGACCGCACTGGGGTCGACGTCGGCCGGCAGCGGCAGAGTGAGTGCCGCGAGCGTCTGGCGTCCGCTGCGCCGCGCGCGCTTGACAGCGAGCTGCAGGCGTGCCGCAAGCCGCTCGCGGTCGGCCTCGCTGAGCGCGAACGGGCTCTCGTGCGTCCGCTCGAGCGTGCCCCTCACGTCTCGCTGCGGCCTCGGGCGATCGCGATCTCTCCGGTGCGCATCATCTCGATCAGCCCGAACGGCCGCACCATGTCCTCGAAGGCCTGGATCTTCTCGGTGGTACCGGTGATCTCGACGATGATCGAGCGCTTGGTGACATCAACCACCTTGCCGCGGAAGATCTCGGTGATCTGCATCAGCTCGCCGCGCTGGACGCCGTCGGCGGCGACCTTGAACATCGCGAGCTCGCGCGAGACCGTGTCGCCCGGGTCGAGATCGCGGATCTTCAGCACGTTGATCAGCTTGTGCAGCTGCTTGGTGACCTGGTCGATCGGGTGCAGGGCGCCGTCGACGGTGAGCGTCACGCGCGACACGCGCTCGTCGTCGGTGGGACCAACCGTGAGCGTGTCGATGTTGAAGCCGCGGCGGGCGAACAGCCCCGCGATGCGTGTCAGCACGCCCGACTTGTTTTCGACCAGGATCGAGAGCACGTGCTTGCGCCCGGTGCGCAGGTTGCCGGAGGCTTCGAGCTCGGCAAGACTGAGCGGTGCCTTGGTCGCCGGCTCTCCCATCATCCCACCATCTCCCTGGCCGCCTGGCCGGCAGGGATCAACGTCGAAGCGGGAGAGGGGCAGGCCCCCCTCCCGACCTCCCCCCACTGGGAGATCGTCGCCGCGGTCATCCCACCATCTCCCGTGCAGCCTGCCCGGCAGGAATCATGGGGTACGTATTCTCCTCGCGGGTTACACGCACGTCGACGACCACGGGGCCCTCCGTGGCGATCGCCCGCTTGATGTCGTACACGAGCGTGTGCTTGTCCTCGAAGCGCATCCCGGTGGCGCCGTAGGCCTCGGCGAGCTTCACGAAGTCGGGGAACTTGCCCATGTCGACGTGGGAGTAGCGGCCATCCCAGAAGAGCTCCTGCCACTGGCGCACCATGCCGAGGTAGCCGTTGTTCATGATGAACACCTTGATCGGGATCTGATCCTGCGCGCAGGTGGCGAGCTCCTGGGCGTTCATCTGCACCGAGCCGTCGCCGGCGACGCAGCACACCAGACGATCGGGACAGCCGACTGCAGCGCCCATCGCGGCGGGCAGCCCGAAGCCCATCGTCCCCAGGCCGCCGGAGTTGATCCAGCGCCGCGGCGCAGGGAAGTCGTAGTACTGGGCGGTCCACATCTGGTGCTGGCCGACGTCGCTGGAGATGATCGCCTCGCCGCCCGTCGCCTCGTACAGCGCCTGGATCATGTACTGAGGCTTGATCTCGGCGTCGGCGCTGTCCTCGTATTTGAGCGGGTACTGCTCGCGCCACCCCTCGATGCGGCTCCACCACTCGGCCAGGCGCGCGGGGTCGGCTCCCAGCGCGCGGTACTCGATGGCGAGCTTGGCGAGCACGTTGCGGGCGTCGCCGACGATCGGGATGTGAGCCGGCACGTTCTTGGATATCTCCGCCGGGTCGACGTCGATGTGGATGAACTTGGCGTGGGGCGCAAACTCCGAGAGCTTGCCGGTGATGCGATCGTCGAAGCGGGCGCCCACGGCGCAGATCAGGTCGGCCTCGTCCATCGCGTAGTTGGCAGCGCGAGTGCCGTGCATCCCGAGCATCCCCAACCACTGGGGGTTGGGTACCCCATCTGCTCCGGCCCCGCTCGCATCTGTTCCGTCCGCCCCCACCCCGCCCACCCGCGCGGGAAATGCCCCGAGACCCATCAGCGTGCAGGTGACAGGGAAGCGGTCGCAGCCCGCGAGCTCGACCAGCTCGGCGGATGCGTTCGCGTTGACCACACCCCCACCGGCGTAGATCACCGGACGCTGGGAGGCGGCGAGCGCCTTGGCGGCTTGGCGAATCTGCTTCTGGTTGCCCTCCACCGTCGGCTGGTAGCCGGGGAGGCGCACATCGGTGACCGGCTCGTAGGCGATCTCCGCGCGTGAGAGGTCCTGGGGAATGTCCACGAGCACTGGGCCAGGCCGTCCGGAGGAGGCGATGTGGAAGGCCTCGTGGATCGCGCGTGGGATCTCCAAAGGGTTCTGGATCATGAAGGAGTGCTTGACAACGGGCATCGTGATCCCGATCGTGTCGGCCTCCTGGAAACCGTCGGTGCCGAGCAGCTCGGTGCGCACCTGGCCGGTGATGAACACAACCGGCACGGAGTCCATCATCGCGTCGCAGATCGGGGTGATCAGGTTGGTGGCGCCGGGGCCGGAGGTCGCGAACGCGACCCCCACTTTGCCAGTCGCCTTGGCGTAGCCCTCGGCGGCATGCCCACCGCCGGCCTCGTGGCGCACGAGGATATGGCGGATGCCGGCGTCGACGAAGGCGTCGTAGGTCGGCAGGTTGGCGCCTCCGGGCAGGCCGAAGACGACCTCGACGCCCTCCGCCTTGAGGCATTCCATCAGTGCGTCAACCGCGCGCATGTCTGCCAACCACCTTTCCACTGCATTCGAAACGGACCAAAAAGGCAGTGTACCAGCGGGTTTTGCCGCTACGAAGAGCCGATCCCGATCCCGATCGCCAACGCAATTGCCCCGCCGACGGTGACGACCAGCAGCGAGGAGCGCATCGAGACGTGTAGGAAGCGTTTACGCACCCAGGCGATCGCGACCAACTCGAACGCGACCACGCACCCCGCAACCAGCAGCGCTTTGTGGACGTCGCTGATGAAGAACGGCAGCGTGTGGAAGATGCCGCCCAGCGTGGTCATGCCGCCGGTGATCGCGCCGCGCACTACCGCCGAGCCGCGGCCGGTCTGCTCGCCGGTGTCCGACAGCGCCTCCGACCAGCCCATGCTGACGCCGGCGCCGAGCGCAGTGGAGAAGCCAACCAGCAGCGCCACGCGCGAGTCGGAGGAGATCGCCGCCGCGAAGATCGGCGGCAGCGAGGAGACGGTGCCGTCGATCATGCCGACCAGCGCCGGCTGCACGACTCGCAGCACGAAGTCGCGCTCGTCAGGGAAGCCGGCGCGGTGGATCAGGCGCGCGATCAGCGAGTCGTGCACGGGCACTGGCGGAGCCTTGGCGCTCATGCCCCGTTTATAGAGCCTGCGCCGTTTCGGGCTCCCTAATGTGCGGCCCTCACTCAGGCGCGCTTGGCGTCAGGCCATATCGGCCTGCAGGGAGGGCGGCCGCCGAGCCCAACCGCTCAGCCGCTTGCCGCGGACGGGGGCTGCCAGGATTCCGGCGCGATCACCGTCTCAGGAAACTCCAGCTCGGTGCCGCAGCGGGTGCAGAGGGCGTCGTAGATCTTGGTGACGCGTCCGCAGTGGGGGCAGCGGCGGCGCAGCTCGTTGCTCTCCATGCGGTAGGCGATCGCGGCGAGCAGCCCAAAGACGGGGACGACCGCCGAGATCAGGAACCACAGGATGAACGAGCTGCCCTTGACGCGGCCGACCATCCCACCGGCAAACCCAAAGCCGAGGCAGATCACCACGTATCCCATCGCGCAGATGCCCTCTCAGAACAGGACGCGCACAGCCCAGACGATGGCCACGATGGCGGCAACCACGATGACCGGGATGGCGAGGAAGGTGACAATGCCGATAACGATGTGCAGCAGCACCCAGGCGGCAACCGCCAGGATCAGCACCGCAACGATCATCCGGCCCAGCGATCGCGATGACGAGGTGGATGTGGGCGACTCGTCCATACCTCAGATGGTAGCGCTCACAGGAGCGGCGGTTCAACAGGAGCGGCGGTTCACGGTGTGGTGCGCTACGGCCGGGCAGGAGCTGGCGCCCCGGCCCGGCCGCACGCATCCTGCTCCGCCCATCCGCAGTCGAGGGGAGCCCGCGGAGGCGAGATCTGGAATGTCACCCTTGGAGGTCTCCCAATTTTGGCGTCCGCGCGTGCGCGTGTATTTGGCCCGCGGTACAAGATCTGAACGGCGGCGGTGTTGCGGTTGCCGATCGGCTCGCGGTCAGGCAAGGGCCGCTCAGCTAATGCCCAGCTGCTCGTGCACCAGCCTGGTAACGGCGCCGCCGTCGGCGCGACCTTTGGTCTCACGCATCACATGGCCGACGATCGGCCCGATCGCCTTGGCGTTGCCGGCGCGCACGTTCTCGGCGGCCTCGGGGTGGGCGGCGAGCGCGGAAGCGACGATCGCGGCAAGCTCATCCCCCACATCCATCGCAGCCAGACCCTCAGCCGCAACGATCGCCGCCGGATCGCCTCCCTCGATGACAAGGCGATCCAGCACCTGGCGGCCGGCACCGGCACTGATGCGCTTGGAGGCAACGAGACCAACGAGCACGGCAAGCGCTTGGGGCTTGACCCGCGAGGCGAGCGGATCCTCCCCGGAGGCCTCACCCGTCTCGCCTGCTCCCCCACCCGTCTCCCCGTCGGCACCCGCGGCGGCGCTCCCAACCGCCTGCCCACCGGCGAGGCGCGCGCGCAGGTCGCCGGCGATCCAGTTGGCCAGGACCTGCGCGGGTGGCGCGGGATCGACCGCGGCGGAAAGCGCAGCCTCGAAGTAGTCGCCGAGCTCGGTGCGGAAGGCCAGCAGGTGGGCGCTG
Organism: uncultured Solirubrobacterales bacterium; assembly: GCA_963744135.1. Taxonomy (GTDB): domain Bacteria; phylum Actinomycetota; class Thermoleophilia; order Solirubrobacterales; family Solirubrobacteraceae; genus Palsa-744. The sequence goes on along the minus strand of CAVUSE010000012.1, from coordinate 105,522 downwards.
TCGGCGGAGAGCCCGGTCTCGTGCTCGAACCGCTCGGCGCGCGCCGCCGGCAGCTCGGGGAGGGCAGCGCGCGCAGCGTCGAGCATCGCCGCGTCGATCGCGACCGGCACCAGGTCGGGCTCGGGGAAGTAGCGGTAGTCGTGGGCCTGCTCCTTGGAGCGCAGCGAGGTGATGCGCTCGGAGGCGGGGTCGAAGTGCAACGTCTCCTGCTCGACCCGCCCGCCACCACGCAGGATCGCCTCCTGGCGGGCGAGCTCGGCGCGAATGCCGCGTTCGATGAAGCGGAAGGAGTTCATGTTCTTCAGCTCGGTCTTCACCCCGAGCCGATCGCTGCCGGCAGGGCGCAGCGAGATGTTGGCGTCGCAGCGCAGCGAGCCCTCCTCCATGTTGACGTCGGAGACACCGAGCACGCGCATCGTGGTGCGCAGCAGCCGCAGCCACTCGCCGGCGTCCTGGGCGGAGCGCAGGTCGGGCTCGGTGACGATCTCCGCGAGCGGGGTGCCGCCGCGGTTGAAGTCCACGATCGAGGCGTCCGAACCGTGGATACGCCCGGAGGCGCCGACGTGCACGAGCTTGGCGGCGTCCTCCTCAAGATGGACGCGGTGGATGCGCACCTCCCCCAGCCGCCCGCCCAGACAGAGCGGCAGGTCGTACTGGGAGATCTGGTAGCCCTTGGGAAGGTCGGGGTAGAAGTAGTTCTTGCGGTGGAAGATCGACCGCGGCGCGAGCTCGGAGCCAAGCGCAAGGCCGATCATCAGCCCGAAGTGCACGGCGCGGGCATTGGCGACGGGAAGGCTGCCGGGAAGACCGAGGCAGACCGGACAGGTGCGGGTGTTGGGCGGCTCGCCGAAGGAGAGCTCGCAACCGCAGAACATCTTCGTGGCGGTCGCCAGCTGGATGTGGATCTCGAGGCCGATTACCGGCTCGTACTCGACCGTGCTCACCCGCCCACACCCCCCACCGTGACCGCCGTCGCGTGGACTCTGCGCAACCGAACAACCCCCACACCGACCCCAAGCACCTGGCCCACCGCGTGGGCCTCCGCTGGCACTCCCCCCCTCACGCCGACCCCCCGACGCGCGCCCGCGATCCATCGAAGCCGAGCGCCCGCTCCAGCGCAAACGCGGCGTCCAGCAGCCGGTTCTCGCTGAACACCGGACCGGCGATCTGCAGCCCGACGGGCAGCTCTCCTCCGGCACCGTCGCCCGCCAGGCCACACGGGATCGAGATCGCGGGGATGCCGGCGAGCGACATCGGGACGGTGCAGAAGTCGTTGATGTACATCGACCAGGGGTCGCCGGTGCGCTCCCCGAGCGGGAAGGCGACGGTGGGAGAAGTCGGGGTGAGGATGAAGTCCACGTCCGCAAACGCGGCATCGAAGTCGGCGACGATCTTCGTGCGCACGCGCTGGGCGCGGCCGTAGTATGCGTCGTAGTAGCCGGCGGAGAGCGCGTAAGTGCCGAGCATGATGCGCCGCTTGACCTCGGCGCCAAAGCCGTCGTGGCGGGTGTGTGTGTAGAGCTCGAGCAGGTCCTCGGCATGCTCGGCGCGCAGCCCGTAGCGCACGCCGTCGAAGCGAGCGAGATTGGAGGATGCCTCGGCGGGCGCGAGCACGTAGTAGGCGGAGAGCCCGTGAGGAGCGTGGGGCAGACGGACGTCGTGGATCTCCGCGCCCAGCTCACGTGCCCGTGCGAGGGCGCCGCGAAAGGCGTCGAGCACCCCGGCGTCCACCCCCTCGCCGGTGAGCTCCTCGGGCACGCCCAAGCGCACGCCGGTGAGGCTCTCTGCCGTGGGCAGCGCGATCTCCTCGGGGTGCCCCAGCGAGGTGGCGTCACACTCGTCGCGGCCCACCATGTGGCGCAGCAGCAGCGCCGCGTCGGTCACATCGCGGGTGAGCGGGCCGGCCTGATCCAGCGAGGAGGCGAACGCGATCATCCCGTAGCGCGATACGGCGCCGTAGGTCGGTTTGAGCCCGACGATCCCGCACAGCGCGGCGGGCTGACGGATCGAGCCGCCTGTGTCGGTGCCGAGCGCCCACGGCGCGAGGCCGGCGGCGACGGCGGCGGCGCTGCCCCCCGACGAGCCCCCGGGCACGCGCGCGCGATCCCACGGGTTGAGCACCGGCCCGAACGCGGAGTTCTCGTTGGAGGAGCCCATCGCGAACTCGTCCTGGTTGGTCTTGCCCAGCAGCGGCGCCCCAGCCGACGCGAGCCGCGCGACCGCGGTGGCGGTGTAGGGCGGACGGTAGCCCTCGAGGATGCGCGAGCCGGACTGCGAAGGCACGCCCGCAGTGCAGAAGAGGTCCTTGACGGCGAGCGGCACGCCGCGCAACGGAGCGTCGGACGAGCCGGCGGGCGGCGATCCATCCGCGCCGGCAACCCACGTGAAGCAGTTCAGCTCGTCGGCGCCCGCCCGGGCACGGTAAGCGTCGAACAGCTCAGCGGCGGAGAGCCGGCCACCCTCGATCGCGGCAACTGCCTGCGCAGCCGACAGGCCGATGATCCCGAGAGCGTTCACGCCTGGGGGCTGGGGACAAGAAAGCCCCCGTCGGCCACGGAAGGCGCCTGTTCGAGCGCGACCTCGCGCGGCAGGCAGGGGCGCGGCTCGTCGGGGCGCAGGCGGCCCACGACCTCCACCACATGCGAGGTGGGAGGCACGCCGTCCAGGTCGAGCTCGCCGATCTTCGCGATGTGGTCGAGCACGCCGGAGAGCTCGCGTGCCATCGACTCCACCTCGCTGTCATCGAGCTTCAAGCGCGCCAGGCGCGCCACATGGAGGACTTCGTCGCGATCGATCACGGCGGGGATTCTATGGCGTGGCCGGCGGCACCTCGCGCGGCGGCGTGGCATCTGGCGGGTAGAGGCCGGTGCGTTCGTCGCGCATCGACTGCCAGCTCCCAACCAGCACCAGGAGCGCGCCGATGAGTGCCAGCCACGCTCCAGAGCACAGCATCGTCGCGTGATCGGGGCGCTCCAGCAGCCGCACCAGCGCGGCGACCGTCGCGAGGATCCCAAGCAGCGTGCTCCATACCGCGGCAGCAACCGGGATCGCGGTGGTGCGCTCGGTGACGGTGGCGATCGCCAGCATCAGCCCGCCCGCGGCGGCGATGATCAGAAAGGCGACGGCCACGCCGAAGGTCGCCCACGCGCTGAGCTTGCCCTGCGCGTTCTCATACCACGGCAGCGCCAGCGCAACGATCAGGCAGATCGCCCCTGCGAGCGCAATCAGCTCTCCGGAGCGCATGCGACGCAGGCTCATCGACGCTCCTCCGCGCCCGTGCGGCAGCGCACGCTCACCGACGCTCCCCCATTCCGGCTTGACAGCGCGGGCCCATCACGCGACCCGCACCCCCTCCCGCAGGCGCGCGGCATCGAGTGTGTTGCGCAGCAGCAGTGCGATCGTCATCGGCCCGACGCCGCCGGGCACCGGCGTGATCGCTCCGGCGAGTGGGGAGACCGCCGCGAAGTCCACATCGCCGACCAGCCCGCTCTTATTGCCGGCCTCCTCCGGGGTGATGCGGTTGATACCGACGTCGATCACCACCGCCCCGGGCTTGATGAACTCGGCGCCAACCATACGCGGACGGCCAATCGCCGCAATCAGTGCGTCCGCGCGGGCGCACACGCCAGGCAGGTCGCGGGTGCGGGAATGGCAGACGGTGACGGTTGCGTTGGCCGCGAGCAGCAGCTGCGCCATCGGCTTGCCAAAGAGGTTGGAGCGGCCGATGACCACCGCCTCGGCGCCCTCCAGCCAGCCCGCATCGCCACCGTGGGCGCTCGCCAGCAGCTCCATCACTCCGAGTGGGGTGCACGGTCTCAGGCCCGGCCGTCCGAGCGACAGCAGTCCAGCGTTGACCGGTGTCAGGCCATCGACATCCTTGTCCGCGTCGATCAGGCCGGTGAGCGACGGGCCATCGAGGTGGGCCGGCACCGGCAGCTGCAGCAGCACCCCGTTCACGGCCTCGTCCTCATTGAGAGCGTCGAGCAGCTCGGCCACCTGCGCGAGCGAGGCATCCGCCGGCAGGCGCTTGTCGAAGGGCGTCATCCCGACCTCGGCACAGGCGCGCTGCTTGCCCCCCACGTATACCGCCGAGCCCGGGTCGTCGCCGACCAAGACGGTTGCCAGTCCCGGCGTGTGCCCGGTCAGCTCGACGAACGCGCGCACCTCCTCGGCGACCTGCGCACGTACGCGCGCGGCGATCACTTTCCCGTCGATAATCGTGGCGCTCATCGCGTAGAGATGCTACCGCCGGGTGACCGGGGCGAACTCGGCCATCAGCTTGCGTTCGGAGCCGTCGCGGGCGAAGCGCACGACGATCACCCCGTGAGGCTCCACGGCGGTGACGACCCCCTCGCCGAAGGAAGCGTGGGTGACGTCCTCACCCAGCCGGAACGACTCCCCGGAGCCAGCCTGTGGCCCGCGCCCGGCGGCCACGCCGCCAGCGCCCGCCCCACGGCTGGCAGTGATGCCGCCGCCAGGCACCGCTGCGGCCCCAACGCCGGCGGCAGAGTCCCAACCGCCGCCTACGCCGACGAGCGCCCGGTTCGAGCGCGGGCCATTCGACCAGCTCATCCCGCCGGCGCCACGCGCGGCGCTCGAGATCAACAGCTGCGCTTGCTCGCGTTCGGTCAGCTCGGCGGGGATCTCGTCGAGGAAGCGACTGGGCAGGCCGTACGCCTGCGCGCCGAACACCACCCGGCGGCGCGCGTGGGTGAGATAGAGCTTGCGCATCGCGCGCGTCACCCCGACGTAGAAGAGGCGCCGCTCCTCCTCCAGACCGCCTTCGTCGAGTGCCCGCGAGTGGGGAAACACGCCGTCCTCGCAGCCCACGATGAACACCACCGGGTACTCCAGGCCCTTGGCGTTGTGCAGCGTCATCAGCGTCACCAAACCCTCGGTCTCGTCCTTGCGGGAGTCGGCGTCGGCGACGAGCGCGATCTGCTGCAGGAAGACGTCGAGCGCATCCTGCCCGGCGTCGGCGGTCGCATCGAACTCGCGACCGACCGACACCAGCTCCTCGAGGTTCTCGATGCGCCCCTGCGCCTCGATCGTCCGCTCCGCCTCGAGTGCCTCGACGTAGCCGGTCTGCGAGAGCACCGCCTCCAGCAGCTCCCCCACCGGCCCGCGTTGCTCCACGCGCGCGCGCAGCTCGTCCATCGTGTCCATGAAGCGCCGCAGCGCCTTGACCGCGGCCGCGCCGAGGCCGGGGATCGCATCGGGCGCGGCCGTCGCCTCCCACACCGAGACGCCGACGGTGGCGGAGTACGCCACGATGCGCCCCAGCGAGGTCTGCCCGAGCCCGCGCCGAGGGGAGTTGGCCACGCGGGTGAAGCTCACCACGTCGAACGGGTTGGCCAGCCACGAGAGGTAGGCGATCGCGTCCTTGATCTCGGCGCGCTCGTAGAACTTCGTGCCGCCGATCACCTGGTAGGCGATCTCGCGACGCACGAGCGTGTCCTCCAGCACGCGTGACATCGCGTTGGTGCGGTAGAGCACTGCGATCTCCGCGCGCGAGGCGCCCTCATCCACCAACCGCTCGATCTCGCCCACCACGAAACGCGCCTCGGCGTGCTCGTCCTCGAGCTCGCGCACCTGGATCGGCTCGCCCGTGCCCAGCTCGCTCCACAGGCGCTTGGCGATCCCGCCGCGGTTGTTGGCGATCACCGCGTTGGCGGCCTTCAGGATCGTCTCGGTGGAGCGATAGTTCTGCTCGAGCTTCACCACCCGCGCGTCGGGGAAGTCATCCTGGAAGTCGAGGAGGTTGCGGATGTCGGCGTTGCGGAAGCTGTAGATCGACTGCGCGTCATCGCCGACCACGGCGAGGTTGCGATGGCCCGCCAGGTGGACGGGCTCCCCGCGCGCCGGCGCCTGGCGGCCGCCGCCGACCAGCAGCTGCAGGAGGCGGTACTGCGCGTGGTTGGTGTCCTGGTACTCGTCGACCAGCACGTGACGAAAGCTTTCGCTGTAGCGCTCTCGTACCTCCGGGTAGAGCTCCAGCAGATTGACGGTGCGAAACAGCAGGTCGTCGAAGTCCATCGCGTTCATGCGCATCAGGTCGCGCTCGTACAGCGTGTACACCTCGCCGACAAGCTCCTCGAATTGCGAGCCGACCGCCTGGCTGTAGGCGGAGGCGTCGTTCAGCTTGTTCTTGGCGGATGAGATCTGGTTGTGGATCGCCGCCGGCGTATAGCGCTTGGGGTCGACGCCGACGGCGTCCATGCAGCGCTTGGTGAGGCGCCGCGCGTCGGCCTGGTCGTAGATCGTGAACTGCCGCGTATACCCCAGCCGCTCGGCCTCGGCGCGCAGGATCCGCGCGCAGGCGGCGTGGAAGGTCATCAGCCACATGCCCCGCGTGCTGTGGCCGAGCAGCCGTTCGACGCGCTCGCGCATCTCCTTGGCAGCCTTGTTGGTGAAGGTGATCGCCAGAATCTCCCCCGCCTGCGCCTGGTCGGTGTAGATCAGGAAGGCGAGGCGGTGGGTGAGCACGCGCGTCTTGCCCGAGCCGGCCCCGGCAAGGATCAAAAGCGGCCCCTCCCCGTGCGTGACGGCCTCCCGCTGGGGCTCGTTGAGGCCCTCCAGCAGCTCCTGGAGATGCTCGGCGTGGGGGTTTTCGGGCATCTGCTCCAGCATAGTTGCGGGCTCGGCGGGCGTATCCGTGACCCACCGATCGCCGCCGGCGCGCTCTCGGCGCGCCCTGCCGCCCCGCCTCCGCCAGACCTCCGTCCGTTCCCAACCTCTCTGCCGCCACCTTCCCTCGACCTCCCCGCCCCGAACCCACGCCGCAGCGGGGTGGCCTAACGTCTGCGTTATGCCGCTACTGGAGGAGGTGCGCTCAGGCTGCGCGCAGATCGCCACGCACGCGCAGTGGGTGCGGATCGACAGGGACGCCATCTCCGACGACGAATTCCTCGCGAGGATCGCCGCCGCCGTGCCGGAGGAGTCGCCTGCGGCGCTGGACCCGGTGCGTCATTACCTGGAGGGGGAGCCTGCCGATGTGGCCGACTACCTGCTGGCGCTGGACGCGATCAACTTCGGCTCCGGATGGTTTCCCACGCTGCGCAAGCGCCTCGACGCGGGAGTGCCCCTCAGCGGTTACTTCACAGTTGCGTGGGGGCTCACCGATTACGTTCGCGCGCACCAGGCTACAGATAACGAGTGGGCGCTCGACGCAGCGTGGCTGCGCGCAGTGGACACCCACACGATCGCGGGGATCCTCAACCAGCGGCCCGACCACGAGCTGATGAGCCTCTACGCGCAGGCGCTGCGCGAGCTGGGGCGCTTCCTCGGTGAGCGCCGTGCGCTCGATGTGGTGGCGCAATGCAGCGGCTCGGCCGAGCGGCTGGCGCAGGCGCTGGCGCGCGGCATGGCGATGTTCGACGACCGCATCTTCTACAAGCGCGCCCAGATCGTCGCCGCTGACCTCGCGCTGGCGGGGGTGGCGAGCTTCGCGGACCTCGACCGCCTGACGATCTTCGCCGACAATCTCGTCCCCCACGTGCTGCGCTGCGCGGGGGTGCTGGTCTACGAGGAATCCCTTGCCGCTCGCATCGACGCCGGCGAGCTGCTCCCAGCGGGCGGTCCGGAGCGTGAGATCCGCGCTTGCGCGGTGCACGCCTGCGAGCTGATCTCAGCGCACACGGGGATCCCACCGCGCGTGCTCGACCACCGCCTGTGGAACCGCGGGCAGGCCCCGGAGTACAAGGCGCGGCCGCGGCATCGCTGCCGGTGCGTGTATTACTGAGCTGAGTTGCCCCTCGTGGGGCGCCGGGGCGAAGAGCAGTGGCGAAGGGTGACGTTTTACGTCTACGGATGGAAAGCCGGGCGTTGATTACTTCTTCTTTTTCCCTTTCGCCTTCTTCGGCTTTACGTACGCTTTGACGAGCACCTTGCCGCTGCTGGTCGCGCTCTGGCCGCCAGCGTTGTGCGATTCGAGCGCGACCGCGAGCGTCAGGTGGTGGTGGCGCTTCAGCAGCTGCAGCACCGGGGCGGGCAACGCGATGCTCACCGTCGTCGAGGCCCCGGCCGCCGCACTGAATGAGACATCGCCGGCGGCGACGGTCACAGGGGTGCCATGCACACGGGCTGCGACCGCCAAGCCACTCGCGGTGGCGGGCAGCGTCAATGCCATCGTCCCCGCGCACGCCGCTCCGCCGGCGGGGCAGGCGACCTTCAGATGCACCCGTCCGTGGCTGTCGGCGGTGACGGTCGAGGTACCGAGCGTGGCTGCGTGGAGCACAGGGGCAGCGGGAAGCACCGGAGCCACGACGGTGATCGTGGCGGTGTGCGTCGCGGAGTCGCCGGGCGCCGCATCGGCCGTCACCGACACGCTGTAGGTGCCGGGGTTGGTGAATGTGTGTGTGACCGAGCTGCCGCTCGCAGAGGAGGCATCCCCGAACGACCACGAGACAGTGGGTGCGGGAAAGGCGTGATCGACCGGCTGTGCCGAGAAAGTCACGGGCACCCCAGCGGTTGCCGTGGCTGGGATCGACACCTTTTCCAAGGCCATCCCCACCGCGTCGAGCAGACTCACCCGGGGAATGAACCCGCCACCGGATTCTTCCGCGATGAAGCCGAACGCGCCATCGCCATCGCCACTCATCGCCACGTTGAACCCTCCTGGCCCACCGTCCACGAGTTGCCCGGCGGACGACACCCACTGGCTCGCGCCGAATTCCCCGCCGGCCGGACGGAAGACGGCACCAGCGCGGATTGTGAAAACAGTGGCGTAGCCGACCAGGGTGTCCCCGGCTGCGTCCTCGGCGATACTGGGATACCACGCTTCGAGGGCCAAGCCATGAGTCGGCGAGAAGACGCCCGCTGGAGTGCCGCTCGCGTATTCGACGATGAAGTTGCGCGCCCACACCACTGTCGGGTCGCCCCGCCCATCGAGCGCCACCTGTGGATGTTCCGCGTCGAACCCTCCCGCCGACAGGTTCGCCGTTGCGCTGAATTTCCCACCGGCCAGCTGTACAATGGCCTGGGTGATGTTGCTGGCGCCGAGGTGAACCCAGGCGACAGCCGTGTCACCCTCGGCATTCATCGCCACCGACGGCTGGATCGCGCCTTCGGCGGGGTTCGAGAGCGCCATCGGCGGGGCGAATTTGCCGGTCGTGGCAGGGCGGGTTGCCTCTTCGACCACCTCGTTGACGCCGTTGTTTCGTTCCCAGACAACCGTGGCGTTCCCGGCGGCGTCGATCGCGACCGTCGGCGCGGCGGCATTCCCACCTTCGGATGAGAGGTTCACCGTTGCTCCGAAGGCGCCCCCGGCCGCGCGGTAGGACGCCTGCACGATCTCGTCGGCGCCGTTGGAGCGGGTCCAGGCGACGATCGCGTCGCCCCGTTCGTCCACCGCGACGGTGGGGACGACCGCGTTCTGCCCTGGCGCCGAGAGCTTCACCGGAGCCGACGCGATACCGCCCGCCACGATGGCAGCTTCCACGATGTCGTTCGATTTTTCCAGGCTGGCGTTCCACACGACGGTCGCTTCGCCGGCCGCATCCTCGGCCACCTGTGAAGTGCGGGCTTCGGCTTCACCGCTGGTCGGCGTCAGATCGAGCGTCGGCGAGAAGCTCCCCGACGGCGGGCGCGTGGCGATCTGCGCGGTCAGTTTCCCGGCGACGAAGCCCACCCAGGTCACGGCCGTGTCCCCCTGCGGACCCATCGCGGTGTCCATGACCCCCGCTCCCCCTTCCAAGAGGGGGTCTGCCACGCTCCATATCGGGACCGCCGCCGCCGCTGCCGGTATTACCAGCGCGACGCCGATCGTCATTGCCACTCCAGCAACTCGCTTAAGCACCGCGCCCCCTTTACGGTCATTTGCCTCCGCTCGCCGTGCCTGTGCAGCGAGAGATTGTCGTGCGTGACCGTAGCCGTCGCGGCGGACGCGACAATGACGGATGACCGCGCTCCTGGCCGCCTCGCGGCTGGCTCGACGGAGCCGCCGAGAGTTCAACCCCCCGCGGGGTTGGGACCCTTCACCGGCCGCAGCGGCCTCACCTTTGCGACGGGCGGCTCGATGCGCCCACCGGAGAGCTCTCCCACCGCGCGCTCCAGCGCCCCAATGCGGCTGGAGAGGCCCTGCAGCGCCTCGGCGATCGGGTCGGGCAGGTGGATCCAGTCGGCGTCCGGTCCCTCGGGGCGGCGGCCGTCCACGCGCACCGGGTGGCCGGGGTTGCCCACCACGGTGGAGTTGGGCGGCACGTCGGTGATAACCACCGTGTTGGCGCCGATCTTTGCGCCGTGGCCCACGGTGATCGGTCCCAGCAGCTTGGCGCCCGAGCCGATCGTCACGTTGTCCTCCACCGTCGGGTGGCGCTTGCCGGTGGCGAAGCCCGTGCCGCCGAGGGTCACTCCCTGGTAGAGCGTCACGTCGTCGCCGATCGTCGCGGTCTCTCCCACCACCACGCCCGCGCCGTGGTCGATGAACAGGCCCTTGCCGATCTGCGCCGCCGGGTGGATCTCAATGCCGGTGAGCGTCCGCGTCAGCATCGACATTGTGCGCGGCAGCAGCGGCACCCCCGACTCGTGCAGCGCGTGTGCCACCCGGTGGGAGAGCAGCGCGTGGATGCCCGGCCACGTCGCCACGATCTCCGCGGGCCCCACCCCGCGGGCCGCGGGATCGCGGTCGCGCGCCGCCGCCACGTCGCGGCGCAGCTCCTTGACAACCCCCGCGAAAGTGCCCAGTCCGAGCATGCCCACAGGGTAGCGTCGGGTTCGCGCCCCACCCAGCGGCGCCCCTCCCTGCTGGTTTGCCCACAACTTCGAACTTCGCGCTGGGAAGCCATGCGCACCCCACCCCCGACCCACCTTGTGGGGGTCCCCCATTCCAACAAGAAAGGCCCTACGGCGCAAAGAACGCCTGCGATACATACCGCTCGCCCGAGTCCGGCACGATCGCGACGATCCGCATGCCTCTTGACTCCGGGCGTTCCGCCACCTGCAGCGCCGCCCACAGCGCCGCGCCTCCGGAGATGCCCGCCAACAGGCCTGTGCGCCGCGCACAGCTCCACGCGGTGCGAATCGCGTCGTCGTCTGCCACCGCGATCACCTCGTCCAGCAGCTCGCGCTCCAACACCGGCGGCACGAAGCCGGCGCCGATGCCCTGGATGCGGTGGGGCCCCAACCTCCCGCCCGACAGCACCGCCGAGCCGCGCGGCTCCACAGCGACGATCCGCATGTGGGGGTTGCGCTCGCGCAGGTATCCCCCGGCGCCGGTGATCGTCCCGCCGGTGCCCACCCCCGCCACCAGCACGTCGGGCGCACCATCCAGAGCGCGCTCGATCTCGGGGCCGGTCGTACGCCTGTGCGCCTGGGGGTTGGCGGGGTTCGAGAACTGGTCTGGCAGCCACACGTCCTCCCCGCGTGCCAGCTCCCGAGCCGCCGCCACCGCCTCGCTCATTCCGCCCAGCGACTCGGTGATTCTCACCTTCGCCCCGTACAGCTTCAGCAGGCTCTCGCGCTCGCGGCTCATCCCCTGGGGCAGCGTCAGCACCAGCTCATAGCCCTTCGCCGCGCACACCATCGCCAGCGCGATCCCCGTGTTGCCGCTGGTCGCCTCCACGATCGTCGTGCGACCCGGCTCGATCCGCCCCTCCGCCTCGGCCGTCTCGATCATCGCCACGCCGATCCTGTCCTTCACGCTCCCCCCGGGGTTGGCCGACTCGGCCTTCCCGTACAACTGCACCCCGTCGCCCCGCTCCCTCTCGCCCAGCAGTCGCGGCAGTTCCACCAGCGGTGTCTCCCCCACCAGTTCCGCAATGTTGATCGGGATTCGGGGCATCCGCGCACGACAATAGTGGGCGCGTGGTTCGGGCGTGCTCGCGAGGACTGAGGGAGCGCGAGCCTACGGGCGCAGCGGGAGCGCTCAGATGTGGTACATGCTCGCGCCCGCCTCGCGCGTCTCACGCTCGATCACGTCGGCGATCGTGGTGTCGCTCAGCACCTTACGTGCGGCCCGCGCCGCGTCGGCGAACACGCCCTCTGAGTCACGGCCGAGGGGGCCATCGAGCAGCTCTACCACCTCGAGCACACTCACCGTGGCGGGGTCTCGCGCGAAGGTGTAGCCGCCCTTGACGCCCCGCTGGGAGCCGAGGATCCCGGCGCGGCGCAGCACCGCGAACAGCTGCTCGAGGAACTGCACCGGCACCTCGCGACGGCGCGCCAGCTCGCCGATCGGCACCGGCCCCGCGCCCCCGCTGCGGCCCAGCTCGGCCAACGCCAGCACGGCGTAGGGGGACTTGCTGGTGATCGAGATCATCGCGCACTCACCCGCGCGATGCTACGCGTCTACAACCAACCTCGCTCTGTGGCGATCAACACCGCCTGAGCGCGGTCGACCGCGCCGAGCTTGCCGTAGATGTTGTGCAGGTGCGTGCGCACCGTGCTCGTGGAGAGCGTCAGCTCGTGGGCGATCTGCTTGTACACCTTGCCTTCGGCGAGGCGCTGCAGCACACCCAGCTCGCGGCCCGACAGCGGGCAGGGATCGACGTGGCGCTGACGCTGGTTGGTGGCGGTGGGCAGTTCGTACATCACGCGGCGCAACTCCTCCGGGCCGAGGCCCACCAGGCGCGCGGTGCGCAGCATCTCCGTCGGGGACACTTGGGCGCCCTGGGTGTAGTGGGCGAGCATGTCGGCGAGGCGCACGAACGCCGCCTCCCCCGCCGCCTCCTGGCTGTGGTGGCGTTCGATCACGCTCGCGATCGACACCGGCATCCCCCAGCGCCGCGCCAGCACCCCGCCGACGAGCGCGTGGTCGACGCCCAGCTCGCGGCGCTCCTGGTGGATGCGCTGCTCGGGGGTCTGCGCGCCCTGGTGCACCTGCGCCGGGTATCCGGGGTAGGCGTGCATCAGCACCAGCTTGCCGATGTCGTGCAGCAGACTCGTCACCGTCAGGCGGTCGCGACTCTCATACCCAACCTCCGCTGCCACCCGGTCCGCCGCGTGCTGCGTGGCCAGGGCGTGCAGCCTGAAGCGCTCCGGCGCCGCATCCCACACACTCGCGCGCTCGAAGAAGTCGAAGGTCCTCACCCTCGCCGCCAACGCCTGCACGGTCTGGGGGGAGAGCACCTCCACCGCCGCCACCACCGTGTCCACACGCCCGCGCGTGCCCTGCGCCTGGTTGGCCATGCGCAGCACCGCCGTCACCAGCGCCACATCCGACTCCACCGCCGTGACCACATCCGCGGTCGCCACGTGGTCCTTGGAGATCACCGCCAGCAGGCGCTTGCGCGACTCCGCGAGCGCCGGGAAGCCCTCGAGCGCTTCGAACGCCTGGGTCAGGCGCCGTCCGTGCCCCTCGTTCTGGTGGCGGCCGTTCCCCGAGGGGGCTGACTCGCCGGCTGCGTTGGGCCGCTCCTTGGCCCGCTGCCGCTGTGTGGTGGCTGTTGCCTGCATGCTCCGCGCACCTACCTTGAAATCGCTCGCCGCCCAATCCATTGGGCCGCCTGGTCAGAGCTTCTATCGGCAGGCGTGGACGTTCGGTTGAGGCATTCAGCCGCAGGGATGGCTCGGTAATCGACCGTATCCCGGCATTTTCAAGGGCGCTGGACGATTCAATCGGTCTATTGCTCAGGCGCTGAGTGCGAGAGCCGCGTCGATTCGCCGCAACGTCTCATCACGACCGAGCAGCGCCACGCTCTCGAAGATCCCGGGCGATATGGTCGTGCCGGTGAGCGCCACGCGCAGCGGTTGATACACCTCGCGCGGCTTGGCGCCACGCTCGGCGATCACCGCCTCGAGCGCCTCCTGCACCGCTGCCTCATCGAAGCCTGCCGCCGTGGTCAAGGCGTGGCGAACCTGTTCGAGCGACTGGCGTCCGCTGTCGTCCAACCAGCGCCCGCGCGCCGCCGGATCCTCGAGCGGGCCGTCCACCAGCGGGCCGGTCAGTGGCCAGAAGTCGGCGAGCGTCTGGATTTTCTCCTGACTGATCCGTGCCGCCTCCTGGAGACCGTCCCGCCCGGTGTACTCCTCCAGACGGTGCGCGAGCTCGGCGGGCGAGAGGTTGCGCAGGTACACACCGTTCAGCCAGCGCAGCTTCGCCTCGTCGAACTGGGCGGGGTTGCGGCTGACGCGCTCCAGCGCGAAGCGCTCGACGAGCTGCTCGGTGGACATCACCGTGGCGTCGTCCCCCGCGCCCCAGCCAAGCAGCGCGAGGTAGTTGCGCACCGCCGCGGGCAGGTAGCCGGCGTCGCGCAGCTCCTGCACCGAGGCCGCGCCGTGGCGCTTTGAGAGCTTCTTGCCGTCCGGCCCGTGCAGCAGGGGCAGATGCGCATACACCGGGGGCTCGACGTCCGCAGCGAAGCCAGCGGCGCGGGCCGCCTCGAGCACGAGCAGCTGCTTGGGGGTGTTGGAGAGGTGATCCTCGCCGCGCACCACGTGCGTGATCCGCGCGTCGAGATCGTCGATCGCGACGGCGAAGTTGTAGAGCACCGAGCCGTCGGCGCGGGCGATCACCGGGTCGTCGAGATGGACGTGCTCGAAGCGCGTGTCCCCGCGGATCACATCGTGGACGACCGTGGCGCCGTCGTCGGGCACGCGCAGGCGCACGGCTCCCTCCGCCTCGGCCTCGCCGCGGAAGCCGCGGTCGGCCCCATGCAGCTGCTTGTAAGCCTTCACGTCATCGGCGGTCGCGTTGGAGCGGTATGCGTGGCCGCTCGCCAGGAGCGCGGCGAGCGCCTCCTGATGGCGCTCGGAGCGCTCTGTCTGGAGGATCGGCCCCTCGTCCCAATCGAGCTCCAGCCAGCGCAGCGCGTCGAGGATCTGCGCGACGTTCTCCGGAGTCGAGCGCTCGCGGTCGGTGTCCTCGATGCGCAGCACCAGCGTGCCCCCCTCGCCGCGCGCCAGCAGCCAGTTGAACAGCGCGGTGCGGGCCCCGCCGATGTGCAGGGCCCCCGTCGGGGATGGGGCAAACCTTACGCGCAACGAGCTTCTCGGCGGAGGATGTTCAACGGATTACCGCCCGCACCGGGCCGGCGGGCACCGCATGGCGGGGAGACGTGCGATCGGACGCAGACCATAAGATCGCCCGCATGCTAATCGGAGCGCACGTCTCGCCGGCCGGTGGCCTGCCCAAAGCGATCGAGCGGGGCGAGAAGCGCGGCTGCCGCGCGATCCAGATCTTCAACCAATCGCCGCGCATGTGGCGACCCACTGTCTACCGCGACGAGGACGTGGCCGCCTTCGTGGAGGCGCTCGCCGCGAGCCCGATCGACGCGGTGCTGATCCACGCGGTGTACCTGCTCAACTGCGCCAGCGAGGACCCCGACATCCGCGCCAAATCGCTTACCTCGCTGACCCACTCGCTGCGCGTGGGGGCTTCGATCGGTGCCAGTGGTGTGGTGCTGCACCCCGGCTCGGCAAAGACCGGTGACGTCGGCGAGGCGATCGTGCGTGCCGGGGCCACGATCCGCGAGGCGCTCGCCGAGAGCGAGGGCTGCGCGCTGCACCTGGAGAACACCGCGGGCGGCGGCGGCACCCTGGGGCGCTCGGTGGAGGAGCTGGCCGCGCTGATCGACGCCGCTGGGGGTGAGGAGCGGCTGGGGGTGTGCCTCGACTCCTGCCACCTGTTCGCCTCCGGCTATGACATCCGCACGCCCGCGGGCATGGATGACCTGCTAGGGGAAGTCTCCGCGAAGGTCGGCCTGGAGCGGGTGGGCTCGCTCCACCTCAACGACTCGCAGGGCACCCTTGGCTCGTGCCGCGACCGCCATGCCAACGTCGGGCAGGGCGAGCTGGGCGAGCGCGGCTGCGCGACCTTCCTCGCCGCCGCGCCCTTCGAGGACCTCCCCTGCGTGCTCGAGACACCGGGCGACAGCGGTCCCACCGCCGAGGAGGTCGCGCTGGCGATGTCCCTGCGCAAGCGTGGGCTGCAGGCCCGGCGTCGGCGCGAAGCACGAAGCTGACCGTGCATGGCCCTTGGCCCTCTCCACGGTATGGCCCCAGCCGTGTCGTGAGCACGCCGTGCCGGGGGTCGTAGACCAAGCAGACCAAGGACGCAGCGAGCGTGGCGTGCTACGCACGCGAGCGAGCGAGGACGCCGGTATGCGCCGTGTCCACGATCCCCAGGACCTGCTCCAGCTCCGCGCGCAACGTGGGAGTGGGTTCCACCCGGTAGGCCTCTCCGAGGCGCAGGCGCCGCGGGCCCGCGGTGGTGTCCATCTCGAGCACAACCTCCGCGAGGCCCGGGAAGTTGCCGATCACGTGCTTGATCTCTTCGATCGCGCCCGGTGGCAGCTTGGCAGTGTCGATCCGCAAGCACACCGGCCGCGCCGGCGTCACCGCACGCGCCGACGCCGCGCGCGCGTCTTCCACCTCCTGCTCGCTGGGGGCGAAGGTCTCGGCCGACTGCACCACCAAGCACGTCTTGCCTGCTTCCTTGTGATCCACGCGCCCGCGCACCATCACCACCTGATCGACGGCGAGCACCGCCTCGTGCTCGGCGAGCGCCTTGCCGAACACGAGCATCTCCACGGAGCCCTCGAGATCGTCGAGGGTGGCGAACATCATGTGATCCCCATTGCGGGTGCGGATGCGCTTGGACTCCGTGACGATCCCGCCGACAGTGACCCAATCCTTGTCGCGCCGCCCGGCGAGCGCCGCGAGCGGGCAGTCGGCGCGGGCACGCAGCGCCTCGCGCACCGGCTTGAGCGGGTGGGCGGAGACGAACAGCCCGATCGCCTCCTTCTCCGCGGCCAGCAGCTCCGCCTGCTCGAACTCCTCGGCCGGGATCGGAGGATGATCGAGCCCCCGCGCACCCGGGCGCATCGAGCCGGCGCCAAGCCCCGAGCCGCCGCCGGTGAGTGTTCCGCCGCTGTCGCCCGCGCCTCCCGCGCCTTCCAGGTCGAAGATCGAGCCCTGTCCGATCTGGGCGTCCTGCTGGGCCTTCTGCCCGGCCCCCTGAGCCTGCTCGAGCACGGCCAGCATCCCCTTGCGAGAGGCCCCCGTGGAGCCGAACGCGCCGCACTTGATGAGCGCCTCGATCGCCTTCTTGTTGACGGCGCGGCTGTCCACGCGCTCGCAGAAGTCCCACAGCGAGGTGAACGCATGGTGGGCTGTGTGGGCGGGCGTCGATTCCCCTGCGAGCGTCGACCCTCCGCCGGCGCCGGCGGGGCTCGCTGCCTCGCGCGCCCGCTTGATCGCCTCCACCGCCTGGTAGCCGACTCCCTTGACGGCGTCCAGGCCGAAGCGGATGTTGCCGAGCCCATCGCGCTCGCGACCGTCGCCCGCCTCGACCGTGAACTCGTGGTCTGAGAGGTTGACGTCAGGGGGCAGGATGCCGATGCCCATCTCCTCGCAGCGGGCGACGAAGAACGGCACCTTGTCCTTGGTGGACATCACCGAGGAGATCAGCGCCGCCATGTACTCCGCGGTGTGGTTGGCCTTCAGCCACGCGGTGCGGTAGGCGATCAGCCCATAGCAGGCGGCGTGGGACTTGTTGAACGAGTAGTCGGCCGACTTTTCGTTGGTCTGCCACAGGAACTCGATCACCTCATTGCTGGTGCCGGAGGCGCGGCAGCCCTCGACGAACTCGGGCTTCAGCGCGGCCATCGCGGCGCGGTTCTTCTTGCCGATCGCCTTGCGCAGGTCGTCCGCCTTGGCGCCCGAGAAGCCGGCGAGCTCCTTGGCGATCTGCATCGCCTGCTCCTGGTAGAGGATCACGCCGTTGGAGGACTCCAGGATCGGGCGCAGGCGCTCGTCGGGGTAGGAGATCCCCTCCGGGTTGCGCTTGCCCCTGGCATACACGGGGATCTGGTCCATCGCGCCCGGCCGATACAGCGCGTTGAGCGCGACCAGATCGTTGAACTCGTCCGGGCGCACCTTCTTGAGCGCCTCGCGCATGCCCTCGGACTCGAATTGGAAGACGCCGATCGAGTCGCCGCGCGCCAGCATCTCGTAGGTCTTCAGGTCGTCCAGCGGCAGTGTGGTCATGTCGGGGCGCTCCCCGACGGAGCGCTCGATGATGTCGAGCGCATCCTCGATCACGTCGAGATTGCGCAGCCCGAGGAAGTCCATCTTCAGCAGGCCGATCTCCTCGATCGGCTTCATCGAGAACTGCGTGACGGTGCGGAAGCTGCGCTCGCCGTTCTCGCCGGTGCCGGCGTCGGCGAGCTGCAGCGGCACGATGTCAGTGAGCGGGCGGTCGGCGATCACCACGGCGGCGGCATGGATCGAGGAGTTGCGAACGATCCCCTCCAGGCCTTGGGCGGTTTCGATGATGCGCTTTGCCTCGGGCTCCTCGTCGAAGGCCTTGCGCAGCGGTTCACCGGGCTTCAGGCATTCATCGAAGGACGGGGAGCGCCCCATGATCGGGTCGGGGATCAGCTTCGCCAGACGATCCCCGGTCGCGTAGTCCGAGCCGAGCACACGCGCCGCGTCGCGGGTGGCGGCGCGCGGCAGCATCTTGCCGAAGGTGACGATCTGCGCGACCGACTCGCGCCCGTACTTCTCGGTCACGTAGCGCATCACACGCTCGCGCCCGCGCACGGAGAAATCGATGTCGATATCCGGCATCGACACCCGCTCGGGGTTGAGGAAGCGCTCGAACAGCAGCTCGTAGCGCAGCGGGTCCACGTCGGTGATCTGCAGGCAGTACGCCACGATCGAGCCGGCCGCGGAGCCGCGCCCGGGGCCCACCGCGATGCCGTTCTCCTTGGCGTACTTGACGAAGTCCCACACGATCAGGAAGTAGGCGTTGAAGCCCATGCGATCGATCACGCCGAGCTCCATCTCCATCCGCTCCAGCGCCACCGCCGTGGGCGGGTCGCCGTAGCGCGCGCGCATGCCCTCTTCGACGCGCGCGCGCAGGTACTCGCGCTCGGGCGCCCCGTCGGGAGTTGGGAAGCTCGGGATCAGCTGCTTGCCGAGCTCGAGGTGCACCGAGCAGCGCTCGGCGATCTCCAGCGTATTGGCCAGCGCCTCCGGCCACTGGGCGAAGGACTTGGCCATTTCCGCGTTGTCGCGCAGGTAGAACTCGTTGGTGTCGAAGGTGAGCTTGGGAGCGGCGATCGTGCTCTTCGTCTGCACACACAACAGCGCGGTGTGGTGGTCGTAGTCCTCGCGGCGCAGGTAGTGCACGTCGCCGGTTCCCACCAGACGCCCGCCGACTTCGCGCGCGATGCGCTCGATCCCCTCGTTGCACTTCTCCTGGGCCGCCAGCCCGTTCTTCTGCAGCTCGAAGTAGACATTCTCGGAGCCGAAGATCCCGTGCAGCTCGTCGACGTGGGCACGCGCGTCCTCCATGCGGTCTTCGGTGAGGCGCTGGCAGAAGCGGGAGGCGAGGCAGCCGGTGAGCGCGATAACGCCCTCGGAGTGGCGCGAGATCTGTTCGAGATCAACGGTCGGCTTGCCGCGCTGCAACCCCTCCAGGAAGCCGGCGGAGGAGAGCTTGACGAGGTTTCGGTAGCCGTTGTCGTCGGCGGCGAGCAGCGTGAGATGGTTGCGCTGAACGCGCGGGCGGGTGGGATCGGAGCGATCGGCGGTGGCGGCGGTGTGGTCGTCCACGAGATATATCTCGCAGCCGACGATCGGCTTGATGCCGTGCTTGGCGCAAGCCTTGTGGAGCTCCACCGCGCCGTTCATCACACCGTGATCGGTGAGACCGAGGGCGGGCTGCTCGAACTGAGCGGCGCGCTCGGCGAGCGCATCGATCTTGCAGGCGCCGTCGAGCAGGGAGTACTCGGAGTGCACATGCAGATGGGCGCAGGCGAGGTTGGACACCGGTGTGGATCTTAGGCTTGTGAGCGGCGGACCGGTGGGGCCGCTCTAGGAGCGGGGCGGCTCTTGGGCCGGGCCGGCCCATTCGGCCAAGCGTGCGGCGAGGCGACGGGCCACCGGGCGCAGCCGCCCGGCTCCGACAAACAGGCGCGGCACCACGAACACCGTGGGGATCTCCTGCGGCGGAGCAGGGGCCTTGGGATCAGGGAGCTCAGACGGAGCGGGCAACTCAACGGCAGCAGGCAGCTCAGAAGGCGCCGGGTCAGCACGGGCACGCAGACGCGTGACGGCGGCAGCGAGCGCACCCGCCATCTCCTCGCGCCGCCGGGCCTCCTCGGCCGCCGAGCGCTGCTCGGTGGGCGGCTGGGCGCAGGCCCGCCCGAGCTCGCCCTCGAGCTCATGGATCCGGGCTCGGAATGCATGGTGCTCGTGCTCGAAGGTGGTGCGCAACTCGGCGGCGACGCTCTGCAGCGCGGTGACGCCCGCTCGCAGGCGCTCGCAACTCTCGTTGACTGCGGCGAGGCTGGCTGCAAGCGCGTCGCGCTGCTCCTCGGCGTACTGTGCGGCGGCCTGTGCCTCCTCGGTGCGCCGTTGCCAGTGGTCGAGCTCGGCGCGCCGGCCACGACGAGCGCGCGCAGCCGCCTCCTCGGCCTCGACGCGCAGCTGCTGCTCGGCATACTCGCGCTGCTTCACCCGCCGCAACTCGAGCTCGCGCTCGGCGAGCTGTGCCGTGGCACTCTCTCGCAGGCGCTCGCTCTCGGCTTGGCGTCGGCGCAGATCGGCGAGGTGGGCCTCAAGTGTGCGCACAGACGTCTCAGCCGCCTCCGCCCGACGCAGCAGAGCCGCGTCGCCGAGCCATGCGCGACGGGCGCGTCGCTCAGCCAGCGTGTCGCGCTCCTCCTCCTGCGGCGTACGCTTGCGCCGCGCCTCATCTTCCTCGGGGATCACCGCCGCTCAGAGTATGGGCGCGATCGGACGGGCTTTCTGTCACTCCTCCTCGCGCAGCCGCCACGCCATGCGCGACTGCAACGACCACAGCTCGATGAACCCGGGTGAGGCGGTCTGTGAGAAGAGGCCGCCCGACTCCGAGAAGGAGGCGAGGCCGGCGTCATACACGGCGTGTGGAGACTCACGGGTGACGACGCGCGCGTGGCCCTTGTAGAGCTTCAGACCGATCGTGCCGGTGACGCGCTCGTTGACCGACTCCATGTAGGCGTCGAGGTCGTGACGCAGCGGCTCCCACCACAGCCCGGCGTAGACGAGATAGCCCCACTGGCGGTCGAGCTGTGGCTTGAACTGGTTCTGGTGGATCGTGCCCACCAGCCGCTCGAGCTCGTGGTGGGCGGGGAGGATCAGCGCCGCCGCCGGCACCTCGTAGATGTCGCGCACCTTCAATCCGACGATGCGATCCTCGATGTGGTCGACGATCCCGACGCCGTGGCGGGCGCCGATCTCCGCAGCGCGTTCGAGCAGCTCCACGAGGGCGAGCGGCTCGTCGTTGAGCGCCACCGGCACCCCGCGCTCGAAGCCGATCCGCACCAGCTCAGGCTCGTCAGGGGCATGCTCGGGAGGGGTCACGAGTTGGAATACGTCCTCATCGGGGGCATGCGCGAGATCCTCGATCCAGCGCCCCTCCGAGGAGCGCCCCCAGAGGTTGTCGTCGATCGAGTAGGGAACGGTCTCCGTACCACCCTTGACGGGGATCCCGTGCTCGCGCGCGTAGGCGATCTCCTCCTCGCGGCCCATCTGCCACGAGCGCACGGGCGCGATCACCTTCAGCTCCGGGCCGAGCGTGGCGACCGTCGCCTCGATGCGCACCTGGTCGTTGCCCTTGCCGGTGCAGCCGTGCGCGATCGTGTCACAGCCGCTGCGGCGCGCATACTCGACCGCGAGCTTGGCGATCAGCGGGCGCCCGAGCGCGGTGAACAGCGGGTAGCCGCCGCCGTACACGGCGTTGGCGCGGATCGCCGGTGCGAGGAAGTCGTGGGCGAACTGCTCGCGCGCGTCCACCACGTGGCACTCCACCGCGCCCAGCCGCCGAGCCTTCTCCTCGATCACCGCGTAATCCTCGCCGGGCTGCCCCAGGTTGACGGTGAGGCACACGACCTCGGCGTCGTAGCGGTCCTGAATCCACTTCAGCATCACGCTGGTGTCGAGACCGCCCGAGTAGAGCAGCAGCACGCGGTGCACCTGCTCGGGGTCGGCCTCGTAGGAGGCGGTGCGTGGGGGAAAGGGACGTTGGTCGCTCACGGCGCAGAACCTTATCCGGCGAGCGCCGTGCCGAGCCGCTGCAGGCATTGCTCAACCTCGGCCTCGGTGAGGATCAGGGGGGGCAGCAGCCGCACCGTGGTGGGGCCGGTGGCATTGAGGATCAACCGCTGCTCCAGCAGCGCGCGGCGCACCACCTCGGGCGCAGAGATGTCGAGCTCGCAGGCGAGCATCAGGCCGCGCCCACGTACCGAGAGCACGTGCGGCAGGCCCTCCAAGCCGGCGGCGAGGCGCAAGCCGAGGTCGCGCACGCGCGCGAGCAGCCCAGGGTCCTCGACGATCTCCAGAGCGGCGAGCGCGGCGGCGCAGATCACCGGGCCCCCGGCAAAGGTCGAGCCGTGGTCGCCGGGGGCGAACACGTCGGCGAGGCGCTGACCGGTGACGAGCGCTCCGATCGGCAGGCCGCCACCGAGCGCCTTGGCGGCGGTGAAGGCGTCGGGCTCGACCCCGATCTGCTCGTAGGCCCACAGCGAGCCGGTGCGGCCCATGCCGCACTGAACTTCGTCGAAGATCAGCGCAGCGCCATGCTCATCGCAGGCCACGCGCGCGGCGCGCAGCAACTCCTCGGAGAGCACGTTGACCCCGGTCTCCCCCTGGATCGGCTCCAGCAGCACGGCGGCGGTGTGCGCATCGACCGCCTCGTGGAGCGCCCCCGGCTCGGGAGCGACCGCGCGAAAGCCGGGCACCAGCGGCGCGAAGGGCGCCTGCTTGGACTCCTGGGGAGTGGCGGAGAGCGCACCGTAGGTACGCCCGTGAAAGGCGCCCAACACCGAAACGATGTCTCCTCCGGGGCGCGCCTTGCGGGCGAGCTTGATCGCCGCCTCGTTGGCCTCGGCGCCGGAGTTGCAGAGGTACACCTTGCCGCCGAGGCTGTCCTCCGAGAGCCGCTGCGACAGGCGCATCGCGGGCTCGGTGTAGAAGAGGTTGGAGACGTGCATCAGCCTCCCTGCCTGCTCGCGCACGGCCTCCACCACCCGCGGGTGGCAGTGCCCGACGTTGGTGACCGAGATGCCACAGAGGAAGTCGAGGTACTCCTCACCCTCGGCATCCCACAGGCGGGCCCCCTCGCCGCGCACGAACTCAACCGGAAAGCGCGCGTAGTTGGCCATCAGGCTCGCCGCCTCGATCTCCTGCAGGTCGGTCAGTGTCATCGCTACGCCCCCCATGGACGCGAAGGGCAAGCTGGCCGCGAGGTTGAAAGCCCCCCCACCCCGCGAAGTGTGCACGCGCACACGAGCGACCGAGGACAAAGGCCAGCGCCGCCATTCGCGTTCATGGGGCTGCCTCGATCTTGGTGCCGATGCCTGCGTCGGTGAAGAACTCCAGCAGCAGTGAGTGGGGAATCCGCCCGTCGATGATGTGCGCGGAGCTGACACCTCCCTGGATCGCCTCCAGGCAGGCCTGCAGCTTGGGGCGCATCCCCCCTTCCAGCCCGCCAAGCGCCTCGCTCACCTGCTCGACTGTGGCCTGACCCACCAGGCTGGCGGGGTCCTCGGGGTCGGCCAGCCAACCGGCGACGTCGGTGAGGAACACGATTTTGTAGGCGCCCAGCTCCCTCGCCACCGCGCCGGCGGCCTCGTCGGCGTTGATGTTGTAGGAGTGCCCGTCGCGGTCGGCGCCGACGGAGGCGATCACCGGGATGTAGTCGCGCGCGATGTGCTGCAGAACGTCGACGTTGACGCGCTCGATGCGCCCGACGAAGCCGATGTCCTCGCCGCCGGGCGCGGTGCGGCGCACGACGCGAAACAGCGCGCCGTCGTCGCCGCACAAACCCACCGCGGGCTGGCCGTGACGGTGGAGACGACCGACGATCTCCTTGTTGACCTTGCCGACCAGCACCATCTTTGCGACCTCGACCGTGGCCTCGTCGGAGACGCGCAGGCCTCCGACGAACTGCACCGGCAGGCCGAGGCGCTCCATGTAGGCGGTGATGTCGGGCCCGCCGCCGTGCACCACGATCGGGTTGAGCCCCACGTACTTGAGCAGCACCACGTCGCGTGCGAACTCCTCGCGCAGCGCGGGATCTTCCATCGCCGCGCCCCCGTACTTGATCACCGCAGTCTTGCCGTGGAACTCACGGATGTAGGGGAGCGCCTCGAGCAGGGTGGCGACGTCACGCATCGGTCGCGTCTCCCGCGATCGCACACATGCACTTTTCGTGCCCCAACCATTCATTTTGTGAAGTGGTTGGGGTCGATTTGAATGACATCGCCGCTTCCCCGCTCATGTGGTGTACTCCGCGTTGATCCGCACATACTCGTGCGAGAGGTCGGAGAAGAAGACCTCCGTTTCAGCGCCATCGCCAGGGAGCGTGATCTCGTATTCGACCTCGCGCCTGTCGATCGCCTGGGCGAGCGCGTCGGGGTCGTAGTCGATCGCGGTGCCGGCCGAGCACACGAGGATGCCCTCGATCGAGATGTCGCAGGCCAGCGGGGCAGCGCCGGGCAAGGCGGCTCCCACCGCCATCACCAGCCGCCCCCAGTTGGGGTCGGCGCTGTGCAGCGCCGCTTTCACAAGGGGGGAGTTCGCGACCCCGCGCGCGGCGGCCTCGACGGTATCGAGCGCACTGCGGTCTCCCTCACTCGATCCGCCCCGCACCACCACCCGGGCGATCCGCGCCGCGCCCTCGCCGTCGGTGACCATCATGATCGCCAGCTGACGCAGCAGCGCGTCGAGCGCCTCGCCGAAGCGCAGCTCGTCCTCGCTCTCCGGCGCGATCGTCACGCCGCTCGCACCCGAGGCGATCAGCACGGCGGTGTCGTTGGTAGAGAGGTCGCCGTCCACTGTGCAGCGGTCGAAGGAGCGCTTTACGCACACGCCGAGCAGCAGCTCGGCGGTGTGGGGCTCAAGCGCCGCGTCGGTCTCCACGAAGCACAGCATCGTGGCGAAGTTCGGCGAGATCATCCCGGCTCCCTTGCACTGGGCGGCGAGGTGCACGGTGCCGGAGGGCAGCTCGACCTCGAGGTTGGCGCGCTTCTCGAACGCGTCGGTCGTCTGGATCGCCTTTTGGAAGTCGACATCGCCCTCCCGGCGCAACTGCCCGCTCGCGGCGAGTATCCCTTTCAGCGCAGCGTCGACCGGCAGATACCAGCTGATGCCGCCGGTCGAGCCGAGCAGCACCTCCTCCGGCTGCACACCCACGGCGATCGCAGCGGCGCCCTGGGTCTTGGCGGCGTCGTCCAGGCCACGCCTGCCGGTGGCGGCGTTGGCGCAGCCGGAGTTGACGAGCACCGCGCGCAGCGCGTCCAAACGGCAGCGCTCACGGCTGAGCAGCACCGGCGCGGCGGCGGTGCTGCTGGCGGTGAAGCGCGCGGCGCTGACAGGACGCTCGGCGTCGCAGATCATCAGGCCGAGGTCGTGGTTGCCGCTCGGCTTGATCCCGCACGCCACGCCCGCCGCACGGAAGCCGGCCGGCAGCCCCGCGTCGGGCTCCAGTTCGCGCACATGCGCGGGGGCCGCCACCCAGCGCGAGCTGAAGAACGGCCGTGGCGGGCCGTCGCCGGAGCGATCGCCCCACACGTCGTTGCCGGCGCTCATCGCAACAACCTCAGCAAAGAACCACGCTCGCATGAGTGCTCAGGGCAAGCTGGGCAAGGACGCAGTGAGCGAAGTGTGCTTTGCACACGAGCGATCGAGGACGCAGATCCAGCGCAGCCATGAGCACTCATGCCAGACCCGCTGTCTCGGGCAAGCCGAACATGAGGTTGAGGTTCTGAACCGCCTGCGATGAGGTGCCCTTCCACAGGTTGTCGATCGCCGAGAGCACCACGACCTTGCCGGTGTGCTCGCTGAGCGCCACGTGCAGCCGGCAGACGTTCGTCTCGCGCACGTCGCGCACCTCGACCGGGGCCGGCGCCAGCTCGACGAACGGCTCACCCGCGTAGGCGTCCTCATACATGACGTCGAGCTCGTCCTGCTCCATCGGTCGAGTGGTTGTCACGTAGCAGTTGACGAGCTCCCCCTGGTCGAGCGGCACGAGATGTGGAGTGAACTGCACTCGCAAACCCGGATGCGTGGGGTCGAGGTCGTCCAGTTGCTGCTCGATCTCCGGCGTGTGGCGGTGGTGGACGATGTTGTAGGGAAGGATGTTCTCGCCGCTGTTGGAGAAGTGCGTCTGCCAGGTCGCCGAGCGGCCCGCACCGGATAGACCCTGCTTGGCATCGATCACGAGGTCGGCGATCAGCCCAACGCGCGCGAGCGGGGCGAGGCCGAGCAGCGACGCCGTCGGGTAGCAGCCTGGGGTGGCGACGAGGTCGGCGGCCGCGATCGCCGCGCGATGAAGCTCCGGCAGCCCGTAGGAGGCGTCTTCGAGCAGCTCGGGGTGGGGATGCGGGCCGTACCATCGTTCATAGGTCGAGCGCTCGCTGAGGCGAAAGTCTGCGCTGAGGTCAACAACGCGCACGCCACGAGCGCGCAGCGCGGCCACGACCGGAGCCGAGGCGGCATGCGGGTATGCGACGACCGCGGCGTCCACGTCGCTATGACGATCGAGGTCGAGCTGTTGCAGCTCCAATGGCACGCGATAGCGCGGATAGAGCTCGTCCAGGCGCTGGCTGGCCTCCGCACGCGCTGTGATGGTGCGCAGCTCGAACAGTGGATGACGCCACAGCAGATTTGCCGCGAGCGCCCCCGCGAACCCTGTGGCGCCCGCGACTAGCACGCGCGGCGAGCCGGATGCGAACTGCTGCTCAGCCACGCAGCTCACCCCCGATCTCCTGCAGCGCCGCGACGATCCTTTCGCGCGCGGGCGCCACGTCCTCGTCGGTGAGCGTGCGCTCGAGCGCGCGGAAGGAGAGGGCGAGGGCGAGCGAGCGCCGGCCCTCCCCCACTTGCGCGCCGGTGTACACGTCGAACACCTCGGCCGCCTCCAGCGTGGCGCCGCCGGCGTGGTGCACGAGCGCGAGCAGCTCGTCGGCGCTGACGCTCTCGGGCAGCGTCACCGCGAGGTCCTGGCGCAACGCCGGGAAGGCGCCGAATGGCTGAAAGGAGACGGTTTCGGGCGCGATCCTCGCAAGCTCGCCGAGGTCGATCGCGAACGCCGCGGTGCGCTCCAGGCCCCACGCGTCGGCGATCAGCGGATGCAGCTCGCCGAGGAACCCAAGCATCGACTGCCCGTCGGCGGCGGCGCCGTCCTGTGCGGGGTCCTCGGCAGCGGCAGCACCATCAGAAGCACCGGCGGGAGCGCCGGCGAGCACGGCCGCGCTGCGGCCGGGGTGCAGGAAGGGCCAGTCGGCGGGCACCGCCGACCAGCGCAGGTGGAAGCGGTCGAGCAGCCCGGCCAGTAGCGCCTTGGCGGCGAAGAAGTCGGCCTGTGCGCGCTCCCCCCGCCACGCGCGGGGCGTGGTGTGCCCGCTCAACAGCACCCCAAGCCCATGGTGCTCGTCGGCTGGCAGGTGGGCGTGATGGTTGGCGTCAACAATTTGCGCACCAACCACCGCCAACGGGCCATTTTGGTTGGTGTCCGAAATTTGTTTGACCTCCCCCCCGCCGGCCGCGGCCCGGTAGACGGTGCCGGACTCGAAGATCGCGATGTCGGGGCGTCCGCGCGAGACGTTGTGACGCGCGGCGTCCAGCAGCGAGCCGAGCAGCGTGGGGCGCATCATCGACTGGCTGTCCGACAGCGGGTTGGCGACCATCACGACCTTGCGCAGCGGGTGCTCGCGCGGGATCAGCAGCCGGTCGAGCAGGGTCGGGTCGGCGAAGCTCCAACCGACGATCTCGTGCAGCCCACGCCCCACCAGCGCGTCCTCGGCGGCGCGACGCACTCGCTGGGCGTGGGTGAGCCGCCCGGCGGCGCCGCGGCGGGCGGGCAGCGTGGCGGGCAGGCGCTCCAGCCCGTCGATGCGGGCGACCTCCTCGATCAGGTCCACCTCGCGGGAGACGTCCTCGCGCCGCAGCGCCGGCACCGTCACGTCCAGGCCATCTTCGCGGAGCGTGGTGGCGAAGTCGAGCGCCTCGAGGATCTCCGCCTGGCGCGCCACCGCCACGGACACGCCGAGGATCGCCCGTACGCGGCGCTCGCGCAGCCGGATCGTCTGCGGCGCGCTCGGCGCCCACTCCCCCTCGGCGCCGACGTCGATCGTGCCGGGCAGGAGCGTGGCGCCGCACAAATCGAGCATCAGCCGCGATGCGACCGCCTGCGCGTGCATGCACTGCTCGGGGGCCAGCCCCTTCTCGAAGCGCCCCGACGCCTCGCTGCGCAACCCCAGCGCCCAGGAGGCGCGGTGGATGGCGGGTCCGCTCCAGTTGGCGACCTCCAACAGCACCCGCGTGGTCGCATCGCCCACCTCTGAGCGCGCGCCGCCCATCAGCCCGGCGATCGAGGTGGGGCCCTCGGCGTCCTCGATCACCACCATCTCGTCGTCGAGCGTGCGCGTCTGGCCGTCGAGCGTCTGCACCTGCTCGCCGTCGGCGGCGCGGCGCACCGTCAGGCGCGCGCCGGCGACGCGGTCGAGGTCGAAGGCGTGCAGCGGCTGGCCGGTGAGCAGCATCGCGTAGTTGGTTATGTCCACCACGTTGTTGATCGGGCGCTGGCCAGCGGCGCTCAGCCGCGCCTTCAGCCATGGTGGGGAGGGCGCGATCGTGACGTGCTCGAACACGCGCGCGGTGAAGCGGGGACAGAGGTCGGGGCAGCGCACCTCGACTGCGGCCGGCGCCGTGCCGCCGCTTGTCGCCGTGGAGCCCTCACTCGCCGCCAGCGGTCCCGGGCTGCCGGGGTCCTCACTCCACGGCGCGGGCGCCAGCGCGGCGCCGGTGGCGGCGTGCAGCTCGCGCGCGACCCCGTACACGCCCAGGCAATCGGGGCGATTGGGGGTGACCTCGAGCTCCAGCACGTCCATCGAGATCGGCAGCACGTCCTGCAACGGCGTGCCGGGCGCGAGCTCGCCGTCGGTCCCCGTGTCGTCGAGCACCATGATGCCCGCCCGGGTGGGCGGGTCCAAATCAATGTCGAGCTCGCTCTCCGCGAGGATCATCCCTTCGGAGACCACGCCACGCAGCTTCGCCTTGCCGAGCTTCGTGCCGTCGGGCATCACCGCGCCCGGGCGGGCAACCGCGACCGTCTGCCCGGCGGCGACGTTGGGGGCGCCGCACACGACCGTCGCCGGGCCCGCGGGCAGGCCGAGCTCGACGCTGCACACCCGCAGCCGGTCGGCGTCCGGATGCTGCTCGGCGCTCAGCACGCGCCCGAGGACGAAGTTCTCCGCGGAGGGCACCCCGTGGTGGTGGATCGCCTCGACCTTCGTGCCGGTCATCGTCAGGCGCTGCTCGATCGCCTGCACGTCCAGGTCGGGATCGCAGTATTCGCGCAGCCATGGCAGTGGAACCCTCATCTTGGTGTCCCTCTCCCCATTGCATTGTGGGAGGGCCGCATGCGGCCCTCCCCGGGGCCGCGCATGCGCGGCCCCGCCGGTAGGCGCATGCGCCTACCGGTTCCAGGTGGGAAGGGGAATGTGCCCGCGCGCATTTAGAACTGCCCCAAGAAGCGCAGGTCGTTTTCGAAGTACAGCCGCAGGTCGGGGATGCCGTGCTTGAGCATCGCGATCCGCTCGACGCCCATCCCCCACGCGAAGCCCTGCACCTTCTCGGGGTCATATCCGGGCGCGTTGGCGGCCGTGGTCGGCACGTGGGAGTAGACGTTGGGGTCCACCTCGCCGGCGCCCAGCACCTCCAGCCACCCCTCGCCCTTGCACAGGTAGCACCGTGCAGCCGTCGCGCAGGAAGCCCTTGCCGGAGCAGTGAAAGCAGGAGACGTCCACCTCCACGGAGGGCTCGGTGAAGGGGAAGAAGTGCGGGCGCAACCGCACCTCGCGTGCGTCGCCGAACAGCTCCCGCGCGAACACCAGCAGCGTGCCCTTGAGGTCGGCGAGGGTGATGTCCTCGTCCACCGCCAGCCCCTCGATCTGGTGGAACTGCGGTGTGTGCGTGGCGTCGGAGTCCGGCCGGTAGACGCGCCCGGGGATCACCACGTACAGCGGCGGCGGGTGCGCCTCCATCGCGCGCACCTGCATCGGTGAGGTGTGCGTGCGCAGCACCAGCTCCTCGGCCCCAGGCGGGGTCTCGATGTAGAAGGTGTCGGTGCGCGCCCGTGCGGGGTGCGTCGGGCTGTGGTTGAGCGCGTCGAAGTTGTAGTGGACTGTCTCGACCTCGGGGCCTTCCATGATGGTGAAGCCCAGCCCGAGGAACACGTCTTCGAGCTCGCGCATCGTGGCGGTGAGGACGTGCAGCCCCCCGATCGGCTGCGGCGGCGCGCCGGGCAGGGTGACGTCCACGCGGTCGCGCCGCAGCTGCTCGCCCAGCTCGGCCCCCGTCAGCTCGCCGGCGCGCGCCTCGATCAGCTGCTCGAGCGCTGCACGCGCCTCGTTGGCGGCCTTGCCCACGGCGCCCCGTTCCGCGGGGGGCAGCTCGCGCACGCCGCGCAGCATCTGGGGCAGCTCGGCCTTGCGCCCCAGGTGACGGACGCGCAACTCCTCCAGCACCTCCGCCGTGGCGGCCGAGGCGATCTCGCTCTCCGCCTGCGCGCGCAGCTGTTCGATCCGTTCGATCACGATGAGGGGACCCTAGTCAACTCGTAGAGCGCGACGGTCGCCGCCATCGCCGCGTTCAGCGAGTCGTTGGCGATGGGTATGCGTGCAACCCGCTCACACGCGGCGATCAGCTCCGCCGGCAAGCCCTCGCGCTCGGCGCCCACGAGCAGCGTAATCGGGCCCTCCACCGGTCCGCGCAGCGGCTCGGGTGCTAGCGAGCCGAAACGGGAGCCGATTGGGGCGACACTCGCTCGGCCGGGCACCAGCGCGATCCGCTCCGGCGGCAGCTCCGCGATCGACCCTACGCGCGCAAGTGCCACGTGGAAGATCGCGCCCATGCTGGCCCGCACGGCCTTGGGCGACCACGGGTCGGCGCAGTGCGGGCCGAGCGCCACGCAGGAGGCGCCAAAGGCGTGGGCTGCACGGAGCACCGCGCCGACGTTGCCGGGGTCGGAAAGCCCATGCAGGTAGACGCACAGTGGGCCCTGGGGGCATGGGCTCCAGCGCTGCTCGTACACGCCGATCGCGCGTGTTCCCGACCCAAGCGTGCTGACCGCCGCCAGCGCCGCCGGCTCCACATCCACGTAGTCCCACCCCCCGAGCTCGCTGCCGGCGACGCGATACCCCTCCACGGGCTTCCAACCGGCATCGGCGGCCGCGGCGAGCAGATCCTCGCCCTCCGCCAGGAAGCGCCCGGTGCGGGTGCGCTCACGACGGCGTTGCAGCCGCCGCAACTGCTGCAGGTGGGGGTTGTGGTGGGAGGTGATGATGGTCATCGGCAGAGGACGGCGAGACTGGTGCGGCGTGGCACGGCGAGGGTGGTCATCGGCAGAGGACGGCGAGACTGGTGCGGCGTGGCACGGCGAGGGTGGTCACCGGCGTGAGACGGCGAGAACGGTTAGCGGTGTGGAGGCAATGATGTTCATCGGTGGTGGAGTTGGGGGTGTTGCATGGAACTTTTCGGACCCCAACCCTTCATTTTGTGAAGTGTTGGGTGTGCAGGTATGTGCTTGGATAACAAAAAGGGCGCCGTCCCATGAGGAACGGCGCCCGGGAGGCTGGGTATGTCGGCGCCTTCGAGGTCAGGCGGCCGACGCCTCGCGGGCAACCTCGGCAAAACGTCGGAACGCGTCGGCGTCGCGCACGGCGATGTCCGCCAGCACCTTGCGGTCGAGCTCGACGCCGGCCAGCGAGAGGCCATGCATGAACTGGGAGTAGCTCATCCCGTTCTGGCGGGCGGCGGCGTTGATGCGGGTGATCCACAGCCGCCGGAAGTCGCGCTTGCGGTTGCGCCGGTCGCGGTAGGCGTAGGTATCCGCCTTGATCAGCGCCTCCTTGGCGCGGCGGTAGTTGGAGTGCGCCTCGCCCCTGAAGCCCTTCGTCAGCTCGAGCGTGGCGCGACGCTTCTTGCGCGCGTGAACGGAGCGCTTGACCCTCACGAGCCGGCCCCCCGCTTCGATGCGCCCGGCGCGCCGCGGGAGGCTGCCGCGCCGCTGCGCGCGCTCTTCGAAGGTGCGCCCAGCATCCGCTTCACCCGGGGGGTGTCGTCCGCCGAGAGCAGCGCCGGGGCTCCGAGCGCGCGCTTGCGCTTGGCTGACTTCTTCTCCAGGATGTGGCTGGTGAAGGCGTGCCGTCCGCGCACCTTGCCGGTGGCGGTGAGCTTGAAGCGCTTCTTGGCGCCGGAGTGAGTCTTCATCTTGGGCATGGCGAGTCGGTGATTATGGCAGACGGGTGGGCGGGCTTCCATTCATGAGGCCGATCGGCTCAAAAGGCTGTCATGTATTGGCCGCCGAGAGCCGATGAATCCACTGATGGATCGAGCTTCGATCGCGCACCCTCCCGTTGAGCAGGCGGAACGGCTGCCGAACGCCGCCCCGAGCGCGATCACCCACGCGCTGCGCGAGATCGCGGAGATCGGGGCGGCCGATCCCGATCGCGCCCTCGACCTGGCATGCGAGCGTCTCGTGCAGTCGATCGCCGCCACCGAGCGCCTGCGCGGGGAGCTGCGAGCGCGCCGCGCCGAGCTACGCACGTTGGAGAACCGCATGCAGGTCACAACCGAGATGCTGTCGGAGGGCGTGCTGGTGTTCGACCTCCACGGGCGCACCATTTACGCCAACAACGCCGCCGCGCGGATCCTCTGCATGAGTCACGACCAGCTGCTCGCCCGCCACGTCCGCGACCGCCGCTGGCATTTCCTGCACGAGGACGGCTCCGCGTGGCCGGTCGCCTCGCATCCGAGCGCAGAAACGCTGCAGACCGGGCGCGCCGCGCGTGCGGTGGCGATCGGGGTGCAGAAGCCGAACGGCGCGGTGACGTGGATCTCGCTCAGCTCACGGCCCGCCCTGGACGAGCACGGACGCCAGTGCGGTGCGATCGCCACCTTCGCGGACATCAGCGAGCGGCGCACGATCCTCGAGCAGCTGCGCCACCAGGCCCACCACGACCAGCTCACCGACCTCGCCAACCGCAGGCTGTTCCACAAAGAGCTCGACCGCGCGATCTCGCGCGCCCAGCGTCATGGGTGCGCGGTCGCACTCGTCTACATGGACCTCAATGGCTTCAAGCAGGTCAACGACACGCTCGGCCACCACGCCGGCGACGAGGTGCTGCGCACGCTGGCCGAACGGCTGGGCGGCGCGGTGCGCGACGACGAGCTGATCTCCCGCTACGGCGGCGACGAGTTCGTGGCGCTGCTCAGCATGCTGCGCCATCCCACCACCGAGGTGCAGGCGTTCATGGAGCGCATGCGTCTCACGCTCGCCGAGCCGATCCGCGTGGAGGCGGGCGCGGTGAAAGTCGGCGCCAGCCTCGGCGCGAGCGTCTACCCGCACGATGGGTCCAACGCCGAGCAGCTGCTCCACCACGCCGACGCGGCGATGCTCTCGATGAAGGGCACGCGCGCCGCCTGAGGCTGAAGGCAGAGCCCCGAGCTACGCCGGCTCGGAGGCCGTCGGGACCTCCCCGCCTTGCGGCTCGTCGGCCGGCGCGTCCTGCGTGGCGGCATCCTGCTCTGCGGCATCCTCCGTGGCGGCATCCTCCGTGGCGGCATCCTGCTCTGCGGCAGCCTCCGAGGGGGCATCCTCCGTGGCGGCATCCTCCGTGGCGGCATCGTGCGCAGGCGCGGCCGCAGCCGGCGCATCCAGCTCCGGCGCCGCCTCGCTCTCTGGAGACCCCACCGAGCCATCCGCCTCTGTGGGCGCCTGAGCCTGTGGGGCTGCAGCGTCCTCCACTGGCTCGGCGCCGTCGGGCGAGGAGGCATCGAAGCGCCCCGCCAGCACCGCCTTGGAGGGGCCGAGCATCATCGTCATGTTGCGCCCCTCCTGCATCGGGCGCTGCTCGACGATGCCCAGCTCCGCGAGCTCCTCGGCGAGCCGGTCGAGGATCATGGTGCCGCGCTCGGGGTGGGTGACCTCGCGGCCGCGGAACATGATCGTGACCTTCACCTTGTCCTTGTGGCGCAGGAAGCGTTCGACGTGGTGCTTCTTCGTGTCGTAGTCGTGCTGGGCGATCTTCGGGCGGAACTTGATCTCCCGCACGGTGATCTGCTGCTGGTGCTTGCGCGCCTGCTTCTGCTTCTGAGCCAGCTCGTACTTGTACTTGGAGTAGTCCAGCACGCGGCACACCGGGGGGCGCGCCTCCGGCGCGACCTCCACCAGGTCGAGATCGCGCTCTTGGGCAAAGCGCAGCGCGTCGGGGGTCTTCAACACACCCACCTGGGCGCCCTGGTCGTCGATCAGGCGCACCTCGGGCACGCGGATCCGCTCGTTGACCCTGGTCGTGTCCCGCTCTGGCGGGCGCCGGTCGAACCTCCGCGGTACGGCCACTAGCTGTCCTGGCGGCGCGTCAAGCCGATTCGATGGCGCGGCACACTGAAAATGGGATGCGGGAACTCCTCAAGGCGGCCGAGTATAACGGGGTGTCGGCGGTACGCAAGGGAAGTTTCTCGACGCCATCCAATTCCGCCCCGCCAACTGCAGCCCGCCGGCTCGACGAGGAGCGGGATCGCGGGGCAGGTGCACACGGACGACGCGGGCAAAGATGCGCCCTCGTGCAGGGGCGATGCGGGCAAAGATGCACCCTCGTGCAGGGCGACGCGAGCAGGATGATGCGTCCTCGTGCAGGGGCGACGCGAGCAGGGCTATGCGCCCTCGTGCAGGGTGGGCGAGGAGGCGCGCCGTCGCACGTGCGCCACCAGCCGCTGGGCGAGCTCCTCCACCGGTGCGCTGCCCATGTCTCCAGCCCGGTGCTCGCGCACCGACACCGCGCCCTCGTGCTGCTCGCGCTCGCCCACCACGAGCATGTGCGGGATGCGGCGCAGCTCGGCGTCGCGCACCTTGCGACCGATCGACTCGCTGCGATCGTCGAGCTCCACGCGCAGAC
The DNA here is from genome assembly GCA_963744135.1 of uncultured Solirubrobacterales bacterium. Lineage (GTDB taxonomy): Bacteria > Actinomycetota > Thermoleophilia > Solirubrobacterales > Solirubrobacteraceae > Palsa-744. Next base: position 70,636 of record CAVUSE010000012.1, on the reverse strand, counting down.
CCTGCTCGCGCAGGCGCTCCAGCACGGTGGCGCCATATTCGTTGAAGCGGTCGGAGACCGGCAGCACGATCGCCTGCACGGGCGCCAGCCACAGCGGCAGCTCGCCCGCGTAGTGCTCGATCAGGATGCCAATGAAGCGCTCGAATGAGCCCAGCAGCGCGCGGTGGATCATCACCGGCCGGTGCTCGGCGTTGTCGGCGCCGGTGTAGGCGAGCTCGAAGCGCTCGGGCATCGAGTAATCCAATTGCACCGTCCCCAGCTGCCAGGAGCGCCCGATCGAGTCTGCCATGTGCAGGTCGATCTTGGGCCCGTAGAAGGCGCCGTCCCCCGGGTTCACCTCGTAGGCGAGGCCCTCCCCCTCCAGCGCCCCCTGCAGTGCCGCCTCCGCGCGGTCCCACATCTCATCGCTGCCGATCCGCCGCTCCGGGCGCGTGGAGAGCTCAAGGCGCGGCTCGAACCCGAACAGCTCGTAGATGTGAAAGCCGAAGCGCAGGCAGCGCACCACCTCGTCCTGCACCTGCTCCTCGGTGCAGAAGATGTGCGCGTCGTCCTGGGTGATGGAGCGCACGCGCAGCAGACCGTGCAGCGTGCCGCTGGGCTCGTGGCGGTGCACCAATCCCTGCTCGGAGTAGCGGATCGGCAGGTCGCGGTAGGAGCGGCGGGCATCCTTGTAGATCTGGATGTGCGCCGGGCAGTTCATCGGCTTCATGCCCATTGGTCGGGATTCGACCTCGGTGAAGTACATGTTCTCCCGGAACTTGTCCCAGTGTCCGGACTGCTTGAACAGCTCGACGTCAAACAGGATCGGCGTTTTGACCTCCTCGTAGCCGCGTGCGCAGTTCTCCTCCCGCCACAGCTCGGTGAGCGCGTTCCACACCGCCATCCCCGCCGGCTTCCACAGCGGAGAACCCGGGGAGAGCTCGGAGAACTGGAAGAGGTCGAGCTCGCGCCCTAGCTTGCGGTGGTCGCGCGCTCGCGCCTGCTCGAGGCGCTCCAGGTGCTCCTCGAGCGCCGCCTTCGTGAAGAACGCGGTGCCGTAGATGCGGGTGAGCATCGTGCGCGTGGAGTCTCCCCGCCAGTAGGCGCCCGCCACGGACTGCAGTCGGAAGGCGCCCACGGTCTTGGTGGAGGGCGCGTGCGGGCCGCGGCAGAGGTCGGTGAAGGGCCCGTTGGTGTAGAGCGAGACCGTCTCCAAGCGGGACGGCCGACCGCTCTCCTCGCCCCCACCTTCATCTCCGCCGCCCGACTCGCCGTTGACGCCACCACCGTCGCCGCCGGCTGCGACACCACCACCATCGTCGCCTGCTGCGACGCCATCACCATCACCACCTGCGGCGCCCTGTGTGGAGGCCCGCACGAGATCGTCGATCAGCTCCACCTTGTAGTCCTGACCGGCCGCCAGGAAGCGCGCGCGCGCGTCCGCGACCGGAATCTCCTCGCGCTCGAAGCGCTCCGCCGCCTTGACGTGGGCGCGCATCCGCTCTTCGATCGCCGGGAAGTCGGCCTCGGAGACGCTCACTCCGTCGGGGAACTCGAAGTCGTAGTAGAAGCCCTGCTCGATGGCCGGCCCGATCGAGATCTTCACGCCCGGGTAGAGCTCCATCACCGCTGCGGCAAGCACGTGCGCGGCGTCGTGGCGGATCAGTCGCAACGGCTCCTCGCCCTCACTGCGCGCGGTGAGAATCGCGATCGCTGCGCCGTCGGGCAGCGGCCTGGAGAGGTCGCGCACCTCGGGGACCTCCCCTCCCTCCCCGCCTGCCACCTCGTCACCGCCGCGGATCTCCACCGCCAGCGCCGCCCGCGCCAGGCCTGCGCCGATCGCTGCGGCCGCATCGGCGCCGGTGGCACCGTCGGCAAGCTCCAGAGCGTTGCCGTCGGGGAGGGTGATCGTGGTGCTCATCGAGCGTTGGAGGCTACCTGCCGGCCCGCCGCGATGATTGGGGCGCACGCTGCCGCGCTGATTGGGAGCGCACACCGAGCCGCCACCCTCTGCGAGTCCATCGATCGGCTGGCTGCCCAAAAAAAGTCTCGGGAGCTGTGGGCGCGCCGGGAATCAGACCGGCTGCCACAACGCGTCGTCGCCCAAGCCGGTGCGCCGCGCGCGGCCGTCCCCAACGAGCTCGATCAGCGCGCGCTCGGCAGCGGCGCGATCGGGGGGGTTGTTGCCCTGCGCCATGATCGCCGCCACCTCTTGGGTGACGAGGCCGTCTGGGAAGCGCTCGAGCGCCGGCAGAGGCGTCTCCGGCAGAGCCTCGCGCACGAGCGAGGAGTCGAGGTTGGCGATCAGCACGTCGTAGGCCTCAATCGTCTGAAAGCCTCCCGCCTCCAGGCGCCGCTCGCCGTCAGATCCCGCGCCGGCCGTGAAGATCAGCGAGGGCGCCGAGTAGCGCACCGGCCCATCGGTCTGGCGCGCCTTGCCCTGGAAGTGGGTCGGCCCGCCCTGCGCCTGTCGCGTCTCCAGCTTGTCGGCCTCATACGCTTCGGCGACACGCGGGTCCTCGAGCAGTCCCACCACCGCGTCGACGTCGAGCCCATCCACGCGAGCGAGCGCCTGTGCGATCCCCTCATCCTCATCGAGCAGCAGCGTGGTTGTGAACCACGCGAGCTGCAGCGCCCGCAGCGCCGCCAACTCGTGCTCGGGAGCGAGCAGCCGCGTGGCCACGATCGCCCGGCAACCGCGCGCCGTGGCGAGCACGCGCGCTCGTGGCATCGGCGCAAATGGCATCCCGTAGCGCGCGCGGTACATCAACTGGCCGAGCGAGGAGCGCGTCGGTGTGTAGCCGCTGTCGACGTAGCGCTCGGCGCTCTCCGCAAGACCGATCGTCACCAGGCGCCAGCGCAGTTGCACGCCGTAGCGCCAGCGCAGCACGGCAAGCGCCGGGCTGATCGAGTAGCCCCACGGACAGCCGGGGTCGTTGAAGTAGGTGACATCGATCTCGCCCACGGTCCCAAGATAGCCGCGCCAAACCCGCCGACCAAGCGGTGCAGACAATCGTCCGCGGCATCTGCGAGGATTGGCCCATGGCAACCGAGCCGCAGATCTCGATCACGCTCTCCCCCGGCCAGATCGAGGAGATCGTGCGCGCTGCCGACCCCGGGCGAGCGCCCGGCTTCGCCGGGTTGATTTCGGCGGCATTGAGCCGTGCCGAGGAATCCGGCATGCCCACCTACGACGACCGCCGGCTGTCGCGGTCGCTCCTGCGGGGCCTGGCGATCCTGACCTGCTTCGGCCCCGACGAGTCGACCCTCGGATTGATGGAGATCGCCGAGCGCCTGCAGATCAGCGCGAGCACGATCCACCGCTACGTGATCACCCTCGTGGAGGTCGGGCTGCTGGAGCAGTCGCCGAAGACGCGCAAGTACTCGCTGCCCAACGTATGAGCCTCCCCCCAACGTATGAGCCTCCCCATCACCCAACCTCCACGCGGTAGAGCACGTGCGGAAACCCCGCGTGCTGGAGCTCGCGGGCCGGGGTCATCCCGAGCTTGCTCATCACCCGTCGCGAGGCGAGGTTGTCGGCGCGGCTGAGGGCGACCGCCTCTCGCACGCCCCTCGCGGCCGAGAGCGCGAGCGCTTCGCGCCCTATCGCCGTGGCGATCCCGCGGCCCCATGCATCCGGGATGACGGCCCAGGCGAGCTCGATCTCAGGGCGGCCTTCGAGCAGTCGCAGGCCGAGCCCGCCGCAGGCGACCGTGCGACCATGTTCGCTGACGATCCAGGGGCCGAAGCCGTGCGCCCTCCAGTGCGCCGCGCCTACGCGAGCCCGAGCGGCGCACTCGGCCTCTGAGTGGGGTTGAGCGCGCCCCGCTGGCAGCAGCCAGCGCGCGACCTCCGGTGCGCCCAGCACGCCCATCAACACGGGGCCGTCGTCCTCCGAGAAGGCCCTCAATGAGAGCTTGGGGAGCGCGGGCATCGACCGATGATGCCAGGCACGAGGCGCCTGGTACGGTGGCGAGACGATGCGGGACGGGTACTTTCCCCGGGGCGAGTCGATGCTGCGCCGGGTCCACGAAGAGAAGGCGGTGGGCCTCTTGTACGGGCAGCGAGCCCTGTGCGTCGGCGCGGTGAAGCCCCTCAACTATGTCGGGACGAGCAGGCACACGCGCAACAAGAGCACGCCCTTCCGCCGCCTCTCGCACACCGGGGAGATGTTCGAGGCCGTCTTCTTCGGCACTCATGCGGAGGCAGATCGCGTGCTGGAGGCAGTGCAACGCATGCACGAGCACGTTGTCGGCGAGCTGCTCGAAGACGCCGGACCCCACTACCCGGCCGGCACTCCTTACTCGGCCGTCGACCCCGAGCTGATGCTGTGGACCGTGGCGGTGATCGCCGACTCGGCCGAGTGGTTCTATGAGCGGCTGGTACGCCGCATGAGCGACTCCGAGCGGGAGGCGTTGTGGCGCGACTATGTGCGTTTCGCTGAGCTGTTCGGGATGCCCGCGGAGTCCGCGCCCGCCACGTACGGCGACTTCCGCGCCTGGTACGAGCGGCAGCTCGCCGCCGATGACCTCCACCTGACCGAGGAGGCCCGTTACATGGGATACGCCTCGGCCTTCGCCATCCCGATGCCCGCCAGTCGCCAGCTGGGCAAGCGCGTCCACGACCTGGTGATGCTGTGCTCGCTGCCCCCACGTGTGCGCGAGCTGTACGGCCTGGGCTGCACCCCCCTTCAAGAGGCGGCGTGCGCGACGCTGCTCGCCACCTCCCGCAGTGCCCGGCCACTGCTGCCGCGCAAGCTGGCGCGCGGCTCGTGCGTCCCGGAGTTTCGGATGGTCGCGGCGACCGAGCGGCGACGGATCGTGCGAGGCGAACCGACCCCGCAGCTGGCGGATTGATCCAGGCTCAGGAGCCGATGATCAGCGCAAGGGCGAGCAGCGCCAGCAGATGGAAGGTCTGATCGACGGCGATCGACACCGCCAGGTTTTCCTTCGGATCCAACCGCTTCACGCCCTTCATATAGGCCTGCAGCAGCCTTCCGTCGTCCTGGATGAGGTGCGGGATGAAGATCGCAGGGATCACCCACAGGAGTTCCACGCCGAGATCGGCCACCACCAGCGCCGGGATGAAGCAGAGCGTGTAGAGCGTGACGTGGGTGAACAGCGCCCGGCGCGCATCTGAGGCTCCCCGCGCCAGGCCGCCGCGCTTGTGCAGCGCCTGCCAATTTGTCTGCAGGAGATAGTCCCCAACCAGATGCGACACCACGAACGCGATGAAGACTTCGACCCAGGTCATCCAGCCAGAGCCTATCCGGCCCCGCTCGCTAGTAGCCTTGGCGCGGTGAGCGCGACAGGAGCCCAGGGCAGTCAGGGGAGCCCGTTCCCGCCGATCGCCGACTACGGCTTCCTGTCGGACTGCGAGACCTGCGCGTTGATCGCGCCGAGCGGCAACGTCGAGTGGATGTGCCTGCCGCGCCTGGACTCGCCGAGCGTGTTCGGCGCGATGCTCGACCGCGACGCTGGCGGCTTCCGGCTGGGCCCCGCCGGTATCACCGTGCCAGGCGCCGTGCGCTACCTGCCGGGCACGCTGGTGCTCGAGACCAGCTGGGAGACGCGCACCGGGTGGGTGGTGGTCCGCGACGTGCTCTGCATCGGACCCTGGTACCACAACGAGGAACGCTCGCGCACCCACCGGCGCTCGCCGACCGACTACGACGCCGATCATGTGCTGCTGCGGACGGTCTTCTGCGTGCAGGGGTGGGCTGAGATCCACCTCGACTGCGAACCGGTCTTCGACTACGGCGGCCTCGCCGCCGAGTGGTCCTACACCGGCCCCGGCTACAACGAGGCGACGGCCGGCTCGGAGGGCATGGACCTCAAACTCCAGCTGGTCACCGACATGAACCTTGGGTTCGAGGGCCCACGCGCCCGCGCTCGCACGATCCTGCATGAGGGGGAGGCCGGATTCGCCGCGCTGGGCTGGTCGGAGCATCCGCTGCCCACGACCTATGCGCAGGCCAACGAGCGACTCGTGCGCACCGCCCACCACTGGCAGGAGTGGCTCAAGCAGGGCACCTTCCCCGACCATCCCTGGCGCACCCATCTGCAGCGCAGCGCGCTGACGCTCAAGGGGCTGAGCTACGCCCCCACCGGAGCGATGGTGGCGGCGGCCACCACCTCGCTGCCGGAGACCCTCGGCGGCGAACGCAACTGGGACTACCGCTACACCTGGATCCGCGACTCCACCTTCATGCTGTGGGCTCTCTACACGCTCGGCTTCGACTGGGAGGCCAACGACTTCTTCTACTTCGTCGCCGACCTCGCCGAGGCCGAGGAGGGAGAGCTTCAGATCATGTATGGGATCGGCGGCGAGAGCCGCCTGGAGGAGCAGGAGCTCGACCATCTCTCCGGCTACGGCGGCGCGCAGCCGGTGCGGATCGGCAACGGCGCCTACCGCCAGCGCCAACATGACGTGTGGGGCGCGGTGCTCGACTCGATCTACCTGCACACCCGCTCGCGCGACCAGCTCCCCGACCGGCTGTGGCCGATCATCAAGCGCCAGGTCGCCGGCGCGCTCGATCACTGGCGCGAGCCCGACCACGGGATCTGGGAGGTGCGCGGGGAGCCCCAGCACTTCACCTCCTCCAAGCTCATGTGCTGGGTCGCCGCCGACCGCGGGGCCCGCCTGGCAGAGCTGCGCGACGACCGCGAGTGGGCCGAGCGCTGGCATGCGGCCGCGCAGGAGATCCACGCCGACATCTGCGCGCACGGGGTGGACGAGCGCGGTGTCTTCACCCAGCACTACGGCACCACCACGCTCGACGCCTCGCTTTTGCTGGCGCCGCTCGTGCGCTTCCTCCCAGCCGAGGATCCGCGCATCGTGGCCACCGTCCTGGCGATCGCCGACGAGCTCACCGAGGATGGCCTGGTGCTGCGCTACCGCGTCGCCGACACCGACGACGGGCTCACCGGCGAGGAGGGCTCGTTCACGATCTGCTCCTTCTGGCTGGTCTCCGCGCTGTGCGAGATCGGCGAGCTGCAGCGCGCGCGGGCGCTGTGCGAGAAGCTCATCTCCCACGCCTCCGCGCTGGGCCTCTACGCCGAGGAGATCGATCCCAGCACCGGCCGCCACCTCGGCAACTTTCCCCAGGCCTTCACCCATCTGGCCCTGATCAACGCGGTTATGCACGTGATCCGCGCCGAGCGTGGCGAGCAGGATCCGACTTCGGCAATCGCTACGGTGCTCCGATGAGCACCAGCTCCACCTACCTGCGCCTCGAGGTGATCAGCGGCAACGCGATCGGCGACACGATCGTCGTCGATGACGAGCTCGTCATCGGGCGACACGCCGACGGGGCCGGGCAGCTCTCCGAGGACGAGGAGATCTCCCGCCAGCACGCCCGCATCTCGCGCGAGGCCACCGGCGACTATGCGATCGAGGATCTTGGCTCCTCCAACGGCACGTTCGTCAACGGCCTGCGGATCCAGAGTCCCCGGCTGCTGGAGCTCGACGACTCGATCGAGGTTGGCGCGACGACGCTGGTGGTCAAGGCGATCGTCGAGCCCGAGCCCGTGGTGGTGGTGGCCAGCCCGACTGTCGTCTCGCGCGTGCCCGTCGAGCCGGCCAGCCCTGTGCCGCCATTGGCGCTCGCGCTGGAGGTCGATTTCGACGCCCGCGAGGCGCGGATCGCCCTCGGCGACGGCGGCGAGACAGTGCGTCTCGTGCTCGAGGACGGGGTCTGGCGGGCCGTCCTCGCGGAGTCCGACCGAGATCTGTAGCCGCACCGGGGCGCAGCGGAGAGAGCGGCCCGCGTCTGTCGCGGACGCACAGCCCGGCGTCTATGTCGTGGACGGCGGTGCGATCCCGGCCGCCTCGTGCAGCAGGCGCGCGTACTCCCCGGCGCTCTGCGGACGCTCGGCGGCGCTCTTCGCGAGCGCGCGCAGCACCGCTGCTCCCAGCCCTGGCGGCGCGTCGGGCAGCTCCGCACAGGGGTCCGGCGGCTCGTCCTGCAACTGCGCCCACAGGATCCGCATACCCTGGCGATCGCTGAACGGAGGGGTCCCGCTGAGGCACTGGCAGATGACGCACCCCAGCGCATACACGTCGGTCGCGGCGCTGACCGCCTCGCCGCGGATCTGCTCGGGCGACATGTAGTCCAGCGAGCCCAGCGCCTGCCCGGGCCGCGTGAGGTTCGTGCCCTGGCTGTCCTTAGCCAGGCCGAAGTCGGTGATCAACGCGGTCCCGTCCAAGTCCAGCAGGACGTTCGCGGGCTTCACGTCGCGGTGCACCATCCCGCCGGCGAACAGTGCGTCCAGCCCGTCCGCCACCTGCGCGCAGAGCTTCAGCGTCGTCGACACATCGAGGCGACCCTCTCGCTTGAGCTTCTGCTCCAGTGAGCCGCCCTCGATGAAACGCTGTGAGAGGTAGGGCACGCCCTCGTGCTCGCCGGTGTCCAGCACCGGCACCACGTGCGGGTTCTTCACCTGCTGGGCGATCATCGCCTCGCGCTCGAAGCGCTTGCGAAAGACGCTGTCCTCGGCGAGGTCGCTCCGCACCAGCTTGAGCGCCACCGGTTCGCCTTCGGCTCCCACCGCCCGGTACACGCGGCCCATCCCGCCCACCTCCAGCAGCGACTCGATCCGGTAGCGCCCCACCGTGACGCCGATCAACGGGTCGGGCGCCTCGCCCGCCGCCGCCGGCTCCTTGTGCTCGGGCTCGTCGCTCACGCCCGCCACCCTGGTGGGGCATCGATCGCAGTGGTCGTGTGCACGCTGGCAGCGTTGCAGGTCTTGAGAGGTCTTGCCATGCTCATATGGCGCGGCACGAGTGTACCCGTGCGATCTATGATGCTGTCAGGCAATGAGGCGAGGTGCATTTTGATGCGGGCAACACTCAGGCGCTCCTGGCGCGCGATCGCGCTCGTGGTGACCACGGCGCTGCTGGCGCTCGGAGCCACGACGATGGCGGCCACGGCCGCGGCGCCGGCTGAAACAGCCGTATGCGTCAAAGCGCCGTGCGAAGCGGCGCCGGTGCCGCCGATCAACGACAACTACATCGATGCACTCAACCTCAACGAACCGGCCTCTGCGCACCATCCCGGCACTCCACTCAACCGCGCGGAAACCCTGCGCGACGAACGCAACACGGCGGCGGCGACTGTCCAGTCTGACATCCTCGGCTCGCAGCCAGGGCCCGCCGAGCTGACCGGCTGCAACGGTGTCAACGAGGGCAAGACGATCTGGTACGACTTCTACCCGAATGCCAACGGGCTGGTGCGGATCCGCACCTCGGCCTCCTTCGGCACGGTGATGGCGCTCATGCCGTACAGCCCCACCACGCTGCTGCCCGAAGACGCGCAGCGCCAGTGCGCGGTCAACCAGCCGACGGTGGCCGGCGAACTGTTCGCCAACGTCCAGGCCGGGAAGTCCTACACGATCCAACTCGGCGGGGTCGAATCGGCCGGGGGAAACATCGAGTTCCTGTTCGACTACGTCGTCCAACTCAAGCGTCTGCAAGCCGAAGCAACGCTCACCGCGCAGCCGCTCACCGGTGGAGTGCAGGTCGTGAACCTCGCCGTCAGCGCCCCGAAGAAGGCCCGCGTCGAAGTGCGCTGCACGCGTGGCTGCCGTCCTCAGGCCAAGACTGCCCGCTCTGTCGGCTTCCCCGGGCTGCATGGGGCGATGCTGCCCAATGGCGCCGCCCTCAAGATCTACGTGACCGCCAAGAACGAGATCGGCACCTACATCGAATACAAGATCGCGCACGCCAACTTCACCAAGATTCAGCGCTGCCTGGCCGCGGGCTCGAAAAAGCCCGAGCGCTGCGAATGATGACCGGGCGCCGCCGCTGCCAATGACCGAATACCGCGTATGAGCACCACCCCCCATCCCTCGCGTGGGCGCGCGGCAATCGCGGCGTTGATCGTCGTGCTGGTGGTGTTTGGCGCGAGCTTCGGCGTGCGCAAGGCGACCGCCAGCAGCGCACAGGCGGCGCCGCTGCCCGCACCGGTGGTGATCTCCTCCACGCCGGTGCACATCTCCGGTATCGCGGCGCCCGCGACACCACCGGCACTGCACCGCCCGCCGCACCAGAGCGCTCCCGCCCCGGCTTCGACTCCCCCGCCGGCGAGCACACCCGCTCCGACCACGACTCCAGAATCGACTTACACGCCAACGCCAGCCCCCAGCTCGCCCTCCAAACCCGCCGCTCCAAGCGGCGGCAAAGGCAGCGGCCCGGTACTCGTGGGCTAGTCTCGATGAGTGCGTGAGGCCCATCGAGGAGCAGCGACCGGTGATCTGGTGGTTAATCCCGTGAATCGATTGGCGCCTTGCAGAGGGGACCACGAGTGGACTCGCTTGACAACCCCACGGTCGTAGCCGGCTACCGCATCGACGGCACGCTCGGTGAGGGCGGCATGGGCACTGTCTACCGCGCCACCCAGCTCTCGCTGGAGCGCGTGGTGGCGTTGAAGGTGCTCACGGCAGATCTCAGCGCCGACCCCGCCTTCCGCGAGCGCTTCCGACGCGAGGGGCTGCTGCAGGCCGCCCTCGACCACCCTCACATCGTCACCGTCTACGAGGCCGGCGCCACCGACAACCGGCTGTTCCTCGCGATGCGCATGGTGGAGGGCCCCACGCTCAAGGATCTGATTCTGCGCCACCAGCTCGACGACCGGCGGGCGCTGCGCCTGCTCACGCAGGTGGCCGAGGCGCTCGACGCGGCGCACGCGAAAGGGCTTATCCATCGCGACGTCAAGCCCCAGAACGTGCTCGTCGGCGCCGGCGACCACGCCTATCTGGCCGACTTCGGCCTGACCAAGGGCAACGACGACGCGGCGATGACCGAAACCGGTCAGTTCGTGGGCACGATCGACTACATCTCCCCCGAGCAGGCCCGCGGGGCGCGCGCCACGGCCCGCAGCGACGTGTACGCGCTCACGGCCGTGCTCTGCGAGTGCCTCACCGGCCGGGTGCCGTTCGAGCGGGCGACTGAAGAGCGAGCCCTGCTCGCGCACCTCACCGAGCCCCCACCGCGTCTCTCGGAGGTGCGCTCCGACCTGCCCGCAGCGATGGACGACGTGATCGCCCAGGGGATGGCCAAGGATCCCGCCGACCGGCCGGCGTCCGCCGGAGAGCTGATGTTGCAGGCACGGCGAGCGCTCGGCGCCGCGCCGGCGGAGGCCTCCGCGCCGTCCGCCTCCACCGACGCAACCCGCCTGCGCCCCACAGTTGGCTCCCCGACACGAGCGCCGCGGACCGCCGCAAAGAGCGATCCCGGCGCAACCCGCCTCGCCGCGGCCGCGGTGGCGTCTGACGCCGCGCCGGCATCCGGCGGCCAGCGTGACGCGGCGGCCCCCACCGCTGACCCGCAGGCGCGCGCCTCCACCGCCGCCCCGCCCGGGGCGGGCGCGGCCGGCACTCGCACCCCAACCGGCACCAGCGCCGCGGCCGGCGCTCCCAACAGGAGATACCTGCCGGTGCTGATCGCCGCCGCCGTGCTCGCGCTCATCGCCGGACTGCTTCTGGGCGGGAGCTCGGGCAGCTCCGGCACGGCCTTCACCGACTCGGCATCGTCGGGCTACGTCGAACTCTCCTTCCCATCCAGCTGGCGGCGGCTCGGGAGCGCACCCACGATTCCGGGGCTCACCTTCTCACAGCCGCTCGCGCTGAGCACCGGTTCAGCGGCCGGCGCCTCCCACACCTATGCCGCCGCCGGCCAGCCCCTGCTTGCCGGCGAGGTCGGAGCCTCCGGGCCAGCGCTGCTGCCCGCTGCGTTCACCGCCGCCCTCAACGGGACGCCGCCCCATCCTGAAGCGGTGCGGCTTGGCGCTTATGAGGCATACCGCTACAGCGGACTCTCGGTGCACGGCCTCGCCTCGCCACTGACGCTCTACACGGTGCCCACCACTGGCGGCGTCGTGACGATCGCCTGCGTGGGCTCCACCGCCGCCGCGTCGGGGTCGCAATGCGCGCAGATCGCGGCCACCCTGAAGCTGAACGGCACGACTGCGTTCGGGCTGGCGCCCAGTCCGCAGTACGCGAGCGCGCTGAGGAGCACCTTCGGCACGCTGAACAGCCCCGTCAACGCCGGCACCGCCCGCCTGCACGCCGCGTCGAGCGCCGCCGCGCAGGCCGCCGCGGCCGCGCAGCTGGCCGCGGCCTACACCACCGCCTCGCGCGCGCTCGGGCGACTCTCCGTCAGCCCCGCGGCGCAGAGCCTCAACGCCAACCTCGCCGCCTCGCTGGCGGCGCTCAGCCGCGACTACGCCGCGCTGGCCTCCGCCGCGCGAGCCGGGAACGAAGCGGCCTACGCGCAGGCTCAGCGCGCGATCGGCAGCGACGGCGCCCGTACGACGAGCGCGCTCACAGCCCTGCGGCAGGCCGGCTACACGGTTTCCGGCTGATCGGCGGCCGGAGGCTCCTGCGCCAGGCTCTCGGCAGAGTGGTCGGCCGACAAGAGCTCCGGCCCATCCTCCCTCAGCTGATCGACCGGCGAGGACGGGGACGCCGCCGGCCCCTCGGGCTCCTCGGCGAGCGCCCAGATCGCGATCTCCGTCCGCCGGCCGCGCAGCTCGATATGGTCGACGAACGCGAGATCGTCGGGCTGCGTGGTGAGCGCCTCCTTGGTGGCCCCTGAGACCATCAGCTGGTGAGGCGTCCCCTTGGTGAGCTGCTCGATGCGCGCCGCCACGTTCGTGGTGTCGCCCACCGCCGTGTACTCGACGCGCCGCTCGGAGCCGACGTTGCCCGACATCACGCGACCAGAGTTCAGGCCGATGCCCATGCGAAACCCCTGCCCCAGCTCCTGTTCGCGCAGCCATCCGTTGAAGCGGGGCAGGCGCACGGCGAGCATCTCACGGGCCGTGGAGAGCGCGCGGTCGGCGTGGTCAACCTGCACGATCGGCGCTCCGAACACGGCCATGATCCCGTCACCCATGTACGCCACCAGCGTGCCCCCATGGTCGAGAATCGCATCGCTCATCTCGCTCAGGTAGCGGTTGAGCACTTCGATCACACGGTCCGGCGTCAGCGTTTCCGCGAACGAGGTGAAGCCCCGCAGGTCGGTGAACATCACGGTTCCCTCGCGCTGCACCCCACCGAGGCGCAGTTCCCCACCCGCGCTTGCCAGCACCTCGTCGACGACGTTCTCAGGCACGAAGCGCGAGAACAGGTCACGCACCCGCTCGCGCTCGAAGGCGACCGTCACGAGCTGCACGGACAGGGCCCCCGCTGCGCTGAGGATCAGCGCCCCGAGCGGGTACACGAACGACACGACGCGCCCGTTGTCGAAGGCGACCTGCACGCCCACCGTGAACGCCGCGGCAAGCCCAACCGCCAGCCCGACGGTGGCGATCGAGCCGAACCTCAGCGTAGCGAGCGGGGTGGCGCAGCCCAACAGGACAATCAGCCCGAGGTCCAACCACGCCGCCGACGAGCGCAGCGGCAGGCCCCGCAGCACCGTCGCGATCGCGCTCGCCTGGACTTCGGCACCCGGCATCTGCCGAGCGGTGGAGGTCGGGTGAATGTCCTGCAGCGTCGGCGCCGAGGGACCGACGACCACGATCTTGTCGTGGAAGAAGCCGCGCGGCACGTGGCCGAGATAAACGGTCGAGAACGACACGCGGCGAAAGCTGTTTTCCGGCCCGTAGTAGTCGATCCAGGCGGGACCTCCGTCGAACTCGCTCGCCCGCACCCGATGCCTATCGGCGACTTCCGCGCTCGCCACCGCGAGCGTCTTAAGGCCGCCGACCGAGAAGCTGACACGTCGCAGGACGCCGCCCGGATCGGTCGGCAGCAGCCCGTTGGCCGGCCGCGAACCGACTTCGCCCAGCAGCGCGTTGCCTTCGCTGCCGAGGAACCTCGTATTCCCGTTGCCTTCGGTTTCGGTGGTGGTCATCACGGTGCGCCCGTCGGCGTTATTGAGCGCTTCGAGCAGCGCCGTCTCATCGCTGCGCGCCTGTGGGCACTCCCCCGGCGGCGGCTGGGTGCCCCTGGTGGAGAGCGGGCAGGCGCTGGCCTCGCTGAACTGCACGTCGTAGGCGATCACCTTGGGATGGTCCCGCGCGATGTCTTCGATCACCTTGGCGTGCACGCGGCGCGGGAAGGGCCACTGCAGGTCCAGTTCGTCGAAGGTCCGTTCGTCGATCTCAACCAGCACGATGTTCGCCGGCGGCCGCTGGCGGCCGCGGACCGTGAAGCGAGTGTTGACGGTACTCAGTTCGAGCGAGCGCAGCAGGTTGGTCTCGTAGGCGACAATCGCAAGGCCCGTGGCGCCCAACGCGACGATCGCCAGCAGCACCCGCCGCAGCTGGCGCGTGCGTGCCGCCCCGGCCCGCCTGCGCTTGCGTTTCATCCATTCACCCACGCTGAACGCTACTCGAGCTCCCGGTCGCCGACCACGTCATTGCGCCTACTCAGCGCATCAAAGGACGTCGTAGGCCGGAGGCTGCGTTACGCTGGCCATCAACATGGAGGACGAGTCACGCTTCGTACTGCCGCAGGGACTCATGCTGGCAGACCGTTACACCGTCGGGAAACCGATCTCGAGCGGTGCGATGGGCGCGGTCTACCGCGCCCGGGACACCAGCAACGGCGAAGCCATCGCAATCAAGCACGTCAACAACACCCGCCACGCCGAGCGCTTCGAGGTCGAGGCCCAGCTGCTGTCGCTGCTGCGACACCCGCGCGTCGTCGAGGTCACCGACCACTTCGCCGACGAGCGCGGCCAATACCTCGTGATGGAACTGGTGGAGGGCACCGATCTGCACACTCTGCTGGCGCAGAAGGGCAATCCTGGCCTGCCAATGGAGCAGGCGCTCGACTATGCCCGCGAGAGCTGCGAGGCGCTCGAGTATGTGCACGACCAGCAGATCGTGCACCGCGACGTCAAGCCCCACAACCTGATCCTCGGCGAGGACGGGATCGTGCTGGTCGACTTCGGGATCGCCCGCCTGCTCCAGGATGAGGAAGAGGACGAAGGCACCGTGGGAGTCGGCACACCGCGCTACATGGCGCCGGAGGTGTTCGCCGGCGGCTCGGTCTCCCCGCGCAGCGACGTCTTCGGCATGGCCGCCACGCTGTGGACGCTGATCGTCGGCAAACCACCCGTGTACGCAAGCCCAACCGAGCTGCGCGAGCTCGCCCCCGACGTTCCCCCCGAGATCGCCGACGCGGTCAAGGCGGGGCTGGAGATGGTGCCCGAACGGCGCGTCGCCTCGGTCTCCGCCTTCGCCCGCGCCCTGGGCAGCCACACCCAGCCCCGCGGTCACACGCAGCCCACGATCGGCGGGTCGCTGACCCTCTCGATCGAGGCTCCCGCCGCCCGGCGCAGCCTGATGGAGGGGATCGCGCGCACCGCCGCCGGCGTGTTCGGGGCAGCGGCCTCCTCGATCGCGCTGACCGACGCCAACACCCGCGAGCTGGTCTACCAGTCGGCGTGGGGCGCGGGAGCGCGGGAGATCGTGGGCGTGCGCCTGCCCCCCGGTCACGGCCTCGCTGGCAGCGTCGTCGAAAACGGGCAGCCGCTGGCGGTCCCCGACTGTCGCACCGACCCCCGCTTTGCAGCCCGCATCGCCGCCGGCACCGGCCACGTCCCCTACACGATGTTGGTCGTCCCGCTGATCCGCCTCGGCCGCCCGATCGGGGTGCTGTCGCTGCTCGACCGCCGCGACGGCGGCCACTACGGCCCCGACGACGCGGAGCGGGCGGCATTGTTCGCCGAGCTCGTCGTCAGCGCGATCGAAGCCGACAGTGAGGCGATGCCCAGCCTCGGCGCGCGCAGGTCGCGGATCGTCCCCGCCTGATCCGCGCACTCCGGGGGTCAAAGGGCCGGGTCGCGCGAATCTGCCCAGACCATCGCGAGAATCGGCCCAGACTTCTTCCATCGGCCCAGACTGCCGAACCCGGATCCACCGACCTGGCTGGGCTCGATCAGCGTCGTGCGACCCGAGCCCGGGCCAGATAGGACTGCCCAGTGAACAGCGTGATCGTCTTACGACGGCGGAAGTCGCGCACCGAGACGACACCGCGCGTGACATGCGTGAGCGTCCCTTCGCAGCGGTTGGCAACGCTCCAAACCGTCCCGCGCACGGTCGCCGCGCTGTACTGCCCCCGCACCGCAAAGTGCCCGTGCCCGCTGGCATTGACCCGGCCGAGCGTTTTCGAGCTCAACTTTGCCGCGAGGGCTCTCCCCCGCTTGCCTATCGTGGCGCACACCTGGCTGGCGCTGTGGTTGTCGACGATATCCAGGTCGGTCAGGCCCTTCTGCTTGCGGTTCTGCAGCAGCTTGAAGATCCCGGCCCCGAAGTTGCCGGTCTGCAGCTTGCCATTCGGGGACGCGGTGGTGGCCGTGGTGATACCCACCACGCCGTGAGTCGTTTCGAGGATCGACCCGACGGGAATCTGACGCGCTTCTGTCAGCGGCACGAACGTCCGTCCCTTCGTGAGCGCCTCGACCGCCTGCACCCCCAGCGCGAACGGCGCAAACGGTGAGACCGACGCCGCCGATGCCAACGTGGCGCCAGGCGGTAGCTCGACATAGACGATCCCCGACACCAGCGTCACGTTCACGGTCTTGCCGAGCACCGGCGGCGGAAGCGGCGCCTGCGTTGCTTGGAAGCCGAGCACGCCCGATTTGGGTTCCACGCTCGCAGGGGGGTGCTTGACAAAGGAAGCAGGTGGGACGATGGGCGGGCTCGGCTGCTCGGTGGTGAATGGCTGATCGCCGCCGCCAACTCCCCCAGGCACCGCCGAGTTGGTGGCAAGCACGTTGAAGTGGTAGATCTTGTTGGGTTCGAGTCCCGTGAGCGTCTGCGTCAGCGGCTGTGGACCGGGAGTCACGCCGATGTCCACCGGTGCTGTCATCTGACCGTAGCTCGTGGTAGGCCCGTACTCGATCACATAGGTGGTGTCAGCGCCATCTGGGTCGATCGTGAAGCCGACCGTGGCGGTCGTTGCGGTGACCGAGATGACGTTCACGTTCGAGACGACCGGTGGGCCAACCACGTTGGCGCTGCCCGTGGCGGTCGCTTTCGCGCCTCCGACGTCGCTGATCATGGCGCTGGTCGTGTACCGGCCGGCGGCGGCGTAGGTATGCGAGCCCTTGACTTCGAAGCCCCCGCCCGCCGCTGCGCTGACCGTCCCTGCCACGCTCGATGAGCCATCGCCCCAGTTGATCGTCGCGGTGTAATCCGACACCACCCGGTGTGGGTCTGCATCGGTGAACTTCGCCACCGTGACGTTGAGTTTCACGCCCGCCATCCCGCTCACGGATACCCCGGTTGCGCTCAATGGAGGGGCAGTTTCGGTGGTGAACGACCGGTCGCCGCCGCCCACGCCTTTTGGCGCGGCCGAGTTGGTGGCCACCACATCGAAGTGGTAGGTCTTGTTGGGTTCGAGTCCTGTGAGCGTCTGCGTCAGCGACTGTGGACCGGGAGTGGCGCCGATGTCAACTGGTTCTGTCTTCTGGCCGTAGCTTGTGTTCGGTCCGTACTCGACCACGTAGGTGGTGTCAGCGCCATCCGGGTCGATCTTGAAGCCGATCTTGGCTGTCGCTTCGGTGACCGAGAGGACGCTCACGTCCGAGACGACTGGCGGGCCAATCACGTTGGCGCTGCCCGTGGCGGTCGCTTTGGCACCGCCCACGTCGTTGATCGTGACGCTGGTCGTGTACTGGCCGGCGGCGGCGTAGGTATGCGAGCCCTTGACTTCGAAGCCCCCGCCGGCCGCGACGCTGACGGTCCCCGCCACACTCGACGAGCCATCGCCCCAGTTGATCGTCGCGGCGTAATCCGACGCAGCGCCCGCCGGTTTGGCGTGGGTGAACGTCGCCACCGTGGCTTTGACGGCCACGCCCGCAGTGGCGCTCACCGGTAGCCCGGTCGCGGTCAACGGGGCGTCCTGGACCTTGACGTCGAATGGGCGGGTTTCGGGGGAGCCGTCGCTGTTCGTATAGGTGAAGCTCCCGTCGTATGTGCCCTCGTTGACGTAGGTGTGGGTGCCGGTGAGCTGCCCGGTGTTGGCGTTGACTTTGCCCGCTGACGGCGACGTGCCGTCCCCCAGTTGATCGTGGGCGTGGTTCCTTCGCGCGGTGAGGCGGCGCCGACCACCTCGGAGAACTGCTGCCCCTCGACCGGCTGGAACAGCTCGTAGGCGCCGATGTCGCAGCCTGTGCCCTGCGGTCGCGCGATGTCCCGCTGGTCGGTGGCGCTGCAGCCTGGGGCGCCCGAGGGGATCGCGTCGACCGCGGGACTGGTTGCTTCCAGCGCGAGCGTGTCGGTGTTGCCGCCATTGTCCTGCAGGCCGCTCGACAGGAATCCCGGTTCGATGTTCTTGAGGTCTCCGGTGGCGGTGAAGGCGCAGTCGGCTGCGCTCTGGAGGTTGTGGCCGAGAGACGATATGCCGCTGTCCCCGCAGTTCGATGGTCTGCGTTCGCCGGTGAGCGGTTCTTCGACGGTGTTGTCCGCGACGATCGAGTTCTCGACCGAGATCGTGCCTTCGCTGGCCAGCAGGCCCCCGCCTTCGGTGCTGCGGGTGCCGCCGTCGTTGTTCGCGATCGTCGAGTTGACGATCGCGGTCGTGTTGGCGGTGTCGCCCCAACTGAAGATGCCGCCGCCAAGCGCGGCGCTGTTGCCGGTGATCGTCGAGTCGAGGACGGTCAGCTTCCCGGCCGCTTCGGTCACCGGATTGGGGCCGACGTTCTGGATACCGCCCGAGTCGCCGCCGGCCCCGTCGGGCTGGTTGGTGCTGTAGTTGTTCTCCACCAGCGAGTGCGTCAGGGTGAGCGTGCCGCCGTCGTTGGAGATGCCGGCGCCCGAGCCTTCTTCGGCTGTTCCGTTCGTGATGTCGTCTTCGTTCAGCGTGAGCGTGGCCTCGTTGAGGATGTCGCCGCCAAAGTAGCCGTTGTTGGCATTGGCGTGACCGAACACAATCGACAGGCCCGAGATGGTCACGGTCGGGACGATTTTGTTGCGGGGATTCGGCTCGACGAAGAAGACGCGATTTGCTGGAGAGGACTCCTGGAAGATGCTCACCGCGCGCGCGCCGGCGCCGACGATCGAGACGCTTTTGTAGATCGTGAGCGACCCGTTGGAGAGGTCGTAGAAGGCGAAGCCTTCGGGGGCGGGCACGTCAATCGTGTCGGGCGGGTTGGGTGTTTCCAGGAGGTTGTTCTCGTAGGTGATGAGCTGCCGCAGCGAACAGGTGCCGGAGGCGGGGATTTCACAGATCCCGGTGCGATCTTCGAGCGTCCCCACCGTGTACGTCGCCGCCTGCGCCGAGGCGGCCACGGCCAGCCCAGCCCCGACGATCAGCGCGGCGAGCATCGCGCACATGGCGGGTCCCAAGCATGAGCGCGACCGTCGCCATGGGGGAGCGCTGAAGCTCATCGCCGGGCTAGCGGTGCCTTGGCAAGGTAGGACTCCCCCGTGAACAGCGTGATCGTCTTGCGGCGGCTGAAGTCGCGCACCGAGACGACGCCGCGCTTGACGTGCGTGAGCGTCCCTTCGCAGCGGTTTGCCACACTCCAAACCGTCCCTCGCACGGTCGCTGCGCTGTACTGCCCCCGCACGGCAAAGTGCCCGTGCCCGCTGGCGTTGATCCGGCCGAGCGTTTTCGAGCTCAGCTTCGCCGCGAGCGCCTTGCCCTTCTTGCCGACCGTGGCGCACACCTGACTGGCGCTGTGGTTGTCGATCATGTCCAGGTCGGTCAGGCCCTTCTGCTTGCGGTTCTGCAACAGCTTGAAGATCCCCGCGCCGAAGTCTCCGGTCTGCAGCTTGCCCTTCCTGGAGGCCGTGGTGGCCGTGGTGAGGCTCACCACTCCCTGAGTCGTTTCGAGGATCGACCCGACGGGGATCTGACGCGCCTCGGTCAGCGGCACGAACGCCTGCCCCTTCGCGATCGCATCAACCGCCTGCGTCCCCAGTAGGAACGAGGAGAACGGCGAGGGCGATGATGCCGCTGCCAGCGTGGCGCCGGGGGGCAGCTCGATGTACACGACTCCCGACACCGGCGTCACGTTCACAGACTTGCCGAGCACCGGCGGGGACGGCGGCGGATCGGCCGGCGTGTTCAGTGTCTGATTTTCGCCGACCGCGTTGCCCGCGCTATTGGTGGCCACCGCGCGCACGTTGTACGCGACGTTGGGCAGCAGACCGGTGACGGTCGCAGCGACTGTGTGGTTCGCGAAGTCCGACCCCACCGACTGGTCGGGTGTCACTGACCCGTAGGTGATCGTCGCCGCTTTGGCGCCCGGCAGCACCGGCCCGTATTCGAAGTGCACTGTTGTCGCCAGCCCGTGCGGGTTCACGGTCGCCGTAAACGCCGCGCTGGTCGTCGACAGGACGGTCGGCAGTGACGGCGTGAGGAGCGTGGGCGGCGCGGGTGGGGGTACTTTGGGCGCTTCTTTCGGCGCTTCGCACTCGAGACCGCACGTTACGGTTTCACTGGCGAGTTCCACTGCGCCGATGTCGCAGCCGGCGCCCTGCGGACGGGTGACGCCGCGCTGGTCGAGGTCCTCGCAGAACTCGAAGCTGGTGGGGATCGCGTTGACCGCGGGGCTGGTCGGTTCGGGTGCGAGGGTTTCGGTGTTGCCGCCGTTGTCCTGCGGCGTGGAGGAGCTGAATTCGGGATCAGTGCTCTGTTTGTCCCCGGTGGATTCGAATTCGCAGTCGGTGCCGGTCTCGAGGTTGTAGCCGATGGAGACGATCTTCGCCGGGCTCGTGGCCCGGCAGTTGGTGTAGGCGTTGATCCCCGCGGTCGTCGCGCTGTTGTAGGCCACGATCGAGCCCACCACGTCGATGGTCCCGTCGTCGGCGAGTAGCCCCGCGCCGGGTTCGCCCGTCGTGCTGTTGTAGGCGATCGTCGAGTCGATAATCGAAACGCCGTTTTCGTCGGCGACGTCACCTTCGGTCACGCTGAAGATGCCGGCGCCCAGGGTCGCGTCGTTGCCCGCGACCGTCGAGTCCTCGACAGCCAACACCGCTTTCTTGCCGGGACCGCAGGCGGTGATGCATTCCTCGGAGCCGTAGTTCTCGATTCCGCCCGCATTGGTGCTGGAGTGGTTGCCCGACACCAGCGAGCGTTCGAGCACCAGCGTGCCCGCGACGTTGGCGATCCCGCCGCCGGCGGACGCGGTGCCTTCGGTAATCCAATCTTCGCTGAGGAGCGCCGACCCTTTGTTGCGGATGTCGCCGCCGAAGACGCCATAGCCTTCGTCGGCGTCAGCGGTCCCTCCCGCGATCTCGAGGCCGATGATGCCGATCGCATTTTCCCCGGGGCTCTGGGCGCTGAACACTCGTTCCTGGTATCCGTCCGGCGATATGTCAACGGTCGTGGTGCGGGCACCCGCGCCCTCGATCAGGAGCGACTGCGTGATCGTGAGCGTGCCATAGAGCAGTTCGTACTTGCCGCTCGGGACGGCGATGACGTCTGGGGGGTTGGGTGCTTCCGGAGACGCGTCCTCGTATTCGATCAACTGCCGCAGCGAGCAGGTGCCAGAGTTGGGTTCCGGGCACGTTTCGCCGCGAGGTGTGTCGCTGTGCGTCCCCACCGTGTACGTCGCCGCCTGCGCCGACGCGGCGAGCGCCGCGGTGACAGCCAGAGCAACAAGCACCGCGAACACCATCGCCGCCCTACGCGGGTACGAACTTGGCGAACTTGGACGTGGACCGAGGCCGGACCGCATCGCAGCCTGCCTAGTGACGACGGGGTGCTTTGGCGACGTAGGACTGGCCGGTGAACAGCGTGATCGTCTTGCGGCGGCTGAAGTCGCGCACCGAGACGACGCCGCGGGTGACGTGCGTGAGCGTCCCTTCGCAGCGGTTGCCGACGTTCCAGACAGTCCCCCGCACGGTCGCCGCGCTGTACTGCCCCCGCACGGTGAAGTGCCCGTGCCCGCTGGCGTTGACCCGGCCAAGCGTTTTCGAGCTCAGCTTGGCCGCATATGCCTTGCCCTTGCCTCGCTTGCCGACCGTGGCGCACACCTGGCTGGCGCTGTGGTTGTTGATGATGTCCAGGTCGGTCAGGCCCTTCTGCTTGCGGTTCTGCAGGATCTTGAAGATCCCCGCGCCGAAGTTGCCGAACTGCTGTTCTTTGGGCTTCGAGGTCGCGGTCGCAATCCGGGCGACGCCGCCGGTCGTTTCGAGGACCGAGTCCACCGGGATCTGGCGCGCTTCGCGCAGTGGGATGAAGCCAATCCCCTTGCTCAGGCTCTCGGTGGCAATATCGAGTGGTGTGGGAGCCGCAAGTGGGTCCGCGAGGCTCGCTTGCGACGCGCTCGCGTACCCCGGCGGCAGCTTGACGAACACTTCGCCGCTGACGGGTTCGACGTTGACGGTCTTGCCGAGCACCGGAGGGGGCAGGGTGGCCAGTGTGTTACGGGTGACTGTGTAGTTGAAGCTCGCGCTGGTCGCACTGCAGGCGTTGGCGGCAGAGCGCGTCACCGAGAAGCTCCCGGGTGTGGAGGTCGTCAGCGCCACGTTGGTCGCGGACGGGTTGCTGGTGAGGCCGGGCCCAGTGGCAGCGATCGCGACCGAGCCGGTTTCGCCGGCGAGATAGCTGCTCTTGCCCTGTTCGCTTGTGATCGTCAGGGCGGGTCCGCCGGAGGCGACCGTCACGTTCAGCACGTGGTGGGGGGTCTCCTGGGCGCCGGCCTGGTCTTCGGCCCAGTATTCGAGCGTGTGTTGGCCGGGGGTCAGAGTTATCGTCGCCTGGCCCGCTGGATTGGTTTCAACCGACCCGGCCGTACCATCGAGCACGTAGTCCACCGCTTTGGCACCGTTAGGCGCCGTAACGGTTATCGGAACCTGACCGGAGGGCACACACGAGCCGGCGCTGGTGCTCGACGACGGAGCGCCGTAGGACGTGATAGTGGTTGTGAGCGCCAGGGTCGCGCTTGCCGTTTTAGAGCCTGACGCCCCCAGTGCGATCGGCCAAGACAGGCCCATGCCATTGTCCTCAGCTGTATTTTCGAAGCCCGTAAGGTCCACCGTGTCTGGGAGCTGTTCCCCGTTGGGCTTCACATCCCCCCAGAAGGTTGGCCACTGGCTCTCAACGTAATGGGCTGCGATCCCGGGACTCCCTGACGGGGTCATTGGCGTGAAGGCCATTATGCGCCCGGTCGGAGTGTCGTTGGGGGTGACCGTACATGCGACCGAGCCGGAGACGGGGACGTTCAGGGCACCGTAGCCAGCGTCGTGATCAGCTAGGTAGCAGTCGCCGACATGGTAGAGGGTGCCTTTCAATGCCTCCGTTGCGAGGTTCTTGACGACAATCGTGGTTTCGTAGCTTTCCTGGCCGGTGACGTAGCTGTCGGTCTCAACCAGTTCGGCCACCTTGACCTTCTGTTCAGGGGTGTCTACAAGCGGCTCTTCCGCGTAGACGACCGTGCTGACCACAAACGGATTGCCGGAAGTGCCTTCGCCTCTGGGCGTCTGCGCGACGGGCGTGAATTCGGTTTTCGCTTCCCAGCCGGCAGCAGCGGGGGTGGGTCCGAAAAGGGTGCCCGCTTCAGGTACTTCGTCCCCTTCGGTGAGGGCCAAGAACGTCCCGCACCCGCCGTCTTCGAGTCCGCCAAAGAAGCTCGGGCTGCTGTCCCCGCTGACCAGAACCTGGCAGTCGAGGTTGTTTTCGACGGCGATCACGCCGAGCGGGCCGGAGGTGGTAACGACTTCCGCGGCGCCCACCGCCGGCTGCCACGCCAGCGCGGCGAACGCAAGCAGCATCGCGACCGCGAGTGCCGCAGCGCCCAGCACTGCCCGAACGCCAATTTGCCCCCCCAGCTGAGAACCTCGCACAATCCAATTGAATCAGAGTGGGGCACTCGCGGCGCAGTACCCCGCGCTGAGCCAACCGGACGCTTGCCCAGTACTCGCCCTTCGACCGCAACAAGTAGAGTCCCGTGGCGATGTTGAACTCCGAACGGGTGCTCGTGATCGGCGGTGGCATCGGCGGCCTCACGGCCGCGGCCGCACTCAAAGCCGGCGGGGTCCCCGTGGAGGTGTTCGAGCGCCAGCCGGAGCTGCGGGAGCTGGGCACCGGCGTTGGAATCCAGCGCGTGGCGGCGCAGGCGCTGTCGATGCTGGGGCTACGCGATGAGCTGCGCAGGATCTCGGGGCCCGGGTTCGAGGCGCTGCGGCTGCTCTCGTGGCGCGACGGGCACACGATGGCGGCGGTGCCCTGGCACGGCGAGGTCGTCGCCGTGCATCGCGGCGAGCTGCTGGAGATACTCGCGCGGGCCGTCGGCGAGCCGGGCATCGTCCACTGCGGTATGGAGTGCACCGGCTTCCGCCAGGATCCGGACGGCGTCACCGCCCTGTTCGCTGACGGACACGAGGAGCGCGGCGCGGCGCTGGTGGCGGCGGACGGGCTGGAATCGGTGATCCGTGCGAAGCTGGTTGGCGATGGCAGGCCGCGGTACTCGGGCGCCACGGTGTGGCGGGCCCTGCCCGAGTACGAGCACAAATCCATCGGGCGCAACTTCGCCCAGCAGGTGTACGGGCCGGCGTCGATCTTCGGGATGTACCCCGTCGATGAGCGGCTGTTCTGGTGGGGCAGCCAGATCCGCCCGGAGGGCGCGATCGACCCGTCGATCGGCCGCAAGCAGGACCTGCTGAACACGTTCGACGGCTGGCCTGCGGAGGTGGTGCAGGTGATCGAAGCAACCCCCGAGGAGCAGCTGTTCCGTCAGGACCTCTACGACCGCAAGCCTTTGAAGCGCTGGCGCAATGGGCGCGTGACGCTGCTCGGCGACGCGGCCCACCCGACGACCCCGACGCTCGGGCAGGGGGCGGGCATGGCGATCGAGGACGGTGTCGTGCTCGGGCTCGAGCTCTCCGCCGCCGGCAGCCTCTCCGCCCCCGGGGCGATGCAGGCGGCGCTCGACTCCTACGAGGGCAAGCGCATCCCGCGCACCAGCCAGATCGTCGACCGCTCCGCGAAACTGGCGAAACTCTCGCATGTGAAGCACCCGGTGGGGCTGTTCATGCGCGAGCGCGTGCTCACGGCGATGCCACAGAAGTTCTGGCAGCTGCTGTGGGAGCAGGAGCGCACCTACCAGATCCAGTGATCGCCGCTCGGGTGTCGGCACCACACGAGCCCCGCCCCACCCTCCTCCCAATCCTTTTTTTCGCCCCCTGCCTACGCCCCGCCGGCACACTCCGGGAAGGCCCGGCCCTCAGCCGCTCTCCTGCGCCTGAATCGCCGTGATCGCAACTGTGTTGACGATGTCGGTGACCGAACAGCCGCGGCTGAGATCGTTCACCGGCCGGCGCAGACCCTGCAGCACGGGGCCGATCGCGACCGCGCCCGAGGAGCGCTGGACCGCCTTGTAGGCGACGTTGCCGGTGTCGAGGTCGGGGAAGATGAAGACCGTGGCGGCGCCCCCGACCTCGCTGTCGGGCAGCTTCAGCTTGGCGACGCTCGCATCGACGGCGGCGTCGTACTGGATCGGCCCGTCCACCTTGAGATCGCCGCGCAGCCGTCGCACCGTTTCGGTCGCCTCACGCACCGCATCGACCGGCGCGCCCTTGGCGGAGTCGCCGGTGGCGTAGGAGAGCATCGCGATTCGCGGGGCGATGCCGAACGCCGCCGCGGTGTCGGCGGAGGAGATCGCGATGTCGGCGAGCTGCGCGCTGTCGGGCTTGGGGTTGACGGCGCAGTCGCCGTACACCAGCACACGGTCGGCGAGGCACATGAAGAAGACGCTGGAGACGACCGACACGCCGGGACGGGATTTGATGAACTCGAACGCCGGGCGGATCGTGTCGCCCGTGGTGTGCGCCGCCCCGGAGACCATCCCATCCACCTCCCCGAGGTGCACCATCATCGTGCCGAAGTAGGTGGGATCGCCGAGCGCGTCGAAGGCGAGCGCCTCGGTCACGCCCTTGTGCTGGCGCAGCTCGTGGTAGACCGCGGCGTAGCGCTCGCGCTCGGGCGAGTGGAGGGGGTCGACGATCGTCGCGCCCTCCAGATCGAGGCCGAGCGCGGCGGCGCTTCCGCGCACCGCGGCGGGATCGCCCAACACCGTCACCGCAACCACGCCGCGGCGCAGCAGGATGTCGGCCGCCCGCAGCACGCGCTCGTCCTCGCCCTCGGGCAGCACGATGCGCCGGCGCGCCGCCTTGGCTCGCTCGATCAGCTCGTACTCGAACATGCTCGGCGTCATCCGCGCCGGGCGCTCGACCATGAAGCGCATCTGCAGCTCGACCTTGTCCACGCTGCGCTCGAAGAGGCCGAGCGCAGTGGCGATCTTGCGCTCGTCACCGGCCCGCAGCACCGGTCGCACACCGGCGATCGCGGCCGCGGCGACGTGCGTGCGCGCGTCGATCTCGAACACCGGGAAGGGCGCGGTCTCCAGCAGCCCCCGCACCGTCGGCGAGAGGGAGTAGCCGCCCGTCAGCAGCAGCCCGGCGACCGCCGGGAAGGATGGGGAGAGCGTCGAGGCGAGGCACGCGACGACGATGTCCGAGCGATCGGCCGGCACCACCACCAGCGTCCCGTCGACGAGGTCCTCGATGAAGTGCTCGACGCTCATCGCCGCCACCCGCACCTCGCGCACATCGCGGTCGAGCATGCCATCGACGGGCAGCAGCGGGCGGGCGCCGAGCGCGGCCTGCACCTCGCCGACGCTTGGGTAGCCGAGCTCGGCGTGCTCGGGCATCACGTAGACCCACTCCTGGCCGGTGTGCGGCGCGAGCCGGAGCTCGACTTCGCGCACCGAGTCGGGCGTCACGCGGTTGACGATCACGCCGAACAGCTCGCAGCCGCTGCGCTGCAGCACCTCGCGGGCCAGCTTCACCTCCTCGACGACGTCACCGCTGGCCGCGCCGTTGATCACCACCAGCACCGGGCAGCCGAGCTGATTGGCGAGGTTGGCGTTGAGGTCGAAGTCGAGCGCCGGGGTGGCGCCGACGAAGTCGGTGCCCTCGCACACGACGAAGTCACAGCGGCTCGCCAGCGCGCGGTAGGCGGCGAGCACCCGCTTCTCGATCTCCTCGTGCGCGCCGTGGGCGGTCAGCCCCGTCACCTCCTCGGCGGTGGGACCGTGCATCTCGGCGTAGTCGAAGGGCAGCTGGTAGCGGTCGCGCATCAGCTCGATCTGCGGGTCGGGATCGGCGGCGCTGCGGACCACGGGGCGGAAGAAGCCGACGCGCTGCAGGCGCGCCGCGAGCATCTCGGCGAAGCCCAGCGCGACGACGGACTTGCCGCTGTGCGGGCCCATCGCGGTGATATAGATGTTCTGCGCCACAGGCTCAGCGGACGACGGCGAACACGTGGTGTTCGCCGAGCACCCCTTTGAAGCGCTGCTCGCCACGCGCCTCGAAGTGGAAGTTGGGATCGGTTTCGGTGTATTCCTTGAGCGTCGAGGAGACCACGATCTCGCCGCCGCGCGCGCAGCCTGCGACGCGGGCGCCCAGCACCACGTTGCGTCCGTACATCTCCTCTTCGTTGAGGATCACGAAGCCGGTGTGCAGACCGATGCGCAGACGCAGCGGGCGCTCACCGCCCGGGACGGTGCTGTCGGCGAGGGCGCTCTGCAGGTCGAGCGCGCAGCGCAGCGCCGCGTGGGCGCTGTCGAAGGCCACCATGAAGCCGTCGTCGTGGGCCTTGACGACCGTGCCCCCGTGGTGGCCGACCACCCGCTCGACAATCAGGCGATGGTCGGCAAGCAGCTCTGCGAAGCGCTCGGCCCCCAGCTCCTCGCCGATCGCGGCCGCGTCCTCGATGTCGCAGAAGAGCAGCGTGAGCGCTCCGTCGGGCGAGCTCATCTCGCCTAGTTGGGGCTGCACGTCGCCCAGCGACGAGGCGATCACGTCGATCGATGTCATCGCTCCAATGTCCAACCCGATCCTCCTGATCTCCCGGCCCGCCCAGCGCAGCGCAAGCATAACCCCTGTCGGATAGATTCCCAGGTTCGGTCCCCCCCCATACGAACGCGAGAGAGACGAGGGAAAGCTCATCATGTCCTCAGAGCAGTCATCCGAGCCTGCCGGCGAGCCGCAGATCCGCAAGGTGGACGAGATGCCGGCCGACACGCGGCGCGGCGGCGACGTGCGTACCCTGCTGAGCCCCAAGACGGCAGGATCGACCTCCGGCTTCATGGGCGTGGCGACGATCGGGCCGGGCGAACGGATCAGCGAGCACTACCACCCCTATTCGGAGGAGTTCATCTTCGTGGTCAGCGGCGGGCTGGATGCGCAGCTGGAGGGCGAGTCCCATCGCCTGGGCGCCCGCGACGCGCTGCTGATCCCGCTCAACGTGCGCCACCGTCTGGTCAACGACGGTGAGGAGGAGGCCTTCATCGTCTTCCACCTCGGGCCACTCGCGCCGCGCCCCGACGCCGGGCACGTGGACACGGAGTAGACGCGATGAGTAACGGGGGACTGCGAGCAGGACGGAGCAACGGAGGTCTGCAAGGAGGACGAGTGGGCGACAGGGGAATGCGATGAGCGACGCGAAAACGCTACGCAGGACGGCGGTGACCGGGGTCGGCGTGGTCGCGCCGGGCGGCAGCACGCGCGACGCCTTCTGGGAGGCGATCACCGCAGGGCGCACGGCGACGCGGCGGATCACCTTCTTCGACGCCTCGGGCTTTCGCTCGCAGATCGCCGCCGAGTGCGACTTCGACCCGCTGGCGGCCGGCCTCAGCGAGCACGAGAAGCGCCGCATGGATCGCTACATCCAGTTCGCCGTGGCCGCGGCGATGGAGGCGATGACCGACAGCGCGCTGGAGAGCGAGAAGATCGACCTCGATCGCACCGGGGTCAGCCTCGGCTCGGCGGTCGGCGGCACGATGGTGCTCGAGGACGGCTACGTGGCGGTGTCCAACCACGGCAAGGAGTGGCTGGTGGACCCCGACTACGCCCCCCCGTTTCTCTACCAGGGGCTGATTCCCAGCAGCCTCGCAAGCGAGGTGGCGCTGAAGTTCGGGGCGCACGGCCCTTCGGTGGTCGTCTCGACCGGCTGCACCTCGGGGATCGACGCGATCGGGTACGGCCACCAGATGATTCAGGACGACGAGGCCGACATCGTGATCGCGGGCGCCGCCGAGTCGGGCATCTCCCCCATCTCGATGGCGTGCTTCGACCCGATCAAGGCGACCTCGCGGCGCAACGACGACGCCGAGCACGCCTCGCGCCCGTTCGACCGCGACCGCGACGGGTTCGTGATGGGCGAGGGCGGGGCGGTGCTGATCCTGGAGGAGATGGGAAGCGCGCTCGCGCGCGGCGCCCACATCTACTGCGAGGTGACCGGCTTCGCCAGCCGCGGCAACGCCTTCCACATGACCGGGCTGAAGCCCGACGCGAGCGAGATGAGCGAGGCGATCCTCGACGCGATGGCGCAGGGGGACACCAAGCCAGAGGACATCGACTACATCAACGCACACGGGTCGGGCACCAAGCAGAACGACCGCCACGAGACGGCGGCGTACAAGAACACGCTGGGCGAGCACGCCTACAACGTGCCGATCAGCTCGATCAAGTCGATGGTCGGCCACTCGCTCGGCGGAATCGGGGCGATCGAGATGGCGACCTGCGCGCTGGCGATCGACCGCGGCGTGGTGCCGCCCACCGCCAACTGGGAGAACCCCGACCCCGAGTGCGACCTCAACTACACGCCCAAGGTGGCGGTGCGCAAGCAGATCGATGTGGCGCTCTCGACCGGCAGCGGCTTTGGCGGCTTCCAGTCGGCGATGATCTTCTCGGTTCCCGGCGAGCGCCGCACCGCGGGGCTGTGAGATGAGCCCCACGATCCCCTCCCCGGACCGCCGCTCCGTGATCACCGGCATCGGCGTCGTCGCCCCCACCGGCCAGGACCGCGAGTCGTGGTGGCAGGCGACGCGCGACGGCAACAGCGGCATCGGGCGCATCGAGCGCTTCGACCCCTCGCGCTACCCGGTGACGCTGGCCGGCGAAGTGCGGAACTTCGACCCCGAGAGCTACATCGACCAGCGGCTGATCAAGCAGACCGACCGCTGGACGTGGATGGCGCTCGCCGCCGCACAGGCGGCCCTGGATGATGCCCAATTCGACCCGAGCGAGCACGACCCCTACTCGATGAGCGTGATCACGGCCAGCTCCTCGGGCGGTAACGAGTTTGGGCAGCGCGAAATCCAGGCGCTGTGGGAGAAGGGACCGGTGTTCGTCGGCGCCTACCAGTCGATCGCCTGGTTCTACGCTGCCACGACCGGGCAGATCTCGATCAAGCACGGGATGAAGGGCCCCTCCGGCGTGGTGCTCGCCGAGGGCGCCGGCGGGCTGGAGGCGCTGGCCCACTCGCGGCGCACGATCCGCCGCGGCGTGCAGACCGCGGTGAGCGGCGGCGTGGAGGCGCCGATCGGCCCATACGCGATCACCTGCCAGCTGGGCACCGGCTTCCTCAGCACCAAGCAGGACCCGGCCACGGCGTACCGCCCGTTCGACGCCCGCGCCAACGGGTATGTCCCCGGCGAGGGCGGAGCGATCCTGCTGGTCGAGAGCCTGGAGAGCGCCGAGCAGCGTAAAGCGCCGCAGATCTACGGCGAGATCATCGGCTATGGCGCCACCAACGACGCCCACCACTGGGGCAAACCGGCGCCGGACCCCACGCAGTCCGCGCGGGCGATGTCGGTGGCGCTGAAGAACGCCGGGATCGGCCCCGCCGACGTGGACGCCGTCGTCGCCGACGCTTTCGGCGTGCCCGAGATCGACGCGCTGGAGGTGGAGGCGATCAAAACGGTGTTCGGCGAGCACGCCGGCAAGGTGCCGGTGATCGCCCCGAAAAGCGGCGTCGGACGCATGTACGCCGGCGGCGCCTCGCTGGATGCGGCGGCGGCGCTGCTGGCGATGCGCGACGGCGCCCTGCCCCCGATCGTCAACCTCGACGAGCCGGCCAGCGGCGAGCTGGACTTCGTCAGGGGCTCGGAGCGCAGCGGCAAGCTCTCGACGATCCTCGTCAACGCACGCGGCTTCGGCGGCTTCAACAGCGCGCTCGTGCTCCGGCGCATGAGCTGAGCTTCAAGCGACCACCGGGCACACCCTGCTCATGCCCCAGCCACCACAGATCGGCGCTCTACTGGAGGCGGCTGTGTCGCAGAGCCCACACCGCCCGGCGCTGGCGCACGGCGAGGTC
Organism: uncultured Solirubrobacterales bacterium; assembly: GCA_963744135.1. GTDB lineage: Bacteria > Actinomycetota > Thermoleophilia > Solirubrobacterales > Solirubrobacteraceae > Palsa-744. Next base: position 39,593 of record CAVUSE010000012.1, on the reverse strand, counting down.
GAGCTCACCTACCGCGAGCTGCACGACGCGGTGGATCGGCTGGCGGCCCGTCTGGGCGAGCGCGCCGGCGAGCGCGTCGCCGTGATCGCCTCGAACGTGCCCGCGCTCGTGGTCGCGCTCTTCGGCGCCTGGCGCGCCGGGGCGACCGTCGTTCCGCTGAGCGCCCGTCTGCGCAGCTTCGAGTTGCGGCGCGTGTTCGCCGACGCACAACCCTCGGCGGCGATCTCGCTCGCCGCGCACGGGGGGTTCTCGCTCGCGCAGGAGCTGCACACACTCGGCGAGCAGATCGGGACGCTGTCGAGCGCCATCGTCGTCGACGAGCTCGGCGAGGCGCGCGAGCAGCTGCGGTGGCCCGCGACGGAGCGCGCAGAGCCGCTGGACCCCGAGGTGGCGGCGATCATGTACACCTCGGGCACGACCGGCGAGCCGAAGGGCGCGCTGATGTCACACGCGCTGGGGGTCGCCGAGGGGCACCAGCTCGCCGAGCTGTTGGGCGAGGACGGCCAAGGGGCGTGCGTGCTGGTCGTCCCCGGCTCGCACGCATTCGGGCTGGCGTGCCTGCTGTGCTGCGTGGCGGCCGGCGGCGAGGCGGTGCTGGTCGACTCGACGACCTCGCTGCAGCCGCTCGTGCGGGCGGCGCAGCGGCGCGGGGCGCGCGTGCTGCACGGCTCGCCGGCGCTGTTCGCGCGGGTGCTGAAGACGAGCGCCGAGCTGCCCGTGAAGAGCGGCTTCACGGCCGGGTCCTCGTGCCCGCCGAAGGTGCTGGAGGAGCTCGACCGGCGCGAGGCGCGCGTACTCAACATGTACGGCATGACCGAGATCGGCGCGGCGAGCAGCTGTCGCCCCGAGGATGCTCCCGAGGTTCGCCACCACACGGTGGGCCGCCCGCTCCCGGACTATGAGTTCCGGGTGGTCGGTCCCAGCGCGGGGGCAGGGAAAGGGGATTGGATGGGGACCCCCACAGGGGGGGTCGGGGGTGGGGCTCGCTTTGGAGATGACAACGCCGCACTGGGAGCAATCGAGGTCCGAGGCCCTTACGTGACACCTGGATACCACGGCCGCCCACGCGAGCAGGACGAGGCATTCGACGGCGAGTGGTTTCGCACCGGCGACCTCGGCGGGATCGACGCCGCCGGGAACCTGACGATCGCCGGGCGGGCCAAGGAAGTGGTGCAGGTGGGCGGCTTCAACGTGTTCCCCGCCGAGGTTGAGAGCTTCCTGCTCACGCATCCAAGCATCGGCCAGGCGAGCGTGATCGGCGTGCCGCACGCGGCGATGGGCGAAACGCTGCACGCCTTCGTCGTGCCGAGCCCGGAGGCCGCGCTCGCCGGGCGCGACGTCGTCAGCTTCGCGCGCGCGGGCATCGCGGGCTACAAGGTGCCCTACGGCGTCAGCGTGCTGCCCGAGCTGCCGCTGCTGGCCTCGGGCAAGCCCGACCGGCGCGAGCTGGCCCGCGGCCTCCAAGAGGCGGGGATCCCGTGACACCGCACGCGCTGACCACCACCCCGCTGTTCGCCGGACTGGCCGATGCCGAGCTGAAGGCGGTCGCCGAGCAGATGCGCCCGCGGGAGTTCGCCGCCGGCGAGCAGATCTGCGCTGCCGGCGAGGCCAGCGACCGGCTGTGGCTGATCACCGGCGGCCTCGTGCACATCCTCGCCGGGCACGCCGACGCCGCCGCGGGCGAGGTGGTGGCACGCCAGCGCAAGGGCGACGTCGTCGGCGCCCAGGGCGCGGTCACCGGCGAGCCGCGTACGGCCACCGTGGTGGCTGCGCTCCCCGCCTCGGCAATGGAGCTCGACGCCGAGCGCTTCCTCGCGCTCGCACAGCGCTACCCAGCGATCCTCGTCAACCTGATCCGCATCCAGAGCGAGCGCCTGGTGATCGCCAACGCGCGCCGCGTCGAGCACGAGCGCGGCGAGACGGTGGCGCTCCTCAGCAGCCCGGCGCTCGCGGCGACGGCGACGCGCATTGCGGAGCTCGCCAAGCGCGTGAGCCCCCGTCCGGTGATCTGGCTGGACCGCCGGCTGTCGTTCGCCGGGACGCTGACGGCGGCGGACGACCTGACCGATGAGCACGCGACGGTGCTGCTGCCCGGCGAGCTCGACCCCGAGACGATGGGGCTGCTGCTCGACGAAGTCGACCGCGTGGTGGCGCTGGTGGGCTCGGCTCGCGACGCGGAGCGGCTGGGCGCGCTCGCGCGGGGCTCGAACAGGGGCGGCGCGCAGGTCGAGGCGGTGCTGATCGGCGAGGAGGCGGTGGCGGCCAGCCGCGAATGGCCGGCGGGCGCGCCGATCCGCGTAGTGCGCACCTGTCAGCGAGCGGACCACGCCGGGCAGGAGCCTGGCAGCAGCGCCACGTCCACCACCGACGACGACACCGGGCTCACCGCCGCAAACGGAGCCGGGACCATCCCCCCGGCCAGCCGGATGCCCCCCGCCGAGGAGGCATGGCTGGCGCGCCACCTCACCCGCACCAAGCTGGGCCTCGCGCTGGGCGCCGGCGGCGCGAAGGGGTATGCCCACGTGGGCGCGCTGCAGGTGCTGGAGGAGGCCGGCTACGTGGTGGATTATGTGTCGGGAAGCAGCATCGGCGCGATCGTCGGCGCCTACGTGGCGCTCGGGATGGACGCCGCGGCGATCGACGCCACCCTGCGCGGCGCCTTCGACGCCGACAACGTGGCGCGGCTGTTCAAAACCTCGATGGGCGGCAGCGGCGGCTCCTCGGGCCTGGAGGCAATGACCGAGCTGATGCGCCAGAGCACCGGGGAGCGCTCGTTCGCCGACACGTCGATCCCGCTGGCGGTGATGACCGTCGATCTCACCGACCGCGCGCCCGCGCCGCTGCGCGAGGGGCCGGTGTGGGAGGCGCTGCTGGCCGCCACGGCACTCGCCGGGGTGTTCCCACCCTACGAGCGCGGGGGGCACCGCCTGGTGGACGGCCTGGCGCTCGTGCCGGTGCCGACCGGCGCCGTGTTCGAAGATGGAGCCGACCTCGCCGTCTCAGTCAACCTGAACGGCGCTGAGGTGCTCGCGGCGTGGCCGGAGCAGCCGGAGCTCGCGCCCGCGCGCGAGCGCAAATCGCGCGGCGGCACACTCGACACGCTGCTGGAGGTGATGGACCTCAGCCAGCTGGAGACCAGCGCCCGGCACGCCGAGCTCGCCGACGTGACGATCACACCACGCTTCGGACCGGCGCATTGGCGAGACTTCCACCTCGCCGACCTGTTCCTCGCCGCCGGTCGCCGCGCGGCGCTGGAGCAGCTGCCGGCGCTGCAAGCGCTCAGCACACCGGTCGATCTGAAGACCGGCACACCCACCAATCTGAAAACCGGCACCCTGTCAACCTGACGACCGGCGCCCCTGCCGATCAACCAACCGCTACCGAAGGAGAAGGCATTGCCCGAGCAGACGAAGTTCGAATTCGATGATCTCAAGCGGATCCTCGTGGATCGCGTGGGCCTCCCCGAGGCCGACGTGATCGACGACCGCGAAGCCACGTTCGAGGACATGGGTCTCGACTCGCTCGCGTTCATGGAGATCCAGCTCGCCATGCAGCAGGACTACGGGTTCAGGATCCCCGACGAGGACGCCGAGGAGATCCACAGCGTGGGCGAGGCGATCGATTATGTAAACAAGCGCCTCGGCGAAGAGGAGTAGTCGCGATGGCCGCGCATACCGACAACTCAGTCGTCATCCAGGCCCCGCTGCAGTTCGTGTGGGAGCGGATGATGGACATCGCGAGCTGGCCCACCCTGTTCAGCGAGTACGCCGCCGCGGAGGTGCTGGAGCAGGATGGCGACACGGTCCGCTTCAAGCTGACCACCCACCCCGACCCCGACTACGACGGGCAGGTGTGGAGCTGGACCTCCGAGCGGACCGCCGACCCCGCGACGCACAGTTCGAAGTCCAAGCGGATCGAGACCGGTCCGTTTCAGTACATGAACATCGAGTGGTACTTCGAGGAGGCCGACGGCGCCACCGCGATGCGATGGGTGCAGGACTTCTCGATGAAGCCCGAGGCGCCCGCCGACGACGAGCACGCCGAGGAGTACATGAACAAGAACACCAAGGTGCAGATGCAGGTCATCAAGGAGCGCCTGGAGGCGGAGGCGGCGGATGGAGCCTGATGGCAGCCAGCGCGCGCTGATCGTCGGGGCCGGGCCGGCGGGATTGACGGCGGCGATCGCGCTGAGCCGCATCGGGATCGAGGTGCGGCTGTTCGAGCGAGCCCCCGAGCTCGGCAAGGCGGGGGCGGGGCTGGGCGTGCAGAGCAACGCGCTGCGCGCCCTGCAGAAGCTCGGCATCGGCGACCGGATCGAGGCGGCGGGGACGGAGCTGCGCGTGCAGGAGTTCCGCAACATCCACGGCAAGCGGCTGTTCAGCTTCCCGCAGGGAGAGGTCGCCGACGAGTACGGAACCCCCACGATCAGCCTGCTGCGCGCCGATGTCCAGCTGGCGCTGATCGATGCGGTCCCGCCGGGCGTGCTGCAGCTGGGCTCGGAGTGTGTTGCAATCGAGCAGGACGAGCAGGGGGTCGCAGCGAGGTTCGCCGACGGCCACACCGAGCGGGGCGCGCTGCTGATCGGCGCCGACGGCGGCCGATCGGTTGCGCGCGGGCACCTGTACGGAGCCGCCGACGCCGAGCCCCGCTACTCGGGTTTCACCAGCTGGCGAGCGGTGGTCGAGATGAGCCCAGACACGCTGCCGGCCGACACCTCGCGCACGTTCCTCGGCGCCGGCAGGCAGTTCGTGATGTTCCCGGTGGGCGCCAACCGGATCTACTGGGGGCTGCTGAAGCGCGAACCCCAGGGGGCAACGACGCCCACGAGTGGCCTGCACGAGCTGCTGAGCGACCACCTGCGCGACTTCCCCGAGGTGACGCGCCGGCTTGTGAGCGCCACCGAGGAGGCGAAGATCATCAGGGCCGACATCTGCGACCGCGACCCCGAGCAGACGTGGGTGAAGGGCCGGGTCGTGCTGATCGGCGACGCCGCCCACATGACCACCCCGTTCATCGGGCAGGGAGCGGGGATCTCGATGGAGGACGCGGTGGTGCTCGCCAAGGAGTTGGCGCTCACCGACGGCCTGCGCGACCAGCGGATGCTCGCCGGGGCGCTGGAGTCCTTCCAGCGGGAGCGGATGCCGCGCTGCGCGAAGATCGTGCTGACCTCGCGGCGCCGGGGGCAGATGCTGTCGCTGTCGAACCCGGCGCTCGCGACGGTGCGCAACACCGCCCTGCGCGCCGTGCCCAAGACCTTTTGGCGCAAAGCGCTCGCGAGCAGCGTCGAGTACGACCTGTGACGTCGGCCGCGGCCGGCTCGCCGTGCGGGGCATCGCTCGCGGCGACAGATAAGCTTCGCCGCTGCGGGCATACGAATCTGCGGCACCAGAGCGCAAAGGGGCGTGCACGAGCATGACGGATATCGAATCGGGCCTGTCGCTGCTTGAGATCGCGAACCTGAGAGAGCCGGCCGGCCGCTACGACGTGGCGATCCTCGGCGGAGGCTTGGCCGGACTGACGCTGTCGATCCAGCTCAAGCTGGCACGCCCCCAAACGGAGGTCGTGGTGCTGGAGAAGCGGGAGGGCCCGGCACCGCTGGCGGCGTTCAAGGTCGGCGAGTCGACGGTCGCCTGCGGCGCCCACTACTTCTCCGAGACCGTGGGGATGCGCGAGCATCTCCAACGTGAACATTTGAAGAAGTGCGGTCTGCGCTACTTCCTCTCCGGGGAGGGCAACCACGACATCACGCGACGGGCGGAGCTGGGTGTGCCGTTCTTCCCGCCCCACGACAACTACCAGCTAGATCGGGGTCTGTTCGAGAACAAGCTCGCCGCCCGCGCCCGCGCGCTGGGTGTGGACGTCCAGCAGGGCGCGCGGGTCAAGGACGTTGACCTCGGCGAGCCGGATCACCGCGTCGCCTTCGACCAGTTCGACCGGGAGGGCAGCCTGGGCGCCCGCTGGGTGGTCGACGCCGCCGGGCGAGCGGCGATCCTCAAGCGCAAGCTCGGGCTGGCGGCCGACTGCGGACATCACATCAACTCCTCGTGGTTCCGGCTGGGCGGGGGACTGGATCTCGAGCAGTGGGGCCAGCACGACGAGGCATGGATGGCGCGCATGTCCGAGCCGGGTCTGCGCATGCTCAGCACCAACCACTTGATGGGCGAGGGGTATTGGGTGTGGATGATCCCGCTCGCCACCGGGCCGATCAGCATCGGCGTGTGCACCGATCCCCGCATTCACCCCTACGAGCGGATCGACGAGTTCGATCGTTTGTTGGAATGGCTGCACGAGCACGAGCCCCAGCTGGCGGCGGCGGTCGCCAACCGCCGCGCGGACGTGGAGGACTTCCTGCGCGTGCGGGACTTCGCCTACGCCGTCAAGCAGACGTACTCAACCGACCGCTGGTCGCTGGTGGGCGAGGCGGCGGCGTTCACAGACCCGTTCTACTCCCCCGGGTCGGACTTCATCGGCTACGGCAACATCCTCACCGGCGATCTGATCGTCCGCGACCTGGACGGCGAGGAGATCGCCGCGCGGGTGGAACACCACAACGAGCGCTACCAGCGCCTGTTCTCCTCCACGCTCGCCAGGTACCTCGACTCCTATCCAGTGTTCGGCAATCCCTGGGTGGCGTGCGGCTTTCTCACCTGGGACTTCTACGCCTCCCACGTGGGCTACAACGTCGTGTTCACCCAGGACCGGCTGACCGACCTCGACTTCATGCGCCAGGCCGACGAGCACCTCGAACGGCTCGAGCGACTGGCGATCGGAATGCACGCGATGTTCCCCGAATGGCACGCGATCGAGCACAAGCCACGGGCGCCGGCGATGCCGCGCCCCCCCTTGGTGCTGATCCAGGCACTCGCCGGTCTCGTCAAGGAGTACCCGGACGACGAGTCGGTGCTGGACGCGCTGGCCGAGCACGTGCGCATCTCCGAAGCGATCGCGGTCGCGATCTTCGAGCGAGCCTCACGCGCGCGCAGCGAGGCGCTGCCCGCGGATCGCGCCATCAACCCCTACGCGGTGAGCCTCGACCCCACCCGCTGGGAGGGGGATGGGCTGTTCGACGGATCCGGCCTGACGGTGACCGAGGCCCGGGAGATCGTCGACGGGATCGACGCGATCTGGGAGGGGTGAGGGCCCACGACTAAGGCTCTGACGGGCCGGTGCAGCCGGGTGGGCGGGCGGATGGGCCTTAATCCCCCATCACTTTGTGTCGCGAACCGCGCCGAGCGCAGGCGGCCTGCAGACTCGCGGGGCAGGCTCAGGGCCGACTGAAGTTCAGCCCGGAGTTCTGCAGCGCGGCCCGCGAGATGACCGGGGCGGCGCGATCGCTCTCCGCATCCCCCCCGGCCCCCGGCTCCTCGCTGGAGTAACGCTGTTCGGTGAGCGTCAGGTAGATGGAGTCGAGGCTGGGGCGCACCAGCTCGATGTTGCGCAGCCGCATCGTGTGGCCGCCAAGCTGCGCGAGCGCGGCGGCGGCCATCGTTGCCGCGTTGTCGGTCGAGATGCGCAGCACCGAGCCATCGCACACAACCTCCCCCCCACGTACGGCGATCTCGGGCGCCGGCCCGTCGAAGGTCAGTTCCACGACCTGGGTGGAGTTCATCGCGACGAGCTCGGCGATTGATCCGCGGGCGATGATCGCGCCGCCCTGCAGCAGCGCCACCGACGCGCCGAGCTGCTCGATCTCCGGGAGATAGTGGGTCGAATAGCAGACGGCGTGCCCCTCGTCGGCGAGTCCTTTGACGAGATCGAGGATCTCCTGGCGGGTGCGAATATCGGCGCCGACCGTGGGCTCGTCGAGGATCAGCAGGGCGGGCTTGCAGACGATCGCCATGCCGGTGTGCAGGCGCCGCTGCTGTCCACCGGAGAGCGTCCCCGCCTGCGCATCGAACTTGGGCGTGAGGCTGAGGGCCTCCCCCACCTCCTCCGCGCGCTTTGCGACCTCGCGCCCACGCAGGCCACCGAGCTCGCCGAACAGCTCGAGGTTGCCGCGCACCGTGAGCGTCGGGTAGATGCCGAGATCCTGCGGCGCGATGCCGAGGTGCTCACGCGCCTTCAGCGGGTCGGAGGTGGCGTCGACGCCGTTGACGAGGATCGTGCCGGAGTCGGCCCGCCGCAGCCCGGCCACGCATGAGACGAACGTCGTCTTGCCGGCGCCGTTGTGGCCGAGCAGCCCGGCGATCTCCCCCGGTTCGATCTCGAGGTCAACCCCCTTCAGAACCTCGAAGTCCCCGTAGGACTTGCGCACGCCACTCACGTAGAGGGTTGCCTGCGAGCGCGGGGTGCGCAGCTCCTCCGCGTCGGGCGAGTCGGCCAGGATCACCGGCCGGCGGCGCATCGCGGTGCGCTGCGGGTCGGGCGCCAGCACGACCTCGAGCACCGTCTGACCGACCTGGATCTGATCGCCGGTGCTGAGCAGCTGCGAGGCGGGGATCCGCCAGCCGTTCAGGTAGGTGCCGTTCGTGGAGCCGAGATCCTCGAGCAGATAGGCGCCATCGCCGCGAAGCACGACGCGCGCGTGTGCGCGCGAAAGCTCCTCATCGCCGCCGAGGGCGCCCGGCCCCTGCACGGTGCGTCCGATCGAGACGTCGTGCCCGAGCGGGATGTCGCTGCCGGCGGCCGGCCCGGCGATCACGCGCATCAGCTCGCCCGCGCTCACGAGACCAGCTTGCGGTCGGTTGGGCGGAAGCGGATCGCCGCGAGCACGGTGAAGAGGGTGGCGAAACCCAGCAGCACGGCCGTGGGCCCGATCACCGAGCCGAACCCGTCGCCCTTGAGGATCACGTCGGTCGAGGCCTGCATCGCCCAGTGGCTGGGGATCGCGGGCGCGATGCTCTGCGCCCACCCGGGCAGCGTGGCGGTCAGCGCGAGCGCGCCGCCGAGCGAGGCGGAGACCAGCATCAACAGGTTGCCCAAGGCGTCGAGCTGGCTCATCGTGGTGCAGAACGCGACCAGCGCGAAGGTCAGCGCCAGCACACAGATCGCAAGCGCTGGCGCGAGGATCACCAGCTCCGCCATCGAGCCCTTCGAGCTCATGCCGAGCACGAGGTCGCCGATCACGAACAGCAGGATCATCTGCAGGGTGATCACGACGAACGAGGGCAGCAGCTTGCCAAGGATCACCTCGGTCGTCGAGGCCATCATCTGCATGCGGTCCCACGTGCCCCACGCGTGCTCGGCGAAGAAGGTGCGCCCGACGAACACCAGCCAGAAGAACGCGAACATCACCGTCAACCCCGGCACCACCTGTTCGGCCCCGTTGACGTGGCGGTAGCCGGCCCCGAGCAGCGCCGACTTCTGCGTGGTCTTCATGATCACCATCGTCAGCAGCGGGATGATCACGAAGATCACCAGCGCCCCGGGGTTGCCGAGCAGCAGCCTGGTTTGATGGCGGGAGATGATCAGCAGTCGTCGGCGTGACATGGCTCGCGCGTGGACAATATATGCTTCGGCCGTAAGCTGACCGACCGGGCGAAAGGAGCAGGCCATCATCAAGCGAGGTGTCATAGTCGCTCGCATCAAGCCCGGCGCCGAGGAGGAGGTCGCGCGGATCTTCGGCGAGTCGGATGAAACCGAGCTGCCGCGCATCACCGGGGTGCGCCACCGCAGCCTATTCGTGCTCGACGACATCTACATCCACCTGGTGGAGACCGACGACGAGTTCGCCGACGCCGTCGAGAAGGTGCGCAACCACGACCTGTTCAGGGAGATCAGCGCCCAGCTCGATCCCTACATCACCCCGTACAACCCCGAGACGTGGCGCTCCCCGAAGGACGCCCAGGCACGGGAGTTCTATAACTGGGACCCGCCCGCCCCGCCTGCCGAGGCATGAGCGTCCGTCTGGTTGTAGACGTACGCATCAAGCCGGGGTCCCGCGAGGAGTTGCTGGGCGCCTACGCCGCGCTGCGCGCGCGGGTCGCACGGGAGCCGGGGCTGATCGGCCATCAGCTGTGCGAGTGCCGCGAGGACGGCGAGCGGTGGCTGGTGATCAGCGAGTGGGAGAGCATCGAGCTCTCCAACGGCTGGGACGCCTCGGAGGATCACACCCGGCTGCTGGCGCCACTGCGCGCCTGCTTCGCGCAGGCGAGCCGATCGAGCTTCGATGTGCGCGACGGCGCGGGTGTATAGGATGACGACCCTGTGAGCGTCGAACGAGGCGAGTCCATTGTGGAGTTTGCGGCGATTCGCCCGCCTGCGGACGAGTACGACGTCGCGATCCTGGGCGGCGGCCTGGCGGGTCTCACGCTCTCGATCCAGATCAAGCAGCTGCGCCCCGAGACGCGCGTGGTCGTGCTCGAGAAGCGCGAGGGGCCAGCGCCGCTGGCGGCGTTCAAGGTCGGGGAGTCGACCGTCCCCTCGGGCGCCCACTACTTCTCCGAGGTCGTGGGGATGCACGACCATCTGCACGCCGAACAGCTCATCAAGTGCGGGCTGCGCTACTTCCCTCCCGCCGACGGCAACGAGGACATCACCAAGCGGGTCGAGGCCGGACCGCCGCTGTACCCGCCGCACGACAACTACCAGGTCGATCGGGGCCTGTTCGAGAACAAGCTCGCGGCGCGCGCGCGGGCGCTCGGCGTCGACCTGCAGCAGGGTGCGCGCGTCCGGGAGATCGATCTCGACGCCGACCCGCACCGCGTGACGTTCGAGCAGTTCGAGCAGGAGGCGACGCTGAGCGCACGCTGGGTCGTGGACGCCGCCGGCCGCGCCAGCATCCTCAAGCGCAAGCTCGACCTGATGGCCGACTGCGGGCACCACATCAACTCCGCGTGGCTGCGACTCGGAGGCGGGCTCGACCTGGAGACGTGGGGCGCCGAGGACGCCGAGTGGATGGCGCGGATGTCCAAGCCGGGCATCCGCCAGTTCAGCACCAACCACCTGATGGGCGAGGGCTACTGGGTGTGGATGATCCCGCTCGCCACCGGCCCGATCAGCATCGGCGTGTGCGCCGATCCCCGCTTTCACCCCTACGAGGAGATCAACGAGCTCGAGCGCCTGCTCAGCTGGCTGCGCAAGCACGAGCCGCAGCTCGCCGCGTCGATCGAAGAGCGCCCGCAGGACATCGAGGACTTCCTGCGCGTCAAAGACTTCGCGTACGGGGTCAAGCAGATGTTCTCGACCGATCGCTGGGCGCTGGTGGGCGAGGCGGGAGCGTTCGCCGACCCCTTCTACTCGCCCGGCTCGGACTTCATCGGCTACAGCAACACCTTCACGGCCGACCTGGTGACTCGCGATCTGAACGGTGAGCAGATCGGCGAGCGCGCCGACTACTACAACGACCTCTACCAGCGTCTGTTCGCGCACGTCATCTCCCGATATCGGGATACCTACGAGGTGTTCGGCAACGCCTGGGTGATGTGCGGTCTGCTGACCTGGGACTTCTACTCCAACCACACCGGCAGCGTGCTGGCGTTCACGCAGAACAAGTTCACCGACATCGACTTCATGAGGCGCGCCGACGAGTACCTGGAGCGCCTGTCCAAGCTGAACATCAACATGCACAAGCTGTTTCGCGAATGGCACGAGCTCGAGCGTAAGCCGCGCGACCCGGACATGCTCGCGACCTTCCCGGTGCTGCTCGGCGGGCTCATCGGCCTCGTCAAGGAGTACCCCGACGAGGAGGCGCTGCTGGAGGAGTTGCGCGCAAACGTTCGCAACTCCGAGGCGATGGCGATCGCGATCTTCAATCAGGCCGCGAAGGCGCTACCGGACGGCCCCCCGACCGATCGGCCGATCAACCCGTACGCCCTGAGCCTCGATCCCGCGCGGTGGGAGGCGGACGGGCTGTTTGAAGAGCCCGGTCTGACGATCGAGCAGGCGCGCGAGATGGTTACAGGGATCGATGGTATGTGGGACTCCTCGCTCGCGTTCGCGGGTGGCCCACCTCCGGGCGTCGGCGGACCGCCTGCCGGTGTCGGTGGCCCACCCCCGGGCGTCGGCGGACCGCCTGCCGGTGTCGGTGGCCCACCCCCGGGTGTCGGTGGACCCCCTCCGGGCGCCAGCGGACCGCCAGCGTAGCGATGGCCGGAAGTCCTGCGAGCAGCTCGTGGGGTGCGGGGAGATCGCTGCGAGGCTCGCATCGCTGAGCGCTTCGATGTCGTAGTGGTCGGCGCGCGCTGTGCGGGCTCGCCGCTGGCGGCGCTGCTGGCCCATCGCGGTCTGCGCGTGGCGGTGGTGGAGAAGGCGACGTTTCCCCGCGACACGCTCTCCACCCACTTCTTTCAAGCCCAGGCGCTCGCCTCTCTCGAGCGTCTCGGGGTGACGAAGAAGCTGGAAGCGATCGGCTCGCCGTGCGTGGGGATGGTCAACCTCCGCATCGAAGACCTCCAGTTCCAGGCGCCCATCCCCCAGCAGCCCGGCGACGTAGGCGGGCTCAGATCGGTGCGACGCCTGGTACTCGACCCGATCATCGCTGACGCCGCGGCCGAGGCGGGCGCCGAGATGCTCATGGGCACGACTGTGACCGGGGTGGTGAAGGATGGCGAGCGCGTGACCGGCGTGCGGGTCACGCGCGATGGCGCGGAGAGCACGCTGCAGGCACGGCTGGTCGTGGGCGCCGACGGCCGCAATTCAACGGTGGCGAGCGGCGCCGGCGCGCGCAAGTACAACGTGGTACGCAACCAGCGGTTTGCCTACTGGTCGTTCTTCGAGGGAGCCGCGTTGGGCTCCGACCCGGCATTCCTGCTACACCGCTGGGGCAAGCGGTTCGTGATCGCGGCGCCATCGGACAGCGGGCTGTATCAAGTGGTGGTGATGCCCGAGTTACACGAGCTCCCACGCTACCGGGAGGACCTCGAGGGCAGCTACCTGGAGCACGCCCGCAGCTGCCAGCCGGTGGCCGAAGCGCTCTCGGGAGGACAGCGGGTGGGAAAGATCTTCGGGATGCTGCGCTGGCAGGGCTTCTTCCGGGATGCCTCCGGCGCCGGCTGGGTGCTGCTCGGCGACGCCGGCCACTTCAAGGATCCCGCCGCCGGCCAGGGCATCGGGGACGCGTTCAGGCAGGGCGAGGCGCTCGTGGAGCCGATCGTCCGCGGCCTGGAAGGCTCCGATCGGGCGCTCGACGAGGAGCTGGTCGCGTGGGGCCGCTGGCGCAATGAGGACGCGATCGGGCACTACTGGCTGGCAACCGACATCGGCGGCGCCGGCAAACCGCCCACCGCCCTTCCCGAGGTCGGCAAACGGCTGCTCGCCCGGGGCGAATTGGCGCCGTTGATCGATCTCTTCAGTCACCGCGGCAAGCCCGCGCAGGTGCTCACTCCGCCGCGCCTTGCCGCCGCGATGGGACGCGTGTTCGCACGGCCCGGCTGCGACCGGCGCAGCGCTGCTGCGCGAGATCGGTGGATTGGTCGCGCTGAACGCCCGTCGTCAACGTGAGTACCGCTGGCCGGTTTATGAGCAGGACGGCGCGACGAACGACGCGGGAGCGACCGAGGTGCCGGATTCTGCCGCGGCGACGGGATGATCCCACGCGACGTTTGACGTGAGCTCACCGCCCCGCTAGTCTGCCACGAAGCATGGCAGAGAGCGAGAAACCCGACGCGGACGCGTCGGATCGCACGGTGATCCGCACCACGCCGGACCTCTCGGATCGCACAGTGATCCGTGCCAAGCCGGACGTCGCGGATCGCACCGTCATGCGGGCCACGCCGGACATCTCCGATCGCACGGTGATCCGTTCCAGGCCGGACATCGTGGATCGCGCCGCGGTCCCCGCCCAGCCGGTGGAGACTCCACCGGCGGAGGCTCCCCCGGTGGAGGCCCCCGAGCCTCCGAGCGGCGGTCCTCCCCCGACCATACCGCTGCCGGTCCGCCTGCTGATGAAATCTCCCAAGGGGATACGCGTGCTGCAGTTGCTCATCCGACTGCCTGAGCGAGCCCGACGTCCCGTCCTGATTCTCGTCCCGCTGCTGCTGCTCGTGCTGGTGATCGCGATCGTCGTCGTGATCGTCCAGCTCGTGCTCTGACTCCATCACAGCCCGAACAGCCGCCGCGCGTTCCCCTCCAGGATGCCCTGCTTCTCGGTGGCCGAGATCGGCAGGCCATCGACGATCGCGATCGCGTCCTGCAGGGGCGTCGCAAGCGGCGGCGAGTCCGTGCCGAACAGCATGTGATCGGCCCCCATCAGCTCCAGGTTGGCGAGGTGGTTGGGCACGCTGGAGTTGGCCGTGTCGACGTACACGCCCCGCAGGTAGGTGCTCGGGGGTTGGGTGATCTTGTTGGTGTATTGCGCCATTGGCGGGGGACCCGGGGGGCCGCCCCCACCTGGTCCGCCGCCGCCGGGAGGCCCATTGCCAGGTGGGGCACCGCCGGGCGCTCCGCCGGAAGGCCCACCACCGCCGGGGGGTCCGCCGCCGGCCCAGTGGCGGGGCTGGTAGGCCTGGTCCATGCGCCCCGCGAGCAGCGCGATCGCACCGCCCGCTGTGGCCGCAATCAGCTCGAGATCCGGGTACTGCTCCAGCCGGCCCGCGAACACGAGCGTCGCCAGGCCGACGGTGACATCCACGAACCGCCCGACCTGCTCGACCAAACGGAAGTCCTCGATGCTGTCGCTGCCGACCGGCTCGGCGGGGGGATGCAGGAAGATCGGCTTGCCGAGCTCGGCCGCCATTGCAAAGAACTCGTCGGCGCGCGGTGAGTCGAGGTATTCGCCGCCCACGCTGGTGTTGACGATCAGCCCGACGAACCCTCCGTCCCGCACCGTCTGCGCGGTCTGCGCGAGCAGCGCGGAGTCGCCGAAGGGGTTCGTATAGACGTAGGCGGCCAGCCGTGGTGCGTGCTTGCGCACCGTCTCGGCGAGCCACTCGTGAAACGACTTCAACTCGTCGGCCGACTGCGCGTAGTTGTCGTGACCGCGCTTGCTCATCGTCCCGAAGCCGACCGGGCTGCCGACGATCGTCACTCCGATCCCGGCCGCTGACTTGCGATCGAGCATCCCCTCGATGTCCGCGAGCGCGGGCGGCATCGGGTAGCGCTTGAACAACTCGGGGTGGGTGATGTGACCGTGGACGTCGACGATCACGACGCGTCCCCACGAACATCGGTGGTCCCGGCGCGGCTCAACCGATCGTCGAGGATCGCGACGCGGCTCCCCCGACCTTCGTCGATCACGTCGCGGCTCCGCCGTCCTCGCTCGGAGCCGCTCCAGGCCACGGGTACTCGTCCACCCCCGACATCCGCTCCTGGAAGGCGAGCATCGCGGCGACGTCGAGGTCGCCGAGCCCCTGCTGCTGGGCGGCGGTGAGCATCGCGTGGGCGCTCTCGGTGACGGGCATCGGCACCCCCGCCTTCTGCGCCTCGCCAAGCACGAGCGTCATGTCCTTGCGCATCAGCCCGAGCTTGAACGCCGCGAACTCGAAGTTGCGCTGGCCCATGATCGCGCAGCGGAAGCTCATCACCGGCGAGCTGTAGCCGCTCTTGGCGATCATCTTGAGCACCTGCTGGCGATCCAGCCCAGCCTGTTCGCCGAACACGACCGCCTCCGCGAGCGCGGGCATCTGCACCCCCATCAGCATGTTCAGGACCAGCTTCATCGTCGCACCCATGCCGCTCCCGCCGAGATACGTCACCTCCTTGCCGAGCGCCTCCAGCAGCGGCTCCATAGTCCGGAAGTCCTGCTCCTCGCCACCGGCCATGACCCGCATCTCGCCCTGGCGGGCGTGCATCGGGTTGCCGAGTACGCACGCATCGAGCGCGTGATAGCCGGCGTCGACTGCACGGGCCGCCACCTCCCTGGGAAAGTCGGGTGGGACGGTGCTCATGTCGAGGACGTAACCACCCTTGCCGAGCGTCTCGAACACCCCGTCGGCGTCGAACAGCATCCGCGCGACGATCTCCTGGTTGGCGAGGCTCAGCATCACCACATCGGCCTCGCGCGCCGCGTCCGCGGGGGAGTCGGCGACGCGCGCGCCGAGCCCCGCGACTTCGTCGGCCTTGGCGCGCGTGCGGTTGTAGACGGTGACGTCATACCCCGACTCGACCAGCCGGCAGGCCATGCCGTTGCCCATCACACCGAGACCGATGAACGCGATCCGCTGCTTCTCGGCGGGCGAGGAGGACATGCTATGAGCTCGCGGTCACGCCGCCGTCGACGAACAGCACCTGGCCGGTGACGAAGCTGGCCGCCTGCGAGGCGAGGAACAGCGTCGCGCTGGCCAGCTCGACCGGCTCGCCGAAGCGGCCGAAGGGGATCCGTCCGAGCATCATCGCAACGAACCTATCATCCGACGCCGCATCGTGCACGAGCTCGGTCGGGACGAACCCCGGCGCGACCCCGTTGACGGTGATGCGGTACCTGCCCCACTCGGTGGCGAGCTGGCGGATGAGACCGTTCAGGCCGGCCTTGCTGGCGGCGTACCCCGCGAAGCCGCGGCGCCCACCCGCCACGCTGCGGGTGGTCGAGTAGTGGATGATGCGCCCGCCGCGAGCGGCGTCGATCATCGCCTCGCCGGCCGCCTGGGAGAGCCAGAAGGCGCCCGAGAGGTTGATGTCCAGCAGCGACTGCCACGCCTCCTCCTCGAAGCGCTCGGCCGGCGCCTCGATGTCGATCCCAGCGAGGTTGACGAGCACGTCCACCCCACCCAGCTCCCGTCTGGCCCGTGCGATCAGCTCGCGCGCGCTCTCGCGGCTGGAGATGTCCACGCGCACACCATGCGCGACGTGCCCCAACCCAGCGAGCTCCTCGGCGAGCGCCTGCGCCTTCTCCTGCGAGCGTCCCGCGATCATCAGCTCGGCGCCGCACTCCGCGAACAGGCGCGTGGTGACCTCCCCGATGCCCCCGTAGCCGCCGACGACGATCACGCGCCGGCCGTCGAGGCGAAACAGGGACGCGAAATCGGCGGCGCGCCGCTCGTCCACCATGATCGGCGGGCCCGGCGGGCCCCCGGGCGGTCCCCCGCTCATTCGTCGTGCCGCCGCGTGACCAGCAGCTCCATCGTGCTCTTCATGAAGAACTCCCGCGCGCCCTCGCTGGTGGACATGTCACGGGGCTCGGCCACAAGCTCGTCGAGCTTGTCCTCCAGCTCGCGGATCGCCGGCTGGCTGCCCATGTGCTGGCCGAGCACCGGCAGCGGCACGTCGTCGGTCGTCTCGACCACCCTGACCACCGTGTTGCCCTTCATGAACACCTGCGTGCTGAGCAGCGTTCCGACGGCGTTGCCCTCCTCATCGCGGACCGTGTGATCGGGCCGTCCGTATTCCTTGAAGGCCTGGCGAACCGCGTCCTGCGAGCCCGGCTTGATGTCCCACATGAGTGCCCAATACTGCGCCATCGCAATCCCTCCTTTCTCGCTCTAGCCCTGCACGTAGAAGCGAACGTCGTAGTGGTCGGTTTTGGGCGGCGCCCGCAGCACGTCCTTCAGCTCTCCGACCATCGCGCGTGCGATCCCGGCGCTCGAGTCCCGGGTCTCCTCGCTGTCCCACAGCGTGATCGCCACGGCGTGCGGGCCGCCGTCGGGCTCGGTCAGCAGGATGTAGCCGCGAAAGCCCGGGTGCTCCTGGTAGGCGGGGATGATCTTCTCCTCCGTCAGCTCCATGCCGGCGTCGACTTTCTCGGGGTTCCACTCGGTGGCGTTGACTCGCGCGTACATAGTGCCCCCTCAGGCGCTCGGCTTGATCGTGTGGGCGACGTCGTAGATGATCCGCTCATTGGTCCCCGCCCAGTACGGGTGCATCGGCGAGCGCTTGGCGACGTGGGCGAGCGACTCCTCCCACGCGAGGAAGGCGTCCTTGCTCTCCCACTCGCTGAGCAGGATGTAGCTGAGCGGCTCCCCGTCGGGGTCGGACGGCTCGCGGCGTCGCAACAGCTCGTCGCCGATGTGACCGGCCGTGCCTTTCACGTTGGCGGTGACCTGCGCATACGCCGCCTCGAACGCCTCGGTGTCCTCACGGTTGATCTTGGCAAAAACCATCACACGTGCAGCCATTCAGTTCGCCCCTCCGTCGATATCTATGAGTACGTCGTGCACAGTCATGCGCGCCGAGGAGCGCAGCTCGCGCAGCGGCGCCGTCAGATCGTCCTGCTCCGGGCTGCGCTCGAACTCCCCGAACACCTCCCTGCTGCTCCAGTCACTGGTCACCACGAAGCTGTCGGAGTCCTCGGGGTCGCGCGCGAGCGTCTGGCGGACGTTCCCGGGGACGGCCTTCACCTGCTCGGCGATCGCCCGCCAGGCCCGTTCGAAGTCCGGCCCGCGACCCTCCTTCACCGTCATGTACAGAGTCGCGCGCACCACCGCAGGCATCCTACATGCCAGCGCTCGCAGCCGATGGCTGCGCGACCGTCGACCTCGCGCGGGTGGCGCCGACCCCGACCCACCACTGGCCGCCAGCCCCACGCGACCGACCGCCGGGCGGGGGACATCGCAGCCCCACCGGCGGAGCGCTAGGATCGGCGCGAGCTTCAACTCGTCCAACCCACCTACAAGGGGGAGCATGTGTTCTGTCGCGTGACCCACGTCCAGGCGCCCGAGGGACGGGTGCAAGAGGGCCTCAAGCTTTGGTATGAGAATGTCCTGCCGGTCACAATGGCGCGCGAAGGGTTCAAGGGCGCGCTCTCACTGGTCGATCCCGACTCGGGCAAGGCGCTCTCGATCACCTTCTGGGAGGGCGAGGACGAGCTGCTGTCCAGCACCGAGGCCGAGTACCACAAGCGGGCGATCGAACGTTTCGGCGAGTTCTTCACGGATGCCCATGAGCCCGAGAACTTCAAGCTGCACCTCTTCACGGGCGACATCTTTAACGGCGACTTCACGTCCGATGAGGCCGGTGAGGGGCTCACGAAGTCCCAGTAGCTCCCTCCTCACGACCGCGTAATCGCCGACGATCAGGCGGTCGTGAGGGACGGCTTGCGGATGATGCTGGAGGCTGAGGCCGACGTCAGCGTCGTTGACTGCCCGCCTCCCCTACCTCACCGACGGCTGCCCGGCCCGCGACCAGTTGAACTGGGTGACGTTGTCACGCTGCGCAAACAGGCCGGCGCGGGTGCCGCGGCGCACGAACAGCACCGGCGCGGGGGCCGCCTTGGCGATCTCCGAGCGGGTCGGCCCGAGGCCCTCGCGGCGCCAGCGCTCGGAGAGGCCGATCACCAGCAGGCCGGCGCCTGTCGCGGCCGACACGATGCCCTCGCGCCCGCCCGCCATCACCAGCGGCTCGGTGGCGATCCCGGTCGTCTGCTGCACGAGCAGGCCGGCGTCGGCGAGCATGCGGGTGACCGACTTGCCATCTTCGCTCTGCCCGCCGGCGCCGAGCAGCTTGAGTGGCGCGCCGGTGGCCGAGGAGAGCCACGAGCCCAGCTCCAGCGCGGCCCAGTCGTGCTCGGCGCCGCCGAACGGGACGAGCACCGGGTGCTCCGGGCCGAGGCTGACAGGGGCGCTCTCGCGCGCGACCAGCACAGCGACGTCGCACTCGGCCCGTTCGAGCAGCACGCTCACGTCACCGAGCGGCACGCTCTCGCCGATCAGGCGCCGGCGCCCCTCGGTCAGCACCAGGTCGACCGGCTCGCGCTCGGCGACGTGCGCCAGGTCCGTGCCGGGGTGGCTGGAGCTCAGCGCCACGCCGCGGGCGCGGACGCCTTCGGCGGCCAGGCGCTCGCGCGCCTGCGCGATCACCCGCGAGGCCCGTTCGAGCTGCAGGTTCTCGGTCTGCAGACCGCCGCGCACGCCGGCGCCGCGCGGGGGCTCCACCAGACGGGTGAGGATCAGCTCGCGCTGGGGCGCCGAGCGCGCCAGCGGCTCGGCCAGCTCGATCAGGCGCTCGAGCGCCGCGTCGGTGTGCGAGGCGACGAGGATCGCGCGCTCGGCCACCGGCAGGCCGGGATGCTCGCGGGCGGCGGCGGCGGCCGCGCCGGCGAGCTCGTCCTCGATCTTGGTGCCGTACTCGTTGTGGGGGTCGAGCAGTTTCAGCAGCGGCCCCGTCATCAGCGTGGTGACGATCGCCATGACCACGAGCGCGGTGAACAGAACCCCTGAGATCGCGCCGACTTCGAGGGCGATGTTGAGCACGATCAGCTCGGTGAGCCCGCGCGTGTTCATCAGCGTGCCGATCACCATCGAGGCGCG
Source organism: uncultured Solirubrobacterales bacterium (assembly GCA_963744135.1). Classification (GTDB taxonomy): domain Bacteria; phylum Actinomycetota; class Thermoleophilia; order Solirubrobacterales; family Solirubrobacteraceae; genus Palsa-744. The sequence goes on along the minus strand of CAVUSE010000012.1, from coordinate 19,536 downwards.
CGAGTCGAAGCCGCACACGCGCGCCGCGATCGCCGCTCCAGCCAGCTTGCCGACGATCGCGAGCACCACGAGGCCGGCGGTGATCAGCCACAGCTCGGGCCGGTCGAGCAGCGTGATGTTGGTCTTCAGCCCCGTGTAGACGAAGAACATCGGCAGCAGCAGCGTGACGACGAAGTCCTCGACCCGGCGTGTGACCTCCTCGGTGAGGCGCGCGTGTCGCGGCATCACCATCCCCATGATGAAGCCGCCGAAGATCACGTCGATGCCGATCGCTTCGGTCATATACGCCGACAGCAGCACGCCGACGACGATCGCGGCAAACCACCCGGAGGGGATCTGCCCGACCTCGTCGAAAGCGGTCGCCATGCGGGCCAGGATCCGCCGCACCAACAGCGCCATCGCGAGCACGAACGCGACCGCCTCGGCGATCGTCCGCACGACGACCCCAAACGAGCCGGAGACGGCGATCGTGGTCGCGAGCGCGATCAAGAACCAGGCGCTGACGTCGTCGATCGCGGCGCAGCCGATCGTCAGCGAGCCGACCGGCCCCTTGAGCATCCGCCGCTCGGCGAGGATCCGCGCGAGCACCGGGAAGGCGGTGATCGACATCGCGACGCCCATGAACAGCGCGAACGCGGCGAACTTGATGTCCGGCCCCAGGAGCTTGTACAGCGGCAGCGCGGCGGCGATCCCGAGCAGCATCGGCAACGCGATGCTCGCGTTGGAGATCGCCGCGGCGGGCATGGCCTTACCCTTCAGCTGCTTCTGGTCGACCTCCATGCCGATGAGGAACATGAAGAAGATCAGCCCGAGGTTGGCGGCGACGCCGAACGCGGGCAGGATGTCGGTCGCGAAGATCGTGGCCTGGAGGTTGGGGGCGATCACGCCGAACAGCGAGGGGCCGAGCGCGATCCCCGCGATCACCTCCCCCATCACCCGCGGCTGACCGACCCGCACCGCGACCATCCCAAACGCCCGCGCGACGATCAGCACGATCAGCACGGCGAGGAAGAAAGCGGCCACCAGCTTGGTGAACGAGCCACGCTGCTTGGTCGCGGTGAACTGCTCGCCCGACGGAGGTAGGCCCGAGGGGGTGATCAGCGCCGGTTTGGCGACCGCTTTGGAGGGAGTGATCACCACTTTGCTCAGTGATTCCGACGTGCCCTGCGCCGCTTTGACGGCTGGCTTCGAGGTGGTGAGGAGCACCGCTTTGACGGGCGTTTTGGCAGCCGACAGCACGGGCGTGGCCACCTGCAGCGGAATCAGCTTGACGCTCTGCAGCAGGATGTCGTTCGCCGTAGCCGTCAGGCGCACGGAGCCGCCTTTCGTGCACGCGACATCCCCGCTGACGGCGCTCGTCTTGGTCGAGTAGGAGAGCCGCCCGAGGGTGTGGTTGGCGGCAACGAGGGTGTAGCTCGACCCGCTGCCGTTCAGGGTGAACGAGCTGCCGAAGCAGATCGAGGTCGGCGACAGCGCATACTTGCCGGCGATCCCGCTCGGCGTGCGCGGCAGCGCCGCGCCGGGGGCCGGTGGCGGGGACTTGAGGGTCGCCGCGAACGGGGCGCCTGCGAGCGTCCCGGCGATCGACCCCCTCACCCCGGGCACCACGAGCGCGTTGAGCGCCTGCTGCGTGCCGGAGACGCAGTCGACCGTCCCCGTGAGACGGTGTGCGCCGGCAGGTGTGGCGCCGGGCTTCAGGCGCAGCCGACCGCCCAGCGTGCGCTGGCTGTTGGTGAGGTTGACGAACTGCCCGGACTGGCTGACGCTGAACGCCGGCCCCGGCGCGGGCAGCTGCGTCGGGGCCGTGGCCGGCAGTGGCACACCACCCACGGGTGCGGGAGCCGGCCCCAGGCAGCCGCTCGGCGCGCTGGCGACATAGCCGCCCGCGATCGCGGGCGGCGCCTTCTCGTTGCCGCCCTTGTCGATGACCACGAGCACCACGACGAGCGACAGCGCCGCCAAGACCACATAGAAGGGGATCAGGCGCCGCGCCAGACTCCCACCTGACAGCTCACTGTTCGACGGCATCCAAAGCCCCCCTCGATTCCCCCTCAGATCCCCCCGTCGACGTTCAGCGTCACCCCGGAGACGAAGCTCGCGTGGTCGCTGGCGAGGAACAGCGCGACGTCCGCGATCTCCCCCGGCTGTCCGAGGCGGTTGAGCGCCGCGAGGCCGGAGTAGCGCGCGCGGCCGGTGTCGTCGAGCTCACCGGTCTGGTCGGTTTCGATGATGCCGGGCGCCACCGCGTTGACGCGGATGCCCTGCCTGCCGACCTCCTTGCAGAGCGCCCGGGTCATGCCGATCAGGCCGGCCTTGGAGGAGATGTAGTGCACGCGCCCAGGCATCCCGCGCATCGCGACGGCCGAGGTGATGTTGACGATCGAGCCCCCCTCCCCCATCGCCGGCAGCGCGGCCTGGCAGACGAGGTAGACGGCCGTCAGGTTGGTGTCGATCACCCGGTGCCACTCCTCGAGCGTCAGCTGATCGATCATCGCGTGGCTGACCACACCGGCGTTGTTGATGACGATGTCGAGGCCGCCGAAGCGCTCGCTGGTGTCCTTGACGAACGCCTCCGCCGAGGCCGGATTGGAGAGATCGGCCTGCGCGAGGAAGCTCGCGCCACCGATCTGCGCGAGCTCGCCACGCAGGCGCTCCACGTCCTCGGACTCCCGGTTATAGCAAGCCCCAACCGAGGCTCCCCCCTGCGCCAGCCCCAGCACCAGTGCACGCCCGATACCGCGCGAGCCGCCCGTGACGAGCGCCCGCTTTCCGCTAAGTCCGAGATCCAAGAGATCCTCCTCTGAGAACACCGCCAATTGCAAAGCACATTCCGAGCACGGCTTTCAAAAGGCCGGCAGGCCCGCGTTGAAAGACGTTTCGCGTCGCATGAGCGGCCAAGCCTACCTGGATCCGGTTAGGCTGCCGTGAATGGACGCAATCGATGAGCTCCTGGCCAACAACGAATCTTTCGCGGCCGCCCATGAAGGTGGAGCAAGCCGATGATCATCGACGCGCACTGCCACCTGGCACCGCCTGAGTCGCCAGGTGCGCCATCGCTGAAGGATGTCGACGGCTTCCTCGAGCGCAAGGCGCAGGACGGGATCGATCGTGCCGTCATCGTCCACGGGATCGTCCGCCTGCCAGGTCTCGGAGGTCTGCTCGACCGGCTCAAGCGGTGGAATGAGTTCAATCTCGGGGTCCGTGAGCAGTACCCGGACCGGGTCTCGGTGATGGTGGGGGTCGACGCATTCGAGGGCGACGGGATGCTCGAGGAGGCGCGGCGCGCCGTCGCGGCCGGGAGCTGTGGGTTCTCGGTCAGCTCCAGCGTCGACGGCCACCGCCTGGACGATCCGCGGGCCGAGGATTTCTGGAGCCTCGCCGAGGAGCTCGACGTACCGGTCCTGATCCACCCGCCGGTCAGGCCGGGCGGAGTGGGTGACCCGCGGTTGGACGAGTTCGGCAACCGGGCAGTCGACGTGGGGCTGAGCCTCGCCGCCGCGATCTTCGCCGGCGTACTGGACCGCCACCCGTCGTTGCGGCTGATCGCCGGAGCGGGAGGTGGCGGGATCGCCGCCATGGCGGGCCGGCTGGATGCGGGCTACCGGATTCCGGCGCTGGCCGGCGCGGCGCTGGCTGGGCCGCCCGCGAGCGCGGCGGGCGCGGCGCCGGCTGGGCCGCCCACCGGTGGGCCGCCTCGGGGTGTGCCCGTGCCAGACGGGGCGGGGCCGGTCCCCGCGGAGGCCCCGAGTGCGTACCTGCGCCGGGTTTACGTCGACACGTTGATGTTCAGCGAGCCGGCGCTGCGGTGTGCGCTCGAGGTGTTCGGCCCCGATCGGCTGTTGTTCGGTACCGATTGGCCGCCTGTGGAGATCCCCGCGGCGGTCTCGCGGATGCTGATCGACCGGCTCGACGTATCCGACGACGAGCGCGCCGGCATCCTCGGCGGGAACGCGGCGGCGCTGCTCAAGCTCCGGTAGGTCCGGTCAAGCTCCAGTAGGTCCAGGACCGCCGGGCGCGCCAGGCGGTCCCGGCATCTGCGGCAGCGGCGGCAGCGCACCGAGCTGCCGCAGGATCGTTGCCATGTCGAGATAGACCCTCTCACACAGCAACTTGTCGCCGTCGAACTCGAAGATGCACGCCGACCGTGATCGGATCTTCTTGCCGGTCGGCTCAACGCCTGCGAAGAAGCCGCTGTGCGTGCCGGTGGTGATGCACTCGACGAAGACCGCGTCCTCCAGATGCCGCAGCTTGCCGGGCTCGGCGTGGATGTCGGGCAGACCTCGGTAGAGGCCGGAGATCAGCATCCGGACCTCCTCCTCGCCGTCGTGTGTGCGGCCCAGATGCATCATTTCGTAGTGGGGTTCGTGAAAGGTGGCGATCAGGGCGTCGAGGTCGTGTGCGTTCTCGGCGCGGAAGTGCTCGAGCACCGCCGCCTCGCGTTTTGCCTTCAGGTCGTCGTCGATCATGGGGCGGCTGCCGTTGGAGGGCCGGGAGGGCCGCCGCTGGGAGGGCCACCGGAAGAGCCTGGGGGGCCGCCGCCGGGAGGGCCGGGGGGGCCGGGAGGGCCACTGCCGGGAGGACCACCGGGACCACCGCCGGGAGGTCCGCCCAGCGGCCGGAGCCCGTGCTGCTGCATGATCCGCGGAATCGAGGACGGGTCGATCGTCAGGCCGTATTTCGCCCATACCGCCGGCATCGCGGCCCGATTGCCGGCCACGACCAGAGGGGTCACCTCCTTGAGGTACTCGTCATAGCCACCGGGGGTGAACATCACCAGGAGCCGCGCCGGTTGAGCGGTGGGGTTCCAGATGGCCATTGGAACCCCACGCTCCTGAATGACCATGTCTCCCGCGCGGGCATGGATGACCTCGCCGTCGAGCTCGAAGGCGACCTCCCCCTCGAGGATCAGCTGATACTCGTCCTCGAGCGTGTGCGTATGAGTGGGGGCCACCACCGAGCTGGGTTTGCACGGGATCTCGAGGAGCGTCATGTGGCCCCCAGTCTGCGCGCCCGTCAGGAGGTATCTGATGCCAACCGCGTCTTCGAATACAGAGTCCGTGTCACCGCGCGGAATGTGCACTGGCAATCCGCTTGACGTGAGTCGTTCCGACATCGCTGAGCCCCCAGTGGTTTGCTTCGGGGCATCATATTGCACCGTCAGGTCGCGAAGCTCGTTGCGTCAGGTCGCCAAGCTCGTTTGCGGGCGACCGACAACACCGTAACCTGTGATGCTTCAGGTCCTGGCCGGGCGAGAGACGGCCGGTGGGCGTAAACCGAGTCGGCGAGGAAGGGCGATCGTTGTGAATGAGCGGAGCTTGTCGGTGGTTGAGATCGGGGCGCTGCGGCCGCCCGGCGATGACTACGATGTCGTGGTGCTCGGCGGTGGTCTTGCCGGGCTGACGGTCGCGATCCAGATCAAGCAGCGACGGCCCGAGACCAGCGTGCTGGTGCTCGAGAAGCGTGAGGGTCCCGCGCCGCTGGCGGCGTTCAAGGTTGGCGAGTCGACGGTGCCGGCCGGAGCCAGCTACTTCGCGAATGTGATCGGCATGGCAGATCACCTCCGTGGGGAGCAGAACGTCAAGTGCGGTCTGCGGTTCTTCCCGCCGGCTGCCGGTAACACGGATATCACCAAGCGCGTCGAGCTCGGTCCGGCGGTGTACCCGCCGTTCGAGACCTACCAGGTCGATCGTGGCCTGTTCGAGAACAAGCTCGCGGCGCGCGCCCGAGAGTGTGGCGTCGACGTGACCGGGGGGGCTCGTGTGCGGGAGATCGAGCTTGGCGATCGGCACACGATCGCGTTCGATTTGTTCGGCGAGCGCGCGACGACGACCGCACGGTGGGTCGTCGACGCGGCTGGGCGAGCGTCGCTGATCAAGCGCAAGCTGGGGCTCGCCGCCGATTCCGGGCATCACATCAACTCCGCCTGGTTCCGGCTGGCGGGCGGGCTCGACCTCGAGCAGTGGGGCGCGTCGGACTCCGAGTGGATGGGATTCATGTCGAAGCCGGGGATCCGTCAGTTCAGCACCAACCACTTGCTGGGCGAGGGTTACTGGGTGTGGCTGATCCCGCTGGCGACGGGGCCGATCAGTATCGGCGTGTGCGCGGACCCGCGCTTGCACCCGTTTGAGGAGATCAACTCGTTCGATGCGATGCTGAGCTGGCTGCGCGAGCACGAGCCGCAGCTCGCCGCGTCGGTCGAGGGCCGGCTGGACGACGTCGAGGACTTTCTGCGCGTCGAGGACTTCTCCTACGACGTTACGCAGATGTGCTCGAACGACCGCTGGACGCTGGTTGGCGAGGCCGCGGCGTTTGCCGATCCGTTCTTCTCCCCGGGGTCGGACTTCATCTGCTTGAGCAACACGCTCACGACCGAGCTGGTCGTCCGCGAGCTGGACGGCGAGGACGTCGCCGAGCGCGTCGAGTACTGCAACGACCTCTACAAGCGCACGTTCGAGAGCGTCGTGGGTCGCTACCGAGACATGTACCCGGTGTTTGGGGATTCGTGGGTGCTTCCAGCTGCCCTGACGTGGACCTTCCTGGCAAGTCACGGCGGCCCCGCTTTCGTGATGATCAGGGAGAAGATCGCCGACATCGAGTTCATGAAGGCCTCGAGCCACCTGCTCGAGCGCCTCGCCGAGCTCAACGTGAGCGCCCAAAAGCTGTTCCGTGAATGGCACGAGTTGAACGTCGGCGGCACGCCGGCGCTGCATCCGCCGCTCATCAAACCGTCGATGGAAGCGATGATCGGCCTGGTCAAGCCGCTGCCAGACGACGACGCGCTGCGCGGCGAGCTGCAATTGCAGATCCGCAATCAAGAGGCGTTCCTGATCGCGGTGTTCGCCCAAGCGCTCGAGGCGGTGCCGGGCGCACCGGCGATCGACGGCCCGGTCAACCCGCTCGCCGTCGGGCTGGACCCCTCCAAGTGGGAGGCCGACGGCCTCCTCGACGGGTCCGGGCTGACAATCGAGGACGCGCGTGGGCTGTGTCCCGGGATCGACGCCTTTTGGGACCCGACCGCGCCGGCTCCGCGGTTCGGCCCCCCGCCGGGCGTGAGCGGACCACCCGTGGCAGGGCCGCCGCCGGCCGCCGGGTAGTGTCACAGATGCAGGCGAAACAACACGCAAACTGACAGCCTCCGCGCTCGAAGTCACTCCTGCGGCGTCCTCGACCTTCACGTCAAGCGTCGCCCGAACCATCGATTCACCTCATCCTAAGGGCCCACGTCTGACTGTCGTGCTGGCTACTCGTAGAAAACGGCCCGCTCCATCTCCTTACGCAGAACTCTCGCTGGAAGCTTGCTCAACACGAAGTCGCGCCCCAACGCGGCAACAGGATTGGTCAAACCGACCATCTTGGCCCTACGCCCCGCCGAGCCGACGATCCACGCCGCGCGATCCCGTCGCCGCCACTCATACGCAGTCAGCGCAGCCCGAACATCCTCAGCATGACCAAGATCGCGCGTCAGCGCAAGCTCCTTGGCAAGCGCGATGCCGTCCTCCATCGCGGCACCCGCACCCTGCCCGACGAACGGCGTCGTCGGGTGGATCGAGTCACCAAGCAACACGATCCGCCCCTTGAACCAGGTGGGACCGGGATCGCGCTCGTACATATCACCACGACTGAAGCTCGACTCCTCCGTGGCCCCCAACGCACGCTTCACCGTGTCGCTGAACCCGGCGAACGTCCCGAGCAGAGTCTCCTTGACCTGTCCGGGGGAATCCGAGCCACCCGCAGGGCCCCGGACAAAGCAGTCCATCGACAACTGCCGCTCGCTGCACGGAAACATCACGATCGCCTTGCCAACACCGAGGTAGAGGCGCACCTCACCTCTCGGCACGATCACAGGCTCCTGGATAACTGAGTTGCGCCATGTGACAAAGCCCGCATAGATCGGCTCGGCACCCTCGAGCACGAGCTCGCGGACGACCGAGTGCATCCCATCGCATCCCAGCAGCAGCTTGCCGCGCTCCTCGCGCCCGTCCGCGAAACGCGCGGTCACACCATCCTCGTCCTGCTCAGCACCAACAAACCGCGCACCGAGATGCACCACATCCTGATCAATCTCCGCCATCAACGCCGCGTACAGGTCGGCACGCAACGCGCCGATACTCGGGGTCCCCCAAGCATCCGCAACCTCACCCTCAGGAAGAGTGTTCAACCGCCGACCACTCGCCGAGTAATACTCAAACGAACGATACTCAACACCCTTCCCCAGCAACCGCTGACCCACCCCAAGCCGCAACAGCAACTTCACCGTATTACTCCGAATCGTGAACCCGCCACCGAACGCCAAATGCCGCGAAGACTGCTCAAACACCTCAGCCCGAATACCAACCCGCCGAAGCGCAATAGCAGAGGCAAGCCCACTCGGCCCCGCACCAACAATCAACACACGATCGTCACGGTGGCGCATCATCCGACTTCCTTCGAAGACACCTGACGTAGCGTACCCGACATGATGCACAACAGGCACCCCCCAGCGAGCTCGCCGGTTCGGTTGGTTTCGATGATGCCAGGTGCCACCGCGTTGACGCGGATGCCTTGCTTGCCGACCTCCTTGCAGAGGGCTCGCGTCAAGCCGATCAGACCGGCTTTGGAGGAGATGCAGTGGACGCGCCCCGGCATCCCGCGCATCGCGACCGCCGATGTGATGTTGACGACCACCCTCCTTCGCCTCGCATGAGAGACCAAACCTATACCGATCCGGTTAGGCTGCCGTGGATGGACGCAATCGACGAGCTGCTGGCCAACAACGAAGCCTTCGCGAACGCGCAGCCCAGCGGGCATCTCGACGTCCGCCCCAACCGCAAACTCGCGATCGTGACTTGCATGGATTCGCGTATCGACGTCTTTGCGGCGCTCGGCCTGAAGGGCGGCGAGGCGCACATCCTGCGCAACGCGGGCGGGGTGGTCACCGATGACGTGATCCGCTCGCTGGCGGTGTCTCAGCGGAAGCTGGGCACACGCGAGGTGATGCTGATCCACCACACCAACTGCGGGATGCAGTCACTCACCGACGACGGCTTCCGCGCCGAGCTGCAGCAGGCGACCGGTGTGGCGCCGGCGTTCGCGATCGAGTCGTTCACCGACGTCGAGGCCGACATGCGCCAATCGATCCTGCGCGTGCGCCAATCTCAGTTCCTGGCGCACCGCGACATGGTGCGCGGCTTCGTGTACGACGTCGACACCAACCGGCTGCGCGAGATCCACACCGAGACGACCAAGGAGCGCTGAACATGGGTGCAACAGCATTTGTATTTCCCGGACAGGGCTCACAGCGTGTGGGCATGGGCACTGAGCTGCTTGAAGCGCGCCCTGAGCTGTTCGATCGCTACTTCGGCCTCGCCGATGAGGCCTCGGGGCTGCCGATCCGCAAGCTCGCGCTGGAGGGCCCGATCGAGGAGCTGACGCGCACCGACGTGACTCAGCCTGCCCTGTTCGCGCTTTCGCTCGCGATCCACGAGCTGGCGCGCGAGTCGGGTCTGGAGCCCGACTTCGTTGCCGGACACAGCCTCGGCGAGGACACGGCGGCGGTCGCCGCCGGAGCGCTCGATCTGCAGGCCGGCATGGAGCTGGTGTCGCTGCGCGGGAGGCTGATGGCGAGCTGCGGCTCCGAGCGCCCGGGCGGGATGGCCGCGATCGTCGGCCTGCCGGCCGAGGATGTGCAGGCGCTATGCGAAACCGCCTCCGCGGCGGGCACCGTGGCGCCTGCCAACTTCAACAGCCCCCGGCAAACCGTGGTCTCAGGGGAGGAGGCGGGGGTGCAGCGGCTGCTGGAGCTCGCCGAGGAGGCGGGCGCCAGCAAGGCGGTACGCCTGAAGGTATCGGCTGCCTTCCACAGCGTGCTGATGGAGCCGGTTCAGCGCGAGATGGCCGCGGCGATGGACAAGCTCACCTGGACGGATCCCAAGGTCCCGCTGGTGGCCAACGCCTCGGGCACGGTGATCAGAACTGGCGAGGAGGTGTGCCAGGCACTGGTGGCACAGATCGCGAGCCCCGTGTTGTGGGTGGACTGCGTGCAGACGCTCGTCAAGGAGGGCTGCACGAGGGTTCTGGAGCTTGGCCCCGGACGCGTGCTGGGAGGGCTGGTGCGTCAGATCGAAAGCGACGTCGAAGTGTTCGCCGCCGACTCGCCGGAGAAGCTGTCGGCGTTCGCCGGGTCGATCGCCTGAGCCCGATCCACAGCCCAGGCCCACCTACCAGCTACTGGACCTCTCACAGCCCTCATCTAATCGCTCCCCACAGGTCCAGTTGGTGGTAGGGGCCCAAAATTAAGACACCACCACCAGCCCTCACCACCACCACCCAGCCCTAACCCGCCCCAAGCAGCCGGTAGTGCCCGCGGTGGAAGATCAGCGGCTCGGCCGCGTCGTGCACGCCCAGCTCCAAAACCTCGCCGATGAAGATGTCGTGATCGCCGGCCGCATGCTCAGCGTGCAGCCGGCAATCGAGGTAGGCGAGAGCGTCCTCGAGGATCGGCGAGCCGCTGCTGGCCACCCTGTGCGACACCTCGGCGAACGCGTCGCGTCCGCGGGGGCGATCCTTGGAGGCGAAGTAGCGCGACAGCGGCTCCTGGTGGGTGCCGAGGATGTTCACGGCGAACACCCCGTTGCGCCGCAGATGCTCGGAGCCCTCCGAGCGCGCGATCGTGCACACCAGCACCAGCGGCGGGTCGAGCGACACGGAGGAGAAGGCGTTGGCGGTCATCCCGTACGCGTGCTCCTCCCCGCGCGTGGTGATCACCGTGACGCCGGTGGCGAACGCGCCGACCGTGTCGCGGAAGTCCTTGCTGCTGAAGGCGGGCATATATATGAGCGGAGTGGCGTGCGTAGTGGGGACTCGCCGGAGCGCCCCTCAGTCGAGGCTCCGTAGCCGCTCGCGCACGATCGCGTCGAAGTCCTTGGTCGTCCCCAGGGACTCGGCGACGATGTCGCGGAACGTGTCGCGGGCCAGCGCCAGCACCCGCGTTGGCTCGAGCGCCTTCAGGGTGGCCGTCCGCGGTCGGTCGCGCAGGATCGCGAGCTCTCCGAAGAACTGCCCGGGACCGAGTGACACCGGGGCCTCCCCGCCGACTCCTTCGCGATCGACCTCGACCGCGCCGTCGACGACGATGAAGAACTTGTCGGCCGGCCCACCGGCGCGGGCGATCGTCTCACCTGCGGGGAAGTCGAGGATCTGCAGCTCGCCCGTGAGGCTGGAGACGCTCTGCAAGGGCAGGTCGCTGAACACCGAGTAGGCCCGCTCACGGTGGAAGTCCACGCCGAAGGTGCCCTCCTGCTGATGGATCGCTGCGTCGGTGTTGTCGGTGAATTGCAGCTCGCTCGCCACCACGCGAAAGAACGAGATCGTCATCGTGGTGCCGGGCGAGAGCGCCGGGAACTTCTGCCCGAAGAGGTCGGCCACGCGCGCGATCTGCTCGCCGCTGAGGATCACGCGGCACTCCCCCGCGCCCTGCAGCCCGCGAATCTTCTGCAGGTCGTCGGAGGGCCCATCGATCGTGAAGGCCACGAGCGGGTTCTGCTCGATGTGCCGAGCGGTGGTGGTGTGGGCCTTCGTCCAGAAGTACAGCTCGGGGCCGTCGTGCACGTAGAGGAAGGTGCCGGCGTGCGGAACCCCGCTCGGGCTGGCGGTGGCGAGTGTGAGCGTGCGCTGCTCGCCCAGATAGTTCAGCACCTCGGGCAACATCTCGACTGCGGCTTCACCGCTGCTCATGGGGTCTCCTTGCTGTCATGTTGCCGTTACCGCCTCGCCCGCGAGGAAATGCTCGACGAAGTCCGTGGTGACATCGCCGGAGCGGAACTGCGCGTCGGCGAGCACGCGGCGGTGGAAGGGGATCGTCGTCTTCACGCCGCGGCCCTCTATCTGAAACTCCGAGAGAGCGCGATCCATCCGCTCGATCGCCTCAAGGCGCGTGGGCGCCCACACGATCAGCTTGGCGATCAAAGAGTCATAGAACGGGGCGATGTTCCAGCCCGGGTAGCAATGCGAATCGACGCGCGTCCACGGCCCGCCCGGCGGCACATACACATCGAGGCGGCCCGCAGCCGGGGCGAAGTCGCGGTCGGGGTCCTCGGCGTTGACGCGGCACTCGATCGCGTGGCCGCGCAGCACAACATCCTCCTGCGTGACCGACAGCGGCTCGCCAGCGGCAACGCGGATCTGCTCCTGGATCAGGTCGATGGACGTGACCATCTCGCTGACGGGGTGCTCGACCTGGATGCGGGCATTCATCTCCATGAAGGAGAGGTTGCCCTCGTGGTCGAGCAGGAACTCCATCGTGCCGGCGCCGGTGTAGCCCACCGAAAGGGCGCCGGCGACGGCGCGCTCGCCGATGTCTTTGCGCTGCGCCTCTGAGAGGTGGATCGAGGGCGCCTCCTCGATCAGCTTCTGGTGGCGGCGCTGCACCGAGCAGTCGCGTTCGAAGAAGTACACGCCGTTGCCGTGGCTGTCGCACACCAGCTGCACCTCGGTGTGGCGGGGAGCCTCCAGGTAGCGCTCGATGTAGACGGCACTGTCCTTGAACACAGCCTGGGCGGTGGCGCGCGTGGTGGCGTAGAGACGCGCCAGGTCCTCGGCGCGGCGCACGACGTTCATGCCCCGTCCGCCGCCCCCGGCGACCGCCTTGATGATCACTGGATAGCCGATCCCGTCGGCGATCTCCTGCGCCTCCTCCGCCGTCTGCACGGGCTCGATCGTGCCGGGCAGCAGCGGCAGGCCGGCCTTCTGCATGAGGTCGCGCGCGATCGCCTTGTCGCCTACCTTCTCCATCACCTCGGGGCGCGGCCCGATGAACGTGATCCCGTTGTCGGAGCAGATCTCGGCGAAGAAGGGGTCCTCGGAGAGGAAGCCGTAGCCGGGGTGGATCGCGTCGGCGCCGGTCTTCTGCGCGGCGCCGATCACGTTGGGGATGTGCAGGTAGCTCTTGCCGGGGTGGTGGGGCCCCACGTGCACGGCCTCGTCGGCAAAGCGCACCACGGCCGACTCGGCGTCGGCGGTCGAGTAGATCGCGACCGACTTGATGCCGAGCTCGCGGCAGGCGCGCGCGACTCGAAGGGCGATCTCACCCCGGTTGGCGATCAGAACCTTCTCGAACATCGGCTCAGCTTCCCAGCGACGCTAGACGCCCGGCATCATCGCTCGCCCCTAGGGCGGACGATGGCCGCCCAGCGTTCGTCCTAGTCATCTGCTGGCTCCAGGTACATCAGCACCTGCTCGAACTCGACCCAGTCGCCATTCTCCACGAGGACCTCGGCAACCTTGCCGCCTTCACCGGCGGCGACCTCGTTCATCATCTTCATCGCCTCGACGATGCACACCGTCTGGCCGGGCTCGACACTCGCGCCAACCTCCACGAACGGCTTGGCACCAGGCTGCGCTGCGCCGTAGTAGGTGCCAACCAAGGGCGCCAGCACCGGCACCCTGCGGTCCGCCTCGAGATCGCCGATCGTGAAGACCCCTGAGGCCATACGCGCGCCGGGAGCGATGCTCATCCCGGGGCCCGCCCCGGTGGCCACAGGGCCGCTGGGAGAAAGGTTGGGAGGAGGAGGATAGGGGGCTGTTCCCGGCAGGCCCGGCGCGGCCGGCGCTCCGCGCTCGATCTCGATCTTGTAGTCGCCGGCGGCGACTGCGAAGCGCTGCACGGTGCTGCCCTCCAGGCGCTTGATCAGGTCCCGGGCCTCGGCCCACACCGACTCGATCAGCTCGCGGTCGGGGCTCGTTTGGGTGTTCTCGTTGTCGCTCATGATGTCTCCCCCTGTGATAGTGGCGGAAGTGTTGGCTGGCGCCCGGGGGTGCCGAACTTGCGAAAGCGCTCGTAGCGCTGGGCGATCAGCTCGTCGGTGCTCAGCGGCAGCAGTTCCCCGAGGGTGGCGACGATCGCGGCCTTGAGGTTGGCCCCGGCGGCCGACGGGTCGGCTTGCGCGCCGCCCTCGGGCTCGGGCACGACCGCGTCCATCACGCCGAGGCGCAGCAGCTCGGGGCTCGTGATGCGCAGCGCCTTGGCCGCGCGCGGTGCGGCGGAGGCGTCCTTGAAGAGGATCGTCGAGCAGCCCTCGGGGCTGATCACCGAGTAGTAGGCATTCTCCATCATCAGCACCCGGTCGCCGGCTGCTATCGCCAGGGCCCCGCCGCTACCGCCCTCGCCGGTGACGACGGTGACGGCCGGCACGGGCAGGCGCGACATCAGCATGATCGATTCGGCGATCGCGTTGGACTGCCCCCGCTCCTCGGCCCCCAGACCGGGGTAGGCGCCGGGCGTGTCGACGATCGTCACGAGCGGCAAACCGAAGCGGGCGGCGTAACGCATCAGGCGCATGCTCTTGCGGTAGCCCTCGGGCTCGGGCATGCCGAAGTTGTGCTCGACCAGCTCGCTGGTGGTGTGGCCCTTCTGCTGGCCGATCACCATCACCGCCATCTCCCCGAGCTGCGCGAGGCCGGCGATGATCGCGTGGTCCTCCTCGAACATCCGGTCGCCGTGCAGCTCCTGGAAGCCGTCGAAGGCGAAGCCGACGATGTCGAGGAACCGCGGCCGGTCGATGTGGCGCGCGAGCTGGACGATCTCCCAGGGGTCGCGCGCCGGCAGCTGCTCGGGATCGACGATCGGCGCCTTCCCCTCGACCGCTGGGAGGCGTCCCTGGCGCGCCGCCGCGTCCTCGCCGCGCGCCGCCTCGGCGCGGGCGTGGAGCTCGAGCAGGTTGCGGATCGTGCGGCGCAGGCTTTCGCGCGGCTCAACCAGGTCGAGCATTCCATGCTCGAGCAGGAAGCCGGCGGTCTGGAATCCGTCGGGCAGCTTCTGGCGAATCGTCTGCTCGATCACGGTGGGGCCGGCGAAGCCGATGTGCGCATCGGGCTCGGCGATCAGGATGTCGCCGAGGGTCGCGTAGGAGGCGCTGACGCCGCCGTAGGTCGGATCGGTCAGCAGCGAGATGAACAGCACGCCCTCCTCGGCCAGCCGCGCCATCGCCTGCGAGGTCTTCACCATCTGCATCAGCGACACGCACCCCTCCTGCATACGGGCACCGCCGGAGGCGGAGATCACCAAGAGCGGTGTACGGGTCTCGAGCGCCAGCTCGGCCGCCCGCGTGATCGACTCCCCCACCGCGCCGCCCATCGATCCGCCGATGAACGAGAAGTCGATGCCCGCCACCACGATCGGCAGGCCGTCGATCGTGCCGGTGCCGTGCAGCGCGCCGGTCTTCGTCTCGCTCTTCTTCTGCGCCTGCGCGACCCGCTCGACGTAGGGCTTGGAGTCGGCGAAGGAGAGCGCGTCGAGGATCTCGAGATCGCCGCTCAGCTCCTCGAAACTGCCCTCGTCGAGCAGCTGCCCGAGACGCTCGCGGATGCGCAGCCGGAAGTGGTGGTTGCAGTCGGGGCACACGCCGAGGTTGCGGCGCAGGCGCTTGTGGTAGACGAACGCCGCGCACGAGGGACAGCGAAACCACTCGACCACGTCGGCGCGGGAGGCTGTGGCAAGCTCAGCCAAGGAGATCTTCCGAGGCGAGACGTCGGTCGTCGGCGTGCATACGCCGGTAGTCAAACAGCGATGCGCTCAGCGCGGCATCTACCTCCTCGCGCGCAGGCGCCTGCTCAGCCGGTTCACCCGCCTGCGCTTGGAGAAAGGCGATCAGATTGAGGGCTCGGCCCTCGGAATCGCTGACCGGCGCAGTGCGCGCAAGCTCGAGCGCGCCCTGCCAATCCTCGCGCTGGATCGCGGTCTTGATCATCCCGTGCAGCGGGTAGATCTCGTGGCCCGGCACGTCGTCGAGCGCGCGCAGACGCTCGAACGCTGCCACCGCCTCGTCGAGCTGCCCAACCTCGAGGCTGAGCTCGGCGACGTCGAGCGCCGCCACCAGATCCTCGGGCTCGGCCTCGGCGATCCGCTGCGCCTGCGCCAGCGCCTCCTCGTAGTGGCCGAGCGTGCGGTACATGTCGACGAGGTTGATCGCCGCGGTGGAGGCGCCGCGCATGCTCTGCGCCGCCTGGCTGAGGTAACCCACTGCCTCCTCCTCGCGCCCGGTGGCGGCGGAGGTGTGCCCGAGGTGGCTGAGCGCCACCTGGTCGGCGGGGTTGAGCTCGACCGCGCGGCGGAAGGCGTCGTTGGCCTCGTCCATTTGACCCTCGGTGGCGAGCGCCTCCCCGAGGTAATGCCAGGCATCGGCGTTCTCAGGGGCGAGCTCGGTCGCGCGCCGCAGCTGCTCGGTGGCATCCCCGGCGTCGAGCTCCACACCCGCGCGCCCGGCGAGCACCAGCAGCTCGACATCCTCCGGCGCCGTGGATAGGCCGGCGAGGGCCGTTTCGCGGGCCTCGCGATATTTGCCGGCCTCGAGTTGAGCGCTTGCCGATTGCGCGGGTCCGGTGCTCATCGATCCCCCCGCATCGCGCCAGCCTGAAGATGGGCGTCATCGCCCCGTGCCGCGTCCGTGTTCGTCATCGATTCCTGCACCTCGTCGGGTGTCCTCTCCACGCCTTGCTCACGCCTTCGATCCCGGCCACACCCAGTTGGTCAGCTCCGGCGGGTCGTTGCCGACCTCGCGCACATACCGCCGGTGCTCGGCGAGCTGTTCACGGTACTTCGCGATCGCCTCTTGAGCTCCTCCGATATTGCGCACCGCGAACGCGCCCGACATCCCGCCGATGTTGTCGCTGATCCCCAGATCCACGCGGCTCAGCGCCTCGATCGCCAGCTGGTAGCGATCGACGCCGTTCATCGCCAGCAGGTCGAACGGTGTGGTCGTCGTCCCCTCCTCGGCGTAGCCACGTACGTGGAAGCGCTCCTGGTTGGGACGACGGTGGATCAACTGGTGAACCGCGGAGGGGTAGCCGTGGAAGTTGAAGATCACCGGCCGGCCTTTGGTGAACAGCTCACCGAAGGCGCCCGCCGGCATCGCGTCGGGGTGCTTGCCAGGCGCCGCCAGCGCAAACAGGTTGGTGACGTTGACGAAGCGCACCTTCAGATCGGGCACGTCCTCTCTCAGCAAGCTGGCAGCCGCCAACAGCTCGATCGTGGGGATCGTGCCGCAGCTGGCCAGCACCAGGTCGGGATCGCCGTCGTCGTTGTTGCTCGCCCAATCCCACGCGGAGGCGCCGACGCGGACGTGCTCGCGCGCCTCGTCCATCGTCAGCCACTGCGGCAACGGCAGCTTGGAGCCGATGATCAGGTTGATGCAGTTGGTCGCCTGCAGGCAGTGGTCGACGGTCGCCAGCAGCGTGTTGGCGTCCGGCGGCACGTACACGCGGGCGTGCTCCTCGCGGCGGTTGAGCATCGAGTTGATGAAACCCGGCATCTGGTGGGAGTAGCCGTTGTGATCCTGGCGCCAGCCCTCTGAGGTGAGCAGGTAGTTCAGCGAGGCGACCGGCTCGCGCCACGGCGCCTCCTCGCGGGACATCTTCAGGAACTTCCCGTACTGGTTGACCATCCCATCGACGATCGGGATGAACGCCTCGTAGCAGGGGAAGACGCCGTGGCGGCCGGTGAGCACGTAACCCTGCAGCCAGCCTTGGCAGTTGTGCTCGGAGAGCACCTCCATGATCCGCCCGTCGGGCTTGTAGTCGGGGTTGATCTCGGGATCGACCGGCCACTCGTAGGCGTGGTTCTCGACCTTGAAAAGCGCCCCCAGCCGGTTGGAGGCGACCTCGTCGGGGCACACCACGCGGAAGTTGGCCTGCTCGCGGTTGAGCTCGAAGACCTGGGCGAGGTACTCGCCGACTGCGCCGAGCGAGCTCTCGCTGGCGCCACCGGGCCGCTCGAGCGCGACCGCATGGGCGTTCAACTCGGGCAACTGCAGCGCGACCCGCATCCGCCCACCGTTGACGTGCGGGTTGGCGCCCATCCGCCGCTCGCCGGTCGGGCACATCGCGGCGATCTCGGGGGCAGGTCCGCCGCTTGCGTCGAACAGCTCCTCGGGGCCGTAGGAGCGCAGCCACTCCTCCAGCGCCTGCAGGTGCTCGGGGTTGGTGCGGGCCTGCATCGCGGGCACCTGATGTGACTTGGAGGTGCCCTCCACCTGGATGCCGTCGAGCTCGCGGATGCCGGTCCAGCCCTTCGGCGAGCGCACGATCAACATCGGCCAGATCGGCCGCACGGGCCGGCTGCCTTCGCGTGCGGCGCTCTGCAACTCGCGAATCTCACCGTGGGCGGTGTCGAGGGCGGCGGCCAGCTCGCCGTCGAGATCGTCGCCCTGGACGATCATCGGATGCCACCCGTAGCCCTCGAACAGCTTCGTCAGCTCGGTGTCGCTCATCGAGCTGAAGATCGTCGGGTTGGCGATCTTGTAGCCGTTGAGGTGCAGTATCGGCAGCACCGCGCCGCAGGTGGCGGGGTCGAGGAACTTGTTGGAGTGCCAGGCGCCCGCCGTCGGCCCGGTCTCCGCCTCGCCGTCGCCGACGATGCAGGCGACGATCAGCTCGGGGTTGTCGAGGGCGGCGCCGAAGGCGGTCGCCAGCGCGTAGCCCAGCTCCCCACCCTCGTGGATCGTGCCCGGCACGATCGGGGCAATGTGGCTGGGAAAGCCGCCGGGCCAGGAGAACAGGCGCACGAGCTTTGAGAGTCCCTCGCGGTCGCGGCTCATCTCCGGCTTGACATCTTCGAGGCACCCGTCGATCCACAGGTTGGCGAGGTTGGCGGGCGCGCCGTGACCGGGCCCGGTCACCAGCAGGACGCTTGAGTCGGTGTCGAGGATCAGGCGGTTGAGCCCCGCGTACATCAGGTTGATCCCCGGCACAGTCCCCCAGTGGCCGAGCAGGCGGTGCTTGACGTGCTCGGGCTTCAGAGGCTCCTCCAGCAGGTGGTTGTCCTGCAGGTAGATCATCGCCACCGCGATGTAGTTGGTCGCGCGCCGGTAGAACGCGAGCTTCTCAGAGATGGGCGACAGCGCTTGGGTAGACAACTTCCCCCCTATTTGGGATGGCCTGCGAGCCGCAGAGACTACACCGAAGAAGCTGGTGGCGCCATGCGCTCGGGGCTCTCGGGCCGTGGGCCCCTAATCGATCTCGACGGTGTAGTCCCAGCCGACGAGCGTACGTCGCCCCGTGGGCGCCCACGCCAGCCCGCCGTCGCCCGTCGGCAGCACGTCGTGCAGCCTCAGCGACACCGTCTTGCCGGGCGCCACCGCCCGCGGTGGCGGGCCCCCGCCCATCGCCGTCACTCGCGGACGGTGGGTGTGGCCTTGATCGTCGAGGAAGGTAAACGCCCTCGGGTCGAGCGGGACCGTGCCGGAGGCGGAGGAGAACGTGACGATGAATGTGCAGGGAGTGGTGGCCGGCACCGGGAAGCGGCCCTCCTCGGGCACTTCCGGCCCAACCGCGGTGGCGAGCACCCGCCCGTGCGGGAGATCGACCGCGACAGCGTCGCCCTGGATCGAGAGCACCGGGTGGACGACGCTCGCAGTGAGGACGCGGTTTATGTGCACCTTCGGCTTCGGCAGCCAGCTCGGCAGGCCTCCGTATCTAGCTGAGGACCGAGCAGCGCTCCCAGCCGCCGAGGCCCGCGCGCTCCCACCGCCGGTGCTGAGCGCGCCGCTCAACGACACGGCGAGCAGA
>CAVUSE010000011.1:0-27314 GCA_963744135.1 uncultured Solirubrobacterales bacterium | reverse complement strand
GAGGTTGCCCCGTTCCCCGTAGAAGTTCGTGGTGGCGGTGGGGTGATGGTTACACGGGGATGGCGATGGGCGTGTTCTCCTTGGTTGTGGTTTGAATGGTGGTGCGCTGCGCGGCGAGGTCTCGCTCGACGGCGAGGGCGAGCTTGGCGAGATCTGAGTAGCCGACGATCTTGCGGAACTGGGTCTCGGCCTCGAGCATCCCAGCGGCGGTCCACCGCAGGCACATGTCCCCGGACTGCCAGCGCTTGACGTTGCGCGATGTGCGACGGATGATCTCGATCATCGACTCGATTGGGTTCGTCGAGGCGAGTGTCTTCTTCAGGCGTCCGTGGATCCCCAGGCGGGTGAGGGTGAGTGTCTCCTCTAGGCCCTCGGTGAGTGACGCTGCCGCGCCGGGGTGCGAGCGCTCCAGCTCGCTGGCGAGGGTTCGCAGGCCCTCCAGCGCTAGTGCGTGGTTCTCGCTGGCCCACGCGCGCCGCAGCCGCGCCTTCACGGCTGGTCGATCGCGCTCGGGGAGATGATCCAGGACGTTGCGTTCCTTGTGGCGAACACAGCGCTGCACCGGCACGGGCCCGAAGACCTCCGCGACGGCCGCCCTGAGTGCCTTGCTGCCATCCAGGACAACGAGTACGCCCTGCTCGACGTCAAGACCCCGGTCCACGAGATCGGCGAGTAGATGGACGGTGACGGTCTTGTTCTCCGTGGAGCCATCCCACAATCCCAGCGGGATCTTGACTCCATCGGTCGTGATCCCGAGCGCGACGACGCAGCAGCGACCCTTCAGCTCGATCCCATCGACCATCAATGCCGCCAGGCGCACGTCTCCCAGACCGCGGCGCATCAGCTCCCCAAGGCGCTCACGCGTGCGACCCACGAACTCGCGACTGACCGCAGACTTCGAGGCCGAGCGCTCCCGGGTGCTCACCTTCTCACCGACAGGCTCGCGAGTTCGCGAGAACCGGCGCGTGCTGACACCAGCGAGCATCTGCTCCAACACCACCCTCGTCAACGGGTCACGATCAGCGAAGTACGCGTAGGTCGCGAGAGGCACCTCGTGCTCATTGTCCGCGGTCCTGGCCCTTGGACGCTTCACGACGACGCGCCTGCCACCCAATGTGACCTCGCCGTCCTCGTGCCCATGACGCACCGCGGCGCGCTCCGGGAGCTTCGCGTGCTTGGCGCCCACGACCTCATCAAGCTCGGCCTCCATCATCTCGCTGAGCACCCCCAACCCAACACCGACACTCAACGCGAGCAACCCATCCTTCGCCGCACCAGCCAACTCACCCAGCGCCTCCTGCACCCGCGACGGCAACACGTGCTCTGGGCGTGCGTCCTGCTCCTGCTCTACGGTCTCCATGGCGGTTCCTCTCGTCTCGATGGACTTGTTCGCACTCGCCACGGTCCCAGCAGGACCGGACGAGGCGAGAGAACCGCCACCTACAAACTTCTACGCGCTACGGGACAACCTCGTGCGGCGCGCGCTCAAGCGTCCACTGCTTGCCTTCCATTAGGGCTTGCAGTTGCTCGCGCTCGCCAGAGCTGCGGCGCATCATGTGCGTGTAGACGCGCAGCGTGAACGCTGGGTCGGTATGCCCGAGCTGTGCCATCACGTAGTTGGGGTCCTTGCCGATCGCAACAAGGATCGAGGCGAAGGTGTACCTGAGCTTGTGCGGGGTGATCCCGAGCGGAAGTGGTTGTCCGCCGCGCTGCACCTGCAGTTCCTCGGCGCGGCGCACCACGGCCGCGACCACGTCCTTGAGGTTGTGACGGTCGCGCGCCCGTCCGGTGGCCGTAATCAGGACGGGGTCGTCGGGACCGGTCGGCGCGCCTTCCTTGATCTTCAGCGCTCGGTGCTCGGTCAGGATCTCGCGAAGCAGCGCCAGCGTGTCGATCTCGCGCATGCCCGCCTCGGTCTTGTCGCGCCCAACTGCAATCCGGCCGTTGGCGAGGTCGAGGTCGCGTTCCAGCAGCGCGCCGCCGGCGGAGACGCGCGGGCCGCCAAGCATCAGTACCGCGATCGCCGCCTTGCGTCCGGTGGTCTGGTTGTGCCGGCGTTGCGTGTAGCAGCGCCCGCGGGGATCGTGGATGGTGACGACTTCGCCGTCGCGCTCGTCGAGGTCGGCGGCGGCTTCGAGCATCACCGCGATGTGCTCGGC
Organism: uncultured Solirubrobacterales bacterium; assembly: GCA_963744135.1. Lineage (GTDB taxonomy): Bacteria > Actinomycetota > Thermoleophilia > Solirubrobacterales > Solirubrobacteraceae > Palsa-744. The sequence continues at coordinate 25,155 of CAVUSE010000011.1, read as the reverse complement.
GCTATCGAGGTAGACGGGGCGCGGCTTTGTGGTCTTCAGTCGCCGCCGCTTACCGACCGCGTGGTTGCGGGGCACGATGTCGTACTCGACGGCCAGCTCGAGGATCTGCTGCAGGACGTCGAGCTGCATGTTGATCGAGCGCGCCGAGAGTGGCTTCTGGACGCGCCGGTAGCGGCGCCCGAGCTTGTCGACGATCTCGACCATCAGCGGCCGACCGGCGTCGATCGCGGCCTGGCAAGCGGCGGCTTCGCGGACCTTGTGCTGGCGGTAGCGGTCGATCTCCTTGACATCGATCTGCTTGACCAGGTGCTCCTTGAAGAACGGGATCAGGTGGTTGCGCAGTTCGTTGCGATAGTTGCTGGCGGTGCTCTCCTCGACTTCGAGGCACTTGGCATCGAGCCAGTCGGCAGAGAACGGCAGAAAGTAGACGTCCTCCTCCGGTGCCTGCGGGACCGGGTCTGGCTCAGCCGGGCGCCAGGTGCCGAGCTCGACGTCGCGCAGCACGACCGCGAGCTCACGATCTGCCCTCGCGTTCGTCCAGCCATCCTCCGGGCGGCCAAGCGTGATGTACCGCCGCTTGCCATAGGCGCGGAACCGCAGCGCAAAGCACGGCTGCTTGGGCGTCGGCTTGACAACGCTGCCTGTGATTGGACGGGCCATCAGCGCCGCCCTCGTGCCTTTGCGCGCGCGCCGATCACCGGCCGCGGTCCGTCGAGCAGTTCGGCGACGGTGCGGCTGACGGAGCTGGTGCTACCGCGCCGCCGTGGCTTTACGCGCATCGGCAACGCCGGCGCGCTGGCGGCCGGCTGCGGAGCTGCCTTCAGTTGCGCGATCACGTCGGGGGAGAACCCGAGCCGTGGCCGTGGGCCGCTGCCGAGCGCCACTGCCCCGAGCTCGCGGGCATGGTCGTAGACCCATCGCCGCGTCTTGCCGGCCCGCCGTGCGACCTCGCGCGCATCGAGGAGCGCCGTCGGCGGCTCGACGGCGCTCAGACGGGCTGCGAGGCGATCGGCGAGGGCGTCGAGCAGCCCATCGTCATCGACGAGCTCGGAGGCGAGCACGGGCCGCTGGCCCTGCTCGCGAGCGCCGCGCTCATCCTCGACGGCGCGGTCTGGACGCCCGCGGTCAGATCCTGAAGGAAAGGCATTTGGCGCGTCTGGCATCCCATGAACAGTTGGGGCAAAGATCGCGCTTGCCTTCCCCCTCGGGCGGCCGTGAGCACGACGGCCGCACCCGCCATAGCGCTTGCCGCCAAGCAGCCGAAGCAGCGCCGAGCGCTCGTGCGCACTAGTCCGGCGCGCGGGTGCCGCGAAGCGCTCGCAAGCGTCCTTGAGGCCCGCCGAATCGGCGGGTTTGGGCAGTGAATTGGCAGTAACGCGGCGGCTACAGCGCGGCGAGGCGACTGCTTCGCCTCGCCGCACAGGCCGAAAAGCCCCTGTCCTAGCGGCTTTCCGGGTTATCGGGGCGAACGGTTAGAGCCGGCTTAGGTAGTGAGGATTCGGGGGCTTGCGTCCTGCTTGCGGCCCTCCAGACCAACTCGCTACCAGGGCGCTCGTTCACCGAGGCCCGCTGTATGCCATGCTAGACAGGCATTCCGTAAAGCGTACGGTCTGCCAGGCAGCATAGTATCGGCGCTAGCCGCGGCGGGGATTGAGCGGATCCGGCCGTTTCGCAGCCGCTTCGGCCGACCAGGGGATGCGAGCATCGTGGAGCAGGCGGACTTCGAGCCATTCTCGGATGTCGGTACGACGTTCATCAACGTGATGGATAGCGACCCTCCCTGAGGAATATGTCAGGGCGTCGGACGCTTTAGTGGACGACTTGCCCTGTGCCCTCTCCCCTGCCGTTCTCCCCCTCCAGCGCTCGGAGCTTGGCCTTTGGCGCTTGGGCGGGCGATGTGGTGCTGAAGCCCTGTGGCGCCTGCTGGTGGAGTACGCCAAGCATGACCTGGCGATCGAGGGACGGGGTCGAACCTGGGAGTGAGGCGGCTCCGTCGTCTCTGGGCGCGACAATGGGACACCGTGGCCCGCTATGACACTCTCACCGAGATCGAGAAGGACGTACTAGACCCGAGCGTCCCTCTTGCCACGGCCTTGCGCAAGGTGCTGATCTTGGCGGGCAAGAGCGGATCGGAGCCGCTGCGGGACTGGGCGACGCGCGAGCTTAAGGGCTACTTGGGCGAGGACGATCTCCCCGACTACCGCGTGATCCACGCACCGCTGACGCTAGACGGGATCTCGGGCCAGTACAAGGTGACCGGCGAGCAGTTGGCCCCGTCGGCGCTCCCCGACTTCGCCCGCGACCACATCACCGAGCGCCTAGAACTCCGCCACGGCGTAGGGGACATCGAGGTGATGTCCCAACAGCCCGAGGTAGTCATGTTGCAGCCTCACGGCGCTAGCGACCTCGCGCGCCTCATGAACGCCGAAAACCAATCGCCCTATCACCACATTGAGCGCATCTACTGGGCAGTAGCTCCGATGGCGCTGCGAGGCGTTCTCGACCAGATCCGCACGGCGCTGGCGCAGCTAGTGGCGGAGATGCGAGCCAATACGTCAGTCGGCGAACCGACCCCATCAGCCGAGGCTGCGAACGCGGCACTGCACGTTTTAGTCACCGGGGAGCGCCAGACCGTGAACATCACGCACGCCCACGCATCGGGTCACGGGACGGCTACCGTCACGCCGACTACCGAGCCCAAGCGTCCGTCTCGCTGGAGACGGATCGGAGCTACGGTCGTGGGCCTATTCACGATTGTCGGTGCCATTGCTGGCATCATCGTCGTAGTCCACTGAATCATCGTCTCAGCCGACTCCAACAGTCTCGGCCGTTGCTCCTATGTCAAGTCGAGATCGGAAATTGCGAGGTTTGCGCTCGACTCGCCGTTGAGGTTGTCAGCCCATCTCACTAAACCACCAGGATCTTAGCTTCGTCGAGCAAATCGAGGCAGACCCGACGAACAGCACACTCTTCGGTTCCCAAAGATTTTCTGTACGCACTTGACGACGGCTCACCGCCGGCCCAGCGCGCGCATGTGCGGCGATTCGAGCGACGGTCCCTACGATCCAGCGATTTGGGCTGACATCGCGCCTGTACCGCCACCGCCGGTGATGGGTCACCGCCATCCCACCAGCGCGGCGTCCCTGGCCGCCCGGCGTGTGCTCGTCGAGAAGCGCAAGATGCTGCGCGCGATGGGACCGCTGGAGGAGTTCAGAAGCGAGCGCTACAGCGACATGCCTGCTTAAGCACTCGGTGACGCCCGGTCGCCAGGCCAGAAGCAAGCGTTCGCGCCCGGCGCGAACCAGGGACTACTCCTCGTCCGCAGCAGTACTGCGCTGGATCCCCGCTGTGGCGCTCGCTTCGCTACGCAAGCTCAACGGGGCTCATCCTTGATCGCGGCTTCCTGAAGATCGTGGCTCGCCATCTCCGATCCCAGATCGGGTGATGAGTTCTCGCTCTCAGCGCCCCAAGCCCGTCGAACGCCGGGTGCCTTCACGCCGTCGGATGCTTTTGAGATGCTAAGTCAATGACACGGCGGATGCCCTCAGTTGAGGAGATCAGATGGACCAATCCCTCGGTCCATGCGCTTGCTGGAGAGGGCGGACCGGTCGAGTCGATTCTCGGGCGGGTTCGACATCAAGTCTTTGCGGCGATGGAGCGTGGCTGGTCCGGTCCACCCTACGACCCACTTGAGCTTGCGGAGCTGTCAGGGGTTGAGGTGATCCCCATCGAAGAGGTTGAGGACGCCCGACTGGTCCATCACAAGGGTCGCCCGCGGATCGAGTTCAACGCTAATCGTAGCCCCGAGCGGGTCCGCTTCTCGGTCGCCCACGAGCTCGGTCACCTCGCCTTTCCCGACGCAGCCGAGAAGATCCGCTACCGGACCCATAGCGTGGGCGCCGAAGCCGATGCCTGGCAGATCGAGCTGCTCTGCAACCTGGCCGCCGCTGAGCTCTTGATGCCGACCGGGAGCTTCCCCGAGCTGGCCGATGAGATCACCCTCGAGCATCTGATCCACTTGGGTTCGGAGTTCTTCGTCTCAGTTGAAGCAGTAGTTCTGCGGGCCGTTCGGCTTGCCTCCCAGCCTACCTGCGTCTTTGCCGCCGCTCGCGTCGACGAGGGCCACCGCTTCCGGCTCGATTACCTGGGTGGCTCTAGATCCTGGGAGCCCACGATCGAGACCAGCGCGATAACCGGAGCAGAAGCGCTGATGCGCTGTAGCGCCGTTGGCTCGACGGCAAAGGAGGAAATCGGAGGCGGCGAGGAGCTGTTGCGGCTCGAATGCGTCGGCGCCCCGCCCTACCCGCACACCCGTTATCCGCGCGTTGTCGGCCTGATCCGCTCTCCCGCGCGACAAGCCCGCGGCCCGGCGATCACCTATCTGCACGGTGATGCCGCCGCCCCGCAAGGGCCAGAGGAAAAGGTGATCACACACATCGTCAACGATAAGACCGCGACCTGGGGCGGACAGGGCTTTGCCCCACAGCTACGCGAGCGCCATCCAGGGCTACAAGAGAGCTTCCGCGAGTGGGCCGAGACGGAGGGATTGGTGTTGGGGCGTATCCACCTGCATCAAGTTGACGCCGGGATTTGGGTCTGCACGATGGTCGCCCAGCACGGCTACGGGCCCCGGGCGGCGAAGATACCGCTGCGCTATGGCGCCCTCGAAGAGTGTCTGCGGAGCTTGCGCACCCATCTGAAGGGGAGAGGTGCTTCCATCCATATGCCGAAGATTGGTGCGGGCCAAGCCGGCGGGAACTGGAACGTAATCGCAGAGATGATCGCCCGCCAGTTGCTTGACGTCGCCACCGCCGTCAACGTTTACCTGCCCCCCGGTGCCGAAGTTCCCCAAGCGGCGCCGCAACAACTCGGGTTGCACATCTAAGACATGGTCGAACGCATCGTCGTCGTGTCGGGTCCGGTCGCCTCCGGCAAGAGCGACCTCGCCCACCAACTCTGCAGGGACTTCAAAGGCAAGCGCTACAGCACCCATGAGATGCTCGTCCGCCACCTCGGCGGCGATCCTGGCCGGCGCGAGTTGCAGAAGGCCGGCGAGAAGCTCGACCGTAACTCGAAGGGTGCCTGGGTTCGTGATCAGCTCGCGCGTGACATCTACGCTCTTGAGGGCTATGAGCTGGCAGTCGTCGACTCTGCCCGGATCCCTGGCCAGGTCGAGTACCTGCGTGAATCATTCGGCCGTCGCGTAACCCATATCCACACCTTCGCGTCAGAGAAAACGCTGCGCCGTCGATACCGCCAGCGCAGCAAGGAACGGGCGGGCGAGCTGCCGAGCTATGAGGAGATGACTGCCGACCCGACCGAGGCGCGGATTGAAAATATGCGCGAGCACGCCGACCTTGTGATCGACACCGACAAGTGCCTCCCCCGCGACGTCCTGGTCCGCGCCGCGCGGGCACTCGATCTACTCCCCGGCTCACCGACGCAGTGCGTCGACGCAATTGTCGGTGGCGAGTACGGCTCGGAGGGCAAGGGCAACATAGCGTTCTATCTCGCACCCGAATACGACCTGCTGATCCGAGTTGGAGGACCAAACGCCGGACACAAGGTCTTCTTGCACAGCGGCGAGGCCTACACTCATCACCACCTTCCCGCGGGTACCCGCGCCGGCGAAGCCCGGCTGCTAGTGGGACCAGGCAATGTGATCAACGTCGAGAACCTGCTGCAGGAGATAGCTGACTGCGAAGTCGACAAGCAACGACTTGCGATCGACCCCATGGCGATGGTGATCGAGAAGGCCGACATTCGTCGTGAGCAGAGACTAGCCGAGTCGATTGGGTCGACCAAGCAGGGGGTAGGTTGGGCGACGGCGCGACGTATCCTGCGAGGCGCCGATCCGAAGATGGCAGGGGTGCGGACGGCACAGGACATCACCGATCTCAAGCCCTACCTGTGCAGAGCCACCGATGTCCTCGAGGATGCCTACTCGCGGGGGCTTCGGATCATGCTTGAGGGCACTCAGGGCACCGGCCTCAGTCTTTATCACGGTTCCTACCCCCACGTCACTTCGCGAGACACCGGGGTTGCCGGCACCCTCAGCGAGGCGGGGGTTGCACCGCACCGCCTGCGACGCTGTATCCTTGTCTGCCGCACCTACCCGATCCGCGTCGAAAACCCTTCCCAGAACAAGAGCTCGGGACCAATGTCGATCGAGCTCACCTGGTCAGAGGTCGAGCGCCGCGCCGAGGTGACGCGCGGGAAGTTGCGTAGCTCAGAGCGGACCTCGACGACCGACAAGCTGCGACGGGTTGGCGAGTTCGAGTGGGACCTGTTGCGGCGCTCGGCGCTTCTCAACGGCCCAACCGACATCGCCCTCACCTTCGTTGACTACCTCGGCAAGAAGAACCGCGACGCACGGCGTTTTGATCAACTCAGCCAGGATGCTTTGCTCTTCATCGAGGAGGTCGAACAGGTGGCCGGAGCGCAGGTGAGCTTGGTGTCGACTGGCTTTGACAAGCGGCCCGCGATCGTTGACCGGCGGACTTGGTGATGGATGCCATCGCGCTCGCTGAGCGTTATCCACGGCTCTGGCATATGGCCGAGGTCGAGAACTGGGGGCTGATTCAGAGCCACGGATTGCTCAGCACCTCAGCCCTTCTTGACCTATTTGAATACAAAGGGGCTAAGCGTGAGGCGATCGAGTCATCCTACCGAGCCAAGTCGATGGAGATTGAGCACCCGACACTCGGCAAAGCGACGATTCGCGATCAGGGACCAATGCACAGCGACAACGTCGTGACGAGGTTTTTGGACGGTCTAACGCCACCTGATTGGTACAGGATGCTGAACAGCCGCGTGTTTTTCTGGCTTACCGAGGAACGGCTGGAAAGGCTCCTGGGTGCCGGCCTTTATCGCACACGCCCTCACATGGTCTTGGAATTGGATACGGCTGCACTGCTTCATCGTCACATCGAGCAAGTCACGCTCTCGCCCATCAATTCCGGTGCAATTTTTCCGGGCGGGAAGACCCGCCGAGGTCGGCAGACCTTTAGTCGCTTTGATGACTATCCGTGGCACGAGCGAGAAAAGCAGAGAGAGCTCGTCATTGAGTTAGCGGTCGATCGGGCTGTGCCTGACCTGAGCGGTCTCTTGGTCGGCGCGAAAGAGCGTCAGGCGCCTGTCGAGTAGCTGTTCCCTCACGTGGGGGCTTGATGATGATGATGATGTAGCTGGTGCTCATGCTTCGCGCCCGGCAGCGAGCGTCCAAGTGAGGACCGCACTCACGCTCGCAAAAGCAATCCGAGTCCACGCCGCCCGTACGACCGACATGCGGCGGTCTCGGTCCTAGAGATGGGCGTAGAATGACTGTCTCTAGGAGGAGGCTGCATGGATCAACAACAGAAACGTAGGGATCACGTTGCTGGCGCCGCCAAATCACGCGGCTTGGCCCAGGAGCGTCGGGACGCGCAGGTCGCTGAGGTAGCTGGCAAGCAAGCCCAGCTCAAGCACGAGGCACAAGAGCGACGCGAGAAGAAGCCCCAACCTCGGTGATCAACGAATGCGCCGCGGCCCCAGGCCGCTTGAGGAACCCTCCCCGGATTCGCCCTTCGGCGCCGCTGCTCGTCGCCTGTGATGACTCTAGCGAGCCGCTCTTTTCCCTCGTTAGGCCGATCTCCCGACTATGCGGAAATCGGGGCCTGGAGCCGTTGTTGGGAGGGAGCTAGCGTGTGGGGATTCGAGACGGGCCGGCACTGACGAGCATCAATGCTCCAGCGCAAGATACAGCACTGCATAGAGGCACCCTGCTGAGCCGGCCCAGTCACGAGCGGTCGATCTTCGGCGCTTCTTGGGGCACCCTCAAGTTCGGTAAACCTGTACGAGCTTGAGGAGATGATCTGGTGCCGCATAACCGGGGTACACGCCATAAACCGAAGTACGTTGGGATGGCTTCCTACAAGGGACACACCAAGTGGGTAGGCACGCACTCAACGCTGGCGGCTTACAAGGCTGCTGAATGGCAGCGGCTCGTTGAGCTACGCGAGGAGGTCGATGGCGCGAGTCGATTGCGCGCACCGACGGTGATGGGGTTCGCGGGCGCGGTCATCGAAGCAGACGGTCGGATCGTGATGGGGTGGCCAGACGGCCAGCGCGCACGTAAGGAGACCGGCCGTAGGGACTCGAGCGTGAGACGACTACGTGAGGGCCTGAAGCCCTTCCTACGCGACTTCGGTGAGCGTCGTCTCGATAGCTTCACGCGAGATGAGGCGGTCACCTGGGCGTTACCCCAAGGCCGCCACGTCCAACAGTCGGCGCGCCAGTCTTCAACCACGCCCTCGACCGTGAGCTGATCGACTGCAACCACTTCGCTCGCCTCGGCGCGAGCAAGCGCAAACGACGGATCGACCGGCCAGACTTCCAGCTAACAAGCGACGAGCAGTATGAGCGCCTGCGTCGCTGCGCACGCCAGAGCCGCACCGACGACTACGGGCTGATCATCGAGGGGGCGATCCTTGCCATAGGCGAGACCGCGATGCGCCCAGGCGAAATATTCGCGTTGCATCGGCCCAGAGATTCACATGGCCACAAACATGATTCATGTGCGACGCCAGATCGACCTAGCCACGGGCAACATCACATGGCCCAAGGACGACGACGGACGCTGGATCGCCATGAGCCCCACCCTACGAGAACACCTCCAGCGGATGCCTCGCATCGGCAAGGTCATCAACCCAACGATGGGCGAGATCGTCTACCCAGCACCACGAGGAGGCTACATGCGACGCAGCACCTGGTCCACACACTGGCACGCAGTACGCGCCTCCGCAGGAATGCCCGGCCAAGACTTCTGCGAGCTCAAGCACCGAGCGATCCAATGGATGATCGACCCCACCAACGACGGCGGACTTGGCCTCGACTTCCAAACCGTCGCACAAATGGTCGGCCACAACGACAACGGCTACCTCATCGCCACCGTCTACACCAAGCTCACCCAACACCACGCGCTCACCCGAGCACAACACGCCATGAACACCTACCAGCAACGCATCGCAACAGCCTCAGAGCAGGACCACCAAAGAAGGCCGAATTGCAATGGCTCTGCAAAAGAATCGCCCACCGCCCGCAATAGCTCCGCAAACGCCCGACCACTCCCAAGCCAGAACACCAACACATAAAACGCAGAGCTCCAGACCCCCCGCCGCCCAACCCCCGACTCTCCACACGCTAAGGAGGATCAAACCGCCGGTACTAAAACACCGAACAGCAGCGAATAGAAGCGAACCACTACCAAGGCCTCTTCGCCTGTGTTCGCCCCAATTCGCGGCTATTCGCCTCTGTTCGCAAATATCGGGGCGAACGGTTAGAGCTGGCTTGAATACAGGGGATTTGGGGTTTATGCATCCCGTTTGCAGCCTTTCAGACCACCCCCATGCCGGGCATCGAGCCGTCGAGGCCGGGTGTATGCCATCCCGAACCTGCGTATAGCGATCCACACCCGCTATCGCTCGTATGCCCTGCCCCGCGGAAGGACGTGCCGGACGAGTACGGTCTGCGTGGCGCGATCGTAGTCGAAGATCACTCGCCAGTCGCCTACGCGCAGCCGGAAGTGCTCGCTGCCCGTGAGCCGCCGAACATCGAGCGAGCGATCATCGGCGCTGAGACGATCCAACGCTCCCGAAACACGCGCACGAACCGGCGGATCGAGGCGCCGCAGCTCCTTCTCGGCGGTGCGCGTGAAACGCAGCGCCCGCTCGCCGCTCACTCCGCTCCGAGGCCTTGCTTCACCTGCGCGTAGGAGACGGTACGACCGGCGGCGATGTCCGCGTCGCTTGCGGCGAGCGCTGCGCGCTCCTCGGGACTCAGCGGCTCGTCGTCCTCGGGACGCGAGTCCAGCCAGTCTCCGAAGCTCTGGCCGCGCGCAGCGATGAACTCAAGGGTCGCCTCGGCGTCCTGCTCGGTCAGGTCCTCGACCTGTGCGCGTAGCTTCTCCTTCGCCGTCATGGGCCAATGGTAGCGGGACCACCTCGAATGGCCGCTCGGCGCTGCGCTTGCTGACCACGCAGGCAAAGAGCAACATTGCCCCAAACAAAGCTAGCGGAGTGAGCCGGGGCTACTCCGCACGCCTGCGGACCATAGTCAGCGCGAGCGTGAGCAGTCCGACCATCAGCAACACGCGCCCTACTGCGGAGTCCACGGTCATCCAAGCGGCGCCGACGAACACGCCGGTCAGCACGAGGGCGAGCGCCCACAGCGCGCAGCCCGCCGCGGTGAGGACGACGAACGTCCCGAGCTTGACACGCCGAGCCCCGGCGGGCAGGGAGACGAACGTGCGGGCAAGCGGCAGCAGTCGCGCGAGGAACACGGCGCGCGTGCCGTGGCGGGCAAGCAGGCCGTCCCAGCGGTGCAGTACCGAGCGCACGATGGGCACGCGCTCAACGAGCCGGCTTGCGCCGAGGCCATAGGCGAGCAGCGATCCGACGAGGTTGCCTGCGGTCGCGGCGAGCACAGCGAGCGGGAGACTCATCCAGCCCTGGTGGACGGCGAACCCGGAGAAGAGGAGCGTGACCTCGCTCGGGATCGGGATGCAGGCGCTCTCGGGCACCATGAGCAGGAAGACGCCGAGCGCCCCGAATTGCTCGATCACGCCGGTCACGGGCGCTCTCCTCGGGGACGCGGGGGGCGCGGCTTCGCGGGCGGGCGCGGCCCCTTCCCAGGCGGGCGAGGCACATGCCCAGGACGCGGCGCGTGCCGCAACGGCGGGGGAGGCACGCCGGGAGCCGGCGGGCGTGGGCGGCGGTAGCCGAGCGCAGTCTGCACGCTCGACGGCCGCCAGCGGTCCCCGCCGCGCGGCGTCGGTACGCCCTCGTCGTTGAGCAGGTTGGCGATGGCTTGGAGGCTTTCGCCAGCGTCACGGAGCGCCCTAATGCGGTCGGCTAGCGCAGGCGAGTGATGAGCGAGCCCCGGGCGCCCCCGCGGCGCGCTGCCGGGTGGCCGCTCACGCTCCCAGCGCTCGACCTCGTGCAGCACCCGGGCGACGTGCGTGCCCGCTCGCGTCGCGGTGTCCAGCCCAACGTCAAGCGCGATGAGGTCGCCGTCGCAGGCGTCGAGCCAGTCGAGCAGCGCGACCAGCTCCCGCAGCGAACCGGCCGCGTCCGCGAGGCGAGCCACAAGCAGCGCCGACACTTCTCCAGTGCCGATGCGCTCCAAAGCCCCCACGGGGCTGTCACGCACAACCCCGATCACATCTACGCCGATCCGCGCACCGTCGGCGCCGGGGTCGGCCTCTATGCTCGCCGGGTAGTACGCGAGGGCGGTACGGTCCACACAGCCATTATACGCAAATATATTGCGTAAAAGACAAGTCCGTCGCGCCGGACGGTCACGGTCTGTATCGGCTGGCATAGGCCTCCGCGCACAGCGCCCATACAGCCGGCGACCTTCGGGTTCCCGACCCGACAGTGGCGTCTTGGCGACGGGTCAGGTCGCCACTCCCGCGCGCGCCGACGAGCCGTGGAGCGCAGCGGCCCTCCCCCCGTTGAGTCGTGTCCGGTAGGCGTCCAGCAGACGCCGGTGTGTGAGCCAGCCAACGACTTGCTCGCCTGTCTCCGCGAGAACTGGCACGCCGTTTTCGTCTCTGCCAGCGAGGGCTTGCACGGCTTCTTCGAGGGATTCATCGGCGCGGACCTTGGGCGCGGGGCGGGCGAGTCCTGCGGCGGTCAGACCGTTGCGTTCCCCCTCGATGGCTTGCTCAACGTCGGTCGCGTCCACGACGCCGAGCAGTCTGCCGTGGCGGTCGATGATCGGCAGCGTGTCCGATTCCTCGACCGAGAAGTACGCGATGAGTTGGTGCAGCGGCTCGTCGGGCGTGAGTGCCCGCGGGAGGGCTCCCATCGCCTCGGCTACGTGGATTTGTGCCATCAGGCTCGGCGAGGTGGCCTTGTCGATGTCGATGCCGCGACGGCGGAGCTTGAGCGTGTAGATCGTGTCGTGCGTGAGCGCGTTTGAGAGCGTGGTCGCCACCACGACCGCGAACATCAACGGCAGGATGATCCGGTAGTCGCCGGTCAGCTCGAAAACGATGATGACCGCCGTTATCGGAGCGCGCGCGGTGGACGCGAACACCGCACCCATCGCCACCAGCCCGTATGCCCCGGCGGCGACCGCCAGGTGCGGCGCGAAGTGGTGAGCGATTGCGCCGTAGGCCGAGCCGAGCATGGCGCCCATGAACAGCGAGGGAGCGAAAACGCCGCCGGACCCGCCGATCCACATTGTCAGGCTCGTGGCGATGATCTTCGCGGCGAGCAGGCCGAGCAGGACGAGGATCACGTAGTGCCCGGCGACCGCGAGCTGGAGCACCGGGTAGCCCACTCCGTACATCTGCGGGACGGCGAGCAACAGCAGCCCGAGCAGCACTCCTCCCGCGGCGGGGCGCAGCCATTCCGGGCGCCCGCGCCACAGCCGGTCGGCGGCGTCCTCGCCCGTGTAGAGGACGCGGATGAACGTGAGCCCGACGCCCGTTGCGAGCACACCGAGGCCGGCATACAGCACAAGCTCGACCGGCGAGTTGAACGTGAACGATGGGAGCGTCAGGAAGGGATGGTTGCCGAACGCCGCGCGGCCGATCGCATCAGCGGTGATCGAGCTGAGGACGACGAGCCCGAAGGAACGTGTCTGGAAGTCGCGGAGGATCAACTCCAGTGCGAAGAACACTCCGGCGATCGGCGCGTTGAACGTCGCTGAGATGCCGCCCGCCGCGCCGCAGGCAACCAGCAGCCGCAGTTGTGACTCTGGCAGGCTCAACAGTTGCCCGGTGACCGACCCCAGAGCGGAGCCGATCTGGACGATTGGCCCCTCCCGTCCGACGGACCCGCCGGAGCCGATGCACAGCGCCGAGGCGAGCGACTTCACGAGCGGCACCTGTGGGCGCATCCTGCCGCCGAGACGGTTCACCGCGTACATGACCTCGGGCACGCCGTGACCGCGTGCCTCGGGCGCGAAGCGGCTCACCAGCGGCCCGTAGATCAACCCGCCGATGACCGGCGCGATTATGACGAACCAGATGCCCAGGCCCGGCAGTAGCGGGTTGATCGCGTGTCCAGCGGCGCTGTAGTCACGATGGCCGGTGAACAGGTAGGTGAAGCCGAGGATCATGTAGCGAAACCCCACAGCACCAGCGCCCGCGCCGGCGCCCACCAGCAGCGCTAGAACCGTCAGCCCCGTGGAGTCACGAGCGAGCGAGCGCTGCACACGCTCCCGCCAGCGCCCGCCCGACAGCGTCTTTCGAGCGACGGCCACTCTGGCTTTACCTGGCCTCGATGCCGGCGAGCATCACGTCTATCGCGCGGCGGATATTGCGCCAGCGAAACGCGCCCGGGTCGAGCGCGCCGTGCAGCATCAGACCATCGGTGAGCGCCAGCAGGATCGAGGCGAGCGCGTTGGCTGGGATAGCCACCAACTCGCCGCTGCTCACCCCGTCCTCGATCCACGAGCGCACAAGCTCACGGCGGCGTTGCGTCGCTTCGGCGAGCTGACCCCGCACCCCCTCGTCGGTCAAAAGCTCCGCCCACAGGTCCGCGCGGACCTGCACACGCGCCGGATCGTCACCACGCGCAAGCATCACCTGAGCAAAGCGCCGCACCCGCTCCACGCTCGAAACGTTGCCCTGCGTGATCCGCTCCAGCTCGCCGTCAAGCGCAGCCGCATCGTCCTCGAGCAACGCAAGCAGCACGTCCCGCTTCTGCGTGAAATAGCCATAGAACGCTCCCTTGCTCACGCCCGCCTCCGCGCACACGTCATCGACAGTGAGATCGCGGAAACCACGCACCGCAGCGCACCGCCACGCAGCATCAATCAACAACTGCCGACGCTCAACACGGGTCTCAGGACGAATCTTGGGCATCGCCAGCCTCCTTTCGCCCTGACCCACAAACCGACTCGTCGGTTTTTATAGGATACCGGATTACGAAGCGCGACTCCTGGCAGCTCGGACGCAGCAGCCCGACCCGTTGGTCGCAAGGGTCGGCCTCGCGCTCGCCACCGCGACCTCGATCACGGCCGCCGCATCCGAGCCGCTGGCTACCGTGGGTCCGTGTCTGAGCTGGACGCCTTTCCTCCCGATGTCATCCCGAAGCTCAAGACCTACGTCTACCGCCTCATCGACCCACGCAACGGCGAGACCTTCTACGTGGGCAAGGGCCAGGGCAACAGGGTCTTCGCGCACATCCGCGACGAGCTGAGCCAGGACGGCGACGAGCTGAGCGACAAACTCAAGCGCATCCGCGAAGTACGTCTATCCGGCTTCGAGGTCGCCCACGTCATCCACCGACACGGCATGGACGACGCGACCGCGTTCGAGGTCGAGGCGGCCCTGATGGACGCCTACCCCAGCCTCTCCAACGTCTCAGGTGGCACCGGGTCAAGCGATTACGGGGCCATGCACGCCCGCGAGATCATCCGCCGCTACTCGGCCCCGGCGGCTGACTTCCGGCACAGAGCCATTCTCATCAGCGTCAATCGCAGCGCCGCCGAGACATCGCTCTATGAGGCCACGCGGTACGCCTGGAAGATCAGCCGCAAGAAGGCGATGCAGGCGGAGGTCATCCTCGCCATGCAGCGCGGACTCATCGTCGGCGCGTTCCTCGCGGAGGACTGGCTTCCAGCTACAGCGCAAGACTTCCCGGGCCACGAGGATGCGCCCGGACGGTTGGCCTTCATCGGCCGGGAGGCCCCTGCGGAGCTGCGCGATCAGTACGTCGGCAAGCGAGTCCCGGACGAGTACCGCAAGAAGGGCGCAGCCAACCCCATCAGGTACACCTGGATACGCTGAATCGGCGACCCTCAGCGTCGAGCGGGTGACCTGCGCGGCCGCTTCGCCTTGCGCCAGCCATTGAGGGGAACGCGCGGCCAAGTGAAGCCGAAGGATGTGAGCATGGCGCAACGCCAGTTCCGGTCACGAAACGCGCTGCTGGTGAATGTGATCTCGAAGTAGCGGCCGTTGAACGTGCCGGTGCCGCTGACATGGCCCGTGTAGCCGCGAAGCGTCGCTTCGCCCGTGACGCCGCCGACTTCTTCTCCGAGTAGCCCCACACGTTTCGGCCTAGCGCTCATGCTCGCGCTGAAAGCGGGAGGATGGAACACACTTTCGTCGTAGCCGAGGCATTTCGAGCCTAGCTTGAAACTTTCGCCAATCTGTTCGCCCCAAAAACTTGGATCGAAGACTTCCGCACGTAGGGAGACGGTGCCGGCGCTCGCGTCGTATCGAATGATGACTTCGCGCGTGGACTCTTTCGCCTGGACCGCAGGAGGCGGCGGTACACCGATGCTCGGAGGATTGCGTGGTTCGGGAAACACGATGCGGCCAGTGTGGATCGTCGCCCCGGCTACGCCTGGCGCTATGAGCCCAAACGCGGCGACAAGCGCGGCGATGCTGGCGACACGGATACGCATATCGAGCAACACTCTGGGGGCCGACTCGCTAATCAGACGATCTTACGCGGTGCCGCCGCCATGCCCGACACACTCGACGGTGATCGCCAGCTCACTGAACGGCACCGGGTCCGCATGTCTGCGCACCCAGGCGACGCTCACGCTCTTGTAGGCGCACTCGCGCACTCGGTCAGCAGCTACGACGTAGAACTCCCACTGCGAGAGGTCGAGCACGTCGTAGCGCTGTGGGTCCTTGCAGGTCTGGACCGAGAACACGAAGACATCCGCGCGGACCTCAGGCTCAGCGCCAAACTCGACCTTACCGGCCTCGCGCACTCCGGCGCCCGACCGGACCCGCGTTGGCACCCATCTCCACCGGGGCACATCGACCTCGGCGACCTTCGGGGTTCCTACCCCGACGTGCGGCGCGGGCTCGCTGCTGCACCTAATTGTCTCTTGCGGGTCGGCGCGGGCTCTGCTCTGCTCTCCCGCCCCAAGACATCGTTGTGGCCGGGCGAGCGTTCGAGCGCCCGCCCGGCCGGTGGACAACCGAAGATGCTGCTTCGGATGCCACGCTCGACACCGTAGCTCTCCTGGCTGCGGGTCCAGTCATGGCTACGCCGGGCGGTTTCTTCGGCCGACCGAACGGAGCGACCATGCACATCGTCATCCCTGACGAGCTTGTCCCGCTGTTGCGCGACGGGCTCTACTTCGACCTGCACGGCCAACTGGAGGAGGCCGGCGCCTTGATCGAGCCTCGCGGGCGAGCGGATATCCGCGCCGCGGTCGATGGCTGTTTAAGCCGAGCGAAGGGCACTCGGGCGCTGCTCGATGTCCTGGGCTGGATCGAGCCCGTCAATCCCCCGTCCGTCGTGGAGGTTGACGTGCGCAAGCACCAGACGGCGCTGCTGCGAACGCTCCTGACACGCATCGAGTCCGAGCACGGTGTCGAGGAAGACCCGGAAACCAGCGACGAGGATCGCGCCATAGCAAAGGCGCGAATCGGCCAGCTCGCGGACCTCATCGCCCAAGCGGAGGGGAGCGCGGTATGAGCACGGTCACGGTCCCGGCGCGGCTGGTGAACGTGATGCGCGAGGTTCTCGTTGAAGAGGTTGCGAACTGCGCGGAAGAGATCAAGGACTCCGGCCACAGTCACCCGGACTTCGGGATCGACCCACAGGAGCTTGAGGACTTCGAGGTCCACCGGACGCTGCTGGAACAGGTCGGGGCGATACGCACCACACCGACGATCGCGGTCGAGCTGAGGCTGCGCCGCCGGACACACCGCGAGGCGCTGACGGCGGCGTTGTACCGGCGGGTGGAGTTCGAGCGGTATCTGATGGACGTGGACCGCGACTTCCCCGAGGGCGCCAGGCAGGCTCGCATATCCCGACGCCACATCAAGCAGATCGAGACGTTCCTTGCCGCCGCTGGCCTAGAGAAGCGCGGCGGCACCCAAGCCGAAGGGAGCAACGTATGAGCACTTCGAGGACCCCGATAGCCCCGGATGAGGACGAGCTTGCCGCCGAGGAGAACCCGCAGCTTAAGAGGCTGATCGAAGCGATGAACCGGCGCGTGCCGTCTGAGGAAGACCGGAAGCTGCTGCTCGCGCTCGGCAGCGCGGTTAGCCGGCTACGCGAGGAGCGACGGATGACCCCAGCCGAGCTCGCCTGCGCCTCCGGCATCAAGCGGGAGGAGCTTGAAGCGATTGAAGCCGGACGACGTTACCTCGGCCGACAGAGGGCTCGACATCGAACCTTGCGGTGCTCGTGATGTCCTACGCCGATATCAACCGAGTCGTCCTCGTCGGCCGTCTCACGCGCGACCCCGAGCTGCGGGCCCTGCCTTCCGGCAGCACCGTCTGCGGCCTGCGCATCGCCTGCAACAGTGTCCGCAAGGACGGTGACGTTTACCAGGAGCGTCCCAACTACTTCGACGTCTACGTCTTCGGAGCCCAAGGGGAGAACGTCGAGCGCTATCTGCACAAAAGCTCCCGCGTGGCCCTCGCAGGCCGCTTGGAATGGCGCGAGTGGGAAACCGCCGACGCCCACAACCGCCAGGCCGTCAGCATCGTCGCCGATTCCGTTCAGTTCCTTGACCCGCCCGCGGGCTCAGACCGCGGCGAGGGTGAGGCCGACGGCGCGCTTGACGAGGACGGCTCGGCGACGGATGGCTAGGCGTGATGGTCGCGCTCGGCCGGCGGATTCGACAAATGCGCGAGGAGCAGGGGATGACCCCAGCCGAGCTTGCATGTGCAGCGGATATTGACCGGGAGTATCTGGAAGCGCTCGAAGCCGGAGAACTCACGCCGGCCGACGACTTGCTCGCCGTATTGGCCGCAGGATTCGTCAGCAACTCCAAAGTGCGCGAAAACGAGGAGTAAGGGTCAGTCGGACACAACCAAGCGCAGGCCACCGTCATAGGCGGGTTGCGCGCGCAAGTGGCCGTGGCGCGCATCCCACTCGCCAGAGGCGAGGTCAGCCGACAACGCAGCGACCGCGCGGTGCTCAACGCCCTCGGGCAAGCGCGGCCAAACGGACTGAGCGGCCCGCAGAGCGGGGTCGAGATACGCCTCCGGCCGTGCGTAGTGCGCCTCGAAGAAACCATCCTCACAGTCGGCCGGGATCAGGACAGGCTCGATGCGAGCACCGCCAAGGATGTCGGCTACGGCGTCGATCATGGGGAAGCGCTCGCGGTCGTCAGCAAGCGCCTCGGGTAGGTAGTCGCTAATCATCCAGTAGCCCGCCAGTACGTCGATGTCGAAGGTGAGCACGACAACCGGGCCGCGAGCGACACGCCGCAGCTCGCGCAGGCCCACCGCCGGGTCGCGCCAGTGGTGCAGCGTGATAATCGCCATTGCCGCGTCGAAGGCGTCATCATCGAGCGGCAGCGCCTCGGCGCTGGCGATGATCGCCGGGGCAAGGTGGGCTGGGCGTTGTGCGCGCATCCCGGCCGAGGGCTCGACCGCGAGCACGTAGCGGTCCTCGGGCTCGTATGAGCCGCTGCCGGCGCCGACGTTCAGGACGGTGCGCGCATCGCCGAGCGCCGCGAGGATACGGGCGGCGATCCGTGGGTCGGCCTGCCGGTGGTGCGGGTAGTCCGCGGCGTGCCGGTCGTAGTCAATGCTCGCATCACGCACTGAACCCGCACTCTACGCCCAAGCCTGCGAAAGGCAGGCTCGAAGACGCCGGAGATTTTTCCGCCGCGGGCTCTGCTCTGATCGCGCCACAAGCCCAAAACCGATGCGGCCGAGCGGGATGCTTGAGACACCCCGCCCGGCCTGTAGCACCGAAGCACCATCCTTCGATGCCACGCCCTACCGTAGCTCTCTGCGGATATTCGGTCGTGCTCGCTGGCGGTCCTTTCGGTGCCCGAAAGGAGGTCAGATGAGCGCAGAACCCGTCCGAGTATCGGGTGAAGACCCAATCACGAGTGCGCCTGTGCTGCTTCTCTACGGCGAGGAGCACACGAACCTGTCGTTGGCCGACGAGCTGGCGCTAGACGGATACGAGGTACGCCGTGCTAGCGGCCACGCGACGCTGCGCGCCGCGTGTGAGGCGGACAAGATCACGCTCGTCATCTTGGGTCAAGTAGCAGACCGTGGCGCAGGCCTCGACGTGCTGCGCAGACTGCGCGCTGGCGAGTTTGCGCCCGAGGTCGATCCGCGGTTGCGCGCGCTCTGGATGAGCCCGAACGGCGAGCTTGGCGACGTGCTGCGCGGATTCGAGGCAGGGGCCGATGATGTGATCCGCTCCCCGTTCCAGTACGCCGAGTTTCGCGCTCGCGTTCAAGCCCTCACCATGCGCCGGGGCCTTGCAGACGCCCCCGACGTGATCGAGTATGGAGAGCTTCGCATCGACACCGCCGCGCACGAGGTCACGATCGGAGCAACCCCCGTCGTCGGTCTGCGCCGGCTGGAGTACGCGCTGCTCGTGCATCTTGCGAGCAACCCCACTCGCGTCCACACAAAGGACGAGCTACTGCTGACGGTGTGGGGCATCGGCGCGGGGATTATGACGAGGACGTTGGACTCGCACGCCTCGCGGCTGCGATGCAAGCTCGCTCGCGCCGGCGCCGAGGGATGGGTGCGCGTTACCCGCGGCGTCGGCTACCGCCTCGCCCCGGACCCTCTCTCCTGCATCCCGCGACCGGCGTCGCACGATCGCGCCAGGCACGTAACAGCTTCGTGTCCCGCGCCCACAACCCCATAAATGCGCTGTATAGCTCCCATTTCAGTCCTAGCCATATTGGCCTCGGCGCGGGGCGGCAACCCCGCCCGAGACCGTGACACAGGAGGTAATCGCTCCCATGCTCGACCAACGTAGCTCAACCGAATCCGAAGCGCACGCCTACCTCGACCGGGGAGTCCTCGGGCTCCTACTCGACATCGACAAGCAGCGGCCGTGGTCCGAAGCTGAGATCGCC
The DNA here is from genome assembly GCA_963744135.1 of uncultured Solirubrobacterales bacterium. Classification (GTDB taxonomy): domain Bacteria; phylum Actinomycetota; class Thermoleophilia; order Solirubrobacterales; family Solirubrobacteraceae; genus Palsa-744. The sequence continues at coordinate 5,349 of CAVUSE010000011.1, read as the reverse complement.
CGTGAGATCAATACCCCCGGCCACGTCCCCGCCAGTCTCAAACGCCTCCGCACAGCGGGCCTCATCCACCGTTGGAACGATCTCGTGACCGCCTCACGCGCCGCCGTGCGCTTCCACGAGATCACCCAGAGCGGAGACGCCGCCTCAGCGGAGGAGCGCCACCACGACAAAGCTGTGCTCGAATCCCTGCTGGTACGCGCCAGCGACGGCCAGGGCCCACTCGCCGAGGGGGACCTTTGGGAGGCGTTTGGCGCCAAGGGGGCACAGCAGAAGCTCGACATCACTGACGCACTGAGTCGCCTGGACGCAGCGGGCCTCATCGAACGCCGTGGCGCGAAGGCCATCGCCTCGGAAGTCGCCACGTACTTCGATCGCATAATGACGCTCTGACTCTCGCAACAGGGTATGCGTCCTCACACACTCGCGGAGCGTCGTCGGTTGTACCTGCTCGCGCGTCTGCTGGTCAAGCGTCGCTACCGCGAGCCTCTGACGCTCGGTATGGTCGCCAAGGCACTTGCGAGTTCTCCTCGCCAGGTACAGCGTGTCTACGCTCAGTTCGGCAGCGCCACCTTCCGAGACGATCTTCTCGCCAGGCGGATGGTCGTCGCTGCTGAGCTGCTCTCCCTGCCGGCAATCCAGGTGCGCGAGGTAGCCCGACAAGTTGGCTACCGTAAGCCATCCCATTTCACCCGCGCGTTCCGGTGCATCTACGGCGTGCCACTAACAGCCTTCTGCGCCGACCTGCACCAGGCAAGGGACAGCGGAACGCGACCATGCAAGGAGACGAACCCTTTGCGGATCAGAGATACGCAAACAAGCACACCTTCACATCGCTCGCCGTGCCCGGGCGCGAGCTTCGTCAGCCATCGCGGGGCGAAACCGACTCAGGAGTAACCATTTGAGAGATACAGACCAAGCCACACAATCGCTAGCGACAGCAGAAAGATGACCGCCTCAAGGATGTGCAGGTCCGAGCGGCGAATATGCCACACCAGCAGTACCCCGACAGCAAGGACGAGCGCGAGCTTGACGTGAAATGTCGAGTCGCCCCACAGGTCAAGATGGAACGCCATCGCGGTGCCGGTCGCCACCAGGACGAGCAGCGCGACGAGCGTGCCATAGCCGAACCTCCGCGCGATCAGGCGCAAGCTCTCACGATCGCCTGAGCGCCGTCCAACCGGCACCACCACGGCCGCGAGCATCATCTGGCCGCCCACAAAGAACGCCATCGCCAGCACGTGCAACCAACGCACGATGAACCAAACATGGCTCAACTGACGCAGACCCCTATGCCGCGGCGGTGTGGCTCGGATGTCCGGGGCCGGGCCACGGCGCCAAGCACAGAACGAGTTGGCACTCGCTGATCGCGCGTACCTCGTGGCGCTCGCCAGGGTCGAAATGGATCAGGCTCGGCGCGGACAGCGTTCGCTCGCTCGCGCCCGCGCTCACCAGCAGCTCGCCGCGTAGGACGAACACAAGCGCGTGCTCATGGACTTGGTGCTCCTGCAGAGCCTCACCCTGGGGCAGCAGCAGCGCGATCACACGATTCGCGTCCTCGTCGGAGCGAAGGATCTGTGGACGGTGCGCCGCGACACGCAGACGATCTAGCTCCCAAACCTGCACCCGCCCGATTCTAAGCGCAGGCAGAACCCAGCGGATAGCTTGTGCGGCCAGATGCCCGACACGGCCATCAAGATCGAGGATCTGCATGTCGTGCGCGGCGGACGCCCCGTGCTCCAAGGTCTCAACCTGCAGGTCGCCAGCGGGTCGGTGACGGGTCTGCTCGGCCCAAGCGGGTGCGGCAAGTCCACGCTGATGCGCGCGATTGTCGGCGTGCAGATCATCCAGGCTGGCCAGGTGGACGTGCTCGGCGAACACGCCGGCTCCCCAAAGCTGCGCCGGCGCGTGGGGTATCTGACACAGGCCCCGTCCGTCTACACCGATCTCAGCATCGGCGAGAACCTGCGCTACTTCGCCGCGATCCTCGATGTCGGCGAGCAGCGGATCGGCGAGGTCGTCCAGACGGTCGGCCTGGCCGGTCGTGAGCACCAGGTCGTCGCCTCGCTATCCGGCGGGGAGCGCTCGCGGGTGTCGCTTGCCACTGCTCTGTTGGGCGACCCCGAGCTGCTGGTGCTCGACGAGCCCACCGTCGGCCTTGACCCCGTACTGCGCGCCGAACTGTGGAGCACCTTCCGCCAGCTCGCCCAGGCGGGGAGCACTCTGCTGATCTCAAGTCACGTGATGGATGAGGCCAGCGAGTGCGACGAGCTGCTGCTGATGCGCGAGGGGACGCTGCTTGAGCAGAGCACACCCGAGCAACTGCGCGAGCGCACCGGCGAGCAGGACCTCGGCAGGGCTTTCCTGACGATCATCAAGCAGGCGTCCAGGTGAACGCCCACATCACACTCGCCACGGCCAGGCGTGTGCTCTGGCAGATACGCCGCGACCGGCGCACGATCGCGCTGCTGCTCGTCGTGCCTGTCGGGCTGCTCGTGCTGATGCGCTACGTCTTTGACGGGCAACCCAGCACCTTCCAGGCGATCGGGGCGCCGATGTGTGGCCTGTTCCCGTTCATCATCATGTTCCTCGTCACCTCGATCGCCATGCTGCGCGAGCGCACCAGCGGCACGCTTGAGCGGCTGATGAGCCTCCCACTCGCCAAGACCGACCTGCTCGCCGGCTACGGCATCGCCTTCGGTCTGCTCGCCGCGCTGCAGGCGCTCGTCGTGTGCCTCGTCGGGTTTCTCCTGCTCGGCCTGCACGCCCCGCACGGCGCATGGCTGGTCGGGTTGCTCGCCGTCGGCAACGCCGTGCTCGGCATGGCCCTCGGCCTGTTCGTCAGCGCGTTCGCGCGCACCGAGTTCCAGGCCGTCCAGTTCATGCCCGCGATCATCTTCCCCCAGCTACTGCTATGCGGGCTGTTCGTAGACCGGCACGAGATGGCCAGCGTGCTCTACGGGCTCTCAAGCGCGCTGCCGCTCACCTACGCCTACGACGCGCTGGCGCGCGCTACCCATCCCCAACCGCTCGGCGGCCGGGTCGCGCTCGATGTCGCCGTGATCGTCGGCGCGACGCTGATCGCACTCGCGCTCGGCGCGCTCACTCTGCGGCGAAGGACTGCATGAGCGGCGCACCAACTTGCGGCTCGGCGCTCAGCGGCACGGTGATCACGGGCACCGGCGAGCTTCGCAGCAGCTCGGTAGTGACCGTGCCAATCGCCTCGTGCAGCCGCGAGTGCGGCTTGGCGCCGAGCACGATCGCGCGAGCACGGTGGCGGTCAGCGGTGTCGATCAAAGCGGCGGCGGGGTCTCGGTCTGAGACCTCCGTCTCCAGCTCGATGTCAAACAGCGCTGGGTCGCCGTCGAGCATCAGCTCATCGAGGATCGCGCGGCCTTCGTCGTGGCGCTCGCCGCTGCTGCTCAGCGGCGTGGGCGGCATGTGCTGCGCTCGGCAGGCGTACACGATCACGAGCTTGCCGCCCGAGAGCAGCTCGTTTGCTGCCCAGCGGGCGGCGTTGCGCGAGCCCTCGCTGCGGTCATATCCGAGCACGAGGCACGGCCCTCCCGCGTCGCTGCCGGTGGCGGCTGAGCGGGTCATGCCGGCGTCGTCTCGCGGTCCAGGGCGTCCAGGTAGGGCGCCAGGTACTTCGTGGCGATCTTGCTCGGCGGCTCCCACGCCGGGGTGTCGCTGATCTGTGAGCTGAACCCGTGCCCGCCGGTGATCTGCGCCGTCAGATACAGCGGCTTATCGCCTGTCAGCAGCATCCCGTGGATCACGGGGTGAAACCGCTCGGGTGTCACCTGGGCACCGGCGCCCGCAGCGATCGACAGCGCGACCGTATCGGCCTGCTGGGAGCTGACGCCGCCGTGCTTGACCGGGAACTCGGTGCAGTCACCGGCCGCGTAGATGTGCTCGACATCGAGAACATGCCCGTAGGGGTCCACGCGCAAGAAACCGTGTTCGCTCAACGGGATGCCGCGCACGCTCGGGCCGTACAGCTCGGGCAGCGCGATCACGCGGTTTACGTGCAGGCGCCGGTCGCCGGGGTTGATCACCAGCTCGCCGGCACTAGGGACTTCGGCGTAGGCGGAGTGGATCGTCTGGATGCCCGCGCGGCCGAGCAGCCCCGCGACGGTGCCGCTCACGTTCTGCCCGAAGATCGCCAGCGGAGCGTCCTCGGGGGTGACGAGCGTGACCGCGAGCTCGACGCCCATGTCATAGGCGCGACCGGCGGTCATCAGCGCCAGCTCATACAGCGGCAGCGGCCAGGCCATCCTGCCAGGTGCCAGGAATGCGAGGCTCTTGATGTAGCCGCCCTCGACATCCTGAATCACGCCGTGCAGGATCTCATCCATGTGCGCCGCGTCGATCGTGACCGCGTGCTGATAGCGCGGGACGGCCTTCGCGCCGAGCGCGAGCACGAGCCGGTCGTACTCCAGCTCTACGTCTCCCTTGGTGTGGGCGACCTGCTTGTCCGGGTCCACCCATGCGAGCTCGTCGGTCACGAGCCGCGCGCCGGCGTCGCTGATGATCGGCGCGAGTTGGTAGCGGCGTGCCTGTCCCTGGGCGAACGGCTCACGCACAGTCATTGGCCGGTAGTGGAAGTCGGGGTTTGGTGCGATCACGGTCACGTCGGTCAGCTCCGGCGCGAGCTCGTGCAGCGCAAGGACGGTCTCCAGCGCCGCTACGCCGCCGCCGGCGATTAGCACTCGCTGCCTGTTGGTGTTGGTGGTTTGAGTGGTCATGCTCTGCAGGTTACGGTCGGGTGTTGGCTGTGGCAGTCGAGTAAATCCGTGTGCGCGATCGGTGGAAACTACGCAGCTGGGACCTTGTTCGACGGACGCACCCCCCACACGAGCGCGCGGGCCACGTCCAGGCTTGAGACGACGCCGAGCGGGCGGCCCGAGTCAGGGTCGGTGACGATCAGATGCGAGCACTCGTGCTCGCCCATCAGCTGCGCGGCGCGCTGAACTTCCTCGACGCGCTCGATCGTGACGATCTCGGTCGCGGCGATCTCGCCCGCTTTGCCGTCCATGCCGCCCGCGCCGACGGCGCGCATGAGGTCGATATCGGAGATGGCGCCCCACACCAGCTGCTCGGTGTGATGAGGGCCAGGCGCGAGGCCGTCGACGATCACAAAGTGGACACTGTTCTCGGCCATCAACGACGCGACCTCATGTAGCGGTGTCTCAGGCGAGCAGTCGATCACCTCGGAGTGCATGACCTCAGCGACGGCGAGTTCACTGAAATGGGCTGGGAGCGGCATTGACTTTCTCCTTGTGAGTGGGATTGGTGTGATCTGAGGTTTTCACCACGCACGCGATGTGCCATCCGCAGTAGCCGCGCGCA
>CAVUSE010000010.1:0-31507 GCA_963744135.1 uncultured Solirubrobacterales bacterium | reverse complement strand
CTGAAGCGATTTTTCATATTCCTTGAGCTGTTCCGGTTTTGTGAGCCCGGTGTATTCGCCGTTGTGGTCGGTCGCGTACGTTTCCACCGTTGTCTCGGCGGTGTTCACGAGCGCCTTCGCCGAGGAGTCGACAGCCTTGCTCTTCTGGCTCAGGAACGCAGGAATGGCAATCGCGGCAAGAATGCCGATGATGAGAATAACAACCAGCAATTCGATGAGCGTGAAACCACCCTCATCGCCTGTGCGCTGGCGCAGTCGATCCAACATTATGATCCTCCTAGGATCCGGTTATGGCGCCAGCCCTTTGGTTCCCATCGCCTCAGATGGCGATGCTTCCCCCGTGCGTCGATTCCTTCGGCTCGCGGAGGTCACCGGCTTTGTCACGCGCGATCTGCGCTCTGCCCTGAGACCTCGTGCTGGCTCTTGTTGGCCTCAGCATCGGCCGGCTTTATGAGCGCTTGAGCGGCGCAAGCGGGGTTGGACGTTTGGGCTGGGCCAGCGCGGGGAGCGCCTCCCGATCGGATGGGCCCGAGACGTTTACGGCAGTATCCGCAACCTGCCGTATTCGCGGAAGTGGCGATCCAGCGACAGCGCCTCGTCGATCTCGAAGCTCTGCGCGACCGCAAACGATGTCGCGTCGGTATACGAGAAATCCTTGTCGTCAAACGCGAGGATCAAATCCCAGGCGGCCTGCTCATGGTCCTGCTCAACGCGCATCAGCTCGATCAGCTTGCTCGCGCGTAGGCTCATGCCCCACGCCACGGCGCGGTGCCGTCCGAGGCGCACGAGGATCAACGTGTAGCTCTCGTCGAATACGAAATTCGTGCTGAACAGGCGCGCGCCTTCGGCGATGAGCTTCTGAAAAGCGCGAGTCGTCGCCTCATGCGCCCGCTCGTTCGGATCCTCCAGCGACAGAAACGCACTGGAGTCGATCAGCACGTCCCTCACGTCGAGCTGCGATACAGGTCGCGCTTGGCCTCCTGCGCGTCATACGTCTGGCCGCTGCCATCCTTGGGAGCAGCGACGTGCTTGAAGAAGGGATCAGTCTCGACCTCGGTGGGTGCGGCGGACTGGTCGATCAGGTCTCGCACCACGCCTGCGATGCTTCCCCGTTGAGCAGCACGCTGCTTGAGCAGCCGGTACTGGCGCTCGGTGACATACAGCTGAAGCTTCCTGGTCTCCATCGCTCCAGTCTACCATCACGCTGGAGGTATGATCAAACTGCTTCGCAGCCAAGCAACTCAACAAGCGAATCACGCGCCGACCGGCCAGTGCTCGACATCGAGCTCCGGCATCGGGAAATGCTTGGGGTTCCCAGTCGCGAGCCGTGCCCCCACACCAACAGCCGCGGCCGCGATCAGGCAGTCGGCCTGGCTGAGAGTGATTCCCCGCCGCGCATGGTCTCTGCGCCAGCGCCCCGCCATCTCACCCTCAGAACGCCTCACCGGCGCCAGGCGTAGGCCCTTCAGGAAACGCAGAACCACTGCCTCCTCCTCATGGAGCATCCCCCGCACAACCTCCTCGACGTTGATCGCACAGATCCAAGGGGGAGTCGCGGCGTCACGCAGGGCTCGCACTCGATCGGCGGCAGGTCTGCCGCGCAGCACGTCGATCAGAACGGTCGTGTCGAGCAGCAGGCGCAAGCTTTCAGCCGACGCGGCCGAGGTCGTCGTGCCGCTGCGCCTGTACCCAGGCGGCTGGATCGGCGTCCCACTCGTGCTCGCGATCCGCAAGCGCCCCGAGGCCCGCTTCGATGTCGTCCCAACGACGCTCGTCGTCGAGCGCCTTGCGAATCGTCGCCGAGATGAACGCGCTGCGTCGCCGGCGCCCGACGCGGTTGTCGAGCTGACCCACCAGATCGTCATCCAGCGTTATGTGCAGACGCATGGCCACAACTTAGCACATAGATCGTGGTTGCCGCGCAAGCGGGGAAATCCGTTGGTGTAGGCGCGGAGCTCAACCCTTCAACGTGAGCCCGCGGCGCGCCGCCTCGCGGGCGAGGCGCCCGTCGAAGGCGAGCACCGCCCCGCCGACGGTCTCGGCGGCCAGCAGCACGCAGCAGTCGGGTAGCTTGAGGGAGGTGTCGGCGCGCAGCGCGGCGAGCCGCTCGGCAGCGTCCGGGGGGAGCGAAAGCTCCTCGACGCCAAGCGTGTGCAACGCCGCCCGCGCGTCCGTGGCACGGCCCGCACGGGTAGGCCCCACCAGCACCTCGGCAAGCGTGATCGAACTCGCTCCGAGCGGCTGGTCAGCGAGGGCGCCGAGGCGCTCGGTTGCGAGCGCGTGATGGACATCCCTGCGATCCAGATGGGCAATCAGAACGCTCGCGTCGAGGACGATCACGCCGGCCAGTCGTCGCGCAGGTGCTCGAGATAGTCCTGGGGATAGACGCCCGTGAGCGCTCCGCTAGTGCGTTCGACGGCGGAGCGTCGCCTTTCGGTGGCCCGCTCGGCGTTCTCTGCGATCGCTCGATGACCCTCTCGCACGAGGTCGAGCAGCAGCTTCGTGGGCCGCTCGCGGTCCTCCGGCCAGCGCCGGGCCGCGTCATCCATGGCCCGCGCAACCTCGTCGGTCTCCGTGATCATGTAACGGGGTCGAGAAGTTGGCACACACGTAGTGTAGCACGTTCAGCTAAGTGCAACACCGTTTTGCGGCTCCAAGCGAGGGCCTCCTAGCCGGACAGATCCGTCGAAGCAATTGCCAGCGGGGAGTAGAGGGCGATTGAGTCGAAGTCGCTGTCCTGATGGAGCAGCTCTGCGCCGGCCCTGATCGCGACGGCCGCGATCAGGCAATCTGGGAGCCGGCGAATCGTCTTACCCCCTCGCCGACACGTGCGATACAACGAGGCGGCCGTCTCGTGATCCGATGGCTCCTCAAGCGCCAGGAACGTGCAACGAGCGAGCAGGCGACGCAGATCGCCGGCGTGGCGCTCGTCGCGAGCGCCGGCCAGGATCTCCAGGATCACAAGCCCTGTGGTCGCAAGCTCCTCGCCGGATTCGACCGCCGCCCTGAGGCGTAGATGGGCTGGACTTCCGGTTGCCCGTTGAAACTCGATCCAGGCCGAGCTGTCAACGAGAATCACGATGCCTGCGAGGTCTCGTGCACCCAGCTGCCGCGCAGCTCGCCCAGGTCGCCCTCCCATCCGGTGCCCTGCATCTCCAGCGCCTCCTCGCGGCCCATAGGCTCCAGGTCGAGGCGGCGGAGCGCGAGATCGATAGCCGCGCGCTTGGTCGCAACTCGGTAACGGCGCATGACGCGCTCCACCAATGCGTCATCCAGATCGACGTTTGTGCGGCTCATGTGTAGAGCATACACCAAGGGCTACGGGTGTGAGTGCGAGTGGCCGCCTCCCCCTTGACATCAAGCCCACGGGCTCGTGACCGGCCTCCTACGCGTCAGCCTCGACAGACGCTTTTCCGTCCCCGCCCGAGCCCCCACCCTCCAGCCACGGCTCCTGAGCATCGATGTCGGGCGTGCGCACGCCGGTGCCCTGGCACCACGGGCAGGGGAGTTTGCGGGATTCGCCGCCGAGGTTGGAGACCACCTGGCCGGTGCCACGGCAGGGCATGCACTCTGGCTCGCGTTTGGCCATCGGACCGCGAGAATAGCGTTATGGAGATGAGCGCGGCGACGGAGGCACCCCCGGAGCGAGCCGAGACGCCGACGCCCGGGGTACCTGTGGCGCGGTCTCGCGCCCTTGCGAGATGGGCCTGCTGGGTCGCGCTGGCAGCGATCACAGCGGGCGCTGCCGCGCTTCGCTTCGCCCATCTGGGCCAGGTCATCGGCGACCCCTTCTACGACGGCGCCGTACGCAGCATGGGGCTCTCCTGGCACAACTTCTACTTCGGCGCGGTCGAGCCCTCCGGGGCGATCGCGATCGACAAGCCGCCGGTGGACCTATGGCTGCAGGTGGCAAGCGTCAAGCTGCTCGGCTTCGGCTCGGCCGCGCTGAAGACACCCGAGGCGCTCGCCGGCACGCTCGCCGTGCCGCTGCTGTACGCCGCGGTGGCGCCGGTGTTCGGCGTGCGCGCGGGGCTGGTCTCGGCGCTCGCGCTCGCGGTGCTGCCGATCGAGGTGATCACGGCGCGCAGCGACACGATGGACGCGGTGATGATGGCGCTGACGGTGCTCGCGCTGGTGCTGCTGGTGCGCGCCGCACGTAGCGGGCGCACGGTGTGGCTGCTGGGGGCCGCTGCGGCGCTCGGGATCGCCTTCGACGTGAAGCTGCTGGAGTCGGTCGTGGCGCTGCCGGGGCTCGCCCTGATCGCCTGGCTGGGGCTGCCGGGCGCGCGCCGCCGGCGCCTCGTGCAGCTGACCCTGGCGGCGGTCGTGTACGTGGCGGTCGCGCTCGCCTGGCTGACGGGGACGTTGCTGTTTCCGACGCACGACCGGCCGTGGGCGTACGGCTCCACCAACGGCAGCGCGTGGAACTCCGCGTTCGTCTTCAACGGCCTCGATCGCCTGAAGGGCGAGTCCCTGGAAGGCGTACAGGTCTCCTACCAGCCAAGCCGCCACTACCCCGAGGCGACGCAGGCCGAGCGCGACGCAATCCCGATCCTGCCGCCCTCGCCGACACGCCTGCTCGACCGCATCGGCCCCCTCTCCGGAGAGCGGCTCGGCCTGGAGGCGCTGATCGGCCTGCTGCTGGGCGGCGCCGCGTTGGGGGCGCTGCTGTGGGAACGACGCCGGCGCGGCAATCCACCGGACAGCGAGCAACGCCTTCCCCTAGCGCTTCTATCCGGCCTGATGCTGTGGCTGCTGACCGGCATCGCGCTGTTCAGCGACATGAGCCGGCTGCATCCCCGCTACACCGAGGCCTTCACTCCCGCCGTGGCAGCCACGCTCGGAATCGGTCTCGCGTGGGCGACCGAGCGCCGCGGGCGCGACCGCCTGCTCGCGCTGAGCGTGACGCTGCTGGTGGTGGCGCTCTATGCCGAGCGGCTGCTGTTCGGGACGAGCGCCGTGTGGTGGATCACGGCAGCCGGCGCGGTGGGCGCACTGACGCTCGCCTGGAGCGGCTTCCCACGCGGGGACACGCTGCGCGCCGGGGTCACCGCGCTGGCGCTCGTCTGCATCCTGGCGATCCCGCTGTGGGCCTCGCTGAACGCGCTGCGGGAAAACGTCTCGGACACCAACCCTCTGGGCATCCTGCACCACGGGGAGCTCGCACCGCTCAGCGCCTACCTGCGCGCCCACCAGGGCAGCGCCTACTACGAGGTTGCGTTCGACTCCGGCACGAAGATGGGCGAGCTGGTCGAGCGCGACGCCCGTCCGATTCTCGTGCTGACCACACTCGAAGGCCACGTCTTCACCTCGCTCGCGCGGCTGCGCGCACTCGTCGCCGCGGGGAAGGTGCGCTATGCCTTCGTCGACGAGGGTTGCGGACCACAGTCGCCCCCCACCGATCCCGACTGCTCGGCACCGGCCCGCTGGGTCAGCGAACATGGCACGGACGTCTCCAAGCAGGCGGGGATGCCACGAGCGGGCATGCTGTGGCGGCTGCCTCCAGCACGATGACAGTTACCCTCCGCGGGGTATGAGCGCCACCGAGACACCGGCATCCCTGAAGATCCTGGTAGTCGACGACGAGGAGACCCTGCGCGAGACGCTGACCCGCTCGTTCTCGCGCGAGGGCCACACCGTCGAGGCGGTGGCCTCGGGCCCCGAGGCGATCGCGCGTGCCGGTGCCGATCACTTCGATGTGATCCTGCTCGACGTGGCGCTCGGCGCGGGGCCCAACGGCTACGAGGTGTGCCGCACGCTGCGCGAGCAGCGCAACGTGGTGCCGATCATCATGCTCACCGCGTTGGACACCGAGGCCGACGCGGTGCAGGGGCTGGAGGCCGGCGCCGACGACTACGTCACCAAGCCGTTCGGCCTCGCCGAGCTGCGCAGCCGCGTGCGCGCCGTGCTGCGCCGCTCCGGGCCGCGGGCGCTGGGGCGCGAGACGATCGCCATCGGCCCGGTGGCGCTCGACCGCGGCCGCCGCGAGGTGACCGTCGCGGGCGAGCCGGTGCGCCTGACCTTCTCCGAGTTCGAGCTGCTCGCACGGCTGATGTCCGAGCCGGGCCGCCTGCTCAACCGCCAGGAGTTGCTGCGCGCGATCTGGGGCGACTCGGCCTACCGCGACCCGCGCGCGATCGACGTCCACATTCGCCACCTGCGCGAGAAGCTCGAGGAGCGCCCCGAGGAGCCGAAGCTGATCCTGACCGTGCGCGGGGCCGGCTACCGCTTCCAGGAGCCCTGATGCAGGGATGGCTGCTCGGCCTGCGACCGCGGCTGCTTGCCGCACTGCTGCTGACGAGCGCCGTGACGCTCGCGGTGGCGGCGCTGGCGCTGCTCTCCCCACTCGAGCAGCGGCTGCGCAGCGACGGCGAATCGACAGTGCTGACGGCACTCGGCGCCGCGCGCCCGGAGCTGGACGAGATCGCCATCGAACCGGCGACGGGTCGCCTGAAGGAAGCCGAAGTGCGCGAGGCCGCGCTGCTGCTGCGCCGTCGCTCGCAGGCGACGTTGACGATCCTCGACAGTCAGCTCGACATCGTCTACGCCGGGGACGAGCCGACCCAGAACGTGCCCGACTACTACGGTGAGGCGCGCCGCGCGCTGCGCGCCGGCAAGGCTCCGATCAGCACGGTGCGCGACGACGAGCTGATCGTCTCCCAGCGGATCAAGATCGCCGGCCGTCACTACGTCGTGGTGCTCACCAAGCGCCTGGACTACGTCGCCTCCGCGGTGCGCGTCGTGCGGACCGCGTTCCTGGAGGCCGCCGGCGCCGGCCTGTTGGTCGCGCTGCTGCTCGGGATCGGCCTGGCGACCACGCTGCTGCGCCGCTTGGAGCGGTTGCGCGACGCAACCCGGGAGCTGGAGCGCAGCGGGCTGGAGGCCGACCCGCTGCCCGAGGATCGCGCCCGCGACGAGGTCGGCGAGCTGACGCGCGCGTTCGCGGGGATGCAGGCGCGGCTGCGCCGCCAGGAGGCAGCCCGCCGCGCGTTCGTGGCGACGGCGTCGCACGAGCTGCGCACGCCGCTGGCCTCGCTCGACGGGATGCTGGAGTTGCTCGAGGACGACCTGCGCGCCGAGCACCTCGACATCGGGGACGCGCGCGAGCGCGCCACGCGTGCGCGGGCGCAGTCGCGGCGGCTCTCGCGCCTGGCCTCCGACCTGCTCGACCTGAGCCGCCTCGACGCCGAGGTCGCGCTGCGCAGCGAGCCGCTCGAGCTTGGCGAGCTCGTCCGCGCGGTCGCCGCCGAGTTCGACCTCGCCACGAAAGCGGACCGGGGATCGGACAGCAAGGCGCGGCTGGAGGTCCATCTGCCCACGCAGCCGTGTTGGGCACAGGCCGACCCGGGAGCGGTGGCGCAGATCGTGCGTATCCTGCTCGACAACGCCCTGCACATCGCCCCCGCAGACTCGAGCGTCGAGGTCAATGTCGCGGCCGCCGAGGGGTGGGCGCAGCTGAGCGTGCGCGACCATGGCCCCGGTGTCCCGGCGGCCGAGCGCGAGCTGATATTCGAGCGCTTTCAGCGCGGCTCGACCACCGGCGGACACGGCGGCTTCGGCCTGGGCCTGGCGATCGGACGCGAGCTTGCCGCGCGCATGGGCGGGACGCTGGAGCTGCTCGACGGTAGATTCGAACCTGCCCGTCCCGGTGCGTGCTTTGCGTTGCGCCTGCCGGGCGCGCGTGAGGATTAGATTCCCACCCCACCCCGAGATGCCCAGCCAGCCCAAGACCCCCAACCAGCCCGAGACGTCCGACGACACCGTGATCGCCGAGATCGCCGCGCAGGCACAGCGCAGCGGTCAGCTGGCGCTCGACACCGAGTTCATGGGCGAGGGGCGCTACCGCACGCTGCTGTGCCTCGTGCAGCTGGCGGTCCCCGACCACACCGCCGGTCTGCGAATCGAGCTGATCGACCCGCTGCAGGAGCAGCTCGATGGGGCGCCGCTGGCGCGCGTGCTCGCCGACCCCGAGGTCGAAGTGGTCGTGCACGCCGGTCGCCAGGACATCGCGCTGCTGCGCCGGCGCTTCGACACCCCCGTGCGCAACGTCTTCGACACGCAGGTCGCCGCCGGCTTCGCCGGGATGGCGGCGCAGACCTCCTACGAGACGCTGCTCGCGGAGCTGCTCGGGGTGCGTCTCGCCAAGAGCGCGAGCTTCACCCGCTGGGACGCGCGCCCGCTCTCCAGCGAGCAGCTCGCCTACGCGCGCGAGGACGTCGTGCACCTGCTCGAGCTCGCCGGGGAGCTGCGGCGACGGTTGAGTGCCTCCGGGCGGCTGCAGTGGGCGCGCGAGGAGTGCCGCGCGGTGGAAGAGGCAAGCGACGAGCGCGACGAGCAGATGATCCTCGCGCGTCTGCCCCGCATCCGCAACCTGAGCGCCGTCTCGCAGGCGATCGCGCGCGAGCTTGTCGCCTGGCGCGAGCGAACCGCCGCCGCGAAGGACCGCACCGTGCAGAGCGTCCTCGCCGACGCGGCACTGGTCGAGCTCGCCAAGCGCCGCCCCGCCTCGATGCGCGAACTGGAGCAGATTCGCGGCCTCGGCCAGGGCGGCCTGCGCCGCAGCGGCCCGGAGCTGCTGGACGCGGTCCGCGCCGGCGCCGAGCAGGCGGATGGGCCACAGATCCCGCTGGAGCGCCTCGCGCGCGGCGGCTTCCCCGACCCCGCCGACGCCCCGCTCGTGGCGCTCTGCGAAGCGCTCGTGCGCGCCAGGGCGCGCGAGGCCGACCTCGCCTATGAGCTGATCGCCGCCCGTGCCGACCTGCAGGCGGTCGTCACCGCGGTTCGCTCAGGCGCACCCGAGCCCGACGTGCGCACGCTGCGCGGTTGGCGGCGGGAGTTGGTCGGTGCGGAGCTGCTGGAGCTGCTGGACGGGCGCCTGTCGCTGTCGGTGCGAGATGTGCGCCTATCCGTCAATCGACAACCGGCCACCCGTAACGCCCCCTAAGAATCTACCGCTTCATTGCAAGGGCCCGAATGCCGATATCCGCGAAATGGAGCATCGCCCAGAGCCAATACGAACACTCGCGGATGCGCTTGAACGTCTTGAGACGCTGCTCCCTGAGTACGACCCCGATCTCTACGAGTCACTGAATCCGCCTGTGGTAGCGAGCGACCTGCAGGCCCTCCAAAACGTCATCAAGCCTCACGAGCTGCATCCCGATATCGAGGCGCTTCTGCGCTGGCACGATGGGCAGATCCACGGCCGCTGGTGGCCGCTCATCGAATCCGGCAATCTGCTGACCGCCGAGAACGCCCGCGAGCATTATCTCCAGATGGACGAGCACTGCGAGCCATTTCAATGGTCCTCATCGTGGATGCCGATCGCACACGAGGGCTGGTACACAATCGTTGTCGAGTGTGCCCTACCCCTCGCCGGCATGGTGGTTGACGCAGGATTTCCTGATCCCCCGCAACCGAAGGCATTCTCTCTGATGCACGTGATGCGCTGCGTTTGCAATCTGATCGAAGCCAACATCCCCCTCAAGGCTCCCGCACGTGGACCGGCGACCGACAGCTGGATGGATGATCGAAACGCTGCCCTGCGGCGTGCTTGGCCGCATTTTCTAGAGTAGTGATCTCTCACTCTGTCTGCGCGCGAGGAGTCACCACGCGGCCCTCTGAGTCATATGTTAGATTACAGACAGGCGTCTGCCTATCACATTGGCTGACGATCCCATGGAACTCCCCACATCGGGCCCGCTGGCAGTATCCAGCAGCTCGCGCGCTGTCGCACATAGACGAACACCGACACATGTCGCACCGCCACGCCGGACGCTCGCACTGTAACCATACCCATACTGAGCGGCGGCGCTTTATTGCGTCCGCCCTACTGAATGTTGTTGTACACCGTGAACAGCGGCATGTACATCGAGATCACGATGAAGCCGACGATCCCGCCGATCACGATGATCATGATCGGCTCCATGATCGAGGTGAGTCCCTTCACCGAGGCGTCGACCCGGTCGTCGTAGAAGTCGGCGATCTTCCCAAGCATCGCGTCGAGCGCACCGGTCTCCTCGCCAACGCCGACCATGTTGGTCACCATCATCGGGAAGATCGGGATATCGGCTAGCGGGGCAGAGATCGTGCCGCCGCGCTTGACCGAGGCGATTATGGTGTCCATCGCATCTTCGACGACGACGTTGCCGGCGGTTTTGCCGGTGATCTCGAGGGCGTGCAGCAACGGCACCCCGGCGCCGGTGAGCGCCGCGAGCGTGCGCGACCAGCGCGCGATCGCCACCTCCTGCACGATCGTGCCGATCTTCATCGGGATGCGCAGGCGGAAGCGGTCCCACTGGGGGCGCCCCCAGGAGCTCGACTTCCACTTCAGGAAGGCAACGATCACCGCGATGGTGCCGCCGATCAGAAGCCACCAGTCGTTGATGACCAGATGGGACATGGCCACCGAGACCTTCGTGATCGCCGGCAGTTCGCCGCCGAATTCCTTGAACACGTTCTGGAACACCGGCACGAGGAAGGCGACCAGCGCCATCATCACGCCGACCGCGAAGACGATCACCAGGGTCGGGTAGATCATCGCCGATTTGATCTGGCGGCGCAGCGACGCGTCCTTCTCGAGCTGGTCGGCGACGCGCAGCAGCGATCCCTCCAGCAGGCCGCCGGTCTCCCCCGCGCGCGTCATCGCGATGAACAGCGGGTTGAACACCTTCGGGTGGCGCTCCATCGCGTCGCTCAACGGCAGGCCGGCCTCGACGTCCTTGCGGACCGCCACGATCGTGCCCTTCAACAGCTTGTTCTCGGTCTGCTCCTCCAGCACGTACAGCGCGCGCAGGATGCTCATCCCCGAGGTGATCATCGTCGCCAGCTGACGCGAGAAGACCGCCAGGTCAGACGCGGTGACCCTTTCCATGAAGGTGAGGTTGATCTCGCGCGAAGCGTGCTTGTCGGCGATGTCGAGAACGATCAGCCCGCGCGACTTCAGCTGGTCGGATACCGCCTGCTTGGATTCGGCGTCGACCTCGCCCTTCGCCTTCGCGCCGGCGAGGTCCATCGCCTTGAAGACGTAGGTGCTCATGCGGCGAGCGAGCCCGCACCCAGGAGGCGCCGCAGCTCTTCGGGGGTGGAGGAGCGCGATTCGGCCATCTTCTGGGAGATCTTGCCGCTGCGTACGAGCGTCGCCAGCGAGGCATCCATCGTCTGCATCCCGTGCGCGGTGCCGGTCTGCAGCGTCGAGTAGATCTGGTGGGTCTTGCCCTCGCGGATCAGGTTGCGCACGGCAGGCGTCGGCACCAGCACCTCGCACGCGACCACGCGCCCGGAGCCGTCCGCGGTCGGCAACAGCTGCTGGGTCATGATCCCCTGCAGCGCGACCGACAGCTGCACACGCACCTGCCCCTGCTGGTGAGAGGGGAAGACGTCGATGATGCGGTCGATCGTCTGCGCGCTGTCCTGCGTGTGCAGCGTGGCGAACACGAGGTGGCCGGTCTCGGCGGCGGTCAGCGCCGTGGAGATCGTCTCCAGGTCGCGCATCTCGCCGACGAGGATCACGTCGGGGTCCTGGCGCAGGGCGGCCTTCAGGGCGTCGCCGAAGCTTTTGGCGTCGGAGCCCAGCTCGCGCTGGTTGACGATGCAGCGCTTGTGCGGGTGCAAGAACTCGATCGGGTCCTCGATCGTCATGATGTGCTCGTCGCGGGTCTGGTTGATCGCATCGATCATCCCCGCCAGCGAGGTCGACTTGCCCGAGCCGGTCGGACCGGTCACCAGCACGAAGCCGCGCGGCTTGCGCGTGAACTCGTGCACGGTGGCAGGCAGGCCGAGCTCGTCGATCGAAGTGAGACCGACGGGGATCAGGCGGAAGGCGGCACCGATCGCCCCGCGCTGGTAGTAGGCGTTGACGCGGAAGCGGGCGTGGCCGGGGATCGAGTAGGCGAAGTCGAGCTGCCAGTCGGTCTCCAGGCGCTGGCGTTGATCGCCGGTGAGGATCGAGTAGATGATCTCGCGCGTGTCGGTGGGCTGCAGCACCGGGTAGTCCTCCAGCGGCGTCAGACGCCCGCGCACGCGCACGGTCGGGTGAGCCCCGGCTGCCATGTGCAAGTCCGAAGCGCGGCGGGAGACGACCTCCATCACGAGGTCTGCGAAATCGATGCCCATGCCCTGGGCCCATCGGCCCCGGCGGGTCCTGTTGCGTGGCTGCACGCGTGGCAGTGGACGAAAATTCGAGTGAGCGCCGCTAATGCAAGGGATCTTGCTAGCCGCCGAGCACCCGGGCGAGCTCGGCTATCGAGGTGCGGCCCTGGCGGACCTTGTCGAGGCCGTCGTCGCGCAGGCGGCGCATCCCCTGCTGCAACGCCACCTCGCCGAGCTGCTCGGCCGCGCGGCGCTCGAGCGCCAGCCCGCGGATCTCGGGCGTGACGTTCATCACCTCGTAGATCCCAGCGCGGCCGCGGTAGCCGGAGCCGCCGCAGCGCCGGCAGCCGACGGGCTCGTACGCCTCGAGGTCGACGAGCGCCTTGTAGCCGTTCTGGCGCAGCACCTCCGCGGGAATGATCGTGCGCTTCTTGCAGTGCGAGCAGAGTGTGCGCACGAGGCGCTGCGCGAGCACGCAGTCGAGGGCCGAGGCGACGAGGAACGGCTCGATGCCCATCTCGATCAGGCGCGTGATCGCCGAGGGGGCGTCGTTGGTGTGCAGCGTCGAGAGCACAAGGTGTCCGGTGAGCGCGGACTCGATCGCGATCTGCGCGGTCTCGCGGTCGCGGATCTCCCCGACCATGATCACGTCGGGGTCAGCGCGCACCATCGCGCGCAGGCCGGTGGCGAAGGTGAGGCCGGCCTTCGGCGAGACCTGCACCTGGGTGATCCCCTCGACCTGGTACTCGACGGGGTCCTCGACAGTGATGATGTTCTTCTCCGGCGTGTTCAGTTCCTGCAGCGCCGCGTACAGCGTGGTCGACTTGCCGGAGCCGGTCGGGCCGGTGACGAGCACCGCGCCGTGGGTCTGGTGGAAAGCGTGCTCGAAGCGCTCGCGCTCCTCGCCGCCCAAGCCGAGCTTCTCGAGCGTCATCACGACGGAGTCCTTGTCGAGGATGCGCATCACGATCGACTCGCCGTGCACGCTTGGCAGCGTCACCACGCGCAGGTCGACGTGGCGACCGTCCACCGTCAGCCCGACGCGACCGTCCTGGGGCAGCCGGCGCTCGGAGATGTCCAGTTCGGCCATGATCTTCACGCGCGAGACGACCCCCGGGCCCATTTTGCGCGGCACCGTGGTGATGTCGTGCAGCACCCCGTCGACGCGGAAGCGCACGCGCGTCTCCTTGCCGTCGGGCGCGAGGTGCACGTCGGAGGCGCCCTGCTCGACGGCCTGCGCGACGATCTGGTTGACGAGCTTGATGACGGGCGCGTCGTCGTCGGTCTCGTGCAGCTCGACGACCTCCGCCTGGGCCTCCTCGCCCGCGAACTCGCCGGTGGCGGCGACCACGTCGTCGAGGCGGTCCAGGCGCGAGATCAGCGCCGCGATGTCCTCGGGCGCGGCGACCGCCACGCGCACCTCGTAGCCGGTCATGATCGCGATGTCGTCGACCGCAAGCACGTTCGAAGGGTCGGTCATCGCCACCAGCAGCGTGCGCTTGTCCACGAACGCCACCGGCACCGCCTGGTAGCGCTTGGCTGCCGCGGTCGTCACGAGGTTGGCGGCGCCCATGTCAACCTGAAAGACCCCGAGGTCGAGGTGGTCGAGGCCGTAGCGCTCGGCCAGCGCGCGCGCGAGGCCGTCGTTGCTGAGGATCCCTCCTTCGACCAGCACCCGCTCAGGCGTCGTCCCCGAGCTGCGCGAGGTGGCGATCGCGTCATCCACGCGCTCGCGTGCCACCAGGCCCATGTCGACGATCACGTCGGTCAGGAAGCGTGAGGAGGAGCCGCGCCGCGAGGGCGTGGTGATGCCCATGCGGCCCTCCGGCTCCTTCTGGGGGGAAACGCCCGCGTGCTCGAGGGACGTGGCGGATTCGCCGCCAGTGCCGTCCAGCTCGTCGCGGATGACCTCGGCTTCCACGCCCGCGGTCTCGCGCTCGGGCAGCGCGACCACCACCGGATGCTCCCCGGTCTCCATGCCGAAGATCTCGTGCAAGTCGGGACCTTCGTCGGAGGCGTGGGCGCTCAAGGTCCCCACCTCCCCGTGCTCGGGTCAGCGACCGGCGGGCGCCTCGCGCGCCGCGCGGCGCATGATGTCGAGCAGCGCTGGCCGATCTGACGATCGCGTCCGATCGTCGATCGGCCGGCCGGTCCACCGTTCGAGGCTGAGCGCGCCCTGGGCGACGAGCAGCTCCAGGCCGTCGAGCGTCGGCACCCCCCGCTCGCGTGCGAGCGCAAGCAGTTCCGTGGGGCCTTGGCCGTAGACGAAATCAACCACATACGAGTACCTACCGACCAGATCGTGCTCAAGGCTCAGCAGGTTGAGGCTGCTCTCGTGCACGCTAGCCGGGGGTACTAGTCCGACCGAGGTGCAGTTGATCAGGATGTCGGTACTTTCGGGCAAAGGGACGACACGGGCCCCCAGCGCCTCGGCGAGCTCCCGCGCGCGCTCCGGCGTGCGGTTCCACACCGAAACCTCGCCGGCCCCCGCCTCGCACAGCGCCCACACCGCGGCGCGCGCGGTACCCCCGGCTCCCATCACCGTCGCGCTCAGGCCCCTGGGTGAGTGACCGGCCCGCTCCATCGCTGCGATCAGCCCCGGGGCGTCGGTGTTCTCCGCGGCGATCGTCCCGTCGGGCCCGAACGTCAGCGTGTTGGCGGCGCCGATCGCGCGAGCCGCCTCGCTCGCATCGTCGGCGAGCGCGAGCGCCGCCTGCTTGTGCGGGATCGTCACGTTCGCGCCATGGAAGCCGGCGCCGCCGAGCGCCCGGGTCGTCTCCGCAAACAGCTCCGGTGTCACCGGCAGCCGCTGGTAGCTCCATTGCGGCGCGAGCCCCAGCTCGCGCAGCGCGGCGTTGTGCATTGCCGGCGAGCGGCTGTGTGCCACCGGCCAGCCCAGCACGCCGAGGCGGGTCGCCTCGGGCATGCGCGCCTCGGCGGCCGCGGGGCCTTGCACGCCGAGGCCGGTCACTTCTTTCGACACCTCGGTTCGTGCCCCCCATTGCGGTTCACCGCTTCCTGGTAGGCGGCCGCGTTCTGTTCGAATTCGGCGCTGCTCGTGGAGAACACCAGGTCCCCGCAGCCGTCGGCCCCGTTGACGTAGTACAGATAGGGCACATGCGCGGGGTGCGCCGCCGCCTCGATCGAGGCCACCCCGGGATTGCTGATCGGGGTCGGCGGCAGGCCGACGTGGGTGCGCGTGTTGTAGGGGGAGTCGGTCTGCAGCTGCGCCTCGGTCAGGGCACCCGAGAAGTCGTTCAGCGCGTAGCGGATCGTCGCGTCGATCCCGAGCGCCATCCCCAGGCGCAGGCGGTTGTAGATCACCGCGGCCACCTTCGGACGGTCGCGTTCAAGCAGCGCCTCGCGTTCGACCATCGAGGCGACGATCAGCAGCTGGTAGGGCGTTATGTGAAGCTCGCGCGCACGGCGGATCTCATTGCGGCCGAAGTTTTCTTCGAACGCCTGCAGCTGCTCGGCCACCAGCCGCCGCACGGGCGAGCCGGCGTACAGTTCGTAGGTCGCGGGGAACAGGAAGCCTTCGAGATTCGGCGTCCCCGCGGGCGCCCCGTAGTGGGCCGGGTCGAGCAGCGCCGAGCGCCGGGCCGCCGCCAGGTAGCTGCCGCTCAGCCCCGCCTTTGCGGCGATCCGCGCGATCTGCCCGCGCGTCTCCCCCTCGGGGATCGTGATCCGCCCGCGATCTTGAGCGGTGGCGCGTAGTGGTGGGGCTTTGGGATTTGTTGCAAGGCCAGAGCCAGCAGCAGCACACCCACCGCGACGACGACCACGAAGGCCAGCGCCCACAGCCGCCGGCGCCGTACGCGCCTGCTCACGCTGACGGCCACGGGCCCCCCTCCGTCCGCGACCCCTCGTCGGGCGAGGAGGGCGATGCGGACAGCCACGACTCCAACATCAGCGCCGCGGCGCGCGAGTCCTCCGGCGCCGAGGCGCCTTCCATTCGCTGCGCCATGCGCGTGGTGAGACGCTCGTCGTGCAGCTCGATCGGAACCCCCTCCCCCAGCCGCCTGGCCAGGCGCGCGGCGAACTCCCGCGTCTCGCGCGTCTGCGCGCTCTCCTCACTGGAGAGCGAGAGCGGCAGGCCGACGACGATCCGCTCGACCTCCCGCTCGGCGACGAGGGTGGCCAGCGCGTCGAGCCCGCGGCGGGTGGCCGGGCGCGGGACGGCGGCGATCGGCGTGACGATCGTCCCCGTGGGGTCTGCGAGCGCGCAGCCGCAGCGGGAGCTGCCGTAGTCGAGCCCGAGCACCCGCATCAACCGCTGGCGAGCACAGCCTCGATCGCGGCGCGGCCGGCTACAAGCGCCTCCTCCAGCTTCTCGACATCGCGCCCACCCGCCTGCGCGAGCGTGTCGCGTCCGCCGCCGCCTCCGCCCACCACGGCGGCCGCCGCCTTGACGATCGCGCCGGCCTTCACGCCGCGCTCGACCAACGAGGGGGTGACGCCCACGATCAGGTGCACACGGCCGTCGAGCGCGCCGCCGAGCACGATCCCGGCGTCGGGGAGCTTGCCCTTGAGACGATCGACCAGCTCCGGCAGCGCCTTGGGGTCGGCGACATCGACGGTGGCGCTCAGCAGGCGCGCGCCGGCGACCTCAGTCGCCTGCGCAGCAAGGGCCTCGATATCGACGCCATGGCATAGGAGCCCGCCCGCCCCGGTGGGTCCATTGCCTCCACCGGCGGCGGCGCCGCCGCTGCGAAGCTCCTTCAGCTCCTTCTCCAGCCGCCGGCGCTCGAGCTCCCGTTCGCGCACGGCCTCGGGCGCGCCGTCGGGGCGGGTGCGCAGTGTTGCGGCGATCTGCGCGAGCCAGCGGTCGTGCGCGCGCATCAGCTCGACCGCGGCCGGGCCGGTGAGCGCCTCGATGCGGCGCACGTTGGCGGCGCTGGAGGTCTCGCTCTGGATGTGGAAGAGGCCGATCTCGGCGGTGGCGCGCACATGCGTGCCACCGCACAGCTCGCGCGAGTAGTTGCCTTCGCCGATCTGCACCATGCGCACGACCTCGCCGTACTTCTCGCCGAACAGAGCCATCGCCCCGAGGCGGCGAGCCTCGTCGAGCGTGGTCGTGATCGGGCGCACGGGGTCGTCGGCGAGGACCCACTCGTTCACGCGGTCCTCGACGTCGCGCAGCTCCTCGGCGGTCAGCGCCGAGGAGTGGCTGAAGTCGAAGCGCAGCTTGTCGGGGCCGACGTAGGAGCCGGCCTGGCGCACGTGCTCGCCGAGGCGCTCGCGCAGCGCGGCGTGCAGCAGATGGGTGGCGGTGTGGTTGCACTCGGTCGCGTGGCGGGCGGCGTGGTCGACGCGCGCGAGCACGGACTCGTCGGGATCCAGCTTCCCCTGCTCGACGACCACCGCCAGTGCCTGGTCGTCGCCGAGGCGAAAGACGCCCTCAACGCGCGCTCGACAGTCGCCGTGCTCGCATTCGATCGTGCCTACGTCGGAGACCTGGCCGCCGCCGGCCGGGTAGAAGGGTGACTCGGCGAGCTTCACGATGCAGTGGCCGTTCTCTTGCGCGAGCGCTCCGACAGAGGTCCGCTGCGTCTCGGTCTCATAGCCGGTGAAGCGCGTCTGGAAGCCCGCCTGCGACGCCAGCTCCCGCGCGCGCTCACGTGGGTCCTCTCCTGCCGCCTGCGACCCGCCTGCCGCCGCACGCGCACGCGCCCGCTGCGCGTCCATCAGCCGCTCGAAGCCCTCGGGGTCGACGCCGAGACCGCGCTCGGCGACCAGTTCCCGCGTCAGGTCGAACGGGAAGCCATAGGTGTCGTGCAGCTCGAAGGCGTCGGCCGCGGCGATCCCCTCCTCATCGGCGGCGAGCGCCCGTTTGATCAGCTCCTCCAGCAGCCGCGTGCCCTGCTCCAGCGTGCGCCCGAAGCTCTCCTCCTCGGAGGCCAGCCACTTCTCGATCGCCGCACGCTGAGTGGTCAGCTCGGGGTAGACGCCACCCATCAGCTCGCGGACGATCTCCGCATAGCGCACGAGGAAGCCGCCCTCCATGCCGAGCGTCCGGCCCTGCTGGATCGCGCGGCGCATCACGCGGCGCAGCACGTAGCCGCGTTCCTCGTTGGAGGGGACGACGCCGTCAGCAACCATGAACGACATCCCGCGCGCGTGGTCGGCGAGGATCCGCAGCGCGCGGTCGGTGGGGAGCTCCTCGCCGTAGCGCCTGCCCGACAGCTGCTGGCCGAGGTCGATCAGCGGCTGGAACTGGTCGGTCTCGAACACCGACTCCTTGCCCTGCAGGATCGCGGCCATGCGGTTGAGCCCGAGGCCGGTGTCGATGTTGCGCGTCGGCAGCTCGACCAGATGGTTGTGCGGGTCCTGGTTGTACTGCATGAAGACGAGGTTCCAGAACTCCAGGAAGCGCTCGTTCTCGCCACCGGGGAGGTCGTCCTCCTCGCCGAAGTGCAGACCGCGGTCGAGGTAGAGCTCCGAGCAGGGCCCGCTCGGCCCGACCGGCCCCGCTTCCCAGAAGTTCTCCGAGCGGGGACAGCCGACGATCCGCTCGCGCGGCACGCCCACCGTCTCCCACAGCTCGATCGCCTCCTCGTCGGCGCCCAGCCCGAGCGCGTCGTCGCCCTCGAACACCGTGACCCAGATGTCCTTCGCGCTGAAGCCGAAGACCTCCCGCGAGAGCTCCCAGGCCAGCTCGATCGCACCCTGCTTGAAGTACGCGCCGATCGAGAAGTTCCCCAGCATCTCGAAGCACGTCAGATGCCGCAGCGTCGATCCGACCTTCTCGATGTCGGGCGTGCGGAAGCACTTCTGGCAGCTGGTGAGCCTCGGCGCGGGCGGTACTTCGCGCCCGAGGAAGTAGGGCTTCAGCGGCTGCATCCCCGCCGTGGTGAGCAGCACCGAGCGGTCCTCGGGCGGCGGCACCAGCGAGGCGGACGGCAGCCGCCGGTGGCCGCGCTCCTCGAAGAAGGCCAGGTAGCGCTCGCGGATCTGATCCGAGGTCATGGTCGAATGATCTTAGAGTCCGGCCGGTGCGGTTCGCTCGTGCGGCGGGCCTTTCCGCGCCGGCACTACCGCGCCTACGCGGTGATGGTGCCGTAGCCCAAGATCACGTCACCGCCGTACAGACAGGCGATCTGCCCCGGAGCCGCGCGAGTGATCGGCTCCTGAAGCTCCACCTCGACCCCCTCGTGCCGGCCCGGCCCCGGATCGCAGGCAAGCCGGCAGGGAACGAGAGGCCCGTGCGAGCGGACCCGTACGCCATCGACCCGCGCGCCTGGCTGACGCAGCGTCACATCCCGAACGGGGACCGTGCGGGTCATCAGCGCAGCACGCGGACCGACCGTGACGGTGTTGGCGAGCGGGTCGGTGCGCAGCACGAAGAGCGGCTCGGAACCACCGGGCAGGCCGAGGCCATGGCGCTGGCCGACGGTGAAGGCGTGCGCCCCGCGATGGGAGCCCAGCCGGCGACCGTCGAGGTCGAGGATGCTCCCACCGTCCACCGCGCCCGCGACCCCACCACCACCACTCCGGCCGGCAGCGGCCTCGTCCATTGCGGAGCCGTTCGCGCCATGGCGAGCGAGGAACCGCGGCAGCGAGGTGCCCGCCAGGAAGCAGAGGTCCTGCGAGTCGGGCTTGTGCGCCACCGAGAGCCCCTCGCGCTCGGCGATCTCGCGGACCTCGGGCTTGGTGAGGCTCCCCAACGGAAACGACAACCGCGCGAGCGAGGCGGGATCGAGCCCGGCGAGCGCGTAGCTCTGATCCTTGAGCCTGTCGACGGCGAGCCGCAGTAGCGGAACAGGCGGATCGGTGGGGTGGGTGGGTCGCTCGAAATGCACGCGCGCGTAATGGCCGGTGACCAGGCGCGCGGCGCCGAGCCGCGTGGCGAGCTCGAGCATCGCGTCGAGGCGCACCGAGCCGTTGCAGCGAATGCAGGGGTTGGGGGTTATCCCCTGGGCGTAGCCCTCCAGCCACCCTGCGACCACGCCGGCGCGGAACTCCTCGCGCAGGTCAACCGAGAAGTGGGGCAGACCACGAGCGTGGGCGAGCGCGCGAGCGCCGCGCACAGCCTGCGCCGAGCAGCAGGAGCGCTCGCCGTCGTTCTCGGCGTCCGCCCACAGCTCCAGCGTCACGCACACCACGTCCTCCCCCCCGCGCGCGGTCAGCAGCGCAGCCACGGCGGAGTCGACGCCGCCACTCATCGCGACCAGGGCACGCTGCCTGCCATCGGGCGACGGCTTGAGCGCTGCAGCAGCGCGCGCGGCGGCCCCAAGCGCACGGTGCAGGGCGTCGGCGGCGAGCTCGGCGGCGTGGAGCTTGGCGGGGTGCAGCCCACCAAGCTCGGCGGAGATCTCCTCCACACCGACACGCGCGGCGGCCAGCAGCGGCACGCCGCGCACGAGCGCGACCGTGGCCGATCCGGCGGCAAGCGCCGCCCCACAGCCGGAGGCGTCGAAGCCGGCGTCGGCGATCGTGCCATCGGGGCTCGCAGCGTCGAGCGCAAGCGAGATGCGCACCAGATCACCACAGGCCGCTCCGCCGGCGGCGCCGGTGAATGCGTCGTCGGGTGTGTGCCCGCGCCCGAGTGGACTCTCCAGGTGGGCGGCAAAAGATCCCTCGGCGATCACTCAGCCGAGTTTAGGGGCTGCGGCCCTACCCTTTGGCTTCGGCGATCGCCTGTTCGAGCGCGAATTCGTCGGTGAGCCCAGTGACCGTCGTGACCGCGCGCTTGGGGTTGATGATCAGCAGCGTCGGGGTCTGGTAGATCTGGATGTCGCGCGTGATCGAGCCGAACGAGTTGACCTGGCCGGCGAGCGCAAGGTGCGCCGCGACGTGATGGCGGAGCTTGTGGGCGACTTCGGTGGTGCCGATCGCCGTGGCGTCGTCGTCGTAGCTGTTGGGGTTGAGGAAGAGCAGCAGCACAATCTTGCTCTGGTGCAGCTCAGCGGCGATCGTCGCCGGTGAGGCGGGCTGCAGATCGGACTTCATCCTGGCGACGAGAACGCCTTCCGCGTGGGAGACCTTCGACTTCAGCCCGAGCGCGGGATCGATCGCTTCGACCAGGTCGACAACGGCCTTCAGATGTAGCGCTTCGGTGAGGTTGTGAAGCGTGAGCGCGGCCGTCGCTGCCGGAGCGGCCGCCGGGTGCGACCCGTGCGTCTGCGCGTGGGAGCGTGCAGCGGTGGAGGCACCGTGGTGCGTGTGTGCGGTCACGGTGGTGTGATGCGTGTGCACGGTGGTGGTCGCTTGGTGCGTGGACGCGGCGGAAGTGGTCGTCGAGGCGTGCGTCTTGGCGCTGGGCCCGGGGGAAGCGGCAGTGGTCGATCCGTGCGTTTCCCCAGCGTGCTTTTCCTCGTACGTGACGCCTCGTTCCTCCTTGGCCCCGGCTTCGTGAGCCCGTTTGATGTCCCGCGTCAGACCTTCCAGGCCCGGCACGGAGCCGTGGTAGACGCGGCCGGAGCCCGCACCCGAGGCCGAGGGGTGCGTGGCGGCATGGCTCGCGGAGCTGCCGGCCGAGGAGGCAACGCTCGGCGAAGAGGTGCCGCTCGACACCGTCCCATTGGAGCGTCGCAGCACCATGAACCACGTGGCCATCAGCATCGCCAGCGCGAGCAGAGCAACCAGAGCGATCTGGAAAGGGCGCGAGATCTGAGCCATCAACACCAACTTCGGCATCCGCGCCGCGGGAGTTGAGCCCCAAAATCGGGCTTGGACGACTCCAACCCACAGAGGAATGATGCGTCAAACGCTCGGGCACCCGCGGGCGCAGCGGTAGAATCCTGGCATGGGCAATCGTAACCGTGATACTCCCCTGCTCTCTGTGGGGCATGAGGTTGAGTGGGCCATCATCAACCGCGAAGAGGCCGAACAGATGCGCGCCATCAACATGTCGCTGACCCCTGTTCAGCGGCTCGCGGAGGGCCAGAAACTCTCCCAGCAGGCGGTCTCCCTGCTGGCCGCCTCGATCCGCGCCGGCCATGCGCCCAGAAGCACCTACTGGTCCTGACCTGGACGGCGTCGTCGCCGACGCCAACGCGGTCGGGCTGGACTATGTCGTGATCGGAGGCTTTGCCGTCATCTACCACGGTCACATCCGCGCGACCAAGGACAGTGACCTGCTCGTCCCCGACGGTCCCGAGGCAGACGCCGCGGTGCTGCGCTTCCTGCAGCGCATCGACGGCAGACGCCTGCGCGACGACAAGATCCTCACACCCGATGATGTCGCCGGTGCGGAGAGCCTGCGCATCAACAGCCGCCACGGCATCGTCGACATCATGCGCGGAGGACTGCCGCCACTCGACTACGACACCGTGGCCGAGCGTGCCGAGGAAACCGATTGGGAGGGACAGACCGTCCGCATGGCGGCATTGCCCAGCGTCGTCGGCTTCAAGCGCCTCGCAGGCCGGCCGCAGGATCGGATGGATCTCACCGAGCTCGAAGCGATCTACGGCGAGCTACCGGTCGAGCAGATCCCCGGACTGGACACATAGCCGGGCCAGAACCAGGTCCCGCGCCCGCCGGTGCCCACCCGGCAGCCTGTCAAGAATGCTTGAAACCCAAGTGCTCAGGCACCCGCGGTCCCGGCCTGTTCGCGGATGGCGTGCTCGACTTCGTGGCCTTTGGGGGTGAGTTGCCAGGCGTTGGGCTCGCCGCGTACGGGGCCGGAGCCGGCGTTCTCGATCAGGCCGAGGCGTTGCAGGCGTACGAGCAGCTTTGAGATCTGGCCTTGGTCGTTTACCCCGGCAGTTTCGGCGACCTGGCGGTTGCTCGCGTACGCGTGGGAGGCGATCGCTCCCAGCACGCGGACTGTGCGGTAGGTGAGGCGCATGTCGAGACCCTCGAGCGGGTTGCTGGCCGGGCGCTGGGAGCGCGGGCGCGTCCTCGGTGCCGGCCGCGCGGTCTCCTTGGCCGCGGCGGCCGGGCCGAGGTAGGGCAGCACGATCATCGCCATCAACGGGTTCAAGAGCCTGAGCATCGGCTGCGAGCGATCGGAGACCGGCCAGCCCTCGGCGAACCTGGCGTAGAGGACCCCCAGCACCCCACCGACAACGCCCTCGGCCGTCAACCGCGTCGGCGCGAGACCGGCTCTGGCCTCCTTGCGACCCGCGTCAACCGCATCCACCAGCGCCCTGACGACCTCCCCACGACGCGCCAACGCCCGCGGACACGCACTCAACGTGTCCACCACACAGAGACCACCCAAACCAGGCTCCTCATCCAGGAACCCAAGCAGCGCCGCCAAACCCGCCCGAACCCGCTCACGCCACCGCGCCCCGCCACCACCCACGCCAGGACTCCCAACACCGCCGGCCTCGCGCGCGCCACCACGCCGAACACCCCCACCACCCGAGTCACCACGCCGCACGCCACCACCACCCGGGTCACCACGCCGGGCGCCACCACCACCCGGGTCACCACGCCGGGCGCCACTACCAGGGCCCGCAGCGGCCTGCTCGAACGCCGGAAGCACCCGCGCGGCGCCACGCTCCAGCGCGACCTCCAACGCCGCCAAGAAACACGCATCGCGATCCGCGAACATTTCATAGAACGTCCGCCGCGAAACCCCCGAACGCGCCACCACATGCCCAACCGTAACCCTCGCCGCACCACGCTCCCTCGCGACCTCCACCAACGCCGAGAGCATCCGCGCGCGCTGAATATCCGGCACACCACTGCGCCCGATATCCACACCGGCCGCGCCCGCTCCGCCCTGACGGGCCGACACCGACCCACCACGAGCGGAGCGGCCCGGCGCCGCGCCATTGCGAGTGCTGCGAGGACGCACGGCCACCACGCTCACCGCCACCTAGCCCTTCTTCCGCTCGCGCTTCTTTTTACTCTTCCTCTTCGCCTTCTTCTTGTTCTTGTGCGCCGTCTTCTCCTTGGGGCAGCCCGTCACGGAGATCTTCGTGTTCTGGTTGATTTTCGCGCCGTCCTGACCCACAAATTCCGTCGGCATCAGCAAGGTGCCCTTGCAGAGGTTCCCGTTCCCCGTCAACGCCGGGTATTCACGCTGCGGAAGCGTCAATTCGAAGTCCGAGAACGGCACATCCGGCACCGTGCTGAACGTCGCACTCGTGATCCCCTGTTTACTGATGAACGTTTCCCCATGCACCTGCACCGTCACACCATCCTCACCCACGAGAACCATGATCAGTTCCGGGTACTTCGCACCACCATGACTCACGAAGTACGCCGTCCCGGTCAAGGGACCCGACAACAACGGGGTACTGACCCGCGCTTCGCCGACCTTCGATGCCGTGGGGCAGTTCGCGGGGTTCGCCGCGAATACCGTTTCGGTGCACGCCTTCTGAAGCGTTTTCAACGGCGAGGGCAACTGTTTCGGCAGCGAGACCTTGACCTTCGCGACATTCGCCTCCGTCCCCGCACCCGCCTGCGCGGGGAGTGTCAGGGATACGTGCAGGTAGGCACCTTCGGTGCGGGAGGTCTTCGCTTTCGTTGCGACCGCGAACCCCGGCTTGAACCCAAGGCTCCCGCAGTTGGTGACCTGGAACGGGCTACCCACGTTCGCCATCGCTTCTTCGGTGCTCGAGAGGACCGCGGTCAGCTTCATCGGTTCGCAATCGGTCGGGTTGAACGTGAACGCCGGCCGGTCGACGGACACGTTGACGTGCTGGATCTGGATCGGGATCCCCTGGATGATCGTCGGCAACGGATCGCTGATCACCGTCAGATGACTGTTCAACGGGTCCACCCGGATCTGCGAGCGGACCACGATCGTCCCCAGGTTGATCGGCCCAGCGACCGCCGGCTCCACGATCGACAACCCGAACGGCGCACCCTTGTACGGGCCCGTGATGAACACCTTCCCACCGCTCACCGTATACGGGTCCCCACCCAAACCAGCGCTGACGGTAGTGTGCCCGATCAGGCTTTCTTCGCCACACGTCCCATTTGCGGCCTGCGGTTCTTCACAGAGCTTCACCGACGACAGGCTCCCCACCAGGCCCGGGGGCATCTGCAGTTCCACCTTGCTCAACGTCTGGTTCCCATCGGGGCGACCCATCGTCAACTCGAACTGCGAGTACGCACCCGCCTGCAGATTCGTCGTCCCCGACTCAAACGACGGCTGGAACGGCAACGGATCCTGGCACGGCGACCCGCCCGGACCCGACGTGATCTGGAACTTCGAAGACGGCGCTACCGCCGGGCCCCCCGCCCACGGTTCGATCGACGCTTCCGTCGTATAAGTGCCGCACAACCCAGGGCTGGTGAGCGGCGCACGGTCGGTCCCGAAGAAATCCAGCTTGAAGTCCGTGAACGGAAACTGCGGCGTTTCCTCGAACGTCGTCACGAGCCGCCCCGTCACCGGATCAAGCGAAATCTGCCCCGCGACCTTGATCAGCACACCCGCGACCGGGTCTTCCGCGACCACATACAACGCCAGCAGCGACCCAAACGGGTTTTCGTCCTGCTCCGCCAAATACGCCCCACCCTTCAACGGTTCCGGCAACAACGGCGTATTCACTTCAACCGTCCCGACCTTCGACGCATCAGGACACGACGGCGCTTCCGCGTCATGCAGCCCGATCTGCGCCGGCGAGCACGCCAACAACCCACCCGCCGCCGCCGGGCTGATCTGCACCCCCACCGGCAACGCCACCTTCGTGTTCTTCACATCAGCCTCCGCCAGACCCACGGGGTTCTGCGTGGCTTCCTGCGGCACATGCAGATCGACGTTCAACCCCGTCGGCGTACTCCCACCCGTCCCGTCCTCACTCACCCCGATCGTCGGGCTAAAATCGAGCCTTTCGCAACCCGACAGCTCCGGCATCGAGAACGTCTTGGAATCGAACACACCCGGTTCCTCCCACGAATCCACACTAAACGACGCCGTCCGTGGGACCCCACACGACGTCGGATTCGTCAACAACGGCAACGCCGGCACATCCGCAGGACATTCACCTTCCGAGGTATACACCGACGGGTCTTCCTGCCCGATCTCCCCTTCACTGAAATCAAAATAACTGGCTTCAGTGGGTGTAGTGGTCGTCGAGAGGCACTTGCCGCGTAGTGCGTTGTGGCTCGGGTCCGCGGGCACGCCCCAGATCGTCACCTTCGCCCCAAAGATCGGCACGATTTGGCTGGCGTCAGGTGAGCGAACCGTCAAACCATAGTCCCCGCCCGTCCTAACCGACACGTTCAGATATACTGGCGTGCCTTTAAGCACATAGAAGCCGAACTCGGCTGCGACACCCGTCGGTGGTTCCAGATTATAAACCGCGCTGGGAAGGCCCTTCACAATCGGTTCAACCTGAGACGGTTCGGACCGATGTGGTTGGGTTATATAAATGTCCGATATTCCGACCGCAGTACCGTTCGCACATTCACTACTCATGAATGCTTGGTAGCTGCATTTCGGTGTCGCTTCTGGGTCTCCGACGAAACCCGGTGGCAGTTCGAGCCCGACGTCCTTGAGATTGCCTTCCGCGGGGAAATAGCCAGACTGAGTAAGTTTGGGCTTGTTCAAGACGAAGGTGGTCGTCAGCGCGTAGGGGTGCGATCCGGCCTGCACGTCCGGCGACCCGTTCTGGTTGGTCGCCGCGACCGCAACACGTTCCAAGCTGAAGCTCGCCATCGCAGAGTCAGCGAACGCAAGCGTGACGAGCAACACCACGGGCACACACAACAGAGAGAGCCTCCGTGAAATACGCATGTTTACTTGCTCCCCTTACGATCGGTTGATCTTATCGCCCTACGCTTGAGCTTGGGCTTCTTGACGCACCTGGTTTTCTTCTTCATAAAGCCCCTCCTGCACTTCACCGGCTTCGCCTTCGGCTTCAGCACCGGCCCAGCCGCCGTTGCGGGCGCAGGGTTGCCCGCACCTGAGAATGTCGCGCTCGCCGGTGCCCCGAAGACCCCCGGTTGCGGCGTGGCCGGCGGCTTGCACGAATCGCCGTTATCGCACACCTGCAAAGGCACCGACGCCGGAAATCCACCGTCCACCCGCGCGTCATACACATCGATGCGATTGTCCCGATCCTGCGACACGAGCTGATCCGCGGTCGCGAAGAACACATCATTACCGCTCGCGCTCGCATCCAGAAAATACGATTCATAACTGCCCACCACATCCGAGATCGGGTACACACGACCATCCTCGTACTCATAAACATTCTGCCGACCATCACGCGCGTGCGGCACCAGCGCATCGAAGCTCTGAAAGAACAGCGCCCCACCTTCAGAGAAAGCCCGCGACCTGTACACAGCCGCCAGAGCCGAATCAAACTCCCCGCCAGCTTGCTCTTCTGGAAGACTTGACGGGCCGGCCGGCCGCGCCCCACTCGGGTTACACGACGCACACGCAAGCTGGTCCGTGACCGCGTTGTACTCAAAGACCTCGCGACAAAGCAGCGGCTGCGGCCCTCCGTAGTGCGTGCTGCCACAGCTCGTGCCGTTGCTCGCGGCGTTGTCATAGCCGGTCAGGCTCTTATGCGAAATGAACGCCAGGCGCGTCCCATCCGGCGTCACCACGGCCGTATCGACACTCGGACTATCACGTTCTGCTTCATTTTCCACCCTTGATACCCCAGTCCGAACTATCATTTACAGCGAGCGTCGCGATGAACCTCGGCGCGCCACCTTCATAGGATACATACAGGTTTGGCTCCCCCGACTTGGCTTCACCACCGAGGTCACCCCTAGCGACGAAGTATACGTACGACCCATCTTCTGAGACCTGCGCCACACCCAGCACCGCCGCGCCTTCCGCGACATCGGCCGTATCCACCGATAGATCTCTCAGCCGCTCCCCTTCAGGTCTTTCCAGATCGTATTCGTACAGGTTCGCGGCATTGTCTTCCGGACCCGTGTATGCATCTTCGGTCAGCTCCGCGTTGCTGGTAAAGAACACCCGCGAACCATCCACGCTTGCACCCCAATAACCCGCCGACTGTGGACCATGAGGATCGGCGACAGCCCGCTGCGACGCAGACACCTCAACCGTACAGGCATCACCGGAATCCGCACACTTTTCGCCATCCATAGGACTCTGAGACTGTTCAGCGTTCTCACGCACATACAATTGCCCCCCCGCCGTAAAGAAAACACGGGAACCATCAGAAGACACCGCGCGCCAGATATTCGCAGCGAAACCTTCCCCCGACCCGACACCGCTCTGCATCGCTTCGCCGCTATTGGCGACAGTCACAAGCACCGGTTTACCGTGCCCTTCTACCCACTCAAAAGCAACTTGATCAAAAGCAACTTGAGAGAAATCCCCAGCTTCAGGCCCGAACGAGAAGACCACGTGGCTAAGATCGGTTGAAGAACCCTTCACCACGAAATTGCGGGGTGCCTCTTCATATGGTGCCATATCCTGTGCTTCGGGTACGTTTGACACCCACTGGTAGGATCCGTCGGCAAAATCAGCCACGAACAACTGCCAATCCCCCACGGGAGCTTCACTGAGCAGCGGATCGTTGGATTCAGCGACCCCCTTCGATAGTTCCGGCGTAAAGGCCAAAGCTCCGTAGCTTTCCATGAGTTCCTGCTGAAACTGCTTGACTGGAGGTGTGATCGACTGCGTCCCCCAGCCCCCAGCCCCGCGCCGAGAGATGAATTCGTTGCGGAAATTCGAGCCAGCCGGGTCCGCGAAGGAACCCAAGGACTGAAACTCAAACGCGTCACCCGACACCGCCGCACGACCACGGTTAGATCCAACATTGACACCGCGTTCGATCTCGACCGCGTCGTTCCCGTTCTTTTCGACCGGCGAGACCATCTCATAAGCGCGGCAATCAGGAAGCTGCAATCCATACGACTGTTCGACGCGCAGCCGTTCATTGGAACAACTCCCCGCAAACTTACCGCTCGACGGACTGGGCGTGACGAGCGCCTTCCCGGTCCCATCCACCGTCCCGAGCCCGTTGACCGCGACAACACGATAGTAGTACGTCGTACCCGGCGTAAGACCCTTCACCTGCACGCTGACCGGTACCGGGCTCGTGCCTGTACCGACGCCCACCGAGGGCACCGGCAGGCTCGTCCCATGCGACACACTCGTTTCATACGGGACCGTGTCGTATTCGAAGTGATACGTCGTTTCCAAGCCGTCCGGGTCGATCTGCGCTTCCAGCCCCGCCGCCGTTTCTTCAACGCTAGCAGGAGCCTCTTCCCTGATCGTAGGCGCCGCCGTGAACGTCGTGAACGCCACCGGCGAGCTCACAGCGCTTTCCCCCAATGTATTCGTGGCACGCACGCAGACCATGTATTCGGCGCCCGGCTGCAGACCCGACACCACCTGCGAAACCACTTCTTTGCCGCCCCCCAGCGACATCCCCGGCGGCACCGGCACCTTACCTTCCCCTTCGCACGTCGAATCGGACTTCGCGTACAGGAATTCGTACGTGCCCAGTTCGTAGGTGCCCGCGACGCCTGCTTTACCGGGGTTCAACACACCGTGGAACGTCGCTTCGCTCGCCTTCACCGATTCCACCGTCACTTCCGGCGCTTCCGGAGCAGCCGCAACGGCCGGGGTGCCCGCAAACACCAGAGCTCCAGTCAACGTACACAGCGTGGCGAGAACCGCCAGAGACAACCTGCGAGCAGCGTTCATCAAACCGTCTCCTCCAAGACAGAGGGGACGACCCCTCGATTACAAGACAACGCGCCGAGGGGCGCGAGCAGCTTCCACACGAAGCGAGCGCCAGGACCGAACAGCCGCCTTTTCAGACGCGCGCGATTCCCTTCCCCCGCGGGAACAAAGACAAAGCGGCGCGAACGCGCCCGATGAAGAGCCTTGGGGCCTAGAGCCCTAGGCGAAGAGAGAGAGAGAGAGAGAGAGAGAGATGCATCGGCAAGCTGCCGAAGCATCTAGCTATTTGCCCCGGACAAAGTCTGGGTCTGGGAAGTGAAACGGCCGCGCTCTTTGTGGGCGCGGCCGTTTCGTGCGAGTTGGCGCTCGGTGTGAGCGGTCGGTCGGAGTTTGTCAGGTGGCCTGGACGGCGAGGGTGTCGAGGTTGTAGGCCAGGATCGCCCAGCCGACCCAGGTCCGGGCGCCTTGGTGTCCTCGTAATCGTGATCGGCGCAGGCCGTAGCTGCGCTTCAGATGACTGATGCGTCCCTCGCAACCGACGCGATAGCTGGCCAGTCGCTTGCGCGATCGGCGT
This sequence comes from uncultured Solirubrobacterales bacterium, assembly GCA_963744135.1. Classification (GTDB taxonomy): domain Bacteria; phylum Actinomycetota; class Thermoleophilia; order Solirubrobacterales; family Solirubrobacteraceae; genus Palsa-744. The sequence goes on along the minus strand of CAVUSE010000010.1, from coordinate 1,325 downwards.
GCCGCGGGTTGCTGTCGCCCAGCGATAAATACGCTGGCCTCGCCGAGCACGGCGTTGCTAGCCTCGGGCGGGAAGCCGCCATCCAGTGCGACCTCGCGGGGTTTGAGCCCAAGGCGCGCCAGCTCGGCGGCGGTCGTGGGCAGCAGCTCGCTCTCATTCGGCGAGCCGACTTTGGTTGGGGCCGGGAGCAACAGGCCACGGGCACCGCGCCGTGTGTTCGCGGTGATCTCCGCCAACTGGAAGACATAGCCGAACTCGTATCGCTTGCCGAGCTTGCCCTTGCCGATCGGGCGAGCCTCCGGGTCAGCCAGCGAGACAACGCGATCTGTGATCTTCTCGCCCGCCAGACGCTTGGTGATCTGCCCGGTGACGGTCGCAGCCAACTCAGCGGTCCGCTCGAGCTGCCGGGCCGCGGCGAGCTTGCGCTGCGCGCCACGGCCCCGCGCGGACGCTCGGGCTTGGGCAGCCAACTTGCGAGCCTCACGGATCGAGCGCGCAACCAGCTCACCGGCCTGCCCAGTCAGCTTGAGAACCTGCTCACGCGCACCGCCCGCCTGTCCCAGCCGTCGCCCGACGGTGCGCCCGATCAGCCGTAGGCGGCGTCCCGCAGCGCGAGAGCGATCCTGAACGTGGTGCGCACCCCCACCGAGGAGCGCCGCGACCCGGGCACCCTCGCGCGCCAAGCGACGCGTAGCGTCCAACGCCAACGCAGCGTCCGAGGGCCAGCGAACATCGGACTCCACTACGGTCGAGTCGACGCGCACCGCGCGTGCGGTAAAGCGCTTCTCGCGGACGGCGTTCTCGATCAAGACCCGAGTCATCTCGTCAATGATCTCGGGCCCAAGACGCCGCGCGAGCTTGCGGACCGTCGACTCGTGCGGCACCAACGCCGTCAGCGACAGTCCGCAGAACCGCCGCAGATGCAACGAGTCCGAGACCTCCCTGACGAGCGTCTCATAACCCCATCCCGAGCGCTGCTTGACGACCATCAACCGGACGAACAACGACATCGCGATCGTCGGTCGCCCATGCCCACGCGCCGACACCTCCCACCGCTCAGCGATCGGCGCCAGCAGCGCCTCATCGCTCAACAGCTCATCAAGCCGGGCGAGATCCCGCGGCAGTTCACGGACCTCGATCGGCAACGCCTCGTCAAACAACGACTCGACCTGCTCACCCACAAGACGCAGCACCGCAACACCTCCAGAATCGACCAACTCGCAAGCACGATTCTGACCCCCACACCAGACGGAGAGACCCGACTATTTCCGGGGCAAATAGCTACCGCCCCCGAACGGGACGCGACGACCCTCGACACGAATGTC
>CAVUSE010000009.1:0-104357 GCA_963744135.1 uncultured Solirubrobacterales bacterium | reverse complement strand
CGTTGCAGACTTCGGTGGAAGTGGACTCGTGGCTTGAACCCGATGTGCGCCAGTCGTTGTCGAGCACCGCGCCGATGCCGGCGATGGATGGCTGTGATCGTTTGCCGTTCAGCTCGTCGATCAGTGTCGCGCCGGATGGGCAGCAGGCGAGCACCCCGACTGGGTTGGCGGTTGGGATCCACATACCGCAGGACTCGACGCTTGACGCGGGAGGGCTCTCGGAGTCTGCGGTGAAGGACACGATGGTGACGCTCCCGGAAGGGGTGCAGATCAGTCCGGCGGCGGCGGATGGGTTGCTGGCGTGCTCGGAGGAACAGGCTGGGTTCACCAGGGTGGAAGCGGGCACGAACTTGTTCACGCCGGGCGCGGTTGGGTGTCCGGACGCTTCGAAGGTCGCGACGGCGGAAATCAAGACGCCGTTGTTGCCTGAACCCCTCACGGGCGCGGTGTATCTGGCGGCGCAGGACGCGAATCCTTTTGGGAGTCTGGTCGGCCTGTATATCTACGCCGAAGACCCCGTTGCGGGGGTTGCGGTCAAGCTCGCGGGGGAAGTCAAGCTCAACGAAGCGACGGGGCAGATCGTGACGGTCTTCCCGAACAGCGCGCAGGTCCCCTTCGAAGAAGCGAAGCTGCACTTCTTCGGTGGCGAGCGTGCGCCGTTGAGTACCCCCGGGTTGTGCGGCTCCTACACCAGCACCGCGTCGGTGACGCCGTGGTCGGGTAACGAACCGTCGAAGTCCAGCAGCACGTTTGAAATCACGAGCGGGCCGAACGGCGCGCCATGCTCCAGCCCAAGGCAGTTCCAGCCTGGGTTCGCGGCGGGCACGACGAGCGTCCAGGCGGGCGGGTACAGCCCGTTGACGATGACGTTGAGCCGCCCGGATGCCGATCAGCCGTTGGGGAAACTCTCGGTGGTGTTCCCTCCGGGGGTCTCGGCGGGGTTGCGCGGTGTGAAGCTCTGCGAGGAACCGCAGGCCGCGACGGGCCAGTGCCCGGCGGAAAGCCAGATCGGGACGGTGACCGTGAGCACCGGGTTCGGCGGGGACCCGTTCCCGGTAGAAACGGGCAAGGCGTACATCACCGGCCCGTACGAGGGCGACCCATTCGGTGTCGACGTCGTTGTGCCCGCCATAGCCGGCCCGTTCAACCTGGGGACTGAGGTGGTCCGTTCGAAGGTGGATGTGGATCCGACGGATGCGCATCTGACGGTGGTGAGCGACAAGTTCCCGACGATTCTGGACGGGATCCCGTTGCAGTTGCAGCACATCAACGTGGACGTGAACCGTCCCGGGTTCGTGTTCAACCCGACGAGCTGCGAACCGATGAAGCTCACCGGGGAGCTGGAAAGCTCAGAAGGAGCGACCGCGGACGTCGCCAACCCGTTCCAGGTGACGAACTGCGCGGCGCTCACGTTCAAACCGGAATTCGCGGTCTCGACGAGCGCGAAGACCTCGCGGACGGAAGGCGCGAGCCTGCACGTCAGCCTGACGCTCCCGGCGGGAGCGCAGGGCACCAAAGCGAACGTCGCGAAGGTCAAGGTGTCGCTACCGAAACAGCTGCCCTCGCCGTTGAAAACGCTGCAGAAGGCGTGCACCGAAAAGGTGTTCGCGGAAAACCCCTCCGACTGCCCGAAGGCATCGCGTGTTGGGGAAGCGACGGTCAAAACCCCGGTATTGGAAGGTCCCTTGAGCGGCCCGGCGTACTTCGTCTCCCACGGTGGCGCGAAGTACCCGGAACTGATCATGGTCCTCGTCGGCGAGGACGGCGTCACGGTCCAGGTGCACGGGGAAACGTTCATCAGCAAACAGGGGATCACGACCGCGACGTTCAGCACGGTGCCGGACGTGCCGTTCTCGAACTTCGAACTGGAGCTCCCCGAGCGCGAATACCCGGCGCTGACAGCGAACGGGAACCTCTGCAAGGGCACACTGATCATGCCGACGGAAATAGTCGGCCAGAACGGGCTCGCGATCAAACAGAGCACGAAGATCTCGGTGATGGGATGCCCACCCGCCCGCCCGAAGCAGAAGAAGGCGAGTCACAAGCGCAAGCACACCAACAAGCGCAAGCGCGCCCAGAGGGCGAAGAAGCGGCGGTGAGGCCGATGCTGTCAGTCAACCCCCCGAGGCCCGCCGGGTGATGTGATGCCCGCGCGTGCCCAGGCGGTACCGGCGTTCGTCGCGGCCGAGATGGTCAATGGCCGCGGCGATGTGGTGAACCTGCAGCGAGCGCGGATCATCTCGGGGATGGTTGAGGTCGTCGCCGAGCGGGGTGTGGCGCGCTCGACGGTCGCGCACGTGGTTGGGCGCTCGGGCGTCTCGCGCAGGACGTTCTACGAGCTTTTCAACGACCGCGAGGATTGCTTCCTCGCCGCGTTCGACCAGGCGGTGGAGCATGCCGAGGCGCGCGTGGGCGCAGCGTTTGAGGATGCCGGGGGCTGGTTGGAGCAGATGCGGGGCGGTGTGCGGGCGCTGCTGGAGTTCCTTGACGATGAGTCGGGCCTTGGTCGTCTCGCGGTCGTCGATGCGCTCGGCGCGGGCCCGATCGCGCTGGAGCGCCGTGCGCGTGTGGTTGGGGTTCTGATCGATGCGGTGGACCGGGGGCGGCGTGAGCCCCAGGCGACACCGGGGTTGAAGCGCTTCACGGCGGAGGGGATCGTCGGCGCGGTGCTCGCGGTTCTGCACGCGCGCCTGACCGAGCCCGAGCCACGGCCGATGATCGGGCTGCTCGGCCCGCTGATGGGGCTGATCGTGCTGCCTTACCAGGGGCGGGCGGTCGCTGAGCGCGAGGCCGCGCGCCGCGCCCCAAAGCGCAGACCCGCGGTTGCGCCGGTGGCGGACCCGCTCAGGGATCTGGAGATGCGCCTCACCTACCGCACGGTCAGGGTGCTCGTCGCGATCGCCACGCTGGAGGGAAACGGATTGGACCCCAGCAACCGCGAGGTCTCCGATGCTGCAGGTGTCGCCGACCAGGGCCAGATCTCAAAGCTGCTCGTGCGCCTCGAGCGCCTCGGGCTGATCGCGAACGTCGGCGAGGGCCACGCCCGCGGCGAACCGAACGCCTGGCGGCTCACCCCCAAGGGCCGCGACGTCGAGCGCACGATCAGCCGCCAGGCCGTCGCTGCCGCGGGGTGAGGCTCACACCGCGCGCGAGAGGCGCGGCGGCGTGCCGAGCACTGCGCGGGTGCGCCGTGCCCCGGTTCGGGGCTTTCCGGCCAGCCGCTGGCGCAAGGCGGCGAGATCCTCGCCGGTGTCGATGTCCAGTAGCAGCGAGGGCACCCGCTCAACGCGGCATGCCACCCCGGCTTCGCGCGCGAGCTGACGATGGCGCTCGAAGCTGTCGGGCCCGAAGCTCGGGGGGATCGCGCCCGGCGGGGTGAGCAGCAGCCCGTTGGTGCCGGTGCCGTGGCGGTCGGGCACGATCACGATCTCGCGGTCGCCGGAGTCCACGCCGCGCGCGTCGGGTGAGCGCTCGGCGCCCAACAGCGCGTCGATCTCGGCCGAGTCGAGCGCCGGACAGTCGCCAGGGACACACAGCGCCCGCTCGAAGCCCTCCGCGACGGCGCGCTCGACCCCCAGCGCGACCGCGGCGCTCTGGCTCTGCTCGGCGGTGTCCGGGAGGACGATCGCCCCGAGGTAGCTGGCCGCGGCGGCGACCGACTCCTCGCAGGTGATGACGATCGTGCGCTCGATCGCGGCGCAGTCGCGCAGTGCGCTGAGCACGTCCCCGACCATCGCGCGCGCGAGGTCCCGTCGCAGCGGGTCGGCAACGCTCTGCCCGAGGCGCTGCTTGGCTTCAGAGAAGCGCTTGACGGGAAGGATTGCGGCGGTGCGCATTGGGCTGACGATAGTCCGGCTCTCGCCCGATCGGCTTCCCGGGTGAGGCCGGCGCTCGGCCCTCCGGGTGAGGCCGGCGCTCGGGTCAGGTCCACGCCCGGGCGCGGGGGCTGCCTAATCCACCGAGCCGGCGGGGACGACCCACTCGCACGGCTGTCCGGTGACAGTGGCGATCAGGTCGAAGTCCGCGTCGTAGTGCAGCACGGTGAGGCCGCCCGCCTCGGCCGCGGCAGCGACGAGCAGGTCGGGCAGCTTGCGTCCGCGCTGGTGCTTGGCGGCGAGCAGCCGCTGCGTCCGCTTTGCGCGACGTACGTGCTCGACAGCGGTCTCCACCAGCTCGAAGGCTTCGACGGCGTCGGTGAGGCGATCCCACTCCGCGGCGTTGCGGGCCGAGAAGCCGATCTCCAGGTCGCTGATCCCCGCGCGCGCCAGCTCCCCCTTGCGCGCGCGGGGCTCGATCGCCTCGCGAACCGCCGGCTCACGCAGCCGGGTGAGAACGCTGGTGTCGAGGAGATGGGTCAGCGCCATGCCTGCTCGCGGGGCAGCAGATCGGCGTGGGCGAGTGCGTCGAGACGCCTCTTCACCGCGTCCTCACGATCGCCGCCGGCCAGCCGCAGCGCGCGGTTGACCGTCTCCTTGATCGTGGCGGCGCCCAGCTGGATCCGTGCATTCCGCAGAGCCTGCTCGTCTATGTCCACCAAGTGCTTGGCCATGTCGGGGCAGTATATACCACCAAGCGGAGGTATATATGCGCTCGGTTCGGGCCCGGGCGTCGGCGGCCTCATCGGAGGGGGTGCGGTGTCGGGTGTCAGGTGCATGCCGAGCACCGTACGCCGCGCTTGGGACGGTACGCTCGCTCGAGACCCCTCGAAATTGGTGGGGGCGGTGGGCTCTCTACTCCCACAGCTGCGGGGGCAGCCCCGTGAGGCTCTACTCCCAGAGCTGCGGGGGCAGCCCCGTGAGGTGGATCCCCGCGTGCGCCTTGTAGCGGACGTTGACGGCGATCAGCAGCGCCGTGAGCGACTCGGTGATGCGGGCCATCTCGAGGCGCCCGCAGTCCACGCAGCGCAGGCCCTCGATCCGCTCGATCAGCGCGGCAGCCTCGCGCTTGTCGGCGCGGGAGTTCCCACACACCAGCACGTCCTCGCCGAGCGCGTGGTTGAGGTTGGCCAGCGAGGCCGCGCTGACGGTGTGCAACGCGGAGACGACCCGCACGCCCTCGGGCGCCATCTCCTCAGCCTGCTGGGCGGCGGAGCCCTGCCACACGCCGAGCATGCGCGTGGCCTTGCCACTGTGGGCGGCGGCGAGTGGCACGCTGGCGTCGATCAGCAGCTGACCGGGGCGCAGCGCGCCCTTCAGGTTGGTGAGCATCTCCGACTGGTTGCGGAACGGCACGCTCAGGATCACGGTCTCGACGCGACCCACCGCGTCGGCGTTCTCGTAGCCGGCGAACGACCCGCCAGGGACCGCGGCCCGCGCGCGCTCCACGGTCTCGGTGGCGCGCTCGGCGCTGCGCGAGCCGATCGCGATCGGCACCCCCGCGCGCCCAAGGCGCAGCGCCAGCCCGAAGCCGAGCGCGCCGGAGGCGCCGATGATGCAGACGGGGGCGGGGGCGGACACGCCGCCACGATACTCACCCTCGAGCAGATCGGCGAACGCGAGTGCCTGGCTCAGCGCTCAGCCTGCGAGCGAGTCGGCGAACGCGAGCGTCTGCTCGGCCACACGTGCGCGGGAGGCGGCGTCGTCCATGCGGGTGTCGAGCTGGAGCGTCGCGAGAACGTCCACGGGCTCGTCGCCGACGATCCCCTGCAGCAGCTCGCCGTAGAAGTCGGCAACCCCCCTGGCGCTGCACTCCAATGCGGCGAACGCCATGAACGAGGCGGTGGGTCCCTTCAGCACCGCCCCGCCGACGATCGGGCTGACGGCGACCACGGGCGCGTCGGTCGCGGCGAGCGACTCGCGGATGCCGGGGATCGCGAGGATCGGGCCGATCGAGGCGAGCGGGTTGGAGGGGCCGATCACGACTGCGCGCGCCCGGGCGATCGCCTCCAGCGCCGCGGGGCTCGGCGCGGCCTCCTCGGCGCCGCGGAACTCGAGGCCCTCCACAGGGCCCGCGGCGCGCATGCGGATCATGAACTCCTGGAAGGAGCGCCAGCCCTCGGTCGAGCGGACCCACGTGCGCACCGGGTGGTCGCTCGCGGGCAGCACCTGCGCACCGACGCCGATCGCCTCGTTCAGCCGCCCCAGCGCCGCGGTGGGGGAGAGACCCTCAGCGAGCAGCCGCGCGCGCTCGGCGCACCACGCGAGGTCGCGGTCGCCGAGGTTGAACCACACATCGACCCCGAGCGCCCGCAGGCCGTCCATCACGTTGAAGGTGTCGCCCTCCAGGCCCCACCCGCGCGCGTCGATCAGGTCGGCCAGCCAGAAGGAGATCAGGTCGGGGTCGGGGGAGACGTACGCGCCGTAGATCTCGATGTCGTCGCCGGGATTTGCGACCACCGCCAGCCGCTCGGCCCCCACCACGTCCTGCATCCCACGGGCGAGCTTCGCGCCGCCGGTGCCGCCGGCGAGGACGACGACGTCTACCTGTTGGGGCATGTGAGGGAGGGGTGGGGCACCCGCCGAGTATATGAGCGGGTGAGGCTCGCCGGCTGGGTCGATTCCGGCTTGGTGGGCACGCTATTCCGGATTGGTGGGGTACTCTTAGCAGCTGACCATATGAGGCTAGAGGGCAAGATCGCACTGATCACCGGCGGCGCGTCGGGCATCGGCGCCGCGACCGCGCGGCGGCTGGCGGCCGAGGGCGCGCGCGTGGCCGTGGGCGACCTCAACGAGGAGGGCGCGAAGGCGGTCGCCGGCGAGCTCGACGGTGTGGGCCTCGCGATGGACGTCACCGACCTCGACTCGATCGCCGCGGCGGTGGCAGCCGCCGAGGAGCAGCTCGGGCCGATCGACGTGCTCGTCAACAACGCCGGCACCGACCTCTTCTCGTTCTTCGTCAAGACCGACCCCGGCCTGTGGGACTTCGTGCTGGGCGTCAACCTGCGGGGGGTGATCGCGGTCACCCATGCGGTGCTCCCGGGCATGCAGGAGCGTCGGGCGGGGGCGATCGTCAACGTCTCCTCGGAGGCGGGCCGCGTCGGCTCGCAGGGCTCGGCGATCTACAGCGCCGCGAAGGCCGGCGTGATCGGCTTCACCAAGGCGATCGCGCGCGAGGCGGCGCGCTACCGCGTGCGCGTCAACGCCGTCGCCCCGGGCCCGATCGAGACGCCGCTGCTGAACGCCGCGCCGAAGGTGTACGGCGAGATCGGCGAGCGGCTCAAGCAGGGGATGGTTGACACCACTCAGCTGAAGCGCGCCGGCGAGCCCGAGGAGGTCGCGGCGGCGATCGCGTTCCTCGCCTGCGACGACGCCTCGTACGTGACCGGCCAGACGCTCGGCGTGAGCGGCGGCCTGTCGATGTGGTGATGTGGCCATCGCCGCATGCGGCGATGGCGGCAGGGCCGCATGCGGCCCTGCCCCGGACGGCGCATGCGCCGTCCGGCTGGGCAGTGCATGCACTGCCCAGAAATGAGCATTAGCGATGGGGGACGCGATCCGTATCAGGGAGGTGGGCCCGCGCGACGGCTTCCAGAACGAGCCTGAGACGATCCCCACCGAGCGGAAGGTCGAGCTGATCGACGCGCTCGCGCGCACCGGGTTGCGGCGCCTGGAGGTGACGAGCTTCGTGCGGGCGGACGTGATCCCGCAGCTGGCCGACGCCGAGGAGGTGCTCGAGCGCGTGAGCATTCCCGAGGGGGTCGCGGTGAGCGTGTTGATCCCCAACGAGCGAGGCCTCGACCGTGCGCTCGCACTGCGCGAGGGGATGAGGCGCGCGCGGCCGGCGTTCGACGAGATCAACGTCATCGTCTCCGCCTCGGAGACTCACAATCGTAAGAACGTCAACCGCTCGATCGCGGAGTCCCTCGCCGGTCTGGAGGGCGTGCTCGCGCGCGCTCGCGCAGAGGGCCTGCGCTGTGAGGCGGTTCTCTCCACCTGCTTTGGGTGCCCTTACGAGGGCCACATCCCGCCCGAGAGAGTGCTCGACATAGCGGCCCGCCTGCGCGACGCGGGCGCCCAGGAGATCGGCTTTGGGGACACCACGGGGATGGCCAACCCCCGCCAGGTGGGAGAGCTCTTCGCGCTCGCGCGGGAGCGCCTTGGGTCAAGCGGCGCGGGCGACGACGGCGTCGAGCTGACCGCGCACTTCCACAACACACGCGGCGCCGGCTTGGCGAACGCGCTCGCCGCGCTGCAGGCCGGGGTCACGAGCTTCGAGTCGAGCTTTGGCGAGCTGGGCGGCTGCCCCGTCCCCGCCGACGCGACCGGCAACATCGCCACCGAGGACCTGGTCTCGATGCTGCACGAGATGGGCTACGAGACCGGCATCGACCTCCCCGCGCTGATCGCCTGTGCCCGGCGCGCCCAGGAGATCCTCGGCCGGCCGCTCGGGAGCCACACGCTGGTGGCCGGGCCGGTCGATTGGCACGACGACCCGCGCGCGACCTGACCCCGTGTGACGCCGCTTCACGCGCACGCCCCAACGCCGGCCTCGCCAAGCCTTTGACCTCGCGCTAAACACCAGTTTGCAGTTGGGGGCTTGACAGTTCGGCGACTGGCGAGTACAGTGGTCTTGTCTTGGCGTCCCCACGGGGTCGCCGGCATACATAGGATCGGGTTTGGGCCATGGCCTCTCTGGCCGGCATCAAGCGCATTTGGGGATTCTTGGGAGAGGGACCGGGTCATTTCGGTGAGGGAGTTGGTTTTCGCGTGAGTTTGAGAGGGATCAACGTGCCAGGGGTCATCGCACCCCACGTAGAGAGTGATGCTAGATGCGCCAGCATGGCGCTGTCGCATCTCTCTCTCTCTCTCTCTCTCTCTCTCTTCGGCTAGGGGTCTAGCCGCCGAAGTCCCTCATCGGGCGCGTTTGCGCCGTCTCGCATGGTTCCCTATAGGGGGTGGGTTCGCCGCGGCCCGGCTTGGGCCTCGCGTGCGCCCGTCATTCGCGTCCCTCGGCGCGTCGTCACGTAATCGAGGGGCTCTCCCCTCTGTTTTGGAGGAGGAGATATGCCGGTAGGTATTCGTAGGCTGCTCGCGGCTGGCGTGGTGTCGTTGTGTGCGGTGATTGGTGGCCTGGTGTTTGGGGGCGCCCCAGCGCTCGCGGGGAAGACGCATGTGTTCAGCAAGACGATCGGCGAAGCCTGTACGAGTTTGCCGTGCGTCTCGGGTCAGCTCAAGGAACCGGCGGGTGTCGCGGTCAATGATTTGACTGGTGATGTGTATGTGGTGGACAAAGGCAACAAGCGTGTGCAGGAGTTCACCGGGGAAGGCGTCTTCCTCAAAGAATTCACTCCGCCCTCGGGGTTTGTGGAACCCGAAGCGATCGCGGTCGATAACTCGGGCGGCGCGCTCGATCCCTCCAAAGAAGACGTTTACGTAACCGATCCCGGCGCCGGCATGGTCGACAAGTTCAACGCAAGCGGCGTCTACGAAGGCCGGATCGAAGAAGCCGAACCGGGCTCGCGATTTACCACGCTCAGTGGCGTCGCCGTCGACGCGAAGGGAACCCTGTGGGTCTACCAGGAAAGTCAGGAGATCGATAGCTTCAGCGACGGTCTCGTGAACGTGTTCGAATCGAAGCGATCCTCACCGCACTTGACGTCCCCCGGATTTGCGGTGGACTCCGAAGACAATCTGTACGCCAACCGCTTCTCGCGACACTTTCTAAAGCTCAACAGCGCCGGCGAAGTGCTCGTGGAAAACATGGACGAAGAAGAATCCACGGGAGCGGCCGTGGACCTGTCCGACAACGACGTCTACATCGACAACGGGACGAGCGTCGCGGAGTTCGATACCGCCCCGAGCTGCACCAGCGCGGCGCCGTGCCCAGTGTCGCCGAGTGGCGCGCAGCTCGAACGCTTCGGCTCGGGTGAGCTGACCAGCGGTGCCGGGATCGCGGTGAGCCCGGTGAGCCCGTCCACCGAAACGGTGTACGTCGCCGACGACGCAACAAACACCGTCAAGGTTTTTGCGGATGTCGTGCTCCCGGACACCACCACCGAAGGCACCAGCAACGTGGTCAAAGGCTCGGCGACCCTGAATGGCACCGTCAACCCCGAAGGGCTGCCCGTAACCAAGTGCGAATTCGAATACGGCGAAACCACGAGCTACGGAAGCACGGCTCCGTGCGTGGCCCCCGACGCCACGGAAATCGGCAAAGGCACTGCGGGGGTGCCCGTCAAAGCGGACGTCGGCGGCCTGGCGGTCCACACCGTCTACCACTACCGGCTCGTCGCCGCAAACGAAAACGGCGAAACCAAGACCGCGGAAGACCACACCTTCGTGACCCCCGCCGCCTCGCCAACGATCGAAAGCGAGTCGGCGTTGACCGTGGAAGCGACGGCGGCGACGCTCGAAGCCGCGATCGTCCCCGAGGGCGCGGAAACAACGTACCGCTTCGAATACGGCACCAGCGAAGCGTACGGGCAGAGCACCCCGGAGTCCGCGTCGATCGGCGCCGACGACACCGCCCACGCCGCCACGGCCAGGATCACGGGTCTGCAGTCCGCCACGACCTACCACTACCGCGTCGTGGCGAACAACGAATGCGAAACGGGCAAACAGTGTGTCAGCGATGGTGCGGACCAGACCCTCAGGACACCGGCTGGCCCCGGGTCCGCGGGGCCTCAGCATTGCGAAAACGAAAAACTCCGGTTGGAACAGCCTTATGGGGCGGGGCTCCCCGACTGCCGTGCGTATGAGATGGTCTCGCCGGGCGAAACGGATGGGCAGGACGCGACCGACTCGTTCCTTTATCCGGGTGGCCCTGAAAGTGGGGTGTCTGTTGCGGCAGTGTCCGGTGAAGCGCTTGTGTACTCTTCTCGTGGCTCGTTTGCGGGTGCGAAAGGCGGCGGCCGGGATAACGAGTTCCTTTCTCGTCGTCAGCCGGATGGATGGTCGACCTTGGACATCACGCCGCCTTACGATGCCTCCCAAGCCTTCACCGTCTCACCTTATGTGGGGGGGATTTTCACGCCGGAACTTACGGAGGGGGTGGCAATGACCAATGCTGCGCTGACCAGCGAAGCTCCTCCTCCTGCGCCGTACGAAGATAGCCTGTACGTTGACAATTTCGCCAATGACTCTTATCAGTATATGGTAAGCAACTACCAATTGCTCGGGGCTTTGGGTGCATCGAGCGATCTCAGTCATGTGGTTTTCGGTGAAGGAGGGGAATTGTCTGAGTGGGTGAATAGCAAGGTCTTGCCTGTAGCCGTCGGTAACGATGGTAAAAGCTTGGAGCCGGCGAGCACGGCAGGTTTGCATCCAGTGTCCTCTGATGGCTCGCGTGTCTTCTTTACGAGCAGTGGCAGGGTGTATGTGCGTGAGAACGCCGAACAGGAACAGAGCAAAGAAGGCGTCGGGGGCGAATGCACTGAAGTGGCGATGGCGTGCACGGTCGCGGTGTCGAGTGGCGAAGCGAGTTTCTGGGGTGCGAGCATGGATGGCTCGAAGGCGTTCTTCAGCGAAGGTGAAGAGCTGCACGAGTACGATGTGGAATCGGGTCAGGTGACGGCTCTGGCTGGCACGGTGCAGAGTGTGGCGCAGATCTCAGAAGACGGCTCATACGTCTACTTCCTCGCCAAGGGTGTCCTGCAGGGTGCCGGTGGAGCGACTCTGCGCAACGGTTTGGGTCGTGAACCGGTCGCCGGTGAAGAAAACCTGTACGTCTCGCACGGTGGGACGACGCAGTTCATTGTGACACAGGGCAGCGGTAGCAGCGTGGTGACGCCCGATGGGGTCTATTTGGCGTTCACGTCCTATGGGAGCCCGACGGGCTACGACAACGAACAGGCCGAACCGGGTGAGTGTGGCGGTAGGTGTCAGGAGGTGTATCTCTACGACGCCGAAACCGGCAGTTTGGAATGCGCGTCGTGCGATCCAACCGGGGCGCGGCCGATCGGCCCGTCGAGCCCCGGTGCTCTCGCTGAAGATGGCGCCCTGTTCTTCGATAGCTCCGATGCGCTCGTGCCGCACGCCAGCGATGGTCGCCAGAACGTGTACGAGTACGAGGGTGGCCATGCGTATGCGATCTCTGATGCGGCGGGCGGCTATGAATCGTTTTTCCTCGGTGCTGGTCTGAATGGGGACAATGTGTTCTTCGGTACCGCGGATCAGTTGTTGCCTGAAGATACGGGTAACAATGTGGTTGTGTGGGACGCGCGGGTTGGTGGTGGGTTCCCGGTGACGGTGGCTTCGCCGCCGTGCGATAACGGCGATTCGTGCAAGCCACCACCGACGCCGCAGCCGGCCGTGTTTGGTGCGCCGGCGAGCGCCACGTTCTCCGGTGTCGGGAATCCCACCCTGGCACCGCTCGCTTCGGCACCGAAGAAGAGTGTGAAGAAGACGGTGAGATGCCCGAAAGGGAAGAGGGTCAGCCGCGGTAGGTGCATCGAGCGGAAGAGGTCGAAGAGGCCCAGGGCGAAAAAGTCAACCCACCACAAGGGGAGTAAGTGATCATGCGTATCTCGTTGAAGCTTCCCCTCGTGACCCTGGTGTCGCTGCTCGTCGCGCTCGCGTTCACGGCGGCTCCCGCGCTGGCGGAATTCGGGTTGCAGCGCGCCGCGGTTGGGGTGACGAACCAGAATGGCTCGCCCGATGTGCAGGCCGGGTCCCACCCGTACGCGTTGACGACGACCTTCGTGTTGAACCAGCCGCCGGGCGAGGGCTTGTTCGGTCATGTAACTCAAGTTCGTCCGGAAGGCGATCTCAAGGACACCAGGGTTGAACTGCCACCCGGGTTCTTTGGGGACCCGAGCGCAACTCCGCGTTGCAGCTACCAGGAATTTGTCAGGCAATATGGAGAACGTGGCCCTCGGTGTCCGAACGAAACGGCGGTCGGGATCGCGAGCACCTTCGTCGGGCAGGCGGGTCGTGCGGAAGTGGTCCCTACGACCAACCCGGTTTATAATTTGGTTCCGCCGACGGGTGTCGCGGCTGAGTTCGCGTACATGGCGGTGAACACGGTGCCCGTGTTCCTGAGTGTGTCGGTTCGGACGGGCGGGGATTACGGTCTGACGGTCAATGTGTCTGATCTCAGCCAGGCTGTGCTGATCGAGGCGGCGAAGGTGACGATCTGGGGCGTGCCTGCCGACCCGAGCCACAATCTGGTCCGCGGAGAATGCGTGGACGAAGTCCTTGGGGAGGCCGGTCTTTTCGAAAAGCCTCGTTACGGGCTTCGTGAAGGCGAAGACGAACTGGAAGGCCCGATCGGCAAGTACGAAGAATTGTTCGGTGCAAATGATAATGTTCTGGTTGCGCCGAACGAAGAGAGCGAAGAGACGGGTGGGTGTGCGTCACAGGCACCGAAGCTGCCGTTGTTGACGAACCCGACGTCGTGCGGGGTCCCGCGCACCGCGACGGTGAGCGTGGACTCATGGGAGGAACCGGGCGACTTCAGCGGCATCAGGAAGCGGAGCGTCTCGATGCCGGAGCTGGAGGGCTGCGAAAAACTCGATTTCAGCCCAACGATCAAGGTCACCCCGGACGGGACGGGGGGGAGCACTCCGACGGGGTTGAACGTCGATCTGCATACGCCGCAGGAAGCGACGTTGAACCCGGCGGGGTTGGCGGAGGCCAACGTGAAGAACACGACGGTCACGCTGCCCGAAGGGGTGCAGATCAGCCCCGGTGCCGCCGATGGGCTGCAGGCGTGCTCCCCGCTGCAGATCGGGTTGCATACCGCGGAAAAGCCGACGTGTCCGGAAGCGTCGAAGGTCGGCACCGTCGAAGTGACCACGCCGCTGTTGCCGGAGGCGTTGACGGGCTATGCGTATCTGGCGACGCAGGATGAAAACCCGTTCGGGTCGTTGATCGCGTTGTATGTGGTCGCGGAAGATCCTGTTGCGGGGGTGCTTGTGAAGGTCGCGGGGCAGGTGTCGTTGGATCCGGTGACGGGGCAGATCGTGACGACGTTCACGGAAACGCCGGAGTTCCCATTCACGGACTTCAAGCTCGACTTCTTCGGGACGGCGAGGGCGCCGTTGAGCACCCCGGCGCTGTGCGGGACGTATACGACGGCAACGTCTTTTGAACCGTGGTCGGGCACCCCGGCGGTGACCCCGTCCTCGAAGTTCCAGATCACCTCGGGTCCCGCCGGCACGCCGTGCTCGAGCCCGCGTCCGTTTCAGCCGGGGTTCGAGGCCGGCACGACGAACATCCAGGCGGGCGCGTACAGCACGTTGACGATGACGATGACCCGCCCCGATGCCGACCAGGCGCTGGGAAGGCTGAATGTGGTGTTTCCGCCGGGCATCTCCGCGGGGCTGCAGGGCGTGAAGCTGTGTGAGGAACCTCAGGCGGCGAGCGGGGAATGCCCGGCGGGAAGCCAAATCGGGACGGTGATCGCGAGTGCCGGCCTGGGTGGGGACCCCTACTCGGTCGAAGACGGCAAGGCGTACATCACTGGGCCGTATGAGGGTGCCCCATTCGGTGTGGATGTGGTCGTTCCCGCTGTGGCGGGCCCGTTCAACCTCGGGACGGAGGTGGTGCGTTCGAAGGTGGAGGTGGATCCGACGACGGCGCAGCTGACGGTCGTGAGCGATGCGTTCCCGACGATTCTGGATGGTATCCCGTTGCAGTTGCAGCACATCAACGTGACGGTGAACCGTCCGGGGTTCGTATTCAACCCGACCAGTTGCGAACCGATGAGGCTGACGGGGGAGCTTGAAAGCAGCGAAGGCGCGACCGCGAATGTGGCTTCTCCGTTTCAGGTCACGAACTGTGGGTCGCTGTCGTTCAAGCCGGAATTCGCGGTCTCGACGGAAGAGAAGACCTCTAGGACCGAAGGCGCGACGTTGCACGTGCGGTTGACGCTTCCCGCTGGGGCGCAGGGTACGAAAGCGAACGTCAAAGAGGTCAAGGTGTCGCTACCCAAACAGCTCCCCTCGCCGTTGAAAACGTTGCAGAAGGCGTGCACGGAAAAGGTGTTCGCGGAAAACCCCGCGAACTGCCCGGTCGCTTCGCGGGTCGGGGAAGCGCACGTCACGACGCCGGTCTTGGAAGGTGGGCTGAAGGGCCCGGCGTATTTCGTGTCCCATGGTGGCGCGAAGTACCCGGAACTGATTATGGTCCTGGTCGGTGAGGATGGTGTGACGGTGCAGGTGCATGGGGAAACGTTCATCAGCAAAGCGGGGATCACGACCGCGACGTTCGCGACGGTCCCGGATGTGCCGTTCGCGACCTTCGAACTGGAACTGCCGAAACGGGAATACCCGGCGCTCAGCGTGAACGGGAACCTCTGCCAGGCCGCGGCGGCCGGGAAGCTGTTGATGCCTACGGAAATCACCGGGCAGAACGGGCTGAAGATCAACCAGGAAACGAAGATCTCCGTCACCGGCTGCCCGAAGCAGAAGAAGGCGAAGAAGGCATCCCACAAGCGCAAGCACGCGAAGAAGGCGAAGCGGGCGAAGAAGAGGCGATGAGGCCAGTGCCGTCAGTCAACCTCCTGGGGCCAAGGGTGATGTAGTGCCCGCACGGGCGGAGGCGATGTCCGTCCCCACCCTGCCCGGGGTGGTGAACGGCCGCGGCGACGTGGTCAGCCTGCAGCGGGCGAGGATCATCACCGCGATGGTCGAGGTGGTAGCGGAGCGGGGTGTGGCGCGTTCGACGGTCGCGCACGTCGTCGCCCGCTCGGGTGTCTCGCGGCGCACGTTCTACGAACTGTTCAGCGACCGCGAGGACTGCTTTCTCGCCGTGTTTGACCAGGCGGTCGAGCAGGCCACCGGGCGGGTGGTCCCGGCGTTCGAGGAGGCCGACGGCTGGCTTGAGCGGATGCGCGCTGGGCTGCGGGCGCTGCTGGAGTTCCTCGACGACGAGCCGGGTCTGGGGCGCCTGGCGATCGTCGACGCGCTCGGCGCGGGCCCGATCGCACTGGAGCGTCGCGCGCGCGTGGTCGGGGTTCTGATCGATGCGGTGGACAGGGGTCGGCGTGAGCCGAACGCGGCAGCGGGGGTGAAGCGGTTCACGGCGGAGGGGATCGTCGGCGCGGTCTTGGCGGTTCTGCACGCGCGCCTGGTTGAGCCTGAGGCGCGGCCGATGGTGGGTCTGCTCGGCCCGTTGATGGGGTTGATCGTGCTGCCCTACCAGGGCCGAGAGGTCGCCGAGCGCGAGACACGGCGCCCGACTCCCCGGCGCAAACGTGTCGCGCCGCCCGTCGCCGACCCGCTCAGGGACCTGGAGATGCGCCTGACCTACCGCACGGTCAGGGTCCTCGTCGCGATCGCCACCGTGCCGGGCGCGAGCAACCGCGAGGTCTCCGATGCGGCCGGCGTCGCGGACCAGGGCCAGATCTCAAAGCTGCTCGTACGCCTCGAGCGCCTCGGCCTGATCGAGAACGTCGGCGAGGGCCACGCCCGCGGCGAACCGAACGCCTGGCAGCTCACGGCCAAGGGCCGCGACGTCGAGCGCACGATCAGCCGCCAGGCCGAGACCACCACGCGCTGAGGCTCAATCCACCGAGCCGGCGGGGAGGACCATCTCAGTCGAGCCTTGCTGGAATGAGCGCGAGCCCTTCGACACCGGCAGCCGCGTGGAGGCGGCGATCCCAGGTGGCGAGGAGGAGATCGTCCCGGGGGAGCATCAAGGCCGCGGCGAGGTGCAGGGCGTCCAGGCTGCGCAGTTCGCGTTCGATCGCGAGCTTGGCGGCATCCTCGGCCAGGAGTTGGTCCACCTCAATCGCCGCGAACGCGGGCCACTCATCGCGCACGGTCTTGGCGGCCGCCTGGCCTGCGCTCAGGCCAACGGCGCGGACGGTCTCCACGAAGCCGACACGACACATGAACCAGCCGTCGGCGCGGTCCATCGCGTCGCGGACGGTGTCGCTGCCGGGCTCAGCGACATAGCGCTTGACCAGCGCGCTCGCGTCGAGGTAGAGGTTCAGCGCTCGGCTTCCCGCTCGGCCAGCACCAGTGCCGATGCGCTGCGGCTGCTCTTCACGAGCCGGGGCGCCCGTGTTGGCCGCGCGCGGGCGGGTGCAACCAGCCGTCCCTGGGCCACCAGCCCGCGCAGGAGATCGTCCTTGGTCGAGGCACCGGCTGGCACGATGTCGGCAAGCGGCCGGCCGCGGAGAGTCACGCGCACCTGCTGACCGCGAGCGACCGCTCGCAGCGTCTGGCTCAGCGTCGTCTTCAACTCCCGGACTCCCATCTCACGCATGTGGCCACCTTATCAGCGATGAGGCCACAACACGAACATCGACGCTACTCCCACAGCTTCTCGAGGCGCTGAGACGCTCCCGGATTGGTGGGCACACTAATCCGATTTGACGGGCTTGCTATTCCGGATTGGTGGGGTATGCTACTCCGATGTGGTCGAATACGGCCAGCGGCGCTGAGGAGCGGCGCATGGCGCTGATCGCCCGCGGCATAGAGACCGAGCTGCGCGACATTCTCAGCGTGAGCCGCGCGGCGGCGATCACCGGCCCGCGACAGGCAGGCAAGAGCACGCTGGCGGAACAGCTGCATGCGGCGGGCGTCTTGCCCAACTTCTACACGCTCGACGACGAGGGTCTGCGCGCGGCCGCACGTGCCGATCCGGATGGCTTTGCGCTGTCGCTTGCGCGTCCTGCGGTGGTCGACGAGATCCAACGCGTGCCGGAGTTGATGCTGGCGATCAAGCAGATCCTCGATCGCGATCGGGCGCCCGGCCAGTTCCTGCTCACCGGCTCAGCCGATCTGGTCACCGCGAGGGTGATCGCCGACGCGTTGCCTGGCCGCGTGGAGTATGTGAACCTCTGGCCGCTCGCGCAGGCGGAGATCGCCGGCCGGAATGGCTCGGTGGTCGACGAGCTGCTGGCCGGCGAGCCGCCGCAGATCAGTGGCGCCCCCAGGGGTCGCGCCGCCAGCGCCGAGCTGGTTCTCGCCGGCGGCTTCCCCGACGCGCGCACTCGCACCCTACGTCAGCGTGCGCGCTACTTCCGCTCGTACGTGCAGACGATCTTCGGCCGCGACCTGCCCGAGATCGGCGAAGTGCGGACCGACCCCGCAAAGCTCGAGCAGCTGTTGCGGCTGCTGGCGGCACGGACGAGCGGCATGGTGAACCACGCGGCGCTGGGGCGGGAGCTTGGGCTCGACGACAAGACGGTCAAGGCACATATAGAGCTGCTTCGGCAGCTGTTCCTGCTGTATCGGCTGCGCCCGTTCTCGGCGAATCTCGGCGCTCGGCAGATCAAGACGCCGAAGCTGCTGCTGAGCGACACCGGCCTGGCAGCCGCGCTCGTCGGTGTCGACACAGCTCGCTACTCGGCGCCTGACCAGGGCGCCATCGCGGGGATGCTGTACGAGACGTTCGTGCTAATGGAGCTGGTCAAGCAGGCTACGTGGAGCACGACGCCGGTGGAGCTGTTCTTCTATCGCGATACCGACAAGCGCGAGGTCGATCTCGTGATCGAGTCTACATCCGGCGACATCGTCGGGATCGAGGCGAAGTCCGCGGCAACCGCAACCGCCTCGGATGCGAACGGGCTGCGCCTATTGCGCGACAGGTTCGGCGCGCGCTTCAAGGCGGGCATCGTCGTCTACTCGGGAGAGCACACACTGCCCCTCGGTGAGCGGATCTGGGCCATGCCGATCTCCGGGCTCTGGCAGAGCACGCCGGGCCCTTGACCTCCCCTATCGGATAAGCCTGACCTCGGCGGCCACGTTGGCAGAGGCACCGTCCTCGTCGTGCATGAGCGCCATCAACGCCGAAGCAGCCGTTTCTAAGAAGTTATACGCCGTTATCCGATTTTTTCCGGATAACTATGAATAATAGCGGATAAGTGCGTATAAGTCTGATATCTTCGTGGAATGGACCCGGATGTAAACCCGTACTCGATGGGCGCTGGCAACCCCCCGCCGGCACTGACCGGCCGCGAAGCGCAGGAGCAGCAGTTCAGGACGTTGCTTGCGCGTCTCGGGGGTGGGTTGAGCGACCGCAGCATGATCGTGTCCGGGCTCAGGGGCGTCGGCAAGACCGTGCTGCTGCTGGAGTTCGAGGAGATCGCGAAGGATGCCGGATGGACGACCTCGCGGCCGATCGAGATCAAGTCGGACACCGATTTTCGCGCCGAGCTCGCGGACGCCGCCTACCAGGCGCTGCTGCAGCTCAGCACTCGCAAGGCGCTCGGTGATCGGCTGCGATCGTTCACCGGGCTGCTGCGAGGCTTCAAGGTCGGGGCGTCCTCCGACGGCAGTGTGGAGTTCTCCTTCGGTCCGGACGCGGTGAACGGCTCCACGGGCAACCTCGAGCGGGATCTCACCAACCTCTTCGAGGAGCTCGGCCAGACGGCCCGAGGCACGAGACGGGCGTCCTGTTCCTGGTCGACGAGTTGCAGTTCTTGGCGTGCGGGGAGCTGGAGGCCGTGGCGGCCGCAATGCGCCGGATGTCGCAGACGAGCCTGCCCGTGGCGCTGGTGGGCGCCGGCCTTCCACAGCTGCCGGGCCTGATGGTCGAGGCCAAGTCCTACGCCGAGCGGCTGTTCGCCTACCCCAAGCTGGGGCCGCTCGAGCGAGCAGGCGGCCCGCCAGGCGCTCCTCGCGCCGGCCGAGGCCCGGGGCGTTGTCTGGGAGGACGATGCCCTCACGCGGGTCGTCGGCGAGTCGGGGTGCTATCCCGCGTTCATCCAGGCGTACGGCAAGGAGGCGTGGAATCACGCGCGGGGCTCGTCGATCCGCGGCGCCGACGTCCTCGCTGCCGAATCGCTTGTGCTCGCGGAGCTCGACGAAGAGTTCTTCCATGTGCGCTTCGAGAAGGCCACTGACCGCGAGCGTGAATACATGGCCGCGATGGCCGACCTCGGCGAGGGGCCCTACCGCACCTCGGCGGTCGCCGAGCGTCTCGGCAGGCGCCTGTCGTACACCTCGGCACCGCGAGGCTCGCTGGTCAAGAAGGGGCTCATCTACAGCCCGGGCTACGGCCGGGTCGACTTCACGGCCCCCGAGTTCTCGCCGTTCATGCGCCGCCGCTACCCGTTGGGAGAGCAGGGCTGGAGCAGCGGCTGATCGCGAGAATGTGGGGGCGGCCACGCCCGCGGCGAACCGAAAGCCCGGCGATGCAGCTGGTGGCCGGACGGCGGGGTGCGGTGATGACGCACGCGGGGCCTAACTCGCGCGGTAAGCTCTAAGGCATGCTTACGAGACTTGAGGTTCGAGGCTTCAAGAACCTGCGGGATATAGCGATTGACTTCGGTCCCTTTACCTGTATTGCAGGCCCAAATGGGACTGGTAAGTCAAATATTTTTGATGCGATACAGCTCCTTAGCGCGCTTGCCGACCAGCCCTTGATGGAGGCTGTCGAGGTTGTGCGTGGAAGCACCGGCAGTCGCTCTGCCGACCCGCGTGATCTATTTTGGGACCTTGGCAAGGGTGGGCCGAGGACGATGTCCTTCGCGGCTGAGATGATTGTCCCGCCGAACATCGACGATGACTTTGGCCAGGAAGCAACAGCTACCACGACGTTCCTGCGGTACGAGCTTGAGATTGGCTATGAGCCATCGACAGGGTTGGAGCGCCTTGGTCGCCTCGTGCTTCTTCGTGAGTCGCTGGGACACATAAAGCAGAGCGACGCATCTCAGCATGTGCGCTTTCCACATTCCGCGCGCTACTTTCGGCGCAAGATTGTAATGGGCAGGCGCAGCGGGGCTGCCTATATTTCAACTGATGATTCTGGCGGCGAGCCAGTAATTACCGTTCACCAGGTAGGGGTAGTGGGGGGCGACCACGGCGGGGTTCAGCAACCAGGGCCGCTGCGACAGTGGTCCGCACCACTTCAGTCAAGGACGAGCCGACTATTCTAGCCGCACGTCGAGAGATGCAGAATTGGCGGAGGCTGAGCCTTGAGCCGAGCGCACTTCGAACGGAGGACCGGTACACCGACCAGCGTTCCATATCTGCCGACGGTCGTCACCTCGCTGCGGCTCTGTACCGTATTGCGACGACTACAAATGGTCACGGACCATTGGAGCCGGATACATACGCACGGGTCGCAAGTCGGTTGCGACAGTTGAGCGGTGTTGATGTCGACAGCATTTTTGTTGACGCCGACGATACGCGAGAGCTTCTCACACTTCGTCTTCGCGAGCGATCTGGTAGGGAGTTCCCTGCCAGGTCTCTTTCCGAGGGAACATTGCGCTTCCTTGCGCTCTGTGTCATGCACGAGGACTCCTCGGTTGGCGGTTTGATCTGCATGGAGGAGCCCGAGAACGGGATACATCCCGCGAATGTTGGCCCAATGGTCGATCTCGTGCGTGATCTCGCAGTTGACCCTATGGAAGAGCCTGGAATTGATAACCCGCTGCGTCAAGTGATCGTTAACACCCACTCTCCCGCCGTTGTGCAGCTTGTGGGTGAGGAAGATCTACTGATAGCTTCAACGGAAGCTATAGAGTGCGATGGCGTGCAGCGTGCTGCACTCAAGTTGCGTCCGATGAAAGGCTCGTGGCGGGCAAGGCTCCCCGGGGCCGAATCAGTTGGAATGGCGGACTTGATTCCCTACTTGACCGCCCCTGCTGGCTCTCAAATCAAACTTGAAGCGTGATGAGAGCACGGGCATTGCTGCTGGCCGACGGCTCGTCTGACGAGCCACTGGGAGTTCATGTTGCTGCTCTCGCGCAGTCACACGGCGTGATGCTGGATGTCGTGGCACCGGAATTTGGTCGTATGCCCAATCCTCCCGGGCGGACCGTTCGACAACGACTTGAGCGCATGCTAAAAATTGACCCGGACTTCGATGTGCTCTTGGTTCACCGCGATTGTGAGAGTGATACTCGCGATAAGAGAAAGACCGAGATTGTTGCAGGCGTCGAGGATTGTGACGTTGATTGGCCAGTGGTGCCGATTGTGCCGATACGTATGACCGAGGCCTGGCTATTACTCGATGAAGACGCAATTCGCATGATCGCGGGACGCCCGTCTGGCATCGAGCCGCTCGATCTTCCAAAGGTCTCGCAGGTCGAGGCGGTGTCCGATCCCAAGGCGTTGCTCCTGGCCGCTCTTGAGGTTGCGTGTGGATTGTCGGGGCGCCGACTCAAGAAGTTCAGGAGAGACTTTCCCGCACATCGACGGCAACTACTCGAGCGCTTGGATCGCTCAGGACCAGTACGGGAATTGAACGCGTGGCGGGCACTTGAGGCAGATACAGCAAACGCGATGGCGCGTTTGGTCAAGCAGTAGTGGCTAGCTCACAGCCGCCAACATCGCTGACCTCGTTAGGGTTCACGACTAAATTAGTGGCGTGATTGGTGGGAGGTGTGCTGGGTTTGGTGTTGAATTTGGTGGTGTGATCGATGAGGGTGCGATCGGTGTGCGGTGGGAGGCGATGAGGCCGGCGCTTGATGAGCGTGGACGTCGGCGTTGGGTGGCTGCGGAGGCGCGCTCGCATGGGCGTGGCGGGATCGTGGCGGTGGCGCGAGTGACGGGGGTCTGCGCGGCGAACGATCGATCGTGGGCTGGCTGAGCTTGATCGCGAGCGGGAGGGGGGGCCGCTTGAGGCGGGTCGGGTGCGTCGTGCGGGCGCTGGGCGCAAGGCGCTGCGGGACTCTGACCCGACGGTGATCAGGATCTGGAGCGGCTCGTGGATCCCGCGACGTTGGGGGATCCTGAGCGGCCGTTGCGGTGGACGTCGAAGAGCGCGGCGAAGCTCGCGGTGGGGTTGCGTGAGCTGGGGCACGAGCTGGCGGATCGCTCGGTGCTGCGGCTGTTGGCGGGGATCGGCTACACGATGCAGGCGAACGTCAAGACGCGTGAGGGCGAGGATCACCCCGACCGCGACGCGCAGTTTCAGTACATCAACGACACCGCCGCCGCGGCGCTTCAGGCCAAGCAGCCGGTGATCAGCGTGGACACAAAGAAGAAAGAGCTCGTCGGCGAGTTCAAGGCGGTCGGGCGCGAGTGGGCGCGCTCGGGCGAGCCGGTGCAGGTCAACACGCACGACTTCCCCAGCCACGCGAGGGCAAAGCGATCCCCTACGGGGTCTACGACCTCGCGCGCAACGAGGGCTGGGTCAATGTCGGAGTCTCCGCCGATACCGCCCGTTCGCGGTCGCGCTCGATCGCGCGCCTGGTGGGAGCAGCTCGGAAGGGCGGCCTACCCGGACGCTCGCGAGCTGACGATCACCGCGGACTCCGGCGGCAGCAACAGCGCCCGCGGCCGGCTGTGGAAGGTCGAGCTGCAGACAGCTCGCAGACCGGACCGGCCTTCAGATCGTGGTCTGCCACTTCCCGCGCGGGACCAGGAAGTGGAACAAAATCGAGCACCGCCTGTTCAGCTTCATCAGCCACAACTGGCGCGGCAAGCCGCTGATCGACTACGCCGACGATCATCAACCTGATCGCCAGCACCACCACAAGCACCGGCCTGAAAGTCCACGCCCGCCTCGACGAAACCGACTACCCCAAGGGGATCAAAGTCAGCAACACCGAACTCGCCAAAGTCAACCTCCACCGGCACGACTTCCATGGTGACTGGAATTACACAATCCGACCCACAAAGCGCGACAGTAATTTAAGTCGTGACCTCTTACTGTGTTGGCGTCGCCAGCTAACTCGCCAGCGCCTCCTGGCCCTCCGCGCCGGACCGTGCGCTCTCGCGCATCGCCGCCACGCAGTACTCCTGGACCGCGACCTCCATCTCCAGCGTAGCGGCGAGGGCCGGGCGGGCCGAGGCGTCGATCACGCGCTTGGCGCGGCCGACCGCCACGTGCGAGTTGGCGAGCAGCTCTGCGACCAGCGCTTCGACGGCCTCGTCGAGCTGATCGGGGGCGACCACGCGGTTGAGCAGGCCGATCCGCTCGGCCTCGGCGGCGTCGATCGTGCGGGCGGTCAGGATCAGCTCCTTGGCGCGGCCGAGGCCGACGACCGCCGGCAGGCGGGTGGAGCCGCCGACGTCGGGGATGATCCCGAACTTCACCTCGGGCAGACCGAGCGTGGCGTCGTCGGAGGCGACGCGCAGGTCGCAGCCGAGTGCGACCTCGAGGGCACCGCCGACGCAGGTGCGGTGGATCTGGCAGATGACCGGCTTGGCCATCGATTCGCATAGGTTGGCGCACTCCAGAAAGGTCTCGCGGAAGGGGCGCAGGCGGCCGGGCGTGTCTGCGGAGGCGGCCAGCTCGACGAGGTCGACGCCGGCCGAGAACACTGGCCCCTCGCCGCGCAGCACCACGCAGTGGACCGACTCCTCGGCGGCGGCCTTGCGCAGCGCCGCGGCGAGCGCGCGCAGCAGCTCCTGGCTCATCGCGTTGCGCTTCTCCGAGCGGTTGAGCACGATGTGGCGGACGGCGCCGCGGTCTTCGGTGATGACGATGCTCATGGTGGCTCCTTAGCTCAGATCAAGGACCGGCGTGGGCGGCTCGATCGCCTCGTCGTGGCCCTCGCGCGGCACGATCGCGGTGCCGAGCGCGAAGAACTCGATCGTATGGCTGCCCCAGCCGTGGGAGGTCTCGTTGAGTTTGACGCCGACGATCCCCTCCGCGGTGAGCGTCTGCGCCTCGGTCTGCATCCGCTCCATCGCCAGCTCGCGCGCGTCGTACAGCGCCTGGGTGAAGTTGGGCAGCTCGACGTTGCGACCCGTCTGGGCCATCGACTGGAGCATCCCGCGGTGGGCGACGTGATAGACGCAGCTGCCCATCACCATCCCGACGGGGCGGTGCCCGGTGCGCAGCAGCGTCCAGAAGTCCTGGCCGGACAGGTCGCTGGTGAAGGGGCGGCCGTTGGGGGCGCGGTGCATCTCGCCCGAGCGGTGCTTGACGGCGGTGCCGATCGCGATGAACTCGGCCATGTCCTGGCCCCACTCGTAGCGCCCAATGTCCAGGCGCACGCCGACGACACCATCCGCGCCGAGCTGGTCGGCCTCCTCCTCCATGCGCGTCATCGCGAGCTGGCGCGCGCTGTACATCGCCTGCGAGAGCACCGTCAGCTCCTGGCTTTTCTTCCAGCCGGCCATCTGGATGCCGATGTGGTAGATCGAGCTGCCGACCACCAGGCCGACGGGGTCGAAGCCGGCCTGCTTGATCAGCAGGAACTCGTTGACGCTGAGGTCGGAGGTGAAGAGGCCCGCGCGGTTCTGCTGCAGGCGCGCGCGGCCGGCCTCGGGCACACCCTCCAGCGAGGAGGGTCGTACGTTCGTCTCGCTGCTCGCTGTCACTCATTCGTGTGGGGCTCCAAGGGGCTCGTGTTGAGATGTCAGGTCGGTGTGGTGGGAGGGGGGAAAAGAGGAGGAGGGGGAGGGGGGCGGTGGTTGTCGCTTCGAGCGCTGCTCAAGCTGTCAGTTCGATCGTCGTCTCGGGCGGGTACACGGTGAGCTCGCCGGTTTGGCGGATCGCGGTGCCGATCGCGTTGAACGTGACCATCAGGCCGCTGCGCTCGCGGCCGCCCATCCCGCCCCCCAGCGTGTGGGGGACCGCGCGGTGGCCGATCCGCACGCCGACGATCCCCGAGGCGCCGATCGCGGAGGCCTGCGCGTTCAGCTCGCCCATCACGCTCTCGCGCGCGTTATAGAAAGCCCGTGTGAACTCGCTCAGCTCGAAGTTTTCCATCCCTCCGACCGACAGCATGCGCCCGCCGGACATCCCCGGGCCATAGTTGTAGCTGGCGAAGAAGACCGAGCTCCAGGCGACGATCCCGAGTGGCTCGAAGCCTCCTCGCACGAGCTTTGAAAAGTCGGCGACCGACAGCTCGGTGAGCACCGGCTGCCCGCCTCCGTGTTGCCCGCTTTCGTGTTGGCCGCTTCCGTGCCGCCCGCCGCCGTCTCTCGCCGTCGTCCCTATGCGTGCCGGCGTTGGACGCCCCGGCCTCGCGCTTTACTGCGGTGCCGAAGACCGTGTGTTCGAGCGAGATCGACCCTGTTT
Source organism: uncultured Solirubrobacterales bacterium (assembly GCA_963744135.1). Lineage (GTDB taxonomy): Bacteria > Actinomycetota > Thermoleophilia > Solirubrobacterales > Solirubrobacteraceae > Palsa-744. The sequence goes on along the minus strand of CAVUSE010000009.1, from coordinate 78,603 downwards.
CCAAGCTGCTTTCGCCGGCGCGCGTGTCCACTTCCACGACCGCGTCGGCGCCGACGTGCATCGCCTCCTCGGCCATCCGCCCGAGCGCGCGGGAGCGCACCTCGTTGAGCGCCCGCGAGAGCGTGTCCAGCTCGACCATGTAGGTCTGACCCATGCCACCCCATTCGCCCTGGCCCCAGGCGCGCGCCCTGATAGCCCATCTGGTAGATCGAGCTGCCCATCACCTGCGAGAGCGGGCGCAACCCAAGCTGGTGGGCGAGCGCCCAGCCGTTGACCGAGAGGTCGGAGGTGAACAGGCCGCCCTTCTCGCGCAGCTCGCTCAGGCGCCGCTCGGCCGCGACCGTGATCCCGCCCCGTTCGATCCGCTCCAGCGACTCCTGCTGCTCTGCGGCCGTGGCCCCGGGGTCGGCCATTTCGGCGCCGGCGGCCCCGTCCACTTCCTGGCCTTCGGCCACTTCCGCCCCCTTGTCCCGCCGCCGTGCCATCTCAGCCCACCGGCCTCTCGTACGCCACGTTTGCTCCGGTGTCTCGCCGCCGCGCCATCAGCCCAGCAGCCTCTCGAGCGCCGCGCGCGCCTGGGTGCTGCGCTCGGCCTCCGCTTGCAGATCGCTGGTCAGCGCTGTCACCCACGCGCTGGGGTCGAGTGTCTCACGCTTGATCGAGATGCCTCCCACCTGCCGTTCGCGAGAGCCCTCCACGCGGTCTCCCTCGACAGTCAGCTGGTAGCAGTTGCCGCCGAGCTCGACCCGCACGAGGCGCACGTGCTTCTCGCCCCGGCCGAGCAGGCCCCCGCCGCGGCGCTCGACGTGGATGCGTCCCGGCAGCGACTCCTCCAGCTTGCTCGCCAGCACCTCGACGGAGATCCGAAGGTCGGTACCGTCCGCGCGCAGGCCAGCGGCGGAGAGGTCGAAGTCCTGCTCGGTGGGCATGCCTGGAAGGGTACTCCGAGCCGGTGGGGCGCGCGGCAAGCGTCGCTCGAGCTGGACGGGCCGAAGCAAGGCCCGCCCAGCTGCGAGGACCCTCGGCTCAGTGCAGCAGTTCGAGCGTGTTGTTGGTGTCGTTTACAAACAGCACGCCCTGGTTGTAGGGTGCGACTGTCAGCCCGAACAGCCCGCCTCCGCCGGCGCCGGTGTCGAAGGGCTGGAACTCGGCTCCCACCGGGGTGGTCTCGACGAGGTTGCCGTCCCCGCCGTTGGCGGTGAGGATGTCGTCGTTGGGGGTGATCGTCAGTCCCAGCGGGCTGTTCAGGTAGCCGCCGGTGGCCACCGTGATCCCGCCTTCGCCCTGCGGCGTCCTGCGGTAGAGCGCGCCGGGGACTGCCGCGATCCGGCTGTCTTGGGTGTCGGCGACGTACAGCGTGCCTTCCTCGCCCAGCCCCACTCCCGTGGGGCCCACCACGAGCGCCGCGGGGTCGGTGCGCTCGGGGAAGCCTTCGGCGATCACTTCCTCGCTCGTCACCCGCAATCCGCGGCGAAAGCGGGGCTGCACGCGGATGCGCACCACGGTGCCTTGGTTGGTGGGGGTTTCGCCCGAGGCGACGGTGCCGTTGAGCACGTTGGTGACGAACAGCGTGGCGCCAAAGCCCTGGTCGACCGCCGTCATGTCCCAGGGGCCGTTGATCGGCGGGCCGGAGATCGTCTGCACCACGCGACCCCAGCTGTCGAGCACGATCAGACAGCCCGCCTGGGCGGTGGCCGCCTGGCCGTTGCTCGTGGGCAGGCTGCCGACTACCACATACCCACCCGGCAGGATCGCGAGCGCGGTCGTCAGGCCCACGCCGCCGGGGCAGGGGCCGGGGAGCGCTGAGGGCTTGATCTTGGCAAAGACGGAGAGCGCTCCCGCGGGTGTGATCTGCACAATCGTCGTGCCGGTTCCCTGGAGGTTTTCTTCGTTGTTGAAGTTGCTGACGAGCGTATTCCCGCGCACCAGCGCGCCGGTGCTGCCGGGAACGGTGACGATCCCGTAGGGATTCACGTCCCCGTTGGCCGGCACGGTGCTGGCGATCGAGGTGATCGAGTGGAACTGTCCGATGAAGGGGTGGTCGAACGCTGAGGCCGCCCCCGGAGTGAGCGCCACGCAGGCAAGCGCCGTGACGATCGTGGTTGAGAAGTGCCTTCGGCTGGGCATAAAGATGCCTCCTCTGGTCGGGGCTTTATCCGAAGGAGACTCCAAAGTTGGCCAAACCTTCCCAATGTTTGGCAAAAATGTTTGGCCCGCACAGGGGAGACCCATGCCACGCACCAGTTTCGCGGGTATCGCCGGCGCCACATCGGGTCGCCAAAGACATCGCCTGCAGCGCCCAGGGGTCGCCGGGTGCTCTGCTCGCATCCCACCCTTCCCGGTAGGCTCCCGCTCCTTCACACACAACTGGAGTGAGCGAGCGGAGGTTCATAACGATGGCGCAGATCGAGAAGGTGGGAGTGCTCGGAGCGGGGCTGATGGGCCACGGCATCGCCCAGGTGGCCGCGCAGGCCGGCTACGCGGTGGTGCTGCGCGAGGTGGACGAGGCGACGCTCGCAAAGGGGATCGGCAAGATCGAGAAGCAGCTGGCGCGCGCGGTGGAGAAGGGCAAGAGCTCCCAGGAGGATGCCGACGCGGTTCGGGGTCGCATCCATGGCACGGTCGACTACCGCGATCTGGCCGACTGCGACCTCGTGATCGAGGCGATCACCGAGAGCCTGCCGCTGAAGCTCGAGATGTGGCGCGAGGTCGATGCGATCGTCAAGCCGCAGGCGATCTTCGCGACCAACACCTCCTCGCTCGCGGTGATCGACCAGGCGGCGACGACCTCGCGCGCGGAGCAGTTCGTCGGGCTGCACTACTTCAATCCGGCGCAGGTGATGCAGCTGGTCGAGGTCGTGCGCTGCGTGACCACCTCGCAGGAGACGCTCGATACCGCGCTGGAGTTCATCGGCTCGGAGGGCAAGCTGGCGATCCCCACGCGCGACAAAGCGGGGTTCATCGTCAACCGCCTGCTGGTGCCGTACATGCTCGACGCGATCCGCGCGCTGGAAGAGCAGGTCGGCTCGGTGGTCGAGATCGACGCCGCGATGAAGGCCGGCGCCGGCCACCCGATGGGGCCCGCTGCTGCTCTCCGACTTCGTCGGGCTGGACACGCTCGGCGCGATCTGCGACGTGCTGCTGGAGGAGTTCAGCGAACGGCGCTTCGCCTGCCCCCCGACGCTGCGCAAGATGCTCTCGGCAGGCTGGTTGGGGCGCAAGTCGGGGACGGGCTTCTACACCTACGCCAGCGCGGAGCCTGAGCCCAACCCGGCTTTGTAGGGCAGCCATGCCCGACGAGCCGTCCCACCTAAATCGAAGAGGCGATCACCCTCGTGTAGCGAGGAGGAGCCGCCCCGGAGGAGGAGCCGCCCCGCACGTTTCTTTCCTACGACTATTGATTGATCAACAGGAACGTTGATTAATCAGCAGGAATCATCCGCGAGTGGACGTTGTCGGTTACATTCAAGGTATGAGCGACCTGTCGAAGCTGCGCGTCGCCGACGATGAGCGTGAGCAGCTGATCGATGAGCTGCGCGAGCACGCCGGCGCGGGGCGGCTGACCTCCGAGGAGCTGGAGGATCGCGTCGGCGAGGCGTACAGGGCCTCGACGCGCGCCGACCTCGACGTGCTGCGCGCCGATCTGCCGGTCAGCTCGACCTCGGTGAAGCGCGCGTTGGTCAAGCGCAAGTCGCATCTGCGTCGTCGCCTCGCGCAGGAGGCGGGCGGCTCGGTGGGTGTGTCGGCGCTGAGCGTCGGCATCTGGCTGGCGAGCGGCCCGCCGGCCGAGTTCTGGCCGGGGTGGGTGATCGGCGTGACGCTGCTGCCGGTCGTGCGCGACGCCTGGCGGCTGTTCGGGCCTGCCTCCGACCTCGAACTGGTCGAAGCCAGGCAGCAGGCGCGCCACGAACGCAACCTCGCGCGCGGGCGCCGTCGCCACCGGAAGAATTGGTGGCCCACCCTCCCGCCGCGTCCGTGAGCGCAGCGCTCCCCCGTTGCGGAGGGCTCTGGCTCGGAGGGCTCCGTCGTCTCGCGGTGCTCCCCCGGCGCGGAGGGCTCTGTTGTCTCGCGGTGCTCCCCCGGCGCGGAGGGCTCATCCGCCTGTGAGCGCCCTGAGCGGCGCCGCCGAGCGTGCCCTGCGGGGCGGCCCCGAGCGCCACCACGAGAAGGCGAAGGAGCAGGGCAAGCTGCCGGTGCGCGAGCGCGTGGCGCGGCTGCTCGATCCCGGCACGTTCGCTGAGGAGGCGCTGCTGGCCAACTGGCAGGAGGAGGGGTTGGGGGCGGATGGCGTGGTGACCGGCCTCGGGCGGATCGGCGGGCGTCCTGTCGCGCTGATGGCCAACGACCCGACCGTGAAGGCCGGCTCGTGGGGCCCGAAGACGGTCGAGAAGATCCTGCGCGTGCAGGAACGCGCGCTGCAGCTGCGGGTGCCGATGGTGTACCTGGTGGACTCCGCGGGGGCGCGGATCACCGAGCAGGTGCAGATGTTCCCCGGGCGGAGAGGGGCGGGGAGGATCTTCCACAACCAGGTGAAGCTCTCCGGCCTCGTGCCGCAGGTGTGTGTGCTGTTCGGTCCCTCCGCCGCCGGCGGCGCCTACATCCCGGCGTTCTGCGACATCGTGATCATGCGCGACGGCAACGCCTCGATGTACCTCGGCTCGCCGCGGATGGCGCAGATGGTGATCGGCGAGGACGTCACGCTCGAGGAGATGGGCGGCGCACGGATGCACACGGGTGTGAGCGGCTGCGGGCATGTGCTGGTGGCCAGCGACGCGGAGGGGATCGATGCAGCAGTGCGCTACCTCTCCTATCTGCCGGGCAACTTCGAGCAGGCCCCACCCTCGCTCGCCCCGGCCGGGTCTGCCGCAAACAGCCCCTCCTCCTCCCCCCCTCCCAACACCGAGGGCGCCACCAGGCTCGCCGCCTCACCGCTCGCCCCGGCCTCCCACACCCCGATCGGCGAGCTGATCCCCGCCGATGAGAACAAGCCGTTCGACATGAAGCTGCTGCTCGACGCGCTGCTCGACGCCGACTCCTTCATGGAGATCCACGCGCGCTGGGCGAAGGAGCTGATCGTCGGCTTCGCGCGCCTGGAGGGCCGGCCCGTCGGGATCGTCGCCAACCAGCCGAAGGTGAAGGGGGGCGTGCTGTTCGTCGACTCCGCCGACAAGGCCGCGCGCTTCATCTGGATGTGCAACGCCTTCAACGTGCCGCTGCTGTTCCTCGCCGACGTGCCCGGCTTCATGATCGGCACCCAGGTCGAGCGCCAGGGGATCATCCGCCACGGCGCGAAGATGATCAGCGCCGTCAGCGAAGCGACCGTGCCAAAGATCTCGGTGGTCGTGCGCAAGGCGTACGGCGCCGGGCTATACGCGATGGCGGGGCCGGCGTTCGACCCCGACTGCTGCATCGCCTTGCCGAGTGCCTCGATCGCGGTAATGGGGCCGCAGGCGGCGATCAACGCCGTCTACTACAACCAGCTGCAGGCGATCGCCGACGAGGCCGAGCGCGCCGCCGAGACCGAGCGCCTGCGGGCGGAGTACGCCGCCGACATCGACATCCTGCACCTCGCCTCCGAAATGGTCGTGGACGCGGTGATCGAGCCCGACGACCTGCGCCCCGAGCTGATCCGCCGCTTCGCGCTGGCGGCCGAGCGCCGCCGTGAATGGCCGGCGCGGAATAACCCGATCACCCCGGTTTAGCTGGTTGGCCTCCGCGGGTGGGGCGCTCGCCGACGGGCTGGTTGGCGTCCGCGGGTGGGGGCGCTCGCCGACGGGCTGGTTGGCGTCCGCGGGTGGGGGCGCTCGTCGACGGGTGGGGTTGTATGTGTTTTTTTCGGGCCCCAACCCTTCATTTTGTGAAGTGGTTTGCATCGTTTTGATCACTTCCCATCCTCTCCCTGCTCGCGGCTTCTGTCAGGATGCCCTGGATGGACGCCGCCGACCTAGCCTTCGCCGGGATTGCCCGCCAGGCGGAGCTGATCGCCGCGGGGGAGATCTCCTCGCGCGAGCTCGTCGAGCTCTACCTCGGCCGGATCGAGCGTTATGACAAGCAGCTGAACGCCTACAAGACGGTGTTCGCCGAACGCGCGCTGCTCGAAGCCGACCAGGCCGACGCCCGGCGCGGGGCCGGCGGGGAGCGTCCGCTGCTGGGGGTGCCGATCGCGATCAAGGACGACACCGACGTGGTCGGCGAGGTCACCTCCTACGGGACGCGCGCGGCCGAGCGGGTCGCGAGCGCCGATCAGGAGGTCGTGCGCCGTCTGCGCGAGGCCGGCGCGATCGTGCTCGGCAAGACCAACGTGCCCGAGCTGACGCTGTGGCCGTTCACCGAGACCCCCACCTTCGGCATCACGCGCAACCCCTGGAACCTCGAGCACACCCCTGGGGGCTCCTCGGGCGGCTCGGGCGCGGCGGTCGCCGCCGGCCTGGTCGGCGCCGCGCTCGGCTCCGACGGCCTCGGCTCGATTCGCATCCCTTCCAGCTTCTGCGGCCTGTTCGGGATCAAGCCCCAGCGCCACCGCATCTCCCTCGCCCCCCACACCGAGCAGCTGTACGGGTGGCACGGCCTCGCTGTGTACGGGCCGATCGCGCGCAACGTGCGCGACGCGGCGCTGTTCCTAGACGTCACCGCGCAGACGCCGCCCGCGCAGGGCAGCTTCGGCGAGGCCGCCGCGCGGGGTGGGGGGGCGGGTGGGCGGGCACCTGATCCCCTGCGGATCGCGTTCTCGACCAAGCCGATCCTGCCGCAGCCGCTCGATGCGCGCGTGCTGCGCGCCCACGAGCAGGCCGTCGAGCTGCTGCGCTCGCTCGGCCACGAGCTCGTCGAGCGCGACCCCGACTACCCCCCATGGCTGGGTCCCCATCTGATAGCGCGCTACCTGCGCGGCGCCTACGAGTCGGCGACCGACATCGGCCACGTCGAGCGCATGGAGCGCCGCAGCCGCCACATCGTCCGTGCTGGCGAGCTGGTCGGCGCCAAGGGCATCGCGCGCGCGCTCGCCTCCGAAGCGACGTTGAACGCGCGTGTGGGGCGGGTGCTCAGCGACTGCGACGCGCTGCTGCTCCCCTGCACCGCCCGCCCCGCCCTGTGCATCGGCGAGTTCGAGGGGCGCGGGATGGTGCAGACGATGTTCGGCGGCACACGCCTGATCCCGTTCCTCGGCACCTGGAACGCCACGGGTCAGCCGGCAGTCTCGATTCCCACGGGCTTCACCGACGACGCCGACCACCTGCCGCTCGCCGTGCAGCTGGTCGGCCGGCCCGACGACGAGGCGACGCTGATCTCGCTCGCCGGCCAGGTCGAGGCCGAGCGCCCGTGGGAGCAGCATCGCCCGCCCGGGTTCTCGTGAGCGACGCTCCCGCCCGCCAAGCGCGGCCGCCGGTCGGTTCGCCGCCCGAGCCCACACCTGCTGGGCTCACCCCGGCCGAGCCCACACCTGCTGGACTCATCCAGGCCGAGCCGCCGCGTGCCGACGAGCTGTTGGAGGTCGCGGTCGAAGCGGCGAGGCACGGGGGCGCGCTGCTGGCCGATCGCGTGCGCGACGGCGCCGAGCGGGAGGTGAGCAGCAAGAGCACCCCCACCGATCTGGTGAGCGAGGCCGATCTCGCCTCCGAGCGGGCGATCCGCGAGCTGCTTGCCGCGCTGCGTCCGGACGACGGCTTCGTGGGGGAGGAGGGAGACCACGTGCAGGGCACGAGTGGGCTGAGCTGGGTGGTGGACCCGCTCGACGGCACCGTCAACTTCCTGTTCGGGCTCCCGCAGTGGTGTGTGAGCGTGGCGGTGCGCGATGCGGGGGGGACGATCCTCGCGGGCGCGATCCACGACCCGAGTCGCGAACAGCTGTTCAGCGCGGCGCGAGGTGCCCGTGCGACGCTCACGACGGGACCGTCGGGGAGGGCCGAGTTGGGGGGTGTCCGCGCGACGCTCATGACGGGACCGTCGGGGAGGGCCGAGTTGGGGGGTGTCCGCGCGACGCTCACAGGACCAGAGGAGACGATCGAGTTGGGGGACGCGCACGCGCTGCGCCCCCGCTCGAGCGACCTGGCGAGCGCGATGGTCGCGACCGGCTTCGCCTACGACGCGCGCGTACGCGCTGCGCAGGCGCAGGTGCTCGCGAACGTGATCCCGCGCGTGCGCGACATCCGCCGCTTCGGCAGCGCCGCGCTCGACCTCGCGTGGACCGCGGCGGGCCGCTACGACGCCTACTTCGAGCGCACCGTCAAGCCGTGGGACATCGCCGCGGGGACGCTGCTGTGCGAAACGGTGGGGCTGCGCGTGGTCGAGCTGCCGGAGCACGAGGATCTCCCCTGGGGGATCCTTGTCGCGCCGCCCGCGCTGTGCGAGCCGCTGTTGGAGCTGGTGGGGTAGGGCTCTGCCAAGATGTGAGGGATGGCCACTGCAGCGAGCACCGTGACGAGGCGCCAGCCCAGCCTGCCCCCCGGCACGCGGCTGCCGCGGCTCGCGCAGTCCGCTCTGTGGGCGGTCTACCCGGGGGCGCTCTCGCGTTACTGCAAGCGGCGCTACGGCCCCACCTTCACGCTGCGCCCGCTGGGCATCGGCGACGTCGTCGTGCTCACGCAGCCGGAGGCGATCAGGGAAGTGTTCACCGGCGACCGCGAGGTGCTGCGCGCGGGGGAGGCCAACGCGGTGATGGGCCCGATCGTGGGCAAGCACTCGCTGCTGACGCTCGACGGCGAGCGCCACATCCGCCACCGGCGGCTGGTGAGCGCCCCGTTCCACGGCGAGGCGGTACGCACCTACGGCGAGCGGGTCGCGGAGATCGCGGCGGCCGAGGTCGACCGCTGGCCGGTGGGCAAGGAGTTCCCGATCCGCCCGCGCATGCAGGCGATCACGCTGGAGGTGATTCTGCAGACCGTGGTAGGTGTCAGCGACGAGCGGCGTATGGAGCGCCTGCGAACGCTGCTGCGCAAGGTCACGCAAGTGGGCGTGGTGGAGATGTGGATCGTGTGGGCTTACCCTCACCTGATCGACCATGCGTCGGTGAAACGCCTCTCGACGCTGCGGCTGCTGCCCGAGGTGGACCGGCTGTTGTATGAGGAGATCGCCGCCCACCGCGCCGATCCGGAGGGCCGCGAGGACGTGCTGGCGTTGCTGCTAGCGGCGCGCGACGAGCGAGGCGAGGGCCTCAGCGACGAGGAGCTGCGCGACCACCTGATCACGCTGCTGGTCGCCGGCCACGAGACGACGACGACTGCGCTGGCGTGGTGCTTCGAGCGGCTGCTGCGCCACCCGGCCGCCCATCTGCGCCTGCAGCGCGAGCTTGATGAGGGCCAGGAGGAGCGTTACCTGGATGCCGTGCTCAACGAGACGCTGCGCGTGCGCCCGGTGATCGACGCCGTGTGGCGCAAGCTCTCGGCGCCCGCCGAAGTCGCCGGCTGGCTGCTGCCGGCGGGGGCGACGGTGATGCCCTCGATCGAAATCGTGCAGCACTCCGACGCTTTCGCCGACGCCGGCGCGTTCCGCCCCGAGCGCTTCCTGGAGGGGAGTGCGGGTGGGCGGGCATCCCATCCCTACACGTTCATCCCCTTCGGCGGCGGCGCCCGCCGCTGCGTGGGGGCGAGCTTCGCGATGATGGAGATGCGGGCGATCATGCGCACGGTGCTGGAACGCGTGTCGCTGCGCGCCCCCAGTGCCAAGTCCGAGCGGGTGAAGGTCCACCACATCACGCTGGTGCCGGCCCGCGGCGGACGTGTGATCGTCACCGGCCGGCGCACGGCTCAGCGGGGCAGGGTGGCTGAGGTCGCGAGCGGCTGGCCGGCCGCATTGAGCGCGGCGACGGCGAAGTAGGGCTGTGCGCTGTTTGCCGCGATTGCCGTCTCAAACCCCGAGCTCGGCGCTGTCGCGACGACTGTGAGCTGGGTCGGGCTGGGCCCCGCGAGCAGCTGCCAGGCGCTCACGCCGGTGGCGCCGTTCCAGCTGGCATACGCGGTGAGCGCTTCCGCGCCGGCGCTCCGCAGCGCGAGTGCCGGGGGAGCGGCCGGGGCGCCCGTCCATGGGTAGGTGAACGCGCGGTAGGACGCGCCCGGGGCGGCGATCCGGGCGTCGAACACCAGCTTGCCGGCGGGGCTGAATTCGCTCATGTAGGGCAGAGCGCCCCAGCCGACGAACGAGTTGCCGTCCGGCAGCAGCTGCTCGTCGCCCTGGCTGTTGGCCAGCAGCGAGGGCGTGTGCACCGCCTGGGAGATCAGCTGCACAGTGCGGTCGCTCCAGTCGATCCGCTCGTGGACGATGCGCGTCTGTTTGTGCTCCTGCGGGGAGTCGCCGTTGTCGAACAGCGTCAGAGTGTGGTCGGGCTGCCAGTTGATGTCGTGCTGCCACGCCGTCTCCGTGCCAGGGTCCATCTTGAAGCTGGAGTAGCGCCCGCCGAGCCGCCACAGGACCTGGCCGGTGCTGTGGTCGATCTCATACCCCGCCCACGTGTTGCGCGCCGAGATCAGGAAGTTGCCGTCGCCCCACGGGTCGAGCGAGATCGAGTTGACGTGGAAGTAGTCCCACGGGGTCGCGGGCGAAGCGGGGCGCGGCCAGTAGGAGTCATCGAGCGCCACGTGCCCGTAGGCGTGCCACTCGAACATCACCAGGCCGGTCTTGACGTCGACCTCCTGCACGATCGCGTCCTGCAACGCGCCCCGCGTGGCGCCCCCGACGGAGGAGAGATTGGCCTCGACGACCGAGTAGGCGGTGATGAAGGCCGCACCCGACGGCGTGATCTGGATGTCGTGGAGGTCGGCCTGGTAGCCGTTTCCGGCATTCACCGAAGCGATCCGCTGATAGTTCTGGCCGTAGATTTCGTCGGTGCCGAAGCCGACGCCGAGCCCGATATAGCCCTGCCACCACACCAGCACCGGTTCGCCGCGATAGCGCTCGACCTGGAGGTCCATCGCCGCTTTGCCGGCGGGAATCGGCTTGAACCACACAAGCTGGCCGGCGCGGTTGAAGATCATCGGGCCCCGCTGCGGATAGCTGCCGTTGGCGGCGATGAACACATCGTCCGCGGAGGCGGGCGGGGTGTTGGTGATCACCGACACCGTCGGCGGCTCCAGGTTTGGTTGGGAGACGAAGCTCTGCACCATCCCCGGCTTCGCCGGCGGCGCCTTGGTGGACATCGGCGTGAAGTGGTAGTGCGCGAGCTGCGCGATCGTGAAGCTGCTGTCGACGCGCTGCGGGTGTCCGGAGGGGCCGACGAGCGCGCTCACGCGGACGCTCTCGCCGTCGCTGAACCCTCGATTGGGGATGAAGCTCGCCCCCGGCGCGCTGTCGTAGCCGTGCAGCTGCCCGCGGTGAGAGCCGGTGCGGGAGCCCACGACCGAGATCTGGTGGATCTCGCCGGCGGGAACGCCAAGGAAGCTGATCTGGGTGTGCGGGGGTGCGTCCGGAGTTCCGGGGAGGGGGGAGATCGTCACGGCGTGGGCGCTCGGCGCCAGCACGCAAGCGGCCAGCAGCGCGACCGCGCCGCTCCACCGTGGCAGGTGTCGACCGAACTCTCCCATCACTCGACGGTGATTATCCACCCGCGATCGGCCGGGAAGTCGACCTACCCGCGATCGGCCGGGAAATCGACCCACCCGCGATCGGCCGGGAAGTCGCGGTCGGGAGGATAGGCTGTGCGACCGGCGCAAAATCGAGGCGGGAGAGGAGCACCATGGAGTTCGAGACCATCGGCTACGAGGTGGCAGACGGCGTGCTGACGATCACGCTGCAGCGGCCCGAGCGTCTGAACGCGTTCACCGAAGGGATGGGCGCCGAACTGATCGAGGCGTTCGAGCGTGCCGATCGCGACGACGAGGTTCGCGCGATCGTCGTCACCGGGGCCGGCCGCGGATTCTGCGCCGGCATGGACCTTGGTGAGGGTGGCAGCACCTTCGACTACGGCGAGCGCCCGGACGGCGAGATCCCCCGCGACGGCGGCGGCAGGGTGGTGTTGCGGATCTTCGAGCTGACCAAGCCGGTGATCGCGGCGATCAACGGGCCGGCGGTGGGTGTGGGGATCACGATGACGCTGCCGATGGACATCCGCCTAGCGGCCGAGGGCGCGCGCATCGGCTTCGTCTTCACGCGCCGCGGGATCGTGCCGGAGGCGTGCTCGAGCTGGTTTCTGCCGCGCGTCGTGGGGATCAGCCAGGCGATGGAGTGGGTCGCGAGCGGGCGGGTGTTCACCGCACAGGAGGCGCTCGCCGGCGGTCTGGTGCGCAGCGTGCACCCGGAGGGCGAGTTGCTCGGCGTGGCGCGCGAGCTGGCGCTGGAGATCGCGCAGAACACTGCGCCGGTGTCGGTGGCGCTCGCGCGGCGGCTGCTGTGGAGCGGACTGGGCGCCGCCCACCCGATGGAGGCCCACCGCGCCGACTCGCGCGCGATGTTCGCGCGCGGCCGCTCGGCCGACGCGCGCGAGGGGATCGCCTCGTTCCTCGAGAAGCGCCCGCCGAGCTTCCCGGACCGGGTGAGCGACGGCCTGCCCGAGCTGTTCCCGGGGCGCGAGGAGCCGCGGTTCGCATGAGCGGGGCTGGGGCTGAGCGGAGTCGGTTGGGTACCGGGCGGGCATGATGGGACCCGGGCAGAGCGCCACCTGGACGGGTTCGCGGCCATGAGTGCGGCCGAGTCAACGGCGGTGACGCTGCGTGACGAGCAGGCACAGCTGGAGGCGACGTTCCTGCTGGGCGCGGGGATGCTGTGCAGCTCGCTGCGCCACCGCGGCGAGGAGCTGCTGGCGCAGAACCGCGGCGTGGCAGCGTATGTCGAGCGCGGTAAGACGATGGGCATTCCGCTGCTCTACCCGTGGGCCAACCGGCTGGCGGCCTTCGACTACACGGTCGCCGGGCACAGCGTTGCGGTACCGCACGACACTACGCGTGTGGCGCTCGACAACCGTGGCCTGCCGATCCACGGGGTGATCGGTGGGCGGATGGCGTGGGAGCAGATCGCCGGGCCCGGCAGCGAGGCACAGACGCCGACCAGCGGCCTCGGGGGCCTTGAGGCTCGGACTCCGGTCAGCGGGCTGGGGGGTCTTGAGGCTCAGGCGCCGACCAGCGGGCTGGGGGGTCTTGAGGCTCAGGCGCCGACCAGCGGGCTCGGGGGCCCTGAGGCTCAGGCGCCGACCAGCGCTCTTGAAGCTCAAGCGCTCACGGCGCTGCTGAGCTGGAGCGAGTCGCGCGGTGAGCTGTTCGAGGTGTTCCCGTTCCGTCACGACCTTCGCTACGAGGCCAGCCTCGAGGGCGGACGCCTGGAGATCGCGGTGACGGTGCACGCGTGCGGGCAGGACACGGTGCCCGTCGCGTTTGGCTTTCACCCCTATCTCTCCCTACCTGGCACCCCCCGCGAGCGCTGGTGGGTGGAGCTGCCGGCGATGCGGACCCTTTTGCTCGACGACCACCAGATCCCAACTGGCCCCGGCGAGGAGCTGACCAGCCAGGAGTTCGAGCTTGCCGAGCGCGAGTTCGACGACGGCTTCGAGGCGGTGCCCGCACACGCCCGCTTCGCGGCCGAGGCCGGCGGCCGGCGGCTCGAGCTCGAGCTGCTCGAGGGCTATCCCTGCGCGCAGGTCTACGCTCCGCGCCCTGGCGAGTTCATCTGCTTCGAGCCGATGACTGCGCCCGCCAACGCGCTGCGCAGCGGCGATCATCTGCGCCTGCTTGCCCCCGGCGAGAGCTGCCGGGCACGGTTTGCGGTCAGCTGCGTAGCCGTTGGCTGAGCGGCTATCGGGCCTCGCTGTGGCGAGGCGCCGCCGCTGGCATCATCAGGAGGACCGCGGGGCAGCGAGGGTGGCGGCGCAGGATGGGTCAGTGGTGGCTGCGGGTGTGGAGGCTCGGCGCAGCGTGCAGCCGGTGTCGCTGCAGCTGCGCTGCAGGCGGCTGGCGGAGATCGTTTGGATCAGCCCGGCGATCCAGCAGGTGGGGCAGCCGCGCAACGCGACCATGCCGGGCGGCGCGAGCAACAGCGCAACGGGACCGGCGCTCGGCGTCAGCGCGAGCCCCAACCCGATCAGCCCAAATCCGATCGCGCCACGCGCGAGGTGACGAGCGATCGAGGTGCTGGCGAGAGCGCCGCGATTATGGTCTGGCATTGCCGGTGCCTCCTTGGCTGGCGACGTGCTTGGGCCTGCCAAGCTGCGAGCGGAGCGTCTCGCGTCCGCGGCGCAGACGTGACTTCATCGCGGCTCGGCTGAGTCCCAGCGCGTGAGCCGTGGCCGCTCCCGACAGCCCTTGGATGTCGCGCAGGACGAGGACGGCGCGCTGGTCGGGAGGGAGTTGCGCGATCGAGCCCACGATCCGCTCGAGCTCCAGGCGGGCGAGGGCGGCGTCTTCGGCGGAGGGCTCGGTCACAGCGGGGGAGGCCGGGCCGTGCAACGCGACCCGCGCTCTGCGGATGCACTCGTGACGCACGATCTGAAAGATCCACGACGCCAGTGCGGCGGTGGCACGCAGCGTCCCGATCCTCCGGTAGAGGACGATCAACGCCTCCTGCGCGGCGTCCTCCGCATCCTCGGGTGTCGAGCAGAGCGTGTGAGCGAAGCGCTGCACATGGGCGTGCGAGCCGCGCACCAGCGAGGCGATCGCACGCGGGTCGCCCTGCCGAGCGGCGCTGACGACCCGCTCGGTGGGCCAGGTGTGCGTCTCAGTCACGGGAGCGCGCTCGCGTGAAGAAGAAGAGGCAGCCGCAGACGGCGACCGCTCCGATGGCGAGATAGACGAGCGTGGGCACGGTGGCATTCTCCTGTTCGATCGGCGTGAACGTACGCAGATAGGAGGTCTGCCGCCGCGAAAAGGATTCAGGCTCGCCGCTTCGGGATGGGTCCTGGAGAGGCCCTAACCAAAATAATGAGACTTTGTCTCATTTGGTATAGGCCTCCAATGAATCCGTTTGATCCCCCACCCATCACCGGTCCGCGCCATGTTCTCTTTTTTTGGGCCCTAACCAAACGAGAATGAGACTTGATCTCATTTGGTTGGGGGTCCTAAAAGGTCCTAAGACACGGCCGAAGCTGTCCGCCTTCTCCGGCGCGAGCGCTGCTGGCGGGAGGCCGAGCCGGCCGGCCTGCCCGAATGCTCGTGGTTGCCCCCGAGCCCGTGCGTGAGGCCGAGCCGGCGAGCGAGCTCGCGCATCTCGTGCTGCTCACCGGCGCCGACGAGCGTGATGCCGATGCCCTGGCGCCCGGCGCGTCCGGTGCGCCCGATCCGGTGCACGTAGGTGTCGTGGTTGTCCGGCGGGTCGAAGTTGATCACGTGCGAGATGCCGTCGACATCGATGCCCCGGGCGGCTACGTCGGTGGCCACCAGTGTGTCGACCCGCCCCGACCTGAAGCTGGCGAGGGCACGTTCGCGTTGGCCCTGCGACTTGTTGCCGTGGATCGCGAGCGCCTCCACGCCACTGTCGCCGAGCCGTTTGACGAGCCGGTCGGCGCCTCGCTTGGTGCGCACGAACACCAGCGCGCGATCGCGCTCGCAGCCGAGCTCATCCACCAGCGTCTGCAACCGGGCGTTCTCGCGGATCGCGACGAAGCGGTGCTCGATGTCGGCCGTCTCGTAGCGACCCGGCTCACCGTGCTCGTGGGTGATCGGCCGCCTCGTGTAGCGCGCCGCCACGCGGCCGGCGATGCCGTCGAGGGTTGCCGAGAAGAACAGCGTCTGGCGCTCCGCCGGGCAGGCGGCGACGATGCGATCGATCGCCGGGCGGAAGCCCATGTCGAGCATCCTGTCGGCCTCGTCGAGCACGAGGATCCGGATTGCTGCGAGCGTGAAGGCGCGGCGCTGCAGCAGGTCCTCCAGGCGACCAGGCGTGGCGACCAGGATGTGCGACTTAGCGGCCAGAGCCGCCTGCTTGGCGAGGCCTACGCCACCGTAGACGGCAGTGACACGCAGGTTGCAGGCGCGGACGATGTCGCCGAGCTCGTCGACGATCTGGCTGGCAAGCTCGCGGGTGGGCGCCAGCACGAGTGCGGCGGGACGCGCGGGCACGTGTTCACCGGCTCCGATGCGATCGGCGAGCGGTACCCCGAAGGCGAGCGTCTTGCCCGAGCCGGTGGGCGACTTGACGAGCACGTCGTGCCCGGCGAGGACGTCGGCGAGGACCAGGCGCTGGACGGGGAACGGCTCGTGGATCCCGCGACGCGCAAGCGCGGCGGTGACCGTGTTTGAGACGCCGAGATCGGCGAAGGACTGCTTTTCCATGAATGACTCCTTTGGCGGCGCTTGTGCCGCGTACGGTTCGGAGGCTCTGGCCTACCCGAACCGCACTCCTCAGCGGGACTCAAGCGAGCTGCCTCGCGGCCAAAAGGCTCGGCCGCTGCCGCCAAGCTAGCAGACGCAGGCCGCCGGGCCGGGCGGTGCAGCCGGGAATCCACATCCGGGGCGAGGGTCTCGTTGGGGCCCGCCCGAAGGGGAGGTTCTGTGTGCCGGCAGGGGAAGTTCTGTGTGCCGGCGTGTGGATCGGTGCGCCTGACCCACCGGCGCCGCGCGCGCTGCTGGGAGGGTTGAGCCGACAGACCGCCGGAATGTGCGGATGGTTGCGCTAACCTGTAAATGCAGATTCACACTTACTGTAGTCCGCGCAAATCCAAGTCGTACAGGCCATTAGGAGCGGTCACGTGCCAGGTCCCCAGCAGATTCGCCAGCAGGAAAAGCACGACGAAAAGCTCGAGGACATTCGCGAGCAGGTCGCCCAGGGCAAGCTCGTGATCAGGCAGATGACCGCCGACGAGCGCAAGCGCTATCCGCCGCGCGAGGCCGGCAGCCGTCCGCGCGGCGGCTCCAAGCGGCGCTGATGACAAGCTTCTTCCTACCGTCGTCGCAGACAGGCGACGCAGCAGCCGAGCGCGACTACAGCTCTTTGCGAGAGCAGGCGGAGGCGTGCACGGGATCTGTCTCGCGCGACCGCCGCATACGCCAGATCGAATGCCGACGCCAGGGCCTCGACCACCTTCTGTGCGTGGGCGAGCCCGATGCGATCGACGGCCGGACGGTGTCCGCGATCCTCCAGCTCGGCCGCGACACCTACACCGTGCACCACGTGCCGAGCGAGCCCGATCAGTCGACGGTGCCGACGGTGCTGCAGCGGGGCGAGGTTTACTCGGTCGCTGACTTCGACTGAGCGGGCTCTGCCAGATCGACCGCCGCGCTCAGGGAACGTCAGGATCAGACAGCCGGCCGACTTCGCGGCGGTCCTCCAACTTCCGGTCCTCCAACTTCCGGGCTCGGCGACACTGCTCGGGAAGCTCCTCCAGCAGCCGTGTCCCCTCTGCTCGATCCCGGTCGCGCAGGACAGCGTGAACCCTGCGCCCTGCCGTGTCGAGATGAATGCTCGAGAGGCGCAGGCGGCGCTGGATGGGGCCCTCCACAAGACGAATGCTCTGCACCTTGGCCAGCGGCACCCAGTCGGTCACTCGCCGCAGCCGGCCGCTGGTGGTGATGGCGTAGCGGTCGTTGGCCCCCCACGACAGGAGTCGGAAGCGCAGCGGTGACTTCCAGCGGGCGCGGGCCGGTGGAGGGAGTCGCTCCTCGGGCAGGTCGGGGAAGACCCTGGCCAACAGGAAGGCGGCCTGCGCGTGGCTGCCCACGGGAAGCAAAGCGCGAGCTGATTTGGCCTGGTTGCGGTCCTGGCGGCCCTTGGACTTCTGACTGGCGACATCCACCTCCAGCCGGCACCATCCGAATGGCCTCCACGCTAGGGGCTCGATCATCCGGATCGCCTGGATCCGTCCCCGGGGGATCGTCTCGGCCGAGGTTTCCACCAGGCCCGAACGGAGTCGCACCCCGTCGGCAGCGTCGGCCACCGTGAGGCGGTAGTCGCCATTGAAGCGCCGGAACGGGCCCACCACCAGCGAGATCAGGCCCACGGCCCCGATGCTGAGCGCGGCCGCTGCGGCGCTCGGTGCGAAGATGGCGAGTGCGACGAGCGCCACGATCGCCAACTCCAGCATCAAGCCGATGCCGCTCAGCAGGATGGAGGCGAACAGCTGCCCGGGAGGGACGGTCAGGAGCGCCTGCTCCGGCGCTGGCGGCGTCTCCTCGGCCATGCCATGACTGAGGGCCAGCAGACGGTCTCGCAGCGTTTCGGCCTCCGCGTTGGTCAGGTACGCCAGGCGGCCGGCCTTGCCGCTGCCGCTGGCCAACCGGATCCGCAACTCGGCCAGGCCGAAGAATCGCGCCAGACCGGGGCGGACGGTGTCGATCGCCTGGATCTGGCTCAGCGGGAAGCGCCCCGAGGTCCTCCGGATCAGGCCGCTCTCCACTCGCAGAACCCCACCCTCCAGGCGCCACCGGGTGACCAGCCAGGAGATCAGCCCGAGCGCGAACACCACGATGAGCACACCAAGATGGGCAAGATCGCTGCTCAGCGATCCCTGCTGGCTGCCACGCGCCGCCGGAATCAGCAGAACCAGGACGATCGCGATCACGCCTCGTCCGGCCCTCACGAGTGGTGAGAGTGGATGCAGCCGCTGCCACTCGCCCCCCAGTCCAGCTGCCAGATGAGGGTCCGGCGAGGGGAGCCCATTCGCTGACGGTGGTGAGCCCGCCGGCGCGCTCACAGCCCCATCGCGTGAGCCTCGCCCAGGGAGGTCAGCTGGTCGCGCAGGCGGGCTGCCTCGACTGCGGGCAGCCCGGGGATGCGCGCGTCGCTGGCGGCCGCGGCGGTGTGCATCTGCACGGTGGCGAGGCCGAACGCTCGCTCGAAGGGCCCGGCGGTGACCTCGACGTACTGCATCCGCCCGTACGGGATGACCGACATCCGCCGGAACATCACACCGCGCCTGACCAGCAGGTCCTCTGCCCGCTCGGCGTAGCCCCAGGCACGCACACGCCGCCCCGCCACCACGTCGGCGATCGATCCGGCGAGGATCACGCAGAGCGCCGCCACCACCGCGGCCGTGTCGGCGCCGGCGGCGATCGCGATGCCTGCCGCGAGGATCAGCGACACCAGGGTGGTGCCCGCCACCTCGCAGTGCCGCAGCACCCGAAGTCGGGGGGAGGGGGCGTTCCAATCCAGCGCGCGCTCGTCTGCACCCTCGTCGATTTCCATCATCGCGACGATACTGGGCTGCAGCAGCATGCGCGTCAGGGCGCGAGTGTGACCATTGACGGATCTTGACAGAGGGGGTCAGCGGACCGAGTCCACGCTTGGCAAACGAGCGGCCTTGACATGCAGCCGTCCAGTTGCATATAGTATAGGCAGCCTTATGGCTGCATATCTGGCATAGCGAGGATGGTGGATGAACGAGGTCTTCAAGGCGCTGGCCGACCCTGGCCGTCGCCGGCTGCTCGACAGCTTGAACGCTCGCAGCGGGCAGAGCCTGCGGGATCTGTGCGGTGAGCTCGACATGACGAGGCAGTCGGTCAGCAAGCACTTGGCGGTGCTTGAAGCCGCGAGGTTGGTGACCACGGTCCGGCGGGGTCGGGAGAAGCTGCACTACCTCAACGCCGAGCCGATCAACGCCATCAGCGAACGCTGGATCAATCAATACAGCCGCGAGCGCGTGCGCGCGCTGGCGGACCTCAAGAGAGCGCTGGAGGAAACCACGATGCAGAAGCCCGAGTTCGTCTACACGACCTACATCAAAACCACGCCCGAGCAGCTTTGGCAGGCGCTGACGGATCCCACGTTCACTCAACGCTACTGGGGGGCGACCCTCACATCGGATTGGGAGGCCGGCTCCCCTATGACCTGGGAGTACGGTGGTGTCACGATCGCCGATCCCGCGCAGGTGGTGCTGGAGTCCGAGCCCCACCGCAGGTTGGCCTACACCTGGCAGACGGTGACGCCGGAGTTCGCCAAGGTGGTCGGGTTCAGCGACGAGTATTTCGCGAAGGTGGCCGCCGAGCGGCGATCGAAGGTGAGCTTCAACATCGAGCCGGTCGGGGATGGCGTCAAGCTGACCGTCATCCACGACGACTTCGACGCGGGAAGCGAGATGCTGGAGAGCGTCAGCAACGGCTGGCCCCGGATCCTGGCGAGCCTCAAGACGCTGCTCGAGACCGGCGAGACTCTGTCCGGCCGGCCGGAGGTTCCGCGCCGCCGGAGTGCCGCGCAATCGTGAGATATATATGACTCCGAACTATGAAAGACTCGGACTGTGTTCGAGTTGGGAAAGATCTACCGCCGAAGCGACCTTCGGGCGCGTTTTGGGGGCCAGCCACAGGGCGGCATTGTGACGCCTGCCAGCCATCCACTGATTTTCCTGATCACGGGAAAGGCTGGTCTAGCCTACGGCTATCAGGATGAAGCCTGCCCTGATGGGTCCTTTCTCTACTACGGTGAAGGCCAGCGGGGGCCGATGGAGTTTGTCCGCGGCAATCGTGCGATCCGCGATCATGCGCAAAACGGTCGCGACCTCCACCTTTTCGAGCAGACCCCACCGGCCCACCTGCGCTACCTCGGTCAGTTCATCTGCTCGGGATACAGGTTTGTCGAGAATGTGCCGGATGTCGAGGACTCGCCTCGTAGGGCGATCGCATTCGAACTTGCCCCGCTTGAGGAAGATGAGCTCGACGAAAACCTTGCGGATGCGGATGTTGCCGGACTGTCGCTCCAGCAGCTACGGGAGGCTGCCCTGCAACCTCCCGCCGCGCCAGCGGGACCCTCCGATGCAAAGCGCAACGCCTACCGCCGCTCCGCGGCGGTCCGGGCTTACACGCTCGCACGTGCCAACGGAAACTGCGAGGGATGCCGCGCTCCCGCGCCCTTCCGTACGGGAGCTGGTCGCCCCTACCTCGAGCCACACCATACGCGGCGCTTGTCCGACGGGGGGCCTGATCACCCGGCCGCTGTCATCGCCCTATGCCCAACGTGTCATCGACGTGCGCATTATGCCGAGGACGGCGTTGAATACAACGTCATGCTGATCGCCCGTCTACTCGAGATTGAGGGACCTATCGCGAAAGTGTGAAGACTGGAGAACCCTCAACGCAGCAGCCGGGTTCGTCGGCACGACTTCGCTCGGTCGACAACAATGGAGCCAACCGAGCTCGAGTCGAGCTACCAGCAAGGACCCATCGACGCTCCGCCCCAAGCCATCGCGATCAATGAGGAGAGCCATTCGATGATGGCGTCGAAGCGCTCCTCGGTGAGGGCATGCCCACCACGCGCGCGATAATGCTCGAGGGCCTGCGGTGCTCCCGCCTGCCGGTAAGCGCATTCGGCCGCTTGGGCGATGCGAGGAGCATCACGCGAGTACTTGTCATCCTCGGCTGAGCACAGCAGCAACGGCCGAGGTGCAACCAGCCCGGCGATGTCGTCCAGGTCCCCGAGCTCCAGCAAGCCGGGGATGGCCTGAGCACAGTCGATACCGACGCCATGGGCAATCCTGTCCTGGTAGGTGCACGCGGAGCCGCTGACGACGGCGAACGCAATCCGCTGGTCGAGGGCGGCGTGCAACAGAACACTGGCGCCGCCCATCGAGTGTCCGACGGCCCCGATGCGAGTCTCCTCGACTCCGTCGCACCCTGCGAGCACCGAGTGCGCCGCGGCGGCATCGGCGAGGACGGTGCACATCAGCGATCGTCCCCGCACGAGCCGGTGGCACATCGTCGTGAAGTAGTCGGTTGCGTCTGACCCCCGAGCATCGGTGCCAGGGGGCCCGGGCCTGCGGTCCTCGAATCCGACAGCGTCATGGGCGATGACCGTCACGCCTCGCCGAGCAAGCGCCGGTCCGAACGCCTGCCATGGGTCTCCGCAAAGTCCTGCTACCTCTGACTTGCCGAACTGCCACTGGGCGTGGTGTTGATGATGCACCACCACGCCCGCGCCGCACGGGCGGTCGGGCATCAGCAGCAGCGCTGGCACATCGCCCTCATCTCCTGTGTAGCTGACTACCTGCTCGACATATCCACCTCGCCGCTGTACGGCGCGGACGAGCGGGTCGGGCGCGGGCGGGACCTCAAATCCCAACAGGTCGGCGAGGCGCCGACGCAAACTCTCTACAGCCATGAGGAGGACTCTATGGCCCGGGAACCAGCATCTCCGGAGAAATGGACCTGCTTGGACACTATTCGAACCACGACCTACAGGGGTCGCTTGGCCGTCTGGCCGAAAAGCTGGCGGCCTTGCGGGCCAGTGGCGGGCCTCAGCGGCGGCCCGTGGTCTGCCGGCAGCGAGCCCGCAGGCCTGGCTGGGTGCTCAAGGCCATCGTCCAAGTGCTGACCGACCGGGGCGAACCGATGCGGGCCAAGAACATCCACGCGGCCGTTGAGGCGCTGGTGGGCGAGCCGGTGCCGCGATCCTCGGTCAAGGGTGCGCTGGCCTCGGACGTTGCGGGCTCGTCGGGACGACTGGTCCGGGTGGCGCGGGGGCGCTACGTGCTGGTCGAGGTGCAGCGCCCGGGGTCTCGCGCGCTACCCTGACGGCGTGAAGCATTCGGTCCTGAGCACGACGCCCACCGCGGAGCAGCCGACGCTGAGCCAGCAGGAGCGCGCCGAGCGCCTACGCTCCCTCGCCGAGCGCCTGCGCAGCCCGGATGGTCTGGATCGCGACACGCTCGCGCGCATCGAGCAGCTGACCGATACTGAGCAATAGCCGCGGTGGACGCCGCCGAACTGCTGCGCAGCGACCAGCCGTTCATCGCCGACACCTCCGCTTGGTGGCGCATCGCGGCGCTCCCGGAGGACCTCGGCGCCCTCGTTCACGAGGCGATCCTCGACGATCGCATGTGGATCACGCCAATCGTGCGCATGGAGATCCTATATTCGGCGCGAAGCACCTCCGAGTACCTCGCATTGGAGGCCGAGCTCGACGCGCTGCGAATCCTGCGCAACGATCGCGCCGTCGCCGACGCCGCGATGAGCGCCTTCGGCGAGCTGGCCGAGCGTAGCGACGGCTACCACCGCGTGCCCGTCACCGACGCGCTGATCGCCGCGGCAGCCGCGGAGCACGGTGGCCTCGCTGTACTCCACCGCGACGCGCACTTCGACAAGCTCGCCGAGGTGCTCGTCTTTCAGCGCGTCCAACTGCCGGGCGCTTAACTTACTGCCCCGTCGCAAGGAGCAGGTTTGTCCTTCAAAGGCCGAGCTTCGAGATCATCTACCACGCAATCCGCTACAACATCTGCCGACACATTGACGCTCATCCGCTCGAGCTGTGAATGTCGCCAGCGACCGCGTCGGCCTTTGGCGACTCGAACACATAATCCGTATCTTCCTCGGCAGCGACCAGCATCTCCGAATCATCCTTACCGAGGGAGAGAACGGGGGAGCCTATCGCAACGTCAGGCCAGCCGGCAAGCCCGAAAACGTGAGCGTGGATTGTCTGTGCTCGAAGCGCCAAGAACCGCTCGAAGTCGTCGTCCTTTGCAGCTTCAAACGCCTCGGCAGAGATTAGATTGGGATCGAGCCAACTCTGAACGCTCGCGCCCGCCTGTTGCGCAGCGTCCTCCACGTCCCGCAGGTAGTCGGAGGGGGCCCGATTCGAGATCTTCTTGTTGCTGTCGGACGTAAGCATGATAATATTTGCAAGAGCGTTAAGACGCTGACGAGCGATCCCCTTGTTCTCAAGGTAATGCCTCGGGAAAAAGTGGTGGAACTCTCTTTGATTCGTCCAAGCGAGTGCCTCGCCGGGATCGATTAGCTGGCCGGTCAGCAGGTCGACGGGCCGAAGATGAGCGAGAATGATCGCAAGCAGCTTGGCGTGTGCATTGTTGGCCCGGAACTGCCGCGTCGTCCATATCTCGGGCCGCGGAGGGGTGATATCGACCGCGATGTCGGCACCATTGCCATCAGCAAAGTTTGCGACGGCCTTTAGGTCGGAGGCCATCTCACCAGTATTCCAGCCGCTGAAGTAGCCAGCCACCGCAGTACGCCAAAGCCACTGAGTGATTGCAGCGTACTGAGCAGATGTAGGCGAAGTAGTCCTCCGAAAGATCTCAGCCAGTACGGTGACCTGGTTCGAGTACGGGATGATCTGTGCGGATGGCACGTTCATCTGAGTTGCTAGGAAATCGACGGTCCGGAAGTACGACTTCTCGGTGTCCTCGGCGGCAGCTTTGAGTGCTGGGGGTTGGAGCTTGCGAAGCTCATCAATACTGTCCGTCGAGAAGCCACCCCCAGCGGCCGCTGACAAATTGCGTAGCACAACCTTCTTATCGATAGCTCCGAAGCCCTTCGATGCCATAGCCGAGAGCAAAGCGTCGATGGTGTCAATCAGGTCGAACTCGGGACTCCACGTAGCCGCGCGCATGAGATCTACAATCGTGAGCGGCGTGCCCGTGCTATTGATTCGCTCGAAAATCGGGGCAACGTCCTCGATCGACATATCGCCGAGCGTCACGGTGGCGACCTTGTAGTCCTTGAATCGATTAAAAAGCGCATCTGCCCGCATTCGGAGCTCGTCCTTATCTGCGCTATCCAGAGCGGCCATCTGGCCGAAGTATTTTGATGGATCGGGCATCTTGTTGAGCCTGATCTGGTGTAGCGGCGGGTCGTCAAGAGTGTCGAGATGGATGAACTGTTGGGTACGCAGGTCGTAGGCGAGGTTCCAGCGACTCTTTGGATCCGAGCCGTACCAGTGCAGCGCACCACAGATCGTCGAGAGACGCTGCTGGCCGTCGAGGAGGTAATTGACCGGATACCCCGACTTCGGAGGCTTAATCTCCAAGTCTGCGATTCGGTTCTCGCTACGAAGCTCTTGGCTACTCTGCCAGAGGAGGACGCTGCCGATAGGATAGCCGCGAGCTACAGAGTCGAGCAGAGAGATGATCTGTGGACGATCCCATACGAAGTTGCGCTGGAACTTCGGTAGTAGGATGTCGCCAGTGAGGATCCGGCTTGCGAGGCCGTCGATCCGATCAACGCTAGGCTGCGGATCCTTGGGAACCGGCGCCGTTGGTCCCGATGTTGTGGTTGCGGTCATGGCCGAGGGGGGCGATCGAGTTGCGACGACAGGAATCGTGACGGGACTCTGATCGTATCCGCAGAGTAGGATAACGGGCCACGCGCAAGCGTCGCTTTCTGGCATGGAAAATGCGGTCTCCGTCGTGCTGGCAAGCCCGCCACCCGCGGTACAGCGCAGTCGTACTCGGGATGAGTTCGCGGTGCGGCGGCTCCGGCGGCTCGCATGGTGCCTCTGGTGCCCGGCCCTAACAGCCCACAGCCTCGCCGGACGACACGATCATCGACTGGGTGCCCAGCTTGGTTCGATTAGCGAGGTTTAGGTCTCCAAAAATGGACCTCCTTGGACACTATTCGAACCATGATCTACAGGGGTCGCTTGTCCGTCTGGCCAAGAAGCTGGCGGCCTTGCGGGCCAGTGGCGGGCCTCGACGGCGGCCTGAGAGCCGTCGGCAGCGAGCCCGCCGGCCCGGCTGGGTGCTCAACGCCGTCGTTCAGGTGCTGACGGACCGGGGCGAGCCGATGCGTGCCAAGGACATCCATATAGCCGTTGAGGCGCTAGATGATTGATTCCACGGGGTTCATGCGCAGTAGTTGACGAGTGCGCGGCTTGGTCGGCCGAGTTGGTGGTTGAGGGTTATGGCGGCGGCGAGGGTGAGGAGGCGTTGCAGGATGCGCTCTCTGAGCCCGGCGAGAGTTCGTGCGCCGTGGCGCTCGAGCGTGAGGATGTCCTTGCAGGTCCAGAGGATGCTCTCGATCCTTTGGCGGATCGGCGCGAGGTGCGGTCCGCGGCCGGGCTCGTCCTTGCGGCGGGGTCTGATGATCGTGGCGTCCAGCTCGCTGACGCGGGTGGCGAACTCGCGTCCCGCGTAGCCCTTGTCGCCGATCACGGTCTCTCCGCCATGGCGCCGGCAGCGCTCGAGGAGCTTCAGCGCGACCTCCCGCTCGTCACGCTTAGGTGACGTGAGCGCGAGTGCTCTCGGGGTGCCGTCCGGGGAGAACAGCGCGTGCAGCCGGAAGCCCCAGAAGAACCGGCTGTGGCTGGCGCACCACCCATAGTCCGCGGCGTCAGCGAGCGCTGAGCGCCTGACCGTCTCGCGGCTGCGAGCGCACTCAACCGGCGTGCTGTCAACCAGCAGCAGATCGTCATAGAACCCCGGGCTCTGGCTGGCGAACACGCCCATCAGCCACTCCAGCGTG
Source organism: uncultured Solirubrobacterales bacterium (assembly GCA_963744135.1). Lineage (GTDB taxonomy): Bacteria > Actinomycetota > Thermoleophilia > Solirubrobacterales > Solirubrobacteraceae > Palsa-744. Next base: position 52,579 of record CAVUSE010000009.1, on the reverse strand, counting down.
TCCGACAGACGGCGACGGCGCTTGAAGTACCCGGGCTGGGCAGGGATCTGCGGGAACAGGTGGCGCAGATGCTTGGAAGCGACAGCGAGGAACCGCCGGTCAGACGGGATCCCCATGATCGCCTGGGCAACGCAGAGCGTGACGACCTCCGCGTCTGTGACGATCCGCTTGGCGTTCCCCGGCCGCTCGGGCAGGAGATCGTCAGCCGTGACATAAACCGCAGTCAGCAGCAGGTCGAGGTCGGCGTCCATCGAGGCCCCCTTCGGTCGACGGTGTGTTTAGAGCACCGCCGACTTCGACCCTGCTGCCTATAAACCCGCCCGTACCACAGCCACCGCCGTGGAATCAATCATCTAGTGGGCGAGCCTGTGCCGCGGTCCTCGGTCAAGGGCGCGCTCGCCTCGGACGTTGCGGGCTCTTCGGGCCGGCTGGTCCGGGTAGCTCGGGGGCGCTACGTGCTGGTCGAGGCGGTCATGCACCAGCGAGGTCCAGGAACGACGTAGCGCCATAGCTAGGTGGACTCTGCCATCGCTAGGGCATGCTAGAGTTAGGCTAGCGATGTCTGAGGACTTCAACATCGATCTATCCAATCCGGAGGAGGTGGCGGCCAAGATGCCCATGCTTCTGCGTCTCTATGAAGAAAAGCTCCACGAGCAAACAAAGCTCAACCAGCAGGTCGAGCTGCTGCGCCGAGTGGTCGGGCATCCAGCGGCCATTGCGCGGGGTCGAGCGCAACCAGCGGAGCAGGCTCCCACCCGACCGGATGAGCAGCCGCTCAGGAGACGAGCGGCACCGGCCCAGGATCTTGCGGTAGCCGCGCTCGAACGAGCCTATAACGAACTCGGAGGTACCGCAATGGGGCCAACCTCCCTCTATAAGTTCATGACGGAACGAGGGATGAAGACTCCCACAAATCCCAGCGCGCTCGGCGCGAGCCTCTATGATGCCTGGAAGGCTGGGCGAATCATGAAAGCAACCAACGGCGTCTACATCCCCCTAGACGGCAGCGGAACAACCGAGGTAGGCCGGCCCCTCACCGACTACTACTATGCTGCTGAACAGGGATTCCCCGTTCCCGGTAGCTGGCCACCAGAAAATAGAAGCCACGGCTAGCTACAGCCCATCGTGGTCGACTCCCCATTTGGCTCTAGATGGCTCTCTCCGACGACATTTTCCCCAAAGGCTCGCCACGCGATGGACTGATCGCGCAAACTGAGTACGTCGGTAGCTGGGAGTCGCAATTCCGCGGCTTGGGTCGCCACACCGCCTTCTTGTCAAAGTACCTATTGATATTTAGCGCAGCTGTGGACGACATCGCAGTCGATGTCGTATTCCTCCAGCGCCACCGAGTGGAGGTCGGCCTTAAGCTGATTCTTGAGCGCACTTCGGCAACAATCCCACCACGCCACGACATCGCCGAGTTGACAGAAAGATGCAAACGCGCCCTCGATGCGGTAGGCCGTAGCGACTTGGCGATGCAATTCTCATCAGAAACCGATGAGTTCGTGCAACTGATGCATCGAAGCGACCCAGGTAGCTTCGCTTATCGCTACCCCGTCGACACAAAACATCGCCCGGCAAGTCGCCACCGCCATGTAGATCTCAAGGAGCTGGAGGCAGCAGGAGCTAAGTTCCAAGCCTCAACCATCAAAATCGTAGACGCTCTCACTGAGGCCGAACCAGTACCAATAACGGATACCGAGGTTGAGCCGACAGCCGGCGAAACAGAGGCACTGCTGCGAGCGATCCGCTCAAGTAACACTTTCTGGACCCAAACGTACAGCGAAATCGTCGCTAACCGCGATAGGTTGGCCGCATTAACCGGGCGCAGGGTTGAAGGTGAACAAGTTCCCGCTCAAAAGGCTGCTGCCGATGAGTACATGGAGCTATTCTCGGCATTAGAGCCGCAGCTCCTTTTGCTGTTGCGTCGCCTTGAACCGCGACGGGAATCTGCCCCAGTAGCTTCGCTCATCGAACCCGATCCCGTCACTCCACTCCCGCAGATGACGATCGGTATGCCGCAAGCGGTCAAAGCGCAACTTGACACGCTCATCAAGGCGTATGTCGAAGGTCTAGCCCCCCGATTTCTCGAGTTGAAGCGAACTCTCACACTACTACGTAACCGCACGGAAAATTGGCAGACTCCAGCCGACCGCCAGCTACATGCTGACCTTGGGCGGTTCGCTTCACGTCTCATGTCCGGGGTGGACCCACTGACTCAATCCACCACTCCCTCCAGCCCTCCTCAACCCAGTACATCCTAACCGCTGTGTCGCACAAGCGGCATTCCACGACGCGTCCCGCTTGCGCCGCAACCTCAGGTTGCACGCATTCGGAGAAGGTCCGCAATCGATCGAGCGTTTGCAATACCAAAATGCCGCCGGGCGCTTACGAAGCCAATCACATCGCCCGCCACCGTGAAGTCGAAAGTCGGCACTGTGCTCCACCAATCCCGTACCGTCGCGAGCGGCGCAGCGTCGGTGAGCGCGGCCAAGCTTGCGCGGGCCGTATTGTCTTCCATGCCGTACCCATTCTTGCCGATTATCGCGCTTATAGACTGATCCCTCGTCGCACCCTCTGGCAGTGCCGCCTTGACCGCCTCCTCGTCAGAGGGTGTCAGCATGAAGTAGCCCGGCTTCAAGGGATGCTCAATGATAAGGGATCGAAGCTCGGGAACTGCTTGCTGCGTTTCGGCGAGCAAGGCTTGGTCAGCCTCGCCATCTATCCCTGGAACTAGAAACGCGCGGAAGCGATGTGCGAGAACGTCAACATACGCATTGCGCCTACCAAGAGTCTGTAGTCTCGCTAGATTGAGAACGTCGAGATCACTCACCCAACCATTGTCGGACGGAAGCCCCAAGGCGACCAACGTGCCAGCATCGCTTGATTCGCCGGTGAGGCTCTCGTCAAACGTGGCGCCCGGCGACCAAAGAAAGCTGAGCGCCCAGATCGCGGTAAGGCCATTCAGCGCTTCCTTCGACAGCTTGTCCGCAGCGCGGATCGCGTGGCTGGTAGCCAAACGAACCCGAGCTGTATTTCCCTCCTCTGCCCGATTTGCGAGCAGATCTACTAGTAGTTGCTCTGTGTATTCGTTGTCGCTGGAGGCTGCGGTCCGGGCGGCATCGCGCAATGAAAACTGAAAGTCGGGATCGGCGAACGCCGCAACCAACTCGTGTCTGTCGGAGAACGCCTCAATGATCTTGTCGCCCAGGGCTTGCACGCGCGCCTCGGCTACTTCCTTCGCCGTTGCGGTCAACAGCTCGACACCTCGTGCGATCTCAGCCCGGGTAATACTGACTACTTCCTCAGCTGTCACACCGACAATGACGTCTCGGCCCGCTTGGATCTGGAGGCTATCCGCTCCCGATTTTTGCGACTGATCAGTCATCTTTGAGCTTTGTGTTGCGCCCGCTCTGTATCTGGGTCGCGTGATCGCGGGCTCGCTGTCGCTGAACGACGCTGCGGCGCTTACTCGCGATCAAACCCAAAACAAAGATAACTAGTGCCGTGCCAATGCCCTCAAAGACCCAATGCATTCGTTTGAGTGTAGTCGATCACACGAGGTCGCACAATCGGCGTTGGGCGTTGCTCCCATACGATGCGGTAGCATCAATGGCCGGCCCCCGTTTGTCGGTCCACCGCGTGTGAGAGTGGGTGGAATGGTGACACGGGGAGCGTAACGGGCCTGGCGGTCGGCGGGTGTGGTGGTCGTGCCGGTGGGCATGTGGGCAACCCCGCAGGGGTTGTCCAAGCGCTGTGGTCAGCTTGCTGTCCACAGCGCGTCATGTCCACGGGCAGGAGCTCGCGGGTGGGCTTTTGCGAACGCGGCTGGGGTCTGCATTCCGAGCGCTGAGTGTGGGCGGCGCTGGTTGTAGTCCTCATGCCAGTCGCCGATCACGACCCTGGCCTCGCCGAGGCATGAGAACTCCTCGACGTTGAGCAGCTCGTCACGCACGCGGGAGTGGAAGGACTCCACGAACGCGTTCTGCCAAGGCGCCCCTGGGTCGATGTAGCTCGTCGCCGTGTGGGTGAAACGGCACCAGTCTTTGAGGGCGTGCGCGGTCAGCTCCGGGCCATTGTCGCAGCGGATGTACTCGGGTGCGCCGCGCTCGGCGGCGAGCTTCTCGAGCACGCTGACAGTCGTGTCTGCGTCGATGCTGCGCGCGACCAGCATCTGGAGCGCCTCGCGGGTGAACTCATCGATGATGTTCAGCAGCCGCAGCGCCCGGCCGTCGGCCGTCTGATCGTGCTGGAAGTCCAGCGCCCACACCTGGTTGGCGCGTTCAGCGCGCAGCCGCCTGGCCGGGACCGTCGAATCTCCCAGGCGGCGACGCTTACGCCGCCGGACGGGCACCCGTAGGCCCTCCTCGCGCCACAGGCGCTGCACCCGCTTACGGTTGATCTCCCAGCCCTCCTCACACAGCCTGTGGTGCGCACGCCGGTAACCCCAGCGCGGGCGCTCCTCGGAGATCTCGCGCAGCCTCCCGCGCACCACGGCATCGCCGCCGGCGCGCGTGAGCTCGTGGCGCTGCGTAGAGCGATGCTGCCCCACCACCTTGCACGCCCAGCGCTCGCTGACACCGAGGCGGCCGCGAAGCATCGCGACCGCCTGACGCCGACGGGCCGGGCTCACCAGTTTCCCTTGGCGATCTCCTTCAACGCCTGGTTCTCGAGCGCCTGGTCAGCGACGATCCGCTTCAACCGGCCGTTCTCGCGCTCCAACTCCTTCAAGCGCTTGACGTCATCGGCCTTCATCCCTCCGTACTGGTTACGCCAGCGATGGAAGGTCGCCTCAGAGACCTCCAGCGCCTTGGCGACCTCCGGGACCGCCTTGCCCTCTCCGAGCATCCTCTCCGCCTCGCGCAACTTGCGGATCACCTGCTCCGGGGTATGCCTGCGTCGCTTCATCAGAGTTCCTTCCTCGTCCATTCTCACGGACGGGTAGAACTCTCATACGCACCGGACCGAACTCAGGGGGTCAGGCCATCAAACGCCATGCCTCCGGTACGGATTGACCTCCATCCTGCGGTTGCAACGTCGAGCACGTCACTTGAGCTCTAGCTGGGCGCCCCGATCTGCCACGGAGGGTGGCCTTACGTCGCACAACCGGTATTGGGCGACGATGCGCTGAGGCATCAACTTATCCGAGCGGTGCGGATAGCGGCTTTGATGGCGGCAGCAGACCCGTACAGTCTCAATAGGCGGCGAACCGTATAGACTGCCGACCCTATGGACGCACGGAAGTTGTTGCTGCTCGTTGCTGCCGGTGGTCTGCCCCGCTCCTCACGGCTGCTTGCCGTGCTCTCGTCGGTGATAGTCTGCATCGCTGCTGGCCTGGTGGGTCCTGCGATCGGGCGCGCAGACCTTCCAAGCGTGGCGTGGAGTGTTCCAATCGAACGGAACGACACGGCTTTTGTGGCGCCGAACGGCAACCTCTTGACGAGTAATTGCGAGTATGTAACTCGTGATGGCAGCGTCGTATGGCATCTGCCGCTCGTGAAGGGCTATGCGCCGACCTGCATGGATGGAATTAGTGACAGTGAGGGTAATCTCTACGTGCTGACGGAAGAAGCCTCTGGCAATCCAGTCATTGAGTCGATTTCGGCGGCAGGCTCGGTCAGATGGGGACGCCCACCGGCGGATTTGTGAGCTGGCGCACCGGGCCGGTCCTGGGGGCGAATGGCAGCGTGTTCTTTTCGATGTGGAACGGCGCCTACTCCAAGGTAGTCGGGTATAACGAGCAGACCGGCGCGATGACGTTTGAACAATCTTTCTCCGATGTCACCGGCTTGCACGCCTACACTGGTGGCATCATTGTTGTGGAGACCGACAGTCTGGTCTACTACCTGAACTATAGTGGCGAAGAACTCACCAACTACACCACCGGCGCGCCTATTTCCGCGTATGAGGCATATAGCAACTCGGCGGGCGCCGACGGGACTGTCTTTGTCGCTGGTTACGATGGGGGCTGCGAACACGCGAGTGTCGAGAAGATCACCCCGAGTGGTATCGCGTGGACTTGGACGGATAAAGAAGCGTACTGTAGTCAGACCAACCTAGCTGCTACGCCGGATGGTGGAGTGATTTTCGCCAATAGTGAGTCCAATGCGTCGGCGGTCTTTACATCACTGAGCGCCACCGGATCAGAACGGTGGACCGATCATGCCAAAGGGCCGATCGGGCCTGCCCAGGATGGCGGCTCTTTTCCGGTGCATGTAGATGTAAACGGTGTTGTAGCTTTGCCGGCCTTTATGATCTACCGCTGCTCGGTGCAGCCGAGTGAAGGATGTTCTTGGAGCACAGGTTGAATTCCGATCAGCCCAGACGGGATCAATGATGTTCCCTCCGATCGAAGCTGATGGCTATGGTGAATATGGCTTTACCATGTTTGGTACCGCACTCGATAGCGAACGTCTGTATATGGCCGGTGAAGTAGAGGAACCGACGGTCGCACCAACGGTGTCGGCATACACCGTTCCTGGTCTCGGAAAGGATTACCAGCTCGGCCTACAGGAAGCATTGACGACGACAGGCAGTCCACAGTCGCCGTCAAGCGGTGGAGCAAACACAAACGGCACCGGCGGCGCTCAACCAGTCAGCGGGGCACCACCCCAGGAGGGTGGAGGTAGCAGCAGTCCGTCGCTACCTGTTATAAGCGCGTGCAAACCCGTGCATGGCAGCCTCTTGAAGCGTGTCCTTGCAGGCTTGAAGTGCAAGGCTGCCGAGGCAGTGCTTGATGCGAAGTGTGCAGCTGGGGTTGCGCTGCTCGTTGCCTTTCCGCTCAAGCTGCTCAAGGTAATTGAGGTTGCCAAGAGTGCCGAGGTTTTGGCCAAGATCCCAAAGGCACTCTATCCAGCCGCAGAGACGTTTTACGACATTGCGCACTACAAGGTGCTTCCGAAGGCGCCGGCTGGCTATAGGAGCGTGTCTGAGATTGTTGCGAAGATCAAAGACGCGAAAAATGCGCTGGCAGATGTCGAGATACTTCCCGATCTAGTGCGAGCATTTCTCAGGTCCAACGTGAGCCAGATTGCCTACGACTTCAACAGCATCCTCGGCCTTCATGCATGCGTACAAGTTGCTGCGAACGCTGGAGCCCCGTGAGTCGATCAGTGATGCTTGATACGACGCAGGATACGGCCAATAAAAGCCGAGATCGCCGAGATCAAGGCAAATATGACGAAGGCAAGAAAAAGCTGTACGTCTATCGGGAGATAGTTGGGCGATGGCGTAATCATGAACGAAAGGATAACCGAAACGATGAACACCGGTAGGTAATACCGTGGCCGTATACCGGGAATATGATTGTCAGTGGAAAGAAGTTGTTTGAGAGTTTTTGGTGTGTTGGTTTTGTGCGGCATTGGCTTAGTATGTGTCTACACTGGCAAAGTTGTCAAGTAGCAATATGCACTCGGCGTCGCACAAGTGCCATTGGGCGACTGGTCGGGCCTGCCGGCGCCTTATATAAGCCGGTAGCCCACGCTGCGGACATTGAAGACCCACCGTTCGTTGCTGGCGGCGAGCTTGCGGCGCAGGCGGCTGGCGTGGCTATCGAGCGTTCGCGTGGAGCAGACCTCGGGGTATCCCCAAACGGCCCGCAGCAACTCGTGCTTGGGGAAGACCCGCTGGGGCTCGCCGGCGAGGTGGACGAGCAACTCGTACTCCATGCGGCGTAGGGCGAGGCGTTGTCCGTGGAGGCTGGCCGTGTGTGCGTCGGTGTCGATCTTCAGCGGGCCGACCTGGAGCACTCGGTGGTTTCGCGGCGTGGCGCGTCGCAGGAGGGCTCGCAGGCGGGCGCGTAGTTCCAGGTAGCTCGGCGGGTGGGCCATGAAGTCATCGACGCCTGCCTCGAAGGCTCGCAGTAGGTCGGACTCCTGGGTGTGGGGGCTGAGCAGAATCACGGGCACGTCCTGTTGCCAGGGAGCGTCCGGGCTGCTGCGGATCATGCGCAGCAGCGTGAGGGCGTCGGTGGGTGTAGCGAGTGCGCCGAGCACCACGAGCGCCGGCGGCTCCATGACGGCCAAGGCGGTGGCGTGGCCCACGCTGCGGGCGATCTTTGCTGCGTGGTCATCGGCAGCGAGCTGGTCAACGATCGGGCGGCTGACGGTGTCGTCGGCCTCGATGACGAGGATGAGCTGGCGATCAGGCATCAGGTGCTACCCGTGGGTTGCTCGACTTCGATGGCGTAGGCCAGCAGCGCCGCCGTGGTGTCGAGCGCGATGGCGAGCCTGGAGAGCGTGGTCCAGGTGGGGTCGCGCAGTCCGTCCTCGATCCGGGCCAGCTGCTCAGCGCTGATATCGATCGCGGCGGCGAGGTCATCGACGGTGAGGCCCCGGGCGGCGCGCAGGCGCCCTATGGCGCGGCCGACCTGATCGCAGTCGGGGGGCAAGCTTTGGTTCTCGATGCGGTGGGGTTTGGCTTTGACGGCCGGTGGTGCGCCCCGCAGACCGAAGCAGGCCGCAAGGATCTGCCTGACGCGCTCGACGCCGATGCCGACCTGCTCGCCGGTTGCCTTGAGCCGGTGGCCCTTGACAACGCGCAGGCGGAAGACCTCGAGATTGCGCTCGTTCACCGGCCGCTCTCTTCCCTTGGTGTGCGATTTCAGCGTCAGGTCGTGCCGGCGGAGCGCACGGAGGATGTCGTAGAGTGCCTCGGGGGTGATCTCGGAATGCCAGATCAGCTCCCGGTAGGTGTGATCGAGTAGCCAGTAGGTGGTGTTGATGCCGCCGCGGTGCAGGCAGGCCAGCGTGGTGGGCTCAAGGCCCATTTCTGAGAGTCGCATGGCGGCCTCTCAGATGCCGATGAGGTCGAGTGAGAACAGGTGGCGGGCACAGAGTGAGGCGCCGACGTAGCCGTCCAGGCGCCAGGCCACGCCAGCGGCCTCCAGTTCGGCGAGAGCTTCGTCGATCGTCTCGGGTGCGATGTCCGAGAGGGCGCGTTGGTGGAGTTGTTTGGGTGTCCAGCGTTCGGTGTGGTCGTCGCGGAGCAGCTGGTGGATGATGGCGCGCTGCTCCAGGTATGTGTCGCTCTGTGGCGTATGATGGGCCGGCATGGGAGACATGTCCTCCTGTGTACGACCCCCGGCTGGCTACTATCCGGCCGGGGGTCACTGGTTTACCCTTTTCACGCGCAAGGTCTACCAGCCCGCCAGGACGCCAAAAATCCCCCTTTGGTTTTGCCGGGATTTTCGGTAAATCGGCGGCTTGTCGTCGAATGATCGTGCCTCGTGGCAGCGCGTGAACTGTCACTCGTAAATATCTGTGAATGAGAGCCAGTCACCCGAGTAACTGCCGCGAACAGGAGATTTTCGATAGTGCCACTACCATCGGACCGCCAGCACACGAATCATGATGATTAGCCAGCTCCACACCTTGCCATATCACGGCCTGGCTTGGTTTGCTTTGGGGGCGGCCCAGGCCCTTGTTCGCTCCTGGGATCTGGGCCGCTCTGTCCCTCGGATTGGAGGCTCCTGGTATGGCAATCGTGTTGGATCGGGCGCAGCGCAACGCGGTATATGGCTTCGTAGTCAGCGACTTGGCCGAGGCCGGGGACTTGGCGTTGGTGCTGGCAGCCGATGAGATCAATCGCGCCCGGTGGCTGCGTCGCAACTTCGAGCAGGCCGCGCGGCTGCTGGATCTGATCGGGTGGGAGAAGGTGGGCTCCCGCGAGCGCTACGAGGTGCAGCTGGGCGACGCCGATGTCTTGGCGCTGTTTGGCCGCTTGCACGAACGGGCAAGCCGGGTCATCGATGACGCGATCAGCGAGTTCGCTCGGGCCATGTTGGCTGATGCGTTCTGTGTGGCTGAGGTCGCCAGCCGGACGCTCGGCGGCGTGGGCGAGCCGCCGCTGCGGCTCCCTCGGCTGTGGGTGATCGAGGGCGGGCAGCCGGAGCAGTAGCCGCGTCGGCTACTCGCGTGTTGATGGCCCGGTGGCCTGGGCCGCTTCTTACTCGCTCGCCGGTGAGGCGCGTGGCGATGGTGCCTGATCGGCGATTTGGTGGTAGCGGGCAGCAGCGTGGGTGGCGAACACGAAGCCGTCACTGGTCTTGTGGGTGAGTCCGGCGCCGTGGAGGCGGTCGATCGCGTCGATGGCGTTGAGTTCGTGGCCGTATTCGCGGGTGATCTCGGCGGTCGCCCAGGGGCGACGGGTGCCCTCCTCAAGCAAGAGGTCAAGGATCAGCCAATCGGCGCGGGCCTTGGTCGTGGGTCGGCTGCTCATCGGGCATGAGAGGCACACTCTTCTCGTGTCTGGGGCTCGGCGGTCATCGCTCTGTGGGGCCGTCCTTGTTGAACGGGTCTGCCCGAGGCTAGGGCCGCGTGGCGTGAGCCGTCAAGCCTGTGGCCCGTGCGGACGGCGGCGTTGACTCGTCCTCGGGCGGCTGCAACAGGGCGAGCGGGTCGACGTCGATCCGGCCGGCGATGCGCTCCAGGCTCTTGAGGGTCAGGTTGCGCTCACCGCGCTCGATGCCGCCCATGTAGGTGCGGTGGACGCAGAGCTCGTCCGCGAACGCCTCTTGGCTGAGGCCGAGGGCCTGGCGGTAGGCCCGCAGGTTGTGGCCGACCGCTCGTTGTAGATCGCCTTCCATGCCGGGACACGGTCCCGGTTTGCTACTTGACAGTCTACAGACTTATAAGTAGCGTCCCGCGCGGACAAATGGCTGCACGGGCAGCCCCAACCACAAAGGAGTCTGAACATGAGGAGAGGTATCAGCGTTGTCGCCGAGCTTGGCGTGCTGGCGAGCGTCGGGATCATGGTGGCTGCTCTGATTGGTTGCGGCTCATCCGGCCCAAGCAATTCAGTAGGTCCTCCCTCGGCTGCGCAAGTAGCCAGCGGGCAGAACGAACCGACCACATCGACTCCATCCACGGAGACGACGCCTGCAACGACTGCGACGCTGCCGGAAATCGGTACATACACCTTGGTTGCCAAGAACACCAAGTTCGTCTCCAAGGTCATACTCGGCTCACTTCAGTATGGCCAGGCAGGGGCACCACCGTCGGAAGTGCTGAGCGCTTGTCCGACAGACGAAGAAACGAGCGACAGCGTTGGTAATGAAGCCTTTGCACAAGGTGAACTGGTAATGTCTTATGCTGAAGGCAGCGTACCTCTTCAAATGGTCATCGATGGCAAGGGTGCTATGACTGGTGCGGGCGGTCCTTCGGACACAGTGCTCCACACCTCCCAAGGATGGACCTGCGGCGGGGAAGGACTCCAATACACTTTTCAGCCGGACCAGACCGTGACCACGCCGTTTTGGGTTCTGAATCGCAACGCTCTCACTAATTCCCGCCCAAGTCTGTCACAGACTGAACTAAATGGGGTGACGTTCAATCTCGTGCCGACCGGAGCCTGGGAGTCGGAAGATCACACCACTATAACCCTCAGCGGGCCTCAAGCGGCCACCTGCAATGAATACGGACCAGAGAAATATAAGGTGCTGCCGTATGCTCATCTGCCCAGCACCGTGAATGGCACTGTGTGTCATAAGGCCACGGATACCTTCACGCCCGGGGGATCGCCGTCTGAATGATCTTGTGAAGGATGCCCTATGCTCAGCTCAACAAGGGTGGCTCTGGATGTAATGAGGTCGAGGATATGTTCGTGGCTGGGGGGTGATGGCCACGGTGCCGTTATTGCGTAACCGCTAGGTCTGCTCGAACTTCTCAGAGAGGGGTGGCCAGCGGGTCGGACAGGATTGTGTCGAGACTCAGGAAAAGTTGCCGACAACTTTCCATCAAGATAGCAGCGGCGCCGATGGCTTCAACACTAGTTTGTGGCCTACCGAATTCGTCTTGCCACAGCCACTGGTGCCAGCGCTCCACTAATTCTGGTTCATGTGAAGCGAGTTCATCACTTTCAACCGCTGGAAACTGAGCTGCGAAGGATTGCATAGGCCGATCATTGAGGGTATCCCGTTCTATAGTCGTAAACGGTAATACGGCGTGTACCATTCGGATGCCGGCCTGGAGCCCATAACGGGTTTCTGCGCTGATGTCTGGAGGCCACAGTCGTAGCTCGTGGCCTGGTTGGAGTGCTTCAGCACAGTCAGCATCCAATAGGATAGCACCCCATAACGCCATGCGCTCTAAATGTCGGTCGTGATCGTCGGCCCGTTGCCAGCTTGCATACATGTGCCGCACGGTGATATTGGCGGCTCGCTCCATTCTACGATAGGCAAACCAGTCATCCCCGGCAAGTTCCTTGTATACGTCTCTTTGGCCGTCTCTCATAATACACTTTTCCCGTACGACTCCTTTCATATACTTACAGCATAGATTTGTCCGCATATTATAGCAATATTTTACGGTTTTAGCAAGGCAAATGTCCTATCGGTGAAAAAGACTTCAGCGTGATCTTGGAGTGTTCGACCATCTGCAATGACATCATGTAGACTACGGCCGTAGTAGTGCGCCAACGCCCTGTAAGCAAGGTCCAAGGCATTCCCAACCAATCGCGTCACCTTGCAGTAGGGGTAAAGAGCTTCCGATAGGAGACCGCTCTTAGCGGTGAGCAACTCAATGCCCGCAGGCTCGTTCCCGTGCGGTAGGTTGCGCCTGTACCACGGAACCCAAATATCGCTGTACAGATCGAGGAAATACAGGTCGCCGCCCAGGCCAAGTACAGATGCAAAAGTGAAAGACAACTGACGCTTGGTCGGTCTGCCTTCAACAAGCGTCCAGCAGTCTCTAACCTCATCGATGAGTGACGTCAGATAGCGGTCTCTTGCGGGGGGCAAGGAGTCAATCGTTGAGGAGCGAGCTTGGGGTGGAATGGTGCGCCAATAGTTTGCTCTGTCAAGTAGATGTAGCAAGCTTAAAAGGCAATGCTCTGTGCAGGCTAGGTGATCGGGTTGCACCAACGCTGGCTCATGAGGTTTGTGTGAAGCGTCAAAAGCATGAATGAAAAGACAGGCGAGGCCGGCAAAATGAAGCGTGACCGCGGCCCTAGCTAGACAATCAAGGCCATAAGCGATATACGCTCTTTCGGTATCGGTAACGACGATGGAAGCGTCTAGCGTATTTTGTGGCAGTCCACCACATAGAAACTTGGCAATCTCATAGAACTGCCTAGTGCGTATTCTCTTAAACGTGCTTTCTGTGAGGTACCGAGGGCGTCGGCTTGTGATCGTTTTATTGGCAAACTTCTTAGATGTGACAAGGGCCGCCTGAATAGCCTCCCTTTCTCCATCGTCTTCAATTTTGGTTATGAAGTCTTCTAGCGCTTGCGCTGCGCATTTGGCAAGCTGAGCATCATCTGCATTGTCCGGCGCGCGCTCTAATACCTCTTGGCTGTTTAAGAGGGTACGGTATTTTGTCAAATCCTTACTCTCCAGCGGCTTTCGATCTTTACCAATTTTGATGAGCTCATCAACGATGCTCTCTATCTGCTCGTCAAGCGCGGTCTGTAATCCGGCGGTGACCCGGTTCTGGCCCGCGGCCCGAACTTGGGCTGACAGCAGCCCAGCAGGCTGACAACCTGCATGAATCGCATCCGCCGGGCTTCGTTGCCCATATGGGCGACTTACCGGCACTGAAGGTCGCCAACGACGGAAGGAAGCCACGCCATGTCTAACATCGTATCCCGTCGCTCGACGCAGGTCGTCCAGCCCGACCCATTCCTAAACGCTCAGGTCGCTGAACGCGAGCGCCACAGTCTCGGCGCCCTAGCCGGAGTCCAAGGCGCCGCGCTTGTTGCCTCGGTGGCGATGCACAATGCCAGCATGTTGTCCCACTCGGCTGATGTTGCCTTTCGTCAGTCGCCGATGGGCGAGGACACCTACAGAGCGATCCTCGCGGCCTACGGCTCTGTGGCGGTCGCGGAGATCCAGGCCCTCGGCATCCAGAATCGGGGGCAGCGCTGATGGGCGTCTTGGAGGCAGTTCTCGCCGTGATCGGCCTGCTGGCGCTCGTCGGAGCGGCCGTCTTCTGGCGCATGCTGCGGATCAACGCCCAACCACTCGAAGAAGACCTGGCTGCCCCGTACCGCGAGGTGCTGCACGCTGCCATCCGCCTACAGAACGCGGCCCAGGACGCGAAGCAGCAACTCTTTGCCGAGGCGCTACGACAGGCCGAGGCGGAATCCGATCAGCCTCGTGGTCATGCAGCTCGGGGCACTAATTGGACGAGCGGGAGTGGCAGTCATGAATCACGGTAGTCAACCATCGTGGGAGCGCATCGTTGCTTGGTTGGTCGTGGGAGCTATCAGCTTGCAAGTTCTAGCGAGCGTGCTCCCGCGGCTATTGGTACCGCTGGTGGTACTGGCTGTCGTCGTGATCATCGTCCGTCTTGTCTGGCGGTACACACAGTTGTAACAGCCGTTCTTGACATTTTTATCCCCCGAAATTGCGGGTGAAAATAACAATGTTGTTGACAAGTGTCACAATGTGTGGCAGGCTAAATGTTACGTTGCGTAACAAATTAAGTAGGTGAAGGGAGGTGAGCGATGGGACGGCGTAAGCCACGCAATATCAAGATCCGTGAGGATCGGTTGAGTAAGCTTGATGGGACCAAGATGGAGGTCGCTATCTGGCTGCTCGCCAAGGGTAAAGTCGAGGATCGCACCCAGCGCTCACAACCTGCCCCGCCAACAAGTGATGAGGTGAATAACCCGGTTGCTGATGTCGGCGGGGGTGAACGCCCCGATACGCAGGAGGCCGCGTGATGGCGGCAGTGGTCGTGGGCGGCGTGGCGCTGGCATTCGGCGGTGGGCTCGGCGCGCTGCTCATCGATCGCGGGCGACGGGTTCCTGTTATGGAGAGCGTCGAGCTGCGCTTCGGAACGGATATCAGCGAGAACGCGGTGTGGGGGGTGCTCAGTTGTATCTCGGGTTTGCCGACTGCTGCACAAGTGGTGTTGGAGTTGGTTGGCGATGCCGATGGTATCCGCCACTACTTGCACGCTGAGCCCGGTACGCTTGGGATACTGCGCGCCCATTTGCGGGGTCTGCTGCCGGGTGTGCGACTGGAGTCGGTAGAGCCGGACACAGCGAGCACTTGGCGGGCTGCGGTGCGGGTGCGCTGGGGTGGTCGTCACCCGTTGCTGCGCAGCGATCGCACTGGTGAGTCGGCGGCGGCGCTCCTCGGCGCGCTGTCTGACTTGCAGGCTGGCGAGAAGGTAATGGTGCGCTGGACGCTGCGTCCGGCGCGTGGCCCGTATCTGCCTGAGCGTCAGTCGCGGTCGCAAGCGCGTAATCAGGGGCTGTTGGTGCGGCTGTTTTCGGAGCGGCCGATTGACCCGGCGCATTTGCCGGCGTTGCGCTTGAAGTACAGCGGCCCCGTACTCATGGCGCGTGCGGTGGTCGCGGTGATGGCGGGCAGCGAGGGACGGGGTGTGAACCTGTTGACGCGGGTCGTGGCGGTGTTGCGTGCGCAGTCCGGGCTGCGCGGGCATCCCGTGATCAGGTATGGCCGCCCGGCTCGTGTGCAGCGGTTCGTGGCGCGTGTGCCGCTCGGCAAAGGCAGCCGATTCTCACCGGCAGAGCTGATGGGTCTGATTGGTTGGCCGGTTGATGGGCCACGGGTGCCGGGCCTGGTGCTGGGTGTTGCTCCCCAGCTACTCCCTCCGGCGCGGATTCCGCGCAAGGGCGGCCGGGTGCTGGCGTACTCCACCTGGCCGGGGATGGAGAGGCGACCGCTCGCCCAGCCGCTCGTCGGGGCGCTCAGCCATATGGTTGCCGCTGGCCCGAGCGGGGTTGGGAAGAGCGTGCTACTCGCCAGTGCTGTCGCTCAGGATCTCGCGGCCGGTCGTGGCTGCCTGGTACTCGACGGTAAGGGCGATCTCGCTGAGGAGATTCTGCGGCTGGTGCCCGAGGGTCGCCGTGGTGAGGTGATCGTGCTCGATCCTGGTCGGCAGGGTCCGGTGCCCGGGCTCCGAGTGTTCGGCGGTGGCGACCCGGAGTTGGCGGGCGATCTGGTGCTTGGCATGTTCCGCTCGATCTTTATCGACTCTTGGGGGGTGCGCTCGGATAAGTGGCTGCGCGCGGCGCTGGTAACGCTGGCCTATGACCCGCAAGCCACGCTTGCCGACCTGCCCTTCTTGTTCGCCTCGGACTCGTTCCGGCGGCGCTTGACGGGACGGTTGCAGGACCCATTGTTGAAAGCGACGTGGGCGCAGTTTGAGGCAATGAGCCCAGAAGGCCGCGCCCAGCAACTCGGCAGTCCGCTCGGGAAGGTCAACGAGCTGGTCGGGCGCAGGGTCGTCCGCTCAGTGCTGGCTCAGGCCGAGCCGAAGTGGGACATGCGCGAGGTGCTGCGCCGCGGGCAGGTTGTCATCGTGTCGCTGTCGCCGGGGGTGATTGGCTCACCGGCCTCGAGATTGCTGGCGGCGCTCGTGATCCACGAACTCTTCCAAGCGGTGCAGGCCCGCTCCCAAGTGCCAGCCGTCAAGCGTCGCCCGTTCTACGTCTACGTCGATGAGCCGAAGGTGTTCACCGACATCCCGATGCCGTTGGACTCGCTGTTCGAGCTGGCCCGCGGCCTCGGCGTCGGCCTGACGCTCTCCGCACAGTCGATCAGCCAACTGCCCGGCGATCTCGCTCAAGCGGCATTGACGAACAGCGCAACGCTCGTCGCCTTCCGTCAGAACGCGGACGACGCCAAGCTGCTGGCGCGGGAGCTGCCGGGCGTGAGCGCTGAGGAACTACAGGCCCTCGGGCGGTTTGAGATCGCCGCGCGTATCGGGCTCGGCCCCGGTGATGTCAGCCCGCCGGTCACCGGCCGCACCGTGGCGCCGCCGGAGCCGATCAGCGACCCCGAGGCAATACGCCGGGAGTCGGCCGCGCGCTACGGCAACGACCCCAAAGAGGTCGACGCGGCGCTACTGGAGCGCCACGGCCTCAGCGACCAAGCGACGGGGGATATAGCGGCCGATGAGACGCCGCTGCGCCGCCGCCGGAGGCAGGCACCATGAGCTGCGGGCTACTTCTCCAGAGCGTGTCGTTCGGTGCGCCGATCGGTGCGCCGATCGCATCGAGCGACGGCTGCCATTTGCCCTTGTGGGACGGAGCTTTTCGGCGAATAACGCCAGGGGCTCTTGCCCTGCTGTCGTGTGTGTTGTTGTCTGTCGTGGGAGGCCGGGCATGAACCGTGTCAGCGTTCCCCGACTGCTGGCCTTGGCCGATGAGATGCCGCTCCGCGATCGTGCGATCGTGGAAACGGTCGCTCGCCTGACCTTGGTCAGTGGCCGGCAGCTCACTGACCTATTTTTCGGTGACATCCCTCATCCCGGGACTCGTACCCGTCGTGCCGGTCGTGTGCTTGGCCGGCTGGTGGAGCAGCGGGTACTCGATCAACTGGAGCGCCGGCGAGGAGGGTTCGGTGGTGGCTCGTCGGCGTGGGTATACGCGCTCGGCCCGGCGGGGCGGCGGCTGGTCGCCTATTGGGCTGGTGAGGGTCTGCCGCGCTCGCGCGGTGCGCACGAGCCCAGTGCGGCATGGACGGCGCACACGCTCGCGGTCGGTGATCTGTTCGTCGGGCTGCGGGACGTGGAGCGGGCCGGGCGGGTTGAGCTGCTGGCCTTCGACGCGGAGCCGGCCTGCTGGCGGCGGTATACCGGCCTCGGTGGCACGGTCGGGGTACTCAAGCCCGACGCGTTCGTGCGGCTCGGCATCGGCAAGGAATGGGAGGACTCCCTCTTCGTCGAGCTAGACCTCGGCTCTGAGCACCGAGGCCAGCTGACCCGCCAACATCACGCCTACAGCGAGTATTTCCGCTCCGGGGTCGAGGTCGCCAAGACCGGGGTCTTCCCTGGCGTGCTGTGGATCGTGCCCGACGCCCAGCGACTGGCGTTGCTCGCGGATATCCACCGGGGGCTGCCCGAGCAGACGCGGCGGCTATTCACGGTCGCCACTAGAGAGCAGGCAGTGGCGGCACTCTGCGGCCCGGCGTCGCAGGCCACGGTGACGGGAGGCGCGTCGTGAGCGCGACGACTGGTCGGCCGGTGATGTATGGCGACGCGAAAAACTGGCTGTTGCTGCACGCCGATAGCCTGGCGCTGCTGCCCGAGCTGCCCGAGAACTCGGTCGAGGCGATCATCACCGACCCGCCGTATGGCATCGGCTTCGGCGGCGAGGCATGGGACGGCGGCACGCTGACCGACGCCGCGACGTTTCAGGGCTGGACGACCGGGTGGGCGGGCGAGGCGCTGCGGGTCCTCAAACCGGGTGGCTGGCTGGCGGCGTTCGGGACACCGCGCACCGCTCACCGACTGGTCGCCGGAGTTGAGGACGCCGGGTTTGAGATCCGCGATCAACTGTTGTGGCTCTACGCACAGGGCGTCCCGAAATCCCACCGCCGCCCCGACGGGCTGGGCAGCACGTTAAAACCGGCCTACGAGCCGATCCTGCTGGCCCGCAAACCACTGGAGGGAGCGACGCTCGACGCCAACCTCGCGCTGCATGGCACGGGAGCGCTTCAGATCGATGCCGCGCGTGTGCCGCGCCATGAGGGTGGCCGGGGGTTCTGGCCGGCCAACGTCACGCTCTCCCACGGTCCACGGTGCCGGCCCGGACGCTGCCAGGCAGACTGTCCGGTCGCCCTGATCGACACGGAGCCTCGCCCCGGCCGGGAGATCAGCCGCTTGTTCTACACGTCGAAGGCCAATCGCCTGGAGCGCGAGGCCGGCTGTGAGAACCTGCCGTTATCTGAGGTGTCGATCTATCCGCGCGGGGGAGACTCGGTGCGGCTGGTGCGCAACACGCATCCAACGGTCAAGCCGCTGGAGCTGATGCGCTGGCTGACACGGCTGCTCTGCCCGCCGGGCGGCACGGTGCTCGACCCGTTCGCCGGCAGCGGCTCCACTGGCGCGGCCTGTGCGATTGAGGGCCGGCGGTTCGTCGGGATCGAACGCGACGAGCGGTATGTGCCCGTCGCCTGCGCGCGGATCGAGCACTGGTCCGCGGAGGCCCGGAAATGAGCGGAAACGCTGGAGCTGGATGGCTGCACGGCGTGCATAACGACCACGGTGAAAACCGGCCGCGTCGTCGTGCCCGCCGCAACCCCATCCAATCCAACAAAACGGAGGTGCTTGGCAATGACCAAGGCACAAGAAGTCTACGAGAAGATCGAGGCAATGACCGCTTCGGGAGAGGTCAAGAAGGCTGATGCCTTCAAGACACTCGCCGAGGAGTACGGCCAGCCGGTCGACAGCCTGCGCGGCGCCTACTACCAGCACAAGCGCGTGCTGGACAATGGCGGCACAGCCCCTACCGGCAACGGTGGCGGCACTCGTCGCACCAGGAGGCGCGAGACGACCAGCGAGACAGCAGTCGAGTCCGCAATCACAACACTCAAGCGAGCGATTGACAGCATCGATGCTGAGATCGAGGTCGCCAAAGAACGAGCCACGGAGGCTCAGGCAGAGTACGAGGCGATGCAGGCGAGCGCTGATGAGCGCAAGGCTTCCATCACCGAGAAGATCGCGCTGCTGGAGCAGTCGTCCTAGCCAGCAGGCTACTCGAAAAGACAACATGGGGTACCGGGTGGTCCAAATCTAAATCTTTTTGATTTGGACCACCCACACTTACCACCTCACCAAGGGGATGAAATATAATAAAGGAGAAGATGCTAATGGTTATTGTGAAGTGATCGCACAGCCGTTTTAAGATACACGGTTAACATTTGTCACACTATGTAATACAATGGAGGTAGTAAACAGGAATGACACATGACAGAAGTACAGGCACGGGAACTCGGACGGCTGGTCAAGCAAGCTCGCCGCGCTCGGCGGTTATCGCTGCGCGCCCTGGACGAGTTGACCGGCGTGTCCTACGGCTGGCTCAGCCGGCTGGAACGCGGGCAGATGATCGCGCCGGCACCGAGCAAGCTGACCAAGGTAGCCGAGGCGCTGGGCATCGCACCGGAGCGGATCGACCGGATCACCCGCGGACGGATATCGCGCGACCTGCCGACGATCCGCACCTACTTTCGCGCGAAGTATCAGCTCACCCCGCAGGAGATCAGACAGATCGAGGAGGTCTTCGACCAGATTCGCCGCGACCGCCGAGACGCCACAGAAGGAACCGCCGGCTAATGCATCGCGCGCGGGTGGGTTCGACCGGGCCGAGAGAGACCCGGCTGGTGAAGCGCTTGCGCGCCCTGAGCCCGGCGTGGTCGATCTCCCGCCACGAAGCGCATTGGATCGCCGAGCAACAGGCCAGGCTCCTACTCACCGAAGCAGGCATCACCGCCCCGCCGGTGCCTGAGCGAATCGTGAGCGAGCTGGCCGGTGTGAACGTCTACCCGCTACCGCAGATGCCTGTCAAGGGACTCTTGGGCGCCAGTAAACCGAGCGGTCGAGGCGGCGACATCCTCATCGACAGCACCTTGCCGCTCACCGAGCGGCGCGTGACACTCATGCACGAACTGAAACACATCATCGACGGTGGCCACACCGCCAAGCTGCGCCAACTCGGCAGCCAAACCAGCGGCGAAGGACTCTGCACCGACTTTGCCCTGAGCGTACTGATGCCCGCGCCGTGGCTGCGCGCCGACTGGCAAGCGGGACACCGCAGCGTCAGCGCCCTGGCCGAGCGCTACCAAGTGCCCGCCGAGGCGGTTGCACATCGCCTGCACGCCCTCGGACTCGTGAAACGTAGGCCACGACACCGTAGCCGCTCGTACTGCCAGTGGCAGCCGCACACCAAGAACACCAAGGAAAGGAGAAACGCACAATGACACTCACAATCACCAAGAACAAACCCGACACCGCTCCGACGGACGCCGTCAAACGAGCGGTGCTCTATCTGCGAGTCAGCTCACGCGACCAGCTGGAGACCGACTACGACGACGATGGCCTGTCGATCGCCGCGCAGCGAGAGCGCGCCGCGCAGAAGGCAGCCGAGTACGGCGCCGTCGTGGTCGATGAGTACATCGAGCGGGCCGAGTCGGCCAAGACCAATGATCGCCCAGCCCTCAACACCATGCTCAAACGGATCAAGGAGCAGCGTGACGTTGATTACGTGATTGTCTGGAAGGTGGATCGCTTCGCCCGCAACCGCCGCGACGACGCCAACATGCTGTTCGAGATCGAGCTGGCTGGCGCCAGGCTGATCAGCGCCACCGAGAACATCGACCAGACACCAGCCGGCCGGCTGATGCACGGGATGCTCGCCAGCTTCGCCGAGTACTACAGCCGCAACCTCGCCAACGAGGTCCTCAAGGGTGCGACCGAGAAGGCCAAGCGCGGCGGCACACCAGGACGCGCTCGGCTCGGCTACCTGAACGTCCGCGAGCAACTGCCGCAGGGCGGCGAGGTCCGCACGATCGTCATCGACCCTGAGCGCGGCCCGATCGTTACCTGGGCGTTCGAGACCTACGCCACCGGCCTCTACAGCACCGCCGACATGATGCTGCTGCTGGACGCCCGCGGACTGCGCACACGCGGCGACCGCCGCCGCGCCCCACAGACACTCGGCCAGTCAAGCATCCACGACATGCTCTCAAGCCCCTACTACGCCGGGATCGTCACCTACCGCGGCAAGAACTACCCCGGCCGGCACGAGCCGCTCATCAGCGAGGAGCTCTTCGACCGGGTACAGGCCGTCCTGCAATCGCACAACCACGCCGGTGAGCGCGACCGCACGCACCTGCACTACCTCAAGGGCACGATCCGCTGCGGCACCTGCGGCTGCCGCCTCGTCTACTCCCAAAACAAAGGCAACGGCGGCATCTACGAGTACTTCGTCTGCCCGTACTACCAGAACGGCAAATGCCCCCAGGGCTACCAGCCCGTCGACCTCGTTGAAGCCGCGATCGAGAACCACTACCGAGGCGTCGCCATCACCGACGCCGAACGCGAGGAGATCCGCCAGACGATCACCAACGACCTCAACGAGCGCGTCAAGCTCGCCCAACAAGAGATCGACCGCTGCCACGGCGTCCTCAATGAAGTCAAAGAACAGGAACGAAAGCTCCTGAACATGCACTACGAAGACCGCATCACTGGCGAGCTCTTCGACGACGAGCAGACCCGGCTACGCCAGCGCCGCCAGGACGCCGAAACGCTCATCGACCGCCTGAACCTCGGCTACCAAGACATCGCCGCCACCCTCGACCTCGCGCTCGAGATCCTCGGCAAAGACCTCCACGATCTCTACCAGCGTGCCGACGACACCATCCGCCGCCTGCTCAACCAGGCCATCTTCAACGCACTCTACGTCTGCGATGAAACCATCACCGCCACCGAGATGACCGGGCCGTTCGGCGCTCTATGCGACCTGCGCGACGCCATCCACCGACTCCCCAGCAGCACCCCGTACCCCGCGCCGGCCGTCATCGCCAGCACGCTGCCCCAAGACGCCAAAGCCCCCGTCCCCAGCAGGGAACGGGAGCTTTTGGACGTTGGTTCGATTAGCGAGGTTTTGGTGGAGCTAGCCGGGCTCGAACCGGCGACCTTCTGGCTGCCAGCCAGACGCTCTCCCAACTGAGCTATAGCCCCAGGGTCATCGACTGTCAAGTTTATCCAGACTGGAGGCGGTTAGCGCGGGCCCGCGCTGTAGCTGGCTGACGACCGTCGGGCGTGCAGCGGTTGGTCTGTAGTGCCACTACGAGGACGCCGAGTTGGCGTCTCGCCAGCTTGCACTGCACGCGCAGCAGTGTCGGCCAACGTTGTGACAGACCGTCAGTGGCTGAGGGCTCGATTCGGGGCTTGGCAGGAATCGTGGGAAATACGTCCTTGCGGACAGGCGTGGAATAGGGCACGATCCCTGGCGATGACCCGCCTCGGCCTACCGCGCAACATCGTGATCCTCGTCTACCCGGGCGTCCAGAGCCTGGACTTGACCGGGCCGCTGGAGGTGTTCAGCGGGGCACAGCAGCTACTGGAGGCCGGGCCTCGCCGAATGCCCGCCGGCCAACCCCTCGCCGAGGCAAAACGTGATGGGCTCGTCGCCCGCGGCTACACCACCACCGTGGTCAGCCCCAACGGCGCCCCGGTGGCAACCTCCAGCGGGCTGACAATCGTCCCCCACACAGACCTTCGACACGCGCCCGCGAAGATCGACACGCTGCTCGTAGCCGGCGGGGCCGGGGCGGAGCAGGCGTGCGCCGACCTCGCTCTGATCGAGTGGATCGCCGCTCGCGCGCAGACCACCCGCCGCGTCGCCTCGGTGTGCACCGGGGCGTTCCTGCTGGCCGCGGCCGGCCTGCTGGACGGGCGGCGCGCGACCACGCATTGGGCGGCGGCGGCGGAGCTCGCGCTGCGCTACCCGCAGGTGGAGGTGGATCCCGAGCCGATCTTCGTGCGCGACGGACAGGTGTGGACCTCGGCGGGCGTCACCGCCGGCATGGACCTCGCGCTGGCGATGGTCGAGGAGGATCTCGACCGCGACGCGGCGCTCACGATCGCGCGCCACCTCGTGCTGTTCCTGCGCCGGCCCGGCAACCAGTCGCAGTTCAGCGCCACGCTGGCCACGCGCGTGCCCGCGCGGCATGGTCTGCGTGAGGTGCAGCACTACGCGGTGGAGAACCTCGCGGCCGACCTCACGGTGGAGGCTCTCGCGCAGCGTGCCCACATGAGCCCGCGCCACTTCGCGCGCAGCTTCCGTGTCGAGGTTGGGCTCACGCCAGCACGCTACGTGGAGCGTCTGCGCCTGGAGGCGGCCCGGCGACGGTTGGAGGAGAGCGAGGAGCCGGTGGCGGCGGTTGCCCTCGCCTGCGGCTTCGGCACCGCCGAGACGATGCGCCGGGTGTTCCTGCGCGCGCTCGGAGTCGGCCCTGCCGAGTATCGCCGCCGTTTTCACACAACCGCCGCCGCGCCTGAAGCGGTGGCCTGACATCGAGGAGCCACCATGCAGATCGCCATCCTTCTTTACGACGGCCTCACCGCGCTCGACGCGGTCGGGCCCTACGAGGTCCTAAGCCGCCTGCCCGGCGCCGAGCTGACGTTCGTCGCACAGGAGCCCGGACCGAAGCGGACCGACACCGGCCGCCTCGGGCTGATCGCCGATGCCTCGCTGGCGGAGGTCCCCCACCCCGACGTCGTGCTGGTGCCCGGCGGGCCCGCCCAGGCGGAGCTGATGGAGGACGGCCCCGTGCACCAGTGGCTGCGTGCTGCGCACGAGACTTCCACGTGGACCACCTCGGTGTGTACCGGCTCGCTGATACTTGCCGCCGCGGGCGTGCTCGAAGGCCGGCGTGCCACCACCCACTGGCAGGCGCTGGAGGAGCTGCGCCGGCTGGGAGTAGAGACGGTGGAGGAGCGCGTCGTGTTCGACGGCAAGCTCGCCACCGCCGCCGGGGTGTCGGCGGGGATCGACATGGCGCTTGCGCTCACGGCGAAGATCGCCGGCGAGCAGGTTGCGCAGGCGATCCAGCTGGGCATCGAGTACGACCCCCAGCCGCCGTTCGACGCCGGGTCGCCGCACAAGGCACCCGCGGCGATCGTCGAGGCGGTCCGCGCCCACTCGCGGTTTGCATCGGCGCCGGCGTAGCCGGGGCGCGCAATCACGGCGGGGGCAGGTGGTTGGCTGGCGCCGTTCCCGCTGGCATGGTGGACCAAGCTTCGTCACCAGACGCGATTGCACTTGTCGGAGTAGTCTCGAAGTACCCAACACAAGGAGGATGCACATATGGCTGGAGAAGCGCTGTTCCTGGGTTGGGGTCCCGTTGTAAGGGGCCGCGAGCAGACGGCTTTCAAGGTCTTCCAGGAGACCATCGAATACTACGGTCGGCTGCAGCAGGAAGGAAAGATCGACAGCTTCGAACCGGTGCTGATCGCGCCGCACGGGGGCGACCTCGGCGGCTTCGTGCTGTTGCGCGGCGAGCGTGGCAAGCTGGATGAGATTCGCACGAGCGAAGAGTTCGAACGGGCGGTGGTGCGCGCCGCGACCGTGGTCGACAACGTGGGCGTGATCAACGCCTTTACGGGCCAGGCGCTCGGCGAAGCGATGGGCCGCTTCCAGTCGGTGTCGGAGGAACTGGTTTAGCGCCGACCCCTACCACTTCATTTTCTGAAGGGTAGGGGTCGATTTTTTAATGCATAACCCCAGCCCCGCCCCTCGGCCCACAAGTTTTGGGGCAGGGTGGCGCTCCCAGGCGGGTGGCACTTCGCGGGGGGGGCTTCGCGGGGGGGGGGGGTCGCTTGGAGCCGGTGGCGACCCGCGCGAGCGTTCCGTCGGGGGGTGCTCGATAACCTCCGGCGGAGATGAGTGAGCAACGGTACGACCCGCAGCAGATCGAGCCCCGCTGGCAGGCGGTGTGGGCGGAGGAGCACACGTGGGAGGTGTCCAATGAGCCCGCGGCAACGGGGAATGCCGCTCAGCCTCCCTCGCCCGGCAACGGCGCGCACCCCCAACACCCGAAGTCGTACGTGCTCGAGATGCTGCCCTACCCCAGCGGCGAGCCCCACATCGGCCACCTGAAGGTGTACTCGGTGGGGGACGCGCTGGCGCACTTCCACCGCCGCCTCGGCCACCGCGTGCTGCACCCGATGGGCTACGACGCCTTCGGGCTGCCGGCGGAGAACCACGCGATCAACACCGGCGTCAACCCGCGCGAGTCGACCGCCGCCTCGATCGCCTCCTTCCAACGCCAGTTCCGCGAATGGGGGATCTCGATCGACTGGTCGCGCGAGCTGGCCACGAGCGAACCGAGCTACTACCGCTGGACGCAGTGGATCTTCCTGCAGCTGCTGCACGCCGGGCTTGCCTACCGCAAGGAGGCGGCCGTGAAGTGGTGCCCCAACGACCAGACCGTGCTCGCCAACGAGCAGGTCGTCGACGGCCACTGCGAGCGGTGCGGCGCGGAGGTCGAAATCCGCCAGCTGGAGCAGTGGTTCTTGCGCATCACCGACTACGCCGAGCGGCTGCTGGGCGACCTCGACGGGATCGAGTGGCCGGAGCACGTGAAGACGATGCAGCGCAACTGGATCGGGCGCTCGGAGGGCGCGGAAGTGATGTTCCGCTGCGAGGACTTGAGTCCCGCCCGGGTGGGCGGGACCCCGATCGACTACCCCGTGTTCACGACCCGCCCCGACACGCTGTTCGGCGCGACCTTCTTCGTGATGGCGCCCGAGCACCCCGACGTGCTGCGCCTCGCCGAGGGCACCGAGCACGAGCAGGCGGTGCGCGAGTACGTCAACCACGTGCTCACCGAGTCAAACGAGGACCGCGGCGCCGCCGACAAGCCGAAGACGGGAGTGGCGCTGGGGCGCACCGTCACCAACCCCGTCAACGGCGAGCAGATCCCGATGTACGTGGCGGACTACGTGCTGATGGAGTACGGCACCGGCGCGATCATGGCGGTGCCGGGGCACGACGAGCGCGACTACGCCTTCGCGCGTGCCCAGGGGCTGCCGATCCGCCGAGTGATCGAAGGTACATCGGCGGAGGGCGGCGACGAGCAGGGCCTTCCCTACACCGGCGACGGCCCGCTCGTCAACTCGCACCCCGACTTCGACGGCATGGGCAACCGCGAGGCGCTGGCGGCGATCGTGCAATGGCTGGACCGCGAGGGCAAGGGCCACGCCTCGGTCAACTACCGTCTGCGCGACTGGCTGGTCTCGCGCCAGCGTTACTGGGGCTGCCCGATCCCGGTGGTGTACTGCGAGCGCTGCGGGATGGTGGCGGTGCCCGAGGAGCAGCTCCCGGTGGAGCTCCCGGAGATCGAGGACTACGCCCCGCGCGGGCGCTCGCCGCTGGCGGCCGCCACCGACTGGGTCACGACCCGCTGTCCCACCTGCGACGGGGAGGCTCGGCGCGAGACCGACACGATGGACACTTTCGTCGACTCCTCATGGTATTTCCTGCGCTACTGCGACGCCGCCAACGACGAGGCCGCCTGGGATCCGGCGGTGCTGCGCAGATGGATGCCGGTGGACCAGTACATCGGCGGCGTGGAGCACGCGATCCTGCACCTGATGTACGCGCGCTTCTTCACCAAGGCGCTCGCCGACCTCGGCCACCTCGACTTCCAAGAGCCCTTCCAAGCGCTGTTCACGCAGGGGATGGTCACCAAGGACGGCGCCAAGATGAGCAAGTCCCGCGGCAACGTCGTCTCGCCCGCCGCGATCGTCGAGCGCTACGGCGCCGACACGGCGCGCTGCTACATCCTGTTCATCGCGCCCCCCGACCAGGATGCCGACTGGTCGGATGACGGCATCGAGGGGGTGCACCGCTTCCTCAGCCGGCTGTGGCGGCTGGCAGCGGAGGTCGCCGAGCAAGAGGGGGAGGGATCCCCGCCGCATGCGGCGGGGTCGGCAGGGCCGCATGCGGCCCTGCCCGGGACGGCGCATGCGCCGTCCCGCCAGTTGGCGCATGCGCCAACTGGAACAGATCTTGAAGGGGATGATCTTCGAGCTGCTGCGCAAGGCGCACTGGGCGATCGACAAGGTGTCGACCGACCTGCGCCGTTTCGCTTTCAACACCGCGATCGCCGCGGTGATGGAGCTGTTGAACGAATGCTCGCGGCTGCGCGAGCAGGCATCGACCGCGACCCTGAGCTTCGCGCTCTCGACCGCCGCCTCGCTGCTGTTCCCGTTCGCGCCGCACCTGGGCGCCGATGTATACGAGCGCCTGACGGGGGAGCGGGTGTGGGAGCAGCCATGGCCGCAGGCCGACCCCGCGCTGTTGGAGCGCGAGGAGTACGAGCTGGTGTGCCAGGTCAACGGCAAGCTGCGCGACCGTGTGTCTGCCCCCGCCGACGCCACCCCCGAGCAGCTCAAGGAGCTGTGCCGTGCTGCGCCCAACGTGCGTGCGCACCTTGATGGCAAAGAGATCGTCAAGGAGATCGTGGTGCCGGGCAAGCTGGTGAACTTGGTGGTGCGCTGATGCCCGAGCTGAAGCCCGCCTACCTGATCCACGGCGACGATCACGGCGCGATCGCCGAGCGCCGCGCGGGGCTGCAGTCGCTGGCGCTGAAGCAGGGAGACGCGGGCAGCGTCGAAGCGCTCGCCGGCGACGCTGCCACTCCCGCCGGGGTGGCAATGGCGCTGGCGGCGCTGACGTTTGCGATCGGGCGGCGTGTGATTGTGGTGGACGGCGTGGAGCGCTGGAAGCAGGCGGAGGTGGAGCAGCACCTGGTGCCGGCGTTGAAGGAGATGCCGCCCGACACAACCGTCGCGCTGTTCGCGCGCGAGGAGGGTCGCACGAAGGCCCCCGCCGGGGTGCACGCCGCCGTGAAGGCGGCGAAGGGCCAGATCGTCGAGCAGGGCACCGTCAAGCCGTGGGAGCTGCCCAAGTGGGCGCGCGAGCAGGCGGCCCGGCTCGGTTTGGCGCTTGATCAGGCTGCGGCTAAGGCGCTGGTAGCCCAGGTGGGCGAGCGCCAGCAGCGGATCCTGCGCGAGCTGGAGAAGCTCGCGCTCGAACTTGCGGGCGCCGCGGACACAGCGTCCGACACCGATACGCGGACTGCCGCGGGCACAGCGTCCGCCACCGATACGCGGACTGCCGCGGGCACAGCGTCCGCCACCGATACGCGGACCACCGCGGGCACAGCGGCCGCCACCGATACGCGGACCACTGCGGGCACAGCGGCCGCTACGGCCGCCAAAGACACCGCCGTAGCCGAGCCGATCCGTGTGAGCGCGCAACTGATCGAAGAGCGCGCGGCGCACTCAGCCGAGCGGCGCGTGTTCGTGCTCGCCGACGCGCTGGTCGGCGGCGACGCGCGCGAGGCGACGCTCACCTACCTGCGCCTGCGCCGCCAGGGCGAGCGCCTCGGCGGCCTCGGCTACTTGATGACCTCCCGTGTGCGCGAGGCGCTTGCGGTGGCGCTGCGCCTGCAAGCGGGGGAGTCGGCCGCCGAGGTGAGGCGCACCCTGCGGATGCCCTCGCGCGCTGCCGAGCGCTTCATGGCAGACGTCGCTCGCAGCGACCCCGAGCGGCTGCGTGCCGCGCTTGGCGTGCTCGCCGACCTCGAACTGGACACGCGCGGTGGAGCTGAGTTGCGTGCGGGGCGCTCGCGGCGCTCCGGGCTGCACGAAGACACGCTCGCGCTGCGGGCGATCGCGGCGATCGCCGGTTAGACGCACGCGAAAAGATCGCCGGTTAGACGCCGGTCAGGACTTGCCGGCGAGCACGCGCGCAGCGCGGCTCTTCTTGCGGTCGCCCGTGTTGCGATGCAGCGCACCGCGCTTCACAGCGGTGTCGATGCGGCTCATCAGCGCGCGGTGCTCGGTCTCGGCTGTCTGCGCGTCGCCGCCCTGCACCGCCGCTTCCAGGCGCCGGAAAAGCGTCTTGATCGTGGAGGTGTGGAGGCGGTTCTCCAAGCGCTCGCGCTCGGAGCGCAGGATCCGCTTCTTCTGTGAATGAATGTTTGCCATCGCGGGAGCGCCGTACTATAGCGGCCTTGTCCGCCACCGATGAGCCCCCCACCGAGTCGCTTCGTCGCGTGGGCGCTGACAGCCAAGACGAGGGTGGTGCCGATCGGGAGGGTGTCGAGGCGAGTAGGGCCACCGCGGCGGGGCGAAAAGGTGTAGGGGATGGGCTGGGAGCAACCGTGGCAGGCCGAGGGGGTGCGGGGGAGGGCCACGAGGCCGCCGCGGCCGGGGGGACCCCGCGGGCGCCGGTCCCCGAGGCGGCGGCGAACGGGTGGCGCGCAACACCGCGATCTTCTCGATCCTCACCATGTTCTCGCGGGTTGCAGGCCTCGGGCGGGAAATCCTCGCGGCCAGCTTCTTCGGCACCAGCGGCCCCGCCTCGGCGTTCACGCTCGCCAACCTCGTCCCCAACCTCGTCGCCAACCTGTTCGCGCAGGCGGCGCTGTCGGCGGCGTTCGTGCCGGTGTTCACCGACCTGCTCCAGCAGGGCCGCCGCCGCGAGGCCTTCCGGCTGGCGTCCACGCTGTTCTGGATCATGCTGATCGCGCTCGTCGCGATCACCGCCTTCTTCGAGCTCACCGCGGGGGTGATCATGCCGCTGTTCACCGGCTCCACGTTCAACGCGGCGCTCGACACCCTCACCGTGGGGCTCTCGAGGGTGTTGTTCCCCGTCGTGCTGCTGCTCGGGCTGACCGGTTTGCTGGTGGGGATCCTGCAGTCCTACGAACACTTCACGATCCCCGCCCTCGCGCCCGCGGTGTGGAACATCGTGATCATCGTCGCGCTCGTGGCGCTGCGGCCCGACTTCCACGGTGAAGACGAGCTCTACGCCTACGCGATCGGCATCCTGATCGCCACCGGGGTGCAACTCGCGATGGCGCTCGGCGCGCTCGGGCGCATCGACTTTCGCCTGCAGTTCTCGATCGACTGGCACGATCCGCGCATCCGTCAGGTGTTCATCCTGATGCTCCCCGTCACGATCGGCCTGGGGATTGTCAACCTCGACCAGTTCATCAACGCCGCGTTCGGCACGCTCGTCAACAAGGAAGCCCCGCGCGCGATCGAAAACGCCTTCCGTGTGTACATGCTGCCCCAGGGGATCTTCAGTGTGGCGGTCGCGACGGTGCTGTTCCCCACGCTCAGCCGTATGGCCTCGCGCCGCGACCCCGGCGGGATGCGCCGCGCGGTTGGGGTCGGGATGCGTCAGATCAACCTGCTGCTGATCCCCGCCGCCGCGTTCATCATCGTGCTGGCGACCCCGATCGTGCGCCTACTCTACGAACGCGGCAATTTCGACGCCGCATCGACCCACCTCGTCTCGATCGCGCTGTTCTGGTTTGCGTTCTCGCTGCCCTTCGGGGGGCTCAACCTGCTGCTGACGCGCACCTTCTTCGCGGTGCAGCGCCCCTGGATCCCCACCGGGCTGGCGGCGCTCAACATGGTCGTGGACATCATCGTCTCGCTCTCGCTCTACCGGCCGCTGGGGATCGCGGGGCTGATCATCGGCACGGTGTCGGCCAACATGGTGATGACCGCGCTGCAGGTATACCGCCTGCGGATCGGCTTCAACGGACGCCTCGAAGGAGCCCAGACGACGATGATCACCGCCCGCATCCTGCTCGCCTCCGCTCTCCTCGGAGGCGTTGCGTGGGGGGTGTGGTACGCGCTCAACTCGCTCCTCGGCGGCTCGCTGCCGGCGCAGATCGTAAGCGTCGGCGGCGCCGGCGTGGCGGGGCTGCTGGTGTACATGCGCGCGGTGCTGGCGATGCGCGTCCCCGAGGCCCACCAGGTGAGCCGCCTGATCCGCACCCAGCTTGGGAGGGCGTGATTGGAAAGCGGGAGGAGGTGGAGATGTGTCTTTTTGCGGCCCCTACCACTTCACAAAATGAAGGGTTGGGGGTCCAAAAAGAAGCATCCAACCCCCCCCGCCCCCCCCGGGCTACTTCACAAAATGAAGGGTTGGGGTCTGAAAAGTACATGCACTACTACCCGGTGCCGACCATTGCCCAGCCGATTTCATCGGCCTACGGGTGCTCATCCACGGGCATAAATGCGACCGGGCGGGCCGCGAGGCCCGCCCGGCGGCCCCCGGTCATAGATCGCCGCTGAACTACTACGTCCCAGGACTTGCGTGTCTTATTGCCTGGGCGGCATGACACTCTCAACCACCAGGACTGGCCGCCGGCCCGAAGGCCGGCGCGTTGCCCAGCTTGAGTCTTGCGACTCTGGTCGAGTAGGCAATCCGCCGGGCCCCCAAGGATAGGGCACATCGAGGGGCCTGCCAAGGCACATCGGGGAGCCTGCCAATCTAGAGTCTGATCCAACATGGACCAACAGCACCTCGACAACCCTCCGCCCCCCCACGGGGGCGGGTGCCCGTAGGAAGCAGGATGGACCAACAGCACATCCGCAACTTCTCGATCATCGCGCACATCGACCACGGCAAGTCGACGCTCGCCGACCGCATCCTCGAGCTGACGCACACCGTGGATCAGCGCGAGATGCGCGCGCAGGTGCTGGACTCGATGGATCTGGAGCGTGAGCGCGGCATCACGATCAAGGCGCAGGCGGTGCGGGTGTTCTACGAGAGCGCCTCCGGGCAGACCTACCAGCTGCACCTGATCGACACGCCCGGGCACGTGGACTTCACCTACGAGGTGTCGCGCTCGCTGGCCGCCTGCGAGGGCGCGCTGCTGGTGGTGGACGCCTCCCAGGGCGTGGAGGCGCAGACCGTCGCCAACACCTACCTCGCGGTGGACGCCGGTCTTGAGCTGATCCCCTGCCTGAACAAGCTCGACCTTCCCGGTGCCGAGCCCGAGCGGGTGGCGGGCGAAGTGGCGGAGCTGATCGGCGAGCCGCCGGACGCGATCCTGCGCATCTCCGGCAAGACCGGCGCCGGCGTGGTGGAGGTGCTGGAGCAGCTGGTCGCCCGCGTCCCCCCGCCCGCCGGGGACCCTGAGGCGCCGCCGCGCGCGCTGATCTTCGACTCGGAGTTCGACCAGTACAGAGGCGTGATCGCTTACATCCGGGTGGTGGACGGGGTGTTCAAGAAGGGCGCGCCGATCAGGGCGATGGCGAGCGGGCTGCACGCCGACATCGACGACATCGGCTGCTTCTCGCCGCAGATGATGCCCACCGACCAGCTCGCCGCGGGCGAGGTCGGCTACCTGATCACCGGCGTCAAGGACGTCACGCAGCTGCGGGTTGGAGACACGCTCACCACCCGCGGCGGCGAAGCGACGGAGGCGCTGCCGGGCTATCGCGAGGTGAAGCCGATGGTGTTCTGCGGCCTCTTCCCGATCGACTCCGACGCCTATGCGGACCTGCGCGACGCGCTGGAAAAGCTGACGCTCAACGACGCCGCCCTCTCGTGGGTGCCGGAGACCTCGGACGCGCTTGGCTTCGGCTTCCGCTGCGGCTTCCTGGGTCTGCTGCACATGGACATCGTGAAAGAGCGCCTGGAACGCGAGTACGACCTGGAGCTGATGGCGACGATGCCCTCCGTGGAGTTCGACCTGACGCTGACCAACGGTGAGGAGCTGGAGGTGCACAACCCCTCCGACATGCCCGACCCCGGCACGATCGCGGAGATCAGAGAGCCGTTCATCAAGGCGCAGATCATCGCCCCGCGCGAGCACGTGGGGGCAATCATGGAGCTCTGCCAGGAGCGCCGCGGGGTGCACGTGGGGATGCACTACCTCTCTCCCGAGCGGGTGCAGCTCACCTACGACCTGCCGCTTGTCGAAATCGTGCTCGACTTCTTCGACCAGCTGAAGTCGCGCACGAAAGGGTACGCCTCGCTGGACTACGAGCTCGACGGGATGAAGCCCTCGAACCTCGTCAAGCTCGACGTGCTGCTCGCCGGCGACGCGGTGGACGCGCTCTCGATGGTCGTCCACCGCGACAAGGCATACGAGGTCGGCCGCGCGCTCGCCGAGCGCCTGCGCAAGCGCATCCCCCGCCAGCAGTACGACGTGCCGATCCAGGCCGCAGTGGGCTCGCACATCATCGCCCGCGAGACCGTGAAGGCGTTCCGCAAGGACGTGATCGCGAAGTGCTACGGGGGCGACATAACGCGCAAGAAAAAGCTGCTGGAGAAGCAGAAGGAGGGCAAGAAGCGGATGAAGCAGGTCGGCCGCGTCGAGGTCCCCCAGGAGGCGTTCCTGGCGGTGTTGGAGCTTGGCGAGGAGTCGAAGTGAGGCTGCTGTTTGTATGCCTCGGCAACATCTGCCGCTCGCCAACAGCAGAGGGCGTGATGCGCTCGCTCGTGCACAAAGCCGGTCTGCAGGAGCGCATCGAGCTGGACAGCGCCGGGACGGGGGGATGGCATGTGGGAGAATCGCCCGACGCTCGTGCCACGGAGGCTGCCGGGCGGCGGGGCATCGTGCTGGAGGGAGCCGCCAGGAAGGTACGGCCCCGCGACTTCGAGGAGTTCGACCTGATCCTCGCGATGGACAGCAGCAACCTGCGCGATCTGCGGCGTTTGGCCCCCGACGAGCAGGCGCGGGAGAAGGTGAGGCTGCTGCGCGAGTGGGGGCTGGCGGGATCCCAGTCCTCGGATGGCGACCTCGATGTGCCCGACCCCTACTACGGCGGGCCGGGCGGCTTCGATGAGGTGCTCGACCTGGTGCAGGCCGCGTGCACGGCGCTGCTGGAGCAGCTGCGCGAGGGCGACGTACAGCGGACAGTGCCATCTCCACGAGACGCAGGGAAGACAGCACCCTCCTCATGAGTCGCGAGCGCCCCCGCCCCAGGCGGGCATGAGCCTCCCGCCCGGAGCCACCAACGCCCGGCGCGTGGGAGGGGGCGACATCAACGAGGCATGGCGCCTCACCCTCGCCGACGGGCGCGAGGCATTCGTGAAGACGCGCCCCGACGCCGGCCCGGAGGAGTACGCCACCGAGGCGCGCGGCCTGCAGTGGCTGGCAGACCCGGGGGCGCTGCGCACGCCGCGGGTGCTGGAGGTGGCCGAGGACCACCTTGTGCTCGAGTGGGTGCAGCAGGGCAGCCTGAGCGCGGAGGGTGCCGAGGAGCTCGGCCGTGGCCTGGCGCTCACGCATGCCGCGGGTGCCCCCGCGTTCGGCGCGTCTCTGTTCGGGACCCCCCGTGGGATTCCCGCCACCGGGCACCCCCCCACGGGCGGCTCGGACGCCACCGCCTCGAGCTTCGGTTCGCTGCGACTCCCCAACGAGCCCACCCCCGACTGGCCGACCTTTTACGCCCAGCGGCGCCTGCGCCCGCTGACGCTGATCGCCCGCGAGCGCGGGGCCCTCTCGGAGCGGGGAGCGCAGGCGGTGGAGGCGGTGTGCGAGCGCCTGCCCTCACTTGCCGGCCCGCCCGAGCCGCCGGCGCGGCTGCACGGGGATCTGTGGAGCGGCAACGCGATGGCCGACGCCGACGGCCGCCCGTGGCTGATCGACCCCTCCGCCTATGGTGGCCATCGCGAGGTGGATCTCGCGATGCTGCGGCTGTTTGGCGGGCGGGCGGGACCGGAACGGCGCATCTTCGCGGCCTACAAGGAGGCCGCGCCGCTCGCCGAGGGCTGGGAGGAGCGCGTGGAGCTGTGGCAGCTGCTGCCGCTGCTCGTGCATGCCGTGCTGTTCGGGGGCGGCTACGTGGGCGCGGCCGAACGGGTCGCCGAGCGCTACGCCTGACGGGAGGCGTCGGAATATGCGGTGGCGTGAGGAGGAACGCGGGTGCCTACGGTGGGGGGACGGGGCGGTGCCGACGGTGGGGACGGGCGGGTCCCGGTGGCAGGGGGCGGTCGGAGAAGAGAGGTGTGCGGGCCGACACCTACAGCGAACGCCACCGGCTGTACCTGCTCGCGAGAGTGCTGGTCAAGCGCCACTACCGTCGGCCGCTGACGCTGAACGCGGTTGCCCGGGCGCTCTCCTGCTCGCCGCGCCAGCTGCAGCGTGCGTACGCGCAGTGCGGGGACACCACCTTCCAGGAGGACCTCACCGAGCGGCGGATGACCGCCGCGGCCGAACTGCTGGCCGAGCAGCCGCTGTCGGTGCGCGACGTGGCGCGGCTGGTGGGCTACAGCGGCGGCTCGCACTTCGCGCGCGCCTTCCGTCGCCGCTATGGGCTCTCACCTGCGCGCTTTCGCGAGCGTGCACGCCGTCGCAAGACCGCCGCTCGGTAGGAGGACCCGCCGTCCCGACCGCCCGCCGCGCGGTGGGACTCCCGTCTGAAGTCTGCCGCGGTGGGCACCAGCCGTCACACCGCCGCGCGGTAGGGGGCGAGGGCCTCCGCTCGCTCCGTGGCGATGCTCTCGGCGGAGACGCACTCTGCGCGCGGCAGGCGCACCCGCATCGACGTGCCCCCGCCCGCGGCGGCCTCGGCGGCGATGCTGCCGCCGTGCTGCTCCACCACCTGGCGCACGATCGCCAGGCCCAGTCCCGACCCCGGTCGCCCGCGGGCCTCGGCGCCGCGGTAGAAGCGGTCGAAGATGTGGGGGAGGTCCTCCGCGGCGATCCCCGGCCCGTGGTCGCGCACGGTGAGCTCCGCTCCCTCCGCAGGGCGATCGGCAATCGCCAGGCGAATCTCGATCGACGCGCCCGGCGGGCTGTACTTGACGGCGTTGTCGATCAGGTTGTTGACGGCGCGCCCCAGCCGCGCGGGGACGCCGGGGAGCACCACCGGCTCGAGCTCGACGCTCAGCGGCGTGTCGGAGCCCACCCAGCCCGCGAGCCGGCGGGCGCGCTCGGCGGCCTCGCGCACGACCTGGTCGAGACGCACGTCCTCGGTATCCGCTGGGGGCTCCTCGCCACGCGCGAGATCGATCAGGTCGCCGATCAGCAGCGTGAGCTCCTCGATCTGCTCGATCACCTCCGCGAACAGCTGCTCGCGGTCGGCGGGATCGATGTCGGGGGCTTGCTGGAGGATCTCGATGTTGGTGCGCAGGC
The DNA here is from genome assembly GCA_963744135.1 of uncultured Solirubrobacterales bacterium. Classification (GTDB taxonomy): domain Bacteria; phylum Actinomycetota; class Thermoleophilia; order Solirubrobacterales; family Solirubrobacteraceae; genus Palsa-744. Next base: position 16,419 of record CAVUSE010000009.1, on the reverse strand, counting down.
TGGTGATTGGCGTGCGCAGCTCGTGCGAGGCGTCGGCGACGAGCTGGCGCTGGGCGTGCACGGACGCGTCGAGCGCGTTCATCGACCGCTCCAGCGCGTCGAGCATCGCGTTGAAGCTCACCGCGAGGCGCCCGATCTCATCGGCGTGAGCGACCTGCTCGGCGCTGGGGGTGTCGATTCGCTCGGAGAGGTCCTGCGTGCGCGCGACGTGCTCGGCCGCGCGCGTGAGGCGCCCGACGGGGGCCACAACGGCGTCGGCGACCAGCCGCCCGAGCAGTGCCGCGAGCGCGATCCCGCCCAGCGCGATCAGCAGCAGGATCAGCCGCAGCCGGCGCAGCAGATGGTCGTCTTCGGTGAGCGGCTGGGCGAACTGCACGGCCAGACCGGGCTTGCCCGTGGTCGCCGGGCGTACCCCCTCGGTGAGGATCCGCAGGTGGTCGCCTTCCACGCTCGCGCTCTGCAGGGACGAGCCCCTGCCCTTTGCGGCGAGTCTGCGCGTGGCGGCGCTCACCGGCAGCGTCACACCCCCCCGCTTGAACAGCACGCTCCCGCTGGAGCTCACCAGCTGCTGGTAGCCCTGCACCTGGTTGGGGCGCGGAGGGAGGTTGCCGAAGGGATTCTGGCGCTGCGCTTCGCCTCCTTCCAGGAACGGCACGAGCCCCGCACCGGCCTCGTGTTGGATCCGAAACAGCGCGTTGTGCGAGCGGTCGCGCAGCTGCGTATCGACCTGCCCGCGCAGCTGGTGGGCGACCAGCAGGTAGGTGAGCGCGGAGGCCAGCACCACCGCGATGGCAACAGCCGCGGCGGCCAGCAGCGCGATTCGCCGGCGGAAGCTCACTGCGGTCCTCGCAGGATGTAGCCGACGCCGCGCACGGTGTGCAGCAGCCGCGGCTCTCCCTCGGCCTCGGTCTTGCGGCGCAGATAGCCCATGTACACGCCGAGCGAGTTGGAGGTCGCGCCGAAGTCATAACCCCACACGTGCTCGAAGATCACCGAGCGCGTGAGCACCTGGCGGGGATGGCGCAGAAACAGCTCCAGCAGCAGGAACTCGGTGCGTGTCAGATAGAGCGGACGCTCCCCGCGGAAGGCCTCGTGCGCGAGGCGATCGAGGCGCAGGTCGGCGAAGGCGAGCGTCTGCTCCTGCTCATCCTCGCCGGTGCGGCGCAGCAGAGCGCGCAGCCGAGCCATCAGCTCGCGCAGCGCAAACGGCTTCACGAGGTAGTCGTCGGCGCCCGCGTCGAGCCCCGCGACGCGGTCGTCGATCTCCCCGCGTGCGGTGAGCATCAGCACCGGTGTGCGGTTGCCGCCGCTGCGCATCCGCCGGCAGACCTCCAGGCCGTCGACACGGGGCATCGAGATATCGAGCACCACGGCGTCGTAGGGATCGGCCCCGAGGCGCTCCAGCGCGCGTGCGCCATCTGCCGCCTGCTCGACCTCGTAGCGTTCGAGCGTGAGCGCCCGCGCGAGCGCCTGCTGGACAGCTGGCTCGTCGTCGACGACGAGGATACGCGCGTGTTCGGCCATGATGGGTGGTGAAGCGGGTGAGGGTGGGGCGATCGAGCAGGCCCGGCGGGCCTCCCAACCAATTGCGAGTACCAGGCTAATACTGTGGTGAAAAGAGATCGAAGAATCAACGAAGAGGGGGACACCGTCGCGGTGGAGGACAGCGCGGTGCACGAGCATGGGTCTGTGGACGCGGTGGGCGTGAGCGAAGAGGCCATGAGGGTGGACGGAACGGCAGGCGCCGGCCCGCAGGACGCTCGCGCGCTCGACGAGGCGACCGCGCAGGGACTGGCGGCGCAGTCGCGCAGGCTGCGCAACAGCATCATCAGCCTGGCGGTGTTCTTCGCGATCGTCGCGGGCCTGCTGCTGGCGGTGCCGGGTCTCAGGTCGGCGGGGGAGAAGATCACCGACGCGCAACCGGGCTGGGTGGCGGTGGGCGTGGGGTTGGAGGTGCTCTCGTGCATCTCCTACGTCATTCTGTTCGGGTTGGTGTTCGGACGGCTGAGCCGCAGCCTCAGCCGTCGCCTCTCGCTGGCGGAGCTGGCTGTCAACTCCGTGGTGTCGGCGAGCGGGCTGGGCGGGATCGCGCTGGGCGCCTGGGTGCTGAGCACCAAGGGCGTGTCGGTGGAGCGGATCGCCAAGCGCTCGGTGCTGCTGTTTGTGATGACCAGCGCGGTGAACGTCACCGCCGTGGTTGTGATCGGGCTGCCGATGTGGCTCGGGGTGCTGCCTGGCTCGCGCAACCCGCTCCTGACGCTGCTGCCGGCCACCGCGGCGCTGGCGACGATCGTCGGCACGCTTGCGGCAGCGCGCTGGGCACGCCGGGCGGCTGAGCGCCGCAGCGACAAGCACAGCCGCGCGGTGGTGGCGCTGGTCGCGCTCGGCGGCGGGGTGGAGGATGCCGTGAGGCTGATCCGCGCCCACGACTGGCGCCTGCTGGGGGCGGTGGGGTACTGCGTGTGGGACATCGTGTGTCTGCTGGCCTGCCTCGCGGCGTACGGCTCCACGCCGACGTTCTGGGCGGTGGCGATGGCCTACCTGGTGGGGATGCTCGCCAACTCGATCCCGATCCCGGGAGGCTTCTTCGCGGTGGAAGGGGGGATCGTGGGGATGCTGCTGCTGTTCGGCGTGCGTCCCGGCTCGACGGTGCTGGCGGCGGTGGTCACCTACCGCGCGATCTCGCTGTGGGTGCCGGCACTGATCGGAACGGTTGCGTTCCTGAGCCTGCGCGGGGAAATCGGCAAGCCGTTGCGCCCGCGTCCGGCAGGCACGTCTTAGCCTTTGCCGAACAGAGCCCGGTCGATCTTCAGCGTGGCGGCGACCTTCTGGCATGCGTGGCCCGGCAGGTCGAGCAGCGCCGTTCGCAGGGCTGCCGGCCGCGGCCCGGAGAGCCCCGGGCAGTAGGCGGGGGGTGGCAATGCTCGCGCGGCGCTGCCGGGTGCGTTGATTGGGCGCAGCTCGCTGATCGCGCGCAGCGCTTCGGAGAGGTCGTCTGAGAAGACCTCGATCGCGACGCGCCCGCTATAAAGCTCCACGGTGTTGCCGCCGTTGTAGATGACCGCGGGGACGCCGCGCAGGATCGTGTTGCGCTGGGCGCCCAGCGAGGCGTTGGCCTGGCGCGTGTAGATCAACGTGGTGACCCGCAGCGGCAGTTCGCAGCCGCCGCCACCGAGTGCGGAGGTCTTGCCGGGCAGACAGTTGCCGTAGTACACGCTGTCGCCGATGCTGCTGGTGTAGTTCTTACGGCCGTCGGCGGCCACCAGCCGGTAGGAGCCGAAGCGGGGCCCCACCCAGTAGACGCGATAGAAGGGGAAGGTCTGGGCTTCGGCGAGCTCGCGCACGGTGAGCGGCGTGGGCTGGCTGTTGGCGCAGCCGCCGGCGAGCAGAGCGGCGGCTAGCAGGCTGGCGACGGACACGAAGATGCGGGCGAGTTTCACGCGACTTTCGGACGGTTGGGCGGTTTGAGAGGTATAGATCCCGCGGGACAGGCAGAGGTTCAACTCGTGGGAGGCTGGGGTCCGGTGGGGTAGCGCACCGGGCCCCAGTCGATCTTCGCATAGGGTGCCCTGAGATGGGGACGTACGTCGCGACAGCGTCCAAGCCGAGGGCGTCGGGCCTGTTGGGGGAGCGCGCGCCATGGGGCATCGTGACGGCGGCCGTGGGGGTGGCGGTGTGGCTGATCGTGGATCCCCGCACCCCCGACCTGGCGGGGCAGGTGTACCGCGCCAACCTCTTCCGCGAAGCGGGCTTCCTGGTGTGGGACAGCCGTTGGTATGGCGGTCACAACATCCCCGGCTACAGCCTCGTGTTCCCGCCGCTGGGGGCGCTGTTGGGGGTGCGCGCGGTTGGCGCGGCGGCGGTGCTCGCCTCGGCGGCCCTGTTCGAACGGATCGCCGTGCGTGCGTACGGGCGCGCCGCGCGGTGGGGCGCGGCGTGGTTTGCGCTGGCGGCGCTCGGCGACGCGTGGAGCGGGCGGATCACGTTTGCCCTCGGGGTGAGCTTCGCGCTGGGGGCGGTGCTGGCGTTGATGCACCGCCGTCTGCTGGCGGCGGCGATCCTCGCGGCGGTGTGTGCGGCGTGCAGCCCGGTGGCGGGCGTGCTGCTGGCGCTGGCGGGGCTCACGCACACGCTCGTGGTGCGCTCGTCGCGCAGTCTGCTGGTGCTCGGAGTGCCGACCGTCGTAGTGGTGGGGGCGTTGGCGGGGCTGTTCGGAGAGGGGGGATGGGAGCCCTACCCGCTGCTCTCGTTCCTGGCGACCGTGGCGGCGATCGCGGGGTTCCTCGCGGCACTTCCGGACGGGCAGCGGCTGCTGTGGGTCGGTGGCGTGGTGTACCTCGTGGCGTGCGTGGCGTGCGTGGCGGTGCACTCCCCGATGGGCGCCAACGTGGAGCGCTATGGGGTGCTGCTGGCGGGACCGCTGCTGCTGTGCGCGCTGCAGAGCTCCGGGGGGCGGTTCTCCGCGGTGGCTGTAGTCGCTCTGGCGGGCATCGGCGTGTGGACGGTGTGGGGTCCGGTGCGCGAAACGGAGGCGGTGGCGGGCAACCTCTCGACGAGCGCCTCCTACTACCTGCCGGTGGAGCGCTTCGTGGCGGCGCACGGGGGCAGCACCCTGAGGGTGGAGGTGCCGTTCACGCGTGGCCACTGGGAGGCTGCGTGGCTGGCGCCGAAGGTGTCGCTGGCGAGGGGCTGGGAGAAGCAGCTGGACGAGCGCTACGACGGGGTGCTGCTGGGCAGAGATCTGACGGCGGGCGACTACCACCGGTGGTTGGACGCGGAGGCAGTCAGTTATGTCGCCCTGCCCGACGCGCCGCTAGATCCCTCCAGCGCCGGTGAGGGCCGCCTGATCGACGCGGGGCTGCCCTACCTGCGCGAGGTGGAGCACACGCAGCACTGGCGGATCTACGAGGTGCGCCACGCCACCCCGCTCGCGCGGGGGCCGGGCAGGCTCACCGCGGTCGGCCACGACTGGTTCTCGCTGCGCGCCCGCATGGCGGGGCGCTTCCTGGTGCGGGTGCGCTACACCCGCTACTTCACGGTGGCGGCAGGTGCGGCGTGCGTGGGGGAGGCGCCGGGCGGCTGGACCGAGGTGAGCATCTCGCGGGCGGGCGCCGTGACGGTCGCCGCACGCTTCTCGCTCGGCCGCGCGCTGGGGCTTGGAGGAAGCTCCTGTCGGAGTCAGCCCGTTGGGGCGAGGTCGTAGAGGGCGGAGTAGCCGGTGAGGTAGACGCGCCGGCCGTCGCTGATCACGGGATCGAATGCGCCGGTGTCCATCTGGAAGACGACGTGGCCGGTCGAGATCCCGAGGCCGTAGGTGGTGTGGGTGCCGAGGTCGGAGAAGTACACGACGTTGCCGAGGATCGTGGCGGACCCGGAGATCTTGCCGCCGGCGTCGTAGCTCCAGTCGACGTGCCCGGTGCGGGCGTTGATCGCGTAGAAGTTGCCGTCGTAGGAGCCCAGGTAGATCGTGGGGCCAAGTCCGGGCGTGTTGGTCACGGCGGGGGAGGCGTACACGTAGGCGCCGGTTTGGTAGGCCCAGTCGAGCGCCCCGGTGTGAGCGTCGTAGGCGTAGATGCGCCCGTCGGTGTTGCCGAGGAACACGCGGCCGTACACGACGGCGGCGGTCGAGTAGAAGGTGCCGCTGCCAAACAGCGCGCCTTCGGAGCTCGCCAGCCACAGCCGTTGCCCCGTACGCTCGCTGATCGCCTGCACGTGCCCGGAGTAGTCGCCGAAGTAGAGCACCCCGTTTACAAGCGTCGGGCTGGCCTTGACCGCGCCGGCCGCGTGGTAGGTCCACACGGTGCGCCCGCTGTCGGCTTCGAGCGCGTACACGGTGCCGTCTTCGGAGCCGAAGTACAGCCTGCCGTGGTCGACCAGCGGCGAGGACTCGCTGCGCGAGGGCAGGCTGCGCGACCAGCGGATCGCGCCGTTGGCGACGTCGAGCGCAACGATGCGCCCTTCTTCCGAGTCAGGCGCGCGGGCGAGCACCGTCGTATACACCGTGTTGCCTCCCACGGCGGGTGAGGAGGCGGAGAGCGCGCCAAGACCGCGGCTCCAGAGGGTCTGCCCATCCCACTTGTCGATCGCGGTCAGCACGCCGTTGTCGGTGAGCTGGAAGATCCGGTTTTCGGAGAGCACCGGTGGGAACTCGCGCAGCGAGCTGCCGCCCACGGCCCACACTTTCCTGAAGGGCGGACGCAGACTGGCGGGAGCGGGGTAGTAGCGGGCGTGGTTCTTGGTGTAGCCGTACAGCGGCCACGAGAACCGTTCGGGTCCCCGTTTGGGCAGTGTGGGGTTGGCTTGGGGCACGAAGCGGGCGTGCGGGTGGTAGATCGAGCCGGTGCGGTCGCGCGCGTACACATAACCGCCGAGCGCCATACCGGCGAGGAGGAGCAGAGCGGTGAGCGCGATCCAGCGGCGCTTCACGCGGCGAGCTTCGAAGACGGGGAGGCGGCGGTGGTGGCAGTTGCGGCTGCGGCGGCGGGATCGCCGAGCGCCGGGTGGTGCTCGGCGGCAGTGGTAGCCACAGCGGCCGTCGCGACAGTCGCTCGTGCGCCGGCAGCATTCGCGGTGGCTACCCCCACGCGCGACCCGCGGGAGCGCCCACCGGCGCGGGCATCCCGATGGGCCACACCCCCGCCGACGCGCGCGCCAGCACCGGCCTTGGGTAGTCGTGCGGCGTGGGCGAGGAGTCGCGCGATCGCCACAACCACCAGCCACGTAAGCGCGATCAGCAGCGGTATCAGGGTCATGCCGGCCACCAGCGCGACGACGTCGTGATTGGCGCCGAGCGACCAGTTCCACAGCATGTAGTCGCCCAAGGCGAGCACACCGACGACGGCCAGGGACCGTATGGGCCGTTGAGGCACAGCTTAAACCCTAGCGGGGTGTTGGGACGGATGGGTTGTGGGCGGTATCATCCGGCCAGCTTGCGGGCGAAGTGTTGTGGTTGCACGGAAGCCTTCCAAGCTTCAAGGGCGGGTTCAATTCCCGTCGCCCGCTTGGAGCCGTCTCGCGCTAGGCTTGGATCCGAAGCCACGGGGAGTGGCGCAGTCTGGTAGCGCACCCGGCTGGGGGCCGGGCGGTCGCAGGTTCAAATCCTGTCTCCCCGATGAGCAAAAGGCCCGTTTTAACGGGCCTTTTGCATGTTTATGGCGCGTCACGAGCAAGCTTTGGGGTCCAATTTGGGGTCCAATGTTGACGAGGAGCACTCAAATCGCTGGTGGCTCCCGGCGCGCGGGGCGGAGGAGCCGCCGGAGCCGGATGAGTTCTGGCGCTGCCCGGATCGCCCGTCGCGGTTCTCACACGTAAGCCGGCCGGGCGTGCCGATGCCGTCTAGTCGCCCCGCGACAATTGGGGCGTGTTCCGACCATTCATGCTCGCCGCGGCCGAACGGCCCGTCAACGTTCACGTCTCCGCCGACAAGTGGTGGGTCACGGCGGCCGTCGCCGTCGGTGCGGCGCTGCTCGGGAGCTTCGCCGGCGCTGCGGGCACGTACTACGCGAGTGTGGGTCTTGAAGGTCGCCGCCGGAAGGCCCTCGCCGAAATCAGGCGGAAGGCGAAGGTGTACACGCCGATTCGCGCGGAGCTGGTCAGCTTGCAGCGGGCGATCGGGGAGGGGCGCCACGCCGGCTACCGCGGCATCCTCCGCGAGCGTCCCGAGTACCAGACGATGGTTCCAGCGCCGGTGCTCGTGATTTGGCGCGAGTTCGTGGAGGACGGCCGCGCCAACACGACGGCAAGCGCGAGGGTGACTGCGGCTCTGGACGGCGTGGACGCTGCCGCCGACTCGTTGAACGACGCAATGACCGTGGCGCGCGGCACGTTCAAGGAGCGTGGCGAAGCGATCGCGGAGCAGTCGGGATTCTCGCCAGCGGTAACGAACTGGTACGAAAGCGAGTTTCAGGCTCTGATCCGTCATGGTTTGCGCTCAAGCGGAGCGTTCTCCAATCCGTTCGCGGACGGGCCGGGCGCGGAGCCGCCGCACACGCTGACCCCGGACCAAGACGAGTTCTTGAGGCTGTGGGAAGCCGACGCCGCCGTGCGCGGCGCTACCGAGGCATCGGTCGCTGCGGAGAAGGCGCTGAACGACGCGATCCTAGCGGCGATCGCGGAGCTGGACGCCGCGATGAAGCGCATCGCGGACAAGTACGAGCACGAGCCCGACTGATGCGGGACTACGGTTTCTCGGAGAATGAAGCGCGCCGATTCCTGGAGAAAGAATTGCGTCGCCATGACGCATCCACGAGCTTCTACTGGGAGTCGGAAGAAAGCGAAGAAGTCGTGGACCTGCTCGTGGAGGTCTTCGCGAAGCTCGTGGAGGCGAACAACAAGAAGATGGCGCGCGACTGGGCCAACAACGGCGCGAAGGACTTGAAGCCGCCTCGCACGTGAGGTCTCGCTGAAGTGCCATCGCCGAGGGCGCCGGCCGCCCCGCCCCGCTACTTCTCCGTGCGTGTGTGCCGAACGCAGGGGATGCGATACCCCAAAGAGGCGACGACCGAAATCGAACCGGTGTAGACGGCTTTGCAGTGCGTCTCAGGACGCTGTTCTCCGCTTACCTAAGCGGTTTTCGGCGACCTCAAGTGCTCTCAGGTGCCCCCAAAAAACGCTCGGGTGGGGAGAGTTTGGGGAGAGTGCTAGCGGAGTCCGCGGCTAGACCCGCAGCAGAGGCGTGGGATCTTCGTCCGGGATGAGTAGATGTAGATGTGACTGTGCCCGAGAGATCGCCACGTACATCCGGCACCGCGACGGCGCGTCATTGCCGAACAACGAACCGGCACAGTACGGTACAGCGACTCTCTCGAACTCCAGGCCCTTCGCCTTGTGGATCGTCATAAACCCCTTCCTCGGCGCCTTCCGTGCTGCGTCGCGGGCGCGCGCCTCCCGGTGGAGCAGCGCCACAGGGTCATCTTCATCGCCCGGATGGAGCCTGGCGAGCAGATAGATCGGGTCGCCGCGCAACACCCGCCACGACTCGACGCCATGCTCGCCGTCGAGCACCCTGCGCAAGCAACGCAGCCACTCCGCCGTGTCGGGACTTTGGTACAGCCGTTCGCACAGCCGCGCCAGCGGCAGGATCTTAGTCTTCGCTCCTGTGACCACCCCGTCCGGCTGGCAGATTTCGCTCACCTGATCTCGGTAGGTCTTGGTCATCCCGGTGCCCCAGTCGCGCATGGCCTTCACGAGCAGCGCTGCGAGCGCCGGCGCGTTCCCACTAGCAGCCGTGACCTTCTCGAGAATCGTCCTCGCTGGCTCGTGGTCAGCTCCCTCGTGGTAACTGCCGAACCCTGGGAGCTTGCGGCGCAAGCCGAGCGCGTGGGCATTGTGATGGGTGATCACCACCGTCACCTCGTCGCAGCATCCCTTCAGGGACTGCAGGCAGGCCGGCGCATGGCCCTCCTGGTTAGGGCCGGGCACCGGCCCGCTCCATCGGTGCACCGTCACGCAGGATGGTGGAGAGCGTAGGTCGATCGGTTCGCCAGCAAGCAGCGCGGCGCGCGCATCAACCAGGAAGCTCGCCATGCCCGGATTGTCTTTCCATCGCCAGGGTGTTGTGAGGCTCACCGTGGGATGCAGTGCACCGAGATCCTCCCAGCCGATCTGCATCCCGGTGAACTCGAAGATTCCCTGTAGGCCGTCGCCGAACAGGCGAAGACGAGTAGGCCCGGCTGCCGCAATTAGCTGAATCAGCTCGTGTTGGTCGCGCGAGCAGTCCTGGTACTCGTCGACCAGAATCAACGGATGGCGGATAGCTAGCCCTCGCGCTATCTCCGGCCGGCGCGTGAGCAGATCGACTGCATGGCGAACCATCGCGTCGAAAGTCGGCTTGGCGTGGAACGGCTGGAGAGGCCGCGGCAGGCCGAGTGGTGCCGCATACAACTCGACTACGTCGGCGGCGAGCGAATGGATCGTCTTCATCACCGCCGCACTTCGGCCCAGCCGCCGGTTGAAGGTCTCTCGGGCGCCATTGGTGTGCGTTAGGAACAGCACCTCGAAGCCCGAGGACAGCTCCTGCGCTACACGGTGAGCAGCGACGACAGCCTCTTGGGTCTTACCGTATCCCGCCGGCGCCTCGATCAGCAGTATCGGCTCATCGCCCGCGATCCGAGCCTGAACGGCCTCAAGGTCAGTTGTGGTCATTGCTCCGCTGGTGGCTTCGCCGGCTCGGCAGGAAGCTGCTCGATGGCCGTCAGGAAGCGCTGAACGTCGGCTACGATCGGCGATTCCGGATGTTGCTCAAGCAAGTAGCGTCCGATCGCCGCGCCGCCTTCCCGGCCCTTGAACCATTCGCACTGGTTCGCCGCCTTCGCGAACAATTCGCGGCACTTGGACTCCTCCATATCGGCCACGAGATCGACCAATCGCGTGCGTGACTGTTTACCCGCCAGCGCGGTCATCTGCTGGTAGCGCGCCTCAGTCCGGTCTCGTCCATTCGGGCCGCGCAGTCCGATCAGCTCATCCAGAGCTTGGAGTGGCAGCGAGGCTGCTAGTGCCTCCTCTAGGCAGCGGGCGCCGGTGTAGGTGCCGAAGGCGACATCTGGGTCGTCTGCGAGCTCCTGTCGCTTTCCTGCTTGCGAATGCTCCGAGTCCAAGAACGCACCACAGCGCAGTTTCATCTGGCGGAGGGCCTCGAGTGCCGGGAACACATGCGGCTGGCCTCCTCCGTCGACCAACCGCATACCGAGCGCGTCGGGTGTCAGCTTCTTCTTCTCAAGGAGCGCACCGAGCAGGCACTCAAGCAGGCCGAGCTCCGTGAGCCCCTCGACCAGTACCGGCAAACGACATAGCAACGCCTCCGGGTCTGCCTCCTTAATGCCAGCCAGGCTCGCCGGATACGCCACTACCGTATGGACGGTCGCATCCTTGACATCAACGCGGTGCATCTCGGAGATCGCGATCGCGCCAACCGCGGCCGGCGAGTGCGACGTCAAGAACGCCTGCCCGTCGTCACCGATCGCTGAACGAATCCGCGCAACAAGGTCGCGCTGGCGGAAGGGCTCCAGCCCACTCTCTAGCTCGTCTACGACGAACAGTGGCGTTCCAACGATTAGTGAACTCGCCAATGTGAACAGAGTTAGCTGTTGCGTTCCCAGGCCGGCGTTGAACAGCGGCACCGTAACGTCGCCGGCTGTCGAGAACAGACCGAGCATCCCGAGTAGGTTCTGCCCGCGCGGCGAGAGCATCGCAAGACTCAAGTCACCCGTCCCCGGCGCGATCACCGCCCGCGACTCCGACAATGCTTCCAGCCGCTTCCTGACGTCCTCCGGCGGCTTGAAGCCGCGCCGAGTGGTCTGCATCGCCTCGGTGATCAGGCCACGCAACTGTTCGCGGTCGACGTTGCGCTCCAGCAGTGATCCACGCGACATTCTCAGCTCCCGAAATGCGATGGTCGCCGGTCCCATCGTCGACAGTCCGAATAGTTGGCGCTTGGACGGCGACAGCGGCATCGTCCCCTCGCTCGGGTCGACTACGGCGTGCTCAAGCTCCAGATCCTCAGTCCCCTGCACGCGGATGCAAAGTACACTCTCGCCGGTCGGGTCTGGATCGGCCTGGACCTTCTTTTTCTCCGCCATCCAGGTGTAGAGCGGAGCCACGGGCCAAGCGCTGAGCAGATCATCGTCGAGCTTGCCGATGAGCGCCTCGACCGAAAAGCCCTCGGCGATTGCCCCCTGGAAGTAGTCGTACTCCGAGGCGACACGGGCAGGCGCCGGCGACAGAACCATGCTGATCGCTTCGAGGATCGTCGACTTCCCCGCGTCACCAGGCCCCGTCAAGCAGTTAAGCCCAGGGCCAGGGCACCACACAAGCTCCTTGATCCCGCGAAAGTTCTTGATCTTTAGGCGCCTGATCTGCACGCCCTCGTTTTACGCTGAGCGTCGGTCGTACACGCCTCCCCGCGGTTAGGTCTGCTCCATTATGAGTCCGTCAGGCTGTCGGAACCTGTGCACTAGGGCGCAAACAGCTTCTCGAACGCCGCTTCATCGAAGTCAGCCGCACGCATGGCGCCCCACGCTCCCCGAAGGGCCTCGCCCACCGCGAAAAGCGTCGGGCTGAGATCCCGGTTTAGAGCCGCCAGAGACAGATCAGTGTCTTCGGCGATGTGTCCGCCGAGAAGTGGGCGATCGCCTCCGCTCCATCCAAGGTCAAGAAGGGCTGCGTCAGCGCCATGAGTTCCGATGTTGCGCGCATTGATCAGCCGACGCTGTAGTTCGGCGATGGTCTGCGGTGTGTACGCGCGAGCTTCGGCCACACGCTTCCAGATATCGAGCCGCCGTGAGAGCCGCTCCCAGCGCTTCCGCGCAGACCCAGTTTTCGTGCCTGCCGCCGGCTCACATAGGCACTCGATCGACCTCCGCACTTCTCGAACCTGCGCGGAAAGCTGTGATCGAGACCCACGACCTGCGGCGTACAGCGCTGAGGTAGCGGTCAGAAGGGCTTGAGCAGAACGTCGGTCGAGTTTGGCGAACGCCTCGAACGGAGCGGCCAAGAGCAAGTCATCGGGCAGCTCATATGGCGCCCATTCACGGATCTCCCCACCGCGGCGCCGCTCATTGCCAATCCACTTAGGCTCAAGGAGCTTGTGCTCAAGCTGCTGATGTATGTATGGCTGAGGAAACCAGCCTGAAGCATCCGGCAATAGGTGCCAACGCTCCGGAGGGGCAAGCACCGACCATGTAGCAACCGCGTAGTGAGCCTTCGCTCTCGCCTGCTGTACCGCCATCTGTCGTGACCCCTGCTCGACAACAAAGAGGCTGACGAGGCGTTTTGTATCGACCTCGGTTGTGTCACCGAAGCGGATAACACGCACGGTCGGCGTCAGACGGTCCCCCAAATGATCAAAGACCTCGAACTCTGCAGAGATAGCCTCGCTTGCGTCGCCCTCCTGCTGCTTCTTAGTGGGATGGCGCCGCCAGCCGTGTGTTCGCCGAAGGGCCGCCGTGGGGCCCGCGGGCGCCCAAGGCCGATCGAGTGACGCATTGACTATCGGGATCGAAACCAGCCAATCTCCGTTCTCGCTTTCTGCCTCCGCTTGAACGGCAGCAGCAACTTTGCTCAGAGATGGAGGCGACGTCGCGGCGAGGAGAAAATCGAGCGCCGTTTGATGGAGACGTTGCTCGTCGTAGAAGCCAAAGAGCTCTGGATGCTTGGCTCTAATTGCACCCACTAGCACCCACCCCAAGCGCCAGCCCTCATCTGGAAGATGATGCGTGAAGAACTCTATTGGGCGTGAAGCCTCACCCTCATCGAAGGGTCGGGTAGCGATGGCCTGTGCCTGATGGACTAGCTCGTGCAGTCGTCGTAGCTGTCTCGCCGTCATCTCGAATCCCGTCCGTAGTCAAGTGTTCTGACGCCGATCATGCGCCGAACCTCATCTACGCAGATCGTGGCGCCGGGTGCGGGAGCCAGCTTGCCCGGCCATTGTCGCATCCCCTTTTGGGGATGCGGCCGGGGCTGCGACCGGCCCCGCACCCGGCGAGGCCCCACCTGAAGGAGGCACAAATGTCCGCTGGACTCACTGACTCGGACACCATGTTCTCGGTACGCGAGACCCCCTGGCACGGCTTGGGAGCCGTGCTCGAGCAACCGCCGGCAACGGTCGCGGAGGCCATCGAGGCGTCGGGACTCGGCTGGAGCGTCGCCAAGGAGCCGATCGCCGTCGACCGCGGCGACAAACCGACCAATGAGTGGTGGGTGCCCCGCTGCGAGGAGATCCCCGGCTTCTACGCGACCGTCCGTCAGGACACGCGCGAGGTGCTGGGCATCGTCGGAGAGCGCTACAGGCTCGTGCAGAACCACGAAGCCTTCACGTTCATCGACCAGCTTCTCGGCAGCTCGATCAACTTCGAGACGGCTGGCAGCCTGCACGGCGGCCGCCGCGTATGGGTGCTCGCAACGCTCCCCGATCACGTCGAAGTCGGGGGCGACGACGTGCGCCCCTACGTCCTGCTGATGAACAGCCACGACGGTTCGACCGCCGTGGTCGCCGCCACAACGCCGATCCGCGTGGTCTGCCAGAACACCCTCAACTGGGGGCTCGCCAACGCGCGGCAGAAGTTCTCGATCCGCCACACCGAAGCGGTCACGCAGCGCGTTCACGAGGCTCGGCGAGTCCTCGATCTGTCCATCAACTACTACGAGCAGTTCAAGCGCCTCGGCGACCAGCTCGCCTCCGAGCGCTGCAGCGAACGCCAGCTCCGCTCAGTCCTCGACGAGCTCTACCCGAGTGGCACGAGCGATTCGGTGAGCGGTCGCACCCGCAAATCGCGGCAGCAGACGAAGGACCACATCGCCGAGTTGTTCATGCGCGGCAACACGCAGGGCAACGCGCCCGGCTCCAAGTGGGCCGCCGTGAACGCCATCGTGGAGTACGGCGACTGGCTGCGCCCGCTGCGCTCGAGCGGCCAGCGCTTCGCCCGCGCTGTCGACGATGGACCCGAGAAGACCCGCGCGCTGCAGCTCGTCGCAGCCGCGTGAAAGGGTATGCCCCGGCGGGCGTCAGACGCCCGCCGGGGCATACCGAAACCGACCGATGGACGCCACCCGCGTACTCCCCTACTATGGATGGTCAAGGAGCCGGCCTTAGCGGTCGATTCCTTCCAAGGAGCGTTTGCAATGGCTACCCGAACTGACAACGAGATCCGCGAGCTGAGCCCCGAGGAGTGGGACCAGCGAGTAGATGAACAGGCACGCAAGCGCCTGGGCATGAGCGGCGAGGAGTTCGAGCGGCGTCTGAGCGCGGGCGAGATCGACATTGACGATAGCCCCGACGTGACGCGCGTTGCGATGATGCTCCCGCTCCATGCCACGCACAAGTAAGACACCTGCCGAGGCCGTCGAGCACTACCGCGGCAGGACCGTGCGGTTGCTGTCCTGCGTGACGAGTGTCCATGTCGTCGCCCGCGCCTACCACCTCTCGGACAAGCCGCACGAGCTCGAACTAGCTGACACGGCGAAGATGCACGGTGGTCCTCTCTCGATCGATGTCGCTGAGGAATACGAGGTACGCCAAGACGCCGACGGTTGGCGCGTCGAGGTTCGCGGCTACCTCTACGCCATCGGCTACGAGGGCCGTGAGCTCGTCTCCTACCACTGGCATCCCAGCGGCCACAGCCCGATCACCTGGCCGCACATGCACGTCGGTGCCAACGTCCAGGTCGGTGATCGGTGGCTCGGAAAGGTCCACCTACCCACTGGCCCGGTCGGCCTCGAGCGAGTCGTGGCGCTGGCGATCACCGAGCTTGGAGCCAAGCCGCTGCGCGACGATTGGGAACGACTGATCCGCGAGGCCGCCGTCCGCTGACAGCCGACGCCTCCAGCCTAATACCGTTGAGTAAGGGCAAACACCAGCCCGACAGCCGCCGCTTGGGCGTGGAGAGCGAATACGGCGATCGGAGCGGCTCGCGCTGCTGCTCGTCGTCCGTTCCGGGCGTCTCGCTGGCTACCGGGGCGCGCCTGCTCTCCGCGCAAAGGGGCCGATGGCCTCGGTGCCTGCCGAGGAGTCTGGTCAACGAAGCGGGCGCGGGCAATCTCTAGGTACGCGCTCTTGTTGGACGACGAAGCCGACCGCGTGGCTCGCTCGGTGAGACGCCACGGCGGTCCGACGTTTTATCTTCGTGCTAGCTGCCGCCGCTGAGTCGGGCGATGAGTTCGAGCATTGCGTCAAGCGCGGCCTCTAGCGGCTTGGTGTCGCGTTTGACCTGAGTGAGGAGCAGGCCGCCTTGCAGGGCGGCTAGGAGCGCGAGGGCGAGGGTGTCGGGGTCGGTGTCGGGCGTGAGCTCGCCTCGTGCTTGCATCTCTCGTAGACCGCTCTGGATCGTGGCTTCCCATCGTTTGAAGCCCTCGGCGACGTGGGCTCTTGCGTCGGGATCGGTCTCGGCTAGCTGGCCTCCGAGAGAGCCGATTGGGCAGCCGCCGATGCAGTGGTGCTCGCGCTGGGCCGCGATCAGGAAGTCGCGCCACGCTCGGAGGCCCTCCAGCGTGCTGAAATCGAAGTTCTCCTGCCCGCCGGCCATTGTGTCGGCCTGATGGTCAACGACTGCCCGGACCAGGGCCGTCTTGTCCTCGAAGTAGTGGTAGAGCTGCGAGCTTGAGACGTCCGCTGCCGCGCGTACGTCCTCGATCGTCGTGTGGGCGACGCCTCGCTGGAAGATCAGGCCGGCGGCAGCGTCAACTATGCGCTGCCGGGTCTCCTGGCCCTTGCGCGTCAACGGGCGAGAGGAGGGGCTAGTCGTGTTCATATCGCAGATTCTACCAACAGAATGGAGTGCGCTATCCATTCTGTGTTAGAGTGGAACGCACGATCCATTTCGAGGGTCGCGACAACCACTCAAAGGGAGAACGCGATACATGTCACTTCAAGGCAAGACCGCCATCATCACCGGCGGCACCTCCGGGATGGGTTCCGCCACCGCACTG
>CAVUSE010000008.1:0-31778 GCA_963744135.1 uncultured Solirubrobacterales bacterium | reverse complement strand
CGGCGAGGTCCCCAGTTCGAATCTGGGCGCCCCGATTGGTTAGAGAACCGCGAAGGCCAGCGAACACGGGCGAAAACCCCCGGAAACACTGGCCCTAGCGGGAGGCGGTTTGCCAGTGTTCGCGGCTGTTCGGTGGTCTGGAGGGCCGCAAATGGGATGCAAGACTGCGGAAACGGGATGCAAACGGGATGCAAGGCCATCCTCGGACAGCAACTCCCCGCTTTGGAACCAGACTCCGTGTGCTGCCGCCAGTTGAAATCAGGCGGCAGCGACCGGACTCTCGTGACGGGCCAGCGTGAGCGGGCCGCGCTACTGTGATGCCCCAATGAATACGGCGAATCCGATGCTTGACACGGCTACCCAGCGGCCGGCAACGGGCATGGACAAGGACGCGCGACAGCTCATCCTGCACACGCTGGAAGGCGCGCCGGAACGCTCGGTCCTGTACGGGTTCCTAACGGACCTCTACGCGAACGTGGACGACTACACGAGAGGCGTCCGTGAAGTCTGGGGCGACGCACCGGCCGATCGGATGAGCAGCGCCCTCACGCGCGCCATCAACGAACAACCAACGATCGTCGCCTTCGGGGATACGCAGCGCGCAGAAGAGCGAGCAGCAAATGCGGTGTTGCTTCACATGCCCGAGCCGGACTTTCGCGGCGCCGTCTTTGAGGCGGTTAGCGGCCTCCGGCTCGCCTCCAGCCCCGTTGAGCGCATCACGAACATCTGCCGCAGGCGCGGCATCCCGTGGGAGTTTACGGCGAGCGAGGGGTTCCGCTGGGTGGGTGACGCGGAGGTGGAGGCATCCGCGATGCGTCCCGCGCTGAGCGCGATAGAGGACCCGCGACTCCGCGGCGTCAAGAACCACTTTGACGCCGCGCGTGCCGAGCTGGCGCTCGGCACGCCAACGTCTCTGCGCCAGTCCGTCCACGAGTCGGCCTGCGCCGCTGAGGGCGCGATGAAGGTTCTGCTCGCGCAGCGCGGCGTGGCCTACGACGAGAAGGACACCGCTTTCAAGCTCTTCGACCATCTCGTCAACGCCGAAATCGTTCCGCGGTTCATGGAGTACTGCGTCCTCGCCGCCGCCTCACCGCGAAATAAGCGCGGCGGACACGGCGCAGGAGAAGCACCGCACGACGTGCCCCAGGAGATAGCGGAGGGCGTGATCGCCGCCGCGGCCGTCGCCATCTCCTACCTCTGCAAGTTGCTGCCGTAAGCGACTCAGCGGGGAGACAGCGGGCGTTCCTGTGCTTCGTGCCGCACCGCTCGGCGTGTATCGAAGACGGCTTTATGCGGAGCCGACGACGTGCAGATGGCGGGGCGCGTCGGCTGCTACTTGCCGCTGCTCGTAGTCGTCCATCGCGCGCTGCGCACGGGCGAGCGCGCGGCGCCGGCCGAGCTTGGTGTAGACGGTGGCGATGAGGTAGCCGCCGTCGTCGTGGCCGACTATTTCTGCGACCGTCGCGGGGTCGAGGCCGAGGCCGCCGTCCTCGACGGGATCGACCATCCATTGAATCGCGCGGTGCTTGAGCTCGTAGAACTCCTGGCCTGGCATCCCTGCCGATGCGCGTACCGAGTGCCAGAGGTTGCACCAAGTGCTGCGCAGCATGTAGCCGCCGCGGGTCGCCGGGAACACAATCTCGCCCTTGGTACGGTCGATCGTCTTTCCTCGACGCGGCATCGTCTCTAGGTGCGCGCGAAAGCGGGGGCTCATTACGACCCATCGGCCGTCGTCATCCTTGGGCCATGTGATCTTGCCGGTGTCGAGGTCGAGCTGCCAGCGCACATGGATCAGGTTCTCCGGGAAGTGAATATCGGGTCGATGCAACGCGAATACCTCGCCGGGACGCATCGCTGCGTCGCCCACGCCGAGAGTCGCGCCCTCAAGGACGAGCCCGTAATCGTCTGCCCGGCTTTCGCGGGCGGCGTGGCGTAGCCGCTCGTACTGCTCGTCGGTGATGATCTCGAAGTCGGGTCGATCTACTCGGCGCTTGCGCTTGCTCGCTCCAAGGCGGGTGAACTGGTTGCGCTCGATCAAGTCGCGGTCGAGTGCGTGGTTGAAGAACTGCCGTACTGCTTGCTGAATGTTGGCGCCCTTCGGCCGCGTCCACGTCACCGCCTCGTCACGAGTGAAGCTGTCGATCGGCCGGTCGTGAAACTCGCGTAGGAACGGCCGCAGCCCATCGCGCAACCGTCGCACGGACGAATCGCGTCGCCCCGTCTCCTTCTGCGTCGCCTCGCCATCCGGCCACGTCATCGTGATCCGGCCGTTCTCGTGAATCGTTGCGCCTGCGAACTCAAGCACGGTGGGAGCGACGCGCCGGGAAGGGTTGGCGACTTCCTCGCGCAGTTCCGCTAGGCATCGTTCCTTGGCTTTGCGGAACTCCTCCATGTTGTCGTGCGTGCCGATCCACTTCCTGCGGCCCTTGTACTTGGCGAACCCGGACCACTTCGGATTGTGACGTGAGCCTCGGTTAACCGGCATCGGGCACGCCCTCCTTTGCCACGGTGGATGCGTAGCGCTCGCGTAGCCATGCCTCGACCTCGGAGACGATGTAGCGGTTCATCCCGCCCATCCGCAGATACGGGAGGCCGAGATGCTGCTGCAACTCGATCCAGCGGCGGGTGACTTGCAGGTGATCGGCGAGCTGCTGCTTCGTGACCCAGTGCTCGCGCGACTCGATCGCGGCTGTCATGTGCCTGCCGTGTCGATACTCGTTCGGTCGGTGCCAGTGGCCTGCGCGAGGCGCCGGCCAAAGAGGGGCCGGCGTTGGCGCTGCTTGCCGTGTCCCGCGAGCGTTGTGCATCGCTGCCTGCGATCAGAGCAGACCCGAGCCGTGATCTCAAGGTCCTGACAGAGATAAGGTCTCGCGCATCGTGTGGACAGGCCCGGGGCGCGTTTCTGGCGTGCTGGTGCGGAGAACGCGCTCATCGAGCGGCAGCCGGTCGAGCCTCGGGAAAAGGAGCAGCCGTCCCCTGCGCTCGAAGACGCGCCCGGTCGCGTCAGAGCGGCTCGGCGGGAGGGTCCTGCTCGACGCCGAGCGCCCGCTGCACCCAGGCGACATCCTGCCACGCGCCGAGCTTCCAGCCGATCCGCCGATACACGCCGACCGGCTCGAAGTCCATCGCCCGGTGCAGGCCCACGCTCGCCTCGTTCGGCAGCGTCATACCCGCGACCGCCATCAGGTAGCCGCGTGCCGCGAGCCGGTCGAACAGCGCCTCGTACAGCGCGCGACCCGAGCCGGTGCGTCGCCGGCCCTGCTCGACGTAGACGCTGACCTCGCACGAGAAGCGGTAGGCCGCTCGCTGCGCGTGTGGCCCGCCATACGCATAGCCGACGATGCGGTGGTCGTCTTCGAGCACGACCCATGCGTGCGTGCGCGTTGCCGCCGCGATGCGTTCGGCCATCTGCGCGGGCGTCGGCGGCTCGCCCTCGAAGCTGACGGCCGTCTCGCGCACGTACGGCGCGTAGATCGCCGCGCACGCCGGCGCGTCGTCCTCGCTTGCGTCTCTCACCGTCGCACCGGACACGTTCGGCCTCAGCATACGCGGGCGCAAGGCTGACGACGACCGGCTTGGTGGATCGTGTCATGCGCGCACCCTCGATCGCCGCGACGTTGATCTGCGCGCGGATCGCCGGGCGCTTCCACGCTTCCGGTCGCTTCGGCTGGGCTGTAGCGCAGCCGTGAGTACGTGTCGGGCGAGCGGCGGAGGGACGGCGTTGCCGACCTGCTCGAACTGCCTGGTCTTTGTGCCCTGCCAGGGGTAGTCGGGCGGGAAGCCTTGGAGGACCGCGGCTTGTGTGACCGTGACGCGGACGGCGTTGGCGCCGCGACGCTGCTGATAGCGGCCGGGCGGGTCACTCGCGTTCTCCTTGTGCCCCGGCGGCTGAACCCGCGTGTCGCACGCGACGGTCGTCGCTGGGCGCTCCTGCGCCCACGGAGGCGTTGACGCCTGGTCGTGCGGCGTGTCGGCGTCGGATGGCACCCACTCGACCTTGTTCGCGCAGTGACCGAAGTGAATCGTCGGCGCGGGCTCGTCTGTCTCGCGCACGGTCGCGCTCGCGCGGGTTCCGTTACGCCACGCCCAGCCTCCGCGCTCCTGTCCCTCGCCGCTCGGGAGCTGGCGGCCGACAAGCGCGCCGTCCTTGGAGCGGCGGGTCGTCGTGAGCGTTGGAGCTGGACGACGAGCCGGCCATCCGAGGTCCGCGTCCGTCTGCGACGGGCTGGGATCGGACGATGGCGCGACGCCGCGGGTCTGCCAGCGATTGACCTTGGACGTGACGGTTTGCGACGGTGCGCTCGTGGGGTCAAAGCCCTCGTGGATGCGCTCGCCGCTGCGCCTGACCTCCACCCACGCCCGCTGCTCGCGCGTCCATGCGCCCGCCAAACTTGTGATCGTGAAAGCTGGTGCCGCTGCTTCGTGCCGGTCGCGCGCCCGGAAGGTCTCGCTGTCGTCCCGGTCGTTTCGACGGGGGAAGCCAACCCGGTCGGTCGCTGTCCAGCCGAGTGCCTGGGCCATGCTTATCCACGGCAGCAGGTGAAGCTCGTCCGCGGGGGTGTCGCGGCGGCGCGGGTTGTAGGAGCGGTGCGTGGGAGCCGGGAGGCTCACCGGGCCGTCGAGGGAGGCGATCAGGAACGCCCGTTTGCGAGTCTGCGGCACGCCGTAGCACTCGGCGCTGAGAATCCCGGTCGCCGTCTGATAGCCATACGTGCCGAGTAGCTGCGCGAACAGGCTCCACAGCTCAAGGACTGCGGGAACCTGCTCAAGCGCGATCCAGCGCGGGCGCAGCGCGACGGCGTAGCGCAGTGGCTCCACCGTGAGCAATGAGCGATGGTCGCGGCACCTGCGCAGGTGCTCGGCGCGGCTGTCGTGCCCGGCGGCGAGCTCGTGCGCGCACGCGATGACCCGTGGCTTGTCGAATCGCCCCAGACACTTGCCGGCGCTCGAATACGCCTGGCACGGCGGGGAGCCGATCAGCCCCCACAACGGCGCGAAGTCGCGCGGGTCCACCAGCGAAACGTCGGCCCGCAGCCGTGCGTGCCCGGCAGCCTGCCCGGTCTGACACGCGCATGGCTCGTTCTCTATGCCGAGCGCCGCGTAATCGAGGGTCCGCAGAGCCTCATCCCAACCGCCGGCTCCCGCGAACAGGTCGAGGATCATTCCCTCGGTCATGCCGCCCTCCTGCCCGCGATAGCGCTTGCTTGGTGAGCGAGAGGCTTTCGGAAAACGAGCACGTCTTCGTGCGCCACGACCTGCGTGCGGTCTCCCTGTGCGCGATAGCGGCGAACGTGAAGTGTTTGCCAGAGCGACGGGCGCATCACGAGCTCGGAGTCACGGATCGTCGCCAGCAGGCCGATGACGTGCTGCCAGTAGAGCAGGCCGGCGCTCTGGCAAAGCGCGATGGTGTCACCGCTCAGGTTGCGCAGCGCGCCGCGAGCGCGCATGTTCTTGGTGACACATACAAGGAACCCTCCGGGCTTGAGCGTCGCTGCGCAGACGCAGTAAATCTCTGACATCGCCGTGAGATATGTGTCACCGCGGGCGTGGCCGAGGTTGCGCCGGTCGGGGCTGTAGTTGGTTGTGTCGTGCCGGCGCAGAGGTTCACTCTTATCCCTGACATCAACGCATGTGTCGGCGATCTCGCAGGCATAGGGGGGCGAGGTAAGGATCAAATCGACGTGGCCGTAGGCCATGTGAGCGACCTTGCGGGCGCGTCGAACGGTGAGGAGGTCTTGTGCGTTTGTCGTGAGCAGCCGAGGCAGTTGGCGGGCGTCGCCTTCGATCACTCTCGCCGGAGCGTGGTGGGCGCGGCCCTCGTGGTAGGCGTGATCGAGGTTGGCGATGGCGAGCCTGGCCCAGCGGGGCTCAAGCTCGACGCCGATGGCGCGGCGTCCGAGGTCGGCGGCCTCGACGAGTGTCGTGCCGATCCCGCACATGGGATCGACCACGAGGTCGCCCGGGTCGCTGTAGGCTTCGATTGCGCGGCGCGCGAGCGTGGGAAGCATCTTCGCGGGGTGCCGATTTGAGTCGGGCACGTAGCGGCGATAGCGCTGCCATTGGCTCGTCTTCTGCGCGCACGGCCAGACCGCGAGCGGCAGGTCAGATGTCTTTCGAGCGGATTTGGTCAAGGTGGTTGGGCGTCAGAACGGAAGACCCTTGCACTAGATAAAGGTCGTTTCTGGCGCCCTAGCGGTACAGCTCGACACAGATAAATGATGGAGCGACTGCGCGCCTTCCAATTGGAGGGGGGTCTGTACCGCAGGCGACCTCGACGGCACTTTTATCTAGTGAGAGGTCGCCTTTGTCCGGTGTCACGCACGGACGGGACGGGACTGAGAAAAACTGCTGGCGTCTCCCGCGCGGAGACGCCAGCTTGAGCACTAGGCGACTGCGTTTTCGAGCGTGCGCGCGATCGTGTCCACCGTCTCGGCATAGCGCCGGATCGCCTCCACGTCGTTAGCCTCTCCCCAGCCCGCGATGTAGGGGATGCCCTCTCCCGACGTGTCCAGTCCGATCGAACCGCAAGCGATCACGGCCGCCGTCTCCACGATGACCTCGGCGTCCGCGCGCCCGTGCTCCTTGTAGGTGGGAACGCCTACCGCGTGCGCCAACTCGTGAATGAGTATGCGGACTCGACTGTTCGCGCTCGTCGTGGTGGTCGAGACGCAGATTAGTTTTTCGGACTGTCTGCAAAATCCGCCGCTGTGGTCTAGTGGCCGGTACTCGACGCGGTAGCCGATGCTTTGCGCGAAGCGCTCCAGCTTGGCGATGTAGGGTGCGTGTGAGTCGCCAGTGACGGGCTCGCACGGGGGGTCTGGCAGTGGCTCGCCGTCGGTCTGCGATATGTCAAAGACGGAGACGGCGCGGAATAGCGTGATCGTCTCGTCGGTTTCGTTGCCGTTGTCGTCGCGCTGCTTGACGACCATAGGCGCCATGATCTTGATTGAGTGCTCGCCCTTGCGGACCTGGCGGCCGAGCTGCTGCCATGCCTTGAATCCCGCGACCCGCGTAGCCTCGGGGCATTGCATGGCGATCAACATGCAGTTACCCACGCTGTAGTCGTGGAACGTGGCGCGAGTCTCGGCCCACTTGCGCCAACCGTCCGACGTGAGTAGGGCGCGTGCTGCGCGCTGGATCGCGTCCCGCGCCTCGGCTCGCTTGGTCTCGCGGTATGAGGCACGCTCGGCGTCTGAGAAGGTGCGTCGGCGCGCTATAGTTTTGGATGGCATCGAAAATATCCTTTCGTTGTCCATGAGCCCGGACGTTGGCGCGTCGCGGGCTCACCTTTTGATTACTTGAGTTGATACACCATCACGCCTGCTGTGTCTCTTTACAGCGCGTCGATTACCGCTTGCGTGTGGCGCAGTGCGGCGGCCTCGGCTGCGCTGCGGCTGCTGTGCTTCTTCTCGTCGTACTCGTCATCGCTGACGTAGCACGTTGCGCCACGAGTAATCACCGAGGCGATCAACGGTGGCGAGGATGATTCCGAACTCTTTACTTTCGTAAGTGGTCGTGTTGTGTGTGCGACTTACTGTTATGTCGGCGGTGGTGTTCGTCATAGATACACGAGACCAGATCAAACAGTGAATGTCAAGGCTTTTTGCTCTAAGATTCGCTAAAGATTTTGGGTGATCCTTGCTGCTGTCTCGGCGGCGGTTGTGACGACGGCGAGAACGGAACGTGTAACGGTAGAACTCCATACGGTGACGGCGATTGGGGCGCGTGTGTTGGCGATGGCAGCGGTCGCGGTTTCGGCGCGGCGCGTGCTCGGCACGGCGAGGATCACGAATGGGTTAACGTCACGTAGACTGCTGCGAGGTAGTATCTCGGCGTATCGTTTGGCCTTCTCGCGCAGGATTTGGGATGTCTCGGTGCCGCGGTCAAGCTCAAGGAGTACGTGCAGCGGAGCGCGGCGAGGGAGCGTGAGCACGCCGTAGCCGTCGGGTAGCAGAGTGCCGGCGAAGAGATGAGCGAGGGTGCGAACCCCGTACCACTCCGAGAGCGCGCCGTGGTTTTGGTTGGCTTCGACGGCGAGGCGGGTGAAGAACTCGTTGGCTTCGACGTGGTGCGTGAGGTTGCGGCTTGTGGCGTAGTTGAGTGCGTCGGCGTGCGTGTAGTGAAGCTGGCTTGGCTCGATGCCCTTGTGATCGGAGACTATGAGCGCGCCTGCCTCATCGAGTATCCAGTGGTAGGGCAGGGTGCCCTCGCCTCGCCGGGCGCCTGGACGGAAGCGGTCGAGCACGCGCAGTTCGTACAGCAGCCCGAGGCGAGCGGCAGCGGTCCTCAGTCCGGTGAAGTGCAGGCGCTTTAGCTGGTCGGTCCTCAGGACGTGATGCTCGTAGCAGTCAAGGGCGATACGCCTGTCACGCTCAGTCAGGTGCGCTGGCAGGGTTGCGATGTGCTGCTCACGCAGTCGGCTCGGCCGAGCACCCCGTGTTCTCTCGGAGAGTTTTGTGTTTGTCCCTACCTTATCGGGGTTGCTTATTTTCACCGGATTATCGTGATTTGCGGCGGTTTTCATTGAATCAGGGTCCTCCACGCTTAATTGGAGGACGAATTGGAGGACGTATTGGAGGGGGAATTGGAGGACGAATCGGCAGGCGCCATCCTGGCTCGCACGTCGCGCTGCGCCTCGATCGGGATTGCCGGCGCTCGCTGGCCGGCGGCAAGCTGCGCCTCGATCTGCTCGCGCGTCATGCCATAGCGCCGCCGCGCCGAGGCCCTGACCGCCTGCGCCTGCTCGGGCGTGGGCGTGCTCAGGTTCTCGGTGGTGAGGGTGAACGCTCGGCCGGGCTGCCCTTGGTTGCAGAGCCGCACGGCGGCGGTGTAGAGGGGAAGGTGCGCGAGGTCGTGTGCGGATAGCTCAGGACGGACCTCGCGCTCAAGCGCCTGCGCGTCATCGCGCGATACCTGGAAGTAGACCTTGGAGCGGGCGTTGGCGCCGATCGCCTCTCGCAGGTCACGGGGGAGCTGCGCAAGATGCTGGTGGGCGAGGCACAGCGACAGGCGGTAGGAGCGGGCCTCGGCGAGAACGTCCTCAAACGGCGTGGGGAGGTTCAGGTAGTTGTGGACCTCATCGACGTAACAGGAGGCGTCCGGGCGCTGCTCGGGTTCCAGCGCGGCTCGCGCGAGCGCGGCCTGCCATACCCGCGCGAATAGGAACGAGCCGAGCAGGCGGCTTGTGTCCTCGCCGAGGGTGCCCTTGGGGAGCTTTGCGAGCAGCAGGCGTCCCTCGTTGATCGCGCGGGGAACGTCGAGTGTCGTCTTTGACTGGCCGACGATCGCGCGCACGGGACGGCGCAGCAGGAACGCGCGCAGCTTGTTCAAGAGCGGCCCGGAGGCCTGCGCGCGCAAGGGGTCTGAGAGTTCGCCGTACCACTCCCAGAACGGGCCGAGCACGGGGTCTTTGATTTGCGCGGCGAGGCTTTCCTGCCAGTGGCGATCGGTCAGCAGCCGCGGCACGTCGGCAAGGGTGCTCGTCGGTGAGGCGGTGCTGAGCGTCAGCACCGCGGCGCGGAGGATGTCGTCGGTCCTTGGCCCCCAGTAGCGCTCGAATACGCGCCGGAAGATGCCGACGAGCTGATCTGTGCCGAGATCGCGGTCGGGACTGTCGAGCACGTTCAGGCCGGGCGGTGCCTCGTCCAGCGGGTCCAAGAGGTCAACGTCGTTCTCGCGGCCGGCGGGGATGCGCGCGAGAATGTCCTCGATCAAGTCGCCCTTCGGGTCGATCACGACCGCGCCCCTGCCGGCGTCGAAGTCCGCGAGCACCAGCCGCGCGATCAGCGTGGACTTCCCCACGCCGGTCGGGCCGAGGACGTGAATGTGCTGGCGCGCGTCCGCGACGGCGAGGTTGATCTGCCGGCCGTTGGAGCCGCGGCCGAGCGGCTTGCCCTCGGTCGGCAGTCCGGGCGGGGGCGCGATCTCGCGCGCCCCCGCCATCACAACACCGGGGATCGCGTCCTGTCCGGGCGGGTGCGCGAGCGCGGCCAGCTCGGGCACCCCGAGCAGGAACGCTCGGCGCCCCAGGCGCCGTTGACGGAGCCTCAGCAGCGCGCGTGGGGCGTGCCGGCGGCGCAGGAAGACCCTTGTGCCGTTGTAGGGCGCGAAGGCACCCAGAACGGCGTGGATGCGCCCACGCGCCTCCTTGCGCGAGTCGGCGGTGACGGTGACGCGGATGACGCAGCGGTACAGCGACCCCGCGCTCTTGCTCATCGCCTCGCGCACGTCCGGGGTGATCGTCGGATCGAGCCGCGGCGGCGTGGGTGGCTGGGTGCGGAGCGCCTGCATGAGTCGCAGCACGCGGCTGGTCGGCTCGCCTTTGCGTATCCGCCGCGCGGCGTTCCTGAGCCGGTGTTGCTCGCGGCTGGTCGCCGGCCGGGCAATGACCTGGATCAGCGCGCGCTCTGAGTCGGTGAGCCCCGATAGCTGGCCGAGGATCAGCGGCAACGGATCGGGATTCAACGACGCATCGAGTGAGAACCATCCTGGGCCGGAGAGCGCAAGCTCGGAAGTGAGGCGCACCATCCCGCGTGGCGGATATGCAGTGTCGGGCTCATCCGGGGCTACGGGTTCGGTGCTAGCGCTCGCGCCGGGCCATGCCGCGCTGACCGCGCGCTCGATCAGGCCGGGTGGGATCACCTTCGGCACCCACAGGCGGAAGACCGTGCCCGTCTCGCTCGCGGCGATCTCCCAAGAAAGATGCGGTTGGCCGATCAGCACACGCGCGAGCCTGGGGCGCAGCAGGTCGTGAAGCGCTGACCACAGCAGATGTCCGCCCGTGTCCTGCACGTCGGGCGGCACGCCGATCCGCACGAGCCGCGCGCCTCGCGGGAGAAGGTTGCGCTGCACCGCTCGGAGCAGCAGCACACCGATAGTCACGGCGAGCGCGAGCGCCGCGGCGAGCAGCGCAAGATGCTCGATCGTTCCGAGCGCACGGTGAGCGAACGCGAGGCCTTCATGCAGCGGCCTGTTCGGTTCGAGCAAGTAGCGTTCAAGCGCGCGGTTGGGATGCGGCCCCGCCGCGGTGCCGGTCGGATGGTGGGGCGTCCGATGGTGGTGTCTCATCGCGCGCTGCCTTCGCGTGCGGCGGGACGAGTCGCGCCGAGATAGCGGTCTTCACCCCACTGTGCGCCGACGCTGGTGGGGAACGGCTCGGTGCGAACGCTGGTCCCAGGATGCGGGGCGTCCACCATCTCGCCCGAGCGCACGACCATCCCGACGTGCGTTACTTCGCTGGGGCTCTGCCCGAAGAAAACGAGGTCGCCGGGCTGTAGCTGGGCGCTGGCGGGCAGGCGCGGTCCCGCGTCGTACTGTTCCTGGGTGGTGCGGGGAAGGTTGATCCCGGCGAGCCGGTAGGCGGCCTGTACGAGACCGGAGCAGTCATAGCCGGACGGGCTCTCGCCGCCCCACACATACGGCACACCGATCTTGCTCAGTGCGAACGCGAGCGCCGCACCCGCCGCGCCACTCGACGGCACGATGACGGGCGTGGCCTGCTGTTCATAAGTGGTCGCCCAGCGCAGGACCTCTTCGACGTATTCCTGTGAGTGGTTGTACGCGAAGATCGCGCGCTGAAGTTCCTGCGGGGCGCCGTTGGCCTTCAGATACCGCGCGGCGCTGAAGATCGCATCCGCGGGGTTCCAGCGGTCGGGGGGACCGTGCCCGGTGGCGCTGACGCCATAGGTCGCCCATGTGGAGGCGAGGAATTGCATCGGGCCACCGGCACCCGCGTAGTTGACCGCGCCCTCCTTCGTGCAGGATGGGTCGGGGTTCTGGCCGTCGTCGCACTCCACCTTCCCGATCCCTGCGAGCACCGTCCACGGCACGCCGTAACGAGCCCCGGCAGCTTGGAACAAGCGCAGGTATTCCGGTGGAATCCCCGCGACCCGTTCGATGCTTGAGCCTGGCTGGCCGAGGCTGATCCCCGTACCGGCGCCGAAGACCCCGGCGGCGGCGCCGAGGAAAAGCACGGGCAGGATCACGAGCAGACCGCATGAGCTGAGCGCGGCGCGCTTCACTGCGCAGCCTCCGCAAGCTCGGCGGGATCGCTGGTGACAAGCTCATGCTCGGCGGGACTCGCCTTCACCGCGAGCGGGATACGCTGCTCCCCGGTGAGCAGCAGCCCGTGGCCGGCGGGGCAGGTCAATAGGTAGGAGCGCTCCCCGGCGGTCAGCGCGAACGCCTGCCCAACACGGTCGATCGCCTGCGGCGATTGGTGCAGCAGAAAATGTTGGGAGGCGTTGTTGACAACGGCCTGCCCGAGCGGGGAGTCCAAGAGGTCGCCGGGGTCCTGAGTGATCGTCGTAAGGCCGGTCCAGCGCTTGCGGGCCTTCTTGGCGAGCCGGAATAGGAACCGCGCGCCGGGCGCCTCCCGTGTCGCGCTCGGCGTCTCGCGCATCAAGTCCCACGCCTCATCGACCAGCACGACACGGCGGCGCAGCGGACCCTCAAGCGAGCGCCAAATCGCATCGAGCGTCAGCATGAGCGCGGGGGCGCGCATCCGCTCCGGGAGCCCGCGCAGCGAGAAGCAGACAAGGTGACTGTCGGGCTGGACCGATGTCGGGCGGTCAAAGAGCGAGGAGTGCGAGCCCGTCGCATACGGCGACAGGCGCTCCGCGAGCCGCTTGCCGGTATCGCTCTCGGCCTCCAGCGCGCGCACGAGATCGGCGAGCAGCGGCGCGGGCCGGCGGTGCGTCGCTGGGTCGGTCGTGATCCCGGCGGCCTGGTAGGTGGCGCGGGCGCTGCGGTCGAGCACGGCGAGCTCGCCGCCGTCGAGGCCTCCGGCGAGCAGTTCGATCAGGTCCGCGAGAAACAGAATCCGCTCGTCCAGCGCCCGCGATTCCTCGCTCGTGGCGGGAAGATCGAGCGGATTGATCGCAACGGCGCTTGGCCCGGTCAGTGGCAGGTACGCGCCGCCGACTGCCTCACAGAGCGAGTGGTACTCGTCCTCGGGGTCGAGGATGAACACCTGCACGCCGCGATAGAGCAGCCGCAGCGCTTCGAGCTTCGCGGCGTAGCTCTTTCCTGCGCCGCTGTAAGCCAGCACGACGCTGTTGAAGTTGGTCCGCGCGAAGCGGTCCACGAGCACCGGGGCGCCACTGTCGGTAAGCCCGTAGAGAACGCCGTCCTCCAACGGGGGGTCCGCGCTGGCGAATGGGAATCCGGCGGCAAGCGCGGGCGTATCGAACGTGCGCCGCAGTCGCAGCCGGTCACTGCCGAGCGGCAAGGTGGAGAGCCACCCGTCCCATGCGCGGAACGTGGCGGGTACGACGTGCAGCAGCATCGAGGCGCACAGCGCCTTCGCGCGTTCGGTGCGCTCCTGCAGCTCCTCCCGACTCGGAGCGGTGATCGACAAATACAGCGCGGAGCGAAACAGCCGGCTCTCCCCACGGGCGAGCGCGCTTGCCAGCTCGTCGGCGTCCTCCGCCGCGGCGGCGAGCGTCGGATCGAACAGGCGCCCGCGGTCGGCGTCGATGCGGCGACTGGACTCAAGCCGGGCGCGCTGGCGGCGCAGCCGGTCGGCGGCGAGCGCGGGCGGGATCGGCCCGATATGCAAGGTCAGGTCAAGCTCGCCGGCAGCGTGAAGCAGCGGTGCGAGCCATCCCTGGTTTACCTCGCGCGGGTAGCCGGTGACGGCGAGGCTCCGATGCCACACGTTCCCCGTGCGCAGACAGTCGCGCTCGACCTGTGCCGCGCTCGGCGCCGGCAGCGAAGACTCGCCCGTGGAGCCGTCGTCATCGCGTCTTGTGCGAACGCGCCGGAGAGCGGGGAGCGCGGCGCCTCTCAGCATCGGCGGATCGCCCCGTCAAGCTGGGAGCCGGCGGGCGGCCCCGGTGGTTCCAGCGCGTCGAGCAGCAGCGCCGCGGCCTGCCTGCCGTCGAGGGTGTGAAGCTCAACCCCGGCGGCGTGCAGCAGCCCGGTGCTCTCGCTGGCGCGGCGCTCGAGGTCTGCCTTGGCGGTCTTGCGCTCGCGGCTGCGGGTGCTGAGCACGAGCAGGATTTGACGGCGGCGCAGGCCTTCGCCCTCGTTGGCGAGCTCGTGGAGGAACTGCGCGTAGGTGTGGGCGCAGTGGCGCAGCGCAGGGTGGGGGAGCCCGTGCGCGGCGTGCTCGATCGCGCTCGCGCGCCCGTCGAGATCTACGGGCTCTGAGCGCACGGTGATCGCGGCTGGCTCGGTGAGGCTGTTCAGCCACTTGCCGTATGCCTCGGCCAACGCCGCCTGCTCCTCGATGCTGCGAAGCGCCCAGCTCGTCGCGCTCGCCCCGAGCAAAAGGACGCTTGTCCCGTCGGTCAGCTCAACGACGCCGCTTTCAAGGATCGTGCTGACCGGCACCCGCAGCAGCGACACGCCGGGCTCGACGGGCGCCCCCGCCAGCTTGCCGGGCAGGCCTTCCGGTGCGGCGACACGCCGCGGGGATTGTGTGAGATGCCGGGCGGCGGCGAGCGCGATGCGATCGCCCGTGAGTCCGTCAAAGCGCCCCAGCGCCAGCGCGACGCCCACGAGCGCCAGCGGCACGGCGAGCGCCGCCGCCACGGGCGTCGGCAGTACCGAGCCGGCCGCCGAGAACACCGCGTAGCACACGATCGCGGTCACGGCAAGGATCACGAGCTGCCGCGCGGTGAGCCCCCACGCGAGACGGTCCTCCATCTCCACGTCCGCCGGCAGCCGGATACGCCCGCCCGCGCTCACAGCACACCTCCGAGCGCGCCCTTGACGACCCGCACGAGCACGTAGGTCTTCGCCATCCGCGCCGTGGTCGAGCCGTAGCGGCGAGAGAGAACCATCTCCTTTGCCCAGAACGGAATCCGCAACAGGATGTAAAAGAGGCAGAGCACGAGCAGCAGACTGACCAGGCCTCCGCCGGTCCCGATACCCAGGACGTTGCTGCCCGAGGCGAAGAACACATGCACGGCCGCGGCCAGGGTGAGCGCTTGGGCGACCTGCACGCCGAGCGCGGCGAACATTCCGCGCCACCACAACCGCGCGAGGCCTTCAGTCTGTGGGAGCCCGTGCGCCAACAGCAGCAGCGGCGCGGCGCACACCAACAGTATGATCACCGCCGCTCGGACGAGGTAGAGGACCAGCAGTGCGACGGCGAGCAGGGCGCACGCGAGCCCGAGCAGGATCAGGAATATCCCGCCGTCCGCGATCGAGTGCAGGACCAGCAGCTCAAACGTGTGGCCGGCCTGTTGTGGTTTCACGCCGTTGCCGAGTAGCGCCGTGGAGAGGACGTTTGCGATGTTCACCATCTGGCCGCAGATGGCGAGGCTCGCGTTCGACGCGATAGCTGCAACTGTCAGCCGGGGGAGGAGGTCCTTCAGCGCGTAGTTGCTCTGTAGCGTCTCGTGGCTCATCACGAGCGCCCCGGCTGCGACCACGACAAGCACGAGCAGCGAGTCGGCGACCCCGACCGCGAGCTGCCAGTAGGAGCGGACTTCGGCCTCTCCCGCGATCTGCGGTGTCGAGAGCAGCGTGCGTCCGACGAGCACCATCGCCGGGTCCAGCGCATCCTTCACGAGTCCGGCGAACCATTCGTTGATCGCGTTCTCGATCTGGCCGGGGATGTCAAAGAACCCCGGATGGCTCGCCTTGCCAGCGCCGACGCTCTTGCCTTTGACGGGCGGCGCTGGGTTCGGCAGCGGCGGGCCGACCTGGATGCCGCCACCTTCGACCGTCGTCCCTTCGCTTTCGGATGTGCCACGGGGGAGCGGGGGCGACGCGGCCGGCGCGGTCGCGGTGTGCGCGGACGTGCTCGTGGCCGGCGCGGCAGCGGCCGGTGTAGCCGCCAGCGTCGTCGCGGCGAGCGTGAGTCCCGCGGCGAGCGCGGCGAGGATTCTCAGGCGCGGTCTCACGCGCCGACGATGTGCTGCAAGACCGAGACGAGCACGGGCGCGAGCGCCGCGAGCGCGTAGCCGCACAGCGCGGCCCGAAGCGCGGTCTTCGCGCGCTCGATCTGGCCGGGGTCGCCCCCCGACAGCAGGTAGCGCACCCCGGCCACGGTCAACAGCAGCGAGGCTAGGCCGACGAGCAGCCCGATCAGCCAAAGCCGGATGTTGTCCACCACCTGACCGAGGCTCGTCGCGGCGTCCGCGGCCTGCGGCACGAGCAGGGCTGCCACGAGCACGAGAGCGGTTGCGATGGCGAGTCTGCGGGTCATAACAGTTGCTCGGGTCCGGCGCGGGAGCGGACCCGTGGTTCACCTCCTTCGTCTGTCTCGATTGGTCACTTCCGTTTGACTGGGCCTACGCCCGACGCCGAACGACCCGAGCACTAGATAAAGGTCTGTTTTGCTGGCCCCGCGGTACAGGCCGGTGTCCAAAAAAAACGAGGAGGCGCCGCTCGGCACGCTGGCGGCGCAGCTTCATCGTGTTGTAGGAGACGCCCGCCGAGCGCGCCAACTCCTCGACCGAAACACCGTCGATGCGGCTCTTGAGAATGATCTGCGCCTCCTCCTCAGCGAGCGCGCCCGCCTTCACCGCGCGATCGAGCAGCCCGTCAACGTCGCCTTCATCCGATGGCCGATACGCCGGGGACGGGTCGTTGTATGCGGGGTCGATGTCGAGCCCGCACGGCACCGAGCGGACCCGGCGAGCGCGCAGCGTGCGGACGGTCTGATTCAGCGTGTCCATCAGCAGGTTCGCCGCGACGGAGCGCGGGCGTCGAGCGACGGGGTAGCCGCGAATCTGCTCCCACACCGCGCCGAGCAGCACCGCCAAAAGCTCCTCTTGGTCGTCCGCGTCGACGATCATCCGCCCGGCGAGTCGCAGCAGGCCAGGGCGAATCGTCTCAAGCACGACACGGCCGCCCAACGGGTCCTGCTGCGCCCACACGAGCAGCGCGCACAGCACCCGATCCTTCTCCGCCCCCGCGCCCTTCGCCTTGTGCATGAACCGCACGAGCGCCTTGAGGTCAGCGAACCGCGACAAAACCGGGTCGGCTGCCTGGCGTGCGCGGAACCGCCTGTGCAGCAGCGGGCGGTTTAGCTCGCGCGGCCAGTCCTCCTCCAGCGTGTCTAGTGCGTTTGGGCTCATCGCTCCAGCTCCTTCGATCGGTTGAGCCGAGCTTGCCCGCGACCACTTGCAGCGCGGATGACAGTCAGCAGGCAAAACCGCTGACACGCCCCACAAATCAGGGATGTTCCGAAGACCGAATCAGTGGGTATCCCCGAGTGTTAGGAGACGCAAAACGCCCCCATGTGTCGTGCTGCCCACATAGCTCCCCGGCAGACACGCCGCCGCCGCCGCGACGACGCGCTGAGCGCTGCGCCAGACCGCGACCCACAGGACCTCTCAGGCGTGTTCGCGCCTTCGCCTCGCCGGATGACCAGACGCCCGCAAGAGGCCGCATTTGCGGCTGTTTTCGGGCTGTGTCAGTGGATTTGCAAGTTCGGTGCAAGTGATTTGTCAGCGATTTGTCAGTTTCCCGTGGAAGGAATAGGCCTATGAACCCCTCTCGTCTCAGGCTCTCCCGACTTGTTCCCTCGCCACAGCCCCAGCGCGTCGCGGACGCCAACGGCTCGCCGCCCGTGGTGCGCCCGCGCGCTCAGCCGGCGGGCGGCCAGCCCGCCCCGGGTGGCGCGGGCTGGCGGCGCCTGCTGCAACCGCTCCCGGCCGCGGGCCTGCTGCTCACGCTCGTCGCGCTGCTCGGCTATTGGGGGGTGTACGCGGCGAGCACCAAGCGCACGCCGGTCCTACTCGCCACACACGCGCTCCCTGCCGGGACGGTCCTGAGCGCGAGCGACGTGCGTACCGGCAAGCTCGCCGGGGAAAGCTCGGTGCTCGCGGCGCTCGTGCCCGAAAGCGAGCGCTCCCAGGTCATCGGGCAGCGACTCTCGACAGCCGTGCCCGCCGGGGCGCCATTGCCCGCGGGGGCGCTCGCCGGCCACCAGACGCAGACCTCCGCGTTCGTGCTCTCGATCCCCGAGTTCGACGTGACCGGCGCGCAGCTACAGGCCGGGGATCGCGTCACCGTGCTCGCCACCTTCGGCGCCGGCTCAGGCCAGGCAAACTCCCGTCCGGTCGCCCGCAACCTCGAAGTCCTCTCCGTCGGTGAACCACCGGCCAACGCGGACCCGAGCACTGCGACAGTTCCGGTTGGTGTTGCGGTCGGCAACCCCTCGCAGGCCTCCGCGCTCGCGCTGGCGAACGAGGATGCGAAGCTCGATCTCCTGCTCGAAGGGTCCGGCGCGTCCACCGCCGCGATCCCGTCCGCGACCCAAGGCAACTTGCCATGATCCGCCCAAGAGTCGTACTCGCGCTCTCCCCGCTCACCGAGCGCGAGGTCGAGCCGCTGCTGTTCGACCCAAGCAACCCGCCGCTCGATCTGCTCGCCAGCGTGGTCGAGGCCGACGAACTGGCGCGTGCCGTACAGGAACAGCAACGAGTCGATGCGGTCCTCCTCTCCCCGGAGCTTTCCGGGCTCACGCCGGCTCACTGCGAGCGCGTGCGCGCGACGGGCATACGTCTCGTCGGGCTCGCGCTCGATCAGCGCGAGCGAGAACTGCTCGACACGCTGGAGGTCGATACCAGCCTCGACAGCACCGTCTCCCGCGAGGAGCTGCTGAGCGCAATCCGCGGCGACACCACGGCTGGCGAGAGTCGCCCTGTCGCGGCGTCACCCGTCACGCCGGCCGCCGAGCGCCGCGAAGACCGACGCGGGAGCGTCTTGGCGGTCATCGGCGCGAAGGGCGCCCCCGGCTCAAGCGAGTGCGCGGCATCGCTCGCAGCGCTCGCCGCGCGCCGCTGGCCTACGCTGCTCATCGAGGCTGACGCGCTCGGCGGCAACCTCGCGCTCCGCCTGGGCGCCGACCCCAACAACGGGTCGATCCTCGGCGTCATCCGAGCGACACAGGCCGGCGACGGCGCGCTACGCGAGCTCGTGGAGCGCTGGACATACGAGCCCGACGGTTGGCCCGCGGTTCTCCTCGGCGCACCCGACCCACGCGCGCTGATCGACCTCGCGCAGCCGGGCGCAATGACACACGCGCTCGACGCGCTCGGCGGCCTGTACCCGCTCGTCGTGTGCGATGTTGGGTTCTCGATCGAGGACGCCCGCTCGGCGCATCTTCACCGCGAAGCGCTGATCGCCGCCGACTCGGTAGTCGTCGTCCTCGGAGCACGCGAGCCCCAGCTGCACGCCGGGCTGCGCCAGCTCGACATCATCCTCACCGAGCTTGGCATCCAAGCCGAGCGGCTGCGGATCATCGTCAACGCGGTCGGTGGACCCTCACGCCGCGAGAAGGGCACGATCACAGCGACGATCGCCGAGCACCTTGCCGAGCGCGACCTGACAGTGGACGCCTGGCTGCCGTGGGACGCCCGCAGCCTGCGGCGCTCCGAGCAGCACGGCAAGCCGATCGCGCTCGCACGCCGCCGCAGCGCGTTCACCCGCGCGCTCAGCGGCCTGCTGGACGAGTTGTTCCTGCCCTCAACGAGCCCACGCGCCAAGCGACGCAAGCGCCGCCTCACCGCGCCCCACGACAACACACCGAGCGCCGAGCGCGAGGAAGTGGTCTGGCAACGATGAGCACCCCGGACACAACGACCAACGGCGACGCGGCCGAGACGATCCGACAACGAGTCGAACACGCGCTCACGGCCGAGCAGGTTGACCTCACAAGCCAAGCTGGCCGCGAGCGCACGCTACAGCTCATCGACCAAGAGATCGGCACCTACCACGCCCAAGCACTCAGCGGCGCCAACGGTCATCTCTCCGAGCACGACCGTACGGCGCTCGCTCGCGCGCTGCGTGACGACCTCGTAGGCCTCGGCACGATCGCCGAGCGGATGCTTTCTGACGAGGATGCGCAGGAGTGGATGGTCAACAGTCCAAAGCGCGTCTTCCGCGACGACGGGCAGCACATCGAAAGGGTGCCCGATCTCCTATTCCAAGACGACCGACAGGTCCGGGCGTTCCTCGAACGCCTCTTGGAGCAGGTCGAGGGTAAGCGCCTTGACCGCATCACCCCTCGGATCGAGGCGAGGTTGCCCGACGGCTCCCGGCTCACCGCCGCGATCCCGCCAGTCTCCTCAAATGGACACGTCATCTGCTCCATCCGCCGCTTCCGACTCGCCGCGGGCACCCTGCACGAGCTTGTCGATCTCGGGTTCCTCACCACCACCGCGGCGGACTTCCTTACCGCGTGCGTGCGCGCCGGAAAGAACATCCTCATCGCCGGGAGGGTCAGCGCTGGGAAGACCACACTCCTGAACGCGCTCGGGCACGCCGTTCCCGGCACCGAGCGCATCGTCATCTGCGAGTCATCCGCCGAGCTGCAACTCCCCGCCGTGCTACCCAACTGTGTCGGATATGAGGCCCGACCGGCGAGCACGGACGGACTCACGGCGATCACGCTCGAGGACTTGGTAGCCGACGCGCTACGGATGAACCCCGACCGCATCATCGTTGGAGAGTGCCGCGGCCCCGAGACGATGGCGATGCTCTGGGCGCTGGCGACGGGGCACGCCGGCATGACCTCAGTCCACGGCGAGTCCGCCGAGCACGCCCTGACCAACCTCGCGCGCTTCGCGCTGACCTCCAGCGCAAACGTCGAGTCAAGCCAGGCGCTTGAGTGGCTGCGCGAGATCGACGTTGTAATCCACTGCGACCGGCCTCGCAGCTACGAGAGCGGCGAGCGACGCTTCCTCCCCCGCCACATCGACCAAATAGTGGAGGTCGCCGGCATCGAGGGCCGCCGCATGACACTCAACCCACTATTCACCGGGGCCGGCAGCGACCTCGAATGGGTCGGCACCGGCCCCGCGTTCCTCGATGACCTCCAAGCCGCCGGATTCAACACGCCATGAAACGCTCCGCTCTCCTGATAATCATTGCGATTGCGCTCACGCTTGCTGCGAGCGGATGCGGTGCCAGCAAAACCAGCACCCCAGCTAGTCACACGTCCCCCGTGGGTACGACGACCACCCAGCAGACGGCGCCTGCTGCTCTCGAAGACGCGGTGCGGGCAGCGCTGAGGGAAAACGGGCGCTTGTCCAACTACATCCTCTGGGGCAACACGATCCCTTCGTGGGCATCACAGTCAACGAAGGGACCTGCGCTTGCGGCGTTGACGGCCTCGGCCGCAGGTCGCCGAAGGCAGGGTGTTCGGGTGCGTTCCCTGTCTGAGCACCTAAAAATCCTTTCGATCCAGCTCGATCCGTCGTATATGTCCGCTACGGCGGTGATCGCAGCCAGTGGACAGGTCGCCGTATACAAGCACGGGAGACGAGAACGCACGGTCACACTAAACGAACACGACCGTTTGAGATTGCATCGCCTCGGGCAGGCAATGCGGTTCGTGGTCTGGGAAGTAAAGGCGCAGAAATGAGCGCCTGTGTTCCCGCCTGCGTTGTGCTCGGCTCACTTGTCTGGGTCGCGTCTGCGTCGGCCACCGGAGTCAACATCGGTTATTACTCGCAGCAGAACACGCCGAGTCGAGCCGAAGCAGGTAGCTCAGTCACAGTCACGAGCAGCAAGCCTGGTCGTGAAAGCTATGCCGGGCCAGCACCTGTGGGCGGTGGTGGTGAAGGTGAAGGTGGCGGGGGTGCCAGCTCGTCAGCGTCCAGCGGACCACCCAACAGCGAATCAGGGTGTGTCGCCGCAGGTGAAGTTAATGTGTCCCCCTGTTATGGGGTGGTGCCTGCGCCGGCTCCGGCGAAGCCCGGCCCGGCGGCACACGGCCCTCCGCCGGTGAATCCTGCCGCGATGGCCGTCTCAGCGGCAACCCGACTGGACCTGTCAGTGGGTGGGGTCATGGTGAGTCCGTCTGCACGGACGATGGGATTGACCGGCGCGGCCTCCTGGTTCTGGCTCGAACCGGCGCCCGCGTCCCGCTCGGTGTCGGTTTCTCTGCGTGGCGAGCGGGTGACGGTCAGCGCGAGTGCTGCATCGGTTCGGTGGAGCTTTGGTGACGAATCCAGCTTGGATGCGGGGTCGGGGGTGCCTTACCGGCCTGGGACGCCGCCTGCTGGCGCGGTTCGCCACGTCTATCGGACTCGTTGTCTGCCGGGCGATCAGGGGCACGACCCGAATGTGCTCTCAAGCTGCGGCCCGAATGGGTATCGCGTCGAAGCGCTGGTGCAGTGGGCGATCTCCTACACCGCGAGCGGTCCGGTAGCTGGTGGCGGCCCGTTGCCCGCTCGCTCCACTGAAACGTCGATCAGCTACCCGGTGAGCGAGTCTCGCGCGTTCCTTACGACGGAAGGCGAACGATGATCGGGTTCCTGCTCGGGGTGATCTTCGCTGCCGGCGTCGGGCTGGTGTGGCTCGGTGCAGTGGTGGGCGTGAAGCTCTCCGCGCCTGAGCGTTCCTCGCGCCTGGGGGCGCTGCTTGACAACGCCGCGTTGGATATTGCGCCGTACACGTTCATGGCGGTCATTGTGGGTTGCGGGCTGTTGCTGGGGCTGGTGGCGTGGTGGATCGTGGAAGTCCCGGCGGTCACGATCGCTGGACTGCTGGGTGGCGCGTGCGCGCCGGTCGCGTGGGCGCGCTCACGTCGAGGCCGCCAAGCGCGCGAGCGCGAGCGCGCCTGGCCCGCGGTGCTCTCGCAGCTCGCCGACGCACTTGAGGCGGGGCTCGCGTGGCCCGCGGCGGTGGCGCTGGTCGCCGAGTCGGGGCCGGAGGCGCTGCGCGGCGAGTGGGCAGCGTTCACTACGCGCTTGCGCAGCGCCGACTTGGACACGGCGCTTGAGGGACTGCGCGAGACGGGAGAACGCACGGCTGACTCGGTTGCGCTGCTGCTGCGCGCGGCGCTCGTGGACCTCCCGGCCGGTGGTCTTGCGCCCGTGCTGCGCGAGCTGGCCGGTGTCCTCTCTGAACGCCTTGAGGCCCGCGAGCGGGCACGCTCGCGGGCCTCTTCGATGCACGTTGAAGCGGCGATCCTCGCTCTGAGCCCGATCGTGATTCTGCTGTTGATCGGACTCAGCTCGCCCGGATACCTGGACGCCTACCGCAGCACGGGTGGCACGATCGTCGCGCTCGTCGGCGGCGGGCTGATCTTCGGGTGCTACCTGCTGATGCGCCGGCTGGGACGTGTCCCCGAGCCCCGCCGCACCATCGGAGGCCGATCGTGAACGGGACGCTCGCGCTCTGCTCGATCTGCCTGGTGGTCGGCGGGCTGCTGCTGTACGCGCACGCCCTCTCGCGTCGGCGGCCATCGCTCGCGGTACGGATGGCTCGCGCACGAGGAGAACACCCCATCACTCTCGGTCGGGAGAATCCGTTGGCTGCGAGTCTGCCCGAGTCGGTGCGCGTGAGGAGTGAGCGCGTCATGGCGATCTATGAGGGTTGGCTGCGTCAAGCTGGTCGCAGCGAAGCGCCCGGCCAGCTCTTTCTCAAGAAGTTGCTGCTCGCGTTCGCCGTGCCATTCGTGCCGTTGCTGCCATACGCTGCCGCGGTCCAGCACTCACCCTCGATCGTGCTCGTGCTGATCCTCGCTGTGGTCGGTTTCTTCGTTCCCGATCTCGCACTGCGCACCGAGGCCCGCGAGCGGCGCGAGGCGCTGTTCCTCGACTTGCCAGAGGCCGTCTCGGTAATGGCGCTCTCACTACGCGCCGGACAGTCACTCAGGCAGGCACTCGAACTCGCCGCGCATGACTGTCAGGGTCCGCTCGGGGATGAGCTGACACGAGCGCTTTCACTCGCCCGGCGTGACCGGTTGCTCGGTGAGCGCGAAGCGCTGCGGACGGTCGCCAAGAACACGGGGGAGCCGGCGTTCGCCCGGTTCGCGGAGCTGTTGTGCGCGAAGGAGAGCCCGTATGTCGATTTCCTCCGCGCCCAGGCCAGAGAGATGCGCGCAGAGCAAAACCGTTACCTGGAACGCGCGGCCGACCGCGCCTACCTGGCGATGCACGCGCCGCTGGTCCCGCTGCTGGCGGTGCTCGTGCTGCTCGTCTCCTACGGCTTTTTCCACTTCCTAACCCAAACGGTATGAAAGAAAGGAGGATGGTCATGGGCATCCTTGACGCGATTTGGTTCCGTCTCCTCGACACGGCGCTCAGAGTGCGCGATGAGGAGCGCGGCGACAGCATGGTCAACTGGGTCGTGCTCGCCGTCGGGCTCGCTGCTGCCGCCGCGGCGATCGTGGCGATTGTCAGGCCCGCGATCGAAACGGCCGCGAACAAGATCGTCAGCGTCCTATCCGGCGCCTGACCCACGGGGAGGCTCCGGTGGTGGGACTACGCGAACGGCTTGCCGGTGAGCGCGGCGACGCGCTGATCTCCGGGCTACTCACGCTCGGCCTTGTGCTGCTCGTGATCGCGCTGGCGATACAGGCGCTCGCCTACGCGCACGCCCGCAACGTCGCGCAGGCCGCGGCACAGAACGGCGCGGAGGCAGCCGCCTCCGAAGGCTCCGGGGCGGGCGTCAGTCGCGCCCAGGTGATCCTCACAGCCGCCGGGGGAGCCGGCGCAGGCCTTCACCCCTCCGCGCGAAGCAGTCCAACCGTCGTGACCGTGACCGTCGCTGGCTCGGCACCACACGTCTTCCCCGGCGTTGACCTGATGCTCCCCGCGATCACCGCGCACGCGAGCGTCCCAACCGAGCGCTACCCACAGGACGAAACACGACCATGACCATCCATGGCCTGACACGCAAGCTCAAAAGTGAGCGCGGAGAAGCGGCGATGGTCAGCGGCGTGCTGCTGCTCGCCGGGGTGCTGATCCCGCTCATGTTCCTGATCGCGCTCTACGCCCGGATCGAGCTCGCGCAGGTTGACGCGCAGCAGGCCGCCCGCGATGCCGTGCGCTCCGCTGTGCAGGCGCCCAACCCCGCCGCCGCCCACGCGGCAGCCTCCACGGCGCTCGCCCAGGAACAAGCCGGCGCGAATGTCCCACTCGCGCTTAACCTCACCGGCACGTTCGCGCGTGGGCAGGTGATGAGCGCCCACGTCACCGCCAAAATCCCGATCGGCGCGCTGCCGCTGCTCGGGCACTTCGGCACGATCACCGTCCACGCCGACGCAAGCGCCCCGGTAGACCGCTACCGAAGCATCCTCGAACGCCCATGACCCT
Organism: uncultured Solirubrobacterales bacterium; assembly: GCA_963744135.1. Lineage (GTDB taxonomy): Bacteria > Actinomycetota > Thermoleophilia > Solirubrobacterales > Solirubrobacteraceae > Palsa-744. Next base: position 6,768 of record CAVUSE010000008.1, on the reverse strand, counting down.
CCGAAGGCTGCACAGACGCTTGACCGGTGAGCGCGGCTCGGTACTCATCACAGGCCTTTTGCTCTCCCTCGCATTGATAATGGTGATCGGCGCGGCGGTGGACATCGGCCACGCCTTCCTCGTCAAGCGCCAGCTCGCCTCGATCGCCGACGACGCCGCACTCTCCGGTAGTCAGGCGATCGGCCTCCAAGCTCTGCACGAAGGCCACCTGCAGCTCAACCCAACACGGGCGCGCACCGAAGCGCAGCAGACGATCGCCGCCAACCATTCCGTCATCAGCCAGGTGACAGCCACGACAAGCAATGTGACCGTGACCGTCACCCGGCACGTCCCGACGATCCTGCTCGGCCTCGTCGGCTTGAACACACTCACAATCACAGCGCACGCGACCGCCGGACCACGCGGACCATGAGACGAGCGACCCTAACCTGCGCAGGAGCAGGCGCCGCGATCCTGCTCGCGGCCGGCGGCGCCAGATTCACAGTCGGCCCGTTCGGGCTCGCACGACTCGCCATCCTTGGCGGGGCGCTCGGCCTGCTCGCGCTCCATGACGTGCGCGAGCACCGCATCCCCAACCGCATCGTGCTCCCCGCAGCCACGATATGCGCCGCGCTTTCACTCGCCGAAGGGGTACACCCAAGCTCCGGGCTCTACATCGGCGCGGCGCTTGTCGCCCTGTTGCTCGCGGTCAGCCTCGCCGCGCCGGCAATGCTCGGCATGGGCGACGTGAAGCTCGCGCTGCTGATCCTCTGCGCCCTCGACGCCTTCGCGCCACTCGCACTACTCATCACCCTGGAGTTGTACGCGCTGATCGCGCTGTACCTCCTCAGCCGGCGCGGACGCGCGGCGCTCAAAATCTCGTTGCCGCTCGCGCCGATCACCGCCGCCGCGTGCCTGATCGTCCTCCTGCTATGAGACGCCACCCGCTCACCGCTCGTATCGGCGGCGCCGCCGCCGCAGTCGTATCTCTCACGGCACTGATAATGCTGTGGCAGCTCAGACCCGGATTGCCGCAAATCAGCTCCCTCACCGCGCCACTGACCACAGCGATTATCCAGCAAGGCTTGGCCTGCATCGTATGGTTGCTCGCCGCCTACATTGGGCTCTCAGTCTTCATCCGCGCCGCGCAGGCCACCGTCCACAGCTCCCCCTCCCGGCGCGCGATGGTCCTGCCGGGGGTGATACCGAGCGCGCCGCCACCCAGGCCACGAGCAGCGGCACCCCGGACTACCCCTACTCGATTTCCTCTCACCTTTGCTCCGCGACCCGCGCCGACCGCCGCCGACGCGCCAGTCTCACGGGTCGCGCTCGCCCTACCGGCTACGGCCTCGTCACCCGATGCGTCATCAGCGACACACGCCCCAGCCGCGACGCAGGAGCGACCGGCCCTCTCGATCTCTGTCCTCGGCCCATTCAAGGTCAGCGGAGCCAAGCGGGCACTCAAGCGAGCGCCGACGCGCGAGCTGATCGCGTATCTCGCGCTGCAACCCAAGGGCGCCAGCCGCGACGAGCTGATCGAGGCGCTATGGCCCGCACAAGACCCCGAGCGCACCCGACCCCGCTTCTGGCAGTCCGTCACCGACGCGCGACGCGCACTCGCCGACGCATGGGTCCACGACGGCGAGCGCTACCAACTCGACCGCGCGAAGGTCAACATCGACCTCGACCAGCTAGAGCAGCTTCTCGAATCCACGGACCCCGAACACGATGATCCCGAAGCCCTCGAAACAGCGATCGGACTCTGGCGCGGCGAGCCCCTTGAAGGCACCGACTACGCCTGGGCCGACGGGCATATCCGCCGCCTACGCGCCACCCTGCTCGAACTACTGGAGCGCGCCGGACGCTCACGCCTCCAAAGCGGCGACGCTCGCGGCGCACTTGAAATGGCCGAGCAGGCAATCACGCTCGACCAGTTCCACGAGGCAAGCTGGCGCCTCGCCCTCCAAGCCGAACATGCGCTCGGGCTACGCGAGTCGATCACCCGACGCTACGACGAGCTTGCCCACGCGCTCGATGAGCAGCTCGGGCTACAGCCAACACGCGAGACGCGGGTCATGTATCGGCAGCTACTCGGGCAAGACTAGATGGCGCGTAGGTCGAGCGCGTCCATTCTGCGGAGTGCGTGGGATATGCCTCAGACAATGGGTTTCGCTGCAATCCTGTGTGCGCCTTCCTGGCCCCGAATGCGGCAGCAAGATTGTGGTATTCCTCGGCGGTGAGCGAGCAGTTGGGCGTGCGGCCCGTCGAGCAGCCTGGACTCTATTTCAGCCACCCGGCGTGCCTGGAACACGATCCGCGTGTGCACATGCCCGAGCACCCGGACACGCCTGAGCGGCTTGTGGCGATCGAGCGGATGCTGGCCGCGGACCACTGGCTGGGCTGGGAGCGACGCGCTGCCCCACCCGCCGAGGAAGCACAACTGGAGCTGATTCACGGCGCCCGTCTTGTGCAGAGCATCAAGGAGCTGTCGCTGGCCGGTGGCGGGGCGATCGACCCGGACACGTTCGTCGGAGAGCCCTCCTACCGTGCGGCGCTGCACGCCGCCGGCGGCGCGTGCGAGATGACAAGGGCGCTGATGGCGGGCGAGGCGAGGCTCGGGTTCTGTGGCGTGCGTCCCTCGGGCCACCATGCTGAACCGGATCGCGCGATGGGCTTCTGCTTGTTCAACAACGTTGCGATCGCCGCGGAGCTGGCGATCCGCGAGCTGGGCGCTAGGAGGGTGTTGATCCTGGATTGGGATGTGCATCACGGCAATGGGACGGCTGAGGCGTTCCGGCGCCGCTCGGATGTTCTGTTCGTGAGCATCCATCAGGCGGGGATCTATCCGGGCACGGGCTCGATGAGCGAGGTGGGCTCAGGTGCGGGCGAGGGCTACACGATCAACCTGCCCGTCCCCGCGGGCTCTGAGGAGGACCTGTGGCTCTCGCTTGTCGAGCACATCGTGCTCCCGGTCGCCGAGAGCTTCGCGCCGGAGCTCGTGCTGATCTCCGCCGGCTTTGATGCGCACCGTGAGGACCCGCTGGCGGGTTGTCGTCTGGAGGCGGGCTCGTTTGGGGAGATGGCTCGCCATGTGCGGGGGCTGGCCGTATCGCTCGGCGTGCCGCTCGGAGCCGTTCTGGAGGGTGGCTACCAGCCGGCCGCGCTGGCAGAGTGCGTGCGGGAGACGCTTGCCGCGCTCGCCTCCGATGAGCCGGCGCGATCGGCGGCGCCGGAGCCGCTTTTGACCTCGCGCGCCGCCGCTCATGTAGGGCACTACTGGACTCTGTAGCCGCGCCGCCCGCGTAGTTTCTCCCCGCCATCGACAGGGGCAGCAACGGATGCGTGGCGCTGCGCTGGGCGCGAGGCTGCTGGCACGATGACTGTTCCTCCATTGCCACAGACGCCCAGCGCCGTTGCAGATATGAGCGAGCCCGAGCTTGTCCGGCTGCGCGACGGCTCGATGGTCACGCTGCGTCCGACCACGGCCGCCGATGAGCCCGCGTTGCGCTCGTTCCTGGCGGGACTGTGCCTGGAGGCTCGGCGTCTGCGGTTTTTCAGCGGCGCCGTTGACTTGGGCTCCGCTGCTCATTTGTCAGCGGACACGAGCGCAGGACGTTTTGGGCTGGTCGCCCATGACGAGATGGGGGCGCTGGTCGCTCACGCCGTGTATATCCAGTTCGATCGCACGCGGGCGGAAGTCGCGGTCGAGGTTGCCGATCATCTGCATGATCGCGGCCTGGGCACAATCCTGATCGAGCGGCTCGGGACGGTCGCTGAGCGCCACAGCGTTACGCACTTCGTGGCCGAGGTGCTGCCTGAGAACCGCGCGATGCTCGACGTGTTCCGCGACGGCTTTGACGCTCACGTCGCCTGCCGCGATGGCGTTGATCGGGTCGAGTTCCCGACCTCGGCATGGCGGACTGCAAGCGAGCGGTTTCCCGAGCAGCCCCGGTCGGGCGATCCGGACGCGACGGTCACGCCCTGACGGCGGCTGGGTTCGCGCCCAATGTGGCTGCGTAGTCGCGTAGCTGCTCGCGGGCATCGGGATGCGCGGCGTGCTCGATGATGAGGCGGGCCTGGGCGCGCTGGCTGCGCCCGAAGATGTGCGCGGCGCCGTGCTCGGTGATGACCGCGGAGTGCTGGAAGGAGGTCACGGGGCCTTCCAGGTGAGGCACAATCGTTGAGGTGTCGCTGCGTTCGTGCCAGGAGCCCAGCGCGATCACGGCGTGCCCGCCGGGCGAGTGCAGGGCGCCCTCCACGAAGTCGGGCTGGCCACCGAAGCCGGAGTACACGCGCCCGGCGATGTGGCTTGCGCCGGCCTGGTCGTGAAGATCGACCTGCAGCGCGGTGTTGACCGAGATCATCTGCGCTCGTGCTGCGATCCGCGAGGGATCGTTGGTCGTCTCGGTGCGCATCATGCGAAGCCTGGGGTTGTGGTGAACCCACTCGTAGAGCTCTCGGGAGCCGAACATAAAGGAGCACACGATCGGCTGTTCGCGGTCGAGTGCCCCGGTGTGCTCGAGGTCCATCACCCCGTCGGAGATCATCTCTGACCAGATCGCCAGGTCGTGTCGGCTGGCGAGCGCGCGCAGCGTCGCATCGGGGACATTGCCGATCCCGAGCTGCAGGGTGGCGCCGTCTCCCACGAGCTCGGCGACGCGCTCGGCGATCGTGTGCGCATGATCGTTGCTGGCGCTGATGGCCGTGGTCGGGAGGTCTTGCTGGGCCTCGACTGCGAGGTCGATGAGGTCTTCGTCCAGCTCGCTGTCGCCGAGCGTGTAGGGCATGTCGGGGTTCAGTTGGGCGATGACGAGCCCGCCGCGGGCGCGTACATGCTCGACGGCCGCCGGCAGGATGTTCACCTCGATCCCGAGCGAGACCTTCCCGTTGTGTGGCGTGGAGGTGTGCAGCAGCACCACGTCGGGCGGGCGCAGCGTGCTGAACAGCCTGGGTACGAGTGAGAGGCGCATCGGCAGGTAGTCCAGTCGCTCGCCGGTGTCGCGCATCCCCGGCCCCACGAACGGCGTCTCGAAAATGACGCCCTCGCGGGCGGGCAACGGGGCCTGGGCGGCGAGCATGAACAGGCGGTAGCGCTCCACCGCGCCCTCCAGGGCGTCGAGCAGGACCCGAGGGGTCCCGAGGTTCCCGCTGGCGACGACCCGTGGCTCGCCGGCGCTAAGCGCGGCGAGCGCCGTGTGCAAGTCGCGCTGGGAGATCACCTTCATCCGACGTTCAACACTACGCGCCGGCGGCGAGCATGGTCATGGGTGGGAACTACCGAGTTCGTTCAGGGAGGAGTGCGGTAGGCGCCCGCGCTGGCGGCGAGTTGACTTGTAAGCGGTCAGAGCGACCGCGATCGAGTAGCCACGACACAGGAGGAACTAACAATGAGCGTCTCGCCCCCAGCACCTGCCATGTCCGGCCTGGAGCTGGTCCGCTCGTTCGCGCAGCTCGGCCGTGAGGATGTGCAGTTCGCGGGCGGCAAGGGCGCGAACCTGGGCGAGCTGACCCGCGCGGGTCTTCCCGTGCCAGAGGGCTTCGTCGTCGGTGCCCCAGCCTACGCGGCGTTCTGCGCTGAGAGCGGGCTGCGCGAGCGCCTCGCGGAGTTGCTTGACGACGTGGATGTCGAGGACACAGCGGCTTTGCAGGCGGCGAGCGTTGCCGCACGAGAGATGGTCGACGCTACCCCGATGCCGGAGGTTCTGCAGCGCGAGATACGCTCGCGCTACGAGCAGCTTGTGGGCGAGGACGCCGAGGGGCCTGTGGCCGTGCGCTCCTCAGCGACGGCGGAGGACACCGCCGAGACCTCGTTCGCGGGAATGAACGAGACCTTCCTGAACGTCCGCGGCTCAAACGCGGTGATCGACGCGGTGCGCGATTGCTGGCGGTCGTTGTTTGGGACGCGCACTATCTACTACCGGGGCATCAACGGCTTCGCACAGGCGGATATGGACATCGCGGTCGTCGTGCAGCGCCAGGTAGCCTCCACGCGCGCCGGCGTGATGTTCACCGTCAACCCCGCGACGGGCGAGCGCAACGAGCTCGTGATCGAGGGGTCCTTCGGTCTCGGTGAGGCCGTCGTCTCCGGCTCGGTCTCACCCGATCGCTACGTGGTGCGGAAGGACCCGCCGTCGGTGTGGCGCCGTGACGTTCACTGCAAGGAGCTGGCGATCGAATATGACGCTGAGGGTGGCACTCGCACGCGGCCCCTCTCGCACGAGGAGGGTCTGCGTCCCACGTTGGATGAGCGGGAGGTCATGGCTGTGTCCGCGCTTGGCCTGCGCATCGAGGAGCACTACGGCTCCCCGCAGGACACGGAGTGGGCGTTTGACCCCGACGGGAAGCTGTGGATGCTGCAAAGCCGTCCGATCACCACGCTCCATGACGAGCAGCAGCCCATACCCAGCGCTGGCGTAGCGCGGTCTGAGCAGCCGCAGACGGTGCTCTTGCGTGGGCTGGGCGGAGCGCCGGGCAGCGCGAGCGGCGCCGCTCGCGTGCTCACCTCGCTCGCCGACGCCGCCGCGCTCGGCGACGGGGATGTGCTTGTCACCCACATGACCTCCCCTGATTGGCTGCCGCTGCTGCGCCGCGCGGCTGGCGTCGTCACCGACTCGGGCGGCATGACTTGCCACGCCGCGATCGTCTCACGCGAGCTTGGTATCCCCTGCGTAGTCGGCACCGGCGAAGCGACCAGCAAGCTGCGCGACGGCGAGATCGTGACTGTCGATGCGACTCGCGGGCTCGTATTGGAGGGCGCATGTGCGCCCGAGCTCGCGCGGGTGCCCTCCG
>CAVUSE010000007.1:0-910243 GCA_963744135.1 uncultured Solirubrobacterales bacterium | reverse complement strand
GGACCGGTGCACGCCGTCGACAACGACAGCAACGGCGGCGGATGGCTCTCTTCCGCCAACGCAGGACATTGGAAAAACAGTTCTTCGCCGAACCTGGAGAATTCATACGCGCCACGGATACAGCTTTCGCCGCGTGAGCGATTGTGACGCGCATCGCCCGGGACCCCCCAAAAGGTCACTTCGCTGCCGAGGAATTCCGCTGCCTGGTCGATGTTCACCACGTTCACCGTGACGCCATAGTCACCCCCGGTACGCACCGCGGTCGTCAGCAGCACCGGCACACGACCCTCGTGGACTACAAAACCAAAGCGCGCGGGTTCACCGACAGCCGGTTCAATATTATACAGAGGATCTGTCGAGGGAAAGGGCCCATCAGACCTCCCCAGTACGTCCACTCTGACGTCGACCCTGGATACTCCAACCACGGTCTGCGCCGGGCACGTCGGTCCGCCTTCTGCGAGGAAGTCCGCCAGCGGGCACCGCGGGAATGGTGTCGGGTTGCCGATCAAGCCGGGTGGCAGCTTGAAATGCAGATCCTTGGCCAACGTCACCGGCTTGCCTTCCAGCGTTTCATTGAGCGCCAACGTCGTCGTCAGCTGGAACGGGTGCGAACCGGCCTGCGTATCGACACCACCACCCGATTCTTCAGGGCTCATTTCATACGAGGCCGCACCAAACGACAGCGGCCCACTGGACACCACGAGCTTCTGCTTAGCCGTCGCAGCGGGAGCACCGCCACCGACGATACCCGCAACGTTTTCTTCACCCGACTTGGCTGCCAGCGCCCCTTCTTCCTTCAAGCGCACGGCGATACGCATCTGAAGCTGCTGATACGGCGACACCGACCTCGGGTAACCATAGGCGGCCGCGGGCGGTTCGATCAAGGGGGGCGTCCCCGTGAACGAGCAACTCACTGACCCCAGCCCGCATTCAAGCTCATACGGGTGACCGTTGGTTTCAAAGCCGTTGTCGACGTCCCCTTCGATCCCGACCGCTTCCAACCCTGGGGGAAGCTTGTCCGTGAACGTGACTGGCTCCGATTCGAATTCTTCCGCGCCCGGTTCCGCCGCTTCCGCGCAACCCGAGTCCTTGAACTTCCCACCCAACCCCACCCTTACACACGGGTTCGCGTACGTGTCACCGACATTCGCAGCTGTCACCACGATATACCCAGCCGGCCGCCCCACCGCAACCACTGCGACACTGGCCGGCACCGCACTGAACTGCGTACTCAACTGCGGCACCGACTCGTCGGTCAGCGTACCCTTGAACGTCACGACATACGGTTCGACCCCAACCATCGCGCCAACGCCACCCGCAACTTCGACATTGTCGGGCCCAAACGCCCCTTCGAGGCTTGCCTGAACCACGCTCGCCTCCGCCCCCACCGGGAATTCCACGAACCGGTCTTCTTCCACCTCCGTGTTAGGATACGCCACATACAGCAGTGTGACGCTTTCGCCGGGAGAGCCACTGACCGTGACATCCTGAACTGTGTCCTTGGCCTGACCGGGCTGCAGATACGTCGGACGGGTACGAGACGTCAAGTGCCACCATGCGGCCGGCGTTTCGCCCGACGCGAATGCGACGGCGCCAAACATAAGCAGCGACGACACCACCGCTGTTGCGATCATCAGTCGTCTCATCGCTTTGCCCTCCGGTCGTTGCCGGCCCTCTCGGCCCTCTTTGACTTCTTGCGTCTGACGCATTTATTGTGCTTTCTGGTAAGGCCCTTCTTGCACTGCACCGCCTTCTTCGTAACCTTCTTCGGCGGAGGCGAGGAAGATATGGGAGTGAGGTTCCCAGAACCGCTGAACGTCGCACTCGACGGAAGACCGTAGATCGACGGCTGCGGAGTCGGAGCCGGTTTACACGACGCTTCGGTGCTGCACGCAGGCGGCGCTGCCACCGGCGACGGGATACACGGCGACACGCTCGTACATTCATGCGCGTCGTACACATCGGCAGCGTCGTCAAAGTCCTGCGGCGCCAACCTCGACTTCGTGAGAAAGAACACATCCCCGCCTGTTTCTGAGGCATCCATAAACGAGGATTCTTCACTGGAGGTGCCCGAGGAGATCAACGAGACGCAGCCCGCGCCTTCTTCGCCCCTTCGGCCACCCACTTCAAAGGCATGCGCGGGCTTGAAGACATCGCTGCCGCTCACGCTCGACGACGAGCAGGCATGTTCTCTTGCAGGCACCCCTTCAGGCTCATACTCATACACATCCCCGACACCGTTCACATCCTGCGGCACCAAAGCATCGTCGCTTTCGAAGAACAGGCGGCCACTGTCAGAAAGATAACGCCGCTGGTAGCGAGTTCCATAGAACCCAAAGAAATGCTCCCGGCCCGGAACGTTCGCTGCCACCCAACCAGCATATGAACTTGTAAGATTTAGCCCCACTGGTCGTGCGCCCGTCGGATCGCACGACCCGCACACCAGCCTGCCGGTATCCGCGTCATAGAGATAAACCTCGGCGTCAGGTTCACCGCTGACAGCGTCATGGTTGTCATAGCCAGTGAGGCTATGCGTCGACATGAACGCCAGCCAGCGACCCTCGGGCGACACCCGCGACCACAAGAAGGCATCATATGCGTCGATCCAGCCCGCCGCAACCAGGCTCGTCACACCATCGTGATACACATAAATGTTACACCCTTCCCTTGTGCCTTCGCCAAACACTGCGCACGTACCTGTCTTGCCCGGGACGGCGGGGACAGCGCCGGGCGTCAGCGCGCCGCCGGCCGCGAAATACACGTACGACCCGTCATCGCTCGCGCCGAGCACGCCAACCACACCCGCTTCTTCGCCCCCATGCGGATCAACCGTCAGATCGACCACCCTGCCCGCCAGCGGTTCGCCCTTACCGCTGGTCACTTCAAACACATCGAGGTCCCCACCGGAGAGAAAGAAAACCTTCGACGCGTCACTGCTCGCCGTCATATAGGCGCCGCCTTCAGTAACTGTCACGGTTTCACTCGTCGCGACATCTCGCAGATAGAGACCTCCCCCCGAACCACCTCCCGCATTTGTCAAGATGACACGTTCGCCATCTTCGGAGATCGCACGGCTGGCACCCGGTTCTTCACGCTCGCTGACATCGTCCTCCCCACCGGCCAGTGCGCTGCCATCGAGAAGTCGCAGGTGCCCTCCGTACCACTCATAAAGACCGCTCCCAGGCGTGGATGTGAGCTGCACCGGAGATTCGAACACCACATGACTCAAGTCCGGTGACGCACCCAGCACCTGCGGCCCACAATGCGAGTTTTCGCAAAACCCCGGCACTTCCGAGTTAGTTGCTCCGCCAAACGGCACAAACGGGCTGGCGGTATCATCGGCGCGCGTCACCAACGGCTGAAAACACGAGCTCTGACAGTGTTCGCTGACGTTACCATTCAAATAATCGGTGCGGAGATACGGGGTCTGTTCGCTCACTTCGGAAGCGTACGGCGAGAACGCGCCCAGCGGCTGCACGATCCCACGCGAGAGATCTTCAGAGAATAAAAGATATTCCTTAGCCTCCAAGGCAGGGCCCCCGCCCTGAGCAGCATGAGGCGGCGCGATCACCTGCGAGGTCCAGCCAGTCGAAGAACGCGTCGAGAGCACCGACACTTCACTGTTATAGCCCTGCGGCTCGGCTTCGGTCGGTTGACTCGCCAGATCGACCATCGCGTTCCCCGCAACAGACGCCTGAATATCCTGCGTAGTGAGCTCGCCGTAGTTAAATGGCCCAGGGCCGTAGATCAGTGCGCCCTCCTTCTCCGGTGGCGTCACCATTTCGTACTGACGATCATCCGGCAGCCTGAATTCACCACCCGCGGTCTGCGTGGTGAAGGACACCGGTTCGCCGGTCGCGGTGTCAACCGAGCTGCTCGCGACGAGCCGAACCTCATAAGCAGCTCCAGGCGCCAGCTCCTGCACGTGCACGCTGAGCGGAACCCCCACCGCGCCTTCGGGAAGGCTGCCGCTGCCCGCTGGTTCGGGAACAGGCTTGAACACCCCGCCACCGGGAGCGTATTCGAAGCGATAGCTGGTTTCCGCACCCCCCGGGTTCACCTTCGCGTTCAGCGTCGCACTGGTCGAGCCGACGTTCGTGACGAACTCTTCTTCGACCTTCGGCGCTGCCGGGGCGGCCAGCGCCGACACGGCACCCAGCAGCTGCGCGCCCACCAACGCGCACAGCGAAACCAGCATCGTCAAGATCAACCGACGCGCAGCGTTCATAGCACCGTCTCCTCTATGACAGAGGGGACGACCCCTCGATTACATGACGACGCCCCCACGGGCGCGAGCGACCGCGGAGCGATGCACCGGCGCAGGCCGAGCGACCGCGGGTTGCGACCCCAAAGATCAGACCGCGGATCTACCGCATGCGCAGATGAGGCACCCACGGGGCCGTGGGACCACCCACCCCCCGCGTGCGTATCGGCGATGCGGGGCGATGCCGTGCGGTGAGAGACTTCTTCGGCTAGGCCGCTAGCCGAAGAGAGAGAGAGAGAGAGAGAGATGCGACAGCGCCAAGCTGGCGCATCTAGCATCAGCCCTCAGACGAGGCGTATGCACTTCCGACACGTATGTCCCTCTCGAACTCACGCGAAAACCAACTCCCTCACCGAAATGACCCGGTCCCTCTCCCAAGAATCCCCAAATGCGCTTGATGCCGGCCACAGAGGCCAAGGCCCAAACCCGATCCTATGTAGGTCGGCGACCCCAAAGGGACGCCAAGACAAGACCACTGTACTCGGCAACCGCCGAACTGTCAAGCCCCCATCTGCAAACTGGCGCTGAGCGCGAGGTCAAGCCCTCCAGGCGATGTGGGCCGGGGCGATGCTCGGCCCTGCGTGTTCCCCTCGCGCTGCGTCAGCCTCAGCCGGTCGCCGCGGCCTTGCTCTCGTACCAGTCATGCAGCGCGCCGATCGCGCCGCCGATGACGCGGTCGAAGAAGGTCTCGCGGTCGTTCTCGTGCGGGAGCGGCTCGGCGGGGACATCGACCCCGAGGAACTCGCACAGCGGCTCCCACCCTTCGCCCACGTGCCAGACGAGCAGTCGCTCCGGCGGCACCGTGCGCTTGACCTCCTCGTTGTGACGCTCGAACTGCTCGATCAGCTGCGCCGGCTCCTGCCAGCCATCGGCGAACGTGCCTTCGGGACCCCAGAACATCCGCTCGACGAGATCCAGGTAGCGCCGCCAGCGGGGGTCGATCTCGCCCCGGGCGCTGGCGAGCAGACGCATCAGCTCCTCGCCGTAGCTGAGGCCGACGATCGTTTCGCGGAAGCTGGGCTCCCACGACTCCGGCTTGCGCGTGCTGAGCAGCACCTTGGCGTCAGGGTAGACCTCGATCAGCTCCTTGTAGAAGTAGCCGCCGGGCCAGTCTGCCGTCGCCTCGAAGCCGCCGAACACCTCCTCCCACGGGCCCTCGCCGTCCATCGCGCGGTTCCACAGCTCGACCTGGTCGAGGTCGGCGAGCACGTTGACCCAGTGGTAGCAGGGGCTGAAGCCGAGCTGCTCCAGCGCCAGTTTCTGCGTGAGGGTGCCCGTGCGGGGCAGACCAGCTCCGATCAGCTTCATATACTCATCCGCTCCTTATGGTGTCGAGGTCCCGTCGGCGTCATCGGTGGCGCTGCATCGCAGCGTGCACAGCGCAACTGCCGCATGGCACGCCGGTTCTCACGATATTCTGTTGTCGTGTTGCGATTCCCAACGCGGCGTAACACAACACTAACGTCCATCGCACCCACACCACGGTCAGAACTTTTGAGCGCCATCGACACCAGCACCCTACGCCCGGCGGCGGTCGCACGCCCGGTTGACGAGCCTGCCACGACGGCCGCGGCGGGCAGACCAGAGCTGCCAATCAAAACCGGCCCGCGGATCGCGGGACTGGCGGTCTCCGACGGCGAGCACGTCCTCTCCCAGGATCAGGTCCTCGACCGGCTGGGCCTGCGCGGGGACGAGTTCGCCGAAGGCATCTTCGCCCGCTGCGGCGTCAAGCAGCGCCACCTCGAGCTGGACGACGACTTCCTGGGGCGCGACCTGCAGGGACGTGCGGCCACGGTCGAGGAGCGGCTGATGCACCACTCGATCCGCGCCGTGGACGCGCTCGGGCTCGACCCCGCGAAGATCGGCACGGTCCTGAGCTCCAGCCTCTACTCGCTCGGCCTGCCGACGATTGCCCATCGGCTGGTGGATCACTACGAGATGGAGCCCACCACCGACAAGTACCACATCACCGGAGTTGCCTGCGCGAGCGCGGTGCCGTTGATGCGGATGGCCGCCGGGACGCTGCATCAGCACCCCGGGCGCGACTGCCTGATCGTGGGGGCCGAGAGCATGAGCAGCATCCTCACGCGTGCCACCGCGGGGGACCCCCGCGCCAAGACGATCGGCTCCTCGATCTTCGGCGACGGCTGCGCCGCCGCGGTGCTCTCCGCCGACCCCGGCGCCGACGGGCCGATGGTCCTCGCCACCCAGGTCCACCAGATCGGCGGCACGCTCGACGCCGTGAGCCTCGCGTTATCCGAGCGCGACACCTACCTGCACCTCGTGCGCGAGCTGCCCGACCTCGCCGGCGCGGGACTGCCCGGCGTGGCGGAGAAATTCCTGCGCCAGCACCGCGTGGAGCACGCGGAGATCGATCACTGGATGGTGCATCCGGGGGGGCGTAGGATCATCGAGAACATCCAGAGCGCGCTGGAGCTCTCCAACGAGCAGACCGCGACGAGCTGGGACGCCCTCGCCAACCACGGCAACGTCGGCACCCCCTCGATCTTCTATGTGCTCAAAGACACGATCGGGCGCTGGCGGCCCCAACCGGGCGAGCGCGGCCTCGCCGTAACGATCGGCCCGGGCGTGACCGTCGGGCTGATGCTGCTGCAGTGGTGAGTCCCACGCTCGCGGAGAAGCCGTGGCGAGCCTCGCCGCCAGCAGCCTGAGCGGCCTGCCCGAGGTCCACGCCGGGGACGACGTGGCGGCGCTGATCGCGGACGCGCTCGCGGCCAAAGCCCCACCCCAGCCGCTGCGCGACGGCCAGATCGTGGCGATCGCACACAAGGTCGTCTCCAAGACCGAGGGCGCGGTGGTGGCGTTCGACGAAGTTGAGCCCTCCGCGCAGGCGCACGAACTGGCCGCGGAGGCCGGCGCCGACTCTGCGCTCGGGGCGGCGCTTCCCGGCGGGCCGGGCAAGGACCCATGCATGGTGCAGGTCGTGCTCGACCAATCCCAGGCGATACTGCGCGCCGAGCGCGGAGTGCTGATCTGCCGCACCCACCACGGCTTCGTCTGCGCCAACGCTGGCGTGGACGCCTCCAACGCGGTGAACGGCACCGTGATCGTGCTGCCCACAGACCCCGACGCCTCGGCGCGTGGTTTGCGTGCGCGCCTGCAAGCGCTCACTGGGGCTCACGTCGCCGTGCTGATCACCGACAGCTTCGGCCGTGCCTGGCGCCACGGCCAGTGCGATGTCGCGATCGGCTGCGCCGGCCTCGCTCCACTCGACGACTGGCGCGGACGCACCGACAGCGTCGGCCTTGAGCTGCGCGCAACCTGGCTGGCCGTCGCCGACGCGATCGCCGCCACGGCGGACCTCGCACGCGCCAAGGACTCCCGCGAGCCAGTCGTGATCCTTGACGGCCTCGAGCGCTTCGTCACAGACGACGACGGCCCAGGCGCCGCGGCGCTGCTGCGGCCGCTGGGGGAGGATCTCTTCCGCTGACCGATGCCCGCCGGCAGATGATCAAGCTAGCCGGCGTGGTAGCTCACATGCCCCGCGGGTCCCGCGCCGCCCGCGTTGATTGGCGTGACGCTGACTGTGGCCGGCTTGCCTGCGGGTACATCTGGAAGCACCTTGCTCACCATGAAGCGCGGCGTTGTCAAGTACACGGTCGTATACGCCGGCCCGCCGGCAACCTGCAGGCGCAGGGCGTACACCGTGGCGCCGTGCGAGCGCTTCCAGGTGATGACCACGTCGCTGCGTGTGTGTGTGAGCTTCAACCCCGTCACGCGACCCGGGGCGTGGACGGGCGCCAGCGTCGCCGACGCCGCGGGCCCGGTCTCACCCATGCCGGTCAAGCCGCTCACCTTGACGCGAGCGCTGATGGCCGGCCCGACGATTGGGACGGTCAGGACTCGCGTGCGCGCCGGCTCTTCATAGGACACCGACTGACCGTCGGACAGCGACACGACGGCGATGTAGTGGGTCGCGTTGCTCGCACGACCCCATGTGATCCGCAGCTGGTTCCCGCGCCGCGCCAGACGCAGGTGGGGCGGCCGAGCGGCCTGCGCCGGCGCCGGCGCCGTGTAGGAGCCGAGCACGATCGCAGGGTGCGGGATTCCGGCGAGCGTGAGCAGCGCCTCGATCTTGCGCTCGCCGCCGGGGCCGGGCGCCGCGCTGAACCGGATCCTCCCGTGCTTGGCGGTCGCCCTGCCGAGCACGTGGAACACCTCAGGTCCGCGTTCGACGAAGGTGACCCGCTGGCCGGCCCGCGGCGAGACCCGGTAGGAGAGCGTACGGCTTCTACCCCTGCCGGATACCGAGGCGGAGATCTTCGCGGGCGCAACGGCGTTGGCATGTTCGACCTTCGAGATCTGCGGCGAGCCGGGCAGCGGCGTGAGCGTCCACGTCCCCGGCGCCGGATCGGTGATCGCGACCAGGGTTTCATCGACGCTCGGCTCAGGCGTGATCGTGAGCACGCTCTTGCCGAGGACCGCGTGGACCGCGTCGCCGGCGCTCGTCTCGCTCAGCTGCGCCCCGTGCGGTCCGCTCAGCGCCAGCAGCGGGCAGCCGCCCGAGCCCTTGACCCAGATATCGGTCGCCGGGTGCTCACCGGTCTGGCTCAAACTCACCGCGCCGCCCGCCTGCGCGCTGTGCGCCCCGGCTTCCTCGGCAGTGGCACTGGCCCCGGCGTGGCTGGCACTGGCGCGAGCCCCGCTGCGCTGGACGGAGACTTCGACTTCTTCGAGTCCGCAACCTAGAAACACTCGCGGCCCGTGGCCGGAGACCCAGCTTATGCCACCTTCCGCTGTGGCGGTAGCGATTTTCAGGCCGACACAGCCGCCGATTCCCTTATTCGACGCGACGCCCTTGCCTTCGCCACAGAGGTTTTCGAACGGCCATGGGAAATGCGCGCAGGCTTGGATCCCGCCTTCGATGTCGTATTCGCCGTCGCCGGTGTCGAGGGCTCCTTTGACGTAGGCCTTGACCGTCGCGATGCCGAGCAGCGAGAGCCCGTCCTTGCAGGTCCCCAGGCAGCCGCCGAACTCGAAGTAGCTCGGCGCCGCGTACAGACCGTAGGCCTGGCCGAGTGTGATCGAGCCGATTCCCGGCGGTGTCAGTGAGACTTCACCGCCGGCTCCGGCCGCGAAGTCTTCAAAGGGGTGTTCGTGGGTATTGGTCTGCAGTTCTTCGACACCGACGATGTCTTCGGGGTGGTAGGTGTACGGATATGAGGGGTTGGCCCAGACCGCGAAGGCGCCGCCCTTGATCGACAGCAGATGGGCGACGCCGATCGTCGCGTTAGCCTGCACGAAGGTGGGGTCCGTCGCGAAGCGTCCCCCGAACGAGTCGAGTTCGACGACGCCCCCGATCGGGATGCCGGGGTTGAAGCCGACTTCTTCGATTCCGCCCCGCACGAATTCGCCGTTGCTGCGGAAACTGAACCCGTATTCCGGCGCCGGCCCGGTCTTGATGGCGCCGTTGATGATGCCGCCCGTGAGTTCCGCGAGGTCGGCCTTGCCGCCCGTCGTCCACACGCCCGCGCCCGGGTCGTAGCACAGGTACGCTTCGTCGAACTTCATCGCTCCGACGAACGACTGCGGAATCGATTCACTGTAGTCTTCGTCGCCCGCCGGGCAGACGCCGCTTGCAGAGGAGCTCGCGTCACTCTCGTGCGCCCGCGGGGTGTCGGCCACGTCACTCTTATGCGCCCTTGAAGCGCCGGCCTCGCTCTCACGCGCACCTGCGACGCTCGCCGGCCCACCCGCACTGGCAACCCCTGGCACCCACGCGACGCTCGCCGGCCCTCCCTCTCGGAGCCCGCGCTTGTTCGGTATTCCATTGCTGTTCTGGTGCCCCGGCGATCCACCCCCTTCTCCGGGACCGCTGCCGGGCGGAATGTGCGCCGGGTTGAATTCCTTGCCACTGCAGTTCGGTGTGACCTTGGCCGTGCCGGGGCACGAGAATTCCGGCGCGCTGCCTTCGCCGGCGCCCAGTTCTTGTCCCTCGCCGGGGTAGGTGCTCTGTCCGCAACCGCCCTGCAGGAAGTCCTGGAACGGACCGTAGTGCAACGTCGCGGTCGCCGGCGATGCGCCACGAACGCCGCTGACCCTGAAGCCGACTTTGCCTCGGGCCGGTTCTCCGCCAGGCAGCTCGGCGTATGCGGTGGTGTCGGCTCCGCATACGGTGAGCTTCACCGAGCCTCCCTTGACCGCCAGGCCGTGGACGGTGTCAGCGGGCGTGTCGCTGGTGAAGTCCAGCAGCGCTTCGCCGCATCCGCCGTAGGGAGATTGCGCCTGGAAGGGCGTCTTGGCGTTGATCGAGGAGTGGGTGCTGGCGCGCGAGGTGGCCTGGCACACGAATGGGTGCTTGCCTGGTTCGACGATGCCGAGCGGCTGATCGGGAAGCCCGCCGCTGACCGTGGTGGTCTGCAGCAAGTAGCGCGCTTCGAGGGGACTGGCCGAGATCGTGTCGGTGGCGTCGTGGGGACCGGCGGGTGAGACGGTCAGGAGGTCGTTGGGGCTCGTGGGCCACAAAGCGACACCCTTGTCGATCAGGACGGGGCCGGGGGTGCCGAAGGTATCGCCCACCGGATTCGGAGAGCCGGCGGCCAGATCGTTCCAGCATGCCTGCAGTCCCGGGCCCAACGGTTCCCCGAAAGCGGAGAGCTGCGGCGGCGATATCGAGAATCCGTTGCTCCCGATTTCCGTGGGGCAGCCCGGCCGGCCGGGGTTCGGGGGCGGACTCTGCGCGCTGCCGGTGAGCGACACGAAGTCGGGGCTGGTCGGCGAGTTGCTTTCGATCTCGAGATCTCCGGTCGCTTTCGGGTACACCCCGGCGTTCCCGTACATGACCGTCACGTAGCACTTCGCTCCGGGCGCCAGCGTGGCCCCGGCGCAGGTTTCGTTCAGATGCTCACTCAGGCCTTTGGCGCCGGAGCCTTCGCCGACCTGGATCGCATCATCTGGCTCCTTCGCGAATGCCCCGGCTGAATTCACGACATTGACCGCCGAGATTTTCAATGGCGCCCCGCCGACGTTTGTCACGAACACCTTTTGCGGTTCGGCTTCGGTGTAGGAATACCCGAGCCAGTCGTATTCCTCGAGTGTCTCGTGAAACGACAGCGACTCCGGGCTAACGGACGCCGCGGGCAGACCGGACGCCGGCGCCGGCAGCACCGGTACCGAGTGGCTGACGGTGCTCGTCTGGCCGGCGGGATTGGTGACCTGCAGGGTTACATGGACGTTGCCGGGGCTCCCAAATTCCGCGTCCAGCTGCGGCGCGCTACCTCCGTCCCTGCTCGCCGAGGTCGCGCTCCTCGTGAGTGACTCAGTCGAGCTCACCGCATCGGGGGGTTCGAAGGTCCAAAGGTAATCGGAGATACTGCCGGTTGGATCGCTTGAGGCCGAGCCGTCCAGCGCGATCCGCTGATCCGGATGGATCGCCGCGGGAAAGGTGAATTCGGCGGTCGGCTGGGCGTAGCCGAAGAAACGCTCGACCGAGCCGTCGACCGGCACGGTTGGCTGCGAGGGGTCTTCTTCTTCGGCGCCGAGCAGCACCCGGCCCTGGCCGTCGATCCCGAGACCTGTCACGCGCAGCGTTTCATAGCCCGAGGCGAACCGCCCGGGATTTTTTGTGCCCAGACGCGCGCCTGTGAAGGTGACGCCGGGCACCCTGCCCGTGGGGTCGAAGCCGGTGTCGAACGCTCCGCCGGCGGTCAGCTGCGCGACGAAGGCCAGACGGCTGGCGTCATCGCCGGCGATCACCGACGCGCCACTCGGCTGGACGGCGATCGCGCTGACGAGTGACAGCCCGAATCCTTCGCTGCTGCGCGCGCTCGCTACGCCGTCCGATCCGAACGTTTCGTCGAGCGTGCCCGCAGGGGTGATGCGCGCGACGACTCCGACGGAGCCGGTGCCGGTGCCGGCGCCGGCCTGCCCGCCGATCAGCAGATCTCCGTCGGGAGCGACCGCAAGCGCGTCGACGTCTGCGCTGGAGCCGCCCAGCGTAGTGGTGAGCTCGCCGGGCGTCGGACCGCCGGCGTCGAAGCTGGGGTCGAGTTCCAGGTGAAGCGTGCTCCTGACGAAGCTCGGCTGGGGCTGATGCGTGCCCGAGCCCGCGGTGAAGGGTCCGAGCGGGAGCGGGGTCTCGACCAGTTGCGCCACCATGACCTTGGCGCGGGTCGTGCCGGGGTACTCTGTGGCGGCGACGTAGATCGTCCCATCCGGGCCTGCGGCGATGGCGTCGCCTTCGGTGGGCTGCCCTTCGACCTGCAGCGAGAATGGTTCCTGTCCGCCGCCTTCGCTGGCAATCCGATCCACGAGCAACGCGGGCTCTCCGGGACTGCCGACGTGCTCTGTCCCGGCGACCAGGATGATGCCGTCCGACTGGACGGCGACGTCGGCTGCCGTGCTCGAACTCGGAGCGCTCTGCCCGGCTGGAGTCTGGTATTCGAGCACCCCTGGCGTCGCGGTGGTGGACGCGAAGGACGTGTCGAGCTCGCCTTCGCTGGTGAACTCGGCGACGGCGAGCGTGCTGTTGGCGCCGACGGTGAGCGCGGCAGGAGTCGCGCCGGCGCCGCCGACCCTGGCCACGTTGTCGCCGGCAGTCGCCGGCGAGGACTCGCCGGCGACCACGTAGTCGCTGCCGCTCGGGGTAACCGCGACGGCGCTGGCGCTGGATTCCCCGCTCCCCCCGACGACGGCCGTCCCGCGTTTGGCACCGCCGGTGCCGAAGTTGCCGAAGCTCAGATTGGGCGCGCCTTCTTCGGTCAGCTTCGTGACTCCCAGCACGCTGCCGTCGGCGACGAGGCTTTCACCGTCGGGGAGCGCGACGAGTTTGCCGGGGCGATAGGCGGACTGACCCGGCCCGTAGAGAACCGCGTAGGGCTGGGGTTGGTCGTTGCCGTAGGAGCCGTCCTGCGATCCGAGCGGGGCGGCTTGCGCCGCGAGTGGCCTCGCAGCGAGGAGGACGACCGCGAGCACGAATGCTGCCATTGCCACGCCCCACCAGGAGGCTCGATGCCCAGCCACTATTCCAGTCATGCCTGCTCCTTGATTGCGCTTGTGGAGTTCGCGCCGACAGCTCGCGGCGATCCAACTGAAATGAACCTAAGGGCCTATCCCGGAAGGGTTGTGTAGTGTTGCGTTGAACTTCTGATCGAGGTCGTCATGCAGTTCGATCAGGAGGTCTGTGGTGGGCTACATGGTCAGTAAGGATGATGGTTGGCGGATGCCGGACTGGTTGTGGGAGCGGGTAGCCCCGTTGCTGCCGGACCCGCCGTTTCACCCGTTGGGTTGTCACGCGCCGCGGGTGCCCGACCGTGACGCGATGGACGCGATCATGCTGGTGCTCAGGACAGGGATGCAGTGGAACGCGCTGAACGCGACGGGCGTGTGCTCTTCATCCTCGGCGCACCGGCGTTTCCAGGAGTGGGAGCAGGCTGGTGTTTTCCATGAAATCTGGCGCCGGGGACTGTTGGAGTACGACGAGGTGATCGGTATCGACTGGTCGTTCCTGTCGGCCGATGGGGCAATGACCAAGGCTCCGTTGGGAGGAGCCAAGACCGGCCCGAACCCTACTGACCGGGCCAAGGGGGGGCGAAGCGTTCGGTCCTCGCGGAGGGTGCGGGGGTCCCGGTCGGGCTCGACCATGACGGCGCGAACCGCAACGATCACAAGCTGCTGAAGGGCACGCTCGACTCGATCCCGATCGAGCGGCCCGAGCCGACCCCGGAGCAGCCGCAGGGCATCTGCCTGGACAAGGCGTATGACAACACCGAGGTCCGCGAGCTGGTCATTGATTACGAGTTCACGCCGCACATCCGCGCACGCGGCGAGGAGATCGAGGAGAAGGCCCACAACCCCGAGTGGAAAGCACGCCGCTGGGTCGTCGAGGCCTGCCATTCCTGGATGAACCGCAACCGCGGAATCCTCATCCGCTGGTCAAAGAAGGAGGAGAACCACCTCGCCCTCCTCCAACTCTCAAGCGGCCTCATCGCATTCAAGAAGGCCAACCTCGCGACCATCGCCGCCACCCAACCGGGATAGGCCCTAAGGCGCGCCAAGCCGCCTGTCGTCCCCCTCAAGGACGATTTGCCGCGCCCGTCGTCCCCCGGGGGAACTAGTGGCCGGGGGGCGTGAGCTCTGGCTCGACCAGACCGGTCTCGTAGGCGAGCACCACCGCCTGCACGCGATCGCGCAGGCCGAGCTTGGAGAAGATGCTCCCGACGTGGGTCTTGATCGTGTTCTCGCTGAGAATCAGATCCGTGGCGATCTCGGCGTTGGAGCGGCCGCGGGCGATCAGCCGCAGGACGTCCAGCTCGCGGGTGGACAGATCGGCGAGAGCGGGGGGTGTGCCGCTGCCGGGGGGTCGCGCGGCGCGGGCGAACTGCGCGATCAGTCGTCGCGTGATCGACGGCGCGATCAGCGCCTCGCCGGCGGCGGCGACGCGCACCGCGTCGAGCAGTCGATCGGCCGGTGTGTCCTTGAGTAGGAAACCGCTCGCGCCGATCCTGAGCGCCTCGTAGATGTACTCGCTGACATCGAACGTAGTGAGCATCACCACGGCTGTCGCGAGGGTGGCGTCGGAAAGGATCCTGCGGGCAGCGGCGAGGCCGTCGAGCTCGGGCATGCGGATGTCCATCAACGCGACATCCGGTCGGCGGCGCGTGATCACGTCCACGGCGGCGCGCCCGTCGTCGGCCTCACCGACGACTTCGATGTCCGGCTCGGCTTCGAGGATCACGCGAAAGCCCGTGCGGAGCAGACGCTGGTCGTCGGCGATCACCACCGTGATCGGTCGTGCCGGCGCGTCGGCCTCGTCGAGGGCGGCCTGCTTGTCCTCGTCCTCGTGCCAGTGAACGCTCGCCACGGACACGGGCTCGGAGAGTCCCTTGAAGCGCATCGCGCCGGCCGGCCGCATCAGCGCGGTGACCCGTGCCCCGGCGACGCGGCGAACTACCTCGCTCGCAAGCACCTCGCCCGCAGCCGCGGCATCGCATAGGCGGCTCGCGACGATTACCGGCGTGCCGTAGAAGTCCTCACCCTCGGCGAGCGGCTCACCGGCGTCGAGCCCGATCCGCACCGCAAGACCGCCAACCACCCCGGTTGTCGCACGCTGCATGTCGATCGCACACCGCACCGCGTCAGCCGCGCTCGTGAAGGCCACCATCAGCCCATCACCGGCTGACTTGATCTCGCGGCCACCGTGCGTGAGGACAGCTGTGCGCAGGCTCGCGAAGTGCGCTTGGCGCAGCGCGTCCGCGGCCTCGTCGCCGTGCCGGTCGAACAGGGCCGCGGAGCCGACCAGGTCGGTGAACAGGATCGTGACGAACGAGGTTTGCATCGGCTCACACGGATCATCCCCGATCGTCGATCACCGCGGAGGATGATTGACGCGAACGGTAACCACCCGGCTGGATGACGACAACGGCGAAGACGCAGGCGATGATCGCGGTGATTCTGAAAAGCTGTACGAGAAGGAGGCAGCACTCATGATGCGTTCGATGATCCAAACCGGAGAGCCGGTCGGCAGACGCGACATCGCAATCGCCGCCCTGCTCAGCTTGCTCGGGCTGGTCCTTATGTATAGCGACGTGACCGAACCGAAGGTCGACGCCGGCTATCTCGCGATACCGGCCTTCCTCGCGGTGACCTTGCCGCTGGTGTGGCGCCGCTGCGCGCCGCTGCTCGCACTGGGCACGGTGCTGATCGCCCTCGCTGCACACGTCCTCGTGTTCGGCGAAATGACGCGTTGCGGGATCGTGTTTCCCCTCAGCTGGCTGCTGGTGTTCGCGGCGGCGGCCCGCTTGGAGCTTGGCCGGAGCCTTGCCGCTTTGGCCCTCGGCGTCGGCTGCATCGCCGTGATGGCCAGCTCCGACAGCCAGATACCGTTCGAAGCAATCCTGCCGTTCACCGTGCTGACGCTGTTCGTATGGGGCGCGGGCAGGGTGGCGCACTCCCGTGGTCGTATCGCCGCTGAGCTGCGGGTACGCACCGAGCAACTCCGCGTGCTTCGAGACGAGCGCGCGCGTCTGGAGGTCGCGACCGACAGGGGACGGCTCTCAGGCGAGCTCGACGAGTTGCTTCAGCGACGCCTCGGGGAGCTCGCGCGGCTCGCGGACGCCGGCGCCGGCACAACCGATCCCGCGGTGGCGACGGCGACGCTCGTTAGCATCGAGGAGGAGAGCCGCCAGACGCTGCAGCAGATGCGGGCGCTTGTCGGGGTGCTGCGAAGCAGCGGCGAGGACGGTGGTCCGCCCGCTCCGCAACCGACGCTCACCGCGCTGGACGCGATGATCGTCCAGGCCAAGGGCACCGACGCGCACCTGATGGTCGAGGGCAGCCCGCGTGCCCTGCCTGCAGGCATCGAGCTGTCTGCCTATCGGATCGTCGAACACCTGTTGGGCGCGCTTGACGACGCTCCCGGCGTGGATGTTCGTGTGCGCTTCGGCGACAGCGCGCTCGAGGTCGCCGTCGCCGGTCAGGCAACTCGACGGCGCGACATCGGTGCCGCGATCGAGCGCGCGCGCGAGCGGGCACAACTGCACCGGGGCACGCTGGAAGCAACGGTCGATGGCGGACGAGCGCGCGCGGTGGCCGAGCTCCCGCTCGGCGTGGCCTGAGATGTCGGGGCGTCGCCTCGATCTCGTGGCGGGGCTCATCGGTGCAAGTCTCGCCGCGATCGGCAGCGTCGCCCTCGGCACAGGTGCGTTGGCGGCATGCGCGGCGGTGGTATGCGCCGGCTCGCTCGGCCTCTGCCGCTCTCGCCCGACGACCGCCTGGATCATCGCCGCCGCCGCCACCACTGTCGCGGCGCCACTGGGTGGCATGCAGCTGTTGCCGTTCCCACTGATCACGTTCAGCGCGTTCGGAGCCGGACGCTGGGCCGAGCGCACCTCAGCGATCGCCGGCGGGCTCGTGCTCATCGTCGTTCCGCTCGCCGCCGCCGTCGCAAGCGGGGAATCGTGGGTGCCGTATGTGCTGGCCTCGGGTCTCGGCTGGATCGTCGGCCAGACGATACGCGAGCGCCAGCTCGTCGCCGACAGGCTCGCCGAACGCGCCCGGGAGCTCGCCCAGGAGCAGGACGCATACGCCGAGCTCTCGGTTCGCTACGAGCGCGCGCGAATCGCCTCCGAGCTGCACGACATCGTCGCGCACGCGATCAGCGTAATGGTCGTCCAGGCCAGCGCCGGGCAGCGACTGGCCGCGGCAAGCCCACAGCTGAGGGCCGACACGTTCGACGCGATCTCCGGCGCCGCGCGACAGGCCGAGGCCGACATGGGCCGGCTCGTCGCGTTGCTGGCCGACGAGAACGCGATCGGCCAGGCGCCCGACCTCGAGCTGGTGGAGGAGCTCGTCGCCCGCGCGGCAGGCACCGGCCTGGACGTCACCCTTCGTCTGGAGGGTACGCGTGAGGGACTGCCGGCGACCGTCGCTCAGATGTCCACCCGTGTCGTTCGCGAGGGCCTGACCAACGCGCTGCGTTATGCGACGGGGGCTCCCGTACGAGTTCTGCTCCGGGGAGAGCCCCGCACGATGATCGTCGAGGTCACCAACGATCGCGCTCTTCGCGCCGCGGCGCTCGCTGGCCACGGCACCGGCAACGGCCTGCGCGGACTACGTGAACAACTCGATTCCATCGGAGGACAGCTCGACGCCGGCCCGACCGATGAAGGCGGCTGGTGCCTGCAAGCTCAGGTGCCAACGCGGGTGGCCGTAGGCGCGCCGTAACTGGCTCGCCGTCGCAAGCCTAGACCTCAGCGCATCTGAGCCCCGAGCTCCATCGCTCACGCCGCCTCCCCGTCGCGCAGTCGCGACCAGAAGCGAATGAACTCGCGCTCGTGGCCGATGCCGCATTCCAGAGTGAGTCGCCACCCGCGCGGCGCATCGGCGAGATTGACAAGCAGCGCTTCACAACTTTGCAGCCGTCGTTCGTGCGCCTCGACCTGAGCGGCGGCAAGCTTGACCGGCTCGGCGCCCACGAACAGCTTGAGTGTGGCCGCGTCGCGCAGTTCATAGGTTTCGCGGGCGGGCTCGGATCGCCACTGCTCGAGCGCTTGGCGCCCGCTGTCGGTGAGCCTGTAGATCCGCCGCCGTCGGCCGGTCTGCTCGCGTTGCTCTGAGAGCAATCCCTCCTTGGCAAGCCGCGCGCACTCGGTATAGAGCTGCGTGTGGGGCACGCTCCAGAAGTTGGCCGTGCTCACCTGGGTGAGCTGCTTGAGGTCATAGGGAGTGGCCGGCTGGGCCTGCTCCAACAGACCCAACACGATGTAGGAGGTCTCGGTGAGCCGTGGGCTTGACATCGATCGCAAACTATACTACGGTACGTATCGTTCGGTCCGAACCATACAGGAGGAACCATACCCATGAGCGGCGAAGAGGCGAAGGTCCAGCTCATCGAGCGCGTCGAGCGCAAGCGCAACCTGTTCACGAAGTCCGCCGGCGGCGGACGCATGCTCAGCGCGCTGATGTTCCCGCTCTCGGTGCGACCGCCCCGCAGCTTCGGCGTGCTCACCACCAAAGGTCGCAAGACCGGCAAATGGCGGCGCAAATGCGTTCACCCGGTGCGCGATGGCGAGAAGGTCTACATCGTCATGCTGCGCCCCACCGCCACCGCGATCACCGAAAACCACATCGCGGCATGGTTGCTGAACATCCGCGCCGAACCGCGGGTGCGGCTGCGCATGCACGGCGGCAACTTCGCAGGCCGCGCGCGTGAGCTGCACGACCCCGCGGAGATCGAGCGGGCGACCGCCGTCTACTGCGGAACCGTCAACCCCTTCGACTACATGGAGTGCGCCTTCCATCGTCGCGGCCTGCCCACCCGCGCGAAGATCGAAGAGCTGCACCGCAGCTGGTTCGCCACCGGAGTGCCGCTGGTTGTGGAGCTGCAGGAGGGCGGCGCGGCTCGCCCCGTCTGATCCCGTGCGGCATCGCGGGCTCCGCCGGACCCCCCCTACGCCGCGACCGGCAGCTCGTAGCGCCTGCGGATCTCGTACAGCGTGGTGCGCTCGGCCGCGGGCCGCCCCGCGGCGTGCGCGGCGGCGATCAGCTGCTCGGGCTCCAGGCGCGTGCCGTGGTAGGAGCCGGCGAGCCGGGAGATCGACTCCTCCATCAACGTCCCCCCGAGGTCGTTGACGCCCCAGCGCAGCGACTCCGTGGCGGCATCCAGACCCATCTTCACCCACGAAGCCTGCACGCTGCGCACGCTGCGCCCGAGCGCGAGGCGGAAGACGGCGGTGTGCTTGAGGTTCTCCTCGCGCGAGATCTCCTCCACGCCGTGCGTACGCCCCAGCAGCGTCTGGAACGGGATGAAGGAGAGGGGCACGAACTCGGTGATCCCCCCGGTGCGCTCCTGCAGCTCGCGGACCACGCGCATGTGCTCGGCGAGCTCCCACGGCTCCTCGATGTGCCCGAACATCACCGTCGCCGTCGAGCGCAGCCCGGCCACGTGGGAGGCTTCGATGATCTCCACCCACCGGGCTACCGGCAGCTTGTTCGGTGAGATCCGTTCGCGCACCCCGTCGTGCAGCACCTCGGCGGCGGTGCCCGGCGTCGAGCCGAGACCGGCGTCGCGCAAGCGCGCGAAGACCTCCCCCGGCGGTAGGCCTGCGATGTCGCACATGTGCGCGATCTCCATCGGAGAGTAGGCGTGCAGGTGGATGTCGCACCCCTCCGCGGCTGCCGTGCGCTTGGCGAAGCGCAGCCACCCCAAGTAGTCCTCGAGGCTCCAATCGGGGTGAATGCCCGACTGGATGCACAGCTCGGTGGCGCCGAACTCAACCGCCTCGCGCACCCGGCGCGCGAACTCCTGCTCGTCGTGCTCGTAGGCATCGGGGGAGCGCTTGCCTTGGCCGAAGCCGCAGAAGGCGCACCCCACCGTGCAGACGTTGGAGACGTTGATGTTGCGGTTGACGACAAATGTGACCGTCTCCCCCGCGAGCTCCGCGCGCAGCTCGTCGGCGGCCACGCGCAGCTCCTCGATCGCATCAGGCCGCGTCTCCGCGAACATCGCCGTCAGCTCCTCGGGCGTCAACGCCGCCCCGTCGCGGGCGCGCTCGGTCGCCCCGGCGACCAGGTCAGGGCGGATCGGCGGGGCACCGCTTGCAGCCGGGTCGGTGCGACCGGAGCCCCGCCGCGGGATGAAGCTCCAAAACTTGACCTTGATCGTGTCCATCACCGCCGGCGCCACCCACTTGGGATCGATGTAGCGCGGGTAGACACACAGACGCTCGGTGAGCGCCACGCCGTCCTTCTGCAGCTGCTTGCGCACTTGGTGGGGCGAGGGGAAGGGGTGCTCGGGTGAGATGTGATCGCCGTTGGCAGACAACCCCCCGAGGTCGGTGGCCCCCGCGGCCACCAGCTCCGGCCACCAGTCCGCGAGGTTTGGGGGGACCTGGATACCGACGTCGGGCATCAACCTCCGAGTCTCGGCGATCAACCGCTTCATGTCCTCGATGCTCACCGGACAAGCCCACTCGGGCAGCGGCAGCCGGGGGTGCAAGTCTCCGTGAGCGGGCACGCCATTGGACTCATCGGCGCCGAAGTCCGTGCCCTCGCGCGCGCGGTCGGGCCCTCTCTCGCCCTCTTCGGCCCGGGAGCCCTCCCCCGCTGTGCCGAGGCCCTCGTCTACCCCCGTGCGCCAGTACAGCCGCGCAGCCTCCTCAGCGATCTGCGCCGGCTCCTGGCCGTAGTAGCGCTGGTGGGGGACGAAGTTCTGCAGGATCACCTCCTGGATGTGGCCGTGTTCGGCGTGCGCCGCCGCCAGTGCCTCCAGCGAGGCGACGCGCTCCTCCTCGCTCTCGCCGATGCCGACCAGGATCCCCGAGGTGAACGGGATCCGCAGCTCGCCCGCCGCGCGGATCGTCTCCAGGCGCCGAGCCGGGTGCTTCGTCGGCGAGCCCGCGTGCACGGTGTCCATCAGCCGCTCGGAGATCGACTCCAGCATCAGCCCCTGCGAGGCGGTCACCTCGCGCAGCCGCTCCAGGTCCTCGCGCGAGAGGACGCCGAGGTTGGTGTGCGGCAGGATCCCCCGCTCCAGCGCCCGCTCGCACGCCCACACGACATAGGCAGTGAAGTCGGCGTGCCCGTACTCGGCGAGCCGCCGCGCCACCTCCGCGTTGACCTCGGGCCGCTCGCCGGTGAGAACCAGCAGCTCCTTGACCCCGCGCCGCGCGGCACCGTCGACGATCGCGAGCACCTCCTCGGGGGCGTGCAGGTGCGCCGTGTGCGTCGCGAACGCGCAGTACTTGCAGTAGCACCTGCATGTGCGCGAAAGCGACAGCGTCAGGTTGCGCGAGTACGTGACTCTCCGGCGCATCCTCCCGAGTGTATGCGCTCGCCCATCGTTCGAGGGGGCGACGGCCAATCCGTCAGAGAGCAGGCGCCGGCCCACAGAGGGCCGGTGTCGATCCACGGAGGGCCGGTGTCGATCCGTCCGACCCGACTCTTAGATTTTCTCCATGTCCGAAGACACCCTTCGTCGCGCCGTGGCCGAGATGGTCGGCGCCTTCACGCTCACCTTCATCGGCGCGGGCGCCGCGGCAGCCTCCGGGGTCATCGCCGATCCGACCCTGATCGGGGTGGCGATCGCCAACGGCCTGGCGATCGGCGTGATGGTGTGCGCGCTCGGGCACATCTCGGGGGGGCACTTCAACCCGGCGATCACCTTCGGCTTCCTGATCACGCGCAAAATCAAGCCCGCGCTCGCCGGCGTCTACTGGGTCGCGCAGTTCGGCGGTGCGGCGCTGGCGGCACTGCTCGTCAAGCAACTGCTGCCGCGCGCCACCACCGAAGCTGTCAAGCTCGGAGTGCCGGCCCTCGGCCACGGCGTCGATGCCAGCTCCGGCTTCCTGCTCGAGGCGGTCCTCACCTTCTTTCTCGTGTTCGTCGTGTTCGGCGCAGCGGTGGACACGCGCGGGCCCTTCAACGCCGTCGCCGGACTGGCGATCGGGTTGACGATCTCGATCGACGTGCTCTTTGGAGGCCCCTTCACCGGCGCCGCGATGAACCCCTCGCGCGCGTTTGGGCCACAGCTGGTCGGCGACCACTGGGCCAACGGCTGGGTGTGGTACGCGGGGCCGGTCCTCGGGGCGTCGGTCGCGGCGCTTCTCTACGCGTTTCTGTACCTGCGCAAGACGCCGACTCCGACTGCAACTCCACCACCGGCCGAGCCCGAGGCCGAGGCGACCTGAGCGCAGAGCAGTCACGCCCCTGGATGTCCCAGCGCCCCTCGCGATCTGTGTGTGGAGCGGGGTTGGTCGGTGAGCAGCGGAGGGTCTCCAAGGGTGTAGGTGGTACAGCTATCCTCGGCCGTTGTGGCTCAACCTCCCCGCATCTATTTGGCCCGCCACGGCCAGACCGCCTACAACGCCGAGGGCCGCTTCCAGGGCCAGGGCGCGGTGCCGCTCGACGCGACCGGCCGCGGCCAGGCGCAGACGCTGGCCGAGCAGGCCGCCACGTACGAGTTCGCCGTGCTGTGGTGCAGCCCGCTGCTGCGCGCCCGTGAAACCGCGGACATCGTCGCCCGGCGGGTCGGCCTCGACCCGCGGGAGGATGCTCGCCTGATGGAGACCGACTCGGGGGATTGGACCGACCGCTCGTTCGCCGAGGTGCAGGCCGAAGACCCCGAGGGGTTCGCGCGCTTCGCGGGCGGCGACCCGACCTTCGCGTTCCCCGGCGGCGAGTCGTTCGCCCAGCAGGGCGTGCGCGTGGCGGGTGCTTTCCACGACATCAAGCGCGCCGAGGTGCCCGCGCTGGTGGTGTGCCACGGCGGAGTGATCCGGATCGCGCTGTTCCAGCGCACCAAAGACCCGGAGTCGCTCGGCGACCGCGTCCCCAACGCGACGATCGTCCCGCTCGACCCGCGCGGATCACGGCGGTTGCACCGCGGCGACGAGGTCGGCACGCCGATCTGACTACTGCGCGCGCAGGCGGCGGAACTCTTCACGCGCCGAGTACGGGCGGCCCCACATCTGCGTGACCTCGGCGCGTCCCTCCCTGACCTCGCGCACCGCCAACTCCCCCTCGATGCCGGCGTCGTCGAGCAGACCCAGCGCGCAGTGCACCGCCGGCGCCGACGCCGCGTGGCCGAAGCGGTGGGCGACCAGCAGGCGCCAGTGCCAGTCATGTTTGGAGTACGGACTGGCGTTGCACGTCACGAGGTAGACCGCCGCTTCGACGTAGCGCGACTCGTCCGTGAGCCGCAGGTCGAGCTCCAGGTCGGTCCAGTCGTCGGGCAGCGAATCGACGATCCGCTGGAAGGTGTCTGCCAAAGCCATCGTCACGAAAGCCTACCGGGCAACGCGGCCGGGGCCCGCACGGCGCCGGAACCGCCGGACGGGCGCTCGGGGCTCGTATCCTCAACCCCATGGCCACCAGCGACACAGAGCGACTGCAGGCCGAGTATGCGGCGCTGACCGAGGGCTGCGGGCTGGTGGACCACTCCGAGCGCGGCAAGCTCGCGCTAACCGGCTCTGGAGCGGTGGAGTTCCTCAACGGGCAGGTCACCAACGAGCTGGCCGACCTGCGCCCCGGCGAAGGTCGCTATGCGGCCTTCCTCACCAACAAGGGGAAGATGCTCGGCGATCTAAGGATCCTCGCCGTCGAGGGGACGGGGACGGGGGAGCTCGACGCGGATGGGCCACCTGCCGAACTGCTGCTCGACACCGAGCGCGTGGCGCTGCAGCCACTGTTCGACATGATCCGCCGCTACAAGATCGGGTATGAGGTCGAGCTGCACAAGCGCACCCTGGAGTGCGGACTGCTCTCGTTGATCGGTCCCGAAGCGCGAACGTACGTCACGCGTCTGGTAGGGGCCGAAAAAAACGCATTCGACACCGAGGCCGAGCACGCCCACGCGCCCGCGGAGATCGGCGGCGCACCCGTGCGGCTGATCGCGACGGCCGATGGCATCGATTTGCTGTGCGCGTCCTCCAACATCGAGACTGTGCGCGGAACCTTTGTGGATGCAGGCGCGACCCCCGTCAGCGAGGCGGCGGCGGAGATCGTGCGTGTCGAGCGCGGCAGACCCCGCTACGGGGTGGACATCGACGAGAGCACGATCCCCCAGGAGGCCGGCCTCAACGCGCGCGCGGTGAGCTTCACGAAGGGCTGCTACGTCGGCCAGGAGACCGTCGCACGGCTGCACTACAGGGGCAAGCCCAACCGCCACCTGCGTGGGCTGCGTTTCGTGAAACCCGCCGATCCCGCCCTCACGGCCACACCCGGCGAGGAGCTGCGGCTGGACGAGCGCCCGGTGGGACACCTGAGCAGCGTCGTCGACTCACCCCGTCTCGGAATCATCGCCCTGGCGCTCGTGCGTCGCGAGGCATCTCCGGGCGACACGCTCGTTGCCGGCGAGCACGGCGCCACGGCAGAGCTGGTCGAGCTGCCTTTCTAAACCCCCGGATCGCAGGCCGGGCGCCACCGTCACCGGGCCGCACCATGTCCTCTTTTCGGGCCCTACCAAACGAGATCAAATCTCGTTTGGTTAGGGTCTCTAAGAGGAGCTTGACTGCCCGCCGCCGGGCCGGCGCTCGTGCAGATGCTTGCGGATCGACGCCTTCAGCGCCCTCAACGCGTCGGGGCGCGGCGGGGTGTCGAAGGTGCTGGAGACGTTGGGGCCCCGCAGGTTGACTTTCGTGCGCTCCAGCCTGCGGCGCGGATCCTCGAAGGGATTGCGTTCAGTCATCGCCATTGTCTTCGGTCGGAACTCCCGATTCCTGAGTGTAGGCCTGCCACTGCTCATTCAGAAGGTCGACGAGCTGACTGGCGAGCAGGGGCGAGAAGGAGACGCGCGAGACGACGATCCCCTGCTGCCCCTGGGGCCCGATGCGCAGGAAGTCGAGCGTGAACTCGTGCGGTGTGCGCGCGATCGACGCGGCGTTGGCCCATTTGCCCGCGAACTCCTCCGGGGGCATGATGATGTTGGGGCCCTGCTGTGACTCCTCCGGCGGATTCTGCTCGTCCACCGGTGCAGCGTAGCGCGGGAGGGCCGCCCGGTTGTAGGATTCGCTTCGGTTCTGTTCCCGACATGCGAGGTTGGAAGATCCCGTGGCAATCGACTTGAAGCAGATATCCGAGGTGGACACCGAGCCGGGCGAGCTGCCCAAGACGATGGCCGCGTGGGTGATCCGCGAGGAGCGCCAGGGCGAACCGAAGGACGCCTTCCAGCTCGAGGAGATCGAGGTGCCCGAGCCGGGCGCGTTCGAGGTGATCGTGCGCGTGATGGCGGCGGGCGTCAACTACAACAACGTGTGGGCCGCGCTCGGCAAGCCGGTGGGGGTGTGGCGCTACGGCGACCACCCCGAGTTCGGCCACCACATCGGCGGCAGCGATGCGTCGGGCGTCGTCTGGAAGGTCGGCCCCGGCGTGACCCGCTGGAAGCCCGGCGACGAGGTGGTGGTGCACTGCAACCAGGCCTCCTACGAGGACCCCGAGGTCCACGGCCTCGACCCGATGGCCGCGCCCTCGCAGAAGATCTGGGGGTACGAGACGACCTGGGGCTCGTTCGCGCAGTTCACCAAAGTACAGGCCCAGCAGCTGCTGCCCAAGCCGGCGGCGCTCACCTGGGAGGAGGCCGCCTCCTACGGCCTCGTGTACTTCACCGCCTACCGCATGCTGATCACCCGCTGCAACCTGCAGGCCGGGCAGAAGGTCCTGATCTGGGGTGCAGCCGGGGGCCTCGGCGTGTTCGCCACCCAGCTGTGCGCCGCCGCCGGCGCGCACAGCGTCGGCGTCGTCTCCTCCGCGGAGAAGGGCGCGCTGGTCAAGCGCCTCGGCGCTGTGGACTTCATCGACCGCGCCGAGTTCACCGGGATGATGCGCAAAGGCGGCGAGAGCCCCGAGGAGGAGAAGGCCCGCTTCGGGGTCTCGCGCGAATTCGCCAAGCGCGTCAAGGGGATCCTCGGCGATGCCCCCGACATCGTCTTCGAGCACGTCGGCCAGGCGACGTTCCCGACATCGGTGTTCACCGTCAAGACGTTCGGCAAGGTCGTGATCTGCGCCGGCACGACCGGCTTCAACCTCGACTTCGACGTGCGTTACCTGTGGATGAAGCAGAAGGAGATCCTCGGCAGCCACTTCGCCAACGCGTATGAGTGCACGAAGGCCAACGAGCTGATCGACAGCGGCCAGATCCGCCCCGTGCTGTGGCGCACGCTCGGCTTCGAGGGCGTCGCCGAAGCGCACCAGCTGATGCTCGAAAACAAGCACCTCGGGAAGATCTCGATCCTCGTCGGTGCCGACGCCGAGGGGCAGGGCAAAACCGCGGACGGCCCCGGAGCGATCCGCGCGGAGGTGGGCGGATGATGTCCGGCGGGGCCACCACAGGGCCGAAAAGAGCGACTGCAACCGGGAAGGTGGGTGGCTGATGGCAGGTCAGGGCAACGGCACCGTGATCGTCCCCTGGTACGCCACGGGCTTTCGCGCCGAGGGCTTCGGCGCCGCGCTGGAGGAGGTCGCCGCGATCGCGCTGCGCTACCGCGCCCTCTCCTACGCGGTGTACCGCTCGCGGGACGACCGCTACCGCTATCAGCAACTCGCCCACTTCGAGCACTACGCCGATTGGGTGCGCTACTGGGAAGGCCCCGAGATGGTCGACTTCCGGGCACGTCACTCCTCCTGGTACCAGGTGCCGGTGCTCTACGGCTGGTGGGACCTCACGGCCGCCGGGGCTCTCTCCGAGGAGACGGAGTGGATCACGCCAGAGCCGCCCCAGCCCGAGGACAACGGCGGGAATGGGTCGCCCGCCCGCCCCGGCGCCCCGCGGGTTCAGCACGTCTGAGCGGGTCCGCCAAGAGCTGCACGACGATGCAGATGTCTTTCAAACGACCCATACCACTTCACAAAATGAAGGGTAGGGGTCCGAAAAGTAAACAAACAACCCCGGGCGTCGGCACCCGAATCTGAGGCTCAGGCTCGGGCTCAACCCTTCCCCAGCGGCGCCAACTCAATCATTCCCCAGCGGCGCCATCTCAACCCTTCTCCAGCGGCGCCATCGTGAGGCCCGCGCCCTTCAACTGCTCCCAGTAGTGCTCGGCGGGCTCGCGGTGGCCGTTGTAGACGACGGCCTGGCCCGAGTTGTGGATCTGGTTGGCGTACTGGTGGCCCTGCTCCAGCGTCACGCCGGGGATGAAGCGCGCCAGCGTGCGGGCGACGTGGTCGAAGGTGTTGTGGTCGTCGTTGCGCACGATCACCCGCCACGACCCGTCCATCCCCGTCTGCGGGCCGCCCGTCTTCGGTAGCTCAATGGTCTCTGTCATGGATGCGAAGAATACCCGGCCCCCGCAAGAGCCTGGACGGCGGCCTTACAATTGCGAGATGGACGAAGACCAGCCCCACCGCCTGCCCGAGCGCGACCGCCCGTGGATGATGCGCACCTACGCGGGGCACTCGACCGCGAAGGCCTCGAACGAGCTGTACAGGCGCAACCTCGAGAAGGGCCAGACGGGGCTGTCGGTGGCGTTTGACCTGCCGACGCAGACCGGGTATGACCCCGACGACGAGCTGGCGCGGGGAGAGGTGGGCAAGGTCGGGGTGCCGGTCGCCCACCGCGGCGACATGGAAGCGCTGATGGAGGGGATACCGCTCGGAGAGATGAACACCTCGATGACGATCAACGCGACGGCCGCTTGGCTGCTGGCGCTGTACATCGTCGCCGCCGAGGCCCAGGGCGTGCCCCAGAGGCAGCTGCAGGGCACCACCCAGAACGACATCATCAAGGAGTTCCTCGCGCGCGGCACCTACGCCTTCCCGCCCGCGCCCTCGATGCGGCTGATCGCCGACACGATCGCGTACACCGTCGAGCACGTGCCGAAGTGGAATCCGATCAACATCTGCTCCTACCACCTCCAGGAGGCCGGCGCCACCCCGGTGCAGGAGATCGCGTATGCGATATCCAACGCGATCGCGGTGCTGGACGCGGTGAAGGGGAGGATGGGGATGGGCACCCCGCCCAGGGGGGCGGGTGCTGGGGGGGCTCGCACGGCAATTCCGACCGCATCGCGCAGGTGTTCGGCCGGATCTCGTTCTTCGTCAACGCGGGCGTGCGCTTCGTCGAGGAGCACGCGAAGCTGCGCGCGATGGGGATCCTGTGGGAGGAGCTGGGCAGGGAGCGCTACGGCGTCACGGACCCGAAGCTGCTGCGGCTGCGCTACGGCGTGCAGGTGAACTCACTCGGCCTGACCGAGGCGCAGCCGGAGAACAACGTGCAGCGGATCGTGCTGGAGGCGCTGGCGGTGACGATCGGCCGCGACGCGCGCGCACGGGCGATCCAGCTGCCGGCGTGGAACGAGGCGCTGGGGCTGCCGCGCCCGTGGGATCAGCAGTGGTCGCTGCGCATCCAGCAGGTGCTGGCGTACGAGACCGACATCCTCGAGTACCCCGACATCTTCGAGGGCTCGAAGGTGATGGAGGGCCTCGTGGAGGAGCTGCTGGAGGGCGCCCGCGCGGAGATGGCGGTGGTCGCCGAGCACGGCGGCGCCGTGGAGGCCGTCCCCTACATGAAGGCCGCCCTGGTGGACTCCCACCGCGAGCGCCTGCGGCGGATCGAGACGTGCGAGCAGACCGTGGTCGGCCAGAACCGCTTCACCGGGAGCGAGGAGTCGCCGCTGACGGCCGACGCCGAGGGCGGCATTCTCGTCGTGGACGCCGCTGTGGAGGCCGAGCAGATCGAGGCGGTGCGCCGCTGGCGCTCCCAGCGAGACCAGGAGAAGGTGGACGCCGCGCTCGCTGAGCTGGCGCGCGCTGCAGGCGAGGGGGCGGGCACCGCAGGTGGGGGTGCGCGGGTCTCAGGCGAAAGGGCGGACGCCGGTACCGACACAAACTTGATGGAGCCCACGATCGCCGCCGCCCGCGCCGGCGCCACCACCGGCGAGTGGGCGGCAACGCTGCGCGAGGTGTTCGGCAGCTACCGCGCCCCGACAGGCGTGGGCGAGGCGAGCAGCGCCCCCGCGGAGGACCTCGACGCCGGCCCCGGCGCCCCGGGCGCCGACGGCGGCGAGGCCGCGCGCGAGCTGGCACGGGTGCGCGAGCAGGTCGCCACGCTCGCCGAGCAGCTCGGCCGCCGCCCGAAGATCCTCGTCGGCAAGCCCGGCCTCGACGGCCACTCCAACGGCGCCGAGCAGATCGCGGTGCGCGCGCGCGACGCCGGCATGGACGTGGTGTACGAGGGAATCCGCCTCACCCCCGCACAGATCGCCGCCTCGGCGCTGCAGGAGGGGGTGCACGTGATCGGCCTCTCGATCCTCTCGGGCTCCCACCGCGAGCTGATCCCGGCCGTGCTCGACGCGCTGCGAGAGGCCGGCGTCGGCGCGCCCGTGGTAGTCGGCGGGATCATCCCCGAGCAGGACGTGGCACCGCTGAAGCAGGCGGGCGTGGCGGCGGTGTACACGCCGAAGGACTTCGATCTGACGCGCATCATCGGCGACATCGTGGAGCTGGTGGGCGAGCGCAACGGCGTCGTCGCCACGGTGTAGGCGCTTGCCAGAGGGTGCGCAACTCGGGACACGGCTGCGCGAACGCGACCTGACCGCGGCGCCGGCAACACTCAACCTGCTGGAGAGCACCACCGCCGCGGACCGCGAGCAGGCAAAGGCGCTGCTGCGCGAGGTCTCCCCCGCGGCCCTCGGAGGCGAGGCGCAGGGACACATCATCGGTGTCACGGGCCCCCCGGGCGCGGGGAAGTCGACCTTGCTCTCGGCGCTGCTCCATGAGTGGCGGAGCACCTCCCACGTCCTCGCTCCGGCAGCCCCCACGGCGAGCGCCAATGAGGGCGGACGGGGCTGCACGGTGGCGATGCTCGCGGTGGACCCCTCCTCGCGCCGCTCCGGCGGCGCGCTGCTGGGCGACCGCGCGCGGATCGAGTTCGACCCGGCCGACCGCGGCGTCTTCATCCGCTCGACCGCCGCCGGCGAGCGGCTGGGCGGCCTGGCGTGGGGCACCCGCGCGGCGGCGCAAGCGCTGGCGGCGGCCTTCGACGTGGTGGTAGTCGAGACGGTGGGCGTGGGCCAAGCGGAGACCGAGGTCGCGGAGGTCGCCGACACCGTCGCCGTGATAGTGCAGCCTGGCAGCGGTGACGTGCTGCAGTTCCTGAAGTCGGGGATCATGGAGATCCCGGACGTATTGGTCGTGACCAAGGCCGACCTCGGCCAGATGGCGCTCAGCGCCCAGCGCGACCTGTCCGCCGCGCTGCGCTCGCTGGGCAGGCGCTCCACCGCGGTCGCGGCGGTCTCCTCGCTCTCCCCGCCCGCCGGGATCGACGAGCTGCGTGGCCTCCTCGACGAGCGCTGGTCACTCCTAACCGCCAATGGAGGCGGCGAGCTGGCGGCCAGGCGCCTACGCGCGCGGCGCGCGGGCGCCCTCACCGACTTCGCCGTGGAGCACGGCCAGCGCGGTGTGCGCGCGCTCGGCGGACGGCGCGCGGCGGAGCAGTGGCTGGCCGAACAGGACCCCGCGCTGGACGAGGCGGCGCTCGCGGCGGCGCTTGCAGGCAAGATGTCGAGCTCGATGGCACACGAAGGCAAGCGGTCGAGCTGATGGCACGCGAAGGCAAGGTATTGGGCTCGATGGCACGCGAAGGCAAGCTGTCGGGCTGATGGCACGCGATCTGGCAACGATGCTCGGAGCGTTCGTGGCCGCCAGCGCGCTGGCGGGAGCGCTCGGCGCGGTCAACCTCGGCACGGCGCTGGCGTTCGGGCAGATCGGGTTTGCGATCGCACTCGTCTATGTGATCCTTCGCCGCTGACGGGTTGTACTTAATTTTGGCCCTATAACCACCAACTGGACCTGTGGGCCGCGACCAAATGACAGCTATGAGAGGTCCAGTAGCTGGTGGGTCGCCAAAAGTGCACATATGTGGCGTCGCCATGCCAAAGGGCCGCGCGTCCAATCCAAGCGGGGCGGTTATGCTCCCCGCGTGAACACGGGCTGCTTCATCTCGCCGGGCAAGACGATCGAGGGCGCGATCGAGCGCGTGAAGCTCGCCGAGTCGCTTGGCTATGAGTCGGTGTACGTGACGCACATCGCCGGCTGGGAGTCGTTGACGGTGTTGACCGCGTACGCGATGGCGACCAGCAGGATCCGGGTGGGCACCGGCGTGGTGCCGATCTACACGCGCACGCCCGCCACGATGGCGCAGACGGCGGCCACGATCAACGAGATCTCCGGCGGGCGCCTGACGCTCGGCCTCGGCGTCTCCCACCGCCCCGTGGTCGAGGGCTGGCACGGACAGAGCATCGACCGCCCCGTGCGCGAGATGCGCGAATACGTGGCGATCGTGCGTGCGATCCTATGCGGCGAGGACCCTCCGGCCGGCGAGAAGTGGCAGACCGGCTTCCACCTCTTCGGCCTCGACGCGTGCCCGCAGCTGCCGATCTACGTAGCCGCCCTCTCCCCGGCGATGCTGCGTCTCGCCGGCGAGGTGGCCGACGGCGTGCTGCTGTGGCTGTGCTGCCCCGACTACATCCGCAACGTGGTGATCCCCGAGGTGACCGCCGGACCGCGAACGGGCCGGCAAGACGCTGGAGGGCTTCGACGTAGTACCGGCGGTGCCCACCGCGCAGGTGGAGGACACCGCCGCACCCTACGCGGCGATGCGCCGCGACCTGCTCCCCTACTTCGGTCTGCCCTTCTACCGCGCGATGCTCGAGCGCTCCGGCTTCGGCGAGGAGATCGCGGAGTTCGACGCCTCCGGCGGCGACGTGGCGAAGATGCAGGCCGCGATCTCCGAGCGCTTCCTCGGGCAGCTCACCGCGGTCGGCGACCCCTCAGCAGTGAGCGCAGGCCTGAACCGCTACCGCGACGCTGGGGCCACCACCCCATGCGTGGGCCCGATCCCGGGCAGCGATTTCGAGGCCACACTGCGAGCGGGGATCGCGTAGCGGCACAGGCAAACGCGGGCCGGGCTCGCGAGATGGAAGCAGAGGAGCGCGGAGCGCGCTCGCGGGGCGGCAAACGTGCTTTGTCAACGGGATGCCGTACCATCCCGGACTCGGCAGACGTCGATTGGAGGCATCGATGATGAGTGTAGGCGAGCAGGTTTGGGGGATCGGCTGGCGAGGAAGGCTCCTTGCCCTGATCGGGATGTCGGCGCTAGCACTGGCGATCTCGCTGGTGGCGTCAGCCGCACGCGCGGGCGCAACGGTGCCCAAAGAAACCGACATCATGATCATTTTCGACACGAGCGGGTCGATGTCGGCCGTGCTCGAAGAAGCGAAAGAAGAAATCAAGACCCTCGTCGCCAACACCGAGGCCAGCCTTCCCGAACGTCGAGTTCGGCGTCGCGAACGTAGAAGATCTCCCCGGTTACGAAAACGGCACGCTTGTATCCACCTTTCCAAAAGAAAGTGAATACACCGAAGACATCGAAAAACCATGGGCGCTGTGGCAGCCGCTGACCACTGAAGAGCCCAAGGTCGAAGAAGCAATCAACGAACTGTCAGTCAAACTGCCAAAAGAAGAAGGAGAAGAAGTAAAAGAAAAGGTGGCGCATGCCGGCGGCGACCTGCCGGAAGCCTACGGCCGCGCCCTGTGGGAGACCGCGACCAACTCGCTCATCGGCTGGCGACCGGGAGCTCGTCACGAGATCGTGCTGATCGCTGACAACGTGCCGCACACGCCGAACGTCAACGAAGGGATCCCAAGCGAATTTCAGTTCACGGAACCGTTTAACGACGGGGAAGAGGCGTGGCCGGACACGGGCGAAGAACTTCCCGGCATGTGGGGCATCCCTGGAACTACAGTGGAAAGAAGGCGAATCGCTGGAGTTCCATAAAACCCTCAAGAAACTGGGCGCCGAAGAAAAGCCGCTGGCGATGGTCGACTACTTCCACACGGAACAGGCGGAAACCAGCAACTACATCCACTACTGGGAATACTGGGCCGCCGAAACGGGCGGGCAGGCGATCACCGTCGAAGAACACTCCAAAACGCTCGACGCAAAGCTGACCGAGATCATCAAAGAAAGCTCGGAAGGCATCCCGCCCTGCCCTCCCGGCACCGAACGCGTAGCGGGCAACGCCGTGCAAAAAGAAGCCGGTCACGACTACCCCGCCGCCCCCACCGCCGCCGGTGCCCAACAGCGGCTACACGATCCAGAGCGTCGTCTCGAACTCGAACGGGACGGTCACGATCACGTTCGTCCCCGTCCAGGGGGGCACCGGGACGATCGTGGTGACGGTGCCCACGGCGTCGATCGCCAGCACCTCCGCGGTGGCTGCCAAGGCGAAGAAGCCGAAGAAGTGCACGAAGGGCCAGGTAAAGATCAAGCACAAGTGCCGTCCGTCAACCACCGTGGCGGGAACAACCACCGCCAGCGGGACGGCGGGGGTGCCGCTGAAACTGACGGTCACTCTGTCCAGCAAGATCAGGGCGCTGCTGAAGAAAGGCAAGACGGTCCATCTCGCAGCAACCCTGACCTACACCTCATCGCTCGGTGGAACCCCCACCGTGAACACCTACAACGTGACGATCAAAGGCAAACGGCCGCACCATCATCGCAGAGTGCAGCGCGGTAATCGCCGCGTAACGCAATCCCAGTTCGGCAGACTGCATAGGTATGGTCATCCTGCTTGGCTTCGCCGTGCTCGCGGGCGCCGGCACTGCGCTCTCCCCGTGCGTGCTGCCGGTGCTGCCCGCGCTGCTCGCCTCCGGCGGCGCGGGCGGGCGGCGCCGGCCTCTGGGCGTGGTGCTCGGGCTGAGCCTGACCTTCGCAATCACGATCATCGGGATCGCGAAGGTCGCCGACGGCGTCGGCCTCGGCACGGACCCGCTGCGCGCGGTCGCTGTGGTGGTGCTGCTCGGCGCCGGCGCGGTGCTGCTGATCCCACGCCTCGGCGAGCGCCTGGAGGCGCGCA
Source organism: uncultured Solirubrobacterales bacterium (assembly GCA_963744135.1). Classification (GTDB taxonomy): domain Bacteria; phylum Actinomycetota; class Thermoleophilia; order Solirubrobacterales; family Solirubrobacteraceae; genus Palsa-744. The sequence goes on along the minus strand of CAVUSE010000007.1, from coordinate 876,172 downwards.
TGTCGCGTCTGGCGGCGTTCGGGCCGCGCTCGCGCGGCGACGGCTTTCGCTCCGGCCTCTTGGTGGGGGCTGCGCTCGGATTCGTCTACACCCCCTGCGCCGGGCCGATCCTCGCCGCGGTGATCTCCGTCGGCGCCGCCACCGGGCGCAGCGTCGCCGTGGGGATCGCCTACACGCTCGGCTCCGCCGCGGTGCTGCTCGCGCTGACCCTCGGCGGCCGCGCGCTGTTCGAGCGGGTGCGCGCCGCCGGGCGCGGGCCCGCGTTGCAGCGCACGCTCGGGGCGATCATGGTGGCGACGGCGCTCGTGATCATCACCGGCGAGGACGTGCGCTTCAGCGAGTACGTCGCCGAACACATCCCCAACGTCAACCTCACCGCCTCACTGGAGAAATCGCACGTCGTCGAAAGCCGCCTGCACGAGATCACCGGGCGCAAGACGGTCACCGCGAGCGTCGGCACCCCCATCGCCGCGCACAACGCCAGCCAGGCGACGCTGCTGGCCGACGCGCGGCAGCTGCCGGCGCGCTTCACCGCCCCGGAATTCAAAGAAACCGAGGATTGGTTCAACACGCCGGGCGATCGGCCGCTGACGCTCGCGGGGCTGCGCGGGCGCGTGGTGCTGGTCGACTTCTGGACCTACACCTGCATCAACTGCATCCGCACACTCCCCTACCTGAAGGCATGGAACGCCGCCTACCACAACGAGGGCCTGACGATCGTCGGCGTCGAGACGCCCGAGTTCTCCTTCGAGCACGACGCCGCCAACGTGGCGAGCGCGATCTCCACGTTCGGGCTCAAGTACCCGGTGGTGCAGGACAACGAATACGGCACGTGGGACGCCTACAACAACGAGTACTGGCCGGCCGACTACCTGATCGACGCGCACGGCCACGTGCGCTACGTGGCGTTCGGCGAGGGCGACTACGACACGACCGAATCGGCGATCCGCGCCCTGCTCGCGGAAGCGGGATACCACGTCGGCAGCAAGGGCCACCCCACCGGCGTGATCGTGCCAAGCGACGAAGCGACGCCCGAGACCTACCTCGGCACCGCCCGCGCGCAGGGATGGGTGAACGGCCCCGTCTCCGGTCTCCACGACTACGGCTCGGGCACCCACCCCAACCTCGAACTGGACACCTTCGCCTACAGCGGCACCTGGAACATCTCCGAACAGCCCGCCGTCGCAGTCGCGAACGCGGGCATCGAAGCGAACGTGGAGGGCAGGCACGTCTACCTCGTGCTGAGCTCCGCCGGCAAAGTGCCGCGCCACGTCGAAGTGCTGCTCGAAGGCCACCGCATCCCCGCTGCCGACGCCGGCGCGGACGTCCACAACGGGATCGTGACCGTGCGCGGCGAACGCCTCTACACGCTCGTCTCGCTACCGCACGACGAACACCACCACCTGACGCTGCGCTTCGAACCGGGGGTCACCGGGTACGCATTCACGTTCGGCTAGGTGGCGTGCATACAATGGGTCCCATGGAGAGTTCCGCCTCGGAGACGACCGCACGCAGTTGGCTGCGCTGCTACCGCTGCTGGTCGCAGGAGCTGGAGGTGCAGGTCCACTACGAGGGCATCCACAAGATCGACCCGGACACCGGCGAGCGCTCGGAAGTCGTGGACGAGCTGCAGGAGGCGGTGGTGCAATGCCTGGACTGCATGCACGACCAACCGCACCTGGGCTTCAACAACGGTCGTGTGGAGCCGATCGAGGACCGTTGGGAACGGATGATCGCGGGCACCCCCTGGGTCGCCTCGTGCACCGTGACGGTGGACGCCGAAGACGTCGAGACCTGCTCGGGACCGGAGGCGGGCGACGCCCTCTCCTACGCCGCCTTCGGCGACCACGGGGTCAGGGAGTTCTTCACGCACGTGCGCTTCCACAAGCACGAAGACGACGCGCGCATCATCGTGCACCTGCTCGTCGAGCTGTACGCGCGCTCGCTGGAGGAGGCCACCGAAGTGCTCGAGCAGGCCGCCAGGGGCACGTTGACGATCACCTCGCTGGCCGAGGAGTCCCGCCCTCCGGCCTCGACGGACGGCGAGGCTCACTCGCACGACTAGACGGTCGATGGGCGGCGCGATGCTGTGTCCTCGGTCGCTCGCGTACCGAAGCCGGGAGACACTCGCTTCGCTCGCGTCCCCGTTTCGGCCAGCACGCCACGCTCCCTGCGTCCTTGCCTCACTTGCCTCTCGACCGTCTAGGGGCGCCTTCGTCGAGCTGCAGCCGGCGCGCGGGACACGGAAGCCTCTCCGCTCGGGGCCCGATCCGCCCCCGCCACGACTCGCTCCGACTGCACGAAGTCGAGAAACGCGCGCGTGAGCCGCGGGTCGAACTGACTGCCGGCGCACCGCTGCAGCTCCGCGCAGGCCTGCCGCTCGGTGATCGCATCCCAGTAGCCGCGGTTGCTCGTCATCGCCTGGTAGGCGTCGCAGATCGCGATGATTCGCGCCGCGAGGGGGATCTGCTCGCCGGACAGCCCGTCGGGATAGCCACGCCCGTCGTAGTGCTCGTGGGTGGCGCGCACGATCGTGGCGATCGATCGCAGCGATGGCGCCGACGCGATGATCCGCTCGCCGATGATCGTGTGGCGCTCGATGAACGCCCGCTCGTCGCGATCGAGCGCCTCAGGCTTGTCGAGGATCGCATCGGGGATCGCCGCCTTGCCGATGTCGTGCAGCTCCGCCGCCGCCACCAGGTCCGCGAGGTCCCCGGCTGCCAGGCCGAGCCGCTCGCCGAGGCCCCGGGCAAGCGCGGCGACCTCGTGCACGTGGGTGTCGAGCTCGGGATCGCGTTCTCGCAGCAGCCCGAGCAGCACGTCGCGCCACTCACGGCTTGCGGGCGGTCGCGCGGAGAGCAGCTTCTGCGCGTAAAGACGCTGGTCGGCGATGCGCAGCGCCTCCTCCGCGCTGTGCGCTTCCCGCCCAAGCAGCACCTCGCCATAGCAGGCGCCGATCGTGAAGTGCTCGCCACGCTCCAGCAGCGCCCCGGCGAGGTCGCCGGCGAGCTCCGCGGGGTCAGCCGTGAGCCGCAGCAGTGCGCAGAACTCGTCCCCGCCGAGCCGATAGGTGAGCCCGCCGGGGCCGGCCCGCTGAGCGAGCTTGCAGCCAAGGCGCTGCAGCAGGGCATCCCCGGCCGGGTGCCCGAACGTGTCGTTGTAGTGCTTGAAGCCATTGAGATCGAACAGCAGGAAGAGCCTCGGATTCGACGCCGTAGCCTCGGCAACCGCTAGCCGTAGCTCCTCGAACAGCGCCCGGCGGTTGCCGAGGCCGGTGAGCGCGTCGCGGTTGGCCAGCTCGCTGCTTGAGGCGATCAGACGGATGTTCTCGGCCGAGGTGACCAGCAGCCGCAGCAGGACCGCCACGAGCGCCGCCACGGCCAGCCAGATCGACACGCCTGCGGCCCCTTCCGCGACCCCTTCCACGCCCCCCTCCACCAGCACCCCGATCGCGACCGCCCCGGCCACCACCGGCGCGGCCGTGACGGCCACCAGGGTGTACCGCTCGCGCACCCGCCCGCTGTCCGGCTGCCACGCGGCACAGGCCAGGATCAGGGCTCCCAGCAGCCACAGCGTGTCCAGCGGGGTGCCCGCCGTGTAGCCTCCGTGCGCTTCCATGTAGAGGAAGAAGCCATCGGCAACCGCCGTCACCGCAAACCCCAGGGCGATCAGCGCGAACGGGCGGTCCACCTGCCAGCCGGCGACGGTCAACATCCCGACGACCACCGCGACCAGCAGCACATCCGCGAGCGGATAGGCGAGGTTGAACGCCGCCTCGACCGAGCCGCCGTGTGTCGCCGCCAGCACCGGGGCGAATAGCGCGCTGGAGCCGAGCGCGCCCACCGCGAGCATGCCGCCGAGCCCGTCGAGCCACAGGCTGGCCCGCGGATGGCTGAGGCGCCGGCGCCCAAGCAGCACGATCGCCACGTACGCGCCCAGGTAGAAGCCGAGATAGAGCCCGCGCTGCACGTTCGGCGCGAGCGATTCGCTGATCGAGGACATCACTTCCCCGGCGGCGTCGCAGGTGAGGCTGAAGCCGAGCGCCAGCCATGCGACTTTCGCCGTGGCGACCGTCAGCGCGCGGGCGAGGCAAACCGCCGCGCAGCCCACCATCACCGCGTCGTACAGCCAATCGTCGAACAGACGGTCGGATGCCCCCCAACCGAGCACGAGCACGCTGTGCGCGAGATGCGCGAGCACCAGGCAGGCGAGCAGAGCGAGCGCAGCCCTTATCCAAGCCGGCGTGTCGGGGCGCGGCAGCACCTGCCTCAGATAGCTCACTCATGGAGTATCGGCTTGCGACCGAATCCGATTGAGACGAAGTGCGGAGCTGAGACGGCCAACCAAAATGAGAACAAGACTTGTCTCATCAGGTAGAGGCCACAAGCAATCGTTTGACCCCCGTTTGACCCCCCCCGTCACCGGGCCTCGGTCCCCATGTTCTCGTTTTGGGCCTCTAACCAAACGAGACTCGATCTCGTTTGGTTCGGGTTCTCAGGCGAGCCGCGCTTCGAGCGCCTTCAGCTGCTCGCGCAGCTCCGCGGGGAGCCGCTCGAACTTGCCGAAGTGCTCGTGGAAGTGGGGCAGCTGCGCCCGCCACTCCGCGACGTCGACGCGCAGCAGCTCGGCGATGTCCGCTTCGGAGACGTCCACGCCACGCGTGTCGATGCCCTCCACCCCCACCGGCGGCACCAGCCCAATCGGGGTCTGCCGCGCGGCGCCGTGGCCGGCGCAGCGCGCGAACACCCATGAGAGCACGCGCGAGTTCTCGCCGAAGCCCGGCCACAGGAAGCGGCCCGACTCGTCCTTGCGGAACCAGTTGACGTAGAAGATCTTCGGCAGCTTCGCCCCGGGGGTGCGGCCGATCTCCAGCCAGTGCGTGAAGTAGTCGGCCATGTTGTAGCCGCAGAAGGGCAGCATCGCGAACGGGTCGAAGCGCAGCTCGCCGACCGTGCCGGCCGCCGCCGCCGTCTTCTCCGAGCTCATCGTGGCGCCGAGGAACACACCGTGCTCCCAGCCCAGCGCCTCCGTCACCAGCGGCACCACCGTCGAGCGTCGCCCGCCGAACAACATCGCGTCGATCGGCACGCCGGCGGGATCCTCCCACTCGGGCGCGATCGCCGGGGTCTGGTCGGCCTTGACGGTGAAGCGCGCGTTGGGGTGCGCCGCGGGCGTGTCGGAGGCGGGCGTCCAATCCTTGCCGTGCCAGTCGGTGAGGTGCGCGGGCGGATCGGGCGTCATCCCCTCCCACCACACGTCGCCGTCATCGGTGAGCGCGCAGTTGGTGAAGACCGTGTCGTGCGCCACCATCTTGATCGCGTTGGGGTTGGTGTGCTCGCCCGTGCCGGGCGCCACCCCGAAGAAGCCGGCCTCCGGGTTGATCGCGTACAGGCGGCCGTCCTCGCCGAACTTCATCCAGGCGATGTCGTCGCCGATCGTCTGCACCTCCCAGCCCTCGAGCGTCGGGATCAGCATCGCCAGGTTGGTCTTGCCGCAGGCGGATGGGAACGCGGCGGCGATGTACTTGACCTCGCCCTCGGGCGAGGTCAGCTTGAGGATCAGCATGTGCTCGGCCATCCAACCCTCATCCCGCGCCATCACCGAGGCGATCCGCAGCGCGAAGCACTTCTTGCCGAGCAGCGCGTTGCCGCCATAGCCGGAGCCGTATGACCAGATTTCGCGCGTCTCGGGGTAGTGCACGATGTACTTGTTCTCGGCGTTGCACGGCCACGGCACATCCGCGTCGCCTTCGCCGAGCGGCATGCCGACCGAGTGCAGGCAGGGCACGAAGCGCCCGTCGTCGCCGAGCACGTCGAGCGCCCGCTGGCCCATGCGCGTCATGACCCGCATGCTCACCGCCACGTAGGCGGAGTCGGTTAGCTGCACGCCGATGTGGCTCTTGTCAGAGCCCAGCGGACCCATCGAGAAGGGCACCACGTACATCGTGCGGCCCCGCATCGAACCGGCGAACAGCTCGGCCAGCTCTTCGCGCATCTCGTCCGGATCGCGCCAGTTGTTGGTGGGACCAGCCTCCTCCTGGGTGGCGGAGCAGATGAAGGTGCGGTCCTCCACGCGCGCCACGTCGCCGGGGTCGGAGAAGGCCAGGTAGGAGCTCGGGCGCTTGGCGTCGGAAAGCCGGCGGAAGGTTCCCGCCTGTACCAGCTGGGCACAGAGGGCGTTGTACTCCTCGGCAGATCCGTCGCACCAGTGGATCGCCTGCGGTTCGGTGAGGGAGGCGACCTCCTCGACCCACTCCAGCAGGCGCTTGTTTTCGGTAGGGGCGTCTGGGATGGCTGTGGTTTCCATCACGGCAGCCTATCGTCCTTTTGCGGGAGGAGGGCAGGCCCCCCTCCCGACCGTCCCCCAAAAAACAGTGTGGTTTTCATCGGCGATTCCTATCGCGCCTCAGGTCGTCGGGGCACTAGCACCAGCCGCTTGAACTCCGCCACCAGCACACCATCCTGGTTGAGCACGCGGGTGTGCACCCTCACCGTGCCGCGGTCGGGCTTGGACTGCGACTCGCGCTTCTCCAGCACCTCCGACTCGCAGAACAGCGTGTCGCCGTGGAACACCGGAGCGGGGTGCTTGAGCTCTTCGGTGGCGAGGTTGGCGATCGCCTTGCCGCTTACGTCGCTGACCGACATCCCGAGCGCCAGCGAGTACACCAGTGGGCCCACCACGACGTTGCGCCCCTGCTGGGATTTGTGGGCGTACACGTCGTTGATGTGCAGCGGGTGGTGGTTCATCGTGATCAGGCAGAAGAGGTGATCATCGGCCTCGGTCACCGTCTTCGCCGGCCAGTGCTTGTAGATGGCGCCGACCTCGAACTCCTCCAGGTAGCGGCCGTAGGGATGGGCGCCGCTCGCCTCGCGGGCAGCCTGGTCGGTCTCGAAGGTGGAGGACTCGCCGGGCGTGGTGGCGGTCTCTTCGCTGGGTGCTGTGGCGGTCTCGCTCATGAGTGTCGGTGGTCTCCCTTGCTCTCTATCTCTCTCGCTGATGTACAGCCGCCAACTCTACCCCGCGGCGGCGGGCGGGTGGTTCATGCGGTTGCACCTGCCGGCCGCCGCCAGATTGTGCCGCCGGCCCATATCGCACCCGGGCGCAGGATCTTGGCGGGCCATCCCGGGTCGTTCCGGGCAATCTCCGGGTCATTCCGGGTCGCGTTCCAAGCCGTCTCCAGGCCATCTCCGGGCCATCTCCGGGCCATGCCGGCTCGTTCCAGGCCATCTCCAGGCCATTCCGGCTCGTTCCGGGCCATTCCGGGCAATCTCCGGGCCATTCCGGCCCATCTCGGGCAATCTCCGGGCAATCTCCGGCTCGTTCCGGGTCATCTCCGGGTCGTTCATGTACTTTTTCCTGCCAGAACCACTTCATTTTGTAAAGGGTTCTGGGGCATTTTTGAAGCACATACACCCCAACCCTGATATCCCATCAGGGCACCGAGAGAACGAACCACAGGAGATCCGACTTGCGCAACCCCCGCGACTTCTTCAAGCCCCTCGCGATCGACGCGCCCGAGCCGGCGCGCGAGATCCCCTTCAAGCCCTCCCGGATGATCCACTTCCTGGACTTCTCGAACGAGAAGATGGTGGCGAAGGTGCCCGACATCGCTCCCACCGTGGACATCCTGCTCGGCAACCTCGAGGACGCAGTGCCGGTCGATCGCAAGCTCGCCGCGCGCGCCGGGCTGATCAAGGTGGGCAGAGAGATGGACCTCGGCGACACCGCGCTGTGGACCCGCGTCAACGAGCTCGCCTCGCCGTGGGCGCTGGACGACTTGACCGAACTCGTGGGCGAGATCGGGGACAAGCTCGAGGTGATCATGATCCCGAAGGTCGAGGGCCCTTGGGACATCCACTACGTCGACCGCCTGCTCGCCCAGCTGGAGGCCAAGGCGGGCCTGGAGCGCCCGATTCTCGTGCACGCGCTGCTGGAGACCCACCTCGGCGTCGCCAACCTCGAGGAGATCGCTGCCGCCTCGCCGCGCATTCAGGGGATGAGCTTCGGCCCCGCCGACCTCGCAGCGTCGAGGCGCATGAAGACCACCCGCGTCGGCGGCGGGCACCCCGGTTACCGCACGATCGCCGACCCCGACCCCGAGAACCCCGAGGCGCCGCGGCCCAGCTACCAGCAGGATCCATGGCACTACTCGATCGCCCGCATGGTGGACGCCTGCACCGCCGTGGGCGCACTGCCCTTCTATGGCCCCTACGGCGACATCAAGGATGTCGAGGGGTGCGAAACCCAGTTCCGTGCCGCCTTCCTGCTGGGCTGCGTCGGCGCCTGGTCGCTGCACCCAGTGCAGATCGGTATCGCCAAGAGGGTCTTCTCGCCCGAACCGGCGGAGGTTGCGTTCGCCAAAAAGGTGATCGAAGCGATCCCCGACGGCCGCGGCGTGCACATGATCGACGGCAAGATGCAGGACGACGCCACCTGGAAGCAGTGCCAGGTGATGGTCAAGCTCGCCGAAATGCTCTCGCGCAAGGATCCCGAGCTGGCGGAGGCATACGGGTTCGAGCCGGCCGCGGTGTAGGGGCGTCCGGCGGGCGCCGATAATAGGCTGGTGCGCCGTCCGCTACCGATCGCTGTGCTGGCGCTTGGAGCGCTCGGCCTGCCGGGCGCCGCGACGGCGGCGACGCCGGTCTCGCAGTCCTTCACGACCCCCGGCGAGCAGCAGTTCGTGGTGCCGCCGGGCGTGAGCAGCGTGCAGGTCGAATTGATCGGCGGCTACGGCGGCAACGGCAACGGGGGTATTCCCGGAGGAATACCTGCCACGGCGACGGCGACTTTGACCGTGAGCCCAGGGGAAGTCCTGTATGCGGAGGTGGCCGGCAACGGCAAGTCCGCGGAAAGCCAAGAAAACCAGGGCGGCTACGGCGGCGGAGGAGATGGAGGGATCCGCGCTTTCTTGTTCGGTTCCGCGCCGGCCGGTGGAGGCGGTGGCGGAGCCTCAGACGTGCAGAGATGCCCGAGCGCGGCGACAAGCGAGGAATGTGGCGGGCATTCGCCGCTTTCATCGCGCCTGCTCGTTGCGGGTGGTGGAGGCGGTGGCGGCGGCAACGGCCTGGACCCCTCCACCACCGCCGGTGGCGACGGCGGCAGCGCAGACCACTCTGGTGGCGCCGGAGCAGGCGATGCCAACTCAGATGCCGGCGGCGGCGGGGGATCGCGCGCCACCGCGACGGCCGGTGGAGCAGCCGGCGTATCTGGCTTGTGCGAACCCACCGCGAGCATGGGCTGTGCCGCGAAAGGCGAAGCAGGCAACGGTGGGGCCGGCGGTGAACTGGATGGTGGCGGGGGCGGAGGCGGCATATTCGGCGGCGGCGGCGGTGCCGGCGGCGGCGTCTCTCTCGTCGGCAGTGCGCCCAACCAGATGCTGGCGAACGGAGGAGGAGGCGGCGGCGGGGGCGGCTCCTCCGGCGTCGTCCCCGGAGCCGTGGGCGTCTCTGCCTCCTCGCTACTGGCCACCGCCCAAGGCGCGCAGCCCTCAGTCACGTTCACCTGGACTCCCTCCCCACCGGCCGCCGTCACGGCTTCCCCGAGCGCCGTCACCGCCGCAACCGCGACACTCGGGGGCACGGTCAACCCGAGCGCCTGGCAGATCACCAGCTGCGCCTTCGAGCTCTCCCCCGCCCCGGCGGGTGTGGCGCTGTTCCCCTGCGCACAGCAGCTCGGCGCGGGCGTCACCCCCCTCCCCGTCTCCGCGACCGCCACGGGACTCGCCCCCAGCACCACCTACACCGCCACGCTCATCGCCACAAGCGTCCAAGGCACCGGCAGCGGCAGCCCGGTGACCTTCACCACCCTCTCCGCCACCGCAACGTCAGCAGGCAGCACGCCCACCCCCGGCGGCGAGACGAGCCCGGTCGTAAGCGCGCTCAAGCTGAGCCCAACGCGCTTCCATCGCGGCACCCTCGCCGCCACGCTCGCAAAGCACGCCCACAAGCGCATCCCGGTTGGCACCACGATCTCCTTCAGGCTCTCCCAGGCGGCGGCCGTAACGCTCACCTTTCAGCGCGCCCAGTCCGGCCGCCTGAGCGCAAGGCGCTGCTTGGCGCCCTCCCCCAAGCACCGCCACGGTCGCCGCTGCACGCGCTACACCACGGTGCACGACAGCGTGAGCATCGCCGCCCCAGCAGGCGCCAACCGGGTCGGTTTCGACGGAGTGCTCGACGATCGCGCCAAGCTCGCGCCGGGCAGCTACCGGCTGGTGCTCAGCGCCAGTGACGCGAACGGAACGACCACGGCAGCGCAGCGCCCGACGTTTACGCTGCTCGGCGCCGGCGACTGAAGCGGGGAGACACTCGCCTTCGGCTCGCATCCCCGTTCGGCTAGCGCGCCGTGCCCGCGACCGTATAGGCTTCCGCGCCGCATGAGGTTCTTCGAGTTCGAGGCGCGCGAGATCGTCAAGCGCGCCGGCATCCCCGTCACCGACTACGGCTTCACGACCGACCCCGAGCAGGCGCGCCAGATCGCCGAGCGGATCGGGGGGTCGACGGTGATCAAGTCGCAGGTGCTCACCGGTGGGCGGATGAAGGCCGGTGGGGTCAAGTTCGCCGAGACGCCCGCCGAGGCCGAAGACTATGCGCGCGACATCCTCGCGCTGGAGATCAACGGGCACAAGCCGCGCGGGGTGCTGGTCGATCCCAAGGCGGAGGTCGAGCAGGAGTACTACGCCGGGGTCGTGTGGGACGGCACCGCCAAGAAGCCGCTGATGCTGTTCAGCGACATGGGCGGCATCGACATCGAGCAGGTCGCCGAGGAGCACCCCGATCACGTGGGCCGCGGCCACTTCTCCACACTCGAACCATTTTCCGACTTTCAGGCCAAGCAGGTGATCGCCGCCGCCGGCGTCACCGGCAAGGCCCTGCAGCGCGCTACCCCGGTGCTCGCTCGCCTGGCCCAGCTGTTCCTCGATGCCGACATGACGCTCGCCGAGATCAACCCGCTGGCGCAACTGAAGGACGGCTCGTTCGTCGCGCTCGATGCGCACATGGAGATGGAGAACGAGGGCATGCCGCGTCAGAAGGGTCTGCTCAAGGCTCTCGGCATCGATGCGGGGGAGGGCACCCGCGAGGACCACACGCCGACCGCGTTCGAAGAGGCCGTCAAGGCGATCGACGCCGCCGATCATCGTGGCGTCATTCAGGGCAAGGACACCGGCTTCAACGGCAACATCGGCCTCGTGATCGGCGCGGGGGGTGGCTCGCTGACGCTCACCGACGCGGTGCGCCAGCAGGGCGGCAAGCCCGCCAACTACTCCGAGATCGGCGGCAACCCGTCCGTCGCCAAGGCCTGCGGCCTGGCCAAGGAGGTCCTCCAGAAAGACGGCGTGGAGAAGATCGCCGTGATGATGTCGATCGTCTCCAACACGCGCGTGGACATCGTCGCGCGCGGCGTGATCAAGGCCTGCCTGGAGCTCGGCAGGGACCCTGGCGAGACGATCGCGATCTTCCGCATCCCCGGCGCCTGGGAGGAGGAGGGCTTCAAGATCCTCGACAAGTACGGGATCGAGTACTGCGACCGCTCGGTTTCGTTGTGGGAGGCCGCCGGGCGGGCGGTCTCAAAGATCCAAGGGGCGGCCGCATGAGGACACGTCCGTGGCCAAAGATCCAAGGGGCAGCCGCATGAAGACACGTCTGTGGCGGGGTACGATGCCCCGCCCCCACGCGGCTGTCACCCCAACCCGGCGCGCGGACGCTCCCCCCTCCCCCCTGCCCTCACTGCCATGAGCATCCTCATCAACCGGGACACGACGTTCATCATCCAGGGCATCACCGGGCGCGAGGCCGTCAACCTCACCCGCGAGTGCCTGGACTATGGCTCGAAGATCGTCGGCGGCGTCACCCCTGGCCGCAAGGGCCGCGAGGTCCACGGTGTGCCGGTGTTCGACACCGTCGAGCAGGTCGTCGAGCACAACGGTGGCGTCGTGCCCGACGGCTCGGTGGTCACCGTCCCGCCCGCGGGCACGCGCGACGCCGTCTTCGAGGCGCTGCACGCCGGCATCAAGACGGTCGTGATCGTCACCGAGCGGATCCCCCGCCGCGATGTGGCGATGATGGTTGAGCTGGCCGACGCCAAGGGCGCGCGGATCATCGGCCCCAACTGCCTCGGTGTGATCGTCCCGGGCGTCGCCAAGATGGGCGGGATCGGCGGCCCAGCACGCAACGCCGCCGTCGCCTACCAGCCCGGCCAGGTCGGCGTGATGAGTCGCTCCGGCGGTATGACCACGGAGATCTCCTCCACGCTGACAGCCGCGGGACTCGGGGTCTCCACAGCGGTCTCGATCGGCGGCGACGCGATCATCGGATCCACCTACGCCGAGCTGATGCCGTACTTCGAGGCCGACGAGCAGACACAGGCGATCGTGATCTACACCGAGCCTGGAGGGCGCATGGAGGCCCAGCTGGCGCAGTGGGTCAAGGAGCACAACTCGCGCCTGCCGATCATCGCCTTCATGGCTGGCAAGTTCATGGACGACGACGAGATGCAAGGCATGTCCTTCGGGCACGCCGGCACGATCGTCGAGGGCAAGGAGGACAGCGCCACGGAGAAGATCGCCCGCCTGGAGGCGGCCGGCATCCCCGTCGTGCAGCGGATCGACGAGATTCCCGACCTGGTCAAGGCGCAGATCGCGGAGCGGAGTAGCAGCCCGGCATGAGGAAGGACGGGATCTTCATCGCCGTCGCGGTCGACGACTCCGTCGCCTCCGACGCCGCGCTCGCTGCCAAGCTCGCCGAGGTCTGCCCGGTGGACATCTTCGCGGCCGCCAACGGTGAAGTCGAGATCGTCGATCGCAACCTCGACGAGTGCGTGCTCTGCCGTCTCTGTCTCGACGCCGTCGATTCGGATCCCACCCACCCAGTCAAGGTGTTCAAGCTGTACGACGACGGTGCCCTGCTCGCCTAGGGTATGGACCCCCGACGGCGGATCCACTATCGTACGGAGAGCGCCATGAACGAAAACTTCTCCTTGATCGTGATGTGCGTCTTCCTGGTCGCCACGATCCTGTTCTTGGCCGACCAGATCCTCTCCTACCACTAGACGGTCAATAGACCGTCCAGGGCGTGGGCGTTTAATTCCGGGCGCGGCGAGTGCGCAGGCGCTCCTGCTGGCGCTCCACCACGTTGACGATCAGCTTCAGGAACTGCTCGGGACCGGACGCCTTCGCCTGGCCGTACGTAAATGCCTCGATCCAGTCTGCGACCTTCGCTTCACGCGCCATCACGTTGAAGAACTCGCGGCGCATGTCCACGCGCAGGCGCGCGTCGCCGGCTGGGCCCTTCGTCACCTTGATCTCGGGCATCTCCAGCCGGAAGTGCTGCACGTCGCCGCGCCCTCGCAATTCCACCCCAACCACCAGCTTGATCGGCTCGAGTGCCGGCACCTCACGGATGAATCTGCGCACCGCGAGTTCGATCAACCCCTTGGCGTCTTCTGCCATACATACCCTCCTGTCCGCCGCTCCCGCTGCGCATAGCCTACACGGCTGCCAAATATCTTCACGATTGCACTCCTCCTTACCCGGCGGGGCGCAATGACAGACATGTGGACTGTGCTACAGCTTGTGGCGTTGCAACAGCTTGCGGCCGATAACCATGCGCTGGATCTCCGAGGTGCCCTCGCCGATCAGCAGCAGCGGGGCGTCGCGGTAGAGGCGCTCGATCTCGTACTCCTTGGAGTACCCGTACCCGCCGTGAATCCGCAGCGACTCCTCCACGCAGAAGCGCCCCGCCTCGGAGGCGAACAGCTTCGCCATCCCCGCCTCCAGGTCGGAGCGCGCGCCCGCGTCCTTCAGCCGCGCCGCGCGCAGCGTCAGCAGGCGCGCCGCGTCCACCTGCGTCGCCATGTCTGCCAGCTTGAACTGGATCGCCTGATGCTCCGCGATCGGCTTGCCGAACGTCTTGCGCTCCTGGGAGTATTTCAGTGCCAGCTCCATCGCCCGCTGCGCGATCCCCACGCCGCGCGCCGCCACGTTCACGCGACCGACCTCCAGCGCGTCCATCATCTGCACGAAGCCCCTGTTCAGACCCGCCTCCTCGCCGCCGAGCACGTTCTCCGCCGGGCAGCGATACCCGTCGAACACCAGCTCGGTGGACTCCACGCCCTTGTAGCCCATCTTCTTGATCTTCGGCGGCACCGTGAGGCCGGCGTACTCGCCCGAGTTCTCGCCGACGCCGGGCTCTTTCTCACAGATGAAGCAGGTCATCCCACGGTGGCGCGGCTCGGCGTCAGGGTCGGTCTTCACAAGCGTGAACACGAGCGTCGAGAGCAAACCGTTGGTCACCCACATCTTCTGGCCATTGAGCTCGTACGTCCCGTCGCCCACCTTCTTGCCCGAGGTTTTGATCGCCTGCACGTCGCTGCCCAGCTCCGGCTCCGATAGCGAGAACGCCGCCCGGATCTCGCCCGTCGCCATCCGCGGCAGGTACTTCTGGCGCTGCTCCTCATTGCCGAACTTCATCAGCAGGTAGCTGCCGATGAAGTGCGTGTTGACGACCCCGGAGATCGAGATCCACCCGCGCGAGAGCTCCTCTACGATCATCGCGTAGGTCGTCAGGTCCAGCCCCATCCCCCCGTACTCCTCGGGGATCGTCACGCCGAACAGCCCCAGCTCCTTCATCTGCTCCACGATCGGCTCGGGGAAGGAGTCCTCGTGGTCGAAGTGCTCGGCGTTGGGGATGATCTGCTCGTCGGCGAACTGACGCACCATCTCGGTGATCGCCTTCTGCTCGTCGGTCTTCTCCGTGTACGGCGAAGGGGCTACAGCCATGTCTCGGGCGCTCCAGGTATCGGGGGTCGGCGGGGACATGGAGGATACCGGCGCGAGCGAGCCTGGCAGACTGGAGCGCCTCGTGAACTTCGCCCGGGACGTGCTCGACCGCCTACCCCCCAACCAGCTGGCGCTGGTGGAGCTCGCCCGCGACGGCTCGCGCCGGGAGTGGAGCTTCGGCGAGGTCTCCGAGCGCAGCGCCCGCCTCGCCGGCGCACTCGCCCGCCGCGGCGTGGCGCGCGGGGACGTCGTGATGACGCTGATTGGCAACCGCCCCGAGTGGGTGTTCACGATGCTCGCCTGCTTTCGCCTCGGCGCCGTCGTGCTGCCCTGCACCGAGCAGCTGCGCGCCAAGGACCTGCGCCTGCGCCTCGCCGTCGCCCGGCCGCGGCTGGTCGTCGCCGACGAGCGCAACGGCGCGGAGCTGGGCCGGGCCCTCAGGGGCGAAGACACCGAGGTGGCGCTCATCCCCGACGACTCGCTATTCGACACCGAACCCGCCCCCGCCGTGGACCTCGCCGCAGAGGACCCCTGCCTGATCACGTTCACCAGCGGCACCGCCGGCGAGCCCAAGGCGGTCCTGCACGGACAGCGCTACCTGCCCGGCCAGCGCCTGCAGGCCGCCCACTGGCTGGGGGCGCACGCCGGCGAGCTGGTTTGGTGCACCGCCGCCTCGGGGTGGTCGAAGTCGGCGCGCAACGTGTTCATCGCCCCCTGGCTGTCGGGCGCCGCAGCGCTGCTGCACGACGCCCGCTTCGACCCCGCCGAGCGCCTGGAGCTGCTGGCGAGGGAGCGCGTCAACGTGCTGTGCATGGCGCCCACGGAGTACCGCGTGATCGCCAAGCGCGCCACGCTCGCGCCGCTGCCCGACCTGCGCGGGGCGGTCGCCGCCGGGGAGGCGCTCAACCCCGCGGTGCTGCACGCCTGGCACGAGACCACCGGCCTCTACATCCGCGACGGGTACGGGCAAACCGAGACCGGGCAGCTCACGGGCATGCTGGCCCCCGAAACGGCGACTCGTGCCGAAGGCACGTGTCGCCCGGCTTCCGTCAAAGGCGTGTTTCTCCCGGCCTCGGTTGACGAGGGGCCCCGCCCGGGATCGATGGGCCGCGCGCTGCCAGGGGTGCGGCTGGATGTGGTTGACGGCGAGCTGGTGGCCGACCCTTCGAGCGTGCCGACGTTCTTCCTCGGCTACCTCGGCGAGCCCCCACCGGACGGCCTGTGGCACACCGGAGACCGGGTGCGCCGGGACGAGGACGGCTACCTCTACTTCGAGGGACGCACCGACGACGTGATCGTCTCCGCGGGCTATCGCATCGGGCCGTTCGAAGTCGAGTCGGCGCTCGTGGCCCACCCCGCGGTCGCGGAGGCAGCGGCGGTGTCGGCGCCCGACGAGGAGCGCGGCGCGGTCGTGCGCGCGGTGGTGGTGCTGCGCGACGGCCGCACCCCATCGCCGGAGCTGGCGCGCGAGCTGCAGGAGCACGTCAAGAGCCTCACCGCCCCCTACAAGTACCCCCGCATCGTCGACTTCGCGCCGGAGCTGCCGAAGACCGCCAGCGGCAAGGTCAAGCGGGCGCAGCTGCGGGAGGACCCGGGGGACCCCTTCGGCGCGAGCGCTTCACACCGGGCCTGACCCAACGGCGGTCAGGCCCGCGCAGGCACGGCCGCGGTGTCGAGCTCCAGCTGCAACGCCCGGTCAATGAACGGCCCCAAAAGCTCCCCGATCGAGGAGGCGGTCATCCCCGCCGGGGCCACCGGCAGCGTGGCGTAGCTGATCGCCAGACGCACCACGCACTCCGCGAGCAACGCCACGTCGTGCTCCTGAGCCTGCGGCCAGCGCGTCGCGATCGCCCAGCGCAGACGCTCGGCGGCGCCCTCCACCAGCGTCTGGCCCTGGGTCGTGACGAACGGCAGCATCTCCCCCGAGCCCCGGATCGCGGCGCGAATCAACGGGTCCTCGGCGGCGGCCGTCAGGAACAGCCCGAACGCCGCCGTGAGCGCCGCCCGCGGGTTCTCCAGATGCGTGTCCAGCGCGCCCTCCACCGCGCCGATGAAGCCGTCGGCCTCGCGCAGCACGAACGCCTGCGCGAACTCGTCACGCGAGCCAAACTCCTTGTAAAGCGTCTGCCGGCTGACGCCCGCCACGGCGGCTACATCCGCCATCGTGACCTCGCTCCAGGCGCGCTGCTCGAGCTCGTGGCGGGCCGCGTCGAAGAGCGTGTCGCGCAGCAGCTCGCGGGCAGCTACCGCGTAGGGCGTGCGGGCGCTCACCCCGCCACCTCCTCGGTCTCCTCCTCGAAGTCCACCTTGTCGCGCACGCCGCAGTCCGGGCAGGCCCACTCGTCGGGCACCTCGCTCCACGGCGTGCCCGCCGGAAAGCCCTCGCGCGGGTGGCCCTGCTGCTCGTCGTAGGTGTACCCGCAACTCGGGCAGCGCCAGCGGCTCACGACGTCGTCCCGTAGCGCGCGAGGATGCGCGGGCGCTTGCGCGGGGCGATGTTCGCGAGCGAGACGTCACCGCCGTAGTGCGCCAGCAGCCGTCGGTCCATCACCCGCCGCCACAGCGGAGGGAAGGCGGCGAGCACGATCATCCCCGCGTACCCGGTCGGCAGCTGCGGCGCCTCTTCGACGTGGCGCAGCGCCTGGTAGCGGCGGATCGGGTTGGCGTGGTGGTCGGAGTGGCGCTGCAGGTGGTAGAGCAGCACGTTGGAGGCGACGCTGTTGCTGTTCCAGGAGTGCTCCGGGCGAGTGCGCTCGTAGCGGCCGTCCTCGCGCCGCTGCCGGCGCAGGCCGTAGTGCTCGAGGTAGTTGACCACCTCCAGCAGGCAGAAGCCGAGCGCCGCCTGCACGAGCAGGTAGGGCAGCACCACCACGCCGAAGATCGCCGTGAGCGCAGCGAACAGCACAACGGTCATCGCCCACGCGCCGAGGACGTCGTTGCCGAGCGTCCACGGCGAGCGGTCCATGCGCCCCAGGCGCGTGCGCTTGAGCTCCCACGCGGAGCGCAGGCTGCCCGCCACGGTACGGGGCAGGAAGGTGTAGAAGCTCTCCCCCAGCCGCGCGCTCGCCGGGTCCTCGGGGGTGGCCACGCGCACGTGATGGCCGCGGTTGTGCTCGATGAAGAAGTGCCCGTAGGCGCTCTGCGCTAGAGCCACCCTGCTCAGCCACCGCTCCATGCTCGCGCGCTTGTGGCCAAGCTCATGCGCCGTGTTGATCGCGATTCCGCTCACCACCCCGACGGTCAGCATCAGCCCGATGTCGTCGAGTGTCGAGAGTTTGCCGCTCGACCACAGCCAGCACGCGAACACCAGCCCCGCGTACTGGATCGGCAGGAACGCGTAGGTGCACCAGCGGTAGTAGCGATCCTGTTCCAGCCACTTGATCACGCTGTCGGGCGGGTTGGTCGCGTCCATCCCGATCAGCAGGTCGAGCACGGGGAAGATGGCGAACACCAGGAACGGGCCGTAGAACCAAAAGATGCCGAGCCCCGTCGCCTGCACCAAGCCGTACGACAGAAACGGCAGGGTCGGCACGATCAGGCCCAGCAGCCACGCATAGCGCTTGGGGTCGCGCCACTTCGCGGGGCTCAGGGGGTCCGTCTCGGCCGCGGCGGAACCGCCCGCCCCCATGCCAGTCGGATCGTCCTTCCTCGCGGCGGAACCTTCGTTCAACGGCACCGGTACAGCGGACATGAAGCTTGTCTCCTTCGTGGTCGAGCCAGCCAAGGTTGTCAGATCAGTTTACAGATCATGGCCACTTTGTCCAGTCCCCAAACGCGAGGCCGCTTTGGCGTCCCGATTTGAGCTTCCCAGCGCTCCCCACCGGCCACCTTCATGTTCTTTTTTTGTCCCCTAACCAAACAAGAATGAGACTTGATCTCATCTGGTTAGAGGCCAAAAAGAAGTGCTCCTGCTCCCTACGGAAGCCCCCGGCAGGACTCGAACCTGCGACCCTCGGATTAGAAGTCCGATGCTCTATCCAGCTGAGCTACGGAGGCGGGGTGTTTCCAACTCCACAGTGTGGCGATCCGCGCCGCGACGCGCCGGCTGGGTCGTGCCGACCAAGCCACGATCCCAAACCGAGCCCCCAGCTCAGCGGGTTTAGGCAAGCCAGGGGAACGCCTTAAGCAAACTTGATCCAGAACCGGTAAAAGTTGACCCATGACTCCCGCCTCGGGCAACGATCCCGACCTCACCCGCAAGGAGCGCCGCGAGCAGGCGCGCACCGAACGCAAAGCCATGGAGGCAGCCGCCGCCCAGTCGGCGCAGCGCAAACGCATGATCCAGCTCGGCGGCGTGATCGGCGTAGTCGTCGTGATCATCGTCGTGATCGTGCTCGCCACCGGCGGCGGGAGCAGCAGCAGCGGCGGAAGCGGGCTGGCAACCGGAAGCAAGAAGAACTCGACCGTCGCAACGGTCAACTCGATCGTCGGGGGCATCCCTCAATCGGGCAACGTCCTCGGCAACCCCAACGCGCCCGTGACGCTGCAGTACTTCGGCGACCTGGAGTGCCCGATCTGCAGGGAGTTCACGCTCGGCGCCCTGCCCAAGGTGATCAAGAAGTACGTGCGCAGCGGGAAGGTGAAGATCGAATACAACTCGCTGGAGACCGCCACCCGCGAACAGGAAACATTCCGCACTCAGCAGGTCGCCGCCTACGCCGCCGGCAAGCAGAACCTCGCGTGGTACTTCATCGAGCTCTTCTACCACGAGCAGGGCCAGGAGGACAGCGGCTACGTCACCGAAAAATACATCCAGGGCTTGGCCGAACAGGTGCCGGGCCTCAATCTCCCCGACTGGAGCGCGGCGCGCAACAACCCGGCTTACGCCGAACAGGTCACACGCGACGCGCAGGTCGCCAACGCCGAAGGCTTCACGGGCACACCATCCTTCCTGGTCGGCAAGAGCGGCGAGCACATGGAAAAGCTCGAAAACCCCAACCTCGAAGAACCGTCGAGCTTCGAAGCGGCGATCAACAAACTGCTTGCATAGGGAGATGCGTGCGGCGATGGCGATGACACAGCCCCTCCCCCCTCCCCCAGCCCCCGGCATCACCGATCGGCCATGAGCGACCGCGCGCTCCGCACCACGATGATCGTGCTCGCCACGATCGGGCTGGGGGTCGCGAGCTACCTGACCTACGTTCACTACTCCGGCATCCCGCCGCTGTGCAGCACCACGCACAACACCTGCCTGAAAGTGCAGACCTCGATCTACGCGAAGCTCGCCGGCGTGCCGGTCGCGCTGATCGGTCTGATCGGCTACGTGACGATCCTCGGCTCGCTGCTGGTGCCACAGCGCGAAGAGACGCGCTTCGCCACGATGGCATTCGTGCTGATCGGCTTCGGCTTCTCTGCCTACCTCACTTCGCGTGAGGCGTTCTCGCTGAACGAGTATTGCGAGTGGTGCCTGTCGAGCGCGGCCATCATGACGGTGCTTGCCGGCCTGTCCGTATGGCGCTTCCTGCGCGGCGGCGTGCCTCCCGCGAGCGCCGCCTCGGCCACGGCGACCGAGCCCGATGCCGGGGCGCTCGCCACGGGCTCTTAGATCTGCGGCGCTCCACCACTCCGCCGTTGCAGGAACTATGCACGCCAGCAGTGGGGAAGCGCGCATTTTCGTGCCGAGAGCGACGCGCCGGCCTGTCGTTGTAAGGTCGCCCCACCATGACACCGCCGCGCAATCAGCCAGCCGAGTCCGTCGCACAAGGCACCATCGAGCAGAGCGCCACCAGGCGCCACAAGCGCGCCGCCGCTGAAGCCGCCGCGGAACTGGTGCTCCCAGGTTCGCGTGTCGGGCTGGGGACGGGATCGACCGTCGCCCACCTGCTGCCGGCGCTCGCCGCGAGCGGACTGGCGGGGTTGCGCTGCGTCGCCACCTCCCCCGCCACCGCCCGGGCCGCCCGTGCGCTCGGCCTGGAGATCGTGGAGCTCGACGAGCTGGGCGAGCTGGACATCGCGATCGACGGCGCCGACCAGATCGATCCGCACGGCTGGCTGATCAAGGGCGGGGGCGCGGCCCACACGCGCGAGAAGATCGTCGCCGCCGCAGCGCGGCGCTTCGTGGTGATCGCCTCCGCTGAGAAGGCCGTCGCCGAGCTCAGATCGCCCGTGCCCGTCGAGATCCTGGATTTCGCACCGCGCACCACGCTTGAGGCGATCGCCCCAGCGAGGCTGCGCAAAGTGCCTCTCAGCCCGGACGGCAACCTGATCGCCGACTACCTCGGCGCAATCGAGGACCCCGCGCAGCTCGCCGCCCGGCTGTCCGCCACCCCCGGCGTGGTCGAGCACGGACTGTTCGCGCCGAGCCTCGTAAGCGACATCCTGATCGCGGACGACAGCGGCATCGAGCACCGCCGCGGCGGCAAGGGGTAGGCCCCTCAGGCGCCGATCAGCTCGAGCTTGTCCAGCCGCCGCGCGGCGCGGGATGCCCACACCGTGCTCCCCTCCCGGTGCAGCACGCCCTCGCGACTCAGGCGCACGAGCGCCTCCTCGAGCACCCCCGGCTCGAAGTCAGGGAACTCCTGCGCCAACTCCGCACGAGCCCAGCGCTCCGCGTGATCGTCCCTCAGAATCTGCAGGACGGTCGCTCGCTCGACCATCGATAGATCCCAGCTGCGCTGCTGCCGTTCGCCTGTCGGTCCCTGCATGGGACACCTCCTTGTCTGCCACGTCGCCCGCGACCTGCGGCTGTTGGGGCCACCTGATTTTGGATCGGCACCGAAACTACTCAGCGCTTGGGACGGGACGCTCGCTCGGGGGTGCCATCTTCGAGACGCCTTTGGAGATGGCGCCGAGCGCCGGGGCACCGTCGCGAGTGCCCGTGGCCGGTGTCGCGGCGGGCTTTGGTGTGCGTGTGTACCGTTGGATCGTGACTCACCGCGGACGCCTCCTCGCGTTTGGGCTCGCCCTGGCGCTCGTCCTTGCCGGCGGCGCGTGCGCCGCCCTCGTCGGCGGAGTGACCGGACAGGTGCTCACGATCGTGCTGATCGCCGCCGGCGTCGCCGGAGCGGTGCTGCTCGTGTTCCTGGAAGTCGGCTACAGCGAAGATCGCGAGCTCGCGCGTGACGAGGAGCGCCGCCGCGGCCGAGCGATACGCTTGCTGAGTGCCCGCCGGGGGCGCTGGGTGACGCGCCGGCCGCGGCGACCCGACCGCTGAGCGGGCCGAGCGACAGATCGTCCCGCTTTCAGACGGGCCGAACGACAAATCGTCCCCCCCTCAGACAGGGCCAAGCGATAGATCGTCCCCACCTGAGACAGGGCCAAGCGACAAATCGTCCCCACCTGAGACAGGGCCAAGCGACAAATCGTCCCCGCCTGAGACAGGGCCAAGCGACAAATCGTCCCCGCCTGAGACAGGGCCGAGCGACAGATCGCCCCGCCTGAGCGCCAAGGGCGCAGTAGGCGTCTTTCAGCAGCCTTTGTCGTACCCCGACCCGGCGCCGGGGTCATCCGGCCACGGCGTGCTCTCGGTCGTCACCCTCACCTTGCCCGGTTCGGTGAGTTCGGCATCCCAGATGTAGTTCTGCAAAGGCGCCCCGGCGTCGGTCACCGACTGGCTTACCCCCGCATTTTCGACGTCTTCATGCCACCGCACCACCGTGAGGTGCTTGGCCCGCAGCACCCCCAGTGCGCTCGCCACCTTGGCGCCAAGCAGCCCGCTGCAATGCAGCGGTTCGCCGGGAGCGAAGATGCTCGCCGAGCTCTCGTAAGGTTCCCCGGGCCTGGCAGGACGGCCGAGGGTGATGCTCCCTTCCC
The DNA here is from genome assembly GCA_963744135.1 of uncultured Solirubrobacterales bacterium. GTDB lineage: Bacteria > Actinomycetota > Thermoleophilia > Solirubrobacterales > Solirubrobacteraceae > Palsa-744. The sequence goes on along the minus strand of CAVUSE010000007.1, from coordinate 853,647 downwards.
CGGTGAAGCCCCGGGGAATCTTGATGCCGATCGCGCACCCGCCGCCGCCCGCGAGGCAGTGTCCGCCCTGAAGGGGCGCGATCTGTGCCACACCCGAACCGGATTCCCCAACGAACAGTACGGTGCCGACGCCGCTCGGCGACACCGGAAGTAGGTTCACCGTGATCTTCAGGCCCTGCTCGGCAAAGGCCGCATCGAGCTGTGTTTGCGCCGCAAAGGGTTCTGTCACGGTGGCGAGGATGTCGCCACTCGCAGCAGTGCGAAAGGCCACCGCCTCCGCGACGGTGGGACTCACGGCCGAGGTGGTGCTCAGCAGCAGCGCGGCAACGATCCCAGCGGCAGCCGCTCCGATGGCGCTGATCACAAGGGAACGCCGTAGGCGGAGGCCACCGCCCCATAGGCGCAAGCCCTGGCCCCGAAGGCGCAAGCCCCCGCCACCCGTCGTTCTCGGGCGCCGGACTCCCGCCTTCTGCCCCACTTCCGCGGCAAGCGGACTGCCACTCACGATCGCCTCGAGCAGCTCGATCCGCCGCCCATACGGAAACAGCTCATCGACCCGGCCCGCGTCGCTGTGTCGTAGATCCTGCAAGCGCTCGACTGTCTGACGGTTCATGTCGCCTCCTCGATCACGGCGGGGGATGGGTTGTGGGACCTGGACAAGGGTGACCCGACGGGAGCTCGGGGCGCCGCATCTTCGCCGTCGTCTAAAGCGTCTTCGGCCAGGGCCGCACGCATGCGCGTCCGCGCTCGATGGAGCCGCAGAGCCACTGCGCCCCTGGAGCAGGCCAGCACAACGGCAGCCTCGCGTTGGCTCAGCCCCTCCCACACGATCAGCAGCAGAGCCTCCCGCTGCGCATCGGGAAGGCCTGCCAGGGCAGCCAGCACACTCCGGCGACCGACCAGCGTCGCGACGTGGTCGTCCTCCGCCTCGTCGACACCCGCCGCGATGCGCTCAATCAGTGCGTCACGGCGCCCTTGTGCGCGGCGCAGCTCGGCGAGCACCTTGCGCGCGACACCAAGCAGCCACGGCAGCGGCTCATCGGGTACATCGGCGATCCTCCGCCACACGATCTCGAAGGTACGCGCAAGCGCGTCCTCCGCCGTTGCCCGATCTGCTCGGGACAGCAGATACCCGGCGACGCGGTCGAAGTGCTCGCTGTACAGGCGCTCGAACCGCCGCTCGTTGTCGTTGGCCATCTCCTCCACTCCCTGGTTGCAGTTGTGGGGGAAGTGGCCGGGAACACTTCAGATGTTACGCGCGTCGCCTACGTGGTTCGCTGATAGCGTAGGGCGATGTCGTACGGGTGGTCGACGGTGTCCTACGAGGAGTGGAGCGCGACCTGCGACACCCTGCACGCGCACACCCAGGTTCTCGGCAAGCTCGCGGTCGCGCTTGCCCCGCCCGAGCCACAGCTCCAGCACGCGGCACTGCGTCTGAGCGCCCGTGGCTGGGAAACCGCTCCGCTGCCGGCACCCGACGGCTCGGGGGCGCTCGTGCTCGTGCTCGACCTGCGCACGCACGAGGCGCTCGCCGAGCACAGCGGGGGAGGCGTACGACGCATCCCGCTGACCCCGCACCGACCGGTGGGTGAGGTCACGCGCGAGGTGCTCCAGGCGGTGGGCGAGTTGGCGGGGGAAGTCAAGATCGACCCCACTCCGCAGGAGGTGACGTGGAGCGTGCCACTCGACAAGGACCACGAGCACTGTAGCTATGACCCCGCCCAGGTCGCCTCCTACTTCGCCGCCGCGACCCACGCCGCGCTCGTCCTCGCCGCGTTCCGCGCGCCCTACCGCGGACGCTCGACGCCTGTCAACGCGTGGTGGGGATCGTTCGACCTCGCCGTGAATCTCTTCTCCGGCCAGCCCGCCGACCCCCCGTCAGGGGACTTCATCATGCGCAACGCAATGAACGCACAGGAGGTCGCCGTCGGCTGGTGGCCGGGCGATGCGCGCTACGCCAAAGCGGCTTTCTACGCCTACGCGCATCCGGCGCCGGAGGGGTTCTCCTCCGCGACGCTCTTGCCCGCTACCGCACGCTGGGAGGAGACACTCGGCGAGTACATTCTCGACTGCGACGACCTGCGCTCCAGCCGCGACCCGCGTGCCGATGCGCTGAAGTTCGCACGCTCGGCGTTCCGCCACGCCTGCGTGGTGTGCGAGTGGGATCCGGCGCTCCCCGCCAGCATTGACGGGACACCGCCACCCGTCGCCTGAGACGCGCCACCCCCGCATCCACCCAACGGCCTCCGCCCGGGTTCCAATCGAGCGTCGTCTCTGAGCTCGCCCACGCGACACGGACGGTGCAACCCGCGCGCCAGAAGCAAGGACCGCACCGATCCCTGACGATCTACCCTGACCGGACCGATCTCTGACGATCTACCCTGCGTTCCACATGACCGACCCAGTTCAACTCACCTGGACGCAGGCGCGCACCCATGCGAGCGAGGCGTTGGAGGCAACGCTGGAGCGCCTCGCGCGTGTGGCGCCGGCGCAGGAGCTCACAAAATCCCCCGTCAAACTGCCGGTCGGCGGCAACGACCTGGAGCTGTGGGCGACGAGCACCCACAGGTGGGTGGATCAACAGTTCTTCGTGGTTGACACCGACCTTGACGTGAGCCGGCCGGAGCACCGTCATAAGGCCAAGCTGAAGCGTTTCGAAGGCAGGCGCCTGTATCTGACACTGCCAAGCGCGACGCGCAGGGCCCTCGGCGAGGCGGCGGAGGTGCGGGCGTTCTGCGTGAGCGACGTGGAGATTCGTCTCAAGCAGGCGCTGCTGCGCGCGCTGAAGGACGCAACCAGAGGCCGGCTGGTCGCAGAGCTGTGGAGTCGCAAGCCCCCGCCCCCGCAGGCCTCCCAACCCGGCGACCACACCGGCGACCGGCGGCTGAACACGGGCCAGCAACATGCGCTGGCGGCGATGACGAGCAAGGGCGCATGGCTGGTGTGGGGTCCGCCGGGGACGGGCAAGACGACGGTCATCGCACAGGCGGTGAGGAATGCGCTGGAGCAGGGACGCACAGTGCTGATCGCCTCGCACACGCACGTGGCGGTGGACAACGTGCTGGAAGGAGTGTTCGACCCGCAGGACCCGAGCGCGCACCCCAAGCCGGGCGAGGCGCTCCGCATCGCGAGCCCCGAGATCGAGGAGCGCGTCGCGGCGACGGTGCGCGAGCACGAGTACCTGCTGCTGGAGAAGGCGGTGGCCAGCCTGACCGGAAGAACCGAGCGCCAGCGGAACATCGACCAGCAGCGCGAGCGAAACCGAACGGACGATGACCGCGAGCGACTCCAGCGCGCGATTGAGGAGCTCGCGGACGTGGACGTGAACGCGATCGAAAAGGCTCAAGGGGCGGAGAACGCGCGCGCCGAAGCGGAGGGCCTCGAGCCGACCGTAACCGCCCTGAGACGACAGTTGGCGTCCATCGACGCGCACGCCCAGTCGCACCGCAAGGCGGCGCAGGCGCTGGAGGTGAGCACCGTGCGAGAAAACGCAGCGCAGACCGAGTTGGAACAAGCACACGAGACACACGCAAGCGACAGGCAGGCGTTGAAGGAGGCGCAGTCGGCGGTGCAGGCCCTTCGACGCACGCACGCCGAAGCGGCGGACCGCGCGCGCAACGCGAAGGCCGCGATCGACAGCGGCATCGGCAGAAGGCTGCCACCCCTGCGAGCCCGCCGCGAGCGCCTCGCGTTGGACCGCACGACCCACGCCCAGGAGACCGCGAGCGCGCTCGCCGAGGCCGAAGCATCGCAAGCCCGCTGGGGCACGGTGGTGGAGGATGCGGAGCAGGCGCTGCACGACGCCGAACAGCGGTGGGAGACCCTGTGCGAGCAGGCCGAGCAGGCGCGCGAGCGGGAGCGTGCGGCAGATGAGTTGGAGGGGCAGCTCGCACGACTGCGACCCGAACACGAGAACCACGCGGAGCGCCTGCAAGAGGCGCAGGCCCGCGCCGCGGAAGTACCGGCGCAGACGGCGCGAAGCGTGCTCGCCGATGCTCAGAAGCACGGAGTGCCGGCGAAGCTCGAGCGACGCGAGCGACTGAACGAAGCGGTGGAGAAGCTGGAGCGGGAGCTGAAGCTGCTGAAGCGTGAGCAGGAACGACTCGACGAAGAGGTGAAGAACGAACGAGCGCGCCTGCTGGCGGAGGCCCCCGTGATCGCGAGCACGCTGGCAACGCTGACGATGAACCAGGCACTGCTGAAACGCCGCTTCGACGTGGTGATCCTCGACGAGGCCGCGAGCATCGAGGCGCCGTACGTCGCCTGGGCGGGCAGCCGCGCGGACCGCACATTGGCGCTCGTGGGGGACTTCCTGCAGAACGCACCGATCGCGGAGGCCGACGACATCGCCGACGAGCAGGAGCGCCCGCGCGCGGAATGGCAGAAGCGCGACATCTTCCACCTCGTGGGCATCACGGACCGCGCCAGTGCCGAGCGCCATCCGCGGTGCGTGGCGCTCAGAACCCAGTACCGCTACCCGAAGGCGATCGCGGACACGGTGAACGCCTTCTGCTACGACGGCCTGCTCGAGACTCACGAGAATGGACGCAGCCCAACAGCGAGCGCAGGGGTGACCCTGATCGACACCGCCAACCACCGAGGCAACGAGCTCGTGCGCGAGCGAAGCTCATGGTGGTGGCAACTGGGCCTCGACCTCCTGCGGGCGATCGCTCGCGAAGCCGCCCCCCGCACCGCCGACATCGGCTATGTGTGCCCGTACGCCCCACAGGCCAGCCACGCGCAGCGCCTCAGCGATCGCGAGGACCTGAGCGTCCACTGCGGCACGGCACACCGCTTCCAGGGCAGGGAGTTCGACACGGTCATCGTGGATCTGATGCAGGACAGGCGCCCTCGCTGGACGGGCATTGCGGACCTCCACGGCAGCGAGCATCAGGCGGCCGCCGCGAAGCTCCTGAACGTCGCACTGACGAGAACCAAGACAAGCCTGTACCTGATCGGCGACTGGGACTTCATCACGCGGGCGAGCAGCCCCGGCATGAGAGCGATCGCCGCCCTCGCCGCAGACCCCGCCTTCCAGATCCTCGATGCGCAGGAGCTCGCCCCCGGTTGAGCACACCGCGGGAACCTCAGACGCTCTCGGGCGAGGAGAGCCTGCTGGCACGCGCCGTCGACTCGGCGCCGGCCGCGCGCGGCCGATCGGTCGTGTAGATCTCCTCGACATAGCCGCGTCGTAGCCAGGAGAGATCTCGGCGAATCCGATGCAGGCCGCCCAAACGCTCCGCGCCGGCCGATACACGCCTCTGCGAGTACCCCCCGACGCCAGCTTCCGCCTCGTGGTTGCAGCTGTAGAAGAACCCATCACAGCTGAGGCTGATCCAGTCGAGATAGCGCTCGAGCGCGTCTGGCGGCATCTCGGGCATGCTGTCCTTGTTCAGCACCACGTCGCACGGGACCTCGACATCGCCCAGCGCGCGGGCAGGGAGCACGGTGACCTGTAAGGCGGGCTCCCCGAAAAGGGATACCTTGTCGACTCCCAGCGCCTGACTCAGGAAGTACCCGTGCAGGACATTCACAGGCGGGATGTCGACGATCGTGTAGCGCGCGAGGTTCGGAAGGTGGCACAGCAGCCAGTAGCACACACCGCCATAGCCGGCGCCGATCTCCACAAACCGCAGCGACGCGTGATCGCGCCCAGGCAGGTGCACTCCTATCGCGTCGCTCAGGCGCGTGATCGTGTACAGCTGCTCGGGCATCTCCGACGGAATCAGGCGGCCCTCGACGGACATGCCGTAGGCGGCTCCCACATCAGGCAGGGACATTTCGACCCCAACGATCCGCTCGACACTGTGAAGGAGGGCCAGGATGGCATCTCTGTCGCGCACGTCCAGATGACCCACGAAACCCTGTTCTGGATTCTCGGTTGGGATCACGCCCAGCGCCTCCGCCAGCGCCATCATCGAGTCGAGCCACTTCAGCGCGAAGATGCGTGCTCCGAACGGGGATTCGATGTGAGCAGCCCACGCTCCATGGGACATGCCATACATGAAGTCCTGGCGGAACATCGCGGCGAGCAGATGGGCGAGCGCGGCGGGATCGCCGCGCTCCAGGGTGCGAGTCAGCTCCCGGAAATGCGTGTCGACGAGGAACGCCCACACGCCGGTGGTTCCCGACTCACGGCCGTCTCTGCTCCGCGCGAGGGAGTAGGCGGAGAGGAGACGTTCGCAGAGCCGAATGTCTGCCTCGCCGACCGCCGCGGGCGTGCGCCACTCGAGCTTGACTCCTGGAATCGATCCACGACTGCGGTGAAGCAGGCTGGCTCGATGCATGGTCTTGATCAGAAGCCAGTTGGTCTCGGTCAGACCGAACTTCAGGATCGTGCGGAAAACCAGTTCTCGCGGCAGGCTGCGGGTGGTCGAATCGGCTGCCATGCGGCGGCCAACCTAACAATGCCATCTCCGGCGATCAACACGAGTCGGCCCGCCGGGCAAAACCCCCTTGGCGCCTGGCGCCCTGGCCCGCGGCAACTTCGCCTGCGAGTTTCTCACCGCCGGAGCCGGATCCAGGCCCAACTGAAGGCGATCTCCCGACGGACGCCGCGATCCGTCCGCTGCATGCCGCAGGATGCCGGGCTCTTTGACGCCTTCCCACTCGACATCCCTGCGCACGTGGCAACACCGTGCGCTCGACCGCATGGCCGACTGGCGAGAGGGCCCGTTCCTGATCTCCGCCGCGCCCGGCGCCGGCAAGACACGCCCTGCGCTCGAGTTCGCGAAGGATCTGCTGTCGAAGGGGATCGTCGGGCGCGTGGCGGTGCTCTGTCCGACGACGCCACTCACCCGTCAGTGGGCGAGCGCCGCGGCGATTCTCGGGGTGCAGCTGCAGCCCGACGCCAAGAGCCCGAACCCACCACGCGACTTCCATGGCGTCGCCGTCACCTATGCGCGCGTGGCGAGCGACCCGCGCGGCTGGGCGGCCAAGGTGCCCGCGGACATGCTCGTGATCGTCGATGAGGCCCACCATCTCGGCGAGGACCTGGCGTGGGGCACCGGCTTTCAAAGGGCATTCGCCTCGGCGCCGCGCTGGCTGCTGCTGTCAGGGACGCCGTTTCGCTCTGACGCCACCCCGATCCCCGGCGTGCGCTACGACCACGACGGCTTGGTCGTGCCCGACGTCTCATACACCTACGCAGAGGCAGTCGCCGAGGGAATCTGCCGCCCGGTGGCATTTGTCACGTTCGACGGGACCCTGTCGTGGCGCAGCGGCGAGGACGTGGTCGAATCCTCGTTCGAGACGGTGCTGAGCGCGCGCGAGGCAAGCCGCCGCTATCGCACCGCCATCTCGACCGATCTGCCGGAGGGGCTGCCGCGGATCCTGCAGGAGGCCCATGCCAAGCTCACCGCGCTGCGCGCGGAGGGCCACCGCGATGCGGGCGGCCTCGCGGTCGCGGCCGACGCGACGCATGCCCGGCGGATTGCGAAGCTGCTGGGCGAGACGACTGGGCGGGCGCCGGTGGTTGTGCTGCATACCGAGGCCCGTGCCGCGCGCAAGCTCGCGGACTTCCGCGGCTCGCGCGAGCCGTGGATAGTGGCGGTGAACATGGTCTCCGAGGGCGTGGACATCCCGCGACTGCGCGTGGGGGTATATGCGACGGCCGCCAAGACGCCGCTGATCTTTCGCCAGATCGTCGGGCGGTTCGTGCGCACGATCCCGACCGATCGAAGATCGGCCAGCGGAGCCGAGCCGAGCTGGCTGTATCTGCCCGCCGATCCCACCCTGCGTGCACACGCCTCGGAAGTCGAAACCGAGCTGCGCCACGCCCTCCATCGCGACGAGCCCGAGGAGGGCTGGGACGAGCCTGTCGAGCGGCGCGCGAGCGAGCCCTCCCCCACCGCGGAGTTCGTGCCCCTGAGCGCCGAGTTCGCCGCCCAGATGACCCTGTTCGGCCCACCCCAGAGAGCGCAGCAGCACGCTCCCTCCCCCGCCGGTGCCGCCGAGGAGGCTCCCGAGCCGGCCCCGTTGGCTGCGTTCGAGCGTCAAGCTCAGCTGCGCCAGGAGCGCAGCCGCCTGGTGGCGGAACTGCACCGCCACGACGGGCGCAGCCACCGTGAGATCAACGCCTGGGTCAATCGCACAGTCGGAGTCGAACGGGTCGAGACCGCCAGCATCAAGCAACTGGAGCGATCGATCCATGCGCTGACGCGGGAGCTCACGCGCGGCAGCCGACCGTCGCGAACCACAACCCCGCTGGAGTCACTCTAGAGCGGCGGAACCCCCTGTATCTGCAGGGGTTCCGTAAGGGGTGAGCGGCGGGATTCGAATCCGCGGCCGCCGGGACCACAACCCTATCCGGTGGTGTTGTGGGGTGCCATGGAGCCCGTGGATTTGGCTCTATTGCTTACGATTCGTCTCTAGGTCGTTTTTGCCGCTGTGGTGTCGAACGGTGTAGGGGCTGTTTGCCCAGGGAAGAACTTCAGCGCGTAGTCCTCGAGCATCCGCTCGTATTCCTCGCGTGTCTGGTCGCGGAACCCACGACGGCCGCGGCCCTGGTAGCGCTTGATCCACACGCGTGCGTACCGGTGCAGCGTGGTCCGGGAGCGCTCCTCGAACTCGCCGCGGGCGATGTCGGCGGTGCGAGCTGCCTTCGCGCGGCGAGCCTCATCGAGCGTCCTGAAGCTCTCGTACTTCTGCTTGCCGTCTACGGTGCTGTGTGCCGTGAGGCGGAGCGCAGCGGAGCCGAGCGGCGGGGTGGCCTATGCAGTAGTGGCGCGAAGGGCGGCGAGTGGAGGAACGCGGGAGAGAGAGAGAGAGAGAGAGAGAGAGAGAGAGAGGCGCGTGTGGGAGCGCGCGGGTTGAGCACTCGCGCGCAGGGTGCGGCCAGGAGCGGCAGCGCGGGAGGATCACGACAGCCGGGGAGTTGTGGACACCACCTGCGAGGAACACGCCGCCTGACCCTCTCTCTCGATCGAGCAGTCGGTCGGCCCCCGGTACGGCGCCCACGCACGCCCTGTCAGACCCCTGGGTTGACAGGGCGTGCTACCCTGCCCGCCCGGCGGGGGCCGGGGGACTGCGCTCCGCCGCGGTCGGGGAGCGGCGGACGATCGACCGTAACTCTGCTGTTCCGTCGGTCGGCCGGGCTGAGCTGCGGGTCAGTGGCCTGCTACGCCGGGGGCGGCGAGCGCTCTCCGTCGGAGGGCTCATTCGTCGGTGCGTCGGTAGCGATGATCTCCTCAGCGCCAGCATCGCGGCTGACGAATAGCCGGACAGGCAGTTTCTGTCCGGCGGCGTTGCGCGCAAGCGGGCCGTCCAGGGTCCACAGCTCTGCGTCGAGGCTCAGCGCGAGCGCGAGGTAGGCTGCGTCGAACGCGCTACGTCGCCGGAAGTTTCGTCGCAGCGTCGATCACCGCCGGACCATCGAGCAGCGCGTGATAGATGATCGGCAGCTCTTCAAGGGCCTGCCAGCCCGTTTTCATGTCATCCCTCGACAGCCGCCCCGTCGCCAGCTGGCGTGCGAGGACGTTCGCTACCTCATACCGAGCAAGCGCCGGCGCGTGGATCTTCCGGTCATCGGCGAGCCACTGCTCGACACGCTCGGCGACTACCGGCCCCTCCGGCTCGCCGACCATTAGCGCGACCAGCGCGTTCGCGTCGACGACGACCGTCACTCGCTGGAGGGAATGCGCCGGTCGAGTTCGTCGCGGCCTTCGCGTACGAGCGCCACGGCATCGACGCCGCCACCAACGCGAGCCCTGATAGCCGCAAGACGGTCGAGCGCATTGTGGGCTCGAGTCCGGTCCTCCATCGCCTGCGGCAGTTGCTCGCCCAGCAGCTCGTCCGCGATCTCGTCTGCCGCCTGGTGGCGACGTGCAGCCTCGGCCAGAAGGCGCTCATATGTGCCGCTTGCAAGCCGTATCGTGTGGTCGGCGGTGGCCATGCTCAGAGTGTAGGGACAGCCGTGCTGACCGTAGTCAGGTGCGTGTCCGGCGCCATGTCGATGCGCTGCCGCGTTTGCCGGGCACCCTCTCGATTTTGCCCGCTTTGGCGAGGTCGAGAAAAACGTCCTTCATCGTGTTCTCTGATGAGATTCCGCACAGTTCGCGTCCCGTGTTGTTTTTGATTTCGCCATGAGATTCGAGATATTCGATGACGATCTCTTGGGGCCGGGCGAGGGGCGTGTGGCCGAGCGTCACGACAAACGTGCCCCCATCGATCTGGATTTTGGGTTCCGTCAACTTTGCCTCCGCCATCTTGGCGAACACCGTGTTGAGGCCCTCCCCAATGTCCTTGTTTGGTGGATCGGGATACTTGTTGAGTAGGCGAACGATTGTGGGGTTACGCGCAAAGCGCTCTGTGAGTAGGTTGTCCAGCGTCATGTGACCAGGGAGAACACCTGGGCTCCGAACCTCGATCCTGTTGTCGAACACCCACACGAGGATGTCATCCGAGATGTTGTAGTCGCGGTGGATGACCGCGTTGACGATCACCTTCTTCAGCGCCTCGGGCGGATACCGCGCTGGTACGAGCGTGCCGTCCGGCGCCATGATCGAGACAGCTTCAATCATCGCTGTCACAACGGCAAGGCTCTCCTCGATCTGTACGCGGGCCGGCCCTTCGATCGTGAGCGGCGTACCGGCGAGGTGCTCGCGCCTTGGGAGCGCCTCCTTCGTCTCGTACCGCGCAACCTTGATCGTGCACTTCTTCGGCACGAGGGCTGCGGGCACTTCAGAATAAAGGATTGCGCCGGCAACTGACGCATGATTTTCTTTGTCCACGAGCCGCTGTTTGCCGACGAAATCGGTGCTTGCTGTTGCTGGGCTATAGGAAGCGAGGAAGAACGCCAGCTCGGGCTCGGCGGCAAGCTGCTCGACCGTGTACTTCTCAAGCATCTGGTCCTCGTAGCTGCGGGAGCCCTTTGATAGCGAGAGGTCGGTGATGCCTTGGCTGTTGAGCTGGTTGTCCTGGGCGCCGCGGCGCACCCACGTGACGCCAGCTGCGGTCTTGTGGACAGACGCGCTCTTGTGAACTGTGACGAGAGCAATCAAACCCCTTTGCTCTTGGCCTTCAATTTGGAGCCAATCGATCGAGTACGGCACCCCAGGCGTCACGTCTTGGGCAACGGCCTGATGGATGTAGTTGCCGTCCTCCTCTTCTTGAAAGCCCTGCCAGCGGTCAATGCCCGATGCTTGCGCCCGGTCCTCGATCCCTACACCGAACTCGCCCCCGTCGGTGTTGGCGAGAGAACATGCAAGCTTCTGGAGCTTTGCGCCGCCGCTTTTGGCGCTCTTGTCGTCCCAGAACTGGCCCTCCGTGCGTCCCAGGATTGCAAGCGCCTCGGCTTCGGTGATCACCGTCGGCATCGGCGGAAATCCTAGCCCTCGGTCAGGACATCACACCGGATCGGGAATCACGACCTACACAGCATGTTTGCACTTTCGTTTGCACCCACCCATATCGGCTACGTCAGAGTCGGCGCAGAATACAAGAAATCCCTGCCGTAGCAGGCATTTCCTGAAGGGTGAGCGACGGGATTCGAACCCGCGGCCGCCGGGACCACAACCCGGAGCTCTACCAGCTGAGCTACGCCCACCAGGCCGGGGACGAAGTGTAGCGGTGGGTCTGCGCCGGCCTGCGTGCGGCGGCCCAACGCACCCTGGCGCCCCGAACCTTCACTCCCCACGCGGCGCCCCGGCCGCTGCCAGCAGCTGCGCCGTCACGTCCGTGCCCTGGCGCTGAGCGATGCGCCAGCCGCGGCCCATCGTGAGCTGATCCGGTGAGATCCGGGGACCCTCGAGCACTGTGAGCCGCGCTTGGCGCGGATCCCACCTGAGCTCCCCCAGGTCAAACATCCGGTCGGCCGCCCACGGCTCCAGAATCGCGCTCTGCAGTTCCTCGGCGCCCATGTTGAAGTGGCACAGGTTGCGCGGGAAGTGGCGCAGCTCTACGTGGTAGACGTGCCCGGGGTCGGAGGGTGCGGGCAGCGAGACCACGGCTGGCGGTGGGGCCGACGCAGCGGGTGGGGCCGACGCCGGGGGTGAGACCGGGGCCGACGCTGCGGGTGGGACCGACGCCTGGAGTGAGACCGGAGCCGACGCGGGCTGCGCGACCGACGCCGGCGGCCGAACCAGCACGGGCGGCTCGCTCGATACCCCCTCCGGCTCCGAGCCCCCAGACGGGCTCGACCCCAGCGCCACCACCGCGTCGATCTCCACCTGAGCCCCGCGCGGCAGCCCCGCCACCCCGATCGTCACCCGCGCCGGGGGGTCGTGTGGGAAGAACTCGGCGCACACCTCGTTCACTTCGGCGAACTGCCCCAGGTTGGTCATGTAGATCGTGACTCGCACCGCCTGGTCGAGCGTGGTGCCGGCCGCGGCGCACACCTCGCGCAGGTTCTCCAGGCAGCGGCGGGCCTGTTCACCCGCGCTCACCCCCACCAGCTCGCCGCTTGCCGGGTCGAGGGGGATCTGACCGGAGCAGAACAGCAGCTCGCCGGCCGCCTTCACCGCGTGGCTGTAGGGGCCGATTGCGGCTGGCGCTCCCGGAGCCGTCACGGTCTGGCGAGCGTGATCCATGCCTCGCAGACCCTATACATCCACCGCTCCCACAGGGCTCGCCGGCGCCACCGACAGCCGAAGGGTGTGGCGCACCGCCCTGTCCGATCGGATAGATTCCAACTGATGCGACTGACCGTCAGGGAGCTCGCCGTCGCGTTCCTGACGGCCCTTATCGCTGCCGCGGGCGTCGCGGCGACCGCGCTGCCCGCCACAGCCGGCGCTCAGGTCGCGTTCACGCCGTGCAAGGAAAGCGACGAGTTCGCCTGCGCGCACCTGACCGTGCCACTCGATCCCAGCGGAGTCGCACCCGGAACGATCACGCTGGCGATCCGCCGTCGCCTGGCGCCCGTCGGCGAAGCCCACTCCGCGGTGATTGCGCTCGCTGGCGGGCCGGGGCAGTCGGCGATCCCGTTCGCCGAAACGTTCACCGAACTGCTCGGCCCGATCCTCGACACGCGCGATCTGATCGTGTTCGACCAGCGCGGCACCGGCTACTCGCACCCGCTGGCGTGTCACGGCTTCGAACAGCCCGGCGCCTACCACGGCGGTGGGCAGCTGATCAAAGCGTGCGCCGAACAGATCGGCCCTGAACGCGCCTTCTACACGAGCCTCGACTCGGTCGCCGACATCGAGGCGCTGCGCAAGGCGCTGGGCTACGAAAAGCTCGTGCTGTGGGGCACCTCCTACGGCACCAAGGTGGCGGAGGAGTACGCCCAGGAGCATCCCCAGCACGTCGAAGCGCTGGTGCTCGACTCGGTCGTGCCGCCAACTGGCCCCGACCCGCTCGACCGCACGACGTTCGAAGCGATCCCGCGCATCCTGCGCCAGCTGTGCGGCTACCGCCAGTGCGCCCAGATCACCCCCAACCCCGTCGGCGACCTCGCGCGGCTCGTGAAGCGTATGGGCGGCGGGCTGGTGGGCGGGCGCTACGTCGGCCCGCACGGCCATCCCCAGCCGGTTGGTATCTCCGCCAACGAGCTGCTCGACATCCTGCTCGCCGGCGACTTCGACCCAATCCTGCGGGCAGAATTCCCGGCCGCGGTGAGGGCCGCCGCCGGCGGCGACGACGCCCCGCTGGCACGCCTGCTGGTGCATGCCTTCGGCGGCGAAAGCGAAGAAGGCGAAGGGATCGACACGCCGCTCTACTACACGACCACCTGCGAAGAGGAGGACTTCCCGTGGAGCCGCAGCGCCGGTTCGGGCGAACGACTGGCGCAGGCCAGGACGCAGATCGGCACGCTCCCGGCGAGCGCGTTCGCGCCGTTCACGTCGACGAACGTGCTCGACTTCGACGAGCTCCGCGCGTGCGCCTACTGGCCCTCCGCGACGCCCGCGCCGCCGGCCGTGACGGAAGCTATGCCGAACGTCCCCACGCTGATCCTCAGCGGCGCCGACGACCTGCGCACCCCCACCGCCAATGCGCGCGCCGTCGCCGCGCAGATCCCCGACGCCCACCTGCTGGTCGTGCCCAACACCGGGCACGCCGTGCTGGAGGACGAGCCCACCTCGTGCGCGCGCAAGGCGCTGCAGGCGATGTTCACGGGCGGGGTGGGTGTGCATCCAATCGCCCCCTGCCGCTCCGGGCCGCCTGCTTCGCCGCTGCTGATACCCACCCCGCTCGCGCCGGCGCGACTCGCCGACGTGGCCCCTGCGCACGGCTACCGCGGTCGCGCCGGGCGAACGCTGCGGGCGGTTGCGCTCACGATCGTCGACTTCGACCGTCAACTCACGATCCAGCTGCTGGCAGCGAGCGACTCCACCAACCTCTCATCGCTGAGCAGCGGCGGCCTGCGAGCCGGCTGGGCCAAGCTCTCCAAGGGCGGGCTGAGCTTCCACGGCTACTCCTACGTGCCCGGCGTCACCGTATCCGGCACGGTCAAGGCCGAAAAGATCACGCTGCGTATTGGCGGCAAGGCCGCCGCCCACGGCACGCTGCACCTCGGACCGCGCAGGGCGCTGGTGGGCGAGCTCGGGGGACAGCGCGTCAGTACCGGCGCAAGCCCCACCGCCACTGCCGCTATTGTCGGTTCTGATGCGCAGACGAGCACCCTTTTCGCTCTTCGTGGTGCTGCTATCCGCGCTGCTGCTCACAGGCTTGCCGGCCTCCTCGGCTGGCTCCCCTGGGACTAGCCTTAGCTTCACCCCCTGCGCCCACGAAGCGAGCTTCGCCTGCACCACCGTCACCGTGCCGCTCGTTCGCGCGGGCGCGGTTCCCGGCACGATCGGCCTCAGCGTGGAGCGTCTCCAGGCCGGCTTCACCCCGAGCTCCAGCGCCGTGCTCGCGCTCGCCGGCGGGCCCGGGCAGGCGGCCGACCCGCTCGCCGGCTTCGTCGCGAAGGCGATCGCGCCCGCCCTGCGGAGCCGCGACCTGATCGTCTACGACCAGCGCGGCACTGGACACTCGGACCCGCTGAACTGCCACAACTCATCCGCCCTCGAACGTGCGCGCAGCGAAGCGCAGCTCGCCGAACAGTGCGCGCTGCAGCTCGGGCCGGCCCGCGGGGCGTTCACCAGCGAGGAATCGGTGGCGGATATCGAGGCGATCCGCGAAGCAATGGGCTACGAAAAGCTCGTGCTGTACGGCACCTCCTACGGCACCAAGGTGGCGCTCAAGTACGCCGAACGCTACCCCGAACACGTGGAAGCGCTGGTGCTTGACTCGGTGGTGCTCCCCGAAGGCCCCGAACCCTTCTCGCTCTCCTCGATCCAAGCGCTGAAGCCCATGCTCGAAGAGCTCTGCTCGGAAGGCGCATGCACGCACATCACGTCCGACCCGCTCGGTGACATCGCCACGCTGGCGGCACGGCTACGCAAGCACACGCTCAGCGGCTCGGTGTACGACGGGGAGGGGCGCCGCCACTCCGCCACGATGGGTGAGGCCGACCTCTTCAACGTCCTGCTCGCCGGCGATCTCAACCCCGCCCTGCGGGCGCTGCTGCCTGCCGCGGTGCAGTCGGCGCTGCACGGCGACCCCGACCCGCTGTTGCGCCTGAAGGCGCTCTCCGAAGGGCTGATCCCCAACGTGCCGCTGCAGCCGAAGGGCACACAGGCCGAACGGGAAGCCGACGAAGAAGAAAACAACGCGCTGTTCCTCGCCACCTCCTGCGAAGAGAAGCCCTTCCCCTGGCAGCGCAGCGCGGCGCCCGCCGCCCGTGAAGCCGAAGCACGCGCCGCGCTGCACGGGTTGCCGAGCGGCGATCTCTACCCGTTTGACACCGCCACCGTGTGGTCGGACAGCCTCATCCCCGTGTGTTTGGACTGGCCCAACGCCTCCCCCGCCCCGCCCGCCGCCGGCCCGCTGCCCAACGTGCCGACGCTGATCCTCTCAGGCGAGCAGGACCTGCGCACCCCGAGCTCAAACGCCCGGCGCATCGCCGCGGAGATCCCCGACGCCCAGCTGCTCGTCGTCCCCTACACCGGCCACTCGGTCATCGGCAGCGACTTTGGCGACTGCGCGTCGCTGGCCGTGGAAGCCTTCTTCGGGGGCTCTCCGGTGCAGCCGTGCAAGCCAGAACCAAACCCGTTTGGCCCCACGCCGATCACCCCCACGAAGCTCACCCACGTGCAGCCCGTCCCCGGCCTCGGTGGCAATCGCGGACGCACCCTCACCGCGGTGCTCGACACGATCGTCGACCTTGAGCGCCAGCTGATCGGCGCCACGCTGCAGGTCCAGCAGAAGCTGCCGAATGGGTCGAGCTTCGGGGGGCTGCACGGCGGCTACGCCAGGCTCGGCCCCTCGGCGGTGAGCCTGCACGACCTCACGTTCGTGCCCGGAGTGGCGCTCAGCGGCACGCTCCCCGCCAAGGAAGGCAAGCTGCTGAGCATCACGATCCATGTCAGCGGCGCGGCCGCCACGCACGGCACGATCACGCTCGGCCTCGGCGGGCGCGCCAGCGGCACTCTCGACGGGGAGCACTTCAACGTGAGCACCGCCAAGGCCCAGCTCTCACGGGCGCGCGCGGCCGCGCGGCCGGGCGTGAGACGGGCGGGCGCGGCCGCCCGTCTCACGGTGGGCTCGGCGCTGTCGCTGCACTTCCCGCTGCCGGGGCTGGTGCAGACATCGTCCAAAACGCACCCATAACCCTTCACAAAATGAAGGGTTGGGGTCCCAAAACAAAGCATCCCAACCGACCCCATCACTTCACAAAATGAAGGGTAGGGCCCCAAAAACAATGTATTCAACTGCCCCTACCACTTCACAAAATGAAGGGTAGGGGCCCGAAAAGTGAATACATCATCCCTCCCCCACCACCTCGCCCTCCCGACGGCCCGTTCAAGGCAACTACCCTGACGCCGATGCCCAACGCGCTCGCCAGCCAGACCTCGCCCTACCTGCGCCAGCACGCGCAGAACCCCGTGGATTGGCTGCCATGGGGCCCAGAGGCGCTGGCGACGGCACGCGAGCGTGACGTGCCGCTGGTGGTGTCGATTGGCTACTCCTCCTGCCACTGGTGCCACGTGATGGAGCACGAGTCCTTCGAAGACCCCCAAGTGGCGGCGCTGATGAACGAGGAGTTCGTGTGCGTGAAGGTCGATCGGGAGGAGCGCCCAGACGTCGACGCGCTTTACATGGAGGCCGTCCAGGGAATGACCGGCCACGGGGGGTGGCCGCTGAACGTGTTCCTCACGCCCGAGCAGCTGCCCTTCTACGGCGGCACCTACTTCCCCCCCGAGCCCCGCCACGGAATGCCCTCGTGGACACAGGTGCTGCAGGCGATCGCGGAGACGTGGCGCGAGAACGCCGCCGAGATCCGCACGGGCGGCGAGCGGATCCGCGAGCAGCTCTCCCGCGCAGCGCGGATGGAGCCCTCCACCGAGCCGTTCGACGCGCAGGCGCTCGACGCCGCGGTGGCGACGTTGCGGCGCTCATTCGACGCGACACACAGCGGCTTCGGCGGCGCCCCGAAGTTCCCGCAGACACCGGTCCTGGAGTTCCTGCTGCGCCACGGCGAGCGCGAGATGTCGCTCGCGACGCTGCGCGCGATGGCAGCCGGGGGCATCCACGACCAGCTCGGCGGGGGCTTCCATCGCTACTCGGTGGACGCCTCCTGGACGGTGCCGCACTTCGAGAAGATGCTCTACGACAACGCCCTGCTCGCGCGCGCCTACCTGCATGGGCACCGGCTGGTGGAGGAAGGGGATGGGGATCGGGAGGGTGCTGTGGTTGGTAGCGACAACGCGGGCGCGGATGAGAGCGACTCGGGCGGGAGCGGCGCAAGCGGGAGCAGCGACTCGGGCGGGAGCAGCGCAAGCGGGAGCAGCGACTCGGGCGGGAGCAGCGCAAGCGGGAGCAGCAACTCAGGCGGGAGCGGGGCAGGCGGAAGCAGCCACCCAAACCGGAGCGGGGCAGGCGAGCACAGCCACTCAGGCCGGAGCGGAGGAGGCGGGCACGGCGGCGGCCCATCCCCCGATCAGGAGCTGGCCGGCGTGTGCCGCGCGACGCTCGACTGGGCGCTGCGCGAGATGCGCGGCCCCGAAGGCGGCTTCTACTCTGCGCTGGACGCCGACTCCGAGGGCGTGGAGGGCCGTTATTACGTGTGGCGGATCCAGGAGCTGAAGGACCTCCTCGGCGAGGACGCCGACGCGGCGATCCGCTGGTTGGGCGTCAGCGCGGAGGGCAACTTCGTGGAGCCGCACCATCCCGAACCAGGGCTCAATGTGCTCACCGACCGGAGCGAGGGGGGCACACAGCCCGAAGGGACGGGTCATCCCGAAGGGACAGGTCATCCCGACGAGGTAGGTCGCTCCGAGGCGATGGGTCCCGACGAGATGGGTCGCTCCGAGGCGATGGGTCATCCCGACGAGATGGGTCGCTCCGAGGCGATGGGTCATCCCGACGAGATGGGTCGGCCAAACGCGGAGACCCGTGAGCGCATTCGCGCGCGGCTGCTGGAGGCCCGCGCGAGCCGCACGCGACCGGGCCTCGACGACAAGCGCGTGACCAGCTGGAACGCGTTGATGATTGCCGCGCTCGCCGACGCGGGGTCGGTGCTCGACGAGCCGCGCTACCTCGACGCCGCGCAGCAGTGCGCCGAATTCATCCTGCGCGAGCTGCGCGAGCCCTTCACCGCGGGCGCAACCGGGCAGAGCGGGCAACACGAGCCAACCACACCCGGCGAAGCCGAGCCGCACAGGCAACACGCGCCAACCACACCCAGCGAGACCGAGCCACACAGGCAACACCCGCCAACCACACCCGGCGAGACCCAGCCACACAGGCAACACCCGCCAACCACACCCGGCGAGACCCAGCCACACAGGCAACACGCGCCATCCACACCCGGCGACACCCAGCCGACCGCCCAACACGACCCCGCCCCGGGCGAGACCGAGCCGCGGCGCCTGCTGCGCACCTACTCCGAGGGCCGCGCACACATCGGCGGTTACCTCGAGGACCACGCCTTCCTGCTGGAGGCGCTGATCGTTCTCTTCGAAGCGACCTGCGAGGAGCGCTGGCTGACCGAGGCGCGCGCGCTGGCCGCGCAGACGATCGAGCGTTTTGCCGACCCCGAGCGCGGCGGCTTCTTCTCGACCCCCACCGACGGGGAGGAGCTGATCGCGCGGCGCAAGGACCTCGATGACAGCCCGATCCCGTCCGGCGCCTCGTCCGCCGCGCTCGGGCTGCTGCGGTTGGCGCAGATTACGGGCGAGGAGTCATACGAACGCCATGCGCTCGGCGTGCTGAGGCTGCTGCACGAGATCGCCCCCCAGCACCCCTCCTCGTTTGGGCACCTCTTGCAGGCGCTGGAGCTGCACCTCTCGCCGGCCGCGGCGCTCGCGTGCGCCGTGCCTCCCGCCCGATCGGCCTCTGGCGCTCCGCGGACGACCGCGAGCGACTAACCACCCGCAGCCGCCAACCCGGCGCGCCGCGACGCCGTCACGCATCCGCCCATCGGCAGCCGCCCCGCCGGGGGCATCAGCCACTGCCCCGCCCGCCGCAGCCGCTTCAGCGGCGGAGGCCCCCTCCTACAAAATCGACAGGTAGCGGTCGAGCTCCCACTGGCTCACCTGCACGCGGTAGTCCTCCCACTCCTGGCGCTTGATCTCCACGTAGCGGTTGAACATGTGCTCGCCCAGCGTGCGCAGCACCAGCTCCGATTGGGCGGTCAGCTCGATCGCGTCGCCGAGCGTCTCCGGCAGCTGCTCCACGCCGAGGCGCGCGCGCTCGGAGCCCGAGAGGTGGTAGAGATTCTGCTCCATCGCCTCGGGCAGCTCATACCCCTTCTCGATCCCCTCCAGACCCGCCTGCAACAGCACCGCGAACGTCAGGTAGGGGTTGCACGCCGGGTCGGGGCAGCGCAGCTCCATCCGCGTCGCGCGCTCTCTGCCGGGGTGGTAGAGCGGCACACGCACCAATGCCGAGCGGTTGCGCCGCGACCACGCCACGTACGTCGGCGCCTCGAAGCCGGGCACGAGGCGCTTGTAGGAGTTCACCCACTGCGCGAAGATCGAGCTCATCTCGCGCGCGTGACGCAGCTGGCCGGCGATGAACGCCTTGCCCACGTCGGAGAGGAAGTACTGGTCATCGGGGTCGAAGAAGGCGTTTTTGCCCTCCCGAAACAGCGACTGGTGGGTGTGCATCCCCGAGCCGTTCTCGCCGAACAGCGGCTTCGGCATGAACGTCGCGTGCCAGCCGTACTTCATCGCGTACTCCTTCACGGTGATGCGGTAGGTCATGCAGTCGTCCGCCATCTTCAGCGCGTCGGCGTAGCGCATGTCGATCTCGTGCTGGGAGGGACCCACCTCGTGGTGGGTGTACTCCACGTGGATCCCGAGCTGCTCCAGCGCCAGCACCGTCTCGCGACGCACGTCGCTGCCGGCGTCGAGCGTCGTCAGGTCGAAGTAGCCGCCGTGGTCGAGCGGCTCGGTCGTGCGGGAGTCGCGGAACAGGAAGTACTCGAGCTCCGGCCCCACGTTGAACGTGTCGAAGCCCATCCCCTTCGCGCGCTCCACCGCGCGGCGCAGCACATGGCGGGGGTCACCCTCGTAGGGGGTGCGCTCGGGGGTGATGATGTCGCAGAACATCCTCCCCACCCCCTGCTCCTCCGGGCGCCACGGCAGAACCGCGAACGTGGTCGGGTCGGGCAGCGCGATCATGTCGGACTCCTCGATCGCGTTGAAGCCGGTGATCGAGCTGCCGTCGAAGCCCATCCCAGCCTCGAACGCGTCCTGCAGCTCGGCGGCGTTGATCGAGAACGACTTCAGCTGGCCGAGGATGTCGGTGAACCAGAAGCGGATGAAGCGGATCTTGCGCTCCTCCACGAACGCGCTCACGTCCGCGGCGGTCTTTGGCATGGCCGTGTCGGCCATGCTGGGGGTGTCGGCGATGCTGGCGTTCGGCATGTCTGGCTGCTCTGCCATCCCCGCCGGACCTTAGTCGATGGCCGGCGCGGCGGGTATCGACGGATGGCCAAACCCGGCCAGTTGCGCCGGCGCCTACCCGTGCGCGCTGAGCAACGCCGCCAGCACCAGCGCGAAGCCCATCACCACCGCCCACCCGGCGATCCGGTCGGGATGTGGGCCCACCCACTCAGCCGGCGTACGGCGCGGCCTGCGTCTGTGACGCATGGTCCTCTCGACCATGCGCATGATGCTGACAGTGCGTTCGGACGGCACGAATGCCGTTTGGAGCCAATTTTTGGATATGCCGCTTCGCCGCCGCGGGTCATGCAGCGGAGTGCCCGGCGCGTCGGCGGGGATCCAGGGCTTTGCGACCGGCGAATCGTCAGTGACCGGCGATCGCCGCCACGAAGGCGGCCACGTCTTCGGCTTCGGTGCCTTGGAAGAGCAGCCTCGGCATCTGGCCTTTGCCGCGTGCGCGCCCTTCGAGGATCGCGCTCAGGATGAACGCCTTGCGGGCGGTGTACTGTGCCTTTTCCGGCAGCGTTGCGCCCACCGTCGGGATCAGCACGTCGAGGCTGGGGCCGGTGCGACCCACCGCAGCGGCTCCGGCGAGGGTGTGGCAGAGGTTGCAGGAGTGCGAGAACAGTTCCCTGCCCTTCTGCTGCTGGGCGTCCAGGTGCACGCCGCCGACACCCACGCTGGCCTTGTGCGCGCTATTGAAGGCCAGCACCAGAGCGGGCACCACCAGGCCAAAGGCGCACACGAGCACGAGGCCGGCGGTCAGCCCCCGCTGGGCGGCCTTCGATTCCCCGGGCGCCGCCCCGTCGCGAGCCGCGTGGGGGCGACGCATCGCCAGCAGGAACACGCCGAAGCCGAGCGCGAGGATGCCGACAGTGACGAGCAGCGGGATCGCGGCGATTGCGAGTGGGACTGACATGCCGGCCGGCACGATATAGGTTGGCGGCGTCGGAGTGCGCCCCGCGGGCGTTGCGGGTCCGCGCCACGGCCCAGACGGCCCTCGTGCGAATCGCGACGGGGCAGAAGCGCATTTCTCGCGCAACGGCAGATCGGCGCCGCCGGGCGCCGGCAGGAGATGAGAGCTTCCCCACTCGAAGATGAGAGCTTCCCCACCAACTCCTTCAGGATCTCTTGATCTATCGCGCTAGCCTTTTCATTGAGACGCTGATCGTGATCTCCAGCTCGACCGGCTGCGATTCCGAGGCATCAGCACATGAGCTACTTCCTGCGCCGCCTACCAATCTCCCGCCTGCTGCTCCTGTGCGGCGTGCTGATCGGCGTGGGCGTCGGCGCGACGGCGCTCGCAACCGCGCTCGGCGTGGGGCCCACGCCCCAGCCGAAGCCGCTGGCTGACGCCGTGCACGACGCGCTCACGGCGGCGCCCGTCGAAGGCGTGAGCGCCCAGATCCAGCTCACCAACCACCTGCTCGAAGGCGCCAATCTCGCCAGTGGCGGGGGCGAAGCCAGCCAGTTGACGTCGAGCCCGCTGATCTCCGGCGCCTCCGGGCGGTTGTGGATCTCAAAGGAAGGCCACGTGCGCCTGGAGCTGCAGTCCGAAAAGGGCGACACCCAGGTCTACTACGACGGGCACACCCTGTCGATGTACGACGCCTCGACCAACACGCTCTACCGCTACACGCCCCCGAAGGAAGGCGCAGGCAGCGGCAACGCGGGGGGCGGCGAAGGGTGGGGCTCGTCCGGCGGCAGCGCAAGCTCATCTGGCGACGGCGCAAGCTCGTCCGGCGGCAGCGCAAGCTCATCCGGCGACGGGACAAGCTCATCCGGCGGCGCCTCGGGCTCGGGCTCGGACGCCCCCCACGAAATCCCCAGCGTCGCCAAGGTCGAAGAAGGGATCGCCCACCTCGAGAAGCACGCTGACGTCTCCGGCGCGACCCCCACCGACGTCGCCGGCCAGGCTGCCTACACGGTGCAGGTGTCCCCGAAGGAAAGCGGCAGCCTGCTGGCCGGCGCCGAGCTCTCCTGGGACGCCGTGCACGGCGTCCCGCTGCGCGCCGCGATCTACTCCACCGAGAGCGCCGCCCCAGTGCTCGAATTGGCCGCAACCTCGATCTCCTACGGGCCCGTCGAACCCTCCGTGTTCGAATTCACGCCGCCCGCCAACGCCAAGGTCGAAGAAGTCGTGCTGCCCAAGCCCGGCGAACATCAGGGCAGCTCCTCACAGGACGGCGAACACGAACACCCCAACGTCACGATGCACGGGAGCGGGCCCGGGACGATCGCCGTGCTCGAAGGCAAGGCCAAGGCCGGCTCGTCCTCACAAACCTCGCCGCTGCCCGAAGGGCTGCAGCAGGTCAAGATCAACGGGGTCACGGCCAGCGAGCTGCCCACCGAGTTGGGCACGCTGCTCAGCTTCGAGCGCTCCGGCGTGCGCTACCTGATCGCCGGCGCGGTCCCCCCCGCCGCCGTCGAAGCGGTGGCCAAGGGCCTGTAGTCGTGAGCGAGGCACCGCCGGTCAAGGCGCGTGGTCTCGTCAAGCGCTACAAGGAGGTACTGGCAGTCGACCACATCGACCTGAACGTCCACGCCGGCGACGTCTACGGCTTCCTGGGGCCCAACGGCGCCGGCAAGACCACCACGCTGCGCATGGCACTCGGGCTGATCATGCCGACGGACGGCACCGTCGAGCTGTTCGGGCGCAACCCGATCCGCGAGGGCGCGCGGGCGCTGGAGGGCGTCGCTGGGTTTGTCGAGGCGCCGAAGTTCTACCCCTACCTCAGCGCGCGCAAGAACCTCGAACTGCTGGCGGCGCTCGACGGCGGCGGCGCGCAGGAGCGCATCCCGGAGGTGCTCGAGACCGTCGAGCTGAGCCCGCGTGCGGCGCATCGCGTGGGCGGCTACTCCCACGGCATGCGCCAGCGCCTCGGCATCGCCGCCGCACTGCTGCGCCGCCCGCGCCTGTTGATCCTCGACGAGCCCGCCACCGGCCTCGACCCGGCGGGGATGCGCGACATGCGTACGCTGATCCGCCGGCTGGCCGACCAGGGGATCACCGTCCTGCTTTCCAGCCACCAGCTGCCGGAGGTGCAGGAACTGTGCGATCGCGTGGCGATCGTCGACTCCGGACGCGTCGTCTACGAGGGGGCACTCGCCGACCTGCGCCGCCAGGGCGGGACCGGCTACCGGTTGCGCACCACAGACGATACGCGCGCGCTCACGGTGCTGCGCGCCCAGCCCGGCGTCGAGCACGTGACCAACGCCCACCTGCCCGAGCACGGCCTCGCCTTCCAGGCGCAGGAGCCCGACGTCGGCGCCCTCTCGATCGCGCTCGGAGCGGCCAGCGTCGGCATCCTCGCGCTGACACCGGAGCTGGCGACACTCGAGGACCTCTTCTTCCGGCTGACCGAGAGTGGCGGCACGGATGCGGGCAACGCGATCCCCACGGGCAACGGACACCTCGCACAGGGGCAGATCCATGAGCACGCTTGAGGCATCCCCGGCGCTGGCTCCCACCGGCGCGAGCCGTGTCAGGCGCCCCTCGACCCTGACCGCCTACCGCTGGGAGCTGCGCAAGCTGGTCTCGCAGAAGCGCACCTACCTCGGCCTCGGGCTCGCGGCGATCCTGCCGATCATCTTCGTGATTGCTCAGAACCTGCGCAACGATCACGGTCACGACCAGGGCAACATCTTCGCCTCGCACATCACCCAATCCGGCCTCGCCACGCCGGTGCTGATGCTGCTGTTCCTGTCAGTGTTCATGCTGCCGCTGATCGCCGCGCTGGTTGCCGGCGATATCGTTGCCGCCGAGGACGGCAACGGCACTCTGAAGACGATCCTCACGCGCTCGGTCGATCGTGGGCAGGTATTCGCCGCCAAGGCGCTCGCGGCTATGACCTACGGAGCACTCGCCGTCTTCCTGTCGGCTGTGGTGGCAACGGTCGCCGGCGTGGCCTCGTGGGGCTTCCACCAAGTCGTCACATTCTCCGGCAGCGTGGTGTCCGCGCCCGAAGGGCTGCTGCTGGTATTCGCCTCGAACGCCTGCTACCTGATTCCGCTGCTGACGGTGGTGTGCATCGGGGTGCTGCTATCGACCGCCACCCGCAACAGCGCCGGCGCAGTCGTCGGCACCGTGGGCTTCACGATCCTGCTGTTCATCGTCGGCCAGATCCCCGGCCTGGAAGGGCTCAAGCCCTACCTGCTCACCGAACAGTACGAGAACTGGCACGGCCTGCTGCGTACCCCCACCGACTGGGCGCCGATCGGGCACTCGGCATGGGTGTGTGCGCTGTACGCGGTGCCTGCGTTGTTTGCGGCCTACCTGGTGTTTCTGCGGCGCGACGTCGCTGGAGGCTGAGCTGACTGGTGTTTCTGCGGCGCGACGTCGCTGGAGGCTGGGTCGACTGGTGTTCCTGCGGCAGGATGTCGCTGGAGGCTGAGCCGACGGTGTTTCTGCGGCAGGATGTCGCTGGAGGCTCAGCCGACGACGTTTCTGCGGTAGGACGTCGCTAAAGGCTGAGCTGACGGGCGGATCGGGGCGGTGATCCGCGTGCGGCGTGTCGTTTAAAATCGCCCTAGAACCCTTTACAAAGTGAAGTGGTTCTAGGGCCAAAATGTAGATACACGCCTCTCCAACCCGGGGAGACAAACATCAATCTTGGCCCCCACCACTTCACAAAATGAAGGGTAGGGGTCCGAAAAAGGAGATATCCAACACCGAGATCGCGATCGAGATCTCAGCCCTTCGCCGCGGCCGGCAGCTCCACCGGCTCCAGCTCCACTTCGTGCTCCAGGCGGTGCACCTCGCGGCGCTCGATCAGTCCCGCGCCGAGGCGGCCGGTGGACTCCGCGCCGCAGGCGACGCCAAAGCGCAGGCACTCCGCGGGCGGGCTGCCGGCGTAGCGCGCCGCCACATAGCCGGCGAGGAAGGCGTCGCCGGAGCCGCGTTTGGCGACCGGCTCGCGCAGGTCGATGCGGGCTCGTAGGAGCGTGGGCTGACCATCGATCTGCACCTGTGCGAAGCAGCCATCGGGCAGCGTCATGATCGCCTCGCGCGCCCCCAGCGCGACCAGCTCGCCGACCGCCAGCGAGCGCTCCTCCTCGTCGGCGAACTCGTGGCCCACCAGCTCCTCAGCCTCCAGCACGTTGGGCGAGACGACGTCCGGCTCGGCGCGCACCGCGTGGCGCAGGGGGTCGCCGTCGGTGTCGATCACGGTCGTGACGCCGGTACGTTGCAGTTCGCGAATCAGGCCCGCGTACACGTCGGACTCGACGCCGCGAGGGAGCGAGCCGGCGAACACCACAATCGCCGCGCCGCGCGCGAGGTAGAGGAGCTTGTCGCGAAACAGCTCCACCTCGCGCTCGCTCACGCGCGGACCGCGCTCGTTGATCTCGGTCTGCTCGCCACTGGTGGGGTCGAGCACCGAGGTGTTGGTGCGCGACTCCTCGCGGATGCGCACGAAGTCGTTGAGGATCGCCTCCTCGGTGAGCTGCTCGACGATGTGCGTCCCCGTGGGGCCGCCCGCCATCCCGGTCGCGATCACCGGCTGCCCCAGCGCCTTCAGGGCGCGGGCGATGTTGACGCCCTTGCCGCCCGCCATCGTGCGCTGCTCGACGGTGCGGTGCCGTCGCCCCAAGCGGAAGTTGGGCACCGAGAGCGACTTGTCGATAGCCGCGTTGAGCGTGACCGTGATGATCATCCCGAATGCCTCATCCACGTCTGCGCCGCACGGCGCCGGGTGGCTCCGCTGCGCGCACGCCTAGCGTAGCCGACCTCACCACAACGTGGCTTAAAAATTCTGCCG
The DNA here is from genome assembly GCA_963744135.1 of uncultured Solirubrobacterales bacterium. GTDB lineage: Bacteria > Actinomycetota > Thermoleophilia > Solirubrobacterales > Solirubrobacteraceae > Palsa-744. The sequence continues at coordinate 827,018 of CAVUSE010000007.1, read as the reverse complement.
ATCGGTCAATCCCCCAGTGACCATGCGGCCTTCCGCGGGCACTCCGCCTCTTGCGGGCCGCTTCGGCGGGTTCGCCACCGGTCATTGACCGCCCAGCGCCCATGCCGTCTCCCGCAAGCGCTCCGCCTCCGCGCGGGCCGCTTCCGCGGGGTCGCCGCCGGTCGTGAGGTGCGCACCGACGATGCTGCGCGAGGCGGTGATCAGGCCCCCGGCCCGGCCTGGGGCAAAGGCCGCCGCCAGATCCTCCACGCGGCCCCCCTGCGCGCCCACGCCCGGCAGCAGCAGCACCGCGTGGGGCATCAGCTCGCGCGCCCGTTCGAGGTGCTGCGGCTGGGTGGCACCCACCACCGCGCCGACATCGCTGAGGCCCGACTCACCGATCCCCGCCGCTCCCTGCTCGGACACGAACCTCGCCAAGTGCTCCCACACCGGACCACCCGTCGCCAGCTCCAAATCCTGCACGTCGGCGGCTCCAGGGTTGGAGGTGCGCACCAGCAGCAGCACGCCGGCCCCGGCCGCACGGGCGCCCGTCACGAACGGCTCGATCGCATCCCCGCCCAGGAGCGGGTTGACCGTCGCAAGGTCGGCACCGAGGCGCTCGAACAGCGACTGCGCGTAGGCGCGCGCGCTGAGCGCGATGTCGCCGCGCTTGCCGTCGGCAATCACCAGCAGACCGCGCTGATGAGCGTGCTCGATCACCGCTTCCAGCGCGTCCCACCCGGGCGCCCCCAGCCGCTCGAAGCAGGCCAGCTGGGGCTTCACCGCCACGCATGCCGGCCCCGCGGCGTCGATCAGGGCGCAGCAGTGCACGCGGGTGGCCAACGCCGTGCGCCACGTCGGCGAACGGTCGACGTGAGGGATTGGCGAACGGTCGGCGCGGGGGATTGGCGAACGGTCGGCGCGGGGGATCGGCGAACGGTCGGCGCGGGGGATCGGCGAACGGTCGGCGCGGGGGATCGGCGAACGGTCGGCGCGGGGGATCGGCGAACGGTCCTCCGCCCGAGTCGTCGACGCCTGCTCGACGTGCGGGCTCTGCAGGTGCTCCGCGAGCGGAGCGATCGCGGCATCGTGCGCCTCCTGCCACAGCGCCTCGGGATCGGGGTCGAGGCCGAGCACAATCTGCGATTCGCGCTCTGCCACGCGCGCCGCCAGGATGTCGCCAAAGCCGGATCCCATCTCCGTGCGAGAATACCCTCGCCGATGGACCTCCCCCACGTAGCCTGGATCGTGACCGTGCTGATCGCCCTGCTGACGGCGGCGCTGCTGCTGCTCGCCGGCTACACGGGCTACGCCGTGCTGTCGGTCGCGGTGGGAGCCTCAGCGGCGATCAACCTTTTTTGAGGGTGGCGCAGCCGGCCGCAGGCAGGCTGGCCGAAATGGGGACTCGCGCCACAGGCGCGTGTCACCCGGCTTCGGTCGAGCCCCTCATCTTTCAGGCAAGAGCCACTCCTCGAGCGCCCGCGCGGCGCGGCCGCGGTGGCTGATCGCATCCTTTTGTGCGGGGGTCAGCTCCGCCATCGTCATCCCCGAGGGACCGTCGTCGGGCAGGAATGCGGGGTCATAACCGAAGCCCCCTCCCCCCCGCGGCTCGACGGCGAGACCGCCGGTGCAGCGCTCCTCGAACAGCCGCTCGACCCCCGTGGTGGGGTCCACGTAGGCGAGCGCGCACACGTACGCCAGCGCGCTGCCAGCGGGCGCCTCGCGCAGCAGCTTGTCGAGATTCTGCTGATCCGTGGCGTGCTCCCCGGCATAGCGTGCCGAACGCACGCCTGGGGCGCCTCCGAGCGCTGCCGCTTCGATCCCGGAGTCGTCGGCGATCGTCACCTCCCCGGTGGCCGCGGCGGCGGCGCGCGCCTTGCCGAGCGCGTTCTCGGCGAACGTCTCTCCATCCTCGGGGGGAAGCTGCACCGCATCGGGCAGCAGGGCGATCTCGTGATCGGGCAGCAGGCGCCCCAACTCGCGGCGCTTGTGCTCGTTGTGGGTAGCCAACAGCAGCCTCACGGCGTCGCGATCGCTCGCTCCTGCGCGGCACGCAGCTGCTCGATCCCTCCCGCTGCCAGAGCCAGCAGCTCATCAAGCGAGGCGCGCGAGAGCGGTGTGCGCTCGGCGGTGGCCTGCACCTCCAGGAGGTCGCCCTCGCCGGTCATCACCACGTTGGCGTCGACCTCCGCGGTGGAGTCCTCGGAGTAGTCGAGGTCAAGCAGCGCGACCCCATCGACCATCCCACAGGAGACCGCCGCCACCGAGCCGCTGAGTGGGGGGTGCTCGAACGCCTCCTGGGTCGCCAGGTGTGCGCAGGCCAGCGAGAGCGCGACGTAAGCACCGGTGATCGAGGCGCAGCGCGTGCCCCCGTCGGCCTGCAGCACGTCGCAGTCGAGGTAGATCGTGCGTTCCCCCAGCGCCTTGAAGTCGATCACGCCGCGCAGCGCACGCCCGATCAGCCGCTGGATCTCGACCGAGCGCCCATCCAGACGCCCGCGCGTCGCATCGCGCTGCTTGCGCTCGCCGGTGGAGGCGGGCAGCATCCCGTACTCCGCCGTCACCCACCCACGGCCCTTGCCGGCCATCCAACGCGGCACGCTCTCCTGCGCTGAGGCGGTGCAGATCACGCGCGTCTCCCCGATGGAGATCAGCGCCGAGCCCGTGGCGGTGCGCATGAAGCCCGGTTCGATCGTCACCGGGCGCAGGCCGTCGGGCGCACGATCGTAGCTGCGCGCGCGGCTCAAGCGATCGCCTCCGCCGCCACCAGGCGCACCTGCTCGACCGGGCCGAGCGGCATCTGCAGGAAGCGCGTGCTCTGCTCCCTGAACGTCTCCACGTCGCCGGTGCAGAGGAAGCTGTAGTCGCCCTCGCCGCCGGCGCCGCGGATATTGAGCAGGTCGCGCGTGGAGAGCGCGTGCTCGACCTGGCGGGCGAGCGCCCCCCCGGAGGTGATCAGCGTCACCGCCGGCCCGAGCATCCGCTGCAGCATCGGTGCGATCAGCGGATAGTGGGTGCAGCCGAGGATCACGGTGTCCACCTCGGCAGCCTTCAAAGGGGCGCAGGCCGCGCGCACGCTCCGCACGACGCGCTCGTCGAACTGCTCGCCGGCCTGGATGATCGGCGCGAGCGTCGGGCAGGGCACCGCCGTCAGCGAGACGTGCGGGTCCACCGCCTGCACCGCGTGCTCGTAAGCACGACTGGAGACCGTGGTTGGCGTCGCCAACAGGCCGATCCGCCCGGTGCGGGTCGTCGCCACCGCCTGCACGGCCTCGGGGCGCACCACCCCGAGCACGTCCACACCCAGGGTCGTGTCCATCATACGCTGCTGGAGCGCCCCCAGCGCCGCGGAGGTCGCCGAGTTGCAGGCCACCACGAGCAGCTTCACCCGGCGACTCAACAACTCCTCGGCGATCTCCACCGAGAACCGCTCGAGCTCCTCGCGGGAGCGTTCGCCGTAGGGGAAGCGCGCGGTGTCGCCGAGGTAGAGAAAGTCCTCCCGCGGCAGCGCCACCAGCAGCTCGTGCAGCACGGTGAGGCCGCCGATGCCGGAGTCGAACACCCCGATGGGGCGCGCGCGATTGCCTGCCGAGAGGTTGGCCACGCGGTTCATCATCCCAGAGCGCTACCGTCGCGGGTCGTGCGGGCGCTGGTCGTGTCCAACATGCTTCCCGATGCCCGCAACCCCGAGCGGGGTGGCTTCGTGCGCGATCAGGTGGATGCGCTGCGCCGGCTGCCCGACGTGGAGGTCGAGCTGTACGAGTTCCCCCCGGGTGGCGCGGCGCTGATCGAGGCTGCCCGCTGGCTGCGCGGCCATCATGGCGGGCGACGGCGGCACGCAGCACGCCTCGACGTGGTGCACGCACACTTCGGCCTCACCGCCTGGCCGGCGCTGGCCGCGCGCGCACGGGTCAGGGGACTGACCGTGCACGGGACCGACGTGCGCCACCCCCGCACGCGTGTGGCCACGTACGCGGCGCTGCCGTTGATGGACCTGATCGCCGCCCCCACCGCGGAGCTGGCGCACGAGCTGCCGGGGCGCGCGGCGCGGCGCACGCGAGTGGTGCCGTGTGGCGTGGACATGGAGCGCTTCCGTCCGATCCCGCGCGCGAGCGCCCGTGCCGAGCTCGGCCTGGACCCGCAGGCCCCCTGTCTGCTGTTCCCCGCGGACCCCACACGACCCGGCAAGCGCTACGACCGCGCGGTGGCGCTCGCGCGCGACGTGCCCCTGCACACCCTCGGCGGCGTCGCCCCCGAGCGAGTGCCGCTGTGGATGAATGCGGCCAACGCCGTGGTGGTGCCCTCGGAGGCGGAGGGGTTCGGGTTGGCGGTGCTGGAGGCGCTGGCGTGCGACGTGCCGGTGCTCGCGACTCCCGTGGGAGTGCACCCCCAGGCGCTGGAGGGCGTGGCGGGAGCGCTGTGCGCGCCCTTCGACGTGGAGCGCTGGAGGGCGGCAGCAGCGCCCCACATCGAGGACCCTGACCCCCGGATAGCGGGCCGGGCGCACGCCGAGCCGTACTCCGCGACGCGGATGGCGGCGCGTCTCGCGGACACCTGGAGAGAACTGCTCCAGCGAGGCGCCGAGTGACACCGGGAGCCCGATGAGTAGGATGGAGTGGTCGATGAGCGCTCCAGCCACGAGTCCGCCCGAGGCCCCCGCCAACACGGAGCCGCCCGCGGGGATCGAGCTGCCCCCCGCGCAGGCGCGTCCCCCCGGCTTCCGCGAACGCGGGCGCATGCGCAGGCGGGTGCGGTTTTTGCGCAAGGCGCGGGAGCTCGCCTACCGCGACCTCGGGGGGTTGGTGTTCGAGATGCAGCGGCTGAGCCAGCGCAACGACGAGCTGGTGGCGGCGAAGCTTGGCGTGCTGGCGAACTTCGACACGGAGCTGCGCGCGCTGGAGAGCGCCCTCGACGAGCGCCGTCCGGTGACGGTTCTGCGCGAGGCGGGCATCGGGGCGTGTCCGCGGTGCGCCGCGATCCACGGCAGCGAGGATCGCTTCTGCCCGACGTGCGGGATGCCGATGGGCCGCCCGGCGGAGAGCCCGATCGCGGCGACGCCCCCCGGCGCGCCGGCCGCAGGCGGCGTCGGCGCGCCCGCGCCGATCCCCGGGGTCGCTCCCCCACCGCTTGCCGCCGCCTCGGTCGCCGCCGCAGCCACCGTCACCCCAGGCCAGCTGGCGTTGAGCTCCGCCCCGGTCACGCCCGCCCCGGCCGCACCCACCCCTGCCACGCCCGCTCCTGCCACTCCCACCCCGGCCACATCCATCCCGGCCACACCCACCCCGGCTGCATCTCCGCCGCTCCAGACCACCCCACCGGTGCCGGCGCACCCCGCAACTGAGGCTCCCTCGAGCGCACCGGTGCCGCGCGCTCCCACGCCCCCGGCAAAACCCCTACAAGAGGACCGCCCCACGGAAATCATCCGGCCGCGGGACGACGAGTCCGGGTGAGCGTCGCAACGCCTCCCCCGTCCGGCACCGCCCCGCAGGAGCCGGCGGAGGAGCGCTGTCCACTGTGCGGGGCAGCGCTGGGAGCCGAGCAGGATTGGTGCCTGCGCTGCGGCGCCGCGGCACGCACGCGCCTCGCGGCGACCCCACGGTGGCGCCCCCCGATCATCGCGCTGGCGACCGTGATCGTGCTCTCGCTGGGAGCACTTACCGCGGCGCTGGTGTCGCTGGCGGGATCCAGCGGCCCCGAAGGCACGGTCGCGGTGACACGGACGGTGACGGAGCCGGCATCTGCAACCACCACGCCGGGCGCGCCCGCGGGGGCCGCCGGCTCCACGGCTGGCGTGCCCGGGGCGAGCACCACAGGGACGACGGCGCCCGGGGCGGGCACCACGGGGACGACGGCACCCGGGTCCACCGGCGCACCGGGGACCACGGCGCCGAAAACAGGAGGCACCACGACCGCACCGGCAGGCGCAACAAGCGGCGCGGCGGGCTCGGCAACCACCGCGCCGGGCGCGCCGCAGACAGGCAAGACCGCCGGTGGCGCCTCCTCGGAGAACCCGACGAACGGCGCCTCCTCCACCGGCACGACGGGCACCGCCACGACCGGCGCCTCGACCACGGGCGCGGCGGGCACGGGGGCGAAAACGACGAAGGCGAAAAACCCGCTGGAAAAAGTGATCCAGGCGTATGAACGCCGCCATGGTTAGAGCGCGTTTTTCTGCAATAGAAGCGACCACCGTGAGCTAGCGTGCAGGCGACGCGGGGGGGCGTGGACCTGGAGGTGGACGTCGCGGTGGTGGGCGCCGGCGCGGCGGGGCTATACGCGGCGCTGTGCGCGGCGCGGGAGGGAGCGCGGGTGGCGCTGGTGTCGGCTGCCCCATTGGCGCAGACCGCCAGCTACTGGGCGCAGGGCGGGCTGGCGGCGGCGCTGGCGGAGGACGACAGCGCTGAACTGCACCTGAAGGACACCGAGCGCGCGGGACGGGGCGCGATGCGCACGGCAGCGGCGGAGGTGCTCGTCAAGGAAGCGCCGGAGTGCGTGGCCGACCTGCAGGCGCTGGGCGTGCGCTTCGACGCGGACCGCTTCGGGCGCCTGGCGCTGGGACTGGAGGGCGGACACTCGGTGCGCCGAGTGGTGCACGCCGGGGGCAGCGCGACCGGCAGGCGACTGCTGCGTGCGCTGGCGGCGCTGGCGGTGGAGGAGCCGCGGATCGCGGTGCTGGAGAACGTCCGTGCCCGGTCGCTGTGGCAGCGGGGTGATGGCGAGCGCCGCTGCGGCGGGCTGGCGTGCGAGGACGGGCGCACGATCGCCGCGCGCGCGGTCGTGCTGAGCACCGGCGGCGCGGCGGCACTGTGGACACGCACGACCAACCCCCCGGGGTCGCAGGGGGTGGGGCTGCTGCTGGCGCAGGCGCTGGGCGCGAAGCTGGCGGACCTGGAGTTCGTCCAGTTCCACCCCACCGCTGTGAAGGGGGTGGGCGGGCGTGAGGCATTCCTGATCACCGAGGCGATCAGGGGCGAGGGAGCGACGCTGCACGACGCCACGGGAGAGCGCTTCGTGGACGAGCTGGCCCCGCGCGACGAAGTGGCGCGCGCGATCTGGGGACGGATGCGGGAGACGGGTGCGGAGTCGGTGGGCCTCGACATGCGGGCGATCGACCCCGCGCTGTTCCCGAACGTGGTGGGGGCGCTGCGCGAGGCGGGCGTGGACCCGACGCGCGAGCTGGTGCCTGTGGCGCCGGCGGCGCACTACACGATGGGCGGGATCGTGACCGACCTGCACGCGCGTTCCACGGTCGCCGGGCTGTACGCGGTCGGGGAGACTTCGTGCACCGGCCTGCACGGGGCCAACCGGCTGGCGTCGAACTCGTTGAGCGAGTGCTTCGTGTTCGGACGCCGCGCCGCCCACAGCGCCCTGGATGAGCCGGCGGTGGCGGCTTGCGGACAAGCGCGCCCGCGGGAGCTGGAGGCGTTGGCGCACCAGCAGGCGCCCCCGCCGGTGAGCGCCGCCACCCGCGAGGCGCTGTGGCGGGATGCCGGCATCGAGCGCTCCGCCGACGGGTTGACTCGCCTGGCGGGGGACCCGCACCCGCTGGCGCGAAGGATCGCGGCGTGCGCGCTGGAGCGCCGGGAGAGTCGGGGGGCGCACCGTCGCGTGGAGCACCCCGAGGCCGACTCGGCGCTCGAGCACCGTCACATCGCGGTGGGCCCGGAGGGGGAGCTCACATGGGAGACATGGGAGTGACGTATTAACCAGCCCTTAACCCTCCCTTCTGCCCAGCTTTATGTAAGTGGCAGATACTCGTCAATCCCTAAAGAGACGCGAAGATTTATGAAGATCTTCGGTCCTTTGGGGTAGGAGACGTGTTGAATCAGGTGAAAGGTCTCAGGAGCTAAGGGAGTCCATGGGATCGGCGGAGATGCGCGGCGAAGGTCGCAAAGCAGAGCCCTGGTCGATACGGAGAGAGAGAAGAAGGAGCGAGGGGGTCGCCATGTATCAGTTCAGTCGAGCGATCTACAGGGAGTTGGCACCATACATCGCCGCTCCCGGGCGGGCGGGATCCAATCCCGCCGCCACGGCGGCGGGTAAGAGCAACCACGAGCAGGTGCTGCGCGCGTGCGAGTCGGCGATCGAGCGGCTGGCGACAGACCGCCACTACTTCGCGCGGCCGGAAAGGACCCTGTTCTGGGACATCCGGATGCACTTCCCGATGAGCCAGCAGGCGCGCGTGCACAGCGTGGTCGTCCGCTATATGGGCCTCGCGCAGCGCTACCTGACGGAGAACCCACAGGCGGCGCACGCGTCGGTGAGCGACGAGCCGCTGCAGTGCCGCGCGACGACCCGCAAGGGCGCCGCGTGCCAACGGACACCGCTGCCGCACAACGGGTACTGCCCCTCGCATCAGCACCTTGCGGACACCGAGAACAGCGAGCAGCTGGCCGCATAAAGCGGTGATTTCCGGGGAGGGGGATCGTCCGCGCGCGTGGGCGCGCAGACCAGCGTCGGTGGGCGTGGGGCTTCCATGCCCCACGACGATCGCTGGCGTCTCGTCGATGCCCCACGACGATCGCTGGTGTCTCGTCGCGGCGCCCGCGCTAACGAGCGGCCGCCAGGCGGCGATCGTCCGACGCACCAGGGCCACGACGTGCCCGTACGTCCACGGCTGTCAGCCGTGCACCGCACGCCTCGCAGATGCGATGCGAGTCGACCGCGCCGCCGCAACCGCGGTGTTCGAGCAGCACCGGCGGACCGTCGGGCGCGGCGTGGCGATCGCCCCAGTGCATCAGCGACACCACCGTGGGCCACAGGTCGAGGCCCTTCGCGGTGAGCAGGTACTCCCAGCGCAGTGGACGCTCCTGGTAGGGACGCTTCTCGAGCACACCCTGCTCGAGGAGCCTGGTGAGGCGGGTGTGCAGCACGTTGCGCGCGATGCCGAGGTCGGCCTGGATCTCGTCGAAACGGCGCAGTCCGAGGAAGATGTCGCGCACGATCAGCAGCGACCAGCGCTCGCCGACGACCTCGAGCGCCGCCGCGATGCTGCAGACCTGGCTGTCGTAGGAGTTTCCCAGCATGACTCTCAGAACATCTTTCAATAGACCGTGCGACCGGGCTTCACCGCCCTTTTCAAGCGCCCCTCCAAGCTCAGCTTAGCGGTTCAGTTGCATGACGCAACCTATGTGCTAGGGTGCGTTTCATCATGCAACGCAAATGGCGGGTCTCACTTGTGGTGTGCGTCGGGGTGTTCATGTCGAGCCTCGACCTGTTCATCGTCAACATCGCGTTCCCCGCGATCGCCAAGCACTTCGACGGCGCATCGCTCAACTCGCTGTCGTGGATATTGAGCGCCTACGCGATCGTGTTCGCCGCGCTGCTCGTGCCGGCCGGCCGCTGGGCGGACACGTTCGGACGCAAGCGCGCGTTCCTGCTCGGCCTCGGGGTGTTCGTGCTCGCCAGCACCGCGTGCGCGCTCTCACCGACGGTGGGCGCGCTGATCGCAGCCCGCGTCGTGCAGGCGATCGGCGGCGCGCTGATGCTGCCGACCTCGCTCGGCTTGATGCTGCCGGAGTTCGGCCCGCAGGAGCGCCATATGGCGATCGGCGTGTGGGCCGCCACTGGAGGTGTCGCCGCGGCGGCGGGACCGCCGCTCGGCGGGGTGCTGGTGCAGGCCGACTGGCGGTGGGTGTTCCTGGTGAACGTCCCGATCGGATTGGCCGGCTTGGCGTTCGGCCTGCGCACGCTGACCGAGCGCCGCGAGCGCGGCGGGCAGCGACCGGACGTGCTGGGCGCCGCCATGCTGATCGTCGCGATCGGCTCGCTCGTGGTGGCGATCGTCAAGGGCCAGGACTGGGGCTGGGCCTCGCCGGCGATCCTCGGCCTGCTCGCCACCACCGCGGTGCTGCTGCCGACGATCTGGCTGCGCTCGGAGCACCAGCCCGCGCCGGTTGTCGATCCGGTGATGCTGCGCGTGCGCAGCTTCGCCCTGGCGGTGGGGGCGTCGCTGCTGTTCTTCGCCGGCTTCGCGGCGATGCTGCTGGCGGGCGTGCTGTTCCTCACCGGCGTATGGCACGAGAGCGTGCTGCACGCCGGCCTGATGCTGTTCCCCGGGCCGGCGATGGCGACCGCGTTCAGCGTGCCCTCGGCGCGGCTGGGCGCGCGCGTGGGCTACCGGATCCCGGGGATGGTCGGCGCGGCGCTGTTCATCTGCGGATCGCTGTGGTGGATCACCCAGCTCGGCGACGCGCCCGCCTACCTCTCCGAGTTTCTGCCCGGGATGGTGATCGGTGGGGCGGGAGTGGGCTTGGTGATTCCGACGCTGACGGGCGCCGGTGCGTCCTCGCTGCCGCCCGAGCGCTTCGCGACCGGCGCCGCGGTGCTCACGATGGGCCGCCAGATCGGCTCGGCGCTCGGCGTGGCGGTGCTGGTGGCGGTGCTCGGCACGGCGAGCACCACCGCATCGGACTTCCGCGCAGCCTGGCTGATCATGGTCGCCGGCGCGCTCGGCTCCGGGATCGCGTTCGCGGCTCTCGGCCGGCCGGCACAGCTCCCCGCGGCGGCGTCGCCTACCCGAGTGGTGGCTGACACGCCGGCGATCGCGGAGCAATCGGCGATCACAGAACCATCTGCGGTCACATAGTCGTCGGCGATCACAGAACCATCTGCGGTCACATAGTCGTCGGCGATCACAGAACCGTTTGCGGTCGCAGAAACGTTGGCGGTCGCAGAAACGTTGGTGGTCGCCCGCGAGCCGCGTAACACCGTCGGCGGGCTCCCCCCTAGTCTCTGGCGGTGTGCTTCTTGGAGTGGACGTCGGAGGAACCTTCACCGACGCGGTGCTGATCGCCCCGGAGGGGTCGGAGATGTACACCGCGAAGGTGCCAACCACCCCCAACGAGCAGTCACGCGGAGTGATGGATGCGGTGCGCGCAGTGCTCGACCAGGCGAATGCAGAGCCAAGCCAGGTGGAGCGCTTCGCCCACGGGATGACCGTGGCAACCAACGCGCTGCTCGAGGGTAAGGGCGCCCGCACGGCGCTGATCGCCACCGAGGGCTTCGCCGACATCGTCGAGCTGGGACGCCAGGCGCGAGCGCACCTGTACCGGCTGTGCGCGGCCGCGCCCGCCCCGCTGGCACCGGCGGAGCTGCGCTTCGAGGCCCCCGAGCGCATGACCCCCGAGGGCCCCCTGCGGGCGCTGGACCCGCGCGAGGCCGAAGAGCTGATCGAGCGGATCGCGCGCGAGCCGACCGGAGGGACGGGCATCGAATCTGTGGCGGTGGCGCTGCTGCACTCCTACGCGCACCCCGAGCACGAGCGCCTGTTGGGGGAGCTGCTCGCCGCCCGCCTGCCGACCGTGCACGTGTCGCTCTCACACGAGCTGGTGGGCACCTTCCGCGAGTACGAGCGAGCCGCCACCACCGAGGTCGACGCCGCCCTCTCCCCTCTGCTTGGGGCATACCTGCGCCGCCTCGGCGAGCAGGCCGACACACTGGGGTTGATCCGGCCCACGATCATGCAATCCTCGGGCGGTCTCATTGACGCAGAGGGTGCCGCCGCGCACGCAGCGCGGACGGCGCTCTCCGGCCCTGCCGGCGGGGTGCGCGGCGCAGCGGCGCTGGCGGAGCTGGCGGGTGAGCGCGACGTGCTGTGCCTCGACATGGGCGGCACCTCCTGCGATGTGTGCCTGATCGCGGACGGCCGCGTGGCGGAGACGGCGGAGGGGGTCGTGGCGGGCAGGCCGATGGCGCTGGCGATGCTCGACATCCACACCGTGGGTGCGGGCGGCGGCTCGATCGCGTGGCGCGACCAAGGCGACGCGCTGCGCGTGGGCCCGCACTCCGCGGGCGCCGACCCCGGGCCGGCGTGCTACGGGCGCGGCGGCGCGCACCCGACGGTGACCGACGCCAACCTGCTGCTGGGGCGCCTGCCCGCGGATGCCCCGCTGGCGGGCGGCCTGCGACTCGACCGCGACGCCGCCGAGCGCGCGGTCGCCGCCCTCGCCACCACGCTTGACCTTTCGACCCGGCGCTGCGCGGAGGGGATCGTGCGCGTCGCCGAGGCGGAGATGCTGGGAGCGCTGCGCGCGATCACCGTCGAGCGCGGGATCGACCCCCGCGGCTTCGCGCTGATGCCGTTCGGCGGCGCCGGCCCCCTGCACGCGGCGGCGCTCGCGCGCGAGCTGGGGATGCGGCGGATCCTCTGCCCGCGCGCCTCGGGGGTGCTGTGCGCCCTTGGCCTCGCCGCCGCGGCCCCCCGGCGCGACGCGGCGCGCACGGTGATGCTGGCCGAAACGGGGATGCGAGCCGAAGGCGAGTGTCCCCCGGCTTCGGTCGGGAAGGCGCTCGACGCCGAGCGCCTGACGGGGGAACGGGAGGCGCTCGCGGCTCGGGCGTGCGCGGAGCTCGGCGAGGCGGCCGCACGCGTCGCCGTCCGCTACGAGCTGCGCTACCGCGGGCAGTCGTTTGAGCTGGCGGTGGAGGAGGAGGATGTGCGGGCAGGCATGGCGGGCTGCTCGAGTGCCCGGGCACACACCGGAGCGGCACGGCCGCCGGGCGGTCCGCCTGCGCTGGGCGCCATACGCGAGGCCTTCACGCCCGCCGACGACGGCGCGCCGCCCGACCCCGATGTGCTGCGCGAGGCATTCGCCCAAGCACACGAGCAGCGCTACGGCTATCGCGACGACGGCGTCGAGGTCGAGCTGGTGACGATCCGCGTCTCCGCGTGGGGTGCCACCCCACGCTTGCGGCTGCCGTCCGCGGAGGGCGAGCCTGCTCCGGGCACAGCGATCGAGGGGCCAGTGGTCTGCTCCCTGCCGGGCTCCACCCTGTATGTGCCCGACGGCTGGAGGGGCGAAGTCGACGACTACGGCACCGTGCACCTGCATGACGAAGGAGCTGACGAATGAGCCTCGACCCGATCGAGCTGCAGGTGCTCACGGGCGCGCTGCGCGCCGCCTGCGAGGAGATGGGCGCCGCGTTGATCCGCGCCGCGCACTCGCCCAACATCAAGGAGCGCCGCGACTGCTCCACGGCACTGTTCGACGCGCGCGGGCAGATGGTGATGCAGGCCGAGCATATCCCCGTGCACCTCGGCTCGATGCCTGCGGCCGTCGCCGCCGTGCTCGGCGAGGACCACTCCGCGGGTCGCTCGTGGGTGCTCAACGATCCCTTCGCTGGGGGCACCCATCTGCCGGACATCACGCTCATCACGCCCGTGCTGGTCGACTGTCCCGCCGCAGACGACGACCGCTTGGCAAACGAGGAGCGACGGAATCCCCCCGACGGGGAGCGCCCGGATCACGCCCACGAGGAGCGCCGGGATTGCGCCGACAGGCGCGGCGGTGATGGCGCCGGGCCTGTCAATAGGCGCGGCGGTGATGGCGCCGGCGAAGGGCGTCGGCTGATCGGGTTCGCCGTCTCGCGCGCCCACCACGCCGACGTGGGCGGGCGCGTGCCCGGGTCGATGCCCGCCGACTCGCGCACGCTCGCGGAGGAGGGCGTCGTGATCTCGCCCCGCCCAGCCACGCCGCAGGAGATCGAGCGGCTCGTCGCGCGCATGCGCCAGCCGCAGGAGCGCCGCGCCGACCTGCGCGCCCAGCTCGCCGCCAACCGGCTCGGTGGGCAGCGCCTGCGCGAGCTCGCACAGCGCGTCGGGGTCGAGCGGCTGCACGAGGGGTTCGACGCCGTACTCGACTACGCCGAGCGGCGCACCCGCGCCTGCCTGACGGCGCTCCCCGACGGGGTGCACGTGGCGGAGGATGTGCTGGAGGCGATCGAGGGCGATCTCGTGCTGCGCCTGCGCGCCACCGTGGATGGTGGGCGACTGCTGCTCGACTTCACCGGCTCCGCCCCACAGCACGCCGGCAACCTCAACTGCCCGCTCGCGGTCACGCACTCGGCGTGCTACTTCGCGGTGCGCGTGCTCACCGACCCCGACATCCCACCCTCCGCCGGCGCCTACCGACCTGTGGAGATCCGCGTCCCGGAGGGGTGTCTGCTGAATGCACTGCCAACCAGCGCCCAGGGCGGCGAGGGCGGCAACAGCCCGGAGGCGGGCGAGGCTCCCGCGGTCGCCTCAGAGGCGGGCGAGGCTCCCGCGGTGGCCGCCGGCAACGTCGAGACCTCATCGCGCGTCGCCGACCTCGTGCTGGGCGCCTTCGGCAGGGCGCTGGGGCAGGGCACGATGAACAACCTCACGCTCGGCGACGAGCGCTTCAGCTACTACGAGACCGTCGGTGGCGGCCAGGGCGCCTGCCCCGACGCCGATGGGCCTTCCGGGGTGCACGTGGCGATGAGCAACACCCTCAACACCCCCATCGAGGCGCTCGAGCGCGAGCTGCCGCTGCGAGTCACGAGCTACGCCCTGCGGCGCGGCTCCGGCGGGGCGGGCACGCACCACGGCGGCGACGGTGTGGTGCGCGAGATCGAGGCGTTGCGCGAGATGACCTTCTCGCTGATCACCGAGCGGCGCCGCCACCCTCCCCCCGGCGCGCATGGCGGACAGCCGGGCTCCCCCGGACGCAATTTGCTCCTAGAGGGTGGCGCAGCCGGCCGGTGGGCGGCGAGCTCGGCCCCTCTTCCGCCAAACTCTCGCGAGCTGCCCGGCAAGGTCACCGGTGTGCTGCGCGCCGGCCAGCGTCTGCGCATCGAAACACCCGGTGGCGGGGGCGACGGACCGCCTAAAACGGCCCCCAGATAACCTTCCGCTCCGAAAAATCCCGCAAAAAAGGCGACGATTTGCAGGCGATTTGGGATTTCCGCTAGGATTTCGTATCTTAAGAAAGTCAAGTCGCACGACGGCAGCCCGCCCCTCGGAGCGCCGGTGCGAGCAGTACGAAGCCAGAATCATTCTCTAGAGAACCTCTTCCCCCCTCACATTTGCCATGCCAATTGCTTTGAAGGAATGGGCGGTCACCGTCCGCGCGCTCGCCGAAGGCGAGCAGCTTCTCACGTTGCGCAAGGGCGGCATCCGGGAGGCCGACAGGCACTTCCAGCTGGAGCACGAGCGCTTCTTCCTCTACCCCACTTTCGACCACCAGCGCAACGACCTTGTGCGCGAGTCCCACCAGCCCGAGCTGCGCCGTGCGCTCGAGGAGGGCGTGTGGAGCGAGGGCGAGCCCTCTCTGCAGGCGCTCGCCGTCGACGGCGGCGTGCAGCAGCCCGACCGCGTTCGCATCCGGGCGTGGGCCGAAGTCGCCGGTCACTTCACGATCACCGACCCTCGCTGCGTGGACGCGCTCTCCCCCTTCTATGTGTGGCGCACCGACTACGCCGCCAAGCGACTGGCGTGGAAGCCTCGCCACCCGCTGCACGTGCTGCTGCTGCGCACCTACCGCATCCCCAGACCGGTCACCGTCAAGGTCCGCGAGGAGTACCTCGGCTGCCACTCGTGGCTGGAGCTCCAGCGCGAGTTGCCCTTCGAGGGCACCCCGGTGCTCTCCGACGACGAGTTCGAGCGCGCCTCGGAGGAAATCGAGACGATCACTCGCGAGGTCGGCTCCCCGCAGCCTGTGCTGGCGTAGCCCTACGGGTGCAGGTACGCAAGGATCGCCAGCAGCACCAGACCCATCAGCAGGAACGCCGCCACCCGCCAAGCCGTTGGGCCCCAGGGCAGGGCTGCCTGAGCGGTGGGCAGCAATTCGCTCTGCAGCAGCACGTCGCGCGCCGCCGGGACGCCCGAGGCGGGGACGAGGATCTCGCGCGGGCCGGCCGCCAGGAAGTCGGGCACGTCAAAGCCACGGGCACGGCGCTGCATCGAGGGGATGCCCTCCTCCAGCAGCAGGTTCTGGATGAAGTCCGCCTCGACCTGATTGCGAGCGCCCACCACCCGCGTCAGGTCGCCCTCGGAGTACTGCGGCTTGATCCTTCGGGCCCGCTCCCACAGCTCGCCCAGTGGATGAGGCCTGGCGGCTGTGGCGCCCTCGACACCGGCGGGATGCACCAGCGGCATTCCACAGCGCGGACAGAAGCGCTCGCTCGGAGGATGGGCGTCCCTGCACGACGGGCAGAGGAGGGTCTCATCGGCCATCACTGCACCGCGAGCGAACCTTCGCCGGCCGTCGGCGCCGCCTTGAGCAGATCCCCGACGGCCATCACCCCACCTCGATCGGTACCTCCGTGACCTCACCCTCCTCGATCAGGTAGCAGCGAACCTCCGGCTCACCCCCGGCGAGCCCTACGATCAGCCACTCGACGCCCGGCCAGTTGCGAGCGAAGTTGATGTCGGTCTGCGAAGGGTAGGGGGCGGTGTGGGTGTGCGAGTGGTAGATCGCGCCCATCTCCCACCCCGCGTCGTCGAACTCGTTGATCGCCCGCAGGACCTCCCTGCCGTCGATCTCGAAGCGCTTGCGGGCCATACCGGGGATGCGAGCCGAGGGCGAGTGTCCCCCGGGCGTGGCTGCGTACACATTCTTCGCCCGGTTGACCTTCACCGCCCGCGGAGTGTCCTGCGTCCCATTCTGCTCGTAGGCGATCATCCCGCAGCACTCCGCGTCGTACTCCTCGCGCGCGTGCGCGATCACGTCGTCGAGGAGGGCGGGAGCTATGACCATCGTCGTGAGGCGGAGATCGTGGGCGGCTACCACCACACGGTGGAGTCGAGGTTCTCGACCTCATCCACGGGCAGCGTGTAGATGCCGCTGGAGAGGTACTTCCAGCCGTCGTCGGCGACGATGAACACGACGTTGCCCTCGTCCAGTTCGCCTGCGATCCGCACCGCCACGCGCGCGATCGCGCCGCTGGAGACCCCGGCGAACACGCTCTCCTCGTCGAGCAGCTTGCGCGTCCACAGGATCGCGTCGCGGTTGGTGACGAAGATCTTGCGATCCAGCAGCGACAGATCGATGATCGGCGGGATGAAGCCATCGTCGAGCGAGCGCAGGCCCTGCACGGGCTCGCCCTGCATCGGCTCGGCCGCCACGATCTTCACGGCGTCCCCGAAGGTCTCCTTCAGGCGCCTGCCGTTGCCCATCAGCGTGCCGCCCGTGCCGAGACCCGCGACGAACGCGGACACCTCGTCGAGCTCCTCGAGGATCTCCAGCGCCGTGCCGTTGTAGTGGGCGTTCGGGTTGGCGGGGTTGCCGTACTGGTAGGGCATGTAGTACGAAGCGTCCGCCTGCGCCATGTCGAGGGCCTTCTCGACCGCGCCGTTGGAGCCCTTGGAGCCCTCCGAGTAGACGATCTGCGCGCCGTACATCTTCAGCAGCTGCGTGCGCTCGGGGGTCACGTTCTCGGGCATCACGACCTTCAGGCGGTAGCCCTTGCGCGAGCAGATCATCGCCAGCGAGATCCCCGTGTTGCCGGAGGTCGGCTCGAGGATCGTCTGGCCGGTCGACAGCGCCCCCCGGGTCTCGGCGTCCTCGATCAGCGCCCGCGCCACCCGGTCCTTCACCGAGCCGGTGGGGTTGCGCGACTCGAGCTTCGCCCAGATCCTCACTCCCGGCTTCGGGGAGAGGCGGGGCAGCTCGATCAACGGCGTGTTGCCGATCGACTGCACGACGTCGCCGTAGCGACCCCCGCAGGGCTTGTTGCGCAGACCCTCAGCCGCCATTACTTCACGGAATATAGCGACACTCGCCCGCTGGCTGGGCAACAAGTAGGATGACGCGCGATGGGGCGTGGGTATGACTACGACTGGCTGGTGATCGGCTCGGGCTTCGGCGGCAGCGTCAGCGCGCTGCGCCTCAGCGAAAAGGGCCACCGCGTGGGCGTGCTGGAGTGCGGGCGGCGCTTCGCCGACCACGAGTTCCCCAAGAACACCGCCGACGTGCGCCGCTACAGCTGGCGCCCGCACCTGGGGATGAAGGGCATCTTCCGCCTGACGCTCTTCCGCGACGTCGCGGTCGTCTCCGGCTGCGGCGTGGGCGGCGGCAGTCTCGGCTACGCCAACACCCTGTACGTCCCCCCCACGCAGTTCTTCGCCGACCGCCAATGGGCGGAGATGGCCGACTGGGAGAGCGAGCTGGCCCCCCACTACGCCGAGGCGCAGCGGATGCTCGGGGTCACGCAGAACCCCCACGACGACCCCGCCGACCAGCTGCTGCGCGAGCTGGGCGAGCACCTCGGTGTCTCCGACACCTACAAAAAGACGCCGGTGGGGGTCTTCTTCGGCGAGGAGGGCCAGGCCGGCCAGACCGTGCCCGACCCCTTCTTCGGCGGCGAGGGACCCGAACGGACGGCCTGCAAGCTGTGCGGGCGCTGCATGGTGGGCTGCCCTCACGGCGCCAAGAACACGCTCGTCAAGAACTACCTCCACCTCGCCGAACGCCGCGGCGCGCAGGTGCTGCCCGAACGAACGGTGATCGACATCCGCCCACTCGGGCCCGACGACGGCAGCGAGGGGTATGAGGTCGAAAGCGTGCGCTCCGGCGCCTGGGTGCGCAGGGAACGCAAGGTGCACCGTGCCCGCGGCGTGGTCGTCGCGGCCGGGCCGCTCGGCACCAACACGCTGCTGCAGCGCTGCCGCACGGGTGGCTCGCTGCGCCGCATCTCTCCCCGTCTGGGCGAGCTGGTGCGCACCAACAGCGAGGCGATCCTCACCGTCACAGTGCCCGAGGATCAGGCTCAGGCCTTCACCAAGCGCGTGGCGATCACCTCGAGCATCTACCCCGACCCCAACACCCACATCGAGACCGTCAGCTACGGCGAGGACGGCGACTCGATGAGGATGTTCTACACGCTGCTCGTCGGCGACGGCACCCGCCTGACGCGACCATTGAAGCTGCTCGGGCAGATCCTGCTCCACCCGAGACGCTTCGCCAAGGTGCTCCTCGCCAAGCGCTGGTCGCGGCGCACGATCATTTTGCTGGTGATGCAGACGCTCGACAACGCGATCGCGCTGCGCCCCCGCAAAGGGCCCTTCGGAACGCTGTGGCTGCGCACCGAACAGGACCCCGAGCGCCCCAACCCGACCTTCATCCCGGTCGCCAACCAGGCGGCAGAATGGATCGCCAAACGCACCGGCGGGATCGCGCAGAGCTCGGTGATGGAGGCGCTTTTCAACATCCCCACCACCGCCCATATCCTCGGTGGCGCAGTGATCGCCCCCGACCCCGAGCGCGGCGTGATCGACTCCCGCCAGCACGTGTTCGGCTACGAGAATCTGCTCGTCTGCGACGGCTCGGCGATCCCCGCCAACGTCGGCGTCAACCCCTCGCTCACGATCACCGCGCTCGCTGAGCGCGCGATCAGCTTCGTCCCCGCCGCGGGCGAGAGCTCCCGGACACCGGCATCCGCGATAAACGCTTCATAGCGTCTGCCCTTATATCGCTGCTCGCAGGCGTCGGGGCTCTGCTCCCGACGCCAACTGGCGCGAGCGCCGATCCTCTCTCCCCATGGTCGCTCAGCCAGCGCACATCCGCACTCGTGCGCGAAGCGCTCGACGAATGGCAGGCACACGAGCAGCCGGACGGCTGGCTGGAAGACCCCGTACTCGGCCCGCTCGCCAGCACCTACGGCGTCGGCATGACCGGACAGGCGATGGTCGAAGCTGGGAGTGCGGGCGGCAGCGAAGCGCTGATCGCGGAAGGTCTTCGTGCAGAGGTCGCCGAGGTCGCCCATCCCGAGAACGGCAGCTTCGAACTCATGGCCATCGCCGAAGCGTACAGCTGGAACCAAGCCCATCTGACTCAAGCTCCAGCATGGCTGGCGGTGCAGCCCACGATCGCCGCTTTCCTCAGCGAACACGGCTCGCTGGTGTCGGGCGCCGACTCCTGCTTCACGGTTGCCACGTGTTATGACAACTTGAAGCTCGTCGCGACCGTCGGCGACCTGGCTCTGCTGAGGACTGGCCTGACCAGCTCGAGGCCCGGAGCCCTATTGAGCAACCGATCCAAGCTGCGCGCGCAGGCGTTTGCATGGCTTACGGCGGCAACTCGGAACACCGGCGGGGATGCCCGCCGTTTCGGCGCCTTCACCTTCGCCGGAGCGGGCATCCTCAGCGACCCCAGCCAGAATCCACTCGCCTACCACGCGCTCTCCACGATGATGCTCGGGCACGTCGTTCTCGCGCTCAGAGCCTCGACGCCGCCGGCGGTACGCTCCGCGTTCTCTCGTGCCGCCCGTGCTCTGCTCGGGCTCATGGCTCCCGACGGGAACGTGGCTTATATCGGGCGCGGGCAAGGTCAGGTTTGGACGGTTGGCGCGACCATCGACGCCCTTGCGATCGCCGCCAGGCTGACCCCACATCCGGCTTGGCGTGGCCGTTATCTCGCCGGCGTCACACTGGCGCTCAAGCATCTCGAAACCGCCTACCCACGCGGTGGCTGGGGCTTTCCACTGGTGCCACGGCTCGCCGACGACGCACAGCCCAACTACCTCGGCATCGACGGCTACGCGAATACGGTCGAGTACAACGGCCTCACGTTGTGGGCGCTGAAGAATGCGGCTGCCGTGCTCGCTCACGTTCCCGCCGCTCCCGCCGAGGCTGTGCCGAGCGACACTGATGGCGTTTTCCTGGACCCCTCCCACGCCCGCTTCGTCGCCGTCACCGTTGGCAGGCTTTGGCTGGCGATCCATGCCGCAGACAGCAACCCTGACGATGCTCGTTATGGCTTCGGCTTGGTTGCCGCGGAGCTGCGCACCGCCGACGGCTGGCGGTCTGTGCTCCCATTGCGCCCGCTGACCTCCACCGCACAAGTGGGCGGATTGGCAGTGCTCGATGGCGAAAGGCAGTATTACCCGATTGGTGAGAGCATCAGCGCCGATGCCGGCGGACACATCGTCATCCATGGTGAGTGGGGGACAGCCAACGGGTCACATAAGTTGCGCGCCGCCACCACCTGGAGCTACCTGCCCACCCCGCGCGGGAATGGTGTCACGCTCTCACTCCGCACACTGCCGAGACGCGCTTATCTGGCCCAGATCTGGTATCTGCCCGGCGCACGGATAACCACCGACCGCAGGCGCCTGAGCGTGAGCGAGCCGGATGGCACCGGTCAAACCTACAGCTTCAACCTTCCCATCAGCGTGAGCGCCGCGGGCACGTTCCACTCCGCATATGCAGAGAAGCTGGACAGCGACATCATCACGCTTGCGCCCGGGCGGTCGCGCCTGCTGAAGTACACGACGAGCCTGCGATGAGGTCGACCATCGCCGAGCACACGCTCACAGCGGGCTGCGGCTTCGGGGCAGCCACGCCGAGGCGCTTACCGAAGCCCGGAGAGCTGCGCCTGCGGCGCTCACGCGCAGGCTCATCGCCCCGCGCAGAGGGATGAGAGCATTCAGCACCGCGTTGGGACCCGCGTGCAGGTGGGCGATCGTCCGCCACACACCGCCCCGAGTTTGGCGTTGCAGCAGGACCGGCTGACCGGCGTGCCTCAGCAGTGCCCACACGCGTACTCGTGTGCGGTCCACGCGCAGGGGGTCGAAGGGGAAGGTGAAGCCACGCAGGAACGGCTTGGGGCGGGAACCAGTGAGCGATCCGCCGGGACCCGGGCTGTAGAGGCCGGCGGGCCGCGACACGGTGACCGTGCCGCCGGTGGGAGTCGCCAGACTCAGATCAGGGTATGGGTCGAGCAGGAACTGCCAGTCGGCCAGTCCCACTCCCGCGACCCACAGCCGGTGCAGTGCACGCGAGATCCAACGCGCCTGCAGGCGCCCGGGCACACCGTGCGCAGCCGGAGGGTCACTTTCCCAATTGAGCTCTGTCACCCACAGCGGCTTGGAGCCCCGCGGCAGCGCGGTGCCGGTGCGCTCGGCCCGTGCGAGCAGGTCGGTGACCTTGGCGATGTCCGCGATCGCGACGTCTTGGGAGGAGCGCGCGGGGAGATCGGGGGATTCGAAGGAGAGCGGGTGGAATGAAAGGACGTCGAAGTGCGGGGGGTCGGGGCAGGCTGCCCGTGCGCTGCCTGCAGCCATCCGGGGCCCCCGCGCAAGGACCTCCACTTTCCGTGCCCCACCGTTCGCCACCCTACGACCAGCACCGGTTTCGGGCATCCCTTCCAGGCACAGCATCCCGTGCAGGAACCGCACCGGGGTCATCCGCCCGACGCCCGCCGGTTCGCCATTGGGAGCCAACCCGGCCGCAATCACGGTATCGGTGGGCTCCACCGACTTGACGGCGGTGTAGAAGGCGTTCAGCAGCTGCCGGTAGAGCAGCGGCGAGAAGGCACGCCAGCGTCCTCCCACGTGACGACCCACTGCGGCTCGAGGTAGCGGGCGAGGTTGGGCTCGTTCCACGCTTCGAGCAGCCGCACGCGCGGGAGTGCGTTGCCGGGCGCGAGCGGATCGGGGAAGGAGCCATCGTAACGGCGCGCCACGGCGGTGGCGAATTCCCCGAGGGCGGTCGGGGAGGGCGCCCAGCTGCCCGGATAGGCGTACGGCCAGCGGTGGGGGGCTTCCGCGAAGGCCGGCGCGCGGAGCACCACCAGCAGCGGGGTCAGACCGGCCGCGACGGTGCTGCGCACAGCCGCGTCAACCGCGGTGAAGTTGTACGCCGGGCTGGCGGGATCGCTCGCGTCGAACCCGGCGGGCGGGTCGGGGCTGACGATGTAACGCCATTCGACCGGGATCCGCACCACGCTCGCGCCTGTCACGCGGATGCGCGCCAACGCCTGTTCGCGCACAGCTGCTTCGGGGCTCATGATCAGCCTCGGGTCGGAGATCCCCCTGGTGAGCCCGCCGCTCGGGAAGGGGCCGTAGAGCAGCGCGTGGTTTTGGGCGCGCGCGATGCCCGTGCTCGTGGGCGGTGGGGAGCCCCCGGGCGACGGTTCGGCGCCGTACGGCCGGGGCGGCCCTTCCGGGCCATTGGCCGACGGGATCGGCAGGACCGCCGGGGGTTGCAGCCAGGCGGCCGCAGTGAGAGCGAGGGCCGGCGCCGATCTGAGGAGACGCTCGAAGGGAACGCGCGTGAGCCAACCCGGCACGCTCACCGCCTTCCGTGCCCTAACGATCGAGCGTGACCGTGCGCGTCTGCAGGTTGAGCTTGGCGCCTGAGCTGGCCTTCAGCGTCGTGATCAGCTCGGCCCGCACCTTGTGGCTGTGGCGCAGGGCATGTCGCCCCTTCGCGGTGACTCGCAGCAGCACGCTCACGGTGCCCGCGGCGGCAGCCGACGTCGAGCCGTGCGCCAGCAGCAGCGCCGGGGGCTTGTGCTTGTGGCCGTGCCCCTTCTTGTGCGCCGACGCTGATGCGGGCACCGCGCCTCCCACCTGATAGAGGTCTTGGATCACCGTGCCCGGCTGGTTGATCGTCACCTTGTCGGTCCATCCCGACTTCAACAGCTTGAGAATGGTGGTGTCGACGAGCTTGAAGATCGAGCCCTGCAGTGCCGGTGGCGGCGGCGGTGGTGGCGGAGCGGGCGGCAACGGGCAGGCACCCACAGGGCGGTCGTTCTCGCTCGTGTAGGTGAACGTCGCCCCACCTTCCAGCGGCTTTTCCACACTCTCGACCGCTTTCACGGTCTCCCCAATCGCCAGCGGGGTCAAGAAGCTGCCCGAGAAGGACGTCCCGGACTGCGTGGGAACCTGTGCAGCCCCACCGAAGCGATTCGCGACGTAGCTGGGATGAACCACCAATGTTTCGTAGCTGCCCTTGATCACGTCTTCTGGAGATGAGCGCTGGCCGGAGAAGTTCGTCGAGCCCGCACAGACCGTCGGGTCCATCGAAGGCAGGCCATCGTAGACCTCCGAGCCCACGACGTGGCCGATTGGAGATTCGAGGTAGACGGGGTCGCCCACCTGCGGCACCTGGTTGCCAAGCCAGACACCCACTTCCGGGCCTTCGCCTTCGTGCGTGTTTTCCGCGATCGTCACGCCGCTGGGTTCGGTGATGCGCAGCTTGACCTGGACTTCCTTGGCGTGCGGTATGTAAACGGAGCCGCTGGTGGAGAGGATCGAGTGTGCGGGGTCCGTGGTCTCCCCCTCGACAACCGAGATCGAGTATTCGGGGGCTTTGGGTTCGCTCCACGCCTCGGCAACGCCTGGCAGGGCTGCGCCCAAGCCAAGCACCAGCAGCACGGCGCACGAGGCACCGCCAAGCATGCGCTTGCAGGCACTGAATCCAGGGATGGGAACGCGGCTGGCTCTCACGGGCACGAGAGGCATCGTTCGGCAAGCCGAGACGATTGAGTCTTGAAAGAAATCTTGGACGCGGAGCGTAGAGGCGGGCGCGGCGGAAAAACCCTACGCGCAGCCGCCGGCCATCGCCGGGAGGATTACCAGCGTGTCGGTGCCGCCCACCGCCGTGTCCAGCCCATCCAGCACCCGCACGTCCTCGTCGTTGAGGTAGACGTTGACGTAGCGGTTGAGCTCACCGTCGGCCGAGAAGAGCTGGCTCTGCGTGGCGGGATGCGTGGCGGCGAGGTCGCGGAGGACGTCGCCGACGTTCTCGCCGGAGGCGGAGACCTCCTTCTCGCCGCCAACCGAAGCCCGCAGGACCGGGGGAATCTTGATCGTCGCCATCGGCGTGCAGCCTACCCGGCGGCGGCGCAGAATGCCTCGTAGTCAGGAAAGACGCCCATCTCCTCGTCGCGGATCTCGTCGGGGTCGCGCGAGCAGATCGGGCACTCGGGGTCGCGGTGGACTTTGACCTCGGTGAGTGTGGCACCCAGCGCGTCGTACAGCAGCAGACGCCCGATCGCGGGGTCGCCGATGTCGAGGATCAGCTTCACGACCTCGGTGGCCTGCAGCAGGCCCATCGTGCCGGGCAGCACGCCGAGCACGCCGTTGGCGCCGCAGGAGGGCGCGAGCTCCGCCGGCGGCGGCTCGCGGAAGAGGCAGCGGTAGCAGGGCCCGTCGTAGGGCTTGAACACCGACAGCTGCCCGTCGAAGCCGAGGATCGAGGCCGAGACGACGGGGATCCGCAGGCGCACGCTGGCGTCGTTGAGCAGGTAGCGGGTGGGGAAGTTGTCGACTCCGTCGACGATCACGTCGTAGCCGTCGATGATCTCCATGATGTTGGACGCGTCGATGCGCGTCTGGTACTTGACGACGTTCACGTCGGGGTTGAGTGCGTGGATCGACTCCTCCGCGGAGTCCACCTTGGGGATGCCCACGCGCTGGGTGGAGTGGATCACCTGGCGCTGGAGGTTGGAGAGGTCGACGACGTCGTCGTCGACGATCCCCAGCGTGCCAACGCCGGCGGCCGCCAGGTAGAGCGCGGTTGGAGAGCCCAGACCGCCGGCGCCGAGCAGCAGCACCTTGGCGTCGAGCAACCGCTGCTGCCCCTCGGCGCCGATCTCCGGGATCAGCAGGTGGCGCGAGTAGCGATCGCGCTGCTCGGCGGTGAGCGCGCGGGGGATCTCGACCTCGTAGCCACGGTCCTTCCACAGCGTGATCCCGCCGGTCATCGAGCGCACGTGCTCGTAGCCCATGTCCTCGATCATCGTGCGCGCCGCGTAGGCGGAGCGGATGCCGGAGGCGCAGTAGAGGATCACCTCGGCGGAGCGATCCGGCACGGCCGTCTCGATCCGCGACTCGAGGTGGCCGCGGGGGATGCTCTTTGCGCCCGGGAGGTGACCGGTCGCGAACTCTTCGCTGCCGCGCACGTCGACAACCGCCACTCCCTCCCCAATCAGCTCCTTGACCTCGGAGGGATCGACCTCATCGATTTTGCTCTTGATCTGGCGGAGCAGCTCCGCCGAGGAAACGCTCATCTTGAAACTCCCGAACGGCGGTCGGATTTCATGGACTTCAGAAAGTATAGCGCCTCGAAGAGGCTGGACTGAAAAAAGAGGGGCCCGGCTCGCCGGCCTTCGGCCGACTGCGCCACCCTCTATCCCCACCGCTGCCGGCGTCCCCCCAGCCAGGTCTCGATCACCTGCAGCTCGTGCAGCCGTTCGGGCGCCACGTCGCGAGGGTCGCGGTCGAGCACGACAAGGTCGGCGAGCATCCCGGGCCGCAGCACGCCGACGCGGTCGCCCAGCATGACCTGGCGCGCCGGGTTGGCGGTGAGCGTGCGCAGAGCCTCGTCGAGCGTCAGCTGCTGGAAGGGGCCGAGCACGTCGTCGCTGTCGCGCATCAGGCGGGTGGTGGCGGTGCGCAGCGCCAGGCATGGATCGACCGGCTCGGCGGGGGCGTCGCTGTGGCAGGAGCTGATGACGCCGTGCTCCAGGTCGCGCCGCAGCGAGTGGATGTGCGCGGCGCGCTCGCGCCCGAGCACCTGGTCGCGGAAGCTCTCCCCCAAGTAGTAGACCTGGTTGATCGCGTGACTGACCGACAGGCCGAGCGCCGCCGCTCTGGCGATCTGCTCGTCGCGGACGACGGTGAAGCGCTCGATGCGATGGGGCCCTCCGATCGCGACCGGCACCTCCTTGTCGAGCAGCGCCTCGAAGCAGCGCAGCACCTGCTCGGTGGCGAGATCGCCCTCAGAATGCACGACCAGCTGCCACCCGCGTCGAGCCAGACCCGCAGCGCCTCGCGCAGCTCGGCCTCCTCGTGCGCGAGCGTGCCGCTGGGGCGACCGTTCAGGTAGGGCTCTGCCAGCGCGGCGGCGAAGTCCTCGATCGAGCCGTCGGCCTCGTAGGAGATCCCGACCACGTCGTAGTGCTCGTCGCCGGCGCCGGGTGCCACGCCAAGCGCGGTGGCAAGCTCGGGGATGAAGGCCCCTCGCACTCGCACCGGAGCGTCAGGGGCGCGGGCAAGTGCACCCAGCAGCCGATGTTCGGCCCCGCCCGCGAGCTGCCCGATGCCGGCGTCGTACACGGTGGTGCAGCCCCGCATCGCGAGTTCGCGCAACGTGCGGGCGCCGAGCTCCGCGACACGCTCGGGCTCGGCCTCGCACAACCCGGCCGCCGCGTCCACGGCGATCCCCGCGGTTGAGAGCGCGTTCGCCAGCACGTGCATGTGGGGCTCGACGAACCCCGGCAGCACGGCATGGCCGGCGAGGTCGATGATTTCGGTGCCGGGGGTGTAGTGGCGTTTGACCTCGGTGAGGGAGCCCACACCGAGGATCGTGGAGCCGCGAATCGCGAGCGCCTCCCCGACCGGGTTGGCTTCGTCCATCGTGAGGATCGGCCCGCCGCGCAGGATCGCCGCACGCTCGGGCTCAGCATCACCGAGTGGCGCGCCGCCGGGAAAAGCCGCCGTCGGCGCGAATGCGGGGAGAGTGAGGTTGCCCAGCACCCCCCGCGCGAGCGCAGCGATGCCGGAGCAGCTTGCGAGGAACATCGGTGGAGCACCTCTTCCGTGAGCCCGGTCTGCCAGGGGCTGAACACGATACCGCACAATGGATTACACAACCTCCTCCGCACGGGGTGACGCGCGGTCTCATACGTTGCTCTTACATTCACGTACCGACGTGCCTTCGGCCCCCCCGGGTGCGCCGTTGCGGCGACGCCCTCGCCTGCCGGATGCCCAGCCCGGCGCACGTGCGCCTCTCCATCGACGCCCCTCCCTTTGCCAAGATGCCCACCCTAGCCCGCATGCGCCTCATCTCGCCCTTCAACCTCGCCCTCGTAATCGCGGCGCTCGCGCTCGCCTCCCTGCCAGGATGCTCCGGGGGTTCGGGGGGCCGTGAGGGCACGACAGCCACCGAAGCGGCCGTAGTGGCGGAAGCACCGTCCGCGACAGGCTATGACGGAGCGCTGCTGCCGGCGAGCCTGACCCCCCGCGAGTTCACGCTCACCGACCAGTACGGGAGACACGTCTCGCTGAGCGACTTCAAAGGGCGGGTGGCGATCCTCGCGTTCCTGTACACCACTTCGAGTACCACCGCGGCGCTGATCGCCCAGCAGATCCGCGGCGCGCTGGACGAACTTGAAGCGGAACACCGCCCTCCCACCCCGGCGCTCGCGATCAGCGTCGACCCGGCAGCGGACACGCCGGCGCGCGTGCGGACGTTCCTGCACGCAGCGTCGCTGACGGGACGGATGGAGTACCTGACCGGCAGCGCCGAGCAGCTGCGTGCGGTGTGGCACGCCTACTCGGCGGTGCCGGCGAGCGCGGGCGCGACCGCATACGAACGCGGAGCGTTCGTGCTGCTGCTCGACAAGGAGGGCTCCCCGCGCGTGGAGTTTCCATTCGAAGAACTCACCCCGGAAGCGGTTGCGCACGACGTGCGCAAGCTGGAGCGGGAATAAGCGCCTGATATCCTACCCGCCAGGTAGGTATTCGAGCGATGATGATCTGAGCGGGAAGGGGGCAGGCCCCCTCCCGACCTTTTTCCCCCAAAGGCATTTCAAGATGATGTTCTCAACCAAGGCGGAGTACGGCGTGCGCGTGATGGTGGCACTCGCACAGCGCGCGCAGGCGAGCCCCAAGGGGGAGGAGCCCGTGGTGCCGCTGGCGGAGATCGCCGAGCACGACGGTCTGCCGCTGGCGTATCTGGAGCACCTCGTGGCGAGGCTGCGCAAGGCGGGGCTGATCGAGAGCCGCAGGGGCTCGCGCGGCGGGTACATGCTCGCGCGAGCGCCGAAAGAGATCACGATGGCCGAGGTGGTGGAGGCGCTGGAGGGCTCGATCGCCCCGATCGAGTGCATCTCCCAGAACGCCGACGGGAGCGTCGTGTGCTCGCGCGAGTCCGATCTCGACCACGTGTGCCCCACCAAGCTGCTGTGGACGCGCGTGCGCTTCTCGATCGTGAGCACGCTGATGGACACCACGCTCGCCGACCTCTTGCCGGCGCCCGCCCCGGCAACCGAGCTGCCGTTGGCCCCCTCGGCGAAGCGCATCCCGGTAGGCGCCGGGGCGGCCAAGCAGCATCTGCCCACACCGACCATCGCCTGACCCGAAGGAGAATATGGCTGACCTGGAGATACGCAACCTGCACGTGCGCATCGAGGAGCGCGAGATCCTCAAAGGCGTCGACCTGACGATCGACCGCGGCGAGGTGCACGCGCTGATGGGCCCGAACGGCTCGGGCAAGTCGACGCTCGCCAACACCCTGCTGGGACACCCCGCCTACGAGGTGACCGAGGGCTCGATCCGCTTCAAGGGCGAGGAGCTGAGCGAGGCCGAGCCGCACGAGCGGGCGAAGGCGGGGCTGTTCCTCGCCTTCCAGTACCCGGTGGCGATCCCGGGGGTGTCGGTGGCGAACTTCCTGCGGATGGCGATCAACGCCAAGCGCGAGGAGCCGATCAACGTCAAAGAGTTCCGCACCGAGCTGCAGCACGCGATCGAGCTGCTGGACGTGGACCGCTCGTTCACCTCGCGCCACCTCAACGACGGCTTCTCCGGCGGCGAGAAGAAGCGCGCGGAGATCTTGCAGATGGCGATGCTCAAACCGGACGTGGCGATCCTCGACGAGACCGACTCCGGCCTCGACATCGACGCGCTGCGCACGGTGGCGGAGGGCGTCGAGAAGCTCCACTCCGAGCAGGGCCTCGGCGCGCTGATCATCACCCACTACCAGCGCATCCTGCACTACATCAAGCCGCAGTTCGTGCACATCATGCTGGACGGCCGGATCGTGCTGGAGGGCGGCGTCGAGCTCGTGGAGCGCCTGGAGCGCGAGGGGTATGACCAGATCCGCCAACAGTTCGGCGCCGAGACGGCAACTGCGGGTGCGGCGACGGGCGGCGACGGTGTCTGAGGAGCAGGCGCAGGAGCAGGCCAGCAGCGCGGTCGCGGTCAAGCCCGGACGCCACCGCGAGTCGACGCTCTACCACGCGCTGCACGGCGCCGGCGCGGGCGACGGCCGTACGCTCGAGCAGCTGCGCGAAGCCGCGCTGAGGGTGTACGAGTCTGAGGATCTGCCGGTGTGGCGACGCTCGGGCTTCTGGACGACGAGCTTCGAAGGGCTGGATCTCGACGCCCTGCAGGTGCGCCACCACAGCCCCGACGACGGCATCCCACAAGTGGTGCACGACACGCTCCCCGAGCGGAGCGCCCGCGCGGGACGGATCGTGCAGCGCGACGGGACCGTGGTGAGCGTCGAGCTCGACCCCGAGCTGAAGCGGCGCGGCGTGATCCTCTGCTCGCTGGAGGATGCCGCGCGCGAGCACACGGAGCTGTTCACACAGTGGTACTCCAAGCGTCTGACGTACGACCGCCACAAGCTGGAGGCCGCGAACGCCGCGCTGTGGACCGGCGGCGCCTTCCTACACATCCCCGCCGGCCTGCACGTGGAGCAACCGTTCGAGATCGTGTACGCGATCGATGGGCCGGGCACGGCGCAGTACGGGCGCACGCTGATCGTGGGCGAGCGCGGAGCGGAGTTCCGCGTGCACGAATACGACCTCGCGGGCGACTTCAAGGGGCAGGCGCTGCACGCGGGCGCGTTCGAGCTGTACCTGAACGACGGCGCGCGTTGCCGCCTGGCCCAGGTGCAGGACTGGGGCAGTGGCGAAGTGTTCGACGCCTCCACGCGCTTCGTGGGTGTCGGCAGGGACGCCTACTGCCACTGGCTACCGGCGCTGCTGGGCGGCCACCTCGTGCGCCAGCACCTCGAGCTGGCGGTGAGCGAGCCGGGCGGGGACATGGCGTTTCGTGGCGTGTTCTTCGCGCAGGAGCAAGAGCTGCTGGACGTGTTCGCGGTGGACCTGCACGAGACCGGCCCCTCCGGCGGGGACGTGCACTGGCGCGGGGCCGCCACCGGTGAGAGCCGCGCGAGCTTCGAGGGCCTGATCCAGATCGACCCCGGCGCGCAGCAGACCCACACCTACCTGCAGATCCACACGATGATGCTTTCGCACAAGGCGCGCCTGGACGCGATCCCCTCGGTGCTGGTGAGCGCCGACGACGTGTCGGCTTCACACGGCGGCACCGTGGGCGAGCTGGACGAGGACGCGATCTTCTACATGCAAACGCGCGGCCTGGACCGCGCAAGCGCCGTCAGGGTGATCGTCGAGGGTTTCTTCGAGCCGTTGATCTCCCAGCTGGAGGACGAGCCGCTGGAAGAGGTGGTGCGCACGAAGATCGCCGCGAAGCTGGCGGCAGCGCGCGAGGACATCGAGGCATACGCGGCGAGCAGGTGAGAGACCCCGCCGCGGGGCGGGGTCTCGGTGTCGTTTTTTAGCGGTGCCGCTTAGTTTTCCGGGCCTTCGCGCGACTGTGGCTGCTTGCCTTCCTGGGCTTCTTGTGCTTGTGCGCGGCCTTGGGGCAGCCGGTGACCGCGATCTTGGTGTTTTGGTTGAGCTGCGCGCCGTTCTGCGCGGTAAATTCGGTCGGCATCACCAGATTCTTCGCTTTGCAGAGCGAGCCGATCGCGGCCAGCGCCGAGTCCTGGCCCTCTGGGAGCGTCAGCGTGAACGTGCTGAACGGCGTGTCGGGCACCGTCTTGAGCGTCGTCGAGGTGATCCCCGCTTTGCTGATGAACGTGGTCCCGACCACATCGATCGTGACCCCGTCGCCCTGCAGCACCATCGTCAGCGACGGGAACGCGTCCCCGCCGTGACTCACGAAGATCGCGGGGCCTTCCAACGGCACCGGCACAATCGGGGTATGCACAACCGCATAGCCGATCCGCGACGCCGGCGGACACCCCGCAGGATCGGCTTCGAACTGCGCGCTGGTGCACGCCTTCTGAAGCGTCGTCAACCGGGAGGGCAGCTGCTTGGGCAGCTCCACTTTCACGTGGGCAAGGTTCGCCTCCCCACCTTGGGGCAGGTTGGGCTCGCTCAGCGTCGCAGTCAGGCTCGCCCCATCCGTGCGGGACGTGTGCGCGGAGGTCGAGACACTGAATTTGGGGGCGAAGTTCAACGTCGCGCAGTTGGTCACCTGAAACGGCGTCGTGAAATTGGAGCTTTCGCCGGGCTGCGTAGCGTAGCCAACCGTCCCCTGAAGCGTCGTCGGTGCCCCGAGCGGGAACCCGGTGAGCGTGCCTTCGAACTGCTCCTTGGAGCAGTTGGTCGGGTTGAACGTGAACCCAGGCCGATCCAAGTAGAGGTCCACGCGGCGCAGCCGTAGCGGGATCCCGTCGACGATCGTCGGGAACGGATCCGAGACATCGGTCACACGCGCGGTGTACGGGTCGATCCGTACCGCCTGGCGCACCACCACCGTCCCAAAGTTGAACGGGCCCGCGATCGCCGGGACCACCACCGCGATCCCGAACGGCGCACCCTTATAAGGGCCGGTCCAATACGCCTTCCCTGTCACGAACAACGGGTTCGGGCCCGGGCCCACCCCCGCCTTCACCGTCCCCACCCGCGTACTTTCCGGACAGCCACCGGCGCCTTCTTCAGCCTGCTTGATCTCCGCATCGGTGCACTCCGGCACACTCGCTACGTTCGCCAACAACCCCGGCGGCAACGACACCGTGAGGCCCGCCAGTTCCTGATCCGTGTCGGAGCGTTCAAAGGAAGCCACGAACGACGTGTACGCGCCGGCCTGCAGGTTCAAGCTGCCCGCCGTGAAGCTCGGGTCAAACCCGCCCGGGCACGCTTCGTTGATCAGGAAGCTGTCGAATGGTGTCGCGGCCAGACCGGAGTCCGGCGCCGAGTACGGCGTCAGTTCAGAGGTCGTCGTGAACGTCCCGCACGACTCCGGGGTCGCAAGCTCCGCCCTCGGCCCACCAAAGAAGTGCAGCTGCAGGTCGCTGAACGGCAGGTTCGGGTTTTCATCGAACACTGCCGTCAACCGCCCCGTATGCGGATCCGGGAGGAACTCCCCCGTGATCTTGATCAACACCCCCGTAATCGGATCATGCACGACGACATACGCCGCGAGCGTAGACCCGAACGGGTTTTCGTTCTGGCGCGCGATGAACAGTTCACCATAGATCTTCTGCGTCACGAGCGGCGTTTCCAGTTCAAGGGACCCGATCTTCGACGATTCCGGGCATTCCGGTGGCGCCCCGTCGAAGTTCAACTGCCCGCCACCCGGCAAAACTTCGCCGTGGGGCCCATCCGGTCCCAGCCAGCCGATCTGCGCCTCACTGCACGCCCCCAACCCATCACCCGCGGAGGGATCCACGGTGAACCCTTCCGGGAGCACCGTCACGACCTTTTTCAACACCGACGTCCCCGGCACACCCACCGTCTCCGACTGCGGCAGTTTGATCTCGAAGTCCATCCCCGACGGCGCATCCGATTCATGCGTCGTCGGCTGCGCCTGTATTTCCGCAGGAAACTCCAGCGCGTTGCAGCCGATCACCGGCGGCGACTTGTACTGCATGCTACTCCACCGCGGTTCTTCCAGATCCACCGGGGTGCCATCCGCGTTGAACTTCGCCGGGTGCGCCCACGAATCCATATAGACCGTCGCAGTCGGCGCTTCCCCCGCACAGTTCGTCGGGTTCGTAAACAACGGGATCTGCGCATTGCTGGTCTGATCCCGCGCCGCCGGGTCGCCGTAGAACGTCACCGTGATATGCGACATGAGTATCTGCGGGATGTCCGGGCTGATCACCTGCAGCACATAGCCGGCCGGCGTCGGCACCACACGCGTATACAGCACATGCGCTCGCTGAATTTGATCGTAATAGCCGAACTCGGCCGGCACCCCACGCTCGGGCACCAGATTGTAGAGCGGACTGTTGACCGACTCCACCGTTCGCGGGGTTGTCGTGATGTGCCCCACGACCGTGTCCGGCGGACACGCCAAGCCAGACATATCCACCTGCGTGCACTGCGGTGCCGCAAGCGTGCTGCCGACGAACCCCAACGGCAGGTTCACGACGATATCCTTCACATCTTCCACGCTCGTCGACCGCCCACTCAACGCACCGGCTCCCACCGGGCTCTCTTCGCGCAACGCATTGGCCAGACCGATCGTCGTCGTCACCTCATACGGGTGATCACCGGCCTGCCTGTCCGGCAGACCATCCAGCCCAGCAATATCGAACCGAAACAGCGACGGGCCAAAGGCCGCCTGCGCAGCCGAGTTGGGGTTCTGACTTTCAACCGAGGCTTCCCCAGCACCACCGCCGGAGACCATGGCCTTGTTCACGAACGTTGCCGGCGCGCCCGGCTGGATCGTCACATAAACCAGCATCGTCAAAGCGTCGTCCGGCCCCAGCCGCGGCAGAAAACCGACGCCACCAGGATATTCACAGCTCACCGACCCCGAGCTCACCGGCGGCGTAGAACACAACCCGAACCCCGCCAATTCCAGTTCTTCCATCTGATAATGCGACGTCAGCCGCAGCCCGACGCGTTGCACCGTCACACCTTCCGGCAGCAAATCCTTGATCTTGATATCGCTGCCATCCGTCGACGTGCTCCCCGTGTTCGTCACGCTCACCTCATACATATCGCACAGCGTGACGATTGCACCACTGGCAGTTCCGACATCATTCAGGCAGTGTTCGTTTTCCGTCGCGGAGAAGTTGGTGGGTTCCGCCATCGAGTCGATCGTGAAACCTGGGGCTGGGAGCGCGGCCGACGCAAACTGCGCACCGCACGCCAACGCGACCAGCGCGACCAAAGCCACGACAACCATTCTCAGACCAGTGCGCCCCATGATCAGCCACCCCTCTTCCCAGACATCGTCTTGCCAGCCGGTCTGCCCTTCGCTCTCGCAGCCCGAGTCTTTTTACCCTTCCGCTTGACGCACACGCCGTGCACCCGCCGCTCGCCGCGGCGACACCGCGCGACTCGTTTGCCGCGGCGCCCCGTCGGCTTCGACGCCGCACCCGCGGGGGCCGGCCCGCCCAGGTTGCCCTGGCCGTTGAACGTCACGGTCGGGGCACCGGGCGCCGCCGGCATTCCCGCCGGAGTGCCGTGACACGCTTCGCCCTGGCACGGCGGCAACGCCGGCAGTGGTTCGGAGATGCACGGGTCACCCCGTTCCGGTTCGCAGATCCTCGCGTCGTAGATATCGATCTGCGTATCGGTGTCCTTCGCCACCAACGGGTCAGCCGTCGAGAAGAACACGTTCGCGCCCGTCGCGTCACTGCCGACCAGCGAGACACTGCTGCGTTCTTCGTTCGCGAAGAGGCTCGTATCCTTGCCATCGGAGATCAAGTGCACCTGGCCTTCATGCCACTCGTACACGTTCTCCGCAAGAACCGGGGAACCATTAAAGGTGTTCGTCGTCCCGATCTGGACGTCGTTGAGCGCGTGAGGCGTCAGTCCGATCGGGCTTTCGAAGAATATGTACTGTCCATCGTTTGACATCGTCGGATCCGACCGCGACGGACCCGCAGGCGCAAAGATACCTGCCCACGAACCCTTGGGGCACTATCTGGGCGTCACCGACGGCCGCGTCGTGGGCGTCACCGGGCCCTGCGTTGCCGTTGTCGTTGAACCCGCGCTCGCCGATCGAGACACGCACCAAGTTCCCCCGTCTGCGCGTCATAGCGATAGATCTGCGTCGGCCCGCCTTCCGGGCGAGTCGTGTCCGGCGTCAACCTCCCACGACTTTCGAAGACCAGGTATCGACCGTCGGGCGTGACATTCGCATCACCCTGCAGCGAGTTCCGTTCAGCATTCCCGGGCGGGACTTGCGCCCCCCACTCTTCACCGTCACTTTCCGCGAGTTGCGTGACGAACGCGGTCCGGCCATCCGGATAGCTGGTATCGCGCTCGAACACATACAGGTTGTCCGCGCCCACCTTCGCGGTCTCCCCAAGCCCATTTGGGGCCGAGCTCAAGATACCATCGCGCAACGAAATACACATGCGAGCCGTCGGAGCTGATCGCCAGCACACCCTGCACCTGGGGCCAAGGCCACTCGTGTCACCCGCGGAGACATCGATCAGCCTCCCTGCTTCACTGGGATCGTCGAAATCGTACTCGTACAGGTTGCCCTGGCCCTCTGTCGCATTGTCGGTCAACTGCTGGTCACTCAAAAAGAACGCCTTCGAGCCGTCGGCCGACGCCCCCTCGAATTCGGCTCCCCGCCAATTTGCCTGTTCGTTCACATCCTTCACACAGGGTTCTTTTTCGCATCCAGGATACGGAGCCGCCGCCGAGAACGCCGAGGGCTCGGAGAGCGCCACCGTGCGAGCGTTCGCGGTCCCTCCGCCAACACGCGCAAACAACTCATTGACCGGCACCACCTTACCGGCATTGGCGCCCGTACCCCCAGCCGCGCATCCCCCGGCAACTGATCCCGCGGTGAAATACACGGTTTCACCATCTTCCGACATTTCACCCGGGGACACCCCTTCGAAACTACCAAGCGCCGTTCTGCACTGGCTGATCAAATCTTTGCTTCCCTGGCCACCGCTCACACCGACAAGGTTCGGCGCCTGATCGTTGAAGCCAGAATACTGAACCGCCTGCCCCAGCGTCACATTTTCGTAAGCCACGTGCGAGAAGTCACTCGTCGCGTTGACGTCGGCACCCTTTCCAGCGGACGAAAACGGCTCCGGTTGCGGACCTTCGGACGGCGGCGTCAGGGGACCGACGTCCTCGAACTCTCCGCTTGGCTCACGCGCATATATATCCTCCTCGAACATCGGCGGCGTCGGTATGCTGAACAGCGCCATACCGGTTTCAGGATCGGACTTCAAATAGCCATCGCTTGCGAATTCGCTCGCCGGCGGCTGCAAAGCGTTCGCTGTCCAGCCCGAGCTGCCGCGAGTGAAAAGCACCGGCTGACCAAGGTCCAAATAATGCAGCGGGACGCACGATTCGGCGTCGCCAAAGCACTGGAACGTCACAGTACTCACGCGCGAGCCGTCTTCGGCGACCTGCGTGACATGAGTTCCGCCGCCGATCAGCGCAGCGTTCTTGTGCGGCGGCGTGACCATCTCATATGCACGATGATCCGGCAACCCTTCGCCGCTCGTGTCATAGATGAACGTGTGGTCCTCACCGAGCGTCGTACCGGCCGCGTTGGTCGCAACCACCCGCCAGTAGTACGTTTTGTCTTCTTTGAGGTCCGTGATCGTCAGTGGCCCGATCTCCGTTGAGCCGGCGTTTGCCGCCAATTCCCCGGCGCCGACGCTCGTGCCGTGGCTGCCTTCCGGTTCCCCTGGAGCAAACGGCGTGGTGTCGTATTCGAAATGGTACGTCGTGCTCAGCGAGCCGGGGTTGATTCTCACCGACAGTTCGGCGCTGTTCCTGGTCAGGTTGCTCGCGTCCGCCGCTTCGATCGTGGGCAGGGGCGGCAACACCAGTTCGACATTGGCGCCGTAGCTCGATGGGTTTTTGTCTGACGCCGTTTTGTTGGACGCCACCAGCCGATAGTCGTACCGTACGCCCGGCGGGAGCCCCGAAAGCCCGGCGTGCACTTCCGTTTCGCCGGCGGTCGGTATCGCGCCGGCCGCCGGTTCGCACTGCGCGATCGCGCCGGCGGCGTACGGGTTCGCGGCCGAGGACTCATAGAGCGCCGCTTCGACGTATTCGAACTGGCAAGCAGTGAGAGCGATCCCGTCGGGTTTGACCCTGCCATTCAACATGGCGCTGCCCTGCGGCTCGATGCTGCTCGCGGGTTCGGTGGTAACGTCGGGTAGGGTCACGACAGGACCGAAGATCTCGACCTGTCGCTGAGAACCTTGGGTATTGGCTACATACACCTGTTCGGACACGTCGTTGACTGCGATGCCCTGTGAGCCGACCAAATCGCCAGTGGCGCCCGCGCCGAACGTGTCGACTGGGGAGCCCGTCTGGTCATACTCGGTGACCTGGCCGCCTTCGTCGGCAAACAGATGATCGTCGCTTGGGTCGACCGTCAGCGTCTGCGACGGGTTGGAGCCCACGGCGCCGTTCGCTTCAAAAGTGGTCGCCGCGGTGACGGGAGGTAGGTTGGAGGGTGTGAACTTCAAGATCGGCCCAGACTGGCCGTTTTGGGGGCCGCTCAATGTATTGACATACAGGACGCCGCTGGAGTCCACCCCGAGATTGCATGCGTCAGGGACGGGTATCGAGGTGATCGATTCCCCGCTTTCGCTGAATATGTGGACCCCGGTCGAGAATTCGCTCACGTATATATCGCCGCTTGTTTCAACGGCGACTCCGCAGACTTCGGAGCCCTTCAGTTCGTTCGTGCCGCTGTCGGGCCCCGCCGTGAACTGCGCCGGTTCGCCGTCGGGCTGATATGCAGCCACTGATGAGTTTTCACCCACGACATATATGTCGTGGGCTGCTGCACCAGCCGTGTAGGAGCTCACGGCAATCTGATGCACCTCAGCGTAGTTGCCGAACCCAGTCAGGTTACCTTCTGAGATGTTCGGAGCGATCCCGCTGAACGCTTCGCTCACATGCACCGGCGCGAACTTCCGCGCCGTGCCATCGGCGCTACCGACGTAGACGTTGCCGGTCGACTGATCAAGGCCAACCGACAATGGGTAAAAGAATCCGGTCGATGGCGTCCCATCCTGCCCAAAGCCTTCCTGCAACAGACGCGTCTGCAACGCCCCGGCCGAACCGGCAATAACTCCAAACAAAGCCATCGTGGCGCACACGCACACGATCATGGACACCCACAGTTGTCGACCGGCCATCAAACCCCTCCTCGCGCTGAACCATGTTGAAAAAGCTGCTCCGCGACCCGCTCGCCCAACGGCGTCAGCCGCCAAGCGTTGGGCTCGCCCCTGGTGTGACCCTCACCGGTATTGATGAGCAGCCCGATCCGCTGCAAACGCATCAAAAGCTTCGAAATCTGACCCGGATCCTGCACCCCCGCCAGCTCGGCGACCTGACGGTTGCTCGCACCGGGACGCTGCGCCACACACTCCAACACCCGAGTCGTGCGATAAGTCAGACGCATCGGCACACACGCCAACGGATCGACCCCAGCCCGCGCAACGAAAGGCGCGACCCCCGGGGTCACCGATGCCGCCGGCGAGGAGCGCTCGGGCGGCGCGGGACGCTCGAGCTCGCGGCGCGCGGCCACGCCACCACGATAAGGCAGCACGATCATCGCCACCAGCTCGTTCAACAACCCACTCAACGGCCTGTGGTCGCGGCGCGCGATACGCGCCTGCACGATCGAAAGCGCCGCACCCACCAAACCCTCCGCCGTCAACGCAGTAGGTGCCACACCACGCACGTTTTCACCGCGGCCCCCATCCACCATGACCACCAGCCGCGCGAGCACCCGCTCACGGCGCTCCAACAGCAGCGCTCCGCCACGAGCCGCCTGCACCACACACACCCTCGCCAGCACAGGATCGCGATCGAGGAACCCAAGGATCACCGACAGACCCACACGAACCCGCTCACACCACGAGCGACCCGCAAGCTCCGCCCCAGCCAGCTCCCGTTCGACCGACACGACCGCCTCGTCCAACACCGCTGCCAGACACTCATCGCCGTTGGCGAACTGCTCATAGAACGTTCGCCGCGAAACACGCGCCCGGCCAGTCACATCGCCCACCGACGTACCCACGTAACCCAACTCGTCAAACGCCGCCACCGCCGCCGTCAACAACCGCGCCCGCTGCAACTGCGCAACCCGCTCACCCGGCAGCGCACAGTCGGCCTCAGGCTCGCGACCACGCACACGCCGCCTGAGCGCCACCGAACCGGCCGTGGCCGCCACCGTCCGCGCACGGGCCGCCATCACACCACGCCCCCCACCGACACACCCCTGACGCACAGGCCCACCAACACGTCCACAACGCGCAGGTCAACCGACCCACCCCGAACGCGCAGGTGAAACCCACCCCTCGCGGGGGACGCCCCCCGGCCCCTAACGGGCCGGGTCAGGCAGCGCTCAGAGCAAGGCCCGAGAAGACAAGAGAGAGAGAGAGAGAGAGAGATGCGACAGCGCCAAGCTGGCGCATCTAGCATCGCCTCTGCGGCGATGCGCAACGACCCCTATCACGTTTTTCCCTCTCGAAACCACGCTGATCAATGCTCCCTCTTGAGCCCTACGACCCGGCCCCTCTCCCAACCAAACCCAACGAGCGCCAAAGTTAACCATCAAGACAGCCAACCCAAGCCAGACCCTTATGTCCGACGCCGCCCCCCACGCACCCGCAGAAACCGACGACAAGGCAATATATAACACGCCCGGAACATGATGTCAAGACCCCCAGCGGACACAAGCCTGTCCCCAGGGTGCGTCTCCCGCAGCCCCAGAGCCCCACGTCTTCCGCCGCCCTAGAGCCCCACGTCTCCTGCGGCCTCAGCGCCCCACGTCTCCCGAGGCCCCGCGCCCCACGTCTCCCGCAGCCTCAGCCGCCCCTTCAGCCCCGCCGCTGATATCCTACCTCAGAGGTAGGTATTCAAACGATGAGCACTACAGCCACAACCGCCCTGGATGTCCGCGGGGACTTCCCGATCCTCACGCGCGAGTTCGACGGGCGCCCACTGGTGTACCTCGACTCGGCCTCGACCGCGCAGAAGCCGCAGGTGGTGATCGACGCGCTCGGCGCGCACCTGCGCGCGCACAACGCCAACGTGCACCGTGGCGTGTACGCGCTCGCGCAGGAGGCCGACGCCGCCTACGAGCAGGCGCGCGCGCGGGTCGCCGCGTTCACCGGCGCGGAGGCCAAGACGACGATCTTCACGAAGAACGTCACCGAGGCGATCAACCTCGTCGCCTACGCGTGGGGCCGCATCAACGTAAACACCGGCGACGCGGTGCTGATCACCCAGATGGAGCACCACGCCAACATCGTGCCGTGGCAGCAGCTCTGCAAAGAGCGCGGCGCGCAGCTGCGCTACCTGGAGGTGGACGAGACCGGGCAGCTCGACCCAGAGCAGCTCGACCGAGAGCTCGAACGGGGCGACGTGAAGCTGGTGGCGTTCACCCACGTCTCCAACGTGCTGGGGACGATCAACCCCGTGGCGGAGATGACCGCGCGCATCCGCGCCGCCGCCGCCGTGTCGCTCGTCGACGGCGCGCAGGCAGTGCCGCACACGCCGGTGGACGTGAGCGCGCTGGGAGCCGACTTCTACGCGTGGACCGGCCACAAGGCGATGGGGCCAACTGGCATCGGCGTGCTGCACGGCCGCGCCGAGCTGTTGGAGGAGATGCCCCCATTCCTGACGGGCGGCGACATGATCGCCTCGGTGGACCTCGACGGCGCAACGTGGAACGAGCTGCCATACAAGTTCGAGGCCGGCACCCCGCCGATCGCCGAGGCGGTGGGGCTGGGCGTGGCGGTCGAGTACCTGCGCGCGCTGGGAATGGAGCGCGTGCGCGAGCACGAGGAAGCGCTGACCGCGCACCTGCTGACCCGCCTCGCGGAAGTGCCCGGCCTGCGCGTGGTCGGCCCCCCGCGCGCGGAGGAGCGGGGCGGCATCGCGTCGTTCACGATCGAGGGGATGCACCCCCACGACGTCGCCGAGATCGCCAACCGCGGTGGCGTGTGCATCCGCGCCGGCCACCACTGCGCGCAGCCGCTGATGCGCTGCCTGCACGTGGCGGCCACCGCGAGGGCGAGCGTGGGGATCTACAACACCCCCGCGGAGATCGACACGCTGCTCGACACGCTGCTCGCCGGACGCGAGGTGTTCGGGCTGTGATGGACGACCTCTACCGCGACTACATCCTCGACCACTACAAGCGCCCACGCAACTTCGGCGAGCTGCAACCGCACGACTTGGAGGGCGAAGAGCACAACCCGCTGTGCGGGGATGAGCTCAGCGTGCAGATCCGCGTCAAGGACGGGCGCATCGAGGACCTGCGCTTCGACGGCCACGGCTGCGCGATCTCCCAGGCGGCCGCCTCGATCGCCTCCGAGGAGCTGATGGGGATGGAGCTGGAGGAGGTCGGCAAGCTCGGCGCCGACTGGATGCTCGACCTGCTGGGCATCCCCGTCTCCGCCACCCGGCGCAAGTGCGCGCTCCTGAACCTCAAGGTCGTGCGCGGGGCGGTCAGCGGCGATCGCGACTGGCCGGTGTGACTCTAATCCCCACTCTACCTCTGACCTCTCGGCCGGCAGTCGTGGGGAGCCCAACCTCTCGCAGGCAAACGCCCCGCAGGCTACTTGCACTTACTCTAAAAAGTTTAGGGTAGTTTACAGTAGAGCCTGAGACCAACCCATTCCACACGGAGCAGGGATCGCACAACCGCCGTGCGGATCAGGTTGGCGGCAGCCGCCAGTATGCGCGTGGATCGTTGGCGCTCTTGCCGACCCACTCGATCAGACCCTCGCTGCGCAGCGACTCCAGCCGCCGGATGGTCGCCGGGCGGGAGAGCCCCAACACTTCGGCGACCTCGCCCGTACTGAGCCGCCCCGCCTCTCGAAGCGCTGCCGTGATCGCACGCGCCTCATCGGGAAGCCGCGCCTCCAGCGCCCTGTCGGCCGACTCCGCCGAGAGCGTCAGGAGCACGCTGCCCGCTGTCTGTGCGTAGACCGGGTCCACGAGGCCGGCCGCGCGCATCTCCTCGAAGATGCGCCTGATGCCCTCGCCTAGCTCCTGTCCGAAGCGCAGATCGGAGCAGACCCGCGCGATCCGGGGGTTGCGGGCAAAGCGGGTGCTACGCAGGAGGTCACTCAGATCGACCAGCCCGGGGAAGCGTCCTGGGCTCGATATCTCGATCCGGTCGTCGAAGACCTCGACCCTGATGTGATCGCCGGCGAGGCTATAGGAGCGGTGGACCACCGCATTCACCACCCCCTCCAGCCACGCATCCTCGGGAACCAGTGGAACCTCGCCGAAGCGCCCCGTGGCGGAGATCAGCGCACTACGGGCCGGCTGCAGGCGCTGTATGACCCTTTGAGCCTCCTGGAGTTGACGCGGGATCGGACCCTCTATGCGGACATCCTCGATCAGATCCTGGCGGGCTCCCGTCCCGCGCTCGCGTCCGCGGTAGCGCAGAACCCGCACGAACGCCTCGGGCAGGACCGCCTGCGGCTCGCGCACGAACAGCAGCAGGCCCGCGATCGTCAACTCTTCACCTCGCGCCGCAAGCCCCCGCGCGCGCAGCATGCGCCAGATATTGGGGTGCCCCACCGCCCGCGCGTACTGCTCCAGCAACGGCTCATCGAGGACCTGCCGGCCAACTCCCTTCAGCGGTCGCGCCTCATAGCTCGCCTGACCCTTGTCGAACAACAGCTCCTGGCGTTGGTGAAATTTTAGGAACCGCGTCTCGTCACCCACGCGGAGGTAGACCTCATCCCTCGCGTTGGCGTGCACCACGTCGCCCGTGGGAACCTCGATGACCAGCAGATGATCGCGCTCCCCCTTCGCATTGACGCAGGGCACAAGGCGAGATTTGACCCCGACGGGGGGCTGGGCGAAGTCGATCGCCGCCTGCATTTGCGCATTGCGCCGCTTCACATTGTCATCGCCGCCCTCCACCGCCCCCTTCCAGAGGCCCACGACAATCGTCCCCCCGTCGGCGTTCGCCATACCAATCAGGTCGTTTGCGAGATCCTTGGGAGCGATGCGCTTGGACTTGCGATCGAACCACTGATCCTCCGTGATCGCCAGCAACCGGCTCCCACGCTCTTTGATCGGCGCTTTCAGGGCCTGCTCCACCGCCACGGTCGACATGAAACTACTCTAACATTTTTAGAGTATGTTTGGGTAGATTCCCTACAAGCCAAGGTCGTTCGGCAGACGCGATAGAATCCCTACTTCAGAGCACGGGATTCAAGCGAAGGAGCACCAAAATGGCCGCAACCGACACAGTTAGGATCGCCAAGCCCAGCCCGATCGTCGAGGACGAGCAGGGGCAGCTGCGCGCGCGCCAGGGGATCTCTCGCGAGGTCGTCACCGAGCTCTCGAAGATCAAGGGCGAGCCCGACTGGATGGCCGACAAACGGATCAAGGCGCTGGAGATCTTCGAACGCAAGCCGATGCCCACGTGGAGCATCGATCTCTCGGGGCTCAACCTCGACGATCTCGTGCTCTACTCGCCCCCCACCGCCGGGCGCTTCAACAGCTGGGACGACGTCCCCGCCGAGATGAAGCAGACCTACGAGGACCTCGGCATTCCCCAGGCCGAGCGCGAGCATCTCGCCGGCGTCGTTGGGGTGTGGCGCCAGGAGCCGGTGTATGAGGGGCTCAAGGAGGAGTACGCCAAGCAGGGCATCCTGTTCTGCTCGATGGACACCGCCATCACCGAGTACCCCGAGCTGGTGCAGAAATACTTCATGAACAAATGCGTCCCCGCCCAGGACAACAAGTTCTCGGCGCTCCACGGCGCCGTGTGGTCGGGCGGGGCCTTCTGCTACATCCCCAAGGGCGTCAAGTGCGACCTGCCGCTGCAGTCCTACTTCCGCATGGAGGGCGCCGGTGAGGGCACCTTCGAGCACACCCTGATCGTCGCCGACGAGGGGTCGGAGGTCAACTACATCGAGGGCTGCACCGCGCAGACCTACTCGGTCAACTCGATGCACTCCGCCGTGGTGGAGATCTTCGTGCACGAGGGCGCCAAGGCCCGCTACACCACCGTGCAGAACTGGTCGAAGGACGTCTACAACCTCAACACCAAGCGCGCCGTCGTCGACGCCGGCGGCACGGTCGAGTGGGTTGGTGGCTCGATGGGCGCCAAGTACGTGATGCTCTACCCCGGCTCCTACCTGATGGGCGAGGGCGCCCGCGCCGACCACCTCAACGTCGGCGTGGCCTCCGGCGGCGTGCACAAGGACACCGGCGCGAAGGTCGTCCACCTCGCGCCCAACACCACCTCCAACATCCTCGCCAAGTCGATCTCCAAGGACGGCGGCATCATGGGCTACCGCGGCCTCGTGAGGATGGGCCCGAAGTCTCAGGGCTCCAAAGCGCGCGTGCAGTGCGACGGG
The DNA here is from genome assembly GCA_963744135.1 of uncultured Solirubrobacterales bacterium. Lineage (GTDB taxonomy): Bacteria > Actinomycetota > Thermoleophilia > Solirubrobacterales > Solirubrobacteraceae > Palsa-744. The sequence goes on along the minus strand of CAVUSE010000007.1, from coordinate 782,680 downwards.
CTGATGATGGACGGGATCTCCCGCTCGGACACCTGGCCGGACATCCAGATCCAGAACCCCAACGTCGCCGTCGCCCACGAGGCCACCGTCGGGCGGATCTCCGACGACCAGCTCTTCTACATGGGCTCGCGCGGCTTCACCGAGGACGAGGCCGCGGCGATGATCGTCAACGGCTTCATCGAGCCGGTCACCAAGGAGCTGCCGATGGAGTACGCCGTCGAGCTCAACCGGCTGATCCAGCTGGAGATGGTCGGCTCCATTGGCTGATGAGACCGTAACGGTCGAGATGGAGGACGTGATGGACGCGCTCTCCAACGTGATCGACCCCGAGCTCGGCCTCGACTTCGTCGAACTGGGATTGGTCTACGGGGTGGAGGTGAATGCCGGGGACGTGCACATCACGTTCACGCTCACCACCCCCGCCTGCCCGATCGGCCCCCAGGTGACCGAACAAATGGAAGAGTTCGTGGGCGAGCTCGAAGGCGTCACGTCGGTCGAGTGCGAGATGATCTTCGTCCCACCGTGGTCGCCCGAGCGGATGACCGAGGACGCGAAGTTCGCGCTCGGCTTCTAACAGCCCAGGCCACGAGGCAGCGTCGTCGGTTGTGCTGTTCTTTTCGGACCCCAACCCTTCATTTTGTGAAGTGGTAGGGGCGCTTGAAGACGTTCTCAGGCAGCCGGCAAAGCTGCGACGTCGCCCGCCAGCGCCACCAGCGTAGCCAGCTCCGCGGCGATGCTCTCCCCGAACTGGTCGATGTCCTCCATCGCGTCGAGGTCGCCCAGCAGGCCGAAGTTCATCTGGCCGTTGTACGACATGATCGCGATCGCCAACGCGTGGTGCTGGGGCAGAAACGCGACCGGGTAGGCCTCCAGCATCTTGCGGCCCAGCACGTACAGCGGGAACTGCGGGCCGGGGACGTTGGTCACGATCAGGTTGAACAGGCGCGTGGAGAAGTTCAGGCGCGAAGCCTGCGCGAGGATCGTGGGCGGCGCGAAGTTCTGCACGCCCGCGATCACCTCCGCGCCGAGCGCCTGCTTTGACTCCTTCAAACCGTCCATCTCGCGTTTGACGAACAGCAGCCGCTGCACCGGGTCGGGGATGTAGACGGGCAGCGGCCCGCGCATCGCCACGATGCGGTTGCCCAGCTGCTGGTGCTCGTCGTCGGCGCGCACCGACACCGGCACCAGCGCCCGCATCTCCACCCCCTCGGTGCGCACCCCGCGCGCGATCAGGAACTCGCGCAGCGCGCCCGCCACCACCGCCAGCACGACGTCGTTGACGGTGCACCCGAACGCGTTCTTGACGATCTTGAAGTCCTCCAGCGCAGAGCCCACCCCGACGAAGCGCCGGTGCGGCCCGATGTCCACGTTCAGCGGCGTCGCCGGCGCGGGGTTGAGCACAGCCCACACGATCTCCCCCACGCCCTCCGCCGCCTCGCGCGCCGTGGCGAGCGCGCGGTCGGGGTGTGCGAACGCGTCGGCCGCACCCGCCGCCAGCTCCACCCCGGCCCGCAGCGCTCCCTTCGCGCCGGCCGCCAGCAGCTCCAGCGTGCCCGGCTCGCGGTGGGGTTGCCACGCCCTGCCGGTATGGCGCACCGGCGGCGGCTCGGGCGAGAGGTCGAACAGCACGGTCGCCAGGTCGATCCCGGCGATCCCGTCGATCAACGAGTGGTGGGTCTTGGAGATCAACGCGAAGCCCTCGCCACGGGGGGCCCCCCGGCCGTCCTGCGGCCGGCCGCCACCCCCAAGGTTGGGACTGAGGCCCTCGATCAGCCACATCTCCCACAGCGGCTTGGAGCGGTCGAGCTGCTGGGAGAAGATGCGCGCGGTGAGGCCGCACAGCTGCTCCCAATCCCCCGGCGCCGGCAGCGCGGTGTGGCGCACGTGGTACTCGAGGTTGAAGCTCGGATCGTCCACCCATACTGGGCGTCCGCTGTCGAGCGCCGTGTGCGTGTGGGCCAGCTTGTGGCGGTAGCGCGGCACCAGATGCAGGCGCTTGCGGATCTGTTCGAGGAACTCCTCCAGCGGCGGCGGCGGCCCCTCCAGCAGCGTAAGCCCGCCCACGTGCATGTGCGAGCTCGGTCCCTCCTGGTGCAGGAAGGAGGCGTCCACCGCGGTGAGCCTGTCGAGATGACGCTGAGGCATGACTGCCTAGGGTACTTCGCACACGCCCTTACAATAAGTCTGGTGGCCAATACCGTGGAGAAGATCTTGCTGGCGGCGCCGCGTGGGTACTGCGCGGGGGTGGATCGCGCCGTGCAAACCGTCGAACGAGCCCTGGAGCTGCACGGGCCTCCGGTGTATGTGCGAAAGGAGATCGTGCACAACAAGCACGTCGTGCACCAGCTGCGCGGGCGGGGGGCGATCTTCGTCGAGGAGGAGACCGAGGTGCCCGAGGGGGCCGTCACGGTGTTCTCCGCGCACGGCGTGGCGCCCAGCGTGCGCGCCAACGCGCAGGCTCGGCGCCTGCAGACGATCGATGCCACCTGCCCGCTGGTGACGAAGGTGCACGTCGAGGCGCGGCGCTTCGCCGAGCAGGGCTACACGATCGTGCTCGTCGGTCACGCCGACCATGAGGAGGTCGAAGGCACGATGGGCGAGGCGCCCGAGCGGATCGTGCTGGTGGAGAACGAGCACGACGTCGACGAGCTCCAGGTGGAGGACCCCGAGCGGGTTGCCTACATCACCCAAACCACGCTCTCGATCGACGAGACTGCGGCGATCCTCGCGCGTTTGCGCGAGCGCTTCCCGAGCATCGCCGGGCCGCGCACCGACGACATCTGCTACGCAACCACCAACCGCCAGGCCGCCGTGAAGCAGATGGCCGGCGAGTGCGACCTCGTGCTGGTGATCGGCTCGCGCAACTCCTCCAACTCGGTGCGCCTCGTGGAGGTGGCACGCGACTGCGGCACCGACGCCCACCTGATCGACAACAGTGGCGAGGTGCGCGAGGAGTGGCTGCAGGGCAGGCGCGTGGTGGGAGTCTCCTCGGGCGCCAGCGCCCCCGACGAGCTCGTGCAGGATCTGCTCGACCTGTTTCGCGCCCGGGGGGTGCGCGACGAGGACATCGCCGAATTCCACGTGGTGCGCGAGGATGTCCGCTTCATGCTCCCCAAGCCGATCCGCGACGCCGTCGCCGCGGGCGGAGCCTCGTAGCGCACTTGCGCACCCTGATCGTCTCAGACCTCCACCTCGGCAGCGCGGCGGGCGTGGACCTGCTGCGGCGCCCCGAGCTGCGCGCACAGCTGCTGGAGGCACTGGCGGACGTCGATCGCCTGGTGCTGCTCGGCGACCTGCTCGAGCTGCGCCATGGGCCCCGCCGCGAGGCGCTGGCCGCGGCGCGCCCGTTCTTCGAGGAGCTCGGACGGGCGTTCGCCGGGCGCGAGATCGTGGCGGTCGCGGGCAACCACGACCATGCCCTGATCGAGACGTGGCTGGAGCATCGCAGCGAACTGCCGGCGCCGCCACCGCTCGGCGTCGAGCAGCGGATCGAGGTGAGCGCCACCTCCTCGATGATGGCGCTGCTCGCCGAATGGTCGGCCCCCGCACGGCTCACGGTGGCCTACCCCGGTCTGTGGGTGCGCCCCGACGTGTACGCCACCCACGGCCACTACCTCGACTGCCATCTCACGATCCCCACCCTGGAGCGCCTCGGGATCGGCGCGATGGGCCGCCTCATGCGCCGCCCCACGCGCGCCTTCATCGGGCCCGACGACTACGAGGCGGTGACGGTGCCGGTGTTCGCCTGGATCGACGCGGTCGCCCGTCAGGCCCCCACCGGGGACGCGCTCAACGGCGGCATGACGGTGCGCGCGTGGCGGGCGCTGGGAGGCGCTCCGCGGCCGACATCCAGCCCAGCGGCCACCAATGGAAGCGGCCCCGACGGATGGGCGCATCGCAATGACACGCGCGGCGGCATCCGGGAGCTGAGCCACGCACGCAGCCGAGCGCTGGCCCGCACGCTGCGCAACCGCGCGCTCGCCGGCGCCTTCCCGCTCGGTGTGGCCGCGCTCAACCGCGCCGGGCTCGGCCCCTTCAACTCCGACCTCTCCAGCAACGAGCTGCGCCGCGCCGGCCTGCGCGCGATGGGCGAGGTTGCCGCGCGCCTCGGCGTGGGCGACGCGCATGTCGTGTTCGGCCACACCCACCGCGCGGGGCCGCTGCCTGGCGATAACCTCGCCGAGTGGCGCAGCCCCGGCGGCGCGCGACTGCTCAACACCGGCTGCTGGACCTACGACGCCTACTTCCTCACCCCTACGCCCGGCGAGAGCCCCTACTGGCCGGGCAGCTGCGTGCTGGTGGAGGATGACGGCCCGCCCGTGCTGCGACGCCTGCTCGAGGCACGCACGCACGCGGAGCTGGCGCCGGCGCCGGCCTGACAGGCGCCGCCACCAAGCTCGCAGGGCCTGCGGCGATCGCCGCCAGCACCGATTCGAAGATTGGAGGTCTACGCAGGCGCAAGCCCGGTTCGAAGATCGGACGTCGGTCTACGTGGGCGCCAGCCCCGGCGTGAAGCAGGTCGCCATGCACTCCACGCCGGGCCCCACCTCGAGCTCCAGCACCCCGGCGGTGTGGCGCTCGTGCTCGATCAGCAGGTATGCCCCCGGGTGCGTGACCGCCAGCTCGCCGCCGTTGACGTGCACGGTGCCCTCGCCGTCGAGCACACCCCACACGCCGCCGGCTTCGTAGGGGCCGCTGCAGGCACCCTCCCAATCCTCGCTCTGCGCCTCCAGGCGCGCGTCCGGCGCATCCTCGGGACGCAGCGGCGCGAGCGGCTCGCGCTCGATCTCCAGCAGCTCCTGGATCGCGAGCTCGGTTTCTTCGTAGGCGCCCTCGCCGTAGTGGTAGTCGAACAGCAGCCCCCTGCCGTCGAACAGGTAGCGCGCCGGCCACCCTTCGTTCTCGTACTCCCGCCACATCTCCAGGTCGGGGTCGAGCAGCACCGGGTGGGAGATGCCGAGGCGCTCCACTGCCGCTTCCGTGGCCTTACGCTCGCGCGCGGGCTCGAAGCCTGGAGAGTGGATCCCCACCACCACCAGCCCGTCGGGCTGGTAGCGCTCGTGCCAGGCATTTATGTAGGGACGGGTCCGCATCGAGTTGGGGCGACAGAAGTCCCAGAACTCGATCAACACCGGTTTTCCCAGCTGGCGGTCCATGCGCAGCGACTTCACGTTCACCCAGCGCAGATGCGCCAGAAACGCGGGAGCAGGAATCGTGTCTACGGGAGCGCGCATGCCACAGCATCGAGGAGCGATGTGGGACAAATGCTAGTTGTCGGCGCCCAAGCGGTCCCACATGTACAGCTGGATGCACTCGTTGGCGAGCTCTTCGGCCCGCCCGCGGGAGAGGCGAGGCAGCACCGCATCCAGCGCCTGATCCTCGGCGACCCCCTCCTGGAGGGCCTCCTCGCCGCGGAAGCCCGCCGCGATCTTCAGCGCCTCGCGGCGGTTCTCGCCAAGGCTGTGGAACACCCCCTGCAGGAATGCGGTGTTCGCGATCGGCTGCCCCACCTCCAGCGAGGCGTGCCACGCCGCCAGCAGCTGCAGGTCCTCATCGTCGAGGTCGGCGATCGTTTTGGCGTAGTGCACCGAGAGCTCCTGGTCGGGGATGTCGTCGACCCACGCCCTCACGACCTCGCCGACGAGCTGTCGGCGCGCCTCGCGGCCGATCGACTCGGCGATCACCCGGATCGCGTCCTGGGGCTCGATGAAACAAAGCGGCATCGACGCAGACTGTAAGCACCGGTGTGGACGGCTTTTTTGGCTTCCCGATACATCCCCGGGGTTCAGGTGGGGCTGGAGAGCCTTGCAAAGACTGAGCGCCTCCCGCAGAGCACGCTCGCCCACGGCGGCCTCAGAGATCCAACGCCTCGCGCGCGCGCTCCAGCGAATGCTGGTCGAGCACCTCCGGCGCCACACCCAGCGTCGCGCGCTCCCCCACCCCCCAGTTGGCGAGCGCCAGGTCGAACGCTTCCATCGGCACCGTCATCGCTTTCGCCAGCTCGTGCGCGCGGTGCTCCAGGTGCATCTGATCACCGATCCCGAACACGCGCTTGGCGGCCAGCGTGGCGAGGTCGTCGTGCGCGGCGCCGGGGGCGTTGGTGAAGCACAGCGTCTCGGCGCGCAGCTCCGCCAGCCCGATGCGGCCCAGCGTGACCAGCAGCTCGTAGCGGCCCATCCGCCCCAGACCGGGCAGCGTGAGCCGTTCGAAGATCCGTTCGAAGCGCCTAGCCGGAGTCCAGGCGGGGTCGCCGGTGAATGCCAGCGCCTGCTGGCCGAAACGGGGATGCTCGCCGGAGGCGAGCGTCCCCCGGCTTCGGTCGATCTGTGATCGGCCAGCGTGTTCGGCCCACTGCAGGTAGGCGCGCAGCGTGGCGTCGCCTCTGGCGGGGTCGTGGGAGGTGCGGGGGCCGAGCGGGATCTCATCGAGCGCCGGCAGCTCGCCGGCGCGCCAGTCGGCCTCCAGCGCCTTCCTGATCCCGGCGAACGGGTCGGGGTCCTCCAGCGGCGAGAGATAGGCGCTCAGGAAGCACATCCATATCGCCTGCTCCGGGTCCTCCTGTTCGCGCATCTCCCCGTACAGATCCGGCGGCGCGGTTCTGAGGGCCAGCAGCCGCCCCTCCGCGAACCCGATCTCCTGCGCCAAGCGCTCGGCATCCGCGGAGGCGCGCAGGCCGGTAGCCAGGGGCGAGCGGTAGCCATCGTCCTCGGCGCGCTGTTCTTGGATCACGTGCAGCCCTGCACGGCGGCGACCCTGCGGCGAGGCACGGCGCGCGCCACCCGCTCCAGTGCGCGCACGACCCTCCTTCGTCCCCTCTGCGGTGCGCGTACGCGAGCGGCGCCCCTGCCCCTCGGCCGGCGCCAGCCCTGGCACCGTCTCGCGGCAGATCGGGCAGCGCTCGACGAAACGGTTGTGGCGGCAAAACCTCTGCATACCAACCAGTTTAGGACTGTCCAGCCAACCTCACGCCACGGCTGCCCGCACGGGCAGCGACGGCGCAAAGCCCTGCGCGCGTGCTCGCTCGACGCCCGCGCGGCGCTCGTCGTCCAGCTCGACCACGTAGTTGGAGAAGTCCACCTGGATCGTGTGTCGCTTGGAGGCCTGGTAGCGGCGGCTCTGGCGACGCATCATCGCCTCCATGTCGCGCCCCATCTGCGCCGGCGCGGGCAGCGCATAGTCGCCCGTCAGGTGCTCCGCCACCAGCCGGCCCTGCAGCTCGGCGATCGGCATGATCGCCCCCCACGGCTGGACGAAGCCGATGAAGTACAGCCCCGGGTGCTCGGGCGAGAAGACCCGCTTGTACAGCACGAGTCGGTTCTCCGGCGCGGAAACCAGCTGCTCGTCGAGGAACGGGAAGCTGATCTTGTAGCCGGTGCAGTACACGATCAGGTCGGCCTGCTCCTCGCTGCCGTCGGCGTAGCGCACGCACTCGCCAGCCAGTTCGGCGATCTCGGGCTTCACCGCGATCGCGCCGTGAGCGAGCCGGTCGAGGATGCGCGAGGAGACGGTCGGGTGCGCCTGCCCAAGGCGGTGGTTGGGCCGCGGCAGCCCGTAGCGCTCCATCGGCCCCACCGTCACGCGCGTGACGAGCTGCATACCGCTCAGCAGCCACGTGAACGGCATGCGGCTGGGCCGTACTCCCGCATCCAGCGGGCGCCCGAGGATGTACTTCGGCACCACGTGCACACCGCGGCGGGCCACCAGCGTGGTTGAGAGCGCGTGGTAGGAGGCATCCACGGCGATGTCCATCGCCGAGTTGCCCATCCCCACCACAACCACCCGCCGGCCGGCGAGCTGGCTCGGCTGCTTGTAGTCGTGGGCGTGGATCTGCTCCCCGTCGAAGCTCCCGGGGATCGGCGGTTCCGGCCAGCGCGGGTTCCAGTGGTGGCCGTTGGCGATGAGCAGCGCGTCGTAGCGGCGCACCTCGCGGCCGCCCGCGGCACCCACCCCCTCGATCGTCACCTCCCAGCCACCGCCCTCCAGCGGGCGGGCATGCTCGACACCGGTGTTGAAGGTGATCCGCTCGCGCAGCCCGAAGTGCTCGACGTAGTCGTCGAAGTACCGCGCGATCTGGTCGTGACGAGGGAAGTCGGGGTAGGAGACGGGCATCGGGTAGTCGGCGTACTCCATCCGCTCGCGCGAGGTGTTGATGTGCAGCGTCGAGTACGACGACGACATCCCGTTGCGGTTGCCGAACACCCAGTTGCCGCCCACCTTGTCGGACTTCTCGAAGCAGGCGAAGGGGATGCCGCGATCGGCCAGCGCCTTCGCCGCGGTGATCCCCGAGGAGCCCGCGCCGATGATGCACGCGCGGGGGAGCGCGCCCCCGAATGAGCTGCCGTCTCCCGTGCCCGGGATTGGAGCTCCATTCTGAGGCGGTTCACTCACAGCCACCTCAGCCTAGCGTGAGTCCCGCCGCTGTTGCTATTCGACGCTGACCCCGCCGCTGACGTGCGAGGGCGGGCCCTCGGGACCTTCGTCGGCATCGGCGTGGCCGGCCAGGGCGCCGTCTTCGGGGAGCATTCCGCTCGCGCCGGCACTGCCGACCGAAGCCGGGGGACGCCCGCCTCCGGCGAGCATCCCCGTTTCGGCCAGCTTACCTGCGAGGAAGCGGTCCACCATGCGCGCACACTGGCGGCCCTCGTTGATTGCCCACACGATCAGCGACTGCCCGCGGCGGGCGTCGCCGGCGGCGAAGACCCCCTCGACCGAGGTGGTGTAGGGCTTGACGGCCCTCACGTTGCCGCGTGGGTCCTTCTCCACGCCGAGCTGATCGAGCAGCTCCTGTTCGGGGTGCAGGAAGCCCATCGCGAGCAGCACCAGCTGGGCGGGCAGCTCGCGCTCGGTGCCCTCCACCGGCGCGAACGGCGGCGCGGGTTGGGCCCGGGCGATGTGCAGAGCGGCCACGCCGCTGTCTGCGTCGCCGCCGAAGCGCGTGGTCGTCACCGCATAGTCCTGCTCCCCCACCCCCTCCTCGCGCGCCTCCTCCATCGCGTAGCTGAGGCGGTACTTCAGCGGCCACTCCGGCCACGGGGTGCGATCGTCGGGCCGGCGCGTCGGGGGCTCGGGCAGCAGCTCCAGTTGCACGATCGAGGCGGCGCCCTCGCGCAGCGCGTTACCGACGCAGTCCGCGCCGGTGTCGCCACCGCCGATCACCACCACGTGCTTGCCGGCGGCGGTGATGCGCTCCCCCCCGTTCGCCTGGTGAGCCGTGCCGGAGCCGGCGGCCGGGGAGGCGAGGAGGACGGTCGCTGAGGGCAGCACAGCTCCATCAGTGGCGTCTCCTCCCCCGCCGGCGCCTTCGAGCTCCCGCGCCACCCAGCGGTTGCGCTGGTAGAGGTAGTCCATCGCGAAGTGGATCCCCCGCAGCTCGCGCCCCGGGACGGGCAGGTCGCGCGGCACGCGCGACCCCGTGGCGAGCACCACCGCGTCGAAGCTCGCGCGCAGCTCCCCCACGGTGAGGTCGCGCCCGACGTCCACCCCGCAGCGCAGCTCGACTCCCTCATCGACGAGCTGCTGCACGCGGCGCTCCACGATGCGCTTCTCGATCTTGAAGTCCGGCACGCCGAAGCGCACCAGACCGCCGGCGGCCTCGTCGCGCTCGAACAGCGTCACGTCGTGCCCCGCGCGGCGCAGCTGCTGGGCAGCCGCCATACCGGCGGGGCCGCTGCCGACGACGGCGACGCTCTGGCCGGTGAGACGCCGCGGCGAGGGCGGCTCGGGCTTGATCCAGCCCTCCGCGAACGCGCGATCGACGATCGCGTGCTCGATCTGTTTGATCGTCACCGCGTCGCCCTCGCGGATCTCCAGCACACACGCGGCCTCGCACGGCGCGGGGCAGAGGCGCCCGGTGAAGTCGGGGAAGTTGTTGGTGGCATGCAGCTGCGCGATCGCCTCGCGCCAGCGGTCGCGGTAGACGAGGTCGTTCCAGTCGGGGATCAGGTTGCCCAGCGGACAGCCGTTGTGGCAGAAGGGCACCCCGCAGTCCATGCAGCGCGCGCCCTGCTCGCGCAGCTCCGGCTCGGGGCGCACCACCATGAACTCGCGGAAGTCGCGCGCGCGCTCGTGCGCGTCGCGGTAGGGCACGCCGCGACGCTCGATCTGCAGGAAACCGCCGAGCTTGCCCATCAGCCAGCGGCCAATCCAAGCGACATGAGGGTTGCCCCTCCAACCACCAAGCGGCAGCCACTCCTCGACATACGGGTTGCGCGTCCGCCCATCAGGCCGCCGCCACTCCCTCGGCCTGCTCCTCTTCCGCCGCGAGCTCCGCCAGCACCCGCTTGTAGTCGCGGGGCATCACCTTCACGAACGCCCCCCGCGCGAGCAGCTCCTCCCACTCGGCCAGCACGCGCCGTGCCACGGGGGAGTCGGTGCGCTGCTCATGCTCGGCAACCATCTCGCGCAGCTCGACCGCGTCGGTGGGAGCGAGCGCTTCGAAGTCGACCATGCCCATGTTGCAGCGCTTCGCGAAGGCGCCCTCCTCGTCGAGCACGTACGCGATTCCGCCGCTCATGCCGGCGGCGAAGTTGCGCCCGGTGGGGCCCAGCACGACGACGCGGCCGCCGGTCATGTACTCGCAGCCGTGGTCGCCCACGCCCTCCACCACCGCCCACGCGCCTGAGTTGCGCACCGCGAAGCGCTCCCCGGCGAGGCCGCGGAAGAAGGCCCTGCCGGCGGTCGCCCCGTAGAGCACCGTATTGCCCACGATCACGTTGCGCTCGGCGACGAAATTCCCATTCATGCCCTCGCGGGGGCGCACCGCGATCACCCCGCCAGAGAGGCCCTTGCCGGCGTAGTCGTTGGCGTCCCCGTGCAGGGTGAACCCCACCCCGGGCGCCAACCAGCCGCCGAAGCTCTGGCCGGCGGAGCCCTCGAAGTCGACCACGATCGAGTCCGCCGGCAGCCCCTCGGCGCCATGCGCGCGCGCAATGTGGCTGGAGAGGATCCCGCCCACGCAGCGGTTGACGTTGCGGATCGGCAGTTGCACGGACACTCGCTCGCCGCGTTCGATCGCCGGCCCGGCACGCTCCACCAACTGCCAGTCCAGCGCATCCTCGAGCACCGGCGGGGGCGGTTGCACGCGGCGGCGGGGTTCGCCGTCGGGCAGCTCGACGTGGGTCAGGATGTGGGTGAGATCCACGCCGCGAGCCTTCCAGTGGTCGATCGCGGGGCCGGCTTCGAGGATGTCCACGCGGCCGATCGCCTCATCGAGCGAGCGCATCCCCAGCGAGGCGAGCAGCTCGCGGACTTCCTCGGCGATGTAGAAGAAGAAGTTGACGACCTGCTCGGGCGTACCCTGGAAGCGCTTGCGCAGCTCGGGGTCCTGGGTGGCGATCCCCACCGGGCAGGTGTTGAGATGGCAGGCGCGCATCATGATGCAGCCGGTGGCGATCAACGGGGCGGTGGAGAAGCCCATCTCATCGGCCCCCAGCAGCGCGGCGATCAGCACGTCGCGGCCGGTCTTCAGCTGGCCGTCGGTCTGCACCACGATCCGCGAGCGCAGCTCGTTGAGCAGCAGCGTCTGCTGGGTCTCGGCGAGGCCGATCTCCCACGGCACGCCCGCCGCCTGGATCGAGGAGAGCGGCGAGGCGCCGGTGCCGCCGTCGTGCCCGGCGATCAGCACGCGGTCGGCGTTGGCCTTTGAGACGCCCGCCGCCACCGTGCCGACCCCGACCTCGGAGACGAGCTTCACCGACACCTGCGCCTGGGGGTTGGAGCAGCGCAGGTCGTAGATCAGCTGCTTGAGATCCTCGATCGAGTAGATGTCGTGGTGGGGCGGGGGTGAGATGAGGCCGACACCTGGGGTGGTGTGGCGGATCGAGCCGATGTACTTGTCCACCTTGTGGCCCGGCAGCTGGCCACCCTCGCCGGGCTTGGCGCCCTGTGCCATCTTGATCTGCAGCTCGTCGGCGTTGACGAGGTAGTGGATCGTCACCCCGAAGCGCCCCGAGGCGACCTGCTTGATCGCCGAGCGGCGCCGGTCGCCGTTGGGGTCGGGCGTGAAGCGCGTGGGATCCTCGCCGCCCTCGCCCGTGTTGGAGCGCCCGCCGAGGCGGTTCATCGCGATCGCGAGCGTCTCGTGCGCCTCGCGCGAGATCGAGCCGAGGCTCATTGCGCCGGTGCAGAAGCGCCTGACGATCTCCTTCGCCGGCTCGACATCCTCCAGCGCGATCGGCTCGCGGCCGGCTGTGCCGAGCTCCAGCAGCCCGCGCAGCGTGGCGCGGCGGGCGGCGTCCTCGTTGACCGCGCGCGCGTACTCGCGGTACCTGGCGTAGGCTGAGCTCTCGCGCACCGACTCGTGCGCCTGCTCGTCCCCCGCGAGCGCCGCGCCCACCTGCGCATCGTCGGTGGCACGCACGGCGTGCTGGACAAGCGCAATCGTCTCGGGGTTCCAGATGTGGCGCTCCCCGTCACGCCGCCACGCATACACCCCACCCACCGGGAGCAGGTCGTCGTGTGGGTGCGGATAGGCGCGCGCATGGCGCTCCAGTGCCTCCTCGGCGAGCTCGGGGAGGCCGACGCCGCCGATCCGCGAGGCGGTGCCGGTGAAGTGGCGGTCGATCAGCTCGCGGGAGAGGCCCACCGCCTCGAAGATCTGCGCGCTGCGGTAGGACTGGATCGTGGAGATGCCCATCTTGGAGATCGTCTTGAGCAGCCCTTTGCCGATCGCCTTGACGACGTTCTGCGACGCTTCCTCGGAGGTGAGCGTGGTCGCGGCGGATCCGTTCGCCGGACGCTCGATCATGCCCAGGTAGGCGAGCTCGTCGAGCGTCTCGAGCATCACATACGGGTTGATCGCGCTCACCCCATACCCGATCAGCGTGGCGAAGTGGTGCACCTCGCGGGGCTCGCCCGACTCAAGCACGATCCCGGCGCGCAGGCGCGTGCCCTCGCGCACGAGGTGGTGGTGCACGGTGGAGACCGCCAGCAGCGAGGGGATCGGCGCGCGCAGTGGCCCGATCGAGCGATCGGAGAGGATCAGGATGTTGACACCCTCGGCGATCGCCTCCTGCGAGTGCGCGCAGAGGCGATCGAGCGCCCGCTCCATGCCGGCGGCACCCTCGGCGATCGGCCAGGTGATGTCGAGCGTGCGCGCGGAGAACTCCTCGTGGGCGACGTGGCGCAGCGTCTCGAGCTCGCGGTTGAGCAGGATCGGTTGGCGCAGGATCAGCTTGTGGGCGTGCTCGGGCGTCTCGTCGAAGAGGTTGCGCTCGGTGCCGAGGCTGGTCGCGAGACTCATCACGATCTCCTCGCGGATCGGGTCGATCGGCGGGTTGGTGACCTGCGCGAAGAGCTGCTTGAAGTAGGAGAACAGCGGCGGGGCCTGGTCGGAAAGCACGGCGAGGGCAAGGTCGTTGCCCATCGATCCGATCGGCTCCATCCCGTCGCGCGCCATTGGCGTGAGCAGCACCCGCAGGTCCTCCTGGGTGTAACCGAAGGCGCGCTGGCGGGCGTGCAGCGGCTGATCGGAGATCGTCACCGCCTCCGATGGGGGGAGGTCGTCGAAGTGCACCGAGTTGCGCACAAACCACTCGCCGTAGGGCCGGCGAGTGGAGACCTCGCGCTTGACCTCTCCATCCTCGACGATGCAGCCCCGTTCGAGGTCGACGAGGAACAGCTTGCCCGGCTGCAGGCGCCCGAGGCGCTTGACGCGCTCAGGCGGAATGTCGAGCAGGCCGATCTCCGAGCCGAGCACGACGAGGCCGTCGACGGTCTCCACCCAGCGCCCCGGCCGCAGGCCGTTGCGGTCGAGCGTGGCGCCGATCACTCGCCCGTCGGTGAACGCGACCGAGGCAGGGCCGTCCCAGGGCTCCATCAGGCAGGCGTGGAACGCGTAGAAGCTCTTCAGCTCCTGCGGCAGATCCTCGCGTTCGCGGTAGGCCTCGGGGATCATCATCATCACCGCGTGCGGCAGCGAGCGGCCGGCGAGCATCAGCAGCTCGAGCACGCGGTCGAAGGTCGCGGAGTCCGAATCGCCGGCCTTGACGACAGGCAGGATCTTGTGCAGGTCCTCGCCGAACAGCTCGCTCTGCAGCTCCGACTCGCGGGCGCGCATCCAGCTGACGTTGCCCATCACCGTGTTGATCTCGCCGTTGTGGCAGATCACGCGGTAGGGGTGGGCGAGCTCCCAGCTCGGGAAGGTGTTGGTGGAGAAGCGCGAGTGCACGAGCGCCATCGCGCTCTTGGCACGCGGATCGCGCAGGTCGGGGTAGAAGCCGGCGAGCTGGTTGGAGACCAGCATGCCCTTGTAGTTGATCGTGCGCGAGGAGCTCGATGTCACATACAGGCCGTCCTCATTGGAGAGCTCGCAGATGCGGCGGATCACATAGAGCTTGCGCTCGAAGGCGTCCTGGTCGAAGTCGCGATCGCGATGCCCGCCCTCCCCACCAACGGGCTCCCCACCAGTGGCCGACCCGGGCTCCCCACAAGTGGCCGACCCGGCTCCGGAACGAGGCGCCTCGGACGCTCCAGCGAGCAGATCGCCCGCCCCCACAAACAGCTGCCAGACCGCAGGGCGGCAGGCACCCGCGGTGCGTCCCGTGCAGGCGGGGTCCACCGGCACCTCGCGCCAGCCGAGCACCCGCTGTCCCTCAGCGCGGGTGGTGCGCTCGAGCAACTCACGTAGGCGCGCACACTCGTCGTCCTCGAGCGGGAGGAAGCACATCAGCACCCCGTAGCGGCCGGGCGGGGGCAGGTCGAAGTCGCAACGGGCGCGCAGCAGCTCGTCGGGCATCTGCATGAGGATCCCAGCGCCATCGCCCGTCGTAGGGTCGGCACCGGAGGCGCCGCGGTGCTCGAGGTTCTCAAGCGCCTCGATCGCCTGCGCGATCACCTCGTGGGAAGCCTGATTGTCCAGGCGCGCAACCATGCCCACCCCGCAGGCGTCGTGCTCGAAGCGGGGGTCGTAGAGGCCAACGGCCTGGGGGGGCTGTTTGATGTGCGAAGTCATGGCAGTGCTCTGGGAGGGCCGTGCCTCCCGCACAGACGGGGTCTGCCCGTGCAGGCGGTGAGGGCACCTGAGGCGGAGGCTGAAGCGTAGCAGTGGATGGCGGGTGCGTTGGGGGTGGGAGGGCTCGCAAACCGCTCTTGCGTCCAGCCCTCCGCGCGTCCGCCCGACGGCTCGCGTATCCTCACCAGAGGCAGCGTCCGTCAGTGACTTCAAGCGCGGCGTGGGGCCGTGGCCGAGAGGTGGTCGATGTGTGAAAACTGCGCTGGCAGGGCACCATCACCCAAGACGAGGATCCGCGCACGCGCCACACTGGGAGACGCCCACAGATGATGACCCCGGATATGCAGATCGCCCTCCCGGCGCGTGCGGAGAATATCGCGATCGTGCGCCACGCCTTCGGAGCGCTGGAGGAAGCCTACGCGCTCGATGCCCAGACCCTTTCGGACATCCGTCTGGCGGTGACGGAGGCATGCACGAACGTGGTCGTCCACGCCTACCCGGATGGCAGGGAGGGGCCGATGGAGGTGCTCGCCACGCTGCTCGGAGATGAGCTGACGGTGGTGGTCAGAGACGAAGGCACCGGCATCGGTCCTCGGCCGGACAGCCCCGGTCTGGGCCTCGGTCTACCGCTGATCGCCTCGCTCACGGAGAGCGTGCAGTTGGGACGCGACGAGGAGGAGCGCACCGAGGTGCGCATGACGTTCTCCCTCTCCGATGCTCCCCACCATTACGGAGGCACGCCTCCGCAGACGACGTTCGGCACAGCCGACTCCCCGGGGGCCCGGTGAGCGAAGAGTCGCACCACCCCGACGACGGCACACGCGACAGCGTGCGGCTGGAGCGCGACGAGCCAAGCAGCGCCGTGCGGCTGGAGCGCGACGAGCCAAGCAGCGCCGTCCAGTTGGAGCGCGAGGAGCCTCCATACGAGAGCTCGGCGGCGCTGCGTCTGGCCAAGGGCCCGCTGGTGGGGCCGGTGCTGTGCAGGGTGGTGTCGATCGTGCTCGCACGGGCGAACTGCCCGATGGATCGTATGGATGACGCAATGCTGATCTGCGACGCGCTCAGCGCCCACGCCCCCACGCACGCCGCCGACGGCCATCTCGCGTTCGCTGTGAGCGCGCGGGGAAGGCAGTTCGAGCTGCGCGTCGGCGAGCTCGCCGAGCAGGCGGCGAGCAGGCTGGTGGGAGATGCTGTGCTGCCCGGGGTGGGCAGTGTGCTGGAGCGTATGACCGACGAGCTGCGCATCGAACCCGCCACCGACAGCGCCCGTGAGGCGCTGGTTCTGGGGCTGTTTTTCTAGTTCTCCCTGCAGGCGCCCGCGAGCGCCTGCTCAGTCGCCGCGCCGGGACTTCCCGCTCTTCGCCGGCGATGCCTTGACGGCACTCCTGCCGCCGGCAGGCGCAGGACGTCCCTTGCCTGCGGTAGGACCCTCTTTGGCTGCACTCTTGCCGCCGGCAGGCGCAGGACGTCCCTTGCCCGCGGTAGGACCCTCTTTGGCGGCAGCGGCGCCACGACCCGCAGTTGCGCTCCGTTTCCCGGAGGCGCCGTTCCCCTTGCCCCCGCCCTGTCCGCCACGGCCCCCCCGTCCAGAGGAGGAGGAGGAGGAGGAGGGGGCTGAGGGGACGCCGTTTCCGTCCGCGCCAGCCCCAGCGAGGACCTCAGCCTCCTGCGCGCGACGCGCGCGCACCTGTTCGATGCTGGCCTCCAGCGCGCTCATCAGGTCGGGAGCTTCCAGAGGTTCGTCGCGCGCCGGCGGTTCGAGCACCACCTGCTCGCCGCTGGCCTTGCGATCGATCAGGTCGAGCAGCGCCTCGCGATAGGTGTCGCGGTAGTTGGCCGGGTCGAACGGGCGGGCGATGGAATCCACCAGCCGGTGGGCGATCTTCGAGCTCGTTGTCGCTGAGCTCGACCTTGTCTTCGTGCAGCTCGTGGAGTTCGGCAGTCGGCACCACTTCGTCGCCGAAGTTCATCGTCGTCATGACCAGCGCATCCTCGCGCGGGTGGATCGCGACAAGCTGCTGGCGGGAGCGCAGCACGACGCGCCCAACCGCGACCTTGTCGGTGTCCCGCATCGCCTGCAGCAGCAGCCGATAGGAGCGGGCGCCACCGCGGTTGGGCACCAGGTAGTAGGGGCGATCGAAGAGGATCGGGTCGATCTCCTCCATCTGCACGAAGTCCTCGATCTCGATCGTGCGCGTGAACGCCGGTTCGAGCGCGGCGAACTCCTCGGCCTCGATCACGACATGGCGCCCCGGGGCGATCTCGTAGCCTTTGACGACCTCGCTGAAGGGAACCTCCTCCTCCTCGGCGGCGCAGAAGCGCTTCTGGACGATGCGCGCGTGATCGGTGGCGTGCAGCTGGTGGAAGCGCACGCTGCGCTCACTCACGGCGGTGTAAAGCTTGACCGGTACGCTCACCAGCCCGAAGGTCAGCGTCCCTTTCCACATCGAACGAGCCATCCTCACAGTGTGACCCCCTTGCGCAGACGATGTCAAGCGGTGTCAGCGATCCTGCGCCACTCGCCTACTCGCCCCTCGCCACTCGCCACTCGCCACCTGCCTACTCGCCTACTCGCCACTCGCCACTCGCCACCGGCCTACTCGCCACCGGCCTACTCGCCACCGGCGCCGACGCGCATGCGCGCCAGCGCTTGGCGGATGAGGCGGGAGACCTGCATCTGGGAAACGCCGATGCGTTCGCCGATCTCGGCCTGCGTGAGATCCTCCACGAAGCGCAGCTGCAGCACGAGGCGCTCACGAGGCGTGATGCGCGCCAGCAGAGGCTCGAGGATGGCGTGCTCCTCGGCGCGGCGGAAGCCGCCCTCCTCCACGCCGAGCGTGTCGGCGATGCTTTCCCCCGCCTCCTCCCCTCCGGGCGCCGCACGCGTCGCGTCGAGCGAGCTGGCGCGGTAGGCGGCGGCTGCCTCCAACGCGTCGAGCACCTGCTCCTCAGAGGTTGCCACGGCGCTTGCGATCTCGCTCACCGAGGGCGAGCGGCTCTGGCCCACCGAGAGGCGTGTGACCGCGCGGTCGACGCGCAGAGCGAGCTCCTGCAGGTCGCGGGGGACACGCACCGACCAGGTGCGGTCGCGGAAGTGGCGCTTGAGCTCTCCCAAGATGGTGGGTACCGCGTAGCTGGAGAAGACCACCTCGCGCTCCAAGTCGAAGCGGTCGATCGCCTTGATGAGGCCCAGCGACCCCACCTGCACGAGGTCCTCCAGCGGCTCCTCACCGTGCTGGTAGCGGCGCGCGAGACGGCGGACGAGCGGAAGGTAGCGTTCGATCAGCAGCTCGCGTGCGTGCCCGTCGCCGTGTTGACGCGCACGCACGAACAGCTCGGCGTCGGAGGCGTTTGCGTGCGCACCCTCGACGGTTGCGGGTCGGCCGGTCGCCAATCCCTGACCGCTCACGGAGGGCGTCGGCCTCATCCCACGAGCATAGCCACGCTCAGAGACGCCTCCTGCAGCACGCTTCCGACGGTGGTGGGGCTGTTCAGCCAGCAGCGAGCTCTCGCGCCGTCCCCGCCGGCGAAGGGAAGATCCACCACTGGATGCTCAAGCGTACGGGCAAGGGGGGGCAGGTCGGGTACGAGCGCGGGGGCCAGCCAATTGATCGGCGCACCACCAGACCAGCGCTCGAAATCGCAGGACCCGCTTAGCAGCAGGCGCTCGCGGGCGCGGGTCATCGCGACGTAGAGGATCCGCTCCTCCTCCGCCGACTCGGCGCGGCGGCGCTCCTCGCACAGCTCCTCGTAGCGCAGGCAGGCCACCGATGCGGACCCATCGAGACGCACGAGGCGCAAGCCGACGCGCTCACCCTCCACCAGCAGATCGGGGGGCGCGCCGTTGCCGCCGCGGCCGAGGTCGGCGAGGCACACGACCGGGAACTCGAGGCCCTTGGCGGCGTGGATCGTCATCAGGCGCACAGCGTCGGGCTCGGAGCCGGTGGGGGCGTGGGGCTCGGAGCTCTCGGCGTGCGCGCGGCGCTGTGCGACGTGGTCGAGAAAACCCCGCAGGTCACGTCCCTCCGCGGCCTCGAAGCGGCGTGCGAGCCGCAGCAGCTTGTGGACGTTCGCCAGCCGTCGCTCGCCCCATGGGAGTGCCAGCACGTGCTGTTCGTAGCCGCTGCAGGCGATCGCGCGCAGCAGCAGCTCGGCGGCGCTGCGCGTCGGCGCCGCGCCGCGCTCGCCGGCAAAGCGCTCGGCGAAGCGCTCCAGGCGCTCGCGGTCGGTGGCGGACAGATTGGCATGAAGCTCGCTCTCAGCGCGCGCGATCGTCGCCCACGCGCCGGCGCCCTCGGCCCGGGCCTGCAACGCCACCAGCGCGAGGCCGTCGCTGGAGATCCCCACCAAAGGGGAGGCGAGCACGGAGTAGAGCGCGAGCTCGTCCAGGGGGTTGGCGAGCGAGCGCAGCCACGCCAAAAGATCGCCGACCTGTTGGTGACCCCAGAAGCTGCCCACAGCCGCGAGCGTACGCACGCCGCGCTCCTCCAGCGCCCGCTCGTACACGGGCAGATCGGTAGCAGCGCGCAGCAGCACCGCCACATCCCCGGCTGTCGCCTCCCCGGTGGCGAGAAGCTCGGCGACGCGTTGGGCCAGCAGGCGCGCTTCGGCCTGACGCCAGAGGGTTGCCGGCGGCAGGGTCCCGGCGAGGCGTTGGGCATGGGACGACTCCGCCCAGCCGTTCTTGTCGGTGAGCAGCAGCTCGACCGAAGCCGGGAGACACTCGCCTCCCACCGATTCGGGAGACCCTCGCTGCGCTCGCATCCCCGCATCGACCAGCATCCCCGGTTCGGCCAACGGCGTGTCTTCGTGGACTTCGTCGCGGGCGGCGATCAACGGCGTGTAGGCCTCCCCGAAGCGCTCGCCGAAGACGCCGTTGACGGCCGCGATCAGCGGGGGACGACTGCGGAAGTTGTGGGCCAACGCGATCGCGGCCCCCTCGGCGTGCAACCTGCGGCGGCGCTCGCGGAAGATCTCCACCTCGGCGTGGCGGAAGCCGTAGATCGATTGCAGCTCGTCGCCGACCGTGAACAGGTTGTCGCGCTCCAGCAGCCCCAGCAGCGCGAGCTGGCGGCGGTTGGTGTCCTGGAACTCGTCCACCATCAAAAGCTCGATGCGCTCCGACCACGCGCGGCGCACCCCCTCGTGGCGCTCCAGAAGATCGCGAGCGCACAGCTCGAGGTCGTCGAAGTCAAGCGCCGCGCGGGCGCGCTTGAGCGCCGCGTAGCCTTCGCCGAACTTCTTCAGGATCTCGCCCAGCAGTGAACATGCACGGAGCGCCTCGAGATCAAGCGGATCCGTCACCGCCGGCTCCCGGTGGGGCAGCGACTCGAACTCGAACAGCGAGGGCTGTATCTGAGAGGGGGCTGACTCCGAGGGGGCGGACCCCGAGGGGCCAGATCCCAGCGAAGCAGGCAGCGACGGCAGGCCGACGCCGCGGCTGCGCTGCTCGGCGTAAACGCCCATCACCATCCGCTGCACACGGTCGGCGCCGTAGGCAGCGAGCAGCTCGACGGCGGCCTCCCGGCGCTCGCTGACCGAAGCCGGGAGACCCTCACCTGCGGCGCTGGCCGATTCGGGGATGCGAACGGAGCGAGTGTCGCCCAAGTCGGTCCCCGTTTCGGCCAGCAGCGTGGCGAGCGCGCGGCGGAAGGCGAGCGCGCGCAACCGTCCCGCGCCGGCCTCCTCGAGGATCGCGAACTCGGGATCGAGGCCCGCGGTGAGAGCATGGACGCGCAGCAGCCGCGCACAGAAGCCGTGGAAGGTGCCGATCGGGGCGCCCTCGGTGTCACGCGCGGCCTCGCGCTCGCCCAGCTCGAGCAGGCGCGCGCGCACCCGCCCGCGCAGCTCCGCGGCAGCCCGCTCGGTGAAGGTGATCGCCAGGATCCGCCCCGGGGCGATGCCGTCCTCGCGCACGGCGCGCACGAAGCGCTCGACCAACACCGAGGTCTTGCCGCTACCGGCCCCCGCGGCGAGCAGCAACGAACCGCGACGGCGCGACACCGCCTGCTCCTGCTCGGCCGTGAAAAATGGCGCGGCTGGGATCGCGCTGCTCAGCGGTCGCACCGGCAGATCGACGGGTACATGCATCCGCTGCCACCGAACCCGCAGGTAGCAGGCCGCGCCTCGAGCTCGCCCGCACGCGCCTGCACGGCGGCGGTGCGCGCCGCGGCGACTATCTCCTCCACCAGCTCCCGCACCTCCGCGTCCGGTCGGGCGTCGCCGCGCACGCACTCGAGCGCCACGCCCTCTTCCTCGGCGAGCACTCCTCGCGCCCGCAGGTCGCGGCCGGAGAGCGGTTGGTAGAAGCCCCCCACCACCCGCGCGCCCAACAGCTGCTCCACCGCGCGCATGTAGATGGCGATCTGGAAGTTGCGCTCGCCAAGCCACCGGTCGGGAGGCGCGGGGAGGCTGCTCTTGTAGTCGTACACCACCGCCTCGCCCCCAGGCGCGAGGTCCACGCGGTCGATGAAGCCCCGCACCAACACGCCCTCGCCGAGGTCCAGCGCGGGCACTCCCTCCGCCTGCTCAGGGAAGCCGAAGGGCAGCTCCAGATAGGTTGGTTCCAACTGGCTCGGAGCGTCCTGCTGCGCGAGATCGAGCTGGCCGACATCCACGCGATCGCCGCACTCCGCGGCGTGCTCAAGGTAGCGCTCCAGGTCGGCCTCCAGGCGCCGGCGCACGCCGGGGACGCGCTCGGGGACCGTGGAGAGCGGATGCTCACGCTCGTGCTCTGACAGCGCGGCGCGCAGCAGCTCGCGCGCGCGGGGGAGCCGCTCCGTAGTGAGACGCGCCGAGCCGGTGTCCTCCCGCAGGCGATCGAGTGTCTGACGCAGCGCCGCGTGGGCTAGGCCTCCGCGCGCCAGCGGCTCGGCATCGGGCTCCAGGTCGCGAGCGCCCAGCATGCGCTCCACGAACCACTGCACCGGGCAGCCCGCCCACGATTGCAGACCGGATGCCGACCACAGCCGCTGCTCGCCCAGGTCTGCCAGCACGTGCGGATCGCGCAGGGGCCGGATCTCCACCTGCATAACCCCAGAATCGGTGGGGGCGATCGGAGAGACCTCGCCCAGCGCCCGCCGGGCACGCGTCTCGTGCAGAGCTCCCGCGAAGAGGTCGCAGATGTCGTCCACGAACAGCGAGCGAGCCGTTGCCAGGCCGTCGTCGTCGGCGGTGTGCCAGCTCAACACCAAAAGCTCAAGCGGGCGCGAGATGGCCGCATACAGCAGGTAGCGCTCCGCCGCGAGGGCGTCACCCGGCCGCCCCAACCGCAATCCGGAGGCTTCCGCGAGCCCGCGGCGCTCCTCCTCCGAGAGATAGGGCTCGGGTCGCGCGGGCGCGGGGAAGACGCCCTCCTGCAGCCCACACAGAAACAGGGCGCGCACCCGGCGTGCGCGCAGGGCGAGCGGATCGAGCACCGCCACCGCCTCCGAGATCCCGGATGGCTCCTCCCCCACGACCAGCTCCAGCCGGCGCAGCAGCGCAATCAGCTCGTGCGCATCCGGCGCCAGCCCTGGCGCGGAGCGGGCCAGCTCGCGCAGCTCCTCCAGGGCCTCTTGTCCCGCCGCAAGCGCGCGCGCCTCGTGCTGCTCGGAGGGGGTTGGTGCCTGCACCGCATGCGCCTCGCCGGGCGCCGACGATCCGACCGCATCGCCCGTGGTGGGCACCTGCGGGGCGTAGCCCAGCCGTTCGAGCTCCGCGACCGTGCGCTCGATCAGCGCCGCGGGGCTCCGCTCCGCCGCCTGCCGCAGCCGGTCGAGCGCCTCCAGCGGCCAATGCTCGGCCTCCCACATCGTGCGTGCCCGCGCGGGTTCGGTCACGCCGGCGCGACGCGCCCGCCACTCCAGCTCGTCCACCAACTCGGGGCTGCGCAGCACACCCGGGGCACGCAGCCACGCCAGCAGATCGCGCAGACCGCCGCCGTCATCGGCCTCATCGGGAAAGGACGCTTTCAGCAGGCCCAGGAGCGCGCGGCCGGTGGCGGTGTCGGCAAAAGACAGACGCCGCCGCAAGGCGAAGGGGATGCGGTGGGCACGAAAAACCTCCTCCAGCAGCTCCGCGATCGTCTCCGGGGAGCGGTGCGCAACGGCAATCTCGCCAGGCTGAGCACCTCCCTCCAGAAGTCCACGGATCTCCTCCGCGACCAGCTCCAGCTCGGCGCGTTCCCCGCCGCCCTCCAGCAGCCGCAGCGCCCCTCCGGCAGGCACGGGGGCTGGGGCGTCAGGCTCGAAGAGGTGGCGCTCCAGGTGGTGCAGCGCCGCGCGGGCGCCAGGCGCATAGTGCTCGGCGCGCGGTGACAGGGAGAGATGCTCGGCGGCGAGCGGCAGCAGGCGCTGGAAGGTGTCGCCCCGGCTGGCGAACGCCGCGCGGCCGGGCTCGTAGGTGAGCGACACCGTCACCGGCGCACCCACCACGACGCCCAGCGTCTCGATCGTGTCCAACTGCAGCCGCGTGAAGTCGTCGAAGCCGTACAGCAGCACCGGCGTGGAGCCCCACAGGGCGGGGGTGCGGCGCAGCGTGTCGAGCGCGCGGGTCGCCTGTCGCTCGGGGCTGACACGGGCGGGTCGCAGCCTCTCCAGGCCACGGCGGTACCCCTCGAACAGCTCGCCCAGCTGGCGTGCGTGGGGAGCGTGCCCGGGGTTCGTAGCGGCCCATGCATCGAGCGCCCCGCGTAGGCGCGCGGGCGTCACCCGCTCCACTTCCAGCTCCCCCACCAGCGCCGTCAGGGAGCGCACCACGCCCGCTGTGGGATGCGCGTGCAAGGCCGTGCGCTCGCTGGCGCCAGGACGCCCACTCCCACTGGTGCCTGCGCGCTTTTCGCCCGCATTGCGCAACACCGCGGCGAGCGCCCGTTCGCGGGCCAGCCGGCCGAGTGGGCGCTCGGCGGAGCCGGCGCGGCGGAGCGTCTCGGCGAGCAGGCCCTGAAAGCGCACCACGCGGGCTCGCGGCCCCGCGCCCGCCACCGCGGCAACCCGTACGGCGCCCCCCACGCCGGCCCCTTCGGAGGTGAGCTCGCGCTCGCCCAGCTCCAGCCGATAGCGCTCCATGTCAGCGTGGGTGGGCACGACCAGCAGCGGCCGCTCTCCGCGGGCGCGGTGGGCACTGAGAGCGTCCATCACCACTCCAGCCTTCCCGGCGTTGGCGGGTCCGGTGATCAGCGTGATCGGCATGGCCGCCTATGGTGGCGCACCAGCCCGACACCACCCGACCATCGATCCCGCCGCACCGGAACGCGGGTTGTTCTTTCCTTTTTCAACGCCCTAACCAAAAAAGAATGAGACTCAATCTTATTTGGTTAGGGGCTGAATCTTTGTTCTTCTCCACCCGCATACGAATAAGACTTGATCTTATCTGGTAGGGAGCCGAATCCTCGCTCTTCTCCACCCCGCATACGAATAAGACTTGATCTCATCTGGTAGGGAGCCGAATCCTCGCTCTTCTCCACCCCGCATACGAATAAGACTTGATCTCATCTGGTAGGGGGCTGAATCTTCGCTCTTCTCCACCCCGCATACGAATAAGACTTGATCTCATCTGGTAGGGGGCTGAATCTTTGTTCTTCTCCACCAGCGTACCAGTGAGACTCAATCTTATTTGATAGGGGTCAAAAAAGAGAACATCACCTCACCCCCACTCCGCCAACCCTCACGGCAAGAACAGACCGATCAGCTCTCGGCCACCGCGGCGACGGCGGCCTCGGCCTCGACCGCCACCTGCTCGGGCGCCTCCGTGGCAGGCTCACCAGCATCGCCGGCGACCGTCTCGTGGTCGGGCGGCTTGGCTCCGGACTTCGCCCAGGCCTCGTTGAACTCAACGCGCCATTTGCCGTCGGGAGTCTGTTGGAGGGCGAGATGGGAGCGGAAAGAGCGTCCGGAACGCCCGCGGAAGCCGGTGACGGGACGGGCGGTGTAGCCGGTGCGGATCAGCTCGCGGGCGACGGCGAGCGGCAGCTGCTTGCCCGCTTTGGACTTCCAGATGACGAACCCACAACCGGGATCGTTGCGCGCCCAGCAGGAGTAGCCCTTGCGGTTTTCGACGATCGGGTGCCCGCAGATCGGACAGGGCCCGAGGTTGGCTTTGGGGATGCGGACATCTTTGAGCGCGGCATCGAGCATCTTCACCGTCTCCCCGGCGAAGCCGGCGATGTCCTTCATGAAGTGCTCACGCGAATCCTCGCCGCGCTCGATCGCGTCGAGGCGATGCTCCCACTGCCCCGTCAGTTCGGGCGAGGTGAGGGGGTGGCGGCCAAGCAGACGCACCACGTTGAGGCCCTTCTCGGTGGCAACCAGGGAGCGCCCGTCGCGCTCGATGTAGCCGACGGTGATCAGCCGCTCGATGATCGCGGCGCGGGTGGCGGGGGTGCCGATCCCGGACTCCTTCATCGCCTCGCGCAGCTCATCGTCGTCGACCAGCTTGCCGGCGGTCTCCATCGCGCCGAGCAGCGAGGCGTCGGAGTAGCGGCGGGGAGGCTTGGTCTCCTTGGAGAGGCTCTTGATCTCGCGCGTCTGCACGGGCTCGCTCTCGATCAGGCGGGGGAGCAGCTGGTCGGTGCCCTCGTCCTCCTCACCACCACGCGGCTCACCACCGACGACACCCTGGCCGTACACCCCGCGCCAGCCGGGCACGATCAGCAGCTTGCCGCGGGTGCGGAACACGTACTTGCCGGCGCGCTCGCCACCGGCGGCCGGGATCGTCGTCTCCACGCGGGTGTTCTCGAACACCGCCTCCGGATGGAAGACCGCCAGGAAACGGCGCACCGCGAGGTCGTACACACGGCGATCGTCGTCGGACATGCGATCGACTTTGTGCTCGGTGCGGGTGGGGATGATCGCGTGGTGGTCGGTGACCTTGGCGTCGTTGACGACGCGCCCCAGCGGCAGCACGTCGAGCGAGGTGACGTAGGCAGCGCCGGCGGCGTACTCCTTGTTGGCGCCGACCAGTTCGGCGGTGGGCTTGATCTCGGGGATCATGTCTTTGGTCAGGTAGCGCGAGTTGGTGCGCGGGTAGGTGAGCGCCTTGTGCTCCTCATACAGCCGCTGTGCGGCCCCGAGCGTGCGCCGAGCGGAGAAGCCGAAGCGGGTGTTGGCGTCGCGCTGCAGGGACGTGAGGTCGTAGAGCATCGGGGCGCGCTCGCGCTGTTCTTTGACGTCGATCTTGGTGATCGTCGCCGTTTTGCCCTCGCACGCCTCGACGATCGCGACGGCTTCCTCCTCGGTCGCCAGGCGTGGTTTGGCGCCGGCGTGGAAGCGGCCGGTGTAGACGCGCTCGCCGGGGACGCCTACCTCGCCGTCCCCAGACCCAGACTCAGACCCAGACCCAGACCCATTCTCCGCAGCCGCGCCACCAGCCGACCCCCCCTCGGCTGCACCACCAGCATCGGATCCACCATCCACCCCCGAACCTCCACCAACTGATCCAGCCCCCCCCTCATCCCCCTCCCCCTCCAGCGGAGGGGCAGCGAAGATCGCGTCGACCAGCCAGTAGGGCTCGGGCACGAACGCTTTGATCTCCTCCTCACGGCGGGTGACGATCGCCAGCGTCGGGGTCTGCACGCGCCCCAGCGAGACGGCACCGTCGAAGGAGGTGCGCAGGCGGATCGTGGCGGCGCGAGTGGCGTTCATGCCCACGATCCAGTCGGACTCCGAGCGTGAGCGGGCGGCCTGCTCGAGCAGCGCGACCTCCGAGGCGGGGCGCAGCGAGGCGAAGGCGGCTGTCATCGCCGAGGTGGTCATCGAGTTCAGCCACAGCCGCCGCACGGGCAGCGTGGAGCCGGCCTTCTCGTAGATGTAGGCGAAGATCAGCTCGCCCTCGCGGCCGGCGTCGCAGGCGTTGATGACCTCACCGATGTCCTCGCGCGAGAGCTGGCGGGTGACGACCGACATCTGCTTGCGCGAGCGCTCGTCGCGCACGACAAGCTTGAACTGCTCGGGCACGATCGGCAGGTCCTCGATGCGCCAGCGCTTGTATTTGGCGTCGTATTCGTCGGGTTCGGCGAGCTGCACGAGGTGGCCCACGGCCCACGTGACGATGTACTCCTCGGCCTCCAGCCAACCCTCCTCCTTCTTGAAGGTGCCGGGCAGCACGCGTGCGAGGTCGCGCCCGACGGAGGGCTTCTCGGCGATCACGAGGGTCTTCGGCATGGGGGCTCAGAGTAGCGGGTGGTCATTGGGGGGATCAATTGGGGATCGTCCGCGCGCCGCGCGGCACATGCCAGCCGCCCAGGCGCGGGGGCCTCCATGCCCCGCGACGAAGCGTTGCGGGAGGGCGCGGCGGCGTGTCAATCCGGGTCGCACGGCCCGGTGCCGACCGGCGCACCGGCGTGTTCGAGCTCGCGCACGACGGTCGCGTTGGCGACGCCATAACCACCCGACGGCCCACCCCCCGTGGTGCCCGCGAAGACCGTGGTGAGCACAGCCCCCGCGTAGTCCACCACGGGCCCCCCGGAGTTGCCGGGGCGCACGAGCCCGCGCAGCGGGGTGAGCAGGCGCGAGACCGAGCCCTGGCCGTAGGCGTTCTGGGTGAGCACCTGCTCGGTGGATCCGATGCGCCCCGACTGCGCGTCGAAAGGCCCGTTTTCGGGATAACCGAGGATCGCCCCGGCGGTGCCGGAGGCGGGGTTGGGGGCAAGGCTCAGCGTGGGGAGGTCGAGGCCGGGCACGCGCAGCACCGCGAGATCGTAGGTCGGGTCGAAGGCGATCGCCTGCGCGGGCAGCCCGGGCGGGCGGCCTTCGACCTCGACCGTGGTGTCGCTCTCGCCGGCAACCACGTGCGCGTTGGTGAGGACCTCTTCGGGTCGCGCCACCCACCCAGAGCCCTCGATCGCCAGGCCGCAAGCGGTGCCCAGCACGCGCACAACGCTGCGCGAGGCGGCGAGCACGGCGGGGTCGCGGGCGACCCGCGGCGGGGGCGCGGTGAGCGCCGGCAGCGGGCCGGGCAGCGAGGGAATCGGGTCGAGTCGTGCCAGCGCGTTGAGGATCGGGCCGGAGGGGGGCAGCAGCACATTGAGCTCGCTGAGGATCGCCGAGCGCTGGATGTCGGCGCGCAGCTGCGTGGCGGTGGGGATCTGAGCGGCGACGGCGGCGACGATCCACACCACCCCGAGGCCGACGGCGGCGCTGAGCAGCGCCCCGAGCGCCCGGTCGAGTAGACCCACGCCGGGAACCAGCAGAGTGGTGCGGCGCAGCCGCCAGCCAACCCCCTCCAGGCCGGTGGCGAGGATCGCCCCGGCGAGCAGCGCCCCCACCAGCCCGAAGGCGGGCGCATAGGGCGAGGCGGAGCCTTGGGGCAGCAGCAGCGGGCCGAGGCGGGTACCGATGAAGGCGCCGACGGCGAACCCCCCGAAGGAGAGCACACCCACGATAAAGCCCTGGCGCAGGCCGAACAGGCCGAGGGTCAGCACGAACAGCAGGATCAGCCAGTCGAGCGTCGTCATTCCTATGTTCTACCGTTCTGCGTCGTGGGAATCCGCACAGGAGACCGGCATTGACTGCCACATCGGTCTCCAATCGCGGACGGCGAGCGCGGCCGCTGATCGCGCTCGCGGCGGTGGCGTTCGTGGTGGGGGCAGTCGTGGGGGCCGGACACTCCGCCCCATCGCCCGCTCCCGGCGTGGCGGCGCGCTTCGCGGCCGCCTGGGCGAAGGGCAACTACGCGAGCATGTACAGCGAGCTCGCCCCCACCTCGCAGCGGGCGGTGTCCCCGAGCGAATTCGCGCAGGCGTACAGAGAAGCTCTGATGACGGCAACCGCCGAGCGCGAGCGGGTGAAGGGAGCACCGCAGGGCACGGCCGACGGCGTGGAGGTGGTGGCGACAATGGTGCGCACGCGCCTGTTCGGCACCCTCGCCGAGCGCTTCCGACTGCCGATCGTGGCGGGCCCGCACGAAGGGGAAGCGCGCGTGCGGTGGTCGCGCTCGCTGGCGTTCCCGGGTCTGCACGAAGGCGAGCTGCTGAGCAGGCGCACAGAACTGCCCCCGCGCGCGGCGCTGCTGGCGCGCGAAGGCTCGGTGCTGGCGCAGGGACCAGCCACCGCGGCGGGGACGCGCTCCTCTCCCCTGGGGGAGGCGGCGAGTGCGATCGTGGGCGAAGTGGGCCCGATCCCCTCGAGCCGCCTGCAGGCGCTGGAGGCGGAAGGGGTGCCGGCGAACGCGATCGTGGGAGTGAGCGGGCTGGAGCTGGCGGCGGACGCGCGCCTGCGCGGCACCCCGGGCGGCGAACTGCTCGCGGTGAGGGGCGGGGCCGCCGGCGCAGGGGCCGCCAGCACCGGGGCCAGGAGCACGGGGGCCACAAGTGCAGGGGAGACCACAAGTGCGGAGACCGCAAACGCGGCGGCCACAAACGCGGCGGCCACAAACGCGGCGGCCACGGATGCCGGAGCTGCAGGCGGCGGCCGGGTGCTGGCGCGCGCGATCGCCCACGCGGGCAGCGCGGTGCGCACCACGATCTCCCCGGCGCTGCAAACCGCGGTGGTGACCGCGCTGGGCGGCCAATACGGCGGAGTGATCGCCATGGAACCGGTCAGCGGGCAGGTGCTGGGCGTGGCGGGGATCGGGCTTGACGCGCTGCAGCCGCCGGGGTCGACGTTCAAGATGATCACGGTGAGCGGCGTGCTGGAAGCGGGGATCGCGCGCCCGACCAGCACATTCCCCTACGCGACCGCGGCAAAGCTGGATGGGGTGCTGCTGCACAACGCCAACGGCGAGGAATGCGGCGGCTCGCTGGTGGAGGCGTTCGCGGTGTCGTGCAACTCGGTGTTCTCGCCGCTGGGCGCGAAGCTGGGCGCGGCACGGCTGGTGGCGATGGCGGAACGGTATGGCTTCAACCACCCCCCTGGGATCGAAGGGGCCGTTGAAAGCACGCTCCCACCCGCCAGCCAGATCCAGGGCGAACTGGCGGTCGGCTCGACCGCGATCGGCCAGGATCAGGTGCTCGCGAGCCCCTTGGAGATGACCACGGTGGCGGCGACGATCGCCGACGGCGGGCGCCACCCAACCCCCACTCTCACGCTCTCGTCCACCCGCGGCCCTCCCACGCGCGTGATCAGCGCCGCCACGGCGCGCACAGTGCGGGGCATGATGCTCGACGTGGTGCGCTTCGGCACCGGCACCGCAGCGGCGATCCCCGGGGTGGAAGTGGCGGGCAAGACGGGCACCGCAGAACTGAGCACGCCCACCCAATGCGATGCGGGCTCCGAACAGAAGCCCGCCGAAGGCGAAGAACACTCATCCTCCGAACACGCCTCCGAAGCGGGCAGCTGCGCGGCCGAACAGAACAGCCCGAAGAACACCGACGCGTGGTTTGCGGCGTTCGCCCCGGCGCTGCATCCGAAGATCGCGGTGGGGGTGCTGATGGTGCGCGACGGCGCAGGCGGGGAAAGCGCGGCGCCCGTCGCGCGGCAGGTAATCGAAGCGGCGCTTCAGACGGGCGGCTAAACGTCCAGTTCCGCGGAGGCGGTCTGCGTGGGGTTGCGCGGGTCGACGATCTTCAGCGTCAACGGCCGGTTGTCGAGCGATTCGACTTTGATCTTGTACAGCAGCAACTCGCCCTGCGTGGGCCCGTTCGCGGCGACGGTGTTGGGGGCCGGGATCTGGTTGTTGGCGGGCACGATCCCGCCGCGATAGGCGAACAGGTTGGTGGGGCCAGGGACGATCGGACGGTAGACGTTGCCCTGGGTGTCGGCGACCGTGAAGTCGGTGGCGGCGGGATGCGGGACGGTGCTTTCGTTGTAGACCTGCATGAAAACCCCAAACCACTCTTCGCCGGGGTTCAGCCGGCTCTGCACTGGCGTGAGCCCGAGCAGGTAGGAGGAGTCTTCGGTGTTGTAGGGGTTGAGCTCGCGCGAGATCTGAACCTGGTAGATGAGCGACCCGACGTTGAGGTAGGGCGCGTTCTTGCCGCCGCCGCCCGCGTAGGTGCCGGTCGTGACCCGGGTGTGCGATTCCCCGCAGGCCCCGAGCACCAGCGCCGCGAGCACGGCGAACAGCGCCAGAGCCCATACAACCCTGGAGCCGCCGTCTCCTCTGGCGGGAGCCCTGAGCAGCGTCTTGCGCGGAAGGCGGTGCATGCGACGCGGCAGTTTACCCGCCGGCGACCGTGACGCGCTGGCCGCGTCCCTCGCCGCTCTCGATGATCGAGCGCAGCCGGCGCATCGCCTTCATGTTCTTCCGTCGCAGCCACCCGCGCGCCCCGAAGGACTCCATCAGGCGGTCGGACAGCGTGGACGGCTGGGTCTCGAGCGTGTAGCGCACGCGCGTCGTGTTGCCGGCGCCGGGAGCGAGCTCGTAGATCCCGAGGGTGCGGATGCGGTTGGTCTTGCCGCCGCGGCCAACCTCAACGATGCGGTGCGGAACCTCCACCTCGGCGAAGGTCACGTCGCCCCAGCTGAAGCGGTTGCCCGGAGCGGCCACGCGAAAGCGCGCCCCCGCCCCCCGGCCGACGGAGTTCTCGCGCGTGAGGTGCCAGTCGTGCAGATAGTGGTCGGTGAACTCAGAGTGGTTGGCGATGTCCTGCAGGTAGTCGAACACCTGCTCGCGAGGGGCATCGATCAAGATCGAGACGGTGAGGGGGTCCATCGCGCCCGGCAGTTTATATGCCCGCTCCGGACGGCTCTACGCCGCGCGAGCGGTCAGGCGCACGCAGTTGCCGTGCGGCGAGTGGCGCACCGTCTCGGTGGCCACCGGATGCCCGTGGCGCATGGGCCGGCAGAGCTCGCACACGACTCTCTCGCCGCGCTCTTCGTAGAGGTGCACGCGCTCGCCAACCAACGGGGTGCGCCCGCAGTCGGCGCAGTGATTGCGGTCGGATGTCAGCACGCCCACACTGCGGCGCAGGAGCATGCGCTCGAACTGCTCGATGTCGGTGACCGTGGCGGGGGACATGCCACGGGATTTCGCCGCCCGACGGCCATCTCCTCCCGGGCTTGGCGCCCCCCGCAGACCATCGGCCCTCCCGGCCTTCGGCTTCAGCGCTCGCCGCCCAGCGGCATCTCCTTCCAAGCCTCTCACCGCCCGCCGGCCATCCCCTCCCCGGCCTGGCGCCCCCCGCAGACCATCGGCCCTCCCGGCCTTCGGCTTCAGCGCTCGCCGCCCAGCGGCATCTCCTTCCAAGCCTCTCACCGCCCGCCGGCCATCCCCTCCCCGGCCTGGCGCCCCTCGCAGACCATCGACCCTCCCGGCCTTCGGCTTCAGCGCTCGCCGCCCAGCGGCATCTCCTTCCAAGCCTCTCACCGCCCGCCGGCCATCCCCTCCCCGGCCTGGCGCCCCTCGCAGACCATCGACCCTCCCGGCCTTCGGCTTCAGCGCTCGCCGCCCAGCGGGCCATCAGCCTTTGCGGCCCTCGCCACCCGTTTGGAGGCCGTGGACGCTGGGTAGAAAGACCTCGGCTGCCCCAGCCCCAACCCGCTGCGGACTCAGACCGATCGACGAGTCCCCAGAAAATTACAAGCCTTTTAGACCCTGTCGGGAAAGTGCGGTTATGATTCCCCCAGGGTCTGCCGGCAGACAAGCGCCGGGACGTATCCCAGAGGAGAAGAGGAGCTGTGAGATGGTGGAGTCACTAACCTCGGGCACGATGGCGGGAGCGGGATCCTTTCGTTGCCAACGCTGCGGCTATGTACTGACGCTGGCCGCCTCCGACACGTTGCGCGACTGCCCAGGCTGCGGAGGAGCCAGCTTCGTGCGAGCGTCGCTGTTCAGCGTGGGACGCATTGCACAGAGCGGCGCGCCGGACCTCGCCGGCGCGGGAGCCCACCCGCTCGAGAGCCCGGGCGAAGGCGAGCTGGAGTGGGTGGCGCAGGCGAGGGAGCAGCTCGAGCGGCCGGGAGAGTACCTCGCCTATGAGGAGGACGGCGAGAACATGCTGGTGGCGCTGACCCAGGAGTGGACGCGGGTGGGGCGCAGCCTGGCGGCGGACGTGCGCTTCGACGACCCAACCGTCTCCCGCCGGCATGCTCTGCTGGTGCGCCAGCCCGATGGGGTGAGGGTGCTCGACGATCGCAGCCTCAACGGCGTGTTCGTCAACGGCGAGCGGATCGAGTGGCGGATGCTCGAGGACGGCGACGAGATCGTGGTGGGGCGCTACCGGCTGCGCTTCCTCAGCGTGCCCGGACAGCGAGCCGATCGAGGGCCGGTCGGCAAAGGCCAGCCGATCGCCCGCCGGTCGACGATCAGCGGCATCGCCTGACCCTCTATCACGCGCACAGAACCCAGTCTCGGGACGATCGAGACACCCCCGAGGTCGAGCCACCTATCCCTTGACAAATGCAACTGGCCCTTGACAACGGCATATCCGCGGGTCTACTCTCTGGGGGAGAGTAGGAGAGGGAAACCCACAGTCCGGGGTTCAGCGCCAGGAATCGCGGCGCGCGACCGGTCAGCCGGTAAGCAGCCGCGCTCCTCCACCAGCTCCTTCCCCGGGCAGGGAGGGAGGAAAGATGTTGCACAGCAGCCACTCCGGCGTCCGGCAACAAGCTGCCGGATCTCGTGTCTGCCCCACTCACCAAGCTCGCGATCCGCGTGTGCGCGTGCTCGACGCGATGATCGCCACCGCCTCCTACCGCGGCTACGACCGCACCACGGTGGAGCGGGTGCTGCAGACCGCAAAGGTCGCGCCGGCGGTTTTCGACGAGCATTTTGCGGACAAGGAGGAGTGCTTCCTGCAAGCGCTCGATGCGCTGATCGCGCGCATCGAGGGGAGAGTGCGCGAGCGCATTGAGTGCGCCGCGCCGTGGCCCGAGCGCGTTCGTGGGGGTCTGGACGCCCTGCTGGGCGCGCTCGCCGAGGACCCCGACGGGGCGCGCGTGGTGCTGGTCGAGAGCCTCTGCGCGTGTCCCACCGCCGGCGAGCGCCACCACGCGCTACTGAGCCTCTTCCCGCCACTGCTGGAGGAGGGGCGCTTCCATTGCGCCAACCCCGACCTGCTGCCCCCCTACACCTCGGAGGCGATGGTCGGCGGGATCGCCTCGATCCTGCACCGCCGAGCGCTGGAGGACCGCACCGGCGAACTGCCCCGCCTGCGCGGCGACCTCGCCTACTTCGCGATGCTCCCCTACCTCGGCCACCACCGCGCGATCGTGGCGGCGTTTGCGAAGGAGCCGGCCCCGCAGCACGGCTGAGCCTATTTTGCCCTGGTGACCTGCGGGAACTGGCTGGTGGTGCCTTCCCACGTAAAGGGCGGCTGCTGCGTGCAGGCGGGGGCGCCCACTGTGTTGGGCTGGCCTTCCGCGTTGACAACCTGATCTTTGATCATCTGTTCGATGATGCTTTCCGGCACCGTTTCGTTCGCGGTTTTCGGGTTGACAGACGGCGCAGAGTCCGCGCAGGTCGCGGTGCTGAACACCTGCAGCCCGCCCTTGCCCAGCAGCCGGAAGGCTTCGGGCTGGAAGTACGGGTTGCCCCTGTTGGTGCCAATCCGCTGACTGTAGACCGCCAGACCTTCGGGGTTGACTGTTTGCAGCGCGCGCAGGTAGTGTTGGATCTGGCCGTTGGTGGTGTCCGCGTTTTTGTCGTGTGCCTGGGTGGCTGCGGTGGCGTTGGCGAACAGCGCCTGCAGCTCGGGGACGTACTCGCCCGTGAACTTTAGGAAGGGCTCGAAGTTGCGCAGCGGCGGCGTGACGTTGCTGAGCAGCGGCGTGAGCTGGGTGAACACGCGTTCGAACGCCGGCAGGCCCTTCTTGGAGGCGCTGTTGAACGGGCCGAGGTTGGTGAGCAGGTCGTTGAAGTCGGGCGTGAACGCCTGCACCCCTTCCAGCAGCGGCGTCAGCTCGCGCTCCCAAGCCTTCGACTCTTCGAGCACCGGGCCCGCCACCGTGGCGAGGTCGTCGAATTCGCGCAGCGTCGCCGACGCGCCGCGCTCGAAGGTCGGCAGCAGGCGGAAGGCGTTGGCCCATTGGGCGCTGCTGGCGCCGAGCGCATGGAAGGTGCGCTCGCCGTTGACGATGAACCCGCGGAACTGGTTGTCGCGTTCGGTGAGCGCGTCGAACAGCACTCCGGTGTTGTGCACCACCGCGGTCACCGCGCCTTCCTGGGAGGCGAGGATCGCGACCAGCTTGTTGGCGTTTTCCACAAACGGTTCGAGCTCGGCGATGTTCGCGTTGATCTGTTCTCCGCGCCCGCTGATGGCGGCGGCCTGCGCCTGCTGCCAGACTTTGAACGCGGCGCGTGTCTTGGGGTTGAGCGCATAGAGGATGTCGTCGAGCGTCACCGCCGGATCGACCTGGGTGGTCGGCAGCCGCCCGCCGTCGGGGATTGGATGACCGCTCACCGCGTCCGCATCCTGGAGTCCCCCGGCCCCCTGCGGCTGACTCTGCCCTTCTTCGCTGCCACCCGGCCCCGGGGTGCCCGGCGGGAGCAGTTCGATGTAGGTCTCGCCCAGCAGCGTCTTCTGGCGCAGGACCATACGGTCGGCGGAGGAGATCGGCGCGTACTGGTGATCCATTTCGACTGTCACGTCGGTCGTCCCGTTGGCGTGCGTCGCCAGGCCGACCACATGGCCGACATCGACCCCCCTGATGCGCACGTCGGACTGTTCGGCCAGCGCCAGCGTGCGCGAGAGCTCGACGGTGAAGCGGTAGCCCTTCGGCTTCAGCGGCACCGGGCCGCCGAAGGAGTCCCACAGGAACAGCAGCAGGCCGAAGCAGCTCAGCGCGAACAGCACGATCACGAGGATGTTGGCGAGGGTCGGCGCGCGCTTCTGCATCAGTGACCTCCTCCCAACGCCGCGCTCGGCGCCGTTGCGTTGGCGTCGGGGCCCTGGCCGAAGACGCGATCGGCCATCAGCGCGTCGGGGCTCACCCCGGTGCGCAGACTCGCCGCTTTGGCTGCCGTCGAGCTGGGCGCCAGTGCCGCCTTGCACTGTGCCGTGGTGGGTGGGTTGAGCAGGCCGAGGATCAGGTTCGCGGTCGGGTCGGCACCCGCCGCGGCTTTCAGGATGTTCACCGGATACAGCTGCGCGCAGTTGAAGTACAGCAGCGCCTGGCCCTCCGCCCCGTGCGCATCGCCCTGCGCGACGACGCTGTTGAGGTCGTGGTTGGCCCAATCCAGGTAGAACAAGAAGTTGCCCTGACTGGGCCCGGGGTTGTAGGCGAGCTCGTTGAAGAATTCGTTGATCACGGTGAACCCTGCGGTCAGCTGCGGGGAGGACTGCGTGAAGTCCTTCAGTGAAGGCTCCAGCTGCTCGAGCACCGGCAGGATCTGGCGGAACAGCGGCCTGACTTCGTTCTTGAGGATCGGCGTGGTCGTCTTGAAGGAGGCACGTACCGCCTTCTGTGCCGGCGCAAGCGCGGTAGCGAAGGGCTCGAGCGCGTGCAGCGTGCTGCCCGTGAGGCGAGCGGCGGCCGCAAGCTTCCCAAAGCCGTGGTTGGCCTGTTTGAGCACGCCGGGCAGCTCGTGCAGGGTTTCCTGCACCTGACGGTCCTCCCGCGAGAAGGTCGCAAACACGGCGTTGCTGTACTCGACCGACTGGGCGAGCCTGGTGTCTTTGCTGCCGAGCGCTTCCATCAGCAGGCGGAAGTTGTGGATCCCGTGTTCGACGTAGTATTGGCGCTTGGCGACTTCGCGGCCGATTTCCGTGAACTCGTGGGCGAGCGGCGCGAAGCGCTTGAAGGTCGCGGAGAGGTTGGCGGAGTTGCCGTTCAGGCCCTCGCCGACGCCCGCGAGCAGCGCCTGCAGGAGTGCGCGCGTTTCGGTGTCGAATGAGGCGAGGAATTCGTCGAGGTTGCCGTCGGGCGAGGTCTGCGTGACCGGGATCGTGTACCCGCCGGACACGCGCCCGGAGGAGGGGTTGCCGGGAGCGATCTCGACTGTCTCATCCTTCAGCCCGGTCTTGGGACGCAGCAGCGCCGTCGCGTCGCGGTAGATGTACTTGGCGTACTTCGGCGTCAGGTTCATGCTCACCAGCGCACGCCCGCCCCGCAGTTCCACGTTGGAGATTTCCCCGACTTTCGCGCCGGCGATCGTGACCGACTGGCCCTGGCCGGGCGTGACCGCCTGGGCGGTCGAGAATTCGCCCTTCAGCACAAACGATTCGTGGCCGAGGACCGGCACCCAGGCGGGCACCGAGAGACGCTCGTGGGCGAGGATGTAGCCGGCGCTCCCCGCCGCGATCACGATCATCGTCACGACCGCGATGAACGCCGTGCGGTAGCGCTCGATCTGATCGCGGACCCCGCGCCCGCCCTCGCGTGCCTCAGCCGGGGCCATCATCCACCCCCGTCCGCGGGGCCGTGCGACAGCGAGCCGTTGAGTTCGGGCAGCTTCTGCGTGTAGCAGGGCACCAGCGGCTTGTACGGCGGCTCGTTGCCGGTGAAGCGCGGGCTGGTTCCTTCGGGGGCCAGACGCGTCTGGGCGATCAGCGTGCTGCCGGTCGTGGGAGCGCCCGGCTTCACGACGGTCGCCGGGGGCGAGAGCAGCGTGGTGCCGGCGCCACCCGCGATGAAGCGCGGAGCCGCGCCGTTGCCGTTGAAGTTCTGGCTGATGCCGGCCACACCCACCATCGCGTACCAGAATTCCTGTTCAGCGCTTGCCCCAGTGGTGTTGGCCCCATCCTGGAGCTTGGTGGAGCCGGCGGGGTAGAGCACCTTGCTCAGGCACTTGCTGAAGTTGGTGAGCTGCGGCTGGAAGGCGACCTGCCCGGCGGTGACGGAGGCGATCTCCGGCGCCGCGGTGCGCAGCGCCGTGGCGATGCCGCCGAGCTCGTTCGGCTTCAGCGTGGCCCGAATCTGTTCGATCCAGGGGAAGGCGGCGGCGTCGGTGGCGGGGATCTGTTCCACGCCGGGGATCAGATCGAGCGCGAAGGTCCTGATCGACGGCGCGGCCCCCCGCAGTTCCTCGAAGCCGTGTTCGATGCCGTGCAGCGCACCCGGCAGTTCGGCGACCGCCGTGCGCACACTCGATCCCTGCGCCGCAAAGATGTGCAGGAAGGTGTTGAAGTGGCCGACCAGTTCGCCCAGCGCCTGCTCGTGCACGTCGAGTTCGGCACTGACTTTTTCGATGCTCGCAAACAGCTTGAAGAGGTCATGGGTTTCAGTGCCGGCGAACGCCTGATTGACGATCGTGCCCTCGCGCAGCGCTTCGGGCCCGAGCCGATAGGCCTTGTTGAGCGCCTGTGCCATGTTCAGGCCGTTCACTTCAGGGGACTGTTCGGCGTTCTCCGCGGGCGTCGGCTTGGCGGTGAGCGCCGCTCCGTATTCGACCAGGAAGGTCTGCAGGTTGGTGCGCGTATCGGTGTTGAGCGCGTCGAGCAGTTGGTCGAGCTGCACCGGCTCGGATGTCTGCGTGACCGGGATCGTGGCGCCCGATGAGAGGTCCGGCGCGGAGGGGCTGCCGGGCTGCAGTTCGACGAACCAGTTACCTTCGAGGAAGATCTTCGGACGGATCTTCAGTGTCGCGTCGGAGTGAATCGGCAGCCCCTTGCCTTCGATTTCCATCGTCACGAGCGCCGCGTGACTGCTCTCCAGGCTGGTCGAGGTAACGGTGCCGACGGGGACGCCGGCGATCCGCACCGGCGACTTGGGACGCACGTTGACCGACGAGCTGAACACCGCGTGGAGGCGATAGCCGTGTTTGAACGGGATGTGTTTGGTGAAGCCGAAGTACACAGCGACGATCAGGACGACCAGGAAGATGATCCCGGTGCGCACCGGGTTGGAGCGTTTCTGCAGCTCGGAGACCGCGGTCTCCTGCCGCCGGCGCCACCAGCGCGTGCTGCTCATGACTGCTTCCCCTTGCTCTTGGAAGAGGCTTCCTTGGGGAAGTCCTTCTGCTGGGAGGCGGAATACGGTTCGCCGAACAGGCTTTCGCTGCGCTTCGTCGCTTCGTGGGTCGTGCCCAGCGTGGTCGAGGTGTTGCCGATCACCGTCTTTTCGGGGATGAACTGGATGTTGCCGGCTTCGCACTCCTTCGGCTGACCTGGCCCGCTGACGTACGGGTAGGGGTTGTAGTGCAGGTGGTTGTCTTCGATCTTCTGGCCGGTGGTGGCGTTCACGTCTTTTGAGGTCCCGTTGGCGGGCGCGGAGGCCGGCAGCCCCTCGTTGTTTTCCCCGGAGGGGCTGAGGATCGGCACCACGCGCGCGAGCGTGCCGTTGCCGACGCTCTCGGAGAGCAGGTTGGCGAGGTTGCGGAACGCCAGCGTGATGTAGTTGCAGTTGGTCTGCGCCGGCGCCAGGCCCGCGAACAGCGGCGTGCCGAGTTCGGCCGTGCGGGTGAGTTCTTCGAAGCCGAGCAGCACCAGCGGGTTTTTCGAGAAGAGTTCGAGCGCCTGCAGCGCGCTCGCCAGCTGCGCATTCAGGGCGGCGGCGGTGCGGACGTTGACGGTGCCGACGGCGAAGGCGTGGCCGAGCGGCGCCGCGACCTTCGTCAGGATCTTCGCACTGGGCCGCAGCAGGCTGAAGAACTCGGCCGCTTTGTCGATGAATGGCTGCTCGAAGGGCAGCGAGTGGATCGCCTGGTGCAGCGCCGCCGGGCCCCCTTCGATCGTCTGTTCCAGCGAGGGCGACGCGCCCGCGAAAGCCGTGAAGAAGGTGTTGAGATCGCGGAAGAACGACGCCTGCGTCTCGGCCACCGGCGCGGTCTGTCTGGCGATTTTGTCGAGCGCGACGAACAGCTGGCCGAAGCCGGTCTGCGGCGAGGCGAGGTTGTGCAGCACCGGCACCGCGTTTGTCGCGAGCGGGCGCAGCGTGTGGATCGTTTCGTTCAGACCTACGCCGCGCCCGGCGAAGCCGTCGCCGAAGGCGTTGGTGTTCTGCTGGATCGCGATCCGCGTCTTCTTGTCGAAGATGTTGAAGAAGTCCTGGATCTCCACCGGTTCGCGGGCGTGCGAGACGGGGATCGTCGCGCCCGGCGGGATTGTCTGCGAAGAGTGCCCGCGCTTCAGTTCCAGGTACTTCAGGCCGATCGCCGACACCGATTCGACCTCCATCGTGGTGTCGGTTGGCAGCTTCCCCGTGTGCTTTTCGAGCTTCAGACTGACGATCGCGGTGACCTTTCCGGTCGTTGGGTTCTGGTGGGGAACGATGCTGCTGACGATCCCGATGCGCCGTCCGAACAGCCGTACCTGGTTGCCCTTTTCGAGGCCCGAGGTTTCCGGAAGTTCGGCCTTGATGTCGTAGGTCGGCGTGAACGGCAGTCCGTTGTTGGCGCCGTAGGAGATATACACCGCGACGACAGCGATCAGCACGGTGAGCGCCCCGATCAGCAGCGGGCTCGCGGCGAGGGAGTTGCGTCGGCGGGGGTTCATCACGGCACCTGCGAGGGGTCGCAGTTGAGCTGACCGTTGTCGGTGAAGGGCGCCGAGCCGTCGGCCGGCGAGGGCGTCGCGGCGGCGCCGGGGCAGCGTCGCAGTTCGCGGGTGTGCAGGCCCTGCAGGCCTTCCTGGGCGGTGGTAGGCGTCAGGGTGTTGTTCGGGCCGACCTTGAAGTTGTTGAACACGGGGCTGAGACGCGCGTACTGGCCGTTGGCGTCGTAGTAGCCGGCGCTCGTCCCGAAGGTGCGCACGAAGCCCTGCAGGTCGGGGGCGTAGGGCCCGAAGAACGAAGTCACCGGCACCGATTCCTGCAGCGCTTTGACGTCGCTGGGCGAGCCGCTGACGAGCTCCTGGGCGAGCGCGGGCAGCGCGAGCGCGGTGTCGGTGAGGTCGTTGCTCGGCCCCGGCTTGCTGAGCGCGAGGCTGAGGTCGTGCAGCACCGGCCCCGCTTCCCGCACGAGCGGCGTCAGCTTCGCGAACAGCGGCGCGAGCGTCTTGGTGTCGGGGCCCGCAACCGTGGCCAGCTTGCGCAGCGCGGCGAACGTGGAGGGCAGCTCCGCGAACGCGCGGTTGCCCTGCGCCAGCGCCGACGGCAACCGCGCGACCCCCCGCTGCAGGCTGGACTGTTCGGCGCCGAGCGCTTCGAGACCGCGGTCGCCGTTGGTCACCAGGTTGGTCAGTTCTTCGCGGTGGGTGGCAAGTGTGGTGAGCGCCTTGGCGGAATACACGAGGAAGTTGGTGAAGGTCCGCTGGTCTTTGCCGAGCTCGGCGAAGATGTGATTGGCCGAGGTGAGGAAGGGGCCAAAGTATTCGACGTCCGTGCCGAATGCCTGGCTGGCGCCGGCGTATGCTTCGCCTTCGCCCACGAAATACTCCTGCAGGCCTTTACGCGTACGCGGGTTGAGCGTGTCGAACAGCTGGTCGAGGTCGGTGGTGCCTTTGCCGGAGCCGGCGGGCAGCGTCGAGCCGGGGGCCAGCGCCGGCGCGTTGTTGGGACCCGGGGAGAGCGACACGTAGCGCCCCGCGACTGTGGTCAGCGATGGCACCCTCACCTGCGCGGTGGTGCCCCGATGCAACGGCACCAACGAGCCTGCGATGTGGATCGTGATCAGCGCCGAGCGGTAGTTGTGGGTGAGGGCGATTCCGGTGACGTTGCCGACCGGCACGCCGCCGACCTGCACCTGGTCGCCGAGCACGAGCTGGCTGTCGTTTTCCAGTTCGAACTTGTAGGTGGCCCCGCCGCCGCCGGCGAACACGATGTAGGCGACGGCCGCGACCACCACCACGAGCGCGCCGGCCGCCAGCCAGCGACCCACGCTCCGCGGCGGCGGGGAGACCGGCCGCGGCGGCGCAGTCCCGCCGGCCCCGCCCGGAGGCGGCAGGGGGGGACGCACGGGAGGAGGCGGAGGCGTGGTCGTCGCCACTTTCATTCACCGCCCGCGCTGTTGGAGGAGGAGCCCACACCGGGCTGTGCGGACCCTTCGGCGGGAGTCGCCGTCCCCTGCGATGACCCACCCGCTCCAGCGCCCGCAC
Source organism: uncultured Solirubrobacterales bacterium (assembly GCA_963744135.1). Taxonomy (GTDB): domain Bacteria; phylum Actinomycetota; class Thermoleophilia; order Solirubrobacterales; family Solirubrobacteraceae; genus Palsa-744. Next base: position 740,963 of record CAVUSE010000007.1, on the reverse strand, counting down.
CCGAAGTGGAGCCGCCTGCTGGCTGGCCTGTCTCCGCTGGGGTGCCCGGATCCGGGATCGCGGCGGCGGAGGGCTTGCTGGAGACGTTCGGCTCGGGGATCTCGCCAAGCTGCGAGATCAACTGCAGCCACTGGCTGGGGGTGAGCGGCGAGCCCGAGACAGCGGCGATGCGGGCGCCGCGCGAAGTGCGCTTCGAGCCCGGCGAGGCGAACGCGACGTGGATCAGGCCCCGGTAGCCGGGCAGCGTCAGCGTGTTGTCGGTCCCCGGATAGCTGAGCGCGCTGACGATCTGCGCCGGCTTCATCGTGCCCTGCAGCCGCAGCAGCCGGCGCACCGCGACGTCGGTGACCGAGCCCTGCCCTTCGTGTCCGGCGATCGGGGTTCCGTCGATCGCGGAGATGTCGACCGCGTCGCCCGCGGCGGCGGCGATCGTGTTGCCCGCGCCGGGAGCACCGGTGACGTGTCCGCAGCCGGTCGCGGAGACCGTCGGACTCAGGCCGGAAACCGAGAGGAACTCGAGCGCCGCCAGCACGCGCCGGTCGACCTCCCCTGCACGCACCGCGCCACGCTCGCACCTCGGCAGATGGACGCCGGGGTCGCGCAACAGCAGCTGCTCGAGCTGCGGCTTGGACGCCAGCAGCACCTGCCCGACGGTCGGCGAGGTCGCGAGGAAGGGGTTCTCGCCCTTGGCCCTGAATACCGACGTCTCTTCCAGGCGCACCCAGCCGTCGAGGATCGGCTTGGGGTCGATCAGTGGCGCCCCCGCGCCCGCGGGGCGGATCTGGAAGAGCATGTGTCCCTCCGCCGTGGCCGTGGTTGGCCCCGCCGCGGAAGATGACGACGTCACCCCACTCTGCCCTGTCGCTGGTGATGACGCAGATGCCCCCTCGCCCTGCTGCCCCGGCGCCGCGCCTTCGTCTTCGCCGGCGGCGCCGACGTGCCCGAGCACGGTGCCCGCCAGCACCTGCACCCCGGGGCGCAGCGGGTTGAGATAGACCTCGTTGGGGCCTGCGCGGAAGGAGTGCGGCGTGGAGGCCACCCCACCAGCTCCGCCAGACCCAGCGGGGAGCACCGGAGGGGGCGAGGCCGGCTTCGGTGCGGGAGGCGTTTCCAGGGGGTTGGCTGCCCCCATCGCAAGGCCGGTGGTGACCGCGGCCTGCGAGAGGGGCGAGTGCGGCTGCACGCCGGCGCTCGCGGGCGCGCTGGGAGTGGGACCGATGCCGCTGCCGCTGCTTGGATGGGCGATCCGCGCGCTGACGGCGGTGTCCACGCGCGGTTCGAGCACCGGGTAGAGCGCGGCGACGCTGCCCAACTGCGCGTAGGTGTATGTGTTGCCGTAGGCGTCGCGCAGCGAGACGTAGCGCCCCAGCGTCGGCGATTCGCCGTCGGCGGTCACTTCGCCATCCTGCACGGCGATCACCGGCGCCCCGGCCTGTGCGTAGATCACGGTCCCCGCCAGCGTCTGGGGCGAGCGGGATCCAAATCCTGCGGGAGCAGCCGGGAAGCCGTCGCTGAAGTGCGCTTCGGCGTGCACGGGGAAGCGCGATTCAGTGAGGCCGGTGACCGCGCTCAGCAGTTCCGGGGGCGTGCCGCCGAGCAACTGCGCGCGCAGCATCACCGCTTCGACGTACGCGGCGGAGTGGTTGTAGGAGAACACCGCATTGCGGATGTGCTGCGCCCCGCCGGCGGCTGCCAGATAGCGCGCGGCGGCGAAGATCGCATCGGCCGGGTTGTAGGGGTCCTCGTAGCCCGAGCCGGTGGCGTCCACCCCGTACTGTGTCCAGGAGGAGGGCAGGAACTGCATCCAGCCCTCCGCTCCGGCGCTCAAGACGTTGAGGTCGCGGCCGTAGTCGGTCTCGACCTCGTTGATCGCCGCCAGCACCTGCCAGGGGATGTCGTACGCGGTGCCGGCCGCCTGGTAGATCGGCAGCAGGAACGGGGGGACGCGGAAGCTTTCGATGAAGAAGTCGGGGATCCCACCGATCGCCTCGCCAAGTGATCCGAAACCCGCCCACCCCGGCGGGGTGAGCGTCGAGGGCGGCGGCGCGGGCGTGTTCGCGGGCTTCGCGGCGGAGTTCTTCCCGGCGGTCTTGGTCTTGCCGGCCGTTCCATTCGCTGCGCTCGTCCGGTGTGAGTGGCCGCGCGTGTGTCCGGAGGACCCACCGGCTTCGCCGGGCGCGCTCTGCGTCTGAGGGCTCTGGCTCTGCACTTCGGGCGCGGTGGTCGTGGGGGTCGTTGCCGCGGCGCCGGGCGTCTGCTCTTCCGGTGCTGGAGCGGTTTCGGTTTCCGCGGTCGGTTCGCCCACCTGCCCGTGCACGCCGACCGGTGTTTCGGGGGCCGGCACGGTCGTGGTCGTCGTGATGCTGGGATTGGACGTCGCCGTTTCAGGCGTCGCGGACCCGCTCGGCGTTTCGCCCTGGGCTGCGGCGACGCTGACGGCGGACAGCGCCAGCACAAGCATCCCCGCGAGGGTCGGGAGCAGACGAGCTCGCAGCGATGCGGGCCGACAACAGCCAGCCGCTCGCGGTTGGGCTCGTAAACGGTGGCTGTGGCGTGGCGTGGTCATCGATCAGTTGCCGAGCAGGTAGTTGAGAAGCATCCCGCCGGCTTCGGAGCTTTCGCTCGGCGGCGTGTAGTAGGTGGTGCCGGCGCTCGCTCCTCCGACTGGCTGCGCGACCGCGGACGGGAGGCTCGCCCCATTGCCGGCCGCGGGGCTCCCGGCCGCTTCCGAGCCGGGGTACTCGGCCATCGCCTGTGACAGCGTGGCGCCTTTGAGCATCGCCTCCACCCTCGCCATCGCGAGCGTGGTGTCGCCCGCCTGCGCGCTCGCCGTCTGCGCGCCGGCGCTCGACGCACTCGCTCCGGGGATGAAGTTCGACCGGCATTCGGGGGTGAGCGTGATTTTGTAGCCGACGCAGGTCTTCGCGACCGCAGCCGCGCGGGCGAAGTGGCCAAGCGAGTCGTAGCCGTTGACCGAGCCCGCGCCCATGAAGATGAAGTCGAGCAGGCGCTCGACGCCGCCAGTGGAGCGCAGGTTGACGAAGAGTTCGGAGAAGCTCTTCGCGAACGGCTTCGCGGCGCTGCCGAGCGACTCGATCCGGGTGAGCAGCGGTTGGGCGCCGACGAGCGCTTTGCCGATCTTCCCCGAGGAGGCGCCGAGGCTTTTGAAGAACTGCGTCGTGCTCGTCGAGAACGGCCCGATGTTCTGGAACGTCCGGTTGATGCCTGGCGCCGCGACGCCGAGGTCGGTGAAGGTCGGGATCGACTGTTCGGCGAACGTTTCGAGATGCTTGAGGTAGGGGCGCAGCTCGCGCATGAAGGTCGGGAATTCGTGCAGGTTGGTGGCCAGCGCGGCGCCGTGGCGAGCGGCCGCTTCGGCGACGGTGGTGCTCTGGGAGAAGAATTCGGAGAACTGCTTGCGTTCGCGCACGAGCGGCACCAGCGCCCGGTTGCCTTCTTCGGCGAGGTTGCCGAGCACCTTGTTCTCCGAGGCGAGGATCCCGAACACCTTTTCCAGTTCCCGCAGCGCCGGGTTGGAGCGGTGCAGGATCGCGCTGAGGTCGCTGCCGCGACCGGCGAAGCCGGTGCCGAGTTCGTTGAGGATGATCGTCAGGCGCTGGTTCTCGGGCAGGTGGCCGATGTCGCTGAGCAGGTCGACGCCGACCGGGCTGGAGGTGTTGGTCACCGGCAGCAGATACTGTCCCGCGCCTTCCAGTCCAGCCGGGATCTGATGCAGCGGCGGCGGCAGCGGCGCCCCTTCAGCGCGGGCCTGGGTGGGCAGGCAGTTGACGTACTTCTCGCCGATCAGCGCCTGCGGTTCGATCGTGCAGCTGGCGTCCGTGCGGAAGTTCTGGAAGCCCGGGTTTTCGATGTTCAGCGTGACGGCTGCCCGGCCGTTGGGGGTCGGCGTGACCGATCCCACCGCGCCCACCTTGACGCCGTCGATCTTGACGTTCTCGCTGTTGACGAGGTTGCCGGCGTCGTCGAAGATCGCGCGCACCGTGTAGCCGCCGCTCGAGCCTCCCGCCGCGGTGGCGAGCAGCACCGCGACAATCGCCGCGGCGACGCACAGGCCGCCGGCGATCGCCGCTGCCGCTCCGCTCCTCGTCGCCCCGACGGCCCGCTTCCTCACAGCTGCCCCAATCTCCTTGTCCCAAACAGCGAACTGGCGCCCCACCCGATAGGGGACCTGCTCGCCGCCGCTCCGGTTGAGTGCCCGCCATGACGGCGGGCACTCATCGCTTGCGGTCTACCTGTTCGCCGCTTCTTCCCGTAGACCTATCGCTCTACTTCCGCTTCTTTTTCGGGCACGGCGCTTTGTATTCAGATGTGACCAATTCGCCGCTCTCGAACTTCATTTCGGCCTTCAGCGGGAAGCCGCCCTTGGGGCACTTGTTGGGCAGCGTGATGTAGGAGACAGTCTTGCCGTGCTTTTTGTACGAGGAGCCGACCTTGAGATCGATCGCTTCGGTCGATACCGCCGCCGCACCGGGCACCGATTCGACCAGCGGCACTTCGGACTCGAACTCGTAGGCGAAGGGCGGGCTCGCCGGGTGGATCGTCCCGCCGACGTATACCTGCGCCGAGATCGGCGAGGGGGCGTTGGCGTAGAAGATCAGTTCTCCTTGGGGAGCGAAGAACGCCTGGACAGTGCCCTTCTCTTTGATCGCTTCCCCGGCGATCGTGTCCGAGGCTTCGACGGAGCCGAGGGCGCTGGCCTGCGACTTCTTCGCGCAGGCTTCGGGACCCTTCAATTCGAGCGTGCTCAGCGTGCAGGTCACGAACCCGGCGCTGTGAAGTTTCACGCCGGCCGGCGCGTACACGTTGACGCCTCGCAGCTGCGAGGGCGAATCGCCGGTGACTTCGGTGCCCCGGATCGTGAATTCGAATTCGACCGCCGTGGGGGCGCCAAGGATGTCCCCGCTACCCGGAACGCCCTTGAGTGGGACCGGCACGGCTTTGAGCGTGACTTTGGGTGTCGCTGACGCGACTGCTGGCGAAATGGCCAGTACTCCAGCGACAGCGACGGCAAGGCCGAGCAGCGCCCTGCGGGTGGATGCCATGCGCATCATCAGCTTCTCTCTCCTCTGTACGTTTATGTAGACAGGTCGCCTCGATCCGGGTAGCTCCGAGCCGTTGCGGGCTCGGCGACATCGAGATCCCCGGAGCCTCGCGGCGCGGAGAACGTGGCGATTCTTACTGCAACTCTACCCATCGCGGCCGATGGCTTCAAGTTCGAGCGAACGGATACCGTCATCGCCCCGCTTTTTGGTCACTGCTGAAAATCCGCGTTCGAGCGACGCTTGTCCCCACAGTCCGAACTCCTCTCACAATGCCAATGGGACTCAAGCTCAAGTAGAGCGTTAGAATAGGCCTGTCGCGCGCCTCGCGACCAGCGGGTTGGTTTCATACAGACCCCATTCCCTTCAGGAGGAGACCGATGGACTTCCAGCCCAGCGCCCGCTGCCTCGACTTCAAAGAGCGCCTCGGCGCCTTCATACAGGAGCACGTCCTTCCGGCCGAGCCCGTATACGAGCGCCAGCTGCGCGAGTCCGGCGACGCTCACAGCCAGCCGCCGATCATGGAGGAGCTGAAGACCCGCGCGCGCGAGCGAGGGCTGTGGAACATGTTCCTCCCCGACCCGGAGCACGGCGCCGGGCTCTCCAACGGCGACTACGCCCCGCTCGCGGAGATCCTCGGGCGCAGCCACATCGCCTCGGAGGCGTGCAACTGCTCGGCGCCCGACACCGGCAACATGGAGGTGCTGCACCTGTTCGCGACCGAGGAGCAGCGCGAACAGTGGCTGCACCCGCTGCTGGCCGGGGAGATCCGCTCGGCGTTCGCGATGACCGAGCCCGACGTCGCCTCCTCGGACGCGACCAACATCGCGCTGCGGATCGAGCGCGAGGGCGATCAGTACGTGCTCAACGGGCGCAAGTGGTGGATCTCCGGCGTGCTGCACCCGCACTGCAAGGTGATGATCGTGATGGGCAAGACGCGGGTGGACGGGCCACGGCACGCCCAGCAGAGCATGATCCTCGTGCCGCTCGACACCCCCGGCGTGACGGTCGTGCGCGGGCTGCCCGTGTTTGGCTACCTCGACCACGAGGGCCACGCCGAAATCCTCTTCGAGGACGTGCGCGTCCCCGCGGCCAACCTGGTCGCCGGCGAGGGCGAGGGCTTCATGATCGCCCAGGCGCGCCTCGGGCCGGGGCGCATCCACCACTGCATGCGCTCACTCGGGGCCGCTGAGCGAGCCTTGGAGGCGATGTGCGCCCGCGCGGTCTCCCGCGTCACCTTCGGGGAGCCGCTCGCCGCGCGCGCCAACATCCAGGACTGGATCGCCGAGTCGCGGATCGAGATCGAGATGGCGCGCCTGCTGACGCTCAAGGCGGCGTGGCTGATGGACACCGTCGGCAACCGGCAGGCGCGCACCGAGATCGCCGCGATCAAGGTCGCCGCGCCCAACATCGCGCTGAAGGTGATCGACCGCGCGATCCAGGTGCACGGCGGTGGCGGCGTCAGCGACGACTTCCCGCTCGCCTGGATGTACGCCCACCTGCGTACGCTGCGCCTCGCGGACGGCCCCGACGAGGTCCACAAGCGCTCGATCGCCCGCCACGAGCTCGCCCCCCATCTGCCACAGGAGTGAGAGGAGTGAGCACCCCGCGGCACCCGGGCGGTCGGGTGGTCGGGCACTGGGCGTGGGGCGATGCCATGCGGGGGACCGGCCGCGGGCGGATGCGATGAACGCCCTCCGTGCGTATCGATGAACGCCCTCGGTGGTATCGATGAACGCCCTCGGTGCGTATATGTATTTTTCAGCCCCTAACCCTTTACAAAATGAAGTGGTGGGGGCCGAAAAGAAGCACATACCCCCACCCCCGCCGGCACATCCTCAGGCGCGCCATCGCGAACGCGCAGCACGGTGGGTGGACACCGCACCGGGACGCCTCGCCAACTGGTTGAGCACCGCACCAAGACGCCTCGCCAACTGGTTGGGCACCGCACCAAGACGCTCTGCGGCCCGACTGCGCGCCTCCCTGCCAGGTGCCGCCGCCCGGCTGGGGAACGGCCTGCTCACGCTTGCCGCCGGCCTGGCTGCCGCGATCCCCGTGATCAGCGCGACCGTCAAGGCGGTGCGGGCCGGCTGGGCGCCCGTGGCCGACCGCGGGATCATCGCCACCCGCGCGCACGACGTGTTCACCTCGCACGCCCCGCTCGTCGGCCAATACTCGCTCGCCGGAGAAGTCACCGGCCGCGTGACCCACTCGCTCGGACCGATGCTGTTCTGGCTGCTCGCCCCCACCGCCTACAACGGCAGCGATGTGGGCATGACCGTGACGATGGGGATACTCAACACGCTCTGCATCGTCGGCGCCGTCGCGCTCGCCCGCCGGCGTGGGGGCCGCGTGCTGATGGTGATGACCGCCGTGGCGATCGCACTGATGTGCCAGTCGCTGGCGGCGGAGACCTTCCACGACGTGTGGAACCCATCCGCCGGGCTGTTCCCCTTCACGCTGCTGATCTTCCTCTGCTGGTCGCTCGCCTGCGGGGACTTCAAGCTGCTGCCGCTGACAGTGCTGGTTGCGAGCTTCACGGTGCAGACGCACCTCACCTACCTTCCCCCCACCCTCGGGCTGCTCGCCGTCGGGCTCGGTGGCCTCGCCGCCGGAGCGATCGTGCGACGGCGGCATGTCGCAACCGGCACTTCCTCCTCGCCCGGCACTCTGGGACTGGACGGCCATCAGGAGACCAACATCGACACGGCGAGGCCAGCGGCGCCAGGGGCTGGGAGCGCGACAGCGAAAGCGGTGCCGGCGCCAGGGGCCAGGAGCGCGACCGCGAAAGCGGTGCCGGCGCCAGGTCCGAACCGCCGCTCGCTGCTCGGGTGGGGCCTTGCGACGCTAGTGGTCGCCGCATTCTGCTGGAGCGCGACGATCGACGGGCAGCTCACCGAACACCCCGGCAACCTCACGCTCGTGGTCGAAAGCGCAACCAAGCCCAAGGCCACGCTCGGCGACGAAGTGGGCTGGCACGCCGTCGTGCACGCGGTGGGCATCACTCCCTGGTGGCTGCAGACCCCCAAGAGCCGCTGGCAGCGCAAGTACGAAGTCCGCTCCACCCCCTCCGCGCTGGCGAGGAGCTCCACGATCGCGATGCTCGCGGCGCTCGTGCTGGTGGCAGCGACGGCGTTGGTGAGACGCCGCCGCGAGGTGGCAACGCTGGCGCTGACCGCGCTCGTGCTGTGCCCCGCATTGGGATCGGTCGCGGCCTCCACCCCCACCCCACGACGACTGTCGGCGACGCTCGGCTACACGATGTGGTGGGGCTCTCAGGCGGGCATGGTGGTGTGGCTGGCGCTCGCGTGGGTGCTGACACTGGTGATCGCGTGGGCCGTGCGCGAGGTGATGCGAGCCGCGGGGCGGCATCGCGCGCACACTCCACCGGGCGACACCAGCAGCCCATCCGGCCTTCCGATCCCACCTGGCCCTCCGATCCCACCCGGCCTTCCGATCCCATCCGGCCCTCCAACCCCACCTGGCCCTCCGACCCCACCCGGCCCTCCGACCCCACCCGGCCTTCCGATCCCACCTGGCCCTCCGATCCCATCCGGCCCTCCAACCCCACCCGGCCCTCCAATCACATCCGGCCCTCCAACCCCACCCAGCCCTCCAATCACATCCGGCCCTCCAACCCCACCCAGCCCTCCAATCACATCCGGCCCTCCAACCCCACCCAGCCCTCCATCCTCGTCCAATCGCCCAGCCCCGCCTCGCCCCGCGGCCGGCCGCCTCGTCGCGCTCGGCTCGGTGCTGCTCACGCTCGTCGGGATCGGCGCCGCCGCGGCCGTGGGCAACGCGGTCGCGGCACAGGCCACGCCCGATGAACACGCCACCCTCTACAAGCCGATCAAAGCGATCGACGCGCGCCTCGCGCGGCTGGTGCCCCGCGGCGGCAGCGTCGTGCTGGAGGGCCTGCTGGACGGCGCCACCGAACCGATCAAACCGTCGCTGCGCTACTTCCTCGTCGCGCGCGGCACCCGCGTGCTGGCCCCCGGGTCAGATCTGCGATTGGGCACCTGGTATGAGCTCTACAAACGCCCCTACCGCGAAGCGATCTACCTCAGCGACGTCCCCCACTCGCCGGTGAAGCACGTACCGCTGGCGTTCGATGTCAGCTTCCGCGAAGGGTCGAAGGTGAACACCGTGTACGTGTGGATCTCGCGCCAGCCAGGGCAGTGAATCTCCGCCATCCGTGGAGGTGAATCTCCGCTATCCAAGGCGGTGAATCTCGGCCGGCCCGAAGCGTTGAGACCACCTGCGCAGGCCGGGTGCGATGAGCCTGCTCGCGCCAACTTCCCAGCGCAACGAGGTTGCCGCCCGGGCGCTACGATGTGGCGAATGCGCGCACTGGTGCTGGATCCTGACACGTCGGGGCTCGAGGAGATACTCGAGCGCAGACGGCGTTCCGGGCTGGACCGCCTCGACGAGGTCTGGGACGGTGTGCTGCACATGGTTCCGGCCCCCAACTACGGACACGCTTCGATCGAAGCGCAGTTGATCATGATCCTCGGTCCAGCGGCCCGAGCCGCGGGACTGGAGGTCATCGGCCAGTCCAACCTCGGTGAGGGAGAACATAACTTTCGTGTGCCCGACAGCGCCCTGCACCGGCCCGGCGCCCACGGCACCTGGCACCCGACCGCCGCGCTCCTGATCGAGGTAGTGTCCCCAAACGACGAGTCGTGGGACAAGCTCCCCTTCTACGCCGACCACGACGTGGACGAGGTGCTGATCGTCGACCCCGCCAAGCGCTCGATCGATTGGCTGGCGCTGACCGACGGCGAGTACCGGCCGGTGGAGCACAGCGGGCTGATCGACCTCGGCCCGGGAGAGCTCGCCGAACGGATCGAGTGGCCCAGCGGGTAGCGGAGCAGGAGATCGTCCGCGCGACGCCAGTCGGCCCCCGCGCACAGTCGTGGGCCTTTCATGCCCCACGACTTCTGCCAGCCCGCTCACCGTGCGAGCCTCCGGCAGCCCGGTGACGTTGACGATCACAGGGTCAGCTGCCGCTCGTAAGGCCCTCGGCCAGTGAGGCACACCGCCCCGCAACGCGCCGCCAACGCGAGCGCGTCGGGCACCGTCATGCCCGCGCCCAAACCGTAGGTGAGCCCCGCGGCGAAGGAGTCGCCGCAGCCGTAGGAGTCCACCGGCACGCCGGGCAACGGGGCGGCGCTCCACGTGCCCGACCCGCCGGAACGCTCCCTCCAGGAGCCGCCGCGCGCACCGTCGGTGAGGACGACCAGCTCGGCATCCTCCTGCGCGCGAATGGCCTCCTCACGCTCGATCGCATCCTCGCCACTGAGCACCAACGCGTCGAGCGGTACGCCGTGACCGAGGGCGTGGAGCGCGCGCGGGCTGGCGACCAGGACGCGTGCCGCGCGCGCGGCACGCAACGCGCCCAGATCACCGGCGGTGAAGTACACCGCGTCCATCTCGGCGAGTGCGCTCCAAGGAACCTGCGTGTCCGTGCCCACCGGCTCGAGGCGCGCCCCGAAGGTGGTGATCGTGCGCTCGCGGGAATCGTCCACCAGCGTCACGGCACTCCTTGTGGGCTCGTCACGCGGCGCGCCCAGCACGTGCACGCCGAGCTCGCTCAGACGCGCCGCCGAGCGGTGGCCGTGGTCGTCCTCACCGAGGGCGGTGCAGAGCGTGGAGGCGCCCGCCAAACGCGCCAGCTGCACAGCGGCGACCGCCCCACCGCCCGCGGGCTCCTCGAAGGGATCGCGCGCGTGCACGACCTCGCCGGCGCGGGGAATGTGGGACACACGCGCGAAGCGCACCCACTCGACGTGCCCCACCACCGCCACCCGCAGCGCGTGTGCTTGCATGCGCCGCAGTCTTCCACAGGCTCCGCGGTAGGGCGCCCGGCGCCCAATTCCCGGCGGGGTCTACTCCGACGCCAGCTCCAGCAGCTTGGTGACCGTGTTCCAGTTGCGCGCGGTCGCGACGACCCCGAAGCGTTTCTCGAAGAAGGCGTAGGAGAGCTTGATCGTGCGCACCCCTTCGGGACACCACACGTAGATCTCGCGCTCGCCGAAACCGAAGAGGTCGGGCTCGAAGTCAACCGGGTCGAGCTCCCGCAACCGCTCGGGGTCGGGCGCAGCGGAGAGGAAGGTGACGAGCAGCCGCGAGGGCTCGGCGACCGCCTCGGGCAACGGGTTGGCGCTGACCACCCGCTCGAGCTCCTCGGCGGTGCGCACCAACACACGTATGCCGAGCCCGAGCGAGCGCGCAAGCGCGCCTTCGATCTCCTGCGCCGCTTGCTCTGGTGGGGTGCCGGCGGCGGTGAACACGGCGTTGCCACTCTGCAGGTGGGTGCGCACATCCTCGTAACCGAGCTCCTGCATCAGCTCGCGCAGGTGGGCCATCGGCACCCTGTTGTTGCCCCCCACGTTCACGCCGCGCAGCAGCGCGATCAGGCGGGGCATCGGCTCGCTGTCGGCCTCGCTCGCGCACATGGCGACACCGTAGCGGACCCCATACACTCCAAAACGCGTGAACGTGTGGGTTCCGGATCGTCCGGGTGGCGAGGCCATCGGCGAGCTGCCGGAGGGCGTGTCGCTCAACCTCATCCCCCGCGAGGGGGAGTTGCCGGGCGCGGTAGCCGACGCGGAGTTCCTGGTGCCGGGCGCTCGCGATGCCCGCATCCCCGAGCTGCTGCCCAGGATGCGGGCGCTGCGCGTGATTCAGACGCTGTCGGCGGGCGTGGACTGGCTGCTGCCGATCCTCCCCACCGGCGTGACGCTGTGCGATGCCGCCGGGACCCGTAACGCGGCCGTGGCGGAGTGGGTGGTCGCGGTGATCCTCGCCTCGACGAAGCGCCTGCCCGAGCTGCGCGACAGCCAGCGCGAGCATCGCTGGGAGTGGCAGGGATCCCACGAGCTGGCGGGCAGCACCGTGTTGATCCTCGGGTACGGCGCGATCGGCAGGGCCACGGAGCGGCGGCTGGAGCCGTTCGACGTCGAGCTGATTCGCGTGGCGCGGCGGGCGCGTGCGGGGGTGCACGCGGTGGAGGACCTCGGCGGCCTGCTGCCGCTCGCCGACGTCGTGGTGGTATTGCTGCCGCTCACGCCCGACACCACCGGGCTGCTCGATGCCGACCTGCTCGCTCGCCTGCGCCCGGGCGCGCTGTTGGTGAACGCCGCGCGCGGGGGGATCCTCGACATGCAGGCGCTCCTGCGACTGCTGCGTGCCGAGCGCATCAGAGCCGCGCTGGACGTGACCGACCCGGAGCCGCTGCCGCCCGGCGACCCCATGTGGGATGCGCCGGGGGCGCTGATCACCCCCCACCTCGCCGGGGACACGCTCGCCGCCGACCGGCGCGCGTTTGCGCTGGTGGGCGAACAGGTGCGTCGCCACCTACGCGGAGAGCCGCTGGCGAACGTCGTCCAGCACGGCTACTGAGCCGGTCCGCTCGACCCACCCACCGCAACGGCGCAGCTACTGAGCCGGTCCGCTCGACCCACCCACCCCGCAACGGCGCAGCAGGATCGTCTCAGCCCACGGCAAGCTCGGCCAGCAGCCCGTCGACGGCGCGCTCGTCAAGCTGGGCGCCCGCGACCCGGCGCAGCTCCTCGCCCGCCTCCTCCGGCGTGCGCGCGGGGCGGTAGGGGCGCGTGGTGACAATCGCGTCGTAGGTGTCGCATGCAGAGATGATGCGCGCCGCGAGCGGGATCGCATCGCCGACTAGACCGTCGGGGTAGCCGCCCCCGTCCCAGCGCTCGTGGGAGGCGCGCACGGCGGGCGCGAGATGAGCGAAGGCTGGGATGCGGCCGACCAGTTCGCCGCCGACGGCGGCGTGGCTGCGCATCACGACCCACTCGGCGTCGGTGAGCGGGCCGGGCTTCAGCAGGATCTCGGAGGGCACGGCGATCTTGCCGACGTCGTGCAGCATCGCGGCGTAGCGCACGTCGCGCGCCTGCGCGGGCGAGAGACCGATGCGCAGCGCGACGCGCTCGGCGAGGTCGGCGACGTCCTCGCCGTGGCAGGCGGTGTAGTCGTCCTTCGCTTCGACGGTGGAGGTGAGCGCCGCGAGCGTGGTGGTGAAGGTGCGCTCCAGGTCGGCGACCAGCCCGGCGCGGTGCACGGCGGCGCCGAGGGCGGCGGCGACCGCCTCCACGAGCACGGCGTCGGCCTGGCCGAAAGCGGAGGGCGCGACCGCCTCGATGTTGAGCACCCCCCAGACGGTGCCGTCGACGAAGATCGGGGCGCTCAGCTCCGAGCGCGGGTCGGTGGAGGGGTCGCGCGCGATGTAGTCGGGATCCATGCCGGTGTCGTGCACAAGCGCCGTGGAGCCGGAGCGTGCGACGCGCCCGTTCACACCCTCGCGCACCGACTGCTCCACGAGCAGGAACTCGGTCATCACCTCCGCGAGCGGCCCGGCGGCAGCGATCAGCCGCAGCATCCCGTCGCGGTCGACGCGCTGGATCGCGGCGAGGTAGAAGGAGAACGTGCAGTGCAGCTCATCCACCACCAGATGCGCCATCTCCTCGATCTCCTGCGTGGCGGCCAGCCGCGCGGTGAGCTGCGAGGCGACCCGCAGCTGCGCGCGCAGGTAGGCGAGCTCGCCGGCGCCGGCCAGCTTCTGCACGCGCTCGTCGGCGCGTTGGCGGCGCAACGCCTCGGCGCGGCGCTCGCGCTCGCGCTCACCGGCGGCGCCCGCGGGTCGCCGCTCCGTGAGTTCTACGGAGAGCTTTGACATCGCGAACGCATCGGCCACAAAAGCCCTGCGCTTGAGCGGTATTGGCGACTTGACGGACGTCGCTGGCGAGGCGTACGAGATCGAGGAGGGGGAGGAGGGAGGAGGAGGGGTGCTGTGTTCTCTTTTTGGGGCCTAACCAAACAAGAATGAGACTCAATATCGAATGGTTATGGGTCCCAAAAGTTTGCTATCGCTCCCCCCCCCCCCCCCCGAGCCGGGTAAGACGCATAGGGGCAGTCGCGCCCGCACCATCGACGCCCAGCCCGGCCGACGGCAGACAACGCTCCCCCAGTCAACACCACACACCAAACACCACAGCACCAACACCCGCCCCAGACGAGGCGAACCCACAATGCTGCCTCAGGCGAACACCACGCCGCCGACACCAGGCCCAGCCGACGCAGCAGACAATGCTGCCTCAGGCGAACACCACGCCGCCGACACCAGGCCCAGCCGACGCAGCAGACAACGCTGCCTCAGGCGAACACCACGCCGCCGACACCAGACCCAGCCGACGCAGCAGACAACGCTGCCTCAGGCGAACACCACGCCGCCGACACCAGACCCAGCCGACGCAGCAGACAACGCTCCCACGGTCGAGCACAACACACCACCAACACCTGCCCCAGCCCGCGTCGGTAGACGGCGTTACGACAGTTGAGCAGCCGCAACCCCCTCGATTGCTCCACCCGTCGAAGGCCGACGCAGAGGGCACGCGGGAGAATCCCGCGGTGAGCTCAACGCTGAGCACGCCCGCTGCCGTCGGCTACCGCCCGCGCGCGCCGTTCCTCGATGAGCTGTTCGAGCTCGACGGCACACCGCGCCCGGCGGCGGCGGCGCTGGTGCGCGAGCTCGACCGCCTCGGGCCGGAGGGCCTGCTGGAGGCGGGCAGGCGCCGTGACGCGGTGTTCATGCAGCAGGGGATCACGTTCGAGACCGGCGGCGAGGGCAGCGGGGAATCCGGCCCCACCCACCCCGGCAAGGAACGGCCGTTTCCGCTGGACCTCGTGCCGCGCGTGCTCAGCGGCGAGGAGTGGCGCGAGATCAAGCGCGGCCTGGCGCAGCGCATCCGCGCGCTCAACCACTTCGTCGACGACGTCTACCACGCGCGCGAGATCGTGCGCGAGGGTCTCGTGCCGTGGCGGCTGGTCGCGGGCTGCCCGCACTTCGCGCGTGCGGTGCACGGCATCAGGCCCCCGGGCGGCGTGTACACGCACGTGGCGGGCTGCGATCTCGTGCGCCACAGCGACGGCACGTGGAAGGTGATCGAGGACAACGTGCGGATCCCCTCGGGCATCTCCTACGTGCTGGAGAACCGCGCCGCGATGGCGCAGCTGGTGCCCGAGCTGTTCGCCTCTTACAGGGTGCGCCCGGTCGACCATTACCCGCAGCTGCTGTTGAGCGCGCTGCGCTCGGTGGCACCGTCGGCGGAAAGCGAGGCGACGGTCGTCGTGTGGACGCCGGGGCCGGCCAACCCCGCCTACTTCGAGCACGCCTTCCTCGCCAGGCAGATGGGCGTCGAGTTGGTGGAGGCCTCCGATCTGGTGGTGCGCGACGACGTGCTGTACATGCGCACCACCCGTGGCCTGGAGCGCGTGCACGCCGTGTACCGGCGCCTGGACGACGACTTCGTCGATCCGCTGGAGTTCCGCCCCGACTCGCTGCTGGGGGTGCCCGGGCTGGTAAGGGCCTACCGCGCCGGCAGCGTGGCGATCGCCAACGCGTTCGGCACAGGGGTGGCGGACGACAAGGCGATCTACTGCTTCGTGCCGGAGATGATCCGCTTCTACCTGGCGGAGGAGCCGATCCTCGAGAACGTCCGCACCTATCTGCTGTCGGACCCGGAAGTGCTCGAGCACGTGCTCGGCCGCATCGAGCAGTTGGTGGTGAAGCCAACCGGCGAGTCGGGGGGCCGCGGCGTGCTGATCGGCCCGCACGCCGAGGAGCAGGAGCTGGAGCGGATGCGGAAGGTGATCCGCGGGCACCCCGAACGGTGGATCGCGCAGGACCTGGTGCGACTCTCGACCGTCCCGACGGTGGACGGGGAGGGCGGGCTGCGGCCCTGCCACGTCGATCTGCGGCCGTTCGCCGTGTTCGGCGAGCACATCGACATCGTCCCCGGCGGCCTCACGCGGGTGGCGCTGGAGGAGGGGTCGATGATCGTCAACTCCTCGCGCGGCGGCGGCTCGAAGGACACTTGGGTGTTGCAGGACGGCGACGACGCCGACCAAGCGGGGCCGACGATCGCCGACACGCAGCCGCCCGCGCTGCCGGACCTGCGCTATGGCGAGTGGACCGGCCAGCAGCAGCAACAGCAGCAGGAGTGCCGCGCGAGCCCCTCCCCCATCCCCCCTCCAGAATGCGACCCTGCGCGCGAGCGGCCGGGGCACCACGCCGCGGCCCCAGCCGACCATGCCCAACTCCTGCCAGGGTCGGCAGGATCCGATGCCCCGGTCCAGGCCAACCGAGTCTGCCCCCAGCCAGGCCGTCCCACGACACCGACGACACGGGACCCGCTCCCGCGGGACCGGGTGTGAATCGATGCTCGCAAGGATCGCCCACGAGCTGTACTGGCTGGGCCGCAACCTGGCGCGCGCCGAGTTCACCGCGCGCGCCGTGGAGGCGGTGTTCCAGGCCGAGCTGCAGGGCGCCTCCGACCGCGTGCCCGGCGTCAGCTTCGGCTCGCACGGGCTGCTGGCGATGCTCGGCGACACCGAGCTCGACGGCGGCGCCGGGGGCAACGGCAGGGCGCTCGGCGGCCTGACGCTCGACGCCCGGCGCCCGGGCTCGATGCTGGCGAGCGTCGAGCGCGCACGCGAGGGGGCGCGCACGGTGCGCGACGTGATCAGCGCGGAGATGTGGGAGGCGATCAACACGACCGCGCTCGGTTTGCGCGGCGGGGGGACCGATTGGGGCCCGCCCACCGGGGCAGCGCCGGCCGGGCCCTACCTCGCCTCGCAGTACGTCAAGCAGCGCACGGCGCTGATCTGGGGCGTCGCCGACCGCTCGATGCTGCGCGACGAAGCGAAGTGCTTTCTGGACGCGGGGGGCATGATCGAGGTCGCGGACATGGTGCTGCGGATGCTGCGGATCGCGCTGCCGACCACCTCCTCCGCCGGCGGTGCCCGCAAGGCGCCCCCCGCCGACGGGCACGCGCTGATCCTGCTGCAGGCGGTGGGGGGCTTCCACGCCTACCTGCGCGCGGTCACCGCCCCGCCCAACGCCCAGCCGGTCGCCCGCTTCCTGCTGTTCGAGCGCGCCTACCCCGACAGCGTGGCGGCGTGCGTGGACACGCTGCACGAAGTGTTCACCGCCGCCGACGCAGGACCACGCAACTCGAAGCCGGTGCTGCGCGTCAGCCGTCTGGCGGCCGATCTGGACTTCCAGCGCCGCGCGCTGCCCGAAGGGGCGGAGCTGACGGGGATCTGCGAGCGCACCCAGCAGGAGCTCGCCCGCCTCGACCAGGACGTGGCGGAGCGCTACTTCGCCGGGGCCACCCCGGCGGGGAGCGGAGGTGAAGGAGCGGTGCGCTTTGCGATCCGCCGCTCGTCCAGGGCCCCCAGCAATGTGGACGGGCATGAGGAGAGGTGAACGAGACTTGCACTTCGCAATCCGTTACCTGACCGAGTACCGCTACGGCGGCTCGGTCACCGACAACCTCAACGCACTGCGGGTGCGCCCGGCGACCACCTCCTCGCAGCGCTGCGACGAGTTTCACACGCGCATCGACCCCGAGGCGCGCGTCAGCCGCCACCTCGACTACTTCGGCACCGAGGTGCTGGAGTTCGGCGTCCCCACCGACCACGACCGGCTGACGATCGACGTGCGCGCGCGGGTGGTGACCTCCGAGCCCTCGACCCCGCCCGCGGGCTCGTGGACGAGCCTGCGCAGCGGCTCCTACCAGGACGCCGCGGGTGAGTTTGCGCTGCCGTGGCACGACCAGCCCGCAATCGAGGGCCTGCGGGAGCTGGACGAGCAGCTCGACGCCGCCAGCCCGCTGGAGGCGGTGCAGCAGCTGTGTCAACTGGTGCCCGACCGCTTCGAGTACCGCCCGGGAGTCACCTACGTGGGCTCGACGATCGACGACCTGCTGCAGGCCGGCGCGGGGGTGTGCCAGGACTTCGCGCACCTCTCGCTGGTGCTGCTGCGCCGGCGCGGGATCGCCGCGCGCTACGTGTCGGGCTACCTGTGGGCCGCGCCGGCGGACGGAAGCAGCGACTCAGTGGAGGTGGACACCCACGCCTGGCTGGAGGTGCTGCTGCCCGGAGACTCCAAACCGTCGGCCCACGGCGAGCCGGTGTGGGTCGGGGCCGACCCCACCAACCGCCGCCTCGCGGGCGAGACCCACGTGAAGATCGGGCACGGGCGCTTCTACGCCGACGTGCCACCGGTGAAGGGCCTCTACCTCGGCGGCGCCACCTCGCAGCTGAACGTCGCGGTGAGCATGTCGCGCCTCGACCCGCAGGCAGGCGCGCGGGCGTAGCGACTGCCCGGCTTGACCCATAGCCAAACGTCGCGATGGTCGGTCGCGCCCCGTGACTTGCAGTCACAGCGCAACAACTGTCGGAGCACCGAAGTGCAGTCACAAGTGACGCGCCGCCGCAGTGCTGCGCAAAAGATGGATTGCGCCGAGCACGTTCTCTTCGTGCAAGGCGCGCCGGGATGCGGCCTCACTCAACCGTGACATGGAGGTTTTCATGAGGGCAGTCAAATGGATTGTGGGACTCGCCGTGGCGGCGCTCCTGACGACGGCGGCACCCGCCATGGCGGACATCCTGCCGGTGGGTGACTGGGCGTTCAACGAAGGTAAAGGCACCGTCGCCCACGACTACTCCGGGCATCACAACGACGGCACCCTCCAAGGGCTCGCAACATGGACGCAGGGACGCTTTCAGGGTGGGCTCGCCTTCAACGGCAACGCCGCGGCGGTGACGATACCCGACACTCCCGCTTTCGAACCGGCGTCGGTGAGCGTCAGCGCATGGGTCAAGAGCGCCGCCAGCCCTGGCGAGTATCGCTATATCGCCGCCAAGGGCGCAAATGGCTGCTTCGCCGCCTCGTACGGCCTCTACACCGGCGCCAACGGCGGCCTCGAGTTCTATGTGTCGGCCAATGAAGGGACCTCGTGGACGCTCTCCCCGGACGCCGGCCAGAGCGTGTGGAACGGGCAGTGGCACAACGTCGTTGGCACCTACGACGGCTCCACCGTGCGCCTCTACGTCGACGGGCGCCAGGTGGGATCGGGAACGCCCAACACCACGCCGATCGCCTACGGGCTGCCCTCCTCCAACGAATTCGCGATCGGCAACTACCCCTGGTGCCCAGAGTCGGGCTTCAGCGGGAGCATCGACGAAGTGAAGCTCTTCAACCGCACGCTGGGCTCACAGGAGATCGGGCTGGCCTATCAGCTCTCGCGGCTGCTGCCGAGCAGCTTCCCATTCGACCTGATGCTCTGAGCCGCGGGGTCGGGGTGAGAACTACGAGGGTCAGGATCTGCTAGCTTGAATTCCGGCGACCGGCCGGTCGCCTGGGCAGCTCGCTTGAGTCCCGCACCACGCGGTAAGGGTCGGCCATCGCCTCCGGACTGCAAGCGGTGTCATGCGCAGCCAAAAGGAGAGGCCATGACAGAGCAGTCCCGCCCCTATCGGAGAAGGCGCACCTCGGGTGGGATCGCATGATCTCCGCCGGGCTGGAGGAACTGCCGGTAGACCCCACCTCCAGTGGCTTGGCCCATCTGGCGACATCCGCGGATCACGCCGCGGGCCAAGAGCTCCAGGACAACCCGCGCCTGTGGCGTGAGCAGCTCGCCCCCTACGCCAAGGCCAACCGCCCGCGGGCGCTGTTGTGCCTCGCTACATCGGTCGCGCCGTATCTTGGCCTGTCGGTCGCGATGTACCTGCTGCTCGGAGTGTCGTACCTGCTGACGCTGGTTCTCGTCTTCCCCACGGCGATCTTCCTAGTGCGCACGTTCATCGTCTTTCACGACTGCACGCACGGGTCCTTTCTGCAGTCAAGGCGCGCCAATGCGTGGCTGGGTATCGCCACGGGCCTGTTGCTCTACTCGCCATTCGTCCGCTGGCGCCACGACCACGCGGTCCACCATGCGAGCTCCGGCGACCTCGATCGCCGCGGCACCGGGGACGTCCGCACGCTGACCATCGCGGAATACCGCGCACTGCCGTGGCGTGGCCGGCTCGGCTACCGCCTGCTGCGCAACCCGCTCATCATGTTCGGCATCGGACCGATCGTGGCGATGATCATCGGGCCGCGCATCGTCGCTCGCAATGCCCGCCCGCGCATGCGCCGAAGCGTGCTCGCCACCGACGTGGCGCTCGCAGCGATCGTGGGCCTTCTGTGCGCGACGATCGGCTGGCGCGACTACCTGCTCGTGTGTGGGCCCCCTGCTCTGCTGGCCGGGTCGATCGGCATCTGGCTGTTCTACGTCCAGCACCAGTTCGAGGACGCCTACTGGGAGAGCGGCGAGGAATGGAACTATCGGGATGCCGCACTGCGGGGAAGCTCGTATCTGAAGCTCTCGGCGCCGCTTCGCTTCTGCACGGGGAGCATCGGCTACCACCACGTCCACCACCTGAATGCGCGCATCCCCAACTACAACCTGCGCCGGGCGCACGACGAGAACGCGATCTTCCAAGCGGTGCCGACGCTCCGCCTGTGGGACGCCTTGCGGGCGGTTGCGCTGAAGCTGTGGGACGAAGACGGCAGGCGCCTCGTGACGTTCGCCGAGGCGCGCAGGTGCAACACGGGGATGAACGCGCGGTCGGTGTAGGACCGCTCAGCTTGAGAAGGTCACGGTCGCCGTGCGCTGAAGACCAGGACGGCTCGACAGGTCACGGTCGCCCCGCGCTGAAGATCACCCCCAACCCGCCTACGGAATCGGCACGGCGTCGAGCGTGTGCGGTGAATGGAGAGGCGGGCCGCCTCCGACGCGCAGGCTTTGCAGCCGCCGGAAGGTGCGGGAGGGCTCGCGGCAATGCGACCAGCTGTCGGCTCTCGGTCTCAATGCCGACTGCGCGAGGCGGTTGAACATCTCCTGGGCCTCGAGTCGAGCGAGACCGGCGCCCACGCAGAAGTGCGGGCCGTTGCCGAAGGCAAGGTGGGGCGGCCCGGTGCGTGTCAGGTCCAGGCGATCTGGATCGGGGTGGCGCGCGGGATCGCGATTGGCGGCGCCGAGCACGACAAGCGCCTGCTGCCCCTTGCGCACTGTGACTCCGCCGAGCATGAGATCTTCGAGGGCAACACGAGAGGCGACCTGGACGGGGCTGTCGTAGCGCAGGAGCTCGTTGACCGCCTGGTGGCAGAGGTCTGGGTGTCGCGTGAGCCAGTCGAGCTGCTCGGGGTGCTCGAACAGAGCGAGCGTGCCGTTGCCGATCAGGTTCGAGGTCGTCTCGTGGCCGGCGGCGAGCAGCAGCAGGCACATCGTGATGATCTCGTTGGTCTCGAGCACGACGCCGCCGTCAGGGGGATGGATCAGCGCGCTCAAGAGGTCCTCGCCCGGATCTTGCTGGCGCTCAGCGACGATCGGGACGAGAAACAGCATCACCGCCATCGCCGCCGTGCCGATCACCTCGAGCTCCGCGGGCGTGGGGTCGAGCTCCAGCATCCTCGCCAGCGTCGGTGTCTCCGCGCGAATCACTTCCGCGCCCTCGAGGCCGACGTCGAACAGCTCCGCGATCACCGCGAGCGGAATTGGGTAGGCGAGCTCGCTCATCAGCTCGATCGACTCGCCTTCGGCGAGTGGCGCGAACGCGGTGTCGACGATCGCGGCGACGCGCCCGCGGATCCGCTGTACCGCCCGCGGGGTAAAGAAGCGGTTGACGGCGCCCCTCAGCCGCGTGTGGGTCGGCGGGTCGCTCATCAGCAGCGAGTCGCTCCATAGTTCGGAGCCAGGCCCCGGCCCGCCGAGGGAGGCGAGCAGCTGGGGGCTGTTGCGTGGGTCAGAGCTCCATTCGGGGCCGCGCAACACGGTTGCGGCGTGCTCGTGCGAGAGCACGAGGTGCGCGCCGAGTCGCTCGTTCCACTGCACTGGCGCCCGTGCCCGCGCCTCGTGGTAGGCAGGGTAGGGATCATCGCTCGGGAACGGCCACGCTGTCCAGTCAGGCATGGCTTCCCGCCGCCTGACGATCTGCAAAGAATGCGTGGTCGAGCTTGCCCATAGCGGTGAATGGGGCCGCGCCCTCGAAGTACTCGGCCGCAATCGACCCCCAGTAGTTGCCGGCGCGCAGCTCGGCATTCATTGACGCCGCGCCCATCTCGATCCGGCTCATGATCGTGTACTCGGGCGACGCGGTGATGTATCGAAAAGCGTTGGCAGAGGGGCCCGTCGGCGAAAACTTGCGTTCGATCCACCTGGCCACGTACTCCGGGGTGACTGTGAATGGCTGCTCTGCCCACCACATTTCCCAAGGCTCATGCCAATATGTGAACACCTCCTCGGGGGTGACTGGATCCGAGGATCGCCAGAACCCACCCTCCACGCTTGCCCGCCAAGTTCCAAGCACGTCACCCCTGAAGCATTCGCGCCCGATCTCCTGCATCATCTCGACCTGCTCGCGCTCGAAGCGCTTCACGCAGCCGAAGTCCATGAAGCTCACGCTCCCATCCTCGTGGAACGAGTAGTTGCCTGGATGCGGGTCGGCATTGAGCATGCCGAAGCGATGATTGGAGCCATAGACGAAGCGGTGGATCGCCTCCGCCCATCGGTCGCGCAGCTCCTGCTCGGCGGCAAGGGCATCGCTCCAGGGTTTGCCCTGCACGAGCTCCTGGACCAGCACACGATCGGTGGACAGCTCACCGACCACCTCCGGGACGTGGATGAACGGGTGTCCGCGGTAGATGTCGGCAAACTCAGCCTGGTTGGCCGCCTCCAGCCGGTAATCGAGCTCCTCGGTGATGCGAGCGCTCATCTCGCGCGCCGCGCCGCGCAGGTCGAAGCTGATTTTCCTCGGGGATAGACCGAACATCAACCCGAGAAACGTAGAGAGCAGCTCGGTGTTCTTCAGGTCGGCCTGGATCGCCTCCGCCACTCCGGGGTACTGGATCTTCACCGCGACTGCGCGCCCGTCGTGCAGCCGCGCAGCGTGCACCTCGCCGATCGAGGCCGCCGCCAGGGGCTCCCACTCGAACTGCGCAAACACGCTCTCGGTTGGCCGGCCGAGCTCGTGCTCCAGCACAGTGCGCGCAAGCTCCGGCGCCATCGGCAACGCTCCGTCGCGCAGCCGCGTCAAAGCCGTCTGATAGATCGCCTGGAACTCCGCCGGAATCGCGGGGCTTGCCGAGACGAACGACAGCATCTGCCCAGCCTTCATCAGCGCGCCCTTGGAGCGACCGAGCAACTCGGCGTAGCGCTCCGCGGTGCGGACGTGGAACTCGGTGGTGTCGGCGCCGGTCAGCTTGCTGCGCAGCCCCACCACCACCGCCTCGCCGGCGGTTCGGGCGGTGAGGCCCACCAGCGGTGCGGTGCGCCGCACACGCCCACGGGGGAGGCCATCGCGCTTCGGCGGTGCGTCAGGTGCATCTGGGGAGAACCCGGCGTCGGACATCATCAAACACGTCTCCTTCCATCCACTGGCCTACCTCTACCGAATCAACTCCACACCACTCCCCCCCTCCCGCACCACCAAACCGTTCCCAACCCAACACCAACTTACGTCAGCTAAGTGTATGCTTAGTCAGGCAAATGTCAAGCACAACGGGTAAGAGCCTGGACAAGCCCACGCCGGGCACCACCCGCGAGCGCATCGTCGACGAGGCGATGCGCCTGTTCAGCGAGCACGGCTACACCGCCACCAGCATCACCAAGATCGAGGCCGCTGCTGGGCTCACGCCGGGAGCGGGTGGCATCTACCACCACTTTGCCAGCAAGGAAGCGGTGCTCGCCGCGGGCATCGAGCGCCAGCTCGCGCGACTCGGCGCGCTCCGTCAGATTCGGCAGGTGCTCGGATCGTTGGGAGACCCCAGAGCCGAACTGACGCTGACGGCTCGCTACATCCTCGCCGAGCTCGACAGCGAGTCGGAGCTGCTGCGCATCCTCGCCTCCGAAGCACGCCACCAACCACAGCTGCTGAAAACCGCCGTCGACCAACTGGTGAGCTCCACCTTCGAGGGCTTCGCCGCGTGGATCGCCGAACGCGCGGCGCGTCCGATCGCAGACGAGGAGGCCGCCGCCATCGCTGCCCTCGGTCTCGGATCGCTCCTCTCCTCCCGCCTGCTGCGCGACGTTCTCGGCATCCCAGCCCAGGTCGACGACACCACGCTTGTCGACACCTGGGTGGAGTTGATGTTGTTCGCGCTGGCCGACCCGACACCCGAGCGCTCGGCCTGACGATCAGAAGCGTGAAGCCATCGGGCCCCAGCCCGATGACGACCGTCGGGGGTCCCAGCCCGATGACGACCCGTCGGGGGCCGTCACCTTCCCGTGCAGCCGCGGCCGTCAGAGGTGCGCCGAGCTCACCGCAACTGCCATCCTACGAGGCACGACCGCGCACGACCACACGCGCGCCGCGGGCGGGGATCATCGTGACGTTGCGGTGCTGGGCGCGCTCGGGCTCGGGCCGGTCGGCTTCAAGGTCGAGCTGCTCGGCGATCGCGTGGAGCACGATCCGCTGCTCGGCCATCGCCAGCGCGGCGCCGAGGCAGCGGCGGGTGCCGCCACCGAAGGGCAGCCACTCATATGTGCCGGGCTTCTGATCGAGCCAGCGCTCGGGACGAAACGAGAAGGGGTCCGGGTAGATGTCCTCGCGATGGTGGACGAGCAGGATGCTGATGCTGATCGCCGTCCCGGCGGGCACGACATACTCCCCCAGCCGCCACGGCACGGTGACGCGGCGGCCGACGATCGGGATCACCGGACGGCAGCGCATGCCCTCGACGATCGTCGCCTCGACGTGCTCCGCCGCCTGCTCATCGCGGCGCACGGCGTTGCGCAGGCGCTCGTGGGCCTCGGGTGCGCGCAGCAGTCGCTCCCACGTCCACGCCAGCGAGTTGGCGGTGGTCTCAAAGCCGGCGAGCACGAGCGTGAGCAGCTCGTCGCGCAACTCCCGGTCGGTCAGGAGCTCGCCATCCTCGGTTCGGGCCGTGAGCAGCAGCGAGAGGATGTCCCCGCGCTCGGCGAGATCCTCGGCGCGCCGGCGCGCGACGATGATCGGGTAGGTGGCGCGGTCGAGCAGAGCGATGGCGCCGCGCATCAGCCCAACCGGCTCGTCGCTGCTCATATTGGTCAGTTCGCCGAGCTTCGCGAGCGGAGATGTGGAGAGCCCCGTCAGGTGCTTGATCGTGGAGCGCAGGCGGTGCTCGGCGGTGCCGCGGGCGGGTCGCTCCTCGACGCCGAAGATGCCGGACATGATCACGTCGAGCGTGATCGCCTGCATCCGGGGAGCGAGCGCGAATGGACGGCCGATCGGCCAGCGCTCGAGCTCGCGGCCGGTCGCCTCGCCGATCATCTGCCTGTAGCGGTCGATCGCATCGCCGTGGAACGGCGGGAGCAGCAGCTTGCGCTGGCGCAGATGGCGCGGGCCGTTGGCGGTCAGCACCGATCCCGGCCCGACGATCGGGCGCAGCGGGGACTCCGCCGTCAGCGACGGCACGTGCTCGGGCTTGGCGGTGAACAACGAGCGGGCGTGATCGGGATGGCAGCTGACGACCGTCCCTCCCGCAATCCCCGCCTGCATCCGGAAGACCTCGCCGTGCTCGCGCCGTGCGCGGAACACGAACTCGATCTGACGCTGGCTGAAGCGCAGGATCTGCGCCGCCCGCGCGAGCTCGACACTCGGCGGCCAACGGATCGCGTCCTCGACCTCGGCGGGACCCGCCGGAGAGGTCGCCGCCCCGCTCATGTACATCACGCGTGCATCCTTGGGCGGCACTCGTGCTCGATCTCCATCACGAAAACGCTACAGCACCCCAGCTCGCACGTTGGGGATGTCCCGCTGAGCGCCTTTGTGCCCACCACCACCTCGGCCTCGACGTCAGGCGGTGCCGTCCGGCAGGCTCGAGCACGCCTTCCGCCGTCCGATGCGTGAACAGCCGAACGGACGGCCGGCGTGCGACCTTCGGTGATGATGGAGACGGCGGGAGTCGAACCCGCGTCCGCAGTCGCGTGAAAAGGCGGCTTCTACGAGCGTATCCGGCGCTCTGATCTCGTCCCCTGCTCGCCTCGCCGGCGGGGTTGCGGGGGACCAGCTCTCTGAAGTGTCCCCGGCTCGGCGAGAGCGGACCTTACCGGGTGAGCCTGCTATCTGATCCCGGTGATCCCCGCCGCAGGCTGACGGGGGCCGAGACCTCAGGCCTGGTTTTTAATCAGGCCGCGAGGGCAAACTCGTGAGAGTCCGCACTTATGGTTTTCCGGGTGATTTACGAGGCCTCCCGGAACCTCGGCTCGCCACCACCCCCACGAACCGACCGCGTCGAAGCCTGTCGTCCCCAGGGATGTTCTTGCCCGCTCAGTGTAGCGCGGGGCCCGCGGGCTGGTGGGACCCGCAAGAAGAACGCCACACCCGACCACACCCTGGTAGGAATCCTGAGCCGCCCTGGGTTTGACGGGGACGGGATCTACCCCTATTTTTGCGGAGTCGTTGATCTGACCCGGGTTTCTCGGAGTCGGTGCTCTGGAATCAGGCGGTGGCGGATCAAAGTCTTCGCCAAACACCGGATCGCTCATCGCCGAACCGCAACCCCTGGTAGGAGGCCCGAGCTTAAGCAAAGCGACGCGGTTCCGGGCCGCCTTTCGAGGAACCCGCCTCGGCTGACCTTGCGGCCCTCCGACTTGGGTGGCGCGGCCTCACACCTCGTTGGCCTCGCTCTTTGGCGGCTCGGTTCCGCGTCTGAATCCAAGATACGCCCGCCCCGCGAAGAATGCAAGAGCTTTTCATAACTCTTCCCGCATTCTCCGGAAAAACGCTGAGCAGGCCTCCGGCAGGGCGCCCAAGCGGGGCTCTTACCCAGCCCTTAGGACGCCTGCGACAATGGAGATGCCATGGATGAGATCCCCGTCGTGTCCGCGAGCTACCCGTCGCACAGCACCACCACGTTGAACGGCGTCCCCTTGACGCCCGCCACCGCCCCCGCGAGCGCCGTTGACCGGGGCGGCCAACCGTTCGGGCAGCAGCGCAAGGGGCTGCGCAAGCGCCTCGGCAGCGCCTTCGCGGGACTGGCGGCGCTGCTCGCCAAGTTCGGCGCCGTGCTGAAGGGGCTTTTGGTGGCGCTGCCCAACGCGAAGATCTTCCTCACCGCGGGCACTGCGCTGATCTCCGTCGCCGCCTACTCGCTCTTCTGGGGGTGGGAGTTCGCCGCCGGCTTCGTGGTGCTGCTGTTCATCCACGAGATGGGCCACGTGATCGCGCTGCGCCGCGAGGGGATCAAGTCGAGCGCGCCGATGTTCGTCCCCTTCATGGGCGCCCTCATCACCTCCAAGTCGCTCGGCGACAACGCGCTCGCCGAGGCGCGCGTCGGGCTCGCCGGTCCGATTCTCGGCAGCCTCGCCGCCGCGGCCGTCGCGGTCGCCGGGGAGCTGCTCCACAGCGACATGCTGATCGCCCTCGCCTATGTGGGCTTCCTGATCAACCTCTTCAACCTGCTGCCGATTGTGCCGCTCGACGGCGGCCGCGCAATGGCGGCGATGGCGCCGTGGATGTGGTTCGTCGGCTTCGGCGCGCTGCTCGTGCTGCTCTTCTCGCTGCCCGCCAACCCGGTCCTGCTGATCATCGTGCTGTTCGGCGGCTTCGAACTCTACCGCCGCTGGAAGCTGCGCAAAACCCGCTCCCCGGCCCAGGAAGCGTATTACCGCGTGGCCCCCCACCACCGTCTGCTGGTCGGCATCGTCTACATCGGCCTCGCCGCGGGGCTCGCCTTCGGGATGGCCGAGACGCACGTCCTCACCAGCGCCGGGCACAACTTCGGCCGGCTGTAGACCTCGCACCCGTCTCCGCTCAAAGCGCGGTGGCGTCGCCTGCCGGACGACCTTCGTTCTGCCCCGACGGGGTCGCCCGAGGGACCCTCGAGTGGGAGGGGTTTCAGCGTCTGGCCCGCGTGACCCTTTCCATGTCGCGCTTCATCTCCCGCTCCTTGATCGCCTCGCGCTTGTCGTACAGGTCCTTGCCCTTCGCCAGCGCGATCTCGACCTTGGCGAGACCCTCCTTGAAGTAGATCCTGGTCGGCACCAGCGTCAGACCCCGCTCGCTCACCTTCACCGCCAGCCGTTCGATCTCGTTGCGGTGCGCCAAGAGCCGGCGGTCGCGCTCGGGCTCGTGGTTCTCGCGCGCGGCGGGAGCGTAGGGGGGGATGTGCACACCGTGCAGCCACAGCTGCCCGTCGTGGATCGCCACATACCCCTCTTTCAGCTGCGCCCCGGAGTCGCGCAACGCCTTCACCTCGGTGCCGCGCAGCTCGATCCCGCACTCCAACCGCTCCAGCAGGTGGTAGCGGTGGGAGGCGTAGCGGTTGCTCGCCACATCCCCCGCGCCGACCTTGCGCTTGCCGCCTCGCGTCTTCGCCATCGTCCTTCGAGCCTACCGCCCGCGCGATGCCCGCCTTGCCGGTCCACGCGATGTCTGCTTTGGCCGGCGGCCGCCGGCTTGCTCCTCCTCGTCGGTTGGCGCCAAGTCGAGGTCCACCCTGCCGCGGCGAGGATCCACGCGCCCCACCCGCACGACGATCGGGTCCCCGAGGCGCAGCGTCATACCGGAGCGCTCGCCGCGCAAAATCGTGCCCTGCTCGTTGAGCTCCCACCACTCGCGGGCGGCCCGTTCGTTGCTGCGCATCGCCCCAGCCCCGCGCCCCCGCCCTCCACCTCCAGCCGGGCGTCCGCTGTTCGGGCGAGACGAATGAGAGGGCCCTTCGCGCTGGTGTCGGCTACCCGCCGTCCCCAACCCAGCCCCGCCCTCCGGGGCGGGGGCCCCATCCCCCTCCCCCTCCCGCCGAGCCATCGTCACAGCGAGGCGTCGCACCGGCAGCATCCCTTCGTAGCGGTAGCCGCCTTCGCGCGCCTCCTCCCCCGCGGGGCGGCCGAACGCGATGAACGCGCCCGCCCCGATCACGCCGACGACCTCGCCCGCGAAGGTGTGCTCCGGGCCGCGCTCCAGCAGTTCGCGCTCCAGCGCGAAGCAGCGCGCCACGTCGTCGCCGTCGCGCTCCAGCTGCATCGCTTCGCGCTCGCGCTGGGAGGTCCACTCGCCCAGCTCCGTCAGGGTCTCCGCGCGCGGGGCGCGCTCGGGCTCGCCCAGCGTCGCGAGCAGCGCGCGGTGGCACACGAGGTCGGGGTAGCGGCGAATCGGGGAGGTGAAGTGGCAGTAGCACGCCGACCCCAGCCCGGCGTGACCGAGGTTGCGGGGGGAGTAGGACGCCTGCTGCAGCGAGCGCAGCACCAGCCCGGTCAGCGCCTGCCTGCCGCCCGTGGGCGCCGCCGACGCTTCGCCGCCGCGCGCGCGGGCGATCGTGCGCTGCACGTGGGCCTCCACCAGGCGCGATGCCTCGCCCACCAGCTCTGCCGCCTGCCCGGGGGACATCTGCGTGGGCACCGCCGGCGTCGCCACCCCCAACGACGCCAACTGCTCGACGAGGCGCTCCACGCTCGCCGCGCGTGGGCGCTCGTGTACGCGGTACAGGCATGGGGTCCCCTTGCGCTGCAGCTCCCGCGCGACCGCCTCGTTGGCGGCGATCATCAGGTGCTCAATCAGGCGGTGCGACTCGGTCTGTACGCGCCCTTTGATGTCGCTCACTTCGCCCTGCTCGTCGAAGCCGAACTCCGGCTCTTCCGACTCCAACGTGAGCGCCCCACCGTGGCGCAGACGCTCCTGTGCGAGCGCCGCCGACGCCTCTCGCGCCGCCGCCAGCGGCTGCGCCCACGGCTCGCGCGCCGCCTCGCGCCCGGCGAAGATCGCGTCCACGCGATCGTAGTCAAGGCGCTCGTCGGAGCGGATGCGGGAGCGGTAAAAGGACGTGCCCCTCACCTCTGCGCCGTGCAGCTCCAGCTCCACGGTCACCGCCGCGCGCTCACGCCCCGGCAGCAGCGAGCAGGCGTCGCTGGAGAGCGCCTCGGGGAGCATTGGCTCCACGGCGCCCGGCACGTACACGCTTGTGGCGCGCTCCCGCGCCTCCACGTCCACCGGCGAGCCCTCGCGCACGTAGGCGCTCACGTCGGCGATGTGCACCCACACCGTGATCGTCCCGTCGTCCCCCCGCTGCGCCGAGATCGCGTCGTCGAAGTCGCGCGCCGTGATCGGATCGATCGTGAAGGTCGCCAGCTCGCGTAAATCGCGCCGCGCCGCGCCGCCCACCGCGATTCTCGGGCGCTCGCGCGCGGCGCGCGCCGCGCGCTCGACCCCCGGCTCGAAGCCCCGCGCGAGACCGCGGTCACGCATCAGTTGCTCGATCGCCTCCTTCGCGCTCTCGCGCTGCTGCGGTGGCCACACCACGCGTGCCCCGCCCTGCCCGCGACCGCCACGGTGGCCTTTGCCGCCCCGGTCGCCCTTGGGAGGCTTCTTCACTTCACCTTGGCGGCAAGCGTTTTGAGCGCGACCGCGAGGCCGTGGGGGGTGTCGACGAGCTTTGCCGGCACCTTCACTTCGGGGACAATCCCCGCACCCTCGTGCACCCCGCCGCCACCGAGGTTGTGGCCGTTGGGGGTGAAGTACTCGCCGACGGTGATATCCAACGCGCCGCCGTTGGCGAGCGACTGCTCCTCCTGGAAGACGCCCTTGCCGAACGTGTGCGTGCCCACCACGGTGGCGCGGTGGTGGTCCTGCAGCGCGCCCGTCAAGATCTCCGCCGCGGATGCGGTGTCGCGGTCAACGAGCACAACCATCGGGATCGACGCCGGGATCGCGCCCCCCTCCGCCCGCAGCACCTGGGTCGGCTGCACGCGACCGCGCGTGCTGACAACCACCGCTCCGCGCGGCAGGAAGAAGGAGGCGATCAGCTGCGCCTCTTCCACCAGGCCGCCGGGGTTGGAGCGCAGGTCGAGCACCAGCCCGCGCGCGTGCTCCTGCTGCAGCTCGTGCTCAACCGCTTCCAGCACTTCCGCGTGCGCGCCCGCGCTGAACTCGGCGAGCGCCACCACGCCAAGGGGGATGCCGCCTACCTTGCGCGTGATCGAGGCCACCACCGGCTCGGAGATCGTGGCGCGCGTGAGGATGACGGTGCGCGTGCGGGCAAGCCCGGCCGCACGTCCGCTCGCGTGCCCATTCGGAGATCCGTTCGAATGCCCTTTCGCAGACCCAGTCCCATGCCCTCCCGCGTTCGTGCCTTCCGCAGAGGAGGGGGCGGGTTCTTGCACGCGCAACGTCACATCGGTGTCGGGGGCCCCTTTGACGAGGCTGGTCGCCTCATCCTCCGGCAGGCCGGCGAGGCTGCGGCCGTTGACCGCCACGATCAGATCTTCCGGCTTCAGTCCGGCGCGGGATGCGGGGGAGCCGTTGAAGACCTGCACGATCTGCAGCCCCCGAGGGTTGGGGTTGACCTCGACGCCGATGCCGCTGAAGCTGCCGGGGTGGTCGAATTCGCTCAGTTCCTTGGCGGTGAGATAGTGCGAGAAGGGGTCGTCGAGGCTGGCGACCGCGCCTGAGATCGAGGCGTTGGAGAGCTGCGCTTCGCCGATCGGACGGTAGTACTCCCGGTGGATCCTCGCCAGCGCTTCGTCCACCACGCGGGTGCCGCGGTTGGCGACGAACACGCGCTGCATAAACCCGGGCAGGTCTTCGGGGTGCCCGCCCCACCAGATGCCCGCCGCCACCAGCGCCAGCAGCAGCACCACAACCGCGGCGAGCGAGGCCAGGAACGTCAAGGGCTGCCGGCGGGGAGTCATCGCCCCCCAGCCTACGAGGTTGCACCCCCGGAGCGCGGAGCAAGTCCAATAAGGTAGGGCGATGGCCAGCATCACCTCCACCACGGTCCCCACCAACGGCCTCCCCGTCCACCGCGTTGAGGTGCCGGGCACGCGCGCGCTGACCGCCCTGGTGGCGTTCGACGCGGGCGCGCGCACCGAGCGCCCCGAGGAGAACGGGATGGCGCACTTCCTCGAGCACCTCGTGTTCAAGGGCGGCGAGAAGTACCCGACGTACACCGACGTCAACGAGACCGCCGAGCGGCTGGGGGGCGTGCTGAACGCGTACACCAGCCACGACCTCGTCGCCTTCCACATCACCGTGCGCGCCGAGAGCGCGCCGGCGGCGATCGACCTGCTGAGCGACTTCGTGGGCCGCCCGCGGATCGACTCCGAGGAGCTCGACCGCGAGCGCGGCGTGGTCATCCAGGAGATCAACCGCGCCTACGACCAACCCTCGACCGTCGCCGAGTACCTGATCGACAGAGCCGCCTTCGGCGAGCACCCGTTGGGGCGCACCGTGCTGGGCCCCGAGGAGAACCTGCGCAGCTTCACGCGCGCGGCGATCGTCGCCTTCCGCGAGCGCCGCTGGGCGGGGGCGCGCGGGGGTGCGTTCCTGGTGGGCAACCTCGACCATCTGCCCCCCGATGCGGAGCTGCACGAGTGCTTCGCGCGCTTTCCGGCGCTCGGCGAGCCCGAGCCCTATATCCCGGCACCCGCATTCGCACCGCAGACGATGGTGGAGCAGCGCGACACCAACCAGTCGCACCTGCGCATGATCTACCGCCCGACGGTGGACGTCCGGGACCGCAGCCGACGCGCGGCGCTCGCGATCTACTCGACGCTGCTGGGAGGCTCGATGGGCTCGCGCCTGTTCGACGAGATCCGCGAGAAACGGGGCCTGTGCTACTCGGTGTACGCGCTCGACCACTCCTTCGCGGACGTGCCGATCCTGCAGCTGGGCTCGGGACTGGACTCCAGCAAGTGCATCGAGGCCTACACCCGCATGCGCGAGATCGTGGAGGAGCTGCGCACCGACGGCCCCACCGAGGATGAGGTCGCCCGCGCCCGCGCCTACGCCGCCGGCCGCCTGGTGCTCGCCTTCGAGAACACCAACGCCGTCGCGCGCTACGCCGCCAGCCAGTCGATCGTGTTCGGCGAGGAGATCGACCCCGACGCGGTGATCGCCGCGCTGGACGCGGTCACCTACGAGGAGGTCCGCGAAGTCGCCGAGGGGATCACCGAGGATCTCGCGGTAGCCTGCGTAGGGCCGCACACGGCCGAGGAGTTTTAGCTTCAGCTCGGAGCGTCCACGCCGCCATCCGGCCGGGGGCGCAAGGGCCGGGGCTCGCCCTGCGAACGACGTCGGCCCTGCGCCGCGGTCAGCTGTTCGATGCGCCGATCGTCCCCGACCATCTCCCGGATCCAGTGACTTGCCTCGTCGAGGTCAAACGCCTGGGCCTCGACCATCGCCTCGATGTCGGCCCAATCCTGCGTCCGATCGAACATCGCCTTGAAGACGACCAGGGCGGTGCAGCTCAGGACCGGGATGGTGCGTCCTTCGAAAGGCACGTGCCGGACGTGGCCGCCGGCGTAGTCGTGGAAGGGGAGCACGTTGAGGAACAGGTCGACCGGCGTGATCCCAGACCTGAGCCTCACCTGGCCGTCACGTTCGAGCCGTTCCAGCCGCTCCCCACTGACCTCGATCCCCTCCGGCAGCGCCGCGAATACTTCGCGGGCCCGCTCAGATCCCACAAATACGTTGACGTCGAGGTCTCTCGTGCCGCGCGGGTCGAGCGTGCAGTAGGCCAGCGCAATGGCGCCGCCAACCGCGTGCGGGATGTCCGCTCGCTCCAGCCCGTCGTGAACGGCGAGCAGGAGCTCACTGAGATCGCTCATGCTCGAAGCTGGATCAGTGGCGGATAGGCCAGCTCGTCTCGCGGCCGGTACGGCAGGGCCTCAGCCAACTCGAGCACCTGAGCCAGGACTCGACCCGAGTGTTCGTCGGCGGCCACGCCCGGTGAAGCCCCGAGATCCAGCTGCATGCCGGCCGCCGCAGCGATGCGAGCCAGCGCCGCTACCGATGGCTGACGTCGCCCGTTCTCGTATGCACTCAGCACAGAACGGTCAAGCCCACTGCGCCGCGCAAGCTCGGTCTGGCTGAATCCGCTGTTCTCACGAATGCGAGCGATCAGCTCGGCTGCAACATCGTCGGCTCGGATAGACACCAAGCAAAGGTAGCACATCCGCCACTATTTTCGCAAGAACTGTTGCTGATCCGCCACAGGTTACCCGATCGCCACCATCCGGTCGATCGGCACCCGCGCGCGCGCAGCGATCTCAGGCGGCACACGCACCTCGAACTTCATCTCCCGCAGCGAGTCGCGAAGCTTCGGCAGCGTGATCATCTTCATGTAGACGCAGCTTGCCTCCGCGTTGGCGGGGATGAAATCGATGTCGGGCGCGGCCATCCGCAGCGGGTAGAGCATCCCCGTCTCGGTGGCCACCACCACCTCGCGCCGCTCGCCGAGGCCGCTCTCGCCGGCGATGCCATCGCCGTCATCCGGGATCGTGGCGCCCCCCTCGCCGTCCACCCATCGCTCGACGCCCGTGCCCTCGATCGCCCCGGCCACCGCCCGATGCTCGGCCTGCTCGGCGTACTTCAGCATCCCGCCGGTGGAGAGCATGTGCACGCCCTCCGCGGCGATGTCGCCGGCGGCGAGGAACTCCATCACCGAGGTGGTGCAGCCGCACTCGGGGTGGATCAGGAAGTCCGCCCTTGGGTGGGCGGCGCGCGTGGCGGCGATGTCGGTGGGGCGGATGCCGGCGTGCACGTGGCACTCTCCATCCCACACGTGCATACGTTTGCCGAGCTCCTTCTCCACGTAGGCGCCCAGCCACATGTCGGGGCCGAACAGGATTTCGGTGTCGGGGCCGTGCGTGTCGTAGATGTGGCGCACGACCTGCACGGCGTTGGCGGAGGTGCAGCAGTAGTCGGTGAGCGCCTTCACTTCGGCGGTTGTGTTCACGTACATCACCACCACCCCCCGCGGGTACTCGGCCCGCCACTGCGCAAGCTGCTCGGCGTCGATCGAGGCCGCCAGCGAGCAGCCGGCGTCGAGGTCGGGGATCAGCACGGTCTTCTCGGGACAGAGGATCGAGGCAGTCTCGGCCATGAAATGCACGCCGCAGAAGACGATCGCCTCACCCTCCGCCGCGGCCGCCTGGCGCGAGAGGCCGAGCGAGTCGCCAACGTAGTCGGCTACGTCCTGCACCTCCGGCACCTGGTAGTTGTGAGCGAGGATCACCGCGCCACGCTCGGCGGCAAGCGCCCGCACCTCATCCTGCAGCGCGGCGATCTCTTGGGGGCTGAGCGCCGGCGCGGGCGCCTGCGTGGGGATCATCGGCAAGGCCGGGGACTGGGCCATGGGGAGGTTCATGGCAGCTGCCTCCAGAGGATCATGGAAAGGTCGAGCGCCGGCGCCGAATGGGTGAGGGCGCCCATCGAGATCCATTCTACCCCGGTCTCCGCGCGCTCCCGGAGCGTCTGCAGCGTCACGCCGCCACTGGCCTCCAGCTGCGCTCGCCCCGCCACCAGAGCCACCGCGTCGCGCAATTGCACGACGTCCATGTTGTCGAGCAGCAGCCGCGGCGCCCCCACAGCGAGCGCCTGCTCGATCTCCTCGGGGTTGCGCACCTCCACCTCCAGCGTCGCCGCCAACTCGGGGGCGGCCGCGCGCGCGAGCGCAACCGCCTGCGCGATCCCGCCCGCGGCGGCGATGTGGTTCTCCTTGATCAGGATCGCGTCGTACAGCCCCACGCGGTGGTTGTGAGCGCCGCCCGCCGCCACCGCCGCCTTCTCCAGCGCCCGCAGCCCCGGAGTGGTCTTGCGCGTGTCGAGCACCCGCGCGCCGGTCCCCTCCACCGCGCGCGCCGCGCGCGCCGCCATCGTCGCCACCCCGGAGAGATGGCCGAGGAAGTTCAGCGCGGTGCGCTCACCGGTGAGCAGCGCGCGCGAGGAGCCCTCAACGCGGAGCACCGGCAGGGCCGGGGTGCCCTCGCGGCCGTGTGCGGACCCGCCGGGCTCGCGCCACAGCCCCTCGTCCACGAGCCGCTCGAAGCGGGAGTCGGGGTCGAGCAGCGCGAAGGTCGCCTCCGCTGCGTCCAGGCCGTAGATCGTGCCGGGGGCCTTCTGCGTGATCAGCGCGTCAGCCCGCGCCTCGGCGTCCACCGTCGCGAGCGTTGTCACGTCTCCGGCGCCGACGTCCTCGTCAAGCGCCGTGCGCACGAGCGCTGCGATGTCGACATCCACAGTGGCACCCACCGCCCTCAGCATAGGCATAGGATCAGCGACATGGACTCGCGCCCCGCCGCAGACTCGCACGCCACGCTCGCCCACTGGATGGGACCGCTGGACGCCAACGGCGCCGGCTTCGTGCACGGCGGCACGGTCATGAAGCTGTGCGACGAGGCTGGCGGGCTGGCCGCCGTCAAGCACTGTCGCAGCAGGGTCGTGACCGCCAGCATGGATCGCATGACGTTCAGGGTTCCGATCCACGTCGGCGAGCTCGTCACATTCCAAGCCAGCGTCAACGCCGTCTGGCACACCTCGATGGAGGTCGGAGTGCGCGTCGACACGGAGAACCCGCGCACCGGCGAGCGGCGGCACAGCAACAGCGCCTATCTGACGATGGTGGCCGTCGACGAGCAGGGCAACCCGATGCCGGTGCCACCACTGCTCGCCAGCACCGACGAGGAGCACCGGCGCGAGAGCGAGGCCCAGCTGCGCCGCCGCAACCGGCTGGCCGAGCGCGAGCAGATCCAGGCGGGTCGCTGAACGGCTTTCAAAATGGGCGCCGCGTCCAGGGACGCATCCGGCGTCCCGATCTTTGAAAGCCGTTCTGACGTTATCCCTGTGGCGACGCCGCGTGCAGCAAGTAGGCACGCACGAACCCGTCGAGGTCCCCGTCGAGCGCGCGCTGCACATCGCCCATCTCGTGGTTGGTGCGGTGATCCTTGACGAGCGTGTAGGGGTGCAGCACGTAGGAGCGAATTTGCGAGCCGAAGTTGACGTCCTGGGCCTCGCCCTTCTCGCGGGCGATCTCCGCCTGGCGTTCGCGCTCCTGGCGTTCGAGCAGCTTGGCGCGCAGCATCGCCATCGCGGTCGCGCGGTTGGAGGACTGCGAGCGCTCGTTCTGACACTGCACCACGATCCCACTCGGGCGGTGGGTGATGCGCACCGCGGAGTCGGTCTTGTTGACGTGCTGGCCGCCGGCGCCCGAAGCGCGGTAGGTATCCACCTGAAGGTCGTCGTCGACGATCTCGATCTCGCCCGACTCCTCCACAACCGGGGCGACCTCCACGCCCGCGAAGCTGGTCTGGCGGCGGTGGGCAGAGTCAAACGGGGAGAGACGCACCAGACGGTGCACCCCGCGCTCGGCGCCGAACAGCCCGTAGGCGTTCTCCCCCGCCGCGCGGAAGGTGGCGGACTTGATCCCCGCTTCCTCGCCGGCGCTCACCTCCAGCAGCTCGACCGCGAAGCCGCGTGATTCAGCCCAGCGCATCTCCATACGCAGCACCATCTCCGCCCAATCCTGTGCGTCGGTGCCGCCTGCGCCCGCGTTGACGCTCACCAGCGCGTCGCCGGAGTCGTAGGGACCGGAGAACAGCCGCTGCTCCTCGAGCGCCTGCAGCCGCACCTCGGCGGAGGCGATGTGCTCCTCGACCTCGCCCTCCAGCGACTCGTCCTCCTGCGCTAGCTCCGCCAGACCCTCGAGATCCTCGACGTCGCGCTCGAGCGCGCGGAACATCTCCAGGCGCCGGGACACCCGCGCGTGCTCGGCAGACACCTTCCCGGCGCGCTCGGAGTCATCCCAGAAGCCCGGGGCTTCCATCTCCCCCTCGAGCGCGCTCGTGCGCTCGCTCAGCCCAGCCGGGTCAAAGATAATCCGCGAGCAGCTTCAACTGGTCGCGGATGGCGGCAAGTCTCTGCGGGACCGACTCGGTGGAAGCGGTGGTGGCCATTGCCCCACGCTACCAGTGTTCCCGGCGTGCTCCTACGCGCCGTGGCACTTCTTGAACTTCTTCCCACTCCCACACCAGCAGGGATCGTTGCGCCCGACCGTGTGCTCGGAGTCCACCATTCGCTGCTCGACCACCGGCGCGAGCTCCTGCTCTTCGCCACCCCCGTTGGTCGCGTACGCCTGTGCGCCGGCAGCACCGGCGTTGGCGGCCGCGGCGGCGATCGCGCCGGCGCCCATCGCGGCGCTGCCGCCCGAGTAGGAGACCCGCGCGGGGCGCGTCGGATTGCCGGCCGCCGCGAACGCCGGCACCGGCGTGGCCCCGCCACCGCCTCCATTCTCGCCCTGAACCTGCACCTGCACGTTGAAGATAAGACGGGTGTAGTCGGTCCAGATGCTGTTGATGAGGTCGCCGAAGAGGGTGAACGCCTCGTTCTTGTAGGCCACCAGGGGATCGATCTGGACGAAGCCACGCAAGTGGATGCCCTCGCGCAGGTAGTCCACGTCGAACAGGTGCTCGCGCCACCGTTCGTCGATGATCTGCAGCAGCAGATAGCGCTCGAGCTGGCCCATCAGCTCCTCGCCGAGCTCCTGCTCGCGCGCGTCGTAGCGCTCCATCGCCTGCTCCACCAAGCGTTCGCCGAGATGCGCGCGATCGATCGCCTCGGGGGTCATCTCCTGCGGGCCGATGTCCAAGGGAAAGAACTGAGAGAGCGCCCTGAACATGCCCTCGACGTCCCAATCCTCAAGGTAGTCGCCCTCGGTGTACTGCTCGATCGTCCGCTCGATCACGCCGGCGATTTCGGTGCGCGCCTGCTCGCCCATCGCCCGCCCTTCGAGCACGTCGTCGCGGTAGGCGTAGATCACGCGCCGCTGCTCGTTCATCACATCGTCGTATTCGAGCACGCGCTTGCGGATCAGGAAGTTCTGTTCCTCCACCTTGCGCTGCGCTTTTTCGATCTGCTTGGAGAGCATCCCCGCCTCGATCGGTTCCTCGTTGCCCTCCGCGTCGACCCCGCCCAGTTTGTCGAGGATGCGGTAGATGCGATCGCCTGCGAACAGCCGCACGAGATCGTCCTCGGCGGAGAGGAAGAAACGGGTCTCGCCCGGGTCACCCTGGCGCCCGGCGCGTCCGCGCAGCTGGTTGTCGATGCGCCGCGACTCGTGGCGCTCGGTGCCGCAGATGAAGAGGCCCCCTGCCGCCATCACCCGCTCACGGTTTTCCTCCACCTCGCGCTCCAGCGACGGCAGCACCTCGGCCATGCGCCGCTCGTACTCCTCCTCGTCCGCCTCGGCCTTCACGCCTTCGCGGGCGAGCTGCTGATGAGAGAGATGCTCGGGGTTGCCGCCCAGCTTGATGTCCACGCCGCGGCCAGCCATGTTGGTGGCGATCGTCACCCCGCCCGGCTGCCCGGCCTCGGCGACGATGTCGGCCTCGCGCGCGGCGTGCTCGGGCTTGGCGTTCAGCACCGTGTGCGGGATCCCGCGTTGCTTCAGGCGCTCGCCCAACAGCTCGGAGACCTCGACGGAGATCGTGCCGACCAGCACCGGCTGGCCGTTCTCGTGGCGCGCCGCGATCTCCCTGACGACCGCGCTCCACTTGCCCTCCTTGGTCTTGTAGACCTGATCGTTGCGATCGTCGCGCACCATCGGCACGTTGGTAGGGATCTGCACGACTGGGAGCTCGTAGATCTTCATGAACTCCGTCGCCTCCGTCAGCGCGGTGCCGGTCATCCCGGAGAGCTTGTCGTAGAGGCGGAAGAAGTTCTGGTAGGTGATCGTGGCGAGCGTCTGGTTCTCCTCCTGGATGCGCACTCCCTCCTTCGCCTCGATCGCCTGGTGCAGGCCCTCCGACCAGCGCCGGCCCTCGAGGATGCGGCCGGTGAACTCGTCGACGATCTTCACCTCGCCGTCGATCACCGCG
Organism: uncultured Solirubrobacterales bacterium; assembly: GCA_963744135.1. Taxonomy (GTDB): domain Bacteria; phylum Actinomycetota; class Thermoleophilia; order Solirubrobacterales; family Solirubrobacteraceae; genus Palsa-744. Next base: position 701,422 of record CAVUSE010000007.1, on the reverse strand, counting down.
TAGTCGACGTCGCGCTTGTACAGCGACTCGGCTCGCAGCGACTGGTTGAGGTGGTTGACGAGGTGGCCGTTCTCGGCGCGGTAGAGGTGGTCGATGCCAAGGAAGCGCTCGGCCTTGGCGACTCCCTGCTCCATGACCGACACCGTCTTGTGCTTCTCGTCGAATTCGTAGTCGAAGTCGGCGACGTATTTCTTCTTGGAGCCCGGATCCATACCTTCCGGGGTCGTGCCCGGCGTCAGGCGGGGCGCGAGGCGGGCGAACTTGACGTACAGGTCGGCCGCCTGTTCGGGGGCGCCGGAGATGATCAGCGGCGTGCGCGCCTCATCGATCAGGATGTTGTCGACCTCGTCCACAATCGCGAACGGGTGCCCGCGCTGCACCTTTTCGGCGAGATCCTTCGCCATGTTGTCGCGCAGGTAGTCGAAGCCGAACTCTGAGTTGGTGCCATACACCACGTCGCAGGCGTACGCGCGGTGCTTCTCCTCGTAGGGCTGCATGTTCTGCAGCACCCCCACCGAGAGCCCAAGCGCCTCGTATATCGGGCTCATCCATTCGGCGTCGCGGCGGGCGAGGTAGTCGTTGACGGTGACCAGGTGCACGCCCTTGCCGGCAAGCGCGTTGAGCGCCACCGCCAGCGTGGCCGTGAGCGTCTTGCCCTCGCCGGTCTTCATCTCCGCGATGCAGCCCTCGTGCAGCGCCATCGCGCCGATCAGCTGCACGTCGAAGTGGCGCATACCCATTGCGCGCTTGCCGGTCTCGCGCACGATCGCAAAGCACTCGGGTAGGAGCGCGTCGAGATCCTCCCCGTTCACCGCACGCTCGCGCAACGCGTCGATCCGCTCACGCAGCTCCGCGTCGCTGTCGTGTTCGAGCTCGGGCTCGAACGCGCCGATCAGCGCGACGCGCTTCTCGTACTGCCTGAACTTCTTCGCCTCGCCGACATTGAGGGCGCGATCCAGGATGGACACGCCCTCAGGGTAGCGATTATGGGGTGCCCGGAAGCTCCGGAGCGACGGCCAGCGTGTGCGCGGCCAGCGCCGTGCGCGTCTTGCGCCTGCGGCGACGCATCACGCGGTGGCGCTTGACCTGGCGGGCGAGCTCGTCGACCACGAGGTTCAGCGAGTGCAGCATCTGCGGCGAGGCGTTCCGGGCACGCAGCGTGGTGCCCTTGAGGTAGAGCGTCGCCTCGGCCACCTGACTGTCGGCGACCCGCGGGTTGCGCTCGTGCAGCAGCTCGATCTCCAGGCGCGCGAGCTTTGAGACCTGCCGCGAGACCTTCGTCAGACGGCGTTCGGCGTGCCTGCGCAAATCGTCGGGAACCGGAACGTTGCGGCCCTTGATCTCGATCTGCATGTCATGCCTCCTTTGTGGTTGGGAGACTGTTCTGACTGAAAAACGAAGGGCTCGGCTCGCCGGCCTGCGGCCGGCTGCGCCACCCCTCGCACTCGATGCTACGCCTCCCGGCGGCGGTTGTCTACCGTCGTGGACGCATGCTCTGCAGAATCCCGGAGTGCCCGGCGATCGCGCCGATCAAGATCGCGTCCGGGGCGACCTCGGTGCCGGGGAAGAGGATGCTCTCGCGCAGCTGCGCCCCGTCGCCGACGCGCGCGCCATCGCCCAGGACGAGTGGGCCCGTCAGCCGTACCCCGGTGCCGATCTGCACGTCGCGTCCGATCCAGACCGGCCCCTCGACCTCGGCGTCTGCGGGAATCGGCGATCCGCCATCCCCGTGTGCGCCGTCCCCGCCCGCGTCTGCACCACCGGCGAGGATCACTCCCGGGGCGACCTCCTCGCCGTCCATCTCCAGACGCAGCTCGCCACGCAGCGCGTCGAAGGTGCCCTGGCGCAGCTCTGCCAGCGAGCCCACGTCGTTCCAGTAGTCGTGCACCTCGTGAATGTGGAAGGGCACGTCGTTGGCCAGCAGCGCGGGGAACACATCCTGCGCCCAGTCCACGAACGGGCGGTCGGGGAAGTAGTCGAAGATGCGCGGCTCGAAGATGTAGATGCCGCAGTTGCCAAGGTCCGACAGCGCCTCCTCGGGCTCGGGCTTCTCCTGGAAGCCGGTGATCCGCCTCGCGCGGTCGTGCAGCACGACGCCGTACTCGCGCGTGTCGGCGACCTGCTTCACCGCCAGCGTCGCAACGCCCCCCGCCTCGCGATGACGGGCGGCGAATGCGCGCAGGTCGATGTCAGTGAGCGCATCCCCGGAGATCACCAGGAACGCCTCGTCGCCGAAGAACTCCGCGCAGCCCCGCACCCCGCCGGCGGTGCCCAGCAGCTCCGGCTCGGTGCGGTAGGTCAGCCGCTCGCCGAAGTAGTCGCGGATCGTCTGCGGGAAGTGGTGGAGGTTGGCGATCGTCTCGTCGAACCCGTGCCGGTCGAGCAGATCGACGATGTGCGCCATCACCGGCCGGTCGAGCACCGGCACCATCGGCTTGTTGATCTCGTATGTCAGCGGGCGCAGGCGGGTGCCAAGGCCCGCCGCGAGAACCATGGCTCTCATCAGGGCGGCAGGCTATCGGATCGCCAGTAGGGGATCGGGCTGGGACGAATGCATTTAAATCGCACCCCACCACTTCACAAAATGAAGGGTTTGGGTACCAAAACGAAACACCCCACCGCCCCGACCCACTTCAGAAAGTAAAGGGTTGGGGTCCCAAAACGAAACATCCCACCGTGCCAACCCACTTCAGAAAGTGAAGGGTTGGGGTCCGAAAATGAACGATCAGTACCGGTAGTGATCCGGCTTATACGGCCCCTCGACGGACACCCCGATGTAGGCGGCCTGCTCGTCGCTGAGCCTCGTGAGCTTGACCCCGAGCGCATCGAGGTGCAGGCGGGCGACCTTCTCGTCGAGGTGCTTGGGGAGCACGTAGACGCGCCGCTCGTACTCATCGTTCTTGGTGAACAGCTCGATCTGGGCGATCGTCTGGTTGGTGAAGGAGTTGCTCATAACGAAGCTCGGGTGGCCGGTGGCGTTGCCGAGGTTCAGCAGGCGGCCCTCGGAGAGCAGGATGATCGCGTGGCCGTCGGGGAAGACCCACTCGTCCACCTGCGGCTTGATGTTGATCCGCTCGACCCCCGGCACCTTGGCGAGGCCGGCAATGTCGATCTCGTTGTCGAAGTGCCCGATGTTTCCGACGATCGCCTGGTGCTTCATGCGCGCCATGTGCTCGGCGCGGATGATGTCGCGATTGCCGGTGCAGGTGACGAAGATGTCGCCCTCCCCCACCACTTCCTCGAGCGTGCGGATCGTGTACCCCTGCATCGCCGCCTGCAGCGCGCAGATCGGGTCGATCTCGGTGACGACCACACGCGCGCCTTGCCCGCGCAGCGATTCCGCGCAGCCCTTGCCGACGTCGCCGAAGCCGCAGATCACGGCGAGCTTGCCGGCGATCATCACGTCGGTGGCGCGGTTGATGCCATCCACGAGCGAGTGGCGGCAGCCGTAGAGGTTGTCGAACTTCGACTTCGTCACCGAGTCGTTGACGTTGATCGCCGGGAACAGCAGGGTGCCGTCCTGCGTCATCTCGTACAGCCGGTGTACGCCGGTGGTCGTCTCCTCGGTGACGCCTTTGATGCCCTCCCCGATCCGCGTCCAGCGCCGCGGGTCCTCGCCGAGCGAGCGCTGCAGGAGGGAGAGGATCACGCCAAACTCCTCCGAGTCTGCCCCCGCCGAATCCGGCACGGCGCCGGCGGACTCGTACTCAGTGCCCTTGTGCACCAGCAGCGTGGCGTCGCCCCCGTCGTCGAGGATCATGTTGGGGCCGGTTGACCCGGAGCCGCCCGCCCGGGTGGGATCCGATTCGGCGTGGGCGGGATCCGATTCCTCCGATTCTCCGTCCTCGCCGGGCCAGCGCAAAGCCCGCTCGGTGCACCACCAGTACTCCTCCAGCGTCTCGCCCTTCCAGGCGTACACCGGGACGCCGCGTGGCTCCTCGGGCGTGCCGTCGGGCCCGACCGCAACCGCCGCGGCGGCGGGGTCCTGGGTGGAGAAGATATTGCAGCTGCACCAGCGCACCTCGGCGCCCAGCGCCGTCAACGTCTCGATCAGCACGGCGGTCTGCACGGTCATGTGCAGCGAGCCGGTGATCCGCGCACCGCGCAGCGGCTGCGCCTCCATGTATTCGGCGCGGGTCGCCATCAGCCCCGGCATCTCGTGCTCGGCGAGCGTGATTTCCTTGCGTCCCAGCTCCGCCAGGGAGAGGTCGGCGACCTTGAAGTCGGCGTGGGCGGGGGCAGCCTGAGCAGGCGACGCCTCGGTGGGAGCGGGCTGGGTGGCGGCGGGGGTCATTGCTGACATGACTAGTCCTCCTGTCCGGTCAGGTGAGCGCCCTTGCTGCAGAGAAAGCCGAGCGTGGCGGATTACAGCCCGTCGCAGCGCTCCTCGGCCGTCCCGGACGGTATCACAACACTCCCGCCTGCTCAGAGGCAGCTGCGAGCCGATTCTGGCCAGGCCAGGGAGCCGCTAGCGCTCGGCCAGCGCGGCCTTCAGCTCGTCGAGGATCCTGACGGGCCCGGGATCCACCCCGCGCAGCGTCGCCAGATAGATCGAGACGAGGTCGCCGAGCAGCACCAGCGAGAAGACCCGCTCGATCGCGGTCTGCCCGCGTGTCTCCAGCCTGAAGCTGGCCGCGGCGTTGTCGGCGATCAGGCGCTCGGTCAGGTCCATCCGCTCCTTCACGCGCGGGTGGGCGTCGGAGTCATCGAGGAAGACGGCCGAGAAGCGCCCGAGCTCGCGCGCGCTTTCCCAACCCACGATCTCGTTGTGATCGAGCTCGGGGAGGTCGCTGGCGAAGCTCAGCTGCTTGGCGTTCTCGTTGATCTGCGTCTTCCAGCGGTAGGCGATCGGGTTGGTCAGCCCGGCGCCGGCGATCACCGGCGTGGTGCCCGAGAGGCCGCGCGCGATCGTCTTTGCGAGCGACTCCTCCGGCGCGTCGGGGCCCCACTCGGCGACTAGCTGCTCGGCGTGGGCGGCGGCGACGTCGATCTCCGAGGTGAGGCGGGGGCCGGCTCCGCAGAGCGCGGCGACCTCCAGGGAGGCGACCGTCATGTAGGCGACCGCGGCGCGCGGCTGGAAGCCGCCGGGGAGCGGGATCACCGGCACCTTGTCAGCGCGTGCCAGCTCCGCCAGGCGACCGCCCGTGGTGACGACCACGCGCTGGGCCCCCAGCGCGCCCGCCGACTCGTAGCAGGCGAGCGTCTCCTCGGTGTCGCCCGAGTAGCTGGCGCACAGCACCGTGGTATCGGGCGTTGTCCACGGCGGCAGCCCGTAGGCGCGTGTGACGAGGATCGGCCGCGAGGCGTGGTCGCCCAAGGCCGCGGCTGCGAGCGCCCCGCCGATCGCGGAGCCGCCCATGCCGGCCACCACCAGCCCGCCGGGCGTGTCCCACTCGTTCATAATCGCCGACTCCACCCGCCACAGCGCGTCGCGCAGGTGCTCGGGCAGCGTGAGCACGTCGCTCAGCTGTCCCGTGCTGTCGACCTCGGCGATCGCCTCGCGGGAGAGGCTGGTCATAACGTTCTCGCTCACGAGAACCTCAACGCTCCGTCGGGCAGGGTCACGCCCGGGAAGATACGCGCTCCGCGGGACACGATGTTGTGCGCCCCGATCGTGACCCCCTCGCCCAGCACGGCGCCGTCGGTGATTTGGCTGCCCTCGCCGATGCGACAGCCCGCGGCGACAATGCAGTCGCGCAGCGTGCAGCCCGGGTCGATCTCCGTGCCGTTCATGATCACCGCACGCTCGACGATCGAGCCGGCGCCGACCGTGACGCCCTGCCCGAGTACGACGAGACTGCCTACGTGGGCGCCCGCGGCCACCCGCACGCCGGGCTCCAGCACCGCCGGCGGAATCGCACGCCCCTCCACCGACACATCCGGCGCGAGCGCCATGAAGTCGTTGCCGAGACGCTCGCGCACCGCGGTGTGGACGTTGCCCTCGATGATGTCGAAGGTGCCCTTGAGGTAGCGCTCGGGGGTGCCGATGTCCAGCCAGTAGCTCTCCGAGGGAAAGCCGTAGAGCCCGTTGCCGATCAGTTGCGGCCACACCTCGCGCTCGATCGAGACGTTTCGTCCCTCGGGCACCAACTCGAGCACGTCGCGCTCCAGGACGTAAGCGCCGGCGCTGATCAGGTTGGGGTAGGTGTGAAGCGGATGATCCGCTGTGACCTGGCCCGCTACCCAGGCGCCGCCCGCACCCTCCAGTTGGTCGGAGGAGGGCTTCTCGACGAACTCCGCCACCGCGTGCTCCGCGGTGAGCCGCACGAGCCCGTAGGCGGTGGGATCCTCGACGGGGACAAGCGCCAGCGTCGCGCGCGCGCCGGTGCGCTCGTGCTGGGCGATCTGCGCGGTGAGGTCGATGTCGGTGAGCACGTCGCCGTTGAGCATCAGGAAGCGCTCCTCCAGCATCGACTCGGCGAACTTCAGCGCGCCCGCGGTGCCACGCGGGTCGGGCTCCTCGACGAAGCGCAGGCGGATCCCGAACGCGGAGCCATCCCCCAGCACGTTGCGCACGCTGGTGGCGAGGAAGCCGCAGGACATGATCACGTCCTCGATCCCGTGCCGGCGCAGCCATTCGATCATGAACGCGATGAACGGGCGGTCCACCAGCGGCACCACCGGCTTGGGGATCGTGGAGGTGAGCGGGCGCAGGCGCGTGCCCTCGCCGCCGACGAGGATCACGGCCTGCATCTACCCGGGGTTCCCATGGCTAACGACATCCGGTATAGCGATAGTAGGCATCAGGACGGGGTGTCCGTGCGGGCATGAAAGCTCACCTGAGGTCCTCCCGCCGGCGCCCGGTCGGCGGGTCGGACGGTCGGCCGACCCCCTCGTACAGCAGCCCAGCGGCGCGCACGGCGGCGGCGTCCAGCGCGTTGCGGCCGTCGATCACGACGTTGCCCCGCATCGCCTCGGCGACCTCCTGCCAATCGAGGTCGGTGCACTGCGGCCACTCGGTGACCAGCACCGCCGCATCGGCGCCGTGCAGCGCATCGATCGCGCAGTCCGCCAGCTGCAGCCCCCCGAGCAGCCTGCGCGCCTCGTGCTCGGCGACCGGATCGAATGCCGTGACCGTCGCCCCATCGGCGGCGAGCCGCGCAGCGAGCACCAGCGAGGAGGCCTCGCGCATGTCGTCGGTGTTGGGCTTGAACGCAAGACCGAGCAGCGCAACGTGCCTGCCGACGAGGCTGCCGAGGTGCTTGTGCAGCTTGCCGATCACGCGGCGCTTCTGCAGCTCGTTGACCTCGATCACGGCGGTGAGCAGCTGGAAGTGGTAGCCGGAGTTGCCGGCGAGCTGTTTGAGCGCCTCCACGTCCTTGGGGAAGCACGAGCCCCCATAACCGATCCCCGCCTGCAGGAACTTCGGCCCGATGCGCGCGTCGAGGCCCATGCCGCGCGCCACCTCGACGACGTCCGCGCCGGTCTCCTCGCAGACGTTGGCGATCTCGTTGATGAACGAGATCTTGGTCGCCAGGAAGGCGTTGGAGGCAAGCTTCACCATCTCCGCGGAGGCGATGTCGGTGCGCACCAGCTCGCCCTCGCCGGGGCCGCCGTGCGCGGCGGTGAGCAGCGGCCGGTAGAGCTCGACCACGGCGTCGCCGGCCCAGTCGCCGTTGTCGCCGACGACCACCCGGTCGGGGCGCAGGAAGTCGTCGACCGCCGAGCCCTCCTTGAGGAACTCCGGACAGGAGACGTAGCGCAGCCCCGCCTTGCCCCGCTCGCCGAAGACCCGCTGGATCGAGGCGCCGGTGCCGCTGGGCACCGTCGACTTCATCACCAACGCGTGGCGGTCGGAGGCGGGGATCGCCTCGACGACGGCGTGCACCGATGAGAGGTCGGCGTCGCCGGAGTAGGTGGGCGGCGTGCCGACGGCGACGAACAGCAGACGCACGTGCTCGAGTGCGGGGCCCAGCTCGGTGGTGAAGTGCAGACGCGCAGCGTGGCGCTGCAGCAGCTCCTCCAAGCCTGGCTCATAGATCGGCACCTCGCCACGGCGCAGACGCTCGATCTTCTCGGCGTCGATGTCGACGCACCACACCTCGCTGCCCAGCTCGGCGAAGCCGGCCGCGCTGACGAGCCCTACGTAGCCGGTGCCGATGACGCCGACCGGCTCGCGGTCAAGGCTCATGGCGTTGACCGTCAGCCACCATCAACCGGAGTGGCCTCCTCGACCAGCACGAGCGCGCGGTTGTCGGCGAACTGGAGGTAGCCGGCGGACTGCTTGAAGCGCACGATCTCCGAGTCCGAGCGGTACAGCCGCAACTCGGTGGGCTTCAGCGTCGCCAGCACGGGCTGGTGGTTGGCGAAGATCCCGATCGAGCCGGTGCCGGTGACGGTCGAGAGCATCTCGACCTCCTCGCTGAACACCGGCCCCTCGGGGGTGAGCACTTCGGCCTGGAACTTCGTATGGGCCATTATTTCTTCGCCGCCGCCACGACCTCGTCGATCGTGCCCTTGAGGAAGAAGGCCGACTCGGGGACCTCGTCGTGCTTGCCCTCGATGATCTCGTCGAAGCCCCTGATCGTCTCGGCGATCGGCACGTACGCGCCAGGCGTGCCGGTGAACTCTTCCGCGACAAAAAACGGCTGCGAGAGGAACCGCTCGATCCGGCGCGCGCGCTGGACGGTGAGCTTGTCTTCGTCGGAGAGCTCGTCGATGCCGAGGATCGCGATGATGTCCTGCAGCTCCTTGTAGCGCTGCAGGATCTCCTTGACGCGGTTGGCCACGCGGAAGTGCTCCTCGCCGAGGATGTCCGCCTTGAGGATCGTCGAGGTCGAGTCCAGCGGATCCACTGCGGGGTAGATGCCTTTCTCGGAGATTGCCCGCGAGAGCACCGTGGTCGCGTTCAAGTGCGCGAACACCGAGGCCGGAGCCGGATCGGTGAGGTCGTCGGCGGGGACGTAGATCGCCTGTACCGAGGTGACCGACCCCTCGCGGGTGGAGGTGATGCGCTCCTGCAACTGCCCCATCTCGGTCTCCAGCGTCGGCTGGTAGCCCACCTGCGAGGGCATCCGCCCGAGCAGCGCGCTCACCTCGGAGCCGGCCTGCACGAAGCGGAAGATGTTGTCGATGAACAGCAGCACGTCCTGGCCCTGGTCGCGGAAGTATTCGGCCATCGTCAGCCCCGACAGCGCAACGCGCATGCGGGCGCCGGGCGGCTCGTTCATCTGGCCGAAGACGAGCATCGTCTTGTCGAGCACGCCCGACTCCTTCATCTCCAGCCACAGGTCGTTGCCCTCGCGCGAGCGCTCGCCCACGCCGCAGAAGGCGGAGAGGCCGCCGTGTTCCTTGGCGAGGTTGTGGATCAGCTCCTGGATCAGCACCGTCTTGCCGACGCCGGCGCCGCCGAACAGCCCAGTCTTGCCGCCCTTCGCGTAGGGGGCCAGCAGGTCGATCACCTTGATGCCGGTCTCGAACATTTCGGTCGTCGGCGTGAGGTCCTCGACACGCGGCGCGTCCTGGTGGATGCCGCGGCGCTCGACGTCGGTGGGCAGATCCGCGCCGAGGTCGATCGGCTCACCCAGCAGGTTGAAGATGCGTCCCAGCGTCGCCTCGCCCACGGGGACGGTGATCGGGCCGCCGGTGTCCACCACCTCGACGCCCCGCGCCAGGCCGTCGGTGGTGTCCATCGCCACCGCGCGTACACGGTCATCGCCGAGGTGCTGCTGCACCTCGCACACCAGCACCCCTTCGCCCGCGCTCGTGCTGATGCCAGGCGCCTCCTCCTCCCCGCCGGCCGCTGGGCGCGCCACGGTGATCGCGTGGTTGATCTCGGGCAGGCGGTCGGGGAAGACGGCCTCGATCACGACGCCCTGGATCTCGTCGATGCGCCCGACGTTGCGCTCGGCGCCGTTGCCGTTGGCTACCGACGCGGTGGATGTTGGCTTTGTGGCGATGCTGGCCTCCATGGTCTCTGAATTCTCCTCAGTATCTATCGATCGAAGTCTCTGTGGTTTTTGTTCTTTTTTCGGCCCTATACCACTTCATTTTGTAAAGGGTTATAGGGCTTTTTTGAAAGACATCGCACCCCCCGACCCGCCCACTGGCCCGCAGCCCGAACTGCCGCCGGCCAGCGTCCGGGGCCCCACACCCGTTCGCTCCATCTCAGCTCAGCCCCTCCGCGCCGGCGACGACCTCCATGATCTCCTGCGTGATCTCGGCCTGGCGGGCACGGTTCATCTGCAGCGTCAGGTCGGTGATGATGTCGCCGGCATTGTCGGAGGCGCTGCGCATCGCGGTCATCTGCGCGCCGAAGAAGCCGGCGGCCGACTCCACGAGCGCCCGGTAGATCGAGGTCTCGATGTAATCGGGCAGCAACTGCTTGAGCACCTGCTCGGGATCTGGCTCGTACTCGACCAGCGCGCGCGGTCCACCGCTGTCCTGCGCCGGCTCGGCGGCTCCCGCGACCCGCCCCACAGCGCCCTCCCCCACGGCGCCCTCTCCCGCGGCCCCCTCCTCCGCGGTCGTCGCGTGGGAGAGCGGCAGCAACGTCTCGCGTGTGACGACCTGCGTGAGCGGGGAGACGTAGGAGTTGAAGATCAGCTCAACGCGATCGAGCCGGCCGTCGACATAGGCATCGATCACATCGCCCGCCACCGCGCTCGCGTCGGCGAAGACGGGGCGGTCGGAGAAGCCGGTGTAGCTGCCGCTCAGCTCATAGCCGCGGAACGCCAGCGAGGAGACCCCGCGGCGCCCGGTCGCATACCACGCGCTGCGCAGCCCTTCGGCAGAGAGCTCGCCGTGCAGGCGCACGCCGGCGCGGATCACCTGCGAGTTGAAGCCGCCCGCCAGCCCGCGGTCGCCGGTGATCAGCAACAGCCCAACGGTGCCGCTGCCGCCGCCCTCCGTGCCGCTGCCATCCGCGCCACCGCCCCTGCCACCCTCCGCGGCGCCGCCGCCACCGACAACGCCGCCCCCGGGCTCACGCATCAGCGGTATGCGCGCGATCTCACTGGTGCCCGCAGCGCGTGCCGCCTGGCGAGTCATCCGTGCGAGCGCCTCGGCGTAGGGGCGCAGCGCCGTGATCCGCTGCTCGGCACGGCGCAGGCGGGCGGCGGCGACCATCTCCATCGCGCGCGTGATCTTCTGGATGTTCTTTACCGAGGAGATCCGGTTCTTGACGTCGCGCTGAGAGGCCATGGCGGTTGCGAGCGGCCGGCGCTAGGCCGCCGCCTTCGCCTCCTCCCGCGCAGCGTCGCCCTGCTCGGATGCGCCGGTTGCTGGCGCATCCTGCGCCCGGATCGGCGCATCCTCATCCAGCGGCTGGCCTTCCTCGTCGAGGTCGTAGCCGAAGTCCCGCGCAAACGCTTCGACCGCGTCATGGACGGCCTCCTGCGTCTCCTTCGACCAGTCGCCGCCAGCGATTTTGGCGCCGATGTCGGCGTGCTCGGAGTGCATCCGTTCGATCAGCTCGGCCAGGAACTCGCTCACCCGCTCGACGTTCAGGCGGTCGAGGAAGCCGGCGGTGGCGGCGTAGATCTGCAGCGTCTGATCCTCCACCGGCAGCGGCGCGCGCTCGTGCTGGTTGAGCGTCATCACCAGCCGCTCACCGCGGGCCAGCGTGCGCTGCGTGTCGGCGTCGAGGTCGGAGCCGAACTGGGCGAAGGCCTCCAGGTCGCGGAACTGGGAGAGCTCGAGCTTGATCCTCCCGGCGACCTTCTTCATCGGCCCGATCTGCGCGTTGCCGCCCACGCGCGAGACGGAGATCCCGACGTTGATCGCGGGGCGCACGCCCGAGTTGAAGAGTTTGGACTCCAGGAAGATCTGTCCGTCGGTGATCGAGATCACGTTGGTGGGGATGTACGCGGAGACGTCCCCCGCCTGCGTCTCGATGATCGGCAGCGCCGTCAGCGAGCCGCCGCCGAGGTCCTGGTTGAGCTTCACCGCGCGCTCCAGCAGGCGGGAGTGAAGGTAGAAGACGTCGCCCGGGTAGGCCTCGCGGCCTGGCGGGCGGCGCAGCAGCAGCGACATCTGCCGGTAGGCGTAGGCGTGCTTGGTCAAATCGTCGTACACGCACAGCGCGTGGCGGCCGCTGTAAAGGAAGTGCTCGGCCATCGCGCAGCCGGCGTAGGGCGCCATGAACTTGATCGGCGCCGCCTCGTCGGCGGGGGCGGCGACGATGATCGTGTTCTCCAGCGCGTTGTTTTCGTCGAGCGTCTGCGCGAGCGCCACGACCGTGGACATGCGCTGGCCGATCGCCACGTACACCGAGACGATGCCGGTGTCCTTGTTGTTGATGATCGCGTCAATCGCGATCGCGGTCTTGCCGGTCTGGCGGTCGCCGATGATCAGCTCGCGCTGGCCGCGGCCGATCGGGATCATCGCGTCGATCGCCTTCAGGCCGGTCTGCATCGGTTCCTTCACCGGCTGGCGCTGCACCACCCCGGGCGCCTTGAACTCGGCCGGGCGGGTCTCGGTGATCGCGATGTCGCCCTTGCCGTCCAGCGGGCGGCCCAGCGGATCGACGATCCGCCCGAGCAGCGCGTCGCCGACGGGGATGTCGAGCAGCTTGCCGGTGCGCTTGACGGTGTCGCCCTCGGAGATGTGCTCCCATTCGCCGAACAGCACCGCGCCGACATTGTCGGACTCGAGGTTGAGCGCCAGTGCCGTGACCCCGTGGGGGAGCTCCAGCATCTCGAAGGACATGCAGTTCTCCAGGCCGTGCAGGCGCGCGATACCGTCGGCAACCGACAGCACCGTGCCGACCTCGGTCAGCTCCGCCGCGCCGGCGTCGAGCCCCTGGATGCGGCTCTTCAAAATGCTCGTTATCTCATCTGGATTGATCTGCATGGCGTTCGCGATGGCTCCTTGTCAATAAATTTCGTGCAGGGCGATAGTGGGTCAGGCAGCGGAGGCCACCTGCCGGCGCAACTGCTCCAAGCGGCTGCGGATCGAGGCATCGAGGATCGAATTGCCGACCCTGATCACGATGCCGCCGAGGATGTCGGGGTCCACGCGCGCAGCGAGCTGCACCTCGCGCCCGGTACGCTCGCCGATCGTCTTGCCGAGGCTCTCGGTGGTGGCAGGGTCGAGCTCGATCGCGCTGGTGATCTCCACCGGCAGCGTCTTGTTCTCCTCATCCCACAGGTGCTCGTACTGGCGGCGGATGTGGAAGATCACCGGCATCCGGTAGTTTTCGATCAGCAGGTTGAGGAAGTTCAGCAGCACCTCGTCGGCGCCGTCCAGCAGCTTCCCGAGCGCCTCCTGCTTCTCCTTGGTCGAGAAGTAGGGCGAGAAGAAGAACACTTCCAGTTCCCGGTTCTCGCGCAAAGCATCGGCCAGCTGCGCGAGCTGTTCGCGCAGCACGTCGAGCTTGCCCTGTTCGCGGGCAACCTCGAACAGCGAGCGGGCGTATACCTGGGCCAGCTCCTCCATGTCTAATTCTGGCTCCCGGAGATACTCGAGAAGTCCAGTTCGCCGAGCGCCTCCTCGACCAGCCGCTTCTGGTCGGCGTCGGTGAGCGACTTGCGCGTGACCTTCTCGGTGGCCATGATCGTGAGGTCGGCGACCTCGCGGCGGATGTCGTCGAGCGCCCGTTTGGTGGCCGCCTCGATTTCGCGCTCGGCCTTCTTGGCAGCCTCGGCTACGAGCTCCTGCCCGCGCGCCTTGCCCTCGGTCTCGTGCGACTCCGCCGTCTGTCGGGCGCGCTGGACGATCTCCTCGGACTGGGCCCGCGCCTCCTTGAGTCGCTCGCGGTATTCGGCGAGGATCTCATCCGCCTGTTGGCGGGTGTGCTCGGCCGCGTCGATGTCGCCCTCGATCTTCTGCACGCGCGCGTCGAGAGCTTGGCCTATCAACGGGAAAACCCACTTACGCAAGATGTACAGCGAGATGGCGAACACCACGATCGTCCAGACCATCAGCCCCACGTTGGGGCTGATCAGGAACGATCCGCTGGCGATGGGGAGGTTGGCGGTGAGATGCATCGTGGCCTACAGGAAGAAGGCGATGAACCCGCCGACGAGACCGTAGAAGAAGCACGCCTCGGTGAGCGCGAAGCCGAGCCACTGGTCGCGCTCGACCTCGGCGCGCAGCTCGGGCTGGCGGGTCTTGGCCTGGATCGAGGCGTTGAACACCGCACCGATGCCGGCACCTGCACCGGCCGCGCCGCCGCCGGCACCGACGCCGAGCGCGATCGCCCGACCGGCGTCCTGGCTCTGCTTGATGATCGGTTCCACGGTCAGGATCAGTGGGTGCAACACACCGAAAAAGTGGAGAAACTCCATTACTCGACAGCTCCCTTGTTTGTTAGTGGCTCGAGACCGCGCCACCGAGATAGATGGCAGTCAGGATGGAAAAGATGAAGGCCTGCAGGCCGGCGATCAGCACGGCCTCGAACAGAAAGATCATGACCCCGAAGGGCAGCAGAAACCACGACACGACCTGCAGGCCGACGAGCACCCCCAACTCCCCGCCCATGAACGCGATCAGCATGTGGCCGGCGAGCAGGTTCGCCCACAGCCGCACCGTCAGCGAGATCAGCCGCAGGAAGTTGGAGAGGATCTCGATCGGGTAGATGAGCAGGACGATCGGGCCTTTGACACCGCCCGGCATCAGGCTTTTCACATAGCCGACCGGCCCGTGGTGCCTGACCCCCTCGTAGGTGAAGAGGACGAACACGCTCAACGCGAGGATCAGCGGGAAGGCGACGTTGGTGTCGGCCGCGTAGATCTGCAGCGACGGGATGTGCGCCCCGAACACGTTGAAGCTCTCACCCGAGTCGACCGGCAGCGGGATGTAGCCGATCAGGTTCGAGACGAGGATGAACACGAAGATCGTGGCGATCAGCGGGAAGTACTTCCCTTCCATCTCCGGGTCCAGGTTTTCCTGGGAGATGCGGCGCATGAAGTCGTAGTACATCTCCACCGCGACCTGCAGGCGCCCGGGGCGCTGCTGCAGACGCCGAGCGACGTAGAACATCACCCCAAGCGTGATCCCGACCGTCAGCAGCAGGTAGAGAATGGCCTTGTTAAAAGCGATCGGCCCGACCTGAAACCAGGTGTCGAGTTTGAACTCGTCGGTCGGCGAGAAGGCGCCGCTAGCGACGGCCGGGGCCTTGTGCGCGGTGGCGCCGAACAGGATCACGAATAGGACGATCCCGCCGAGCCACAGGCCGAGTACCCCGTAGAGGACCTTCCGCCCCTGGCTCCGGGTGGGCGGGGTGCCAGTCTCGGACGGCGGGGCGGACGGGGTCCTGGTCCCCGGCGCCATCGGCGGGGCCTGTGCGACCGCGCTCATCGTTCGAAGCCCTCTCGTCCGCTGAACATACGCGTGGCGAAGGCCACCGAGTACGCGGCGAAGATGGTCAATGCCGCCGCCAGCCCGTCGGCGCGCCCGCCGACGGCGCCCGCGACGACGATCGCGCCCGCCAGCAGCCAGATCCGCCCGAACGACTCGGCGATGTCGAGTCCGAGCCGGGACCCCGACGGTCGTGCGCGAGCGATCCACCGCCGGTCGGCATGGGCGAGCGCACGCTGCACCAGCCACGCGCCCGCCGCGAGCAACAGGCCGAAGGCGGGCGCGCCGAGCGCCAGCGCCACCGGCGTGGCGAGTACCACGAGCACGACGTCGAGGTACTGCAGCAGCTGCAACGGGGATCGGGTGACGACCGGGCTTGCGCCGGCATGGCTCAGGGCAGGGGCCATCGGTTCTGGCTCGTGATTAGGCATGGAAGATTGGCTGGCACCCTACAGACGAAAGAGCCAAGCGCGTCCGCCCACGGCGGACTTTTGCCCCCGACCCTCCTCTGACCGTCTGTGGCAGCGCGCGGAGTCTACCTTATCTGGGACTTAGTAACAAGTTTGTGACATGCGGCTCATGCGGACGCCCGCGCTGGCCGCAGCGCCGTTCGCGAGCGCCACGCCGCTTCGAGGGCGCGCACGAGCACGACGGCCAGCGCCGTGGTTGCCACGCCCGCGAGCACGTCGAACAGATAGTGGTTGCCAGTGGCGAGGACCGCCAGGCAGGTGATGCACGGGTAGAGGATCGCCAGGCAGCGGACCCATAGCTGCTTGGACATCGCCCACATCACCAGCGAGCACCACACCGCCCACCCCATGTGCAACGAAGGCAGCGCGGCGAACTGGTTGGCGACCACGGCGAGCGAGCCCGTGTGCCAGCCACCGAACGCGTGCGTGGAGGCGACCACGTCGTTGAAGCCGCTGCCGGGCAGCAGCCGCGGCGGCGCGGTCGGGTAAAGCCAGAAGACGGCGAGGCCGATCACGTTGATCGCGACCAGCGTGTTACGCAGCGGCCGGTAGATGTCCGGGCGCCGGTACCACAGCCAGGCGAGCAGCCCGAGCGTGACGACGAAGTGGGCGTTGTCGTAGTAGTCGGAGAGCAGCAGACCAAGCGTGTGGTGGCCGGTCAGCCAGTGGTTGAGCGTGAGTTCGGGGTCGAGTCCGAGCGAGCGCTCGAGGTGCAGCACCCCCCAGCCGTGCGCGAGCGCGGCGTGCAGGCGCACGGGCGCAAGGTTGTTGATCGCGTCGTACACCCAGCACAGCCAGGCAATTACGAGCGCCTCAACCCACAGGCGGGTGCGCCGTGTTTGCATCCGGGCAGCTTAACGACCGCTCAGGGCGCCACCGGCTCCAGGCCCCGCGCCGCGAGCGTCTCCAGCGCCCGCGGCAGCGCCGCGACCGTGCGCCGCCATGAGCTGGGGGCGGAGTAGTCGTCGGCGTCGTGCAGCAGCAGGATCGCACCGGGGCCGGCCCCCCCGGTGAGCAGCGCGGCGATCGACTCCGGGGTGGCGCTCGCCTCCCAATCGCGGCCCCAATGGCTCCACAGCAGCGTGCGCCAACCGCGGTTGCGGGCCAGCGCCAGCGCCGCGGCATTGGATACGCCGTAGGGCGGGCGGTAGAGCACAGGCGAGCGGCCCGTGGTCTCCTCGATGACCCCGAGCGCCCGCAGGATGTCCTCGCGAACCTGCCGGGGGGTCAGGCGCAGCAGGTTGCGGTGGCGGTGGCAGTGCAGGCCGATCCCGTGGCCGGCCGCGACGATCTCGGCGGCGAGCGTGGGGTTGCGCAGCACCTGCTCGCCGACCAGGAAGAAGGTCGCCCGGACCCGTTCGCGCGCGAGGACCTCGAGCACTGCGGGCGTGCCCTCGTGGTGGGGGCCGTCGTCGAAGGTCAACGCGTAGCCCGCACCACTCGCGGTGCGATCCTCGATCCCGAGCGGCCCACGCAGCATCCGGTACTCACCGGCGAGCGCGGGCAGAACGTAGGCTGCCGTGTAGCCGAGCACGACCGTGCCGACCGCCGTGCCGGTCAACGGGCCGAGAAGACTGCGATCATCGGGGGCGCGCATGCTCGAACTGATCCTTGGCATCGTGGCGGCCGTCGGGGCCGCGATCCTGTACAGCCTAGGGTTTTCCTTTCAGGCGATGGAGGCCCGCGAGGCGCCGCGCAGCGAGCAGCTGCGCCCGGCGCTGGCGCTGCGCCTGCTGCGGCGCGTGCGCTGGCTCGGCGGCACGGGCCTCTCGATGCTGGGCTGGCCGCTGCAGCTGCTGGCGCTCAGTCTGGCGCCGCTGGTGGTGGTGCAACCCGCGCTGGCGTTGGGGCTGCCGGTGCTGATGGTGATGGGCGAGCGGATGCTGGGCGAGCGCGCCGGACGGCGCGAGCACCTGGCGGTCGGCGCGATCGTGGTGGGCGTGATCGGCGCGGGCGTGTTCGCGCCGCCGCGCAGCGTCACGCACGCCCACTGGACGACGCTTACGGTCGTGTTGGGGGCGCTGGCGCTGGCGAGCCTGCTGCCGTACCTGATGCTGCGCCTTGGCCGCCCTGTACCGTTCGTGACGATGCTGGGGGCGGGGCTGGCGTTTGGCTGGAGCGGCGTCGCCACCAAGCTGGCGTCGGACGACCTCGCGAACGCCTACCTCGGGGCGGCGATCGCGTGGGGCCTCGCCACGGCGGGCGCGTCGGCGATCGCGACGCTCAGCGAGATGAGCTCGCTGCAATCGCGCCCGGCGATCCAGGTCGCTCCCGTGGTGTTCGTGATTCAGACGGCGGTGCCGGTGGCGCTGGCGCCGATCCTCTTCAACGAGAGCTTTGCCGCGACCCCGGGTGGCGGGGTGCCGCTGGGATTCTCACTGGCGCTCGTGGTCGCCGGCGCGGCCGTGCTGGCGCGCTCGCCGCTGCTGTTGGCGTTGATGGCGCCCTCCGAGGATCAGCGCGAGCCCGTGAGCGCGGCGAGCGACTCGGCGGAGAGCCCGTCGGAGCGCAGCCAGGAGACGAGCCGCTCGGCGCCCGCCACGGAGGCGCTCGACCCGTTGACGCCGAGCACGAGCACATCGCCGGGGCGCGCCGGCCGCTGAGGCAGCGGCCGCGTGGCGCTGAGCCGCCGCGTGCCCTTGACTGGCGTGGCTCCCGTCGTGCGCGCAAGCAACACCTGGCCGACGGTGAGACCATTGGGGGGCTGCAGGAAGTAGAAGTGGTGGTGCAGACCCAGCGCGCTGGCCTGCGCGTGCAGCGCACCGCGGGTGCGCATCCAGCGCAGGAGGCTCGTGCCGGGGGGCAGTTCGGGCAGCAGTTCGTCGCCCAGCGCGCGCAGCGCCGCGATCGTGGCGGGCGCGTGCACCCCGCCGTCGGCGAACGAAGCATGGATGCCCCGCGCGGCGAGCTCGTGCGCCACGCCTGTGACGTCGCCCGCGGGGGTGCGCACGATCAGGCTCACGTCGGGCTTGTCAGTCGAGACGTGCACGAGCGGATGCACGTGCAGGATCGCGTCCGCGAGCGCGCTGACCTCGTCGGTGGACATCGTCCACATGCCGACGCCGAGCACCACCACCAGCTGCACGCAGAACGCGGCCAGCCGCAGCCGCCATAGGGGGATCGGGCTCACGCGGCGGGGGGCCTTCAGCACGACATCGACAGCATGTGGATGTTCTTCCGCCTGCGCCACCACGGGCAAGGCGGCCGGCGTCGGGGACGCATCATCGAAGCTCGCCTGCACGTGCTCGCGCAGCTCGCCGGTGTCGTTGGCGAGGCGCAGCAGCGCCAGGTCGGCCATCGCACGGGTGTTGAGCCGGGCGTGGCCGACGGGCAGCCCGTAGGAGACGACGGGCGTCCCGGTGGCCTTCGCCTCCAGGCAGGTGACACCCCCGGTGGAGTGCACGAGCGCGTCGGCGGCCGCCAGCAGCTGCGGCATCGCGTCGGTGAACCCGTAGACGTGCACGCGCGACTCCCGCGCGAAGGTCGTGTCGAGCCGCCGCTGCAGCTGCTCGTTGCGACCGGCGAGACAGACGATGCTCGAGACCTCGCTCACACGGCAGAGCTCGCGCACGGCGCCCTCGACGTCGCCGACCCCCCAGCCGCCGCCGGAGACGACCACCATGCGGCCCTCCTCGGGCAGCCCGAGCGCGCGCCGCGACTCCAGCGGGCAGCGGGGCTCCAGGAACTCGGCTGAGATCAGAGGCGCGACCAGGCGTGCGGAGCCCTCGCCCGCGATCCGCTCGACGGAGGGCATCGACTCGCCGTACATGACCAGGTGCATGTCGATCCCGGGCTGCGCCCAGAAGAAGAGGCCCGTCAAATCGGTGATCGTGGCGACCGTCGGACAGCGCACCGCGCCGGTGCGGCGCAGGCGCGCGAGCACAACCGTGACGGCGGGGTAGGTGGAGACGATCACGTCGGGGTCGTACTCGGCGATGCGACGCGCCAGCGGGCGGGCGCCGAACAGGCGCAGCTGCCAGCGCGTCAGCCAGCGGACGGGGGCCACGTGCTCGAGCAGCCAGTAGACCAGCGAGTAGCTCCAGGGCAGGAAGCGCAGCTGCACGCGGTAGCCGTCCTGGACGACCTGGCGCAGCATGCGCCCCATCGCGGCGAGGCCGTCGATCACGGTGACCTCAGTCGGCTCGGGGGAGCTTTCGATCTGCTGGGCCAGCGCGCGGGCAGCCGCGGCGTGCCCCTCGCCGACGTCGGCCGAGAGGATCAGGACACGGCGGGGCCCGCCGTGGGATGGGAAAGACGAGGGGCCCGGCTCGGCGGCCGGCGGCCGCCTGCGCCACCCTCTTGGTGTCTCTTCGGAATGTCCCATATCGCCTCGGCTCCCAGTAGCCGTTGCCTCAAGCGCTGCAAAGCGTACAGGGAGAAACGGAGCGCTTGCGGGTGTCCTGGCGGCGGAGCGCAGGAAAAACACAATCTCAATCTTCGCCGGCAGGGCCATACGTCCTCTTGGCCACCAGCCACCGACCCCACCCTCCCTCCTCCTCTCCTCCTCCTTTTTCCCTTCATCCCCTCCCCGTGCACATATCCCCCCAGGGTCCCGAGGCCGGGCGGGGACGCGGGATGCTCAGCCCCCCGCGCGGGCGGCCTTCGCGAACAACGCTTCGGCGGCGGGCGTGGTGGGAAGCTGCCCCAGCTTGTGCAACTCCTGCACGAGCACCCAGAAGGCGGGGCGCGGGGAGCCGTGGGGGCCGATCAGACCGGAGTCCCACGATTCGCGGCGGTGGACACCGGCAGACCACTGGTAGAGATAGACGCGCGCAATGCGCGGCGAGAGCGAGGCGAGGCGGTTGAAGACGAAGCGGGTCACCGTGGCGGCGTGAGCGGCGGATTCGGGGAAGTCGTGGGAGGAGTGGTTGTGGCGGGCGACCACGCCCCCGGTCTCGGTGAACCAGATCTGGCCGTGGGTTGCGCCCAGCAGCGCCCGCGTGGACGCCGTGGAGAGACGGTTGGCGCCGATGTAGTTGTGTAGACCCCAGATCCCCGGTTCGTAGCCGAGCGCACGGCGCACCCGATCGACCCAGGTGACCATCCCCGGCACGTCGAGCAGCTCGGAGGCGAGCACGTTGCAGGAGGGACAGGCGACGCGCATCTGGCGGTAGTAGGCGGCGACCATGCCGGGGCTGTGGCAGGTGGGCTGCCCGCAGTAGTTGGCCTCATTCCAAACCGCGAAGTCGGTCACCCACGGGTAGCGCTTGTGCAGCAGCCGGAACTGGCGGGCGAATGCGAGGACGGTCGGCAGCCGCCGGTGGTGCCCGGCGATCCAGGAGTGTTCGAGGGAGATCAGCGGGTGCACGCCCTTGGCACGGGCGTCGCGCAGCCAGGTGGCCAGGGCCCGCGATTCGGAGCGGCTTTCCAGCGCGTCCCAGCCGATCGAGAGGCGCGCGTAGCGGATGCCGAGCGCCGAGAAGCGGGGGTCGCCGAACATCGTCGCGTGCTGCTCGCCGATGCCGACGGTCAGTGCCCGCGTGCCAGCGGATGAGGCCTCTGCACCACCGGGCGCAGCCCCCGCGCCGGCGGACGCAGCCAACACGCCAGCCGACAGCGCCAGCACGAATAAGAGCGCCAGCGCGCCCGGAATGATCCGCAACCGTGTCACGAGGCGATCGTCTGAAACTCGCCGGTCTCGAAGTCCTGCGTGACGTCCTGCTCGATCTGCGCGGGGGAGGCTTCGGGTCGCAGCCGGCGCAGACGGATCGCGTCAAGCCGGCGGAACTTGAGGATCTCCAGCACGTACACGAGATAGACCGAGGCGAGCGCGACGAACAGGGCGAAGACGATCATCACGAGCGTCCAGCCGAGGTGGAGGTGGCCTTTGTGGTCGGAGTAGGGGACGAAGCGCAGCGCCAGCGCGAAGCCGGCGAGCAGCAGCGTCCACCCGTAGAGGTAGGCGATCGTGCGCCGGCGGGAGAAGCCGATGCGGGCCATGCGGTGGTGGAAGTGCTCGGAGTCGGAGGCATAGATCGGGCGCCGGTACTTCAAACGCTTCAGAACCACAAAGGTTGTGTCGAGAAACGGCACCGCGAGCAAGATCAGCGGCAGCACGAAGGAGAGCACGACCTCGGTCTTGACGGCGCCCTCGACCGTGAGGCAGCCCATCAGCAGGCCGAGCAGGTTGGCGCCGCAGTCCCCCATGAAGCTCGACGCGGGGGGGAAGTTGTAGAGCAGGAAGCCGAGCGAGGCGCCGGCGATCAGGGCGGCGAGCACGCCGGGCGCCCACCGTTCGAGGTCGAACGAGATCACCGCGAGCGCCGCGGCGATGATCGCGCAGACCCCGGCGGCGAGGCCGTCGACGCCGTCGGAGAAGTTGACGACGTTCATCAGCGCAACCAGCCCGACGACGGTGATCGCGCCGCCGGCGTTGGGGAAGTGCAGCGCGCCGACGAACGGCAGCGTGATCAGTTCGACGACGATCCCGTAGTGCACGACGATCAGCGCGGCGAACACCTGCCCGGCAAGCTTCACCAGCGGCGGCAGCTCGAAGCGGTCGTCGAGCGCCCCCACCGCCGTGATGAAGGCGGCGGCGATCAGCATCCCATGCCAGATCCGTTCGTCGGGCAGCCAGATCAGCCCGGCGATCAGCGTCCCCGCGAAGATCGCGAGCCCACCCAGCAGGGGAGTGGGCCGCTCGGAGAGCCCCCGCTCGCGCGGCGTGTCGATCGCCCCGACGGCGAGGGCGAGCCGCATCGTGAGCGGCGTCAGCAACGCCGTCGCGACCGCGGCGGCGAGGAAGGCGTACAGCGCGTCGAGCTGATGAGCGCTCATACCCGCGAAAGCATCGCAGGCGCGGACGTCATACACGCGCGGTGGACCTCGGACCTCTCAGCCCAGCGCCCGCTCCACCTCTGCCGCCTCGACCGGCCCCTCGCGCACGATGCGCCAGCCGCCGCGAGCCTCGTACTCGCGCAGGTCGAGGACGGTGGACGCGACGCCCGGCAGCTCGCCGCCGTCCAGCACAAGGTCGGCGCCGGCCAGCAGTGCGGGAGGAATCTCCGACAGGCGCCGCGCCTCGGGACCGCCGGAGAGGTTGGCGCTTGACTGCATCACCGGGAGGTCCACCGCCTGCAGGGCCGCCAGGGGCGGCGGCAGCAGCGGGACGCGCAGGCCGAGCGTGTCCTCGCCGCCCGCAAGCGGGTAGCGATCCTCGCGGTTGGGCAGCAGCGCCGTCAGCGGCCCCGGCAGCAGCGCCTCCAGGGCGGCCCGCTCGCGCCGACCGAGCTCCGGGAGCGCCGCAAGGGCGGCGGCCAGCGAGAAGAACATCACCGCCGCGGGACGCTCTGGGGGCCGGCCCTTCAGCTCGTACAGCCGCGCGACCGCCTCGGGGTTCAGCGGATCGCAGGCGAGACCGTAGACCGTGTCCGCCGGAAAGACCGCCACGCCACCGTCGGTTATGCACTCCCGCAGGCGCAGCGCATCCTCGGCGGTGAGCATGGGAGGGGCCGCGTCGATCTCGGCGAGCCGCCCTTCCAGGCGCGCCGCGGCGGCGAGACCGGCGTCGGTCGTGAGCAGTGCGAGATCGAGTCGGCGCGCCAGCGCGAGATAGGCGGCGTCGTAGGCACTCAGCCGCGCTCGCAGATCCCAGATGGTGTCGAGAAGATCGCTCACCGGGTAGCGCACGACTCGCAGTTCCCTCAACATCGCCGTCGCCCGCGCGGCTCTGAGTTCGCTCAGCTCCCCACACAGCGCATAGCGACGCAACGCGGAGATCGCCTCGATGTGAAAGTGCTCGGGGACGTGCACCTCGGCATGCAACTCGAGTCGGTCGAGCACATGAGCGCCGACCTCCGAGCCGAGCAGGATCTCGACGGCGGCGCTCGCGTCGAGAACGATCACCGATCGCGCTCTTCGCGCAGAACCTCGGCCGGGCTCTGAGAGACCGGAACGGGCTCGAGCCCACGGGCCTCGCGCACCCACTCGCGCATCGTCGGACGGACGGCGAGGTTGCGCAGCTCGTCGAGCAGATAGTCCGAGAGCGTCATCCCCGCGCGCGCGGCACGGACCTTCAACTCACGGTGGAGTTCGTCGGGAACGTTGCGGATCTGCACCATCGTGGACATGTGATACACATTATCACATGTGGATCACATGGCCATCATCACGCTTACCGCTTCCTCTTCCTGTGCTTCTTCGCGTGCTTGGCCTTCTTCTTCGTGGCCTTCTTCACCTTCGGACACCCCGTGACCGCGATCTTCGTGCTCTGCGACACCACCAACCCGTTCTGCCCGACCAGTTCCGTCGGCATCAACAGGCTGCCCTTGCAGAGGTTCCCGTTCGCGGTGAGCGCCGGGTATTCGCGCTCGGGGAGCGTCAGTTCGAACGTCGAGAACGGCACATCCGGGACCGTCGCGAACGTCGCCGTCGTGATCCCCTGTTTGCTGATGAACGTTTCCCCATGCACCTGGACCGTCACGCCGTCCTCGCCCGTGAGGACCATGATCAGTTCCGGGTACTTCGCACCACCGTGGGAGACGAAGTAGGCCGGCCCGGATAGTGGGCCTTCGAGGACCGGGGTGCCGACCGTCGCCTCCCCGACCTTTGAGGCGACCGGGCAGTTCGCCGGGTCTTCCGCGAACACCTTTTCCGTGCACGCCTTCTGCAGCGTTTTCAACGGCGAAGGCAACTGTTTGGGGAGCGAGACCTTGACCTTCGCAACGTTCGACAAGGTGCCCCTCGCCCCGGTGGGGAGCGTCAGCGTGACGTGCAGGCTCGCACCCTGCACCCTTGAGGTCTTCGCACTCGTCGACGCCTTGAACACCGGCTTGAACGACAAAGCCGCACAGTTCGTCACCTGGAACGGCACCCCCACATCCGCCGTCGCGCCTTCGGTGCTTTCGAGCTCCCCGGTCAGCTTCATCGGTTCGCAACTGGTCGGGTTGAACACGAACCCCGGACGGTTGACCGTCACGTTCACGTGCTGCAACTGCAACGGAATCCCATCCAGAATCGTCGGGAACGGATCACTCACGATCGTCAGATGCGCATCGGTCGGGTCGACATCGACCTTTGAGCGCACGATCTCGGTTCCGAGGTTGAATGGCCCGGCGATCGCGGGGACGACGATCTCCACCCCGAACGGGTCCCCCTCGTAGGGCCCGGTGATGTAGGCCTTGCCGGTTTCCACCGAGAACGGGTCCCCGCCCAACCCGGCGCTTGCGGTCACCTGCCCGATCTGGCTTTCCGCCGGACACTGACCCTGCGCAGCCTGCGGTTCCTCACACAGCCTCACACCCTGAAGGCCCGCCGAGACACCCGGGGGGAACACGATCGAGAGTTTCGCGAGAGTCTGGTCGGCATCCGGGCGGCTCATCGTCAACGTCAACGGCGTATACCCCCCGGCCTGCACGTTCGTCGAGCCGGCCGCGAACCCGGGCTGGAACGGCCTCGGACTCGCACACCCCGTTTCATCCGGGCCACTCGTGATATCGAACGTCGAAGACGCCGCCACCGGCGCATTACCCGACCACGGCGACACCGACGCCATCGTCGTATACGCCCCACACGACGGTGGGGTGCTCAACGGCGCACGGTCAGAACCGAAGAAATGCAGCTTCGCTTCTTCGAAGGGCAACTCCGGCTCATTCGGGAACGTCGCCACAAGCTGCCCCGAGACCGCGTTCAGCGCCACTTCTCCGGCCAGCTTGATGATCACGCCGGCCTTCGCGTTCTGCGCTACCAGGTACATACCGACGAGGCTCCCGAAGGGGTTGTTGTTCTGTTCGGCGAGGTAAACCCCGCCTTCCACCGGTTCGGGCAGTAGCGGCGTCGTGATCTCCACCGTCCCGATCTTCGACGCTTCCGGACACGACGACGCACCCGGACTGCTCAACGCAACCTGCGCCTGCGAACACGCCTGCAGCCCACCCGCACCCGCCGGGCTGATCTGCACCCCTTCGGGCAACGTCACCGCGATATCCTTCACGTTCGGCGGCGCCAACCCTTCGGCTGAAAGCAGCGTTTCCTGCGGCACACGCACCCCAACCGACAACCCCGTCGGCGTACTCGCCGCATGACCATCCGGCGCCACTTCCAGACTCGGCGAGAACAGCAGATGATTGCAGCCATCCAACCCGACCGGCTGCCCCCGTTCGTCCTGGAAGGTGTATTCGAGCGGGGCGGTGAACACTCCCTCTTCCTGCCAGGAGTCAGCTTCCACGCTCGTATGCACAGGGCCAGTGCACGACGTCGGCAGGCTCAACAGCGGCGGCGGGGATTCCTGCCCCGACACAGCGCACGGCAAAGCTTCTTCTTCGGGGATCAGGCAGTTCCATCCTCGTGCCGCGTCGTGGCGCGGGTCACCCGGCACACCCCAGAACGTCACGCGGCTTGAGACGAACCCCGAGATCTCCGTGATGTTCGTCGCGCTCACCGTTATCCCATAATCTTCGCCAGTCCGCACGGCGGTATCGAGATACACAAGCACACCGAGGACATCGAACCCGAATCGCGCCGGCTCACCATACACCGGCGTCAGGTTGAACAGCGGCACCGCGTCCGTCGCGGGAGCGATGCCGACCGGGATCGAGATGCTGACCGACGCGACCCCGACCGCCGTGTCATCCGGACAGGCATTCTGCCCACCCGGAGCCAATTTCGTGAACTTCGACAGCGGGCACTCCGGGAACGGCACCGGGTCACCGACCAACCCCGCGGGCAGCCTGAAACGCAGATCCTTCACCGCCGCCGGCGGATCCTTCGCTTCCACGGCCTGGTTCAAGGCGACCACACCGGTCAACTGGAACGGGTGCGACCCAGCCTGCGTATCGGGTGACCCGTCCGCGTTTTCCGGTCTCAATTCATACTGTTCCACACCGAACCTGGTCGCTTCGCCGCTCACCACGATCGCGCGCTGCACCGACGCCGTCGGCGCGCCGCCACCGGAGACACTCGCTTCGCTCACTTCACCGGATTTCGCGCCTTCCACCCTCACCGTCGCCAACACTTCGATATGACTATAGGGTTTGCCAAGACCATGTTCGACCACATCCAGCGCGACCATTTCTTCAGGGATCGTGCATGTGACTTCATGTGGTTCCATCTTGCAGAGCGACGCGTCCAACGGCTGGCTGCGCACACCGAGGCCGACCACCGCGCGCTGCGCCACCAACCCCTGCGGCAGCCTGTCACGCACCACCACCGGCGAACCACCCAACCCCGCGTCCCCACGGTCTTCGGCCAGCACCGTGACCTGACCTTCACCACCCGGCGGCAGATTCCTCGGAAACGACCCCTCGCTGACACGCCACCACGGCGCGCAGCTCGCGCATTCCACTTCAGCCGACGCCGTCGCGACGCCAGCCATCGCGACCAGCAGCACACCGGCGGCCAGCAGGCCGACCACACGCTTGATGTTGAGCTTGCCGTTGATCATCGCTCTCCCCTTCCCTGTTTGCGCCCAGCCTTGACGGACAAGCTCTTCTCACGGGCGCTCCCCGCCCCATACATCCTCTTGGCCCGCCGCTCGCACGCGGCTCGCTTGCGCTTCGGGCTCCTCCGGCACACCCTCAGCGCCTGCGCGAGCTTCTGCGCCCGCGTCAACGATCTCCCCGACACCACCGGTGTGGATCCCGAGGGAACGACATTCCCCGAGCCGGCGAACGTCTCGCTCGCCGGCGCCCCAAAGATCGCCGGCTGCGACGCAGGCGCAGGCTTACACGAATCCGCCGTCGTACACGGCGGTGGCACCGCCACCACCGCCGGCGCACACGGCACCGCCGCGGTGCATTCATGCGCGTCATAGATATCGACGCTCGTATCGACATCCTGCGGCGCGAGCCGCGAAAGCGACGTGAAGAAGACATCCCCGCCGCCTTCACTGGCATCCAAGAACGCCGCTTCTTCAGAGGACGTCCCCGCCGAAATCAACCCCACACAACCACCCTCACCTTCCACGAGCACATCACTCGCGCTCTGACCATAACCCGGCGCCTGACAACTGCCGACACCCGCCGGCTCGTACTCGTAGACATCCTCCTGGCCATTCACATCACCCGGCACAAGCGCATCGGAACTGTTGAAGAACAACCGGCCGCTATCCGAGAGATACCGCGACTGATACAACGCCGTGGTCAGCGATGCCGTCGTCCACCCCGGGATGTTCGCCGCAAACCAACGGTTTTCCCACGCACCCACATAGTCGACAGACAGTTCCCGCTGGCCCTCGAACACTCCCACGGGCTGCGCCCCGGTCGGATTGCACGACGCGCACACCAGACGGCCAGTATCCGCGTCGTCGAGAAAGACCTCCTCGTCCGGCACGCCACTGTTCGCGTCCCGGCTGTCATACCCCGTCAAGCTGCGATCGGACATGAACGCCAGATACCGGCCGTTCGGCGAAACACGCGACGTCAGGCCCCCCAGGCCTTTTGGAGGAGCCCAGCTCGAAATGTCTTCACCGGAGAGGAGCGCAATGAAGACCGGCGGCATCCACGCCTTCGACTCCCCGTCGTACTGCTCCACATACAGATTGTCCCCACCGCTTTCAGCGCCATGCGCTGCACCGTCGCCGAGGACACCACTGTCGACGAAGTAAACATCGGAGCCGTCTTCACTGGCCCCGATCACACCATCCACCCCACCCCCTTCAGTGAGCTTCGTCGCTCTCCCGGCCAGCGGTTCGCCCTCGCCGCTGGTCACTTCAAAGACCTCAAGGCTGCCATCATCGGTGAAGAACTCCCTGGAACCTTCGACATTCCCAATCTGGAAGGCCAATTCTTCGTGTTCCCCAACTTCCGCGACGGGAATCGTTTCACCTTTCACCATGTCGCGCAAATAGAGCGCATTCCCAGATGTCCACACGATACGAGAGCCATCGTTGGAGAGCCCACCCCTCACCCCAGCCAACCCCCCACCAACGACTTCGCCATCGGGCAGCACACCGATCGGAGCCAGCCTGCCTTCAGACCACTCATACGTCCCGCCATAGACACCGGGATACAGACACACCGGGCCGAAGTTCTGATTGGTGCTCACGATCACATGACGCATGTCCGGGGTGCCATCGACGAATTCCACGCCGCCTGCACCTTCGCCATCACCGCCGAACTTACAGCCCGGTGGCACATTGCCCGAGGTCACGAGCGCCTCATATCCACCTCCCGTGTCACGCATATAGATGGTCTTTTCCGACCCGGCCGGCAGCGGCGGCAACGGCGTATCACCCTCCGGTTCGACCAGGCCGAGCGACAGGTCGCTGGAGAACAGCTTGTACTCGGCCTCGTGCCCGATCGCGAGTTCTGACGCCGCTTCGTTGTGAGGCGTGGTGATGTCCTGCGTGCTCCACACCCCTGGAGCGCTTCGGAGCGAGATCACCTGCGTCACTTCTGGTGACCGACTGCCCGCCGGGTTCGCGACATACGGCGCCGTCGCCCCAAACGTGATCCCATCCCCCGACTGCGCCGCCTGAATGTCATCGCCCGCCTGATCACCAAGTCCGAGGATCCTCGCGCCCGGCTTCTCCGGCGGCGTGACCATTTCCCACTCACGCCCATCGGGCAACGTGAACTCGCCACCCCCCGACTGAGTCGAGAACTCCTGGTCGGACCCGATGACTTCCCGCTGCAACCCGTTGCTCGCCACGACCCGGAAGTGATAGGTGGTATCGGGCTGCAGACCCTGCAACAGCAGACGGACCGTCGCAGCGCTGCTCCCAGAGCCCGCATCGCCGGACACGCTCGTCCCATACGCGGACGTCGGACCATATTCGACGCGATACGTCGTATCGATCGCCCCCGGGTCGATCTGCGCGAGTAGTTCCGCACTTTCCGACGTGACCTTCACGGCCGACTCGCTTTCGATCGTCGGCCGCGCGGGCGCGACGAACGTGTGATCGAGCCCCGGATCGCTCCCATGCGCATCCCCCGCGACAAGCCGGTAGTGGTAGCTGGTCAGCGGCGTGAGGCCGCTGACCACAGCGTGCACCGCGACGGGGCTCGACCCCGACCCGGGAGCCGGTTCGCACGGGACCTCGCTCCCATAGGACGCTTCGGTGCCATATTCGAACTCGCAGCTGGTCACCGGTTCGCCGTCCGGATCGACCGTGCCGTTCAGCGTCACGGTCCCTTCATGTTCCACATCGCTCAGTTCCCCAGCGGTGCTGACATCAGGCAACACGACGTCGTCAAAGATCGCGACCCTGTCAGAGGCGGCGTCCGCGACATACACTGTGTGGCTGGCAGAGTCGGTCGCGACACCGCTGCTGCCCGACAGATCTCCGGACCCAAACTGTTCGGTGAACACCCCACTCGGGTTATACGCCTTGACCTGTTCCCCCACCCCGAAGTACACCTCGTTGCTCGAAGTGTCCACGGCAACACCACTTACTGGTTCGAGATAATCGAGTTCTTCTTCAAATTTGTCGTTTTTATACCTGTTGACGCCTTCATACCCGGCGATGTACAGGCGACCTTCGGCGTCTGGGGCCAGCCCCTGTCTCAGCGTTGACGGGCTGTTGTACTTCTGTGAGAGGAACGCGTTGACGAGCGCGTCGCTGAAGCTATCCACCTCATGGCCTGTAGGACCCACTGCGGTGACCCACACCACGCCGGACGGGTCGACCGCGACACCCCCCATTCGGCTGAACGGTGAGCCGCCTTCGCCAGCCGTGATCTGCCCCTCGTAGACACCTGCGGCGCTGAACTTGTCGATCACGTTGTGGCCGGCATCCACCACGTACACGTCCCCAGCTGAGGGGTCGAGTGGATTGCCGGAGTCATCGACGGCGATCGCCGTCGGTTCTTCGAACACGCCGGTCGGGGCGGCGCTCCCGTCGAACTGCCCGATATAGGCCCCGGTGGACATGAACTCCTCGACGCGGCTGTCACCCCGATCGACCACGTACACGTCATGTGTCGTGTCGTTCACGGCGACCCCATCCGGTTTCGTGAACTGGCTGTTCCCGGTGCCTTCTTCACCGAAGGTGCCGCTGAAGACGTGCAGATTCAATGCCAGCGCCGGAGCGCTCGAGAACAGCAGCCCTCCCGCCAGCACGCACAGCGATGCCAGTACCGTCGAGGTCAGTCTACGAGTCTTCATCGAACCCCTCCCTGTGAGATCGGAGGGGTACGCCCCTCGCATACATGACAACCCGCGCGTGCGCGCGGAGGAAAGCTTTTGGGTCGTGGAGGTTCACGCGGCCTCACTCTCGGGGCGGCTGTGCGCGCGGATGCTGCGCGCGACCTGCTCGCCTTGGGTGGTGAGGCGCCATGCGTTGGGCTCGCCTTTCAGATGCCCAGGGGTGTTGTTGGCGAGCAGCCCGAGGCGCTCCAGGCGGCGCAGGAGCTTTGAGACCTGCCCGGGGTCCTGGATCCCCGCGTAGTCAGCGATCTCGCGGTTGCTGGGGCTCGACCCCCGGCCGGCCAGCTCAGCGACACCCTCCAGCACCCGTGAGGTGCGGTAGGTGAGGCGCATCGGGATGCTCTCCAGCGGGTCGCTCGCCGCGCGCGCCGGCCACACCGGACGACGCGCGGTACGAGGCGTCACTGCCGGGGGCGCTGGGATGTCCTGCTCGCGGCGTGCCGCCGCGGGCCCCAGATACGGCAGCACGATCATCCCCACCAGCTCACTCAACAACCCCGTCAACGGCCGGCGCTGCCCCTTCAACAACCGCGCATACACGATCCCGAACGCCGCACCGACCAAGCCCTCCGCCGTCAACGGGGTGCACCCCGTTGCTCGCGCGCTCCCGCGGCCCTGATCGACCACGGCGACGAGTTGTGCGAGGACTTCCTCGCGGCGCTCCAGCACCGCGTGGCTGCCGCTCAACGCCTGCACCACACACACCCGCGCGAGGACCGGCTCACGATCAAAGAGCGCCAGGATCGCCCCCAGGCCACGACGGACCCGCTCACGCCACTCAAGCTCCTCCAAGCCCGCGCCGGCGAGCTCGCCGGCGATCACACCGAGGAGGTCCTCGAAGACCGCGGCCAGGCACTCCTCGCGGTTGGCGAACGTCTCATAGAACGTGCGCCGCGAGATCCGCGACCGCGCGACGATA
This sequence comes from uncultured Solirubrobacterales bacterium, assembly GCA_963744135.1. GTDB lineage: Bacteria > Actinomycetota > Thermoleophilia > Solirubrobacterales > Solirubrobacteraceae > Palsa-744. The sequence continues at coordinate 669,709 of CAVUSE010000007.1, read as the reverse complement.
TCCGCCACCGTCGTACTCGCCCACCCCAGCTCATCGACCGCGCGGACCGCCGCCGCCAACAACCGCGAACGCTGAATCTCAGCAACCCGAACATCCCGACCCCCAGCATCACGCCCGCCAACACCAGCGCGAGTGCGAGCGCCCACCCCGACCCCGCCCGCCCGACGCGACACACCAGCACCCGAACGCGAGGGCATCACACCGCCCCCCACGCCACGCAACGCCCATCCCCGCGAAGCAGGTCAAACCAGTCCCCGCGGAGCGGGTCAAGACGCCCAACAGATCCCCTTCCCCCTACGGGGGAACCCGGCCGGCCCGCTAGAGCCAGCCAGCGGAGGTTCTTGAGAGGCTCAGACTCGAATGCCCTAGGGCAAGAGAGAGAGAGAGAGAGAGAGATGCGACAGCGCCAAGCTGGCGCATCTAGCTAGGCGCCTCGGATGAGGTGCGGCGACTCCTGGCACGTTTTTCCCTCTCGAAACCACGCTTGATTCAGCTCCCTCTCAAGATTGCGACCCGATCCCTCTACCCAACATACACTCCGCGAGCGCTTGATGTCAACCGCGAAGCGCGCCTGACCCGACCTGATCCTATGTCCACACGGCCACCCTCCAGGGATGACCACGCTAAAGGCAACCGTACACCACACCTACCCCGCTTGTCAACACCCAAACAACCAAGCCCCCCACCACCACCCAACCCAACACAGACCGACAGCAACCCCTACCCCCGCCGCCCACGCCTACCCTTCTTCTTCTTCGCGTGCCGGGCCTTCTTCTTGGTGGCCTTCTTCGTCTTCGGGCACCCGGTGACCGCGATCTTCGTGCTCTGGTTGATTTTCAGCCCGTTCTGGCCGGTGATTTCGGTGGGCATGATCAGCGTGCCCTTGCAGAGGTTCCCGTTCGCGGTGAGCGCCGGGTATTCGCGCTCGGGGAGCGTCAGTTCGAACGTCGAGAACGGCACATCCGGGACCGTGTTGAACGTCGCGCTCGTGATCCCCGCTTTGCTGATGAACGTTTCCCCATGCACCTGCACCGTCACACCATCCTCGCCCGTGAGGACCATGATCAGTTCGGGGTACTTCGCGCCACCATGCGAGACGAAGTACGCCGGGCCGGACAGGGGGCCTTCCAGGACCGGGGTTCCGACCGTCGCCTCGCCAACCCTTGAGGCGACCGGGCAGTTCGCCGGGTCTTCCGCGAACACCTTTTCCGTGCACGCCTTCTGCAGCGTTTTCAACGGCGAGGGCAGCTGTTTGGGGAGCGACACCTTGACCTTCGCGACATTCGAGAGGGTTCCCCTCGCGCCGGTGGGGAGCGTCAGCGTGACGTGCAGGCTCGCGCCCTGCACCCTTGAGGTCTTCGCGCTCGTCGATGCCTTGAACACCGGCTTGAACGACAACGCCGCACAGTTCGTCACCTGGAACGGCACCCCCACATCAGCGGTCGCACCTTCGGTGCTTTCGAGCTCCCCGGTGAGCTTCATCGGTTCGCAACTGGTCGGGTTGAACACAAACCCCGGACGGTTGACCGTCACGTTCACGTGCTGCAACTGCAACGGAATGCCATCCAGAATCGTCGGGAACGCATCACTCACGACCGTCAGATGCGCATCGGTCGGGTCCACGTCCACCTTTGAGCGCACAATCTCGGTCCCGAGGTTGAATGGCCCGGCGATCGCGGGGACGACGATCTCCACCCCGAACGGGTCGCCCTCATACGGGCCGGTGATGTACGCCTTGCCGGTTTCCACGGAGAAGGGGTCCCCGCCGAGACCGGCGCTGGCGATTACCTGCCCGATCTGGCTTTCCGCCGGACACTGGCCCTGCGCGGCCTGCGGTTCCTCACACAGCCTCACACCCTGAAGGCCCGCGGAGACACCCGGGGGGAACACGATCGAGAGTTTCGCGAGCGTCTGGTCGGCATCCGGGCGGCTCATCGTCAGCGTCAACGGCGTGTACGCCCCGGCCTGCACGTTCGTGGACCCAGCCGCGAACCCGGGGTTGAACGGTCTCGGGCTTGCACACCCCGTTTCATCCGGGCCACTCGTGATATCGAACGTCGAAGACGCCGCCACCGGCGCGTTACCCGACCACGGCGAAACCGACGCCATCGTCGTATACGCCCCACACGACGATGGGGTGCTCAACGGCGCACGGTCAGACCCGAAGAAATGCAGCTTCGCTTCTTCGAAGGGCAACTCCGGCTCATTCGGGAACGACGCCACCAACTGCCCCGACACCGGATTCAGCGCGACTTCCCCAGCGAGCTTGACAACCACACCCGCCTTCGGGCTCTGCGCTTCCAGATAGAGACCGACGAGGCTCCCGAACGGGTTGTTGTTCTGTTCGGCGAGGTAGATCCCGCCTTCCACCGGTTCGGGCAGCAGCGGCGTCGTGATCTCCACCGTCCCGACCTTCGACGCTTCGGGACACGACGACGGACCCGGGCTGCTCAGACCGATCTGCGCCTGCGAGCAGGCCTGCAGCCCTCCCGCGCCCGCCGGGTTGATCTGCACCCCTTCGGGCAGCGTCACCGCGATGTCCTTCACGTTCGGCGGCGCCAACCCTTCCGCGGAAAGCAGCGTTTCCTGCGGCACGCGCACCCCGACCGACAACCCCGTCGGGGTGCTCGCCGCATGACCATCCGGCGCAACTTCCAGACTCGGCGAGAACAGCAGGTGATTGCAGCCATCCAACCCCACCGGCCGCCCGAGGTTATCCTGGAAGATATATTCCAGCGGGGCGGTGAACGCCCCCTGTTCCTGCCAGGAGTCGGCTTCCACGCTCGTGTGCACCGGGCCCGTGCACGAGGTCGGCAGGCTCAATAGCGGCGGCGGGGATTCCTGCCCAACAGCAGCGCACGGAGGTGTGCTGCCCGCTATCGGATTGAGGCAGTTCCACCCCCGCACCGAGTCGTGGCGCGGGTCGCCCGGGACACCCCAGAACGTCACCCGGCTCGAGATGAACCCCGAGATCTCGGTGATGTTGTTGACACTCACCGTGATCCCATAGTCCCCTCCCGTGCGCACCGAGGTGTCGAGATACACGAGCACCCCGACGGCCTCGAACCCGAACCGTGCCGGCTCGCCATACACCGGCGTCAGGTTGAACAGCGGCGCAGTGACCGTCGCCGGAAGTTCCGAGTTCGCCGGGAACGAGAAGCTCACCGACGCGACCCCGATCGCCGTGTCATCCGGACAGTAGTTATGTCCAATTCCAACGTCTACCGCGAAGTCCGCCAGCGGACACTCCGGGAACGGCACGGGGTCGCCAACCAGACCCGTCGGCAGCTTGAAATGGAGATCCTTCACCGCGGCGGGCGGCCGCCTCGCTTCGGTCGCCTGGTTCAGAGCGATCACCGTGGTCAACTGGAACGGGTGGGAGCCGGCCTGCGTATCGGGCGACCCATCCGCGTCTTCCGGTCTCATTTCATACTGTTCCACCCCAAACGGCGTCGGTGCGCCATCGACCACGATCGGCCGCTGCACCGACGCGCTCGGCGCACCGCCGCCAGAGATGCTCGCTTCGTTCTCTTCACCGGACTGCGCACCTTCCACTTTCACCGTCACGAAGACTTCGACATGGCTATACGCCTCGGCGAGATGGGCCGATACCAATCCTTCGGGGATCGTGCACGTGACTTCATGGGGTTCCACGTCACACACCGACCCAGCCGAAAACGGCTCGCTGAGCACGCCGAGGCCGATCGAGGCGCTCTGGGCGACCAGCCCCTGCGGCAGCCTGTCCCTCAGCACCACCGGCGAGCCACCCAGGCCGCCATCACCACGGTCTTCGGCGAGCACCGAGACCTTGCCTTCGCCTCCGGGCGGGAGATTCCTCGGGAAGGACCCCACATTGATACGCCACCACGGCCGGCAACTGGAGCATTCCACTTCAGCCGACGCTGTAGCAGACCCCGCCACTGCGAGCAGCAGCACACCGGCCGCCACCACGCCAATCGTGCGCTTGATGCTCTTGAGCTTGTCGTTCATCATCTCTCCTCCGTTCTCAGCGCTCGGCCTTGACGGACAAGCTCTTCTCAACACGCCCACTGCTCGCCCCATACCGCTTCCTCGCCAGCCGCCGACAGCCGGCTCGCTTACGCTTCGGCCTGCTCGCACACCCTTTCAGCGCCTTCGCGAGCTTCTGCGCCCGCGTCAGCGACCTCCCCGTCACCACCGGTGTGGACCCCGACGCAACGATGTTCCCCGACCCGGCGAACGTCTCGCTCGCGGGCGCACCGAAGATCGCCGGCTGAAGCGACGGCGCCGGCTTGCACGAATCCGCCGTCGTACAAGCAGGCGGCGCCGCCACCGGCGGTGGCGCACACGGCGCACCCGTGGTGCATTCATGCGCGTCGTAGATGTCGTAGCTCGTATCGACATCCTGCGGTGCGAGCCTCGAGGAGGTCAGGAAGAAGACATCCCCACCGCTTTCGCTGGCATCCAGAAACGCCGATTCCTCAGAGGACGTCCCCGCCGAGATCAACCCGACGCAGCCACCCGCACCTTCCACGAACACATCGCTCGCGCTCTGCCCATAACCGGGCGTCTGGCAGCTACCGACACCAGAGGGCTCGTACTCGTACACATCCTCCTTGCCATTCACGTCGGCCGGCACGAGCGCGTCGGAGCTGTTGAAGAACAGCCGGCCGCTATCGGAGAGATACCGCGACTGATACACGGCGGGAGAGCTCAGGGTTGACGGCGTCCACGCCGGGATGTTCGCCGCCAGCCAATGGTTTTCCCAGGTTTTGATGTGGTCGACAAGGGTGCTTTCTTCCGCGTGTTCTCCCACGAACAGGCCCACCGGCCGTGCCCCAGTCGGGTCGCACGAGGCACACACCAGCCGGCCCGTACCCGCGTCGTAGAGGAACACCTCCTCGTCGGGCTCGCCGTTGTTCGCGTCGCGGTTTTCATACCCCGTGAGACTTCTCTCAGACATGAACACCAGATACCGGCCATTCGCCGAGACACGCGACGTCATCTTCGACAGAAATCCGTTCTCGGGTGCCCAGGTGGGGGAATCTTCGCTTGAAAGGAGCGCGATGAAGCTCGGCGATTCCCACGCTTTCGCTGCTTCGTCGTAGTGCTCGACGTAGAGGTTGTGCCCGCCGTTTTCAGCGCCGTGCTGGGCGCCGTCACCGAGGACGCCGCTGTCAACGAAGTAGACGTAGGACCCGTCTTCGCTGGCGCCGAGCACTTCGCCTTCGACACCGCTTTCCACGAGCTTCGTCGTCTCGCCCGCCAACGGCTGGCCGCTCCCGCTGGTCACTTCGAAGACATCCAGGCTCCCGCCACTCGTGAAGAACAGCCGCGACTCATCGCCGTCCCCGATCTGAAAAGACGCCCCTTCTGCGACCTGGACGGTTTCCCCGCTCGCCATGTCGCGCAGGTAAAGCACACCCCCGGATTCCCACACCACCCGGGAGCCATCGTTGGAGATCCCACGCCTCACACCAGCGAGCCCCCCACCCACGATTTCCCCATCCGGCAGCACACCGACCGGACGCAGCCCACCTTCAGACCACTCATAAAGCCCTTCAGCGCCACCGGGATACAGACACCCGGGACCAGTCACGAGGACATGGCTCATATCCGGTGTGCCGTCTACGAATTTAACCCCCCCATAGGTTTCGTTGCCACCGAACTTGCACCCGGGCTGAACGTTCCCCGAAGTCACGAGCGCCTCGTATTCACCATCGGCCCCACGCAGATAAACAGTCTTTTCCGAGCCCGCCGGCAGCGAACCCAACGGCGTCTCACCAACTGGCTGGACGAACCCAAGCGACAGATCATCCGAGAAAAGCCGGTACTCGGAAGTTTCCCCAACAGGAAGTTCTGCGGCCCCTTCGTTGTGGGGCGTGGCGATGTCCTGCGTGCTCCACACCCCGGGAGCACCACGGAGCGAGATCACCTGCGTCGCTTCAATCGACCGGCTGCCCGCCGGGTCGGCAACCACCGGCGCCGTCGTGTCATACGTGATCCCATCCCCAGACCCCGCCGCCTGAATCACATCCCCGTCTTCACTGCCACCGATCGCGACGATCCCCGCGCCCTGCTTGTCCGGCGGCGTCACGAGTTCCCACGCACGACCATCCGGGAGTGTGAACAGGCTGCCCACAGCCTGCGTCGTGAACGTCTCATCGGACCCCACGACGGTCACGACTTCGCCGCCCGATTCGCCTACCGCGACAACACGATAGTGATACACCGTGCCCGCCGCCAACCCCTGCAAGTGCACGCTCACACCAACATCGCCCTTACCAGAACCCAACGCGACCCCGGGCGCCAACGGCACGCTTTCCCCGTACGCTGTGCTCGTGCCGTACTGGAAGTAATAGCTCGTGGGAGCATTGTCCGGGTCGATCTCGGCGTTCAGCGTCACCGATGTGGACGTCACGCTCGAAGCAGACTCCCCGTGCACGCCAGGGCCACCCGTCGTGAACCGTTGATCCTCGATTTCTTCGCCTTCGTTCGGACCGTTGGCGTTGAACGCCTGCAAACGATAGTAGTAAGTCGTGTCGGCAGCCAGACCGCTCACGCCCGCGTGCACCCCCACGGGGCTGCTCCCGTTCGGCAACGGGTTCCCGGCGCTTTCCCCCGGTCCTTCGCAGCGCGCTTCGCTGCCCAGCGCCGGCGTCGTGCCCCACATGAACCGGCACGTCGCCGGACCCGCACCATCCGGGTTCACAGAACCCGTCAAATCAAGCGCCCATGAGCCCGATCCCGATTCGTACTTCGCGTTCGCGACACCTTCCATCACGGTATCGGGGACCACCAGCGCCCCACTGAACACGTCGATCGCACCGGCGTCACCGACGAACAGCCGCCCCGACCCTGGATCGACCGCCACCGACCCCGGGCTGCCGAAGCTTTCGCTCGGCGTCCCCGCGACCCGATCCAGAAATTCGCCGCTGGGACTGAACTCATACACGCCACCCGACGCGGAGACAAACACGTCCCCCGCCCCCAGACCACTCCCACCAGCCACAGCGACCCCGCTGATCGACCCAAACGGAGCATTCTCGTACGGCCCAGTCAGCTCACGCACCAGCGCGTATTCACCTACGCCCTTCGGTTCGAACACATCGACCACACTCTGATTGTTGACCACCATCACATCGCCATTCACTGCAGATACGGCCACCGCACCCGAACCCCCCGGGGCAAAAGGTTCGAAGGCTTCGCCTCCGACCGATTCGTTCGTCAACTGCGCGACATATTTCTCCTTGCCCCCCGCTTCGGGCTTGAACACGTCGACGACGTCCACGTTGAAGTTGGCGCCCGTGTAGTTGCTCGTGGTGGCGACGAACACGTCGCCTTTCGCCCAATCCGCCGCGCTCGTCGAATTGTCCACAGCGACACCCTCCATCAGACCCACCCGTTCGCTGCTTTTGTTGTAGATGAACGACCCGTTCGGAGTGTCCACACCCTTCCATTCCCGCTGCAACGACGCGCATGCCACCGTGCCGCACCCCCCAACACCAAGCACACCGACCGCTTCGCCGCTCGCGCCGACATACACCTCCCCTTCGCCCGTCGCGTGACCCTCAGCGACACCCAGGCTGAACCCGCCCACGCCGACCGAGGAAGCCCCAAGCTGCGCGACCAGCACATCCGAGGACACGTCGTACTCCACGAGCCGGCTACCTTCGTTCACCAGCAGATCCCCGCCATCGACGGTCATCGGCCCGCCACCCGCAATCTGCGCTTCATACTTGTGGTACGGCAACGCCAGCGCGGGTGCACTCCCCAGCGCCAGCAACCCGACCAGCGTGCACAGCGAAGCCAGAACAACCGAAATGAACCTACGAGCAGCACTCATCGCAACCCCTCCCTCTCGGATCGGAGGGGCACTCCCCTCGCACACATGACAACCCGCGCATTGCGCGCGGAGAAAAAGCCTTGAACACCGAACATCACGCCGCCTCGCATCACGCTGCCTCGCTTTCGAGGCGGCTGTGCGCGCGGATGCTGCGCGCGACCAAGTCACCCTTGTCGGTCAGTCGCCACGCATTCGGCTCACCCTTGGAATGCCCCGCGCCACTGTTGGCAAGCAACCCGAGGCGCTCCAAGCGCCGTAGCAGCTTCGAGACCTGCCCCGCGTCCGCAATACCCGCGTACTCACCCACCTGACGGTTACTCGGGCCAGCGCCCCGCCCACCCAACTCAGCGACTCCCTCCAGTACCCGCGAAGTGCGATACGTCAACCGCATCGGTACACTCTCCAACGGGTCAACCGCTCCGACGGAACCCACCGCGTCTGGCACAGCCTCCGCGGACACGCCACCCACAGGCGCCGCCGGCACAGGCAGGGCCAGCTCACGCCGTGCCGCCCCAGGCCCCAGATACGGCAGCACGATCATCCCCATCAACTCGCCCAACAGCTCAGTCAGCGGCCGTTGCTCACCACGCAACAACCGCGCATACACAATCCCGAACGCCGCCCCCACCAAACCCTCCGCCGTCAACGCCGAGCACTTCCCACTACGCGCGTTCTCCAAGCGGCCCTCATCCACCACACCCGCCAGCCCCGCGAGCACCTCCTCACGACGCAACAGCACCCCCGGGCCGCCACTCAACGCGCCCACCACACACACCCGCGCCAACACCGGCTCACGATCAAAAAACGCCAAGATCACCCACAGCCCCCGGCGCACCCGCTCACGCCACCCAAGACCCCCCAAGCCCACCGCGGCGAGCTCCCCCTCGATCACACCAAGGAGATCCTCGAACGCCGCCCCCAGGCAATCCTCACGATTAGCGAACGTCTCATAGAACGTCCGCCGCGAAACACGCGACCGCGCAACGATGTCCGCCACCGTCGTACTCCCCCACCCCAACTCATCCACCGCGCGGACCGCCGCCGCCAGCAACCGCGAACGCTGAATCTCAGCAACCTGAACCCCCCGCCGCCCAGAGGCATGCGCACCCCGGCGCACACCAGCGCCACCCGGGCGACGCGACACACCAACGCCCGCACGGGTGCCCATCACGCTGCCCCCCAGACCGGGGAAAGCCCATACCCGCGCAGCGGGTCGAGGCGGTGCTTCGCGACTAGGCGGCTACTGCGCCCAGACTCGAATGCCCTAGAGCAAGAGAGAGAGAGAGAGAGAGATGCGACAGCGCCAAGCTGGCGCATCTAGCATCGCCCTCAAGGCAACGCGCTGCGACTCCTGTCACGTTCATCCCTCTCGAAACCACGCTTGAATCAGCTCCCTCTCAAGATTGCGACCCGATCCCTCTACCCAACATACACTCCGCTAGCGCTAAATGTCAACCACGAAATGCGCCTACCCAACCCGATCCTATGTCCACACAACCATCCCCAGGGATGATCATGCCAAAGGCAATCGTACACCACACATCGCCCGCCTGTCAACACCCAAACGCTCCGATGTGCTCAGCCCAGCGCCCACAACAGCAGGTGTGCGGGTATCAGCGCGTAGGTCTCGTGGAAGCGCAGCTCGCGCCTGCTCGCGATGACTGCGGGGCGCCCGGGGTGGGCTCTCGCCACGCCGGCGGCGGAGCGCAGGTCGATGTTGTTGCGGTACTTGACCTCGACCGCGTCGAGCTCTCCGCGGGGGCCGGCGACGAAGTCGATCTCGCCGCCCTTGGCGGTCTGCCAGATATGCAACCGCTCGGGGGAGGCGAAGGTTTCGATCAGTCGCGAGGGCGGTTCGTAGCGGCGATATAGGGCCATACCGACGAGGTTCTCGATCAACGCGGGCAGATCCGCGCTGCGTCCGGGGACATGCTCGAGCGCGATCGTGTGCAGCAGCGGGTCGGCGAAGAGCACCTTCTTGTCGTTCGAGAGGCTGTTGGTTGGCGAGCCCGCCCTCCAGAAGTAGACGATCGAGAGGAAGTAGCCGTCCGCGAGCAGCTCGATGTAGTCGCGCAGTGTGTGGTGGCTCGTCGGGCCGCGCCTGCGGCTCAGTGGAACGTCCATCTCCCGCGCCATCCGGCTCCAATCGGTCTTCGAGCCGAGCGAGCGAATCACGCGCTCCAACAGGGCGTGGGCGGCAGGGAGCCCCGCGCCCCGGCGCTGCACCTCCCTGACGAGCGAGTCATACAACACACGCTTGACGGCCTCCGAGGGAGCCGGCAGGCCCGCGGCGGCCTCCGCGACAGCGGCGGGCAGGCCTCCGAATCGCGTGTAGCGCTCAAGCGCGTTCTCGAGCGCGGGTCCGTGGATCCGCGCGTCCAGCAGCAGCTCCCGACCCGCGGGGGCAAGCAGCTGCGCGACGGTCAGCCTCGGGGAGTGCGGGATCGACCGGTCGAGCGCCCCCGCGAAGACGGCGAAGGAGTGGGGCAGCGCGAGGTGATCCACGCCCGCGCCCCGCCGGCCGGGCAGGCGCTCGGCCGCGCCGCGCCTCAGGTCGATCGCGGAGGAGCCGGTGCACACGACCACATCCCCCCGGATTGGCCCTCCGTCCCAGAGTGCCTTGACGGCGGTCTGCCAGCGATCGAGGAGCGTGACCTCGTCGAGCAGGATCAACTTAGGGTCCTAATTCTGGTATTAGATGCGCGGACAAAGGACCCTACTTTGGCCGAAGCGAATCTTCGCGCCGCACGCCCCGCCGTCAGATCGCTATCTCCCGGGCGGATTTTTGCTATCCTGAATGATCATGGGCACGTCGACGAGACGCAAGACCTCCTTCGAGGTTGACTTCGCCAAGGTGGATGCCGCCAGGGACATCCTCGGTACCGTCACGCTCACGGACACGGTTGACATGGCGCTCGACGAGGTCATCAAGCTGGAGCAGCGACAGCGGCTCGTGCAGCTGCTGTTTGATCCCGGCGCACTGGAGCTCGGTGATCCCAGCGTGATGGCCGGCGCCTGGCGCTGATCGGCCGCGGGCCCGGTGCCGACCTATCTGGCGGACAAGAGCGCCCTCACGCGGCGCGAGACTCGCCCCCAGATCCGCAAGATCATCGAACCACTGCTGCTCGCGGGAGAAATCGCCACCTGCGGCATAGTCGATCTCGAGCTGCTGTTCAGCGCCACCAGCCCCACTGTGTACACAGGGCTCTCCGCGGCGCTACGCGCACTGCCACGGATCCACGTCACCGAGGCGATCGTCGATCGCGCGCTGGCTGTCCAGGCGCTACTCGCGGCCCGCTCCCAACACCGAGCGGTGCCACTGCCCGACCTGCTCGTCGCCGCCTGCGCGGAGAGCTCAGGCTTGACCGTGCTCCACTACGACGCCGACTTCGACCGCATCGCCACATTCACCGACCAGCCCACGCAATGGGTCGTGCCGCGCGGCAGCGTGCCCTGATCAGCCGGAGCCCCGCTTCTTCTTGCCGTGCGCGCTGCGCTTCTTCGCGTGTTTGGCCTTCTTCTTGGTGGTCTTCTTCGCCTTCGGGCACCCTGTGACCGACCCCGATTCGGGGTCACTGCCCGCTCACGCTTCGAGCATGTCCCGCGCGGAGAACGCGAGCGCGCCGTCTCGGGTGACGCTCTCCTCAGCGCCGGCACGGCCCCACAGGAGCAGAAGCGGCTTGTCGACCGGCCGGGGGACCCGTGCGAGCTTTCCCTCCAGCCGTGCGAGATCGCGGCGACCCAGCGGTCGAGCCTGCCAGCGGGCCTCGCCGAGCAGGGCAGTCTGTGCTCCGCGCAGTCCGAGCACGTCGACCTCACATGGATCTCCACGGGCCGCCCACCAGCGGCCCACCACCAGGTCCCCCGGCAGCTCACCGTGGATCACAAGCCGCCGCGCGTGCGATCTTGCAGTCTCCTCGAACACCGCGCCCAGGTGGCGCAGCCACTCGGGCGCCCGCCTACGCATGACGGCCCGGCCCTGACCGGCTTCGATCTGAGGGATTTCCGAGTAGAGCACCCCGAACCAGAACGCGAGGTAGGGGTCGGCGAGCTCGTAGCTTGCCCGCGCGCCACGGGGTGCGCCGACCGGCAACGTCTTGGCGAGCAGACCGGCACGGATCAGGATCTCGATCGGTCGCTCCACGCGCTGGTCGCTGTCAGCGGCAATCTCCCCGAAGTGCGTCCGCCCGCGGCCGACGGCGGCCAGAACCCGCGCGTATCCACCGGCGTGCGGCAGCTCCTCGGCGAGCATCCCGGAGGCGTCCTCGAGCAAAACCCCACCGGGCGTCCCCGCAAGACGCACCAGGTTGCTCTCCGTACCGACATCTTGATCCCAGCCCCGCAGATGCAGCGGATAACCACCGCACGCCGCGTACGCCTCGAAAAACGCGGCGGCCTCCAACCGCGGCAGAAACGCGCGAGCCTCCCACGGATCCAGTGGGGCCAGCCTGAGTGTCAGCGTCGAGCGGCCACGCAACGCCCCACCGGCGCCAACCATCGCCTCCATCATCGCGATCGCCGAGCCGGTCAGCACCACCATCAGCTTCGTACCCTCCGCGATGTGATCCCAGACAGCCTGCACGATGCTCGCAAAGCCAGCGGTGGAACCGACAAGGTAAGGGACCTCGTCGAGCACCACCGTCAGAGGCTCCTCAGCGGCAAGCGCCGCAAAGAAGCGCAGAGCGGCCTCCCAACCGGCGAAGCGGCCGCCAGCGAGATCGGCGGCCCGATCGCCGAGATCGCGCCGCACCGCATCCGCCAGCCGCATGAGCTCGATGCCCTCAGCCTGCTGAGTCGCGCCGAAGAACACTGCCCGCCGCCCCTCCGCGAAATGCGACAGCAGGAAGGTCTTACCAACCCGCCGCCGGCCCCACACCACAGCAAGCTGAGGACGCCCGGCGGCCGCCTGCTCCCAGGCCCGCTCCAGACTCGCAAGCTCCTGCCTACGGTCGATCAGCGTCGCGAGCGCCACACGCTGAGTGTACTACAAAGGCTTTGTACTACAAGAGCATCGTACTGTGAGGCCTATCGCTCCTTCTTTCCGTGGGCACTGTGCTTCTTCGCGTGCTTGGCCTTCTTTTTGGTGGTCTTCTTCGTCTTCGGGCACCCGGTGACCGCGATCTTCGTGCTCTGCGACACCACCAGCCCGTTCTGGCCGACCAGTTCCGTCGGCATCAGCAGGCTGCCCTTGCAGAGGTTCCCGTTCGCGGTGAGCGCCGGGTATTCGCGCTCGGGGAGCGTCAGTTCGAACGTCGAGAACGGCACATCCGGCACCGTCGCGAACGTCGCCGTCGTGATCCCCGCTTTGCTGATGAACGTTTCCCCATGCACCTGCACCGTCACACCATCCTCGCCTGTAAGGACCATGATCAGTTCCGGGTACTTCGCGCCACCATGCGACACGAAATACGCCGGGCCCGACAGTGGACCTTCCAGGACCGGGGTTCCGACCGTCGCCTCGCCGACCCTTGAGGCGAGCGGACAGTTCGCTGGGTCTTCCGCGAACACCTTTTCCGTGCATGCCTTCTGCAGTGTTTTCAACGGCGAGGGCAGCTGTTTGGGGAGCGACACCTTGACCTTCGCGACGTTCGACAGAGTTCCCCTCGCGCCGGTGGGGAGGGTCAGCGTGACGTGCAGGCTTGCGCCCTGCACCCGCGAGGTCTTCGCGCTCGTCGAGGCCTTGAACACCGGCTTGAACGACAGCGCCGCACAGTTCGTCACCTGGAACGGCACCCCCACATCCGCCGTCGCGCCTTCGGTGCTTTCGAGCTCCCCGGTCAGCTTCATCGGTTCGCAACTGGTCGGGTTGAACACGAACCCCGGACGGTTCACCGTCACGTTCACGTGCTGCAACTGCAACGGGATGCCATCCAGGATCGTCGGGAACGCATCACTGACGACCGTCAGATGCGCATCGGTCGGGTCGACGTCGACCTTGGAGCGGACGACCTCGGTCCCGAGGTTGAACGGGCCCGCGACCGCGGGGACCACGATCTCCACACCGAACGGGTCACCCTCATACGGCCCAGTGATGTACGCCTTCCCGGTTTCCACTGGGAACGGGTCGCCGCCGAGACCGGCGCTCGCGGTCACCTGCCCGATCTGGCTTTCCGCCGGACAGTTCCCCTGCGCGGCCTGGGGTTCCTCGCAGAGCTTCACGCCCTGAAGGCCCGCCGAGACACCCGGGGGGAACACGATCGAGAGTTTCGCGAGGGTCTGGTCGGCGTCCGGGCGGCTCATCGTCAACGTCAATGGGGTATACGCACCGGCCTGCACGTTCGTCGAGCCGGCCGCGAACCCTGGGTTGAACGGTCTCGGGCTCGCACACCCCGTTTCATCCGGGCCACTCGTGATATCGAACGTCGAAGACGCCACCACCGGCGCATTCCCTGACCACGGCGACACCGACGCCGTCGTCGTATACGCCCCACACGACGGTGGGGTGCTCAACGGCGCACGGTCAGAGCCGAAGAAGTGCAGCTTCGCTTCTTCGAAGGGGAGCTCCGGCTCGTTCGGGAACGTCGCAACCAGTTGCCCCGACACCGCATTCAGCGCCACTTCCCCCGCGAGCTTGATGACCACGCCGGCCTTCGCGTTCTGTGCCACCAGGTACATACCGACGAGGCTCCCGAACGGGTTGTTGTTCTGTTCGGCGAGATAGACCCCGCCTTCCACTGGTTCGGGCAGCAGCGGTGTCGTGATCTCCGCCGTCCCGATCTTCGACGCTTCCGGGCACGACGACGCACCCGGGCTGCTCAACGCGACCTGCGCCTGCGAGCACGCCTGCAGCCCACCCGCGCCGGCCGGGTTGATCTGTACCCCTTCGGGCAGCGTCACGGCTATGTCCTTCACGTTCGGCGGCGCCAACCCTTCGGCTGAGAGCAGCGTTTCCTGCGGCACGCGCACCCCGACCGACAACCCCGTCGGGGTGCTCGCCGCATGACCGTCCGGCGCAACTTCGAGACTCGGCGAGAACAGCAGGTGGTTGCAGCCATCCAACCCCACCGGCTTACCGAGGTTGTCCTGGAAGGTGTATTCCACCGGGGCGGTGAACACTCCCTCTTGCTGCCAGGAGTCCGCTTCTACGCTCGTGTGCACCGGGCCGGTGCACGACGTCGGCAGGCTCAGCAGCGGCGGCGGGGATTCCTGCCCCGAGACAGCACACGGCAAAGCGTCCCCTTCAGGGATCAGGCAGTTCCATCCCCGTGCCGCGTCGTGACGGGGGTCGCCCGGCACGCCCCAGAACGTCACGCGGCTGGAGATGAACCCCGAGATCTCGGTGATGTTCGTGGCGGTCACCGTGATCCCATAATCTTCGCCGGTCCGCACGGCGGTGTCGAGATACACGAGCACCCCGAGGACATCGAATCCGAACCGTGCCGGCTCGCCATACACCGGTGTCAGGTTGAACAGCGGCACCGCGTCCGTCGCGGGAGTGCCGCCGACCGGGATCGAGATGCTGACCGACGCGACCCCGACCGCGGTGTCATCCGGACAGGCGTTCTGCCCACCTGGAGCCAGTTTTGTGAACTTCGACAGCGGGCACTCCGGGAACGGCACCGGGTCACCGACCAACCCCGCGGGCAGCCTGAAACGCAGATCCTTCACAGCCGCGGGTGGATCCTTCGCTTCCGTGGCCTGGTTCAGGGCGACCACACCGGCCAGCTGGAACGGGTGCGACCCGGCCTGCGTATCGGGTGACCCGTCCGCGTTTTCCGGTCTCAATTCATACTGTTCCACACCGAACGGGGTCGCTTCGCCGCTCACCACGATCGCGCGCTGCACCGACGCGCCAGGGGCGCCCCCACCAGAGACGCTCGCTTCGTTCACTTCACCCGACTTCGCGTCTTCCACCCTCACAGTCACGAACACTTCGATATGACTGTAGGGTTTGCCAAGACCATGTTCGACCACATCCTGCGCGACCATTTCTTCAGGGATCGTGCACGTCACTTCATGCGGTTCCATCTTGCAGAGCGACGTGTCCAACGGCTGGCTGCGCACACCGAGGCCGACCACCGCGCGCTGCGCCACCAGACCCTGCGGCAGCCTGTCACGCACCACCACCGGCGAACCACCCAACCCCGCATCCCCACGGTCTTCGGCCAGCACCGTGACCTGACCTTCACCACCGGGCGGCAGATTCCTCGGAAACGACCCCTCGCTGACACGCCACCACGACATGCAACTCGCACATTCCACTTCAGCCGACGCCGACGCGACACCCGCCAGAGCGACCAACAGCACGCTCACGGCCAGCACACCGACCACACGCCTGATATCGAGCTTGCCATTGATCATCGCTCTCCCCTTCCCTTTAGACGCACCGGCCCGGCAGGCAAGCGCTTCCCGACACGGGCACTCTTGGCCCCGTAACGTCTCCTGGCCTGCCGCTCGCACACGGCTCGCTTGCGCTTCGGACTCCTCCGGCACACCCTCAGCGCCTGCGCGAGCTTCTGCGCCCGCGTCAACGACCTCCCCGACACCTGCGGCGTGGACCCCGACGGCAACGACATTCCCCGAGCCCGCGAACGTCTCGCTCGCCGGCGCCCCAAAGACCGCCGGCTGCAACGCGGGCGCAGCCTTGCACGCATCCGCCGTCGTACACGGCGGCGGCACCGCCACCACCGCCGGCGCACACGGCACCGCTGCGGTGCATTCATGCGCATCGTAGATATCGACGCTCGTATCGACGTCCTGCGGCGCGAGCCTCGACAGCGACATGAAGAAGACATCCCCCCCGCCTTCACTGGCATCCAAGAACGCCGCTTCTTCAGAAGACGTCCCCGCCGAAATCAACCCCACACAACCACCCTCGCCTTCCACGAACACATCACTCGCGCTCTGCCCATAACCCGGCGCCTGACAACTGCCGACACCTGCCGGCTCGTACTCGTACACATCCTCCTGGCCATTCACATCACCCGGCACCAGCGCATCGGAGCTGTTGAAGAACAACCGGCCACTGTCAGAGAGATACCGCGACTGATAGAACGCGGTGGTCAGCGATGCCGTCGTCCACCCCGGGATATTCGCCGCAAACCAGCGGTACTGCCAAGTCTTGGCGTAGTCGACAAGGTTTTCCTCGGCTCCTTCGCCCTCGAACAGCCCGACCGGTCGGGCCCCGGTCGGATTGCACGACGCGCACACCAGACGGCCCGTATCGGCGTCGTAGAGGAAGACCTCCTCGTCCGCGACGCCGCTGTTCGCATCCCGGTTGTCATACCCCGTCAAGCTGCGATCGGACATGAACGCCAGATACCGGCCGTTCGGCGAAACACGCGACGTCAGGCTCCCCAGGCCTATTGGAGGAGCCCAGCTCGAAATGTCTTCACCGGAGAGGAGCGCAATGAAGACCGGCGGCATCCACGCCTTCGACGCCCCGTCGTACTGCTCCACATATAGATTGTCCCCACCGCTTTCAGCGCCATGCTGCGCGCCGTCCCCGAGGACACCACTGTCGACGAAGTAAACATCGGAGCCGTCTTCACTGGCCCCGATCACACCATCCACCCCACCCCCTTCAGTGAGCTTCGTCGATCTCCCGGCCAGCGGTTCACCCTCGCCGCTGGTCACTTCGAACACCTCGAGGCTGCCATTCTCCGTGAAGAACTCCCTGGAACCTTCGACATTCCCAACCCGGAAGGCCAATTCTTCGTGTTTCCCAACTCCCGCGACAGAAAATGTTTCACCTTTCACCATGTCGCGCAGATAGAGCGTGTTTTCGTACTGCCACACGACGCGGGAGCCGTCGTTCGAGATCCCGTGCCTCACACCGGCGAACCCATCGGAGTTAGATTCACGGTTGGGATTTACAGCTTGTCCGTTGGGCAGCACGCTGACGAGACCCAGCCTACCTTCAGACCACTCATAAAGCCCGCCGTCGAAACCTGGAGCCAGGCACACCGGACCGAAGTTTTCATTGGTGCGCAAGATCACATGACGCATGTCCGGTGTGCCATCGATGAACCCCACGCCACCCGCGCCTTCGCCGTCACCGCCGAACTTACAGCCCGGTGGCACGTTCCCCGAGGTCACAAGCGCCTCATATCCACCGGCCGGTTCACGCAGATACACAGTCTTTTCCGCTCCAGCCGGCAGCGGCGGCAACGGCGTATCACCCGCCGGTTCCACCAGGCCAAGCGACAAATCACTGGAGAACAGCTTGTACTCGGCCTCGTGCCCGATCGCAAATTCTGAGGCCGCTTCGTTGTGGGGCGTGGTGATGTCCTGCGTGCTCCACACCCCCGGAGCGCTTCGGAGCGAGATCACCTGCGTCACTTCCGGCGACCGACTGCCCGCCGGGTTCGCGACGAACGGCGCCGTCGCCCCAAACGTGATCCCATCCCCCGACTGCGCCGCCTGAATGTCATCCCCCCCTTTGTCACCAAGCCCGAGGATCCCCGCGCCCTGCTTATCCGGCGGCGTCACCAATTCCCACTCACGCCCATCCGGCAACGCGAACTCACCACCCCCCGACTGAGTCGAAAACTCCTGGTCCAGACCTATGACTTCCCGCTGCAACCCATTGCCCGCCACCACCCGGAAGTGATAGACCGCATCGGACTGCAGACCCTGCAACAACAGACGAACCGTCGCAGCGCTCGCCCCAGAGCCCGCATCGCCGGACACACTCGCCCCATACGCGGACGTCGGACCATATTCAAAGCGATACATCGTATCGATCGCCCCTGGGTCGATCTGCGCAAGCAGTTCCGCGCTTTCCGACGTGACCTTCACGACCGACTCGCTTTCGATCGTCGGCCGCGCCGGCGCGATGAACGTATGATCGAGCCCCGGATCGCTCCCATGCGCATCCCCCGCCACAAGCCGATAGTGGTAAACAGTCAGCGGCGTGAGACCGCTCACCACAGCGTGCACCGCGACGGGACTCGACCCCGACCCGGGAGCCGGTTCGCACGGGACCTCGCTCCCATACGAAGTTTCGGTGCCATATTCGAACTCGCAGCTGGTCACCGCTTCGCCGTCCGGGTCGACCGTGCCGTTCAGCGTCACGGTCCCTTCCTGTTCCACATCGCTCAATTCCCCATCGGTGCTGACATCCGGCAACACGACGTCGTCGAAGACCGCGACCCTGTCAGCGGCAGCATCCGCGACATACACCGCATGACTGGCAGAGTCGGCCGCGACACCGCTGCTGCCCGTCAGATCCCCAGACCCAAACTGTTCGGTGAACACCCCACTCGGGTTATACGCCTTGACCTGTTCCCCCACCCCGATATACACCTCGTTGCTCGAAGTGTCCACAGCGATGCCACTCACCGTTCTTCATAATGAGCAAATTCTTCTTCAAATTTGTCATTTTTATACCTTCTGACGCCTCCGTACCCGGCGATGTACAGGCGACCTTCGGCGTCCGCGGCCAGCCCCTGCCTCAGCGTGGACTCGATCGTTGTACGCCTGCGAGAGGACCGCGTTGACGAGCGCGTCGCTGAAGCTATCCATCTCATTTTGCCTGTAGGACCTTCTGCGGTAACCCACACCACGCCCGACGGGTCGACCGCGACGCCCCCCATTCCGCTGAACGGTGAGCCGCCTTCGCCAGCAGTGATCTGCCCCTCATAGACACCCGCGGCGCTGAACTTGTCGATCACGTTGTGAGCCGCATCGACCACATACACGTCCCCAGCTGAGGGGTCGAGTGGATTGCCGGAGTTATCGACGGCGATCGTCGTCGGTTCTTCGAACGCGCCGGTCGGGGCGGCGCTCCCGTTGAACTGCCCGATATAGGCCCCGGTGGACGTGAACTCCTCGACGCGGTTGTCACCCCGATCGACCACGTACACATCGTGCGTCGCATCGTTCACGGCGACCCCGTCCGGTTTCGTGAACTGGCCGTTCCCGGTGCCTTCTTCACCGAAGGTGCCGCTGAAGACGTGCTGATTCAATGCCAGCGCCGGAGCGCTCAAGAACAGCGACCCTCCCGCCAGCGCACACAGCGAAGCCAGCACGATCGAAGTGAACCTACGAGCAGCACTCATCGCAACCCCTCCCTCTCGGATCGGAGGGGCACTCCCCTCGCACACATGACAACCCGCGCATTGCGCGCGGAGAAAACCTCTCGGACACCGAACATCACGCCGTTTCGCATCACGCTGCCTCGCTTTCGAGGCGGCTGTGCGCGCGGATGCTGCGCGCGACCTGCTCGCCCTTGTCGGTGAGCCGCCAAGCGTTGGGCTCGCCCTTGGAATGCCCGGCGCCACTGTTGGCGAGCAACCCGAGGCGCTCCAGACGACGCAAGAGCTTTGAGACCTGCCCCGCGTCCGCGATCCCCGCGCACTCACCCACCTGGCGATTGCTCGGATCAGCGCCCTGCCCCCCAAGCTCAGCGACACCCTCCAGCACCCGCGAAGTGCGATACGTCAACCGCATCGGCACACTCTCCAACGGGTCAGCCGCACCTGCGGAGCCCACCGCGTCACCCGCAGCTTCCTTGGACACGCCACCCACAGGCGCCGCCGGCACAGGCAGGGCCAGCTCGCGACGCGCCGCCGCCGGACCGAGGTAGGGCAGCACGATCATCCCCATCAACTCACCCAACAGCTCGGTCAGCGGCCGTTGCTCACCCCGCAACAACCGCGCATACACAATCCCGAACGCCGCACCAACCAAACCCTCCGCCGTCAACGCCGAGCACTCCCCACCACGCGCGCTCTCCCCGCGGCCCTCATCCACCACACCCGCCAACACCGCGAGGACCTCCTCACGGCGCGCCAGAACCACCGGGCCGCCACTCAACGCGCCCACCACACAAACCCGCGCCAGCACCGGCTCACGATCGAAGTACCCAAGGATCACCCACAACCCCCGGCGCACCCGCTCACGCCACCCAAGACCCCCCAAGCCCGCCCCCGCGAGCTCCCCCTCGATCACACCAAGGAGATCCTCAAACACCGCCGCCAGACAATCCTCACGGTTGGCGAACGTCTCATAGAACGTCCGCCGCGAAACACGCGAACGCGCGACGATATCCGCCACCGTCGTACTCCCCCACCCCAACTCATCCACCGCGCGCACCGCCGCCGCCAACAACCGCGAACGCTGAATCTCAGCAACCTGCACCTCCGACCCCGCCTCCCACCCAGACGCACGCGCACCCCGGCGAAGCAGCGCCACCCGGGCGACGCGACACACCAACACCCGCACGCGCGCCCATCACGCTGCCCCCCAGACCGGGGAAAGCCCACACCCGCGCAGCGGGTCGAGGCGGCGCTTCGCGACTAGGCGGCTACTGCGCCCAGACTCAATTGCCCAGAGCAAGAGAGAGAGAGAGAGAGAGAGATGCGACAGCGCCAAGCTGGCGCATCTAGCATCGCCCTCAAGGCAACGCGCTGCGACTCCTGTCACGTTCATCCCTCTCGAAACCACGCTTGAATCAGCTCCCTCTCAAGATTGCGACCCGATCCCTCTACCCAACATACACTCCGCTAGCGCTAGATGTCAACCGCGAAATGCGCCTACCCAACCCGATCCTATGTCCACACAACCATCCCCAGGGATGATCATGCCAAAGGCAATCGTACACCAGACCTCGCCCGCTTGTCAACACCCAAACGGGACGCGCCACCCCGCGGAAACGCCCACGCCACCCCACGGCACACCGGCCCCGACTCCACACTCAGAGCCCCGTCGCTATTCTCCCCGCATCGTGGCAAGGCGACAGAGATCCATGGGGAGGGCTCGGCGTGTCTGAGGTAGAGGCTCACATCACCGGCACCGTTTGGAAGATCGAGTGCGAGGTGGGGGATCGGATCGAGGAGGGCGACACCGTCGCGATCCTCGAGTCGATGAAGATGGAGATGCCGGTCGAGGCCGAGGATGCGGGCACGGTCGCCGAGATCCTCTGCCAGGAGGGGCAGGCCGTCAACGAGGGCGACACGCTGGTCGTGCTCGAGTAGCGCCCCACGGACATGCGGCCTGCCGCGATCGCCACCCCCGTTCCGGCATGCGGCCGCCGCGATCGCCACTCGCCCGGCATGCGCCTGCCGCGATCGCCACCCGCCCGGGCATGCAGCCCGCCGCGATGCGACTCTTCTGAACGGGCCCGCTGGCGCAACCGCTAGCCTTCCTGGCGATGCCCTCCAGCGCCCCCACGCGTGACCCGCACGAGCTGGCCGACGGCAAGCTCCTGGTCGATCGGCCTTCCGAGCACGTCGTCCGCCTGACGATCTCCAACCCCGCCAAGCGCAACGCGCTCGACCACCCGATCCTCGACGCGATCTCGGCGACGCTCGCGGAGCTGGCGGCCGGCGGCGAGGCGCGCTGCGTGATCGTCACCGGCGCGCACGGCATGTTCTCGGCCGGCTATGAGATCGGCGGGATCGCCGACGACACGCGCTTCCAGGAAGAGGCCGAGCGGCTCGTCGCGCACCCCTTCACGGCGGCGATCGAGGCTTTGGCCGACTATCCCTACCCCACGCTGGCGGTGCTCCCCGGGCACACGATCGGCGGCGGCCTGGAGCTGGCGCTGGCGTGCGACCTGCGGATCGGCGCCGAGGAGATCAAACTGGGGATGCCCCCCGCGAAGCTCGGCCTCGTCTACTCCCACACCGGCCTGCGCCGCTTCCTCGACGCGATCGGCGCCGCGCGCACGCGGGAGCTGTTCCTGCTCGGCAGCTACATCGACGCCGCCACCGCGCTGCAGTGGGGCCTCGTCAACCGGCTGGCCCCGGCCGGCGAGCTGGAGGCCGCGGCGCTCGCGCTGGCGCGGGAGCTGGCCGGCAACGCGCCACTGTCGCAGACCGGCAACAAGCGCGTGATCGCGGCGCTGCTGCGCGCGCAGGGGACACTCCCCGAGGAGGTCGAAGCGGAGCTGATCGAGCTGCGCCGCGCCTCGTTCGCCTCGCGCGACCTGCGCGAGGGAATGAGCGCCTTCGCCGAGAAGCGGCCCCCGCGCTGGAGCGGGGAGTAGCGCCACCACCGCGCGGCGGGGCGACGCGCCCCCCACCACACGCGGGGCCGGCGCGGGCATACCCAGCGGTCACGACAGCGTCGACTCCAGCGCACCCAGCCACTCCTGCACCGCCCGCGCCGTCGTCTCGGCGTGATCTTCCATCATCGTGAAGTGGTCGCCCGCCACATCCACGGCGGTGTGGGGAGCATCGAGGGAGGCCTGCCACCCCTCCTCGGCCGGGGCGCCGAGCATCGGCTGCCGAGGCCCGCACCAGCAGCACCGGGGCCTGCAGCCGCGAGGGCTCCCACTCCGTCACGAAGCGGCCGTAGGCCGTCATCGCCGTCAGGGAGGCGTCGGTCATCACGACACGCTCCCCGTCTCGCGCCAGCATGCCGCCGATCGCCTCCGGCACGATCCTCGCAAAGCCGCCGCCCCAGTAGGTGTCCACCAGCACCATCGCCGCCGGCGGCTGGCCCGCCCGCTCCAGGTGCTCGGCGATCGCGTAGGCGAGCATGCCACCGGTGGAGTGGCCCAGCAGCACCACCGGGGCGCCCCCACCCGCTCGCCGCACGCTCGCGGCGTGGGTCTCGACGGCCACCTGGAAGCTCGCGGGCAGGCGCTCGCCCGCACGGAAGCCCACCACCGGGAGCGCCGACACCTCGCGCAGGCCGCCGAACGGCCTGGCAAACCGCGCGTACTGGTGCGGGCCGGCGATCGCCAGCAGCGAGGAGACGCAGATCACGGCGGGCCCCTCGTCACCCTCACAGAGACGAATCGCCTCCGGCGCCTCCTCGGACTCCAGGCAGGCGTCGAACGTCGGGCGGAGCTTCGACGCGGTCGCGATCATGCCCACGAACTCCTCGACCATCCCGAGCTCCACCGCGCGCGGCAGCAGCGAGCCGAGCGCCTGCGTCGAGTCGCCGCCGCCGGTCGTGCCCGCCGCCGGCGGGCGCCCCGCGGCGGCCGGCGCCCCATCGCCGCCCATCGACACGAGCGCCAGCTCGGAGTGCAGGCGATCGGCCAGCGCGGCGGGCGTCTGACAATCGAACACCAGCGTCACCGGCAGGCGCAGCCCGCTGATCGTGCTGAGCCGGTTGCGCAGCTCCACCGCCACCAGCGAGTCGAATCCGAGCTCGAGGAAAGGCTGCTCGGCCCGCACCGCCTCGGGCGAGGGATGCCCCAGCACGGCGGCCACCTCCGCGCGCACCACGTCGTGCACCACGCGCCCGCGCTCCCGCTCGGGCGTGGCCGCCAGTCGCGCCACGAGCGACCGGTGCGCCCCATCCGCCGCTCTGCGGGGGGGCATCGACACGAGACCCCGCAGCAGCGGGGGCAGCACGCCCGCCCGCGCGCCGGCGCGCAGCGCGCTCCGCGCGATGTGGGTCCCCACCACCAGGGCCTCCCCGCTCTCGCACGCGGCGTCGAGCAGCTCGAGACCCTCCTCGGCGCTGAGCGCGGAGACACCCATGCGCTCGAGCCGCGCCAGGTCGGCCTCGCCCAGGTGGGCCGACATCTCGCCGAGCAGCGCCCACCGCCCCCACGCGATCGAGAGTCCAGACAGGCCGCGGCCGCGGCGGTGGGCGGCGAGCGCGTCCAAGAAGACGTTCGCCGCCGCGTAGTTGCCCTGGCCGGGGTTGCCGAACACGCCCGCCGCCGAAGAGAACAGCACGAAGGCGCGCAGGTCGAGCTGCGCGGTCAGCTCGTGCAGGTGCCACGCGGCGTCGAGCTTCGGCGCCAGCACGCGGTCCAGATGCGTCGGGCTCAGCGACTCGATCACGCCGTCATCGAGCGCGCCCGCGGCGTGCACCACGCCGCGGAGCGGATGCTCCGCGTCCACCTGCCCCAGCAGCCGCTGCACCTGTGCACGCTCGGCCACGTCGCACGCCTCGATCCGCACGCTCGCCCCGAGCTCCGCCAGCTCTGCCGCGAGCGTCGACGCGTTGGGCGCCCGCGGGCCCCGCCGGCTGGCGAGCAGCAGGTGGCGCACGCCGTGGCGCTCCACCAGGTGCCGGGCGAGCAGCCCGCCCAGCTCGCCGGTCCCGCCCGTGATCAGCACGGTGCCGTGCTCGTCAAAGGTCTCGCGCGGGGGGAGCGACGGCGTGCCGTGCTCGTCGACGGTCCCGAGCGCCGCCACGCCCTCAGCGGCCGGCGTGACAGGCCGCGGCTGCGCCAGCCTGGCAGCCCCGTCGGTCGGCGCTGACACACTCGGCTGCACCCGCGTCAGCCTCGCCGCCGACACCGCGCCGTCGCGGATCGCCAGCTGCGGCTCCTCGCCGGCGAGCGCCGCGGGCAGCATCTCCCAGGAGGCCCGCTCGCCGTCGATGTCCACCAGCACGAAGCGACCCGGGTTCTCCGACTGCGCGGAGCGCACGAGACCCCACGCCGGAGCCTGCGCCAGGCCCGCGACGCTATCCCCGCCGGGGAGCGCGTCGCGGGTTAGCACCACCAGTCGCGAGTCGGCGAAGCGCTCATCGGCAAGCCATGCCTGCACCAGGCTCAGCAGCTCACCCAGCGCCGCGTGGGCCGCCGCGGGCAGCCCCGCACCATCCGCCGTGGCGGGCGCCGCGGGACACTGCGCCAACACCACCGCGGGCACGGGCTCTCCCCGCTCGACGGTCTCGCGCAGCGCGGCGAAGCTCGCGCATGCCCGCACACCGCCGACACCGGCGCCGGCGAGTCCGCTCGCAAGCCGGCTCTCGGGCTCGCCCAACATGGCCCACTCCACCTCCGGCTCACCGGCGAAGGGCGTGGGCGCCGGGACCCACTCCAAGCCGAACAGCGAGTCTCGATGCGCCTCCGCGCACGCGCCCTCGAACTGTCCCGCCGCCAGCGGGCGCACGAGCAGCCGCTCGACGCCGAGCACAGGCGCGCCGTCCGCATCGACGGCGCACAGCGAGATCGAGTCCTCACCCGCGAACTCCAGGCACACCCGCAGGGTCGCGGCGCCGACCGCGTGCAGACCGACGCCGCTCCACACGAACGGCAGCCGCACCTCGGTGTCGGAGCCCGCGTCCGTCGCGGCGCCTGCCAGCCGCGCGTCCACGGCCGCCAGCCCGACCGCGTGCAGCGCGGCGTCGAGCAACGCGGGGTGCACGCCGAACAGGCCGGCCCGCGCGCGCTCCTCCTCGGGCAGCTCGATCTCGGCGAAGAGGCGCTCGCCCTGGCGCCAGACGGAGCGCATGCCCTGGAAGACCGGCCCATACTCGAGGCCCGCGTCGGCCAGCCGCTCGTATGCGCCGTCGAGCTCCAGCGGCTGGGCGTCCGTCGGCGGCCACTCCCCGGCGAGGGCGCTCCGCGCGGCTGCGAACCGATCGTCCGCTCCGTCCGCCCGCTCGCCGGCCTGCTCGCCAGCCGCCGGTCGTGCCTCTGCGCCGAGCGATCCGCTCGCGTACTCCCCGACGCTCAGCGCGCCGCTCGCGTGCAGCACCCATGGCTCCTCCTCTCCCTCGGGGGCCTCGCGCCGGGCGTAGATGCTCAGCGGCCGACCGGGCCGGCCGGCGGGGTCCGCTTCATCGAGCTCGCCCACCACCACCTGGAGTTGCACGCCCTCCGGCTCACGCGCGCCGGCGTCGGGCGGGCGGAAACCGGACCCAGGCTGGTTGGCGCCCAGCACCAGCGGCGCGTGCAGGGCGAGCTCCCGCACAACCCCGCAGCCGGCCCGGGCGCCGGCGTGCAGCGCGAGCTCCAGGAAGGCCGTGCCCGGCACCAGCACCGAGCCCAGCACCGCGTGATCGGCCAGCCACGGGGCGGAGCGCAGCGACAGCCTCCCGGTGAACAGCCATCCGCGACCGTCCGCCAGCGCCACCGTCGCGCCCAGCAGCGGGTGCTCGGCGGCGGCCTGCCCGACCGCGGCGGGGTCGCCGCCGCCCGGCCCTCCTTCCACCCAGAAGCGCCGGCGCTGGAATGCGTATGTCGGCAGCCGCACGAAGCTCACACCCTCCTCGCCGATCGCGGCGCGCCAGTCGACGGGGACGCCGCGCACCCACGCTTCGCCCAGCGAGGCGAGGAAGCGCCGCGGGCCGCCCTCGTCGCGACGCAGCGAGCCGAGCGCCGCCGCCGTGCCACCCGCCTCGGCGCTTTCCTGCACGGCGATGCTCAGCACCGGGTGGGGGCTGGCCTCCACGAACGTGCGACACCCCTCGTCCAGCAGGCCCCGCGTCGCCTGCTCGAAGCGCACCGTCTCGCGCAGATTGCGATACCAGTAGTCGGCGTCGAGCTCGGCCGTGTCGAGCACCCCGCCCGTCACGCTCGAATGAAACGGCACCTCCCCCGAGCGCGGGGCGATCCCCGCGCACGCCTCCAGCAGCTCCTCCCTGATCTCCTCCACCTGCGCCGAGTGCGCGGCGTAGTCCACCGCGATCCGCCGCGCCCTCACACCCGCCGCCTCACACCGCTCCACCAGTCGGTCCAAGGCGCCGGCCTCGCCCGACACCACGATCGAGCCCGGCCCATTCACCGCGGCGACGGACACGCCCTCGCCTGGGCCGCCGAGGCGCGACTGCAGCTCCCCGACGCCGAGCGCCACCGAGGCCATCCCGCCCCGGCCCGCCAGCGACCCGAGCGCGCGGCTGCGCAACGCCACCACCCGCGCGCCGTCCGCCAGCGACAGGCCGCCGGCGACGCAGGCGGCCGCGATCTCGCCCTGGGAGTGGCCGACCACCGCGTCGGGGCGCACACCGCAGGCCCGCCACAGCCCCGCCAGCGACACCATCACCGCCCACAGCGCCGGCTGCACCACGTCGACCCGCTCCAGCCCCGGCGCCCCCGCGACGCCGCGCAGCACATCCTCCAAGCGCCAATCGACCCACCCCGCCAGCGCCTCGCCGCACTCCCGCAGCCGCTGCGCGAACACCGGCGCGCCGTCCAGCAGCTCCACCGCCATGCCGGCCCACTGGCCGCCCTGTCCCGGGAACACGAACGCCACCCGCCGCCCGCGCGCCGCCGAGCGACCCTCGATCAGGTTCCCGGCAGCCTCCCCCTCCGCGAGCGCGCCCACGCCAACCAGCAGCTCGTCGCGATCGCCGCCGAGCACCACCGCCCGGCGCTCGAACGCGGAGCGGCGCGCGAGCGCACACGCCACGTCCACCGCCGCCAGGCTCCGATCGCCGCTCACGCGCGCGCCCAGCCGCCGAGCCTGATCGCGCAGCGCCCCCTCGTCTCTGCCCGACAGCACCCACGGCGTCACTGCCGAGCTGAACACCGCCCCTGGGCTCGCGGAGGACTCCTCGGTGGGCGGGCGATCCACGCCGCTCTCACCCGGCGAACCCGGGGCCTCCTCCAGGATCGCGTGCGCGTTGGTGCCGCTGATCCCGAACGAGGAGATCCCCGCGCGACGCGGCCTGCCGTTGCGCTCCCACGGAATCGGCTCCGTCAGCAGCGAGACGGCGCCCGCCGACCAGTCGACCTGCCGCGAGGGCTCGTCCACGTGCAGCGTCCTCGGCATCACGCCGTGGCGCAGCGCCAGCACCATCTTGATCACACCCGCCACCCCCGCCGCCGCCTGGGTGTGGCCGAAGTTCGACTTGATCGAGCCCAGCCGCAGCGGGCTGTCGGCCTCGCGCGCCCGTCCGTAGGTCGCGATCACCGCCTGCGCCTCGATCGGATCGCCCAGCACCGTGCCCGTACCGTGCGCCTCCACCACGTCCACGTCGCTCGCGGAGAGGCCGCAGCTGGCCAGCGCGCCGCGGATCACGCGCTGCTGGGAGGGACCGTTGGGAGCCGTCAGGCCATTGCTCGCGCCATCCTGGTTGACGGCGCTGCCGCGCACGAGCGCGAGCACCGGGTGGCGGTTGCGCCTGGCGTCCGACAGCCGCTCCAGCAGCACCGCCCCCACGCCCTCGGAGAAACTGGTGCCGTCAGCAGCGTTCGCGAACGACTTGCAGCGCCCATCGGCGGCGAGCGCGCCCTGACGCGCGAACTCCTCGAACGCCGCCGAGGTGCACAGCACCGTCACGCCCCCC
The DNA here is from genome assembly GCA_963744135.1 of uncultured Solirubrobacterales bacterium. Taxonomy (GTDB): domain Bacteria; phylum Actinomycetota; class Thermoleophilia; order Solirubrobacterales; family Solirubrobacteraceae; genus Palsa-744. The sequence goes on along the minus strand of CAVUSE010000007.1, from coordinate 641,010 downwards.
GCCAGCGCCAGCGAGCACTCGCCCGCGCGCAGCGCCCCGCACGCCAGGTGCAGCGTCACCAGCGAGGAGGAGCAGGCGGTGTCCACCGTCAGCGACGGCCCCTCCAGCCCGAGCGCGTAGGAGACGCGACCCGACACCAGGCTGGTGAGCGCGCCGGTCAAGAGGTAACCCTCGACCGACTCGGCGGAGGCGGAGCGGACCGCGCTCTCCATGCCCCTGCCGTAGTCCTGGCTGCTGATCCCGGCGAACACGCCCACCTGCGCGCCGCGCACGGAGGCCGGGTCGATCCCGGCGTCCTCGAACGCCTCCCACGCGATTTCCAGCCACTGGCGCTGTTGGGGATCCATCGCCAGCGCCTCGCGCGGGCTGATCCCGAAGAAGCCCGCGTCGAACTCGCCCGCGGCGTGCAGGAAGCAGCCTTCGCGGGGGCTGGCGGGGGCCGGGTGGTCGCGCTCGGCGCCGTTGATGCGCTCGAGGTCCCAGCCGCGGTCGGTGGGGTAGCCCGAGAGCCCGTCGCCGCCGCTCGCCACCAGCTCCCACAGCTCCTCGGGCGATGTGACGCCGCCGGGGTAGCGGCAGCTCATCCCCACGATCGCGATCGGCTCGCGCACGCGCTCCTGCTCCTCGCGCAGGCGCAGGCGCGTGTCGTGCAGCTCGACCGTGACGCGCTTGAGGTAGTCGCGCAGCCGCTCCTCGCCGGTCATCGGCCGCTCACCTCGCGCGCATGCCCGCCCACCGTGCGAGCCGCTCGCTGTCGTCTACGCGCCATCGCCATCCCCGTCTGGCGCGGCGCCCGCGCCCAGCTGCTCGTCGATGAACCCGAAGATCTCGTCGTCGGAGGCATCCGCGAGTCGCTCCGCCACGGTGACGCCGTCCTGTGGCTGCGTCGTGCCGCTCAGTCGCGCGAGCAGCTCCTGCAGGCGGGCGCTCACCCGCCGGCGCTCCGCCTCGTCCCGCTCGGGGACAGCGGCCAGCATCGCGTCGAGCCGGTCGAGCTCCACCTCCAGCGCCGGGGCCGTCCCCCCCTGCTCATCCACCAGGCCGAGCAGGTGGCTGGCGAGCGCATGCGGGTTGGGGTAGTCGAAGATCAGCGTGGCCGGCAGCTGCAGCCCGGTGGTGGCGGCGAGGCGGTTGCGCAGCTCCACCGCCGAGAGCGAGTCGAAGCCGAGCTCGTTGAAGGCGCGGTTGACGTCGACGTCCGCGGGCGAGCGGTGGCCGAGCACCGTGGCGATCTCGCCGCGCACCAGCTCCAGCGTGCTGCCCTCGCGCTCGGCCGCCGGGATGCCCGCAAGACGCGCGGCGAGCGAGCCGGCGGTGGCGCGGGCGGGCTGGGCGGGCGCGCGGATCAGGCCGCGCAGCAGCGGCGGCACCGCGCCGATCCGCGCCAGGCCGCGCAGCGCGCCGATGTCCAGCCGCGCCGGGATCGTCAGCGCCGCGTCAAGCGCGCGCGCCGCGTCGAACAGCTCGAGCCCTTCCGCGGCCGACAGCGCGCTTAGGCCCGAGCGCTCGATCCGCGCCCGGTCGGCGTCCGCGAGCGCGCCGGTCATCGCGCTCTCCTGCGCCCACAGCCCCCACGCCATCGAGCTCGCGGGGAGATCGCGTGCGTGGCGGTGGGCCGCGAGCGCGTCGAGGAAGGCGTTGGCGGCGGCGTAGTTGCCCTGACCGGGAGCGCCGTACACGCCGGCGATCGAGGAGAACGTCACGAACGCCCACAGGTCCTGCTCGCGCGTCAGCTCGTGCAGATGCAGCGCGGCGTCGAGCTTCGGGGCGAGCACCCGGTCCAGGCGCTCGGGCGTGAGCGCGTCGATCGTGCCGTCGTCGATCACGCCGGCGGTGTGCACCACGGCGCCGAGCGGGTGCTCCGCCGGCACCTCGGCGAGCAGCGCGGCGAGCTGCTCACGGTCGCTGACGTCGCAGGGGGCGATCCGCACACGGGCGCCCAGCTCCTCGAGCTCGGCCAGCAGGGTCTGCGCGCCGTCGGCCTGCTCGCCGCGACGGCTGGCCAGCAGCAGCGAGCGGACCCCGTGCACGGTGACCAGGTGGCGCGCCAGCAGCGCTCCCAGCCCACCGGTGCCGCCCGTGATCAGCACGGTGGCACGCGGATCGACCGGCGCGGGCATCCGCAACACGAGCTTGCCGGTGTGGCGTGCCTGGCTGAGGAAGCGGAACGCCTCCGGCGCGCGGCGCACATCCCACGTGGTGAGCGGCAGCGGCTCCAGGGCGCCCTGCGCGAACAGCTCGCACAGCTCGCCGAGCATCGCGCCGATCCGCTCCGGGCCCGCTTCGAGCGTGTCGAAGGCGCGGTAGGCCACGCCGGGATGCTCGGCCGCCACCCGCTCGGCGTCGCGCACGTCGGTCTTGCCCATCTCGACGAAGCGCCCGCCCCGCGGCAGCAGGTCGAGCGAGGCGTCCACCAGCTCGCCCGCGAGGCAGTCGAGCACGACGTCGACGCCCTCGCCGCCGGTCGCCCCAAGGAACCGCTCGCGGAACTCCGCCGTGCGCGAGGAGGCGATCCGCTCCTGCTCGAAGCCCATCGCTTGGAGCGTCGGCCACTTGCCCTCGCTGGCCGTCCCGTACACCTCGGCCCCGAGGTGGCGCGCGAGCTGCACCGCCGCCATCCCGACGCCGCCCGTGGCGGCATGCACCAACAGCCGCTCGCCGCGTTTCAGCCCCGCCAGGTCGTGCAGCGCGTAGAGCGCCGTCAGGAAGACCACCGGCACCGACGCGGCCTGCTCGAAGCTCCACCCCTCCGGCACCACGGCGACCATCCGCCGGTCGGCGACCGCCAGCGGGCCAAAGCCGCCGCTCAACAGGCCCATCACACGATCGCCGACGGCGAGGCCCTCCACGCCCTCGCCGACCTCCACCACCACGCCCGCGCCCTCTCCACCCATGGAGGCCGCCCCGGGGTACATGTCGAGCGCGATCAGCACGTCGCGGAAGTTCAGGCCGGCGGCACGCACCGCGACCCGCACCTCGCCCTGCCCGAGCGGCCGCCGGCCCTCGTCGCTCTCGACCAGCGTGAGGTTCTCCAGCGTGCCCCGCGCGGTCACGTCGAGCCGCCAGCCCGACCCCGCGGGGGGCGCCAGCGCGCCGTCCCCACCGGGGCGTGCCAGTCGCGCGGCGAGCACCTCGCCCGCGCGCACGGCGAGCTGGGGCTCGTCAGCCGCGAGCGCCGCGCCCAGCGCCGCCCAGGACGCGGGCTCGTCGTCGACGTCCACGAGCACGAGCCGCCCCGGGCTCTCCGACTGGGCGGAGCGCACCAGCCCCCACACCGCGGCGAGCGCCAGCCCGTCAACGCCGTCCTCCGCGTGCGCCGCCACCGCACCGCGGGTCACGAGCACCAGACGCGCGTCCGCGAAGCGCGCGTCCGCGAGCCAGCTCTGCACCAGCTCGAGCGCGTGGTGCACCGCCCCGTGCGCCTCCGCTGCCGCGACGGAGGAGGAGGAGGAGGAGGAGGAGGAGTTGGTGGTGGTGGTAGAGGGGGAGGGGAAAGCAGCGGAGGAGCAGTCGACGAGCACCAACGGGAGCGCCGGGACGCCGCCCCCGAGCGCCGCGCCCAGCGACGCGAGACTCGCGTGCACCGCAGGCTCCGCACCGATTGCCCCCAGCGCAGTAGCGAGTGCCCCATCCTCAGCCCCCAGCACCACGGTCCCGGCGGGAACGGGCGCCGCCGCCGGCAGCCCCTCGACCTCCGCCCACTCCAGGCAGAAGAGCGAGTCGCGCGCCACCCCGGACCGGGCGCCCAGCTGGGCTGCGGAGACCTCGCGCAGCACCAGCGACCCGACCGTGGCTACCAGCCCGCCAGCCTCGTCGGCCGCCACGAGGGAGGCCGATCCGTGGCCCTGCTCGACGTGCAGCGAGAGCGAGACCCGCAGGCGCGAGGCGCCGGCGGCGAACAGCCCGACCCGCTCCCACGAGAACGGCAGCCACGCCCCGCTCGGCCCGTCGGTGGCGCCGTCCTCCCCCGCCCCGCTTGGCGCGGCGGCGATCGCGTGCAGCGCCGCGTCCAGCAGCGCCGGGTGCAGGGCGAACGCGTCCGCCTGCTGCTCCGCCGCGGCCGGGAGCTCCACCTCGGCGAACAGCTCGTCGTTGCGGCGCCACACGCCGCGCACGCCCTGGAAGGCCGGCCCGTACTCGATGCCGCGCTCCGCCAAGCCGTCATACAGCTCATCGACCGCGACGGGCACCGCGCCGGCGGGCGGCCACACCGCCCCCAGCTCCCGCGCGCGGCGCCTGGCGGCCCGCTCACCCATGGCCTGCTCACCGGGAGACTCTTCGCCTGACTGTGCCTCTTCGCCCAGCCGCGCCCCGGCCCCCTCGTCCGGCTGCTCCTCCGGCGCTACCACCACACCCGCGGCGTGACGCACCCAGCCCGCTTCGCCCTCGCCGAGGTCGCCGTCGAGCGCATCTCCCGCGCGGGAGTAGATGCTCACGGCTCGTGCGCCCCCCTCATCGGCCGCGCCCAGCACCACCTGCAGCCGCGGCGCGTCCCGCTCGCCGAGCGCCAGCGGCCGCTCGATCACGAGCTCGCGCAGCGCCGCGCAGCCGACCTGGCCGCCGGCGTACAGCGCCAGCTCGACGAACGCCGTGCCCGGCACCAGCACACCACCCATCACGGTGTGGTCGGCCAGCCACGGATGCGTGCGCAGCGACAGCCGGCCGGTGAACACAAGGCCTTCGCCGCCGGCAAGCGCCACCGCCGCCCCCAGCAGCGGATGCCCGGCGCGCTGCTGGCCGATCGCGGCCGGGTCGCCCGCGCCGAGACCGTCGCTCGCCAGCCAGTAGCGCTCGCGCTGGAACGCGTACGCGGGCAGCGCCACGCGCCGTGCGCCGGAGCCGGCGAACACCGCCGACCAGTCGAGCTCCTGCCCGCGCACCCACAGCTCCGCCAGCGCCGTGAATAGCGTCCTCGCCTCCGGACGCTCGCGGCGCAGCACAGAGACGGCCGCCGCGTCTTCGAGCGTGTCGTGCACCATCGCGCTCAGCACACCATCCGGCCCCAGCTCCAGGAAGCTCCGCACGCCCTGCTCCGCCAGGCAGCCGACGCCATCCGCGAAGCGCACCGGCTCGCGCACATGGCGCACCCAGTACGCCGGGTCGGCCAGCAGGCCCTCGCTCGCCACCTCACCGGTCACGTTCGAGACGACGGGGATCCGCGGCTCCTTGAACGAGATCCCCTTCAGCGCCCCTGCGAACGCCTCCAGCATCGCATCCATCCGCGGCGAGTGGAACGCGTGACTGACCTTCAGCCGCTTCACCTTGCGACCCCGTTGCTCCCACAGGGCCGCGAGCTCCGCGACCGCGTCCTCGTCTCCGGAGAGCACCACCGAGGTGGGGCCGTTCACGCCGGCGAGCGCCAGCCGACCCTCGTAACCGGCCAACGACTCCAACGCCTCCAGCTCGCTCGCCGCGACCGCGACCATCGCGCCACCCGCGGGCAGCTCACCCATCAGGCGCCCGCGCGCCGCCACCAGCCGGCAGGCGTCTTGGAGCGAGAAGACGCCTGCCGCGTACGCCGCAACCACCTCGCCGATCGAGTGGCCGATCACGATGTCGGGGCGCACACCCCAGCTCTCCAGCAACCGGAGCAGCGCCACCTCGACGGCGAACAGCCCGGCCTGCGTGAACATCGTCTCGTCGAGCGGACTTGCCGCCGCCTCCTCTGCCTCCTTGGAGAACGCTCCCTCGCCGAACACCACCTCGCGCAGCGAGCACTCCAGCAGCTCGTCCAGGTGGCCGCAGACCTCGTCAAAGGTCGCGCGGAACATGGGGAATGCCGCGTACAGCTCACGACCCATCCCAACCCGCTGGGCGCCCTGGCCGGTGAACAGGAACGCCGTCCGGCCGGCGTCTCGCGACACCGCGCCCGTGACCACGCCGCTCGCGGCCTCGCCGCCGGCCAGCGCGCGCAGCCCGTCGAGCGGCGCCTCGCGCCCCGCGGCGAATGGGGACTCGACCAGCACGACCGCGCGATCCTCGAACACCGCGCGGGCGCTCAGCGAGAGCCCGACGTCCTCCACCCCAAGCTCAGCATCACCCTCGACTAGCTCCAACAGCCGCGCCGCCTGGCCGCGCAACCCGGCCACGCCCCGTGCCGAAAGGACCCACGGCACAGCCCCAGACCAACCATCCACGCGGTCGTGCGCACCGGCACCCGCGTCCGGAGCGCTGGCACCCACGTCCGGAACGCCGTCGCCGACCGCGACCGGCGTGGCTCCGTCGAGGGCCGCCGGCGCCCGGCCGGCCAGGTCATCCTCGCCGGGGGGCGCTTCCTCGACGATCACGTGCGCGTTGGTGCCGCTGATCCCGAACGAGGAGACCCCCGCGCGACGCGGCCGGCCGTTCGCCGGCCACGGCCGCGGCTCGGTCAACAGCGCCACCTCGCCCGCCTCCCACTCGACGTGCGCGGAGGGCCGATCGACGTGCAGCGTCCGCGGCAGCACGCCGTTGCGCAGCGCCAGCACCATCTTGATCACGCCCGCGATCCCGGCCGCGGCCTGGGTGTGGCCGATGTTCGACTTGATCGAGCCGAGCCACAGCGGGTCGCCGTTCACGCGCTCCTGGCCGTAGGTGTCCAGCAGCGCCTGCGCCTCGATCGGATCGCCGAGCGTCGTGCCCGTCCCGTGCGCCTCGACCGCGTCGACATCGGCCGCCGAGAGCCCCGCGCTGGCGAGCGCCTGGCGGATCACACGCTGCTGGGAGGGACCGTTGGGGGCGGTCAGCCCGTTGCTCGCGCCATCCTGGTTGACGGCGCTGCCGCGCACCAGCCCGAGCACCCGGTGGCCATTGCGGCGCGCGTCCGACAGCCGCTCCAGCAGCACCACGCCGATGCCCTCGGAGAAGCCGGCGCCGTCGGCCGCCTGCGCGAACGACTTGCAGCGCCCATCCTGCGCGAGACCGCGCTGGTGAGCGAACTCCATGAAGATGCCCGGCTGTCCCAGCACCGTCACCCCGCCGGCCAGCGCCAGCGCGCACTCCCCTGCGCGGACCGCGCCACAGGCGAGGTGCAGCGCGACCAGCGAGGAGGAGCAGGCGGTGTCGATCGTGACCGCCGGACCCTCCAGCCCGAACACGTAGGCGACGCGTCCCGACACCACGCTGCCGGTGTTGCCCGTCCCCAGGTGCCCCGCAACCCCCGCGGGCATCGACGCCAGCGCGCCCGCGCCCACGCCGTCCACATAGTCGTGGGACATCAGGCCCGCGAACACGCCGGTCTGGCTGCCACGCAGCGACAGCGGGTCGATCCCGGCGTCTTCCACGGCCTCCCAGCTCACTTCCAGCAGCTGACGCTGCTGGGGGTCCATTGCCAACGCCTCGTGCGGGCCGATCCCGAAGAAGGAGGCGTCGAACTCCCCCGCGTCGTACAGGAACCCGCCTTCATATCCGCCGTCGGCGCCGAGCGATGGGTCCAGCTCGCGCAGCAGCTCGAGGTCCCAGCCGCGGTCGGTCGGCAGCGATGAGATCCCGTCGCCCCCGGCCGCGAGCAGCTCCCACAGCTCGCGCGCGGAGCGCACGCCGCCCGGATAACGACAGCCGATCCCCACGATCGCGATCGGCTCGTGCGCCGTCTCCGCCGCCGCACGTCGCGCGCGCTCGGGGCCGCCCGCAGACTCCGCGCGCGCGTCGGGCAGCAGCACCTCCAGCAGATGCCCGGCGAGCGCCGCGCAGTTGGGGTAGTCGAACACCAGTGTCGCGGGGAGGCGCAGATCGGCAGCGAGCGCCAGGCGATTGCGCAGCTCGACCGCGGCGAGCGAGTCGAAGCCGAGGTCTTTGAAGGAGCGCTCGATCTCGATCGCGCTCGGGGAGGAGTGCCCCAGCACGCTCGCCACCTCGGCTCGCACCAGCTCCAGCACGGCCGCGTGGCGCTCGCCGGCCGCGATGCTCCTCAGCCGCGCCGCCAGCGAGCCCGCGCCGGCCCGCGCGCGGGCGGCGCGCGGGCGGATCAGGCCACGCAGCAGGTGCGGCACATGGTCGGCGCCGACCAGCGCCCGCAGCGCCGGAATGTCAAGGCGCGCCGGGATCAGGTGCGGCGCGTCGATCGCGCACGCCGCGTCGAGCAGCTCGAGACCTTCGGCGCCCGACAGCTCGGCGATGCCGGAGCGCACGATGCGCGTGCGATCGGCCTCGCGCAGCTCGCCCGCCATCCCGCCGTCCTGCTGCGCCCACACGCCCCACGCCAGCGAGCTGGCGGCGAGCCCGTGCGCGCGGCGGTGCGCGGCGAGCGCGTCGAGCAGCACGTTCGCCGCCGCGTAGTTGGCCTGGCCCGGGGCGCCGATCGTGCCGGCGATCGAGGAGAACAGCACGAACGCCCACAGGTCCAGGTGCCGCGTCAGCTCGTGCAGGTGCAGCGCCCCATCGACCTTGGGCGCAAGCACGGCCTCGAGGCGCTCCGCGCTGAGCGCCTCGACGACGCCGTCGTCGAGCACCCCGGCGGTGTGCACGACCGCGCCCAGCGGGTGCTCCGCGGGAATCGTGGCGAGCAGCGCCCGCAGCTGCTCGCGGTCGGCCACATCGCACGCCTCGATCCGCACGCGCGCGCCCTGCGCTTCGAGCTCCGCGCGCAGCGCGGGCGCACCGTCGGCCTCGGCTCCGCGGCGGCTGGTGAGCAGCACGCTGGCGACCCCGTGCTCGGCGACCATGTGGCGCGCCACCAGCGCGCCCAGCGCCCCGGTGCCGCCGGTGATCAACACCGTGCTCCGGGGGTCGAGCCGGGGCGGCAACGTCAGGGCGATCTTGCCGGTGTGACGCGCCTGGCTCATGAAACGGAAGGCATCGGGCGCGCGCCGCACATCCCAGGTCCGCACCGGCAACGGCTCGAGCGCCCCGCCCTCGAACAGCTCGAGCAGCTCGCGCAGCATCTCCTGGATGCGCTCGGGGCCGGCTTCCAGCAGGTCGAAGGCCCGGTAGGCGACGCCCGGATGCTCGGCGGCCACCCGCTCGGCGTCGCGCACGTCGGTCTTGCCCATCTCGATGAAGCGCCCGCCGCGCGGCAACAGGTCGAGCGAGGCGTCCACATACTCGCGCGCCAGGCAGTCGAGCACGACGTCCACGCCCTCGCCGTCGGTCACCTGGAGGAACTGCTCGCGGAAGTCCAGCGTGCGCGAGGAGGCGATGTGGGCGTCGTCGAAGCCCTGTGCGCGCAGCGTGTCCCACTTGCCGGGGCTGGCGGTGGCGAACACCTCGAGGCCCAGGTGCCGAGCGAGCTGCACGGCCGCCATGCCCACCCCGCCGGTCGCCGCGTGCACCAGCAGCCGCTCGCCGGGTCGCACGGCCGCCAGGTCGACGAGCGCGTAGCAGGCGGTCAGGAAGACGGTCGGCAGCGACCCCGCCTGCGGGAACGACCACGCCTGCGGCATGCGCGCCAGCAGCCGCCGATCGCCCACCGCGATCGGACCGAACCCGCCCAGCAGACCCATCACCCGGTCGCCCGGCGCGAAGTCGCCGACTCCCTCGCCGACCTCGATCACCTCGCCGGCGCCCTCGCCGCCCATCAGCGCCGCGCCGGGGTACATGCCGAGCGCGATCAGCACGTCGCGGAAGTTCACGCCGGCGGCGCGCACGGCGACGCGCACCTCGCCCGGCTGCAAGCGACCGCTGCGCCTCCGGGAAGGCGACCAGCGCGAGGTGCTCGAGCGTGCCCCCGGCGCCGGCATCCAGGCGCCACGCCGGCGCGTCCAGCGGGGGGATCAGGCCCTCGTTCGCGCCCACGCGCGCCAGCCGGGCGGCGAACGCCTCGTCGCCCCGCAGCGCCACCTGGGGCTCGTCCCCGCGCGCGAGCGCCTCCAGCACGGCCGGCGCGGGCTCGTGCCGATCGACGTCCACCAGCACGATCCGGCCGGGGTGCTCGGACTGGGCCGAGCGCACCAGGCCCCACACCGCCGCGCCCGGCAGGTCGCGCAGCTCCTCCCCGTCGCGCACCGCGACGGCGCCGTGGGTCACGACCACCAGGCGGGTGTCCGCCGAGCGCTCGTCGGCCAGCCACTCCTGCACGCGCTCCAGCACCCGCTGCGCGCCGGCGTGCACCAGCCCGGCCACCGCGCCGGAGTCCCGTCCCGCCCAATCCCCGTCCGCGGCGCAGTCCACGTACACCAGCTCCGGCGACTGCCCGGGCGGCTCGCTCTCCGCCGGATCGACCGCTCCGAGCGCATCCCAGTGCAGGCAGTAGAGCGAGTCGCTGTGAGCGACACTGGTGGGACGCGCCCCGTCGAGCTGGGTCGCGGAGACCTCGCGCGTCACCAGCGAGCGCACCGACGCCACCAGCCCGCCGGCGTCGTCCGCGGCCAGCAGGGAAACGGCGCCATCGCTTGCGCCGGACGGCGCCGAGAGGCAGACCCGCAGGCGGGAGGCACCCACCGCGTGCACTCCCACGCCGCTCCACGAGAAGGGCAGTCGCACGCCCACGGCACCCGCGGCGGCCGCCCCGACGGCGTCCGTCAGCAGCGCATGCAGAGCCGCGTCCAGCAGCGCCGGGTGCAGGCCGAAGGCCTCCGCCGCCGGCGGCGGGTCCGCGGGCAGCACCACATCCGCGAGCAGCTCATCGCCTCGCCGCCACACCCCCTGCAGCCCCTGGAACGCGGGCCCGTACTCAAGGCCCAGGGCCGCCAGCTCGCTGTAGAGATCGCCGATCTCCACCGCGACGGCGCCGGCCGGAGGCCACGCTCCGCCGAGCTCCCGTGCGCCTGCCCGCAGCGCGCTCAGCTCGTCCGGCTCGCCGTGGTCGGCGCGCACCGCGCCCGTGGCGTGGCGCACCCATCCGCCCCCCCTGGGGCCCCCCGGCTCTGCATCCGCGGCCGGCTCCGGGCGCGAGTGGATGCTCACCGCGCGCGCGCCGGAGTCGTCCGCCTCGCCGAGGACGACCTGAATCGACACCCGACCGGGACCCAGCACGAGCGGCGCTTCCAGCACCAGCTCCTCGAGCGCCTCGCACCCCACCTCGGCGCCGGCTCGCAGCGCGAGCTCAAGGAACGCCGTGCCGGGCAGCAGCACCGCCCCCAGAACCGCGTGGTCGGCGAGCCAGGGGTGCGAGCGCACCGACAGGCGGCCGGTGAGCACCAGGCCGCCACCGTCCGCCATCTCCACCACGGCGCCCAGCAGCGGGTGGCCCGCGACGCCGAGGCCGGCGCCGGAGAGATCCCCCACCCCCTCGCCGGCGCCGAGCCAGTAGCGCTCGCGCTGGAACGCGTACGCGGGCAGCGCCACGCGCCGGGCGCTGGGCTGTTCGAACAAACGCGCCCACTCAACCTCCACACCGTGCGCCCACACCTCGCCGAGGCCGGCCAGCAGCGCGCGCGCCTCGCCGCGCCCGGCGCGCAGCACGGGGGCCGCCGCCACCGGCTCCCCGGCGCACTCGCCGACCATCGCGCTCAGCGCCCCGTCGGGGCCCAGCTCCAGGAAGCTGCTCACGCCCTCGCCACACAGCCAGCTCACGCCGTCGGCGAATCGCACCGGCTCACGCACGTGACGCACCCAATACTCCGCTGTGCACACCTCCTCCACCCGCGCCAGCGCGCCGGAGACGTTGGAGACGAGCGGGATCCGCGGCTCGGCGAACGCCACCGTCTCGGCGACGCTCCGGAACTCCTCCAGCATCTCCTCCATCCGCGGGGAATGGAAAGCATGGCTCACCCGCAGCCGCTTGGTCCTCGCGCCCCGCTCCTCCCACACACTCTGCAGCTCCAGCACCGCGTCCTCATCGCCGGAGATCACCACCGAGCCGGGCGCGTTCACCGCCGCCAGCGCCACCCTGCGCTCCCAGCCCTCCAGGGCGCTCAACGACTCCATCACCTCGACCTCCGGCGCACCGATCGCGACCATCGCGCCACCCTCTGGCAGCGCGCCCATCAGCCGACCGCGGGCCGCGACCAGACGGCAGGCGTCCTGCAACGAGAAGACACCCGCCACGTGCGCCGCCGCCAGCTCCCCCACCGAGTGACCGATCAAGAAGTCGGGCTTCACACCCCACGCCTCGACCAGGCGATACAGCGCGACCTCCAACGCGAACAGCGCAGGTTGAGCCAGCGCCGTCCCATGCAGAGCGACGTCGCGCTCGCCCCCATCCTCGCCCTCGCCGAACACGACCTCCCGCAGCCCGCCCTCCAGAAACTCATCCATGCAGGCGCACACGTCGTCGAACGCCACACCGAACGCCGGGAACGCCGCGTGCAGCTCGCGGCCCATCCCAAGCCGCTGCGCGCCCTGGCCGGTGAACAGGAACGCCAGCCGGCCCGGCGTCGCGACGCCCCGCGGGCCTGTCGCGGGGCGGCCCTCGGCGAGCGCCGCCAAGCCCTCCAGCAGCTCCTCGCAAGCCTCGCCCAGCACCACCGCGCGCTGCTCCAACCGCGGACGGGCCGCGAGCGCGAGCGCGATGTCGGCCGCGTCGAGCTCGGGGGTCTCGGCGAGGAAGCGGTGCAGCCGCGCGGCCTGCGCCTCCACGCTGCCCCCGCCGCGACCCGAGATCACCCACGCCAACACACCGGGCGCGACGTCATCGCGGGGGGGCACCTCCTCGGAGGCTGCGTCGCGGGTGGGCGCTTCTTCGAGGATCACGTGCGCGTTGGTGCCGCTGATCCCGAACGAGGAGACCCCCGCGCGACGCGGGCGCCCGTTGCGCCGCCACGGCCGCTGCTCGGTCAGCAACTCCACCCGACCCGCGTCCCAATCCACCTCGCTGCTCGGCCGCTCCACGTGCAGAGTGCGGGGCAACTGCTCACGCTGCAACGCCAACAGCACCTTGATCACCCCGGCGATCCCAGCCGCGGCGGCGGCGTGACCGATGTTCGACTTGATCGAGCCCAACCACAGGGGAGAGTCCTCCGGGCGATCCTGGCCGTAGGTCGCCAGCAACGCCTGCGCCTCGATCGGATCGCCCAGCGTCGTGCCCGTCCCGTGCGCCTCGACCGCGTCCACCTCGCCCGGGTTCAGGCCCGCGTCGGCGAGCGCCTGCAAGATCACGCGCTGCTGGGAGGGCCCGTTCGGCGCCGTCAGCCCGTTGCTCGCGCCATCCTGGTTGACCGCACTGCCCCTCAGCACCCCGAGGATCGGATGGCCGCGGCGCTCGGCGTCGGAGAGACGCTCCAGCACGATCATCCCCGCGCCCTCGCTCCAACCGGTGCCGTCGGCACCATCGCCGAAAGACTTGCAACGCCCGTCCGGCGCGAGCCCACGCTGACGGCTGAACTCCACGAACAACCCCGGCGTCGCCATCACCGTCACCCCACCCGCCAACGCCAGCGAGCACTCCCCCTGGCGCAACGCGCCCGCCGCCAGATGCAGCGCCACCAGCGAAGAGGAGCACGCCGTATCGACCGACACCGCCGGACCCTCCAAACCGAAGGTGTACGCCACCCGGCCCGACACCACACTCGTGAGGCTCCCCGTCAGCAGATATCCCTCGACACCATCGCCGGCAGACCCGACCCCATACCCACTGGAGCCCACGCCGGCGAACACACCGGTGCTGCTTCCGCGCAATGAGGCAGGGTCGATCCCCGCGCCCTCGATCGCCTCCCAGCAGACCTCCAGCAGCAGCCGCTGCTGCGGATCCATCGCCAACGCCTCGCGCGGGCTCACACCGAAGAAGCCGGCGTCAAACTCGCCCGCACCCTCCAGGAAGCCGCCCTCTCGCACGTAACTGCTCCCCGGGCTGCCCGGGTCGGGGTCATACAGCCGCTCCAGATCCCAACCCCTGTCCTCGGGAAACGCGCCGATCGCATCGCCGCCCGCCGCCAAAAGCTCCCACAGCTCCTCTGCGGAGCGCACCCCGCCGGGGAAGCGGCAGCCGACGCCGACCACCGCGATCGGTTCGCCCATGCGAGAGATCGAGCGCGCCGGGAGCTGCACGCTCGCCTGTTCGTCCAGCAGCTCGCCTACGAGGAACTTCGCCAGCGCGAGCGGCGTCGGGTGATCGAACACCAGCGTCGCCGGCAGCTGCATGCCCGCCTCGCCTGCCAGTCGGTTGCGCAGCTCGACCGCCGCGAGCGAGTCGAACCCGAGATCCTTGAACGCCAAGCTCACGTCGACCCGCTCCGCCGAGGCGTGGCCGAGCACCTGCGCGGCATGCTCGCGCACCAGCTCCACCACCGCCCGCTCACGCTCGCCCTCCGCCAGGGCCGCCAACCTCCCGGCCAACGCCCCGCCACCCCTCGCCGAACGCCTGCGACCCGACTTCGGGGCACGCACCAGCTCACTCAGCATCGGCGGCAGCACGCCCTCGCGCGCGAAACCTCGCAACACCCCGAGGTCCAGGGCGACCGGCGCGAGCAGCGGACGATCGAGCTCGCGCGCCGCGTCGAATGCCTTCAACCCCTGCTCGGGCGAGAAGGGTTTCACTCCCGAGCGCTCGATCCGCGCACGCTCGGCCTCGCCCAGGCTCTCGGCCATCCCCACGCCCACCCACGGGCCCCACGCCAGCGAACCGCCCACCAGGCCACGGCTGCGCCGCTGCGACGCCAGCCCGTCGAGGAACGCGTTCCCCGCCGCGTACGCCGCCTGCCCCGCGTTGCCGAGCGTCCCCGCCAGCGAGGAGAACAGCACGAACGCGCGCAGATCGATGCCCTCGGTCAGCTCGTGCAGGTGCCACGCGCCCCCGACCTTCGGCGCCATCACGCCCCGCACCCGCTCCTCCGTCAGGGAACCGATCAACCCGTCGTCGAGCACGCCCGCCGCGTGCACCACGCCGATCAGCGGGCGCTCCGGCGCGACCCCCTCCAGCAAGGCTTTCACCTGCTCGCGATCGGCGATGTCGCACGCCGCCACGCTCACGCTCGCGCCCAGTCCCTCCAGCTCTCCCACCAGCTCATCCACACCCTCGGCCTCCGAGCCGCGGCGGCTCGCCAGCAGCAGGCTCCGCACCCCGTGGCGCTCGACCAGATGCCTGGCGATCAGTGCGCCGAGGCCGCCCGTGCCGCCCGTGATCAGAACCGTGCCCTCGCCGTCGAGCGGCGGGGCGGGGATCCGCAGCACGTTCTTGCCGACGTGCCGCGCCTGGCTCATGAACCGCAGCGCCCCCACCGCATCGCCGGCGTCCCACACCCGCACCGGCAGGCCCTCGATCGCGCCCGCCTCGAACAGCCCGACCAGATCCACCAGCATCTCCTGGATGCGATCCGGGCCCGCTTCCATCAGGTCGAACGGCCGGTACGCCACACCCGGATGCGCCGCCTCGATCTCGCCCGCCTCGCGGATGTCCGTCTTGCCCATCTCCAACATGCGCCCGCCCTCGCCCAGCAGCCCCAGCGACGCGTCCACGTACTCGCCCGCCAGCGAGTTCAGCACCACGTCGATCCCGGCGCCGGCGAACCGTTCGGCGAACTCCAGGTCGCGCGAGGAGGCGATCCGCTCAGGATCCAACCCGAGCGCTTCGAGCGCCCCCCACTTGCGCTCGCTCGCCGTCCCCCACACCTCGAGGCCCAGATGCTTGGCGAGTTGCACCGCCGCGATCCCCACACCGCCGGCCGCCGCGTGCACCAGCAGCCGCTCGCCCTGTTGCGCGCCCGCGAGATCCACCAGGCCGTAGTAGGCCGTCAGGTAGACGATCGGAGCCGAGGCCGCTCGCGTCCACGACCACCCCTCCGGCACCCGCACGAGGAACCGGCGATCGGTCACCGCGACCGCCCCGAACGCACCCTCCAGTAGGCCCATCACACGATCGCCGACCGCCAGATCCTCCACACCGGGGCCGACCTCCAGCACGACGCCGGCGCCCTCGCTGCCAATCGAGACCTCCCCTGGGTACATCCCCAGCACCGCCAGCACATCGCGGAAGTTCACGCCCGCGGCGCGCACCGCCACGCGCACTTCGCCCACGCCCAGCGCACCGCCGCCGGCGCCCTCACCCTCGACGACGCGCAGATCCTCCAAAACGCCCTCGCCGCCGGCCACGCCCAGCCGCCAACCGCCGGCCTGACCCGTCGCGGCGCCCTCGACGCCCACACCACGCCCCACCGCCAAGCCGGCACCCGCGCGCACCAGCCTCGCCACGAACAGCTCGCCCCCCCGCACCGCCACCTGACCCTCGCCGACCCCAGCCGCAGCCCCCACCCCAAGCGGCTCCTCGTGATCGTCCACGTCGACCAGCACCACCCGCCCCGGGTGCTCCACCTGGACCGCCCGCAACAACCCCCACACCGCCGCGCCCGCGAGATCGGAGACGCCCTCGCCACCGACGTCCACCGCGCCCCGCGTCACCACCACCAGCCGGCCACCGGCCGAGCGCTCGTCTTCAAGCCACTCCCGCACCGCCGTCAGCGCGCCGTTCACTCGATCGAACACCTCGTTCGCATCGCCCGCGCGATCGCCCCGGCAATCCACCACCTCATGCGACTCCTCCACACCACCGTCAACCGTGCCCGCGGCCAGCCACTCGACGCCGAACAGCGCGTCCGGCGACGCACCCGCGGCGCTCTCGACGCCCACCGCCGGCAGCTCGCGCAGCGTCAGCGACTCGATCGACGCCACCACCCCGTCCCCGTCGGCCAGCGCCACCGACACCCCATCGCCCACCGGCGCCAGGCGCACACGCAACCGCGTCGCACCGGTGGCGCGCAGGCTCACCCCGCTCCACGCAAACGGCAACCGCGGAGCACTGGCCTCACCACTCGACGTCAGCGCCGCGACCGCGTGCAGCGCAGCGTCGAGCAGCGCCGGATGCAGACCATAGGCCGCCGCCTCGGCCCGCTGCCCCTCATCGCCCAGCTCGACCTCCGCGAACACCTCCTCGCCGCGCCGCCACACCGCGCGCAGACCCTGGAACGCCGGGCCGTACTCCAGACCCACGCCCGCCAGCCCGTCGTAGATGCCCTCCACGTCCAGCTCGACACCGTCGAACACAGGCCACTCCCCGGCCAACTCGGCCGCCGCCCGCTCGTCGATCGCCTCGCCACCGTCGGGCGCCAACAGGCCGCTTGCGTGACGCACCCACGGCGCGCGCTCGCCATCTGCTCCAGCGCCCTCGACGCGCGCATGGATCGTCACCGTCCGGCACTCCGACTCATCCGGCTCGCCGACCGAGAGCTGAATCTGGATCGCCGCGCCCTCGCTCACCACCAGCGGCGCCTCCAGCACCAGCTCCCGCACCGACCCGCAGCCCAGCCGCGCCCCAGCGTGCAGCGCCAGCTCCACAAACGCGGTGCCCGGCAGCAGCACCGTGCCCGCGACCGCGTGATCGGCCAACCACGGGTGCGCATCCAGCGACAGCCGGCCCGTGAACAGCCACCCCTCGCTGCCCGCCAGCCCGACCGCCGCACCCAGCAGCGGGTGCTCCGCCCGCTCCAACCCCGCCGCCGTGGCATCGCCCGCGCCCACGCCGGCACGCAGCCAGAAGCGCTCGCGCTGGAAGGCGTAGGGCGGCAGCGCCAAGCGCCGGGCGCCGGGGCTCGGGAGGGCGGAACTCCGAAATACCTGCGGCCAATCGACGTCGACACCCCGCACCCACATCTCGCCGAGGCCAGTCAGCAGCGCCCGGGGCTCGGCGCGGCCGGCACGCAGCAGCGCCACCGCCCGCACACCGCCGTCGGCTACGCCGACCTCGCCGCCGAGACCCTGCACCCCACCAATGCCCTGCCCCCCACCAATGTGCTGCCCCCCACCGTCGGCCGCGGCGCCACCCTCCGTGCACTCGCCGACGATTGCGCTCAGCACCCCATCCGGACCCAGCTCCAGGAAGCTGCTCACGCCCTCCCCACACAGCCAGCTCAAGCCGTCGGCGAACCGCACCGGCTCACGCACGTGGCGCACCCAATACTCCGCCGTGCACACCTCCGTCACGCTCGCCAGCGCGCCGGAGACGTTAGAGACAAGCGGGATCCGCGGCTCGCTGTACACCACCGTCTCAGCGACGCTCCGTAACTCCTCCAGCATCCCCTCCATCCGTGGGGAATGGAATGCATGGCTCACCCGCAGCCGCTTCGTGCGCGCGCCACGCTCCTCCCACACGCCCTGCAGCTCCAGCACCGCGTCCTCGTCGCCGGAGATCACCACCGAGCCAGGTGCGTTCACCGCCGCCAGCGCCACCCGCTCCTCCCAGCCGGCCAATGCCGCAAACGACTCCACGACCTCGCTCTCGGGCGCGCCGATCGCGACCATCGCACCGCCCTCGGGCAGCGCCCCCATCAGCCGGCCACGAGCCGCGACCAGACGGCACGCGTCCTGCAACGAGAAGACGCCCGCCACGTGCGCCGCCGCCAGCTCGCCGATCGAATGGCCGATCAAGAAGTCGGGCTTCACACCCCACGCCTCGACCAAGCGATACAGCGCGACCTCCAACGCGAACAGCGCCGGCTGCGCCAGTGCCGTCCCATGCACGGCGGCCTCGTGCCCGCCCGCATCCTCTCCCTCGCCGAACACGACCTCCCGCAGCCCACCCTCCAGGAACTCGTCCATGCAGGCGCACACGTCGTCGAACGCCACACGGAATGCCGGGAACGCCGCGTGCAGCTCGCGGCCCATCCCAAGCCGCTGCGCACCCTGGCCGGTGAACAGGAACGCCAGCCGCCCCGGGGTCACGCCGCCCCGCGGGCCCTCGGCAGGGCGACCCTCGGCGAGCGCCTCGAGGCCCTCCAGCAGCTGCTCGCGGGTCTCCCCGAGCAGCACCGCGCGCTGCTCCAGCCGCGGGCGGACCGCGAGCGCAGCCGCGACGTCGGCGGGATCGAGCTCGGGCCGCTGCATCATGTAGCGCCGCAGCCGGTCGGCCTGCGCCTCCAGACTGCCGCTGCCACGGCCGGAGAGGATCCACGGCAGCACGGTGAGGGGATGAGGAAAGGGAGGGGGAAGGGGAGGGGGCACCGACTCGTGTGGCGGTGCCTCCTCGAGGATCACGTGCGCGTTGGTGCCGCTGATCCCGAACGAGGAGACCCCCGCGCGACGCGCACGCCCGTTGCGCCGCCACTGCCGCGGCTCGCTCAGCAGCGTCACACTGCCCGCGTCCCAATCCACCTCGCTGCTCGGCCGCTCCACGTGCAGAGTGCGCGGCAGCTCCTCACGCTGCAACGCCATCAGCACCTTGATCACCCCCGCGATCCCGGAAGCGGCGGCCGCATGCCCGATGTTCGACTTGATCGAGCCCAACCACAGGGGAGAGTCCTCCGGGCGATCCTGGCCGTAGGTCGCCAGCAACGCCTGCGCCTCGATCGGATCGCCCAGCGTCGTCCCGGTGCCGTGCGCCTCGACCGCGTCGACGTCCGCCGGCTCCAGTCCGGCGTCGGCGAGCGCCTGCATGATCACGCGCTGCTGGGAGGGCCCGTTCGGGGCGGTCAGCCCATTGCTCGCGCCATCCTGGTTGACCGCACTGCCCCGCAGCACCCCGAGGATCGGGTGGCCGTGGCGCTGCGCGTCGGAAAGACGCTCCAAAAGGATCATCCCGGCGCCCTCGCTCCAGCCGGTGCCGTCGGCGCCGTCGCCGAAGGACTTGCAACGCCCGTCCGGCGCCAACCCGCGCTGGCGGCTGAACTCCACGAACAACCCCGGCGTCGCCATCACCGTCACCCCACCCGCCAACGCCAGCGAGCACTCCCCCTGACGCAACGCGCCCGCCGCCAGATGCAGCGCCACCAGCGAAGAGGAGCATGCCGTGTCGACCGACACCGCCGGTCCCTCCAGGCCGAAGGTGTATGCGACCCGGCCCGACACCACGCTCGTGAGGCTCCCCGTCAGCAGATATCCCTCGACACCCTCGCCGGCCGACCCGACTCCGTACCCGCTGGAACCCACGCCGGCGAACACACCGGTGCTGCTCCCACGCAACGCGGCGGGGTCGATCCCCGCACCCTCGATCGCCTCCCAGCAGACCTCCAGCAACAGCCGCTGCTGCGGATCCATCGCCAACGCCTCACGTGGGCTCACACCGAAGAAGGCGGCGTCAAACTCGCCCGCGCCCTCCAGGAAGCCGCCCTCGCGCACATAGCTGCTCCCCGGGCTGCTCGGATCGGGGTCATACAGACCCTGCAGATCCCACCCCCTGTCATCGGGGAACGCGCCGATCGCATCGCCGCCCGCCGCCAGCAGCTCCCACAGCTCATCCGCGGAGCGCACACCCCCGGGGAAGCGGCAGCCGACGCCGACCACCGCGATCGGCTCATCGGCGCGCGTGACGCGCTGCACCGGCAACTTCACACCCGCCCGCTCGTCCAGCAGCTCCGCAACCAGGAACTTCGCCAGCGCGACCGGCGTCGGGTGATCGAACACCAGCGTCGCCGGCAGCGGCACTCCCGCCTCGCCCGCCAGCCGGTTGCGCAACTCGACCGCCGCGAGCGAATCGAACCCGAGATCCTTGAACGCCAGGCTCGCGTCAACCCGCTCCGCCGAGGCGTGGCCAAGCACCGCCGCCGCGTGCTCGCGCACCAGCTCCACCGCCACCCGTTCGCGCTCGCCCTCCCCGAGGCCCGCGAGCCGCTTCGCCAACACGCCACGGCTGCGCGCGCGCCTGCGCCCCGACGTCGGTGCGCGCATCAGCTCAGCGAAGAGAGCTGGCAGCAGCCCCTCGCTCGCGAAGCCCCGCAACACCCCTAGATCGAGAGCGACCGGCGCCAACAGCGGGCGATCGAGCTCGCATGCCGCGTCGAACGCCTCCAAGCCCCGCTCGGGCGAAAAGGGTTTCACCCCCGAGCGCTCGATCTGCGCGCGCGCGCCCTCACCCAGACCCTCGGCCATCCCCGCGCCCACCCACGGGCCCCACGCCAGCGAGCTACCCACCAGGCCCCTGGCGCGCCGCTGGGATGCCAACGCGTCAAGGAACGCATTCCCCGCCGCGTACGCCGCCTGCCCCGCGTTACCCAACGTCCCCGCCAACGAGGAGAACAACACGAACGCCCGCAGATCCAACCCCTCCGTCAACTCGTGCAGGTGCCACGCACCCCCGACCTTCGGCGCCATCACAGCCCGCACCCGCTCCTGCGTCAACGACCCGATCAGCCCGTCGTCAAGCACACCCGCCGCGTGCACCACCGCCACCAGAGGACGCTCCAGCTCGATCTCCTCCAACAGCGCTTTCACCTGCTCGCGATCCGAGACATCGCATGCCGCCACGCTCACGCTCGCACCCAACGCCTCCAGCTCCCCCACCAGCTCCTCCACACCCTCCGCATCACGGCCGCGACGACTCGCCAGCAGCAGGCTCCGCACCCCGTGACGCTCCACCAGATGCCTCGCCACCAGCGCCCCGAGGCCACCCGTGCCACCCGTGATCAACGCAGTGCCATCACCACCAAGCACCGGGGCCGGGATCCGCAACACGTTCTTGCCGACATGCCGCGCCTGGCTCATCGCCCGCAACACACCCACCGCGTCACCGGCGTCCCACACCCTCACCGGCAGGCCCTCGATCGCGCCCGCCTCGAACAACCCCACCAGCTCCCGCAACATCTCCTGGATGCGATCCGGGCCCGCGTCCATCACGTCGAACGGCCGGTACGCCACACCCGGATGCGCCGCCTCGATCTCGCCCGCCTCGCGGACGTCCGTCTTGCCCATCTCCAACATGCGCCCGCCTGACCCCAGCAGCCCCAGCGACGCGTCCACATACTCGCCCGCCAGCGAGTTCAACACAACATCCAGCCCCGCGCCGGCGAACCGCTCGCCGAACTCCAGGTCGCGCGAAGAGGCGATCCGCTCGCGCTCGAACCCCATGCCTTCCAGCACACCCCACTTGCCCTCACTCGCCGTGCCCCACACCTCCAACCCCAGATGCTGGGCGAGCTGCACAGCAGCAATCCCCACACCACCGGCCGCCGCGTGGACCAACAGCCGCTCACCCTTCTGCGCCCCCGCGAGATCGATCAGGCCGTAATACGCCGTCAAATACACGATCGGCACCGACGCCGCCCGTGTCCACGACCACCCCTCCGGGACCGGCGCCAGCAGCCTGCGATCCGTCACCGCGACCGCGCCGAACGCACCATCCAACAGGCCCATCACACGATCGCCGACCGCGAGATCCTCCACCCCCGGGCCGACCTCCAACACCACGCCCGCGCCCTCGCCACCGATCGAGATCTCGCCGGGGTACATCCCGAGCGCGCCAAGCACGTCGCGGAAGTTCACGCCGGCCGCGCGCACCGCCACGCGCACCTCACCCACGCCGAGCTCGCCGCCACCCGCGCCCTCTTCCACGCGCAGGTCCTCCAACACGCCACCACCGCCGGCGACCCCCAGCCGCCAGCCACCCGCCTGCGCCTGCGCGGCGTCCTCGACACCCACGCCGCGCCCCACCGCCAGGCCGCCGCCGGCACGCACCAGCCGCGGCACGAACAGCTCGCCGCCGCGCACCGCCACCTCAGGCTCGCCCAACCGCAGCGCGCTCCGTACCGCCTCGTCGTCAGGCTCCCCGTCGTCCACGTCGACCAGCACGATCCGTCCGGGGTGCTCCGCCTGCGCGGTTCGCACGAAGCCCCACACGCCGGCGGCGGCGAGATCCGCGGCACCCTCGCCGCCGATGCCCACCGCGCCGCGCGTCAGCACCGCCAAGCGGCGACTCTGGTCATCATCGGCGGCCAGCCACCCCTGCAGCCGCGCCAAGATATCGCCCACCGCCTCCAGCACACCATCCACGCCGGTCGTCTGCACAGCGGTGCAATCCACCACCGATCCATCCCACTCATCCTCATCGATGGGCACGCGCACGCCCAACTCCGCCGCCACCCATTCGATGCCGAACAGGGCATCGCGATATGCGGCTCCCGGCGCCCCGTGCTCCCCGACCGCCGCCGCTCGCAGCGTCAGCGAATCGATCGACGCCACCACCCCATCCTCGTCAGCCAGCACCACCGACACCCCATCGCCCACCAGCGCCACGCGCACACGCAGCCGCGTCGCGCCCGCAGCGCGCAGGCTCACCCCGCTCCACGCGAACGGCAGCCGCGGCGCACCCGCAGCCTCACTCGGCGTCAGCGCCGCGACCGCGTGCAGCGCGGCGTCGAGCAACGCCGGGTGCAGACCATAGGCCGCCGCCTCGCCCCGCTGCCCCTCGTCGCCCAGCTCGACCTCCGCGAACACCTCCTCGCCGCGCCGCCACGCCCAGCGCAGACCCTGGAACGCCGGGCCGTACTCCAGGCCCACGCCCGCCAGCCCGTCGTAGATGCCCTCCACCTCCAGCTCGACACCGTCGCGCGGAGGCCACTCCCCGGCCAACTCAGCCGCCACCCGCTCGTCGATCGCCTCCCCACCGTCGGGCGCCAACAGGCCGCTCGCGTGGCGCACCCACGGCGCACGCTCCCCGTCGTCCGCTGCGCCCTCGACGCGGGCATGGATCGCCACCGTCCGGCACTCCGACTCATCCGGCTCGCCGACCGAGAGCTGAATCTGGATCGCCGCGCCTTCGCTCACCACCAGCGGCGCCTCCAGCACCAGCTCCCGCACCGACCCGCAGCCCAGCCGCGCACCGGCGTGCAGCGCCAGCTCCACGAACGCCGTACCGGGCAGCAGCACCGTGCCGGCGACCGCGTGATCGACCAACCACGGGTGCGCATCCAGCGACAGCCGGCCGGTGAACAGCCACCCCTCGCTGCCCGCCAGCGCCACCACCGCGCCCAACAGCGGATGCTCGGCCCGCTCCAACCCCGCCGCCGCGGCATCGCCCGCGCCCACGCCGGCGCGCAGCCAGAAACGTTCGCGCTGGAAGGCGTATGTGGGCAGCGTCACGTGCCGGGGGCCGGCGGGGCTCACGAAGATTCGCGCCCAATCGACCTCAGCGCCGTTGGCCCACACCTCGGCCAGGCCCTCCCACAGCGATCGTGCCTCTCCGCGGCCGCTGCGCAACACCGGCGACGCCGCCACCGGCTCCTCGACGCACTCCCCCACCATCGCGCTCAGCACCCCGTCCGGACCCAACTCCAGGAAACTGCCCACACCCTCCCCACGCAGCCACTGCACACCGTCGGCAAACCGCACCGGCTCGCGCACGTGACGCACCCAGTACGCCGCTGTGCACACCTCCTCCACGCGCGCCAGCGAGCCGGAGAGATTCGAGATCAACGGGATCCGCGGCTCGCTGTACACCACCGTCTCCGCGACCTGCCGGAACTCCTCCAGCATCCCCTCCATCAGCGGCGAGTGGAACGCATGACTCACACGCAACCGCTTCGTGCGCGCACCACGCTCCTCCCACGCAGCCTGCAACTCCAACACCGTCTCCTCCTCACCGGAGACAACCACCGAACCGGGAGCGTTCACAGCCGCCAGCGCCACCGCATGCTCCCTCCCGTTGAGAGCCGCAAACGACTCCACCACCTCCGCTTCGGGCGCAGCGATCGCCACCATCGCACCGCCCTCCGGCAACGCCCCCATCAGCCGGCCACGAGCCGCCACCAAGCGACAGGCGTCCTGCAGCGAGAAGACGCCCGCCACGTGCGCCGCCGCCAACTCGCCGATCGAATGACCAATCAGGAAATCCGGTCGCACACCCCACGCCTCCACCAGGCGGTACAGCGCCACCTCCAGCGCAAACAGCGCCGGCTGCGCCAGCTCCGTGCCGTCCAACGCGGTCGCGTCCCACCCGGCCACATCCACCCCGTCCGCTCCAGTGGCGTCCCCACCGGAGGGACCCTCCTCGCCGAACACCGCCTCACGCAGCGAGCGGCCCAGATGCGGGTCCATTTGCGCGCACACCTCGTCGAAGGCCGCGCCGAACGCCGGGAAGGTCTTGTACAGGTCCCGGCCCATACCAGCGCGCTGCGCGCCCTGGCCGGTGAACAGGAACGCCAGTCCGCTCGTCGCAGTGCCGCTCGCGGGCATCGATCCGCCCTCGGCGAGCGCCGCCAGGCCATTCAGCAGCTCCTCCCGGTTCGCGCCCACCACCACCGCGCGGCGCTCCAGCCGCGGGCGCGTGGCGAGCGCATCCGCGACGTCTGCCAGGTCGAGGTCCGGGTCAGACGCGACGAACCCCGCCAGCCGCGCCGCCTGCGCCTCCAAGCCGCCGCTGCCGCGGCCCGACACCACCCACGCCAGCGTGTCGGGAGAGGCGACGTGCGCCGGCTCGCCTGGGGAGACATCGTGCATCGGCGCGCCCGCGGCGCCGGCTCCAGCGGCGAGGTCCGTCGATATCTCGATCGGCGCGGGCTCCGCCACCGGCGCCTCCTCCAGGATCACGTGCGCGTTGGTGCCGCTGATCCCGAACGACGACACCGCCGCACGACGCGGGCGGCCATTCGGCTCCCACGGCACCGACTCGGTCAACAGCGACACCGCCCCCTCGCCCCAATCGACTTGCCGCGAGGGCTCGTCCACGTGCAGCGTCCGCGGCAACAGCCGATGGCGCATCGCCATCACCATCTTGATCACCCCGGCCACGCCGGCCGCCGCCTGGGCATGACCGATGTTCGACTTGATCGACCCCAGCAGCACCGGGTTCTCGTCAGTGTGCGCCTGGCCGTAGGTCGCCAGCAGCGCCTGCGCCTCGATCGGGTCGCCCAGCGTCGTGCCCGTGCCGTGGCCCTCGACGACTTCCACCTCGCCCGGCGTCAGGAGCGCGTTCGCCAGCGCTTGACGGATCACCCGCTGCTGGGAGGGCCCGTTCGGCGCCGTCAGCCCGTTGCTCGCGCCATCCTGGTTGACCGCGCTGCCGCGCACCACCGCCAGCACCTCGTGCCCGTTGCGCTGCGCGTCGGCGAGCCGCTCCAGCACCAGCACGCCCACGCCCTCGCTCCAGCTGACCCCGTCGGCCGCGTCCGCGAACGACTTGCAGCGACCGTCCGGCGCCAGGCCGCCCTGCTGGCCGAACTCCACGAACGCGCCCGGCGTCCCCATCACCGTCACGCCACCCGCCAGCGCCAGCTCGCACTCCCCCCCGCGCAGCGCGCCGCACGCCAGGTGCAGCGTCACCAGCGAGGAGGAGCAGGCCGTGTCGATCGTCAGCGCCGGGCCCTCCAACCCGAGCACGTACGACACCCTGCCGGAGAGCACGCTCCCGGTGTTGCCGGTCCCGACATATCCCATCGTCTCCTTCGGCAGCGCACCCCAGCCCGTCGCGTAGTCGTGGTACATCAGCCCCGCATACACGCCGGTCTGGCTGCCACGCAGCGACTCCGGGGCGATCCCGGCATCTTCCAGCGCCTCCCAGCAGCGCTCCAGCAGCAGCCGCTGTTGGGGGTCCATCGCCAGCGCCTCGCGCGGACCGATCCCGAAGAAGCCGGGGTCGAACTCCGCCGCGTCGTACAGGAAGCCACTTTCGCGCACCGCGCCCGGGTCCGCGCGGCGCCACCCCTCGAGGTCCCAGCCGCGGTCGGTTGGAAATTCACCGATCGCGTCGCCGCCGCCGGCCACCAGCCGCCACAGCTCCTCGGGAGCGCGCACTGCGCCTGGATACATGCAGCTCATGCCGACGATCGCGATTGGCTCGCCCCCCTGCGCTTCGAGCTCGCGCAGCCGCGCGCGGGCGTCGTGCAGGTCGACGGTCACGCGCTTGAGGTACTCGAGAAACTTCGCTTCGTCCACGCTCATTGCGAACTCAGCTCCTTGTCGATGAAGTCGAACACCTCGGCCGCCGTCGCCGACTGCATCCGCTCGGCGACGGCCTCGCTCTCCTGGGCCCGAGCGCCGTCGGCCAGGCCGAGCAGCAGCGCCTGCAGCCGCCCGCCGACGCGCGCCCGCTCGGCGGCGTCGGCCGGCAGCGCCGCCAGGCGCTGCTCCAGCCGGTCGAGCTCGCCGTCGAGGTCGGCCGTGCCGGCGCCCTCGCGCCGCGCCAGGGCCTCGAGCAGGTGGCTGGCCACCGCGGCGGGCGAGGGGTGGTCGAAGATCAGCGTCGCGGGCAGCCGCAAACCGGTCGCGACGCCCAGTCGGTTGCGCAGCTCGACCGCGGCAAGCGAGTCGAACCCGAGGTCTTTGAACGCCAGGCTCGCATCGACCTTCTCCGCCGAGGCGTGGCCCAGCACAGCCGCCGCGTGCTCGCGCACCAGCTCCACCGCCACCCGCTCGCGCTCGCCCTCATCCAGGCCCGCGAGCCGCTTCGCCAACACACCGCGACCCCGGGTCGAGCGCCCTCGCCCGGAGCTCGGCGCGCGCACCAGCTCACCCAGCACCGGAGGCAGCACGCCATCGCGCGCGAAGCCTCGCAACACCCCCAGATCGAGGGCGACGGGCGCCAGTCGCGGGCGATCGAGCTCGCACGCCTTGTCGAAGATCGCCAGCCCCTGTGCGGGCGAGAAGGGTTTCACCCCCGCACGCTCCATCTGCTCGCGCTCGCCCGCGCCGAGTTCGTGCGCCATCCCCGCGCCCGCCCACGGGCCCCACGCCAGCGAGCTGCCCGCCAGGCCCCTGGCGCGCCGTTGGGACGCCAGCCCGTCGAGGAACGCGTTCGCCGCGGCGTATGCCGCCTGCCCCGGGTTGCCGAGCGTCCCCGCCAGCGAGGAGAACAGCACGAACGCACGCAGATCGATGCCCTCCGTCAGCTCGTGCAGGTGCCACGCGCCGCCGACCTTGGGCGCCAGCACGCCGTGCACCCGCTCTGGCGTGAGCGAGCCCACCAGCCCGTCGTCGAGGACGCCCGCCGCGTGCACCACGCCCACCAACGGATGCGCGGCGTCAACCTCTTCCAGCAGCATTTTCACCTGTGCGCGATCGGCCACGTCGTACGCCGCCACGCTCACGCTCGCACCCAGCGCCTCCAGCTCCCCCACCAGCTCCTCCACACCCTCCGCATCACGGCCGCGACGACTCGCCAGCAGCAGGCTCCGCACCCCGTGACGCTCCACCAGATGCCTCGCCACCAGCGCCCCGAGGCCACCCGTGCCACCCGTGATCAAGACAGTGCCCTCGCCGTCGAGCGGCGAGCCCGGGATCCGCAGCACGTTCTTGCCGACATGCCGTGCCTGGCTCATTGCACGCAGCGCCCCCACCGCCTCGCCCGCGTCCCACACT
The DNA here is from genome assembly GCA_963744135.1 of uncultured Solirubrobacterales bacterium. Taxonomy (GTDB): domain Bacteria; phylum Actinomycetota; class Thermoleophilia; order Solirubrobacterales; family Solirubrobacteraceae; genus Palsa-744. The sequence goes on along the minus strand of CAVUSE010000007.1, from coordinate 613,167 downwards.
CGCACCGGCAGGCCCTCGATCGTGCCCCCCTCGAACAGTGCGAGCAGCTCCCGCAACATCTCTTGAATGCGATCCGGGCCGGCATCCAGCATGTCGAACGGCCGGTAGGCCACACCGGGGAACGCCGCCCCCACCTCACCCGCATCGCGGATGTCGGTCTTGCCCATCTCCAGGAAGCGGCCGCCCTCACCCAGCAGCCCCAGCGATGCGTCCACGTACTCGCCCGCCAGCGAGTTCAACACCAGGTCCAGCCCGGCGCCGGCGAACCGCTCGGCGAACTCCAGGTTGCGCGAGGAGGCGATCCGCTCGCGCTCCAACCCCATGCCTTCCAGCACACTCCACTTGCCCTCGCTGGCTGTCCCCCACACCTCCAACCCCAAGTGTTGGGCGAGCTGCACCGCCGCGATCCCCACACCGCCCGCCGCCGCGTGCACAAGTAGACGCTCCCCCTTCTGGGCGCCCGCGAGATCGACTAGGCCGTGGTAGGCGGTCAGGTAGACGATCGGCACCGACGCCGCCCGCGTCCACGACCACCCCTCCGGGACCGCCACCAGCAGGCGGCGATCCGTCACCGCGACTGCACCAAACGCTCCATCCAACAGGCCCATCACACGATCGCCGACCGCCAGATCCTCCACCCCCGGGCCGACCTCCAGCACCACGCCCGCGCCCTCGCCACCGATCGAGATCACGCCGGGGTACATCCCGAGCGCGCCAAGCACGTCGCGGAAGTTCAGGCCGGCTGCGCGCACCGCCACGCGCACCTCACCCACGCCCAGCTCGCCGCCACCCGCGCCCTCTTCCACGCGAAGGTCCTCCAACACGCCACCACCACCGGCGACCCCCAGCCGCCAGCCACCCGCCCGCGCCTGCGCCTGCGCGGCCTCCTCGACACCGACGCCGCGCCCCACCGCCAGGCCGCCACCGGCGCGCACCAGCCGCGGCACGAACAGCTCGCCGCCGCGCACCGCCACCTCGGGCTCGCCCACTTTCAGCGCGCTCCCAACCGCCTCATCGTCGGAGGGCCCGCCGGCGCCCACGTCCACGAGCACGATCCGTCCGGGGTGCTCGGCCTGCGCGGTGCGCACCAAGCCCCACACCCCGGCCGCGGCCAGATCGGTCACGCCCGTGTCGTCGATGCCCACGGCGCCGTGCGTCACCACCACCAGGCGCTCGTCCGCCGCGTGCTCGGCTCCCAGCCAGTCCTGCACAGCCTCCAGCGCGCCGTTCACGCAATCGAGCACGCCGTTCGCGCCGTCCGCCTCGCCTCGGCAATCGACCACCACGTCCGACTCGCCGATCGCGCCGGCCCCACCGTCCTCGACCTCGCCCGCGGACTGCCACTCCAGGCCGAACAGCGAATCCCGGTGTGCGGCTCCAGTCGCTGCGAGCTCCCCAACCGCGGCAGCTCGCAGCGTCAGCGAGTCGACCGACGCCACCACGCCGTCCTCGTCGGCGAGCAGCACCGAGACTCCATCGCCCCGCGGCGCCAGATGCGCCCGCAGTCGCGTCGCACCCGTCACATGCAGCGTCACGCCGCTCCAGGCGAACGGCAGCCGCGGCGCGCCGTCGTCGCCTTTGTCACCGCGGGCGAGCGCGTCTGGATGCAGCGCCGCGACGGCCTGCAGCGCGGCGTCGAACAGCGCCGGGTGCAGACCGAACGAGCCGGCCTCCCGCTCCTGCGCCTCGCCCAGCTCGACCTCGGCGAACACCTCCTCCCCGCGCCGCCACACAGCGCGCAGACCCTGGAACGCCGGGCCGTACTCCAGCCCCGCGCCGGCGAGCCCGTCGTGGATGCCGTCCACGTCCAGCTCCTCGCCCTCGGGCGGAGGCCACGCCCCGGCCAGCTCGGCGGCGGCCGCCCCGTCGAGCGCCTCCGTGTCCGCGAGAGCCAGCACGCCGGTCGCGTGACGCACCCACGGCGCCCGCTCGCCCTCGGCCGTGGCGGTCTCCGCGCGCGCATACACCTCGATCGACCGGGCGGGCGGGACGGCGTCATCAGGCTCCCCCACCACCACCTGCACCTGCACCGCGGCGCCTTCGCTCAACACCAGCGGCGCCTGAAGCACCAACTCCCGCACGGTGCCACAGCCAAGCCGCGCCCCCGCGTGCAGCGCCAGCTCGACGAACGCCGTGCCCGGCAGCAGCGCCACGCCCGCCACCGCGTGGTCGGCCAGCCACGGGTGCGTCTCCAATGAGAGGCGGCCGGTGAACAGCCACCCCTCGCTGTCCGCGAGCGCGACCGCCGCGCCCAGCAGCGGATGCCCGGCCTGCTCCATCCCGGCCGCGCCGGCATCGCCCGCGAAGCCGCTCCCCGGCGCCAGCCAGTAGCGCTCGCGCTGGAAGGCGTACGCGGGGAGCGCCACGCGCCGGGCGCCGGGCCGCTCGAACACACGCGCCCAATCGACCTCGACGCCGTGTGCCCACACCTCGCCGAGACCCTCCAGCAGCGCGCGCGCCTCGCCGCGCCCGGAGCGCAGCACGGGAGTCGCCGCCGCCACCGGCCGATCGAGCGAGGGCTCGCCGCCGGCGCCGGCCCCGGTGGCCTCCGCGAGCCCCGCGACGCACTCCCCCACCATCGCGCTCAGCACCCCGTCCGGACCCAGCTCCAGGAAGCTGCCCACGCCCTCACCGCGCAGCCACGCCACGCCGTCGGCGAACCTCACCGGCTCGCGCACGTGACGCACCCAATACTCCGCTGTGCACACCTCCTCCACGCCCGCCAGTGCGCCGGACACGTTCGAGACAAGCGGAATCCGCGGCTCGCGGAACGTCACCGTCTCGGCAACACGCCGGAACTCCTCCAGCATCCCCTCCATCCGTGGCGAGTGGAATGCGTGGCTCACCCGCAGCCGCTTCGTGCGCGCGCCGCGCCCATCCCACGTGGCCTGCAGCTCCAGCACCGTGTCCTCGTCACCGGAGACAACCACCGAGCCGGGCGCGTTCACAGCCGCCAGCGCCACCGTGTGCTCCCTGCCGTTGAGGGCCGCGAACGACTCCAGCACCTCCCCTTCGGGCGCGGCGATCGCGACCATCGCGCCGCCCTGGGGCAGCGCGCCCATCAGCCGCCCGCGGGCCGCGACCAGGCGGCAGGCATCATCGAGCGAGAAGACGCCCGCCACGTGCGCGGCCGCCAGCTCGCCGATCGAGTGACCAATCAGGAAGTCCGGGCGCACCCCCCACGCCTCCATCAGGCGGTGCAGCGCGACCTCCAGCGCGAACAGCGCCGGCTGCGCCAGCTCCGTGGCGTCCAGCGCAGCCTCCTCAACCCCCTCTTCCCCGAACACCACCGCCCGCGTGGAGCGGTCCAGATACTCATCCATGCTCGCGCACACCTCGTCAAAGGCCGTACGGAACGCCGGGAACTCTCTGTGCAAATCACGGCCCATACCAATCCGTTGCGCGCCCTGGCCGGTGAACAGAAACGCCAACCTCCCGCCGCCGACGCCCACCGGTGGGGCCTGCGCGGAGCTGCCCTCGACGAGCGCCGCGAGACCCCCCAGCAGCTCCTCCCGATCGGCACCCACCACCACCGCGCGGCGCTCCAGCCGCGGGCGCTCCGCAAGCGCACCCGCGACGTCGGTCGGATCGAGGTCGGGGTCGGCCGCGACGAACTCCGCCAGCCGCGCGGCCTGCGCCTCCAAGCCGCCCTCGCCGCGGCCCGACACCACCCACGCCAGCGCCTCCGGGGACGCGACCTGCACCGCGGTCTCGATCGGCGCGGTCTCCACTACCGGCGGCTCCTCCAGGATCACGTGCGCGTTGGTGCCGCTGATCCCGAACGAGGAGACACCCGCGCGGCGTGGCTTTCCGTTGCGCTGCCACGGCCGCTGCTCAGCCAGCAGCGAGACCGCGCCGGCGTCCCAATCGACGTGAGTGCTCGGCTCGTCCACGTGCAGCGTGCGCGGCAGCACCCCATGCTCCAGCGCCTTCACGATCTTGATCACCCCGGCGACACCCGCCGCCGCCTGCGTGTGGCCGATGTTCGACTTCACCGACCCCAACCACAGCGGCGCGCCGGCCGGGCGGTTCTGGCCGTAGGTCGCCAGCAGCGCCTGCGCCTCGATCGGATCGCCCAGCGTCGTGCCGGTCCCGTGGCCCTCGACGGCATCGACCTCGGCCGCGCTCAGGCCGGAGTTGGCGAGCGCCTGCGCGATCACGCGCTCCTGCGAGGGGCCGTTCGGCGAGGTCAGGCCGTTGCTGGCGCCGTCCTGGTTGACCGCGCTGCCGCGCACCACACCGAGCACGCGGTGGCCGTTGCGCTGCGCGGCGGAGAGCCGCTCGAGCACCAGCACGCCCACGCCCTCGCCCCAGCCGACACCGTCCGCCGCGTCCGCGAAGGACTTGCAGCGCCCGTCGCGCGCCATCCCCCGCTGGCGGCTGAACTCCACGAACACCGCCGGCGTCCACAGCACCGTCACGCCGCCCGCCAGCGCCAGTTCGCACTCGCCCCCGCGCAGCGCCTGACAGGCCCAGTGCAACGCCACCAGCGAGGAGGAGCAGGCCGTGTCGACCGACACCGCCGGGCCCTCCAACCCCAGGGCGTAGGCGACGCGGCCCGACACGACGCTGCCGGCGTTGCCGGTGCCGATGTAGCCCTCCAGGCCGTCGAGCGCACGTGGGCCGAGGCCGCTGGCGTAGTCGTGATACATCACGCCCGCGAACACGCCCGTCTCGCTGCCGCGCAAGCCCAGCGGGTCGAGGCCCGCGTCTTCGAGCGCCTCCCAGCTGGCCTCCAGCAGCAGCCGCTGCTGCGGGTCCATCGCCAGCGCCTCGCGCGGGCCGATCCCGAAGAAGGCCGCATCGAACTCATCGGCGCCACCCACGAACCCGCCTTCGCGCGTGTAGCTCGTGCCGCGGCTCTCGGGGTCGGGGTCATACAGCCGCCCCAAATCCCAGCCGCGATCGTCCGGCAGCTCCGTGATCCCGTCCCCACCGGCCGCCACCAGCTCCCACAGCTCCTGCGGTGAGCTGACCCCGCCGGGGTAGCGGCAGCTCATGCCGACGATCGCGATCGGCTCCTCCACGCGGGTCGCGCGGCTGACACGAACGCTGCGGCCCGCGCCATCGAGCAACGCCAGCAGGTGCTCCGCCAGCGCCGCCGGGCTCGGGTGATCGAACACCAGCGTCGCCGGCAGCCGCAGACCGCTCGCGGCCTCCAGCCGGTTGCGCAGCTCGACTGCCGCCAGCGAGTCCACGCCCAGCTCGCGGAAGGCCCGCTGCGCGCCGATCGCCTCGGGCGAGGCGTGGCCCAGCACCGCCGCCGCCTGCGCGCGCACCCACTCCAGCGCCACCCGCTGACGCTCCCCCTCGGGCACCCCCCGCAGCCGCCGTTCCAGCGAGCCGCCGGCGCCGGCGCGCGACCGGCGCCGGGGGGCCACCAGCCCCCGCAGCAGCCCCAGCGCCGCGCCGTCCCCGACCGCCGCGCCCAGGGCGCGCAGATCCAGGTGCGCGCCGACCACCAGCGCGCGCTCGCCGCCGCGCGCTCGCTCGAACAGCTCCAAGCCCTCCGCCGCGCGCAGCGCGATCGTCCCCCGACGCGCCAGTCGCGCCAGCTCGGCCTCACCGAGGCGGCCACCCATCCCCGCCTCCGTCGCCCACAGGCCCCACGCCACCGACACGCCCGGCAGCCCCAGCGCGCGGCGGTGCGCCGCAAGCGCGTCGAGGAACGCGTTCGCCGCCGCGTACCCGCCCTGGCCGGCGTTCCCGAACACGCCCGCCGCCGAGGAGAACAGCACCAGCTCGCGCACGCCCCGCGCCGCCGTCAGCTCGTGCAGGTGCCAGGCGCCGTCCGCCTTCGCCGCCAGCAGCCGCTCGACGCGCTCGGCCGTCAGCGACTCCACGACGCCGTCGTCGAGCACGCCGGCCGCGTGCACCACGGTGCCGAGCGGGCCCTCGATCGAGTCGAGCAGACCCGCCAACTGCTCGCGGTCGGCCACGTCGCAGGCCTCGATCCGCACCTGTGCGCCCAATCCCTCCAGCTCCTCCCGCAACCCGGCCGCGCCCTCCGCCGCCGGCCCACGACGACTCACCAGCACCAGCTCCCGCACCCCACACCGCTGCACCAGATGCCGCGCCACCAGCGCGCCCAGCCCACCAGTTCCGCCGGTGACCAGCGTCGTGCCCGGGTCGAGCGGATCGCCACTGCTCCCGTCCTCACCGTCGATGCGCACCAGTCGCGGCGCGAGCAGCTCTCCCGCGCGCACCGCCACCTGCGGCTCTCCGCTCGCGAGCGCGGCCGCCAGCACCGCCGGCAACTCGTCGCGCCCATCTACGTCCACCAGCACCAGCCGCCCCGGGTACTCGGATTGGGCCGAGCGCATCAGCCCCCACACCGGCGCGAGCGCCAGGCCGTCCACCTCCTCCGTCCCCACCGCGACCGCGCGTTCGGTAACCAGCACGAGCCGCGAGTCGGCGAAGCGCTCGTCCGCCAGCCAGCCTTGCAACAGCGCCAGCGCCTCGCGCGTCGCCCCGTGCGCCGCGGCAAGCACCTCGCCGTCGCGCGCGGCGCAATCGACCCACACGGCATCCGGCGCCGAGCCCTCGCCATCGACGACCTCCCCGAGCGCGACCGGAGTGGGGCCGCCAGCCCGCTCAACGCCCGCTGCGATCGGCGCCCACTCCACCCCGAACAGGGCATCGCGGTGCGCGCCCGCTGCGACGCTCAGCTGCTCGCCGGAGGCCGGGCGCAGCGCCAGCGAATCCACGGTCGCGAGCAGCTCGCCGTCCCCGTCGGCCACCGCCAGTGAGGCGCCCCGCTCGCCGGCCGGCGTGAGACGCACGCGCAGCACCGCGGCGCCAACCGCCCACAGGCGCACGCCGCTCCACGCGAACGTCAACAGCGGACCACCCTCGTCCTGGGCGCGCGCCGCGAGCGCGTGCAGCGCGGCGTCGAGCAGCGCCGGATGCAGGCCGTACCGCGCGGCCTCGGGCTCGCGCTCCTCGGGCAGCACCACCTCCGCGAACAGCTCCTCCCCGCAGCGCCACACGGCGCGCAGGCCCTGGAACGCGGGGCCGTATTCGAGGCCGGCCGCCGCCAGCGCGTCGTGCACGCCATCGACGTCCACCTCCTCGGCGCCGGGGGGCGGCCACTCGCCCGCGAGCACCCGGGCCTCCTCCTCGGCGTGGGTGCGGGCCTGCGAGTCGAGCGGGGCGAGCACACCCTCGGCGTTGCGCACCCACTTCTCGCCACCCCAGATCTCCTCCGCGCCCACGCGCTCGGGACGCGAGTAGACGCCCACGGCTCGGCTGCCTGCCTCGTCCGGCTCGCCGACGACCACCTGGATCTGCACCGCCCGCTCCCCCGTCAGCGTCAGCGGCGCCTGCAACGTCAGCTCGCGCAGCTCCTCGCAGCCGAGCTGCGCGCCGGCGTGCAGCGCCAGCTCCACGAACGCCGTGCCCGGCAGCAGCACCGTCCCGAGCGCGGCGTGATCGGCGAGCCACGGCTGCGCATCGAGCGACAGACGGCCAGTCAACGCTCGGCCGGCACCATCGGCCAAGGCGATCGCCGCGCCCAGCAGCGGATGACCGGCCGTACCGAGGCCGGCAGCGCCCATGTCGCCGGCGCCGGTAGCGCCGCGCAGCCAGTAGCGCTCGCGCTGGAAGGCATACGGCGGCAGCGCCACCGCCGATGCGCCAGGCCGCTCCAGCAGCGCGCGCCAGTCGACCTCCGCACCGTGCGTCCACGCCTGCGCAAGTGAAGTGAGGAAGCGTCGCGGACCGCCGTCGTCGCGGCGCAGCGAGCCGATCGCCACCGCTTCCGTCGTGGGGCGGGCGGCGCTCGCACCGGAGGCCACCTGGCGCCCACCGGTGTCCACCTCTGGGTCCGCGTCGGAGTCGCCCCCCGCGCGCGCCCGATCGATCGTCTCCTGCAAGCCGACCGTCAGCACCGGGTGCGGGCCGACCTCCACGAACAGTTGTCTGCCCGCCCCCAGCAGTGCGCGCGTCACCTCGTCGAAGCGCACCGTCTCGCGCAGGTTGCGATACCAGTACTCACCGTCCAGCTCGGCTGTGCTCAACGGCCCGGCGGTGACGGTCGAGTGGAACGGGATCTCGCCCTCGCGCGGCGCGATCCCCGCACAGCCCTCCACCAGCTCGGCACGGATCTCCTCGACCTGCGCCGAGTGGGCCGCGTAGTCCACGGCGATCATCCGCGCGCGGACACCGTCGGCCTCGCACCGCTCCACCAGCTCCTGCAGCGCCCCGACCTCACCGGAGACGACCACCGCGCCGGGGCCGTTGACGGCCGCGAGCCCGACACGCCCGCCAAAGCGCACGAGCAGCGGCTCGATGCCCTCCCGTCCGAGCGCAACCGAGGCCATCCCGCCCCGGCCGGCGAGCGCGACCAGCGCGCGGCTGCGCAGCGCGATGACCCGCGCCGCGTCCGCCAGTGTCAGGCCGCCGGCCACGCACGCCGCCGCGATCTCACCCTGGGAGTGACCGACGACAGCGGCCGGACGCACCCCGCAGGCGCGCCACAGCTCCGCGAGCGACACCATCACCGCGAACAGCGCCGGCTGCACCACGTCCACGCGCCCGAGCTCCGGTGCGCCCGGCGCACCCCGCAGGACCTCCTCCAGGCGCCAGCCGACGAACGGCTCGAGCGCGTCGGCGCACTCCGCCATCCGCCGTGCGAACACCGGTGAGTGGGTCAGCAGCTCGACCGCCATCCCCTCCCACTGGCCACCCTGTCCGGGGAACAGGAACACCGGCCCGCCGGCGGCCGCGGCGGCGCTGCCGGTCACGATCGGGGAACCCGCGTCCTCGGCCTCGCCACGCCCCAGGGCGTCGAGGCTCTGCAGCAGCTGCTCGCCGCTCTCGCTGAGCAGCACCGCGCGCTGCTCCAGCCGCGGGCGGGCCGCGAGCGCGAGCGCCACGTCCGCCGCGTCGAGCGCGGGGCGCTCGGTGAGGAACTCGCTCAGGCGCCGCGCCTGCGCCCGCAGGCCCTCCTCGCCGCGCCCGGAGAGGATCCACGGCAGCACGGTGAGGGGAGGGGAAGGGGGAGGGGTGGGGTCGGTGGACTCAGCCTGAGAGCCTTGCGTCACGCGTCCCGGGTCGGTGGACGTGACCCCAAATCCCCGTGTCACGAGTCCCGGGTCGCCGGCGGCGGGCACCAACTCGTGTGACGGCGCCTCCTCGAGGATCACGTGGGCGTTGGTGCCGCTGATCCCGAACGAGGAGACACCCGCGCGGCGCGCGCGCCCGTTGCGCTCCCACGGCCGCGGCTCGCTCAGCAGCGCCACGCTGCCCGCGTCCCAATCCACCTCGCTGCTCGGCCGCTCCACGTGCAGAGTGCGCGGCAGCTCCTCACGCTGCAACGCCATCAGCACCTTGATCACCCCCGCGATCCCGGAAGCGGCGGCCGCGTGCCCGATGTTCGACTTGACCGACCCCAACCACAACGGAGAGCCCTCCGGGCGATCCTGGCCATAGGTCGCCAGCAACGCCTGCGCCTCGATCGGATCGCCCAACGTCGTGCCCGTCCCGTGCGCCTCGACCGCATCCACCTCGCCGGGATCGAGCCCCGCGTTCGCGAGCGCCTGCATGATCACCCGCTGCTGTGACGGGCCGTTCGGGGCGGTCAGTCCGTTGCTCGCGCCATCCTGGTTGACCGCACTGCCCCGCAGCACCCCGAGGATCAGGTGGCCGCGGAGCCGCGCGTCGGAAAGACGCTCCAGCACGACCATCCCGGCGCCCTCGCTCCAACCGGTGCCATCGGCGCCGTCGCCGAAGGACTTGCAGCGCCCGTCCGGCGCGAGGCCGCGCTGGCGGCTGAACTCCACGAACAACCCGGGAGTAGCCATCACCGTCACCCCACCCGCAAGCGCGAGCGAGCACTCGCCTTGGCGCAACGCGCCCGCCGCCAGATGCAGCGCCACCAGCGAAGAGGAGCACGCCGTATCGACCGACACCGCCGGACCCTCCAAACCGAAGGTGTACGCCACCCGGCCCGACACCACACTCGCGAGGCTCCCCGTCAGCAGATACCCCTCGACACCATCGCCGGCAGACCCGACCCCATACCCACTGGAACCCACCCCGGCGAACACACCGGTGCTGCTCCCGCGCAGCGCGGCGGGGTCGATCCCCGCACCCTCGATCGCCTCCCAACACACCTCCAACAACAGCCGCTGCTGCGGATCCATCGCCAACGCCTCACGCGGGCTCACGCCAAAGAAGGCGGCGTCAAACTCGCCCGCGCCCTCAAGGAAGCCGCCTTCACGCACATAGCTGCTCCCCGGGCTGCCCGGATCGGGGTCATACAGCCCCTCCAGATCCCAGCCCCTGTCATCGGGGAAGCCGCCGATCGCATCGCCGCCTGCCGCCAGCAGCTCCCACAGCTCCTCTGCCGAGCGCACCCCGCCTGGGAAGCGACAGCCGACGCCGACCACCGCGATCGGCTCGTCGGCGCGCGTCGCCCGCTGCGCCGGCAGCCGCACGCCCGCCCGCTCGTCCAGCAGCTCCGCGACCAGGAACTTCGCGAGCGCCAGCGGCGTCGGATGATCGAATACCAGCGTCGCCGGCAGCTGCACTCCCGCCTCTCCCGCCAGCCGGTTGCGCAGCTCGACCGCCGCGAGCGAATCGAACCCCAGATCCTTGAACGCCAGGCTCGCGTCAACCCGCTCCGCCGAGGCATGGCCGAGCACCGCCGCCGCATGCTCGCGCACCAGCTCCACCGCCAGGCGCTCACGCTCGCCCTCATCGAGGCCCGCAAGCCGCTTCGCCAACACGCCGCGCGCCCTCGCTGAACGCCTGCGGCTCCGTGTCGGCGCGCGCACCAGCTCACCCAGCATCGGCGGCAGCACGCCATCGCCGGCGAAACCACGCAGCACCGCCAGATCCAGAGCCGCCGGCACCAGCGCAACCCGATCTCCCCGCCACGCCGCGTCGAACGCCTCCAAGCCCTGCGCGGGCGAGAAGGGTTTGACCCCCGAGCGCTCCATCTGCGCCCGCTCGCCCTCGCCCAGACCCTCGGCCATCCCAGCGCCCACCCATGGGCCCCACGCCAGCGAGCTGCCCACCAGGCCTTTGGCGCGCCGGTACGACGCCAAGCCATCGAGGAACGCGTTCCCCGCCGCGTACGCCGCCTGCCCCGCGTTGCCAAGCGTCCCCGCCAGCGAGGAGAACAGCACGAACACCCGCAGGTCCAACCCCTCCGTCAACTCGTGCAAGTGCCACGCACCCCCGACCTTCGGCGCCATCACGCCGTGCACCCGCTCCTGCGTGAGCGATCCGACCAGCCCGTCGTCTAGGACACCCGCCGCGTGCACCACCCCCACCAGAGGACGCTCCAGCTCGATCCCCTCCAACAGCGCCCTCACCTGCTCGCGATCCGAGACATCGCACGCCGCCACGCTCACGCTCGCGCCCAGCGCCTCCAGCTCCTCGACCAGCTCGTCCACGCCCTCGGCCTCCCGGCCGCGACGGCTCGCCAGCAGCAGGCTCCGCACCCCGTGGCAGGTCACCAGATGCCTCGCCACCAGCGCGCCCAGGCCGCCCGTGCCGCCCGTGATCAACACCGTGCCCTCACCACCGAGCGCCGGAGCTGGGATCCGCAACACGTTCTTACCGACATGCCGCGCTTGGCTCATCGCACGCAACACACCCACCGCGTCACCGGCGTCCCACACCCGCACCGGCAAGCCCTCCAACTCCCCTGCCTCGAACAGTCCCACCAGCTCCCGCAACATCTCCTGGATGCGATCCAGGCCGGCATCCAGCACATCGAACGGCCGGTAGGCCACCCCGGGGAAGCGCTCCTCGATCTCACCCGCCTCACGGACGTCCGTCTTGCCCATCTCCAGGAAGCGGCCGCCTGGCTGCAGCAGCCCCAGCGACGCGTCCACATACTCGCCCGCCAGCGAGTTCAACACCACATCCAGCCCGGCCCCGGCGAACCGCTCGGCGAACTCCAGGTCGCGCGAAGAGGCGATCCGCTCGCGCTCCAACCCCATGCCTTCCAGCACACCCCACTTGCCCTCGCTCGCCGTGCCCCACACCTCCAACCCCAAATGCTTTGCGAGCTGCACAGCAGCGATCCCCACACCACCGGCCGCCGCGTGCACCAACAGCCGCTCACCCTCCTGCACTCCCGCGAGATCGACGAGGCCGTAGTACGCCGTCAGGTAGACGATCGGCACCGACGCCGCCCGCGCCCACGACCACCCCTCCGGGACCGGGACCAGGAACCGGCGATCCATCGCCGCGACCGCGCCGAACGCGCCGTCCAGCAGGCCCATCACACGATCGCCGACCGCGAGATCCTCCACCCCCGGGCCGACCTCCAGCACCACGCCCGCGCCCTCGCCGCCGATCACCGCCTCGCCGGGGTACATCCCCAGGACGGTCAGCACGTCGCGGAAGTTCACGCCCGCGGCGCGCACCGCCACGCGCACCTCGCCCACGCCGAGCGCACCGCCGCCCTCGGCGGGGTCGATGACGCTGAGATCCTCCAACGCGCCCCCGCCGCCGGAGAGGCCCAGCCGCCAACCGGCGCTCGCGCCGACCTCGGCCTCGCCGCCGGCGAACGCATCGACCGCCACCCCGCGGCCCACCGCCAGGCCGCCGTCGACGACGCCCTCGCCGGCCCGCACCAGCCGCGGGACGAGCAGCTCGTCTCCGCGCACCGCGACCTGGGGCTCGCCCAGCCGTGATGCGCTCGCGAGGGCCGCGCGCGCCTGCTCCCCGTCCTCCACGTCGACCAGCACGACGCGCCCGGGGTGCTCCGCCTGAACCGCACGCACCAGCCCCCACACCGCGGCGCCCGCCAGGTCCTTCACGCCCTCGCCGCCGACGCCAACCGCGCCGCGCGTGACCACCGCCAACGGGCGGCTGCGGTCATCCTCGGCAGCCAGCCACTCCTGCAGCCGCGCCAGGACATCGCCCACCACCGCGTGCACCCCGTTCACATCGGTGGTCTGCGCAGCGGCGCAAGCCACCACCGACCCATCCCACTCATCCTCCTCGACGGGCTCGCGCACACTCGGCTCCGCCGCCACCCACTCCAGCGCGAACAGGGCATCGCGCTGCCCGCCGGCCGTTCCGCCGAGCCCCTCGAGCGCGGCCGCCCGCAATGTCAGCGAGGCGACCGACGCCACCACGCCGTCCTCGTCGGCCAGCACCAGCGACACGCCCTCGTCGCCCGCCGGCGCCAACCGCACGCGCAGCCGCGTAGCGCCCGTCACGCGCAGGTCCACCCCGCCCCACGCGAACGGCAGCCTCGGTGCGGTGGAGCCCTCGGCCGGGCTCAGCAGCGAGGCGGCGTGCAGCGCAGCGTCGAGCAGGGCCGGGTGCACACCGTAGGAGGCGGCCTCCTCGCGCCGACGCTCGTCCAGCTCGACCTCGGCGAACACCTCCCCGCCGCGCCGCCACGCGCTCTGCAGGCCCTGGAAGGCCGGGCCGTACTCCAGCCCCGCGCCGGCGAGGCCGTCGTAGATGCCCTCGACGTCGATCTCCTCCGCGTCGGGCGGCGGCCACGCCCCCGTCAGCTCGGCGGCCGCAGCGCCATCGATCGCCGCCGCATCCTCGGCGGTCAGCACGCCGGTCGCGTGGCGCACCCATGGCGCCCGCTCATCCTCGGCCGCGGTGGCCTCGGTGCGGGCGTACACCGCGACGACTCTGGTGGCGGCGTCATCGGGCTCCCCCACCACCACCTGCACCTGCACCGCCGCGTGCTTGGGTGAGTCGGCAGGCGGGCCGGCGGGCGGGCGCGTATCCAACGCGAGCGGCGCCTCCAGCACCAGCTCCCGCAGGCTGGCGCAGCCCAGCTGCCCGCCCGCGTACAGCGCCAGCTCCACGAGCGCCGTGCCCGGCAGCAGCACCGTGCCCGCCACCGCGTGATCGGCCAGCCACGGGTGGGACTCGAGCGAGAGGCGCCCGGTGAACAGCCACCCCTCGCTGTCGGCGAGCGCAACCGCCGCGCCCAGCAGCGGATGCTCTGCCCGCTCCTGGCCGGCCGCCGCGGCATCGCCCGCGCCGCCGCCCTTCAGCCAGAAGCGCTCGCGCTGGAACGCGTATGTGGGCAGGCCCACGCGTTTGGCACCGGTGCCTTCGAACACGCGCGCCCAGTCGATCTCCACGCCGTGCGCCCACACCTCGCCGAGGCCCTCCAACAGCGCGCGCGCCTCACTGCGCCCGGCGCGCAACACGGGCGCCGCCACCACCGGGGTGGGTGGGCGCCCATTCCCGGAGAGCTCGCCGCCGGCGCCGGCCTCCGCGAGCCCCGCGACGCACTCCCCCACCATCGCGCTCAACACCCCGTCCGGACCCAACTCCAGGAAGCTGCCTACGCCCTCGCCGCGCAGCCACGCCACGCCGTCGGCGAACCGCACCGGCTCGCGCACGTGACGGACCCAGTACGCCGCTGTGCACACCTCCTCCGCGCGCCCAAGCTCGCCGGATACGTTCGACACCATCGGTATGCGTGGCTCGGCAAACGTCACGCTCTCCGCGACCTGCCGGAACTCCTCCAGCATCCCCTCCATTCGCGGCGAGTGGAAGGCGTGGCTCACACGCAGCCGCTTCGTCCTCGCGCCGCGCTCCTCCCACGCCGCCTGCAGCTCCAGCACTGAGTCCGCGTCGCCGGAGACGACCACCGAGCCGGGCGCGTTCACGGCCGCCAGCGACACTGTGTGCTCCCGGCCGTTGAGGGTCGCGAACGACTCCCGCACCTCCTCCTCCGACGCGGCGATCGCGACCATCGCGCCGCCCTCCGGCAGCGCGCCCATCAGTCGGCCGCGGGCGGCCACCAGGCGGCAGGCGTCATCGAGCGAGAAGACGCCCGCCACGTGCGCCGCAGCCAGCTCGCCGATCGAGTGACCAATCAGGAAGTCCGGGCGCACGCCCCACGCCTCCATCAGGCGGTATAGCGCGACCTCCAGCGCGAACAACGCCGGTTGCGCCAGCTCCGTGCCATCCAGCGCCGCCCCGTCCAGCGCCCTCTCATCGAGAGCGGTCCCCTCCAGCGCATCTCCGCCGGCTGCGTGCTCCCAAGAGTGTTCCTCCGCGCCGAACACCAGCGCCCGCGTGGAGAGCCCCAGGTACTCATCCATGCTCGCGCACACCTCGTCAAAGGCCGCACGGAACGCTGGGAAGTCGTTGTACAAATCGCGGCCCATACCAATCCGCTGCGCGCCCTGGCCGGTGAACAGGAACGCCAGCCTCCCGCCGGTGACGCCCGCCGGTGGGACCCCCGCGGAGCGGCCCTCGGCGAGCGCCGCGAGACCCTCCAGCAACTCCTCCCGGTCGGCGCCCACCACCACCGCGCGGCGCTCCAGCCGCGGGCGCAGCGCGAGCGCACTCGCGACGTCGGCCGGGTCGAGCTCGGGGTCGGCCGCGACGAACTCCGCCAATCGCGCGGCCTGCGCCTCCAAACCGCCCTCGCCGCGGCCCGACACGACCCACGCCAGCGCCTCGGGGGCAGCGACGTGCGCAGGCTCGCGCGGAGAGGCCTCGTGCACCGGCGCGCCCACGACCCCAGCCCCAGCGACGGGGCTCGCCAAGGTACCGGTGGGCGCGGGCTCCACGGCCGGCGGCTCCTCGAGGATCACGTGCGCGTTGGTGCCGCTGATCCCAAACGACGACACAGCAGCGCGGCGCGGGCGGCCATTGCGCTCCCACGGCGCCGGCTCGGTCAGCAGCGACACCGCTCCCTCGCTCCAATCGACCTCCCGCGAAGGCTCGTCCACGTGCAACGTTCGCGGCAGCAGCCCGTGGCGCAGCGCCTGCACGACCTTGATCACGCCCGCCACGCCCGCCGCCGCCTGGGTGTGACCGATGTTCGACTTGATCGACCCGAGCAGCAGCGGGCTGTCGTTCGTGTGCGCCTGCCCGTAGGTCGCCAGCAGCGCCTGCGCCTCGATCGGGTCGCCCAGCGTCGTGCCCGTGCCGTGGCCCTCGACGACTTCCACCTCGCCCGGCGTCAGGCCGTGCGTTCGCCAGCGCCTGCATGATCACGCGCTGCTGCGACGGGCCGTTCGGCGCCGTCAACCCGTTGCTCGCACCATCCTGGTTGACCGCGCTGCCGCGCACCACCGCCAGCACCTCGTGCCCGTTGCGCTGCGCGTCGGCGAGACGCTCCAGCACCAGCACGCCCACGCCCTCGCTCCAGCTCACCCCATCCGCGCTGTCGCTGAAGGACTTGCAGCGGCCATCGGGCGCGAGGCCCCCCTGACGGTCGAACTCCATGAACGACGTCGGGGTCGACATCACCGTCACCCCACCCGCCAGCGCCAGCGAGCTCTCTCCCGCGCGCAACGCGCCGCACGCCAGGTGCAACGCGACCAGCGAAGAGGAGCAGGCCGTGTCGATCGTCACCGCCGGGCCCTCGAACCCGAACGCGTAGGAGACCCGGCCGGAGAGCACACTCCCGGAGTTGCCGGTCCCCAGGTAGCCCATCACCTCCTCCGGCAGCGAGCGCAAACCGGCGGTGTAGTCGTGATACATCAGGCCGGCGAACACCGCGGTCTGGCTGCCGCGCAGCGAATCCGGGACGATCCCCGCGTCTTCGAGCGCCTCCCAGCACGCCTCCAGCAGCACTCGCTGCTGCGGGTCCATCGCCAGCGCCTCGCGCGGGCCGATCCCGAAGAACCCGGCGTCGAACATCCCGGCGTCGTAGAGAAACCCGCTTTCGCTGACAGCGTCCGGGAAGGCCTCGTACCACCTCTCCAGATCCCAGCCGCGGTCGGTGGGGAACTTCCCGATCGCGTCGCCGTCGCCGACGAGCAGCTCCCACAGCTCATCGGGGGAGGCCACCGAACGATCCCCTCCCGGGTAGCGGCAGCTCATCCCCACGATCGCCACCGGCTCATCGAGCGCGACCGTCGCCGGCGCGACGTGCACGGCCACGCCGCGGGCGTCGAGCAGCTCGCCCAGCAGGTGCTCCGCCAGCGCGGCCGGCGTGGGATGGTCGAAGACGAGCGTCGCCGGCAGCGTGCGCCCCGTGCTCGCCGCCAGCCGGTTGCGCAGTTCGACCGCGGCCAGCGAGTCCATGCCGAGCTCGGTGAACGCCCGCCGCTCGGGGATCGCCTGTGCCGAAGCGTGGCCGAGGACGCCCGCGACCTCCGCGCGCACCAGTTCCAGCACCACCCGCTCCCGCTCGCCCGCCGGCACCTGCGCGAGCCGCCGCGCGAGCGCCCCACCGCCGCCGCGCGCCGCGCGCCGCGCCGGAGCACGCACCAGCCCGCGCAGCAGCGCCGGCAGCTCCGCGCCGCCCGCCGCCGCGGAGCCGATGCGCCTCAGATCGAGGCGGATCGGCAGCAGCAGCGCGCGATCGACATGCTCGGCGGCGTCAAGCAGCGCAAGGCCATCCTCAGGTGAGAGCTCGCTGACGCCGATCCGCGCCATCCTGGTGCGCGCCGCCTCGTCGAGACCGCCCGCCATCCCCTGCTCCTGGGCCCACGCGCCCCACGCCAGCGAGGTGCCTGCCAGGCCGAGCGCGCGGCGGTGGGCGGCAAGCGCGTCGAGGAACGCGTTCGCCGCCGCGTAGCTGCCCTGGCCGGGGTTGCCGAACGCGCCGGCGGCCGAGGAGAAGCAGACGAAGCCGCGCAGGCTCATGCCCGCGGTCAGCTCGTGCAGATGCCACGCCCCGTCGAGCTTCGCCGCCAGCACGTTGTCCAGCCGCTCGCCCGTCAGTGAGCCGATCGTGCCGTCGTCGAGGATCCCCGCCGCGTGCACCACCAGCCCCAGCGGGTGCTCGGCGGGCACCAGCGCGAGCAACTCCGCCAGCGCGTCGCGGTCGGCCACGTCGCACGCGGCGATCCTCACGCGCGCGCCCATGCCCGTCAGCTCCGCCTCCAACTCCGCCGCGCCCGGCGCCTCGTGCCCGCGACGGCTCGCCAGCACGATGCTGCGCGCCCCGCGCGTCCCCACCAGATGCCGCGCCACCAACGCGCCAAGGCCGCCCGTCCCGCCCGTCACCAGCACCGTTCCCGCGTCGGCGAGGTCGCCAATCGGCTCGTCGGTTGCCGGATCCGCCACGCGAGCCAGCCGCGGCGCGAGCAGCTTGCCGGCGCGCACCGCCACCTGCGGCTCGCCGCTGGCGATCGCCGCCGCCAGCGCAACCCGGGACTCCTCGCTGCCGTCCACATCCACCAGCACCAGTCGCCCCGGGTGCTCCGACTGCGCGGAGCGCACCAAGCCCCACACCGCCGCGCACGCCAGGCCCGGCACCTCCTCATCGCCGACCGCCACCGCGCCCTCGGTCACCAGCGCCAGGCGCGAGCCAGCGGCGAAGCGCTCATCCGCCAGCCACCCCTGCAAAAGCTCCAGCACGCCGCGGGCGGCGCCGTGGGCCACGCCCGCCACGTCGCCGTCCGCCGCCAGCTCCACACCATCCGCCGCCAGCTCCACACCATGCGCCGCCGGCCCCACACCGTCCGCCGCCGGCGACACAGCTGTCCACACGGCGTCCGGCACGTGCTCGCCGCCGGTCGCCACCTCATCCAGCGGGCACAGATCCACGGCCTCCGCACTCTCCGCGGCGACCGCAAGCGGCGCCCACTCGACCCCGAACAGCGACTCCCGGTAACCCTCCCGCGCGCTCGCCAGCCGCTCGCGCGCAAGCGGGCGCAGCAGCAGCGAGTCCACGGCGAGGACCGGCTCGCCGGCCTCGTCGACCGCCAGCAGCGACACCGCCCCGCCGGGCACAGGCGCGAGGCGCACCCGCAGCAGCGACGCACCCACGGCGTGCAGACGCGCGCCGCTCCAGGCAAACGGCAGCAGCGGCTCGCGCTCGGCGCCATCGGCCTCGGTGCCGGCGCCGACACCGACACCGGCACCGGCGCTCAACGCGATCGCGTGCAGCGCGGCGTCGAGCAGCGCCGGGTGGTGGGCGAACGCGCCGGCACGGCTGTGCTCCTCGGACGGCAGCTCGACCTCGGCGAACACCTCCTCGCCGCGCCGCCACGCGCCCCGCAGACCTTGGAAGAGGGGACCGTATTCCAGCCCGATCGCCGCCAGACCGTCGTACAGATCCCCGATCTCCACGCTCGCCGCGCCGGCCGGCGGCCACGTCCCCAGCTCGGCGACGGCTGCCGCATGCGCGGCAGGGAGCGTGTCCGTCGCGTCAGCGGCGTCAGCCGCCAGCAGCCCCTCGGCGTGACGCATCCACGGCGCCTGTGCGGGCGCACCCGCGATCGCGTCCTGCGCCGCGCGCGAGTAGATGCCAACGGTGCGCGTGGGTGGGAGCGAGTCGTCGGGCTCGCCCACCGCAACCTGAAGCTGGATCGCCTCGCCCTCGCGCAGCGCCAGCGGCGCCTGCAGCGTCAGCTCCCGCACCAGCTCGCAGCCGAGCTGCGCGCCGGCGTGCAGCGCCAGCTCCAGCAGCGCCGTGCCCGGCAGCAGCGCGACGCCGGCGACGGCGTGGTCGGCCAGCCACGGGTGGGTCTCCAGCGACAGCCGCCCGGTGAACAGCCACCCCTCGCCGTCGGCGAGCGCAACCGCGGCGCCCAGCAGTGGATGGCCGGCTGGTGCCTGACCGACGGCGGTGACGTCGCCGGCGGGGCGGGCGCTGCGCAGCCAGTAGCGCTCCCGCTGGAAGGCGTACGGAGGCAGCTCCAGCGGGCGGGCGCCGGCACCGTCGAACGCGCGAGCCCAATCGACGTGCGCGCCCCGCGTCCAGGCGCCCGCGAGGCCGGCGAGCAGCGTGCGGGCCTCGGGCTGCCCGGAGCGCAGCAGCGGCGCGGCAACGATTGGGGCCGCATCGACACCGCTCGCGCCACTCTCCTCACGCGCGTCGTGCCGGTCGCGACCCTCCACGCACTCCCCAACCATCGCGCTCAGCGCGCCCTCCGGCCCGAGCTCCAGAAAGTCGCGCACACCCTCCCCGTACAAACACCCCACGCCGTCGGCGAAACGCACCGGCTCACGTACGTGACGGACCCAGTATTCGGGTGTGCACATCTCGTCCTCGACACCAAGCGAGCCGGATACGTTGGAGACGACAGGGATCCGCGGCTCGCCGAACGACACCGTCTCGGCGACCCGCGCGAACTCCTCGAGCATCCCCGCCATCCGCGGCGAGTGGAAGGCGTGCGAGACCCGCAGCCGCTTGGTGCGCGCGCCCCGCTCATCCCACAGGCGCCGCAGCTCGAGCACCGCATCCTCGTCGCCCGAGATCACCACCGAGCCGGGGGAGTTGACAGCGGCGAGCGCCACCCGCCTCTCCCAATCGTCGAGCGCGGTGAGCGACTCCAGCACCTCGGACTCGGTTGCGCCGATTGCGACCATCGCGCCGCCCTCCGGCAGCGCGCCCATCAGCCGCCCGCGCGCCGCCACCAGGCGGCAGGCGTCCTGGAGCGAGAAGACGCCCGCCACGTGTGCGGCCGCCAGCTCCCCCACCGAGTGACCAATCAGGAAGTCGGGGCGCACCCCCCACGCCTCGACCAGTCGATACAGCGCGACCTCCAGCGCGAACAGGGCGGGCTGCGCCAGCGCGGTCCCGTCGAGCGCGCCCTCCTCAGTGCCCTCCTCGCCGAACGTCACCGCCCGCAGCGAGCAGCCGAGATCGGGGTCGAGGTGGGCGCACGCCTCCTCGAAAGCCGCGCGGAAGACCGGGAATGCGCTGTGCAGATCGCGGCCCATACCAACCCGCTGGGAGCCCTGGCCGGTGAACAGGAGGGCCAGCCGCGCATCCGTGGCCGTGCCACGCACCACGCCACCAGCCGGCTCGCCGGCCTCCAGCGCACTGAGACCCTCCAGCAGCTCCTCGCGGAGGGCGGGTGGTGACCCGATCGCGACGGCACGGTTCTCGAGCAGCGGGCGGCCTGCAAGCGCGAGCCCCACATCCGCCGGATCGAGGTCGGGCGCGCCGAGGAACTCGCGCAGACGGCCGGCCTGCGAGCGCAGGCCCCGCTCGCCGCGTCCGGAGAGGATCCACGGCAGTACGGTGAGGGGAGGGGGAGGAGGAGGGGTGGGATCAGTGGTTGCAGCCCCAACGCTTTGTGTCAGGAGTCCCGGGTCGGAGATCGCGGCCCCCGAGCCCTCTGTCACGAGTCCCGACCCGTCTGCCGGGGCGGGCCGGGCCGCCGGGCGCGAGACGGGCACCGGCTCGCGCGGAGGCGCTTCCTCGAGCACGAGGTGCGCGTTGGTGCCGCTGATCCCGAACGAGGAGACACCGGCGCGGCGCGGACGGCCGTTGCGGCCCCAGGGGCGCTCCTCGCGCAGCAGCTCCACCGCGCCGGCCGACCAGTCGACCTGGGTGGTGGGGCGCTCCGCGTGCAGCGTGCGCGGCAGCATCTCGTGCTGGAGCGCCATCACCATCTTGATCACGCCGGCGATCCCCGAGGCGGCGGCGGCGTGGCCGATGTTGGACTTGATCGATCCCAACCACAGCGGCGCGTCGGCGGGGCGGCTCTGGCCGTAGGTCGCCAGCAGCGCCTGCGCCTCGATCGGGTCGCCGAGCGTCGTACCGGTGCCGTGCGCCTCGACCGCGTCCACGTCCTCGGGGGCAAGGCCGGCGTTGGCGAGCGCCTGCATGATCACGCGCTGCTGGGAGGGGCCGTTCGGCGCGGTCAGCCCGTTGCTGGCGCCATCCTGGTTGACGGCGCTGCCCTTCAGCACCCCAAGGATCCGGTGGCCGTGGCGCTCGGCGTCGGCGAGGCGCTCCAGCAGCACGATCCCCGCGCCCTCGCTCCAGTTCGTGCCGTCGGCGTCGTCGCCGAAGGACTTGCAGCGGCCGTCGGGCGCGAGGCCGCGCTGGCGGCTGAACTCGACATACAGCCCCGGCGTCGCCATCACCGTCACCCCGCCGGCCAGCGCCAGCGAGCATTCGCCCTGGCGCAGCGCGTTGGCCGCCAGGTGCAGCGCGACCAGCGAGGAGGAGCAGGCCGTGTCGACCGACACCGCCGGACCCTCCAGGCCGAAGGCGTACGCCACGCGACCGGAGACGACGCTCGCGATGCTGCCCGTCAGCAGGTATCCCTCGACGCCCTGCTCGCCGCCGGAGGCGTCGGCTCCGTAGCTGCTCGACCCGACGCCCGCGAACACGCCGGTATCGCTGCCGCGCAGCGCGGCCGGGTCGATCCCCGCCCGCTCGATCGCCTCCCAGCAGAGCTCAAGCAGCAGCCGCTGCTGGGGGTCCATCGCCAGCGCCTCGCGCGGGCCGATCCCGAAGAAGGCCGCGTCGAACTCGCTCGCACCGGCGAGGAAGCCGCCCTCGCGCACGTAGCTCGAGCCGGCGCGCCGCGGGTCGGGGTCGTACAGGGCCTCGAGCTCCCAGCCGCGGTCCTCGGGGAACGGGCCGATCGCGTCTCGACCAGCGGCCACCAGCTCCCACAGCTGCTCGGGCGAGAGGACACCACCGGGGAGGCGGCAGCTCATCCCCACCAGGGCGATCGGCTCGCCCGAGGTCACGGCGGCGCGCGCGGGGAGGGGGGCGGCCGGTTGGGCTCCGTCCGACACCACATCCGCCAGGAACGCCGCGAGCGAGCGCGGCGTGGGGTGGTCGAACACGGCCGTCGCCGGCAGCTGCACGCCGCACGCGGCCGCCAGCCGGTTGCGCAGCTCGACCGCGCCGAGCGAGTCGAAGCCGAGGTCCTTGAACGCCGTCGCCGCGGTGACCGCCTCCGCCGAGGCGTGGCCCAGCACGGCGGCGGCGTGCTCGCGCACCAACTCCAGCACCAGCCGCTCGCGCTCCTCGCGATCCAGCCCCGCGAGCTTCGCGGCGAGCGCGCCGGCCCTGCCGGCTTGCGCGCCGCGCCCGCCGGCGGAGCGCCCGCGGCCGCCTGGCGCCCGCACCAGCTCGCTGAGCAGCGGCGGCAGCTGCCCCGCCCGCGCGAAGCCGCGCAACGATGCCATGTCGAGGCCGACCGGCAGCAGCAGCGGCCGATCCAGCTCACCCGCGGCGTCGAGCAGCGTCAGGCCCTGCTCGGGCGACAGCGCCCTGACGCCAGCACGCGCCAGTCGCTCGCGCTCGGCCTCGCTCAGGCGCTGCGCCATCCCCGCCTGCGTCCACGGGCCCCACGCCAGCGAGCTGGCGACCAGGCCCTGCGCGCGGCGGTGCCCAGCGAGCGCGTCGAGCAACGCGTTGGCGGCGGCGTAGGCGGCCTGCCCGGCGCTGCCCAGCGTCCCCGCGGCTGAGGAGAAAAGCACGAACGCGCGCAGGTCCAGGTCCGCCGTCAGCTCGTGCAGATGCCACGCGCCCGCCGCCTTCGGCGCCAGCACGCCGTGCAGCCGCTCGGGCGTGAGACCGTCGAGCAGGCCGTCGTCCAGCACGGCGGCCGTGTGCAGCACCGCGCTCAGGGGGTGTTGTGGGTCGATCCCCGCGAGCAGCGCCTGCACCTGCTCGCGCTCGGCGACGTCGCACGCCGCCACGCGCACGCTCGCGCCGAGCTCCTCCAGCTCCGCCACCAGCTCGCCCGCGCCACGGGCCTCGGGGCCACGGCGGCTCGCCAGCAGCAGGTGGCGCACGCCGTGGCGCTCGACCAGGTGGCGGGCGACCAGCGCGCCCAGGCCGCCCGTGCCGCCGGTGATCAGCACCGTCCCCTCCCCCCCAGCGGCGGGGCGGGATGGCGCAGCACGTTCTTGCCGATGTGCCGGGCCTGGCTCATGTGGCGCAGCGCGCCAACCGCCTCGGCGGCGTCCCACACCCGCACCGGCAGGCCGTCGAGCGCGCCTTCCTCGAACAGCGCGCGCAGCTCTTTGAGCATCTCGTGGATGCGATCGGGGCCGGCATCCATCAGATCGAACGCGCGGTAGCTCACCCCCGGGAAGCGGCCCTCGATTTCCGCGGGATCGCGGATGTCGGTCTTGCCCATCTCCAGCAGGCGTCCGCCCTCCCCCAGCAGCCCGGCCGACGCGTCGACGTACTCACCGGCGAGCGAGTTCAGCACGATGTCCACACCGGCCCGCGCGAAGCGCTCGCCGAACTCGAGGCTGCGCGAGGAGGCGATCCGCTCGGGGTCGAGGCCCATCGCTTCCAGCGCGCCCCACTTGCCCTCGCTCGCAGTTGCCCACACCTCCAGCCCCAGCCGCCGCGCGAGCTGCACCGCCGCGATCCCCACGCCGCCCGCCGCGGCGTGCACCAGCACCCGCTCGCCTTGGCGTGCGCGCGCCAGATCGACGAGGCCGTAGTAGGCCGTCAGGTAGACGATCGGCACCGACGCCGCGCGCGCGAACGACCACCCTTCGGGCATCCCCACCAGCAGCCGTCGATCGGTGACGGACACAGCGCCAAACGCACTGTCGAGCAGCCCCATCACGCGATCGCCCACCGCGAGGTCGCTCACGTTGCGCCCGACCTCCAACACCACGCCCGCGCCCTCGCCGCCGACCGCGATCTCGCCTGGATACATCCCCAGCACCATCAGGACGTCGCGGAAGTTCACTCCCGCCGCGCGCACCGCCACGCGCACCTCGTCGGCGCCCAGCGCGCGCTCGGCGCTGTCGCTGTCGAGCACCTTGAGGTCCTCCAGCACGCCGCCGTCGCCGCTCACGCCGAGGCGCCAGCCGCCGACGCCGCCCGTCCCCCACGCCGCTGCCCACCACCTCCGCGCCCGCGAAGCCGTCGAGCGGGATGCCACCGGGCGCAACCCCGTCGAGCGCGACACCGCTGCCCACCGCCAGCCGGCCGTCGCGGGTCCGGCTCGCGCGCACCAGCCGCGGTACGAACAGCTCGCCCGCGCGCACTGCCACCTCGGGCTCGCCCAGCGCCAGTGCGGGCGCGATCGCATCCGCGCTGACCTCACCATCGACGTCCACCAGCACGAAGCGCCCAGGGTGCTCCGCCTGCGCGGCACGTATCAATCCCCACACGCCGCCGCCGGCCGCGTCCGTCACGCCCTCGCTGCCGACGCTGACAGCGCCGCGCGTCACCACCGCCAGCGGCGCGCCGGGCGTCGGGATCGCCGCGGGGGCGGGGGTCTGCGCCGCTGTCGGCGCCGGGATCGCCGCGAGGACGGAGGTCGGCGCCACCGTTGGCATCGAACTGTCGTCAGCCAGCTCGCGCTGTACCGCCGCCAGGATATCGCCCACCCGCGCCAGCGCATCCTCCACCGTGGCCGTCCCGCCCCCGGTGCAATCCACCACGCGACCCAACCCATCCTCATCGACGTTTTCACCTTTACCGGAGTTGGCTGCCATCCACTTGATGTCAAACAGCGAGTCGCGGTCGTAACCGGGATTGGTCGATGCTGCGCGCAGTGTCAACGAATCGACCGAGGCGACCGGGCCGCCATGCTCGTCGGCGACCGTCAGCGACACACCGTCCTCGCCCGCCGGCTTCAGGTGCGCGCGCAGACTGGTCGCGCCGGTGGCCTGGAGATTCACACCGTTCCATGTGAACGGCAGGCGTGCGGCCGCGGCCTGCTCGTGCTCGATCGCGGCCACCGCCTGCACGGTGGCGTCCAGCAGCGCCGGGTGCAGCGCGAACTGCGCTGTTTCGGCATGGCGCTCCTGCGGCAGTGTCGCCTCCGCGAAGATCTCCTCCCCGCGCCGCCACACCGCGCGCAGACCCTGGAATGCTGGGCCGTACTCGATCCCCGCCGCCGCGAGCCCGTCGCGCAGCTGCTCGATCTCGACCTCGACCGCTCCGCTCGGGGGCCACTCGCCGCCCAGCTCGCTTGTCGCATTCGCCGAATCGGCCTCAGCAGGGGTCACGGTGCCGCTCGCGTGGCGCGTCCAGGGCTCGTCCGTCAGCGGGTCCTCGGGTCGCGAGTAGATCGCGATCGCTCTCGCACCGGGGGGGACGTCGTCGGGGTCGCCGATCTTCAGTTGCAGCTGTCGCGCCTCACCGTCGGCGATCGCCAGCGGGGCCTCCAACACCAGCTCATTCACCGTTTCGCAGCCCAGCTGCCCGCCGGCGTGCAACGCCAGCTCCAGCAGCGCCGTGCCCGGCAGCAGCGCCGTGCCCGCCACCACGTGATCCGCCAGCCACGGGTGGGTGCTCAGCGAGATCCGTCCGGTGAACAGCCACCCCTCGCTCTCCGCCGGCGCCACCGCCGCCCCCAGCAGCGGGTGCTCGATCGGCACCTGGCCGATCGCCGCCACATCGCGCCTGCCGGCGGTCGGCTGAAGCCAGTAGCGCTCGCGCTGGAACGCATACCTCGGCAGCGCCACGCGCTTGGCGCCCGTCCCGTCGAACGCCGCACTCCAGTCCACGCTCACACCACGCGTCCACATCTCACCGATCGCGCTGAGCAGCACACGCGGCTCGGGCTGCCCTCTGCGCAGCGCCGGCGCCACCGCCGTGGTCACCTCGGCGCCCCCGCCGACTTCGCGTGCGCCACGGCGGTCGTGATCCTCGATGCACTCGTTCACCATCGCGCTCAGCGCACCGTCTGGGCCCAGCTCGAGGAAGCACTTCACACCTTCGTCCGCCAGCCACCTCACACCGTCGGCAAACCTCACCGTTTCGCGCACGTGACGCGCCCAGTAGGCGGCGGTGCGGAGGTCCTCGCCGACCGCCAGTGCACCGGTCAGGTTCGAGACGATCGGCACCCGTGGCTCGGCGAACTCGATCTCCCGCGCCACGCGCTCGAACTGCTCGAGCATCCCCTCCATCCGCGGCGAATGAAACGCGTGGCTCACCCGCAACTTCGTGGTCTTGCGGCCCTGCTCCGCCCACTTCTTCGCGAGCTCTGCCACCGCGTCCTCGTCGCCTGACACCACCACCGCGCCGGGCGCATTCACCGCCGCGATCGACACCCTGCTCTCCCAGCCCTCCAGTGAGACGAGCGAGTCGATCAGCTCATGCTCGCTTGCGGCGATCGCCACCATCGCGCCGCCCTCGGGAAGCGCCGCCATCAGGCGCCCACGTGCCGCCACCAGCCGACACGCATCCTGCAGTGAGAGCACGCCTGCCACGTGCGCCGCCGCCAGCTCGCCCACCGAGTGGCCGATCAGGAAGTCTGGGCGCATGCCCCATGCCTCGAGCAGGCGGTACAGCGCGACCTCCAGTGCGAACAGCGCCGGCTGCGCCAGCTCCGTGCTGTCCAGCCCGCCTCCGGGCGTGCCGTCGATCGCAGACGCGCTCGCCGCCGCATCGGCGGGTTCCTCTTCCGCGAACACCAACGCCCGTGTGGAGCGCCCCAGGTGCTCGTCCATGTTCGCGCACACCTCGTCGAACGCCGCGCGGAAGGCCGGGAATGTTTTGTACAAATCGCGACCCATACCAATGCGCTGGGCGCCCTGGCCGGTGAACAGGAACGCCAGCGGCGCGCGCGCTGGGGCCGCCGCCGGCCCAACCCCACCGATCACGCCCGCGGCAGGTCGGCCCTCGCTCAGCGCCTCCACACCTTCGAGCAACTCCCCGCGCGTCTCGCCCACGATCAGCGCGCGCTGCTCAAGCATCGGCCTGAGCGCGAGCGACAGGCCCACATCCTGTGCACCCAGTCCTGGGGCGCCCAGCACACGTTCCTGGAGACGCCGAGCCTGGGCCTGCAGCGCCGACGCGCCCCTGCCCGACACCACCCACGGGATCGTGTCCAGGGTGACCGTTGGGTCATCCTCGCCGCTGAGCGCACCCGCGACGACCCCAGCCGCCGGGACAGGCATGGAAGTGGTCGCAGAGCCGTCGGCAGGGGGCGCCTCCTCGACGATCAAGTGCGCGTTCGTGCCGCTCACGCCGAACGCCGACACACCCGCGCGGCGCGGGCGCTCGCTCTTTGGCCACGGCACCTGCTCGGTGAGCAGCGCCACCGCGCCCTTCGACCAGTCCACCTGCCGGGAGGGCCTATCGACGTGCAGCGTCCTCGGCAGCGTCCCGTGGCGCAGCGCCATCACCGTCTTGATCACGCCCGCCACGCCCGCCGCCGCCTGCGTGTGGCCGATGTTCGACTTGATCGAGCCCAGCCACAGCGGCGCGTCGGTCGTGCGGTTGCGGCCGTAGGTCGCCATCAGCGCCTGCGCCTCGATCGGGTCGCCGAGCGTCGTGCCGGTGCCATGGCCCTCGACGGCGTCCACGTCGTCGGCTTCGAGGCCGGCGTTGGCCAGCGCGCGCTCGATCACCCGCCGCTGCGAGGGCCCGTTCGGCGCCGTCAGCCCGTTGCTGGCGCCGTCCTGATTGACCGCGCTGGAGCTGATCACCGCGAGCACCGGGTGCCCGTTCGCCTGCGCGTCGGAGAGGCGCTCCAGCGCCAGCACGCCGGCGCCCTCGCCCCAACCGGTGCCGTCGGCGGCGTCGGCGTAGGACTTGCAGCGTCCGTCGCTCGCCAGCCCGCGCTGGCGGCTGAACTCCACGAACACCCCCGGTGTCGAGAGCACCGTCACGCCGCCGGCCAGCGCCAGCGTGCACTCGCCGCCGCGCAGCGCCCCGCACGCCAGGTGCAACGCAACCAGTGAGGAGGAGCACGCGGTGTCTACGGTCAGCGCCGGGCCCTCCAGGCCGAGCGTGTACGCCACCCGACCCGACACCACGCTGCCGGCGCTGCCGAGGCCGAGGTACGCCTCGAGGTCGGCCGGCGCCGCGCCGCCTGCGCGCGTGGCGTAGTCCTGGTACATCACGCCGCTGAACACGCCCGTCTGGCTGCCGCGCAGCGACAGCGGGTCGATGCCCGCATCTTCCAGCGCCTCCCAGCAGATCTCCAGCAGCACGCGCTGCTGCGGGTCGATCGCCAGCGCCTCGCGCGGGCCGATCTTGAAGAAGCGCGCGTCGAAGTCGCCGGCGTCGGTGAGGAAGCCGCCCGCGCGGGCGTAGCTCGTGCCGGCGTGCTCCGGGTCTGGGTCGTACAGGCGCTCCAGGTCCCACCCGCGATCCTCGGGGAAACCGCCGATCGCGTCCCTGCCCTCGCTCACCAGGTCCCAGAGGTCCTCCGCGCCGCTCACGCCGCCGGGATAGCGGCAGCCCACGCCGACGATCGCGATCGGCTCGCGCCCCTGATCTTCCACCTCGCGCAGGCGTCTGCGAGCCTCGCGCAGGTCGATCGTCGCGCGCTTGAGGTACTCGAGGAAGCGCTCGTCGCCCTGCCCCGTCATCGCGCCCGCCGACTCGCCCGGCACCGTGGCCGCCTCGTCGCCGCGCACCGCGTCCGCTCCATCGCCGCGCACAGCCTCGGCCTCGCCGCGCGCAGCGTCCGCATCGTCGTCGCGCTTGGCGTCCGTGCTCATTCCGACCCCAACTCCCGATCGAGCAGCGCGAACACCTCGTCGGCGCTCGCCGACCTGATGTCCTCGTCGTCGTGCTCGTCGCGTGCGACCTGCGCCGGCTGCTTGGCCGACGGCTGGGTGGGTGCCTCGATCTCGACCTCATCCAGCAGGTGCTTCGCGATCGCCTCCGCGCTCGGGTGGTCGAACACGAGCGTCGCCGGCAGTGCGATCCCGGTCTCGGCGCTCAACCGGTTGCGCAGCTCCACCGCCGCCAGCGAGTCGAAGCCGAGCTCTTTGAAGGGCTGCTGCGGGTCGATCGCCGCCGGAGAGGCATACCCCAGCACCGTTGCCACTTCCGCCAGCGTGAGCTGCAGCACCACCCGCCCACGGTCGGCTGCCGGCACGTCCGCCAGGCGCTCCGCCAGCGAGCAGTGCTCTTTCGCGGCCGCGCGGCGTGGCGGCACGCGCACCAGCCCGTGCAGCAGCGCCGGCAGCGTCCCGCCTCTGGCCTGCGCGCGCAGCGGCGCCCGGTCGAGGCCCACCGGCACGAGCAGAGCGCGGTCGCTCTCGCGCGCTGACGCGTCCAACAGATGGAGACCCTCCGCAGCGCTCAGCGCTCTGATGCCGGCACGCGCGATCCGTGCCCGATCCACTTCGCCCAACTCGCTCGTCAGCCCGTCGGCCTGCTCCCACAACCCCCACGCCAGCGACACCCCCGGGAGCCCCTCTGCTCGGCGCGCGGCGGCCAGCCCGTCCAGGAACGCATTCGCGGCGGCGTAGTTGCCCTGGCCGGCGCCGCCCGCGATCGACGAGAACGAGGAGAACAGCACGAACGAGGTGAGGTCCATGTGCGCGGTCAGCTCGTGCAGGTGCAGCGCCCCATCCACCTTCGGCGCCAGCACGCGGTCCAGGCGCTCCGGCGTCAGCGCGCCCAGCACGCCGTCGTCGAGCACGCCCGCCGCGTGCACCACGGCGCCCAGCGGGTGCTCCGCGGGCACCGCCTCGAGCGCCGTCTGCACCTGCGCGCGGTCGGTCACGTCGCACTGAACGACCCTCGCCTCGGCGCCCCGCTCTCGCAGTTGGGCCACCAGCTCCTGCGCGCCGTCGGCCTTCGTTCCGCGCCGGCTCGCCAGCACGAGGCTCTGCACGCCGTGCGCCTCCACCAGATGCCGCGCCACCAGCGCACCAAGCGCGCCCGCGCCGCCTGTGATCAGCACCGTGCGCTCGGGGTCCCAGGGGGCAGCATGCCCCGGCCCCGCCGACGCTGCCGCCGGATCGCCCCCAACAGGCTCCGGTGGCTCCGCCTCATCGGTTGGTTTGGGTGAGCCCGAGCGAACGCTGGTCGCCGGCGCCAGCCGGGGAATGTAGATGCGGCCCTTGCGCACCGCCACCTGCGGCTCCTCCAGCGTCAGTGCCGAGGTCAACGCCGCCTGGGAGGACTCCTCGCCGTCCACGTCGATCAACATGAAGCGGCCCGGGTTCTCGGTCTGGGCGGTGCGTACCAGTCCGCTCACCGACGCCTGCGCCAGGCCGGGCAGCGCCTCGCCCTCGATCGCCGCGAGCGCCCCGTGGGTGACGAACGCCAGGCGCTCGCCCTGCGAGGACTCGTCCGCCAGCCGGCTCTGGATCTGCTCCAGCACGCGATTGGAGATCGTGCGCACGGCGGCGGCAAGGTCGTCGGGGTCGTCCTCCTGGGCGCAATCCACGAGCACCGTCTCTTGCGCCGTCGCGCCTCTCTCGGGCTCGGCGATCGCCGTCCACTTCACGCAGTACAGGGAATCCCTGCCATCGTCCTGCGTCCCGGCGAACTGTTCGGGCGAGATCGGGCGCACCGCGAGCGACTCCACCGCGGCGACCGAGGCGCCGTCGCCGTCGGCGATGCTCAGCGCGAGCTTGTCCGCACTCGGGCGCGAGAGGCTCACCCGCAGTCGGGAGGCGCCCGTCGCGTACAGCCTCACCCCGCTCCACGCAAACGGCAGGCTCGGCGCGAGCGCGTTCCGTTCGGACGCGTTCTCCCCGGATGCGCTCTCGCCCAAAGGGTTCTCCGCAGATGGGCTCTCGCCGGAAGGGTTATCCGCGGATGCGCTCTCGCTCGAAGCGTTCTCCACGGATGCGCTCTCGCCGGAAGCACTCTCCCCGCCAGCGTCCAGCAGTGCCGCCACCGCCGCCGGGTGCAGCGCCGCGTCGAGCAGTGCCGGGTGCAGGCCAAACCGCGCCGTCGGTGCCTCCTCGTTCAGCTCCAGCTCGGCGAAGATCTCCTCTCCGCGACGCCACATACCGCGCAGGCCTTGGAACGCCGGGCCGTATTCGAGGCCCGCCGCCGCCAGGCGCTCGTAGATGTCGTCAAGCACCACCGTCTCCGCGCCGGCCGGAGGCCATGCCACCGCGGCCGACTCGCCTGCGCCGGTGTCCGGCACATCGGGGCCAGTGGCCGTTGCATCCGCGCCGGTAGCCGGCGCATCCGCCTCCCCTCCTGCGCTCCAGCTGGCTGTGGTCAGCACCCCGCTCGCGTGACGCGTCCACGACCCCGACAACTCCTCCTCGACGTCGCCCGCGACGCGCGCGTAGATCGCCACCGGCCGGGTGGGCACCACCGCGTCATCCGACTCGCCGACCGTCAGCTGCAACTGCACGCGCTCGCCCTCGCTCACCACCAGGGGTACCTCCAGCACCAGCTCTCGCAGCGTCTCGCAGCCGACCTGCCCGCCCGCGTGCAACGCCAGCTCCACCAGCGCTGCGCCCGGCAGCACCACTGTGCCGAGCACCGCATGGTCGGCCAGCCAAGGATGCGTCTCCAAGGAGAGACGGCCGGTGAACAGACAGCCATCGCCCGCCGCCATGCCGATCGCGGCGCCGAGCAGCGGGTGGTCGGCCGTGCCCAGCCCCGCGGCCGTCACGTCGCCCGCGCCGCCGCCGGGCGTCAGCCAGAAGCGCTCGCGGCGAAACGCGTACGGCGGCAACGCCACCCGCTCGGCTCCCCACCCGTCCAGCACCCGGTCCCACTCCACGTCCACGCCGTGCACCCACGCCTCGCCGAGGCCGCTCAGCAGCGAACGGGCCTCCGCCTGCCCAGCCCGCAAGAGCGGCACTGCCGCGACCGGTGCACCCACCACCGCATTGGCGACCGCCGGCGCCCCGCCGGTGCCGACCTCGCCCCCGCCGGCGCGGTTGGCCTCTCGACCGGCGCCGTCACCGCCCTCACCGCGGTTGGCCTCTCGACCGGCGCCGTCACCGCCCTCACCGCGGTTGGCCTCTCGGCCGGCGCCGTCACCGCCCTCACCGCGGTTGGCCTCTCGACCGGCGCCGTCACCGCCCTCACCGCGGTTGGCCTCTCGACCGGCGCCGTCACCGCCCTCACCGCGGTTGGCCTCTCGGCCGGCGCCGTCACGGCCCTCGCCGTTCAGGCACTCCGCGACGATTGCGCTCAGCACCCCGTCCGGCCCGAGCTCCAGGAAGCTCCGCACGCCCTCCTCCCACAGCCGGCGCACGCCGTCGCCGAACCTCACTGTCTCGCGCACGTGGCGCACCCAATACTCGGGGGTGCACAGCTCCTCTTTCACCACCCCACCGGAGAGATTCGACACCACTGGGATCCGCGGCTCGGCGAACGTGACCGTCTCCGCCACCTGCCCGAACTCGTCCAGCATTCCCTCCCCCATCCGCGGCGAGTGAAAGGCGTGGCTCACCCGCAGCCGCTTCGTCCTCGCGCCCCGCTCCTCCCACAGCTGCGCCAGCTCCGCCACCGCGTCCTCGTCACCGGAGACGACCACCGAGCGGGGCGCGTTCACTGCCGCCAGCGCCACCCGCTCCTCCCAGCCCTCCAGCGCCGTCAACGACTCCCGCACCTCCTGCTCCGGCGCGGCGATCGCCACCATCGCGCCACCTGCCGGCAGCGCGCCCATCAGCCGTCCGCGGGCCGCCACCAGCCGGCAGGCATCCTCCAGAGAGAACACGCCCGCGACGTGCGCCGCCGCCAGCTCCCCCACCGAGTGGCCGATCACGAAGTCGGGGCGCACACCCCACGCCTCGACCAGGCGGTACAGCGCGACCTCCAACGCGAACAGCGCCGGCTGCGCCAGCGCCGTGCCGTCCAACGCGCCCCCGCTCGTGCCCTCGCCCACCGAGCCGCCCGCCGCCGCGTCGACGGGCTCTTCCCCGCCGAACACCATCGCCCGCAGGGGACGCTCCAGGTGCTCGTCCATGTGGGCGCACACCTCGTCGAACGCCGCCCTAAACGCCGGGAATGCTGAATGCAAATCGCGACCCATACCAATTCGCTGCGCGCCCTGGCCGGTGAACAGGATTGCCAGCCGCCCCCCCGCCGCGGCGCCTCGCGGGGCCACCGCTGCCAGACCGTCCATCAGCTGCTCGCGGTTACCAACCACCACCGCGCGCTCCTCCAGCGCCGGACGGCTCGCCAGCGAGAGCGCGACGTCGGCGGCGCCGAGATCCGGGCGCTCCGCCAGGAATTGGCGCAACCGCACGGCCTGTGCCTCCAGAGCACCTCGGCCGCGGCCCGACAGCACCCACGGCAGCACGTCGAGGGCGGTCGGAGCAAGCTTGGACGCCGGGTCGCCCGGCGGCTCCTCGAGGATCACGTGCGCGTTGGTGCCGCTGATCCCGAACGAGGAGACCCCCGCGCGGCGCGGGCGGCCGTTGCGCCGCCACGGCCGCTCCTCGGTCAGCAGCGACACCGCGCCCGCCTCCCAATCGACGTGGCTGCTCGGCTCGTCCACGTGCAGCGTGCGCGGCAGCACCCCATGCTCCAGGGCCTTCACCATCTTGATCACGCCCGCCACGCCCGCCGCCGCCTGGGTGTGGCCGATGTTCGACTTCACCGACCCCAACCACAGGGGAGCGTCGCCTGGGCGCCCGTGGCCGTAGGTCGCCAGCAGCGCCTGCGCCTCGATCGGGTCGCCGAGCGTCGTGCCGGTCCCGTGGCCCTCGACCGCGTCGATCTCCGCGGAGCTCACGCCGGCGTTCGCCAGCGCCTGCGCGATCACGCGTTCTTGAGAGGGACCGTTCGGCGAGGTCAGGCCATTGCTGGCACCGTCCTGGTTGACCGCGCTGCCGCGCACCACGCCGAGTACGCGGTGGCCGTTGCGCTGGGCCTGCGAGAGCCGCTCGAGCACCAACACGCCCACGCCCTCGGCCCAGCCGGTGCCGTCCGCTGCCTCCGCGTAGGACTTGCAGCGCCCGTCGCTCGCGAGGCCGCGCTGGCGGCTGAACTCCACGAACACCCCCGGCGTCCACAGCACCGTCACGCCGCCCGCCAGCGCCAGCTCGCACTCGCCCCCGCGCAGCGCCTGACTGGCCCAGTGCAGTGCCACCAGAGAGGAGGAGCAGGCCGTGTCGACTGTCACCGCCGGGCCCTCCAGCCCCAACGCGTACGCGACCCGTCCCGACACCACGCTCCCCGCGTTGCCCGTCCCGAGGTATCCCTCCAGCCCCGCGAGCGCCTCGCCGCTCAGCCCACTCGCGTATTCGTGGTACATCACC
Source organism: uncultured Solirubrobacterales bacterium (assembly GCA_963744135.1). Classification (GTDB taxonomy): domain Bacteria; phylum Actinomycetota; class Thermoleophilia; order Solirubrobacterales; family Solirubrobacteraceae; genus Palsa-744. The sequence goes on along the minus strand of CAVUSE010000007.1, from coordinate 578,649 downwards.
CCGGCGAACACCCCCGTCGCGCTGCCGCGCAGTGCGAGCGGGTCGAGACCTGCGTCTTCGAACGCCTCCCAGCACACCTCCAGCAGCTGGCGCTGCTGCGGATCCATCGCCAGCGCCTCGCGTGGAGCGATCCCGAAGAAGGCCGCGTCGAACTCGCCCGCACCTCGCACAAACCCGCCCTCCCGCGCGTAGCTCGTGCCGAGACTCTCCGGGTCGGGGTCGTACACCCGCTCCAGATCCCACCCGCGGTCGGCGGGGAACTCCGAGATCCCGTCCCCACCCCGGGACACCAGCTCCCACAGCTCCTGCGGCGAGCGCACGCCGCCCGGGTAGCGGCAGCTCATGCCGACGATCGCGATCGGCTCCTCCACGCGGGTCGCACGGTTGACGCGCACGCTCCTGCTCGCGCCGCTCAGCAGGCCGAGCAGGTGCTCCGCCAGCGCCGCCGGGCTCGGGTAGTCGAACACCACCGTCGCCGCCAGCCTTGCGCCGCTCGCCGCCTCCAGCCGGTTGCGCAGCTCGACCGCCGCCAGCGAGTCGAACCCGAGCTCGCGGAAGGCTCGCTCGGCGCCGACAGTCTCCGGCGAGGCGTGCCCGAGCACCGCCGCCGCCTGCCCGCGCACCAGCTCCAACGCGATCCGCGCGTGCTCGCTCGCGGGGGCCTCCCCCAGGCGGGCGGCGAGCGATGATGACGATGACCCCGTCGCCGCCGCGCGCCTGCGACGACGCGCCGCGATCAAGCCCCGCAGCAGCCCCGGCACCTCACCCTCGCCGATCGCCGCGCGCAACGCCCGCAGATCCAGGCGCGCGCCGAGTAGCAGCGCGCGCGAGCTGGTGCGCGCCGCGTCGAGCAGCTCGAGGCCCTCCTGCGCCGCGAGCGGCGCCATCCCCGAACGCGCCAGCCGCGCCCGCTCGGCCGCACTCAGGCGGCCGCCCATGCCCTGCTCGGCGTCCCACAGCCCCCACGCGACCGACACCGCCGGCAGGCCCGCGGCGCGGCGGCGCGCCGCGAGCGCGTCGAGGAATGCGTTCGCCGCCGCGTAGCTGCCCTGCCCGGCGCTGCCAAACACGGCCGCGGCCGAGGAGAACAGCACGAGCTCGCGCACCCCGAGATCCGCGGTCAGCTCGTGCAGATGCCACGCGGCGTCGAGCTTGCTTCGCAGCACGCCCTCCAGCCGCTCCCCCGTCAACGAGTCGATCACGCCGTCGTCCAGCGCGCCCGCGGCGTGTACCACGATCCCCAGCGGCTGCTCCTCGGGCAGCGCCTCCAGCAGCGCCCGCAGCTGCGCGCGGTCGGACACGTCGCACGCCGCCACCGTCACGCGCGCGCCCAACTCCTCGAGCTCCGCGTGCAGCTCGGCGGCGCCAGGCGCGTCGGGCCCCCGGCGGCTCGCCAGCACGATGCTGCGTACGCCCTGCTCCACCAGTCGTCGCGCCACCAGGGCACCCAGCGCGCCGGTCCCACCGGTCACCAGCGCCGTGCCGAGGTCGGTCGGATCGGTGGCCGCGTCGCTCGCGGTCGCATCCTCGCTCGCCACATCCGCCGCATCACCCGCGGCATCCACCCCGCCGCCTGCGCCCGCGGCGCCACCTGCGCCCGCGGCGCCACCTGCGCCCGCCGCGGCGCCTGCCCCATCGGCGACCCTCTCCTGCACCGCCATGCGCACCAGCCGCGGCGCCAGCAGCTCGCCGCCGCGCACCGCCACCTGGGGCTCGCCGCTCGCGACCGCGCTCGCCAGCGCCGCGCTTGGGATCTCCGGCCCATCCACATCCACCAGCACCAGCCGCCCTGGGTACTCCGATTGAGCCGTGCGCACCAATCCCCACACCGGCGCCAGCGCCAGGCCGCTCACATCCTCGATCCCCACCGCCACGGCGCGCTCGGTCACCAGCACCAGTCGCGAGTCCGCGAAGCGCTCCTGCGCCAGCCACCGTTGCAGCAGCGCCAGCACGTCCCGCGCGGCCCCGTGCGCGGCGGCGAGAAAATCGTCGTTCGAGTCACCGGCGCAGCGCACCCACACGACCTCGGGCGCCGAGCCCTCGCCCTCCATGACGTCGCCGAGCGCCACCGGATCGATGGCCCTCGCGCTCTCGGCTGATACCTCGACCGGCGTCCACTCGACGTCGAACAGCGAGTCACGCCGCGCGCCCGCGACACCACCCAGCGACTCTTTCGACGCCGCCCGCAGCGCCAGCGAATCGACCGTGGCGACCAGCCCGCCCTGCTCGTCGGCCACCACCACCGACAGGGCCTCCTCGCCGGCCGGTGCCAGCCGCACGCGCAGCGCCGACGGTCCCGTCGCGTGCAGATGCACGCCGCTCCAGGCGAACGGCAGTCGCGGGCCACCGTCGTCGCTCGCGCTCCCGCCCGACGCCCCCATCGCCGCCGCGTGCAGTGCGGCGTCGAGCAGCGCGGGGTGCAGGTCGAACGCGCCGGTCTCGATCTGCCGCTCCGATGCCGGCGGCGGCGCGACCTGCGCAAAGATCTCCTCGCCTCGGCGCCACACGGCCTCCAGACCTTGGAAGATCGGTCCGTATTCGAGGCCGGCCGCAGCCAGCTCCCCATACAGGCCCTCGATCTCCACCTCCTCGGCGTCCGCCGGCGGCCACTCCCCGGCGAGCTCGTCGGCCGCCGCGAGGAGCACCTCCCCTTCGGGTGCCGACCGACCGTCTGGCGCAGACCCGCCGCCGAGTACGGGGGCTGCGTCGGATGCAGGCCCGTCCGGCGCGAGCCGCCCGTGCGCGTGCCGTGTCCACACCGCCTCGGTCAGCTCGCGATCGGCCACCTCGCCCTCGCCGCACGAGTACACGCCGATCGTCCGGCAGCCATCCTCGTCGGGCGCGCCGATCGAGAGCTGGATCTGCACCGCGTCGCGCTCGCTGAGCGCCAGCGGCGCCTCCAGCACCAGCTCCCGCACGCTGCCACAGCCCAGCCGCTCACCGGCGTGCAGTGCGAGCTCGAGGAAGGCGGTGCCCGGCAGCAGCGCCGTGCCCAGCACGACGTGGTCGGCCAGCCAACGGTGCGTTCGCAGCGAGAGCCTGCCGGTGAAGCGCCAGCCCTCGCCGTCGGCCAGCCCCACCGCCGCACCCAGCAGCGGATGGTCGATCGCGGCCTGGCCGATCGCGCCGGGGTCGCCCGCGGTCTCGTGCGCCAGCCAGTAGCGCTCGCGCTGGAACGCGTACGAGGGCAGCGCCACCCGCCGCGCGGGCCTGCCGTCGAGTGTCCGCGCCCACTCGACCCCCACGCCACGCACCCACAGGTCGGCGACGGCCGCCAGCAGCGAGCGAGACTCCTCCTGGCCGGGGCGCAGGGCTGGCACGGCGGCGACCGGCCGCTGGCCGCCCACGCGCTCGCCGCCCACGCCCACGTCCACGTCACCCACGCCTTCAACACTCACGCGCTCGCCGTCCACGCCACCCGCGCCCTCGCGATCCACTCCGTCAACGGTCGCGTGCCCACCATCCACGCACTCGCCAACCATCGCGCTCAGCGTCCCGTCCGGCCCCAGCTCGAGGAAGCTCTGCACGCCCTCATCCAGCAGCCAGCGAACCCCGTCGGCAAACCTCACCGGCTCGCGGACATGGCGCACCCAATACTCCGCGGTGCACAGCTCCTCGCTCGCGGCCAGGCCGCCGGTGAGGTTTGAGATCAGCGGGATCCGCGGAGCGTGGAAGGCCACCCCTTCGGCGACCGCCCGAAACTCCTCGAGCATGCCCTCCATCCGCGGCGAGTGGAAGGCGTGGCTGACCCGCAGCCGCTTGGTGCGGGCGCCCCGATCCTGCCACGTTCCCACAATCTCCGACACCGCCTCCTCGTCACCGGAGATGACGGTCGCACCAGGTGCGTTCACGGCCGCCAGGGCCACCCGCTCCTGCCAGTGCTCGATCGCCGCGAACGACTCCACCAGCTCCGCCTCCGGGGCGGCGATCGCAGCCATCGCGCCGCCGTCGGGGAGCGCGCCCATCAGCCGGCCGCGAGCCGCCACCAGCCGGCAGGCGTCATCCAAGGAGAACACGCCTGCGACGTGGGCCGCCGCCAACTCCCCGATCGAGTGGCCGATCAGGAAATCGGGGCGCACACCCCACGCCTCGACCAGGCGGTACAGCGCGACCTCCAGCGCAAACAGCGCCGGCTGCGCCAGCGCCGTGCCGTCCAGCGCGCCCCCACTCGCGCCCTCGCCCACCGAGCCGCCCGCTGCCGCATCGACGGGCTCCTCCCCGCCGAACACCGTCGCCCGCAGAGGGCGCTCCAGGTGCTCGTCCAGGTGGGCGCACACCTCGTCGAAGGCCGCCCTGAACGCCGGGAATGCTGCGTGCAGATCGCGACCCATGCCAATTCGCTGCGCGCCCTGGCCGGTGAACAGGAAAGCAGTGCGACCGCCGAGGGCCGAGCCGCACGCGACCCCATCGGTGGCAAGGTCGGCGACCGACCCTCCGGTGGCGAGCGCCCCGAGGCCCGCGAGCAGCCGCCCGCGATCATCGCTCAACACCACCGCGCGCTCATCCAGCGCCGCGCGCGCCGTGAGCGAGAGCGCGACGTCGGCAGCGTCGAGCTCGGGATCGCCGGCGAGGAAGCCGTGCAGCCGCACGGCTTGCGCGCGCAGTCCCCCATCGCCCTGGCCGGAGAGCACCCACGGCAGCGGAGCGGGTGAGCCCCCGTTTGCCTCATCCAACCGAGTGGGTGAGCGCCCGTTCGCCTCGTCCAACCGAACGGGCGAGCCCCCGTTTGCCTCATCCAACCGAGTGGGTGAGCGCCGGTCCGTTTCATCCAACCGAGCGGCCGACTCGCCGCCTGCGGGCGCCTCACCGCCAGCACCCCGATCCTCGGCGGACTCGGTGTCCGCGGTGTCCTCCCGCGGCGCTTCCTCGAGGATCACATGGGCGTTGGTGCCGCTGATCCCGAACGAGGAGACCCCCGCACGGCGCGGACGGCCGTTCGCCGGCCACGGCTGCTCCTCGGTCAACAGCGCGAGCGAGCCCCGCTCCCAGTCGATCTCCCCACTCGGCTCGTCCACGTTCAGCGTCCGTGGCAGCCGCTCGTGGCGCAGCGCCATCACCATCTTGATCACACCCGCGACGCCGGCCGCCGCCTGCGTGTGGCCGATGTTGGACTTGATCGAGCCCAACCACAACGGGCGCTCCGCAAGGCGCTCGCGGCCATACGTCGCCAGCAGCGCCTGCGCCTCGATCGGGTCTCCGAGCGTCGTCCCGGTGCCGTGCGCCTCCACCGCGTCGACCTCCTCGGGAGCCAGCCCCGCCACCGCCAGCGCACGTTGAATCACGCGCTGCTGGGAGGGGCCGTTCGGCGCCGTCAAGCCGTTGCTCGCGCCATCCTGGTTGACCGCGCTGCCCCGCACCAGCGCCAGCACCCGCCGGCCGTTGCGCTGCGCGTCGGAGAGCCGCTCGAGGGCCAGCACACCGACACCCTCGCCCCACCCGGTGCCGTCCGCCCCCTGCGCGAACGCCTTGCAGCGCCCATCGGGCGCCAGGCCGCGCTGACGGCTGAACTCCACAAACAGACCCGGCGTCGCCATCACCGTCACCCCACCCGCCAACGCCAACGAGCACTCACCCGCACGCAGCGACTGACAGGCCCAGTGCATTGCCACAAGCGAGGAGGAGCAGGCGGTGTCGATCGTCACAGCCGGGCCCTCCAACCCGAAGGTGTAGGAGACGCGGCCCGACACCACGCTGCCCGCGGCGCCGGTGCCGAGATAGCCACCCAGCTCCTCCACCGCGCGGGCCGAGAGGCCGGTGGCGTAGTCGTGCATGTTGATCCCCGCGAACACCCCGCTCTGGCTGCCGCGCAGCGAGTGCGGGTCGATGCCCGCGTCCTCCAGCGTCTCCCAACACACCTCCAACAGCAGGCGCTGCTGCGGATCCATCGCCAGCGCCTCGCGCGGGCCGATCCCGAAGAAGGCCGCATCGAAGCGCCCCGCGTCGCGCAGGAAGCCACCTTCGCGCGCGTAGCTGGTGCCCGCCTGCTCGGGGTCGGCGTCATACAGCCGCTCCAGATCCCACCCGCGGTCGGTGGGGAACGGAGCGATCGCGTCGCCGCCGGCCGCCAGCAGCTCCCACAGCTCCTCCGCGGAGCCCACCGATCCGGTGCCCACCCACCCGGCGGATCCGTTCTCCGCCCACCCGGCGGGCTCCGAATCGGCGGGCGCCGGATATCTGCAGCCGATCCCGACGATTGCGACCGGCTCGTCCACCTGCCCCACCACGGTCACCGCCGCCAGCCCAACCGGGGCACCGAGCAGCTCGCCGAGCAGGTGGCTCGTCAACGCGACCGGCGTCGGGTGGTCGAACGCCAGGCCGCTCGCCAGCCTCAGCCCCGTCGCCGCTGCAAGCCGGTTGCGCAGCTGTACCGCCGCCAGCGAGTCGAAGCCGAGATCGCGGAAGCTGCGTTCGGGCCTCACCGCCTCGGTCGAGGGGTGCCGCAGCACCGCGGCCGCCTGCTCGCGCACCAGCTCCAGCACGATCCGCTCGCGCTCGCCCGGCGGCAGGCCGGCCAGGCGCGCCCCCAGATCGCCAACCGGCAAAGCCTTCCCACCAGACCCCGACCCCACCGCGTGCTCCGTCGCGAGCCAATACCTCACCCCCTGAAACGCGTATGACGGCAACCCCACACGCTGGGCGCCGGACCCCTCGAACACCGCGGCCCAATCCACATCCTCACCGCGCACCCAGGCCTCGGCCAGACCGGCGAGTCGCCCACCGACCGTGCCAAGCACGCTCTCGGCGCTCTCGCCAGAGGCGAGCGCGGAGAGACCCTCGAGCAGCTCATCGCGAGTCTCACCAAACAGCACAGCGCGATCCTCCAGCGACGCGCGGCTCGCGAGCGAGAGCCCGACATCGGCAGCGTCGAGCTCGGGAGCGCCGGCGAGAAAGTCCCGCAGACGTACGGCCTGAGCCCGCAAACTCTCACCGCCATGACCCGACAGCACCCACGGCAGCACGGGGAGCACGACGTACGGCTCCTGCGCCTCGACCTCCGTTTCCTGCGGCGGCGCTTCCTCGAGGATCACGTGCGCGTTGGTGCCGCTGATCCCGAACGAGGAGACCCCCGCACGGCGGGGATGACCGTTCGCCTGCCACGGCTGCTCCTCGGTAAGCAGCGCCAGCGCGCCCCGCTCCCAGTCGATCTCCCCACTCGGCTCGTCCACGTTCAACGTCCGCGGCAGGCACTCGTGACGCATCGCCATCACCATCTTGATCACACCCGCCACACCCGCCGCCGCCTGCGTGTGGCCGATGTTCGACTTGATCGAGCCCACCCACAATGGGCGCTCCGCGGGGCGCTCCCCGCCAAACGTCGCCAGCAGCGCGTGCGCCTCGATCGGGTCACCCAACGCCGTGCCGGTCCCATGCGCCTCCACCGCGTCGACCTCGCTCGGGGTGAGCCCCGCGACCGCCAGCGCACGCTGAATCACACGCTGCTGGGAGGGGCCGTTCGGCGCCGTCAAGCCGTTGCTCGCGCCGTCCTGGTTGACTGCGCTGCCCCGCATCAACGCGAGCACCCGATGCCCGTTGGCCCGCGCGTCGGAGAGCCGCTCCAGCAGCACCATGCCCACGCCCTCGCCCCATCCGGTGCCGTCCGCCCCCTGCGCGAACGCCTTGCAGCGCCCATCGGGCGCCAGACCGCGCTGGCGACTGAACTCCACGAACAGACCGGGCGTAGCCATCACCGTCACCCCACCCGCCAACGCCAGCGAGCACTCACCCGCACGCAGCGACTGACAGGCCAGGTGCATGCTCACCAGCGAGGACGAGCACGCCGTGTCGACCGTCACCGCCGGGCCCTCCAACCCGAAGCTGTACGCCACGCGGCCAGAGAGCACACTGCCCGCGCCGCCGGTGCCGAGGTAGCCCTCCAGCTCCTCCGCCAGCTCGGGGGCGATCCCGATGCCGTAGTCGTGCATGTTGATCCCCGCGAACACCCCGCTCTGGCTGCCGCGCAGCGAGTGCGGGTCGATGCCCGCGTCCTCCAGCGTCTCCCAACACACCTCCAACAGCAAGCGCTGCTGCGGATCCATCGCCAGCGCCTCGCGCGGGCCGATCCCGAAGAAGGCCGCGTCGAACCACGCCGCGTCATGCAGGAAGCCGCCTTCGCGCGCGTAACTGGTGCCGAAGCGATCCGGGTCGGCGTCGTACAGCCGCCCCAGGTCCCACCCGCGGTCCTCCGGGAATGGGGAGATCGCGTCGCCGCCGGCCGCCAGCAGCTCCCACAATCCCTCAGCCGAGCGCACCTGTCCGGTGGATCCGGTGCCCGCCAGCCCTGGATATCGGCAGCCGATCCCCACGATCGCGACCGGCTCGTCCACCGGCCCCACAATGGTCACCGTCTCGCGCGTGAGCGGGGCGCCCGTCAGCTCGTCGCGCAGATGCTGCGCCAGCGCAGCCGGCGTCGGGTAGTCGAACACGAGGCCGCTCACCAGGCGCAGCCCGGTCGCCGCCGCCAGCCGGTTGCGCAGCTGCACCGCCGCCAGCGAGTCGAACCCCAGCTCCCTGAACGTGCGCCCCGACGGCACCGACTCCGGTGAGCCGTGCCCCAGCACCGCCGCGGCCTGCGCGCGCACCAGCTCCAGCACGATGCGCCCCCACTCCTCCGCGGGCGCGCCCGCCAGCCGCGCCGTCAGCTGCCCCTCCATCACCGCCGCCGAGCCGCCCGCCTGTCCCGTTCGCATGCGTGCCACCTCGGGCAGCTCGCCCAGCACCGCGGGCAGATCCGCGGGGTTGGCACCCGCCAGCAGCTGCTCCCACTCCACGTCCGCCACCACCAGGCGCGCCTCGCCGCGCTCCAGCACCTGCGCGAGCACCTCCAGCGCCGGCCCGGGCGGCAGCTCGCGCACGCCACCGCCGCGCAGCCGCTCCCCAACCACCGCCGCCATCCCCTCGCCGGCCCACGGGCCCCAGCCCACCGAGCTTGCGAGCAAACCGCGCCCGCGGCGGTGCTCGGCGAGCGCGTCCAGGTATGCGTTCGCCGCCGCGTATGCGCCCTGGCCGCCGCTGCCGAGCGTGCCCGCGATCGAGGAGAAGAGCACGAACGCATCGAGGTCGAGCCCCTCGGTCAGCTCGTGCAGATGCCACGCCGCGTCCACCTTCGCGCGCAGCACCCCCTCCACCCGCTCGGCGCTCAAACCCTCGATCAGCCCGTCGTCCAGCACCCCCGCCACGTGAAAGACGCCGGAGAGGGGGTGCTCCGCGGGCACCTCGGCGAGCAGCTGCCGCAGCTGCTCGCGGTCGGCGGCGTCGCAGGCAACCATGCTCACCTTCGCGCCCAGCGCCTCCACTTCGGAGCACAGCTCCGCGGCGCCCGGCGCATCCGGCCCACGACGGCTCGTCAACAGCAGGTGCTCGGCACCGCGCTGCGCCAGCCAGCGCGCCAGGTGCCCGCCGAGCGCGCCGGTCGCGCCCGTCACCAGCACCGTCCCCGTCGGGGCATACGCGTCGGCGGCCGGGCCCGCACCCAGCGGCGCGGGCAGCAGGCGGCTCGCGAACAGGCCCCCCGCGCGCACCGCTAGCTCCCGCTCACGGCCTGCGGCCGAGGGGCCCACGCCCAAGCCCAAGGACCCCCCGCCCGTGCCCGAGCTGGCAAGCGTCGCGCACAGCCGCGCCAGCGCCTGCTCGTCCGGCTCCGGTGGCAGATCGACGAGGCCACCCCACCGTCCGGGCTCCTCCAAGGCGAGCACCCGGCCCAGCCCCCACACCAGCGCCCCCGCCGGTGCCGTCAGCAGATCCCCGGGTCCCACCGACACGGCACCCTGCGTCACACACCACAGCGGCGCCGCCACACCTGCCTCCCCGAGCGCCTGCATCAAAGTCAGCGTCTCGACCACGCCGCCGCGCAGGTCGCCGTCCGCGCCCGGCCGCTGTTCGCGCTCGCCACCGGCAGCCAGCAGCGAAAGCACCCCGCTGACCGGCGGCTCACCCCCAGCGCCACCGGCCTCCGCCTCCCCCTCAGCGCTTCGCCGAGGCTCGGTCGCCAGCAGCGTTCGCAACTGCTCCGCCAGCGTCTCACGATCGACGCTCGCGACCTCCACCACCACGGCCCGTGCGCCATTCGCCGCGAGCGCCTCGGTGACGGCCCCGGTCAGGCGCTCGTCCGAGCTGCCGTCCGCCGCGACAGCCACCAGCCACGTGCCCTTCAGCCGCGCCGCTGCACGATCGCCGAGCGGGGTCCACCGCAACCGATAACGCCAACGCTCGCTGCCGAAGCCCGGCCCCTGCTCCGCCTGCAGCCAGTAGCGCTCACGCTGGAAGGCGTACAACGGCAGCCCGACGCGCTGGGCGCCCGCGCCGTCGAACACCTGCGCCCACTCCACGCCGCCGCCGCGCACCCACAGCTCGCCGAGAGCCGCCAACAGCACGCGCGCCTCGGCCTGACCGGCACGCAGCGTCGGCACCGCGAGGATCGGCGCGAGCGTCTCCGTCGCCCACGGCTCGCCGCGCGCGGCGCCATCTGCGACTGGCGCGCGGTCGGCGCACTCCTCCACCATCGCGCTCAACGCCCCGCTCGGCCCCAGCTCCAGGAAGCTCCTGACGCCCTCCCCCAGCAGACAGCCGACACCGTCCGCGAAGCGCACCGGCTCGCGCACGTGTCGCACCCAGTAGGCCGCCGTGCACAGCTCCGCGCTCGACGCCAGCTCGCCCGAGAGGTTCGACACCAGCGGAATCCGCGGCTCCGAGAACGACACGCTCTGCGCAACCCGCTCGAACTCCTCCAGCATCCCTCCCATCCGCGGAGAGTGGAAGGCGTGGCTCACCCGCAACCGCTTCGTTCGCGTGCCCCGTCGCTCCCACACATCGATCAGCTCCGACACCGCATCCTCGTCACCGGAGATCACCACCGCGCCGGGCGCGTTCACGGCCGCCAACGCCACCCGCCCCTCCCAACCATCCAGCGCCGCCAGCGACTCCAGCACCTCCTCCTCCGGCGCACCGATCGCCGCCATCGCACCACCCTGTGGCAGCTCACCCATCAACCGGCCCCGCGCGGCCACCAGCCGGCAGGCGTCCTCCAGGGAGAAGACCCCCGCCACGTGTGCCGCCGCCAACTCCCCCACCGAGTGGCCGATCAGATAGTCGGGGCGCACGCCCCACGCCTCGACCAACCGGTAGAGCGCGACCTCGAGCGCAAACAGCGCCGGCTGCGCCAGCGCCGTATCGTCCAACGCTTCACCGGCGCCCTCCTCCGCGGTTGCCCCCTCGGCTGCGCCCACGTCGGCGCCCTCTGTGGCGAGCTCCCCCTCGCCCCACACGACCTCCCGCAGCGAGCGTCCCAGGTGCTCCTCCAAACAGGCACACACCTCGTCGAACGCCTCGCGGAACACGGGGAACTCCCTGTGCAGCTCCCGGCCCATCCCGACCCGCTGGGCGCCCTGGCCGGTGAACAGGAACGCCAGCCTGCCGCCATCGCCGGTCTCAGCGGCGCCGCCGATCGCGCCTGGCGACGGCTCGCCGGCCGCCAGCGCGCCGAGGGCCTCGAGCAGCTCGCCGCGATCGCCGCCGAGCACGACCGCGCGATCCTCCAGCACCGAGCGACCCGCCAGCGAGAGCCCGAGGTCGGCGATCTCGAGATCGGGATTCTCAAAGACGTATCCCCGCAGTCGCGCGGCCTGGGCACGCAACGCCGCCGAACCCCTCCCCGAGAGAACCCACGGTGCCGTGCCGGCGCCAGGGACACGATCGACGACAACTCGATCCTCCGGCGGGGCCTCCTCGATGATCACGTGGGCGTTGGTGCCGCTGATCCCGAATGAGGAGACGGCTGCCCGCCGCGGTTCCTCGCCCCGCGGCCACGGCACCTCCTCGGTGAGCAGCGCAACCGCGCCGGAGGACCAGTCCACCTCGGTGCTCGGCGCGTCGACGTGCAGCGTCCGCGGCAGCACGCCGTGGCGCAGCGCCATCGCGAGCTTGATCACGCCCGCCGCGCCGGCGGCCGCCTGGGTGTGGCCGATGTTCGACTTGATCGAGCCCAGCCACAGCGGGCGCTCGGCGCCGCGGCCGCGCCCGTAGGTCGCCAGCAGCGCCTGCGCCTCGATCGGGTCGCCGAGCGTCGTCCCGGTGCCGTGACCCTCAACCGCGTCCATCTGCGCCGCCCGCAGACCGGCCCTCTTCAACGCCTGCTCGATCAAACGCTCCTGGGAGGGGCCGTTGGGCGCCGTCAGCCCGTTGCTCGCGCCATCCTGGTTGATCGCGCTGCCGCGGATCACCGCCGCCACCCGGTGGCCGTTGCGGCGCGCGTCGGAGAGTCGCTCCAGCAGCAGCAGACCGGCGCCCTCGGAGAAGCCGGCGCCGTCGGCCGCCGCCGCGAACGACTTGCAGCGGCCGTCGGGGGCGAGGTTGCGCTGGCGGCTGAACTGCGTGTAGACGCCCGGTGTCGCCAGCACCGTCACGCCACCCGCCACCGCCAGCGAGCACTCCCCCGCACGCAGCGCCCCGCACGCCAGGTGCAGCGCCACCAGCGAGGACGAGCAGGCGGTGTCGATCGTCACCGCCGGGCCCTCGAAGCCAAACGTGTAGGAGACTCTCCCCGACAGCACGCTGGCGCTGGCGCCGGTCCCGAGGTAGCTCTCGAGCTCGGCGGGGACGCTCCGCAGGACGTTGGAGTAATCGTGGTACATCTGGCCCGCGAACACCCCGGTGCGGGAGCCTCGCAGCGACGCCGCGTCGATGCCGGCATCCTCCAGCACCTCCCACACCGTTTCCAGCAGCAGCCGTTGCTGAGGATCCATCATCAACGCCTCGCGCGGGCCGATCCCGAAGAAGCCGGCGTCGAACTCGGCCGCATCGTGGACGAAGCCGCCGTCGCGCGCATAGGTTGTCCCCGGCCGCTCGCCGTCAGGGTCGTACAGAGCATCCATGTCCCAGCCGCGGTCGGTCGGGAAGCCCGAGATCGCGTCGACGCCACCCGCCGCCAACTCCCACAGCTGCTCGGGCGTGCGCACGCCGCCGGGGTAGCGGCAGCTCATGCCGACGATCGCGATCGGCTCGTGCTCGCGCTCGGTGAGCGCACCCAGGCGCCGGCGCGCCCTGCGCAGGTCGAGCGTGACCCGCTTGAGGTACTCGCGCAGCTTCTGCTCGGACGCCGCCGACCCGTCGGGCATGCGCTCCGGCTCCCCCGACTCGCCGGGCTGCCGCACAGACTCCACCGACTCGCCGGGCTGGCGCACAGCCTCCGCCGACCCGTCGGGCGTGCGCTGCGGCTCGCCGGGCTTGCCCTCGGTTCCGATCGGCACCCGTGGCCTCTGCTCAGACGCCATCGACCGAGTCCTCCTCGTCGAGCAGCTCGCGGTCGATCAGCTCGAACATCTCGTCGTCGCTGGCCGCGTCGAGATCGTCCTCGGCCTCCGTCTCCTCCAGCTCCTGCGCGCCCGCTCCGCCACGCTCGTCGAGGCTCGCCAGCAGCGCCCGCAGACGCTCGCCGAGCCCGAGCTGCTCGGCCTGCCCGGCGCCCACCGTGCTCAGCATCGACTCCAGCCGGTCGAGCTCGGCGCGCAACGCGTCGCCCTGCGCAGTGCGCTCGTCGGGGAGCGCGCCAAGGATGTGCTCGGCGAGCGCGCCCGCCGTCGGGTAGTTGAAGATCAGCGTCGCCGGCAGCCGCAGCCCGCTCTCGAACGCGAGGCGGTTGCGCAGCTCCACCGCCGCCAGCGAGTCGAAGCCAAGCTCTTTGAAGACGCGTTCGGGGTCGATCGCGGCCGCCGAGGAATGCCCCAGGACGAGCGCCACCTCGCGGCGCACGAACTGCAACACCAGCTCCGCGCGCTGCTCCTCGGGGACCTTCCGCAGACGCTCACGCAAACCGCCCGCGCCCTCCGGCGAGGCGCGCTGCGCGGGCGCGCGCACCAGCCCCCGCATCAGCGCCGGCAGCGCCCCCGCCCTGGCGCGCGCCTGCAGCGCGGCGATGTCGAGGCCGATCGGCAGCACGGTCGCAAGGTCAAGGTTGCGCGCTGCGTCCAGCAGCTCCAGGCCACGCTCGTCGGAGAGCTCAACGATGCCCGCACGCGCCATCCGCGAGCGGTCCGCCTCGCCAAGCTCACCCGTCATGCCGCCGGACGAGGCCCACGGACCCCACGCCAGCGCAACCCCGGCCAGGCCCCGCGCCCGGCGCTCGGCCGCCAGCGCCTCCAGGCAGCTGTTCGCAGCGGCGTAGTTGCCCTGGCCTGCGGCCCCCAGCGTGGCCGCCGCGGAGGAGAACAGCACAAACGCGGAGAGGTCGAGCTCCGCGGTCAGCTCGTGCAGGTGCAGCGCTCCATCCAGCTTCGGCGCCAGCACCCGATCGAGCGCCTCGGGCGTCAGCGTCTCGATCGTGCCGTCCTCGAGCGCCCCCGCCGCGTGCACCACCCCACCCAGCGGCCGCTGGGTGGGGATCGTGTCGAGCAGCGTGCGCAGCTGCGCACGGTCAGCGACGTCGCATTGCGCAACCGTCACCGCGGCGCCCAGCTCCGAGAGCTCCCGCTCGAGCTCGGGCGCACCGTCGGCCTCGATCCCACGGCGGCTGGTGAGCACCACGCTGCGCACACCGTGCGAGCCCACCAGATGCCGCGCCACCACGCCGCCCAGCAGACCGGTCCCGCCGGTGATCAGCACCGTGCGCTCCGGGTCAAACCAGGGGGCGTCGACCGCGGTCGCCGGCGTCGCCCGAGCCAGCCTCGGAGCGTACGCGCGTCCTGCGCGGATCGCCAACTGAGGCTCCTCCGTCGCAAGCGCCGCCGTCAGGACCCCCGCGGAGTCCTCCCCATCGTCGAGATCGACCAGCACGAAGCGGCCCGGGTGCTCCGACTGCGCAGAGCGGATCAGGCCCCACACAGCGGCCTGCGCGACGTCGGGCACGTCCTCGGGCGCCGCCGCGATCGCCGTGTGCGTGAGCAGCACCAGCCGCGCATCCGCGGGCCGCTCCTGCGCCAGCCACCCCTGGATCAGCGCCAGTGTCCTCCTGGCGGTCAGATGTGCCGAGTGCGCACGCCCACCAGAGCCCTCCGCACGTTCGCTGGAGCCCTCGGCACGTTCACCGGCGCCCTCCGCACGTTCGCCAGAGCCTTCCGCACATTCACCGGAGCCCTCCGCATCCTCGCTCGCCACGCCGCTCGCGTGCACCGCCGCATCGTCCGCCGGCGGCGCGCAGTCGACCACCGTCACCTCCTCGCCGGCGACGGCTGCTCCCGCCCCGACCTCGAGCGGCGCCTCCGCTCCCGTCCCGACCTCAACCGGCGCCCACTCGACGTGGAAGAGCGACTCGCCCGCGCCTCGCTCCCCGCTCGCCGCCTGCAGCTGCTCGACGGAGGCCGAACGGGAGGCCAGCTCTCCCACTGCGGCAACCGGCCGCCCGTCCTCGTCGGCGAGCGCCAGCGTCAGCGACTCCTCGCCAGCCGGCGCCAGCCGCGCGCGCAGCCGCGAGACGCCCGCGGTGTACAGGCTCACACCGCTCCAGGAGAAGGGCAGTCGCGGTCCCTGCGGCGCGCCCTCCTCCCGCGGATCGTCGAGCGCCTCCACGTGGCGGCGTGCAGCACGGCGTCGAGCAGGGCGGGATGCAGGCCGAAGCGCCGTGCCACGGACTCGTCGGGCAGCGCCACCTCGGCGAAGATCTCCTCCCCGCGCCGCCACATCTTGCGCAGGCCTTGGAACAGCGGGCCGTATTCGAGACCCATCTCGCCCAGGCGCCCGTACAGGCCGTCGAGCTCCACCGCGACGGCTCCCGCGGGGGGCCACACCTCGCCACTCAGCCCCCTCCACGCCTCGCCGCCCGGTGTGCCGGCGCCGTCGATTGCCTCCTCTCGATCGAGCTCGCGGGGGGCAAGCACGCCGCGCGCGTGGCGCCTCCAGGTGCCCTCAGCCAGCCCATCCGCGGCCGCCGCGCCCTCGATGCGCGAGTGGATCTCCACCGCCCTGCACCCCGACTCGTCCGGCGCACCGAGCGCAAGCTGGATCTGCACCGCGCTCCTCGCCGACCGGCCGAGCGCGGGCGGGTGGGCATCCAACACCAGCGGCGCCTCCAGCACCAGCTCCCGCAGCGACTCGCACCCGACATGCCCGCCCGCGTGCAGCGCCAGCTCGACGAACGCCGTCCCTGCGAGCACCACCCTTCCCAGCACGGCGTGATCGGCAAGCCACGGATGGCTGCTCAGCGAGAGGCGGCCGGTGAACAGCCAGCCATCGCCGTTGGCCAGCGCGACGGCCGCTCCGAGCAGCGGGTGTTCGGCCGGCGCCTGCCCACTCGCCATGACGTCGCCCGCGCCGGCGGCCGACTCCAGCCAGTAGCGCTCACGCTGGAACGCATACCCAGGCAGCTCCACGTGCCCACCGGATCCCTCGAACACGGCCCCCCAATCCACATCGGCACCCCGCACCCACAGCTCGCCGAGAGCCGCCAGCAGCACGCGCGCCTCGGCCTGACCCGGCCGCAGCGCCGGCGCCGCCAGGATCGGCGCGAGCGTCTCCATCGCGCGCGACCCGTCGCGCTCGGCGCCGCTCGCCTCCGGCGCGTCGGCGCACTCCTCCACCATCGCACTCAACACACCGCTCGGCCCCAGCTCCAGGAAGCCCCTCACACCCTCGCCCAGCAGCGCGCCCACGCCGTCCGCGAAGCGCACCGGCTCGCGCACATGCCGCACCCAGTAGGCCGCCGTGCACAACTCGTCGTTTGCGGCCAGACCACCCGACACGTTCGACACCAGCGCAATCCGCGGCTCCGAGAACGACACGCTCTCCGCGACCCGCTCGAACTCCTCCAGCATCCCCTCCATCCGCGGAGAGTGGAAGGCGTGGCTCACACGCAACCGCCTCGTCCGCGCGCCCCGCCGCTCCCACACATCGACCAGCTCCGACACCGCATCCTCGTCACCAGAGATCACCACCGCACCGGGCGCGTTCACGGCCGCCAACGCCACCCGCCCCTCCCAACCATCCAGCGCCGCCAGCGACTCCAGCACCTCCCCCTCCGGCGCACCGATCGCCGCCATCGCACCACCCTGCGGCAGCTCCCCCATCAACCGGCCCCGCACCGCCACCAGCCGGCACGCATCCTCGAGCGAGAACACGCCCGCCACATGCGCGGCCGCCAACTCCCCGACCGAGTGGCCGATCAGATAGTCGGGGCGCACACCCCACGCCTCGACCAGCCGGTAGAGCGCCACCTCCAACGCGAACAGCGCCGGCTGCGCCAGCGCCGTGCCGTCCAGCTCGGTCTCCGCGCCGCCCTCTTCCGCCCCGAAGACGACCTCACGCAGATCGCGTCCCAGATGCTCCTCCAAACAGGCACACACCTCGTCGAACGCCTCGCGGAACACCGGGAACTCCCTGTGCAGCTCCCGGCCCATCCCCACCCGTTGGGCGCCCTGGCCGGTGAACAGGAACGCGAATCGACCCTCGACAGCCGTGCCCCGCAACACTGTGCCGGCCGGCAGATCACCCGCCTCACCACTCGCGAGTGCGCCGAGGCCCTCCAACAGCAGCTCACGACTCTCGCCCACGATCACCGCACGGTTTTGGTGTGTGGCGCGGGTGGTGAGGGAGAGTCCGATGTCGGTGGTCTCGAGGTGTGGGGTGTGGACGAGGGCTTGACGCAGGGTCTGGGCCTGTGCGCGCAGTCCGTCGTTGCCGCGGCCGGAGAGTACCCAGGGGAGCACGCCCGCGGTGGAGAGCGCACCGGTGGTGGGGGTGGCCGCTTGGGCTGAGGGCTCGGGTGTGGGTGCCTCCTCGATGATCAGGTGGGCGTTGGTGCCGCTGATCCCGAACGAGGAGACCCCCGCGCGGCGTGGCTTGCCGTTGGCCTGCCATGGCCGCTGCTCGGTCAGGAGCGCCACCCTGCCGGTGTCCCAGTCGACCTGGCTGGTGGGCCGCTCGGCGTGCAGTGTGCGTGGCAGCACCCCGTGGCGGAGCGCCATCAGCACCTTGATCACACCAGCGATACCCGCTGCGGCGGCAGCGTGCCCGATGTTCGACTTGATCGACCCCAGCCACAGCGGGGCGTCCTCGGGCCGGTTCTGGCCGTATGTCGCCAGCAGCGCCTGCGCCTCGATCGGGTCACCTAGCGTGGTGCCCGTGCCGTGCGCCTCGACCGCGTCCACTTCCTCGGGGCGCAGACCGGCGTTTGCCAGCGCCTGCAGGATCACCCGTTGTTGGGAGGGCCCATTCGGCGCGGTCAACCCGTTGCTGGCGCCATCCTGGTTGACAGCGCTGCCACGCAGCACCCCGAGGATGTTGTGGTCGGCGCGCTGCGCGTCAGAGAGACGCTCGAGCAGCACGATCCCCACGCCCTCGCTCCACCCGGTGCCGTCCGCCTCATCGCTGAAGGACTTGCAGCGCCCGTCCGCTGCCAGACCGCGCTGGCGGCTGAACTCGACGAACAGCCCCGGGGTCGCCATCACGCTCACCCCACCCGCCAACGCGAGTGAGCATTCCCCCTGACGCAAAGCGTTCGCGGCCAGGTGCAACGCGACCAGCGAGGAGGAGCACGCCGTATCGATCGATACCGCGGGGCCCTCCAAGCCAAACACATACGCCACCCGCCCCGACGCGACACTCGCGGTGTTGCCCGTCATGAGATACCCCTCGACGCCCTCCCCGCCGGCGCCGGTGGACTGGACCCCCGCCCCATAGCCACTGCCGGCGAGCCCCGCGAACACGCCCGTCGCGGTCCCCCGCAACACCGCCGGGTCGATCCCCGCGGCCTCGATCGCCTCCCAGCACACCTCCAGCAGAAGACGCTGCTGGGGATCCATCGCCAGCGCCTCCCGCGGGCTGATCCCAAAGAACCCCGCGTCAAACTCACCAACACCCTCCAGGAACCCGCCCTCCCGCGTATGCACACTCCCGGCGCGCTCCGCGTCGGGGTCATACAGACCCTCGATATCCCAGCCCCGATCCACCGGGAAACCCCCGATCGCGTCCCCGCCCGCCGCGACCAACTCCCACAAGCCCTCCGGGGAGCGCACCCCACCCGGGAAGCGACAGCTCACACCCACGATCGCGATTGGTTCGTTGGTTGTGGTGGGTGTGGTTGTTGGGAGTTGGACTTTGCTTTGTTCGCCGAGTGCCTCGCGTACGAGGAACTTCGCGAGCTCCATTGGTGTGGGGCGGTCGAAGATCAGCGTCGCGGGTAGCCGCAGACCGCACTCCGCGCCGAGCCTGTTACGCAGCTCGACAGCCGCCAGCGAGTCGAACCCGAGGTCTTTGAACGCGGCGCGAGCGTCGATCGCCTGGCTGGAGGCATACCCCAGCACCCTCGCGGCGTGCTCGCGTACGACCTCCAACGCCAGCCGCTCACGCTCGCTCTCCCCCAACCCAGCCACACGCGCCGCCAACGAGCCCAGCGCGCGTGTGCTGCGCGCGCGCTGGGACACACCGACGAGCCCCGCGAAGAACTCGGGTAGCTCACCGCTCCTGGCGCGCGCCCGCAACGACGCGATATCGAGCTCGACCGCGAGCACCAACGCTCGATCGAGCCCCCACGCCGCGTCAAAGAGCTCAAGACCCCGCTGCGGCGAGAGCACCCCGATCCCCGAACGCTCGATCCGCTCGCGATCCACACCCCCCAAACGACTCGCCATCCCGACCTGCGCCCACGGACCCCACGCAAGCGCACAACCCACAAGACCCAGCGAACGACGATACGACGCAAGCCCATCCAGCAACGCGTTCGCCGCCGCATAACTCGCCTGCCCCGCACCACCAAACGTCCCCGTGACCGACGAGAACAACACAAACGCCCGCAAATCCATCCCCCGAGTCAACTCATGCAAATGCCACGCCCCGCCCGCCTTCGGCTCGACCACACCCCGCAAACGCTCCACCGACAACGAACCCAAAAGCCCGTCATCCACCACCCCCGCAGCATGCACAACCGCCTGCAACGGACACCCCTCCTCAACACACCCAAGCAACCCCCGCACCTGCTCACGATCAGACACATCACACGCCACAACCCGCACCCGCGCACCCAAACCCTCAAGCTCCCCCACAAGCTCGCCCACACCCGTCGCATCCACACCACGGCGACTCGCCAACAACAAGTTCCGCACCCCATGACGCTCCACCAAATGCCGCGCGAGTACACCACCCAACCCACCCGTGCCACCCGTGATCAACACCGTGCCCTCACCATCAAGCGGCGCAGCAGGCAACACCAACACGTTCTTACCGACATGCCGCGCCTGACTCATGAACCGCAACGCGTCCACCGCCCGAGACGCATCCCACACCCGCAACGGCAAACACTCAAGCACACCCCGCTCGAACAACCCCACAAGCTCCACCAGCATCTCCTGGATCCGCTCCGGGCCAGCCTCCCCCAAATCGAACGCCCGATAAGACACCCCCGCGTGACGCTCCCCGACCTCCACCGCGTCACGCACATCAGTCTTACCCATCTCCAAGAACCGCCCACCCTCCCCCAACAACCCAAGCGAAGCATCCACAAACTCGCCCGCCAACGAGTTCAACACAACATCCACACCACCAGCCGCCCCGAAACGCTCCGCGAACCCAAGATCCCGCGAACCAGCCACATGCTCCCCATCCAACCCCATCCCCTCAAGAACCCCCCACTTCCCCACACTCGCCGTCCCGAACACCTCAACCCCCAAATACCGCGCCAACTGCACCGCGGCCATCCCCACACCACCCGCCGCCGCATGCACCAACAACCGCTCACCCTCACACACACCCGCCAAATCCACCAGCCCGTAAAACGCAGTCAAAAACACAGCCGGCACCGACGCCGCCTGCGCAAACGACCACCCCACAGGCATCCGCACAACAAACCGATAATCCGTCACCGCAACCGACCCAAACGCACCCTCCATCAAACCCATCACACAATCCCCAACCACCAAACCCTCAACACCCGGACCAACCTCCAACACCACACCCGCACCCTCACCACCCACCACAGCCCCACCCGGATACATCCCCAACACAACCAACACATCCCGGAAATTCACACCAGCAGCACGCACCCCCACACGCACCTCACCCACACCCAACACACCACCACCAGCACCCACACCCTCCACCACACACAAATCCTCCAACACCCCCACACCACCAGCCCCCACACCAAGCCGCCAACCACCACCAACACCCCCACCAACACCCACCCCACCACCAACCACCAACCCACCACCCACACCACAACGCACCAACCGCCCCACAAACAACACACCCCCACGCACCACCACCTGGGACTCACCCGACCCCAGCGCACTCGCCACCGCACCCTCCGGGGATGCCTCCCCACCGTCCATATCCACCAACACCACCCGCCCCGGATGCTCTGCCTGCACCGATCGCACCAGCCCCCACACGCCGGCGCCCGCGAGATCGACCACGCCTTCACCATCGACATCCACCGCGCCCCGCGTCACCACCACCAACCGACCATCCGCAAACCGGTCATCCTCGAGCCAACCCCGCAGCTCACCCAACACATCGCCGACGCCTTCCAGCACACCGTCCACACCGACCGCCTCACCACCCCTGCAATCCAGCACCTTCACATCCAAACCCTCCCCCAAGGCGGCCCCATCCTCACACGAGCCCGCCGCCACCCATTCGACGCCAAACAGCGAATCCCGCAAAGCGCCCGCGCCGCCGAGGCGCTCCGCTGACACCGCGCGCAACGCCAGCACCTCCACCCCTGCGCGCAGCGCGCCATCGCCGTCGGCCAACACCACGCGCACCCCGCCGTCGCCCACACGCGTCAAACGCGCACGCAGCACCGGCGCGACCCCGCCCCCGAACAGCGCCACGCCACTCCACGAAAACGGCAATCGCGGGCCCTCGTCCCCACCGCTTCCCGCGCCATCGCTCGCACCCCAGCCAGCCACCGCCATCGCGTGCAGCGCCGCATCGAACAGCGCAGGATGCAGACCGAACAGCCGCGCCCGCTCTCGCTCCTCCTCCGGCAGTGCGACCTCCGCGAACACCTCCTCCCCGTGCCGCCACACCCCCCGCAAACCCTGGAATGCCGGGCCATACTCCAAACCCGTCCCAGCCAGCTCGTCATACAGGTCATCGACTCCCACCTCCACCGCTCCCACCGGAGGCCAGACACCCCCAAGCAGCGCCACCTCGCCATCGAGCCTCGTGCGCAACGCCGGCTCCACCGGCCCCAGCGCCCCACTGGCGTGGCACACCCACTCGCCACCGCCCCAGCGCTGATCGCCCGAGTGGCGCTCGGCGCGGGAGTGGACGCCAACCGTCCGGCAGCCCGACTCGTCGGGCTCGCCCACCACCACCTGCAGCTGCGCTCCGCTCTCCCCACTCAGCACGAGCGGCTCGTGCAGCACGAGCTCCTGCACGCATCCACAGCCGAGCTGCTCGCCCGCATACAGGACAAGCTCAACGAATGCCGTGCCCGGCAGCAGCACCGCGCCCTGCACGACGTGACCGGCAAGCCACGGTTGGGTGTCGAGCGACAGCCGGCCGGTGAACAGCCACCCCTCGCCATCCGCCGGCGCAACCGCCGCACCCAGCAGTGGATGCTCCACCGCGACCTGGCCCAACGCCCCCGCATTCCCGGCCCCGATCGCCGCCGCCAGCCAGTAGCGCTCCCGCTGGAACGCATACGACGGCAGCGCCACGCGCACGGCACCCCTGCCCTCGAGCACGCCATTCCAATCGACGTCCACGCCGCGTACCCACGCCTCACCCAACGCCGCCAGCAGCGACCGAGCCTCACCGCGCCCCTCACGCAACATCGGCGCCGCCAAGACCGACGCACCACCATCCAACGCCCCGCCAACCCCACTCTCCTCACCGGCACCGTCCACCCCCCACCCACGGTCGGCGCCCTCCTGCACCATCGCGCTGAGCACCCCGTCCGGACCCAGCTCCAGGAAGCCGCTCACCCCCTCGCCGCGCAGCCACTGCACACCATCGGCGAACCGCACCGGCTCGCGCACATGACGCACCCAGTACCCGGCCGTGCACACCTCCTCCGCACGCACCGGCGCGCCGGACAAGTTCGAGACCAGCGGAATCCGCGGCTCGCTGTACACCACCGTCTCCGCGATCCGCTCGAACTCCTCCAGCATCCCCTCCATCAGCGGCGAATGGAACGCATGACTCACACGCAGCCGCTTCGTCCTCGTGCCCCGCTCCTCCCACGCGGCCTGCAACTCCCGCACCGCGTCCTCCTCGCCGGAGACGACCACCGAGCCGGGGGCGTTCACAGCCGCCAGCGCCACCGCATGCTCCCTCCCGTTGAGAGCCGCCAACGACTCCACCACCTCTTGCTCCGGCGCAGCGATCGCGACCATCGCACCGCCCTCCGGCAACGCACCCATCAACCGGCCACGAGCCGCGACCAGACGACACGCATCCTCCAGCGAGAAGACGCCCGCCACGTGCGCCGCCGCCAGCTCGCCGATCGAGTGGCCGATCAGGAAGTCGGGCTTCACGCCCCACGACTCGAGCTGGCGATACAGCGCCACCTCCAGCGCGAACAGCGCCGGCTGCGCCAGCTCCGTGCCGTCCAGCGCAGTCGCGTCCCGCGCGGTCACATCCACCACGTCCACACCGGTGGCGTCCCCGCCGGAGGGGCCCTGCTCGCCGAACACCACCTCACGAAGCGAACACCCCAAATGCTGATCCATATAGGCACAAGCCTCATCAAACGCCGCACGGAACACCGGGAAAGCCCCGTACAGCTCCCGACCCATCCCCACCCGTTGCGCACCCTGCCCCGTAAACAGAAACGCAGTCCGCCCCTCCTCCGCGGCACCCCGCAACACCCTCCCGGCGCTCCGGCCGCCGGCGAGCGCGGCGAGATCCGCCAGCAGCTCGTCGCGATCCTCACCGAGGAGCACCGCGCGCTGCTCGAGCCCCGCGCGGGTCGTGAGCGAGAGCGCGATATCGGTCGTGTCGAGCTCGGGAGCGCCGAGCAGGAAATGCCGCAGCCGCTCGGCTTGCGCTTGCAAGCCGCTCCCGCCGCGACCCGAGAGCACCCACGGCAGCGGACCCGCGGGCGCCAACCGCGACCCCGGCTGCACACGCTCGGGGTCACCCGCCCCCGCACCATCCGCTGTGCCGTTCGCGTCCAGGCTGGGAATCGGCGCCGCGTCCTCCCGTGGCGCCTCTTCGAGGATCACGTGCGCGTTCGTGCCGCTCACCCCAAACGAGGACACTCCCGCGCGACGGGGCCTCTCGCCCGGCTGCCACGGCCGATCTTCCGTGAGCAGTGCGACCGCGCCCGAGGACCAGTCGACCTGGCTGCTCGGACGCTGCACGTGCAGCGTCCGCGGCAGCAGACCGTGGCGCAGCGCCATCACCATCTTGATCACGCCCGCCACACCCGCCGCCGCCGCGGCATGCCCGATATTCGACTTGACCGACCCCAGCCACAACGGGCTGCCATCTGAGCGCCCCTGCCCGTAGGTCGCCAGCAGCGCCTGCGCCTCGATCGGGTCACCCAGCGCAGTCCCGGTCCCATGCCCCTCCACCACATCGACCTCGCTCGCCTGGAGCCCGGCACTGGCCAACGCCTGCAGGATCACCCGCTGCTGGGAAGGCCCATTCGGTGCCGTCAGCCCATTGCTCGCGCCATCCTGGTTGACCGCGCTGCCCCGCACGACGCCCAGCACCCGATGACCGCTGCGCCGTGCATCGGAGAGACGCTCCAACAGGAGCACCCCCGCGCCCTCGCTCCAACCGGTCCCATCCGCACCGTCACCGAAGGACTTGCAGCGCCCATCCGGCGCGAGACCCCGCTGGCGGCTGAACTCAACAAACGCATCGGCAGAAGCCATCACCGCGACACCCCCCACCAACGCCAGCCCGCACTCCCCCCCACGCAACGCCCCACACGCCAGATGCAACGCCACGAGCGCCGACGAGCACGCCGTATCCACCGACACCGCCGGACCCTCCAACCCGAACGTGTACGCCACCCGACCCGAGACCACGCTCGGGAGGCTCCCCGTCATTCGATAGCCCTCCAGCTCCTCGCTGGACGCCGAGCCCATCCCGTATCCGCTGGGGCCGACGCCCGCGAAGACACCCGTCTGCGTCCCCTTCAGCGACAGGGGATCGATCCCTGCATCCTCCAACGCCTCCCAGCACACTTCCAACAGCAGGCGCTGCTGGGGGTCCATCGCCAGCGCCTCGCGCGGACTGACCCCGAAGAACGCCGCATCGAACGCACCCGCGTCATACAGGAACCCGCCCTCACGCGCATAGCTGCTCCCACGACGCTCCGGGTCCGGGTCGTACAGGCCATCCAAATCCCATCCCCGATCCGCAGGGAACTCCCCAATCGCATCGCCACCCGCCGCGACGAGCTCCCACAACTCGCGCGCGGAGCCCACCCCGCCAGGGAACCGGCAGCTCATCCCCACGATCGCGACCGGCTCATCCAGACCCCGCACAGCGGGCACAGCGACCCTCGCCACCGCGCGCTCACCCACCGCCTCACCCAGCAGGTACCGCGCCAGCTCAGCCGGAGTCGGGTAATCGAACACGACGCTCGCGGGCAACCGCAACCCGGTCGCCGCCCGCAACTCCCGCGACAGCTGCACCCCCGCCAGCGAATCGAGCCCCAGCTCCCTGAACGCCCGGTCAGCGGGCACATCCCCCAGCGAAGGGTGCCCCAGCACAGCCGCCGCGTGCTCACGCACCAACTCCAACACCACCCGCTCACGCTCACCCTCCGCCACACCCGCAAGGCGCTCAGCCAACCTACCGCCCCCGCCTTCACCCTCCGTCGCGGCATCCCGCAGAGCCTCCCGAACCTCGGGCAGCTCGCCGATCGACGGACGCGCCCGTGCGGCCGTGTAGGTGAGCGCATAACGCCCCCAGTCGAAATCGGCGATCGTCACACAGCCGTCGCCAGCCTCGAGCGCATCCCGCAACGCACCGACAGCCAGCTCAGCAGGCAACTCACGGACACCCTGTCGACCCAGGAACTCACCGGCATCGGCCGCCATCCCCTCCCCAGCCCAGGCACCCCAGGCAACCGACGTCGCCACCAAACCCAACCCACGGCGGAACTCCGCCAACCCATCCAAGAACGCGTTCCCCGCCGCATACGCACCCTGCCCACCGCCACCAAGCGTCCCCGCAATCGACGAGAACAGCACAAACGCCTCCAGGTCCAACCCGCTGGTCAACTCGTGCAACAGACGCGCCCCACCGACCTTCCCGGCCAGCGCACCCTCGAGCCGCGCCACCGAGAGCCCACCAATCACATCATCGTCCGCGACCCCCGCGGCGTGGAACACCCCCGACAACGGCAGCTCCACCGGAATCCCCTCAAGCACCTCTTCCAACTGCCCCCGATCGGCGACGTCGCACGCCGCCACACTCACCCTCGCACCAAGCGCCTCCAGCTCACCCGCCAGCTCACTCGCACCCGGCGCACCCGCTCCGCGGCGACTGACGAGCAGAATGTGCTCCGCGCCGGCGTCCGCCAGCCACCGCGCGAGATGCCCTCCCAGGGCGCCGGTCCCACCAGTCACCAACACCGTGCCGCGCGGCCTGTACTCAGCTCGCGCCCACCCGATGCCCAACGGCGCGTGCTCCAGCCGCCTCGCGAACGTCCCCTCGGCCCGCACAGCCACCTCATCCTCGCCGTCCACACCCGCCAGCACACCGCACAGGCGCTCGAGTGCGCGCTCGTCGGGCGTCGCCGGCAGATCGACAAGGCCACCCCAACGCCCCGGCTCCTCCAACCCCACGACCCGACCCAACCCCCACACCAGACCGGCCGCCGGGCTCGCGACCCGATCCCCGACACCCACCGACGTCCCGCCCCGCGTCACACACCACAGCGGCGCCCCAATGTTCGCGTCCCCCAGCGCCTGCACCAACACCAGCAACTCCCCCACGCCACCCCACGCTCCATCGGCCTCACCCTCGCGATCCCCGCCCAACGCCAGCAGCGAGAGCACCCCGCCCACCACGACGCCGTCCGCTGAGACCCCAGCCCCCGCGAGCTCGCCGGCGAGCAGCACCCGCAGCCGCTGCGCCAGCCCCGCGCGATCCGCATCGGCCCCATCGACCTCCACCACCACAGGCCGTGCACCGTGCGCCGCCAGCGCCTCCACGGCGCCCGCGATCAACCGATCCTCGACACTCCCAGCCGTGACGACCACCAGCCACACGCCCGCGAGCGCGCCCAGCCCACGCTCGCCGAGCGGCGTCCACCGCACCCGGTAGCGCCACCGATCCGAGCGGGTGGCAGCCGACTCCCCGCCCAGCCAATAACGCTTGCGCTGAAACGGATACGACGGCAACCCCACGCGCCCTGCACCCATACCGTCGAACACCCGCGCCCAATCCACACCCACGCCACGCACCCATATCGCACCCAGCCCCGCAAGCAGCGCGGAGGTCTCCGCAACCCCCGAACGCAACGCAGGCGTCGCCATCCCCGCCACCCCGTCGCCGACCTCCTGCTCACCGTCCACGCACTCCTCGACCAGCGCGCTCAGAACCCCGTCCGGCCCCAGCTCGAGGAAGCTCCTCACACCCTCCCCCCACAACCGCCGCACGCCATCCGCGAAGCGCACCGTCTCGCGCACATGACGCACCCAGTACTCGGCCGTGCACAGCTCCTTCCCCGAGGCCCAATCGCCGGAGAGATTGGAGACCACAGGAATCCGCGGCTCGCCGAAAGAGACCTCCGCCGCCACTCGCCGGAACTCGTCGAGCATGCCCTCCATCCGCGGCGAGTGAAATGCGTGCGAGACACGCAGGCGCTTGGTCCTGTGACCCCGTGCCTCCCACACCCCCGCCAGCTCCAACACCGCGTCCTCATCACCGGAGACCACCACCGCACCGGGGGCATTCACCGCCGCCAAAGCCACCCGATCCTCCCAGCGATCCAGCGCCGTGAACGACTCCAACACCTCCTGCTCGCCGGCGGCAACCGCGACCATTGCGCCGCCCTGCGGCAACGCGCCCATCAACCGCCCGCGCGCCGCCACCAGCCTGCACGCGTCCTCGAGCGAGAACACCCCCGCCACGTGCGCCGCCGCCAGCTCGCCAACGGAGTGTCCGATCAGGATGTCCGGACGCACGCCCCACGCCTGCAGCAGTTCGAACAGCGCCACCTCGAGCGCGAACAACCCAGGCTGGGCAAGCGCCGTCGCGTCCAGCGCGCCTTCGCCCGCCTGCTCACCGACCGGGCCGCCCTCGCCGAACACCACCTCCCGCAGTGAGCGCCCCAGGTGCGGGTCCAGGTGGGCGCAGACCTCGTCGAACGCGGCTCCGAACACCGGGAAGGCCTCATACAGCTCACGGCCCATGCCCACCCGCTGGGCGCCCTGACCAGTGAACAGGAACGCGAATTGCCCCTCGACCGCCGTGCCCCGCAGCACGCCTCCAGCCGGCAGCTCCCCCACCGGGTCACCACCTGCGAGCACGTCCAGGCTCGCCAGCAGCAGCTCACGACTCTCGCCCACGAGCACCGCGCGATCCTCGAGCGTCGCGCGACCCGCCAGCGAGAGCCCGACATCCGCCGCCTCGAGCTCACCGGCGCTCTCCAGGAAATGCCGCAGCCGCTCTGCGTGTGCGCGCAGACCCTCGCCGCCGCGACCGGAGAGCACCCACGGCATCACCCCCGGGGAGCGCACGCCGCCGGCGGGCGTGGACGCCAGAGTCGAGCCCGGCTCGGCCGGCGGTGCCTCTTCGAGGATCAGATGAGCGTTGGTGCCGCTGATCCCGAATGATGAGACCCCGGCGCGGCGCGGTCTGCCATTCGCCTGCCACCGCCGCGCTTCGCTCAGCAGCGCCACCGCACCGGTGTCCCAGTCGACCTGGCTGCTCGGTCGCTCCGCGTGCAGCGTGCGTGGCAGCATCCCATGGCGGAGCGCCATCAGCACCTTGATCACACCGGCGACACCGGCCGCCGCCGCGGTGTGCCCGATGTTCGACTTGATCGAGCCCAACCACAGCGGCGCATCTGCCGGGCGGTCCTGGCCGTAGGTCGCCAGCAGCGCCTGCGCCTCGATCGGGTCGCCCAGCGTGGTACCGGTGCCGTGCGCCTCAACCGCGTCGACATCCCGGGGGGAGAGCCCGGCGTTGGCAAGCGCCTGCAGGATCACCCGTTGCTGGGAGGGCCCGTTCGGCGCGGTCAGCCCGTTGCTGGCGCCATCCTGGTTGACCGCGCTGCCACGCAGCACCCCAAGGATCTCGTGGCCGTGCCGCCGCGCGTCGGAAAGGCGCTCCAGCAGCAGGATCCCCACGCCCTCGCTCCACCCGGTGCCGTCCGCCTCATCGCTGAAGGACTTGCAACGACCATCCGCCGCCAGGCCACGCTGGCGGCTGAACTCGGCGAAGAGATCGGGCGTCGCCATCACGCTCACCCCGCCCGCCAACGCAAGCGAGCACTCGCCCTGGCGCAGCGCGCCCGATGCAAGGTGCATGGCCACCAGCGAAGAGGAGCACGCCGTGTCGATCGAAATCGCGGGGCCCTCCAAGCCGAAGGTGTAGGCCACCCGCCCTGATGCCACGCTCGTCGTGTTGCCCGTCAGGAGGTAACCCTCGACGCCCTCCCCACCGCCGGCGGCCCCAACCCCGTAGCCATTGCCCGCGACGCCCGCGAACACGCCTGTCGCCGTTCCCCTCAGCGCCGCCGGGTCGATGCCCGCGGCCTCGATCGCCTCCCAGCACACCTCCAACAGAAGACGCTGCTGGGGATCCATCGCCAGCGCCTCCCGCGGGCTGATCCCGAAGAACCCCGCGTCAAACTCACCGGCACCCTCCAAGAACCCGCCGTCCTGCGTGTAAGAGCTTCCCGCGCGCTCCGCGTCGGGGTCATAGAGCCCCGCGAGATCCCAGCCCCGATCCACCGGGAAACCCCCGATCGCGTCCCCGCCGGAGGCGAGGAGCTCCCACAGCTCCTCGGGAGAACGCACAGGGTCGGTGGAGCCCGGGTACCTGCAGCTGATGCCGATGATTGCGATTGGCTCGCTCGCTGCGACTTGGACCGCCGCGGGGACCACCACGGTGCTTTGTTCGCCGAGTGCCTCGCGTACGAGGAACTTCGCGAGCTCCATTGGTGTGGGGCGGTCGAAGATCAGCGTCGCGGGTAGCCGCAGACCGCACTCCGCGCCGAGCCTGTTACGCAGCTCGACAGCCGCCAGCGAGTCGAACCCGAGGTCTTTGAACGCGGCGCGAGAGTCGATCGCCTGGCTGGAGGCATACCCCAGCACCCTCGCGGCGTGCTCGCGTACGACCTCCAACGCCAGCCGCTCACGCTCGCTCTCCCCCAACCCAGCCACGCGAGCCGCCAACGAGCCCAGCGCGCGTGTGCTGCGCGCGCGCTGGGACACACCGACGAGCCCCGCGAAGAACTCGGGTAGCTCACCGCTCCTGGCGCGCGCCCGCAACGACGCGATATCGAGCTCGACCGCGAGCACCAACGCTCGATCGAGCCCCCACGCCGCGTCAAAGAGCTCAAGACCCCGCTGCGGCGAGAGCACCCCGATCCCCGAACGCTCGATCCGCTCGCGATCCACACCCCCCAAACGACTCGCCATCCCGACCTGCGCCCACGGACCCCACGCAAGCGAACAACCCACAAGACCCAGCGAACGACGATACGACGCAAGCCCATCCAGCAACGCGTTCGCCGCCGCATAACTCGCCTGCCCCGCACCACCAAACGTCCCCGTGACCGACGAGAACAACACAAACGCCCGCAAATCCATCCCCCGAGTCAACTCATGCAAATGCCACGCGCCGCCCGCCTTCGGCTCGACCACACCCCGCAAACGCTCCACCGACAACGAACCCAAAAGCCCGTCATCCACCACCCCCGCAGCATGCACAACCGCCTGCAACGGACACCCCTCCTCAACACACCCAAGCAACCCCCGCACCTGCTCACGATCAGACACATCACACGCCACAACCCGCACCCGCGCACCCAAACCCTCAAGCTCCCCCACAAGCTCGCCCACACCCTGCGCATCCACACCACGCCGGCTCGCCAACAACAAGTTCCGCACCCCATGACGCTCCACCAAATGCCGCGCGAGTACACCACCCAACCCACCCGTGCCACCCGTGATCAACACCGTGCCCTCACCATCAAGCGGCGCAGCAGGCAACACCAACACGTTCTTACCGACATGCCGCGCCTGACTCATCAACCGCAACGCGTCCACCGCCCGAGACGCATCCCACACCCGCAACGGCAAACACTCAAGCACACCCCGCTCGAACAACCCCACAAGCTCCACCAGCATCTCCTGGATCCGCTCCGGGCCCGCCTCCCCCAAATCGAACGCCCGATAAGACACCCCCGCGTGACGCTCCCCGACCTCCACCGCGTCACGCACATCAGTCTTACCCATCTCCAAGAACCGCCCACCCTCCCCCAACAACCCAAGCGAAGCATCCACAAACTCGCCCGCCAACGAGTTCAACACAACATCCACACCACCAGCCGCCCCGAAACGCTCCGCGAACCCAAGATCCCGCGAGCCAGCCACATGCTCCCCATCCAACCCCATCCCCTCAAGAACCCCCCACTTCCCCACACTCGCCGTCCCGAACACCTCAACCCCCAAATACCGCGCCAACTGCACCGCGGCCATCCCCACACCACCCGCCGCCGCATGCACCAACAACCGCTCACCCTCACACACACCCGCCAAATCCACCAGCCCGTAAAAAGCAGTCAAAAACACAGCCGGCACCGACGCCGCCTGCGCAAACGACCACCCCACAGGCATCCGCACAACAAACCGATAATCCGTCACCGCAACCGACCCAAACGCACCCTCCATCAAACCCATCACACAATCCCCAACCACCAAACCCTCAACACCCGGACCAACCTCCAACACCACACCCGCACCCTCACCACCCACCACAGCCCCACCCGGATACATCCCCAACACAACCAACACATCCCGGAAATTCACACCAGCAGCACGCACCCCCACACGCACCTCACCCACACCCAACACACCACCACCAGCACCCACACCCTCCACCACACACAAATCCTCCAACACCCCCACACCACCAGCCCCCACACCAAGCCGCCAACCACCACCAACACCCCCACCAACACCCACCCCACCACCAACCACCAACCCACCACCCACACCACAACGCACCAACCGCCCCACAAACAACACACCCCCACGCACCACCACCTGCTGGCCGAGCTCCGATCGGTCAGCCAACCCCAACGCCTCCACGACGCCACTCCACGAACCCTCCTCACCATCCACATCCACCAACACCAACCGCCCCGGCGACTCGCTCTGCGCCGAGCGCACCAACCCCCACACGCCACCGCCCACCACATCCGCCACACCACGATCGGCGCCCACGCCAACCGCGCCCTGCGTCACCACGACAAACCGACAACTCCCCAACCGCTCATCGCCCAGCAACCCCTGCAACACACCCAACACGTCGCCGAGCGCATCCTCGGCATCACCCGCTCCGATATCGGCACCCTCTCCCACGCCGACGCAATCCACGACCACCACGTCCAGCTCATCTTCACCTTCAACCTCACCGGCCAACGAACCCACATCCCCAAACACGCCGAGCTCACCGCCACCCACACCACGCACACCGCATTCGCGCAACCCACCCGCCAGGTCACCGTCGCCGCCGCCACGCACCACAGCCCACCCAACCGGGCTTCCGCTCGCGCGTGCGCGTCCATCAGAGCTTGCCGGCGCCCACTCCAGCCCAAACAGGGAGTCCCGCAAAGCGCCCTCCACACCGCCGAGACGCCGGACCGGCACGGCGCGCAACACCAGCGCCTGCACCCCTGCGCGCAGCGCGCCATCCTCGTCCGCCAACACCACGCGCACCCCGTCGTCGCCCACGGGGGTCAAACGCGCGCGCAACACCGGCGCGACCCCGGCCCCGAACAGCGCCACCCCCTCCCACGAAAACGGCAGCCGCGTTCCCCCCTCCGCAGCGTCGGCCTCACCGGGACTCTCATCCAACCCGGTCGCCGCCATCGCGTGCAGCGCCGCGTCGAACAGCGCCGGATGCAGACCGAACAGCCCCGCCCGATCCCGCTCCTGCTCCGGCAACGCGACCTCCGCGAACACCTCGCCCCCGTGCCGCCACACCCCCCGCAAACCGTGAAACGCCGGGCCATACTCCAAACCCAGCTCCGCCAACCTGTCATACAGATCGTCGACCCCCATCTCCACAGCCCCCACCGGAGGCCACGCCTCCCCAAGCGTCGCCGCCTCACCCCCGAGCGTCGCCCGCAACTCAGACTCCACCGGCCCCAGCACCCCGCTGGCATGACACACCCACTCTCCGCCACCCCAACGCCGATCGGACGATTGATGCTCCACGCGGGAGTGAACACCAACTGTCCGACAGCCCGACTCATCGGGCTCGCCGACCACCACCTGAAGCTGGACACCACCCTCCTCGCCCAGCACAAGCGGCTCCCGCAAGACAAGCTCCTGCACGCACCCACAGCCAAGCTGTGCCCCCGCATACAGCAGGATCTCCACGAATGCCGTACCCGGCAGCAGCACCACGCCCTGCACGACGTGACCTGCAAGCCACGGGTGCGTATCGAGCGACAACCGGCCGGTGAACAGCCACCCCTCACCGTCCACCAGCGCAACCGCCGCACCCAACAACGGGTGCTCCACCGCAACCTGGCCCACAGCCCCCATATCCCCGGCGTCGGCGCTCGCCGCCAACCAGTAGCGCTCGCGCTGGAACGCGTATGAGGGCAACCGCACACGCGCAGCCCCAGACCCTTCGAACATCCCGCCCCAATCGACACCAACGCCACGCACCCACGCCTCGCCCAACGCCGCCAGCAGCGACCGAGCCTCACCGCGTCCCTCACGCAGAACCGGCACCGCCAGGACCGACGCACCACCATCCAACGCCGCGTCGACTCCGCTCTCCTCACCGGTCCCGTCCACCCCCCGCCCGCGGTCGGCGCCCTCCTGCACCATCGTGCTGAGCACCCCGTCCGGGCCAAGCTCCAGGAAGCTCGTCACACCCTCCCCAAGCAGCCACTCGACACCACTGGCAAAACGCACCGTCTCGCGGACGTGGCGCACCCAATACCCCGCGCTGCACAACTCCTCGCCGCGGGCCAGACCACCCGTGAGGTTCGACACGATCGGCAGCCGCGGCTCGCCAAACGACACCGCCCCCGCGAGGCGCTCGAACTCCTCAAGCATCCCCTCCATCCGCTGCGAGTGAAACGCATGACTGACCCGCAGCCGCCTCGTCCTCGCACCCCGCCGCTCCCACTCCTCCGCCAGCTCCAACACCGCCTCTTCGTCACCGGAGAGCACCACCGACCCCGGGGCATTCACCGCCGCCACCGCCACCCGACTCGCAAACCCATCCAGCGATCCGACCACCTCCTCCTCGGAGGCGCCCACCGCGACCATCGCACCGCCGCCCGGCAACGCACCCATCAACCGCCCCCGCGCCGCCACCAGCCCACACGCATCCTCGAGCGAGAACACCCCCACCACATGCGCCGCCGCCAACTCACCCACCGAATGACCGATCAGGAAGTCGGGACGCACGCCCCATGCCTCCAGAAGCCGGAACAACGCAACCTCCAGCACGAACAGCCCCGGCTGCGCAAACGCCGTGTCGTCGAGCAGGCCCCCACCGGCGCCCCCGCCGCCGTCCCGCACAGAGACCCCGTAGGCGCCCTGCGCGGTTCCCTCCTCACCAAACACCACCTCACGAAGCGAACACCCCAAATGCTGATCCATGTGGGCACAAGCCTCATCAAACGCCGCACGAAACACTGGGAAAGCCCCGTACAGCTCCCGACCCATCCCCACCCGCTGCGCACCCTGACCCGTAAACAGAAACGCAGTCCGCCCCCCGACTGCCCTGCCGCGCACCACGCCGTCGGCCGGCTCACCGGCGGCAAGCTTCCTCAAGCCGTGGAGCAGCTTCTCGCGGTCGCCGGTAAGCGGGGGCTCGATCAGCACGACCGCCCGCTCCTCCAACGCCGCCCGGCCCGCAAGTGAGTGCCCCACATCGGCCGCGGGCAGCTCGGGGGCTTGCGCCAGGAAGCGCTCCAGCTGCTCAGCCTGAGCGCGCAGCCCCTCCGCGGCGCGGCCCGATAGCACCCACGGCAGCACCCCGGCCAGCGTCACACCGCTCGCCCCGGGATGGTCGGGTGAGCGATCCCGCCCGGGTGTGACCTCCGGCGCCGGGGCTTCTTCGAGGATGACGTGCGCGTTGGTGCCACTCACCCCAAACGAGGAGACCCCTGCCCGCCGCGGCCTGTCGACCGGTTGCCACGGGCGCTCCTCGACCAGCAGCGACACCTCGCCCGCAGACCAATCCACCTGGCTGGTGGGCTGCTCCGCATGCAGCGTCCGCGGCAGCAGACCATGCTGGAGCGCCAGCACCATCTTGATCACGCCCGCCACACCCGCCGCGGCCTGCGCATGCCCGATGTTCGACTTCACCGAGCCCAGCCACAGCGGACTCTCCCGCGGACGCCCCTGACCGTAGGTCGCCAGCAGCGCCTGCGCCTCGATCGGATCGCCCAGCGTCGTGCCCGTGCCGTGCGCCTCAACCACGTCCACCTCGCCCGGAGAGAGCCCCGCGTTTGCCAGCGCCTGCAAGATCACCCGCTGCTGAGAAGGCCCATTCGGCGCCGTCAAGCCGTTGCTGGCGCCATCCTGATTGACCGCGCTGCCGCGCAACACGCCCAACACCTGATGGCCATTGCGCCGCGCATCGCCAAGCCGCTCCAACAGGAGCACGCCCGCGCCCTCGCTCCAACCCATCCCGTCCGCGCCCTCGCCGAAGGACTTGCACCGCCCATCCAACGCCAGCCCGCGCTGGCGCGCGAACTCGACGAACGCAGCCGGGGACGCCATCACCGCCACCCCACCCGCCAACGCCAGCCGGCACTCTCCCCCACGCAGCGCGTTGCACGCGAGGTGCAACGCCACCAGCGAGGACGAGCACGCCGTGTCGACCGACACCGCGGGCCCCTCCAAGCCGAACGTGTACGCCACCCGCCCCGACACGACGCTCGCAAGATTGCCGGTGAGCCGATAGCCCTCGGTGCCCTCCCCCGACACGGCGCCCAGCCCGTAGCCGCTCGAGCCGACACCTGCGAAAACCCCGGCCTGCGAGCCCCTCAACGAGGAGGGGTCGATCCCCGCGTCCTCGAGCGCCTCCCAGCACACTTCGAGCAGCAGACGCTGCTGAGGGTCCATCGCCAGCGCCTCGCGCGGGCCGACACCGAAGAAGGCGGCGTCGAACTCCCCCGCGTCGTACAGAAACCCGCCCGCGCGTGCATAGCTGGTCCCCGGCCGCTCGGGATCGGGGTCATACAACCCCTCCAGATCCCACCCCCGGTCGCTTGGAAACTCCCCGATCGCATCCCCACCGGACACCAGCAGCTCCCACAGATCCCCCGGGGAGCGCACGGATCCGGTGCCCGGCAGGCCCGGGAAGCGACAGCTCATCCCCACGATCGCCACCGGCTCCCCGACACTCGCGACACCCTGCGCCACCACCACCGTGGCGTGCTCGGACGGGCTGGCACTCACCTCACCCACCAGGAACCCGGCCAGCGCCGCCGGCGTCGGGTAGTCGAACACCACAGTCGCGGGCAGCTGCAACCCCGTCGACTCACGCAGCCGCCGAGCCAGCTGCACCCCCGCGAGCGAATCGAACCCGAGCTCCCTGAACACCCGTTCGGCCGGCACCGCCTCCACGGAGGTGTGTCCCAGCACCGCCGCCGCCTCGGAGCGCACCAGCTCCAGCACCACACGCTCACGCTCCCCGCCCGACACACCCGCGAGGCGCTCCTCCAACAGCGCCCGGCCCGCCTGTCGGTCTCCTCCGTCAGCCTCCGCCAGAGCGCGCTGCACCTCCGGCAGATCGCCGATCAACGGGCGCTTCCGCGCAGAGCTGTACGTCAGCGCGTAGCGCTCCCAGTCGAAATCGGACACCACCACGCAGCCGTCGTCATGCCCGAGCACACCTCGCAACGCTCCCACCGTCAACCCCACCGGCATCTCACGGATCCCACGCCGTCCCAGGTGCTCGCCCGAGCCGGCCGCCATCCCCGCCCCAGCCCACGCACCCCACGCCACCGAGCTCGCCACGAGCCCCCGCCCGCGCCGGAACTCCGTCAGCGCATCCAAGAACGCGTTCGCCGCCGCATATGAGCCCTGCTCGCCGCTGCCCAATGTTCCCGCAACCGACGAGAACAACACGAACGCCTGCAGATCCAAATGCTCCGTCAGCTCGTGCAACGCCAACGCGCCCCCCGCCTTCCCAGCCAGCACCCGCTCGAGCAGCTCCACCGACAGACGGTCGATCGCGTCGTCATCCACGACACCCGCCGTGTGGAAGATCCCGGAAAGCGGGCACTCCTCCGGAATCGATGCGAGCAGCTCCGCCACCTGCCCGCGGTCGGCGACGTCGCACGCCGCGACGCTCACCCTGGCGCCCAGGCGTTCGAGCTCACCCACCAGCTCCGCCGCACCCGGTGCGTTCAGGCCGCGCCGGCTGCTCAGCAGGATGTGCTCGGCACCGGCGCCCGCCAGCCATCGCGCGACGTGTGCACCCAGCGCGCCCGTACCGCCCGTGATCAACACCGTGCCCCGCGGCCGGTACTCCTCCGGCGCGAGACGCTCACCGAGCGGCGCGCGCACCATCCGCCGTGCGAACAGCCCCGCTGCGCGAACCGCCAGTTCGTCCTCACCACTCCCACCTGCAAGCACCCCACACAGGTGCTCCAACGCCTGTCCGTCTGGCCGCTCGGGAAGGTCCACGAGGCCGCCCCAGCGCCCCGGCGCCTCCAACCCCACAACCCGCCCCAGTCCCCACACCAACCCCTGTGCCGGACCCACCACCGGATCCCCGACACCCACCGAGATCGCCCCGGCGCTCGCACACCACAGCGGCGCCCCCAGGCCCACATCGCCCAACGCCTGCACCAACACGAGCGAACCCGCCACGCCACCCCACGCGTCGCCGACCGCGCCACCTGTGACATCCGCGGCATCCGTGTGGGCGGCAGGAGGATCGCCGAGCAGCGAACCGCCATCGAGCGCCAGCAGCGACAGCACACCGCCCGCCACCACGCCATCCATCCCGGCCTCACCCTCGGAGCCCGAGTGCTCCCGTGCGCCGTTCTCCCACGCGCCGTCCTCCCGTGCGCCCTCCTCCCATGCGCCGTCCTCCCGTGCCCCGTCCTCCCATGCGCCGTCCTCCCGTGCCCCGTCCTCCCATGCGCCGTCCTCGGTCGTTTCGGCGAGCGCCGACTCCTGCGCCAGCAGGGTCCGCAGACGCCATGCCAACTCCTCGCGCTGCACGCGATTCGCATCGACCTCCACCACCAACGGCCGCGCGCCATGCTCTCCGAGCGCCCGCACGACATCCTCGGTCAACCCGCGCTCGGAGGCTCCAGCCGGCACCACCACCAGCCACACGCCCGCGAGCACTCCCACCCCGACCTCGCCCACCGGCCGCCACCGCACCCGGTAGCGCCACCCATCCACGACCGACCGCTCGCGCGAGCCACGCCGCCACCCCGACAGCGCCGGCAACATCGACTCCAACGACGACCGTCCCTCCTCGCCGTCCACCCCAAGCACGCCCGCCAGCCCCTCGACATCGCCAGCCTCCACCGCGGCCCAAAAACCCTCCTGCGCAGCATCCCCACCACTTTCTCCCGTGCCGCCCCCGCCGCTCTCCAGCCAGTAGCGCTCGCGCTGGAACGCGTAGGTCGGCAACCCCACACGCTGCGCACCGGCACTGCTCAGCACCGCGCTCCAGTCGACGCTCGCGCCATGCACCCACGCCTCGCCCAGCGAACCCAGGAAACGACGAGTGCCACCATCCTCGCGGCGCAGCGAGGGGATCACGGCGACGTCTCTCCCGGTGCCACCGGCCTGCCGCTCGGGCGGCTCACCCCCACCGGCGCCACCGGCCTGCCGCTCGGGTCGCTCATCCCCACCGGCGCCACCGGCCTGCCGCTCGGGTCGCTCATCCCCACCACCGCGCGCCGCGTCGATCGTTTCCTGCAGCCCGACGGTGAGCACCGGATGCGGACTGATCTCGATCAGCGTCCGCCGAGCTGCGGCCAACAGCGCCTCGCTCGCCTGCTGGAAGCGCACCGTCTCACGAAGATTGCGGTACCAGTACCCACCATCCAGCTCCCTGGTATCGAGAGCTCCACCCGTCACCGTGGAATAGAAGGGAATCTCCCCCGCACGCGGCTCGATCTCCGCACAGCCCTCCAGCAGCCGCTCACGCACGACCTCCACCTGAGCGGAGTGCGCCGCGTAGTCCACCGCGATCCTGCGCGCCCGGACACCGTCCGCCTCGCACTCCCCGAGTAGCTCCGCCAACGCCTCGGGGTCACCGGACACCACGACCGAGCGAGGCCCGTTCACCGCCGCCACAGCCGCCCGCTCCCCAAACCGCTCGAGCAGCGTCCTCGCCTCACGCTCCGACACCGCGAGCGACACCATCCCGCCCTCACCCGAGATATCCGCCAGCGCGGCGCTGCGCAACGCCACCACCCGCGCCGCATCCTGCAATGACAGCCCACCCGCCACACACGCAGCCGCGATCTCGCCCTGAGAATGCCCAACCACCACATCCGGGTGCACCCCACACGCCCGCCACAGGCCGGCAAGCGACACCATCACCGCGAACAGCACCGGCTGCACCACATCGACCCGCTCGAGACCCGGCGCGTCGGGCGCGCCCCGCAACACCTCCTCCAGACGCCACTCCACGAACGGCTCGAGCGCGGCCGCGCACTCCCCCATCAACCTCGCGAACACCGGCGAGCCGTCCAGCAGCTCAACCGCCATCCCCTCCCACTGCGAGCCCTGCCCCGGGAACATGAACGCCACCCCACCGTCGAGTGTCGGGTCACCCGACACGCCGCCCGTCGAACCACCTGCGGCGAGCGCCTCGAGACCGCCAAGCAGCTCGTCGCGGCTCTCACCCACGATCACCGCGCGATCCTCCAGCGCCGGGCGCGCCCCCAGCGAGAGCGCGATGTCGGCGGTGTCGAGCTCGTCGGCGACGGCGAGGAACCGCCGCAGCTGCCGTGCCTGGGCACGCAGCCCACTGGCACCGCGACCCGAGAGCACCCACGGAAGCACATCCGCCGCAAACGGGCTGTCGGGCGCTGACGGAGCCGGTGTGGGCGCCACCTGCGCAGGCGGCGCTTCTTCAAGGATCACGTGCGCGTTCGTACCGCTGACACCGAACGAGGAGACCCCCGCGCGGCGTGGCCGACCATTCGCCTGCCACGGCACCTCCTCGGTCAGCAGTGCCACCGTGCCCGCGCCCCAGTCCACCTGGGTGGTGGGCGCGTCAACGTGCAGCGTCCGCGGCAGCCGCTCGTGGCGCAGCGCCATCGCCATCTTGATCACCCCGGCGACACCCGCCGCCGCCTGCGTGTGACCGATGTTCGACTTCACCGACCCCAACCACAACGGGCGCCGCGCAGGTCGCTCGCTGCCATAGGTCGCCAGCAGCGCCTGCGCCTCGATCGGGTCGCCGAGCGTCGTGCCCGTGCCGTGCGCCTCAACCGCGTCCACCTCATCGGGGCGCAGGCCCGCGCTCGCGAGCGCCTGCATGATCACCCGCTGCTGGGAGGGCCCGTTCGGCGCGGTCAAGCCGTTGCTGGCCCCATCCTGGTTGACCGCACTGCCCCTCACCAGCGCGTGCACGCGATGCCCGTTGGCGCGAGCATCGGAGAGACGCTCCAGCAGCAGCACGCCGACACCCTCACCCCAGCCCGTGCCGTCGGCCGCATCCGCAAACGCCTTGCACCGACCATCCGCCGCCAACCCCTGCTGACGACTGAATTCCACGAACACGCCCGGGGTCGCCATCACCGTCACCCCACCCGCCAACGCCAGCGAGCACTCGCCCGCGCGCAACGACTGGCACGCCCAGTGCAGCGCCACCAGCGAAGACGAGCACGCCGTGTCCACCGTCACCGCCGGGCCCTCCAACCCAAACGTGTACGCCACCCTCCCCGACACCACGCTCCCCGCGCCGCCGGTGGCCAGATAGCCCTCCAGCTCCCGCGCAACCCTGCTTGACACGCCGGAGGCGTAGTCACGCATGCTGACCCCCGCAAACACGCCGCTCTGGCTGCCGCGCAGCGAGAGCGGATCCACCCCCGCGTCCTCGAGCGTCTCCCAGCACACCTCCAGCAGCAGCCGCTGCTGCGGATCCATCGCCAGCGCCTCGCGCGGGCTGATCCCGAAGAAGCCCGCATCGAACTCCCCCGCGTCGTACAGGAACCCGCCCGCCCGCGCATAGCTCGTACCCGGGCGCTCAGGGTCGGCGTCGTACAACCCCTCCAGGTCCCAGCCACGATCCGTCGGGAAGCCGCCGATCGCATCGTCTCCCGCGGCCAGCAGCTCCCACAGCTCCCGGGGCGAGCGGACTGGCTGGGAGCCTCCGCGGTCGGCATCTCCGGAGCGCGCCGGGTGGGTGGGCCCCGGGTGGGTGGGCCCCGGATATCTGCACCCCATCCCCACGATCGCGATCGGCTCATCCACCGGCCCCACCATCGACACCGCCCGCACGCCCACCGGGGCGCCCGTCGCCTCACCCAGCAGGTACCGCGCCAACACCACCGGCGTCGGATGATCGAACACCAAGCTGCTCGCCAGCCGCAGACCCGTCACCGCAGCAAGGCGGTTGCGCAGCTGCACCCCCGCCAGCGAGTCGAACCCGAGCTCCTTGAACGCCCGGCCCACCTCCACCGCCTCGACCGTGGCGTGCCCCAACACCATCGCCGCCTGCTCCCGCACCACCTCCAGCACCACACGCTCGCGCTCGCCCACGGGCACCTCCTGCAGGCGCACCGCCAGCCCCCCCCTCGCGGCAGCGGTCTCCGCCGCCGGCCGGGCGGTCAGGATGCGGCGCACCTCCGGCAGATCGCGCAACACCGCACGGGGAGCTCCCAACCCGTTACTCGACCCGGCACCCGCGAGCGCCCGCTCCCAATCGATGTCCGCCACCACCACGTGCTGCTCGCCGCGGTCAAGCACCCACTGCAGGCCGTCGAGCGCGAGCGCGGCGGGCATCGCCTGGACGCCAGCCGTCCGCAGCTGCTCGTCGATCCCGGCCGCCATGCCCTCCCCGGCCCACGGTCCCCACGCCACCGCGCTCGCCGGCAGTCCGCCGCCACGGCGGGACTCCGCCAGCGCGTCGAGGAACGCGTTGCCCGCCGCGTAGGCGCCCTGTCCACCGCTGCCCAGCGTCCCCGCGATCGAGGAGAACAGCACGAACGCGTCCAGCTCCATTCCCGCGGTCAACTCGTGCAGCAGCCATGCCGCATCCACCTTCGCGCGCAACACGCCCCCCAACCGCTGGCGCGTGAGACCCTCCAGCAGCCCGTCATCCAGGGCCCCCGCGAGGTGGAACACAGCAGACAGCGGGCACTCGGCGGAGATCGCGCCGAGCAGCTCCCGCAGCTGCTCGCGGTCGCCCACGTCACAGCGCGCCGCCGTCGCGCTCGCGCCGAGCGCCTCCAGCTCCGCCACCAACTCGCCTGCTCCCGGCGCCTCATGCCCGTTGCGGCTCGCCAACACGATCCGCTGCGCGCCGTTCTCCGCCAGCCACCGCGCGACATGCACGCCAAGCGCGCCGGTCCCGCCCGTCACCAGCACCGTCCCGCGTGGCCGGTACCTCTCGCCCTCATCTCGCTCGCGGCCCCTGCCCGCAGGCACCAGCCGTCGCCTGAACAGGCCGGCGGCGCGCACCGCCAGTTCGTTCTCGCCGTCCCGCCCGCCCAGCGCCTCGCACAGGTGCGCGAGCGTGCGCTCGTCGCACTCCGCCTCTGCCGGCAGGTCGACCAGGCCGCCCCAGCGGTTGGGCTCCTCCAGCGCCAGCACCCTGCCCAGTCCCCACACCTGCGCCGCCGCCGGGTTCGTCAGGAAATCCGCCGGCCCCACCGACACCGCGCTTCTGGTCACGCACCACAGCGGCGCCGCAACCTCCGCGTCCCCCAGGGCCTGGGCGAGCGTCAACGTTCCCGCCACACCCGCGCCAACCCCTCCCAGCGTGGGCGCTCCGGCCTCCTCCAACGCGAGCAGCGAGAGCACGCCCGCCACCTCGACGGGCGTCCGCAGACGACCCGCCAACTCCTCGCGATCCACAGTGTCTCCATCCACCTCCACCACCAGCGCGCGCGCGCCGCCTGCCGCCAGCGCACTCACGAGATCCGCGATCGGCTCCGCTGCGGCGCGCCCAGCCGGGACCGCCACCAGCCACGTGCCGGTGAGCCCACTCCGCTCGCGGTCGCCGACCGGCGCCCATCGCACGCGGTAACGCCACGCCTCGCCGCTCGCGGGCGCCGCCACCGGATCGAGCTTGGCCCAATAGCGCTCGCGCTGGAAGGCATACGTCGGCAGCCGCACCCGTTTGACGTCCGGGCGGGCGGGGCTCCCAATCAGCGCTCCCCAATCCACCGCCACGCCCCGCACCCACATCGCCCCCAAGCCCGACAGCAGAGCGCGCTCCTCGGCCTGCCCGGCGCGCAGCAGCGGCGTCGCCACCACCGGGACAT
The DNA here is from genome assembly GCA_963744135.1 of uncultured Solirubrobacterales bacterium. Taxonomy (GTDB): domain Bacteria; phylum Actinomycetota; class Thermoleophilia; order Solirubrobacterales; family Solirubrobacteraceae; genus Palsa-744. The sequence goes on along the minus strand of CAVUSE010000007.1, from coordinate 535,133 downwards.
CGTCGGCCTGCGCCGTTGAGCCTGCGGGCGAGGACGTCGCCGGCACACTCTCCAGAGCCTCCTCCACCATCGCGCTCAGCGGCCCATCCGGCCCCAGCTCCAGGAAGCTCCGCACGCCCTCCTCCCACAGCCGGCGCACGCCGTCGCCAAACCTCACCGGCTCGCGCACGTGGCGCACCCAATACTCGGGGGTGCACAGCTCTCTTGTCGAGACCCCACCAGAGAGGTTCGACACCAGCGGGATCCGCGGCTCGCCGAAGGCCACCCTCTCCGCCACTCGCCGGAACTCCTCCAGCATGCCGTCCATCCGCGGTGAGTGGAAGGCGTGGCTGACCCGCAGCAGCTTGGTTCGGCGACCACGCTCCTGCCAGAGGCCCATCAGCTCCAGCACGGCGTCCTCGTCGCCCGACACAACCACCGAGCCGGGCGCGTTCACCGCCGCCACCGCCACCCGCTGCTCCCACCGATCCAGCCCCGCCGCCGACTCGATCGCCTCCTCCTCGGAAGCGGCGATCGCCGCCATCGCGCCGCCCGCCGGCAGCGCCCCCATCAATCTTCCCCGCGCCGCCACCAGCCGGCAGGCGTCCGGGAGCGAGAGCACGCCCGCCACGTGCGCCGCCGCCAGCTCGCCCACCGAGTGGCCAATCAGGAAGTCCGGGCGCACTCCCCAGGTCTCGATCAGGCGGTACAGCGCGACCTCCAGCGCGAACAGCGCGGGCTGCGCAAAGGCCGTGCCGTCGAGCACACTTCCGTCCCCGCTCGCGCCCACCCGCCCACCGACGCGCTCGTCGGTCGATGACTCATCCGCCGCCCCGGCGGACGGCCCCCAGCCGAACACAACCTCACGCAGTGAGCAGCCGAGCCCCGGGTCGATGTGGGTGCACACCTCCTCGAACGCCTCCGCAAACACCGGGAACGCCTCGTACAGCTCGCTGCCCATCCCTGCCCGCTGCGCGCCCTGGCCGGTGAACAGGAACGCCGTCTGTCCCTCCACCACACGGGCGGGTGGGGTCCCCAGCGACACGCTGCCCGCCGTCTGCTCGCCGGCGAGCGCCGCGAGGCCGTCGAGCAGCTCATCACGGTCTGCGCCGAACACCACCGCTCGCTGCTCCAGCGCCGCGCGCGCCGTGAGCGAGAGCGCCACATCGGCCGCATCGGCGTCGGTACCGGCCACGAACCGTTGCAGTCGCATCGCCTGGTCGTGCATGGCGCCGCCGCGGGCCGACACAACCCAGGGCAGCACCGCGGGAGGCACGCCCCGCGCCGCGGGGTGCGAATCGTGCGCCGCGGGAGGCGCGTCGTGCTCGGGGGACGCACCCCGCTCGGCGCCGAGCTCCACCGCGGTCGGCGCCTCCTCGAGGATCAGGTGCGCGTTGGTGCCGCTCACGCCGAACGCGGAGATGCCCGCGCGGCGGGGCCTGCCGTTCGCCCGCCACGGCCGCTCCTCGGTCAGCAGCTCGACCGCGCCCGCGCTCCAGTCCACCTTGGTCGAGGGCACATCCACGTGCAGCGTTCGCGGCAGCCGCTCGTGCGCCAGCGCCATCACCATCTTGATCACCCCGGCGACGCCCGCCGCGGCGGCGGCGTGGCCGATGTTGGACTTCACCGACCCCACCCACAGTGGCGCCTCCCGCGCGCGCTCCCGGCCGTAGGTGGCAAGCAGCGCCTGCGCCTCGATCGGATCGCCCAGCGTGGTGCCGGTTCCGTGCGCCTCAACCGCGTCCACCTCCTCGGGGGAGAGTCCGGCGTTGGCGAGCGCCTGCATGATCACCCGCTGCTGCGAAGGTCCGCTCGGCGCGGTCAGCCCGTTGCTCGCCCCATCCTGGTTGACTGCGCTGCCGCGCAGCACACCCAACACCTGATGGCCGTTGCGCTGAGCGTCGGCGAGACGCTCCAGCAGCACGATGCCCGCGCCCTCGCTCCAGCCCGTGCCGTCCGCCGCGTCGGCGAAGGACTTGCAGCGGCCGTCGGGCGCCAGGCCGCGTTGGCGGCTGAACTCGATAAACGCGTCGGGCCTCGCTATCACCGCGACGCCACCCGCCAGCGCCAGCCTGCACTCACCCGAGCGCAGCGACTGCGCGGCCCAGTGCAGCGCCACCAGCGAAGAGGAGCAGGCCGTGTCGACCGACACTGCCGGGCCCTCCAAGCCGAGCGCGTACGCCACCCGGCCCGAGGCGACGCTCGTCAGCGTGCCCGTCAGCCGGTACCCCTCCAGACCCGCGACGGCATCCGCGCCCGCCATGTACCCGCTGGAGCCCACCCCCGCGAACACGCCCGTCTGACTCTCGCGCAGCGAGAACGGATCGATCCCGGCATCCTCCAGCGCCTCCCAGCACACTTCCAGCAGCAGCCGCTGCTGCGGGTCCATCGCCAGCGCCTCGCGCGGGCCGATCCCGAAGAAGGCCGCGTCGAACTCGGCCGCGTCGCGCAGGAAGCCGCCCTCGCGCGCATAACTGGTGCCGGCGCGGTCCGGGTCGGGGTCGTACAGCCCCTCCAGGTCCCAACCCCGGTCGGCGGGGAACGGCCCGATCCCGTCCCCACCCTGCGCCAGCAGCTCCCACAGCTCCGCCGCCGAGCGCACCGTGCCCAACGCTCCCGGGTATCTGCAGCCGATTCCCACGATCGCCACCGGCTGCTCGAGATCGCGCGCCATGGGCGCCGCGACCCTCACCGCCGCGCGCTCGCCCACCGCCTCGCGCCGCAGATGCGCCGCCAGCGCGGCCGAGGTGGGGTGGTCGAACACGGCCGTCGGCGCCAGTCGCAGGCCGGTCGCCGCCCGCAGCGCGCGCACCAGCTGCACTCCTGCCAGCGAGTCGAACCCGAGCTCCCTGAATGTGCGCCCCGCGGGAATGGCCTCGGGCGAGACGTGCCCCAGCACTCCCGCCGCGTGCTCGCGCACCAGCTCCAGCGCCACCCGCTCGCGCTCGTGCTCGCGCATGCCCACGAGGCGCAGCGCCCACTCGCTGCCCGCGCCCTCGCCGACGGTGGCACCCGCGCCCGCACCCGCGCCTGCGCCCTCATCGGCGGTCTCGCCGGTGGCCTCACGCAGCGCCCGCTGCGCGTCGGGCAGCTCACCGATCAGCGGCCGCGCCCGCGCCGAGCTGTATGTCAGGGCGTACCGCTCCCACGCGAGGTCGGCGACCACGAGACAGCCCGCATCCGCCTCGAGCGCTTCGCGCAACGCGCCGAGCGCCGCCCGCACCGGCAGCTCGCGGATGCCGTGGCGCTCCAGGCGCTCGCCGGCGCCCAGCGCCATCCCCTCTCCGGCCCACGCGCCCCACGCCACCGAGGTCGCGCGCAGGCCCTGCCCGCGACGATGCTCTGCCAGCGCATCCAGGAATGCGTTCCCCGCGGCGTACGCGCCCTGCCCGCCGCCGCCGAAGATCGCCGCGAGCGAGGAGAACAGCACGAACGCGTCCAGCTCCAGCTCTCTGGTCAGTTCGTGCAGATGCCAGGCCCCGCCGGCCTTCCCCGCCAGCGCACCCTCCAGCCGCGCCACCGACAGCTCGCCGATCGCCTCGTCGTCGATGACCCCGGCGACGTGGAACACCGCCGACAGCGGATGCTCCGGCGGCACCGACTCGAGTAGCTCCCGCAGCTGCCGCCGGTCGGCGACGTCGCACGCCGCCACACTCACGCTCGCGCCCAGCTCCTGAAGCTCGGCGGCCAGCTCCGCGACGCCGGGCGCATCCGCGCCGCGACGGCTCGTCAACAACAGCCGCTCGGCGCCCGCGCCCGCCAGCCAGCGCGCGACATGGGTGCCCAGCGCACCCGTCCCGCCAGTGACCAGCACCGTGCCGCGGGGGGTGTATGCCACCGGCGTCCGGCGTCCGTCGCGTTGGGGACGCGCCAGCCGCCGTGCGAACACGCCCCCGGCGCGCACCGCCACCTCGTCCTCGCCATCCCTGCCGGCGAGCACTCCGCACAGACGCTCGCAGGCAGGCTCGTCCGGGTCGGCCGGCAGGTCGATGAGGCCTCCCCAACGGCCCGGCTGCTCGAGGCCAACCACGCGGCCGAGGCCCCACACCAGCGCCTGCGCCGGGCTGCTCAGCGGATCCTCCTCGCCCACCGACACCGCGCCGCTGGTCACGCACCACAGCGGCGCCTGCACGCCGGCGTCCCCCAGCGCCTGGGTCAACACCAGCGTCTCTGTCGCGCCCGCCGCCGAGGCGCCCTCGCCGTCGAGAGGCGCCGCCAGCAGCAGCACGCCATCCACAGCGTCGCGATCCCCCTCCTCGCCCCCCTCAGCGAGGTCTCCCTCAACGCCCACCGGCTCCCGGCCGAGCGATTCGCGCAGCCGCTCCGCCAGCGCCTCGCGATCTCCATGCTCCTGCTCGTCCAGCCGCAGCATCACGACATCGGCGCCCCGCGCTTCGAGCGCCTCCACCACACCGGCGCTGAGCTCATCCGCCGCCCGCCCCGCCGGCACGACCACCATCCACACGCCCGACAGCCGCTCGAACGGACGCTCCTCCAGCAGCTTCCACCGCACGCGGTAGCGCCAGCGCTCCACCGCCTGATTCCCACCGAGCCAGAAGCGCTCGCGCTGGAACGCGTACAGCGGCAGGTCGACGCGCCGGTCGCTCGACCCCTCGAGCACCCTGTCCCAATCCACGCTTGTGCCACGTACCCACACCTCTCCCACCCCGTCGAGGAGCGCAGGCACCTCGGCACGTCCCGTACGCAGCGCCGACGCCGCCACCACCGGGGCCGGATCCGCGGGATCCAGCTCGCCGTCCAGGCACTCCTCAACCATTGCGCTCAGCACCCCGTCCGGGCCGAGCTCCAGAAAGCTTCGCACGCCCTCGCCCCACAGCCACCGCACGCCGTCGGCGAACCTCACCGTCTCGCGCACGTGGCGCACCCAGTACCCGACCGTGCTCAACTCCTCCCCAGCACCTAAACCGCCGGAAAGGTTCGATACCACTGGGATCCGCGGCTCGGCGAACGAGATCTCGTGCGCGACCCGTTCGAACTCCCGCAGCATCCCCTCCATCCGCGGCGAGTGAAACGCGTGGCTGACCCGCAGCCGCTTGGTTCTGCGGCCACGTCCCGCCCACATCGCCAGCAGCTCGTCCAACGCATCCTCATCGCCCGATGCCACCACCGCCCCGGGCGCGTTCACCGCCGCCAGCGCCACCCGCTCCTCCCACGCCTCCAGCGTCGTGAACGACTCGAGCACCTCCTCCTCGGAAGCGGCGATCGCGGCCATCGCGCCACCGGTCGGCAGCGCCCCCATCAAGCGGCCCCGCGCCGCCACCAGCCGGCAGGCGTCCTGCAGCGAGAACACCCCCGCCACGTGCGCCGCCGCCAGCTCCCCGATCGAGTGGCCGATCAGGAAGTCGGGGCGCACGCCCCACGCGCGCACCAGGCGGAACAGCGCCACCTCGAGCGCGAACAGCGCCGGCTGCGCCAGCTCCGTCCCGTCCAGCACGGTCGCGTCCCCATCGAACACAACCTCCCGCAGCGAGCGCCCCAAATGCTCGTCGAAGTGAGTGCACGCCTCGTCGAAGGCCACCCTGAACAGTGGGTGAGCCCGATACAGCTCGCGGCCCATGCCGACACGCTGCGCACCCTGACCGGTGAACAGGAACGCCGTCCGTCCGCCGGCCGTTCCGCACCGCACACCCTCCGTCGCCTGGCCCCGCGCGAGCGCCGCGAGGCGCCCGAGCAGCTGCTCGCGATCTGGGGCGGGCGAGGACTCGATCAGCACGACCGCGCGATCCTCGAGCGTCGCGCGAGCGGTCAGCGAGTGCGCGACATCGGCCACGTCGAGCGTGGGAGCGCCGGCGAGAAACTGCTGCAATCGTGCGGCCTGACCCCGCAGGCCGTCACGGCCGCGACCCGACAGCACCAGCGCCAGCACCGACGGCTGCGCGCGCTCCGCGTCCGCGACCAACGCGCTCGGCGAGTCGACCGGCTCCGCGGACGGCGCCTCGGCAAGCGCCTCCTGCGCCGGCGCCTCCGCAAGGATCACATGCGCGTTGGTGCCGCTAATCCCGAACGAGGAGACCCCCGCATACCGCGGACGGTCACCCCGCCGCCACGGCCGCTCCTCCGTCAGCAGCGCAACCGCGCCGGCGTCCCAATCGACCTCACGCGAAGGCTCGTCCACATTCAGCGTGCGCGGCAGCCGCTCGCGCCGGAGCGCCATCACCATCTTGATCACGCCGGCGACGCCGGCGGCGGCCTGGGTGTGGCCGATGTTGGACTTCACCGAACCCAACCACAGCGGGCGCTCTGGCGGCCGGTTCTGGCCGTAGGTCGCCAGCAGCGCCTGCGCCTCGATCGGGTCACCGAGCGTCGTGCCGGTGCCGTGCGCCTCGACGGCGTCGACCTGCTCCGGCGAGAGACCGGCATTGGCCAGCGCCTGGCGGATCACACGTTCCTGCGAAGGGCCGTTGGGCGCTGTCAGGCCGTTGCTGGCGCCGTCCTGGTTGATCGCGCTGGCGCTCACCACCGCGAGCACCCGATGGCCGTTGCGCCGCGCGTCGGAGAGTCGCTCCAGCAGCAGCACACCCGCTCCCTCCGAGAAGCCGGCACCGTCGGCGGCGTTCGCGAACGACTTGCAGCGGCCGTCCCCCGCTAGCCCCCGTTGGCGGCTGAACTCGACGAAGATCGTCGGCGTCGCCATCACGGTCACTCCCGAGGCCAACGCCAGCGAGCATTCGCCGCTGCGCAGCGCCTGGCAGGCCAGGTGCAGCGCGACGAGCGAGGAGGAGCACGCGGTGTCGACCGTCACCGCGGGGCCCTCCAGGCCGAATGTGTAGGAGACCCGACCCGACAGCACGCTGCCGGCGCCTCCGGCGCCGAGGTAGCCCTCGACCTCCAGCGCATCCTCGCCCAGCGGCGCCATGCCGTAATCGGAGATGCTGAGACCCGCGAACACCCCGGTTGGGCTGCCGCGCAGCGCGGTGGGGGCGATGCCCGCCCCTTCGAACGCCTCCCAGCAGGTCTCCAGCAGCAGGCGCTGCTGGGGGCTCATCGCCAGCGCCTCGCGCGGGCCGATCCCGAAGAACGCCGCGTCGAACTCGCCCGCGTCGTAGAGGAACCCGCCCTCGCGCGCACAGCTGGTGCCCGGGCGCAGGGTATCGGGGTCATACAGCTCGTCCAGGTCCCAACCGCGGTCGGTGGGGAACCCACCGACCGCGTCCTCGCCCGCGGCGAGCAGCTCCCACAGCTCCTCGGGCGAGCACGCCGATCCGGTGCCCGCCCGCCCCGGGTATCTGCAGCTCATCCCCACGATCGCGATCGGGTCGTCCGAGCGCACCGCGGAGACGCTCACGGCAGCGCCCGGGCGAGCGTCGGCGATCTCGCTCAGCAGATGGTCGGCGAGCGCTTCGGGGGTGGGATGGTCGAACACCAGCGTCGCGCGCAGCCGCAGACCGCTCGCGCTCGCCAGCCGGTTGCGCAACTCCATCGCCGCCAACGAGTCGATCCCCATCTCCTTGAACACGCGCCCCGCCCGCACCTCGGCAGGCGAGGCACTGCCGAGCACGCTCGCCGTTTCGCGGCACACCACATCGAGCGTCACGCGGCGGCGCTCCTCGGCCGGGATCCCCATCAGACGCCGCGCCAGGCGTCCCTGTCCACTGTCGCTCCGGCGCCCGGGGACGCGCACCAGGCCGACCAGCAGGTCGGACATTTCGCCGGCCTGGGCGCGTGCGCGCAGCGCACCGAAGTCCAGCCGCATCGGCAACAGCAGCGCCCGATCGGCGCCCAGCGCCAGGTCGAACAGCTCGAGACCCTGCTCGCCGGAGAAGCCGCCCATCCCGCCGCGGCCGATCCGCGCGAGATTGGCCTCGCTCAACGCCGCACCCACCCCGGCGGACTGCTCCCACAGCCCCCACGCCAGTGAGCTGGCGGGCAGACCGAGCCCGCGGCGATGCTGCGCGAGGGCGTCGAGGAACGAGTTGGCGGCCGCGTAAGCGCCCTGACCGGTGCCGCCGAAAATCCCCGACGTGGAAGAGAACATCACGAACGCCTGCAGCTGCTGTCCCTGCGTCAGCTCGTGCAGCCACAGAGCACCGCGCGCCTTGGCGGCCATCGCCCGGTCGAGTGCCGGCGCCGTGAGCGTTTGGAGCACACCGTCGTCGAGCGCCACCGCGGCATGCACCACCATCCGCAGCGGGTGCTCCGTCGGCAGCGACCCCAACAGCGCCGCGAGCTGCGCACGGTCGGCGACGTCGCAGGCCGCGATCGTGACGTGCGCCCCCAGCTCCTGCAGCTCGCGGGCGAGCTCGCCCGCGCCTGGCGCCTGCGCGCCCCGGCGGCTGACCAGCAGCAGGTGTCGCGCGCCGTGGCGCTCCACCAGCCGCCGTGCAACCTTGCCGCCGAGGTCACCGGTGCCACCGGTGATCAGGACGGTGCCGGCGGGATCGAGCGCGAAGGTTTGCGCGTCCCCCTTGGCCCTGGCCACACGCGGCACGAGCACAGCGCCTTCGCGCACCGCCAGCTGCTCGGCGCCCGCGGCAAGCGCGGTTGGCAGCGCACGCGCGGCGTCGCCGGCTCCATCCAGATCAACCAGCACAAAGCGATCGGGGTGCTCGACCTGGGCGGAGCGCACCAGACCCCACAAAGGCGCCTGCGCCACGCCTGGCACAGCCTCGCCCTCGCGCGCCGCGAGCGCGCCTCGCGTCACCACGGCGAGCCTGGAGCCCGCGAAGCGCTCGTCCGCCAGCCACGCCTGCAACACCTCCAACACACCGTGCAACGCCTCATCTGACCCCGCGCAATCCACAAGCACCGCGTCGGGCGTCGCGGTGCCTGCGTCGAGCGCGGCGCCCAGGCGCTCGAGATCGGCGTATGCGCCGACGCCAAGTGTCGCGGCCAGCCCGGCCTCCTCGCCGCTCGCCGCGTCCTCGACGCCACCGCTCAAAACCGCCAGGCGCTCCGCCGCGAGGCCCCCTGCGCCACCTGCGAGAGGGAGCCACTCGAGGCAGTACAGCGACTCCCGAGCACCAGCGCCGGCGAGCGCATCCGCGGGCGCCGCTCGCAGCCGCAGCTCCGCCACGGAGACGACCGGCTCCCCCTGCTCGTCGACCGCCGCAAGCGTGACGGCGTCCACGCCGGCCGGCGCAAGGCGGATCCGCAGGCGCGAGGCGCCCGTGCGGTGCAGCTCCACGCCCTCCCACAGGAACGCCAGCCGCTGCTCGCCCTCCGCTCCGGCATTCCCTTCCGGCCGGGCGAGCCCGATCGTGTGCAGGGCCGCATCGAGCAATGCCGGATGCAGCCCGAAGCGGGCGCCTTCGCTCTCCAGCTCCTGCGGCAGCGCGACCTCTGCGAAGACCGCATCGCCGCTGCGCCACGCCGCTCGCAGGCCCTGGAAGACCGGCCCATATTCATAGCCCAGCCGCACCAGCTCGTCGTAGAGGCCGTCCACCTCCAGCGGCTCGGCATCCCGCGGGGGCCAGACCTCCGCACCGAGCGCCGCCAACTGCCACTGCGGCCCATGCCGCTCGGACGCGTCGCCCTCGGCCCCGAGAGCGCCGCTCGCGTGCCGCGTCCACCCCTCTGCCAAGACGGCCGCGTCACCCGAGCCCTCCTGCGCCCGAGCGAAGATCTCGATCCGGCGCGTCCCATCGTCGAGCTCGCCGACCACGACCTGCAGCGCCACCTCACCGTCATCGCCGAGCAGGAGCGGGCTTTCGATCGTTAGCTCACGCACCGATCCGCACCCGACCTGTGCGCCGACGTGCAACGCAAGCTCGACGAACGCCGAGCCGGGCAGCAGCACCGAGCCCGAGACCGCATGGTCTGAAAGCCACGCATGCGAGCGCAGCGACAGCCGACCGGTGAACAGCAGTCCCTCACCGGTGGCCAGCCCAACCACCGCGCCGAGCAGCGGATGGGTCGCGCTGCTCAGGCCGACCCCGCGGACGTCCCCCGCGCCCGCGCGCGCGTCCAGCCAGAAGCGCTCGCGCTGGAAGGCGTAGGTGGGCAGCTCCACGCGTTTGGCGCCGCTGCCTGCGAACACCTCGTTCCAATCGACCTCCACACCCTCCACCCACGCTTCGCCGAACGAGGTCAGCAGCCGTTCGAGGCCGCCGTCGCCGCGGCGCAGCGAGCCGACCGCGGCGACCTCCTCCGGACGTTCGAGCAGGTGCTCGGCGATCTCGCGCACCGCGACCGTCAGCACCGCATGGGGGCTGGCCTCGACGAACGTCCTGTGCCCGCCCTCGATCAACCCCTCCAGCACCCGATCGAAGCGCACGGTGTCGCGCAGGTTGCGATACCAGTACTCGGCGTCCAGCTGCGCCGTGTCCAGCAGACCCCCGGTGACCGCGGAGTGAAACGGCAGCTCGCCGGAGCCCGGCACGATCGTCGCGCATGCGTCGAGCAGCTCCGCGCGCAGCACCTCCACGCTCTGCGAGTGCGCGGCGTAGTCGACGGGAATTGGACGCGCTCGGACACCCTCGTCCTCGCAAGCCCGCAGCAGCTCGGCGAGCGCGTCTGGCTCGCCCGAGACCACGACCGAGGAGGGGCTGTTGACCGCCGCAAGCGCCACGCGATCGCCCCAGCGCCCCAGCAACGCGCCCGCGCTCTCCGCGTCAAGCACCATCGACACCATCCCACCGCGACCGGCAAGCGCTCGCAGCGCGCGGCTGCGCAGCGCCACCAGACGCGCCGCATCCTCGAGCGACAGCGCGCCCGCGACGTGCGCGGCGGCGATCTCCCCCTGTGAGTGACCGACGACCCCCGCGACAGGCACGCCGCAGGCACGCCACAGGCGCGCGAGCGACACCATCACCGCGAACAGCGCCGGCTGCACGACATCGACGCGATCGAGCAGCTGCGTGTCGTGCTGCTCGCACAGCACCTCCGCGAGCGACCAGTCGACGAACGGCGCAAGCGCCGCCTCGCATTCCGCGATGGAGTGTGCGAACAGCGGCGAATGCTCGAGCAACCGCGCGCTCATGCCCGGCCACTGCGAGCCCTGGCCGGGGAACAGCAGCACGACGCCCTCCTCGCGGGGAGCGGCGGCGCCCGCGATCACCCGATCCGCGGGCTCGTCCGCCGCCAGCGCCCGCAGCCCGGCGAGCAGCTGCTCGCGATCGGCGCCGAGCACCACGGCCCGCTCCTCCAGCAGCGGGCGCTGCGCCAGCGAGAAGCCGACGTCGAGCGCGTCGAGCGCCGGATCGCCCGCGACGCGCGCGCGCAGCCGCTCGGCCTGAGCGCGCAGCGCGTCGCGGCTGCGGGCCGACAGCAGCCACGGCGTCACGCCGGCGCGCAGGGCATCCCCACCGACCAGCTCGATCGACTGGCGGTCGCTCATGCGAGCACCGCCCGTTGGAGAGGGCAGATCATGCGGGCGCTTCCTCGACGATCACGTGCGCGTTGGTGCCGCTGACCCCGAACGAGGAGACGCCGGCGCGGCGCGGACGGCCGTTGCGCGCCCACGGCACCTCCTCGGTGAGCAGCGCCACCGCGCCGCCGCTCCAGTCGATCCGCTCGGAGGGGCGGTCGACGTGCAGTGTCCTCGGCAGCACGCCGTGGCGCAGCGCCAGCGCCATCTTGATCACGCCCGCCACGCCGGCCGCCGCCTGGGTGTGGCCGATGTTCGACTTCACAGACCCGAGCCACAGCGGACGATCGCGGGGACGCTCCTGCCCATAGGTCGCGATCAGCGCCTGCGCCTCGATCGGGTCGCCGAGCGTCGTGCCGGTGCCGTGCGCCTCGACGGCGTCGACCTGCTCCGGGGAGAGACCGGCGTTGGCGAGCGCCTGCATTATCACGCGCTGCTGGGAGGGGCCGTTGGGCGCCGTCAGCCCGTTGCTGGCGCCATCCTGGTTGATCGCGCTGCCCTGCACCACCGCGAGCACCGTATGGCCGTTGCGCCGCGCATCGGAGAGGCGCTCGAGGAGCAGCACGCCCGCCCCCTCCGAGAAGCCGGTGCCATCGGCGGCATCGGCGAACGACTTGCACCGGCCATCTTGCGCCAGCGCCCGCTGGCGGCTGAACTCAACGAAGATGATCGGGCTCGCCATCACCGTCACGCCGCCCGCAAGCGCAAACGAGCATTCACCGCAGCGCAGCGCCTGGCAGGCGAGATGCAGCGCCACCAGCGAGGAGGAGCAGGCCGTGTCCACAGTCACCGCCGGGCCCTCCAAGCCAAATGTGTAGGCCACGCGACCCGAGACGACGCTCGGAGCGCTGCCCGTGCCGATGTAGCCTTCGAGATCCCGCGTCTCGCTGCCGAGCGGCCCGATGCCGTAGTCGGAGATGCTGATGCCGGCGAACACGCCGGTTTGGCTGCCCCGCAGCGAAGCCGGCGGGACGCCCGCGCTTTCGAACGTCTCCCAGCAGGCTTCGAGCAACAGCCGCTGCTGCGGATTCATCGCGAGCGCCTCGCGCGCGCCGATCCCGAAGAAGGAGGCATCGAACTCGCCGGCGTCGAGGAGGAATCCGCCCTCGCGCACGTAGCTCGTCCCGGGGCGCCGAGCTTCGGGGTCATACAGCGAATCCAGATCCCACCCGCGGTCCGTCGGAAACCACCCGATCGCATCGGAGCCCGCGGCGACCAGCTCCCACAGCTGCCCGGGCGAGACGACGCCGCCCGGATAACGGCAACTCATCCCGACGATCGCGATCGGCTCGTCCATCCTCGCCGCCGTCACGCTCGCAGCGACGCTCACCCGCGTGCCGGCCACCTCGCTCAGCAGGTAACTTGCCAGCGCCCGCGGGGTGGGATAGTCGAAGACAAGCGCCGCAGGCAACTTCAAGCCGCTCGCCGCGGCGAGCCGATTGCGCAACTCCACGCCCGAGAGCGAGTCGAGCCCGAGATCTTTGAAGACCTGCTCCGCCTGCACACTCTCCGGCGAGGAGTGTCCCAGCACACCGGCCACGTGCGAACGCACCAACTCCAGCACGACCTGCTCGCGTTCGCGCTCGGGCACATCCGCAAGCCGAGCCGCCAACGACCTGCGACCCACGTCGGCGGACTCCACATCCAATCGCGCACGCAGCGCCTGCCGCGCCTCCGGCAGCTCGCCCACCAGCGGATGCTCGCGCGTGATGTCCAGGTTCGCGGCGTAGCGCTCCCACTCGATGTCCGCCAGCACGATGTGCGAGTCGTCCGCATCGAGTGCCCGCTGCAAGGCGGCGACGGCCTTATCGGGCGCCATTCCACGCACGCCGGTCCTGCGCAGACGCTCGGCGACCCCGGCTGCCATGCCTTCTCCGGCCCATGCGCCCCACGCGACCGACGTCGCTGTCAGACCATGCCCCCTGCGGTGCTCCGCCAGCGCATCCAGGAACGCGTTGCCCGCCGCATACGCGCCCTGCCCCCCACTCCCCAACGTCCCCGCGAGCGAGGAGAACAACACAAACGCGTCCAGCTCCAACCCCTCCGTCAACTCGTGCAACAGCCACGCCGCGTCCGCCTTCGCGCGCAACACACCGGCGAGACGCTCGAACGTCAACCCGTCGATCAGCCCATCGTCGAGGACCGCCGCCGCGTGGAAGACCGCCGACAGCGGACACTCCGCGGGAACCTCCTCCAGCACACCCGCCAACTGGTCGCCGTCGGCGACATCGCACGCCGCCACGCTCACGCTCGCACCCAGCTGCGCGAGCTCCCGCACGAGCTCCGCCGCGCCCGACGCATCGGGGCCACGCCGGCTGGCCAGCAGGATGTGCTCGGCCCCCGCACCCGCAAGCCACCGCGCGACATGCCCCCCCACCGCACCGGTACCGCCCGTCACCAACACCGTCCCCCGGGGCGTGTACGAGCCCTTTGCCCGGCGCCCGCCCAACGGCGCGCGCACCAACCGCCTCGCGAACACCCCACCAGCACGCACCGCAACCTCATCCTCGCCCTCCAACCCCGCGAGCACGCCGCCCAACCGCTCGAACGTGCGCCCATCGGGCTCTCCCGGCAGATCGACGAGGCCGCCCCACCGCCCCGGCTCCTCCAACCCCACGACCCGAGCCAAACCCCACACCAAGCCACCCGCCGGCCTGGCGAGCAGATCCCCGGCGCCCACCGACACCGCGCTCCGCGTCACGCACCACAACGGCGCCTCCACACCCGCATCCCCCAGCGCCTGCGCCAGCATCAACGACCCAACCACCCCACCACCCACTCCCCCGCCGCTGCCGGGCACACCATCTCCAGCCTCATCCAGCGCCAGCAGCGACACCACCCCACCAACCACATCCGCAACGCGCAAACGCCCCGCCAACCCTTCACGATCCACACCCGCCGCATCCACCTCCACGACCACGGGCTGCGCGCCACGCGCACCCAACGCGCCGACCACACCGTCCGTCAACTCGCCCTCGCGCCCCATCGGGACAACCACCAGCCACACACCCCGCAGCACCCCCACCCCAAGGTCGCTCAGCGGCTTCCATCGCACCCGGTAACGCCACCGATCCACAACCGAGCGCTCCACCATGCCACGCCGCCACCCGCCGAGCACCGGCAACACCGCCTCCAGCGATGCATGTTCACCCTCGCCACCGGCGCCAAGCATCCCGGCCAACCCCTCCACGTCCCCGGCCTCCACCGCACCCCAAAACTCACCATCCACTCCATCGACCGCGGCCGACACCTCGCCAGACCCCAATCCGCTCCCCATCTCGAGCCAGTACCGCTCCCGCTGAAACGCATACGACGGCAACCCCACCCGCCGAGCACCAGACCCCTCGCACACCGCACCCCAATCCACACCCACGCCGCGCACCCAGGCTTCACCCAAACCTGCCAGCAGAGCACGAGACTCACCCCATCCCGCCCGCAACGCCGCCACCGCCAGCACCCCGTCTTCACCGACACCGACCTCGCCCCCGCCGGCACCGCCCCCGGCCTCGCCGGTCTCACCAAGGCCGGCAACGCACTCATCGACCATCGCGCTCAAAACCCCATCCGGGCCGAGCTCCAAGAAGCTCCTCACACGCTCGCCATACAGCCAGCGCACGCCGTCCGCGAACCTGACGGTCTCACGCACGTGGCGCACCCAGTACTCCGCCGAGCACAGCTCCTCCACGCTCGCCACAGCACCCGAGAGATTCGAGACAAGCGGAATCCGTGGCTCGCTGAAAGAGACACCCTCCGCGACCCGCCCGAACTCCTCCAACATCCCGTCCATCCGCGGCGAATGAAACGCGTGGCTCACACGCAACCGCTTCACCCTCGCGCCCCGCGCCTCCCACACACCCCGCAACTCCTCCACAGCGTCCTCATCACCCGAGACCACCACCGAACCGGGAGCATTCACCGCCGCCAACGCCACGCGCTCCTCCCAGCCCTCGAGCACAGCCAGCGACGCCCGCACCTCCTCCTCCGGCGCGGCGATCGCAACCATCGCACCACCTCCCGGCAGCGCGCCCATCAGACGCCCTCGCGCCGCCACCAGCCGGCACGCATCCTCCAGCGAGAACACCCCGGCGACATGCGCCGCCGCCAGCTCCCCCACTGAATGACCGATCAAGAAATCGGGGCGCACGCCCCACGCCCGCACCAGACGGTAGAGCGCCACCTCCAAGGCAAACAGCCCCGGCTGCGCCAATGCCGTCCCGTCCAGCGGATTCCCATCTGCTGCGGCAGGCGCCCCACCGCTCTCCCCGGCAGGCTCCCCCTCGCCAAACACGACCTCCCGCAACGAGCACCCGAGATGAGGGTCCAGCTGCGCGCACACCTCATCGAACGCCACCCTGAACACTCCGAACGCCTCATACAGCTCTCGACCCATTCCCACACGCTGAGCGCCCTGACCCGTGAACAGGAACGCGACGCGCCCCTCACCCGCCCTGTTGCTGCCACACAACACGCCTGCCGCCGACTCCCCGCCGGCGAGCGCCCCGAGACCCTCGAGCAGCCGCTCTCGATCCTGCGCATATGGGGATTCGCTCAGCACGACCGCCCGCTCCTCCAGCTGCGGACGATTCGCGAGCGACAGCGCGACATCGGCGCAGTCGAGCTCTGGCTGCTCGGCAAGGAAGCGCCGCAGCCGCGCCGCTTGAGCCGCCAAGCCGCCGGCGCCGCGGCCGGAGACGACCCACGGCAGCGCGCCGGGCACGGAGCGACCCGCCGGCTCGCCGGTGGAGAGGGTCCAGGGCGGCGCCTCCTCGAGGATCACGTGCGCGTTGGTGCCGCTGATCCCGAACGAGGAGACCCCCGCGCGACGCGGCCGATCGCCGGCCTGCCATGACTGCTCCTCCTGCAGCAGCGACACAGCGCCCGCACCCCAGTCGACATGCGAGCTCGGCCGATCCACGTGCAGCGTACGCGGCAACACACCGTGCTCGAGCGCCTTCACCATCTTGATCACGCCCGCCACACCCGCCGCCGCCTGCGTATGGCCGATGTTGGACTTCACCGACCCCAACCACAACGGCTGCTCCTGCGAGCGCTCCCGCCCGTAGGTCGCCAGCAACGCCTGCGCCTCGATCGGATCCCCCAGCGTGGTGCCCGTGCCGTGTCCCTCGACGGCATCGACCTCTCCCGGGGTGAGACCGGCGTTGGCGAGCGCCTGCATGATCACCCGCTCCTGCGACGGACCGTTCGGTGAGGTCAACCCGTTGCTGGCGCCGTCCTGGTTGACCGCGCTGCCGCTCACCACCCCCAACACCCGATGGCCATTGCGCCGCGCCTGCGAGAGCCGCTCGAGCACCAACACCCCCACCCCCTCGCCCCAACCCGTGCCATCCGCGGCATCGGCATAGGACTTGCACCGCCCATCGCGCGCCAGACCCCGCAGGCGGCTGAACTCGACGAACACCGCCGGCGTCCACAAAACCGTCACGCCACCCGCCAGCGCCAGCTCGCACTCACCCGCGCGCAACGCCTGCGAGGCCCAATGCAACGCCACCAGCGAAGAGGAGCACGCCGTATCGACCGACACCGCCGGGCCCTCCAACCCCAACGCATACGCCACCCGGCCCGACACCACACTGCCCGCACTGCCAGTCCCCACATACCCCTCCAGCCCCTCGAGCGCACGCGCACTCAGGCCGCTCGCGTATTCGTGGTAGTTCACGCCCGCAAACACGCCCGTCCCGCTGCCCCGCAAGGCAAACGGATCGAGGCCGGCGTCTTCGAGCGCCTCCCAGCACACCTCCAGCAGCAGGCGCTGCTGGGGATCCATCGCCAGCGCCTCACGCGGGCCGATCCCGAAGAACGAGGCATCGAACTCGCCCGCGCCGTGCACGAACCCGCCGTCCCGCGCATAGCTCCTACCCGGACTGTCCGGGTCGGGGTCATACAGCCCCTCCAGGTCCCAGCCCCGATCGATCGGGAATCCCGAGATCCCATCCCGGCCCTCAGCCACCAGCTCCCACAGCTCCTGCGGCGAGCTCACCCCACCGGGGTAGCGGCAGCTCATCCCGACGATCGCGACCGGCTCCTCCGCCCGCGTCGCACGCGCGACCCTCACGCTCCTGCCTGCTCCCGCGAGCAGGCCCAGCAGGTGCTGCGCCAGCGCGACCGGGTTCGGGTGATCGAACACCAGCGTCGTCGCCAACCGCAGACCGCTCGCCGCCCCAAGCCGATTACGCAACTCGACGGCAGCCAGCGAATCGACCCCAAGCTCTCGGAACGCCCGTTCGGAGCCGACCCTCTCAGGCGAGGGGTGTCCCAGCACCGCCGCCGTCTGCGCCCGCACCAACTCCAGCACGACCTGCAAGCGCTCCCCCTCCGCCACACCCGCCAGGCGTCGCTGCAGCGACCCAGCCACACCCACGCCAACCCGACGGCGCCGGCCGCCGAGGAGCCCGCGCAACAGCCATGAAACCTCACCATCGCCCACCGCCGCGCTGAACATCCGCACATCCAGCCGCGCGCCAACCACCAACGCTCGCGAGCTCCCGCGCGCACGGTCGAACAGCTCGAGACCCTCATCTACCTCCAACCGGCCCACGCCCGAACGCTCGAGCCGAGCAGCATCGCCCGCGGCCAAACGACCGCCCATCCCGCCCTCCGCGGCCCACAGCCCCCAAGCCACCGACACCCCCGGCAACCCCGACTCCCGACGATGACCGGCGAGGGCATCGAGAAACGCGTTCCCCGCCGCATAACCGGCCTGCCCCGCGTTGCCAAACACACCCGCGGTCGAGGAGAACATCACGAGCTCCGGCGCACCCCGGTCGCGTGTCAGCTCATGCAGATGCCACGCCCCGTCCACCTTCGCCGCCAGCACACGCTCAACCTGCTGCTCGGTCAGCGACTCGATCACGCCATCGTCGAGCGCACCGGCCGCGTGCACGACCAGATCGAGCGCGCCGTCGATCGATTCGAGCAGGCCCTCCAGCGCACTGCGGTCGCTCACGTCACAGGCCGCGACGCGCACCCGCGCGCCCAATCCCACCAACTCCGCCTCCAGCTCGGCAGCGCCCTCCGCGGACGGGCCCCGCCGGCTCGCCAACACCAGATCGCGCACCCCACACCGCTCCACCAGATGCCGCGCCACCAGCGCGCCCAGCCCACCGGTTCCTCCCGTCACCAGCGCGGTGCCCACGCTTGTCTCGCGCTCCCCTGCGAGATCCTCCTGCGCCGCCAGGCGCACCAGCCGTGGAGCGAACAACTCACCTCGGCGTACCGCCACCTGCGGCTCCCCGCACGCGACTGCCGCCGTCAGCGCCGCATGTGAGTCTTCCAGCCCATCCACGTCGACCAGGGCGAACCGCCCCGGGTGCTCGGCCTGTGCCGCCCTGACCAGCCCCCATACCGCCGCGCACGCCAAGCCTGGAACGCCCTCGGTCCCCACCGCGACCGCGCCCTCCGTCACCACCACCAGCCGCGAATCGGCGAACCGCTCCTCGGCAAGCCACCGCTGCAGCACTCCCAGCACACTGCGCGTCGCCCGGTGCGCAATCCCAACCACCTCGTCGTCGTCGGACGCCCCACCCCCGCCTTCCCCCGCGCCCTCGCCCGAGGTCTCCCCAAGCCCCTCCAGGGCACCCTCACAGCTCACCCAGACAGCCTCGGGCACTCGGCTCTCGTCGCCGGCGATCTCTCCGAGCGCGACCAAACTCACACTTTCGGCCCCTTCGCCGCCGACGGCGACAGGTGCCCACTCCACCCCAAACAACGCATCCCGCCGCCCGCCGGCGACGCCGCCCAGCCGCTCGCTCGACGCGGCCCGCAACACCAGCGTCTCCACCGAGGCGACCGGCTCACCCCACTCGTCGGTCACCACCATCGAGACCGCCTCATCGCCCGCCGGCGCCAACCGCGCTCGCAACGCCGAGGGGCCGGCGGCGTGCAGCCTCACACCACCCCAGGAGAGCGGCAGCCGGAGACCGCCACGCGCACCAGCACTCGCCCCCGACGCACTCATGCCAACCGCATGCAGCGCCCCGTCGAGCAGGGCGGGGTGCACACCGAACAAGCTCGCCTCAACCTCTCGCTCCTCGGGCAGGGCGACTTCCACGAACACCTCATCGCCACGCCGCCACGCACCCCGCAGACCCTGGAACGCCGGACCGTACTCGAGACCCACGGCCGCCAATCCCTCATACACGCCATCGAGGTCGATCTCCATCGCACCCGCCACGGGCCACGCGCCACCAAGCTCATCCGCCGCCACACGATCGATCGCCTCGCCGTCATCCGGGGCCAGCAGACCCACCGCATGACGCGTCCAAGGCGCCTGCGCCAACTCCTCGCCAAGCGCTGCAACCCCGACCCGCGAGTAGATCTCCACCGCCCTGCACTCCGACCCATCGGGCTCACCCACCACGAGCTGGATCCGCACGCTCTCGTCCTCGCCCAATGCCAATGGCGTCTCGATCGACAGCTCCCGCATGCACCCGCAGCCGAGCCGTCCACCCGCATGCAGCACCAGCTCCACGAACGCCGTTTCTGGCAGCACAGCCACGCCATGGACGACGCGATCGGCCAACCAGCGGTGGGTCCGCAGCGAGATGCGGCCCGTGAACAGCCATCCCCTGCCATCCGCCGGCGCCACCGCAGCGTCCAGCAGCGGGTGCTCCACCACCACCTGGCCGACAGACCCCGCGTCCCCCGCACCACCGCTGGACTGCAGCCAGTAGTGCTCGCGCTGGAAGGCATACGCAGGCAGCGCCACCCGCTGTGCACCGGAGCCCGCGCATACCGCGTCCCAACCCACGCGTGCGCCATGCACCCACATCGCGCCCAAGCCGGCGAGCAGGGAGTGGGCCTCCGCCTGCCTCGCGCGCAACACCGGGACGGCCACTGCCAATTGCTCGGGGCCGCTTGTGAGCTCCTCCCCCTCCCCTGCGCTTGGGACCCCGTCCGCGATCTGCACACCATCCACGCACTCCTCGACCATCGCGCTCAACACTCCATCCGGGCCGAGCTCCAGGAAGCTCCCCACGCCCTCCCCCACCAGCCAGCGCACACCGTCCGCGAACCTCACCGTCTCACGCACGTGCCGCACCCAATACATCGCCGTGCACAACTCCCCACCCGACGCGAGCGCGCCCGTGAGGTTGCTCACCAGCGGGATTCGCGGCTCACCGAAAGAGACACCCTCCGCGACACGCCCAAACTCCTCCAACATCGCATCCATCCGCGGCGAATGGAACGCATGCGAGACACGCAGCCGCTTCACCCTTGCGCCCCGCGCCTCCCACACACCCACCAACTCCGCCACAGCATCCTCATCGCCGGAAACCACCACCGAACCGGGAGCATTCACCGCCGCCAACGCCACCCTGCCCTCCCAGCCATCCAGCGCCGCCAACGACTCCAACACCTCCGCCTCGGACACCCCGATCGCCACCATCGCGCCACCCCCCGGCAGCGCACCCATCAACCGCCCCCGCGCCACCACCAGCCGGCACGCATCCTCCAGCGAGAACACCCCAGCCACATGCGCCGCCGCCAACTCGCCCACCGAGTGGCCGATCAGGAAATCGGGGCGCACCCCCCACGCCGACACCAGCCGGTAGAGCGCCACCTCCAACGCAAACAGCGCCGGCTGCGCCAACGCCGTCCCATCCAACGCGGCCACACCCTCTCCGGCACGCGCCCCACCATCCTCTCCAGAAGGCGCACCGCCATTCTCCCCGGCAGGCTGCGTCTCGCCAAACACAACCTCCCGCAACGAACATTCAAGATGAGGGTCCAACTGGGCGCACACCTCGTCAAACGCCGCCCTGAATACCGGGAACGCCTCATACAGCTCCCGACCCATACCCACACGCTGCGCGCCCTGGCCGGTGAACAAAAACGCGACACGCCCACCGCCCGTCCCGCCACGCAACACACCCCCGCGGGCTTCCCCCCCGGCGAGCGCACCAAGACCCGCCAGCAACTCCTCGCGACTCTCACCCAGGAGAACCGCGCGATCCTCCAGCGCCGAACGACCCCCAAGCGAGAACCCAACATCGAGCACATCGAGCTCGGGCCTGCTCGCCAGGAAACCCCGCAGCTTCTCAGCCTGGGCGCGCAACCCCTCCCCGCCACGACCGGACAACGCCCACGGCACCACACCGGCAGAGAACGCATCGCTCTCCGCGACCACGACCGGAGCGACCACGACCGGAGCGTCCACCCCCGGAGCGCCCTGCTCCAACGCCTCGCTCGCGGCTGACAGGGCAACGGGCGCAGGCGCTTCCTCGAGGATCACATGCGCGTTGGTGCCGCTGACCCCGAACGAGGAGACCCCCGCTCGGCGCGGCCTACCGCCCGGCCGCCACGGCTGCTCCTCAGTGAGCAGCGCCACCGCGCCCGCGTCCCAGTCGACCTGCGTGCTCGGCTGCTCCGCATGCAGCGTGCGTGGCAGCAACCCATGCCGCAGCGCCATCACCATCTTGATCACCCCCGCCACGCCGGCCGCCGCCGCGGCGTGCCCGATGTTCGACTTCACCGACCCCAACCACAGCGGCGCGTCCGGCGGCCGGCTCTGGCCGTAGGTCGCAAGCAGCGCCTGTGCCTCGATCGGATCGCCCAGCGTGGTCCCGGTACCGTGCGCCTCGACCGCATCGACCTCCGCCGGGGAGAGCCCGGCGGAGGCGAGCGCTTGCAGGATCACCCGCTGCTGGGCGGGCCCGCTCGGCGCGGTCAGGCCATTGCTGGCGCCATCCTGGTTGACCGCGCTGCCGCGGAGCAGCGCCAGCACCCGGTGGCCGTTGCGTTCGGCATCGCTGAGACGCTCCAGCAGCAGCACCCCCACCCCCTCACTCCAGCCGGTGCCGTCGGCGCCCGCGCCGAAGGACTTGCACCGCCCATCCGGCGCCAGGCCCCGCTGGCGGCTGAACTCGACGAACGCCTCCGGCGAGGCCATCACCGCGACCCCGCCCGCAAGCGCCAGCGAGCACTCCCCCGCCCGCAGCGCACCCGCGGCCAGGTGCAGCGCGACCAGCGCGGAGGAGCACGCCGTATCGACCGACACCGCCGGTCCCTCCAGGCCGAACGTGTACGCCACCCGCCCCGAGACGACGCTCGCCAGACCCCCGGTCATCCGGTAGCCCTCGACGCTCTCGCCGCCGGACTGGGTGGGTGGGGCCCCGAGCCCATAACCGCTCGAGCCGACGCCGGCGAACACGCCCGTCGCGCTCCCGCGCAGCGACAGTGGATCGACGCCCGCGTCCTCGAGCGCCTCCCAGCACACCTCCAGCAGCAGTCGCTGCTGGGGATCCATCGCCAACGCCTCGCGCGGGCCGATCCCAAAGAACGAGGCGTCGAACTCGCCCGCGTCGTACAGGAAGCCACCCTCCCGCGCATAGCTCGTCCCCTCGTGCTCGGGGTTGGGGTCGTACAGCCCCTCGAGATCCCAGCCGCGATCCGCCGGGAAGGCGCCGATCGCATCGCCGCCCGCCGCGAGCAGCTCCCACAGGTCCTCCGCGGAGCGCACCGATCCGGTGCCCGCCGGGTGGGCGGGCCCCGGATACCGACAGCCGATCCCGACGATCGCCAGCGGCTCATCGACCGCCCGCAACGCCGGCAGAGCAGGTCCGGCGAGCGCCGTCGCGCCCGTCGCCTCGGCCAGCAGATGCTCCGCCAGCTCCACCGGGGTGGGATGATCGAAGACGGCCGTCGCGGCGAGTCGCACTCCCGTGGCAGCGCTCAGACCGCGTGCCAATTGCACGCCCGCCAGCGAGTCGAACCCCATCTCCCTGAAGGCCAGTTCGGTGCGCACGTCCTGCGAGGAGGAGTGTCCCAGCACGGCCGCCACGTGCTCGCGCACCAGGTCGAGCACGATCCGCCGGCGCTCTCCAGCCGACAGCTCGGCGAGCCGCTCAGCCAGCAGCCCGGCACCCGCGACGCGCTCCAGCTCTCCCGCCGCTCGATCGAGCACCTGCCGCACCTCCGCCAGCTCGCCGATCGACGGGCGGGCCCGCGCGGAGGTGTAGGTCAACGCGTAACGCTCCCAGTCGATGTCGGCCACGACGAGCGGGCGATCGCCGCGCTCGAGCGCGCCCTGGAGCACGTCGAGCGCGAGGTCCACCGGCATCTCCCGCAGGCCCAGCCGGCCGAGGCGCTCCGCCGCCCCACTCGCCATACCCCCTCCGGCCCATGCGCCCCACGCAAGCGAGGTGGCGGGCATGCCACTGTCCCGGCGATGCTCGGCGAGCGCATCCAGAAACGCGTTGCCGGCCGAATAGGCAGCCTGCCTCCCGCTGCCCAGCACGCCGGCGATCGAGGAGAACAGCACGAACGCATCCAGCTCCAAGCCCGCAGTCAGCTCGTGCAACAACAAAGCCCCGCGTGCCTTGCCCGCCAGCCTCGCTTCGAGCTCCTCGGCCGACAGCCGGTCGAGCTCGATCTCCTCCGCGACCCCCGCCGCGTGGAACACCCCCGAGAGCGGCCGCTCGGCCGGGATTTCCGCGAGCAGCTCCTGCAGCTGGCCGCGATCCGCGATGTCGCAAGCCACCACGCCCACCTCCGCCCCATCGCGCTCGAGCTCGCTCACGAGCTCCGCCACGCCCGGCGCGTCGGCGCCCCGGCGGCTGCTCAACAGAAGGTGCTCGGCGCCCGCGCCCACCAGCCAGCGCGCGACATGGCCGCCCAGCGCACCGGTCCCGCCCGTCACCAGCACCGTGCCCCGCGGCGTGTACTGCTGCTTGGCCCGGCGCTTGCCCAACGGCGCGCGCACCAACCGCCTCACGAACACACCCTCCGCGCGCAGCGCCAATTCGTCCTCGCCCGCCGACTCCGCGAGCACCCCGCACAACCGCTCGAACGTGCGCGCATCCGGCTCCGCCGGCAGATCGATGAGGCCACCCCAGCGGCCCGGCTCCTCCAGTCCGACGACCCGACCCAAACCCCAGATCAAGCCCCTCGTGGGGCTCGAGAGCCGATCCCCCGCGCCCACCGAGACGGCGCCCCGCGTTAGGCACCACAGCGGCGCCCGCACACCTGCGTCCCCGAGCGCCTGCGCCAATGCCAGCACGCCCGCCACACCGTCAATCGCCCCGTCACCGTCGAGCACACCCGGCTCGCCGCCAACCACCCCGCCACGGCCGAGCGCGCCCGCACCGCCGCCGTCGAGCACGCGATCCCCATCCCCATCCAAGCCCAGCAGCGACACCACCCCACCCACCGCATCGACGCCGCGCAAGCGCTCGGCCAGCGTCTCGCGATCGGCGCCCGCCTCATCCACCTCCACCACCACGGGCTCGGCGCCGCGCGCACTCAACGCGCCGAGCACACCCTCGACCAACCCGGCGTCGCACCCCGCCGGCACCACCACCGGCCACGCACCGGCCAGCTCCCCCGCCGCACTCTCACCCACCGGCTTCCACCACACTCGGTAACGCAAACCCTCCACACCCGACACCCCACCGGACGCCGACCCGCTCGCCGGCTGCAGCCAGTAACGCTCCCGCTGAAACGCATACGCGGGCAGCTCCACCCGGCGGGCTCCAGACTCCTCGAACACCGCGCCCCAATCCACGGCCACGCCACGCACCCACACCTCACTCAGGCCGGTGAGCAGCGCACGAGCCTCACTCTCCCCCGCGCGCAACACGTTCGCCACGGTCACCTGCGGCGCGTCACCCCCAGCATCCGATTCACCATCGACGCACTCCTCCACCATCGCGCTGAGCACCCCGTCCGGGCCGAGCTCGAGGAAGCTGCTCACACCCTCCGCGCGCAACCAACGCACACCGTCGGCGAAACGCACCGTCTCGCGCACATGCCGCACCCAGTACGCCGCCGTGCACAGCTCCTCGCCCGAGGCCATGCCGCCGGAGAGATTCGAGGCGAGCGGCAGCCGCGGCTCACTGAAAGAGACGCTTTCCGCGACCCGCCCAAACTCCTCCAACATCGCATCCATCCGCGGCGAGTGAAACGCGTGACTCACACGCAGCCGCTTCACCCTCGCGCCCCGGGCCTCCCACAGACTCCGCAACTCCTCCACAGCGTCCTCGTCACCGGAGACCACCACCGAACCCGGTGCATTCACCGCCGCGAGCGCCACGCGCTCCTGCGAGCGCTCGAGCCCGGCCAGCGACTCTCGCACCTCATCCTCGCCCGCCGCGATCGCCACCATCGCGCCACCCGCTGGCAGCGCACCCATCAACCGCCCCCGCGCCGCCACCAGCCGGCACGCATCCTCCAGCGAGAACACCCCAGCCACATGCGCCGCCGCCAACTCGCCCACCGAGTGGCCGATCAGGAAGTCGGGACGCACCCCCCACGCCGACACCAGCCGGTAGAGCGCCACCTCCAACGCGAACAGAGCCGGCTGCGCCAACGCCGTCCCATCCAGCGCGGCCACACCCTCTCCAGCGGGCGCCCCGCCACCCTCTCCGGCCTGTGCCCCGTCACTCTCTCCGGCCGGCGCCCCGCCACCTTCTCCAGCGGGCGCCTCGTCATTCTCCCCGGCGGGCTCCGGCTCGCCGAACACAACCTCCCGCAGCGAGCACCCAAGCTGCCCGTCCAGATGCGCGCACACCTCATCGAAGGCTGCCCTGAACACCGGGTGCTCCCGATACAGCTCCCCGCCCATGCCCGCACGCTGCGCGCCCTGGCCGGTGAACAGAAATGCGACACGTCCGCGACCCGCCCGGCCCCGCAACACGCTGCCCGCCGACTCCCCACCGGCGAGCGCGCCGAGCCCCCCGAGCAGCTCCTCGCGGCCACGGGTGGGCGGAGATTCCGTCAGCAGAACCGCGCGATCCTCGAACGTCGCACGGCCGGCGAGCGAGAGCCCCACATCCGCCACGTCCAACTCGGGAGCCTGCGCGAGGAGGCCACCCAGCCGCGCGGCTTGAGCACGCAGGCTCTCCTCCCCACGGCCGGAAAGCACCCACGGCAGCACGCCGGGCGGGGGCTTCTGCGCCGGCTCGCCCGCCGGCGGCTCGCCCCGCGGCGCTTCCTCGAGAATCAGGTGCGCGTTGGTGCCGCTGATGCCGAACGAGGAGACACCCGCGCGGCGCGGCCTGCCGTTCGGCAACCACGGTTGCTCCTCGGTGAGCAGCGACACCGCGCCCGCGTCCCAGTCGACATGGGTGCTCGGCTGATCGACGTGCAGGGTGGATGGCAGCACCCCATGCTCGAGCGCCTTCACCATCTTGATCACGCCCGCCACCCCCGCCGCAGCCTGGGTGTGGCCGATATTGGACTTGACCGACCCCAACCACAGCGGAGCGTCGCGCGGACGGTCGCGGCCGTAGCTCGCCAGCAGCGCCTGCGCCTCGATCGGGTCGCCCAGCTTCGTGCCGGTGCCGTGCCCCTCGACGGCATCCACCTCGTGGGCCGCAACGCCCGCGCTCGCCAGCGCCTGTGCGATCACGCGCTCCTGCGCGGGGCCATTGGGCGAGGTCAGCCCGTTGCTGGCGCCATCCTGGTTGACGGCGCTGCCGCGCACCACCGCAAGCACCCGACGACCGTTGGCGAGCGCCCGCGAGAGCGGCTCCAGCACCAGCACGCCGACGCCCTCGCCGAAGTTCGCGCCGTCGGCCGCCTCGGCGTATGGCTTGCAGCGCCCGTTCGGCGCCAGCGCCCGCTGGCGCGTGAAGTCCACGAACACCGCCGGAGTCCACAGCACCGTCACGCCGCCCGCTAGCGCGAGCTCGCACTCGCCCAGGCGCAGCGCCTGACAGGCCGAGTGCAACGCCACCAGCGAAGACGAGCACGCGGTGTCGACCGACATCGCGGGCCCCTCCAAGCCAAGCGCGTACGCAACCCGGCCCGACACCACGCTGCCGGCGCCGCCCGTCCCCATGTAACCCTCGAGCCCCGCCAGCGCCTGCCCGCTCAAGCCATTCCCATACTCGTGGTACATCACCCCGGCGAACACGCCGGTGCTGCTGCCCCGCAGCCCTAGCGGGTTGAGGCCCGCGTCTTCCAACGCCTCCCAGCTCGACTCCAGGAACAGTCGCTGCTGCGGGTCCATCGCCAGCGCCTCGCGCGGGCTGATCCCGAAGAGGGAGGCGTCAAACTCGCCCGCCCCGTCCACGAAGCCGCCCTCGCGAGCGCAGCTGCCCCCGCCGTCGGGGTCGGGGTCGTACAGTCCCTCCACGTCCCAGCCGCGGTCCTCGGGGAACCACGCGATCCCGTCGCGGCCGCCCGCCACCAGCTCCCACAGCTCCCGCGGGGAGCTCACGCCGCCCGGGTAGCGACAGCTCATGCCGACGATCGCGATCGGCTCCTCCACCGCCCTCGTGCGCCGCGCCCCCACGTTCCGGCCGACGCCGCTGCCAAGAGGGTGGCGCAGGCGGCCGGATGCGGACGAGCCGGGCCCCTCTTCCTCGATCAATCCCGCCAGGTGCGCCGCCAGAGCCGCCGGGCTCGGGTGGTCGAACACCGACGTCGCCGGCAGCCGCAGGCCGCTCGCCGCCTCCAACCGGTTGCGCAGCTCAACCGCGCCCAGCGAGTCGAACCCGAGCTCTTTGAACGCCCGCTCCGCCTCCACCAGCTCGGCCGAGGGGTGCCCCAGCACGGCGGCCGCCTGCGCGCGCACCAACTCCAGCACCGCCGGCAGACGCTCGCTCTGCGGCAGCCCTTCGAGCTGCCGGCGCAGCGATCCGCCGCTCCCTGCGCGCGCCCGGCGGGGGCGAGCACCGATCAGCCCGCGCAGCAATCCCGCCATCTCGCCGTTGTCCAGCGCGGCGCGTGCGGCGCGCAGATCGAGGTGGATCGCGACGGCGAGCGCCAGCGGGCTCGCGCGCGCCGCGTCGAGCAGCTCCAGACCCTCGTCGGTCTCCAGCGGGACGATCCCCAGACGCTCCAGCCGCGCTCTGTCGGCCGCACGCAGGTTGCCGGTCATGTCGCTGCTCTGCGCCCACAGCCCCCACGCCACCGAGACGCCCGGCAGGCCCTGCGCTCGGCGCCGGCAGGCGAGCGCGTCCAGGAACGTGTTGCTCGCCGCATACCCCCCCTGCCCGGCGCTGCCGAACACGCCGGCGGCCGAGGAGAACAGCACGAACTCGCGGATGTTCAGGTCGCGAGTCAGCTCGTGCAGATACCACGCCCCGTCGACCTTCGCCGCGAGCATCCGGGCGACCCGCTCGGCCGTCAGCGACTCGACCATGCCGTCGTCCAGCACGCCGGCCGCGTGCACGATCGTCCTCAGCGAGTCGCCGATCTCCGCGATCAGCGCCTGCACCTCGCCGCGATCGCTCACGTCGCAGGCGCGGACTCGCACCTGCGCGCCCATCGCGACAAGCTCGCTCTCCAGCTCACCCACGCCGTCGGCGCCCGGCCCCCGGCGGCTCGCCAGCACCAGATCGCGCGCCCCGCGTCGGGCCACCAGATGCCGCGCCACCAGCGCTCCCAGGCCGCCGGTGCCGCCCGTCACGAGCACCGTGCCCCCCTCCGCCACGTCCGGCTCGGCGGGTGGGTCGCCCCCGTCGCGGGTGTCGGGCGCCACGGCGCCGCCGGCGTCCATCTCGGCCTCGGTGTGGGTCCCCATCTGCACCCCCGCGGCGGCAGGGGGACGCCCCAGTCGTGGGACCAGCAGCCCGCCGCCGCGCACTGCCACCTGCTGTGCGATCTCCGAGCGATCCTCCGCGGTCGCGGCGCCGACGACGGCGGCCCAGCAGCCATCCTCACCGTCGACGTCCACCAGCGTGAACCGCCCCGGATGCTCCGCCTGCGCCGAGCGCAGCAGGCCCCACACGGCGGCGCCCGCCAGGTCGATCACACCCTCGCGGCCGACCTCCACCGCGCCGCGGGTCACCACCACCAGGCGGGCGCTCGTGAAGCGGTCCTGCGAGAGCCACTCCTGCACAAGCTCGAGCGCCCGGCACACCTCGTCGCGCACCGCACCGGGCACGCCCTCGCGCTCTGCGCCGGGCACGCCGTTCCCGCCATCGGCCAACCCGCCGGAGGTGCAGTCGAACACCACCACATCCAGCCCTTCGCCGCCGGCTACTTCCCCCAGCTTGGCGAAGACCCCAAGCAGGCTGCCGCCGGGCCCGCCGACGCCACACCCACGCAACCCATCCGCCAGCGCGCCGCCGCCGCCGGGCAGCGGGCTCACCACTGCCCAGCCGCGCTCGCCCTCCTCCTCGCCGGCAGCGCCCTCGCCCACGCCGGCGTCGAGGTCGGCCGCCGCCCACTCCAGCGCCAGCAGCGCGTCGCGTCGAGGATCGCTCGCACCGCCAAACCCCTCAGCCGGCACCTCGCGCAACGCCAGCGAGTCGGCCGTCGCCACCAGCGCGCCGTCGCCGTCGGCCGCGGTCACGGCGAACGCGTCCTCGCCCACGCGCTCCATGCGCACGCGCAAAGCCGACGCACACGCCGCGTGCAGGCGCACACCGCTCCAGGAGAACGGCATCTGGGCGGGACGGTAGGCCTCGCGCCCCTCGCCTGACACGCCTACGGCGAGCGCGTGCAGCGAGGCATCCAAGAGCGCCGGGTGCAGGCCGAAGGAATCGGCTTCGCCGCGCTGCTCATCCTGTGGCAGCGCCACCTCGGCGAACACCTCATCGCCGCGCCGCCATGCGCCCAGCAGGCCCCTGAACGCGGGGCCGTATTCGAGACCCTGCTCGCGCAGGTGCTCGTACAGGTCCTCGACATCGACCTCGGTCGCATCCGCCGGAGGCCACGCCGCGCCCAGCGAGGCCAACTCGCGCCGATGTGGGTGAGCCGTGGCGGACAGCGCCGGCGCAAGCAGCCCGCTGGCGTGGTGCACCCACGCCTCCTCGCCGTCCACTCCATCGTCCGCCGCCCCCTCGGGGCGCGCGTAGATGCCGACGGTTCGGCACCCCGACTCCTGGAGCTCGCCGACCGCCACCTGCACCCGCACGCGCCGTCCCTGCGCGAGCAGCAACGGCTCCTGCAAGGTCAGCTCGCGCACCTCCGCGCAGCCCGCCTGCTCGCCCGCGTGCAGCGCCAGCTCGAGGAACGCCGTGCCCGGCAGCAGCACGCTGCCCAGCACTGCATGGTCGGCCAGCCAGGGGTGGCTGTCCAGCGCGAGGCAGCCGGTGAACAGCCATCCCCCGCCGTCGGCCAGGCCGATCACGCCGCCCAGCAGCGGATGATCGGCGGCGCTCAGACCGGCCGCGCCGACGTCGCCCGCGTCGGCGCTCGGCAGCAGCCAGTAGTGCTTGCGCTGGAACGCGTAGGTCGGCAGCGCGACGCGCCGCGCGCCCGGGCGGGCGGCGCTCCCAAACATCGCGCCCCACTCGACGGACACGCCGTGCACCCACGCTTCGGCGAGCGAGCGCATGAAGCGCCGGGGGCCACCATCGTCGCGGCGCACGGTGCCGAGCACCGCGACTCCTCTGCGCGCGAGCTCCTCCCCGCCGGGCGCATCGGCGCCGGGCCGCTCGGCCGCGCGCTCCAGATCGATCGTTTCCTGCACCCCCACCGTCAGCACCGGGTGGGGGCTGATCTCCACGAGCGTGTCGCGTCCCGCCTGCACGAGCATCTGGGTCGTCTGCGCGAACTGCACGGTCTCGCGCAGGTTGCGATACCAGTAGTCGGCGTCCAGCTCGGCGGTGTCGAGCAGCCCCGCGGTGACCGTGGAGTAGAAGGGGATGTCCCCCGTACGCGGCGCGATCGGCGCGCAACCCGCGAGCAGCTGCTCGCGCACGACCTCCACCTGCGCCGAGTGGGCGGCATAGTCGACCGCGATCCTCCGCGCCCTGATCGCGCCCGCCTCGCACTGCGCCAGCAGCTCGTCGAGCGCCTCGGAGTCACCCGACACCACCACCGAGCCGGGGCCGTTCACTGCCGCGATCGCCACGCGCTCCATCGAAGCGCTCGAGCAGCGCACTCAGCTCCGGGATTCCGAGCGCCACCGACACCATCCCACCGCTGCCAGCCATTCCGACCAGCGCCTGGCTGCGCACCGCCACCACCCGCGCCGCATCCTCGAGCGACAGGCCGCCGGCCACGCACGCCGCCGCGATCTCGCCCTGGGAGTGGCCCACCACCGCATCCGGCTGCACCCCGCTGGCGCGCCACAGGCGCGCCAGCGACACCATCACAGCGAACAGCGTCGGCTGCACCACGTCCACCCGATCCAGGCCCGGAGCCCCCGGCGCCTGCCGCAGCACATCCTCCAGCCGCCACCCCACGAACGGCTCCAGCGCGTCCCCGCACTCGGCGATCGCCCGCGCGAACACGGGCGCGCCCGCCAGCAGCTCCAGTGCCATCCCCTCCCACTGCGAGCCCTGCCCGGGGAACAGGAACACCACCCCGCCGTCGCGCCCGGAGTCACTCGCGACGCCGGCCACCAGACTCTCCGCCGCTTCGCCACGCGCGAGCGCCTCGGCGCCGGCGAGGAGCTCCTCACGGCCGGCGCCGATCACCACCGCCCGGCTCTCCAGCGCCGCGCGGGTCGTGAGCGAGAGCGCGACATCGGCCGCCGGCAGCTCGGGATCGCCGGCGAGGAAGCTGCCAAGGCGCCCGGCTTGGGCCCGCAGGCCCTCCTCTCCGCGAGCGGAGAGAACCCACGCCAGCGCATCGCCGGAGCGCTGCAGGCCGAGCTCCTCCGGCTGCGGGCCGAGCTCGTCCCGCCACGGGCCGGACTCCCCCTGCGAGTCGGACTCCCGCCGCGGGCCGGGCTCCCGTTCGACGGCGTCGGTCGGCTCGTGCTCGACACCATCGATCGCTTCGGGCGCGGGGGTCGGCGCCGGCGGCTCCTCGAGGATCACATGGGCATTGGTGCCGCTGACGCCGAACGCGGAGACCCCCGCGCGGCGCGGCCTGCCGTTCGGCCGCCACGGCACCTCCTCCGTCAGCAGCTGCACGGCGCCCGTCGACCAGTCCACCTCGCCGCTGGGGGCATCGACGTGCAGGGTCCGCGGCAACCGCTCGTGCCGCATCGCCATCGCCATCTTGATCACTCCGGCGACGCCCGCCGCCGCCTGCGTGTGACCGATGTTGGACTTCACCGACCCCAGCCACAGCGGGCGCTCCGCGGGACGTTCGCGGCCGTAGGTCGCCAGCAGCGCCTGCGCCTCGATCGGATCGCCCAGGCGCGTGCCCGTTCCATGCGCCTCGACCACATCGATCTCCTCGGGCGAGACACCCGCGTTGGCGAGCGCCTGCATGATCACGCGCTGCTGCGAGGGCCCGTTCGGCGCGGTCAGCCCGTTGCTCGCGCCGTCCTGGTTGACCGCGCTGCCACGCACCACCGCCAACACCTCGTGTCCGTTGCGGCGCGCATCCGAGAGGCGCTCGAGCAGCAGCATGCCCGCGCCCTCACCCCAAGCTGTGCCGTCCGCCGCGGCGGCGAACGCCTTGCAGCGCCCGTCGACCGCCAGCGCCCGCTGGCGACTGAATTCCACGAACAGCTCCGGCGTCGCAATCACCGTCACCCCGCCCGCCAGCGCCATCGTGCACTCCCCCGCGCGCAGCGACTGGCACGCCAGGTGCAGCGCCACCAGCGAAGACGAGCAGGCGGTGTTCACCGTCACCGCCGGGCCCTCCAACCCGAACGTGTAAGCCACCCTGCCCGACATCACGCTGCCGGCGGCGCCGGTGCCCAGATAGCCCTCCAGTTCGCGCGTGACCTTGGCCGACAGCCCGGAGGCGTAGTCGCACATGCTGCTCCCCACGAACACCCCGCACTGCGTGCCCCGCACCGCATCGGGCACGATCCCCGCGTCCTCCAACGCCTCCCAGCACACCTCCAACACCAGCCGATGCTGGGGATCCATAGCCAGCGCTTCGCGCGGGCCGATCCTGAAGAACGCCGCGTCGAAATCGCCCGCATCGTAGAGAAACCCGCCCTCGCGGGCATAGCATGTGCCCGGACGGTCGGGGTCGGGGTCGTACAGACCCTCCAGATCCCACCCGCGGTCGGTGGGGAAACCTCCGATCGCGTCGCGGCCTCCCGCAACCAGCTCCCACAGTTCGCGCGGCGAGCGAGTCGTGAGGGCGCCTGGGTCGGTGGTGCCGGCCAAATCGGCGCCGAGGTGGTGAGCGGGGTCGCTCGATCCGATCTCGTGGGCGAGCCCCGGATAGCGGCACGCCATCCCCACGATCGCCACCGGCTCGTCCACCTGCCCCACCACCGACACACCGAGCATGCGGGATGGAGTGCCCACCACGCCCATCGCCTCTCCCACCAGGTGCCCCGCCAGCGCGACCGGCGTGGGGTAGTCGAACGCGAGGCTGCTCGCCAGCCGCAGCCCCGTCGCCTCCACGAGCCGGTTGCGCAACTGCACCGCCGCCAACGAGTCAAACCCGAGGTCACGGAACGGCCGCTCGGCCGGTACCGCCTCGGGCGAGGAGTGCCCGAGCACCAGCGCCGCCTGCTCGCGCACCAGCTCGAGCGCCACACGCTCACGCTCGCCGGCGGGCATCCCCGCCAGGCGCGCCGCCAACGCTCCACTCGCCGCTGCTGCCGCCGCCGGCCGGGCGATCGAGATGCCCTGAGTGCCGGCGAGATCGCCCGCCAGCCAGTAGCGCTCCCGCTGAAACCCGTACGAGGGCAGGCCAACCCGCCGCCCGCCGCGGCCGGCGAGCACCGCGCTCCAGTCGACGCTCACACCATGCACCCACGCCTCGCCCACGCCCGCCAGCAGCGCGCGGACTTCACCTTGCTCGGTGGGCGCCTGTGCGGCTGCCGGATCCCTCGGGGCACCCGCGCGCAGTGCCGGCACGCTCACCACGGGCGCAACACCCTGCTCCTCCTCCTCTTCAACGCAATCCGCCACCATCGCGCTCAGCACACCGTCCGGGCCCAGCTCGACGAAGGCCCCCACACCGGCACGCCACAGGCAGCGCACGCCATCGGCAAACCGGACCGTCGCACGCACGTGACGCACCCAATAGTCCGACGTGCACAGCTCATCGGCCGCAGCCATCTCGCCGGAGAGATTGCTGACGATCGGGATCCGCGGCAGCGCGAACGACACGCTCGCGGCAACCCGCTCGAACTCCTCCATCATGCCCTCCATGCGCGGCGAGTGAAAGGCATGGCTGACACGCAGCTGCTTGGTTCTGGCACCTCGTTGCGACCACAGCTCCACGACTTCCGACACCGCGTCCCGATCGCCGGAGACGACCACCGCGCGGGGCCCATTCACCGCCGCCAGCGCCACCCGCCGCTCCCAGTCGACCACCTCCGCGAGCGACTCGCGCACCTCCTGCTCAGGGGCGGCGATCGCCGCCATCGCGCCACCGGCGGGCAGCTCATCCATCAGCCGGCCGCGCGCCACCACCAGCCGGCAGGCGTCCTCCAGCGAGAACACCCCCGCGACGTGGGCGGCCGCCAGCTCCCCCACCGAATGGCCGATCAGGAAGTCGGCGCGCACCCCCCACGCCTCGAGCAGGCGATGGAGCGCGACCTCCAGGGCGAACAGCGCCGGCTGCGCCCACCCGGTGCGATCCAGCTCGTCCTCACTCCCCTCGAACACAACCTCCCGCAGCGAGCGCCCAAGCTCTCGATCGAGATGCTCACAGGCCGCATCGAATGCCGTCGCGAACACGGGGAACGTCCCATACAGCTCGCGGCCCATCCCCACCCGCTGCGCACCCTGGCCGGTGAACAGGAACGCCGTCAGCCCCTCGCGGGCCCGGCCCCGCAGCACGCTCGCCGCGGGTCTTTCCTCGGCGAGCGCCGTGAGCGGCGCCAGCAGTTGCACGCAATCCGCGATCGGTGGGGAGTCGATCGGTGGGGAGTCGATCGGTGGGGAGTCGATCGGTGGGGAGTCGATCGGTGGGGAGTCGATCGGTGGGGAGTCGATCGGTGGGGAGTCGATCAGCACCACCGCCCGATCCTCGAGCGCCGCGCGCGCGGTGAGCGAGAGCGCGACGTCCACCGCGTCCAGCTCGGTGTCGTCTGCCAGGAACCGTTGCAGGCGCTCCGCCTGCGTCTGCAGAGCGGCGCTGCCGCGGCCCGACAGCACCCACGGCAGCACGGCCGTCAGGGGTCGCTGGGGCGGGCCGCCCTCCGCGTCGCCCTCCGCGTCGCTCAGCGCCCGTCCGCCCGGCCGATTCAGCCCCGATGCGAGCGCCGGGGACTCACCGCCAGGTGCCTCCCCGAACACGCCGCGAGGTGCCTCCTCGATGATCACGTGTGCATTGGTGCCGCTCACGCCGAACGCCGAGACGCCCGCGCGACGCGGCCTGCCGTTGGCCCGCCACGGCTGCTCATCCGTCAGCAGCGCGACGCTGCCCGCCTCCCAGTCGACCTGGCTGGTGGGCGCGTCCACGTTCAAGGTCCGCGGCAGCCGCTCGTGCTGGAGCGCCATCACCATCTTGATCACCCCGGCCACCCCCGCCGCCGCCTGCGTGTGACCGATGTTGGACTTCACCGACCCCAACCACAGCGGCACCTCCCTGGCGCGCTCGCGGCCATAGGTCGCCAGCAGCGCCTGCGCCTCGATCGGATCGCCCAGGCGTGTGCCCGTCCCGTGCGCCTCCACCGCGTCCACCGCTCCCGGCTCCACGCCCGCGTTGGCGAGCGCCTGCGCGATCACGCGCTGCTGCGAGGGCCCGTTCGGCGCGGTCAGCCCGTTGCTGGCGCCATCCTGGTTGACCGCGCTGCCGCGCACCACCGCCAGCACCCGATGACCGTTGGCTTGCGCATCGCAGAGGCGCTCCAGCGCCAGCACGCCCACACCCTCGCTCCAGCCGGTGCCGTCAGCGGCATCGGCGAACGGCTTGCAGCGCCCGTCCGCGGCCAGCCCATGCTGACGACTGAACTCCACGAACACACTCGGGGTCGCCATCACCGTCACCCCGCCCGCCAGCGCCAGCGAGCATTCGCCCGTGCGCAGCGCCTGGCAGGCCCAGTGCAGCGCCACCAGCGAAGACGAGCACGCCGTGTCGACCGTCACCGCCGGGCCCTCCAACCCGAAGGTGTAGGCCACCCTGCCCGACAGCACGCTCCCCGCGCCGCCGGTGGCCAGATAGCCCTCCAGCTCGCGTGCCACCTCGCCCGACAGCGAGGTGGCGTAGTCGCGCATGTTGGTGCCGGCGAACACCCCGCTCTGGGTGCCGCGCAGCGAATCGGGGTCGATCCCCGCATCCTCCAGCGTCTCCCAGCACACCTCCAGCAACAGCCGCTGCTGGGGATCCATCGCCAGCGCCTCGCGCGGACCGATCCCGAAGAAGGCCGCGTCGAACTCGCTCGCGTCATACAGAAACCCGCCCTCGCGCGCATAGCTCGTGCCCGGACGGTCGGGGTCGGGGTCGTACAGCCCCTCCAGGTCCCACCCGCGGTCGGTCGGGAACCATCCGATCGCGTCGCCGCCGGCGGCGAGCATCTCCCACAGCTCGCGCGGGGAGCGGACAGGCTGCTCTCCCCCCGGGTACCTGCACCCCATCCCCACGATCGCCACCGGCTCATCGGCCCGCGCCACCGCCGGCACCGCGCGCGCGGTGGACAGGGCGCCCGCCACCACACCCGACACCTCGCCAAGCAGGTGTCGCGCCAGCGCAGCCGGCGTGGGGTAGTCGAACACCAGGCTGCTCGTCAACGGCAGCCCCGTCTGCTCGCGCAGCCCGCGCGCCAGCTGCACGCCCGCGAGCGAGTCCAGCCCAAGCTCCTTGAATGCCCGTCCGGCCTCCACGTCCGCGGCGGAGGAGTGCCCGAGCACGATCGCCGTCTGGGAGCGCACCAACTCCAGCGCCACGCCCTCGCGCTCGGCCCCCGACAGGCCCGCGAGGCGCTCGGCGAGCAGCCCCCGTGCCGGCGCCGGGCCCTCGCCGGCGGCCTCGCGCATGGCGCGCTGTGCCTCCGGCACCTCGCCGATCAGCGGACGCGCGCGCGCCGAGCTGTAGGTCGGCGCGTAGCGCTCCCAGTCGATATCCGCCACCGCCACACAGCCCTCGCCGCGCGCCAGCACCTCGGCCAGCGCCTCCAGTGCCGCCGTCACGGGCAGCGCGCGGATCCCCCGCCGACTCAGCGACTCGCCCGTCTGGGCCGTCATTCCCGGCCCTGCCCACGCACCCCACGCAATCGCGCTGGCAGGCAGACCACGTCCGCGGCGATGCTCCGCCAGCGCGTCCAGGAAGGCATTGGCCGCCGCGTACGCGCCCTGTCTGCCGCTGCCGAGCACTCCCGCGATCGAGGAGAACAGGACGAACGCGTCCAGCTCCAGCCCCTCAGTCAGCTCGTGCAGCAGCCAAGCCGCATCCGCCTTGCTCGCCAGCACGCCCTCAAGCCGCTCCGCCGAGAGCTCGTCGAGCGATCCCTCGTCCAACACGCCCGCGGCATGGAACACGCCCGACAGCGGGTACTCCTGCGGAATCGACTCCAGCAGCTGTTGCAGCTGCGCCCAATCGGCGACGTCGCACGCCGCCACCGTCACACTCGCGC
The DNA here is from genome assembly GCA_963744135.1 of uncultured Solirubrobacterales bacterium. Lineage (GTDB taxonomy): Bacteria > Actinomycetota > Thermoleophilia > Solirubrobacterales > Solirubrobacteraceae > Palsa-744. Next base: position 497,526 of record CAVUSE010000007.1, on the reverse strand, counting down.
CCAGCGACTGGAGCTCGGCCACCAGCTCCGCCGCACCCTCGGCATCCATTCCGCGACGGCTCGCCAGCAGCAGATGCGCGGAGCCCGCGCGCGCCAGCCAGCGTGCGAGGTGTCCACCGAGCGCGCCCATGCCGCCCGTCACCAGCACCGTGCCCCGCGGCTGGTAGCGCCCCTCGACCTCGCGCCCGCCCGCGGCCGTCGCACGCGCCAGGCGCCGCGCCAACACCCCACCGGCGCGCACCGCCAGCTCGTCCTCGCCACCGGCCCCGGCGAACACGCCGCACATGCGCTCCACCATGCGCTGGTCCCACTCCACCGGCAGATCCACCAGGCCGCCCCAGCGCCTCGGCTCCTCCAGCGCGACGACGCGGCCGAGGCCCCACACCAGCGCCTGCTGCGGGGAGGCCACGCGATCCTCCGAGTCAACCGCCACCGCGCCGGCGCTCACGCACCACAACGGCGCCCCCACGCCCGCGTCTCCCAGCGCCTGCACCAGCGCGAGCGTCTCCGCTACGCCCCCGTGCCCGACGTCCGCGGCGGCTGACGCCGCGCCATCCGCCGAGGACTCGCCGTCCGCCGCTCCCGCGCCGGCGGCCGCCGCCAGCAGCGACACCACGCCCGCAGGCGACCGATCCCCGAGCAGTCCACGCAGGCGCTCCGCCAACCGCTCGCGAGCGGCGCGCTGTGGCACCTCCACCACCACGCAGTGCGCGCCGCGCGCTTCGAGCCCACCGACGACGCCCTCCAGCAGTGCACGATCGCGCTCGCCGGACGCCGTCGCCACCAGCCACTCACCCTGCAACATCCCCACCCCGAGGTCACCCACTGGCTGCCACCGCACCCGGTAGCGCCACTCCTCCGCCGCGGAGCGCCCGACGTCGCTTCGCACCTCACCCCGGTACGGCTCCAGCCAGTAGCGCTCACGCTGAAACGCATACGTCGGCAACCGCACCCGCTCGGCGCCGGCGCCGTCGAACACTGCGCGCCAGTCGACCTCCACGCCCGACACCCACAGCTCGGCCAGTCCGCCCAACAGCGCCCGCTGCTCCTCGCTCCCCGGCCGCAGCGCCGACACCGCGGTGACGCGGGGCTGCTCCTGCACACCGTCGCGATCGCCGGCGGCGCCTCGCTCCTCGGGGTTGCTGACGCTGCCCTGCTCCGCGCCGGCCAGGCGGCACTCCAGCACCATTGCGCTGAGCACGCGATCGGGGCCGAGCTCCAGGAAGCTCCTCACGCCCCGGCGATCGAGCTCGCCGATCGCGTCGGCGAAGCGCACCGTCTCGCGCACGTGGCGCACCCAGTAGCCCGCCTCGCACAGCTCTCCGGCGAGCGCCACGGCGCCGGTGAGATTGGAGACGACTGGGATCCGCGGCGGCGCGAACTCCACGCCCTCCGCGACCATCGCGAACTCTTCCAGCATCCCGTCCATCCGCGGCGAGTGGAACGCGTGGCTCACGCGCAGCCGCTTCGTCCGCGCGCCCCGCTCCTCCCACACGGCCTGCAGCTCCAGCACAGCGTCCTCGTCGCCCGAGATCACCACCGAGGTCGGCGCGTTGACAGCCGCCAGCGCCACCCTGCGCTCCCAGCCGTCGAGGGCGGCGAACGACTCCAGCACCTCGACCTCCGGTGCCGCGAGCGCAACCATCGCGCCGCCCTCCGGCAGCGCGCCCATCAACCTGCCCCGCGCCGCCACCAGCCGGCAGGCGTCCTCCAACGAGAACACCCCCGCGACATGGGCGGCCGCCAGCTCCCCGATCGAGTGGCCCACCACGAAATCGGGGTGTACACCCCAGCTCTCCAGCTGCCGGAACAGCGCCACCTCCAGCGCGAACAGGCCGGCTTGGGTGAAGGCGGTGTCGTCAAGCTGGCCACCAGACACGCGCTTGCCGGCGCGCCGACCCTGCTTGACGGCCTCGCGGCGACTCTTCTTGGCGCCGACGCGCTTACCACCACCGGCAGGCTGGTCCGCGCCGAACACAACCTCCCGCAGCGGACTCTCCAGGTACTCCTCCAGGGTGGCGCACGCCTCGTCGAACGCCGCGCGGAACACCGGCTGCGTCCCGTACAGCTCGCGACCCATCCCCACCCGCTGCGCGCCCTGACCGGTGAACAGGAACGCTACCTTCCCGCCGCCCGCAATTGCAGCGCCGCGCGGCACGCCTGGCACGTCCTCACCCCGCGCCAGCGCACCGAGCCCGCTCATCAGCTCGTCCTGGTTCTCGCCCAGCACGACGGCGCGATCCTCAAGCGCCGAGCGGCCCGCCAGCGAGAGGCCGACGTCGAGCGATCCTAGCTCGGCGCCCACCAGAAGCTCCCCCAACCGTCCCGCCTGCGCGCGCAGCGCGCGCTCGCCGCAACCCGAGAGCACCCAAGGGATGGGGCCCGCCGGGCCCGCGCCCTCCGCAGCTACGCTCGCGCCCTGCGGTGCCCCGACCAAGCCCTCCCCAGCTGCGGGGGCGCCGCCCGCGCGCGGGGCCGCTGCCGGGGCCTCCTCGATGATCAGATGCGCGTTGGTGCCACTGACGCCAAACGACGACACCGCCGCGCGGCGCGGGCGCTCGCCGGCGGGCCACGGCACCGCCTCGCGCAGCAGCTCGACCGCGCCCGCGGACCAGTCGACGTGCGGGGAGGGCGCGTCCACGTGCAGCGTCTTCGGCAGCAGCCCGTGGCGCAGCGCCTCGACGATCTTGATCACCCCCGCAACACCAGACGCCGCCTGGGTATGACCGAGGTTGGACTTGACCGAGCCCAGGTACAGCGGACGCCCCTCGGGGCGTCCCTGCCCGTAGGTCGCAAGCAGCGCCCCCGCCTCGATCGGATCGCCGAGCGCGGTGGCGGTGCCGTGCGCCTCCACGGCATCGACCTCGGACGCCGACAGCCCCGCGCTCGCGAGCGCCCGGCGGATGACCCGTTCCTGCGATGGTCCGCTGGGCGCCGTCAGCCCATTGCTGGCGCCATCCTGGTTGGTCGCACTGGCGCTCACCACGCCCAGCACCCGATGGCCGTTGCGCACCGCATCGGAGAGGCGCTCCAACACGACGAGACCCACGCCCTCGGCCCATCCCGTGCCGTCGGCGCCGGCGGCGAACGAGCGGCAGCGCCCGTCGGAGGAGAGCGCACGCTGACGGCTGAAGGCGAGGAACACCTCGGGGGTGGAGATCACCGTCACGCCACCCGCCAGCGCCAGCGAGCACTCATCGCAGCGCAGCGCCTGGCAGGCGAGGTGCATCGCCACCAGCGAGGAGGAACAGGCAGTGTCCACGCTCACCGCCGGCCCCTCGAGGCCGAGCGTGTAGGCAACGCGTCCGGAGACGACGCTGGAGCCGCTGCCCGTCAGCCAATACCCTTCGAGGTCCTCGGAGCCCAGGAACTGGCGGCGGTCGGGGGTGAACACGGAGGCGACGCCCGCGAACACGCCGGTGGGGCTGCCGCGCAACGCGGCGGCGTCGATCCCGGCATCCTCGAAGGCCTCCCACGCACCTTCCATCAGCAGCCGCTGCTGGGGGTCCATCGCCAACGCCTCGCGCGGGCCGATCGAGAAAAACCGCGCGTCGAACTCCGCGGCCTCGTGGACAAAGCCGCCGTGACGCGTGTAGCACGTCCCCGGGTGGTCAGGGTCGGGGTGGTAGAGCGCCTCCACGTCCCAGCCGCGGTCCCCGGGGAATTCGCCGATCGCGTCCCGCTCCTGCTCGACCAACCGCCACAGATCCTCAGGCGAGCGCACCCCGCCCGGGTAGCGGCAGCTCATCCCCACGATCGCGATCGGCTCCTCCATGCGCGCCGGATCACGCGGCGCCGACACCCTGCCGCGCTCGCGCTCGGCGCCCTGCGCCAACGAGCCCACGAAGTCCGCCGCGCGCTCCGCGCCGTCGAACTGCGAGTGCAGGAAGCTCGCCACCGCGGCGGGCGTGGGGTGATCGAAGATCAGCGTCGGCGTCAACTGCAGCCCAGTCGCCTCGGCGAGCAGGCCGCTCAGCGCCACGGCGCCCAGCGAGTCGAGGCCGAGCTCCTTGAAGGCGCGATTGGGCTCCATCGACTCCGCCGGCAGCTGCCCCATGATGGCCCGCACCTGCTCCCAGACCACCTCCAGCAATTCCTGTGGGGGCTGTCGTCCCTGCTCTTGGTGCGGGACTCCTGTCTCTGGCTGCAGCTCCTGCGCCGTCATCTCTTCGAAGCGTTCGCGCAGCACGCGGCGATCGATCTTGCCATTGAGATTCTTGGGGAGCACCTCCAGCGCCAGCCAGTAGGAGGGAAGCATGTAGGTGGGGATGCGCGCCGCCAGGCGTTCGCGCAGCTGCGTGTGGGTGACCTCGGCGCCGTCCAGGGGAGAGTAGGCACAGCAGATCGCCGTCCCCACGAAGCCGCCCACGTCCACGCCGACGACGGCGCACTCCTTGAGATCGGGCTGGGTGTTGAGCGCCGCCTCGATCTCCCCCAGCTCGATCCGATAGCCGCGACTCTTGATCTGCGAGTCGACGCGTCCCAGGATGTAAAGGAGTCCATCCTCCCCGACGTAGCCGAGATCGCCGGTGCGATACACCCGCTCCTCGCCCCCGTCGGCACTCCCGCGCGCTCGGAAGGCGGCGGCGGTCTTCTTCGCGTCACGCCAGTAGCCGGGGCTGAGGCCGACGCCGCCGATGTGGATCTCGCCGACCTCCCCTTGTGGCAGCGGCCGCAGCTCCTCGTCCAGCACCAGCAGCTGCTCGCCCCCGCAGGCCTCGCCGATCGAGATCGCGGCAGTGGGGTCGGCGGGGATCGCCGGCATCGTGTACCAGCTGGAGGCGATCGTCGCCTCCGTGGGCCCATACAGGTTGGTGAACTCTACGTGCGGGAGGCGGCGCATCCACTCGATAAGGGTGGGCGTGGGGATCACCTCGCCGCACCAGATCAACCGCTTCAAATGTGGGAAGTCAGCCTCGCCGAACGCGCCGTACTTCACCATGAAGGTGAGCGCCGAGGGCACCGAGAACCACTGCGTGAGCTCGTGGTCGCGAATGAAGTCGACCAACCCAGCGGGCTCGGCGTTGAGCGCCGCCGGGACGAGGTGCAGCTCGGCACCGGCGAGCAACGTTCCGTAGATGTCGAAAGTGGAGAGGTCGAAGTGCAGCGGCGGATGGCCAGAGATCCGATCGGTGGGAGCGGTGCCGAAGTGGGCGACCGCCCACTCCACGAAGTGGATGACGTTGGCATGGGTGATCATCACCCCCTTCGGCACGCCGGTGGACCCCGACGTGAAGAGGATGTGCGCCAGCGCCTCCGGAGAGCGCTTGAGCCGACGCGGCCGATCGCTTGCGGCAAGCCAATCGGCGCGGCCGAACAGCGGGGCGAGCGCCTCGGGACCAGGAGCGTCGTCGAGCATCCCCACGCCCATGCTCAGGACGCCGCTCAACGCGAGCTCCTGCGCGAGCTCGGTGGTTTCCTCGCAGGCGAGCACCAGCCGCGGCCGGCAGGCGCGAATGATGCTCTCCACGCGCGGCGCCGGGGAGGAGACGTCGATCGGCACGTACGCGGCGCCGACCTTGAGAACGCCGAGCATCGCCGCGACCGCAGTGGGGGACTTGGGCAGCAGCAGGCACACACGATCGCCGCGGCGGCAGCCGCTCTCGGCGAGCAGCCGCGCCAGGCGGTTGGAGGCGAGCTCCAGCTCCCCATAGGTGAGGCGCTCCGCGCCCATCGTGACCGCGACCTTGTCCGGATCGCGCTCGGCGGAGCGCGCGAGGCATTGCTGCAGCACCAGCAGGCTCATCGCCACCACCCCGGGCGCATCGCGCAGCGTGATACAGGGACGCTCCGGACGCACCGCCTAGCTCGAAGGACGTTCGTGGGGCGTGAGCCCCAGCGGCACTCCTCACGGGAGACGGCGACTCCGGGGCAGGGACCGGTGGGAGCCGGGCCCGCGATTATGAGCTGCATCGTTTGGGACTTCTCACGCCTTCGTCGGGGACACGGCCGCTTGCCAAACCTGCACTGGACCTTTCCGCCTGCCGTTGTCTATCGTGGCGCGAAGACTAGATCAGTTGACCCGGCGCGGTCAATTCAGAGGTGAAAATTCGAGACCTCCCAACGCCAATGGTTCGACTGAACGGGCATATTCCGGCGAATGTTCGGTTACCCAAACACGGCATTCCACTGAGCGATCACATTCAAGGAAAATGGGTACAAAGCGCCGCCGATCAGACGCTGGAGCGGACCGGCAGTGCGATCGCGGCGAGCAGCAGCCCGTCGCACATCAGCCAACGGCCCCGCAGCACCTGCGGACAACCTGTCCCCGCCGGCGGCCAGCGGACAAGCACGTGTGCATCAAACGTACGTCCAGCGGGGTCGATGTCCAGCACTGCGTCCTCGAAGCCAAGCCAGCAGCGAGCGATCGGGAACCACACCTTGTACACCGCCTCCTTGGCGCAGAACAGCAGCCGGTCCCAGTGCACCGCCGGCTCCTCGCGAGCCAGCCGGGCCAGCAGCGGAAGCTCCTCCGAGCGCGCGATCTGCCCAATCACCCCGGTTGGCAGCGGGGCGTGCGGCTCGGCGTCGATGCCGATACCGGCGAGCTCGTCGGCGCGCGCCACCGCGCACGCGCGGTAGGCAGCGCAGTGGGTGATGCTCCCCACCACGCCCGCCGGCCACAGCGGCTCCCCGCGCTCGCCCGTGGCGATCGGGGAGGGTGGCAGCCCCAGCTGCGCAAGCGCGGCGCGCGCGCAGGCGCGGGCGGTGATGAACTCGCGCCGGCGCTTCTCGACCGCCTGCCCCAGCGCGACGCGCTCCTGCGGAAAGAGCTCGACGTCGAGCAGCTCCTCGCGGGTGTCCACCGCGACCGCCTCGGGGGGGAGGATCCGCTCGATCACTGCCCACCCTCCAGCGGCAGGATCTGGCGCAGTGGCGAGCGCTGGACGCGGCGGCGAAGGCGCTCGCGCGGGTAGCCGAGCGAGACCTCAACGAATGGCACCCCGTCGCAGACGATGGTGCGCGGGATGTGCAGGTGCCCATACACCACCGCCCGCGCCCGGAAGCGCGTGTGCCAATCCGCGGTCAGGTCGGTGCCGCACCATTGCGCGAACTCGGGGTGGCGCAGCACCGCCGTGGGGGCGCGCACGAGCGGGAAGTGGTTGACCAACACCGTGGGCAGTCCCGGGTCGAGCGCGCACAGGCGCGGCTCGGTGTCACGCACAAGTGCCTGACACCACGCCTCTCTGCTCGGGTGGGGGTCGGGGAAAAGCACCAGCTCGTCGCTGCACACAACCCCCGCCGCGTGGGCACGCGCCAACGCAAGTGCCTTCGTGGGGGCGATGTTGGAGCCGAACGAGTAGTCGTAGAGCACAAACAGCGGCACGACCGCGACGGGCCCGCCGGGGCCCTCCCACACCGGGTAGGGGTCCTCCGGCGTGAGCACGCCTAGACGCCGGCAGATCCCAACGAGGTGCAGGTAGCGCTCGACGCCCCGCAACCCCACCGGGTCCTCCGGGACAGTCCACAGGTCGTGGTTGCCTGGCACCCAGATGACGGCGGCGAAGCGCTCGCGCAGCACCCCCAACGCCCACTCCAAGTCGGCGCTCAGCTCGCTCACGTCACCGCAGACGATCAGCCAATCTTCGGCCGAGGACGGCCACAAACCCTCGACCACGCGGCGATTCTCCGGGTAGGTGATGTGCAGATCGCTGATCGCAAGCAGGCGGCCCCGCCCTCCAGGTGCGCTCATCAAATCGCGGTCAGCGCTCACGCACCAGCGCATCACCCAGGAACAGTGCCTCGATCCCGGTCGAAAGTAAGGTCTCGATGGCCTCCGTGGGCGTGTTGACGATCGCCTGACCTTTCACGTTGAAGCTCGTATTGAGCACCATCTCGCGACCTGTCGCTCGCCCGACGGCGACGAGCAGCTCGTGGAAGTCGGCGTCATCCTTGGCGGACACCGTCTGCACCCGGGCCGAGCCATCGACGTGGGTGATCGCCGGCAGACCAGCTCGGTGCTCGGGGCGAACGTTGACGTTGACCGTCATATAGGGGAGCTCGGTGCCCGGGGCGACCTCAAACCACCGGTGCACCTCCTCGAGCGTCACGGCGGGCGCGAACGGGCGGAACGCCTCGCGCATCTTGACCAGCGCGTTGACGCGGTCGCGCATCTCGGAGCGGCCGGGGTCGGCGAGGATGCTGCGATGGCCCAGCGCTCGGGGCCCAAACTCCATCCGCCCCCGGTACCAGGCCACGACCTCGCCCGCGGCGATCAGCCCGGCCGCGGCCTCACACGCGGCCTGCGTCGAGTCCAGGCGCGTGACCTCGATCTGCGCGTCGAACTCGCTCAGGGCCCGCTCGATGCTCTCGATCGGATGGGCCGGGCCGTAGAAGGGCGCAGGCGAGCGGCGGTTCGGTACAGCGCCTGCACACGAGGCCCGGTGCAGCGCGGCGCCTAGCGCCGACCCGTCGTCGCCGGCGGCCGGCTGCACGTAGATCTCGTCGAACGCGCCGGAAGCCAGCAGCTTGCCGTTGGCCGTCGTGTTGAGCGCCACTCCACCCGCCAACGCCAGCCGGCGCTGTCCAAGGTGCTCGCCGAAGTGCGAGCAGATGTGCAGGATCGCCCGATCCAGGCAGGCCTGCAGCCCGGCTGCCACGTCGCGGTGATCCGCGGTGATCTCCGTCTCCGGCTCGCGGGGGGCGATCAGGCGCTCCGCGAGGTATCGGCGCGTGGGGAGGTGGTTCTCACGCTCGCCGCGCGTGCCGGGCAGCTTGAGCGGCGGGATCTGCCATCCGCCGTCCGGCGTGAGCACCACCGCCTCGTCGAAGAACGACCGGAAGCGCTCCGGATCGCCGTACGGCGCAAGGCCCATGATCTTGTACTCGTCGGAGTTGAAGTCAAACCCAAGGTGCAGCGTGACGACGGAGTAGAAGATGCCGATCGAATCGGTGGCGAAGATGCGGCGCACGGGCTCCAGGCGCCCGTCGCGAGCGTGGTAGACGCTCACGCCGTGGGCCTCCCCCATGCCGTCGATCACCATCACCAGGCACTCCTCGAAGCCCGACGTGAGGTATGCCGATGCCGCGTGAGCGAGGTGGTGGTCGACGTGCCCGATCCGCTCCACCGGAAACTCCGGGAACGCGCCATGCACACGCGCGACGAACGCCTCGCGACACAGCACCTCGCGGTAGAGCTCGCCCGAGACCGGCTCGAATTCGTAGATCGCCTTATGGGGGGCGTAGTCGAAGGAGTGCACGATCTCGTCGATCTCGCCCAGCTCAAGGCCCGCGTGGGCGAGGCACGCGTCGATCGCGCCGGCCGGGAAATCGCCAGTGTGCTTGCGCCGGGCGATCCGCTCCTCGGCCACCCCCACCACGAACTCGCCGTCGATTACCAGCGCGGCCGCGGAGTCGTGGCCTTGAGAGATGCGGTAGTCGCGCTCGTCGAGCTCCGGCCAGTGGCGGCGCTTGAAATCCATCGTGCCCTGGATGCCGCTGACACCAAGGATCTTCATGTACGCAAGCCTTCCCAAGCACCGAAGGCGTCGCGCGTCGGCGCGCTGTACCCCCCCATGGCGGGGCATACTAGCGCCCCTTGGGTGAAGCTCGCCGCAAGGTTGCCCGTGCGGGCGTATCGTCCCCGATGCTCCCTACCATTCGTCGCCAACCAAACCGGAGGTAGCGCCGCGATGCCGCCACTGATCACCCCCGAGGAAGCCCTGCGATTGGGCGAGATCGAGGACCACGCCGAGATCGAGGCGCTCGTGGAGCGCGCCTGGGAAGCGCGCGTGGAGCGCTTCGGCGACTCGACCGACATGTGCTCCCTGGTCAACGCCAAGTCGGGAGGGTGCGCCGAGGACTGCGGCTTCTGCGCGCAGTCGCGCTTCGCCGAGGCGGAGACCCCAATGCACCCGATGATGGATCCTGAGCAGATCCTCGAACACGCCCGCGCAGCCGAAGCCGCGGGAGCGCATCGCTTCTGCATGGTCACCCAGGGCCAGGGGCTCTCAAAGCGCGACTTCGCCAAGATCCTCGAAGGCGCGCGTCTCGTGGCCGAGCACACCAACCTCAAGCGCTGCGCGTCGGTCGGGCACATGTCCACCGAGCGCGCCAAGTCGCTCAGGGAGGCGGGGATCCAGCGCGTGCACCACAACGTCGAGACCGCCTCCAGCTACTACGACGAAGTCTCGACCACCGTGCGCTACGAGGGCCGCCTGCGCACGATCAAGGCCGTGCGCGAAGCGGGGCTGGAGACCTGCGTAGGAGGCATCCTCAACCTCGGCGAGAGCCGCGCGCAGCGCGTGGAGATGGCGTTCGAGCTCGCTGCGATCGACCCTACGAGCGTGCCGATCAACCTGCTCAACCCCCGCCCCGGCACGAAGTTCGGGGACCGCGAGTTGATGGACCCGTGGGAGGCGGTGAAGTGGATCGCGATCTTCCGACTGATCCTCCCCGAAGCGCTGTTCCGCGTGTGCGGAGGGCGTGTGGAGAACTTCGGCGAGCTGCAGCCGCTGGCCGTCAAGGCGGGGCTGAACGGGGTGATGATGGGCAACTTCCTCACCACGCTCGGCGCCGAGCCCGAGCAGGACCGCGAGATGTTCGAGGAGCTCGGCCTCAACGTCGCCCGCCAGCCCGACAACGGCGCCAACCCGCGGCCTGACAACCGCGCGGGATGGCTGGAAGGCGAGACGCCGGACGTCGTGGAGGAGCACATCGGCGCGACACCTCCCGACGAGCGGATCGACCTCAACGTGCGGCTGTGGGACCCCTCGACGCAGCTGCGCTACCGCGCGAAGCGTCACGTCGCCGTCAGGTCATGAGCGACATCGAGGAGCGACGGCGAGCTCGGGACATTTGACGATCGGGATGACCGGCGCGGGAGAGATCGAGCAGCGGCTGGCAGAGATCGAGCGGCTTGGCTTGAGCCGCCGACTGCGCCTGATCTCCGGCTCGCAGGGCCCACGCGTGCTGCTCGACGGCCGTCCCGTGCTGCTGCTGTGCTCCAACAACTACCTGGGTCTCGCCGACCACCCGCACGTGCGCCAAGCCGCCGCCGAGGCCGCGCTGCGCTGGGGCGTGGGCGCCGGCGCCTCGCGGTTGGTGTCGGGCACGATGACCGTCCACCGCCGCCTGGAGGAGCGCCTGGCGGCGTTCAAGGGCAGCGAGTCGTGCGTACTGTTCGGCTCGGGCTACCTCGCCAACCTCGGCGCAATCGGCGCACTCGCCGGGCCCGGCGACACGGTGTTCTCCGACGAGCTCAACCACGCCTCGATCGTCGACGGCTGCAAGTGCTCGCGTGCACAGGTGCACGTCTACCGCCACCTCGACGTCGAGCACCTCGACTGGAGCCTGCGTCGCCACGGCGGCGAGGGACGGCGGCTGATCGCCACCGACTCGGTGTTCTCGATGGACGGCGACGTCGCGCCGCTGCAAGAGATCGTCGAGCTGGCCCGCAGCCATCGTGCGCGCGTGCTGGTCGACGAGGCGCACGCCACCGGCGCGCTCGGGCCAGACGGTCGCGGCGCCGTCGCGCAGGCCGGGTTGGAGGGCGAGGTGGACGTGCTCGTCGGCACGCTCGGCAAGGCGCTCGGCTCCTACGGCGCGTACGTGTGCGCCGGCGAGGAGATGGTGCGCTACCTGGTCAACACCGCGCGTCCCTTGATCTTCTCCACCGCCCCCGCCCCCCCGGCCGTAGCGGGCGCACTGGCGGCGCTCGACTTGATCGAGCACGACCCAACCCACGTGCAGCGGTTGCGCTCGCTCGCCCGCACCCTGCGCGCGGCGCTCGCCGCCGAGGGCTTTGACGTGCCGGAGAGCGAGATGCACATCGTGCCGCTGCGCGTCGGCGACGAGCGCGACGCGCTCGCGCTCTGCCAGGGCGCGCTGGAGCGCGGTGTGTTCGCGCAGGCGATCCGCGCCCCCTCGGTGCCGGCGGGCAGCGCCCGGTTGCGCCTCACCGCGATGGCCTCCCACACCCCCGCCGAACTGCACCGCGCCGCCAGGGTGCTACGCGAGGCAGCGCGCGCGCTGGGGTTGGATCCCGCGGCGATCGGTGCGCCGGCTGTGCCCGAGGGCTCCCTCATCCGCGCGGCGTAGCACCGCGATGCGCGGCCTGTTCGTCACCGGGACGGGCACCGGCGTCGGCAAGACTGTCCTCTCCGCCGCGCTGGCTCGCGGCGATCGCCGCCGCGGGCGAGCGGGTGAGCGCACACAAGCCGGTGGTTACCGGCGTGGACGACCCGCCCGGGGAGTGGCCCCCCGACCACGAGCTGCTGGCACGCGTCGCCGAGATGACGCCCGAGCAGGTCGCGCCGCTGCGCTACGGGCCTGCGGTCTCGCCCCATCTCGCCGCCGAGTTGGCGGGCGAGCGCGTCGATCCCGAGCGGATCGTGACCGCCGCGGAGGCCGCGCTGCGAAGCGCCGACGCGCGGGGCGCCGTGCTGATCGTCGAGGGCGTCGGCGGGCTGTTGGTGCCGCTCACCGAGGACTTCACTGTGCGTGACCTCGCTGCCCGGATGGGGCTGCCGTTGGTGATCGCCGCGTCCCCCGGGCTCGGCACGATCAACCACACGCTGCTCACCCTAGAGTCCGCACGCGCCGTCGGGCTCGAGGTGCGCGCGGTCGTGCTCACGCCCTGGCCCATGCAGCCCGACGTGATGGAAGAGTCCAATCGCGCCACGATTGCGCGGCTGGGGGATGTCGAGGTCGCAGCTCTCCCCCATGTTTCGAGCCCTGATCTGGCCGCACTCGCCGGCGCCGGTGGGCAGCTGTCCTGGCGTCGGTGGCTCACGCCAGGGGGTTTCACGCGACAGCAGCCGATCGCGCGGGCGAGCACCTCGTGGACCTGATCCGCGTCGCGTTTGGGCGCAGGCGCGAAACCGGGATCAACGGGCGCGCGAAAGCGGGGTCAGTTTGCGTGTGAAAGCGGGAACAGAGATCGTGCCAAATGAGGAATCGTCTGTTCAAGAGGGTATCCTCACGATGTGGCCGCTCCCGACTATGTTCCCCGCCTCGCCGAGGCACGCCTTGAGAAGCTCTTCGCCGAGCTGCCCGCGCTGCTGATCGCCGGCCCTCGCGCCACCGGCAAGACGACAACCGCGCGCCGCCATGCGCGCACGGTCGTACGCTTGGACGTGGACACCGAGGCAGGAGCCTTCGAGGCCGACCCAGATGCCGCGCTGCGTGCACTCCCCACGCCTGTGCTGCTCGACGAGTGGCAGGCGGTTCCGGCTGTGCTCGGCGCCGTCAAGCGAGCGGTCGACGAAGGCTCCGGGGCAGGTCGCTTCCTGCTCACAGGCAGTGTGAGAGCCCAGCTCCAGGCGAAGACCTGGCCTGGCACCGGCAGGGTCGTTGACGTGCAGATGTACGGCCTTACGCAGCGCGAGATAGCCGGCACGCTCACGGGCGAGCCGTTCCTGGACCGGCTCGCTCAAGCCAACCTCGATGCGTTTCCGCCTGCATCCGATCCACCCGATCTGCTCGGCTACCTCGAGCTGGCGCTGCGTGGAGGCTTTCCCGATGCAGCGTTGGGTCTGTCTTCACAGGCGCGAAGGGCATGGCTGGATGGCTACATCAACCAGCTTCTCACAAGGGACACGAAGGGCCTGGACGGCAGTCGGGATCCGCTTCGACTGAGGCGCTATTTCGAAGCCCTCACTCTGAGCACCGCGGGACTCGCCGACAGCAAGACCCTCTACGACGCTGCTGGGATCGATCGCAAGACCGCCCTGGCCTACGAACGGCTCCTCACCAATCTGCTCGTACTCGACATCCTGCCTGCGTGGAGCAGCAACAGACTGTCGCGGATGGCGCGAAGCGGTAAGCGCTACCTCGTAGATACCTCATTGGTCGCGGCGACATTGAAAGTCGACGAGACAGCCGTGCTCCGTGATGGCGACCTGCTCGGCCGCATGATTGACACGTATGTTGTGGCCCAAATTCGTCCCGAGGTGGAGCTCAGCTCGTTCAGACCCCGCCTGTATCACCTACGCGAGCAGAACGGGCGTCACGAGATCGATCTGATCGCCGAGCTCTCTGCGGGTAACATCGTCGCGATCGAGATCAAGTCCTCCGCAGCGCCCAAGCGTGGTGACGCCAGGCACTTGGAGTGGTTGCGCGAGCAACTCGGCGAGCGCTTCCTCGCCGGTGCGGTGCTCCACACCGGCCCACGGCCGTTCCAACTCGCTGAGCGGATCTTCGCACTGCCGATCTGCGTCCTATGGGGATGAATGTCGTCGACGAATATCGCCAACAGGCATGAACCTTAACCGGAGGGGGCCCGGTTGCCCGGGCCCCTCAAGGATGCTGAACGCAACAATCGATGCACTAACCAGATCAGGGTTTAGCCTAAGATCGGATGGGTTGGGACGCCTCGCCCCCGGCGCGCGCCGCGTCCATTACTGCGTCGGTGACCATAGCCAGGTCCTTGTCGGGGATCACGTACGGCGGCATCGTGTAGACCAGATCGCGGAAGGGGCGCAGCCACACGCCACGCTCGACCGCCGCCGCGGTGGCTGCCGCGACGTCCACCTCCTCCTCCAGCTGCACCACTCCGATCGCACCGAGCACGCGCACGTCCGTCACTCCCGGCAGCTCGCGGGCCGGCTCCAAGCCCGTCTCGCAGGCCCTGTTCGATGCGCTCCACCTGCGTCCGCCACTCTTCTGAAGCGAGCAGGTCGAGCGAGGCGAGCCCCACCGCGCAGGCCAGCGGGTTGGCCATGTACGTAGGGCCGTGCATCAACCCGCCGCCCTCACCCCCGGAGATCGCGCTTGCCACCTCGGCTGTGCAGAGCGTCGCCGCCAGTGTCATATACCCGCCGGTGAGCGCCTTGCCCACGCACATCACGTCGGGGCTGATGCTTGCGTGCTCGCAGGCGAACATCGCTCCAGTGCGGCCGAAGCCCGTGGCGATCTCGTCCGCCACCAACAGCATTCCTTGCTCGTCGCACACCTCGCGCAGGAGCCGCACGCAGGCGGGGGAGTGGAAGCGCATCCCGCCCGCGCCCTGGGCGACTGGCTCGACGATGACCGCGGCGAGCTCGGGGGCGTGGCGTGCCGCCAGCTCGCGCACCTGCGCCGCCCACCGCTCCCAGTGCTCATCCTGGGGGGCGTCGAAGCCGTCGGGGGGACGGTCGGCGAAGAGGTGCTCGGGGAGGATCCCCGTGAACAGACTGTGCATCCCCCCCACCGGGTCGCACACGCCCATCGCCCCGAACGTGTCGCCGTGGTAGCCGCCCCTCACCGTCAACAGCCGACTGCGCTCCGGGCGCCCCGCCGCGCGCTGGTATTGCAGGCACATCTTGATCGCCACCTCCACCGCGACCGAGCCGGAGTCGGCGAAGAACACCCGCTCGAGGCCCGGTGGGGTGATCTGCACGAGGCGCTCCGCCAGGCGCACCGCCGGCTCGTGCGTAAGGCCGCCGAACATTACGTGCGCCATCTTCTCCAGCTGGTCGGTGATCGCGCTGTCCAGCGCGGGGTGGCGGTAGCCGTGCACCGCGCACCACCACGACGACATCCCGTCGATCAGCTCGCGCCCGTCGGCGAGGCGTAGCCGCACTCCCTGCGCTGAGACGACCGGCAGCGCGGCGCTCGCCGCCGGCAGGCCGCCGTAGGGGTGCCACACGTGCTCGCGGTCCTGCGCCAGCAGCCGCTGCCATTCGGGACCGGCCGGCGATTCCTCCGAGAGGGTCGTTCTAGTCCTCGTACAACGTGAAGTCGCGCTTACGTGCGCCGCACACCGGGCAGAACCACGTGTCCGGGATGTCCTCGAACGACGTCCCCGCGGGAATCCCGCCGTCCGGGTCGCCTTCCTCGGGGTCGTAGATGTAGCCACAGGACTCGCAGATCCAGCGCTGAAGTGTTTGAGTGGTCATCGACGCAAAGACTACCGATCGGCCTCTCTCCCGGTAGGGTCAACGGATGAGCACCCCGCCGATCGACGAGCGCTCCGGTCCCGGCCAGGAGTACAACCCTGGGCCGCCCACGCTCCCGCGGCAGGCCGCCACGGTGATCCTGCTGCGCGGTGGGGCCGACGGGCTCGAGCTGCTGCTGGTCAAGCGCAACCCCGCCGCGCGCTTCATGGGTGGGGTGTGGGTGTTTCCCGGCGGCGCCGTCGAGCAGGCCGAGGGCGAGGACGACCGTGCTCATCGCACAGCTGCGGTGCGCGAGCTGCGCGAGGAGGCCGGCGTTGAGCTGCCCGACCCCGCCGAGCTCGTCAAGTTCTCGCGCTGGATCACCCCGGCGCTGGTGCGCACCCGCTTCGACACGCACTTCTTCCTCGCCTCACTTCCCGCCGGCCAGGAGCCACGCGTTGACGGCGAGGAGTGCGTCGCGCTCGGCTGGTACACCCCCGCCAGCGCGCTCGAGGCGCATCGCACCGGTGAGATCCAGCTGGTGTTCCCGACGATCAAGCACCTCGAGCAGCTTGCCCCGTTCGCCTCCGCCGCCGAGCTGCTCGAGCACGCGCGCGGGCGCACCGTGGAGGCGGTCCAGCCGCACGTCGTCCTCGATGGCGAGGTCGCGCGCGTGCTGCTCCCCGGCGAGCCCGGGTACTGAGCCGGAGCAGCCCACCACGACTTCGGGGCTTTTCGGGCCCGACCGGCAACTCCGAGAGGATCGTCGGTGCCGGGAGCTATTCCTGTGCCTGCTGCGCCGCGATCACGTGCGTGACCGCGTTGATCAGCGCGAGGTGGGTGAACGCCTGCGGGTAGTTGCCCAGCAGCCGCCCCGATGAGGCTTCCAGCTCCTCCGCGTACAGCTGCATCGGCGAGGCGTACGTCAGCAGCCGTTCGCACAGTTGCACCGCTTCGCGACACTCGCCACCCTCCGCCAGCGCCGACACCAGCCAGAAGGAGCAGATCAGGAACGTCCCCTCCTCGCCGTGCTGCCCGTCGTCGGTCTCGTCGGTGCGGTAGCGCATCACCAACCCGTTCTCGGTCAGCTCCTCTTTGATCGCCTTCACCGTCGCGCACACGCGCTCATCTTGGGGAGGCAGGAAGCGCACCAGCGGGATCAGCAAGTTGGAGGCGTCGAGCGCGTCGGTGTCGTAGTGCTGGCGGAACACCCCCCGCTTGTCCACGCCCTTGTCGAGGATCTCCGCTCTGATCTCGTCCGCCAGCTGCTGGAAGTGGCTGGCGTGCTCGTCCTCGCCGCGCCGTTCCGCCAGGCGCGCACCGCGGTCGGTCGCCACCCAGCACATCAGCTTCGAGGAGACGTAGTGGCGCGGCTCGCCCCGCGCCTCCCAGATGCCCTGGTCGGGCTCCCGCCACACCCGCTCCGCGCAGCGCACCTGGTCGATCAGCACCGGCCACAGCCGCTCGGGGATGTGGTCGCGCTTCTTGGAGTGCAGGTACACCGAGTCCAGCACCGCCCCATACACGTCGTTCTGACGCTGGTTGTAGGCGCCATTGCCCACCCTCACCGGGCGCGCGTTCTCGTAGCCCTTGAGGTGATCGAGCGTGCGCTCCTCCAGCTGTTTGTCGCCCTTGATCCCGTACATGATCTGCAGCGACCCATCCTCGTTGCGCTCCAGGTCGGCGACGTACTGCACGAAGTCGTCCGCCTCCCAGTCCAGCCCCAGCGCGTGCAGCCCCCACAGGGTGAACGTCGCATCGCGCATCCAGCAGTAGCGGTAGTCCCAGTTGCGCGATCCTCCTGGGGTCTCCGGCAGCGAGGTCGTCGGCGCCGCCACCAGCGCGCCGGTGGGCATGAACGTGAGCCCCTTCAGCACCAGCGCCGAGCGCTCCAGGTGAATCCGCCAGGGGTGGTCGGGGTAGGTGCCTTCAGCCAGCCACGTGCGCCAGAAGTGGGTGGTGCGCTTCAGATGCGCCTCCGCCTGCTCGACCGTGCGCGGTCCGCCGAGGCCTTCCGTCCAGGACATCGCGCAGAAGCGCTTCTCCCCTTCGGTGAGCGTGTGGCGGGCGTGCACGCGGTTGCCCTCGATGCCCATCCGCATGTCGGAGAAGAGCCGGAACGCCGTCTTTGCGCCGTCGGTGCCGTCGCCGGCGTCGAGCGCGGGGACTACGCCGCTCCCGGCGCGCTCGTCCTCGACCACGCTCCACTTCGCCATCGTCGCCCCGTAGTCGAGCATCGGCTCGCACACCATCTCCATCTGCACCTGCCCCTGCATGCATTCGATCACTCTCACCATGATGTGATCTGCGTCGTAGTCGGTCGGCGGGCGGGTGTGGCTGGAGCCCTCCTCGTTGTCGTGCCACTCGCCGATCGTCAGTGCGTCCACCACCCGCACCCACCCCTGCGGCGTCATCCAGGTCGTCTCGATCACGTTCGTCCCCGGCAGGTAGCGCCTGCCCGCCGGCACGTACAGCCCGTAGGGCCCCACCCGGAAGCGCCCCGCGCCGCGATCGAGCATCGACGCGAACACGCTCGGACTGTCGAAGTGGGGCATGCACAGCCACTCGATCGCCCCGTCCGACGCCAGCAGCGCGCCGGTGTGGCAGTCCGACAGGAAACCGTAGTCCGCGATCGGCGGGAAGGGCGAGTCCTCTTGGGTCACGATTCCGCGGCCGATCCAAGTGACGAAGGGGTCGGGGGCGGGGCCACTACTCAGTGGGGTTCTCGCGCAAGAGCTCTGCCCAGGAGTCGTCCTCCCACACCGCCTCGCCCCAGCGCGGGCGTTCCACCCCCGCCGGCAGCGAGCCCTCTTCCTCGAGCTTGTCCAGGTGGGCCGCCAGCGTGATCGCCGCCGCGGGGCGCAGTTCCGCGGGCACATCCCACCACGCCTTGTCCAGCAGTTCCTGCACGGTGCGGGCGCCTTCGGTCAACGCCAGCAGCAGGCGATGCTCGCGGTCGTAGCGGTGGCCGATCGACTCCTGCAGCTTCGCCACCGGCTCCCAGATCGCGGGGCCGTGGCCGGGGCACAGCACCTCCAGGTCGATCGTGCACAGGTGCACCAGCCCGTTTAGGTAGGCGTTGAGCGCGCCCGGGTAGGGGGCGATGAAGGCGCTGCCTTCGCCCAGCACCGCATCGCCGGTGAAGCACACACGATCGGTCACCAGCGCGTAGTGGTCGGGAGCGTGGCCCGGCGTCGGCACTGCCGTCAGCGGGCCAAAGCGAACATCGTCGGTGAGCGTCACGTCGATGCCGCTCCCGCGCGCCGCCGCCAGCGGTGCCGGACGGAGGCTGCGCAGCGCGTTGACCGACTCGATGTGGTCGGTGTGGTCGTGGGTCAGCGCGATCCCCCCAAGCCCCCCGCGCGCATCCACCGCCGCCACCATCCGCTCGAGGTGCTGCCTCAGCGCCGGCCCGGGGTCGATCACATACGCCGGGTCGCGGTCCACGATCCAGGTGTTGGTCCCCGACAGCGTCAGCGGCCCGGGGTTTTCGGCGCGCACGCGCAGCACGTCGAAGGCCGCCAGCCGCCGTGCTTCCGCCAGCGGATCCACCGAGAAGCCCACCTCACCCCCGAGCGCCAAGTCCAGCTCGGCGGCGGTTTCGGGCACCAATTCCGAGGCGGACTCGATCTCCATGTCCGGCCCGTCTTGGTCTGAGTCGGCCGCCGGGTCCGGGTCGGAGCCTGATGGTGAGGGAGAGCGCATGCTGTGACGGTGGGTTGTTCGTTTCGGTTGACGACCGTCAGCATACCCACCGTCCTGGCGGCAAGTCTTGTCTCATTGACATCTCGCAAAACCTCCTCCCGGCGCAAGCGGGACTGCCCGCCCAGGCGGCCCAGGTTGCCCAAAGAACCCCGCAAATCCCAATCTTGCGACTTATTCTCCTCAGCCTAAGCAGCCACGTTGCCGCGGACAACTGTCGTCGAAAAATAGGCGTTGCCCGCCATCTTCCATGCCTCAAGCCCCCGTCTCCGACGGTCGAAAGGGGGCACTATGAGCGAGGGATCGTCATCTTGGCTGTGCCCCACCGAGCTTGACCGAACGCGCGTCGTCGACGCCAACGACCGCGTGCGCATGATCCGCCTCGTCGGCGCCGGCGCAGTCGGCATCGCGCTACTGGCCGCTGCACCGTGGATCGGTTGGTGGACGCTGCTGCTGTTCGCGCTCTGCGCGCTCAACTTCGCCTCCGTCGACCGGCGCATGCGCACCAGCCCCCGCCCCGAGCGCGTCAGCGCCACCGCGATCGTTATCACGCTGCTGCTGCTCGCCGGCGGCGTCGCCGTCAGCGGCGGCCCTTCCAGCCCCGCGCTGCCCTGGATGGTGCTCCCCGCGGCGATGGTCGCCGCGCGCTTTCGCCCCCAGGTTGTGGTCGTCGGGCTGGCGCTCACGGTGGTGCTGATCCTCGCCGCCACGCTCGGCGTCGATCCCACCGCCACGATCGACGACCCCGTCCGGCCGATCGCCGCGCTCGCGCTGCTCGCCGCGGTTGTCTCGATCGTGTTGGCACTGCAGGCCGCCGAGCTCCACCATCGCGACGAAGCGATCCTCGACCCGCTCACCGGCCTGCTCAATCGCCACGCGCTGATCCCCCGCTTCACCGAGATCTCCCACCAGGCGCGTCTCACCCACCAGCAGGTGTGCATGCTGCTGTGCGACGTCGACGCCTTCAAGCAGGTCAACGACCGCCACGGCCACGATCGCGGCGACGCGGTGCTGCGCGACGTCGCCTACGAGCTGCGCAAGCGGCTGCGCTCTTTCGAGCTCGCCTACCGCCTCGGCGGCGAGGAGTTCTTGATCGTGCTGCCCGGCGTCTCGCACACCGAAGGCCAGGAGATCGCCGAGCGGTTGCGCGCAGCGATCGCGCAGGCACACCCCACGGGCATCCCCGTCACGATCTCGCTCGGCCTCTCCGCCGCCAGCGGCGAGGACGTCGTCTACGAGACCCTCTTCAAGGCCGCCGACGAGGCGCTGTATGAGGCCAAGCGCGCGGGGCGCAACCGCGTCGCCTACGCCCCCATCGCCCCAGCCACCGGCGAGCAGCAGCCGGGTCTCGATGTGGTGATCGGCGAGCAGCAGCTCACAGCCCCCGCGCTGCTGGCCGAAACGGAGATTCACGCCGAAGGCGCGTGTCTCCCGGCTTCGGCCAGCTGACACGCTCCAGCTCGCCGCCGACGGCCATCGCGGGTTGGTTGTACTAGCCTACGCGTCTGCCGTGACCAAGCAACTGGATCCCGAGGCCCAGGCGCTGCTGGATGTGATGCAGGCGGTGGGGGCACCCGCGCTGCAGACGCTGTCCGTGGAGCAGGCGAGAGCGCAGATGCGCGCGGCGCTGCTCACGCGCGGCGAGCCGCTCGCGCTGCACCACGTCGAGGACACGCGCCTGCCCACCCCCCACGGCGCGCTGGCTCTGCGCCTCTACCGTCCCACCCCCGGCGTGTTGCCGATCGCGCTCTTCCTGCATGGCGGCGGCTGGATGCTCAACGACATCGACACCCACGACAGCCTCTGCCGCCGGATCGCCAAGCGCTCAGGCTGGCTGCTCGTCTCGCTCGACTATCGCCGCGCCCCCGAGCACCGGCACCCTGCCGCGCTGCAGGACGCCCGCCTCGCCTACGACTGGCTGCTGGAGAACGCCGCCCGCCTGGAGGGCGACCCCGCGCTGGTGGCGCTCGTCGGCGAGAGCTCGGGGGCCAACACCGCCGCCGCTTTGGCGCTGCTGCTGCGCGACACCGGCGCTACTCCACCCGCGTTCCAGGTTCTCGCCTACCCCCCGGTGGACGTTCCCGGCCGCTGGCCCTCCCACCAGGAGCGCGGCAGCGGCTACACACTCGACCGCCCGCTTCTGCACTGGTTCATCGAGCACAACCTCCCCCCCGACTTCGACACCGCCGACCCCTACCGCGATCCCTACCTGTTCCCGCTCGGCGCCCCCGACTTGGCGGGGTTGGCGCCGGCTTTGGTGATGACCGCCGAGTTCGACCCGCTGCGCGACGAGGGCATCGCCTACGCCGAGCGGCTGGCTGCCGCGGGGGTTCCGGTGGAGCACCTGCACGCCGAGGACCAGATGCACGGCTTCCTGATGGTCGACCGCGCGATCGCGCGTGCGGGCGAGCTGATCGACCGCCTCGCCGACGCGCTCGCCGCGCGGGCTCGGGGGGCTGCACGCACGACCGGGTAGCACGTCGCCGCCCGGGGCCTCGCTTTACGCGGGCACAGAGGGGGAAGGAGGAGGAGGGGAGGATGTCGAGTTTTGATCCCGCGCTTCGTCATACCTGTGAACGCGCCATCCTGGGTGCCCCGAGCAAGGAGAAGATCATGAGGTTTATGTTGCTGCAGAACTACGAGGGTGGCGCCGGCTGCACGGTGCCGATGACCGAGTGGACTCCCGAGGAGGTCCAGGCGCACATCGACTGCCAGCGAGCCATCAACCACGAGCTCACCGAACGCGGGGAGCTCGTCGACGCACAGGCGCTCACCATACCGCCGCTCGCCAAATTCGTGATCCACAACGGCATCGGCGCGCCCGCTGTCACCGACGGTCCGTTCCCGGAGACCAAGGAGCTGCTCGCCGGCTACCGCATCGTGGACGTCGAGTCCCCCGAGCGCGCGATCGAGATCGCCGCCGAGGTCTCCGCGGCGCCGGCGCAGGGCGGTGTTCCGATCCAGCAGCCGATCGAGGTGCGCGAGGTGATGGAGGCTCCGCGCTGAGAGGTGATGGGATGTTGAGGACTCGGCATACCGGCCATCGGCGCTGACCATTCCCGGTGCCAGCGCTGGCGCAATCCAGCCACCGGGTGCATAACTCTCGCCGATCAGGGTAGGAAACCCTCGACCGCCAACGACAACTCTTTGCCACGCCACTCCTCACGGCGCACTGCCGTGAGCGAGCACCGAGGGAGGAGACACGATGAGCTCAGTTGCGACAGGCCCACCCCCCAAAAGCACGGTCCCAGGCCCCGCGGGCGACGACACGGAGGAACTGTTCGCACGCTGGCAGCAGCACGATGACGAGGCCGCGCGCGAGGCGCTGGTGCGGCGCTACCTGCCCCTCGCCAACCGCTTGGCGCGACGCTACCTGCGCTCCTCGGAGCCGTTCGAGGATTTGCAGCAGGTCGCGTCGCTGGGGCTGCTGAAGGCGCTCGACCGCTTCGATCCCGCTCGGGGTCTTCCCTTCCAATCGTTTGCGGTGCCGACGATGCTGGGCGAGATACGCCGCTACTTCCGCGACTCGGGCTGGTCGATGCACGTGCCCCGCGGCGTGCAGGAGCGCGCGCTGAAGGTGCGCGACGCCCAGGAGGCGTTCGCCAACGAGCACGGCCACGCCCCGACGGTCAACCAGCTCGCGGTGTATTTGGAGCTGGATGCCGAGGAGGTGATCGACGCACTGATCGCGATCCAGGGCTACAGGACGCTGTCGCTCGACGCGCCCCGCCCGGGAGAGCAGGACGAGACGACGATGAGCTACGGCGACTCCGTCGGCGATGAGGACGAGCGCTATGAGCTCGTCGAGTTGGACGCAACCGTCACCGCCGTGCTCGACCACATTCCCCCGCGTGAGCGCCGCATCCTGCACATGCGCTTCGTCGAGGATCTCACCCAGACCGAGATCGCGGCACGCATGGGCATCTCGCAGATGCAGGTCTCGCGCCTGCTGCGCCGCTCGCTCGAGGAGCTGCGTTCCCTGACCGGCGAACGGCAGTAGGTTGATCGCGGGAAGACGACATCTGCTCGCGCGCGGATATCGTCGTCAACTGCGGTCGATCGAGCGAGACGCCGTGCGCCTGCGCGGCTCCATTGAGCAGTCGATCGATCGGCGATCGACCCCAACGAGCGCCCCACCACTGATGGCTGAGCGAGCGGACGTCCGTCTGCAACTGGCCAACCGGCCGGAGAACGTGATGCTCGTGAGGGAGGTGCTGACGGGCGTGGCGGACGCGCTCGCGCTCGATCGCAGCGATCTGATCGACATCCACACCGCTGTCACCGAGGCCTGCAACAACGTCGTACAGCACGCCTACGACGGCGAGGAAGGGCCGCTTGACGTGGCCGTGGAGCTGGCCCCGGGCGCGGTCACGGTGGTGGTACGCGATTGGGGCTTGGGGTTCCCAGCACCCCATGGCGGTCTAGCGCACGAGATAGGCCCCGGGATCGGCCTGACGGCGATCCACGCTCTCACCCACCGCCTCGGTGTGCGGCGTCCCGCTGACGGTGGCACCGAGGTCGCCATGGAGTTCGCCACATTGGGGTCGCGCCCGCCACAGCTGCTCGGCGAGCCGGAATTCGCGCTGCCTCCGATCGCGTCCACCTTGCGCGCCCCCACGATCACCCTCACGGTCACGCCCGGCGATCTGGCACGCACCGTCCTGCCGCGCCTGATGTGTGGTTTGGCGGCACGCGCCCACTTCTCCACCGACCGGCTCTCCGATGTTCACCTCGTCGCCGATGCCCTCGGAGCAGGCGATGGTGTCGCATGTCTGCGGACGGTCGCCGGCGTCGAGCCACGCGTGCTCGAGCTGCGGGTCGGACCGCTTGAGCGGGGGCGGGCAGAGCGGCTGGTGGCCGACTCCTCGCTCGACGGGTTGGGCTCGGTGATCGCGAAGCTGGTCGACCGTTGCCAGGTCGAGAACGCGGGGTCTTACGAGGTGCTCGCGTTGCGGTTGACGGATGAGCGCGAGGGGGCGCGCGATGCGAGGTTTCCCTCTGGGAAATCTACCTGACCTGGACCCCAGTCAACCCCTGCGTCGGAGCCCTCGTCGAGTCATCACGCGACGACCGACTCCGGCAGGCCCTGAGTACATCGAGCACCCAACAAACAGCGGCATCAGGGGTCCGCTAGAGCATTCCATCGCAGTACCCGCGCTCGCTGAGCCCGAGAAAGAAGCGATCGCCTTCGCCTCTCGCGACGCCGACCAGGCGGCTGTCGCCGAACAGCTGGGCTTCAAACGGATCTGAGGAAACCTCCGCCCACATCCGGCAGGCTCTGAGTAACATCGAGCACCGCGGCGAACAGATCGCCATCGCGCTCCACCCGCCGCAGCAGCTCCCCCGGTGCCAAGCTCAGCTGTTGCTCACGGCCACGTCGGCGACGCGATCCGAGCCCCACCTCCTCCCAATCCAAAGGCGTGGAGATCAGGGGGGTGGCGTGAGCCCGCAGCGAGTACACCGACACAGTTGTCTTGTGCGGGTCGTTCTGGCTCCAGTCGATCAACACCCTCCCGGCGCGCAGGCTCTTGGTCATGCGTGAGACCACCAGCTTGGGGTGCTGCTTCTCCAGCAGCTCGGCGACGGCACGGGCGAACGGCTTGGTTTGCTCGTACGAGGTCGCGGTGTTGAGCGGCACGTACACCTGCAAACCCTTCGAGCCCGAGCTCTTTACCCCTGACTGCAACCCGAAGGCGTCGAAGATCTCCTTGATCGACAGCGCCACGCGGCAGCACTCGCGCACGCCGGCGGGCTCGCCCGGGTCGAGGTCGAACACGAGCGTCGTGGGAGTCTGGAGCGCGTCCGCCCGCGCGAGGCTGGGGTGCAGCTCGATCGCGGCGAGGTTGGCGACCCAGATCAGCGTCGGCAGGTCTTCGATCAGGCAGTAATCGATCGTCTCCGCCTGGCGCCCACTCCACACCGGCGCGGTTTTCACCCATTCGGGGCGGTGGGTGGGACAGCGCTTCTCATAGAAATATGGCTCTTTCACCCCATCCGGGTAGCGCTTCAGTGTGACAGGGCGCCCTGCCAGATGTGGCAGCAGAAATGGGGCGATCGCGGTGTAGTAGTCGATCAGCTCGCCCTTGGTGAAACCGGCGTTTGGGTAGAGCACCTTGTCGCGATTCGACAGTCGCAGCCGCCTGCCCCCCACCTCGATCTCGACGTGGCGCTTGGTGGTGTGAACGATCTCGTACGGGCGCTCCTCCGTCGCCGGCTTGACCTCGCCGCGGGCGCCGGCATCCCGTCTCGTGCTCCTGCCCTCCGGAAGCTCGCCGGTGGCTACCCCCGCCTGCCCATCCTCGCCGTCCGCAATCTCGAGCGTCACCTCCTGCGCCGGCCTGTCCATGCGCAGGCCCTTGTAGGAGGAGTGGCGCAGGATGCGATCGAGCGTCCAGCGCGAAAACTCGATCTCGGCCACCAGCTCGGGCTCCACGAAGCGCGCCTCCGGCGGTGGCTGGACGCCGTGCTTGGCGAACGGGCTGGTACGGCGGCTGCGCGCCGCAAGCTCCTTCGCCAAACGGCGCAGCTCGGGCTCGTCGAAGCCGGTGCCGACACGACCGGCGTAGCGCAGTCCGTGGTTCTCGTCGTGGTCGTGATAGCCGACCAGCAGCGCGCCGAGTTGCCCAGAGCGCCCCTCCTTGCCCGGCAGCCACCCGCCGATCACGAGCTCTTGGCGGTGGACGTTCTTGATCTTCACCCACTCGCCGCTGCGCTCACCGGGGCGATAGGGGGAGTCGAGACGCTTGGCGATCACCCCCTCCAATCCCTGCGCGGCGGTTGCCGCCAGCAGCTCGGCGCCACCGCCTTTGCGCTGGGCGGGAGTCTGCCAGGCCGTGCCCTTCAGCCGCAGCCCCTCGAGCAGCTCGCGCCGTTGGCCGTAGGGCAACTCGATGGTGGGGTGGCCGTCGAGATACAGCAGATCGAAGATCGCGTACGTGACCGGTATCTCGCGTGCGGCGCGCGCCACGGCGCTCTCGGATGCCAGGTGCATCCGTTTCTGCAATCGCCCGAAACTCGGCAGTCCGTGCTCGTCGAAGGCGACGATCTCCCCGTCGAGCACAGCCTCGTGCCTGCCCAGCTGGCGTCCCAGCGCATGCAGCTCGGGATAGCGGGCACCGATCTCTTTGCCGTTGCGACTCTCGATCCGCATACGCCCGGGATGCCCGGGACGCCAGTAGAGGAGCGCCCGCACCCCATCCCACTTGACCTCGAACACCCACCCCCCCTCCTCACCCGGCAGGCGACCGGGGCTGGCGAGCATCGGCTCGAGATGCGTGGGCATCGGCGCCGGGCGCCCCGGGATCGCCACCCGCCGGTGCCCCGAGGAATCCTTCATACAGTGGATCATCTCACCCTGCTGCGGGACACTGCCACCATTCGCTGCCGCGGCGGCGTGCGGCGGCGCCATCGCTGTAATACTTGTTGTCCGCGTTGGCCAGCGGTGTTCGAGCACCGCCCGCAAGCGGACCAAGCGATGCCGGGAGGACCAGACAAGGGGGAACCGATCAGCCTCGACGCCCAGCCACGGAGCGAGGTGGCCAGGGATCTGCTGATCGAGGCCGGCGCCATCCTGGCCAGCTCGCTCGACCCCACGACTACGATGGGACAGGTCGCGCGGCTGACGGTGCCACGCCTGGCCGATCTCTGCGTGATCGATCTGCGCGACGAAGACGGCGTAATCATGGACGTGGCGGTCGTCGCCACCGAGGAGGCGCTGGCACGCGAGCTCGAGGAGCTGCGCGCGCGCTATCCGCTCGACCCAGCCGGGGAGCACCCGGTGGCGCAGGTCATCCGCAGCGGCCAGCCGGTGCTGCTGGCGGAGATGACAGACGCGCTGCTACGCTCGTTCGCGCAGGGCTCCGAGCACGCGCGGTTCATGGTCGAGCACGGCTATCGCTCGGCGGTTGTCGCCCCGATGGTCGCACGCGGGCGTACGCTCGGAGCGCTGTCGACGCTGCGTCTGGGCGAGAGCGAGCGCTACGGGACCCACGAGCGAGATCTGGTTGCCGAGCTCGCTCGACGGGCGGCGCTGGCGATCGACAATGCTCAGCTGTACTCCGATCTGCAGCGCCTCGAGCAGCGCCTGGAGGCGGTGCTCGCAAATCTCGCGGAGGCGATCACCGTGGTCGACAGCCGTGGGCGGATGGTGTTCGCCAACCAGGCCGCCGCCGACCTGCTCGGGTTCCCCACGCCCGGCGAGCTGACACGCGCCCGGCCGGGGACGGTCATGACCCGCTTCATCGTGCAGGA
This sequence comes from uncultured Solirubrobacterales bacterium, assembly GCA_963744135.1. Classification (GTDB taxonomy): domain Bacteria; phylum Actinomycetota; class Thermoleophilia; order Solirubrobacterales; family Solirubrobacteraceae; genus Palsa-744. The sequence continues at coordinate 469,777 of CAVUSE010000007.1, read as the reverse complement.
CGAACAGGGCCGCGAGCTCGACCTGGAGAGCATGCCCGCGAGGCGGCTGTTCAGGGGCGAGCGGCCCGAGCCGCTGCTCGTGAGAAACATCGCCCGCGCAACCGGCGAGGAGCGCTGGCTGATCGTCCGCTCCTCGCCGATCCCCGATCCCGAGACCGGCCGCATCGGCTACGTGGTGAACGTCTTCGAGAACATCACCGAGGTCAAGCGCGCGCAGCTCGGCGAGAGCTTCATGGCGGAGGCCAGCCGTGCGCTGGCGTCGTCGATGGACTACGGCGAGACGTTGCAGCGGGTGGCACGACTGGCCGTGCCGCAGATCGCCGACTGGTGCGCGGTCGACCTCTTGAATGAGCAAGGGACGATCGAACGGGTGGCTGTGCACCACCCCGACCCGCGCAAGCTCGAGCTGGCCGCGCGCATCGACCGCGCCCACCGCCCGGCGCTCGACGAGCCGGCAGGCGTTCCCGATGTGATCCGCACAGGAGAAGCCCGCATCTACAACGACATCCAGTCCGACGCGCTCGCGGCTTACGCGCACAACTCCGAGCACCTCGAACTGCTGAGCGCAATCGGCGCCACCGCCGTGATCATCGTGCCGATGATCGGCGCCACCGGGGCGCTCGGCGCGATCACGCTGGTGTCCTCGGAGTCGATGCGCCGTCTCACCGCCGCCGACCTCGGAGTCGCCGAGCGACTTGGCCGCCGCGCGGGCACGGCGGTGGAAAACGCGCGGTTGTACACCGAGCGCACCCGGATCGCCCACACCCTGCAGCGAGCGCTGCTGCCGGAGTCGCTGCCCGAGGTGCCGGGGGCCGAGATCGAGGCGCGGTACTGCGCGGCGGGTGAGCTGAACGAGGTCGGCGGCGACTTCTACGACGTGTTCGAGCACGGTGCCGACAGCTGGATGCTCGTGATCGGGGACGTCTGCGGCAAGGGCTCGCGCGCGGCCGGCGTGACGGCGCTGGCGCGACACACCCTGCGCGCCGCGTCGATGGGCGGCCAGTCCGCCACGGAGATGCTCGGGACGCTGCACCGGGCGCTGCGCCGCCAACCCCCCGGCGCCGACCTGTGCACCGCCTGCCTGGTGCTGGTGACGCCGGCCTCCGGGCGTCTGCGGTTGACCGTGACGCTCGCCGGGCATCCGCCGCCGGTGCTGATCGACCCCCAGGGAGACGCGCGCCAGATCGGCCAGCCCGGGACCCTGCTCGGCTTGCTCGAGCCGATCCACTTCGTCGAACACGAAGCGGAGCTGAGCGCCGACGAGACGCTGCTGCTCTACACCGACGGGATTCCCGAGGCCGGCCACTCGGGCGAAGCTCTCGGAGAGCGGGGGCTGATCGAGCTGTGCCGCCAGGCGCCTCGACTCACCCTCGCGCAGCTGCTGGAACACATCGAGCACGTGGCGCTGGAGCGCGCCGAGGGCTCGCTGCGCGACGATCTCGCGCTGCTCGGCTTGCGTATGCGCCAGTAGCCCGTGCGATAGCATAAGCACTTGTGATCGTGGGGGAGCAGCTCACCATCGAGGTCAGGCAAGAGCAGGACAGGATCGTGCTGACGCTCCATGGCGAACTCGACCTGGTCGGCGCGCCACGGCTGCAGGGCGAGATCGAAAGCCACACGGTCGATGCCGCCGACATCGTTGTGCTCGACCTCGACGACGTCCAGTTCATCGACTCCGCCGGTCTGCGAGTCATCCTCGCCGCCCACGAGCGCGCGGTGGAGCGCCGCCGGCGGCTGGTCCTCACCCCCGGCTCGCCGCAGGTTCAGCGACTGCTGAGCATCGCCGGCGTCAGCGGGCATCTGCAGACGATCGCCACGGCCGGCGCGGCGCTCGCTTAATCGCGTCGGCGCCCGCCGAGCATCCACAGCCTCCTCAGCGGCACCGCGAACCACAGGGCAGCGAACGGCACCGCTCCCACAACTGCCGTCACGGTGCCGGCCGCCGCCCCGAACAGCTTGGTCGTAACGAGCAGCAGGCAGCCGCACATCGCCAAAGCGAGAAACCCAAGTCCGGCGATAACCACACGATTCGATCTGAACACGAGGTACTGCTTCTCGTCGTGGCGAAACAGGAAGCGATGCTCCGCGGAGGGCGCGATCGTGCACACCGCCGCCAACGCCGCCAGGAGCAACGTGACGAAGTACACGGTGCGCTCGAAGTTGCCCACATGCGCGAAGCCGGTATTGAACGGGACTATCAAAAGAAACGCGAAAAGAACCTGCACACCGGTGACGACGACGCGCAGCTCGCCGGTCAGCTCCTCGAGGTTGCGGTCAAGGCGCTCCAGCTGCGTCTCGTGGCGGTCCTCGTCATCCACGCTCTGCGAGTCCGGCATACCGGTCAACGGTAGCTACATCGCTCCCTTGCCTCCGTCGGTCTCGCTGGTATGCTCATGGTCGGCGTCATCGCCCGCGACTTCTCGCCAGCCCGGTCTCGCTCGCTGCGGTGGCGGCGCCGTCTTGGTGTGGCGGCGCGCGGCCTCGCGGGCGGCGCCTTCCTCGGCCTCGGGCACGTCGTCAGGGACCTGCTCGGCCGCGCCTCCTCGGGCATCTGATCAGAAGGCTTTCCCGTGGGGGGACAGGTGGAGGCATCGCTCCTCCCCCGCATCGGGAAACGCCGCTCAGGTGAGCGCGAGCGCGACGCCGATCACCGCGAGCCCCGCCACGAGCCACGCGATGTAGTCGTTCACGCACCCGGAGTGCAGGCGCCGCAGCCAGACCATACTGCTCGTGACCGTGCGCTCGGCCCGGTTGCGCAGCCGCCAGCCCGGCGCCTCGACAAGCGCGAAGCCGGCCACCGCGAGCGCACCGACTACTGTCGCCGCTGCCAGCAGGAAGTCGAGCGTCACCACCGGCGCGTGCGGCGTCTGGACCGTTACGGGCGCGTGAGCGCCGAGCACGTCAGCGACGTAGGCCGCGCGGTCGGTCATGTGCGCCGCCGCCGCCGCGATCCCCTCGCGCAACCCCGACCAAAGCCCGATCAGCATCCCGCCGGCGAGCAAGATCGCGGGGGCGGCGATCATCACCGCCGGGGTGCGGTCGTGCGGGCTGAGCGTCTCCGGGCGCTCGCTGAGAGCGCTCAGCAGCTCGTGGTGGCGCGGCAACTGCTCGCCCCAGCCGGCGAACACGCGGCCGGCGACACGCAGGATCGCCCCGGCGGTCAGCGCCGAGCCGATCACGAGCACCGCCAGCACCCAACTGTAGCCGGGCGTGTGCGTGAGCGCGCCCTCCAGAGCAGACTTGCCGAAGAACACGCCGAACGGCGGTAGCGCCGCCAAACCCAGGCCGCCGAGGGCGAACACGATCGCGGCGGCCCGCAGGCCGGGGTCGCGGCTGCGGCCACGGCCGCGCAGCTCGTGCTCGTCGACCGTGCCGAAGCGGTGCAGCAGGATGCCGGCGGCCATGAACAGCGCGCCCTTCAACAGCGCGTGCTCGAGCACGTACTCGCCGCTGGCGGCCAGGCCCGCCGGCGTGAGCAGCCCCAACCCGATCAGGAACATCCCCGTGTGGCTAATCGTGGAGAACGCGAGCAGCCGCTTGATGTGGCGCTGCGCAACGCACATCACCGCGCCCACCAGCGCAGTGAGCACCCCGAGCGCGATCAGCGTCGCGCGCAGCCCTCCCGTATGGGCGGCCAGCGGCGCGGAGAGCACGCTCCAGTACACGCGCGCCAGGCCGTAAAGCGCGAGCTCTACCATCACACCGCTGAACAGCACGCACACCGGGACCGGCGCGACCGCGTGCGCGTCCGCCAGCCAGAAGTGCAGAGGAACGATCGCGGCCTTCACCAACAGGCCGCCCATGATCAACAGCAGTGCGACCTTCACCAGCCCGTCAGCCGGATGCCCCGCCAGCGCCGAGCCGATCTGTGCCATGTTCAGCGCGCCGGTACGCCCGTAGAGCAGCGCGATGCCGGTGAGCATCAGGAACGAGCCGACGCTGTTGGTGATCGCGAAGTTGATCGCACCCTGCAACGGGCCCGCCTCCTCGATCTTGTAGGCGGTCAGCGCGTAGGCGGCGACGCTCATCAGCTCAAAGAAGACAAACAGGTCAAAGAGATCGCCGGTCAGGCAGAACCCGCACATCGCCGCGAGGAACACGAGCATCAGCGCGCCGAACAGCGAGCCGACCTCATCGAAATAGCGCACCGAGTACAGCAGCGCTACGCTCACCATCACCGCGGCGAGCGTCGCCATCCCAGCGCCGATCCGGTCGACGGAGAAGGAGATCCCGACCGCCACGCCGCCGCGGACGTGAAACCCGCCGAACCAGTACACCATCAGGTGATTCGCGTCGATGACCAGCAGGACGCAGAGCACGAGCACCGCAAGCGCGCACGCAAGGCCCACGGCGTCGGTCGCCCACCGCGGCAGCAGCTTGTTGGCGGCAGCGAGGAACGCGGCACCGAGCAGCGGCACGATCACCGGCAGCGGGATCAGCGAGTGCACCGGCTACCCCCGCAGGGGTGTCAGCTCGTTCGGGTCGAGCGTCCCGAAGCGCTTGTGTGCCTGCACCGCCAGCGCCAGCAGCAACGCCACCACCGTCGCCTCCACAACCACGTCGGTGAGCGCGAGCGCCTGCACGATCGGGTCCACGGCGCGGGAGCCGGGCGGGATGTCCGCGAAGATCGGCGCCGCCGCCCCCGTCCGGTAGCCGATGCTCAGCAGCAGCACATACGTGGAGGACTGCACCACCGACAGGCAGATCACCATGTGGATCAGGTTGCGGCTGCTCACGATCCCATACAGGCCGATGAGGAACAGCCAGCCGGCGGTGCCATAGGCAAGGACGCTCACGCTTTCCTCACGATCAGCGCCTGGTCGAGGAACTCGCTCCACAACAACACGAACGCGCCCGTCACCTCCAAGCCGACCGCCATGCTCGACAGCGGGATCGTGCCCGCCGAGAGCAGCTCCCCGGGGGTCCCGAGTCCCAGGAAGTTCTTGAAGAACACTCCCGCGAACACCAGGCCCCCAAGGCCGATCAACCCGTAGGCAGCCGCGCCGCTGGACTCGGCCAGCTCGACCAGCGCGTGCGGGGAGAGGCGGCGCATCGTCACGTAGCCGCCGCCGAGGAACACCATCAACAGCGTCGCGGCGCCGATCACGCCGCCCTGGAATCCGCCGCCAGGGGTCAGCGCCCCATGCGAGTCCACGTACAAAGCGAGCACCACCAGCGGCCCGACCAGCACCAGCGTCAGCGCGCGCAGCGCGTAGCTCGACCCCTGGAAGCGGTGCTCCCGGCAGGCCTGCGCCGGGGGCCGCTCGCGCTCTGCGCGCTGCTCACGCAGCAGCACCGCCAGGCCGACAACGGAGGTGAACAGGATGAACTCCTCGCCCAGCGTGTCCAGCGCCCGGTAGTCGAAGTTCACCGCCGTCACCGCGTCGGTGGCGTGGCGCTGTGCGACGACGACATGGTTGATCAGCAGCGCGTAGGCGCCGCCCGAGTCGCCGAACGCCGGTAGCCCCGAAAGACCCCACGCGAGCAGCACCGTCAGTCCAGCCGCTCCGGCTCCGAACATGCACAGGCGTGCCCGCTCGCTCACCGTCCGCCGTCCCCGTGCGCGCTCGCCTGTTGCTCCTGCTGGTCGTGGTCCTGGTGTTCGTGGGTGCGGACCTTCGCCAGCGCCAGCAGGATCATCACCGGCACCGCGACCGTGCACACGACGATCTGCGAAAGCGCGACATCGGGTGCCTGCAGCACGAAGAACAACAGCGCGAGCAGCAGTCCGTAGATGCCGACCATCAGCGCCTGGCGCAACGGGTCGCGCATCAGCACGACCCCAAGCCCACCCACGGCGAGCAGCACGAGCAGCCCCGCCTGCAGCTCCTTCACGGCTGCGCCCCCGAGCCTTGCCCGCCGCGCTGGCGTGGCGCGGGATCCCACGCGCCCCGTTCGCGGATGCGCCCGGCCCTCGCGGTGGCGTGCGAGAGCACCGGCCCGCACACCACCAGGATCGCCGCGGTGAAAAGTGCCTTGTCGGCGATCAGCGACAACGACTCGCGTACCAGGATCGCCAGCGCGATCAGCGCCGCGCCCCAGCCGGCGGCGGAGGCGTAGTGCAGCCGGTCATAGGCGCTGCCCATCACCAGCACCCCCAGTGCGCACACCAACAGCACCAGCACCCCGGCGAACAAGAGCACGTCCACGACCACGCTCCTCATGGGCCGTGCTCCATCAGCCGCGCGAACGCCAGTGACCCGATGAACCCCATCACGGCCAGCACTAGCGCGAGGTCGACGAACGGCTGGCGGTGCGTGCCCTCGGAGAACAGCATCAGCTCCACCACCGAGATCGCGCTCGCCAGCTCCATCGCCACCAGCCCCGACAGCGCGCTCGAACGGAAGCTCACGACCCCGCAGGCCAGCAGTGCCGGCAGCAGCGCGAGCGCGGCGATCAGCCACACGTTCACGAGCCGATCTCAACGACGCTCGCCCGCTCACCGTGGCGGGCAGCGAGCTGGTGCACGACCACCTGCTGCTCGTCGACGCCGAGCACGATCGTGTTCGGGGCGAGCGACCCGGCAAGCTCGATCCCGGCGCGGCGTGCGTCGCCGGCTGCGCTCACGGGCAGCTCGAGCGGGAGCCGATGAAAGCGCCCCGGCCGGCGATGCCCGGCAAGCGTGCGGGCGAGCACGAGCGCAAGTAGCCACAGATCGCCAGGCACGCGCGCCAGCTGCCGGACAACCGCTGCGAGCAGACCAGCCGCGGGGCGCATTCGCGCTGTCCCGCTCTCAAAGACGAGGCGGGTGACGAGCGCGCCGGCTACCGCCGCCGCCACCGCGCAGAGCACCTCCGCGGTCGAGACCGTATCGACCAGCAGCATCCACAAGCCGCCGAGCACGCCCGCCCACGCGAGCACCAACACGCCCGCACCGGCCGGCGGGCGGTGTCGCTGTCCGTTGTTCGCGCGAGCTTTCATGTTTTGCGGTGGAGCTACCCTGCTTGCCGGTTTGTCAAGCGGGTACCTCTGTCCTAATGGCGCCGGCAGAGAACCACGAGCAGACGCTGATATGCGTCGTCGAGATCTCCGAGGGGACCCGAACCACCGATTGATCCTGCGCAGTTTGGGTAGGAGAACCACGGTAGGAGAACCACAACGCCCGTTGACCTGAGCGAACCCGAGGAGGCAGTGATGAGGATCGGCTATTTCTTGTCAAGCGAGGAGTTCGACCCGCGCGAGCTCATCCGACAGGCGCGCATGGCCGAGGATGCCGGCTTCGCCGGCCTGTGGATCTCCGACCACTTCCACCCCTGGAACGATGAGCAGGGACACAGCAGCTTCGTGTGGTCGACGATCGGGGCGCTCTCCCAGGCCACCACGCAGATCAAGCTGACGACTGCCGTCACCTGCCCGACCGTGCGCATCCACCCGGCGATCATCGCGCAGGCCGCCGCCACCTCCGCGGTGCTGCTCGAGGGCCGCTTTGCGCTCGGGCTCGGCAGCGGCGAGGCGCTCAACGAGCACATCCTCGGCAACCACTGGCCGCAGGCCGATGAGCGTCTGGAGATGCTCGAGGAGGCCGTGCGGATCATCCGCCGGCTTTGGCAGGGCGGGATGCAGAGCCACCGCGGCCGCCACTACCGCGTGGAGAACGCTCGCATCTACGACCTGCCTGAGCGGCTCCCGCCGATCCTCATCTCCGGGTTCGGCCCCAAGGCCACCGACCTTGCCGCGAGGATCGGCGACGGGTACTGCACCGTGATCCCCGACGAGCAGGAAGTCAAGCGCTTCCGCGACGCCGCCGACGACCAGCGCCTCGTCGCCGGCGGGATGAAGGTCTGCTGGGCAGAAGACGAGCACCGGGCGCGTGCCACCGCGTACCGGCTGTGGCCCAACGAGCAGCTGCCCGGCGAGCTCGCGCAGATCCTGCCCACCCCCGCACACTTCGAGCAGGCCAGCGAGCTGATCGGCGAGGACATGGTGGCCGAAGCTGTCCCGTGCGGCCCGGACATCGACCTGCACCTGCAGGCGATCAAACGTTACGAGGACGCCGGTTTCGACGAGCTCTACATCCAGCAGATCGGCCGCGACCACGAGCGGTTCTTCGAGACCTACGCCGGCGAGATACTGCCCCGCTTCCACGACCACAGCCAGGCGACCGCGCTGTCGACCGCCGTCGTCTGAGAAAGAGAGACTGAGATGACCGCGACCGAACAGACACACCAGGCGGGCACTCAGCAGGCGCGCTGGCGCAGCCGCCAGAGCCCGCAGCTCGCCAGCCTTTCCGAAGCGGCGCGACGACTACTGAGAGGCGCGCCCGTCGCTGCACCGGTGATCTCAAGGGCCGGCGTCCGCGGCGAGGCGCACCGGGTGCGCTCGGTCCTGCGCGCGACCAAGAAAGACCAGCAGCTGATGATCGGAGGTAAATGAAATGCCACCCCGCGGTGTGAAAAAAGGCAGCAGGCGCGAGCGCCAGTACGAGCACATCAAGGACAGCGAGCGCGAACAGGGCGCCTCGCTGAAACGTGCCGAGGAGATCGCGGCGCGCACCGTCAACAAGGAGCGCGCCCGCAGCGGCGAATCTAAAACCAGCTCGCGCACGTCCACCAGCGATATCTCCTCCGGCCGGCGCGGCGGCCTGCGCTCCGGCAAACCAGGCCCACGCGGACGCACCCGCGAACAGCTCTACCAAGAGGCCCGCGGCCTCGGCGTCAAAGGCCGCTCCCACATGAATAAGGCACAGCTCCAGAGAGCCGTCGAGAACAAGAAGCGCTGACCCGAGGCCGGTTTTCGATCCCGCCAGCGCCGATGGCCGACAGATCATTTTAGAGCCCACCTACCAGCCGTGCGAACACACTGACAGCAGTGCTCGGCTCACTGACGAGTCGTGTCGAAGCCGCCCCGCCGGTTGCGGAGGACCACCTGGCCGCTCCAGCCCCGCAGTGGGTGCGAGCGCTCCTGTGCGAGCTGCTGGCAGACCCGTTTTGTGAGCACGAACACGACCACGGGCACGATCAGGAACGCGCCGCGGAAGAACCAGACGGCACCTTCGTAGCCAAAGCCGAACTGGAAGAACAGGCGATCCGCCGAGCCCGCGGCGAACACGACCGCCACGGCGCTCAGCACAGCGGCCGCGAGCGCGCTGCGCCGCGGGTTATCGCGCGGGCGCTCGAGTAGATCATGGCGACGGTGGTCCCTGCTGATGAAGCGCCGGTCAAGCCACGGCAGCGCATACAGAAGGCCGAAGATGACGCTCGGGAACAGCACGCCGCCGAAGAACGGGTTGGGCACGAGCGTGTGCCCGAAGGCGTGGAGCTCCAGATCGGGCATCAACCGCAATGCGCCGATCAGCCACCCCAAGTACCAGTCGGGCTGCGCGCCGTTGGTGCCGATGTAGGGGTGGTAGGGACCCCACAGCCACACGGGGTTGATCTGGATCAGGCCGCCCATCAGCACCAGCACTGCCGCCACCGCGGCGAACAGGCCGAGCGAGCGCAGCGCGTAGCCGGGCCACATCGGGGTGCCGACCACGTTGTCTTCGCGCCGGCCGGGGCCCGGGAACTGCGAGTGGCGCTGGCGCATGATGATCGCCAGGTGCACAGCGATCAGCGCCCCGATGACCGCCGGCAGCAGGAACACGTGCGCGATGAACAGCCGCGACTCGAACACGGTCGACCCGGGGAAGCGCCCGCCCCACAGCGCGGTGGCGAACGGGCCGCCGATCAGCGGCAGCGACATCGCCACCGCCCACGCGATCGCAAGGCCCATCCCGGAGAGCAGATCGTCGGGCAGCGAGTAGCCGGCGAACCCCTCGAGGATCGCAAGCGCCAGCAGGGTGACGCCGATGAAGTAGTTGATGTCGCGCGGCTTGCGAAACGCGCCGGTGAACACGATCCGCAGCAGATGGAGGGTGATCGCGGCGACGAACACGAGCGCCGCCCAATGGTGGACCTGGCGTGCGAGCAGCCCGCCGGACACGGCGAAGGAGATGTGCAGCGTAGAGGCGTAGGCGCCGGAGACGCTCTGACCCCGCAGCGCCTGGTAGCTGCCGTGATAGGCGGCCTGCGTGGTGTCGGGGTCGAAGAACAGCGCCAGGAATGTGCCGGTGAGGATCAGCACGACGAACGAGTACAGCGCGATCTCGCCGAGCAGGAAGCTCCAGTGGTCGGGGAACACGTAGTCCATCAGGAAGCCCACGCCCCGCGCGACGCCGAGGCGCTCGTCCACGAATGCCACCGGGTCCCCCGCGTGCCGGTGTGCGCTGCTCACGGGTCTCCCACCAGGACGGACCGACCGGCCCCGACATCGGCCCAGCCGCGCGCGTGGCTCACGACGAATCCTCCCACCAGGAGGGACCTACCGGCCCCGACATCGACCCGGCCGCACGCAGCAAGCCGGCGGAGTCGATCCTGAGGGGCAGCTGCGGCAGCGGCCGCCCGGCGGGGCCGAACTCGACGCTGCCGCCGTCGAGCACGTCGAACGTCGAGTAGTGGCAGGGGCACACCAGCGCCGGGCCGCGCGACTCGGTGGAGGGGCTCAGCGGGTCGCGGAACAGCGAGATCGCGCAGGCGGCGTGCGTGCAGATCTTCGAGTAGGCGAGGATCCCCTCCGGCGCCCAGCCCGACCGCGCTGGGGGGAGCTTCAAGGTGGCGGGGTCGACGCGCACTACTACGACCGGAGAGCCGAGATCCTCCTGGTCGGCGTTCTGTGGGAACGCGGTAAGAAAACTGCGTTCGATGACGTCCGCGGCGAGGATCGGCGTGCCCTGCTCGTTCACGAGCGCGCGCCCGGCATACCACGGGGTGCGCCGCAGCTGCGCCTCCAGGCCGGGGCCGAGCGCGACGACCGGAATCGCGACCGCGGCCGTCAACCCCGCTCCCGCTACTCCCGCGGCGCCAACGAGCAGCCGCCGGCGCGTGACCCCCTCCGCGCCCGCCGCCGCCTGCTCGCGCACCTGGCGCGCCGCCTCCGGGTCGGCGAGCCGGGGACGATGCTCGACCTTCGTCTCCTGCGCCACCAGCCGGCGCCCCGCGAGCACCAGCGCCGCCGCCAGCAGCGCGAGCGCGACGCCGAGCGCGAGGCCGAGCAGCTGCGTGTCGGGGTCGAGGACGAACAGTGCGACGAACGCCAGCGCCGCCACCGGGACGAGCAACAGCAAAAGCACCACCAGCCGCTCGGCCCACGCGGGGGCGCCGGTGTGACGCTCTGAGGGGTCCTGGTCGGTAGCCGTGGAGCCGCGCCGCAGCCCACCGGTGCGCCACAGCACGAACATCACGATCACGTTCCAGATGCGGCTCATGCGCCCCCCGCTTGCCGAGGGCCTTCGGGGCCATCGCTGGTGCGCTCGCCGAGCAGCCGCGCGATCAGCAGCAGTGCCGCTGCAGCCAAAAGCCAGGCGACCATCCCCTCGGGGATCGGGCCGATCCGCCCGATCCCCCAGCCGCCCAGATCGTCGGGGTGCTGGATGCTCTGGATGTAGCGCGCGAGCGAGTTCACCTGTGCTGTGGAGAGCTCGCCTTCGCCGAAGCGAGGCATCACGTAAGGGCCGATCCTCACCGCCTCGCCGACCTGCGTGGGCGTCGCCTCGTTCAGCGACGACACGACCGCGCCGGTCACGATCCCGCCCTGTCCCTGGATCGTGTGGCAGCCCGCGCAGTTCAGCGCGAAAAGTCGCTGGCCTTCCGCGAGCGAGCCCTGTGTGGGGTGCACCACGGGGATTTCTGGTCCGCCGAATGACGCGACGTAGGCGATCAGCGCCTCGATCTTGCTCTGCGGGAACGCCGGGCTGGTGCGCAGCGGCTGCGCGCGGCTGAAGGGCAGCGGCATCCGCCCGGTCTCCAGGTAGAAGTCTGCCGCCAGCGCGCCCACGCCGCGCAGGCTGGGGGCGCGGCCATGGATGCCCTGCGCGGCGATGCCGTGGCAGGCCGCACACGAGGAATCGAACAGCGCGTGCCCCTGCGCCACCAGCGAGGAGGGCCCCCGCACAGGCGTCGTGGACGTGTCGGCGTTGGCGCCCCAACGTGCCTCGAAGTCGAGGAGCGCGAGCGCTCCGCACACCACGGCCGCAGCTGTCATCAGCCGGCGTCTCATATGCCCGCCAACCCCGTTGCCCGGTCGCCGCTCGTCCCGGGTGCCGCCGCTTGCCCGTCATCGGGGAGGTAGGCGTCGCGGCGTTGCTGGCGTCGCTCCTCGGCGATCATCGCTCCCATCGCGACGACGATCGCCAGGGCGCCCATCGCAAAGCCGCCGGCGACGAGCATGATCATCCCTGCGGCGCGCTGGTCGGAGAGCGCCGAGGTGTGAAGCGCCCGCGCCGGCGTCAGATAGAACGGGTAGCGGACGTGGTCGTCGAACAGGAACACGCCCGCCGGCACGGACATGACGACCATTGCGGCCATCAGCCACGAGAACCGCGCGATCGCGCCCGGCGGGTGCGGGATCGGGTCGGCCGCCAGCAGCGGCAGCAAGAACAGCGTCCCCGACCAGAAGTAGGCGGCGTGCTCGCCGGCGTGGACCGTCTGATTGCGCAGCGCCGCTTCATATACGCCCGTCAGGTGCGTGCCGAGCACCACCAGCGTGAACAGTGCGAACCCGCACGCCGGCCGCGTCAACAGCCGCACCCACTGCTTGCGCAGCAGGCTGCCGATCGCGTGCCGGCCGGCGGGCGAGCAGGCGCTCAACGTCAACCTCACCGGCGCCCCCCACAAGATCAGGGAAGGTGCGACGAGGATCAGCAGCAGATGCTCGACGACGTGGATCGAGAGCAGCTCATCGGTGTACTGGTCGATGCCCGACTGCAACGCGACCACCAGCACCAGCAGCCCGCAGATGAACGACACGAGCCGCCACGCCGGCCAGGGTCGGCGCGAGCGGATCATGCCACACACGTACAACGCTGCCGCCGTACAGCACACGCAGAGCAGCTCCGGGTCCACCGTCCAGCTGCCCAGCAGGCGCGCGAGGGTCAGGGGCTGGACGCTCACCGCGACGAGCCCTCCCGGCGCAGGGTGCGCGCGCGAGTGCGCTGCTCGCGCACGACACCGCCGAGGCCGAGTGCAATGATGCCGGCGCCGATCAGGATCAGCCACAGGCCGAACCCCGCGCCGAGCAGCGCTACCGCCAACCCGACGGTCAGCGTGACGGTCGCCAGCGAGCTGTCGGTGATCAGCCGAGGACGCTCTCCTCTCCCGTGCCGCGCATCCAGCGCCCACAGCGCGAGGCCAGCGGTGACGCACGCCGCGCTGGCGAGGGCGGGGATCGAGAACTGGATGAGTTTCGGCGCGAACACCGCCTGCAGGGCGGTCAGGGCCCCCAGCCACAGACCCCAGGCGAGCAGCACGACCGCAGCGCGTCTCATCGGCTGACCTCGCCCGCTTTGCGCTCGATCTCGCTGCGTTTGTGCGTGACCTCGCCTCGTTCGCGCAGGTCAAGCAGCGGCGCGTAGGAGCGGATCGGCGGCAGCCCATGGAAGTTGTGGCGCGGCGGCGGGGAGCTGGTTGCCCACTCCAACGTGTGCGCTCCCCACGGGTCATCGCCGGCGGCGTGTCGCCAGCGCAGCGAGACCAGCATGTTGAGGATGAACACGACCACCGACAGCGCGATCACCAGCGACCCCGCGGTCTCGAGGATGTTCAAGCCCTGCCAGCCAGTCGCGGCGGGGTAGCGCGCGATCCGGCGCGTCATGCCCTCCGCGCCGAGGATGAACATCGGGAAGAAGGTGACATTCGTGCCAATCACCATAAGCACGAAATGCAGCTTTCCCAGCCGCTCGCGTAGCATCACGCCCGTGATCTTCGGAAACCAGTAGTAGATACCGCCGAACAGCCCGAACGCGCTGCCCGCGAAGATCGTGTAGTGAAAGTGTGCGACGACGAAATAGGACATGTTCAGCCCGTAGTCCAATGGTGGGGAGGCGAGGATCACCCCGGTCAGCCCGCCGATGAGGAACTGGATGAGGAAGCCGATCGCGAACAGGAACGCAGTGGTGAAACGCAGGCTACCGCGCCAGATCGTCGCCAGGAAGTCGAAATACTCCACTCCGGCCGGAACGATCAGAGCGGTGGATGTCAGCGCGAAATACTTGTTCGACAGCACCCCGAAGGTGAACATGTGGTGCGCCCATACCGTCATCGAGAGCCCCGCGAACGCGAGCAGCGCCACCACGAACGCCGAGTAGCCGAAGAACCGTCGTGCGGAGAACGTGGCGAGCACTTCTCCGACCATCCCCACGAACGGGAAGAACATGACGTACACGACCGGGTGCCCGTAGAACCAGAACAGCGCCTGGTAGTCCACGGCGCCGGCGCCGCCGACCAGCACGCCGCCGAAGTGCCGTTGCGCCCACAGCAACCCCAGCGCGAGCAGCAGCGCGGGGAACCCGAACACCACCATCAGACAGGTCACCACCATCGTCCAGGTGAACACCGGCATCCGCATCAGCGTCATGCCGGGCGCGCGGGCGCGCAGCGCCGTCAACAGGATGCATCCCGCCCACAAGATCTGTCCGAGGGTCGCCAGCATCACCCCGAAGATCCACAGTTCCATGCCGCTGCCGGGCGAATGGATCGTTTCCGAGAGCGGGTCGAACCCCCACCACGACGCGCTCGCGGCGCCGCCGGCGGTGAGGAACCCCGACCACATCAGCACGCCGCCGCACACGTACATCCACAGACCTGCCAGCGCGACCCGCGGTCCCGCCATCTCCGCCGCCCCGACCTGCAGCGGCACGAAGTAGATACCCACCGCGAGCGCCACCGGGACGATCACGAGGTAGACCATCGTCGAGCCGTGCATCGTGAACAGCTCGTTGTAGGTCTGCTGTGAGACCACGCCGCCATCGGCGGCGAGCTGGCTTCGCATCAAAAGCGCCAACAGGCCACCGGCGAGGAAGAACAGGAACGCGATCGCGCACGCCGTGCCGGCGATCCGCTTGTGGTCGGTGGAGGCGAGCGTGCTCGAGGCGACACGGCCTGGAAGCGCCACGGTGCTCATGAGCTGCTGCCCCCGCGTGAGTGTTCATCTGCCAGCCACCGACGGAAGCGCCGCAGACTCACCGCCTGCACCGCGAAATGCATCTCGCTGTGGTTCACACCGCACAGCACCGAGCACTCGCCGGCGTAGTAGCCGGGGCGCTGGAAAAGCAGATCGAAGTGCGTCGTGTAGCCCGGCACGAACTGCCGCTGGTAGTGCAGTTCAGGTATCCAGAAGCCGTGGATCACATCCTCGGAGGTGCCGGTGATTTCGATCTCGGTCCCGGTCGGCACATACGCCGGCGTGGGGTGCCAGGTGTCGATGTCGGCGACGCTCACGCCGTCCGGGTAGACGAAGCGCCAGCTCCACTGCGCGGCGATGACCTTCAGGCGCAGCCCCGGATCGGCGACCGTGCGGTCGATCGGAGTCTCCGTGGTGAACGTCACCCACACCAGAAACCCGGCCACGCACGCCAACGCGCACGCATACACAACCTCGACCACCAGCGCCTGCGAGCGTCCCCCCGGTGTGGTGCGCCGCACCCCGCGCACCAGCAGCACCAGCAGCGTCCCGACGACCAGCACGAACACGCCGACCGCGATCGGCAGATAGATGCCCTGCACATGCTCGTAGGCGTGGAGCGTGTTCGGCATCAGCGCTCGTAGCGCCCCGCCACGTCCTCGCGCAACGCCAACCCCAGCCCAGGCGTGGCCGGGTCCGGACACAGCGCGCCCTCCCGCAGCGGCGGTGCCCCATCGAACAGCAGCTCCTCGATGCGCGCGTGATCGTGGAAATACTCCACGTGCTCAAGCGGCTCGATCGCGGCGCCCACGTGCGCGTGGACCGCCGGGCTCGTGTGCGCCGACAGTCGCACACCCTGGGCGGCGCACAGCGCCCCCACCTGCAAAAGCTGGGTGATCCCACCGCAGCGGGTCACATCCGCCTGCAGCACGTCGACCGCGCCCGCGTCCAGCATCCGCCGGAAGTAGAAGAGGTCATACCCGTACTCGCCAGCTGCGATATCCATCCCCGTCGGGCCACGGTCGCGCAGCAGCCGCAGCCCCTCGAGGTCATCGGAGGAGACCGGCTCCTCAAACCAAGACACGCCTGCCTCCTCAGTGAACGTCTCGGCGAGCGCCAGCGCCTGCTTGCGCGAGTAGGCACCGTTCGCATCAACAAACAAACGCACGCCGTCGCCGATCACGCCGCGGGCGTGACGGACACGCTCAGGGTCCAGGTCAGGCTCCGAGCCGACCTTCATCTTCACCGCCGTGATGCCCTGCTCGACCCAGCCGGTGAGCTGGCGCTGCATCTGCTCAGCGCTGTAGGAGGTAAACCCGCCGCTGCCATACACCGGCACCTGCTCGCGCACCCGTCCCAACAGCGTGGACAGTGAGACCCCGAGCAGCCGCGCCTTCAGGTCCCACAGCGCGACATCCACCGCCGAGATCGCGCTCGAGGCGACCCCCGGATAGCCAACGTTGCGCACTGCGCGGCGCATCCCCGTCCAAGCCGCCGGCGGCGAAAGCGCATCCGCACCCACCACGCCGCCGGTGAGCAACTCGGAGATCAGCGCGGCGGCGGCACCGGCCGCATAGCTATAGCCAACGCCAATGTGCCCGGCCGCACCGGCTTCGACCACGACCATCGTCGTCGCATCCCAGCTGAGCGTGCCATCCGCCTCCGGCGCGTCGGTCGGGACCGTAAAGGCTCTCGCTGCGAGCTGCTCCACGACAGGCTCGGTCTCGCGGGCCATGCGAGTCTCCTACCCAAAGCACAGGTACTCAAACTGGCGCCGTTTGCGCGTCGGCTCGCGCGAGCGCGGCCACCGCCGCGACATGGGATAGGTGCGTCAACGTCTGCGGATAGTTGCCGAGCAGCTCGCCACTGTCGGGGTCGATCTGCTCGGAGAACAAACCCAACGGGCTGGCGGCGCCCATCGCCCGGTCGAACACCTCCCGCGCCTGCGGCAACTTTCCCTGGTGGGCGTAGCACTCCGCCAGCCAGAACGAGCACGCAAGGAACGCGCCCTCCTCGCCCGCAAGCTCATCATCTTGGCGGTAGCGGTAGAGAAACCCGCCTGCGTCCAGCTCCTCGCGCACCGCGTCGGTCGTGCGCAGCATCCGCTCATCATCAAACGCCAAGAGCCCGACGACCGGCAGCAACAGCAGCGCGCTGTCCAGCGCCGGCTCGTCAAAGCACTGCACGAATACGCCGCGCTGCTCGTCATAGCCGCGGCTCTCGATCGCCGCGCGGATCTCCTGCCGCGCCTTCTTCCAGCGTCGTGTGGGCGCCTTGCGGGCGCACTCCTCAGCCAGCCGCAGCCCCCGGTCGACCGCCGTCCAACAGCACGCCTTGGAGTGAACGAAGTGCCGCGGCTCACCGCGCCACTCCCAGATACCCCGGTCGGGCTCAGACCACCGCTCAACAGCGCTGTCGACGAGCTCTGAGAAGAACCGCCATTCGTCATCGTCAGGGGAGTGTCCGCGCAAATGCCAGCGCCACGCGAGGTTCAGGATCTCCCCGAACGCATCCAGCTGCAGCTGGCCCGCCGCTTCGTTGCCGACCCGCACCGGCCGCGAGCCACGGTAGCCCTCCAAGTCGAGCTGTTCCTCTGAGATCCGTCGCTCCCCGCCGATCCCGAACAGGATCTGCAGATCCTCCGCGTGTCCGCCGGAGCTGCGCACGATGAAATGACGGAACCGCCGGGCCTCACGCTCGCAGCCCAGCTCCGCCAGCGCGTGCGCCGTCAACGTCGAGTCCCGCACCCAGCTGTAGCGGTAATCCCAGTTACGCTCGCCTCCGACCGTCTCCGGCAGCGACGTCGTAGGGGCCGCCACGATCGCGCCCGTCGGAGCGTAGGTCAGCGCCTTCAACGTCAACGCCGAGCGCACGACCGCGCCGTGGTCAGGACCATCCTCGCTGAGACGCGCACGCCAAGCCCGCCACCACGCAATGGTCTCCTCGAGCCGCCCGTCAACCTCCCCGGCATCCAAAGCGGTCTGCTCTCGCTCAAGCAGATGCGGACGGACGAACCGGATCAAAAGCCGCAGCCGCTCCCCGGCGTGTATCCGCCCACGCGCCAGGAGCGCTTCACGCTCGGCACGGAGCTCACCGTCACTCCAAACCAAAAGCCCGTCGTCACCGCCGATCGCCGTGAACACGTCCGCTGCCGCGCGGCGCAGCCACGGCCGCACAGCCCCGTAGTCAAACCGCGGCGCAAGCTCGACCTGCACCTCGGCGCTACCGCGCTCGCACTCCACGATCCTGATCAGCTCGCGGCGTGGCTCGAGTGCGCCGTGCTCGCGCATCGCAAAGAAATCCCTGACCCGCACAGTTCCCTGCGACCCCTCAAGCACACCCTCAAGGACGAGCGTGTCCTCGACGTAGCTGCTGCCCCGCCACCTCGCATCGCCCTTCACGGACACGGTGCAGAACCCGCCACGCCCACGGTCAAGCAGTCGTCCGAAGCAACTGCCGCTGTCAAACCGCGGCACACAGCACCAGTCGATCGAACCCTCGCAGGACACCAAGGCGGCACTGTGGCAGTCCCCGATCAGCCCATACCCGCTGATCGCCGGCACCTGCTCGCTCATCGCGCCCGGCGCACCACGCCCGCTCCCAGCAGCCCCGCGGCGACCCCAGCGCCGCCGGCGAGCAGCCGCCGGCGGCGAGTCAGCTCCCACTGCACACTGCGCGGTTTGGCTTGCTCGTCAAAGTCGCCGTGCACAGACCGCGCGCCAGGCAGCGGCGCAAACAGGTTGTCCGGCCGCCCAGGTTGCACCGGCTCGTCTGTCTGCTGGGAATCAAACCCTGTCCGCGCCAGGTAGCGATCGGCGAACCCCGGCGCCAGCGCGTTGCCGAGCAACGTCAGCGCCGTCGAAACGCCGACCCACCACTCACGCCGCGCCGGCTGCCGGGCGGCCGTCACGATCGCCCTCGCGGCGACCTCTGGCTCATAGATCGGCGGCACCGGCTGCGGATGCCGAGGAAGACGAGTACGCACCGTGTCGAACTGCGGCGTGTTCAGCGCCGGCAGCTGCACCATCGTCACCCGCACCCCGCTTCCCTCGTGCATCAGCTCACAGCGCAGCGACTCGGTGAACCCCTGGATCGCGTGCTTGCACCCGCAGTAAGGGCTCTGCAAAGGGATGCCACGGTAGGCCAGCGCCGAGCCGACCTGCACGATCACTCCACGATCCCGCGGGCGCATCCGCGACAGCGCGCACAGCGTCCCATACACCACCCCCAGGTACGTGACCTCAGTCACCCTGCGGAACTCCTCGGCAGCGATCTCCCAGGTAGGAGCGAACACGCTCGCCATCGCATTATTCACCCACACCTCGATGCTGCCGCGCTGCTCCAGCTCACCCGCAGCCGCCTCGACAGCCTGCGGGTCAGCGACATCGCACTCCAGCACGACCGGCCGCCCGCCCAGCGACTGCACCTCCGCGGCCGTCGCGGACAGCGCCTCCCGGCCACGGGCGATCAACCCGACGGTCGCTCCCTCGCGGGCAAACGCCTGCGCGGTAGCGCGTCCCACCCCCGAGCTCGCCCCCGTCACTGCCACCACAGCAGACCCCATCAGCGTCGACCTATCCCGCCGGTGCGGGGACAGCGGCCCCCTTTGGGGAGTCCTCGACCGTGAGCGGCTTGGCGATGTCCTCGAGGCTTTCCCGCTCGGCTTTCACCCCGAACACCAGCTCCGCAAGGCCGCCGAGGATCATCATCACCGCGCCGAGGCTCAGCGCGAGGAACACCTGCTCGTAGCTTTCGGTGTTGATCATGCGACTGAACACCTGCGGGCCGATCACGCCGCCGATACCCGTTCCGACAGCGTAGAAGACCGCGATGCAGAGCGCGCGGGTCTCCATCGGGAAGATCTCCGAGACCGTCAGGTATGCGGCGCTGGCACCGGCCGAGGCGAAGAAGAACACGACACAGCAGCAGGCGGTGAAGCTGACGTCGTTGAGATCGTGCGCCCTGAACAACAGGCCCGTGCCGATCAGCAGCGCGCCCGAGAGTATGTAGGTTCCACCGATCATCGGCTTGCGCCCGACCGTGTCGAACAGCGGGCTCAACAGCAGCGCCCCGGCGAAGTTGCCGGCGGCGAAAACCGCGAGGTAATACGGCACGTTGCCCGACGGAGTGTGAAAGTACAGGCTGAGCAGGTTGCCGAAGCCGAACAGGATGGAATTGTAGAGAAACGCCTGCCCGATG
Organism: uncultured Solirubrobacterales bacterium; assembly: GCA_963744135.1. GTDB lineage: Bacteria > Actinomycetota > Thermoleophilia > Solirubrobacterales > Solirubrobacteraceae > Palsa-744. Next base: position 449,644 of record CAVUSE010000007.1, on the reverse strand, counting down.
AACAGCGAAAGTCCGAGCACAGTACGTCGGGGGTACATCGATATTGCCGAGCGGAAGATCAGCGGCAACGGAATCGTGCGGCGCTGGCGCACTGTCAGCGGCTCGCCGTCGGGCTCCGTCAGCTCCTCGCCGCTGGACTCGCTGACCTGCTGCTCGATTTCCTCGACTATCTGCTCACCCTCGCGCTCGCGACCGTGGATGAACAGCCAGCGCGGGCTCTCGGGCACGTTGCGACGCACCAGCAGCACGCCCAACCCGATGAGCGCGCCGAGCACGAACGACAGGCGCCAGCCGACGTTCACCGGGAAGATCGCCGTATTGAGCATCACGACCGCCAGCAGTGAGCCGCCGATGCCGCCCAGCCAGTAGCTGCCGTTGATCGAGACGTCCACCCGCCCGCGGTGTTTGGCCGGGATCAGCTCGTCGATCGCCGAGTTGATCGCGCTGTACTCCCCGCCGATGCCCATGCCTGTCAAGAACCGGCAGGCGAAGAACCACGTCGGAGAGAACGACAGCGCCGTCAGCACGGTGCCCAGCAGGTAGATGCTCAATGTCACCATGAACAGGCGCTTGCGCCCGAAGCGGTCCGTCATCTGCCCGAACACCAGCGCTCCGATGCACGCCCCCGCGATGTACAGCGACGCCGCCCACCCCGACACCTGCGCCGCGGTTAGCCCAACACCGGCACCCGGTTCGGAAAGGCGACTGGAGATCGAACCGACGACGTTGACCTCCAGGCCGTCCAGGATCCACGCCGTACCCAGCCCGACCACCACGATCCAGTGAAACCGAGACCACGGCAGCCGGTCCAGGCGAGCCGGGATCTTCGTCCTGATCGTTCCCGTCTGAACCTCGTCGCTCATCACAAGCCCCTTCGCCGAAGATCGCAGCCGCGTCAACACACATCGCGCATCTACCCACCCGCCCGGCATGTCAATCCAATCGCCGCCTCGTTCGCGGTCGGCCTCGACCCAGCGTTCTGGCTGATGATCTCCCGAGATTTTCCCTTGCAACCCCAGCCAGGTGCGATACGGCCACTCAGGTTCAGCCGCCGTTCGCCGCGTCCTCGAGCAACTCCAGCACAGCCTTCTCCACTCGAGCGCGAACCCTCGCCTTGTCCAGATCGGGGCCGCCCTCACCGATCACGGGCGCGATCGTGACACCAGCATGGAAGCGATCGATCACCCTCGGGTCGACGTAGGAAGCACGGCACACCGCAGGCGTGTTGCCGAGATACGCCGCGACCGTCTTGATCGCCTGCTTGACCTCCTGCTCACGTCCGGCACGCCCCCGCGTACCCTCGGCGCCCGCCAGCGCGACCGCGGCAAGCACCGTCGCGTTCCAAGTGCGGAAGTCCTTAGCGGTGAACGGGCCACCTGACTTGCGCTTCAGATAGGCGTTCACCTCCTCCGCCGTCAGCTCGCGCCAGCCATCCGCGGCACGGTAGGCGAGCAGCTGAGAGCCCGTGCGCCGCCGCTTGAGCGCGGCGAGCATCGCAAGCGCCTCGGGATCGGCGATCGCCTGCACCCGCCGCTGCCCGGACTTGGCCGGAAAGTCAAAGATCACCTCGCGCGGGCCGACGGTCACGTGCTCGCGCAGCATCGTGGTCAGCCCGTAGGACTCGTTGCGCTCCGCGTAGTCCTCCGAGCCGATACGAAAGAACCCGAGATCCAACAGCCGCGCCGCGCACGCCAAGACACGTTGCTCGGTCAGCTCCGCCGCTGGCACACGAGCCCCGCCGTGCGCAACCCTCAAGTCGCGTGCCACACCGCGGCGTAACCGCGGCAACGCCGCCCCAAAAGCAAGCATCGCATCGAACTTGCGCCGGTCGCGGTGAGTGCGCCAACGAGCGTGGTAGAGATACTGCTTGCGTCCAGCCGCGTCGACCCCGGTGGCCTGCAGATGCCCGCGCGGGTCCATGCAGATCCACACGCTCCGCCAGGCCGGTGGGATCACCAGCTCTGTGATCCGCTCAAGCACCTCCGGATCGTCGATTCGTTTCCCGTCGGGGTCGAGGTACTCGAAACCGCGGCCGCGTCGCCGCCGCAAGATGCCCGGCGCCGCGCAGTTGCTACGCCTCAACCGCGGGATCGCCTCGCCCCCGCCGATGCCACCAATCCCTCACACACCGTTCCACAATACACAGCGCCTGACGAGCGCAAAACCAACACTCACGCGCGCGGGTTCGCGCCGGCGAGAGCGGGTAGCTCTCCTGCATGAGCCTTTCAGCGGCAATCGTCGTTGATGGTTCTCGCGCTCGCGCTACTCGGCCTGCACGAGTCCGCACCGGCCGGCGACCCGGCCGATTGCGCCCACCCGTCGCCGGATGAGCGATCAACAGAACCCACCATTGAAGGGAGCCCGCCACAATGTCTGCAGCCCAAAGCAGCACAGGGATCCTCGCCGAGGACGCCCGCGAGGAGCGCGAGCGCATCGTCGAGATGCTCACCAAGGCGTACTGGATGGAGATCGAGACCGTGATGAGCTACCTGGCCAACGCCGTCAATCCCGACGGGGTGCGCGCACAAGAGATCATCAAGTCCCTACGGGAGGACATTCAGGAGGAGCTCGGGCACGCCACCCAGTTCGCCAACCGCATCAAGGAGCTCTATGGGATCGTGCCCGGCTCGATGGACTTCCAAGCTGAGCAGTCCTACCTGCAGCCGCCCGAGCGCCAGACCGACATCGTGCACGTCATCAAGGGCGTGATCGAGGCCGAGAGCGGGGCAATCGACTACTACAACGAGATCATCCAGGCGACCGAGGAGTCAGACCCGGTGACCAACGACATGGTGATCGCGATCCTCCACGACGAGGAGGGCCACCGCCGCCTGTTCGAGGGGTTTCTGCGCGAGTACCAAGACCAGTCGTGAGCAGCAACGCCGCCCCCGTCGCTTCCGCCCTATAGAGAGGCCGATCGGGCGCTCCCGCGATTCGTGGCGGCGGTGATCAGCGCGGGCAACTTCGGCTGGGGCTGCTCATGCGCTGCTGGCTAGCCTGGGTCGGTGCGCTTCGACACCGATCTTGATTTCCGGGATAAGCTAGGCGGCGGATATGGGGATGGGGAGATGTTTGCAATGAGCAGCCGTGCGGTGGCGGCGAGCACGACTGGCTCTCGCTACAACTCGGCGGGTGAGCCGGCAGCTGCCGAGGGCGCTGGGCCTTCCGCGAGATCGTCGGGCTCGCTCTGGCGGTGGCGACCGTCCTGGGTGGCGGTGGCCGCGCTGCTGACGGGGCTGATCGTGACGGGGGCGCTGGTGCTGACGTCCGTGGCCGTATACAACCGCAATGAGCGACGGCTACTGAAGCTCCGCGTGCGCGAGTTGAGCCTCGTGCTGGCGGCCACCGCCCCCTCGATCCAGACACCGCTGGCATCGGCCGCTGAGCTGGCCGACGCCACGGGCGGTAGCGCGCAGAAGTTCCGTGCGTTCATGGCTCCCTATGTGGGGCCTGGCCGCCAGTTCACCTCGGTATCGCTGTGGCCAGTGGGAACATCGCGCCTCGCGCCGAGCACTGTGCTCGGCAGCGCTCCCGTGCTCGCGTCGATGCCGCAGAGAGCCGAGCAGTTCTTTAGGCATTCCACCCGACCCGGTGTGTTGAACCTCACGAGCTTCCTCAGCTCCTCGCGTCCGGCGCTCGGTTTTGATTTCAGCGCCCCCGGCCGTACGCATGGGTTCGCGGTCTACGCCGAAAACCCGCTGCCCGCGAACAGGCGCTCGAAATTGGAGAAGAACTCGGCCTTCTCCGACCTCAACTACGCGCTGTATCTGGGTCACTCTGAGCGCACGAGCGATGTGCTAGTGACGAGCCTGAAGCGCCTGCCGATCAAGGGTCGGCAGGCTTCGGACGTCCTTCCCTTTGGCGCCGGGGCGTTCACGATTGTGGTGAGCCCAAACGGCTCGCTCGGGGGCGCGTTTTTCGAGCGCCTGCCGTGGATCATCGCCCTTGTGGGTCTCTTCGTGAGCCTTGCGGCCGCGCTGATGACCGATCGGCTGGCTCGTCGCCGACGCTACGCCGAGCAGCTCGTCGGTGTCCTCGACCGTGTTGCGGCGGAGAGCCGGGAGATGTACACCGAGCAGCGCAGCATCGCGCAGACGCTCCAGCACGCGCTGTTGCCTGACACATTGCCCGAGTTCGATGGGCTGCAGGTGGGCGCACGCTACGTGCCGGCCGCTTCGGGCATCGATGTGGGAGGCGACTGGTACGACGTGGTCGCGGCAGGCAATGGACAGGTGCTGGTCATGATCGGCGATGTCTCGGGCCATGGGCTTCGAGCGGCGACGACGATGGCCTCGCTGCGCCACGCCGCGCTGGCGTATGCGGCGCAGGACTCTAGTCCGTCCTCGGTGCTCGCCCAGCTCTCGGATTTCGTCAACAGCGGGGCACACGATTACTTCGCGACCATGCTCTGTGCCCTGATCGACGTGGGCGCCCATCGGCTTACAGTGGCCAGTGCCGGTCACATCCCGCCGCTCGTGATCGATGGGACCGGCGGGCAGTTCGTCGCGTTCGACGCCAACGTGCCAATCGGCGTCGCGCGCAAGTCGCCCTACCTGGAGACGACTGTGTCTGTGCGGCCAAACACGACGCTGATCGCGTTCACCGACGGTTTGGTCGAGCGTCATGGAGAGGTGCTCGACGTCGGCTTGGCGCGCTTGCGAGACGCGGCCACCAACACGGCGCTTCCGCTCGAGGACCTGCTGATCAAGCTCGCCCACGGCCTCGCATCTGAGGGCCACTCCGACGACACGGCGATAGTGGGCATCCGATGGCAGAGCTAGAGGCTGAGCCCCCCGCGGTGCAGATACAGATCGACATGCACCTCAACCCAACGGGTGCACAGGTCGTGATCCTCTCGGGAGAGCTCGACAGCTCAAACGCCGCTTCGCTGCAGGAGCAGGTGGCGTCGATCCTGCCGCAGCCGGCTCAGCCGCTGATCTTTGATCTCACCGGCCTGCGATTCATGGACAGCGCCGGGATTGCGGTGCTGATCAGCGCCGCCACGAAAGCGAGCAGCGTGTCGCTACGCAACCCGTCCCCAGTGATCCGGCGCGTGCTGGAGGCCACGGGTCTCTCCAGCGTGTTCTCGATCGAATCATGAGACAGGCGCGCCGCTTTCACTGCCAGCCCGAGTCTGTGGCTGGCGCACGCCACTTCGTCAGAGATCTCCTGAGCGACCAGCCGCGCGAGATCGTGGAAGCCGCGGAGCTGATGACCTCCGAGCTTGCCACCAACAGCGTGCGACACGCCCGTAGCGACTTCGAGCTCGCGATCCACCTCTTGCGAGACGAAATCCGCGTGGAGTTGAGCGATCACGGTCAAGGCCAACCTGTACTGCGCTCCCCGACACCCCAGGAGCGGTCGGGGCGGGGACTTCGCATGGTGCAAGCGCTCTCTGAGGACTGGGGAATCACCCCTTCGCCAAATGGCAAGCTCGTCTGGTTCACCTTGCCGCTGCGCACGCACGCCGGTGAGCATAAATCCCGCTCGACCGCCTCCCGCGAGAAGGCGCCCGAGCAAAGCCATGAGCTTGGCGCACCCTCAAACGCGATCCACGGATTGACCAAGAAATGTGTTTATCGGGCCATAGGCATGGGTACCAGGATGCCAGCGCAGGGTTCCGTGGAAGCTGATCGCGGCCTTGCGAACAGAGGCTCTGCAGATCTCTGGCCGAGGAATCCTCGGGGAGGGAATACGCAGGCCATCTTCGCTGGCTACGGCGCGCTCGATCCCCCGAGCGCGCCGTAGCCGCATTTAGCCTGGGGGGCGCCATAGCTAGATGCGGCTTCGCCGGCCGCGGTAGGGTTTTTATCCGTAGCCATCGGCTCCCTTTCGTTGAGATCTCGTAATTGCGAGACTCATCTACTCCACCAATGCCTGGCTCCGCCGCCGGTTGCTGGCGAGTCCAGCTCGAACGCCGACCGGGTCCTCGCCGAGGAGTCGATCGGGCATAAATGCCGGCGCCCCATCGTCTCTGGTCGCAGCCTCTGCCCGGTTAGAGAGGAATCGCCCTCAGAGGCGAGACGCCGGATCTTCGCGTCGCGGGCTCCAAGCCAGCATGTAGAAGAGCGACAACACCAATCCCACAATACCGATGATCATCAGGATCAGGCCCACGGTCGGCAGCGAAACGCCCGACACAGTGCTCGTGACCGCATAACGCAGGATCGCACCGACGGCGATAAAAAATAGAGAAGTTCCAGTGGTCATAGCGACATGGCTACCCAAAGCTCGTGTCTTTCAACCATCTTCTCTGTGGTTTCCCGCGCCTTGTTTGACGATGATCGAGCGGGGTAGACCTGAATGGCCCCACGATCGATCGGAGGGAAACATGGCGGAGTTGAGTGGCAAGAGGATTGCGTTCCTGGTCGCTCAGGAGGGCGTGGAGGAAATCGAGCTGACCACGCCCTGGGAAGCCGTCGAGCAGGCGGGTGGCACGCCCGAGTTGATCGCCCCGGAGACCGGCGAGGTCCAGGCCTTCAACCACTTGGACAAGGGCTCGACGTTCTCGGTCGATGAGACCCTGGCTGACGCGCGGGCACGGGAATACGACGGAGTGGTGTTGCCGGGCGGTGTCGCAAACCCCGATCAGCTGCGCACAGATAAGCGGGCGGTCAGCTTCCTGCAGGACTTCTTCGCCGAAGGCAAGCCCGTGGGCGTCATCTGCCACGGCCCATGGACGCTCGTCGAGGCCGATCTGGTGCGAGGTCGGAAGTTGACGTCGTGGCCATCCCTGCAGACAGACATCCGCAATGCGGGCGGCGAGTGGATCGACGAGGAGGTCGTGACCGATGAAGGTCTCGTCTCCAGCCGCAAGCCTGACGATCTGCCGGCCTTCTGCGCAAAGATCGTCGCGGAGCTCGCCGAGGGTCGCCACGAGGTCGCGAGCGTCGGGGCCACCGCTCGAGGATGAAACACATCTGCGCGCTTACGTTTGACGATGGGCCGGACCGCGTGTGGACCCCACGCGTGCTTGCCGAGCTGGATCGCTGTGGGGCGAGGGCCACCTTCTTCATGGTGGGCGAGCGTGTGGAGCGGGCTCCCGCGCTTGCCCGCGCCGCGATCGAGGCTGGCCACAATGTCGAGATGCACTGTCACCGCCACATCCGTCACACCGAACTCACCGAAGCAGAGCTGCAGCACGACAGCGAGTCGGCCCTCGCGGCGCTAGGGAGTGTCGGGGTGCGCCCGCGGCTGTGGCGGGCGCCGTGGGGCGTCTGCACCGATGCGAGCCACCGTGTCGCCGAGCGGCTCGGGCTGCAGCTCGTGCGCTGGTCGATCGACACACACGACTGGCGCGGCGATCAGCCGCAGGCGATGCTCGACCATGCGCACTCCGAGCTCGCCGACGGCGGCGCGGTCTTGATGCACGATGCCCTCGGGCCCGGAGCGAAGCGAGCCGGCTGCCAGAACACCCTCGCGTTGCTGCCGGCGCTCACAGAAGCAGCCCGTGCACACGGGCTGCTTCTCGCCCCGATGGGCTACCGCGCCCACTCCCGTCCCCCCAAGACCGGCCAGCGCACAACTGGAGCGCCGGCATGAGCGTCCAAGAGTTGCTGGCTACCCACACCACACCCGGCGAGGGCCTGGAGTGGGCGCTCGAGCGCATCGCCGCCCGCGCAGGCGAGCTTGACCGCGAGCCGCGTTTCCCCACCGAGAACTTCACCGATCTCGCCGCTGTCGGTGCCTTGATAACCCCACCGGACGGGCTCGCCGGCGAGGTGCGGCTCGTGCGCGCCGTGGCAGCCGCGGACGCTTCGACCGCGCGCATCCTCGACGGGCACCTCAACGGCGTCGAGCGCCTCACGCTCACCGCCTCCGAGCCGCTGCGCTCCGCCGAGCTCACACAGATAGGAGAGGGCAAGCTGCTGCTCGGCGTATGGGGCGCCGACCCAGCCGCCGGCGAGGGACCACCGGCACGCCTGGAGCAAGGCGACCGTCAGCTCGTGCTGCGCGGCGTCAAGACGTTCTGCTCCGGCGCCGGAGGAGTACAGCGCGCCCTCGTGATCGCTGCTCACCAAGACGGCTCCCGGCGCCTTGTCTACCTGGACACGACCAGCTGCGTGAGCGTCGACCGCGGCTGGTATCGCGCCTCGGGCCTACGCTCCTCAGAGAGCCATCGCGTCGAGTTTCACGACACGCCGGTGCTCGCGCTGCTCGGCGGACCCGGCGAGCTCTCCCGCGAGCCCTACTTCTCTCGCGACGCGATCCGCACATCAGCAACCTGGGCCGGGCTCGCCGACTGCATCATCGGCGAGACCCTCGCCGCGCTCGACCCTGCACGGCTGGATGCGGTACAGGCACACGGCCTCGGTCGGATGCGCGTCGCGCAAGGCACGATCGACCGTTGGCTGCAGCACACCACCACTGAACTCGGCCAGCTGGAAGACCCCCGCCCAGGGATCGACCCGGCAATGCTTGCCGTCGAATGCCGCGTAGCCCTGTACGAGTGCGCGCTCCTGATCTCGGGGCAGGCGGCACGGGTCTGCGGGTCGCGGGCGCTGATCGGAGCGAGCACACTGGACCGCGCCCGACGCGACCTCGACCTGTTCCTACTCCAGCACCGGCTGGACCCCAAGCTCACCAAGCTCGGCGCTGAGATGCTCGACACGGAGCAACCGTGACAGCGACAGCCGCAGTCGAGCGCTTTGAGCGGCTCTACCACCAGAGCCCCGACCCGTGGGGGTATCGCACGAGCGGCTATGAGCGAGAGAAGTACGCGGCGACCCTGGCCGCTCTGCCGAAGCGCTCCCACGGTCTCTGCCTAGAGGTCGGCTGTTCGATCGGCGTGTTCACCGGCCTGCTGGCGGCCCGCTGCGAACACGTCGTCGCGATCGACTTCTCCCTCGGCGCACTGCAGCTCGCCCGCCAGCACCTGCAGGGAGTGCGAAATGTCGATCTGCTCCGCGCCAGCTTCCCGGAAGAAACCCCGCCGGGCTCTTGGGACCTGATCGTCTGCTCGGAGATCCTCTACTACCTGCACATGCCAGCCCTCGATGAGGCCGTCGGCTGGCTCGAGACGCAGCTCGCCTACGGCGCGAGCGTGCTCGCGGTCAGCTGGCGCGGCGTCGGGCGCGAGGAGCCGCTGCTCGGCGATGAGGTGCACGACCGGCTCGCGGTGAAGCTCGCCGGTTGGCACGCGCTCGACGCGCGCCGCGACGGATACAGGCTCGACCGTTTCGACGGCCGATGAGCCCCCGGCGGATCGTGATCGTCGGCGCCGGCCCAGCCGGCCTGGCAACCGCCCGCGCCTACCGCGAGCACGGCGGCTCAGGAGAGGTGACGCTGCTCGGCAAGGAGACCCTCATCCCATACCGCCGGCCGCCGCTCACCAAGGAGTTCCTGCGCGGCGAGCTCGACGTCAGCGAGCTGCCGATCCAACCCCAGGACTGGTTTGACGAGCACGACATACAGCTGCACCTCGGCTGTGAAGCCACCGCGATCGACCCGAGGACAGAGACCGTCAACGTCGACGGCACCACGCTTCGCGGCGACGCGATCGTGCTCGCCACCGGCGCCGAGCCCACACGCCCCGACCTTCCCGGCCTAGACGACCCGCGGGTGCAGACGATGCGCGAGCGCGCCGACAGCGAACGCATAGCCGCGCAAGCTCAGCCAGGCACCCGCGCGGTCGTGCTGGGGACCGGGTTCATCGGCTGCGAGCTCGCCGCATCGCTCGCGCCGAGCGGCGCCGACGTGACCCTCGTCGGCCAAGAACCCGCCCCCCAGCAGCAGCGCCTAGGAGCGGGCGCGGCCGCGCACATCGCCCAGTGGCTGACAGACCTCGGCGTGACCTTGAAGATGGGCGTCGAGGTGTGCGCCGTCCACAACGGCCGCATCGTCCAGCTCGAGGACGGCAAGCGGATCGAGGCCGAGAACGTGGTGCTCGGCATGGGCGTGCGGCCCCGCGCAGGGCTTGCCGAACGCGCTGGCCTGATGATTGTCAAGGAAGCGATCCTCACCGACGCACGAATGCGCGCGGACGAGCGAGTGCTCGCCGTCGGCGACGTCGCCTACGCGCACAACCGCAGCGCGGGGCGACGGTTGCGCGTCGAGCACTGGGGCGACGCTCTCGGCCAAGGCGAAATCGCCGGGCGCGTCCTCGCAGGCGTTGACGCCCACTGGCAAGACGTCCCCGGCTTCTGGTCCAGCATCGGCCAGCACACCATCAAGTACGCCGCCTGGGGCGACGGCCATGACGCCAGCCGGCTCGAGGAGCACCCCGATGGCGCGTTCACCGCCTGGTACTCCCACCACGGCAAGCTCGTCGGAGTGCTCACCCACGACCGCGACGAAGACTACGAGCACGGTCGCCAGTTGATCGCCGCCGGAGAGAGCCCACCATGAGCACCGAGCCACCGGAAGCCCACGAGCTGCAAGCGCTAGCCGACCATGGCGTGCAGGCTCCGCACCCCGACCTGGAGGCGATCGTCGTCGTACCCGCTCGCGACGAGGCGTCGCACATCACAGCCTGCCTGCATGCGTTGAGCACCCAGCTCGACATGACCGCCGGCAGCTACGAGGTGATCCTGATCCTCGACGGGTGCCACGACCGCACCCTCCAAGTCATCCAACAGACCGCACGCCACCTCCAGCGGCCCGCCTTTCACGCCGTCACCCTCCTGCGTCCTCAAGGCGTCGGACGCGCCCGGCGTCTCGGTATGGACATCGCTTGCCGACGTCTCATGCAAATCGGCAGGGAGGATGGGCTGATCGCAAGCACCGACGCCGACACCACCGTCGCCGCCGACTGGCTCTGGGCACAGCTAGCGCTCGCAAGGGCAGGTGCCGAGGCGATCGGCGGACTGATCGAGCTCGACCCTACAGAGCGCCAAGCGCTCGCCCCACAAGCCCTCACCGGGCGCGAACAGAAGATCGCCGAACGACTCACGAGCGCCCTCAAGCAGACCGCGGGCGCAGCCACAGTCGAGCACCCACACTTCTCCGGCGCATCGCTAGCGTTGACCGCCGCCGCCTACCGGCGCTGTGGCGGGCTGCCGGTACGCGCAGCACTCGAGGACGAGGCGCTCGCACAAGCGCTCACAAGGCAAGGGATCGCCATCCACCGCAGCCGGCGCGTGCGGGTATCGACATCCGCTCGCACGGACGGGCGTGCCCCACGCGGCCTCGCCCAAGACCTCGCCCGCGCCGACTGGCGCGCCCGACGCACCTACCACGCAAACGAGTTTCCGCTGCAGCGTCTGCTCGCGGTCAAGCAGCACACGGTCGCGCTGCTGCTGCCCTCCCGCGAAGTCGCACAGACGATCGGCCCGATCGCACAAACCGCCGTCCACCTCAAGGATGCGGGCCTGCTGGACGAGGTGCTCGTCATCGACGCCGCCTCCCGGGACGACACCGCCACGATCGCCCGCCGGACGGGCCTCCGGGTAGCGCAAGAGAGCGAGCTTCTAAGCGAGTACGGGCCGGCACAGGGCAAGGGCGACGCGATGTGGAGAGGGCTAGCCGCGACCGACAGCGAAATCGTCGCGTTCGCCGATACTGACACCGAGGACTTCCACGAGGGATTCCTCCTCGGACTGCTCGGCCCGCTGCTCTGTGACCCCGACATCCAGCTCGTCAAGGGAGCGTTCCGCCGCCCTTTCCGCAACGGCAACACGACCCTCGCAGAAGGCGGCGGTCGCGTCACCGAGCTGATGGCCCGGCCGCTGCTGAACCTGCACGCCCCCGAGCTGACCGTCTTCGAGCAGCCGCTCGCAGGGGAGACCGCCGCCCGCCGCCAGCTACTCGAACAGCTCCCTTTCAGCGCCGGCTACGGCGTGGAGATAGCGATGCTGATCGACAGCTGGCGCGCCTGTGGACTAGACGGTCTCGCCCAGGTTCAGCTCGGCGAAAGGCAAAACCGCCACCAGCCATTGCGCGACCTCTCAGCGATGGCATATGCCGTGCTCATCGCAGCGCAAACCCGCTTCCTCGGCGCGACGTTCGCCGACGCGCATGCATGCAGCTCGATCATCCTGCCGCCTGCCCGCAGCGCCCCTGAACTGATGGAGAACCGGCCCGTCACCGTCGAGGAACGCCCACCGCTCTCACAGCATCGCCACCACGAACACGCCAACGTCCCGCCGCCCGAAACCAGCCGCGGGCGCGCCCCCTGTTTGTGAACCACGCATATGGGTAGCGAAAGGAAGCGCCATGAGTGAGACCGTCGCCGACCACCTACTGCAACGCTTCGCCAACGAGTGGGGAGTGAAACGGATCTACGGCTATCCCGGCGACGGGATCAACGGCATCATGGGTGCCTTCGGCAGGGGCGGCGATCAGGTGCCCGAGTTCATCCAGGTCCGCCACGAGGAGATGGCCGCGTTCATGGCCTGCGCCCACGCCAAGTTCACCGGCGAAGCCGGCGTGTGCCTTGCCACTTCCGGCCCCGGCGCGATCCACCTCCTAAACGGGCTGTATGACGCAAAGCTCGACCACCAGCCCGTTGTGGCGATCGTCGGCCAGCAGGCCAGGCTCGGCCTAGGCGGCAACTACCAGCAGGAGGTCGATCTCACGACGCTGTTCAAGGACGTCGCGCACGAGTACGTGCAGATGGCCACCGAGGCAGGCCAGATCAGGCACCTGATCGACCGCGCCATGAGGATCGCGCTATCGGAGCGCACCGTCACCTGCGTGATCGTCCCCAACGACCTGCAGATGGAAGAAGCCGTGCCGATACCGCCACACGCACACGGCACCGTGCACTCCGGCCCCGGCTACACTCGTCCGCGCGTGACCCCAGACGATGAGCAGCTCAAGGACGCTGCTGAAGTCCTCAATGCGGGTGAGAAAGTGGCGATGCTCATCGGCGCCGGTGCGCTGCACGCCAGCCAGGAGGTCATCGAGGTCGCCGAGGCGCTCGGCGCGGGGGTCGCCAAGGCGCTGCTCGGCAAGGCTGCCGTTCCTGACGACCTACCGTTCGTCACCGGCTCGATCGGCCTGTTGGGGACCCGACCGAGCTGGGAGCTGATGCAGGACTGCGACACGCTGCTGATGGTCGGCTCGAGCTTTCCCTACTCCGAGTTCCTGCCGGAAGAGGGCGCGGCCCGCGGCGTGCAGATCGACCTCGACGGAAAGATGCTCGGCATCCGCTACCCGATGGAGGTGAACCTCGTCGGCGACAGCGCGCTGACCATCCAGGCTCTGCTGCCGCTGCTGGAGCGTAAGCAGGATCGCTCTTGGCGGGAGAAGATCGAAAAGAATGTCGGGGATTGGTGGCAGGTGATCGAGCGTCGCGCGCTCGAGCCCGCGGAGCCCGTGAACCCGCAACTGATCTTCCACGAGCTGTCAAAGCGCCTGCCCGACGGGGCGATCCTCACCTCCGACTCCGGTTCGGCCGCCAACTGGTACGCGCGCGATGTGCGCCTGCGCGCCGGGATGCTCGCCACGCTGTCGGGAACGCTCGCGACGATGGGACCGGGCGTGCCCTACGCGATCGCGGCGAAGTTCGCCTACCCCGACCGGCCCGTGATCGCGCTCGTCGGTGACGGAGCGATGCAGATGAACGGTCTCGCGGAGCTGATCACGATCGCGAAGTACCGCGAGCGCTGGTCAGACCAGCGCCTGATCGTGATGGTGCTCAACAACCGTGATCTCAACCAGGTCACCTGGGAGCAGCGCGCGATGTCGGGCGACCCCAAGTTCGTGGAGTCCCAGGAACTACCGGACGTCCCGTACGCGCAGTGGGCGCGGCTGCTCGGCCTGAACGGCATCCGCACCGACGATCCCGAGGCGATCGGGGAGTGCTGGGATCGCGCGTTCGCGAGCGAGGTGCCGACTGTGCTGGAGGTGGTGTGCGACCCGGAGGTGCCGCCGCTGCCGCCGCACATCACGATCGAGCAGGCCCGGTCCTTCGCGTCCGCCATCCGGCACGGCGACCCGGCCCGCCGGCGGATCATCGCGCAGGCGATCCGCCAGAAGCTCCCGGAGATCCTGCACGGACGCTCAAGTCGATGAGCTGGAGCCTCATGCGTAACGTGCGCCGCGGGCGGCTGCAGCGCGCGCTCTCGGCCGCTACCGCGCTCAGCGCGCTTCCGCTCGGCCTTGAGATCTACTTCGAGCACTTCCGCGGCTCCTTCGGCGACAAGTGGATGTGGACCCCTGTCGCGCTCTCTCCGATGTTGACGCTCGCCGGCCTCGCCAGCGTGCGCTCCGAGCGCGCTGCCACCACCGTTCTGCCGGCCGTCTCGGCGCTCTACTGCCTCGACGGGCTGATCGGTGTCTACACCCACGTGCAGGGCGTCCGCAAGCGCCCTGGCGGCTTCGATGAGCCGCTTTACAACATCGTGATGGGGCCACCCTTGCTCGCACCGGGCTCGCTTGCGCTGGTCGGTGGGATGGGGCTGCTGGCCGCCGTCGTTCAACGAGAGCGATAAAGGCGATGGCCACCAGCACCAAATCAGACGGAGCGGGGCACCTACCCAAGCAGGGAGGGCACACCGAACCAGGGCCGCCCCCCGACCTCCCCACCCAGCGCCGTGGGACGACACCACAGATGCGCGGCCGATACCCCGACTACGACGTGCTCGCCACGACCAACCACTGGGACCCCCTCACGCGCGGGGTCGTGCTCGACCGGGTCGCAAACGTGCCCCCGATCCGATTCTTCGACGAGACCCAAACCGGGACGCTGCGTGCGTTCTGCCACGTCGTGACAGGGCAAGATTGCGACCCGCGCATCCCGGTGCTCGAGATGGTCGACGCGAAGCTCCACGCGGGGCGCCTGGACGGGTTCCGCTACCACGACATGCCGGCGGATCCGGAGACCTGGCGGCGGGTGGCCGCCAACCTGGACGCGAGCGCCCGGCAGGCCGGTTGCGAGCAGGGGTTCGCCGCAGCCAGCAGCGAGCTTCAGCACGAGCTCGTCGAGCGCTTCTCACAGGGCGAGCTCGAATGGGACGATCTGCCAGTCAAGCGCGCCTGGGCCGTTGTGATGCGTCTGGTGCTCGCCGCCTTCTACTCCCACCCGTGGGCGTGGAATGAGATCGGGTTTGGAGGCCCCGCATACCCCCGCGGCTTCGCGCGTCTGGGACCCGGACAGCGCGAGCACTGGGAGTCGCCCCCCGCGTTCGCGGTCGGGGAGGGTGGGCCTCGATCCGACGTGAAGAATCGGGGAGTAGAGTGAAAGAGCAGCTGCGCGTGGCACTCAAGGGCTCGTTGCGTCCGCCCGAGAACGACTCGGCGTTCTTGCTCGATCCGCACAAGCGCGGCATCCCAGGCCGCGACCGGATGCGCCGCTACAAACCTGAAGACCCAGTTGACATGCTGATCGTTGGCGCCGGCGCCGGGGGTGCCACGCTCGCCCAGCGGCTCGCCCGTCGAGGCTGGAAGATCCTCGTCTTGGAGGCAGGGCCGTTCTGGGACCCGGACACCGACTGGGTTTCCGATGAGGCCGGCGCCCACGAACTCTACTGGACCGAGCCGAGGGTGATCGGTGGTGAGGACCCCGTGGAGCTCGGCAAGAACAACTGCGGGCGCGGCGTCGGCGGCTCGATGATCCACTACGCCGGGTACACCCCACGCTTTCACCCATCGGACTTCGAGGTCGCAAGCCGCGACGGCGTGGCAGCCGACTGGCCGATCTCCTACCAAGATCTCAAGCCCCACTACGAGCGCCTGGAGCGCGAGCTGCCCGTCGCCGGGGAGTGGTGGCCGTGGGGGGACCCGCATGGCTACCCGCATGCTCCGCACCCCGTCGGCGCGGGCGCGCTGCGCGCTTGGGAAGGCGCGCGCCGCCTCGGCATCCAGATGCGCGTCGGACCAGTCGGGATCGCCAACGGCAGCTTCGGGCACCGTCCGCACTGCATCTACCGCGGCTACTGCCTGCAGGGCTGCAAGGTAAACGCCAAGGCGTCCCCACTCGTCACCCACGTCCCCGACGCGCTCGAGCACGGCGTGGAGATCCGCGCCGACTGCATGGTCACACGTATCGACACCGACGAGACCGGACGCGCCACCGGTGTCACCTACATACACGACGGCCGCGAGCACTTCCAAGCCGCCGATACAGTGGCGATCGCCGGCTACTCGATCGAGACACCCAGGCTGCTGCTGAACTCCACCAGCAAGCGTTTCCCGAACGGCTTGGCCAACAACGACGATCTCGTCGGCCGCGGGGTAATGGTACAGGGCGCACCGCAACTCGCCGGACGCTTCCCTGAAGAGATGCGAATGTACAAGGCGCCCCCACCGGAGATCAACTCCGAGCACTTCTACGAGACCGACCCGGACCGCGGGTTCGCGCGCGGGTTCTCGATTCAGACCGTTGGGCCGCTGCCGATCGGGTGGGCCGAGCACGTCCTCGCCGGCGGCCACTGGGGGCAGGCGCTCCGCGAGTACATGCGCGACTACAACCACTGGTACACGATCGGAGTCCTATGCGAGCTGCTGCCTCGATCCGAGAACAGGGTCACGCTCGCCGAGGAGACAGACGCCCGCGACATACCTGTCGCGCGTCTTGACTACACGCAATGCGAGAACGACCGTGCGAACATCGCATACGCCAAGAACAAGCTGCACGAGATTCTCGACGCGGCCGAAGCACAGGATGTCCTCACGATCGACCGCTACGCCCACCTAGTGGGCGGCTGCGCCATGTCCGCCTCACCTGATACCGGCGTCGTGGACTCAGATCAACGCGTCTGGAGCCTCCCCAACCTATTCATCGCCGACGGAAGCGTTATGCCCACCCAAGGCTCCGCCAACCCGGCACTCACGATCATGGCGCTCGCCAGCCGCCTCGGCGAACGCCTCACAAGGAAGCGCATCGGCCCCGACGGCACACGGGTAAGAAGCCACGCATGAGCCAGGCAGGGCCTTCGCGGCCGACCATCAGTAGCACCTCGGCGCGGGCACTTTTCACCCGGCCGGCAAGCGGGTAGGTGAAGCCCTGTACCACTAACACCAGGAGGATCGATGATGGCCAAAGATCACGGGCCCAGCGTCAAGAACGACAAACAGTACGAAGGGCTGCGCGAAAAGGGCATGAGCAAGGAACGCGCAGCGAAGATCGCCAACAGTCCGGGCTCCTCCAAACGGGGCGGCAAAAGCTCGGGCTCCGGCGCGAAACGCAAAGCGACCTCCCAGGGCACCACCAAAGCACAGAAGGCCGCGGCGGGAGGCAAGGGCGCCAACAACTAGCCCCTCCGCAGGATATGCCCGATCGCGCCACAGACAGCCGCACTGCCACAGCGCACCCCGGGTCGCTCGCCTCCCACTATGCGCCCGGACAAGAACGCCCGCTTGGCGCCTACACCATCCTAGCCGGCGCGTACGGCACGACTTTCGCCGGGTCGCTCATCGCACTGCGCGCCCGCGGACACCAGCTGCCCGAGCGCCCGACGGCGCCCGACCTGCTGCTCCTCGGCATCGCCACACACAAGCTCAGCCGGCTAATCGCCAAGGACAAGATAACGAGCTTCATGCGAGCACCGTTCACCAGGTTCCAGGAGCCAGGCGGGCAGGGCGAGGTCGAGGAGCAACCATGCGGTCACGGGCTGCGCCTCGCAGTAGGAGAGCTGCTGGTATGCCCCTACTGTCTGGCCCAATGGGTAGCCGCAGCGCTCACGCTCGGGCTCATCGGCGCCCCACGCCTCACGCGCCTCCTCAGCTCGGTGCTCGTCGCGCACACCATCTCGGACTTCCTCCAGGTCGCCTACCGCGCAGCCGAGGATCAGCTGTGAAAGCGCCACCAAGCCCAGACGCGTTCTTTCCTCGGCAAGCTACACCGCAACCCGTTGAGCGCGCATCGACCTGCATGGACGGCCAAAGCGAGAAGAAACAAGGTTCCGGCGAGGCGCAAGCAGAGACGGAAAGGCGAAACGAGCTGCGCACCCACACCCCGACAACCACCGAGCAATCCACGCTCAGTTCCTCGGTATCCGAGACCCGCCGCAGCCATCTACTCAGCATCACCGACTCCGCGCTCGGATACATGTCCCTGGAGGGCATGCTCTCCGAGCTGCTTGAGCGCATCCGCAGCTCCCTCGACGTCGACACCGCAGCGGTGCTGCTGCTCGACGAGGATCGTGGCGTCCTCGTTGCACGCGCCGCACGTGGATTGGAGGAGGAGGTACGCCAAGGCGTCCAAGTGCCGCTCGCCCGCGGCTTCGCGGGCCGCGTCGCCGCCGAGGCTCGTCCCATCATCATCGAGGACCTCGATCACGCCGAGGTCGTAAACCCAATCCTCCGGCAAAAGGGCATCCGCTCGATGCTCGGCGTACCTGTCCACGTCGAGGGCCGTGTCATCGGCGTGATGCACATCGGCACGCTCGTCCAGCGCCACTTCGACGAGGATGACGTGACGCTGCTGCAGCTCGCCGCCGACCGCGCAGCGCTCGCGATCGACAACGCACGCATCTCAGAGCAGCGCGCAGTCACGGAGATCATGCAGCGCACGCTCCTGCCGGACGCCCTGCCCCAGATACCCGGTATGCGCTTCAGCGCCAAGTACCTGCCGGCCAGCTCCGGCATCAAGATCGGCGGAGACTGGTACGACGTGTTCCAGCTCGCCAACGGGCGGGTCGCGTTCGTGATCGGCGATGTCGTCGGCCGCGGCGTGCTGGCCGCCTCAGGGATGGTCGAGATCCGCACAGCCCTACGCGCCTACATGATGCAAGGACACAAGCTCACCGTGGTCATCTCGATGCTCAACGAGCTACTCGTCTTGATGGGCCGCAGCCGCGGAGCCACACTGTCGATCCTCGAACTCGATCCCGAGACCGAAGAGCTCGAGGCCGTGACCGCCGGGCATCTGCCACCGCTGCTAGTCGAGCCAGACGGCCACACCCGCCTGCTGGAGCAGACACACGGCCTGCCCGTCGGCGTGCGCACCGGGCACCAATACCAAGCCTGCCGCTACCCGTTCCCCACCGGCAGCCGACTCCTGCTCTACACCGACGGGCTCATCGAGCGACGCGACGAGTCGATCGACGAGGGCTTCGGGCGGCTGACAGTCGCTGCCCAGGCTGCCGCACAACACACCGACTCATCCTTCGCCGACCGCGTATACCGCGCGCTTGTGGACGAGACTCCACTCGAGGACGACGTAGCGCTCCTGGCCATCGAGTCGGTGCCACTCGAGGACACGCTCAAGATGACCCTGCCAGCGCGTCCCAACGTTCTTGGCGGGCTGCGAAAGACACTCGGTCGCTGGCTCCAGGCCGCCGGCGCCGACGAAAACGAGCTGTTCGACATCACCCTCTCGACCTCCGAGGCTGCCGCCAACGCGATCGAGCACGCCTATGGCGCCCGCGAAGCGAGCTTCACGGTGCGCTGCGATCACGACGGCCAGGACGTGACAGTCACCGTCCGCGACCTCGGCCGATGGCGCACCGGCCGCCGGCAAGGCGGCGGCAGGGGGCTCGAGATCATGCGCTCGCTAGTCGACAACGTGGCGATCGACAGCGACGATGCAGGAACCGCCGTGACCATGACCAAGCGACTCTCCCACCAAGCATGAGCCCACTGAACCTCGAACGGATCGACGGAGTGCCAATCGCGCACGTCAACGAAGACATCGACGCCGCCAACGCTACGACCACCCAACAGCAGCTAGCCGACGCGCTCGGCCCCGACGCTTCAAGTCTCGTCATCGACCTCACAGAGACCCGCTACCTCGACAGCGCGGGCATCGACATGCTGCTGCGTCTCAGCGATCGTCTCGACCATCGACGCGCCAAGCTGATCCTCGTCATCCCCGACGCCTCACAGCTAAAGCGCCTCGCCTCGATCGTCGGCATGCCCGATGCCATCGCGATCCATCCCACGCTCTCAGCAGCCCTACAAGAGGCCACGACGCCACAAACGCACACAGCCACACCACACTCCGACCCCGGCGGCAAGACGATCGCTGGTCGACCTCACGCCTGAGCGGCGCCGCAGGCGCCGGGTGCCCTGCGCGGTGTCGTCCGTCCTCGTAGAGTGGGTGAGGCAGACACATGAGAGCAAACGAGGAGTCGTGATGAAGAAAGTCATTGAGCTGTTGTTGTGCATCCTGCACCCTGTCGCAGTGGTGCTGATCTGGATCAACTTGATCGCTCGCCGCCAAGATCTGGGGTTCGTGGGCCGGCTCGCGTGGGCTATCGCGGTGATCGTTCCGTTCGTGCCATTTTTGTACGTCCTCACGGGCAACGACTTTCTATAGCGCGTTGTCTGCGGCGCTTGGAGAAATGACTGCAAGATGCGGTCTCCGTTATCGATCGGTAACTGGCGGTGTCTCAGTTTGGTCGGGACCCGCACGCGCGGCGAGACACCATCGATGCATCTGGCAGACAGACCAGCTACTGGACCACTCACAGCAGTCGTCTTGTCGTTGCCCACAGATCCAGTTGGTGTATCCCCTTTCAAATTGAGACACCACCCCTCGAGCGGTGGCTGGAGTGGCGCGTCGGCCGGTGCGTGAACGCGACGGCGTCGGGGTAGGTTGCAGGTAGTGGGTCGGGTTCTCGTCATCGGAGGCGGACACAACGGCCTTGTGGCAGCGATCCATCTCGCTGTACACGGCCTCAACGTGATCGTGCTCGAGCACGCGCCCCAACCCGGCGGCGCAACCGTCTCCACGCAGCTCACGCTCCCCGGCTTCGTACATGACCATTGCGCTGCCTTCGTGCCGATGGCCGCCGCATCTTCGGCAATTCGAGAGCTAGACTTGGAGCGCGAGGGCCTCAGTTGGATAGACCCTCCACACGTGCTCGCGCATCCGTTCGCTGACGGCAGCGCGATTGCATTGCACCGCAGCGTGGAGGCGACGGTCGCTTCGCTCGGCCCGGCCGGCCCGGGCTGGGCGGCAGCGATGAAGCAGATGCTGCCACTTGCAGATCATCTCGTCCAGAGCGTGCTCTCGCCGCTGCCGCCACTTCGGCCCGCGCTGCGGCTAGCCGGAGGGCTGCGCGGCGAGCTGGTGGAGTGGACCCGTAAACTACTCGGCTCGGTCGAAGCGCTCGGCCTTGACCTGTTTGACGGCGACAAGCGCGCTACAGCGTGGCTCTCGGGCACTGCGCAGCATTCCGGCCTGCCTCCCTCCACCACGCTCAGCGGTGCGTTCGGCTTTCTCCTCCAGCTGATGGGGCACAGCCACGGCTGGCCGCTGCCACGGGGAGGGATGGGCGAGCTCGCGAGGGCGCTCATCCGGCGCGCAGAGAGAGAGGGCGTGACGATCCGCTGCTCGGCGACAGTCTGCCAGCTGCTTGTGAGCGGCGGTCGGGTGGCCGGTGTGCGGCTCGAGGATGGCGAGCAGATCGCGGCCGAGGCAGTCATCTCGACTGTCAGTGCAGGCGTTCTCGCGCGACTGGTGCCGGACACCGCGCTGCCGCACGGTCTGGAGCGCCGGCTGCGACGCTGGAGGTACGGAACAGGCGCGTTCAAGCTCGACTACGCGCTTTCAGCGCCAGTGCCCTGGACTGCCGCGAAGGCCCGCGAGGCGGCCGTCGTCCACGTCGGCGGCGAGCTGCACGAACTGACCGCGGCCGCCCAGGCTGGCGCTCGCGGCGAGTTGCCCCTACGACCGGCGCTCGTGGTCGGACAGCAATCGCTGTATGACTCCTCGCGTGCGCCCGCAGGCGGGCACACCCTCTATGTCTACGCACACGTGCCTCCCAAGCACAGCGAGGGCGACGAGTACGTCGCCGAGTTGATCGAGAAGCAGCTCGAGCGTTTCGCGCCCGGCTTCGGGGGGGTAGTGCAGGCACGGGCGATGCGCACCTTGGCGCAGACCGAGCGGGAGAACCCCAGTCTCGCCGGCGGGGATCTCGGCGGCGGTTCCTACGAACTCGATCAGCAGCTCGTCTTTCGCCCTACTCCGCAGCTCTCGCGTTACCGGACGCCGCTGAGGGGGCTGTTCGTCGCTGGCGCATCCACGCATCCGGGCGGCGCGGTGCATGGCATCAGCGGCCGTGGGGCAGCACGAGCGCTACTGCGTGAGAGGCGGCTGTTGCCGCGGCGCCGGACCCTGCGTGGCGCTGGACCCCTGCGTGGCGCCGGGTCCCTGCGCGCGGCGGCAGGCGCTAGCTCGCCGCCGGGCCGCTACGGCCCGTGACGTGGCCCTCGGCGCCACTGTCACGCCGCGGCAGAAAGCCCCTGGGGATCGGCTCGGTCCCCTCCGACAGGGCCCTCAGTCGCCGGAGGGACACGTTGTTACGCAGCCGCACCAAGGGATCGGTGAGGGGGTTAAACAGAAGCCGGCTTCGCGCATCGGCGGCGATCTCGTCCATGCTCACGCGCGTGCCTTTGCCTACCGGCTGCAGCCGAAGGGTCACGTCAGCCCTCGAGGGCGGACGAGCCTTGACGAGCAGTCTCAGCAGCCGGGGCGCCTCGCACTCCACCACCTGGGAGTGATCGGAGAGCACGATCGGCCAGATCCCGACCGTGTGGTCGAAGACGGTCCCCACTGCGGGCCAGTCCGGGTCTGCGCGCCGGATCTCCCTCGAACCAACTACCCAGCGGGCGAACGATCGCGGTTCGGAGAGCACCGCGAACACCCGCTCTGGCGGCACATCTATGTGGATCTCGTTGTGTGCCATGTCTCCGTTATGCCCGCTGGCGTTCACCGTAAACCGTAGGGCTCAGTCATGGCAGCGCCACCGACGGCCCGGATCTGCTTGGATAGTTGATCAGCGTCCGTGGCTCTTGCGGACGCTGATCAGGAGGATGGCGACAACGATGAAATGGCGCAGAAGGCTCTCACGCTTGCTGGTGGTCAGCCTATCGAGGTGGGCTTGGCGGCATCGGCACTGGGCATGGCAGCAAGTGGCGTGGCGGAGGCATCGACGCTGACGTTGAGCGCGAGGCACTCCGCCAAGTTGCCCCGAGCCTGTAAAAGCATGAGCTTTTCGGATCCCGACGCCATGCGATCGGGTTCCCGGAGCGGCCGACAATGCGTGTCCTGACGTGGAATCTTTTTCATGGTCGTTCGCTGCCGCCCGCGGGACGCGCGCTGGCCGCGGAGTTCGCCGTGCAGCTCGGGGGGTGGGAGTGGGACGTGGCGCTGTTGCAGGAGGTTCCGCCGTGGTGGCCGCTGCTGCTCGGGCGCTCTGCGGGGGCGGAGCAGTGTGCAGCTCTGACCTCGCGGAACACTGGCCTCAGGTTGCGCCGCGCGTTCGCCGAGCGCTGGCCGGACTTGATCAAGTCGAACAGTGGCAGCTGCAATGCGATCCTCGCTCGGAGGACGATCGCCGAGCACCACGCCGTGCGCCTGCGCATCTGGCCGGAGCGACGCGTGGCGCAGCTTGCGAAGCTTCGCGACGGGACGTACTTGGTGAACTTCCACGGAAGTGCGCGCGTGGCTCTCGCCGAAGCAGAGCTGGAGCGCCTGTGGGAGCTCGCGCTCGCATGGGCGGGCGAGGCGCCCTTGGTCGTCGGCGGCGACTTGAACCTGCGCTCGCCCCGCCCTCCCGACAGCTCCATAGTCCATGTCGCACACCGGGACGTCGATCATCTTTTCGTGCGTGGACTCGAGCCTTCCACCGAGGCGAACCTGCTCGACCGCCGCATCGTGCTACATGAAGATCACCCGGTCGTGCTGTCAGACCATGTTCCGCTCGTGGTGAGCCTCCGCGAAACTTAAACGCGTCGCCGAGCTGCTCTTCGGCCTGAAAGCAGAGCGCCAGAGCCTCGAGAGCATTGCCAGGCCGCGCACCGCCACAGAATCTGGCGGCGCTCGTAGTAGCGCGGCCGCCGCCACAACTCCGTGAGCAGTCACAACCTCAACTCAGCCGTCGGGTGTGGGACCAGGGCTCGCCACCTGGTGGCGACCCTCGGCGAACTCCTCGACGATCTTCGCGCAGAAGGCGGGAAGATCGTCGGGCTTGCGGCTTGAGACGAGTCCCTGGTCGACGACGACCTCCTCGTCAATCCAGTCGCCTCCAGCGTTGCGGATGTCGGTCTGCAGCGATGGCCAGGAGGTGAGCTTGCGGCCACGGACGAGGTCGGCCTCCACGAGCGTCCATGGCCCGTGGCAGATCACACCCACGGGCTTACCTTCGGAGAAGATCTCCCGCAGGAAGCCGATCGCGCGCTCGTCGGTGCGCAGCTCGTCGGGGTTGGCCACGCCTCCGGGCAGCACCACGCTGGCATAGTCCGTCGCCCGCGCTTCATCGAACGTCCTGTCAACCGGGAACCTCGATGCCTTATCGAGGTGCTGGAACGCCTGCACCTCACCGCTCGCGGGCGCCACCAGCTCGGGCTTCCCGCCAGCCCTCTCAACGGCCTCCCAGGGCTCGGTCAACTCTACTTCCTCCACGCCCTCCTGGGCCACCAGGAAGGCGACTCTCTGCCCATTCAGCTCTGACGTCATCGACTTCCTCCCGTCAGTAAGTGAGGCTTCTTTGGTGAGCTATCGCTTCTTGTTGTCCACGGCCGGAGCCTGTCAAGTCGATTGAGACACTTGGTCGTCGAATTTAGTGAGCGGCCTCCTGTGTAGTCGGTTTGTTGATCCAGGTGGCGGCTGGTAGCGCTGGTGGGTGTGGTGGGCGGTGGACGAACCGTTCGGGTGTCGTGGCGTAGGCGGCGGCGAGGACGCGCTGGCGTTTGGCGTGGAGTGCTTGGGCGTGGCCGTGGTGGACGGCGGCTGGGGTCATTAGGCCGATCCCGGAGTGGCGGTGGGTGTGGTTGTACCAGTCGAAGAATGTGCGGCAGAACGCGCGTGCTTGCTGGATGTTCTCGAAGCGCCGGGGGAACTCGGGGCGGTACTTCAGGGTCTTGAAGTGCGCCTCGGAGTAGGGGTTGTCGGTCGAGGTGTAGGGCCGGTTGTGCGAGCGTGTCACGCCGAGGTCGGCGAGGAGGAACGCGACGGGCTTGCTGGTCATCGAGCTGCCGCGGTCGGCGTGCACGGTCAGCTGCCCTTGCGGGATCTGCTGCTGCTCGCAGGCTTGGCGGATCAGCGCCTTGGCGAGCTTGGCGCCCTCGCGGTGCTGGACGGTCCAGCCGACGACGTAGCGGCTGAACACGTCGAGGATCACGTACAGGTAGAAGTACGTCCACTTCGCCGGACCCTTCAACTTCGAGATGTCCCAGCTCCACAGCTCGTTCGGGCGTTCGGCGAGCAGCTCCGGCTTGGCGTACCCGGGGTGCGTGCGCTGGTCGCGCCGCTCACGCACCTCCCCGCGTGCGTCAAGCAGCCGGTACATCGTGCGCGCTCCGAAGCCAGGTAGCGGCCCTCGTCCAGCAGGGTCGCCCAGACCTGGGCGGGCGAGCAGTCGAGGAACCGCGCGGAGTGCAGTTCGGCGAGGACGGCCTCGCGCTCGGGCTCTGAGAGCGCTCTGGCCGGGACGGCCCGCGGACTCCTCGGCCTGGGCTCCGGCGGACACCGACGACGGTAGATCGTCGCTGGCGAGGCACCAAGCGCCCGGCACGCCGGGCGGGTACCGACGATCGGGGTGAGTTCCTGCACGGTCTGCTCGATCATCGCTCGGTGCTCCCCGGCCCGGTAGCGCCCCTGGGCTCGAGCAGCTGCCCCAGAAGCGCGGAGACGTTTCCCTGCACCTCGATCACCTTGCGCGCCTTCCGGAGCTCCGCCTCCGCGCGTTCCGCGCGCCGCTCCAGGGCCACGATCTGCGCATCACGCCGGTCAGCGGGCTTACGCCCCCGCGGCCGCGAAAGCGCTTTGATCGACCCGGCGTCGCGCTGTTTGCGCCACGTCGCCAGATGCGAGGAGTACAGGCCCTCGCGGCGCAACAGCGCCCCGACCTCCCCCGGTTGCGTGCACCCGTCGGCCTCGCGCAGGACCGCCAGCTTGTACTCAGCCGTGAACCGCCGGCGCGTCGCACGCTCGACGAGCTCGGGATCGGGCCGAGGCCCCCCGGGCGCGGCGCGCCCGGCCACCCCTCCGTTGCGGTCGCCTACGGCTCCCTCCACTCCGGGGTGGCCGGCACCATCGTGCTCCATCTCCAACATCGTGTCGTGCTCCGTTCTCGCCCTCAAGGGTCAGTAATTCCTTGATCATGAGCGTCTCACACGACATTGGCAGAGAGGGGGCGCGCTGCAGCTCGGCCTTCCTCCTACACCCTCTTGTCGTGAGTAACTTCTGAGGGTAAGCTACCCTCACCGGAAGCGATCTAAAACACTCAGCGGCGGGCGAGTCGGCGTCCGCTCTCTGTGGTTGGTGGGATGTAGTTGAGCTCGTAGTGGTGGTAGAGGGCCGACTCGTCGGCCTCGGAGAGTTCCTCGCCGTGCTGCTCGATGTTGGGTGCGGCCTCGACCTGTTCAGTGGTTACCGCTACCTGCAGCTTGTCGGGGCCGACCTTGATTCCGCCAAGCGGTACGAAGGTCAGATGGCGCCCGATGAAGCCCTCCTTGACGGTCGCAAACTGCGGCTCGTCGGTCTCGACATCGACGTAGACGTCGTGTAGCTTGCCGATGTTCTCGCCATTGCGGTCGATCAACAGCTTTCCGTGCCACTCTGCGACGCTCCACTCGGCGTCTTGTTGCTGCTGCTCGTTCATTTTCTGCTCCTTCTCTTGTTTTGCCGGCTGGAGGTTTTTGCGTGAGTAGAGGTTGGGCGCCCGGCAGCTGGGATCTCCTTCTTGGCCACTGCCTTCGTCAGGCGCGGTATCTCCTTCTCCAGGAACGCCCGCATCCGCTCCTCCTCGCGACGAATAGTGCGAGCAAGGCGTTGAGTATCCTTGTCGCCGAGCGTCTCGGCCAGTGTCTCGATCGCTGTATAGGTGGCGATCTCCTCAGACTCGCTTGTGTACTCGGTCTTTGCGTTCTTGAGCTGCTTCTCCTGCTCACCGGTACCCCGCAATGCATGTAGTGAGCCCTGAGCCAACGCGACCGCTTTCTGGGCGCCGCTCAACACGGCCTGGGCCGCCTCGGCAATGGGCTCGGGTCCCGGCGCCGACACCGTCTCGGCAGTCCCACCGAGCTGTTTGATGCGCAGCTTGACTTCGCGTCCATGACGCTTGGTATCTGAAAGATGCTCCTTCAGGCGCTTCTTGTAACTCGTCTTGACGGTCATTGCGATATGCCCCTGAAGAGCCGTATCCAGACGCTTCTCCAGACCGTACGCCTCGTTCAGATACTGGATCAGCTTGGCACTACCGGCAGATAGTCCGGCCATCTCGATCTCCCCCTAGATGCGGCTTCGTCGACCGCGGTAGGGACCCATGAACAGCAGCACAACCACAATCAGAAGTAGAAAAACGAGCGGGCTTATGAAAGCGCCGCCTGCGAGGCCCAGAATGATCAAAGCGATGATGAGAAGCAGCAGCAAATCCATGACAGTCCCTTCAGTTTGATATTTCTACGGTTGCATACCAACTAATTCGCCTCCTACCCCTTGGCGAGCTCGCGATCAGAGGCATCGGCGGCACCTGATCGGTTCTTGTGGGAGCGCTCGTAAGAGCGCACGCGCGCAGCGCGGTCCTCGTCGCCCTCATGCAGCACCGTGCGGATCTCGCTCACGCTGAGCTCGTCATATCCCGGCCACGGCTCATCGCTGCGCAGGCTGGTAATCCGGCTCAGGATGGTCGTGCGGTTTTCATTCTTGCGCTCATAGGAGTCGATCTTCGCAAGGTCTACCTGGGAAAGGTCGGCG
The DNA here is from genome assembly GCA_963744135.1 of uncultured Solirubrobacterales bacterium. GTDB lineage: Bacteria > Actinomycetota > Thermoleophilia > Solirubrobacterales > Solirubrobacteraceae > Palsa-744. The sequence continues at coordinate 422,115 of CAVUSE010000007.1, read as the reverse complement.
AGCTTCTCGATGATCTCGGCAGCGGTCAGCTTGTTGTAGCTCGCTATCGCCAGATCCTTCTCCGAAGCTATCGCTCCCTTGATCTGACCCTCCGCCTGTGCGACTCCGGGCACCTTGCGCGCTTGGCGAGCGCTGCGCTTCGCGCCTGCAGCAGCTTCACGCGAGGTCTTTTTTACCTTCTCGGATGCGGCGCGAGCGGCGTCGGCGGCGCCGGTCTTGGCGATGTCGTAAGAAGGATTTCCGTGGATCTCAGACTGCACGACTGCCTCGGTGAGCTTGGGGATCTCTGCCAGGACATGCTCGAGCATCCTCTGCTCATCAGCCCGAATAGAGTTCGCGAGGGCCTGCGTATCTTTGTCGCCTACAGAGCTCGCGAGACGCTCGATCGCGGTGTAGGTCGCGATCTCGAGTGCCTCGGTTGCACACGCATCCTTGGCGTTCTTGAGGACCTTCTCCTCGCCTCCCGAGCCACGCACGAGATCAAGCGGTGCCTTCCCCAGGGCGAGTGCCTGCCCGAGGAGTCCCTGGATGAGTCCTATCCCGAGATCTACTGGGTTGCGACCTCGCCCGAGCTCGCCTAGCCGGCGCTGCACTTGAGATGCATGGTCACGCGTCTCTTCGAGATGGGATTCGAGTACGTCGCGGTAGCTTCCCCTGGGGGTCATCGCGATCTGCGACTGCAGCACGCTTACCAGCGCCTGCTCCGTGGCGTGCGCCTCGTTTAGGTACTGTACGATCTTCTGTTCAGCGTTATCCATGATCTCCATCTTTCTTCGAAGGGTTGCGCCTGCATAAGCGCCGCGGATCTGTTGCGTCGGCCCTCGCGCAAAGTCTCGGAATCGGGCTCGGGCTCACAAGAACGGCGATGAGCTCACAAGAACGGCGATGAATCGCAAAGAACGCGCTGGGACGAGGCCGTAGTATCTGTCTGCACGCGACGGAGGGTCCGCATCAAGATGCCCTCCTTCTTTTGCCTACCCTGAACCCGGCAGAGCCAAACTCACTAACGGGACCGATCGTTTCCTACGGCGGTGTCGTAGTCGGTGGGCCGATGACGACACGGCCGATTCCGATGACCTCCATCTCGGTCTGGGGCGCGCAGACGGCGATCTCGGCGGACTCGTGGCGCAGGGTTCGGCGCAGGGAGATGAAGGCGGCAGAGCCTAGGATCGCCGGAACCCACAGCGCGATCGCGCGATAGGCGAGCACGGCGGACGCCGCGGCCGTGATCGGGACGTTGTAGAGGACGAAGCTGCCCACCAACCCGGCGTCGACGCCACCGATCCCCCCGGGAACCGGAATCAGCCCACCCAACTCGCCGATCAGGTAGCCGATCCATACGACCGCCAAGGGCGGCGCGGAGCCGAAGGCGCGAAACGTCGCCCACAGGATCATCATGTCGAAGACCAGATAGGCGACCATCCCGCCGATCAGCCAAGCGTTGCCCTCGCGCAAGAGCGCGACCGCTTCATTGACGCCGTCCGCGACCGCGACCAGGGTCTTCCACGCCGCTCGTGAGCGGCGTGAGGACTCGCCTGCTTCGCTGTGTTCCAGGCGCAGGTGCAGGCGCGCGGCGGTGCGCCCAGCCAGCAGCGCCCCCACGATTGACATGGCGGCTATGGCGGCCGGGACGAGGGTCAACGCCAGGTTTGTCTCTCCCGGAAATACCCGGGCGGCAAGACCAACCCCGACGATGATCACGCCAACCACGTTTGCCACGCTGGTCAGCAGGAAGAAGGCGACGGTGCGCCGTGCGATTTCAGCCGTCGGCATCCCGCCTCGTTTCAGAGCCCAGGCTCCAAGCGCGAGGCCCCCGGCTCCGCCGGTCGGGAAGAGCGCGTTCGCACCGAGCTCGGACATGCCGATCTGATAGCTGACGCGCCAGCTCATGCGCCTGCAGAAGACCATGCGAAAGACCGCGACATACCCCAGGCCGGAGAGCACCTTCAGCCCCACGCCGAGAAGCAGCCACGCGGGCTTGGCGTGCGACAAGCGGGTCCGCAACCCCGCGAGCCCCGGAAGCAGCGTCACGATCGCGACGACGGCGAGAACCACGCCCGCCAAGAGCAACAGTCGCGTGCGCAGCTTGCGCCGGCTCAGCTCCTCGGGTATCTCCAGGTCGCTGCCGTGGACACTCGCCACATCTTGCCGATCGACCTCCACGCCGCTCATGGTGGCATCCGCGGCGCGGCCTAGTCTAATCGAGACCCGCTTGCAATAGCAAGAAACTAGGTGTAGCTTCCTCGGAAGCCAGCCCAACGAGGCGAAAGCCCAACGAACGAGAGGCAAGATGGAGTCGATGTCTGCTGGTGCGGGAGCCGCGTCTCGCTGGCGCCGGCTCAAGGGCTCCCTGAGCCCGGGGCAGTGGCGGACGGTGGCGATGATGGCAGCCGTGGTGCTGGGTCTGCACGCACTCGGCTTCTTCCTGCTGATCGCCGTGGTCGCGCCGCACCACTACCGCCTCGGCGCATCCGGAGCCTTCGCGGTGGGTACCGGCGTGACGGCGTACACGCTCGGCTTGCGCCACGCCTTCGACGCAGATCACATCTCGGCGATCGACAACACGACGCGCAAGCTGATGACCGAGGGCAAGCGGCCGATGAGCGTCGGCTTCTTCTTCTCCCTCGGGCACTCCACGATCGTGTTCGCGCTCGCGTTCCTTTTCTCGATCGGCGTCAGGGCGCTGAACGGCCAGGTGAAGGACACCGGCAGCGAGCTCCACAACGTCACCAACTCGATCGGCACAGGGGTCTCGGGGACATTCCTGTATGTCATCGCGGCGGTGAACGTGGTGATCCTGTGGGGCATCGTCAAGGTGTTCTTCGAGATGCGCGACGGAACCTGCAACGAGCAGGAGCTCGAGGCGCACCTGGACTCACGGGGCCTGATGAACCGCTTCCTCGGGAGGTTCACGAAGACGGTCACGAAGCCATGGCAGATGTACCCCATCGGCGTGCTGTTCGGGCTCGGGTTCGATACCGCCACCGAGGTCGCACTGCTGTTCCTCGCCGCCGGTGCGGCGGGCGCGGGATTGCCGTTCTACGCGATCCTCTGCCTGCCGATCCTGTTCGCCGCCGGGATGTCGCTGCTGGATACGATCGACGGCTCGTTCATGAACTTCGCTTACGGCTGGGCGTTCTCGAAGCCAGTGCGCAAGGTCTTTTACAACATCACTATCACCGGGCTGTCGGTGGCCGTGGCGCTCGTGATCGGCACGATCGAGATCGTCGGGCTCCTCGCACAGAAGCTGGGCGCACAGGGCTCATTTTGGGGCTGGTGGGAGAACATCGACATCAACACGCTGGGGTTCATCATCGTCGGGATGTTCGTCACCACGTGGGCGGTGGCGCTGGCGATCTGGCACTTCGCCCACGTCGAGGAGCGTTGGAGCGCGCACGTCAGTGAGAAGACGAGGGCGGAGAGCTGGATGCAATGACCGTCTCCCCCGACGTCCCGCCGCTGAGCACCGCGAGCCTCGCCGACGCGGTCACGGCGCTGCGCGAACGGGGACTTCGGCTGTCCACCTCTCGGCGACTGGTGCTCGAGGCGCTGTTTGCCGCGGATGGCCCGGTGTCCGCCGAGCACCTTGCGCGGCGCTTGAACCTCGACCCGGCCTCGGTGCATCGCAATTTCGAGACACTGGAGCGCCACGGCCTTGTGCGGCATGTTCACCTGGGCCACGGCCCCGGGCTGTACGCGCTGCTCGGTCGCGGCGAGCGCGAGTATCTGTACTGCGATCGTTGCGGAGCCGTCACGGCGCTGGCTCCCAGGGAGCTCAATCCGCTTCGCAAGCGCATCAAAGAGCGCTACGGGTACGAGGCGCGCTTCAACCATTTCGCGATAGCCGGCACATGCGCGGCGTGCTCGGGTGCATCCGAGCACGAGCACCTCGAGCACGAACACAGCCACGGCGACTACGTGCACTCCCATCCACACGCCCACCGGGAGGACCTCGGGGATCGGCACGAGCACGACCACTGAGAAACCTTCGCGGCACCGACCATCGACTCGGATTCGCGATCGGGGGAGACGACGTTCCAGCCAGAAAGCCGTTCTCTAACGGTGGTAGCCGGTGGTGAGCTCCGCGCCGCGCCGCCTCCAACCCGGCTCGACGTCGAAGGTGCGGCGGATACGACGGTCGCGGAGATACTTCACCAGTGGGCCGTAGGTGAGTCGCGCGGTCTTTGCATAGTGTCGCGCAGCGGTGTCGGGCTCCATGAAGGGCATGTACTTGTCGGGGAAGCCGGGCATCGTGCACGCCATGCAGATACCGCCCACGTTGGGACAGCCGCCGATGCCACTCACCCAACCGCGGACCGGCACGTTGCACTTCACCATCGGGCCCTTGCAGCCGAGCTTGACCAGGCAGCGGCCGTCGCCGTGAACGCTGGAGAACTGTCCGTGCTCGGCCAGGCCGGCACGATCGCAGGACTCGTGCACGGTGCGGCCGAAGATCCACTGCGGACGCCCCTGCGCGTCGAGCTCGAGCGCCGGACCCGTGCCCGCGAGATGGAGCACCAGTCGCAGGAGCGTCTCGGTGATGTTGTCCGGCTGCACAGGGCAGCCCGGCAGATTGACGATCGGAACACCGAGCCGGGACACCCACCTCCAGCCGAGGTAGTCGCGCAGGCCCATCGCGCCCGTCGGATTGTTGCGCATGGCGGGGATCCCGCCGTAGGCGGCGCATGTGCCGAGCGCGAGCACGGCCGCGGCCTTCGGGGCCAGGCGGTCGATCCATGTGTTCGTCAGGATCGGCTGTCCGGTGTCCGCGTCGACGCCCAGGCCGGCCCAGTGCCCGTCTCCGCTCACCTCCTCGTTGGGAACGGATCCCTCGAGCACGAGGATGAACGGGTCGAGGCGGCCCGCGGTGGCCCTGAACCAGGCTCGCATGAAGTCCTCGCCGGTGTCGAAGGCGAACACCGGGTTGTACAGGATTATCGGCGGCATTCCGGGCAGGCAGCCGCGCAGAAGATCCTCCAAGCTCGGGTTGGTCGCGGCGGTCATCGCGATCGAGTCGCCGTCGCAACCGAGACCGCTCGTGATCCACAGGACGTTGACGGGGCGGTGCTCCAGCGAGCGTGTGGCGGTTGCTCGGGGCGGCACGCTCACAGCGCCCTCAGGCAATTCGGCCGCTGGTGGAGCGCCGAGAGGGTCGCAGAGTCGTGAGATGGGTGCTACTCCCCTCGGTCAATCTCTCGAGATGAGCGTCGAGACTGCCGTGAAGGTGCCAGTCGCCGGCCGTACCGCTCACAAGGCCGGCATCGGCCAGTCGACCGAGCGCGTGCGATATCGATGGCCGCTCGGCGGCCACGAGCTGACCGAGCAGGCGGTGGGTGAGAGGCAGCATCAGGCGGATTCCGGTCGGCTCCACGCGGCCCCAGCGGGCGGCCAGGTGCCAGAGAAAGAGCACCAGGCGAACTTCGAGCCTGGGTTGGCAGGAGATCGCGCGCAACATGCCGAGGTCCTCCGCGCCACGCTGTGTCCGGCGCAGCAGCGTGTGGCCGATCTGCGGCCAGGGCAGCACCCGCTCGGCGAACTCCGCGTCGAGCAGCGCCAAGCGACAGGCGGACAGCGCGCGCCAAGATGCGACTCGCTCGATCATGTCGTCCACGTCCCGGCTGGGCGGCTGCAGCAGATCGCCGCTTCCCTGTAGCTGAGTGACCGTCCGGTCGGCGATACGGGTGTCGAACGCCACGAGGCCGTCGAGGAGCAGCAGGCCGGGCCCGTGCCCTACGGCCGCAAACCAAGATTCCAGGTCACACTCACCCGTATCCACTTCGAGCACCCTCGCCGTCGCGAGCTGGCGGGCGGCGAAGCGCGCGCGAATGTCGAGATCCTCGGCTAGATCGTCGTCGGCGTCGAGCAGATAGGTGTAGAGCGGAGAGGACGCTGGCGCTCTGGTGCGCTCGGAGCGAGGAGGCCAGCGCGACGGTGACCCCAGCTTGACCACATCCCGGCCTCCCGTTGACATCGCGGCGGTCCGTTGCTCCTTTTGAGTTCGACAGCTTGACTTCCGCTCAGAGTCTACGCCTCTCCACCGCCCTCTGTATATGTACCTGTGCCTCCAACTCTCGCGCGGCCCACGCGCTACGCCTCTCCTGCGGTTGATACCCGTGATCCAGGGGCTGTAATCCAGATTACAGCCACGATAGGTAAGCGGAATTACCACACGGCGCGCATCTTGTTGGCGCTCGTCGGCAGCGGTGATACAAATTTTCGTAGGCCGCAACGAAGCGGGCTCGAAGGTCCACCGTGACCCCAACGATGAGCCGTCGATCCCGAGAAGGGGAGTGTGGTGCATGTGTCTCGCTATCCCAGGTCAGGTCGTGGAGGTGGTCGACGACGAGCACCGGCTGGCGATGGTGGATGTGGCGGGCGTTCGGCGCACCGTCAACATTGGTCTGCTGGACGTCAACGGAGGCGGTGTTGGGCCTGGGGATTGGGTACTGATCCACGTCGGCTTCGCGATCTCCCAGGTGGACGAAGAGGAGGCACGTGCCACGCGTGAGCTGCTTGAACGGATGGGCGAGGACTATGAGCGGGAGCTCGAGGAGTTGAAGGCAAGCGTGATCGAGTGAGTCCCCTCCAGTCACCGTCCTGGACGTACGCAGGCGAGCACTGCATCACCTGCGGCGATGATGGAGTGCCGATGACCGTCGTGCGCGTCGACGAGCGGCGAGGCCTCGCGCTGTGCGCGGACGACGGGGGCGCGCGACACACGGTGGAGAGCGCCTTGGTCGAGCCGCTTGCCGCCGGCAGCGTGGTGCTTGTGCACGCCGGCGTGGCGATTGCATCGCTGCCTCGCGATGACCATCCACCAGCCAGCGCAACCACCGTCCAGCGGTCCGCGGAGGCGGCGGCGATCTCCGCCAACGTCGGCCGCCGGGGTGGGGGACCGTATGAAGTTTGTCGATGAGTTCCGTGATGCCGCGCTCGGCCGTGCCGTCGCGGGCGAGATTCTCGCGCGGGTGGAACCCGGGCGCCACTACAAGGTGATGGAGGTGTGCGGTGGCCACACCCACTCGATCTACAAGTACGGCGTGGACGATCTGCTGCCGGCGAATGTCGAGCTCGTGCACGGGCCGGGCTGCCCGGTGTGCGTGATTCCGATGGGCCGCGTCGACGACGGCATCGCGATCGCGGAACTGCCCGGGGTGATCTTCACCTGCTTCGGCGACATGATGCGCGTGCCTGGATCCAGCGGCAGCCTGCTCGAGGCGAAGGCGGCGGGCGCCGACGTGCGCATGGTGTACTCGCCGCTGGACGCGCTGCGGATCGCAAAGCAGAACCCGGATCGCGAGATCGTCTTCTTCGCGATCGGCTTCGAGACCACGGCACCCTCCACGGCGCTGACGCTCAAGCGAGCTCGCCTCGAAGGCGTCAAGAACTTCTCCTGCATCTGCAGCCACGTGACGATCGTGCCGCCGCTGCGCGCGCTGCTGGAGTCCCCCGACCTGCGCCTCGACGGGTTCATCGGACCCGGTCACGTGGCGACGGTGGTGGGGGCGCGACCGTTCGAGTTCATCCCCGCCGACTACGGCAAGCCGGTCGTGGTCGCCGGCTTCGAGCCACTGGACATCCTGCAGGCGATCGCGATGATTCTGTGTCAGCTCGCCGAGGGCAGGTGCGAGGTCGAGAACCAGTACAAGCGCGTCGTGCCCTACGAGGGCAACCTGCGCGCGCTCGAGGTTCTGGCTGAGGTGTTCGAGCTGCGCCCGCACTTCGAGTGGCGTGGCCTCGGCTTCATCTCGCACAGCGGCCTGAAGCTCTCCGAAGCGTACGCCGACCTGGACGCGGAGCTTCGCTTCAGCGTGCCCGGCGTGCGCGTCGCCGACCCCAAGGCGTGCCAGTGCGGCGAGGTCCTGAAGGGCGTGATCAAGCCGTGGGAGTGCAAGGTCTTCGGCACCGCCTGCACCCCCGAGCGCCCGATCGGCACCTGCATGGTCTCCTCCGAGGGCGCCTGCGCGGCCTACTACAACTTCGGCCGTTTCGCGCGCGAGCGAGAGGTCGTGTGATGGCCGAGCAAGCAGCCGTCTCCGAGCGCGAGGAGCGGATCCTCGGCATCATCGAGACCGCCCGCGGCAAGCGCGCCAAGTTCCGCGACGAGCGGATCACGATGGCTCACGGCGCCGGTGGAAAGGCGACCCAGAGCCTGATCGAGGGTCTGTTTGTGCCCGTCCTGGGGGGCACCACGCTGGGCCAGCTCGCCGACGCCGGCGAGCTGGCCGTCGGCGACTTGGAGCTGGCGCTCACGACGGATTCCTACGTGGTCAGGCCGTTGCGCTTCCCGGGCGGCTCGATCGGTGATCTCGCGGTCAACGGCACCGTCAACGACCTGGCCGTCTCGGGTGCCCGCCCGCTCGCGCTCAGTCTCGCGCTGGTGCTGGAGGAGGGGCTGACGGCCGAGGATCTGCGCGCCGAGGTCGACACGATCGCACTGGCTGCGCGCACGGCGGGCGTCGAGGTGGTCGCGGGCGACACGAAGGTCGTGGAGCGCGGCCACGCCGACGGGATGTACATATGCACCACGGGGCTGGGTGGGCGCGACCCGCGCGCGCGCCTGGCGCCCACGAGCATTCGACCCGGCGATCGCATCCTGCTGTCGGGCAGCATCGGCGAGCACGGCATGGCGATCATGCTCGCACGCGGCGAATTCGAGCTGGACGCAGCGATCGTCTCGGACACGAGCTCGCTGTGGCCGGCGGTCGACGCGCTGCTCGACGCCGCCGGCCCCGTCCTGCGCTGCATGCGCGATGCCACGCGGGGCGGCGTCGCCTCGGTGCTCAACGAGCTGGCACGCTCCTCGTCGGTGGCGATGCTGGTGCGTGAGGCGGCGATTCCCGTGCATCCGGCGGTGGCTGGAGCGGCGGAGATTCTCGGCATCGACCCGCTGTACGTCGCGAACGAGGGCAAGCTGGTCGCGTTCGTGGCCCCCGACGCGGTGGACAGCGCGCTCGCGGCGCTGCGGGCTGTCCCGGGGGGCGAGCGAGCCGTGGAGATCGGTGAGGTGCGCACAGAGCCGCCCGGGATGGTGCTGATGGAGACGAGCTTCGGCGGCCGGCGGGTGATCGACCAGCTGGTGGGCGACCCGCTGCCGCGTATTTGTTGATCTGAGGCGAGGAGTGATCATGGCGAGCACGGCGTTTGCGGCACACAAGAAGACGGAGGCGGTCACCGCCCACGTCCTGTGGATGACCACGGGTCTCAGCTGCGAGGGCGACTCCGTGGCGATGACCTCGGCCACCAACCCAAGCCTCGAGGACATCGTCCTGCAGGCCATCCCGGGCATGCCGAAGGTGGTTGTCCACAACCAGGTGATCGACTTCGCCACCGGCCAGGACTACGCGCAGGCGTGGTTCGACGCCGAGCAGGGCAAGCTCGACCCGTTCGTGCTGGTGATCGAGGGCTCGCTCGGCAACGAGGAGATCAACGGCGACGGCCACTGGACGGGCTTCGCCGTGAATCCCGCAGACGGTCAGCCGATCACGATGAACGAGTGGATCGATCGGCTCGCGCCGAAGTGCGCGGCGCTCGTCGCCGTCGGTACGTGCGCGACCTATGGCGGGATCCCTGCGATGAAGAACAACCCGACGGGCGCGATGGGCGTTCCCGACTACCTCGGCTGGAGCTGGCGCTCCAGAGCCGGCCTGCCGATCGTCTGCATCCCTGGCTGCCCCGCCCAGCCCGACAACATGACCGAGACACTGCTGTACCTGGCGCTGCACCTGGCGGGGCTCGCGCCGGCGCCGGAGCTCGACGAGGCGCTGCGCCCGAAGTGGCTGTTCGGGCGCACCGTGCGCGAGAGCTGCAACCGCGCGGGCTTCGCCGAGCAGGGGGAGTTCGCGACCGAATACGGCTCCGATCATCGCTGCCTGGTCAAGCTTGGCTGCAAGGGGCCCGTGGTCAAGTGCAACGTGCCCGTTCGCGGCTGGGTCAACGGCATCGGCGGCTGCCCCAATGTAGGCGGCATCTGCATGGCCTGCACGATGCCCGGCTTCCCCGACAAGTTCATGCCGTTCATGGACGAGGACAAGTGGGGCGGCACCGCGGGGACGATCATGCAGTACAGCTACGGCCCGATCGTTCGCTATTTCCGCAAGCGTCACATCACCACCAAGTATGACGTCGAGCCGGAGTGGCGCCGCAGGGGCAAGACCCTCTCCAGCGGCTACGCAAAGAGATGGTGAGGCTGACCGATGCCGCCGAGCCCCCTATCCCAACTATTTTTCTTTCCCGTCCGGCTGAAGGCCGAGTGAGGAGCGAAGCAAATGGCGACCGAAACGCCTCCGCAACAGAAAGTGATGGTCAAGGAGATGTCCTGGGATCCGATCACGCGGATCGTCGGGAGTCTCGGGATCCACACCGAGATCGACTTCACCAACCAGCAGGTGCTCAAGTGCTACAGCACCTCGATGATCTTCCGTGGCTTCGACATCTTCATGAAGGGGATCGATCCGCGCGACGCCCATTTCATCACCAGCCGCATCTGTGGCATCTGCGGAGACAACCACTGCACGTGCTCGTGCTTGAATCAGAACATGGCCTACGGCGTCAAGCCACCGCCGCTTGGAGACCTCGCGTTCAACCTGGCCGAGACGGCCGACTACATGTTCGACCACGCGATCTTCAACGACTGCATGGCGAACGTCGACTTCTGTGAGCAGATGGTGAAGGAAACCAACCCAACGCTGCTGGCCACCGCCGAGAACACGCCCGCGCCCCACAGCGATATCCACGGCTTCAAGACGATCGCCGACATCATGCGCGCGCTCAACCCGTTCACGGGGGAGTTCTATCTGGAGACACTGCACGTCGCGCGCTACACGCGCGAGATGTACTGCCTCTTCGGGGGACGCCACACGCACCCCTCGACGATCATGCCGGGCGGGTGCAGCGCCGACATCACCCACCAGACGTGCACCGACTACTACGTGCGCCTGATGCGCTACTTCGACTACGTCAAGCGCAGCGTGCCGATGCACGACGACCTGTATGAGTTCTTCCTGCAGGAGCTGCCCGGGTACGACATGGTCGGCTACCGCGAGACCAACCTGGTCAACTGGGGCTCCTTCGACGATCCCGACTACGTCGACTACGACTACCGCAACATGACGCAGTGGGGCCGCAAGCGTTACATCACACCCGGCGTGGTGATCGGCGGCGAGTTGATCTCGACCGATCTGGTGGAGATCAACCTGATGATCCGCATCCTGCTGGGCTCCTCCTACTTCGACTCGTGGGAGAACGAGCCGACACTCGTGACAAGGGATCCGCTCGGCAACCCTGTCGACAAGAACCATCCGTGGAACAAGGTCACGCTGCCGCGTCCGCAGAAGCGCGACTTCACCGACAAGTACACGTGGGTCGTCTCGCCGCGGATCTACGACAAGCGCACCGACACGCACGTCTGCTGCGACACGGGGGGCGGACCGTTCGCCCGCCAGTGGTGCACGGCGAAGGCGGGGCTGGTCGACTTCGGCTACGCCAAGGCCACCGGCCACTCGATTCAGATGGTGCTGCCCCGCTCCCCCAACATGCCAGAGATGGAGCTCGAGTGGAAGCTGCCGGAGAAGTCCAACGCGATCGAGCGCGACCGCGCGCGGACCTATCACCAGGCATACAGCGCGTTGATCGCGCTGCACTGCCTGGAGCGGGCGATGAAGGAGGTCCAGGCAGGTCGAACCAAAAGCTGGAACCAGTTCACGGTCCCCGAGAGCGCGGTGAGCTGTGGCTTCCACGAGGCCGCGCGCGGCGTGCTCTCACACCACATGGTGATCCGCGAGGGCAAGATCGCCAACTATCAGCCCTATCCGCCGACGCCGTGGAACGCCAGTCCGCGAGATGTCTACGGGACGCCGGGTCCCTACGAGGACGCCGTGCAGAACACGCCGATCTTCGAGGAGAACGGCCCGGAGAATTTCAAGGGCATCGACATCATGCGCGCCGTTCGCTCGTTCGACCCATGCCTGCCCTGCGGTGTGCACATGTACACCGGGAGCGGCAGGGTGCGCAAGGTGATCCACACGCCGACGGCGCTGGCGTAGGGAGCCTCTGGTCATGTCGACCTTTACAGCGCTCGGCGAAGGGCACGACGACAAACGGCTCGGCGAAGGGCACGACGGGCTGCTCCTGCGCGTGCAAGAGCTGCAGGAGAAGCTCGACTCGGCCGGTGATCCCGCGACACGCGAGCTCGCCGAGGAGCTGGTGTCCACGGTTGTGCAGATGTACGGCGCCGGGCTGGAGCGGATCGTCGACTCACTGCTAGCCGCGGGCGAGGAGGGCAAGCGCCTGGCCCTGGCGCTCGCCGAGGAGGAGCAGGTGGCGGCACTCCTGATGATTCACGATCTGCACCCGACCCCACTGCTGGAGCGGGTGCAGGGCGCGCTCGAGCAGGTGCGCCCCTACATGGAATCCCACGGCGGCAACGTCGAGCTTCTCTCACTCGAGCGGGGAGTCGCGCGGATCAGCCTGCGCGGCAGCTGCTCCAGCTGCGCCGCCTCGACGGTCACACTCGAGCTCGCGATCAAGCAGGCGCTCGAGCAGGCGGCCCCCGATCTCGAGGGCCTCGAGGTCGAGGGCATGACGAACGCCCCAACTGGCGTGCCCACGGGCCCCTTGCTGCCACTGTCCAGCGGCAGCCCGGCGCCTGCGCCACCGCCCCCCGGCACCGTCGCGCTGCCGATGGCGATGTCGCCTTCCCGGCCACCCGAGCCACGTCCCGACGGCTCGGTCGAGCTGCCGGCGGCGATGTCCGGCGCTCCTGCGCGGCCGGGCGCCTCGACAAACGGGGCGAAACATCGGGCACCCGCTCTGAACGGCGCCCCCACGCCGGCGAGCGACGAGCGGTGCGATCTCTGCAAAACGACGATTCCCGAGGACCACCGTCACCTGCTGAACCTGGTGGAGCGCAGGATCGAGTGCGTGTGCGAGAGCTGCTGGGCGCTGCGCTCCGGCGATGCCGAGTATCGCCCGACAGGGGGGCGGACGCTGTGGCTTGCGGAGCTCGATCTCCCCGACGAGGTGTGGGCGAGCTTTCAGATTCCGATCGGGCTGGCGTTCTTCATGGACTCGAGCATCACCGGCTGCGTAGTTGCCCTGTACCCGAGTCCCGGTGGCGCGACCGAGAGCGAGCTGCACTTCTCCTCGTGGAGCCGGATGGTGGAGCTCAACCCGATCCTGGCCGACCTCGAGCCCGATGTGGAGGGGCTGATCGTCAACCGACTGGCCGACCCCCCGGCCTACGCGATCGCGCCGATCGACCGCTGCTACGCCCTCACCGGGACGATCAAGGTCAACTGGGAGGGGATCTCCGGGGGCCCCAAGGTGGAGGAGGCTGTGTCCGGCTTCTTCGACGAGTTGCGGACGCAGGCACTCGGCACATCGGCTCTCTACCGGCGACGGCCGAGGCAGCCGGAGAGCGCGATGTGAGCTCGCCTCCCGACATCGCGGTTGAGCATCCGCCGAGTGCGCCCGACGAGCCCGCGCCCACCGGGCCCGAGCTCGAGTTCGAGGTGATGGGAGCTCGTCCGTTGCGCTACGCGGCGGCGCCGATGCTGATGCTCGACCTGCGGGTGGGCGAGCGGAGCGGACGTGAGGTGTACATGATCGCCCTCACGATCCAGCTGATGATCGAGCCCGCCAGGCGTGGCTACGACGACCTCACCCGCGAGCGTCTCGCCGGGCTATTCGGCGCACCTGAGCGCTGGGCGGTGACGACGCACAGCCTCGTGTGGGCGCAGCTCGACGTGGTTGTTCCTGCGTTCACCGGCTCAACCACCGTGGCGGTGCCGATCGCCTGCAGCTACGACCTGGAGGTCGCCGCGGCCAAGTACCTGCATTCGCTCCCCGCTGGCGAGGCGCCGCTCGCGCTGCACTTCAACGGCATGGTGTACTACCCAAACGAGCAGGGTGGCCTGCAGATGGTGCTGGTGCCGTGGTCGTGCTCAGTCGACTACCGCCTGCCGGTCGCCGTGTGGCGGGAGACGATCGAGCATTACTACCCGAACACCGGTTGGGTGGCGCTGCGTTCGCAGACACTGCACGCGCTCGAGCGAGAGCGCGTCGCGCGCGGACTGCCCACCTATGACGCCTGCGTCCAGCGTCTGCTCGGCGAGGCTCGCGATGTGTGAGCCGCTGGAGCAGCTGAGCGACGCGCTGCTGTATGAGGGGTACGCGTTGTACCCCTACACGCCCGGAGCCGTCAAGAACGCCACCCCGACGCCATTCGGGATCCTCTACCCGCCGACCTACGCCGCCGCGCTCCCCAGCACCTTCGAGCGCCTCGAGCTGCGTTGCGAGCTGCAGGCCCCGCCCGAGGCGGTGCTCAGCGCCGAGGTCAGGTTCCTCGCCGCAGCCGGCGAGCGCCACGAGGCCGCCGCGCATCGCGTGCGGCTGGAGGACGTCACGGTTGGGGTCCTCGCCGCGTCGTCCGCGACGGGGGCGCCCGGCCAGCCCGACGAGCCCGGCCAGTCCGGCCAGCCCGAGGAGCCCGGCACGCTCGGCCAGCCCTGCGCGCCCGGCCAGCCCGGCGCGCAGCGCGAGGTCGAGATCGCAGAGGAGTCCCGCAGGCGACTGCTCCTCGCGCTCGGACTGAGCGCGCAAGAGCTCGGTTCTGGCCGTTACGAAGTGACGCTCGCGGTCGAGAATCGCACGCCGTGCGCACAGGGCCTCGACCGCAGCGCCGCGCTCGCGCATTCGCTGCTCTCGACGCATCCGATCCTGCGCGTGTCCGGCGGGCGCTTCAGTTCACCGCTGGAGTGCCCGTGCGGGAGCGTCAACACCTTCCCGGTGCTGGCGAGCCCCACCGACGATGCAGTGATCGGTGCCGCGATCGTGCTCCCCGACCACCCGCGGATCGCACCCGAGAGCCGCGGTGGAATGTTCGACTCCACCGAGATCGAGGAGGCGCTGCTGCTGCATGTGAGGACGCTCAGCGACGCCGAGCGCGAGGAGATCGAGCGCCACGACCCGCTCGTGCGCGAGATGGTGGCGCGCGCCGCGGCCGCCACCCCGGAGGACATTCTCGCGCTGCACGGACGCGTTACGCTGCGGGAGCCCGTGGGCTCCCCGCACCCTGTGGGCTCGCGTCACCCCGTGGACGCGACGGTGCGCGGCCGCGTCACCAACACCCCGCCGCAGGAGCCCTCCAACCTCGTCGATCCGCAGGCCGGCGAGCAGCACGCCGAGGTCGATGGAGTGCACTTTGCTCGTGGCGCCAAGGTGAAGATCTGCCCCGGCCCGGACGCGGATCTGCACGCCCGCATGCTCGATGGACGCACGGCGACGATCGAGCGCATCATGATCGACTACGACGGGAAGACGCACCTCGGGGTGACGATCGACGACGACCCCGGGCAGGAGCTGTTGCGCGAGAGCGGCCGCTTCCTGTTCTTCTTCGCCCCCGAGGTCGAGGTGCTGCAGTGAGCGCCACACCACCATGACTCCCAACCACACCAATCCCAACGCCCCCTTTTTTGCCAAGGCACCCTTTTTTGACCGGGACGTCGATCTCAGGAGGAGCGCATGAGCTCCGGGCGCGAGCCACGGATCCTGGTTGCCGGAGTCGGCAACGCCTGGCTGCGCGACGACGGCTTCGGCGGGGTGCTGGCAAGGAGGCTGGAGCAGCAGCAGCTGCCGGAGGGTGTCGCGGTGATGGACGCCGGCACCGGAGGCCTCGACTTGGCGTACGAGGTGATGCGTGGCTACAACGCGCTCGTGATCCTCGATGTGAGCCGCCAGGGAGGCGAGCCGGGCACGCTGTACGTGATGGAGGTGTCGGAGGAGTCCGTCGAGGGCAAGATCGACGACGGCGAGGCGATCAACCCCCACGGCATGGATCCGCAGACCGTCCTGCGCTTTGTCAGGTCGATCGGAGCGTGGCCCGGCAGGGTCGTGGTGATCGCGTGCGAGCCCGCCGAGGTGCAGGAGCTCGGTTTTGGGCTGTCGGCGGGCGTGCAGTCAGCGGTGGAGCGGGCGGTCGAGTTGGTGTTCGAGACCGTCGGTGAGCTGCGCTGCAGCGCCACCCTGGAACCCGCGGAGTGACGCGGTGCACGAGCTGTCTCTCAGCGGCGCGGTGCTCAACACGGCCGTCAAGCACGCCGGGGGGCGCCGCGTCAGCCTGGTGACTCTGCGCGTCGGGCGTCTGCGCCAGGTCGTTCCCGACACGCTCGCGTTCTACTTCGAGTTCGTCGCCCGCGGCACGATCTGCGAAGGCGCGAGGCTCGAGCAGGAGATCGTCGAGGCGTGCCTGCGCTGCGCGCAGTGTGAGCGCGAATGGGTGATCGAGATCCCGGCGTTCCGCTGCCCGACGTGCGGTGGCGCCGACGTCGAGGTGGCCAGCGGGAACGAGTTCGAAGTGCAGTCAATCGAGGTCGAGGAGGCCGCCACATGCATCGCACAAAAATAAGGATCGTCGAGGATGCACTGGACGCCAACAACACGATCGCCCAAGCCAACCGCGCCGACTTCGACCGCGCCGGCGTGAGGGTGGTGAACTTCATGAGCGCGCCGGGCGCCGGCAAGACGTCGTTGCTCGAACGGGTGGTGGATGACATACCGGGTGTTCGCGTGGGGGTGCTCGAGGGCGATGTGCAGGGGTCGCTGGACGCCGACCGACTGGCCTCTCTGCACGTGCCGGTCACCCAGCTGAACACCGATCCGAGCTTTGGCGGCGAGTGCCACCTCGACGCCAACATGGTGCGCTCGGCGTTGTCGGAGCTGCCGCTGGAGGAGATCGACCTGCTGGTGATCGAGAACGTGGGCAACCTGGTGTGCCCGGCAGAGTTCAAGGTCGGCGAGGACGCGCGGGTGATGGTGTCATCGGTCACCGAGGGGGAGGACAAGCCGCTCAAGTACCCGCTGATGTTCCGCACCTGCGATCTGGTGCTGGTCAACAAGATCGATCTGCTGGCTCATCTGGACTATGACCTCGATCTGTTCCACTACAACGTCGACCAGGTGAACCCGGGCATCGAGCTGAGGCTGGTGAGCGCCCGCACCGGAGAGGGCATCGAGGCGTGGCGCGACTGGCTGGCCGGGGTCGCCACTCGCTCGCACGAGGGGGCGCCCGCTTGACACCGACCTCCACCATGCCAGAGGACACCCGCCTGCCACCACCGCTCGCTCGCGCGCAGGGGCACCGCGTGACATCGACCACTCGACCATGTCAGGGGGCACCGGCTTGACACCGGCCGCTCACGCAACCGCCACCGATGGCGTGCTGACTGCGCATCTCGACGACCTGCTTGCGCGGCGTACGGAGGCCAACAGCCGCTTCTTCGCGCAGGAGGCCGAGCGACTCGCGCGCCTCTGCCACCGGATGGCGGAGCGCTTCGCGCGCGGCGGTCGGTTGATCGCGCTCGGGGCCTCTGCCGCGGCGCGTTCGGACGCGCGTCACGTCGCGGTTGAGTTCGTCCATCCCGTGATCGTCGGCAAGCGCGCGCTGCCCGCGATCGCCCTGACGGGAGCGGGCTGCGAGCTGGCCTCCCAACTCGACCTGCTCGCGCGCGAGGATGACATCGCCATCGCGTTCGCCGCCGCGGACGACGATGCGGACGAGATCGCCCGGGCGACGGCGCTCGCCCGCCGGCGTGGATGCTTGACGATCGCCTTCGCGCCCCTCGGCGCGGAGTGGGAGTTCGAGCCCCCGAGCGACGATGACTGCGTACGCCAGGAGCTGGTCGAGACCCTCTATCACGTGCTGTGGGAGCTGGTGCACGTCTTCTTCGAGCACCGCGGTCTGCTCGCGGGCCGCGATGCTCGCCGCGTCCACGACGCCGGCGCGTCGAGCTTTCTGTACCCGTTCCTGGCCGAGCAGGAGCGGGAGCTGGAGCCCGTGATCGAGGACGTGCGCTGCTCGGCGCTGCTGAAGGCGCATGAGATCGGCGCGCTGCGAGCGCAGACGCTCACCGATAATCGCAAGCAGCTGCTGGATGCGGCGCAAGCGCTGAGGAAGAGCTTCGAGCAGGGCGGCAAGTTGCTGGCGATCGGCAACGGGGGCTCGGCCACCGACGCGATGGACGTGGTGGCGGATTTCCGGGCGGCGGGAACGACAGGCGAGGCTCGGCCGGCGATCGATCTGACGGAGGACCCCGGGATCCTGACCGCGATCGCGAACGACATCGGCATCGACGCGATCTTCTCGCGGCAGGTGATCGCCTACGGGCTGCGCGGCGACGCGCTGCTGGCGCTCTCCACCTCCGGCAACTCACGCAACGTGATCGACGCGCTCGGCCAGGCTCGCCGCCAAGGCCTCGAGACGATCGCGCTGGTCGGCTACGACGGAGGGCGTGTGGGATCGGAGGATCTGGCCGACCACGTGGTGATCACCCGCTCCGAGCACATCCCGCGCATCCAGGAGGCACAGGCCAGCGCCTACCACGTGCTCCGGGAGCTCGTCGAGCTGGCGGGCGCCGACGGAGGCGCGTGTTGAGCGTTGGGCGAGCGGCCACTGAGGCACGTTTGAGCGTCGGGGCAGACACCGACGGAGGCATGTCGTGAGCGTTGGGGCGCCCGCAGCCGGCCGAGCCACGCTCGTGCGGCGCGCCCGCGTGCGGGTGGAGGGGACCGTGCAGGGAGTCGGCTTCCGACCCTACGTCTACCGGTTGGCGGGCCGACAGGGACTCGCGGGCTTCGTCCTCAATGATCCCCACGGGGTTCTCATGGAGGTGGAGGGCAGTTCTTTGGCGGTCGAGGAGTTTCTGGCGCTCCTCGGCCCCGAAGCGCCGCCGCTTGCGGCGATCGAGCGGGTGCTCATCGAGGAGCGCGAGCCGCACGGCGACAGTGGATTCAAGATCCTCGACAGCCCCCGCGGCGGAGCGATCGATGCGCCCGTCACACCCGACAGCGCGACCTGCGCCGACTGCCTGCGCGAGCTGTTCGACCCCAGTGACCGCCGCTATCGCTACCCGTTCATCAACTGCACCAACTGCGGTCCGCGCTTCACGATCGTCCGCGGGATCCCCTACGACCGTCCATTCACGACGATGGCGGGCTTCACGATGTGCACGCGCTGCCGGGCCGAGTACGAGGATCCGGCCGATCGCCGCTTCCATGCGCAGCCCAACGCCTGTTCGCAGTGCGGGCCGTCGGTGTCGCTGCTTCGCACGGACGGGTCACAGGCTCCACTCGGGCCCGCCGGCGAGCCGGTGAGTGCCGCCGCCGAGGCGCTGCGCGAGGGACGGATCGTGGCGGTGAAGGGGATCGGGGGATTCCACCTCGCCTGCCGCGCCGACGACGAGGCGGCGGTCGCCACGCTGCGCACCCGCAAGCACCGCGAGGACAAGCCCTTTGCATTGATGGTCGCCACTGTGCGGGCGGCCGGCAGGCTCGTGCGTCTCGGCGAGACCGAGCGGACGCTGCTGTGCGGCCCGGAGCGACCGATCGTGCTCGCCCCGCGACTCCTGCACGCGGCGGTCGCGCCGTCGGTTGCCCCGGGTGTGCAGGAGCTGGGCGTGATGCTGCCCTACTCCCCGCTTCACCACCTGCTGCTCGCGGACCTCGGCGCGGGTGCGACGCTGGTGATGACCAGCGGCAACGCCTCCGAGGAGCCGATCGCCTATCGCGACGAGGACGCGACGGGCCGCCTGTGCGACATCGCGGACCTGCTGCTCGTCCACAACCGCCCGATCCAGACCCGCACCGACGACTCGGTCGTGCGCGTGGTGGACGCTCCCGACGGTCCGCGCAAGCTGACGCTGAGGCGCTCACGCGGGTACGTGCCCTCCGGCCTGTCGCTCCCCAACAGCGCCGAGCGCCCGATCCTCGCCTGTGGCGGTGAGCTCAAGAACACGTTCTGCCTGGCCAAGGGACCCCGCGCGTGGGTGTCCCACCACATCGGCGATCTCGAGAACTACGAGACTTTGCGCTCGTTCACCGAGGGAATCGAGCACTTCAAGCGGCTGTTCGGGGTGGAGCCCGAGGTGGTTGTGCACGACCACCACCCCGAGTACCTATCGACCAAGTACGCGATGGACCGCGACACCGAATGGCTGATCGGCGTCCAGCACCACCACGCCCACCTGGCCGCGTGCCTGGCCGAGCATGGAGAGGAGGGCAGCGCCGTGGGCGCGATCTTCGATGGAACCGGTTATGGACTCGACGGGACCGTGTGGGGTGGCGAGCTGCTGCTCGGCGATCTCGAAAGCTTCCGCCGCGTCGGGATGCTCTTGCCGGTTCGACTCCCGGGGGGAGCGCGCGCGATCCGGGAGCCCTGGCGGATGGCGTGCGCGTGGCTGTCGGCCACAGATGAGCGCGAGGGCTTCGAGGGCCCACCGGAAATCCCGCTCGCACTGCGAGGCCGCGTGCGGGAGCGAGCGTGGCACCAGGTGGCTCAGCTGGTGCGCACCGGCGTGCAGTCCCCTGTGAGCACGAGCATGGGACGCCTGTTCGACGCGGTGGGCGCACTGTGTGGATTGCGTGCTCACGCCAACTACGAGGGACAGGCGGCGATCGAGCTCGAGGCCGCATGCGACCCCACCGAGCGCAGCCGCTATCCGATCTCGCTGATCCACGACGGCGAGCTGATCGTGATCGACCCGCGAGCGACGATCCACCTCGTGAACGCCGAGATCGAGGCTGGCGTGGCGCGCGGTGTGGTGGCGAGCCGCTTCCATGCCTCGCTGAGCGCCGCGACGGTGGAGGCGTTGACCCGCGCCGCCTCCGCGGCGGGCAGCGACCTGGTGGTGCTCTCCGGGGGTGTGTTCCAGAACCGGCGCCTGCTCGAGGCGGTGATGGCGGGCCTGCATGCGGCGGGCCTGCGTACGATCACACCCGAACGGCTGCCGATCGGCGACGGCGGGATCTCCTACGGCCAGGCGGCGATAGCCGCCCGGCGTATGGCCGCGTCTGCGGTGACCCGGCAGCCGAAGCTATGACCGATCCCAGCGAGCAGGAAGCCGATGCTATGACCGCTCCCAAGGAGCGAGCCGATGCCATGACCGAGTCCAGCGCCGAGCTCGATCGGATCGTCAAGCGCGCAGTGTTCATCCGTGGCGCCAATCGCCCGTTCGGCGAGCTGACGCTCGAGGACGCGCGGGCGCGCGCGGACGAGCTGCGCGCGGTTACCGGGTGGGGTCCGACGGTGCGGGTCGCACCGGTGGCACAGGCGTGGCGTGAGCTCGCGATGGCGATGGAACGCACCGGCTCTGCCAGCGTCGGCGAGCTCGATCCAGAGGTTGTGGTCGAGCTCGCGCAAAGGCTGTGGGTTGTGCTTCCCGGCGGGCCCATGATGTCCTAGCTTCCCCAGAGCCGTTTCCCAGCCGCCGCGCGTTGGGGGGCATGGCGCGCTCCCCGCCGGTGGACACACGTGGCCCGCCCACCGGCGCGGCTTGTCGCAGCGATAACTCCCTACAGGCGGGCTCGGCGACCGCGGTAGGGGCCCGCCAGCAGCAGCGCCACCACGACGAGCAGCAACAGTACAAACGGATTCAGGAATACGCCGCCCGCAAGGCTGAGCACAATCAATACGATGATTAGAAGCAGTAGTAGATCCATGAAATCATCCCTCCGGTTGGCATTTCCTGGCTTGAACTCGTCCTACCCTTGTACCGCCTTCTCTAATCTCGGGGCTCTGCAGTCAGCCATCTCGCTGACTCGAGCGACTTGAGATCCGGGCTAGTCACGGTCAAGCACATCCTTGGCTTTCTCGGCGAGCCGGTCGACTTTGTCCTTGACGGACGCCTTGGCGCGGTCGGTTTCACCTTTGCGCTTCATATCCTCATCCCCTGCGAGGCTGCCGGCGGCCTCCTTGAGACGACCCTTGCCCTCGTCTGCGTACTTATCACTCATCATGGCTCCCTTCGATCGAGCTCTGTGCTGGAACAGGCGTTATTGCCTGCCACAACGCTCTACCCACTCGGCGCCTGGCGAAACCGTGACGGAGGCGGGCGATCACTCCGAGGAGGCGAGGATCGCCCGATCCTTACGTGGCCCAGTGGGCTGCCCTCACCAAAGAAAATCAGACATTCCTTATGTCGTCAGGAATTCTCTGTGATAAGATATCCTCAAATTATGTCTGATCTAGTGGTTGACTTCAACGACCCCGAGAGCATCGCCAATGCAATCCCGCAGGCCCAGGCGCTCATACGTCAAGCCGAAAAACGCGCCGCGACAGCAGTCCAACAAGCAAAGCAAGCACAGGAACGCGCGAGCGAGGCCGAAATCGAGATGCAGCGCTGGAGGGCAGTCTTGCTGACGCTCACACAGCTCAGCGATGGCGACGTATCTCCCCCGCCCGACAGCGCAGAAGGAGGCTCAAAGGACCAGGCTCTAAAAGTTGTCATCACGATCAACGGGCCGACCAACATCACCGAGGTAGCTGAACATATGCCCAGATTCAGCCGCAAAACGGTGTCATGGGCGCTCTGGAAGCTCGCCGACGAAGGTGCGATCCAGCGTCTTGAGCATGGTCGATATGCGCCGCTCAGCTACGTGCCGGGCCAGCCGACGACGAACTATTTCCATGTTCCGCCGGGGGTTCCGGTGCCGAGCCAGGTGCAAATTGCCCAGGCGGTCGAAGCGGCTGTTGCGGCGACGAAGGCGACGGCCGCATGACTGGCCAAGACCTCGGGGAGGACACCGCCGCCGAATCTATCACCATGGCCCTCGCGGACTCCCAGCCTTCGTGGATCACGCTCCCTTCGAGAGACGTGGAGTTGCCAAGTGAGTTGCGGCTCGCACTCGACGATTTCGACGCCGGGGAACGCGCGGCGGCTAGAGCTGCATGTGCCTGGCTACGAACCCAGGCGGTCGCTGCCCATCAAACCTCGCGCACCCGTCTGCTCATCGCTGGCTGTCGCGTGGCGGGCTTCTACTCGCTCGCGTCGGGGCAGGTCGAACTCAGTCAGCGCGATCGCCGGCGCGTCGGTGTCGCCCCCGTACGAGTACCCGCAACCCTCATTACATGGATCGCAAAGGACAGGCGAGCTGTGATCGACGGCAAGCTGCTGCTGCTCCACGCGACCGCTACCGCCCGCCACGCAGCCAAGCTACAGGCCACTGCAGTTCTGGTTGTCGATCCCTTCGATGAGGAGACCGAGGCAATGTGGCGTGAGCGCTATGGCTTTCGAGCGTCAGTCGAAACCAGGAAACCAAAGCGGCTCTGGCTGCCGCTACAACCAGCGGACTAGCGGTTACGGCTTTGCTTATCGAGCTCGACGAGGTAGGCATCGGCCTCCTCGAGGAACGACCGGACGCGCGGGTCCTGCTTAGCTGCCTCGAACTCCGCCGTGTCTATCACCACGACGATCTCCTCGGGAAGATCCTGTAGTTGGCTTGTCGTGTGGGTGTCGAGTGTCGAAGCCATCATTAGTCCTGTCGGCATCAAGCCGTCAAGGGTTTATGGCATAGACGATAGCCGCTCCTCCCGTCCCAATCAACTCAGGCACCCCTTGGCCACAAGGGCATGCTCACCCGTGCGTAACGTCCCCACCCCGACCGGGATGCAGCAGATCCCTGAAGAAACCCCCACCGAGCACGCTGAGCACCAGCAGCGAGCCGAACAGCGCGACCGCGTCGATGCTCTCGCGGCCCTGCTTGGTCCAGTAGTCGTCGGCGAGGTTCAACCACAGCGCGAACTCGTCGAGCGTCAGCGCCGCGCCCGCTCCGTACACCGCGGCGGTTACCCGTGAGGAGCGGCGTTCCTCGCTGACCCCGATCTCGAGCATCCACAGATAGCCGACCGTAAGCAGGCCGGTGATCCCGAAGGTCATGTGGTGGATGTGCCGGCCCCCTGGGGTGATGTTCCGGAACGGTCCCCGTTCGGCGCGGATCGCGTGAGTGATCCCGCGCACCGCGCCGAAGGTGAGGAAGAAGGCGCCGGTGGAGAACAGCTGGCGCTCCTTGCGTCGATTGCCGAAGTGCCTGTAGTAGAGCGCGCGCAGGTCGCGCGCGTCGCGGCCGGGCGAGAGCAACGAGTAGAGATGCCACACCCGCGCCGGCGCGGGCGGTGGATCGTGGTCGGGTGGTGGGGAGCCGTCGCCTGCCATCCCCGCCAACCCTACTGCGCAATGATTGCGCGATGCCGCCCCCACCGCAGGATCGCGCAGCGCCGCCCGCCGACCCCGATACGGACACCCCCCGCGTGGATCTCGCCGTGGAGGGTGTCCCCCTCCGCGCGGATCTCGCCGCGGTGCGCGAGCGCCACGCGCAGGGTCTCGACGAGGCGCGACCCGAGGCCGTGGCGAAACGCCGGGAGAAGGGCAGGCGCACCGCGCGGGAGAACCTCGCCGAGCTGGTGGACGAGGGCAGCTACGTGGAGTACGGGCCGCTGATCTTCGCCGCCCAGGAGCGCCGGCGCTCGCGCGAGGAGCTGATCGCGCAGACCCCCGCCGATGGGCTGGTGGCGGGCGTGGGCGAGGTGGACGGCAACCCGTGCGTGGCGATGTCCTACGACTACACCGTGCTGGCGGGCACGCAGGGGATGCGGGGGCACCTGAAGAAGGACCGATTGTTCGAGCTCGCCGAGCGCCGGCGGCTGCCGGTGGTGCTGTTCGCCGAGGGCGGTGGGGGGCGGCCGGGGGACGTGGATATGCCGATCGTGGCGGGACTCGACTGCCGCGCCTTCCACCTCTTCGCCCGCCTCAGCGGCCGCGTGCCGCTGGTGGGGATCGCCTCGGGGTACTGCTTCGCCGGCAACGCGGCTCTGCTGGGCTGCTGCGACGTGACGATCGCCACCGAGGACTCGTCGATCGGTATGGGCGGCCCGGCGATGATCGAGGGCGGCGGCCTCGGCGTGTACGACCCCGCGGAGATCGGTCCGATCGAGGTGCAGCACGCAAACGGCGTGGTGGACATTCGTGTTTCCGACGACCGCGCCGCGGTGGCGGCGGCGAAGCGCTACCTCTCCTACTTCCACGGCCCGGCCGAGCACTTCACCGCCCCCGACCAGCGGCTGCTGCGCGAGGTGCTGCCCGAGCGGCGCAGGCGCATCTACGAGGTGAGGCGCGCGATCGAGACGCTGTGTGACGAGGGCTCGGTGATGGAGCTGCGCGACGGCTTCGGCGCGGGGATCGTCACCGCGCTCGCGAGGGTCGGAGGGCGTGCGCTGGGGATCCTCGCCAACAACCCCGCCCATCTCGGCGGTGCGATCGACGCCGACGGCGCCGACAAGGCGGCGCGCTTCCTCACGCTGTGCGACGCGTTCGCCCTGCCGGTGCTGTTTCTGTGCGACACCCCCGGCTTCATGGTGGGCCCTGCCGCCGAGCGCACCGCCACCGTGCGCCACTTCGCGCGCCTGTTCACCGTGGGCGCCAACCTCGAGGTGCCGTTCGGCACGATCGTGCTGCGCAAGGGGTATGGCCTCGGCGCGCAGGCAATGGCGGGCGGCTCGTTCAAGGCGCCGCTGTTCACCGTCGGCTGGCCGACATCCGAGTTCGGGGGCATGGGGCTGGAGGGCGCGGTGCGGCTGGGAATGCGCCGCGAGCTCGAGGCGATCGAGGACGACGCCGAGCGCGAGCGCGTCTTCCAGGCCACCGTCGCAGCCGCCTACGAGCACGGACGCGGCGTCAACATGGCGGCGTACGGCGAGATCGACGACGTGATCGACCCAGCCGACTCGCGCCGCTGGATCGCCACCCTATTCGACCCTCCCCCACCCGACTGGCGCACGCGGCCCACCAAGCACCGCCCCAACGTCGACGTTTGGTAGGGCCGCAAAGCATTGTCCGACGATGTGGCTGGGGGGAGATCGTCCACGCGCGTCGCCTGCCAACAGCCACGTGGGCGCTGGGCCTCCATGCCCAGCGACGAGCCTCGCGTGGAGCGCCCCTCGGCAGCCGTCAGAGCGGCTCGTCGAGGATGAACAGCTCGGCTGCCACGTCCGGGGCGAACTGATTGCCGCTGATGAACGCCACCACCTTGCGGCCGGTAAGGCGCTCGACCGCGGCGCGGAACTCGGCCTCCATCGTCGCCTGAAAGAGGTGGCGGATCTGGCTGACCGCTTCGGTGTGTTGATGGCGGGTGAGCGAACGCTCGGCGGGCGTGAGCACGTCGTGCATCAGTGTCACCAGCACATTGCCCTGGTGGAACGTCGAGGCCGTCTTCGGCCCCCGCCCCAGATACTCGGTGTGGATTCCCACCAGCGCGCTGGTGAGCGCGGCGTTCAACTCCCCGCCCCGCAGCTGCTCTGTCTCTGGCGTCGACAAAACTTCGTCCTCACAACGTATTCCGTGGACGAGCCGACACGGAGGACCGCTGCCCCGCGTGCACCCATCGCGCAAGATCACGCGTGGCGCCACTCCTCACGGAGCGCTCCCGCGCCCGTCAAAATTTAGCAGATGCACCGTCCGGGAGCAGGGCCCGCCAGCCCATCCGAGCGGGGCAGAAAACCCGACCTCTCCCGAAGAGCAGATTCGTGCGCTGGCAGTATGGGCGCGACAACATAGGCGCAGTGCGGCGTCGCACAGCTTGACAGGTATGCGAACATACGTTCGTGCGATGGAGCAACCTCACCCTCGACGACAACCGATCGGAGATCGACCGGCAGCACCGCCTGCCCGGCTACCGCGACGAGGCTGTGGTGCGCCACTTCGACGCACCCGAGGCGCTCGACATGCGCTTCTACGAGGTCCACGCCCGCTCCGCGCTCAACCGTGTGCCCGGCGCCTCGCGGATGCCGTTCCGCTGGACGATCAACCCGTATCGCGGATGCAGTCATGCATGCGCCTACTGCTTTGCCCGCCCTTCACACTTGTTTCTCGGCTTCAACGCGGGCCGCGACTTCGAGCGCGAGATCGTGGTGAAGGTCAATGCGCCCGAGGTGCTGCGCGCGGAGCTGGCGCGGGCGTCGTGGAAGGGGGAGCACGTGGCGCTGGGCACCAACACCGACCCCTACCAATGGGTCGAGGGCCGCTATCGGCTGATGGTGGGCATCTGGGAGGCACTGCGCGACGCCCGCGGTGGCGTGGGGAACCCCTGCTCGGTGCTGACGAAGTCGCCGCTGGTACTGCGCGACCTGCCACTGCTCGTGCAGATCGCACAACGCACCACGTTCAGCGCCAGCCTCTCGATCCCCACGCTCGACGAGAAGGCGTGGCGCGCCACCGAGCCGCACACCCCCAACCCGCACGCGCGCCTGGAGGCGGTGGCGGAGCTCAACCGCGCCGGGATCCCCACCGGCGTGCTGATCGCCCCGCTGATGCCGGGCATCAACGACGCCCCTCAGCAGCTGGAGCCGTTGCTGCAGGGCGCGATCGA
Organism: uncultured Solirubrobacterales bacterium; assembly: GCA_963744135.1. Lineage (GTDB taxonomy): Bacteria > Actinomycetota > Thermoleophilia > Solirubrobacterales > Solirubrobacteraceae > Palsa-744. Next base: position 394,923 of record CAVUSE010000007.1, on the reverse strand, counting down.
CGCCGGCGCGAGGAGCATCGGCGGCGTGGCGCTGCACCTGCGCGGGGAGGTGAAGGACGTCTTCATGGAGTGGCTGCGCGAGCAGCGCCCCGAGCTCGTGGGGCGCTACGAGGAGCTCTACCGCCGCGGCGCCTACGCGCCCCGCGAGGAGCGCGCCCGTCTGGCCGGGCTGGTGCGCCGGTATGCCCCGCGCGAGTCAAGCGAACGGCGGGGCGCCGCCGCGCGCGATCGGAGCGGCCGGTGGCCGGGACCGCGCCCTGACGCGACGGACACTCCCGCCTCGCCGGCCGTACAGCAGCAGCGCCTGTTCTGACAGAGGGTCGAGGAGTCAGTTTGGATAGTTAGGGAGAGGGGGCGTATAGCCATTGCAATAGGGGTGGGTGTTGAAATGAAAAACTCAAAAGCCGTGTGCAATTGCTATCGGGTTCTGAATTTTTCATAACAACCCCAAGCACCTACCTACACATACTATAGCTATACTCAAAGCCAAGTCTCCAGAGACGCGGGCACGTCCCCAGCGAGTAGAGTCCCTGCTCCGCGAAGCAGCACCAAGGAGGCGTCATGCCGCACGTGAGCCTGCCCGCCGAGCACGTCGAGAACGGCTCGACCCCGCCGGTCCAGCCCCCCGCCGGCGCCCCTGCCGGCGTCCGCCCCAAGCGCCCGCGCGGGCCGCTGCGCCACTACGCCGGCTTCCTCTCCCCCTCCGCCGCCGCCGCGATGCCGCTGCTGCTGGAACGCAACCGCCCCCAGCGGCTGCGGCGGCTGGCAGCCACCGCCGGCGACAGCGTCGCCCAGCGCCGGCGCCCAACGCGCCCGCGGATGCGCGTCCTCACCGCCGCGCCCGGCGCACGGCTGCGCTGGCGCGAGGCACCGGCCCCGCCTGCGCCGGGTCCCGACGGGGCGGTTGTGCACCCGATCGCCGCCGCCACCTGCGACATCGACTGCCCGCTTGTGATGGGCGCCACCCAGCTCGCCCTGCCTCTGCACCTCGGGCACGAATGCGTCGCCGAGGTGCTCTCCGTCGGTGAGCGCGTCGCCACCGTACGCCCGGGCGACCGTGTGGTCGTCCCCTTCCAGATCAACTGTGGCGCCTGCGTCCCCTGCCGCTCAGGGCGCCCCGGCAGCTGCCTGGCGGTGCCACCGCTCTCCGCCTACGGCATGGGCCTCGCCACCGGTCACTTCGGCGGCGCCTTCTCCGATCAGCTCGCCGTCCCCTACGCCGAGGCGATGCTCGTTCCCCTGCCGGCGAACATTGACCCCGCGGCCGCGGCGAGCGTCTCCGACAACATCTGCGACGCCTACCGCCATGTCGGACCCCACCTCCCCGCGCTGCTGGCCGCCGACCCCGACGCCGAGGTGCTGATCCTCGCCTGCCTCTCCCGGCGGTCGCTGTTCAGCTCCAGCTGCCCGCTCTACACCGGCCTGATCGCGCGTGCGCTCGGTGCCCGCAACGTCACCCTCGTGGACTCCCGACCCCACGTTCGCGCCCACGCCGAGCGGCTCGGCCTGGAAGCGCTGCGCCCCCGCGAGCTGCGCCGGCGCGCCCCCGCGCCACTGGTGGCGCACATCAGTGCCAACCCGCTCGCCACCGCCCTGGCCCACACCGCCCCCGACGGCATCTGCACGAGCTCCGGTGGCCTGCACCGCAGCGCCCGCCTGCCCCTGCTGAAGGTCTACGTCCGCCGCGCCACGCTGCACGTCGGCATCCCCCACGCGCGCGCGCTGATGCCCGCCGTGCTCGAGCTGATGGCCGCCGGACGCCTGCGCCCGGAGTTGGTCACGACCAACGTCGCCCCGCTCGACGACGCCCCCCGCGCGCTGCGCGAGCACTGCCTCTGCGATGGGGTCAAGACGGTGCTCACGGCGTAGGTCCATTCCCCTCGCCGCCACCTTTTTTGTGGGGGAATGCCCCTCAGAGCGGGTGATCGAGGATGAACATCTCCGCGGCGATGTCGGGGTCGATGTGGTTGCCGCTGATGAAGGCGCGCACTCGGCGGCCTGTGAGCCGCTCGACCGCCGCGCGGAAATCGCCCTCCATCTCCCGCCGGTAAAGCTCTCGCGCCGCGCGCACCTCCTGCCGGCTGCCGTTCAGCGCAAGGATCTTCTCGGCCTTTGACAGCACGTCTTGCATCAGCGTCACCACGACGTTGTCGTGCTGGAACGTCGCGGCGCTTGCCGGCCCGTGACCGAGGTACCTGGTGTGGACCCCCACGAGCGCATCGGTGATCTCCTCATTCAGCCCGTCGCCGGTGGGGCGACCGTTGTCTGCCATCACGCACGTCTCCGATCGGGCCCTTGTCAATGTGGCCTGCGCAAAGGATTGAGAGGGCCCAGAAGATCCGGCGGCAGGAGATGCCTCGCTCAAGCCTAGATCATTGACTCCGCCGCCCACACCGTAGTTTTGGCGGCCGTGGGCGTTGAACCCAGTCGAGGCCCCAACACATCGCTACTGTCGGATGACGTACACGGTGGCACACCGAAAGTGGTGCACCGCGCTCGTGATCGGCTGGAGCGTCGTCGTCAGGTTCTTCGCCCGGCAGTCGCCGAGCACGAACCGCGCGCCGGTGCTCTGCACGAAACCGCTCGCCCGCGTCGCCGACAGCTTGCCGGCGAGCAGTTCTTCGGCGGTGACGCTGCGATAGCGGCAATTTGGCTCCGACCAGTAGCAGTTGCCCGTGTACGTCTGGCGACCGGTTTGCGCCGGCACGACCATGCCGAGATAGAACCGCGTGAGGACTCCTCCCGACTGTGGGTCGTGCGCGAGGTAGGAGAGCGCCGCGTGCTCGCCGGGCGCGATGAAGTTGGCGTTGCCGTGCCGCGGCTTGACGGCTTTATACGCGTATTTGAGCATGTAGATCGTGCCGGGGATCGTCAACACGGCGATCGCGGCCACCGCCAGCGCGGGCAGCGACACCGTGGGGCGGGACAGACGCCGGGCGAGCGCCTGTTGGGGCAGCGAGCGGACGCCCTCCACCGCGAGCACTCCCAGGGGAACCGTGGCGCCGAGCAGCGCGTGCGTCGAGCCGCTGCCCTGCCACTCCGAGAGCCCGAAGATCGCGACGACGGCAAACGGCCACACCCGCGCGGTCACCGCGATGAAGCTCGCGGCACGCACGCGGTAGGCCAGCACGGCGGGGAGCACCAGCAGCACGAACGCCTTCACCACCAGCCACACCGGATAGGTGCTGAGGGCCACTTCCCGCTCCCGCTGCCAGACGGCGTCGAAGTGCACGAGCAGTGCGAAGTACCCGAGCGGCAGCGCCGTAAGCGCCACGGTCAGCGCCAGCGCCGCCACGGCGACCCGCTCGTGGCGCGCCAGCAGGACCAGCTCCGATCCGAGCAGGATCAGGATCAGCGTCTCCCCCTGCCACGGATGCAGCCAGCTTGCGAGCGCCCCGAGCAGCGGCGGGAGCAGGCCGACGCGTCCGGCCGCGCGGTCGCGTGCGTAGGCGAGCAGCGCGCCGATCGCACACGCCAGGGCGATCAGGGCGAACGGGTAGCCCCACGACCAGAAGACGATCCACGAGTCCCCGATCACCGCGCCCCAGCCAAAGAACAGCGCGAGCGTGAGCGCCGCCCGGCGCGGCCAGAGGCCACCGACGGTCCGGTGGACGTACGCGCGCACCGCGAAGAAGATCGCGACGATCGCCACCGGCTTCCACAGCAGCAGCGCCACATAGGGCGCGACCCCGAGCGCCGCGACCCCGGCGGAGATCGCGAGCAGCGGCTGGAAGAAGTCGGCGGACGTGCGTCCCAGCACGTACAGGTCGGGGCTCGCGCCGTGTTTGAGGATGCCCTCGATCCACATCAACGACTGCATCCCATCCTCCTGGTACACAGCTTCGGTGCCGGTCCAGATGCGACCGTGCACAACCACCTGCCACAGGTCGAGCCCGAGCGTCCACAGCGACAGCGCCACCAGCACCCCCAACAGGCAGATGTCGAAGCGGTCGAGGCGGCGCACGCGTATCAGGCGGTGAACTTCCTGCTGCGCACCAGCCCGCGCCGGTGCAGTTCCAGGCGCAGCAGGGCTCGGAGCGTCTTCAGCCCGTACACGGTCGAGGCCCGCGCCCCGACCGAGGAGGCCTCCTGGGAGTAGATCGTGCGCACCGGCACCTCGGCGATGCGAAAGCCGAAGTGCACCACCTGCATCAACAGCTCCGAGTCGAAGGAGAAGTCCAGCGAGTTGCGCAGGAAGGGGATCCCCATCAGCAGCTCGCGCGAGTAGGCGCGGTAGCCGGTGTGCAGCTCCGAGAGAGAGGTTCCGAGCGCGCGGTTCTCGATTGTCGTCAGCCCGCGATTGGCGAGGTACTTGTACATCGGCATGCCGCCCGCCAACGCGCCGCCTTTCTCCATCAGCCGCGAGCCGAGCACCAGGTCGGCCTCGCCGGCGAGGATCGGCTTGACGAGCTCGGGGATCAGCGTCGGCTCGTACTGGCCGTCGGGGTGCAGCATCACCACCACGTCGGCTTCGTCTTGCAGCGCCTGCAGGTAGCAGGTCTTCTGGTTGCCGCCATACCCGACGTTGTGCGGGTGGGGGATGACGCGCAGCGGCAGCGTGCGCGCCAGCTCGACGGTGCCGTCGCGCGAGCCGTCGTCGACCAGGATGATCTCGTCGACCCACTCGCGGGGGATGCCGGAGACGGTCGCCGCCAGCGTGCGCGCGGCGTTGAGCGCCGGCATCACCACGATCACCTTCGCCGTCCCCTTCTCGGCGGGCCCCGTGGATGCGTCCTCGCCGGCGGACTCGGCCGCCAATGTCCGCGGTGGGGCGCTCACAGCGATGCCGCGCTCCCACTCAGAAGTGCCACCGGCGCCTGGCCCGCGGCGCGGTGGGCCGCGGGGTGGCGGGAGTTGTGGTGCAGCAGCGCGACCCCGACCACGATGAACGGCACGAAGTTCACGATGTGCAGCACCAGCGCGTACGGCAGCGCCGCCGTGTGCGAGAGCCCGTACGCCTTCATGCCGATCAGCGCCGCCCCCTCGTAGACGCCCAATGCGGCGGGCGGCGACGGCAGGATCATTGCGAGGCCGACCGCCACCGTCACGAGCACGCCGCAGGCAAACGGCACGTGCAGGGGGAAGGCGAGGCTCACCAGGTAGGCAACCACCGCAGTGAGCATCCACGCGACGATCGTCCAGAATCCGCCAAGCAGGGCGACGCCGGGGTGGCGCAGGCCACTCAGGCCGTTCATCAGCTCCGCCACCGTGCGCTCCATGCGCTCCTCGGTGAAGCGCGACCAGCGGCGCAGCGGTCTCAGCAGCAGCCGCAGCGGGCGCTCACCACCAAGCACGAGCACCAGTACGGTCACGGCGATCGCCACAGCGAGCACGCCGGCGACAATCGCCGCCGTTTCCAGCCAGCTCACCGGCGGCAGCCACGGCGCGGCGACGAAGAAGATAACGAGGATCCCAACCACGTCGTAGAGGCGCTCAAGCACGACGGTTCCGGCGATCTCCACCGGCTGCGAGCTGCTGCGCTTGTTGAGCACGACCACCCGCGCGACTTCGCCGGAGCGAGCCGGCAGGATGTTGTTGTAGAGGTAGCCGATCATCATCGCGTTGGACACGGCCCCCAGTGGCGGGCGGCGGCCCGGCGCGAACAGCGAGCGCCAGCGCAGCGCGCGAGCGCCCAGCGACAGCCCGAGCGCCAGCAGCGCGGGCACAAGCCACAGATAGTCGCTGGTGCGCAGCGCCCGCCACGCCTCTTCGAAGTTCACGCCGCTGAGCGCGACGTAGGAGAAGAGCACGGTCACGGCGAGCGTCGCCAGGACGATCAGCGAGCGCGAGGGGCGTGGTAGCGTCATCAGAGTGAGTCTTGTCTTTGTCGGCAGGGCTTCAGAACGTGGAGCTTCAGAACGCAAACTATGCCACCGACCGTCGCGGTGGCGCCTCAGCGCGGAGTGGCCGCCGCAACGGTCCTGCTGTGGCGCCTCAGCGCGAAGTGGCAGCGGCGCCGCCGGCCCCACCCGTGCGGTTGTACTCGGCGGCAGCCTCGCGCAGGCCCTCGCCGCGACCCGGGCGCAGCGTTGCAGTGACGTGGCGCCAGTGGCGATTCGCATCCCGCCCACCCACGTGGCCGGGCAGCGCAAGCGCCACGAGCGCGCGCACGGCGTACGACCAGGCGGTCAGCCAGCGCACCGCGCGCGCGGCGGCGGGTGAGTGGTGCTTGCGCATGTAGAGGTCGCGGTTGCGCGCCATTTCGACGATCCGGCGCTCGGGTACGGCCCCCGTGGAGAGCTGCTCGTGATGGATCGCCCGCGCTCCCGGCACATACAGGCTGCGCCAGCCGGCGTCGCGCAGGCGCCGAGCGAAATCGACCTCGTCGGAGTACACGAAGAAGTCGGAGTCCATGTAGTCCACCTGCGCCGCCGCCTCGCGCCGCACGAGCAGCGCCGAGGACTGGCACCAGTCGACCTCGCGGGTAAGCTCGCCCCTGCTCTGCACCGTGTACAGCCGATGCGCGAACACCGCGCCGGCGAGCGCCGTCGCGACCGTCGGAAAGCGCCACGCGCACGCCTGCGCCTCGGAGCTCGCGGTCGGGTCGGTTGGCGCGGCAGTGACCCCAGGATGCACAGTCGGGGCGGCAGTGGGCACAGCCGGGTCGGCAGCGATGGCCCCAAAGTGCACAGCCGGGGCGGTGGCCGTGAGTCGGCTGTGCAATCGGTCGCCACCCGGCCGCAGCAGCCGTGCCCCCGCGCAGGCGGCGTCGGGGCGCGCCTGCAGCGCCTGCCACAGCGCGAGCGTCGCCCCGGGAAGCAGCTCGGAGTCCTCGTTCAACAGCAGCGCATACCCACCCCGTGCACGTCGCATCAGCTCCGAGTCGTTCAGCGCCTTGCCGCGCCGTTCGCCGAGCGCGATCACCTCATCCACCACCGGGTGTGCGCGCGCCGCCTCCGCGGAGCCGTCGCGCGAGCCGTTATCGAGCACCAGCGCCTCCGTGGCGAACGGCAGCGCCGCCCGCTCGCGCGCGATCGCGTCCAGCCCGCGCAGCAGGAGCTCCCGCTGGGAGGTGTTGACCACGCAGAAGCTCAGCTCGATCTCGTCGCCCACCCGCCTATTGTCTCTGCCGGTGCGTGTCCACGTCGTCGACCCCTCGGCCTACACGCCGCCCTACGACCACGCGCTGTGCCGCGCGCTGGCGGCGGCTGGCGCCGAGGTGGAGCTGTTCACGAGCCGCTTCGCCTACGGCGCCGTCCCACCGGCCGAGGGGTATGAGCGGCGCGAGATCTTCTACCGGCTCGCCCACCGCGGCGGCGCCTCGGGCCGGCGCTCGCGCTCCAGCAAGGCGCTGAAGCTGATCGAGCACGTGCCGGACATGTTGCGCTACCGTCGCGCCGCGCGCGTGGCCGACATCGTGCACTTCCAGTGGCTGACGGTGCAGCCGCTCGATGTGCACCTGCTTCCGCGGCGGCGCCTCACGGATTCGAAGGCCCACCAGCCGCGTCCCAAGCTCGTGCTCACCGCCCACGACGTGCTGCCGCGCGAGCCGCGGCCGGGGCAGCTGGCCGCCCAGCGGCGGCTGTACGAGCGCTTCGACGCGATCGTCGTGCACTCCGAGCATGGGCGCGTGCGGCTGCTGGAGCTGGGCGTGGATCCCGGCCGCGTGCACGTGATCGCGCATGGGGCGCTCTCTCACCTCGCCGCTCCGGCTGCCGCCTCGCGGGTCGGCGGGCGAGCAGAGGCACGCGTGGGCACGCAGCCAGAGACGCGGGTGGGCGAGGTGGGGCCACCTCCCACCACGGGCAGGCCGGTGGTGCTGTTCTTCGGCCTACTGCGCCCTTACAAGGGCCTCGACGTGCTGTTGCGAGCATGGCGCGAAATGGAATCCCGCCCGTCCGGATCCCGCCCACCCCCGGAGCTGTGGATTGTGGGCATGCCGCGTATGGATGTCACGAGGCTCCTCGGGGACGCACCGTCGAACGTCCACTTCGTGCCGCGCTTCGTACCCGACGACGAGCTGTCCGCGTACTTCACGCGCGCCGGCCTCGTCGTGCTGCCTTACCTGGAGGCCGACCAGTCGGGTGTGCTGTTCACCGCACTCGCGTTCGGCAAGCCGCTGCTGCTGAGCGATGTCGGCGGCTTCCCCGAGGTGGCAGCCACCGGCGCGGCGCGCACCGTCCCGGCGGGGGATTCCACAGCGCTGCGCGAGGCGCTGCGGGAGCTGCTGGCCGATCCCGCCGCCCTCGCCGCGATGGCCGAGCGAGCCCGCGCCGCCGCGGCCGGGCCGTACTCCTGGGACGCGATCGCCAACCGCACGCTCGAGCTGTACCGCTCGCTGTGTGCACAGCCACGGTGACCTGGCCGAGAGTACCGTCGCCGTAGCGCCGTAGAGTGGCTCGAATGGTTGATCGCTGTGTGTCGCGGGCTCTTCTCTCCGGGCTGCTCCGGGATCGTGCCTCCCGGAGAAAGGAGGGGCTATATGAGCAACCCACTGATCGTATTGGCCATCGCTCTGTTGATTGCCATGCTGGTCATCGACCGACTGGCGAGATAGCGGGGTGCCCTGGTGGTCGCAGTGAAGACGATCCCGGCGGCCACCAGGGACTTCCCCAAAGGAGGCTGAACAATCCGCTCAGCGTATTGGCCATTCACAAGCGTAGCGATGTCGGCGGCGAGAGGTGACGCTGGGAATGGTAAACACGATTCTGGAGGTCCTTTTCTGGGTGTGCGCCACTCTGATCGTGTGGACGCAGATCGGCTACGCGGCAGCGTTGGCAATCCCGACACACCTGTTCGCACGCAAGCCGACTCCCGATCCCGCCCCCGAGGTGCCGCTGCCCTCGCTGTCACTGATCGTCGCCGCACACGACGAGGAGTCGGTGATCGCCGCGAAGGTCGCCAACGCGCTGGCGCTGGATTATCCACGCGAGCTGCTGGAGGTGATCGTCACCTGTGACGGCTGCACCGACGCGACCGCGGAGCACGCGCGAGAGGCGGGCGCCGACGTGGTGCTGGAGCTGGCGCGCGGCGGCAAGATCCGTGCCCAAGATGCCGCCGTCGAACAGGCAAATGGGGAGATCGTGGCGTTCTCCGACGCCAACGCGCTGTGGGAGCCGGACGCCGCGCGCGTCCTCGTCGGCGCGTTCGCCGATCCATACGTCGGCTACGCCTGCGGGCAGGTGCGCTTCGTGCGAGCCACGGGCATCGGGGCGACCAACCAGGAGGGGGCGTACTGGCGCTATGAGATGGCGGTGCGGAGCATGGAGTCACGGCTGTCTTCGATCACCGCGGGCAACGGCGCGATCTACGCCACCCGTCGCGACACCTACCTCGTGGTCGATCCGATCATGGGCCACGACCTCTCGTTCCCGTTCAACATGGTCAAGCGCGGTCGGCGCGCGGTGTACGTGTCGGGAGCGCGCGCGACTGAGCGGATGGTGCCCTCGCTCGAGGGCGAGCTGGCACGCAAGCGGCGCATGATGAGCCACACCTGGCCAATCGTGCTGCGCGGCGGAATGCTCTCGCTGCGCGGCTACCCGCCTGGATATGCACTGATGATCCTTTCCCACCGTCTCCTGCGTTACCTGACCCCGTTCCTGCACGCGCTGGCGCTGGCCGCCAACATCGCGCTCGTGGCAGGCGACGCCAGTCCGCACGCGCTCTATGTCGCCACGCTTGCCGTGCAGCTCGTCCTGCTCTTCGCCGCCGGAGCAGGCGGGGTGCTGCACATTCGCGTGCTGCTGGTGGCCCGCTACTACGTGCTCACCACCGCGGTGCTCGCGCTCGGCCTGTGGGATTGGCTGCGCCACGGCACCGCCGCTACATGGGAGGCGGCGGAGGGAACGCGCCCGTCCGGGCTCTCCTCGCGGGGTGCAACTCAATGATCCGCCGCGCCGTGGCCGTCGCGGTCTCCACCGTGTCCCGTCTGCCCCCCGAACCCTGCCTCCCTGTCGAGCATCGGGGGTCGTGCTTGTGATCCGCCGCGCGGTGGACATCGTGGTTTCCACGACACTGCTCGTGCTGAGCGCGCCCCTGGTTGCGGCGGCGGCGGCGGCGATCCGGCTGGAGTCGCGCGGCCCCGCGCTCTACCGCCAGCGGCGCATCGGGCGCGATGGGCGACCGTTCGACGTGCTGAAGCTGCGCACGATGGTGGACGGCGCCGAGCACATCGGCGCGGGGCTGGCGATCGACGAGAACGACTCGCGAATCACGCGCGTGGGGACCTTCCTGCGGCGCACCTCGCTCGATGAGCTGCCCAACCTGCTGAATGTGCTGCGCGGCGAGATGTCGCTGATCGGTCCCCGCCCCACTGTGCCCGTGCAGGTCGAGCGCTACACCCCTCGCCAGCGCGGGCGTCTTGCGATCCGGCCGGGGATCACCGGCTGGGCGCAGGTCAACGGCCGCGCCTCGCTGCCGTGGAGCGAGCGGATCGAGCTCGACCTCCACTACATCGAGCACCGCTCGCTGGCGCTGGATCTGCGCATCCTGTGGCGCACCCCGGCGATGGTGCTGGGCGGCTCGGGCCTGTACAAGGGCGAGACCGGTGGTTGGAAGGGGGGATTGGGGGATGGCTGAGCGTCAGACCCAACCGGGAGCGGACATGGCGACCGGCAAGGGGTACCAGGATGGCTGAGTCGCCGGCGATCCTGCTGACCGGGGTGGGCAAGCGCTACGACATCGTCGCCTGCTTCGCGCAGCTGACCACAACGATCGCAGTCGACCCCAACCCGCTGGCGCCCGCGCAGTACGCGGCGCACGTGCGCGCCGCGGCGCCGCCGATCGCCGACTCCGGCTACGTGCCGTTCCTGCGGGAGCTGTGCGAGCGCTACGGCGTCGGCGCGGTCATCCCGCTCACCGATCTCGACATCGAGGTGCTCGCGCGGGCGCGAGAGAATCGGACTCCACCCACCCTGCCCGCACTCGTCCCCTCACCCGAGGTTGCGCGCGCGACCTACGACAAGTACGAGGCCCACCTGCTGCTCTCGCGGCTGGGGCTGCCCTCGCCGCCGACGGTGCTGCCCGAGGAGGAGCCTGACTCCTACCCGGTGATGGTCAAGCCCCGCCGCGGCTCGGGCGCGCGCTCGATCCATCTGGCACGCGACCGTGCGGAGAAGGACTTCTTCGTGCGCTACGTCGCCGGCGGGCGGGGTGGGCTGGGTCCCATTCAAGAGGGCGAGCCGGTGATGGTGCAGCGCGCAATGGGCGGGCCCGAGCTCTCGATCGACTGCCTCGGGGATCTCGACGGCCACTGCCTGAACGCGATCCCGCGCACGATGCTCGAGTCCCGCGGCGGCGAGTCGATCAAGGGCGCGGCGATCCGCGACCCCGAGCTGATCGCGCTGGGGCAGCGCGCGATGGAGGCGCTCGCCGTGCGGGGACCCGCCACGATCCAGGTCTTCCGCGACCCCGAAGTGGGCCTGGGCATCACCGACGTCAACACCCGCTTCGGCGGCGCCTTCCCTGCGCCCGCCTACGCCGCGCTGCCCGGCCGCACCTACCCGGAGCTGATCGTGAGAATGGCCGCCGGCGAGACGATCGCCCCGCACGTCGGCGAGTTCCAGGAGGGGCGCACGTTCACGCGCTACTACTGGCAGCTGGAGCTGGATGAGGGGCTGCGGCCCACCGGCCGGGAGATCGTCCCCGGGGGACCGCCGGCGCCGCGTCGGTAGACCCCTCGCGCAGGGGTGCGGCGCCGCATTGGTGGGGCACGGGTAGAATTGATGTGCAGTGAACACGTTGCTCGCCGATCCTCCGGCCGCGCCGAGCCCTGAGCAGCCGACCGCCTCGTTGACTCCGGCGGTTGCGCCCGAGGGCGGGTCGGGCGGCTCGGATGGGACAGACGGGTCCGATCCTCTCGCGCAAGGGCACGTTTGCGCGCACTGCGGCACGCCCCTGCAGGACGGCCAGCAGTGGTGCTTGCACTGCGGTGCCTGCGAGCCCGGCAGCCTCGGTGAGCGGCCGAGCTTGCGCCCGCTGACGGTGTTGGCGCTCACCGCCGCGATCCTTGCCATCGGCGCCGCGGTGGCGGTTGCCGCCGCCATCAACGAACACGGCGCGCCGCACCCCAACACGGTGGCGCTGGTACCCGCCACGACGCCCACCACCGCCCTGCCAGCCACGCCCACGCCCGCCCCCACGACAACGACGCCCGGCACGGGCGGCGCGACGAGTCCCCACTCCTCGTCCAAGGGCTCCAACCTGCTGTTCCCACCGTCCTCCACCACCAAACCGCCGAAGGTCACCTCGCCCACCCCGACCCCCCAAGCGAGCGGCGAAAGCGGCTCGTCCAGCGAATCGAGCGGCTCGGGCAGCGGCTCGCAGACGACGCCGTCGAAAGCCACCACCACCGAAACCGGCACATCGACGACCGAATCGCAAAAATCGAAGGAAGGCTCCTCGGGCAAAGGCGAACAGCCGACACCGATTCTGCTGGACACCAACGCGGCCACCACCTACAACCCCTACAACTACCCCGAATCGGGCTTCGGCGATCCCGGGCTGGCGATCGACGGGGAACCCACGACCGCGTGGACGGCGCAGGTGCAGGCGCACTCCTTCCCCAACATGGCGGAGGGCCTGCTGATCGACCTGCGCGAACCCACCAAGCTTGGCAGCATCGAACTGCGCACCCCGACTCGCGGACTGACCGTTCAGGAGTACGCAGCCAACGGCGCCAAGGCTCCCACCACGATCACCGAACCGGGCTGGGTGCTGCTCAGCGGCTCGCACAAGCTGAAGAAGACGGTCACCCACCTGAAACTCCGCACCGAAGGCCACGCCTACCGCTGGCTGGTCGTGTGGCTCGTCAAGGCGCCCACCTCCGCGCAGGGCACCCCCACGGCGCCGGGCCACGTGGCGCTCAGCGAAGTGGCGCTCTACCCGCCCGCTTCTTCTTAGCGCTCCCGCCGCCCTCCCACACCTCGTCCAGGAAGGCCGCGATCTCTCCCGTCAGCCGCTCCGGGCTGAGGCGCAGCTCGACCAGCGAGTCGGCCTCCAGCAGTCGTCCGTTGGGCAGCTCCTCGGCGAGCATCCCCGCGTCGGAGAAGGGGTGCACGGGGTCGCGCCGGTGCCCAATCACCAGCGCCGGCGTCTGGAACTTGCGCCGCTCGTTGCGATGCGGCGCGACGCGGCCGAAGAAGAGGCCCTGCAGCACCGCGGCGCCCGGGCCGGGGTCCTGGCGGATCGTGTCGAGCAGCACGTTCCCGTAGTGGGGTAGTAGACCGCGCGGGATCGTACGGGCGCCGCGCGCGGCGAGCTTCATCACCGGCTCCCCGAACGTCAGCGCCACCAGGATCGGGGTGAACGTGAGCGCGCTCGACAGCAGCGCGTTGTCGAGCACCGGCATCTCGATCACCATCCCCTGCAAGCGCTCGGGCGACTCCAGGGCGATCTCCAGGGCCGTGTTGGCACCCAGCGAGGTGCCCATCACCACCGCCCGCTCGACCTCCAGGTGATCCATCAGCGCCACCACCTGGTCGGCGAAGAAACGCATCGAGTAGCGCCACATATCGCGCGGGCGCTCCGACTCGCCATGGCCCAGCAGATCGATGGTCACCACGCGGTTGCCGCGCGCCGCGAGGGCACGCGCGAGCGGCATGTGCATTGTTTGGGCCAGCAGCAGACCGTGCACCAGGATCAGCGTGCGCTCCTTTATCAGGGCCCGCCCGCCCCGCTCGGCCGCACGGGCAGCGCGGGTGCGCGCAGAGCTTTTGATCGGAGTCACGGCGGGCAGACCGGGCGGGTCTGGGTGATACTCCGTATAGGCGATCCGCTGCCCCTCGAACATGAAGTGGGCCATCGCTTCAGGGTATCGCGGCGGCTGCACACGCTCGGGCGACGGCTCACACGCTCGGGCGACGGCTCACACGCTCGGGCGGCGCCGTGGATCGTCGGCTGCACACGCTCGGGCGACGGCTGCACACGCTCGGGCGACGGCTGCACACGCTCGGGCGACGCCGTGGATCGCCCGAGCAGTGCGTGCCCCTCTCCTCTGGCGCCCCGTTGGGTTGGGGGTTCCCGATCCTTTCCCGTCCCAACAGGTCGTCCGCCAGTTCAAACCCGCTGCCGCCGTAAAAGGTGCGCTGGTACATTGCCTGGCATGGCCAAACCCGCCCGCCTCATCGCCGGACAGAACGCCGCGATCACCGGCGCCGCGCGCGGCATCGGCCGTGCCACCGCGCAGGCCTTCTTGGCCGCCGGAATGCGGGTGGCGATCGGCGATGTCGATCTCGCCACCGCCCAGCAGACCGCCGCCGAGCTCGGCCCGCGCGCGGTCGCGCTGGCGCTGGACGTCACCGACCGCGACTCCTTCGCCCGCTTCCTCGACGCCTCTGAAGAGCAGTTCGGGCCGCTCGACGTTTTGGTCAACAACGCCGGGATCATGCCCGTCGGGAGGTTTCTCGACGAGGACGATCTCTCCGCGCAGCGCACGATCGACATCAACCTCCACGGGGTCATCCTCGGGATGAAGCTCGGCCTCGCGCGGATGATCCCGCGTGACCGCGGGCACATCGTCAACATCGCCTCGCAGGCAGGCAAGTTCGGAACCGCCGGCATCGCCACCTACTCGGCGACCAAGCACGCCGTCGTCGGGCTCACCGAGTCGGTTCGTGGCGAGCTGCGTCTGATGGGCGCCCACATCGATTTGAGCTACGTGATGCCGTATATCGTCAACACCGAGCTCGGCGGCGGCTTGGGCCACGCGCGCGGCTTCTCCAACGTCGAGCCCTCCGAAGTGGCCGACGCGATCGTCGAGGCGCTCCAGCACGGCACCGTCGAAGTGTGGGTGCCCAAATCGACAAAACGCACCTACCAACTGGGCATGCTGCTGCCGCGCTCGATCGCCGAGGGTGTCGGCCACCTGACTGGGGTCGATCGCGTGATCGCCGACGCCGATGTCGAGGCACGTCGGGAGTACGAGCTGCGCGCCGCGCGCTCCGAGCCGGCGCTGGCGGCCGCGCCGGAGCAGGCGCAGATCGGCAAGCAGGCCTCGGGCTGAGGACGCCCTGCAGGGTGCCCGGCGATCCTTCCGCCGGGCGAGGCCGGAGTGTCGTGTTTAACTTTTGACCCCCAACCCTTTACTTTGTGAAGTGGTTATGCGTGCGGAAAATGTGTTGCGAGCCGCTCGTTGAAGCAAGCCTCAGCTCGTAAGCCACTCCGCGACGATCGCACCGATCTCGGGGCCTTTGTCCTCCTGCAGGAAGTGCCCCGCGTCCTCGATCGCGCGCGGGGGCGGCTTGCCGATCGCGCCGGCGAAGCTCTCTGCCACCGACATCGGCAGCACCGGGTCGGAGTCGCCCCACAGGATCAGCGTGGGGCGGGTGTCCTCGCGCAGCGCGTGCAGCGTGCGCCGGCCCTCCGCCGCTCCAGGGGCGTCGGGCGCGAACGGGATCAGCGTCGGGAAGGCGCGCGCGCCCGCCTTCGAGGCGGCGTTCGGGTATGGCGCCTCGTAGGCGGCGATCACCTCCTCGCCGGGGTCGTTCTTGCAGGCGCCCCTCACCAGCATGCCCACCGGCAGGTCCTCGGTGCGCGCGGTGAAGTCGCGGAACGCCAGCCATGCATCCGACATCCGCTGGTTGCCGGTGAAGATGCCGCTGTCGGTGATCACCAGGCGATCGATCCGCTCAGCGTGCTCCACGGCGAGGCGCAGCCCGATCGGCCCGCCCCAGTCGTGCACGACCATCGTCGCGTTGCGCACGTCGAGTTCCTCCAGCAGCGCGGCCCCGAGCGCGACGTGGCGGTCGTAGGAGTACCAGCCGATGTCGGTCGGCTTGTCCGAGCGCCCGAACCCGGCGTGATCGGGGGCGATGCAGCGAAAGCCGGCATCCCTCACCGGCGGGATCACCTTGCGCCACAGAAACGACCACGTCGGCTCGCCGTGCATGAAGATCACCGGCTTGCCCTCGCCCTCGTCGAGGTGCGCGAGGCGCATCCCCTCGACCTCGCGGTAGTGCGCCTCGAAGGGGAAGTCCGGCAGGCCCTCGAAGCGCTCATCGGGTGTTCGCACCGTCTCGGGCATCGGCAGGCAGCATATCTCCCGCGCCCGTGTTACGCTCGTTTGCGATGCACGTGGCGGTCATGCAGCTTGCGCCGATCCTCGCGGAGAAGAGTCGGACGCCCTTCTACATCGCCGGCGGCCTGCTGGTCGTCTGGGCGGTCGTGGTCTCACTCGGCCTCGGTCTGCGCAAACCGGACTTCCCCGGTGGCCTCTCGGGGCAAAGGGCGGTGATCGCCGTCACGGCGGTCTTGGTGGCGCTCACGATGACGATGGCGATCGTCACCTCCGGCGCGCCCGGGTAGCTCACCGGGTCACACAGCCATCTGCCGGACGGCTCATCTGTCCGACGGCTGATCCGGTCTGACGGTCCTCGGGACAGCTCATCTGGTCGGACAGTCCTCAGGGTCTAACGGTCCTCGGGACAACTCATCTGATGCGTATCCGGTTAGCTCCAGATGGGGTTTTAGGCGGCTCGGCGGGTGATTTGCTGATAGGTGGTGGGGTTGTGCAGGGCGCCGAGTCCGAGGAGGGTCTGGAACGCCGCCATTGGTGTGCTGCGGCGGTTGTGACGGAAGACGTACTCGTCGAGATAGACCTGTAGGTGCTCGTCAGAGACGCCACGGTGTGTGCCGTGCATCCAGGCCTTGAGGTTGGAGGTTGCGCGGTGTGCTCGAGGGAGTAGCTGATCGGGCGCAGCGGTTTGTTTCGGGTGTCGGCGGTGCTCGTAGCCGTGCTTGCTCAGGACGCGGTAGGACTGAAGCCCGTCGGTATGCACGATTGCGCCGGTGGTGGTGGTCGCCTGGGTGAAGCTGAGCAGTATCGGCCCTGAAGCGTCGGGCAACACCCGAAGGCGCAGCCGCCCGGAGCCGTGTCCGCGGACCTCGATCGCGATGCCGATCAGCGCCTTCTTTCCGCGCTGGCGGCCGCCTTTGAGGCCCTCCTCGCGCCCACCGAGGAAGAACTCGTCGATCTCGACCTCACCCTTCAGCAGCTCGCGCTCAGGGGCGACCATCGCCCTGCGCAGCTTCTGCAGGATCAGCCAGGCAGTCTCATAGCGCGAGAGCCCGAGCTGGCGTTGCAGCTGCTTGGCCGATATGCCCGGGTGGTGAGTGGCGACCAGATAGGCCGCCCAGAACCACGTGCGCAGCGGCGTGTGCGTCTTGTGCATCACGGTCCCCGCAGTCACCGACGTCTGGTGCCCACACGCGGTACATACCCACAGGTGGCGGCGCGTCTGGCCACCGGCCCGCCCGCCGCCACACCCTGGACAAGCAAACCCCTCCGGCCAGCGCGAAGCGAACAGATACTCGCGGCAGGCCTCCTCGGTCGCAAAGCACTCCTGAAACTCCAAGATGCTCAGAGGATACGTAGGCCGCGACACCCAACAAAACTACGAAACCACCCGGATGGAGCTAACCGGATACGCATTACTCATCTAGTCAGACAGCCCATCGTCTAACGCTCCTCAGGGCAACTCATCTAGTCAGACAGTCCCCACGGTCTAACGGTCCTCGGGACAACTCACCTGATGCGTATCCGGTTAGCTCCAGATGGGGTTTTAGGCGGCTCGGCGGGTGATTTGCTGATAGGTGGTGGGGTTGTGCAGGGCGCCGAGTCCGAGGAGGGTCTGGAACGCCGCCATTGGTGTGCTGCGGCGGTTGTGACGGAAGACGTACTCGTCGAGATAGACCTGTAGGTGCTCGTCAGAGACGCCACGGTGTGTGCCGTGCATCCAGGCCTTGAGGTTGGAGGTTGCGCGGTGTGCTCGAGGGAGTAGCTGATCGGGCGCAGCGGTTTGTTTCGGGTGTCGGCGGTGCTCGTAGCCGTGCTTGCTCAGGACGCGGTAGGACTGAAGCCCGTCGGTATGCACGATTGCGCCGGTGGTGGTGGTCGCCTGGGTGAAGCTGAGCAGTATCGGCCCTGAAGCGTCGGGCAACACCCGAAGGCGCAGCCGCCCGGAGCCGTGTCCGCGGACCTCGATCGCGATGCCGATCAGCGCCTTCTTTCCGCGCTGGCGGCCGCCTTTGAGGCCCTCCTCGCGCCCACCGAGGAAGAACTCGTCGATCTCGACCTCACCCTTCAGCAGCTCGCGCTCAGGGGCGACCATCGCCCTGCGCAGCTTCTGCAGGATCAGCCAGGCAGTCTCATAGCGCGAGAGCCCGAGCTGGCGTTGCAGCTGCTTGGCCGATATGCCCGGGTGGTGAGTGGCGACCAGATAGGCCGCCCAGAACCACGTGCGCAGCGGCGTGTGCGTCTTGTGCATCACGGTCCCCGCAGTCACCGACGTCTGGTGCCCACACGCGGTACATACCCACAGGTGGCGGCGCGTCTGGCCACCGGCCCGCCCGCCGCCACACCCTGGACAAGCAAACCCCTCCGGCCAGCGCGAAGCGAACAGATACTCGCGGCAGGCCTCCTCGGTCGCAAAGCACTCCTGAAACTCCAAGATGCTCAGAGGATACGTAGGCCGCGACACCCAACAAAACTACGAAACCACCCGGATGGAGCTAACCGGATACGCATTACTCACCTAGTCAGACAGTCCTCAGGACAGCTCATCCGGTCAGACAGTCCTCATCTTCGGGGCAGACAGACATCCTCAGCGGGCGAGGTGCTCTCACCCTCCCACGCGTTGAGAATTGAACGTGTAGCAGATGACTCAAGCGGGAAACCTAAGAGGGGACCCCTACTCGCTGTCCCCGTCCCGCAGACAAGGAGGAGGATGAGATGTCCGACAGCGATCTGGTGCTCGACACAGTGGAGCGCTTGGAGCACTCCGACGGGCGGGTGGGGTCAGCTCCCACCGAGCGGACCCCTGGATTCGACCGGCGCTCGTTCCTGCGCCGCACCGCGCTGACCGGCGCGGCGGTCGGCTCGGTGAGCGCGCTACTGGAGGCGTGCGGCTCGAGCGCGTCCTCCTCGGGCGGCAACTCCGCCTCGATCTTCGGCTCGCACCCGGAATACAAATTCGTGTTCGTCAACCACGTCACGACCAACTCGTTCTTCACGCCCACCCAGTATGGCATCGCCGACGCCTGCAAACTGCTGGGCTCGAGCTACGAGTGGACGGGCTCCGAAAGCGAAAACATCAACCAGATGGTCAACGCCATCAACACCGCCGTCTCATCCGGCGCCAAGGGGATCGCGGTGTCGCTGATCAGCAAGACCGCGTTCAACGTGCCGATCGAAAACGCGCTGAAGGCGGGCATCCCGGTCGTCGCCTACAACGCCGACGCCCCCTCGCCCCCTAACAAACGCCTGGCCTACATCGGCCAGGACCTGAAACTGGCCGGCGAACTCATGGGCAAGCGGATCGTCGCCGCCGTGGGCTCGGGCGACGTGGTCATCTTCACCGCCAATGCGGGCTCGGCCAACCTGCAGCCGCGCCTGGAAGGAGCAGAAAAAGCGATCAAAGACTCGGGCGCGCCGATCAAACTGACCACGATCGTGACCGGCTCCCTGGAATCAGGGGAGAAATCGGCGATCGAAGCCTACTGGACCGGCCATCCCACCACGAAGGGGATGTACGCCGTCGACGGCGGCGACACCGCGGAACTGGCGGGCGTGATGCAGAAGCTCGGGCTCACCGCCAAAGGCGTCCACGCCGGCGGCTTCGATTTGACCGAAAAGACCCAGAAACTCCTCCACGAAGGCTTTATCGAATTCACGATCGACCAGCAGCCCTACCTGCAGGGGTTCCTGCCGGCCCTGCAACTGTTCCTGTGGCAGGTCTCCGGGTCCCTGACGGGTCCCGCGGAAGTCGACACGGGCCTGAAATTCATCGATAAGGAAACCGTCGCTCCGTACATCAACTCCAAAAGCCGCTTCGAGGGGACCTCCTCCGAACCGAAGGTCGTCCCGATCCCGGCGGGCACCGCCGCCTAGAGGGGGTCAGCGGCCGTGGACAGCGGCTCACAAGGGGGTCCAGCGCAGGCTTCGGCGCCGGACCCTCCCGGAGTGCCGCGCCCGCCGGCGGCCGAGCCGGGCGGGGCGCGCGCGCCCGAGGTCCCTCCCTCCAGGGGACAGCAACTGCTCGAGCGAGTGCTCTCCCTGCGCGAGGGCAGCATCATCGTCGTCACGCTGCTCGTGGCGATCTACTTCTCGCTGACCACCAGCACCTTCCTCACCAGCTCCAGCTTCAAGACGCTGCTGCCGTTCTTCGCCCCGTTCGCGATCCTCGGCGCGGGCGAGGTGTTCGTGATGATCCTGGGCGAGATCGACCTGTCGATCGGGGCGACATACCTGCTCGCGCCGTTCCTCTACTACAAGCTGGCGGTGGCGGGGATTCCGTACGTGCCGTGCGTGCTGATCGCGCTGGCAGGCTGCATGGTGGTCGGCTTCATCAACGGGTTCTTCACGGCGATCGTCGGCATCAGCTCGTTCGTGGCCACGCTCGGCATGCTCTTCACGCTGGAGGGGTTGACACTGATCATCTCGCACGGCGTGCCGGTACCGATGCCGGGGGCGGAAGTGACAAGCACCACCGTCAACGTCCACCACGTGATCAACGGGGCGCACATCGTGCTCACCGAAACGGTCAACCACGTCTCGACGTTCGCGAAAGTCCTCGGCGAGGGCACCTACTCGGAGCTGATCTGGGCGATCGTGATCGTGGTGGTGGGGCAGATCGTGCTGACGTTCACCCGCTGGGGCCTGTACACGGTGGCTGTGGGCTCCAACAAGCTGGCCGCCTCCGAGGCCGGGGTGCGGGTGCGCCTGGTGATGATCCGTAACTTCATCCTCTGCGCCGCCGCCGGGGGCTTCGCCGGGATCCTCGAGGCGGTGCGTGCCTCCTCGGTGCAGCCGGACGTGGCCGGAGCCAACGAAATCCTGTTCAAGGGGATCTCGGCGGCGGTGATCGGCGGCACGCTCCTTGCGGGTGGGTCGGGGACTGTCGTGGGCGCGCTGATCGGAGCGCTGTTCCTGGGCATCCTCAACGACGGGCTGATCCTCAAGGGCGTCAACGCCGACTACCAGCTCTTCTACCTGGGCCTGGCGATCATCCTCGCGATGACGGTCAACGTGTACGTGCAGCGCGTGCGCAGGGGTTCCCGAAGTGGCTGATCGGCCCGTGCCGGCGGAGACGATCGTCGGGCCAGTCGCGGCTGCGGATGACGTGCTGCGCGTCGAACACATCGCCAAGCGCTTCGGGCCAGTAACGGCCCTGCGCGACGTCAACCTGCACCTGCGCAAGGGCGAGGTGCTGGGGCTGCTCGGCGACAACGGCGCCGGCAAGTCGACGCTGATCAAGATCATCTGCGGCTTTCAGAAGCAGGACACAGGGCAGATGTTCCTGCACGGAGCGCCCTATCAGCCCAAAAGCGTCGACGACGCGCGCGCGAAAGGCATCGATACGGTCTACCAGGACCTCGCGCTGATCGACGAACTGTCGGTCTACCACAACCTGGCGCTGCGCCGCGAGAAGGTGCACCGTCCGATCCCGTTCCTGGCCAACCGTGAGATGAAGCGCGAAGCCCGCGCCGCGCTGGATGAGATCGGCATCAACATCCCGCGCATCGATGTCTCCGTGGCGCGCCTCTCCGGTGGCCAGCGCCAGGCGATCGCGGTCGCGCGCACGGTCAACTCCGACGCGGACATCGTCCTGCTCGACGAGCCGCTCGCCGCGATGGGCGCCAAAGAGGGCGCGCAGATCCTCGACCTGGTGGCGCGCCTGAAGGCGGACGGCAAGGTCTCGGTCATCATGATCCTCCACAACTACGTGCACGTGTTCGAAGCATGCGACCGCGTGAGCCTGATCCAGGACGGCACGATCGCGCTCGACAAGCCCACTGCGGAGACCTCGGTGGAGGAGCTCACCGAGATCGTGGTCAACGAGTACCGCCGCGCACGCGAAGCCGCGCGGACCGCGGACGGGGCCTGAGGGCCGCGCGGGGAGCCTCGGACACAGAGTGCCCGCGAGGGGGCGGCCGGGCGGGGCCTGAGGGCCGCACGGGGAGCCTCGGACACAGAGTGCCCGCGAGGGGGCGGCGCGGCGGGGCCTGAGGGCCGCGCAGGGAGCCTCAGACACAGAGTGCCCGCGAGGGCGGCAACGAGCCCCGGGCAGGACTGGACGGCGCTGAGCGCACCCAACGGCGGCGAGCGCCCCTACGATTGCCGGATGCCGGTTCGGTTTTTGCATGTGCAATCTCCTCACGCCCGCGCTGCGCTGATCGCCACGCTCCTCCTCGTGCCCCTGTGTGTGGCGCCCACCGCGACTGCTCGCTGGTCTGCGCCAGCCCGGCCGGCTGGCTGCTCGGCTGTGCTCCCGGGCGCCGTGGCGCCGTTGGTTGTGTTCCCGAGCGCCGACCCGACCGCGCGCAGCGGGCCGGGGGCATTGCTGTGGACCGCGCCGCTTGGCTGCGCGGTAGGCAGATCGGCGTCAGAGGCTGTCGGCGCAACCCTCGGCGGCGATGACATCCCTGGTATCGGCCGCCCGCTCGCGGTCGGCGGCGGAGGGCTCACTGAGGTCGCAACTGCAGCGGGAACAGCGACGGGACAAGTGGTCGCGGTTGATTCAAGCGCCCTGGCGGAGGGCAGGACAGCGGGCACGTTCGGGGCAGCACGGCCGCTGGGCGGGCCGGTGGCGCCGGTAGCGCCCGTGGCGGCGTCCAGCGCCTTCCTCGGCGACGTGGCGATCGCCTTCCCGGTGCGAACGCGTACAGGGTGGGCAATCGCGGTGCGTGTGCAGCGCCATTACAGCGAGTCGCTCGGGCACGAGCGTCTGGTGCCCGTAGGGGCCAAGCCGGTCGACGCAGTGGCCGCGACGATGGACTACCGCGCCGAAGTCCTGCTCGTGTGGGCCAGCGGCGGGGCGGTCAACGCGCGTGAGCTCTCCCCCGCGGGCGCGCTCGGGCCGGTGCACTTGCTGGGAAGTCTCGCGGCGGGCTCCTCCGATCCGGAACTGCAGGCGCTGGTCAGCGACGACGGCCACGCGATCGTGGCGTGGCGCAGCCAGTCGGTGGCGCCCGGCGGCGCGCCGAGCACGACGATCGAACTGAATATCTCCGGCGGCGATCTCGCCTTCGGAACACCGCGGGTGCTCGAAAGCTTCCGCGACCTCGGCGGCTTCGTACCGCCGGCCGGCTCGCTGCGCCTGCTGCGGCTCTCCAGCGAGGCGGTGATGCTTGCGTGGACCGGAGTCGATGCCGGCCGCTACGTCGTACGCGCCTCGCCGGTGTCGCTGCGCCGGGGCGCCTGGGCGCCGGTCATCATCTCGGGTCGCGGGTCGGCCAGCGGGTGGGCGGGTACCAACGGCGCGCCTGCGAGCGGGAGGCAGCCTGACGCCGGCCACGCACCTCCGAGCGAGAGGCAGTCTGACGCCGGCCACGCGCCTGCGAGCGAGAGGCAGCCTGACGCCGGCCACGCACCTCCGAGCGAGAGGCAGCTTGACGCCGGCCACGCGCCTGCGAGCGAGAGGCAGCCCGACACCGGTCGCGCACCTTCGACCGACGCGGTTCTGGCGGACATCGCCGCGGGGCCCGACGCGGAAGCGTTTGCGCTGTGGCGAACGGCCCCGAGCTCGGCAGGCGGCGCGCCGAGGGCGGGCTCCGCTTCTTGGGCGATTCGGGCGTCGCGTGGCCATTACGCCGGGCAGGGCGAAGTCTCCTTCGCCGCGTCC
The DNA here is from genome assembly GCA_963744135.1 of uncultured Solirubrobacterales bacterium. Classification (GTDB taxonomy): domain Bacteria; phylum Actinomycetota; class Thermoleophilia; order Solirubrobacterales; family Solirubrobacteraceae; genus Palsa-744. Next base: position 371,365 of record CAVUSE010000007.1, on the reverse strand, counting down.
GAGCTCGTCGCCGCACCTGGGCCCAACGGGCCGCCGGCAGTCGCGGTGGATCCCGCGAGCGGCCGGGCGCTGGCCGCGTGGGTCACGTTCGCGGGCGGGAGCGGCGTGGGGCACATCGAGTACGCCCTGCGGGCCGCCGGGTCACCGTCCGCCCCGCCGCCCGCCGTCGCCTCGGTGACACACACTGCGCGCCGGGTCGGGGACCACGGCGGCACCTCGCTGGTCGTGGACCTCTCCGCGCTCGTTGTGCTCGCACTCGCAGGCGCAGGCGCGCTCCTGTTCGTCGTCACCCGCCGGCCAGGTCACATGCGCGCGCGGCGGGGTTGACGATCACCAGGGCGGTGCGTCCAGTGCCCCCGCTGGCGAGCGTCCCCGTAAGCGCGCGTCCCCCGGCAGGCCCGCGTCCTCCCGTAGGCGCGCGTCCCCGGGCAGACGCGCGTCCTCCCGTAAAGCGCGCGTCCCCCGGCAGGTGCGCGTCCCCCGCAGGCCCGAGGTCCGACCTTCCTCGGAAAGGAGTAGCGTGACTGTTGGGTTTTGGCGGATGCCGGGCGCTCGATCGGAGAATGTTCTCGGCGTTCCCGTCGCGCCACCCGCGGAGCATCTTGGAGCACCAATCAAGCCATAAATGAGGAGTTTTCCATGAGCGACAGACCAGTTTTCATCTATGCCGCTACCTACGCCGATGCCGCCGGCGCAGAGGCGGATTACGACACGCTTCTTGAATTGCATGCGGCGAAGCTCGTCGGCACCTATGACGTCGCGCTGGTCACGAAGGACGCCGACGGCAAGGTCCACGTCAAGAAGCACGAGAAGCCGACCCAGCACGGCGCCTGGGGAGGCCTCGCCGTCGGAGCGGCGGTCGGGGTTCTGGCCGCGCCGGCAGTCGTCCCCGCGGCATTGCTCGGCGGCATCATCGGCGGCCTCGGCGGACACTTCAAAAAAGGCATCTCGAGAGGCGACGCCAAGGAGCTTGGGGATCTCATCGAAGCGGGACAGGCAACGCTGCTCGTGATTGGGGAGTCACGCCTTGAAGAGCAGCTCGACAAGGCGCTCACGCGCGCCGAAAAGACAATCGAGAAGGAAATCGACGTCGACAGCAAAGAGTTCAAGCGTGAGCTCGACGAGGCAGAGAAGGAGAGCGCCGCGAGCTAGCCAACCAGGTCGACGAGGCCCTTGATCGCGAGGTAGGCGCCGGCCCCGGCGGATGCGACAATCGCGATGGTCCGCCCGTTATGGGCAAACCATCTGTGAGTCTCGTCGAGCGCGCGCTCTGCGTGGCCCGGGATGGTCAGCAGCAGCAGCATCGGGACCTCGATCAGCCACAGCATCACTGCGACCGTTACGGCGAGGTCCAACAACTCACTCGACGCTGAGAGCTTCGCGTCGGCGATCGCCTTGACGGCGCCGATGTAGATCGGCGACGGGATGACGTACAGGGTGATGCCCAGCGCAAACGCCAGCCTGCGGCTCTGCAGGTAGCGGTCGATTTTGGAGGGCCCGCTTGGCGCCTCCGGGTCGGCGTCGGGGTCCGGCCGCTTCCTCTGCAGTCGGACGGCGAGCGCAATTAGCAACCCGCCGAGCACCAGCTCGATCGCCGTGCTCGCCGATCGGCTGGTGGTAGCAGTTGCACCGAGTTCTTCGAGCAGGAACAGCATCACCGTGCCCATTGCATACGTCACCAGGAAGGCTGCGAGCACGAATGCGAAGACGCGCGAGCGCAGCTGGCGGCCGCGTCCGAGGGCGATCACGGCCGCCACGGCGGGCGGATAGATCGAAGCGGCAAACGCAAGTGCTAGAGCCTGGGACGGCAAGTCAGGGACGCCTCTTATCTCAAAACTGGTTGGTGAGCCTGGTTTGACCTGCGAGGGCTGAGCTCCCGCCGGCTACCGGCCAGGCATCGCCCGCGGGTTGTGAGATGCGTTTGACCCCCTACGCCAGCATCGACAGCAACGCCATCCGGATCGGGACGCCGTTGGCGGCCTGCTTGAAGTAGAGCGCCTCCGGCAGGTCGTCCACCTCGTGGGCGATCTCGTGGATGCGCGGGAGCGGGTCGAGCAGCAGCTTGATCTCCGAGCTGCGCACGTCCTCGGCGGCGATGCAGTAGCGCTCGCGGTAGGTTGCCGCCAGCGCGGGATCCGCGATGCGCTCTACCTGGAAGCGGTTGACGTACACCACCTCGCGCGCCAGCAGCTGCTGCATGTCGCTGCTCTGCTCCACCCGCAGCCCCTGTGCGCGCAGGTCGCCCAGCTCCCGCTCGTCCAGCCACAGCTCCTCGGGGCCGACCAGCAGCACGTCGTTGTCGGGGTAGTGGGAGAGGCCGCGGCAGAGCGAGTGGATCGAGCGCGAGTGGCGAGGGTCGAAGCCCATCCCCACCCGCAGCGAGTGCAGACGCCCCAGCTCGCGCTCGATCGTGTACATGTCGATCAGCGCCTGCGTGGGGTGCTCGTTGGGGCCGTCGCCGCCGTTGATCAACGGCACCGGGCTGACCTCGGACGCGCGCTGGGCGACGCCCGCCGCCTCGTGGCGCAGCACGATCAGATCGGCGTAGCTGCCGACCACGCGCACCGTGTCCTCGATCGACTCGCCCTTGGAGAGCGAGGAGGACTCCACCCCGCGGTGGGAGATCACGGCCGCGCCCAGCCGCGCGGCGGCAGCGCTGAAGCTGAGGATCGTGCGCGATGAGGGCTCGAAGAACAGCAGCGCCACCACCCTCCCGGTGAGGCTGGAGAGGCGCGTGGGGATCCGCAGCGCGGCGGCCATGTCGTCGGCAGTCGCGAAGATCTCGCGGGCCAACTTGTCGTCGACCTGGTCGATCGAGATCAGGTGACGGGGCATCGCCGGAGAATATATCCAGCGTCTCCCCTCGCATGGGCGCCGAGGCAGTGCGCTGGCGCGGGGTGGAGCGTTGATCACGGGTTGGCACGGGCGGCGTAGGTGGTGTGCTCGCTCGTCAACTGGTGGAGCGTCATGGGGTGCGTCACTCTGAGCTCTCTTGGCTCGGGGTGGAAACACTTCTTTTTGGACCCATACCAAATAAGACTAGGTCTTGTTCTTATTTGGTATGGGCGCAAAAAAGAACACAACACCGCGGGCGCAAGGAGTGCGGTTCGTCCACCCAGCAGCTGCGGGCCACTCGGGACCCTGCAACTCGGAACCTACACCAGCACCAACACACCGGTCTCCAGCCCAAGCAACTGCTGCTTGCGTGGTAGCCCCCCGCCGTAGCCGGTGAGCGTACCGTTCGCACCGATCACACGGTGGCAGGGGATGACGATCGCGATCGGGTTGCGATTGTTGGCGCCCCCCACCGCGCGCGCCGCGCCGGGCTGGCCCACGACCGCGGCGATCTCGCCGTAGGAGGCCGTCTCGCCGTAGGGGATCGCGCACAGCGCGCGCCACACGCTGAGCTGAAACGGCGTGCCGCTGGGGGCGAGGTCGAGCTCGAACTCGCGACGCTCGCCGGCGAAGTACTCCTCCAGCTGGCGGCGCAGCGGCGCGAGCGCCTCTTCGTCGCACACCCATCTGGAGTCGCGTGGCGGCAGGCGATGACCATCGAGGAAGTGCAGGCCGGTGATCCGTCCCGCCGCGTCGGCGCTGGCAAGCAGCTCTCCGACCGGGCTGTCAATCGTTGCGTAGTTCATGCCAGCACTCTGACACCCGCCCGTCCCAGAATCTGGCGGAAATCGGACGGGGTAGATGCAGAGAATGTCGCCGTCCGATTTCCGCCACCCAGCGCGTGCATACTGGAGCTGTGCCACGCACAACCACCCTGCCGGCCACCAAGCGAATCGGCGAGACGACGCACACCTCCAAGCCGAGCTCCGAGCCGCATGCCACCAAGTCAACCACGCTCGACCTCAGCACAGCCCCGCAAGCCGAGGACTTCGAGGCGCGCTATCGCGTGCTCGGCAGCCGCGACCACCGCTTCGACGGGTGCTTCTTCGTGGCCGTCACCTCCACCGGGATCTACTGCCGCCCGAGCTGCCCCGCGATCGTGCCCAAGCGCCGCAACGTGCGCTTCTACCCAACCGCCGCCGCCGCCCAGAGCGCCGGTTTTCGCGCCTGTCTGCGCTGCCACCCCCACGCCGCGCCCGGCTCGCCGGAGTGGAATCGCCGTGGCGACCTGGCAGCACGAGCGATGGGGTTGATCGCGGACGGGGTCGTCGACCGGGAGGGGGTCCACGGCCTCGCGCGCAGACTGGCCTACAGCGAGCGCCACCTCACGCGTCAGCTCGCCGCCGAGCTGGGCGCCGGCCCACTCGCGCTGGCCCGCGCTCAGCGCGCGCAAACCGCGCGCATTCTGATCGAGACCACGTCGCTGCGGCTGATCGACGTCGCCCACGCGGCGGGTTTCGCGAGCGTGCGCCAGTTCAACGACACGATCCGCGAGGTCTACGCCCGCACCCCCACGGAGCTGCGCCGCCGCGCGCCGGCGACCAGGTCCAGCCGCGCGCACGCAAACGGCTCCAGCCAGGCACCCTCCAGCCCGGCGCCAGGGAACAGCTCCGGTCGGACGCACATGAACGGCTCCAGCCCGATGCACGTGAACAGCTCCGGCCAGACGCATGCGAACGGCTCCAGCCAAGCGCCCGCGAACAGCTCCGGCCGCGGGCGCGGTGCGCGGGTGGCCTCCTCCTCCAGCGCCGAACCGCAGGCGGGCGGGCTTCCCATCGTGGTGCGCCTCGCCTACCGCGAGCCGCTCGACTGGGGACGGCTGGTGGGGTTCCTCGGGGCTCGCGCGGTGCCCGGTGTGGAGGAGGTCGTCGATGGGTGCTACCGGCGCACCCTGCGTCTGCCTCAGGGGCACGGCGTGGTGTCGTTGGCACCCGTGGACGGGCAGATCGAGTGCCGTCTGCACCTCGTCGACCTGCGCGACCTGACCGCCGCCGTACAGCGCTGTCGGCGCCTGCTCGATCTCGACGCCGACCCCACCACACCGGCGGAGCACCTCGCCCGCGACCCGCTGCTGGCGCCACTGGTGCGCGCCGCCCCCGGACTGCGGCTGCCCGGAGCCGTGGACGGCGCCGAGCTCGCGGTGCGCGCTGTGCTGGGGCAGCAGATCTCAGTGCCGGCCGCCCGCACCGCCGCGGCGCGCCTCACGCAGGCGCTGGGGGAGCCGCTGCCCGCGGTCGACGGCACCCTTACGCACCTCTTCCCCACCCCCGCCGCGATCGCCGCCGCGGCACCCGACGAGCTGCCGGGCGGCCCCGCGCGCCGGCGCCACACGCTGCAGGCGCTGGCGGGACTGCTGGCCGAAGGAGAGCTCGCGATCGACCCCGGCAGCGACCGCGAGGAGCTGCGCGCGCGCCTGCTCGCGCTCCCCGGCGTGGGACCGTGGACCACGGAGTACATCGCGATGCGTGCACTCGCCGACCCCGACGCCTTCCTGCCCACCGACCTCGGCGTGCGGCGGGCGCTGGAAGCGCTCGGCCGCTCCAACCCTGCGTTGAGTGGAGGGTGTTCGCCGCGCGACGCCGCGCGCTTGGCGGAGCGCTGGCGGCCGTGGCGTGCGTACGCGCTGCAGCACCTGTGGGGCACGCTCGCGGCAGCCTGACCCACGCTCGCGACAGCATGACCCCTTACACTGCCCGATGTGAGCGTGGCCGACGCCATCCAGGGTCCAGCCCTGAAGCTCCACCAGCAGCTCTACGAGCGCAGCGACGGGATGATGGGACACCGGATGCTCGGCGTGCCGGCGCTGCTGCTGCGCAGCACCGGACGGCGCACCGGGGCGCAACGCTGTAACGCACTGATCTACTCCGCCGACGGTGCCGACTACGTGGTGGTCGCCTCCAACGGCGGCTCCGACAGCGCGCCGGGGTGGCTGTACAACGTGCGCGCCAAGCCCGAGGTCGAGATCCAGATCGGCCGCACGAAGCGGCCCGGCACCGCGCGCGTGGTGGAGTCCGGCGACGCGGAGTACGCGCGTCTGTGGAAACTCGTCAACGACAACAACTACGGCCGCTACGACGCCTACCAACAGCGAACCAAGCGTTCGATCTCACTGGTTGCGATCACCCCGGGGTGATCACGCGCATCTGCCGGCCTTCCCCTGGACTCGCGGATACCCGAGGACGGGCCCCAATATCCGGCTCGCGTCAGTCGGCCGGATGCCAGAGCGCAGGCCCCGGCATCCGCCGAGCCCCGTAGATTGGCGGGGTGCTCGGCGAGAACAGCGTGATCCTCGGCGACAATCTCGATGTGCTGCCGGACCTGGAGGACGAGGCCTTCCAGCTGATTTACATCGACCCACCGTTCAACACTGGTAAGGCGCAGACGCGCAAGACGCTGCAGGCGGTGCCAGACGCGGACGGCGATCGCACCGGGTTCATGGGGCGCCGCTACCGGACGCGCCTGCTCGCGGAGTCCTCCTATCGCGACGAGTTCGACGACTACCTCGCGTTCCTGGAGCCGCGCCTGCGCGAAGCGCGCAGGCTGCTGACGCACAGCGGAACCCTCTACTTTCACATCGACTACCGCGAGGCGCACTACTGCAAGCTGCTGCTGGATGAGATCTTCGGCCGCAGATGCTTCCTCAACGAGATCATCTGGGCGTATGACTACGGCGCGCGATCGCGGCGGCGCTGGCCGGCCAAGCACGACACGATCCTGGTGTATGTGAAGGATCCGCGCCACTACCACTACGACGACGCGGCGGTCGATCGCGAGCCGTACATGGCGCCGGGGCTGGTGACCGCCGAGAAGGCGGCGAAGGGCAAGCTGCCGACCGACGTGTGGTGGCACACGATCGTCCCCACCAACGGTCGCGAGAAGACCGGCTACCCCACGCAGAAGCCCGAGGGCATCGTCCGGCGCATGATCCAGGCATCCACGCGCCCGGGCGACTGGTGCCTGGACTTCTTCGCCGGCAGCGGCACCCTCGGCGTGGTCGCCGCGAAGCTGGGCAGGCGCTACGTGATGGTCGACTGCAACCCCGAGGCCGTGCGCGTGATCCACGCGCGGCTGGAGCTCGCAGCGGACGAGCGCGCGGGCGCCGTGCGTCAGGCAGCGGACACGTCTGGGCCCGCCTGCGCCCGGTAGCCCTCGCCTTTCGGCCGCGGGCGCCCGCCCGGAAACGCGAGGCGCAGGATCGTGCGGTGCACCGCGCCGAGCTGTCGGTGGAAGGGCCCGCTGTTGTACGGCAGGTCGTAACGGCGGCAGATGTCACGTACGCGTGGGGCGATCTCGGCGTAGCGGCTGGAGGGCAGGTCGGGGAACAGGTGGTGCTCGACCTGGAAGCCGAGGTTGCCGCTCACGAAGTGGAACAGCTGCCCGCCGTCGATGTTGGCGGAGCCGAGCAGTTGGCGCACATACCACGCGCCTCGGGTCTCGTCGGCGACCTCCTGCTCGTTGAAGGTGTAGGTCTGGTCGGGGAAGTGCCCGCAGAAGATGATCGAATGGGCCCACACGTTGCGCACGATGTTGGAGGTGAAGTTGGCGGTGAGCGTGGCCTTGAAGGTGCGCGCGGCCGCACGCCCGCTTGACGGCGCCGCCGAGCTTTCCGCCGCCGGAGTGGTCGAACGCCGGCCGAACAGCGCGGCCAGGACTCGGCCGGACCGCGCCGCCGGGTTCTCAGCCGACGGCCCAACCGAGCCCCGGGCGGACCGCGCCGCCGAGCCCCGGCCAGACAATGCCGCCGAGCCCCGGCCAGACAATGCCGCCGAGCCAGCTGCCGACGCCACCGCCGACAGCAGCGGGAAGGCGATGTAGTCCTTGACGGCCTGCCGTCGCGCCTTCAGCCCAATAGCCTGCAGCTCGGCGAGCGCCTTCGCCTTGGACTTCTCCCCCTTGCGGATCGCCTCGAAGTTGAGGTCGTGCATCGCGACGCCCCACTCGAAGAAGCCCATCAGCAGCAGGTTGTAAAGCGGCTGCAGCAGGTACACCGGGTGCCAGCGCTGGTGGGGATCGATGCGCATGATCTCGTACCCCAAATCGCGGTCCTTGCCGCGGATGTTGGTGAATGTGTGGTGCTCGTAGTTGTGTGAGTGCCGCCACGCATCGGCAGGCGAGGCGGTGTCCCAGTCCCAGCTCTGCGAGTTGATGTCCGGATCGTTCATCCAGTCCCACTGCCCGTGCATCACGTTGTGCCCGATCTCCATGTTCTCGAGGATCTTCGCCAGCGACAGCGCGGCGGTGCCCGCCAGCCACAGCGGCCGTTTGTCCGAGCGCAGCAGCAGCAGCCGCGCGGCGATCACGAGCTGGCGGTGGAAGCGGATCGTAGAGCGGATGTAGCGCGCGTCACGCTCGCCGAGGTCGGCGAAGACCTCCTCGTGGAGCGCGTCGAGCTCGCGGCCGAGTTGCTCGAGCTGCTCGGGGGTGAGGCGGTGCAGTGGGTTCTCCGGCTCCTCGAAAGAGGGGGCCGCGGGGGGCGGCACCGGCGGGCGCTCAATGGTGGCGGACATGGCTGGAACCTCCGTCGCGTTGGTGTCAGTTGCTCATGCCCGCCATTACGACGGGCCCCTTCAAAGCTCGATCTCGATCGCGCCCTCGGGCGCGTTGACGCAGGTTTGCAGCAGCTCGCCCGGCTGGCCGTGCACACGGCCGGTGCGCAGGTCGCGCACCTGACCGGAGCGCAGCCGCCCGACGCAGCTGTGGCAGATGCCCATGCGGCAGCCGTGGGGCAAGGTGGCGCCGGCGCACTCGCCGGCAACGAGGATCGGCTGCTCGCCGTCGCTGTGCGCGCGGATGCCGCTGGCGCAGAAGTCGATCTCGCCGCCCATCCCGCGCGGGCCATCGCCCACGCCGGTGGCAGGCTGAAAGCGCTCGACGTGCATTCGAGCGTGATCGCCCTCGGCACGCCAGTGCTCGCCGAGCGCCTGCAGCAGGCCGGCGGGGCCGCACACGAACGCCTCGCGCTCGCGCCAGTCGGGGCATAGCGCGTCGAGCTGTGCCGGCGCCAGGCGGCCATGGGAGCCGGTGAGCCGCTCGTGCAGCCGGTAGCCGACGTGGCGCTCGTGCAAGGCGTGCAGCTCGCGGCGGAAGATCACATCCGCAGCGTCGCGAGCACAGTGGATGTGCACCACGTCGTGCAGATCGCCATCCCGCGCGAGGCCGCGCAGCATGCTCATGATCGGCGTGACCCCGCTGCCGGCGCTCACGAACAGCAGCCGGGCGGGCAGCGGGGATGGCAGCACGAAGGTGCCCTCCACCCCGCCGAGCCGCACGATCGTCCCGGGGCGCACGCGGCGGAAGAGGTATGGCGACACCTTCCCGCCCGGCAGCAGCTTCGGCGTGATCGCGATGCGCCCGTCGTGGCGCTGGGAGTCGGAGGTGAGCGAGTAGGCGCGCCAGTGGTGCACGCCGTCCACCTCGATTCCCAGCCGCAGGTACTGCCCGGGCAGGTGCCCCGGCCACTCCCAGCCGGGCTTGATCGTCACGGTGACCGCCGTTGCGCTCTCACGGTGAACGCGCTCCACGCGACCACGCAGCTCGCGCGTCGACCACAGCGGGTTGACCAGCTCCAGGTAGTCGTCCGGCGCCAGCGGCGAGGTGAAGGAGCCGATCAGTCGCAGTGCGCGGCGACGCACCGGCGCGACCTGGGGGACGGCGCCGCGTTCAGCCATCGGCGCGCACGAGCGAGGGAGAGCAGGAGGAGGGTACAGGCTGGATCAAGGGCAGGGCCATGCGCAAAGGGAAGAAAGGGGAAGGCATGATGACCTGAGTCGATGTTACCTCATTTGAGGGTACATCAAACACGGTATCCTTGCTTTGAGATGGCGAGTGTGAGCTTGGACACAGACAGGCGCGGCCAGGGCAACGCTCCTCGCAAGCGCGGCGACGACGGCCGGAATGGCAGCGATGCCGGCCCACGTGAGGACAACGGCAAGGTGGATCGCACCGACGGTCGCGACTCCCCGGCCGACCTCACGATCGAGCAGCTGGCCGCGGAGGTGGGGATGTCTGTGCGCAACATCCGCAACCACCACTCGCGCGGCCTGCTGCCCGCCCCCGAGGTGCGCGCGCGTGTGGGCTACTACGGCCCCGACCACGTGGCGCGCCTGAAGCTGGTGCTCGACATGCAGGCCGACGGCTTCAACCTCGCCGCGATCGAGCGTCTGCTGAGCGCATCGGGCGGCTCGGCAGGGCGCCTGCTGGGGCTGCGCAACGCGATGACGGCGCCGTTCGAGAGCGAGACCCCGGAGGTCATCACCGGCGAGGAGCTGCTCCAACGCTTCGGCGAAGTGGACGCCAAGGATGTCGAGCGGATCCGCAAGCTCGGGCTGCTGATCCCCCTCGGCGACGATCGCTTCGAGGTGCCCAGCCCGGCGCTGACGCAGGCGGCCGAGGAGGTCACCGCGCTCGGCATCCCCCTGCACGCCGCGCTCGCGCTGGTGGAGCGCCTCAGCCGCGACTGCGAGTCGATCTCGCGCGCGTTCGTGAAGCTCTACCTGAAGGAGCTGTGGGAGCCGTTCACCGCCGCCGGCCAGCCGGAGGAGCGCTGGGACGAGATGACCGAGGCGATCCGCACGCTGCGCGGCATCGCCTCAGAGGCGCTGCTGGGGATGTTCAAGCTGCGCATGACCGCCCAGGTTGAGGCCGCCTCGGGCAAGCTACTCGAGCATCAGGTCAAGCGCTCGCACTGAGAACCATCTTTCGACGCCCTACCACTTCACAAAATGAAGGGTTTGGGGCCCAAAACAAAATGTCCAACCGTGTCGACCCACTTCACAAAATGAAGGGTTTGGGGAGCAAACAAAGCATCCAACCCGCGTCGACCTACTTTACAAAATGAAGGGTTTGGGTCTGAAAAGTACACATACGACCCTCAACCCAGCCCCGTAAGCTCATCCGCCGAGGGTGCCTGACAGCTCCTGCATGTAACGCTCGGCAACTCCCGGCCATTACACCTATGAGCATGGAGCGGCGGATCAAGTTCGAGCTGCTGTACGGCGAGCACGCGCCCGCCGTCAAGGCGTACGTCCTGCGCCGGGCGCAGGCTTCGGTGGCGGACGACCTCGTCGCCGAGGTGTTCATGGTGTGCTGGCGGCGCCTGGACGAGCTTCCCGCGGAGCCGCTGCCGTGGCTGCTGGGCGTCGCGCGACGCGTGCTCAGCACGCAACGCCGCGGCGAACGGCGCGGCGTTGCACTGTGCCGGCGGCTGGCCGAAGACGGCGCCGCCGTTGGGGCCGTGGGGACAACCTCGCCCGCCGTGGACGCGACCTCGCTTGCCGCGGGGGCACTCTCACCGGCCGTGGGCTCCGCCGGAGCCAGCGCCGGCGTCAGCGGCGGCGGAGTCAGCCCCAACGTCGGCGTCGGCGTCAACGGCGGCAGCGGGACACTGCGCGTCGCGCTCGATCAGCTCAGCGAGTCCGATCGCGAAGTCCTGCTGCTGATCGCCTGGGAGGAGCTCTCTCCAACCCAGGCCGCCGCCGTCCTTGGCATCAAGGCGGCCACTGTGCGGGTGCGGCTGCACCGCGCGCGCCGAAGACTCGCCCGCGCGCTCGTTCGCGGGGGCAGCGAGCGGGGCGACGGGGGCGAGCCGCTCCCATGTACACCGCTGACTATGGAGGCATCCCCATGACCAACGCCGACGACACCCTCACCCTGCTGGCCGCCGCCAATCCAGTGCCAGAACTGCCGGCGGTCGAGCCGCCGGAGCGCCTGCGCAGGCTGATCGAGGCGGAAGACTACGCGGTGGGTGGCGCGCGGCGGCACACACCGGCCCGCAGGCTGATGCGCCCGCTGGCGGCGGCGGGCGCAGCGATGATCGCGGCCGCGATCGGTCTGCTGCTCTCCAATGGCGCCTCCAGCCCCGGCCTCAACATCGCCGCCGCCGCGTACGCCGCCACATCCTCGGGGAGCGGCGTGCTGGAAGCGCGGTTTGTCGACCGCATGTTCCTGCCCCACGGGCGGGTGGTGACGTCCCACTACCGCGAATGGATCGACGCGAGCACCGGGAGCAGACGCGAACGGCGCACGCTGTCGGCACTCATCCGCAGGCGACCCCCCATGCTCAGCGAATACGAACTCGCCCAAACCCCCGAGTGGATCGAAACCTGGAGCAGCAGCCCGGGCGAAAGGAACGTGATCAACCGCATCAGATATCCCGCAGGCCGTACACCCGCTGGCGAGCAGCAGCCCGCGCCGCGCGAAGCGGCTGCGCAGACGCCTGAAGGCGTCGCAACCTACCGCCGGCTCTACCGCGGTGGGGCGATCAGGCTGGTCGGCCGCGAGCACCGGGACGGTCGGCTGCTGTGGAAGCTCGAAGGCGATGTCGGATTCGCCACCTCTGCCGCCCACGCAAAGCTGGTGCCGTTTCTCGCGCTGGTGGTGCTGGTCGACCCGCGCACCTACCTGCCGGTCGCCCAACGCATGGTCAACCTCCTCCCCGGGTATCGGCGCCAGGTGCAGAGCGAAAGCGAGCTCCTCGGCTACCGGCGCCTGCCGAGCGGCGCGGCAAGCGAAACCCTGCTGAAGCTCTCCGCGCGGCATCCGCGCGCGCGTGTCGTGACTGACAACCCCACGACGGCTCCTCGGTCTTCACGCTCACACTACATCCGCGAGCGTATGCCGTAGCCGACCCGCGGCCGTCGTGACCACTCCAGGGCAAGCCCTGAGCCACCGGCACTTGGCAGAGCCCACCAGGGCTTGGCAGCCCACCGGCAGTTGGCAGCCTCACAAAGCCGCAGCAACCGCCCCCTGCCCCGCCACAGCTGCGCCGTGGCGGATCAGGTCGGCGGCGCGCTCGGCGACGGCAATCGTGGGCGCGTTGGTGTTGCCACGGGGCACCGTCGGCATCACCGAGGCGTCCACCACACGCAGCCCCTCCACCCCGCGCACGCGCAGCTCGGTGTCCACCACCGCCTCCGCGTCGGCGCCCATGCGGCAGGTGCCGACGGGGTGGTAGAGCGTGAAGGTTTGCTGGCGGATGTGTGCGCGCACATCCTCCTCGGCGTCCGACGCGGGGATGTAGTGGGGACGCGTGGTGTAGGAAGCGAGCGCGGGTTGGCGGGCGATCTCCATCGTCACCCGCATGGCCTCGACCATCCGCGCCATGTCGGTCTCCTCCGCGAGGTAGTTGTGCAGGATGTACGGCTTGGCGGTCGGGTCGGGGGTGAGCGGCAGCACGTACCCGCGGCTGTCAGGCGTCAGCACGCAGGGCGCCAACCCGAAGCCGTGCTCGAGCACGGGCTCGTCGACGTACATCGCTGGGGCGGCGTGGAACTGGATGTCGGGCGCGTCGTGCGCGGTGGAGGAGCGGATGAACCCGCCGGCCTCGGCGACATTGGAGGTGAGCGGGCCGCGCCCTTCGCCGACGAAGGCGGCGAGGTTGGCCTCGGTCAGCGGATTGAGCAGCGACACAGGCTCGTCGTGCGCCCACGTGGCACCCGAAGCAGGATGGTCCTGGAGGTTCTGCCCGACGCTGCGCAGGTCCTGCACCACGGGGATCTGCATCATTGTCAGCAGCTCGCCCGGGCCAATCCCGGAGAGCATCAGCAGGTGGGGTGAGTTGTAGGCGCCGGCGCACACGATCGTCTCGCGCGTGGCGCGCAGCTCGTGCATCTCCCCCAGCCGAGCACCCTGCACGCCCACAGCGCGCTCGCCCTCGAACAGCACGCGGTGCACCTGCATGTAGGTCTCCACCGTGAGATTCGGACGGGACATCGCGGGGTGCAGGTAGGCGACCGCGGCGCTGCAGCGCCGCCCGTCGCGCTGGGTGCGCTGGTAGCGGCCGAAGCCGTCCTGCGACTCGCCGTTGAAGTCCTCGTTGGCGGGCAGCCCCGCCTGCGCGCACGCCTCCAGGAAGGCGTCGGTGATCGGGTTGGGCGCGCGATCCTCGCTCACCGTCAGCGGCCCACCGGCGCCGTGCAGAGCCGAGGCGCCGCGCTCGTTGTCCTCGGCGCGGATGAAGTAGGGAAGCAGATCGTCATACCCCCACCCCTCGCAGCCCCCCGCGCGCCAGCCATCGTAGTCCGCGCGGTTGCCGCGGATGTACACCATCGCGTTGGTGGACGACGACCCCCCGAGGGTCTTGCCGCGCGGCAGGTAGATGCGCCGGCGATCGATACACGGCTCGGCCGCGGTCGAGTAATCCCAGTCCACCTGCGTGCGGAACAGCGCGGGGAAGGCGATGGGCACGTGGATGTTCTCGATCGTGTCGGGCGGCCCGGCCTCGATCAGCGCCACACTCACATCGGGATCCTCGCTGAGGCGCGCCGCCAGCACGCATCCCGCCGATCCCGCGCCCACGATCACGTAGTCGTACTCGGACATTTGCAGTGCCTCCCTTGTCGCCGCGCGCGGATGCTGCGCTTGTGCCCAATGCTACTCCCCCACTTGAGCCGATTCACCCATCTGCCGATGGTGCGGCATGGGACTCGACGCCGGCAGGGGGTCGTACGCCTTCAGAGTGGCTCCATTCGCGGCTGCGGCCGCGCTGGTGTGGGCTGCCGTGATCGTCGGCTCGTCGATCGACTGGGCGTTGTACGCACTCTCCATCGCACTGCTCCTGCTCGCCGGAGCCGTGCGCTTCACGCCGCTCAGCCGGCGCTTCGAAGGCGTGCTCTCCTCGCTCGTGTTTCTCGCCGCCGTCGCGGTGCTGCGCGACTCGGCCGGCGGGATCGGCTCGGGCGTTGCGGTCGTCTCTCTGATCCCCGTCTTCTACACCGCCCTCTACGGCCGCGGCCTCCGCTGGCTGTATGTCGTGCTCGGCGGCGTCACCGTCTTCTACCTCGCGCCGATCGTCCTGGTCGGACCTCCCGAGTACCCATCTTCGCAGTACCGCGCCGCGCTGCTGACGGTGGTCGTAGCCGCGATCATCGGCCTCGCCACGCGGCGTCTGGTCAACGACGTCCGCCATCAGGTCGCCGAGGCGGTCGAGCGCGAGCGCATGCTTGGCCAGGTCAACGAGGTCGTACGTGGACTGCACGGCGGCTCGCAATCGCGCCTGGAGGTGTGCGAGGCAGCGCGCACGATCGGCGCGGCCTCAATGGCGATCCTGTACGAGCCGGTGCCCGGTTCTCACACGATGCGCTCCACGGCGATCTCCGGCGCGGATGCCGAGCCGATCGAGATATCCACGCATCGGCGCAGTGCCGTCACCGAAGCGTTCGCCTCCGGTCAGCCGCAGATGATCACCGAGGACGTCGAAGCGCACGTCGGCAGTCTTGTGCTGTGGGAGGCCGCCGGCCGGCCCGAGTCGATTCTCTATGAGCCGCTGATGCGCGCGGGCGAGCCGGTCGGGGTCCTGGTGGTGGGATGGCCCGCAAGCGTCAAGGCCCACGACCCGCGCGCCACGGTCGTCGCATTGCTCGCACACGAGGCCGCCGCGGTGATCGACCGCGCCGACGCGCTCAGCGAGCTCACCGACATGGCAAGCACCGACCCGCTGACCCACCTGCCCAACCGCCGCGCGTGGGACGCGCGCGTCGCGGGCGCGCTCGCCGCGGGACAGCGGTTCACGATCGCGATGCTCGACTTCGACCACTTCAAGGACTTCAACGACACCCACGGCCACCCCGCCGGCGACCGCCTGCTGAGGGAGACCACCGCCGCGTGGCGCGAGCAGGTGCGCTCCGGTGACCTGCTCGCGCGGCTGGGCGGGGAGGAGTTCGGGCTGCTGTTGATCAACTGCGACACCCCCCGCGCCACCGAAGTGATCGAGCGCCTGCGCGGCGTCGTCTACAGCGACCAAACCTGCTCCGCCGGGTTCGCCTCGTGGCGGCCCGGCGAGTCGGGCGACGAGGTGCTCGCGCGCGCCGACACCGCGCTCTACGAGGCCAAGGAGTCCGGGCGCGACCGCGTGTGCATGAGTGTGTGAACCACACGCGGCTGCCGAGCGCCATCGCCGCAAACGAAGGGCCCTCCGTTGATCGGCGCGGCGGAGCTTCAGATCGACCCCGTGCCGCGCCTCCGTTCGAGTGCGCTTTGATGTGCGCCATGATCATTCTGGCCAGCCTCGACTGGCCGACCGTCGCGTCGCTCGCCACCGCCGCCGGGACGCTGGTGCTCGCGATCGCCACGTTCGGCTCGGTGCGCTCCGCCAACCGCTCCGCGCGGGTCGCCGAGCTCGCGCTGCAGGAGCAGCGCCGACCAGTGCTGGTGCAGTCGCGTCTCGACGACCCGCTCCAGAAGATCATGTTCGTCGACGGCCACTGGGTGCGCGTGGATGGCAGTCGCGCCGTCGCCGAGCACATCGAGGGCACCGTCTACCTGGCGATGAGCCTGCGCAATGTCGGCGCCGGGATCGGCGTGCTGCAGGGGTGGTTCGTACGCGTGGGACTGCAAACCGGGCAGGTTCCCCACGCCGCCGAGGAGGATTTCCGCCGCCAGTCACGCGACCTGTACATCCCCGCCGGCGACATCGGCCTGTGGCAGGGCGCGCTGCGCGACCCCTCCGACGACGCCCATACCCCGATTGCGGAGGCGGTGGGCCAGCACCAGACGATCACGATCGATCTGCTCTACTCCGATCAGGTCGGCGGCCAGCGCACGATCAGCCGCTTCATGCTGGCCCCTGTCGGCGACGATGGCTGGCTCGCCTCCGTCGGGCGGCACTGGTATCTCGACCATGAAGGGCCGCGGTGAGGCGTTCACCGCTGAGTGCGCAATGCGGTGTCGCCCAAGAACCATAAAAAAAACGGGTGCTGTCCCGATGCGGCCCACAGACGCTTGTCTACCGGCGCGGGAGTCAACCTCATGGGATGCCGACAATATGCCGATCTGGAGGTTTGAGATGGCAGTTCAACGCTCAACCGTGGGGGCAGGTGAGATACGCGTGCCGGTGGCGCCGTCCGCTGTGGCGGAGCAGCCCGTGGATGATCTGGTTCGTCTCGGCGAGGCGCTGAAGGAGCGCGCCGAGGAGGTGCTGGAGCGGACCGTCGCGCTCACCTCGGGAGCTGGCCACGACGTCGAGGCGGTGGTGCAGGGCAGCTTCGAGCGGATCAGCAGAAGCTCCACGGTCGCGGTCGCCCGCTGGATGGCGGGCGAGGGCATGGAGGTCGCAATCGAAGCCGGCCAGGAAACCTGGTTGATCTTCGGCGAGCTCGCGGCCCAACGCGCGGCGTCCCTCGACGAGGTCACCAGGCGCTGCTTCTGGTGGCGCAACGTGATGGCCGAGGTGCTGCGCGAGCTCGCCACGCAGCTGGACGTCTGCACCGACGCGCTCTCCGAGGCCCTCAACATCCTGCAGCTGAGCCTCGAGTTCAGCCTGCTGCGGATGTGCGAGTGCTACGAGAAAGAGCGTCAGCACACCGATGAGGAGCTCACCCGGCGCGAGGAGGAGCTCTCCTTCCTGGCCACCCACGACCCGTTGACCGGCCTGCCCAACCGGACGTTGATCCTCGACCGCGTCGAGCAGCTGCTCGTGCGCTCACGTCGCAGCCAGACGCCGACCGCGGCGCTGTTCATCGATCTCGACAACTTCAAGAGCATCAACGACACGCTCGGCCACGGCGTCGGCGACGAGCTCCTGCAAGCGGTCGCCGCGCGGCTCGACGGGGTGATCCGCGGGTCCGACACGCTGGGGCGCCTCGGCGGAGACGAGTTCGTCGTGATCTCCGAGGACCTCTCGCTGGAGGCCGGGCCCGAGCTGATCGCCGAGCGCCTGCTCGACGCGCTCAAGCAGCCGTTCAAGCTGGGGGCCGACAAGGAGACGCGCGTGACCGTGACGGCGAGCATCGGCATCGCGATCGGCGAGCGCATCTCCGCCGAGGAGCTTCTGCGTGACGCCGACATCGCGATGTACCGCGCCAAGTGGGATGGCAAGAATCGCCACGTGGTGTTCGAGAGCGGCATGCAAGACAGCGTGCAGAACCGCATGGAGCTCAAGATGGACCTGCGCGAAGCGCTCGAGAACGGCGAGTTCTTCCTCGACTATCAGCCCACCCTCGACCTCAGCGACATGAGCCCCAATGGGGTGGAGGCCCTGATTCGCTGGAAGCACCCGGTGCGCGGCATCGTCCAACCCAACGACTTCATCCCGCTGCTCGAGGAGACGGGACTGATCACGGAGATCGGCAGGTGGGTGATGGAGGAGGCCTGCCGTCAGGGCGCCGCGTGGCGGGCCAGCGGATATCCGATCAGCATGGCCGTCAACGTCTCCGGACGCCAGCTGGACACCGACCAGCTGGTGGGCGAGATCGAAAGCGCGCTCTCGGAGAGCGGCATGGACCCCGCGGCGCTCACGATTGAGATCACCGAGACCACGCTGATGCGCAACATCGAGGAGACCGCCCGCCGGCTCACCGAGATCAAGCGGCTTGGCGTACGGATCGCGATCGACGACTTCGGCACCGGCTACTCCTCGCTCGCCCACCTCCAACGCTTCCCCGTCGACGCGCTGAAGATCGACCGTTCGTTCATCTCCGGTCTGAAGCACAACAAGGAGGGGGAAACGCTAATCCACACGCTCGTGCAGCTCGGCAAGGCGCTCTCGATTGAGACCTTCGCCGAGGGCATCGAGCAGCAGCAGGAGCTCTCCCTGCTCCGCGACGAGGACTGCGACAGTGGCCAGGGCTTCCTGTTCGCCCGACCGCTCGATGTTGCCGCCACCGAGGCGTTCCTGCAGAGCTGTGCCGCGCCCGCGCCCGCGCCCACACCTGCGCCTGCGCCTGCGCCTGCGCCCACACCCGCCTAGACGAGGCGGGCCCTTGACGTGCCGGCGATTGGCCGCGCGCGCGATTCAGATCCATGCGGACGCAGCGCGATCGGCACCGCGATGGCGCCGTCAGACGGGCGTGTCGGCAGGCAGCCCCACCAATCGGGCGCTGCGCTCCCACAGACCCTCGGCGAGCGTGTCGTCCTGAGCCTGGGCGTTGGGCGCGAGCACCTTCTCGTCCTGGACGTACTCGCCGGTGAGGGGAGCCGCCTCATCGGAGGTCGCGAGCCACACCAGCGAGCGGGCGCCGCGCTGTGGTGAGCGGAAGAAGGGCCCGCCGAGTGTGGTGAGCACCTTCCAGATCCCGTTTTCGTTCTTGCCGAAGCCGGTACGCACGACTCCGGGGTGAAAGCAGTTCGCATGCAGCTCCGGCGCACGCCTGGCCAACTCGCGTGTGAAGAGGATGTTGCAGAGCTTCGAGGTTCCGTACACACGCATCGCCGAGTAGGACTTCTCGGACTGCAGATCATCCAGATCCACGAGCCCTGACTTGTGGGCGTCGGACGCTGTGGTCACCACGCGGCCGCCCTCCAGACGGTCGCGCAACAGATTGGTGAGCAGGAACGGCGCGAGATGGTTCAGCGCGAATGTCTGCTCGAACCCCTCGGAGGTCTCCCGGCGCGAGGCAAACAGCGCCCCAGCGTTGTTGGCGAGGACGTCGATGTGCTCGTAGCGCCCGCGCACCTCCTCCGCGAGTGCCTGCACCTCGGCCATCAGCATCAGATCGGCGACGTGCCGGTGAACCGGCGCGCCCCCGCCGGTCGCCTCGGCCTCGCGCGCGAGCGCCTCCACGCGCTCGTGGTCGCGACCTACGAGCGCGACCTCGACACCTTCACGGGCGAGCTCGATCGCCGCGGCGCGGCCGATCCCGCGCGTGGCTCCCGTCAGCAGAACAAGCGTCATGTCGTGGACTCTAAACGCCTTGGTCGCCCCATGCTTCAACCGCGCGTGCATCCGGCTTGAGCGTCCGGCATCTTGAGCGTCTGGCATCCGACTTGAGCGTCTGGCATCCGACTTGAGCGTCTGGCATCCGACTTGAGCGTCCGGCGCCCAGCCTGCGCCAACGCTCAGCGCTCTCCCACGCCGATGGCGAGACCTTGGCGTGGCGTCATCTGTGGTGGCGCCGCTCGACACCTTGGTGGGCCGGCGTGAGCGCGGCTCTCAGGCAGAGTCCCGATTGGTGAAGCAGCCCACCAAACGGGCAACCACAAAAACCACTGGGGGACCAAATGATTTCTCGAAGCGTACGTATCGGCATGGCCACAGTTGGAGCGGTCACGACGCTGGCGCTCAGCAGCTGCGGTGGCAGCGCACTCTCGGCCTCGAGCAGCTGCGAAGCCTTCATGAAGGCCTCCGCGTCAGAACAGCACGAAGTCGTCGATCAACTCTCCAGCCAATATCGCAAGGCGGCGTATGCGACGCCCCTCGGAGAACCGGAGGTTCCGTACTACTGCTCCGCCAGCCCTTCGACAACACTGGGACAGTTCTTTCAGAAAGCCGAAGAATGACACCGCCAACCCGTCTCCATTGACCCGCAGCGCGGGAATGCCGAGCCAGCTCTCATCCGGGGCTGGAGGGAGAGAGAGAGAGCCGGTGAGACAGGAGGGGCCGCGAGACAAGACAAAAAAAGGGGCCGGAGGGTGAGAGCGCCGACACCTTGGGTGGGTCTCCGCGGGTCGCAGACGCGGGGATCATGGATCCATCAACCACGAAGAAGGAGATCGCAATGATTGTATTCGGAGTTTCCACCACAGTCGCCATCATCTTGATGGCACTGGGCGCATTGGCCTTCCTGCACGACGGCGTGTCGAGGCTGCGCCAGCGCGCACGGCGCAAAGACCGTGTGGCCTCCATGTACGACGGCGCGGCGCAGACTCCGCCCGACCGCCGCTGAGGAGTGTGACGCTCCGATGGGACTCATTGCCAAACAGAAAACGAAGGCGCGAATCGCCGCCAGACAGCACCCCACGAACCTATCGACGGACTGGGGCGCCGAGGGAATGCCGCACATGGCCGCGATCGTGCGCACGGCCGCATGCTCGGTGGCCGAGCACAGGAGCCTGAGATCCTCGGGCTTCCGCGGACGCGACACGCTAGGCATCGGCTCGGCGATGCGATCCGGCGACAGCACCCTCTGGGTGGAGCAGGCCGGGTTTGACGATTGGGTGATTGGACTGGGGCTCGAAACCGTCAAGGGACGGGCCCTGGACTGGGGGTTGCGGTTCCACACCAGCCGCAGCTCTTCCGTGTCGGTGAGCGTCACAACGCCGGCGGTGCTGACAAAAGACGGCTCGCAGGTGCACCAGGACGAGTACCTCGAAGCACGCGAGCTCGTCGTCGTCGGCCTCACCGCACCTGGGCCGCCGCCGCCCGCCTGCGAGATCGACGCTACTCGGCGCGGGCTGTCGTTTCCTGTCGTAGGGCCGGCCGGGGCGCCCACGACCCCCTGCGAGAGCGTGCCGGCTTCCGAGTCGATACTCGCGCCGCTGCTCATCGGCATCCGCGGCCCCCAGCGCGGGACATCGCTCGCGTCGGTCGTCTCGATGGCCTGCAACGCGGTGCCTGCTGTGAGCATCACGCGCAAGCGGCTGCAGGGAAGAAAGGCGGTCGCCGCGGCGCACACGCGTGAAGTCGTCTACTGGCACGACAACAGCAGCGCGGGTTACAAGGTGGTCGCACGCTGCATCGATCGCGCGCACGACGAGAGCGTCTCGCAGGCGTTCGGACGCTGGGTCTGGGAGGTCGGGCTCTTCACCTTCCGAGCCGGGGATGCACCAGCGCCGATCGCCGACGATCAGGAGGCCTTCCGGGCCGACGTGACGCGCTTCAAGTTGCGCAATCAAGGCGTCGTGGCAGCGCAGCAGCTCGCGCTGTTCCGCCATCTCATAGCCGAGTCATTCTGTGCGCTCGATCCCGCCGCGGTCATCCTGGGCGGTCAGCGCGACTGGGAGCAGAGCTGGTGGCCGAATCCGATGGTGGCCTAGCCACCGCTGGCACAGCCCGGTGTCTCCGGCACCACAGCCGTCGGCATCTCCCACCCTGCCCCCGCCGTCAGTACCTCCCGCCCCCGCACCATGGCCGTAGAGTACCTTTCGGATCGGTGCCGGCAGTCAAGACATCGGGCGTCGACGGGTGAGCGGATGACGCTCCCGCGGTCCTTTGCGGCCGCGAGCATCTGTGCGCTCGTCGCCTGCGCCGGTACCGCGCCGCTCGCCCGCGGCCAAACCTCGCTGACCTGGTCGACCCCCGTGCAGCTCGAGGCGAAAGGCTCAATTGCAGAAGTGACGGGCGTCTCGTGCGGATCCAGCTCGCTGTGCGTCGCCGTTGACAGCTTCGGCGACGCCGTCACGTCAATCGACCCCGCCGCCGTTGCCCCGACATGGACGACGACGGACGTCGATGGCACCAGCGACATCACGAGCATCTCCTGCGTGTCGGGAGCGTTGTGTGTCGCCGGCGACGACGAAGAAGGCCTCATCGCGTCGGCAGACCCTGGTGACGTAACCCCGTCATGGACGCGCGTGGGCGTGCAATCCAAGGAAGTTCGCGCGGTCTCATGCTCGTCCCTGTCGTTCTGCGCCGCGGCGACAGCCGGCTGCACGCCATTCTTCTGCGGTGCAACCAGCCAGAACGTGATTATCTCCGCCGAACCGGCCGGGCCGCACGCCGACTGGGGAGGCGACGGTGGCAGCGCCGAACTGGGAGGCAAGCTCAACGCCCTGTCGTGTGCAAGCGAAACCCTCTGTGCGGCGGTGGGCGAATCGGGCAACCTGCTCACCACCGCCGACCCGGCCGGACCGGCGCCGTGGGCCTCGTGGGGCGGAGCCGCAACGGCCATCTCCTGCGTCTCCGCATCACTGTGTGTGGCTGGTGCGGAATCTGGCGACATCTACGTCTCGACCGATCCAACGGCGGCTTCGCCGCGGTGGACCGGGTACATCATCGATGGCGTGGACACGATCACGGGTGTGTCGTGTGTGTCGAGTGATTTTTGTGTGGCGGTTGACGATGAGGGGGATGTGTTGGTGTCCAGCGACCCCGGTACGGCGTCGCCGACATGGTCGGTCGCCGATCTGGATGGCGATGTCTCTTTGCGGAGTGTTTCGTGTGCGTCGGAATCGCTGTGTGCAGTCGTGGACGACCATGGGAACGTGATCATCGGGAAGATCACGCACACGGTGTCGGTGTCGCTGGCGGGGCCGGGTGCCGGGAGTGTCAGTGGGCCGGGAATGTCCTGCCCGGGGACGTGCTCGAACACCTACGCAGCCGGTGGCTCAACCATTATGACCGCGACCCCGAGCGCCGGCTCGACATTTGCGGGCTGGGGCGGTGCCTGCAGCGGCGACGGCGCCTGCCAGGTGAGCGTGAGCGCCGATGAGAGCATCTCCGCGGATTTCACCCCCAGCGAGCCGCCATCACAGCCGGAATCCCAGCCACAGACACAAACGGAGAGCGGACCGCAAACGCCGACGGACGCCCACCTCGCGAGCGCGGGACCTGCCGGGGACACCTTAAGCCCTCGTCCGCCCGGGGTCATCGCCAAGTTCGCGCCGACCTTCGAGACGCGTGCGGCGCTGCGCGGGAGCACCGTCGGCCTGCTCGTCGGTTTTCCGGCTATCACCGGTGCGGCACGTGGCGCAACAGTGCTCGTCCGCTGCCGCGCCGCATGCTCATACGAACTGAAAGTCGTGCGCCACGCAACAGCTCGCGGGACGGTCGCCGTGACACTCGAACGCCCGCTGGTGCTGCAACGGGCCACGATCATCGAAATCGCAGTCACAAAACCCGGCTATCTCGGACGCTACGTGGAGTATCGATTCAAACGCAAAGCACGCGAAGCCCAACCATACGCGATCGACCACGGATGCCTCACCACCAAAGGCACACACCGGGCCTGCAACCGGGCAAGCCTGTGACCGGAACGCAACACAGCGTGTCCGCAAAAACATGGCAATAGCCGCGAGCTCGATCGGCGTGAGTCGTGCTGGCAATCGCTCGAGTCCGCTCCGTCTCGCACTCGTCATCGTCGTCGCGGTGCTCTTTGCAAGCAGCCAGCGCCCCACCCCGGCGGCGGCCGACAAGGCGCTCGAATGGACCTACCCCACCTTGGTCGGCCACAACAGCCTGCTGGCTGTCTCATGCGGATCCACCTCCTTTTGTGTGGCGACCGAAAACTACACTGCGGGTGAAGCCACGGGGGCGGTGATGTCAACCGATCCCGCGAGCGCCGACCCGGCCTGGACGGAGACGAGGATTGAAGCCGAACACGCCACCCAGGCGATCTCATGTGTCGAAGAAGCGATCTGCGTGGCAGGCAACTCCGCGAGTGACATCTTGACCTTGAGCGACCCGGTTGGCCCATTTCCAACCTCGGCCACGACCAGCATCGACGCTGGTCCGATAGCGGGTGTCTCCTGCACATCTGAGACGTTTTGCATAGCTGTCAGCGTGGTGGGCGTGATGGCCACCGCGAAAGACCCGGCGAGCCCCGATGCGTCGTGGACGACCTCGACGCCGGCGGGACAAAATGGTTTCAACGCGATCTCGTGCGTGGCGAGCGAACTGTGTGTGGCGGGAGCGTTCCTGGATGTGAGCGAACCAGAAGGAGAGCTCTTGATCTCGACCAATCCCGCGGCGCCCACGCCGACGTGGTCTGAGCTCAGGACCGGGGTCGGAATGTTCCCGCAGACGATCTCCTGCCCATCCGCGTCGTTGTGCGTGGCCGGCGCAGGCGAAGGGTACGTGCTCGCGTCGACCAATCCGAAGGCCCCGCTGTCGCGATGGACGTCGACGTACGTCGACAGCAACATCATCACGAGCGTGTCGTGTGTGTCGAGCAGCTTTTGTGTGGCGGTCGATAACAAGGGGGAGGTGTTGGAATCAAGCGATCCGGGTGCGGCTTCGCCGACGTGGTCGGTCGCGGATCTGGATGGCGATGTTTATTTGTCTGGTGTTTCGTGTGCGTCAGAATCGTTGTGTGTGGTCGTGGACGACGACGGGAATGTGATCGTCGGCAAGATCACGCATACGGTGTCGGTATCGCTGATAGGGCGGGGCGCTGGGAGTGTCAGTGGGCCTGGCATGTCCTGCCCGGCCACGTGCTCGAACACCTACGCAGCCGGTGGCTCAACCGTTTTGACCGCGACCCCGAGCGCCGGCTCGACATTTGCGGGCTGGGGCGGTGCGTGCAGCGGCGACGGCACCTGCCAGGTGAGCGTGAGCGCCGATGAGAGCGTCTCCGCGGACTTCACTCCCAGCGAGCCGGCACCGCAACCGGAATCGCAGCCGCAGCCGGAAGCACTGCCGCAATCGAAAGCGCAAACGGGGAGCACGACGGAAACGCAAGCGGACACCTCCATGACAAGCACGGTGGCTGCTGGGGGCGCCCGGAGCCCGGGTACGCCGGCGGTCATCGCCAAGTTCGCGCCAATCTTCAAGACGCGGGCTGCGTTGCGTGGGAGCACCGTCGGCCTGTTGGTTGGTTTTCCGGCGATCACCGGTGCGGCGCATGGCGCGACAGTGCGCGTTCGCTGCCGCGCCGCATGCTCTTACGGGCTGAGCGTCGTACGCCATCCAACGACACGCGGGACCGTCGCTGTGACACTCGAGCGTCCGTTGGTGCTGCGGCGAGCCACGATCGTCGAAATTGCGGTCACAAAGCCCGGCTATCTCGGACGCTACGTGGAGTATCGATTCAGACGCAGGACGGGCGCAGCCCAGCCATACGCCATCAGCCACGGGTGCCTCACCACCACGCGTATACACCGAGCCTGCAACTGAGAGCAGCAGCGCCGGCGATCCGGGGCCCGGAGCCATTTCACGATGGTCGGAGCGTTCTGGCAGAATGTGTCTCTGTGCTGGACGAGGGGGAGACGACTGCAACGAGAGCGAGGATTCCCGAGGCGGGCGATGTCCTCGGCGGCTTTCGCGTCGATGCGCTGATCGGCGTCGGCGGCATGGCGATGGTCTACCGAGCTGAGCAGCTCTCGCTCGGTCGCCGCGTCGCGCTGAAGGTGCTCTCCTCGAGCCTCACCGAAGATGACAGCTTTCGCGAGCGGTTCAGGCGTGAGGGCAAACTCGCGGCGACCCTGGAGCATCCGTACATCATTCCCATCTACGACTCGGGCGAGGCGGACGGGCTGCTGTTCCTCGCCATGCGCCTGATAGACGGCTCCACGCTCGCAGAGATCGTCGGGAACAAGGGCATGACCGTCGCACAGACACTCGACGTGCTGCGACCGATCGCCGAGGCTCTCGACGCGGCCCACGGCGAGGGCCTGATCCACCGCGACGTCAAGCCGCAGAACATCCTCGTGACCACCGGCGGACACCCATATCTCGCGGACTTCGGCATCGCCAAGAGCTCGCGCACCAGCGGCGTCACCCGGGCCGGCGGTTTCGTCGGCAGCGCCAACTACGCATCACCCGAGCAAATTCGCGGCGAGCCTCTTTCGCCGCGCAGCGATCTGTACTCGTTGACGGCGGTGCTCTACCAGTGCCTGACCGGCTGTGTCACCTATCCCAGGGATACGGAGGCGGGGGTGTTGAACGCGCATCTGACCGAGCCGCCGCCCACCCTGCCCGCAGCCGGCGCTTGGACGGCAGCGCTGGATGGCGTGATTGCTCGCGGGCTCGCAAAGGATCCCGCCGCCCGCTACACCCACTCCGTGGATCTGCTCGACGACGCGACCAAGGTGCTTGTGCACGTGCCCGGCTCGACGCGACTGGGGCTGTCGGCGTCTGCCGGCACGCCCCTCGACAGAGACGACGAGCGAAGCGCTGTCAAAATCGCCGCCGACGATCGACCGAGCCGCTCGGCCACCATCTGGTCGACCGGGCATGCGGGCACTGGCTCCGCGAGCAGACGACGCCCGCGAATCCTGGTGGCGATGGGGGCGCTGCTGGGAGTCCTCGCGGTGGGGCTGCTGCTCCTGTTGGGGACGCACGGACGCGCTCCCGTCAGAGCGCCGGCCCCGACCGCGACCAAGCATGCGAGTCAGACTCCCGTCGCCAACACGCCCGTGCACTCCTCCTCCACCACCGCAGACGCCTCACACTCCGTGGCGCGCACACACAAGCGCGTGCGAGTCGACCACCGCCGCAGCCATGTTCGCAAGCCCGAGCGCACTGTCCAGGCGCGAACCGTGCAGGCGTCAACACCGGCCGCCCCCGCGCAAGCCACCCCCTCATACTCCGCGCCTGCAAGCGCGCAGTCCACACCGACATACAGTGCCCCGCCCGTCCCCACAAGTCAGACACCGAGTGCCCAGAGCGCTCCCTCGCACCCGGCCTCGCAGCCCGCTTACGCGCCGCCGAAGGTCGTTGCTCCAGTCGAATAACCACGAGCCCCTGCTGAGTGGACCCGTTTTGACGAGCATACGGGTTCACTCCTTCGGTTACTGAGCCAACCAGGCTCGGTGCGCGGAGACCCTCACACGCCGGCCAGCAGCCGTGCGCGTCCGCGCGCGGCCCGCACGGCTTCCGTGAGGGCTTCGATGTCGTAGGCGCCGTAGTGGCGGCGCCCGTTGATGAAGAAGGTCGGCGTGCCGGACACACCGCTTTCATCGGCGCTCACCACATCTTCGCTGACCCGCGACGCGTGCTCTCGGCGCCGCACCTCCCCCAGCAGGCGGTCGGCGTCAAGTGCGAGCTCTTCCGCGTATGCGGTGAGCTGCATCGATCGCAGCTCACCCTGATGGCGAAGCAGGACGTCATACATCTCCCAGAAGCTTCCCTGCGCGGCCGCCGCCTCCGAGGCCTCGGCCGCCATCTGCGCATCGGGGTGGACGTCGTTGAGCGGCAGGTGCCGCCACACGTAGCGCACCTCGTCCTCGAACGACGCCAGCAGCTCGCGGATCGCTCCCTCCGCCTGCCCGCAGTAGGGACACTCGAAGTCGCCGTACTCGAGGAGTGTCACCAGCGCATCCGTGGCGCCACGAATGTGATCACGCTCGGGATCGACGTCCTCGGAGAGGTCGAGGATGTCCTCGGCGGTGTTCGCGATCTGGCGCGCTCTCACCCTCGCCGGCAGTCGCTGGACGATGCGCAGCACCGTCCAGCCGACAAGCGGCGCCGCCACCACAGAGCCGAGCGCGCCCAGCTTGGCCTCGTCGAGTTGCTCACCGGTGAAGGCGAGGCTCGCGATCAGCAGCGACACCGTGAAGCCGATTCCCGCGAAGGCGCCGCCGGCCGCCAGCAGCGGGGGGCTCAACGGCGAGCGCGGGCCACGCAGCGCCGGCCGGGAGACCAGCCACGAGGCGCCGGCGATGCCCAGCGGCTTGCCGGCGACGTAGCCGACGAGAATCCCCAGGGTGATCGGCGAGCTGAGCGCGTGTTCGAGCAGGCTGCTCGAAAGATGGACGCCGGCGTTGGCGAGCGCGAACAGCGGCACGATCGCGTAGCTGGTCCACGGGTGCAGGGTGTACTGCAGCCGCTCATTGGGCGAGATCGCCGACATCACCCCCTCCTGCGCCGAGCGCGCCAGTTCCGGAGTGGGCTGCTCGCGGAACGAGCGCGCCAGCGTGGTTGCGCGCTCCAGATCCTCACGCGAGGGTGGGTAGGCGCTCGTCGCGAGTCCCACCACCAGCCCCGAGATCACCGGGTCGATGCCCGACTCGAACATCGCGACCCACAGGCCAACCGCGAGCGCGATCGACACCGGGCGCAGCCACCGCGGCGCACGACTGAGCAGCAGCAGGCCGCCGAGCAGGGCAGCCGCCACCGCCAGCGCGGCGATCGAGACGTGTGTGGTGTAGACGATCGCGATCACCAACAGCGCGCAGAGATCGTCGACCACTGCCAGCGTCAGCAGGAACACGCGCAGTCGCGTTGCGGCGCGCGGGGTGAGCAACGCCAGCGCGCCGAGCGCGAACGCGGTGTCCGTCGACATCGCCGCCCCCCAGCCGTGCGCGCCGGCGCCGCCGGCGTTGAACGCCAGGTAGATCGCCACCGGGACCGCCATCCCGCCGAGCGCGGAGAACAGTGGAATCGCGACGCGCCGGCGCTCGCGCAGCTCACCGAGGTCGAGCTCGCGCTTGGCCTCCAGCCCGACCACGAGGAAGAAGAACGTCATCAACCCCTCGTTGACCCAGTGGCGCAGGTCCATCGAGATCCCGGCGCCGCCGATCCTGATCGAGAGCGTCGTGCTCCACAGCGACTCGTAGGAGTGCGACCGCGGCGAGTTGGCCCACACCAGCGCGAGCACCGTCATCGCCGCCAGCACGATCGCGCTGCCGGTTTCGGTGCCCAGGAAGTCCCGCACCGGCGCCGCCAGGTTGCGAGCCCAGGCGGTGCGGCCGGGGTCGACCGAGGCTTCTCGCTCGCATGCCATCACCGGCCGATTATCGCTTCAACTGCTCGATCCTCGCAGCCGGCCCAGGATCTCCCAGCGGCTCTCTAGGACATCGGACGGGCCTGCGCGGTCACATCCACCCTATGCTGCGGCCTCGCCGACGCGTCTGGGTGGCGAGCGCCTGGAGAGTACGGCGCCCCAGTCGGCATCGTCGATCACGCCGGGCTGCGTGCTTTGGATGAACTCAGCCAGCACCTCGGACAGCCCGTCTGGATCCTCCAGATGCGGGAAGTGCGCAGCGCGAGGCAGCGTCTGGAAGCGGCTGTTCGGGATCGCCTCGTGCGCCCGGCGTCCATGCCACAAGGGGATCGTGTTGTCGCGCTCACCCCACACGATCAACGTTGGCATCGACTCGAGCAGATACAGACGATCCGTCGCGCTGACCCGCTGGCCGTGCACGTCGATCACGGCACGGAGCGTCTGCAGGAACGCCTGGCGCGCTTCGGCGTTCTCCAATGGGCGTAACGCACGAGCCAGTGCCTGCATGTGCACGCCGAGGCGCACTTCGCGCTCGCGCAGACGGCGCCCGGCGCCCGTCAGGCCGCCGAGCAGGCGCCGGTGGATGGTGAGCGACAGGAGGGCGGAGACGCCGGGCAGCGCGGCGGTGCGCAGCACCGGGCTGACCGCGTGGCCGAGACCGCCGGAGGAGATCAGCACGAGCCGCTCGGTGCGTTGGGGGAACTGGTAGAAGAACTGCATCGCCACTCCCCCTCCGAGTGAGTGCCCGACGATGCTGGCGCGCTCGATCCCCATCGCGGCCAGCAGGTCGCGGATGCTGGAGGCGTGGGCCCCCAGCGAGTAGTCGCCGCGTGGCGCCGCGGAGTCGCCGTGCCCGATCAGGTCGGGCGCGATCACCGTGTAGTCACTGGCCAGGCTCAGCGCCACCGAACGCCAGTGGCTGGAGGAGTTGAGCATCCCATGGATCAGCACCACCGGTGGCCCGCTGCCGGCGACCCGGTAGATCATGCGACGTCCGTGGAGCTCGATCTGCCACTCGTCGAACCTCGGCGGGAACGTGGGCACTCCCACCGGGCGCGGGGGCTCCCGGGAGCGGTCGTCGCCGTCTGTTGTGGCCTGGTTGGATGTCACGGTGGGACCCTGTGACGCCACCCTAAACGATCCGGCCCTGAGCCTTGGCGCATCGGCGCCGTAATCGTGGGATAGTGCGCGTCTGACAAGGCTCTGGGAGGAGAGTGAGTGAGCACAGTCGCACCCCCTCCGACCCTGCCCGCGACGGGGCAGGACAGGCAGGTCAACCTGCGCCTGGTGTTCGCGGGGCTGCTGCTCGTGATGTTCCTGGCGGCGCTCGACCAGACGATCGTCGCGACGGCGCTGCCGACGATCGTCGGGGATCTCGGCGGTCTCAACCACATCTCGTGGGTGGTGACCGCCTACCTGCTCGCGCAGACGGTGGTCACGCCGCTGTACGGCAAGCTCGGCGACCTGTACGGGCGCAAGATCGTGCTGCAGAGCGCGCTGGTGGTGTTCCTGGTCGGCTCGGCGCTGTGCGGGCAGAGCCACAGCCTCGATGAGCTGATCGCCTTCCGCGCGGTGCAGGGTCTCGGCGGCGGCGGGTTGATGGTCAGCGCACAGGCGGCGATCGGCGACGTGGTGCCGCCCCGCGAACGGGGCCGCTACACCGGCCTGTTCGGCGCGGTGTTCGGCCTCGCCAGCGTCGCCGGGCCGCTGCTCGGCGGGTTCCTGACCACCAATTTGAGCTGGCGGTGGATCTTCTACGTCAACCTGCCGCTCGGCGTGGCAGCCCTGTTCGTGCTCGCCGCCACGCTGCCCGCCGCCTCCGAGCGCGTGCATCACACGATCGACTACCTCGGCACCGCCCTGCTCGCGGCCGGGTT
This sequence comes from uncultured Solirubrobacterales bacterium, assembly GCA_963744135.1. Lineage (GTDB taxonomy): Bacteria > Actinomycetota > Thermoleophilia > Solirubrobacterales > Solirubrobacteraceae > Palsa-744. Next base: position 340,560 of record CAVUSE010000007.1, on the reverse strand, counting down.
GAGCGCGATCGTGCTGGCGGCGTCGCTCGGCGGCACCTCCTACGCGTGGGGCTCGTCGGTGATCGTCGGACTGTGGATCGCCGGGGTGGCGGCGCTGGCGGCGTTCCTGGTGTGGGAGCACCACGCGAGCGAGCCGATTCTGCCGCCGCGGCTGCTGCGCAACCGCGTGTTTGCGGCGACGAGCGCCGTCGGCTTCGTTGTCGGGTTTGCGCTGTTCGGCGCGGTCACCTACCTGCCGCTGTTCCTGCAGGTCGTCAAGGGCGCCTCCCCGACCGGCTCGGGGCTGCAGCTGGTGCCGCTGATGGGCGGCCTGCTGATCACCTCGATCGCCTCCGGGCAGGTGATCACGCGCACCGGCCGTTACAAGGCGTTCCCGATCGCCGGCACCGCGGTGATGACGCTGGGCCTCTACCTGCTCTCGACGATGGACTCATCGAGCAGCAGGGGGCTGATCTTCGTGTTCATGTTCGTGCTGGGGTTGGGGTTGGGGATGGTGATGCAGGTGCTCGTGCTGGCTGTGCAGAACGCTGTCGAGTACTCCGATCTGGGCGTGGCGACCTCGGGTGCGACGCTGTTCCGCTCGATCGGCGGATCGCTCGGCACGGCGACGCTCGGCGCGATCTTCTCCAACCGCCTGCGCGAAGAGCTCAAGAGCGTGCTGCCCCCCAGCGCGGCTGCCCACACGAGCACCAGCGGCGAGGTCAACCCGGCGCAGATCGCACATCTGCCACCTGCCCTGCACGCCGGCTATCTGCACGCGTTCACCGGCTCGCTGAGCGGCGTGTTCCTCGCGGCCGCGGGCTTCGCCGCCGTGGGGTTCGTGCTGACATGGTTCATCCGCGAGCTGCGGCTACGCGAAACCGTCGCCACCGGCGATCTCGGCGACACCTATGCCACGCCGCGCGACGGCGACTCGCTCGTGGAGATCGTCAACAAGCTCGGTCGCCTCGATCGCCGCGAGGGCGCACGGGAGATCGTGATGCGAGTGGCGGCCCGCGCCGGCGTGGACCTCTCCCCGGCGGCGTGCTGGCTGCTGGCGCGGCTCAGTGAGAGCCACACCCCCGACCTTGCCACGCTCGCCGCGCGGTTTGACATCCCCCTCGACACGCTCACCGCTGCACACGAGGAGCTGGCGCGCAAGGGCCTGATCGGCCCTTCCCCGGACGGCGATCGTGCAGCCAAGACGGTGACGAGCGCAGATCCCTCAGCCACCACGGGGACGAGCTGGGCTCCCTCAGTCAATTCGCCGACGAGCGGCGCTCCCACAGCCGAGGCGCTGACGAGCGACGGTCACGCGACGCTTGAGCGCCTGATCGCGACGGGCGAACAGCGCCTCGCCGACCTGCTCGAGGGCTGGCGACCCGAGGAGCACGAGGAGCTGGCGCGCATGATCAGCACGCTGGCACAGCAGTTCTTCATCGACGCGTCGAGCCTGTGCGCGCCGCTTGGGTCGGTTGCCCAGGTGCCGTAACCCGACGACTCTTCGCGACCCACAGCCCTGAAGCGCCCGCGGTCGGTGCCAAGGCGATAGCCTCACGACGGCCGTGGACCGTCGAGGAGCAACCGATCTCGAGCACGCGACGCGTGTCGCGCCGGAGGGCGGCGGGTATGTCGCGCAGCTCTCCAAGGAGTGGGAGATATGGGGTCCGAACGGCGGCTATCTCGCGACGATCGCGCTGCGCGCCGCGGGCATGGTCGCTCAGATCCAGCGGCCGGCGAGCTTCTATTGCCACTTCCTCAGCCCGCCGGCCTTCGACGCCGTCCAGCTCAACGTGAGCGTCCTCAAGCAGGGCCGCCGCGCTGAGTCGTTCGCGGTCGAGATGACACAGCAGGGCAAGCCGATCCTGCACGCGCTGGTGAAGACCGCCGCCGACGCGCCCGGGTACAGCCATCAACACCCCGAGGCACCCGACGTTCCGCCCCCCGAGGCCCTGCACACCCACGTGCGGCGGCCCAGCAGACAACATCCGGCGTTCAGCTTCTGGAACAACGTCGAGCGGCGGCCGGTGGATCAGGGCACGACCGATCAGCCGGCAGATCAGACGCTGGATCGGCCGCCGGCCCCGGTGCTCCGCCAGTGGGCGCGCTATCGGCCGAGAGCGTGCTTCGAGGACCCCTTCCTCGACGCCGCCCGCGCCCTGATCCTGCTGGACACCTATGGCTTCCCGGCCGCCTACCAGCACCACCGCAGCTGGGAGTACCTCGCACCCAACCTCGACACCAGCGCGTGGTTTCACCATTTCAGCCCGCACTGCGAGTGGCTGCTGATCGACAGCGAATGCCTCGTCGGCGACCGCGGCCTGATGGGCGTGAGCGGCAGGGTGTGGGACACCGAGGGCCGGCTGCTGGCAACCGGGTCGGCGCAGTTGTGCTGCATCGAGAACCGCCCGTGAGCAGCCTTGTCGGCTATCCCCTGGGGCGCTTCTTCTTCCTCTTGTGGTGGTGCTTCTTGCGTTGATGGTGCAGGGTCTTGGGGCAGCCGGTGACGGTGACTGGGGTGGATTGGTGGATCACGTCGCCGTTCTGCCCGGTCATTTCGGTCGGCATCGAGAGCTTCCCCGTGCAGAGGTTCCCGGCGGTCGTGAGCGCGGAGTGGGGGCCCTCGGGTAGCGTCAGTTCGAAGTTCGAGAACGGCTGGTCGGGGACCGTCTTCAAAGTGGCGCTCGTAATCCCGGTTTTGCTGATGAACGTGTTGCTCGTGACGATGATCGTCACGCCGTAGCCTTGGAGGACCATCTCGAGGTCGGGGTACGCTTCGCCGCCGTGGCTGACGAAATACGCGGGGCCTTCCAGGGGGACCGGTACCAGCGGTGTGATCGCCTTCGCGTAGCCGACCACCGACGCGGCGGGGCACCCCGCGGGGTTGATATTGAACTGTGCGGCGGTGCACCCTTTCTGGAGGGTCGTGAGGCGTGAGGGTAGTTGTTTGGGGAGGTCGACTTTGAACTCTTTGATGTTGGCCTCTGTCCCGAGCGACCCGGTGGGGTAGGTCAGCTTCGCGGTCAGGCTCGCACCGTCCGTGCGGCTCGTCTTCGCGCTCGTGGACACCTGGAACTTCGGTTCGAACTTCAGGCTTTGGCAGTCGGCGGCTTGGAAGGGGTAGGTGGTTGTCACGGGGTCGTTGTCCGTGGGGTTGGTGGGGTCTTGGCCGCCGCCGATCACGGTCGCACTGACGCTCATCGCTTCGCAGTTGGTCGGGTTCAGGATGAAGCTTGGCCGGTCGATGTAGACCTTTATGTTGCGGAGGTGGATCAGGATCCCTTTGAGGATGTGCGGGATCTGGTTCGCCGGACCCGAGGGGATACTCACGACCGCCGTCTGCGGGTCAATCTTGAGCGGCAGGTGCACGACGACGGTCCCGAGGTCGAACGGGCCGACCTTCGCGCTCGTGATCGAGACGACTGAGAACGGGGCGCCTTCGAACGGGCCGGCGAGATAGAGCTTCCCCGGGGTCTGCGCCAACACCTCCCCGACACCCGCTTCAGCGATCGTATGCCCAATTTCGCTCGCCACCGGACACGACGGGTCGGCTTCCTCTTCAGCGCCGCTCTTCGTGCGCGCCAGCGCGATGTCTGCTTCCGAGCAGAACGGGATACCTGTGAGGATGCCCGTCAGGCCTGGGGGTAGCTGGGTTGAGAACCCGGTGATCTCCTGTTCACCATCGTTTCGTGTGATGCGCATATAGAACGGGCTGAACGCCCCACCGTTGCCGTGGATCGGGTAGGCCACGAACTGCGGGGCGAACGGCGGGACCCCACCCGCGGGGCACGCCCCTCCGCTGAAGCTACTCGTGATTTCAAACGGGGCGCTGAGATCCGTCAAAGTCTGCGCAGGGTTCGACCACGGCGTCAATTCAGCCTGCAAGTTATAGTCCCCGCACGCCGGTGGGGTGACCAGCGGTGAGGTCTCGCCCTGGTGGAACTGGAACGTGAAGAGGCTGAACGGGACCGGCGGCAACCCTTCCACCGACGGCGCCCCATTGAGCGTGCGGGCACCTTCGAAGATCGTCACGAGACGACCCGTGATCGGGTTCGCTTCGACCTTCCCCGCGACCTTGATCGTCACACCACGCACCGGGAACCGCGCAACCACATACAACGCGATCAACGCACCTTCCGGGTGCCCCGGTTCCGAGAGAGGATTCGCGTACGGCTGCGCGATATACACCGACCCCGTGCCTTCTTCCTTGAGACCCGGCGTTTTGATCTTGACCGACCCGAGCTTCGAGTCATTCGGGCAACCCTCACCCACAGGGGTTTCAAGCCCTTCGGCTTCATACTGCGCCCACGTGCACGCCCCCAATCCGGCGCCAGCGGACGGGTTGATCGTCATCCCTTCCGGGAGCGTGACGACCGCCTTCTTCAGTGCGGACGCAGCGAGCCCTTCCGGGTCTTCATTGGTCTGATGCACACCCTGTTCAAGGTTCAACCCCGACGCCGCAGACGCATTGGTCGTCGTCGGTACCGCCGCGAACGTCGACTGCAAACTCAACGCCCCACACCCACTGAGCGGCGCAAGCAGCGGCGTCGCCACGGACGGCTGCGCTTCTGGTTCCTGCCACGAGACACTCGAGAACGTCGCCGGCAACGGTCCGCCCGTGCACGACGTCGGACTCGACAGGAACGGCACCAACGCACTGCTCGAGGACGCTTCGAACGAGCCACCTTCGCTTTCGAGCCCATTCACCCCGTTTGGTTTCCACCGCCAGCGGTCGTGCGCTGCTGAAGCCGGGACTCCCCAGATCGTGACCGATACCAGATCCTGACTGTCGAGTGCATCAATGTTGTGGAACGTTGTGCGTAGCGCATACGTGCCGGGCATCACCGTCACATCGGCCTGCACGAGAGCGACTTTCACACGGAACCCGATCTTCGCGACATCACCTGGCTCCGGCGTCAGATCATACACCGGCTGCGTATCCACTTCGCGACCCAACGGGCCGGGAAACACGATCGTCGCCACCCCGACCTGTGTTTCGATGGTGCATTCTTCGTGGCTGAAATGCGCGACCGGGCACGTCGGCATATCGATCAGATCCCCACCGAACCCGGGCGGGAACACCACCGACGTTTCCTTCTCATCACCCGCCACCCTACCCTCGCCGTTGACCGTGTCGAAACCGATCTTAGCCGTCAAGTCAGCGTGCGCACCAGCCTGACTATCCGACAGCGCCACCGACGCGGAACCCGGTGCGATACCAAACCCCGCCGGAGTCGAACTGAGGACTGTCGGGACACGCACAAACGCATCAGGCGCACCACCACCCGACACATGCACCACATTCTCCACCGTCTGCTCACCCCCCAGTTCCGCACCCCCCAGCTCCACATCGACCGGGACCCTCACCATCAGCATCTCCTCCGGGACGACCACCCCCGAGAACGTACACGACGCCCCGTCACAGCTCATCCGCGTACCCGGCTCGTCCGTCCGGGTACCAGGGTTGTGCAGTTCGAAGCCTTCCGCGCCTTTATGGTCGAGCGTCACACCCGCCGGCAGGACGTCTTCGACCGTGACCGGTTCTCCAGCGCTACTCGCTTCCCCGCCGGTGTTCATCACCGTGACCTCGAAGGACTGGTCGCCGCTCTCATCTTCCGGCACGAGATCCGTCGGGTCCGAGACCGCCGTCACCGTCCACTGCGGGCCACCCGTCACAGCCAACGCCGAAGACACACACAACACACCCACCACGCACACAATGACACCGACAATCACGAGCAGCTTCACGGGACCGGGGATACGCATCACATCGGGGATATTCATGACTTCGTCCTCCCGTTGTGGCCGGCTTTCCTCGTTTGAGCCTTCCTCTTCGCCTTCGTTTTCGCTCGCACGCACCGGCCATGGGTCAACTTCTTGCCCCTGGTGCACCTGGCAGCCTTCTTTGGTTTCGCCTTGGTTTCACCGACGCCCACAACGGACGAGCCGACCCCACCCACCGACGCCAGCAGCGTCGGCGTCGGGTCCGCCGGCGCCGCCGGCGGGTTATCACACGCATCGCCTTCACACGGGCCCGCACCGAGCGGGCGCGGGAACCCACCATCGATCCGCGCGTCATAGAGATCGCCCTGTTCGTCTTTGTCCGCCGGCACAAGCTGGGAGTGGGTGCCGAAGAACACATTCCCACCTTCGACCGTTTCCCCCCCAGCGTTCACATAGGAGCTGGAGTCGAGGAAGAAGTCATCCGAGGAAGACTGGCCCGAGCTGATCGAGCTCACGCACCCCGCCGCCTGCGTACACGACCCCGCGCCGTTCGCCTCCCACTCATACACATCGACCTTGCCATTCGTGTCCTGCGGCAACAGCGATTCCTTCGTATCGAAGAACACATACTCCCCATCTTCTGAGATCGGACGCGGCGGGCCACCCGCCGGATTATCCAGATCCACCGCCGAACGGGTGAACGTCGCACCAAAAAACGGTAACGAACCATTCGGGTTACACGACACACACACGACACTCCCGTCCTCCGCGTCGTACCGGTAGAGCTCCTGCTGGCCACCCGAATCATAACCCGTGATGTCCTGCGTCGAAGGGAACACCAAGAACCGGCCGTTCGCCGTCGCGTAATAATCCGCTTCGGTAGACAGCCCGGCAATATCGCCCCCGCTCCCCAGAACGCCTTTTCCATACCACGTTATCGATGGTTCGTGGAGCGTCGGATAGCCGCCGGACAGCGCGACATACGCGATCGTGTCAGTGACCGTGTCGTACCGGTAGAGGTAGGAACCGTGTCCCGCGGGCGCGCTCGAGGTCAACCGGCCCGCCGCGTTGAAATACACAGCCGAACCGTCCGCGGACACCGCGACGACGTTTTCCACGCCCCCGCCTTCGTGTTCGGTTTCGCCCGATTCCCCACGCGACACACGCACGAGCGGCGCTTCGCCTTCACCAGGATCAGCGTTGTACTCATACAACTCCACATCATGCAGCTTCAGCTCTTCGGCTTCCTTCGTCAGCTCCGTCTTCGTGATGAAGAACACCTTCGACCCATCCCTCGATGCACCCACATACACCGCCGGCTCTTCCGAGTTTTCCCCACCCACTTTCACACCTTCTTCCGGCTGGGAAACCTCAACCGTCGTTTCCCCATTCTCACGCATGTACAACTGCGGCGCATGAGTCGCGCGTTCTTCCCAACATTCCTTACCGCTCGCTTCCGTCGGGTCCGGCGCAGTGAAGAAGATCTTCGACCCGTCAGCCGATACAGCCTCATGCGTACCGCCTATTACGACGGGGGAACCCTGGCCGAGCATCGCACCACACAAACTGACCAGCCCACCACCCTGCGCTTCGGACTTCACGTCCACCAACGACACACACCCCCGGCCCGCCGACCACTCATACAACCCATCGATCCCTACATCCAGTTCTTTAGCGAGCACTTCCTGCGCGCCTTCGCACAACGGCAGCCCATGACCCCTGTCCTCCACAACGACATCGCTCAGATCCGCAGAAGCCCCAACCAATTCAGGTTTTTCGGTCGCCGCCCCGCTCTTTTCGCTCCCCGACGCCGCATCCACATACGGGCCACCCACCGGACCTACCAAATCCTCGTCCACTGTACTTTCAATATTCCCCACACGGTCGCCAAACCCAACGACCGAGAAATCGGCCGGGTCGAACACTTCAGGCGCCCCGCTCTGCACGCCCAAGGTCGGGGACGCCACCGACTTGAACGTCCAACCCGCCTCCCCACGCGAGAACACAAACGAATCCTCACCAGCCGTCGGGAACGACCCAAACGCCGCCTCCGTATCCAGCAGGAAATGATCGCCATCTTCCGAGGCATACCCCACATCATAATTCGTGCTTTCTTCATTCCGTCCTTGTGATTTGATGCTAGGTGGAGCCCCGAACAGGTCTTCCCCGTCTTCCTTGTTCACTGGCGTCACCAGCTCATACGCACGACCGTCCGGCAACACACCACCCGAACCACCCGGCGAGGTCGTGAACGTCCCGTCTTCACTCGCGGTCACACCCACCCCGTTCGACGCCAACAACCGGTAATGATACGTCGCCCCTGGCACAAGCCCACCCGCCGACGCGGTCACATTCACGAACGTATCACCCGACCCGACATCCGCACCAAACACAGGCACACTCCCACCCGCCGCGTACGGTTCCGAAGCACCCGGCTCATAACGCGACGCCTGCACGTACTGAAAACGATACGTCGTATCGGACCCCAACGGGTCGATGCTTGCGGCGAAATCCACCGACATGGAAGACACGCTCCCCACCGACACACCCCGCACCGCCGGTTCGTGGGCCGCCGCGAACGACTCCGCTTCACCATCCTGCACAGCACCATGTTCAGCAGCGCTCGTCGAAGCGACCAATCGGACCTCGTACACCTTGCCCGCTTCCAACCCGCTCGCCTGCGCATGCACCCCGTAATTCTTTTCTTCCAAACGCTGCCCAACCGGGCTCCCACCCGATTCAAGCACGCACGGAACGCGATCCTGCGGCGTCACCGTCGCAAAACCACCTTCCTTCACATACACTTCTTCACTCACATATTCAAAATCACACGCCGCTAATTCAACCAATTCCCCCTTACTGTTCTTTACACCCGCCACCTCGCCGTTCAACACCGCACTCGCACCCAAATCACCCGTCACCCCACCCGTCACCACAACCGGATAAAAACCACCCGCACCAAACTCATCAACAACACTCCTTTCCGGTTCGCTGCCTTCAGCCAATTCCCGGACCCCCAGGTAGAGATCCCCCGTAGAACCAACAGCGATACCATCCCCTGGCCTGTATCGGCCGCGCACTGTAAACTGGGCTTCTTTCGACGTGCCGCTGACACGCCCAAGATATTCACCAGAGGCAGTGAACTCATCGACAAAAGCGGTGCCGGCAGAACGCGCTTCTTCTTGGGCCTCGACCAGCAGGTCGCCGTCCGTCGGATCAACCGCAATACCGATACCTATTTTGCCAGTAAGACCAAAGACGTTTGGTCCCGGCACCGCAGCCTCCGTGACCGCTCCCAGGAAGCACCCCTCCGGACTGAACCGATCGACCACCGGCTTCTCAGTTCCCCCAGTTCTGGGTGCTGCAGCGGCGACATAGACATCACCAGCGGAACCACCACTGCTGGAGTCAACCGCAATCCCCTGAATAGGATATTCAAACTTGTTTGCCCAATTTTCACCTGGGGCGCCGACCAGTTCCCCGTTCTCAATATATTTTTCCGATTCCCCCTGCAGACACTTGAACGGTGCAGGCCCGTGACTCGCTGTCTCACGACGCACAACCCCAATTGAGGGCGCAGAGCCGCTATCGCCAGCGAAATAAACATCGCTCGCAGCGGTATCCGCGAGCGCCCGCGAGTCGTCCACGGCAACCCATGCCCCATACCCCGACGCGGATTCCAGCTCGCCGCTCATATCATCAAACGTCAGGCTGCCAGACGAATACCCGCTCAACTGGGGAGGCATGAACACATTGGAAGAACTGAACTCATCGACAAGACCCGTACCGCCTTCGCCGACCCAGACGTCCCCCGCCTTTTCAGGGGCAAGCGGGACTTCTTCACCGGCGGTCGCGATCCCTTCAACACCGTCGAGCGGGCCCGCTGAGGTGCTCGTGATCTGCGTGAGGTAGGACCGTGTGAACACGGCGAGCGCGGCGCTAGGGGTAAGGCAAACCACACCGAGCATGACCGCGAGGACGGCGAAGGTCTTGATGCTATGCTCGGTGGGTTTCACTGGTATGGCCTCCTAGGGGTGGTGTGGTTGTTGATTGGGGAAGGTGGAGCCGGACGGCGTCAGCGCTGCCCGGGCTCCCTGGCTGACTTACGGGTGGGTTATTCGGCCGTCACCGCCCACGTTCCGGTTCCTGCCCCTCCGCTCTTCGCTTCGATGTTCACCACAACACCGTTCTCGCCCGCACCAAGTACAGGACCTGCGCCCGATCCTGCCTCCGCCTGAACAGAAGAGACGATCTGCGGGAGAAACGGCTGTGTTTCTGGTGCTGCTGGGCTCAGGAACTGGGTATACACGCAAAGGTTGCCCGGTTGGGCCGTCGGTTTCGCGGAGTTCCCCAGACACTGGGTCGATTCCACTTCTTCGCCTTTTTCGTTGATTTCTTTCGCCGGATTACCGTGTTGTGCTTCAGTGATGAAGTGAACGTGTTCCCCGTTGAGTTCGGCACTCAACGGCGTGGCAAAGGTGATCGGTATCCGCACTATCCCTTCATTTACCGCACCAAAGCTCCATACCCCCGCCTCGGTCTTTTTACTCGGAAGCACTTCAGCGAAACCTGTTTGACCATTGCAAGCTTTGGTCGCCGCACCAGAGCCCACTTTGAATTCCGCGCCGCCGTCCACACAACCACCTTTACCGGGTGCAAGCGTCGCGCTTGTGACACTTTCACCAGGTTTACCGTTTTCTCCATTGGTCCCAGGATTACCCTGCGGCCCGGCACCGCCCGCAGCGCCGTTTTCACCCTTGGCGCCCACGGGACCCACCGGGCCGGCAGGCCCAGCTGCACCAGTCGCACCCTTTGGGCCAGCGGGACCCCGAGCGGGAGCTTTAGCCTTCTTCTTGGCGATAACAGCAGTATCAGACCCCGCGCGACTGACCAAGGCCCTAGCTTTGACAGGCGAGCCACCACCGCTGCTGCTGCTGCTGCCACCATGGCTGCTCGCGGCGACGGCTCCCCCCGTCAGCGCAAACACCAACGCCATCGTTGCCGCCACGTTGCTGTAACTGAGCTGCCTACGAATCTTGTGGAACATGGTTTGTCTCCTCCTCAAGGAGTCCGGAGGGACACACGCCCCTCGATTCAGAACTACGTTCTCCAGCGATCGACGCCAGCACATCACGGGGTTTCCTCCCCGCTGCGAGTCGCGATATGAAGACGCTGCGCGACCTGACTGCCGAGCGGTGTCAGCATCCACGCGTTGGGCTCACCACTGAGATGCCCACCACCCGTCGTCGCCACCAAACCCAGACGCTCCAACCGCCGCAAAAGCTTCGAGATCTGCCCCGGATCACTGATCCCCGCACGATCGGCAACCATGCGATTACTCGCACCCGGACACTCAGCAACACACTCCAACACCCGCGCCGTGCGATACGTCAAACGCATCGGAACACCCCGCAACGGATCACGCTCCACACCCACACCAGCGGCCACACCTCCACGACCCCTTGGCGCCCCGCGTAAGACGGGCGCCGGGCGCTCCTGCTCACGACGCGCCGCCCTGGCCCCCAGATACTGCAGCGCGATCATCCCCATCAACTCATCCAACAACCCCGTCAACAGCACCCGCTCATTGGCTCGCAGCCGCGCATACACCACACCAAACGCGCCACCCACCAACCCTTCCGCCGTCACCAACGAACACTGCGCCCCACGCACACTTTCCCCACGACCCTCATCCAACACCCCAGCCAAACGCGCCAGAACCTCCTCACGACGCTCCAACACCTGCGCACCACCACGCAACGCCTGCACCACACACACCCGCGCCAACACCGGCTCCGCATCCAAAAACGACAAAATCACCCACAACCCACCACGCACCCGCTCACGCCACCCAAGACCCCCAAGATCCGCCAACACAAGCTCCCGCTCCACACGCCCGACGACCTCATCGACCAGCGCCACCAAACACGCATCGCGATTCCCAAACAACTCATAAAACGTCCGCCGCGACACCCGCGCCCGCCCGGTGATCCGCTGCACAGAACTCTGCGCATAACCAACCTCATCAATCACCGCCGCCGCCGCCGCCAACAACCGCGAACGCTGAATCTCCTCCACCTGCACACGCTGCATCCCCCGCGCAAGCACCAACCGCCTCGACTTACGCGCCAACCGCCGCTCAACCGGCAACGCACCCTCAGCCGCACGCAAACGCGCCACCGTCCTCGCACCACCACGCGCCGAGGCCGCCATCACCACACACCCCCCACACACGCCCCTAAAGACACGGCGCACACAGCACAGCCAGAGCCCAGCAAGGCACCCCGCCCGCACAGACCCAAACGCCTACCCAGCCCGACCCGAGACGCCGAGCACCCACCCCCCGCACGGGGAGAAGACACGAAGCGCCGAAGCGCCCAGCGAGAAGAGCTAGCCGCTAGGCCGGATCGTGAAGAGAGAGAGAGAGAGAGAGAGAGATGCGACAGCGCCAAGCTGGCGCATCTAGCATCCCGCCCCTGGCGTGACGCGCACATCCCCGCTACGTATCTCCCTCTAGAAACCACGTTGAACAAACTCCCTCATCGCTCCGATCCAGCCCCTCTCCCACAACAACAACCCTTGCGAGCGCCTGAAGTCAACCACAAGACCAATTGACCCCAACCAGACCCTATGTACACCGGCCACCCGACAGTCGAGCAAACCGGACTGCTGACGCAGCGTAACGCCTAGCGGCAGAACTGTCAAGCCCTAAGTGATCTTACGTGCAACCACGTTGACGTACTATCAAGCGTCGACACCAGCCACCGGCGCAAACAAGCGGCGTAGCCGCCGGGCACGGAGGCACGGCGTCCCTGCGCGTCTCCTCCACACCCCGTCACGCAGAATCAGCAGGCTGCAGTCGAGCGCGAGGCCGAGCCGGAGCGAGGCTTGCCTTGCAAGAGAGGCGATTGATCTCTACTCGCTGCCGAGCGCGCCCAGGATGTCCAGGCGCGCTGCGCGCCGGGCGGGCACCTGTGCGGCGAGCACTCCGGCGAGCGCGGCGACCACGAGCAGCACGACCAGCGTGCCCACCGGCACGGAGAGCACGTAGCCCGAGCCCGACAGCACGAAGGTCGTGACGAGGATCGCCCCCACCACTCCGATCACCAGCCCGAGCACGCCGCCGATCAGCGCGGTGATCAGCGACTCGTAGCGGATCAGCTGGCGGATCTGACGGCGGGAGGTGCCGATCGCGCGCATCATCCCCAGCTCGTGGGTGCGCTCGTAGATCGATAGCACGAGCGTGTTGACGATGCCGAACAGCGACACGACCACCGACAGGGCGAGCAGCACGTAGACGAGCAGCAGGAGCTTGTTGACTTTGCTGTTCTGTTCGCTGGTGTACTGCGCCGCGGTCTGGGCGTGAGCCTGCGGGAAGCTGTGGCGCAGCAGCGTGTCGATGTTGCCACTCACCGTGGCACCGTCTGCGCCGGGAGCGTAGGCGACGAAGCTCACCCCGTCTTCGCGCTGCCCGAACGCCGCGCGAGCCAGCGAGCGCGAGATCGTGAGGTTGGAGAGCAGGCCGATCACTTCTTCCTTCACCACCCCCGCAATCGTCAACGTGACCCTGTGCCTGGAGGGCGTCAGCACCGACAGGCGCTGCCCCACGCGCAGGTGGTGGGCGCTCGCGAACTTCTCGCTGACGATCGTGCCGCCGTGCCCGAGCGCGGCGAGCGTCGCCGCTGAGCCTTGTTCCCATTCGATCTTGTACATCTTCCCGAACGATTCAGGTTCGATCGCGGTCATGCGGCTTTCTTCGTCGATCACCGGTGCCCCCGGTTGCGCGAGATCGCGCACCCTCCCCTGCGTGAAGGCGATCGCGGTGACGGTGCCCACGCCGTGGATCGTCCTCAGCGCCGGCGCCACCGCCGCCGGGAGGCCCTGCCCGCCCTGGGTGTTCTGCACGATCAGGTTGCCGGCGAAGGAGCGGCTGACCGCGCGGTCGATCGTCGCATTGGTGCCGGCGGCGAGCACCGAGATGAAGGCGACCAGCCCCAGCCCGACAGTCAGCGCGAGCGCAGTCACGAGCGTGCGGCCGGGCTGTCGCACCGAGTTCTCGCGCGCGAGGCGCGCGGTGATCCCGCGCCAGCTCACCAGCCAGCCGATCGCGCCGGCGAGCGCCGGCACCACGCGGTGGTGGCGGCGAAACAGCCGCCGCCGGCGACGTTCCAGCTGCACGCCCTCGCGCATCGCCGCGATCGGCGGCACGCGCGTGGCGCGCAGTGCGGGGAGGAAGCCCGCGAGCACCGTCACGACGATGCCCACGCCGAGCGAGACGATCACGGTGCGGGCCTCCAGCACCGTGCCGTTGTCCGGCAGGTCGGCGCCGAATGCCCTGAACAGCCCGTCGAGCGCCGGCGCCAGGCCGATCCCAGCGAACAGCCCAATCGTCGCTCCCACGACACCCAACAGGAGGCCTTCCTCGACCACCGCGCGCATGATCTGCCCGCGCGAGGCGCCGAGCGTGCGCAGCAGGCCGAACTCGCGTGTGCGCTGGGCGACGGTGATCGAGATGGTGTTGAAGATGATGAACGCCCCCACGACGAGCGCGACGTAGGCGAAGATCAGCAGGAAATCGCGCAGGAAGCCGAGCGTTTCTTCGAGTTCGGAGGTCTGGTTGGCAGCTTCCTGGGCGCCGGTGCGCACCTTCAGCGTCGCCGGCAGCGCAGCGCGGACGCGGGCAGCCAGCTGTTCCGGTGCGATGCCGGAGCTGGCGGCGACGTTGATGCTGTCGTACGCACCCGGTTCGCCCGCGACGTACTGGGCCTGGCTGGGGATCAGGAGCGCGACGGTGGTGCCGCCGAAGGATTCGCTGCCCGCGAACTTCGCGATCCCGACAACCGTGTAACGGCGTGCCGGCGAGCGCCCCGCGATCACGATCTGCCGGCCGAGCTTCAGGTGGTTGCGCTTGGCGCTCGCCTGATCGATCGCGACCTCGCCGGCGGCTCGCGGCAGATGGCCCTGCGCCGCGGTGAACGCCTCAAAGCGTGGAGGTTGCAGGGCATCGATGCGCCCCGGTGCACCACCGCTGGTGAGGCGTCTGCCGCTTGTCGTGAGCAGCGCCGCCTGGCTGGAGATGCTGCCCGAGGCCGCTGCCACGCCGGGCACCGCGCGTACGCGGGCGAGTGTTGCTTCGCCCAGCACAGATGTCTGGGAGCCGCCGAGCGTTTCCTTTTCGGTGACGACCACCGCCTTGTTGGCGTAGGCGGTGGAGAAGACTTCCGCGAAGGCACGGTTGATCGTATCGGTGAGGATGTAGGTGCCGGCCATCAGCGCCACGCCCAGCGCGATCGCGACCGCCGTCAGCAGCACACGCAGCTTGCGCTGCACGAAACCGCGCAGCACCAGCGTGAGCATCAGCCCACGGCCTTCATCAGATCCAGCGCCTGCTCGGCGCTGGCGGCCTCGCCGTCGTGCACAATCCTGCCATCGGCCAGCACCAGCAGCCGGTCGGCGAACGACGCCGCATGCGCGTCGTGGGTGACCATCACGACCGTCTGCTCGAAGTCGTCGACGGCGTGGCGCAACAGCCGCAGGACGTCGCCAGAGGCTTTGGAGTCGAGGTTGCCCGAGGGCTCATCGGCGAACACCACCGCGGGGCGCGAAATCAGCGCCCTGGCCACCGCCACCCGCTGCTGCTGGCCGCCGGAAAGCTCCGCAGGGCGATGGCTGAGCCGGTCGCGGATGCCCACCGTGTCCACCAGCCGGTCAAACCACTCACGGTCGATCTCGCGCCCAGCGATCGACAGTGGAAGCAGGATGTTCTCCTCGGCGTTGAGCACCGGCAGCAGGTTGAAGGTCTGGAAGATGAAGCCGATGCGATCGCGGCGCAGCTGCGTGAGCGCGCGGTCGTCAAGCTCCGTCAGCTCCACCGCACCGACGCTGACAGTGCCCGAAGTCGGACGATCGAGACCGGCAAGCAGGTGCATGAGCGTCGACTTGCCCGACCCCGACGGACCCATGATCGCCGCGAAGCGCCCGGTCGGGAAGTCCACCGTGATACCGGCCAGCGCGTCGACGGCCGCTTCGCCCTCGCCGTAGCGACGGCACAGCTCCCGCGCCTGCACGATTGTCCGGGCACCGCCGTCGGCGGCGGCGCCCCCGTTTCCGGGGTCTGGGATTGTCCCCGAGCTGTTCGTGAACATGCCAATTACGATACGCGCCCGCGCGCCGCGAGCACATGGTCTTCATCGTCGGCGTACTGGTGCGATCTGAAACCTCACCAACCCGCACGCGTAGCCATCGGCTGGCGCGCTGCGCCGAACTGCTCGCCACACGACGATCCGGTGGCGGTCGATCGCTCCATGCAGCGAGGTATAAGCTGGCGCGGCCTACCTACGCGGGAGTTTTTGCGATGGCCGATGTGTTCATGTCTTATTCGCGGCGCGACACGGAGTTCGTGCGGCGTCTGGCCGATTCGATCTCCGGGCGCGGCAAGGAGGTGTGGCTGGACACCGAGGGGATCGCCGATGGGGAGGTGTTCCCCGAGGCGATCAAGCGCGCGATCGAGCAGTCAGACGCGTTTCTGTTCGTGATCACCCCCGCGTCGGTCGCCTCGTCCTATTGCGAGAACGAGGTCGAGTACGCCCGCGAGATGCAAAAGCGCATCGTGCCTGTGCTGCGCGATCCCGTCGAGGATGGCGAGTTGCCGGTCGAGATCCGCGACCGCAACTGGGTCCCGTTCACCGACGACACCCAGTTCAACCCCTCGCTGGAGCGTCTTGTGAAGGCGCTGGACACCGACCTGGAGGCCGCCAAGGCACACACGCGCTGGCTGGTCAAGGCATTGGAGTGGGATACCGAGGGCCGCGAGGGGAGCTTTCTGCTGCGTGGCGCCGAGCTCGCCGCCGCCGAGCAGTGGTTGGCCACGAGCCCCGAGGGCGCCGATCCGGCGCCCTTGCCACTGCAGCGCGAGTACCTGCTCGCCAGCCGCACGGCGGCGGCCCGCAGGCAGCGGATGCTCGTGGGCGCGAGCATGGCGGTGGCGCTCGTCTCGATCGGCCTGCTCGTCTTCGCGCTCATCTCCCGCGGCCAAGCGGTGTCCGAGAAGGTCTCCGCGCGTGCGCAGGCGCTGGCCGCGGAGAGTCAGGCGCAGCTTCCCAATGACCCGGAGATCTCGCTGATCCTCGGCATGCGCGCGGTGCGCGAGCAGACCACGCCGGAATCGATGTTCGCGCTGCGCGCCGCGCTGGATGCGACGCCGCTGGAACGGGGGCTGCCGACGATCGCCGCTCCCGGGCAATGCGGCATGAACTCGGGCCTGTCGGGCGCTTACAGCCCCGCTGGCAACGAGATAGCGGAGGCGACGTGCACGGGCACCCTGCGATTGCTCGATCCGGCGACCGCCACAGTGCTCCACAGCGTGCGGCTCGCGCCGCAGATCTCTGCGCTCGCCTACTCCCCCGACGGCTCGTCGCTGGCCGCCGGCACCAGCGAAGGTGTCACGATCATCGATGCGGTCAGCGGCGCCGTCAGCGCGAAGCTCCACATGAGCGCCACACCCAGCTCTGTTGCGTTCAGCGCCGATGGGCACTTGCTCGCCGCCGACAGTGCGAGTGCGGTCACCGTGTGGTCGCTGCCGAGCATGCAGGCACGCACCCTCGCGCGCGACTCCAGCGAGGGTGGCAACCTGGTATTCAGCCGTGACGGCAAGCTCCTGATCGTGGGTGGCACGGCCGGTGCCGTCAACGTCTATGACACCTCTAGTGGCCAGCTCGCCCATCAGATCCTCGCCCCGGATGTCGGGACACACGCGCACGAAGAGACTGGAACATGGCCAGAGGTGGTTGCGCTGAACCCCAACGGCAGCAAGCTCGCCGTCGGGTACCCCACCGATGAAACCGGCACCGGGGCCATATCGATCTACGACGTCGGTACCTGGAAGCTGCGCTTGCAGGTCACGACCATACCCGAGGTCGAGATCTCAGCGCTGGCGTTCAGCCCCGACGGCACACGTCTGGCGATCGGGGCCGAGGACGGGACGGCGGGTGTGTGGTCTGTGGCCACCGGCCAGCAGCTCGTGTCCTACGACGGGCCAACCGCAGCGGTAACGAGCATGGCGTTCGCCCCCAACGGCCGGACTCTGCTTGCGACCTCAAATGACGGCATCGGCCGCATCTGGCGGGCGCTCGGCGCAGAGCAGGCATATCTGACCTTCTCCGGGACCGAAGGCACCGCCGCGTTTGCTGGCAACACGCTCGAGCTGGTGCACACCCAGCACCATTCGAGCGCGATGACCCTCACATCGTGGCGGCTGCCGAGCGGCCGGACGCTCGCTAGCCGAGCGATCGGCAGTCCCGTGATGACCGCCTTCAGCCCCGACGGACGTCTGCTGCTGGTTGCGCAGTCGGACGGGCCAGCGCCCGGTCCGGTCAGCGTCGAGGAAGCCGCCACTGGCAGAGTCGTGCGCAAGCTGGCGCCCGCCGTGGTCGGTACTGGCGTGTTCAGCGACGACGACTCGCGCCTGGCGCTCATCGAGGAAGTGCCGGCCGGCTCCACCCATGGCGTCCTCAAGCTCGTCACCATGGCGACCGGCCGTACGATGACACTCCCGTTCTCAGGCGAATGCGCCGGTGAATTCCGTTACCTGTCGTTCAACCGTGATGGCTCGAGGGTGGCTGCCGGCAGCTTCTGCGGCGTCGTCAGGGTCTGGAACGCCGATACCGGCCGCCTCGTGCAACAGGTCAACGAGGGCGGCGAGCTATCAGGTGTGGATCTCGACGAAGACGGGCAGCGCCTGCTCGTCTCCTCGTGGGATTCGCGCGCAACCATCTGGAATGTCGCGACCGGCAGGGCGCTCGTCAACCTGATCGGTCACACCCGCGGCATCGCCTCCTCAGCCTTCAACCCCAGCGGGTCACTGGTTGTGACCGTCGGCCTCGACCACACCGTGCGTCTGTGGAACGCCCGAACGGGACGACAGCTGCGCGTGCTGACGTTCAGCGCAAACCAGGACCAGGCGGTGTTTAGCGCCAACGGAGAAGAGCTGGCGCTCGTCGAAAACACTTTCACGAGCGATGGTGACAGCGTCGTGCGGCTGTTAGAAAGCTGCCCCGCGTGCCAGGATCCGCGCGCGCTGCTGGCGCTCGCGGCGTCCCACGCCACCGACCAGTTGACGACGCTCGAGCGGACAGTGATCGGCGAACCCTGATCGGCTCACCGCTGAAACCAGTCAGCGGCGGCGCAACCGATACATGCGCAGCCGCCCGTAGTCCTTTGCAGCAGGCATGTGCCCGACATACTCACACGAGAACTCGTCACGTCCGGCGAGCTCGAGCGCGGCGGCGAATGGCTCTGTCACGTAGATCGCCCCCGGCGGCGTCACCGGCTCGATTCGCGCCGTACGACTGACGTGCGAGCCGATGAAAGAAGGCTCGTCCAGAATCGGATCGTGCGCCGGGAACACCGGCCCCACGTGCCCCCCCAGGCGCAGCGCGAGATGTGTGGGCAGGCCCGCGTCCGGGAGGTCGACCTCGGCCATCGCGTCCTGCAGGTCGCAGGCACACGCCGCGGCGCTCGCGGCGTCGGCAAGCACGACGTAGACCGCGTCACCCCAGGTGTTGCGGTAAAGCACACGCCCTCCATGGCGTGCGAGAACGTCGGCGAACGTGCCCAGTATCCGATCGGCGAAGCGCGGCATCTCCTCGTCGGTCAGCTGCGAGAAGCCCTTCACGTCGGCGAACAGCATCGCCCTGACGACTCGTTCTGATGGCAAACGCACCGGCGCACCTGCTGGAGAGAACGCCGACCTGGCATCTGGAACCGGGGAGATGATTGTCGTCGGCCAGCCACTGTGTCGCCATGTCTCGACATCGATCGCGGTACCGGCCTCGCTCAGAACCGGCTTTCCGTCCCATACGGCGAGCTGGCGAGCCTTGGCATCGAGGAACCGAGCCCGCAACAGGGCCAGGCCCATCGCGAGCTCCGTGCCGTATCGGTAGAGCACGTCCTCGCGCAGGTGGGCATCGTCGGTCGCATAGCTCACCGCCTCCGCCTCCTGCAGGCATCGCTCGAAGCGCTCGATCCAGCCGGGGCCCCCCGGTGCGACAGAGGCTTTGATGAACTCGTTGCGCGCAAACGGCAACACAACATGCAGCTCGACCCCTCGCTCGAGCAGAGCCTCGGCCCAAAGGATGTCGGCGCCGCTGGCGAGCGCCCCATAGGCGTAGGCTGGCTGACACCGATCCAGCTCGCTTCTGATGTCCACCGCGACCCGGTGCTCGGCATCGCCCGGGAAGCGAGAGGACTTGTGCCCAGGCGTGAGGCGATGTCCGCAGAAGTGCACCACTTCGGGCCCCCGCAGGGCCTCCAGGACGCCTTCCTCGAACCCACTGAGCTCGCAGATCGTCCGCAGCTGGCGACGCGTGGTGGCCGTGGCGCCGTGATTTGCGTCGGGAAGCGCCGCAGCGCGCTCGAGCAGAGCTGTGGCACCCTCGACGTCGCCGAGCAGCAGCAGTGCCTCACCCGCAGAGGCGGCTGCGAAATAAGACTTCTCATCATCCCGATGCAGATCCCCGAGGACCGCCTGCGCCAGACACTTCGCGCGGTCGGCTTCTCCGGCGATGAGGCGCAGGGTCGCCTCGTTGATCGCCGGGTAGTAGCTGCCGGTCCTTCTGTGGATCGCGCCATAGAGATCGGCAGAGTGCCGGGCCAGCCCGCGACGGCGCGCTCCGGTGGCGGCGAGCGCGATGTCCTTGGCGATGCGCGCCTGCAACGCCGCCACGTCCTCCTCGTCGACGCCGGCGAGCCCGTACTCATCGAAGCGTCGTGCGGCTTCCTCCGTTGAGCCTGCGCGGGCCAGCGCGAGCACCGCCCTGTGCTTGAGCTTCAGATCGCGCGGATGGACCGCCAGCCCCCGCTCGGCGAGGTCGAAGGCCCGCAGCAGCTCGCCGCGTCGCTCAGCGTCGGTAACGGCCTCGAGCCACGCCGCCGCGTCAGCCATGCGCTCGGGCTCGGGGCCGACCATCCGCGAAATCTAGCCTGTGTCTCGTGGGCCCGGCTACCGCGACACGCGCGCCCGGCGCCGAAGCACCCCGGGGCGCCACCAGTTGAGATCGCCGAGCAGTCGCATCAGCGACGGTACGAGCAGGCAGCGCACGATCGTGGCGTCAATCAGGATCGCGGCGGCGATGCCGAAGCTGACCTCCTTCACTTCGACCATCTGTGAGGTGGCGATGCTGCCGATCGCGACGCACAGCATCAGCGCGGCGGCGGTGATGATCCGCCCGGTGCGCTCCACCCCGAGCGCGACCGCCTGCTGGTTGGGGAGACCGGCGCGGTGCAGCTCGCGGATGCGGTCGAGCAGGAACACGCCGTAGTCGGTGGACAGCCCGAGCACGACGGCGAGCATCACGACCGGTTGAGTGATGTCGATCGCCCCGGGGTCTTCGTAGTCGAGCACGCCCCGCAGGTGGCCGTGCTGGAAGATGAGCACGATGATCCCGTAGGCCGCACCAACCGTCAGGGCGTTCATGATCAGCGTCTTCAGCGGCAGGATCACCGAGCCGGTCATCAGGAACAGCGCAATCGTGGTGACGGCGATCACCAGCGCCGCGCCGAGCGGGAGGTGCGCCGCGAGGCTCTGCTCGAGGTCGACGAAGCCCGCCGACAGCCCGGTCAGCGCGACGGGGAAGGGCACCCGCAGGGCCTGGATGCGGCTGACCAGCCGCTGGGAGGCGGGGCTGAGCGCGTTCGTGGCGGGCATCAGTTCGAGCAGCTCAAGCCTCCTCGACAGACGTACGGATGGGGCGAGCGAGGCGACGTCTGGCAGCCGTGCGAGCCGCGCTCGATAGCGCCCCAGCGCTTGCCCCTGCGCGCCGGTGGTCAGGATCAGTACGTTCTCGGAGGGATCCGCCGGGAAATCGTGCTGCAGCGCGTCGCTGACCTGCCGGGGACCCGAGGTACGGGGCAGCGTGCCGGCGGTGGAGCTGGTCAGCGTGATCCCCAGCACGGGCGCGGCGAGCACGATCAGCGCCGTGGCGGCGGCGAGCGCGACGGGCACGGGACGGCGCATCACCAGCTGCGCCAGGCGGTACCAGCGCCCCTCCTCCGCGGACTTGGGGGCGCTGTGCGTCGCGGAGGCCTGCAGCCACGCCGGCGCCAGCGCGTTGACGCGGTGGCCGAGGAGCGCCAGCATCGCAGGCAGCACCACGATCGCCGCTGCACACGTCAGCAGCACAACCAGGGCGCCGCCGAGCCCCATCGAGAAGAAGTAGGGCTGCGGGAACACGAGCAGCGCGGCGAGCGTGGCGGCGACCGTGGCCGCGCTGAAGCACACGGTGCGCCCGGCGCTGGCCATCGTGCGGTGCAGAGCCGCGGGAGGATCGCCCGGCGTGGCGGCCAGCTCTTCGCGGTAGCGGGAGACGATCAGCAGGCTGTAGTCGATCGCGAGGCCCAGCCCGAGCGCGGAGACGAGGCTCAGCGTGAACACCGAGATCGCCGCCACGCTGCTGGCGACGCTCAGCGCGAGCTCGGTCATCAGGATCGAGAAGCCGCCCAGCACGAGCGGCAGCAGCCCCGCCACCACGCCGCGGAAGAACACCAGCAGCAGCACCAGCAGGATCGGCAGCGCGATCAGCTGCGCACGGCGCAGGTTGCGCTGCACGGTTTCATCGCCCCACACGAACGCGAGGTCGATGCCGCCGAGCGTCACGCCGGGCATCTGCCGCAGGCGGGCGGACAGACCCTCAGCCGCGTTTTGGTGCTGCTTGACCGAGCCACGGTGGAACTGGACCGCCAGGTAGGTCATCGTCGCGTCGCGGGAGACGAGTGCGCGCGCCCCGGCGCCGCCGTCGAGGAAGCTCCGCACCCGGCCGACCGCCGGGTCCGCCGCGATCGCGCGCTCGATTCGCCGCACGCGGGCTCGGCCCGCCGGGGTGTACACGCCGCCGGGCGGCGCCCGTACGAGCGCGAGCACCCCCGCGCCCAACTCCAGCCCGGTGGCCCGTTCGATCGTCTGCGCCGCCGCGGCGCTCGGCGTCGCGGCGCCGGCCGGTTCGTAGGGGTCGAGCCGGTTGCCGACGCCCGCGCCCAGGACCGCCGCGACGGCGGCGAGCGCCAGCGTCGCCCACAGGATCGGGCGCGCGCGGCGCAGCGCGAGGTCCGTGAGGCGTGAGAGCACCGGCGGGCTGGCCATACGCGCGTATTGTATACACTGCGGATGTATGGGTGGGCGGCTTCCGGCGATACCCCCGCATCGAGGTCGCAGGCTGCAACCTCACGGCGCCCGCCACGCCTCACTCCCGCAGGCCGACACGCAGGTACAGCGCGCGAAGTGGCCGCGGAGCCCACCAGTTCCATGGGCCGAGCAGCGCCATCAACGAGGGGACGAGCAGCGCCCGCACGACGCTCGCGTCGATCGCCACGGCCAGCGCGGTGCCGACTCCGAACTGCTTGATAAAGAAGATTTCGGAGGTCACGAAGGAGCCGACCGCCACGCAGAACAGCAGTGCCGCGGCGGTGATCAGACGGCCGGTGCGCTCGAGACCGAGGGCCACCGCGTCGCGGTCGCCGAGGCCGGTGTCGTGCGCCTCCTTGATACGCGCGAGCAGGAAGATCTCGTAGTCGGTGGAGAGCGCGATGACGAGCACGAACAGCAGCACGAGATTGGTCTCTTCGAGGCCGCCGATCGGAGTGAAGCCGAGCAGCGAGGAGAGGTGGCCGTCCTGGAAGATCAACACGAGCAGCCCGGCGGCGACGCTCACGGTCAGCAGGTTCATCAGGAGCGCCTTCAGCGGCAGCACCACCGAGCCGGTCATCAGGAAGAGGAACCCGCCGCTCAGCAGCATGACGATCGCGACCGCGAACGGGATCCCCGACGCGATCGTCGCCTTCTGGTCGATGAAGTAGGCCGCGGCGCCGCCGACGAGTGCGCCGTAGCCGTGGGCGATCCCGCGCAGCCGCTTGACGAGGCGCTGGTCGGCGCTCGAGAACGGGGAGCCGCGGGGCAGCAGGTCGATCTCCCATGCGGCGCGGCCCAGGTAGCGCGGAGGCGAGTAGATGACACGGCTGCCCGCCGCGCCCGCCGCCGCGGCGGCGAGTCTCGACACGGAGACCGGCACGGCGGCGACCCGCGAGGAGGCGGCGGCGGCGGCGTGTGCAGGCGCCGGGACGGGAGCAGCAGGCGCATGCGTGACGATCTCGATCGTCAGCGCGCTGTTGACGGCGAAATCCCTGGCGGCGGCGGCTTCGACCCGGTGGCTCGGCGCAGAGGACGGCAGCAGCGCGGCCGACGGCGCGACCAGTTGCAGACGCAGCGCGGGCGCCGCCACCGCCAGGAGAGCGCCCCCGGTCACGAGCGCGATCGCCCCGGGATGGCGCATCACCCCCCGCGCGAAGCTCGACCACGCGTCGCCCGTTCCCGCCCGCGCCGAGCGGCGCCGCAGAAAGCCGGGCGACAGCCCGTCGATGCGCGGACCGAGCGCCATCAGCACCGCCGGCAGCACGATCAACGCCACAGCGCCGGCGAACAGGGCGACGACGGCGCCGCCGATGCCGATCGTGTAAAGCACCCGCACCGGGAAGACGACCAGCGACGCGAGCGACGCGGCGACCGTCAGCGAGCTGAAGAGCACGGTGCGCCCGGCGGTCCCGAGCGTGCGCGCGATCGCGCCCGCCGTCTCCGCGCCGCCGGCGAGCTCCTCGCGATAGCGCGAGAGCACGAACAGGCTGTAATCGATTCCCAGCCCCAGGCCCAGGCCGCTCACGACGTTCAGCGACAACACTGACAGCCCCACGAACGGGTCGAGCAGCCGCAGCGTGAGAAACGCGAGCACGATTGCGAAGCCGCCGACCAGCAGCGGCAGCAGCGCTGCCACGAGCCCCCGGAAGACCCACAGCAGGAGCAGCAGCAGGATCGGGAAGGCGAGCCGCCCGGCGCGTCCGAGACCCGAGATCGTGCGCGTCGTCAGTTCGTGAAACAGGACGTCCGACCCGCCGAAGCTCACGCTCATACCCGCGAGCGCCGCGCGTCCCGCGGGCCGCGCGAGCGCCGCGCGAACACGCGCCACCGCGGCCACCGAATCCTCCGGCGTCGCGAAGGCCGCCAGCACCAGCGTTTGGCGCCCATCGCGCGAGAGGAGCTCCGCGGAGCGCGTCGCGGGATAATCCAGCACGCGCTGGAAGCCCCGCCGGCGGGCGAGCAACGCGGCGACGTGCGCCACGCCACGTTCCGCGCCGGCGTCGCCGCGGATCTCGCGCGGGCCGGCCAGCAGCGCCACGACGCCCCAGTAGGGCTCCTGGCCCGTGGCCCGCCGGATCGCGGCGTTCACACGTTCGTACTGCGAGCCGGGCGCCTGGAAATCCTGCTGGCGACCTTTGAGAACGCCGGTGACACCGACCCCGAAGGTCGCAGCAACCACAAACACAACACCGCTCACGAGCAGCACGCGCCGCCAGCGCAGATAAGTGCCGCCCATACGCTTGCACCGTATACCCTCCATACGTATGGAGGCACCCGCGTCCGACCTTACGGGCCTCGCGCGGATCCGCAACGCCGCGCTCGAGGGCTTCGCCAGAGACGGCGTGCCCGCGACCTCGATCCGCGACGTCGCCAAGCACGCCGGGGTGTCACCCGGCCTGGTGCAGCACTACTTCCCGAGCAAGACCGCGCTCGTCGAGGCCGTCAACGCGTACGTGCTGGCGCTCGCCACCGACGCCTTCAGTGACCTCGCCGGCAGCGACGCGTCGATCGACGCCGTGCAGGAGCTCGGCGACCGCGTCAACGCGTTCTTGACGGAGCACCCGACGGCGGTGCTGTACGTCGCCCGCTCGACGGCCGACCGCGACAACGCCGCGCTCGGCATCTTCGACGCGTTCGTGGCGATCGCCCAAGCCCAGTGGCAGCGGCTGGCCGACCACGACCTCCTGCGCCCCGACATCGACCTCACGTGGACGGCGCTGCACACGGTCGCGATGATCCTCGGCACCGTCCTGCTCAGCGACGCCGTGGAGCGCCACCTGCCGGAGCCCTTCTTCACGCCCACGCAGTTGGATCGCTGGAACGCGGCCAGCAGCGAGCTGTTCAGAGAAGGCACCTATCGGAGGGATGACGCACCGGGCGATGCCTGAGATCCTCACAGGGGCGGTGGTACACACGATGGATCCTCAGCGCCCGCTCGCGCAGGCGGTCGGAACCCGTGCGGGGCAGATCGCTGCGGTCGGGACGCTCGCCGAGGTGCGCGGCGCGCTCGGCGAGGGCGCCCCCGTGCACGACCTCGGCGGCGGCGCGCTGCTGCCGGGGTTCATCGACGCCCACCACCACCTCGCGTATGCGGCGCTGGACTACGGCGGGGTGAGCCTGCGGCTGCCCACGGGCAGTCGGATCGAGGAGCTCCTGGCAACGATCCAGGAGGCCGTCGCGGCGAAGCCCCCGGGGTGGGTGTACCTCTGCGGCTACGAGGCGGGCGACCTGCGCGAGCGCCGCGCACCTCGCGCCGCGGAGCTCGAGCAGTGCTGCCCCGGGCGCCCGCTGTTCGTACAGGCCGCCAGCGGCCACGACGGCTCGCTCAACCACACAGGGCTTGAGGCGATGGGATGGACAACCGGCGCGCCCGACCCCGCCAACGGGGTGCTGTTGCGCGACCGTCGCGGGCGGCTCACGGGCGTCGTGTCGGAGGGCGCGGCGTTCATCGCCGAGGCCGCCTTTCGCGAGCAGTTGCTCGCCGACGGCCCCGAGGTGTGGCTGGCCGCGTGCGAGGCGCACGCCCGCGACCTGCTCGCGCTCGGCATCACCCGCGTCGGGGACGCGGCCGTCGCCCCCTCGGTCGAGCGCCTCTACCAGCGCGCCGCCGCGGAGGAGCGCCTGCCGATCACCGTGCACTCGATGCCGGTCGCCTCCACCTCGCTGCTGCTGCCCCGCTTCGACGGGCCCGCGACCGGCGAGGGTCCCCCGCGCGCGCCCGTCGGGCCCGCGAAGCTGTTCGTGGACGGAGGCCACCGCTGCGCGGTCTGCCTCTCCGCCGGCCAGGCCGCATGGGTCGCGAGCGCTCTGCTGCGCAACATGCTCGGCGGCGGCGGTCTCGCAGTGCTGCGAGCGGCCTCGCGCAGCGGCCGCCCGCGCGTGGGACGCGACCTGCACCTGCACGGCGGGATGCGCTTCTGGCACCGCGACGCGCTCGCCGACGCCGTCGGCCACGGCGCCTCGCGAGGCTTCCAGATCGCGCTGCACGCGATCGGCAACGAGGCGATCGACCTCGCGCTCACCGCGCTCGAGCGCAACGAGCCCGCGCTCGCCGCCGCGCCCGGGCGCCCGCGCCTGGAGCACGTCATCTTCGCCGCCGCCGACCAGCCGCGGCGGATCGCCGACCTCGGAGCGATCGCCGTGGTGCAGCCAGGATTCATCGCGGGCGCCGGCGACGACATGCTGCTCACGCCGTTGCCCCCGTCGATCCTGACGATGCCGCTGCGCTCGCTGCACGAAGCGGGCGTGGAGCTGGCCGGCAGCTCCGACTACCCCGTGTCCCCGCCGGACGTGCTCGCGGCGATCAGCTCCGCGGCCACCCGCCGCACCGCCGCCGGCGCGACGCTGGCGGCGGAGCAGGCGCTCGCCGTGGAGCCGATGCTCCGCGCCTACACGCTCGGCTCAGCCCGCGCGCTCGGGTGCGAGCACGAGGCCGGCTCGATCGCGCCCGGCAAGCAGGCCGATCTCGTTCACCTCGCGCGGGATCCGATCGCATGTGACCCCGCGAGTCTCGCGGAGGTTGGGGTCGAGGCGACGTGGGTCGCCGGGCGCCGGGTGCATCCACAGCAGTAGCACCGGGGTGCTCTCAACCCCCGGAAAAAGCCCCGTCCCAACGTCGCAGACGCGCTGTCGCAGCCTCCATCAGATGTGTTCTTCGATCGGAGCTTCAAGCTCGAGCCTCTCGCTGGCGCACTGGCAGCCGAGCTTCTCCGTCGTCGTGCCGACACGGGCGAGTCGACGCTGATCTCGATTGAGCCACAGACAGCACTGCAGCCACGTGCGCTGGTCGCACTGGCCGCCGGGGACGCACCCGGGGGAAGCTACGACGCTGCGCGCCAGCACGAGCTGCAGCAGCTTGCCGAAGAAGCGGCAGGGCGATCCGGCGCCATGCTGCTCGCCGAGATGTGGGGCCGCGATGGCGTAAGCGCCAGTGATCTCGACCTGCAGCGCAGCCGGGGGGAGCGTTACGCGCAATCGTCTCACCGAGCTCTTGAGGACGCTCGAAAAACATGGCGTACTCAGCTCGCATTTGGAGCATCGTGGGGAGGGACCCGGACGGCCACGTGTGATTTATGCGGTGCACCAGAAATGAGTGAGCAGATCCTCACCGTCCTACGCGAGCGGACCGCGTTCAAGCCCAAGCCTCCCGACTACGAGCTGGCGCTCGCGCATGTCCCGCTTGACGAAGTTGGATTGGCCAATCCAATCGAGCAGCGCGTGCTGGCCGCAATGCGGACAGAGGATGAGAGCTTTGTGCTCATCGTCGCACCACCCGGCGGAGGGAAGAGCAGCCTACTCGCGTGGGCCGCGTGGCAGGCCGTCACGAGACCCTTCCCGTGCAGATCACGCGAGACCACCTGGTCGAAGCGATGTCCGCCTCCAGTCTCCGCGCTAGCTGGGCATCAGCCGCGTCTGAGTGTCAGTCGGCGGTTCTCTGAGACAGCGCAGCGTCAGACCGTTGCCTTCGCTTGTGTTGGCCCACGCGCCGGGTCGCAGACGATCACCGTATACAGGCCTGCAGGATCACTCGGCGTGCCGCTACTCTCACGTATATCCAGCCGTAGCCGACGAGCCCAAGCGGGAGTCCCCTGATGAGCCATCTGCAGACGATGACCTACGAGGTCGGGGAGGGGGTCGCCCGGATCACGCTCGATCGGCCTGAGCGCGGCAACGGGCTCACGCCGACGCTGATCGCCGAGCTCGCCGCGTGCGTCGAGCGGGCAGACCTCGATCCGGCGGTGCACGTGCTGCTCCTCGCGGGCAACGGCAAGGGGTTCTGCGGCGGGTATGACCTCGTCGAGAGCGCCGAGCGCGACATGTCCAGACCGGGCGGGGAGGCTCCGACAGGCTCGCCACTCGACCCGGCGGTGATCGCGGCCAACCACGACCCGACCGGCACCTGGGATCCGATGGTCGATTACGCGATGATGGGTCGCAACGTCCGCGCGTTCATGTCGCTGTTTCACTGCGGCAAGCCCGTCGTGTGCAAGGTGCACGGGTTCTGCGTCGCCGGCGGCACCGACATGGCGCTCTGCTCGGACCTGCTCGTGATCGCCGAGGACGCGAAGATCGGCTATCCGCCGGCACGCGTGTGGGGCTCGCCGACGACGTCGATGTGGGCCCACCGCCTGGGGCCGCAGCGAGCGAAGCGACTGCTGTTCACCGGCGACTGCCTCTCCGGCGCGGAGGCCCTCGAGTGGGGACTGGCGATCGAGGCCCCGCCCGCGGCCCAGCTCGACGAACGCACTGAGATCCTCGTCCGGCGAATCGCACAGGTGCCGATCAACCAGCTGATGACGATGAAGCTACTGGTCAACCAGGAGACGATGTCGAGAGGTCTGCACTCCACCCAAGTTCTAGGTACCGTCTTCGACGGCATCACCCGCCACACGGCAGAGGGCTACGCCTTCCAGCGACGTGCCGCCGAAGCCGGCTTCCGCGAGGCGGTGCGTGAGCGCGACGAGCCATTCGGCGACCGCGGCGCGTCGAGCTTCAAAGGCTGACAAAGCGGGCACCCAGAGGGTGACCGGAAGCGTGTCAGGCTCGGTCCCAAGGCCTCAGCCCCCCATTCACACGAAAGGCAGCCCAGACCATGACCACCGACCAAAATGCAGGCCGCGTTGCGGTCATCACCGGCGCGTCCTCCGGCATCGGCGAGGCCACCGCGCGTGCGCTGGCAGCCGACGGCCACCGGCTCGCTCTGCTGGCCCGCCGCGGCGAGCGCATCCAGGCTCTGGCCGGCGAGCTCGGCGACGGCGCGATCGCGATCGAGGCCGACGTCACCGACCGAGACTCGATCGTCGCGGCCGCCGAACGAGTGCAGCGCGAGCTCGGTGGCGCGAACATCCTCGTCAACAACGCCGGGGTGATGCTGCTCGCGCCGTTCACCTCCGACCAGCTGGTGGAGCACCGCCAGATGGTGGAGGTCAACCTGCTGGGCGCAATGACCGCAACCGAGGTGTTCCTCGACCAGTTGCGCGGCGGCGGCGGTGGTGACCTCGTCAACATCTCCTCGGTCGCCGGGCGCACCGCCCGGTCGGGGAACGCGGTCTACGCCGCCACCAAGTGGGGGCTCAACGGTTGGTCGGAGGCGTTGCGCCAAGAGCTTCAGCCCGACATCCGCGTCACGGTCATCGAGCCCGGCGCGGTGGCCACCGAGCTGATCGACCACATCACGCACGCCGAGACCAAGCGCGCCACACAGCAATTCGTCAAGGACCTTGCCATCACCCCCCAGGACATCGCCGAAGTCATCGTATTCGCCGTCACGCGCCCGCGGCGCATGACGCTCAACGAGATCCTCGTCCGACCCACCGCGCAGGTCGGCTGAGAGAGAGGAGCAACCATGGAGCATCGACCACTCGGACGCACCGGCGTATCGGTCAGCAAGCTGTGTCTCGGCGCGATGATGTTCGGCGTCTGGGGCAACAAGGACCACGATGACGGCATCCGCATCATCCACCGCGCGCTCGATGCCGGCATCAACTTCATCGACACCGCCGACATCTACTCCAAAGGCGAGTCCGAGACGATCGTCGGCAAGGCGCTGGCGGGCGGCAGGCGCGAGGATGTCGTGCTCGCCACCAAGGCGTGGGGCGCGATGGACGAGGACCCGAACCGCCGAGGCGTTTCGCGCCGCTGGCTCGTCCGCGAGGTCGAGAGCTCGCTGAAGCGGCTCGGCACCGACTGGATCGACCTCTATCAGATCCACCGCTACGAGCCCGACGTCGACATCGAAGAGACGCTTGGCGCACTCACCGACCTCGTCCAGCAGGGGAAGGTCCGCTACATCGGCTCCTCGGTGTTCCCTCCCTCGGCAATCGTGGAGGCCCAATGGGCCGCACATGATCGGGGGCTTCAGCGCTACGTGTGCGAGCAGCCGCCCTACTCGATGCTCGCCCGCGGGATCGAGGCAGACGTGCTGCCCACCTGCCAGCGCTACGGGATGGGCGTGATCCCGTGGAGCCCGCTGTCGGGCGGCTGGCTGTCGGGCAGGTGGCGCAAGGACGCAGATGATCTGCAGCCGATGTCGGTCGCCCGCAGGCGGCTCACCGACCGCTACGACCTGTCGTTGCCCGCCAACCAACGCAAGCTGGACGCCGCCGATCGGCTCGCGCAGCTCGCCGAGGAGGCGGAGATGTCGCTGATCGAGATGGCGATCGCGTTCGTGATCAACCATCCGGCGGTCACCGCGGCGATCATCGGCCCGCGCACGATGGAGCAGCTCGAGAGCCAGCTCCCCGCCGCAGACGTCACGCTCTCCGAGGAGGTGCTCGACCGCATCGACCAGATCGTCACCCCCGGCACCAACATCAACCCCGCCGACGGCGGGTGGGTCAGCCCCGCCCTCCAGCCCGCGGCGCGACGGCGGTAGCTCCGCCGCGCGCGAGTCTCAGAGCCCCCGGCCGGCCTTGCCTGTATCGCCTGTGTGCCGGGAGCACATGCGCCGATGCTGGTGGACGTCAGGCACGCGCTGGCGGCGCGAAAGCCATTGAATTTGTAATTCGGGGCACTAGCAGTTGGGTACGTTGGGGTCGACGAATGGGGTGCCGAGCAGGCTTCCCGACGTCGCACCGTTGTTGTAGAAGGCGTCTGCCGAGCCGTAGTAGTTGCCGTTCCACGGCGCCGACGCGATGCGATACCACCAGGTGTTGCCGTCGGCAACGGTGAATCCGTTGACCTTGCAGGCGATCTGCACGGTGTCGTTGGAAGGCATCTCCGGCCCTTCGCCACCGCCCGCGTCCGCGTAGTCGGTCCACGTGTGAACGACGCTGCCCGATGTCTCGGAGTACGTGGGCGCCGTCGGAGGCGGCGTGCTCCCGCCAGGGGCCGATTCGCTCGGAGTCGGGCTCGGTGAGGATTCGCTGCCTCCCCCCGGGTTGGAGCCGCTCCCACCGCCGCTTTCGGGGCTGCCAGCGCCAGAGCCAGCGGGGGCGCCGCCAGTGCTCCAGAATCGGACACCGCCGTCATATGTGAGGCCATGTTCGATCCATTTCAGCGTCCGCAGCCGCACCGGAATTCCGTAGTCTTCCGCGACCCAAACTTCGCTGTGGCCCGCATAGATCGCCACGTGGATGGCTTTTGCCATTGAACCACCGCCAAAGAAGACCAGGTCCCCGGGTTGCAGGGCCGACTTCGATATCACCCGGCCACCTGGGTGGACTGCCTGCTCACTGGCTTTGTGAGGGAGATCCACTTTTCCTCCAGTTCCCTGATAGACGGCATAAAGCGCCAGGCCGCTGCAATCGAAGCCCTTTGTCGCTCCCGCGCATCCCGAGCCGCCGTCACCGTGCGTCGGACCGGCGGTGTTGCCTCCGTCGTAGCAGTAGGGCTTGCCGCGCATCGATGCTGCCGCGTTGACGATGGCCTGGCCCTGGGTCGTTGCGGCCCGAGCCGACCCGGCGAGGCTCAGGCTGAGGGCGCAGAGTGCAAACAGCAGCATGCACGCCAGCCCGAGGACCTGCAACCGATGGGTCTCCCCGTTGCGGGCGCGGTTTCGCCGATGCTCTCGCGTGCCGTGAGGCCAAACATGTGGTGAATTTATCGATGTTGCGACAGCCTGCATTGCCGATCTCCTGTGCGTAGCGTGATGCGAATGGTGCGCATCGCTGGTTCTGTTGCGGTTGACGCAAGCATCGCTCTGGATCAGCCCTCCGACCG
The DNA here is from genome assembly GCA_963744135.1 of uncultured Solirubrobacterales bacterium. GTDB lineage: Bacteria > Actinomycetota > Thermoleophilia > Solirubrobacterales > Solirubrobacteraceae > Palsa-744. The sequence continues at coordinate 308,018 of CAVUSE010000007.1, read as the reverse complement.
GAGACCCTAGGTGTAGGCAGAGCCACCCTCCCACTTTCGCCGCAGACCGAGCCGTCGCTCACCGAGCTGAACCGCAGGCGTAGCGCGCTGTGTCACCAGCGCGAGAGAAAAGGCGACGACAGATGTTCGGCCGCGGGAGGATCTCTACGGTTGCCCACAGCCGCGACAGAGCTTTGCCGTCGCAGGAACGTCTGCGCCACAGGCGCGGTGGGGGCTGTTCAAAGGTCCCGCTCCGCGACCAGGCCCCACTGGAACGCACACTCGACCAGCCGGGCTCGCTTCTGGTTTTGCGGCAGCTCGCCGATCTCGAACCGTTGAAAGAGGGTTCTGAGGTTGTTCTTGACGGCGTCGACGCTGAGGAACACCTCGCCGGCGATCTCGTTGTTGCTCGCGGGCGTGGCAAAGCCGGAACCGGCCTTGTATGGCCTGCACAGAGCTACGAGGATCTTGCGCTGCGTGTCGCTGAGGCTGTCCACGGCGGGCATGTATGAGGCGGCGGAGGTCGCCGCCGTCGAGCCCTCGTCGGGGCAGCGATACTCAACGACAGTGGTCCCGAAGCGAACGACATCGCCATCAGCGAGGCGCTTGCGCCCAGAGATCCGCGTTCCGTTGACATATGTCCCGTTACGGGATAGGCCATCGTCGGTCACCGCCCACTCCTCGCCGACCAGCTCCAGTTCGGCGTGCGTGCGAGAGACCTCCCCATCGTCAGCCAACGCCAGGTCACACGATGATCCGCGCCCAACGGTTGCGCGCGTACGCTCCTCGAGGATCATGATCCGTTGCTCGCCCTTGCCGTCGCGCCAGAGCACAAACGGCAGGCCGGTGCGCTCGGCTTCGATAATGGCTTTGATCTCGCTGGCCGATCGCGCGTGGGGCGCCGGCTGAACGGTCATTTGTCGCCCTCCTTGGCCATCAATGCAGACTCGGCTTGATCCACCATGCCCTCTTGCGGGCCAGCCTACAGCAACATGCTGCGGACAGGGGTGACGATCCCACCCCTAGGTGGCGGACTTCGAGGTCCTTTGCGGGCGACAATCAACCTGAGCACGACAATACGCATAGAAGCGAATCGGCCACGCCCACCGCATGTCGCGAGGTCCAGCGATCCGGCTCGTGCCGCGATGTGCGCCGTGTCTTAGACTGCCCGCCTGCATACGACAAGGAGCCCACTGTGAGCAACACCGCGTTCTGCGAGCAACGCAAAGGACCGATCGAGAGATCAAGATCCAGTAGAACACTGCATGGACCCGTTCTGATCGCTGCCGCTGGGGCGTCGGCACTCCTGATTACGGCCCGCTGGCCACAACCAGGCCGGTACGCGGGTCAAAAAGGGAAGATAACGAATATGCCGAACATTTTTACCGGGGAACTGGAGACATGACCTCTCGCCGCCCCCTCTCACTGGCTCTAGTCGTCGCCGTAGCCCTCGCCGGCTGTGGCTCGAACGCCGCTTCGCCACCTCACACCAATCCCCGTACTGCTAGCGCGGGATCGTCGACGCAGCAACCCGCGTCAACCACGTACGCCACCACAGGTGCCGACACGTCATCTGCCGAACCAGCCAGTCCGCCTCCTCTCGGTACGACCCTGACCAGGCACGAAGACGCCGGCTCCGTTACTGTGATCGCAGGCGGCTCCGGGTTCTCTCTAGTCGGCTACCCCGAACGCGGCGAAGCGTCACCGGGCGTGATCACCTTCGCGCAATCAGGTCAACAACTCGCCGAAATACCAAGTACGGCGATGACCCCAGAGTGCGGGGCAATCGACACATCCGCGCCAAGTCTTGGGCGTCTCATCCTGACGGAGCACGTCTCCGCAAAGCCCGCAGAAGGCATATATCCCGAACTGTTTTCGGCAACCCTCGATGCGTGGAGCGCCCAGACGGGGAAGCACCTATGGAGCGCCATGGTCGTCCCACCGCGGAGAGAAAAGATCGAATGCAACCCTTACGCAAACTTCGCACCAACTTCATTCAACGTCACCAGCAATGGTCGATGGGCTGCTTGGAGCCTCGCGGTTCCATACGGAGGCTGCAACAGCTGCCAGCCAGCCGGCGGCGACGTCGTCAACCTGACTACAGGCGCGATACGCTCCGACCCGCGGCTGTATGGTGTTCTCGGCGCGTACATCGTCGACTCCAGGCCCTATCAACCCGTGACCACAGTCACAATCACCAACCCTGCCGACGGCGCGAACCTCGGAAGCTTCATGGTGACCCAAGCTCGGCATTTCGTCGACAATGCGTCAGAACAGATGGTGCCCCTCGCGGCCTCAAACTACTTTCCAAATGCTCCTGCGGCGCTCTCGTCAGATGGAGACCGCCTGATTATGCTCGAATCCAAAGAAGACGGCCTGGGAACAATCGTGGCATATTCACTTCCCGGCATGGGAGTGGAGTGGAGGTGGCATCCCGCTCACGGAGGCGCCAGAAGCGCCGTTCCGGAGCTCGTTGCCGATGGGGGCGACGTCCTGCTCATCTACGCCGAAGAACCGAGCGGCGATCAAGCGCTCATGGCACTGGATGACCGTACCGGCAGGGTGCTCTGGTCTCTGCCGAGCCTCCCAAACGAAGAAAAAAGCACCGGCCCCGTGTGCGGTGCCTCCAACAGCGAGACCTTGGCGTACGTCAATGGCGACTACGCGATCCTGGACATCCACAGTGGCAAGCAGATCTCCTATGAAAGCACCGGGCCTGCCTGCGGCACTATCCTCCCCGGGGGCATAGAAGTGCAACAGGCGGAACAGTCGACTACCGTAGTTCAAAGGCTCACTCCGTGACTGGCACGAGGAACGGCCCAGTTGTGCGCGGTGGCTGCAGGAGACCACGCGCGCAAGCCACCACGGGTCTCTCTGACCTACGCGGAGGTGCTCGCCCACGAGAGGCCACCAGTTCGGCCTACGACGGACCGACGCCAACGGCGGTGTGCTCGCCCAACGCGTGACGCTGCATGGCAGCCTCGTGTACCCGCAGGACGCCCGGCTCGAGCGTCGCCTCCAGGATCAGCACCGTCGCGCACAGCAGGGCCCAGGCCTGGGCGACAAACGCCCACAGACGCTCTTCGAATCCCTGGGAGCCGGCGAACGAGTTGTGCAGCACAAACGTGACGATCCCCGCGGCCAAGAGCACAAGGGCGCCGCTCAACACCAGTCGCGCGAGCCGGCTCGGCCACGCCGAGCGGGCAAAAGCGAAGCCCGTCAGCAGGAGCGAGACCTTGATGCCGAGGCTCACCCACTCATGTGCGTAGTGGTGCCAGGAGAGCGCACCCGCGGCTTCGCGTGACCTGCACACGGCGCTCACCGTTGGTGAGCAGTCCATTTGCAGCTGTCCGACGAGAATCGCGCACAGGCCGGCGAGCACGAAGAACAACGGCATCGCCAACGGCCATGGCCGCGTACGCAGCGCCGGTACGATCGCGACCGCGAGCGCGATGAAGCCCAATCCCCAGATCCCGACGAAAATCGTGAAGATCCAGGGATTCGCCGCGCCGTGCCGGCCGAGCTCGCTTATGTATTGGCGAACCGGCGAGTAGTGGGGTTCGAGAGCGCCGGCGAACACCCACCCGCCGACGAACACCACCTGTGCGAGGATCGCAGCCCACGCCAGCAGCAACGTCCGGCGGCGCAACGCATCGGGCAGAGGCGGCCACCCTGCCGGTCTGAGCCAAAGCGCGATGTTGCGTAGCACGGTCCTTTTTGGATGCTAACCCATGCTGCGTTGTCCGCACCGCCGCCGCCTACAGCTCGGGCTCCAGCGCCGGGGTCGGATGGGGCTGAGCGTGGGGATGGGGAAGAGGATGTGAGTGGGGCGCGAGTAGCTCACCCGGTGCAGGCGCCCCCTGGACGTCGGGCTTGGTGACGGTCACGTACGCGACGAGCGCGATGAACACGACGAGCGCCACGGCGCTGACCGTGCCGTCCCCAAGGCCGAGACCGGTGATCGAGGGCGGCTTGCTGAACCAGTCCGCGAAGGAGGCGCCGAGCGGGCGTGTCACGATGTAGGCAAACCAGAATCCAACGATCGGGTTCAGACCGAAGCGCCACCAGCCGATCGCAGGGATCGCGATGATCGCTGCGAACAGCAGCACCGAACCGAAGAAGCCGAGGTTCAGTGTGATCGCGGTCAGATCCCCGGCGGCGGTGCCGAGCGCGAACGTCGCCAGAACGGCGGCCCAGTAGAAGCTCTCGCGACGGCGGGTGGTGATGGTGTGGATCGACAACGTGCCCTCGCTGCGATACCAGAGCAAGAACACGGCGGCCACGACGCCCGCGAACAGAGGCGTGGTCACCGCGTAGGGAATGCTCGCCCCGTCGTGGATGCCGTCGGCGGCCATCGTGCCGAAGATCGCGACCATCATCACCGCGAACCAGTAGATGGGGGCGCGGTACTCGCGCTGGCGCAACTGCAGCCACAGTGCAAACCACAGGCCGAAGATGCCGATCGCCCCCGCGATCGGAACGCTGTGCTGGCCGAGGAAGTCCGACATCGACTCGCCCATGCCCGTGGTCAGGAGCTTGAGGACCCAGAAGATCAGGGTGATCTCGGGCACCTTGGCCAGGGTGTTGCGGACTTGGTGTCGCGATGAGGGTGCGGGCGCGCTCATGTGTGCAGTGTCCTCCTTGACGGGACCTGGCGTTGCCTCGATTCGGCGCCGGGCCAGATTGCCAACTTTGTCTTTTCCTTTGCTAAAGATGCACACCCATGAGAAAACTCTCATCGTGCCTGTAGCTCGGCGAATCCCAGCTTGCTCGCGAGCGCTCGCGACGCCGAGGCCGGCGAACTCGCACGATCACCGTGCGCCTCCGCACGCGCCCGTGGCTCGTGCGGCAGGATGACCCGGCAGCCCGAGCTGGGGTCACATCGGGAGTAAAGCGCGTACTGGCCGCAGATATCAGGGCGTCAAGACGACCCGGCCGAGTGCTTTGCGGCTCTCCGCGTATTCGTGCGCCGCAGCGGCGTCGGCGAGTGGGAACGAACGATCGATCTCCACTTGGAGCTCGCCGCTTGCTACGCGCTCCAGCATGTCGGCGATCATCGGATGGACGCGGGCGTACTCCGACAGGATCGCTCCGCCGAGAAAGACGCCGTGCAGCGCGTTGTTGCGTGCCCACAACGACCGCGCCTCGATCGCCGAGCCCGCACGGGCGGCAACCCCAACACTGACCAGCCGTCCGCGGTACGCGAGCACGCCGATGCTGTCGATGAGGTTCTGGCCGCCGATCGAGTCGAGGACGACCTCCACGCCGCGCGAGTGGGTCAGCTGGTTGGCGCGCTCGACGAAGCTCTCGGTTGCGTAGTTGATGCCGTGGTCGAGTCCGAGCGCCTTCAGCCGCTTCAGCTTCTCATCGCTGGAGGCAGTCGTGATCACGGTCGCGCCTGAGCGCTTGGCGAGCTGGATCGCAGCCATCCCGACGCCGCCGGCTCCAGCGTGGATCAGAACGGTTTGTCCCTTCGCGAGGTTGCCAGCGGTGAACAGGCACTCGTACGCGGTCCCGAACGCAACCGGCACGCACGCCGCGCGGTCCGCGTCCAGCCCGGCGGGGATCGGCCAAGTCATCGCCGCGGGGACCGCTCGCCTCGCGGCGTGCGACCCTGCCGCATTCAAGGCGACCACCCGGTCGCCAACCGCGCGTCCCTCGACCCCCGCGGCGACCTCGCTGATGGTGCCGGCACTCAGATAACCGACGATGTGTGGAACAGCGGGCAGCTCCCCGGCCGCGCGAGCGAGCAGATCACCCCCCTCGATGCTGATCGCCTCGGCGTCAACGACCACGCAGCCATCCGGGCATTCGGGGTCGGCCACATCTTCGTAGCGAAGCACCTCCGGTCCGCCATTCTCGTAGATAACCGCTGCCTTCATCTGCACCATCCTCCCACTTGCGACGCCGTGCCGTCAGACCTCACGCTCGGGTCTCCAGCCACGCACGGTAGCGGCGGAGCGCACGCCGTTGCGCACGCCGATCGCACACGAGCGCGACGAACGGATGAATCCCTGCCCGTGGGTGCCGACCGCGCGCGATGCGGCGCGGTCGGAAGGCACGCTGCGCAAACCGCGTGCACCGCCCTCCTTCCCTAAAGGTCTCTGGCGTGCTCGCCGTCGCGTAGTGCCGCTACCACGCGGGCGGGCGCTTCGAGAGCGGGCCAGTGCCCAACGTCTGGGAGCGAGGTGAACGGCGCCGCGGGTAGCCGTGCGCGGATGCGCTCGGCCATGTGCGGACCGGAAATCGGGTCGAGCATCCCCCACACGAAGGCAAGCGGCACGTCGGTCTGCTCGAGCGCATCCACCCAGCGGTCGGCGTGGAGGGCGCGGTCGTTCATGTAGCGGATCACGCGGTGGATGACCAGCTGACCGTCTTCCCGAGCCGTAGCCCGCCAGATGTCAGCCCCGGCGGCGGCCACGTCGAAGCCCTCGGCAAACGTGGGCCTCAGGCCCTCGATCCACAGCTCCTCGGTGATCTGAGCGCCGATCTGCGGCCCGAGCTCCGGGTCCAGCAGCGCCAGCTGACCGGGCTGGGGACGGTAGACGTCGGGGTAGAGCCCGCCGTTGAGCAGATCGACCTCGATCAACTCGACACCCAGTGCGCCTTCGGCGCGCCTTGCGAGCAGCTCCTGCGCGACCGACACGGCGTAGTCGTGGGCCACGACGACCGTCGCGGTGACCCGCTCGCGCGCCCACACCGCTTCGACGAGGTCGGCCTGCTCATGGATCGAGTAGTCGTGGTCGGCCGGCTTCTGCGAGGCGCCGAACCCGAGAAAGTCGAACAGTACCAGCGAATTGCGCTCGGCCAGCGCCGGAAGCAACGCGGCCCAATCATGCGAGGAACTGGGGAAACCGTGCAGCAGAGTCATCGTCGGACCGGTGCCGGCCCGCCGCAGAAAGATCTGCCGAGCCATCCCGCCGAGATCGATGTCCACGCGTTTCCCCGCCGACCACCAAGCGTCGATGCCTTCCACTGGCCGGATTATCGCAGCCCCCCACGCCGCGTGGCGTTCACCGAGGGCGGCGGACTCAGCCTCGACCCGCCAACTGCTGTCACAGCGCGCGATCCCGGTGCGCGAAGTGGCGCAACGGGTCGGCTATCGCCAGGCGTCACATTTTGCTCAGACATTCCGGTGCCGCTACCGGGTTTCACCGACGAGCTTCCGCACGCACATCTTAAGCAGTTAATCCCTGTTGAGTTCGTCAATGAGCGCGCGGACTTGCCGCTCTAGCTCGTCGCGGGTCGCGCGGACCTCGGCGAGAGGACGGCCCTTCGGGTCGGGAAGGTCCCAATCGACATAACGCTTGCCGGGTATGTATGGGCAGGCGTCGCCGCAGCCCATCGTCACGACGACATCGGCTTGCTGGGCCAGCTCCGTCGTGAGTAGTTGCGGCTCGCGGTCGGCCAGGTCGATCTCCAGCTCGCGCATGACTTCCACGACCTCGGGGTGGACGTGCTCGCCCGGCGTGGTTCCTGCCGAGAGCGCGGTGTGTCGGCCTTCTGCGGCTCGCTCGAACAATGCCCGGCTCATTTGCGAGCGGCCGGCGTTGTGCAGACAGACGAACAGCACAGTCGCCATTCATGCCTCCTGCGGCGCCGTGTGGTGCGGCATGACGACCTCCGCTGCGTCAGCCGAGGTCACGTCCGGGTAGAGCGCCCTGACTGCGAAAATCGCGCAGGCGCCTCCGACGAGTTGCGCGGCGACGAAGCCGGGTACGGACGCAGGCGCGATACCGGCGAAGGTGTTGGAGAACATGCGCCCTACGCTGATCGCGGGGTTGGCGAAGCTGGCTGAGCTCGTGAAGAAGTAGGCGGCGCCGATGTAGGCGCCGACGGCCGCGGGCGCGGTGTTCGCACGCCTTGTGCGCGCGAGCGAGAAGATCACCAGCAGCAGGCCCGCCGTGGCGATGACCTCCGAGAACAGGTGCGCGCCCGAGGCGCGATGGTGGGTGGAAATACTGATGGCCGCTAGGGAAAACATGCCGTTGGCCGTAATGGCGCCGAGGATGCAGCCGGCTATCTGTGTGGGTATGTAGGCGAGTGCGTCGCGCCAGCGGATACCCCCGAAGCTCGCGTCGGCGAGTGATACGACCGGGTTGAAGTGGCCGCCCGATACGGGTCCAAACATGAGGATGATCGTGAACAGCCCGGCTGCGGTGGCGGCTGCGTTCTCGAATAGCTGTAGTCCGACATCGCCCGGCGAGAGAGTCTGCGCCGCGATCCCCGAGCCGATCACCAGCGCTGCCAGGAACGCCGAGCCAAGAAGCTCCGCGAGCAGGCGGCGGGCGAGCGGAGCGTCCATGCTCGGATCGTATTACATCGATGGACGTGAGTCTTATTGATATAAAGTAGATTGATGCCTGTCGATTTGGAGCTATCCCCCAAGCAGAAGCGAGCTGCCGGTTCGCCTTGCTGCGAGCCCGTCGTCTACCCCGACGTACAGCGCGAGGAGGCCCTGCGCATGGCTGAGGTCGCCAAGGCACTCGGCGACCCGATCCGGCTGCAGCTCGTGGACGTGCTCCGCAAGCACGCCGGGAAGGTCTGCGTCTGCGAGCTGGTGCCCCTGTTCGACATCTCACAGTCCACGCTCTCCCACCACCTCGGCAAGCTGCGCACCGCCGGGATCGTGGACTCAGAGCGTCGCGGCTTGTGGGCCTACTATTACGTAATCCCCGACTCGCTCGAGGAGCTATCCGCATGGCTGAGCTGAACACCGCTGATACGACCACCGACGCCTGTTGCGCCCCCGCACCACAGGTCACATGCTGCGAGCCGAGCGCCAAGGAGGGCTGCTGCGAGACATTCGACGGCGGCAGCGAGGTATTCGGCGCCGCGCTCTACGCGCTCGGCGACCGCGAGCAGCTATCCAACACCGCGACCGATGACTGCGGGCACTCGGCAGGGCCTATGAGAGGTAATCCTAGTTTCTCAACGAAAGGAACTGACATGGCGGCAGAGATGCCGGTTGCGGAGCTCCACACCGGGTTCAGCAGCCCGGGGGCGACCCCGACAGATTGGGCGGAGGGACGCCGGCACATCGACGAGGCGGAAGTGTTCTGGCTCTCGACCGTGCGTCCCGATGGACGCCCACACGTCACCCCCCTGTTGGCCGTGTGGCACGACGACGCGATGTACTTTTGCACAGGTCCGGACGAGCGCAAGGCAAAGAACCTAGGGCAGAACCCACAGTGCATTCTCACCACGGGCCAGAACGGACTCGATGGTCTCGATGTCGTGGTCGAAGGACGCGCCGTGGAGGTCAGCGACACAGCGGAGCTCGGGCTTATTGCCAGCGCTTATGAGTCGAAGTACGGGGCGCGCTTCACAGCACCCGAGGGCACGTGGTTTGGTCTCAGCGACGCGATCCGCGCGGGTAAGGCACTCGTCTATCGGGTCGTGCCCACGACCATTCTCGGCTTCGCCAAGGGCAAGCAGTTCAGCCAGACGCGATGGCGCTTTACTTGATCGTGCGACGACGGAGCGACCCCGCTCGACGAAGCTGAGGGAGCCGGTCGTCAGTCGACATGCTCGCGCTCAGCAGACGACGAGCCGTAGGCTTGACGCGCCATGCTGCCCGCTGTTAGTGCGGCAGGGGCCATCGGTAACAAAGACTGGTGGGTCCGACACCGCGTCGCCGCGGTACGCCGCGTCGTCGTATTGCCAGCTGATGGGCTCCTCCCAGCTAGGGCGGTCAACTTCTGCCACATATGGTCCAACCGGGTTCTCCCTGCTACGACGATAGCTAACACGTGCTCCGTCACTGAGACTGACGTCAAGAGCCAAGAAAGGCGTGGCGAAAAGCGCGCTACGGTGCCCCCTGTCGTCGGTAGGCGAAAGAGCATGGAAAAGCGTTCTAAGCAACGTCGTCTTTCCACTGCTGTTGCGTCCGTAAAGCAAAGTCAACCTGTCGTCGCGAACCGTCACCAGTTCGCCAGTCGCGTCCGCGGCATTGAGTGGCTCTCTCGCGCGCGCGCCACGTTGACGATGAGACGCTTCACAAGCCGAGAATGTACGTGCCCGAGTACGCACCACCAAGCGAGGGCTGCCACGGCGGCAATGCCAACCGTGAGCACGGCCCGCACTGCCCCTGTCTGAACCGACCTCCGGCAGTCAGCGCCACATTGCCACCCGGCCTGCAAGACGAATCCAACTCCAAGCGACACTAGCCCAACTCGCCCGTCTGCGCCGGCCTGGATCTGGCCGATCGTGTCCGCTGGATTCCACCCTCACCCACCTGGAGGCCATCGGGGAGATCCGCCGCATCGCCGGCGAGCCCGAGCGCTGGGCTGCATAATCCCCGGATGCGCATCGACCGCCTGGCCTCCTCCGGGCCGACGTTCTCCTTCGAGTTCTTCCCGCCCAAGACGGAGGCTGGGGAGGAGAACCTGCGCACGGCGCTCGCCGAGCTGCGCGGCCTGGACCCGTCGTTCGTGTCCGTCACCTACGGCGCCGGCGGCTCCACCAGGGGCAAAACGATCGAGATCGTCAAGCGCATCCGCGAACAGTACGGGCTGGAGGCGATGGCGCACTTCACCTGCGTGGGCGCCACCGTGGCGGAACTGCGCGCCACGCTCGACGAGATGCAGAGCGCGGGCATCGACAACGTGCTCGCGCTGCGCGGCGACCCGCCCGCGGGCCAGGAGCAGTGGCGCAAAACGGAGGGCGGCTTGGAGTACTCGCGCGAACTGGTGGAACTGATCGCCGCCGACTACCCCTTTGCGATCGGCGGCGCCTGCTTCCCCGAGACGCACATCCACGCAGTCAGCCCCGAGGAGGACCTGGAACATCTCGCGGTGAAGGTGGCCGCGGGCGTGCAGTTCCTAATCACACAGTTGTTCTTCGACAACGCCCTCTACTTCGACTTCGTCCAGCGCGCACGCACAGCGGGTGTGAACGTGCCGATCATCCCCGGCGTCATGCCCATCACGCAGGTGGGGCAGGTCGAGCGCATGGCCAAGCTCTGCGGGGCCTCCATTCCCGACGGCCTGCGTCGCGAGCTGCACGCACGCGGCGAGGACCCCGAGGCGGTGCTCGACTTCGGCGTCGCTTACGCCACGCTGCAGTGCGCGCAGCTGCTGCGCGAGGGCGTGCCCGGCATCCACTTCATCACGCTCAACCGCTCCCCCGCCACGCGCGCGATTCTCAGCGCGCTGAGAATCGCAAAGCCGTGGTAGCCGGCAGGCCCGACCGCGCGGCCAGCCGTCGCTCAGCTCGCTTCGGATCTCCAAGCCCTCAGCCACGCGCGGCGAGCCGGGCCGTAGTAGTGGCGGCGTTCCATTGAGGCTTGGTCGCGGACGGCGCGACCCGGGGAGGTCGTCGGCCCGGTCTACGCATTTCCTACGGGTTGGGCGTCCCGATCCTACGGGCTTCCTACGGATATGCCAGCGAAGCCCGCAAACACAGGCGAAACGACCGACGTCGATCCCCCGTGTTTCGGGGGTTTTCGCCCGTGTTTGCTGGACCTCGCCAAACACTAATCAATCGGGGCGCCCAGATTCCAACTGGGGACCTCACCGACCCGAATCGCTCACCTTGAGACGAGATTCGTCATGAAAAATCCTGCAAATCAGTTGTTTGTTGTGTTGGCTGCTTGCTCTTGAGCTCTTGAGATATTGGGGTCGATTCAAGGGGTTTGGGCAGTGAGATGAAGCTACTGCCCAAACCTTAAATGCTCGTACGCCGCCGGCCCAGGCCTTTATGCGTGCTTGTGAACGGTAGCGTCTCGGCCGGCCGCTCGGGGATCAGACGCCGGCGAGGTGCGCCGCGAAGACGTGGGCGACAGCTCCGCGGCTGAAGGCGGTGGTGCTCACGGGCTCGATGGTCAACGGTGCGGCGAAGAGCCGCTCGCCCGCGCCCAGGACGACCGGATGCACGACAAGCCGGTACTCGTCTATCAAGCCGGTCTCGACCAGCGACCGCGCGAACCGCACACCGCCCTGGGCGAGCAGGTATCCGCCAGAGCGCTCCTGCTTGAGCCGCGTGACGGCTTCGGCCAGGTCGCCAGTGGCAATCGTCGTCTCGGGCCAGTCCGCGGACGCAAGTGAGTTCGAGAACACGACCTTGGGGATCTCGTTCATCGGCTTGGCAAACGGCCCGGAGGCGCCGGGCCAGAATGTGGCCCAGCGGGCGTAGGTCGCAGCGCCGATGAGGTGCGTGTCCGCGTTGCTCACGGTCTCGAGCGTCCAGGCGGCGCCGTCCTCGGAGCGTCCAGCGGTGACCCAGTCGCTGCTGCCGTCTGTTGGCGCGACGTAACCGTCGAGCGAGACGGACATCTTCAGAACTAGCGAGGCCATGCGCAGCTTCCTTTCCGGGATGGATGTTCCAAAGCCTCGCAAGCACGAAGGTTCGCCGCATAGCTCAGGAGCTTTGGGGCTTACTGCCTAATCACTGCCAAAACCAGGCGGGACATACGGCCAACAAAAAACCCCGCATTAGCGGGGCTTTTTTATCGGGGCGAACGGTTCAGATCGGCTTTGCTATGCGGTTTTCGGGGCTTCTGCGGTCCCTGTGCGGTCCCAAATCAAGGGTCGTCCCGGCGTCCGGCGCCGGCTTGGCTCGCGGTCCTCGGCCTTGGGATCGCAGATGGCCACAGCGGGCATCACGCGCTGCCTCGCTGGTAGGCCTGCATCAGCGTGATCTCGTGCTGCTCGGCTCGCGCGCTCGCGGCACGCCAGTCGTCGTCGGCCCACCCCATGAGGACGAACCGAGCATCGGCAGCCTTGCGAAGCGCCCGAAGCACGCACACGGCCTGCGCCCGCACGGACGACGAGGCTGTCCCATACGAAACCGGACTAGGAGCGATGCCGGGCGGCGGCGCCGTGCTCGGCAGGGCTTCGCGGATGCCGTACCAAGTGACGTGCGAGACGGACGAGAGATAGCTCCACTGTGCCCGGCCGATCCGGGCGTCGCCGTCGTCAACAAGAAGCTCGGATAGACCCTTCGGGACCGATGGCCGGCTCGTGCCGTCGATCACCGGCTTGTTGCTCGACACGTTGGCTGTCCAGCCGAGAGCCGCCGCGCGCGCCTTCCATGCGTCGCGGTACTCGGCGGCGTCGTCCTGAAGGCGAAGCCGCACAAGCTCCATTGCGCTGTATAGCTGCTCGCAGAGCCCGCGCTTGACTCGCTCGGTCGCATCGGCCTTCGGATCGTTCAGCCACGCCGCGACAACGCAGGCGTCGAACACGCTGCGCGCCACGACAAGATGCCCGTAGACGGGGGTGGAGTCAGCGTCGAGCAGGACGACAAAGCTCCGTGCGAAGTCAGCGGCGGCCGCGAGCGTCATGCCGCCGAATGTGTGCGTCTCCCTGATCGGCTCCCGCCAGCCTTCCGACCGCTTGGCAAAGGTCGCTTCGACGGCGATCTCCTCCATTGCCCGTGAGCTGGCGCTTGGCTGGTGCCCGTGCCGCTCGGCGCGCTCACCAACGGCATCCGCCAAGCCATGCACCGCGCCGATCGTCGGCGCGAGCGCCTGTCGGAACTCCTCTGAGCCGGCGGCCTGCATACCGCGCATCTTGCTCCCCGGAACGGCGGAGGTCGTCCCTGCGGTGAGTACGGCTGTCACTCCGCTGCGAGGCTTTCTGCTCGGCTGATGATCTCCGACGCTTCGACGCCGAGCACACGAGCCAAGCGGATCATCTGCTCGTAGTTGAGGCTGGGGCGCTCGCCAGCCTCGATCGCACGCACGCCAGCCAGCGATACGCCGCGCACGGCATCGGCGACTTCCCGCTCGCTGAGGCCGCTTCGTTCGCGTGCCTCGCGGAAAGCGCGTCCAATGTTCGCCAACTCCTGCTTGTCGTAGTCGTCCATCGTGGGCTCCTTGCTCTCGGGGGTCGGCGATCAGAGCAGAGCCCAAGCCCGATCTCAAGAGGCGTCGGCGACCACGCGCAGCCGGGCTATCGAGAACAAGTCCCTTCACGACCTACAAAGGGCGTCTGAGGGACGGCTACGGTACGCCCAAGCGGGCGCTAATCCGTAGCCGCAGGAGGATGTCCCATCAGGACGAACCCTGGGATGCCAGCACGTCGATCGCACCGAGCAGCCGGTCGGCGTAGTTCTCGGCCGCCCGGCGAACCCACGTGGACCTGACGACCGTCAGCCAGAAGATCAGGCACAACCCGCACACGACGGCAGCGGGCAGCCATCGCTGCACTCGCGTCGCGGAGGAGCCCGAGCCGAGAACCGCGAAGGCGACGCTGGCGATCGTCCCCGCGAGAGCGGCGGTCGCACCAATCCACCGCACCCCGTAGGCGTTGCGGCGGAAGCCATAGTCCGCGTTCTCCGCAGCGACGAGCGGGAACATTGCAGGGTCGCGCGTCTTCTCGCGCAAGACAGCGACGGCCTCCTCGTATCGGCGGTCGGCTTCGGCCCGGTCGCCCGCCTCGGTCGGGGCGTCGGGCAGCGGCTCATGCGTGGCCGATTCAACGCGCTCGTGAAGCCGTCGCACCGCAGCGTCGGGAGCGCCGCTGCTCCAGCGGAGCCGCGAGGTCGTCGGCGGGCCGCCCCACGCCGCCCACAGGCCCGGCTGAGCGGTCCGCCCAGCGTCGCGCACGATGATCGCGATGACAATGCCGATCGCACCGAGAAAGACCCCGACTGCTCGCAAGACCGTCTCGGGCGAGATTGCCCCCGCGATCAGCACCGCGCCACCCGGCACGGCCACTAGGACCGCGGGCGCGATCCGCGCCTTGCGCGTGTATGCGTCAGGCATCGTCGGCGAGTTCCGCGAGGATCGGCCCTTCCGGCGCCGCACTGTAGTCCAGCCGGGGCGGGGCATCCGGGCTGCGCCAACACAGTGAGTTGTTGTTCGCGGTCCAGAAGTACGGGTAGCCGCGCCGTTTGTACGCGTTGACGATTCGGCCCGCAGGGTGCTTCGCGTCGTCGTCCGAGACGACGCTCACGAACGCCTCTCCGCGCCGGCCGTCGGTCGCGCCTCCGAGGAGCCGGTCGAGCAGCGCAGAGGAACCGTTCCGGCGGCTGCCGTGGTGAGGAATCTGCACGACGGTGGGCTGCTCCGCTGCGTAGCCGATGCTCTGTGCGTAATCGAGCGCGCGTTCGATCGCCGGCACCCCGGCGTCGGCGGTCAGCAAGATTCTCTGGCCGTCGACCTGCAAGAGGTTGACCACGGACGAGTTGTTGCGTCCTTTCGTGCCTGGTCCGTCACCGAACGGCACCTCCGTCGGCAGCAGTCCGAGTACCCGGTCGCCGAGTGCCCTAACAGCCTCGCGCAGCCCGAGCGACTTCGCCACCGTGCCCGCCTCTACAAGCTGCTCCTGGACGAGTTGGTTGTAGTAGTCGTCGGACGGTCCGAGGACCGTCAGCGCGCCCTGCGCGAACGTCATCCCGGGGCGGGGCTGGGTCACTTCGGCGCCGCAGGCCTCGGCCTTCTCCACCAACTCCTTTACAGCGTCGGCGGCGGGGAGCCCGGCGCCGCCACGCTGGTCGAGCCGATGGAGCACGAGGACCTTCACCTTGAAGTGGTCGAAGACCTTGCCCATGCCGCCGATGTGGTCGCCGTCGGGGTGCGTAACGATCGCGAGATCGACCGACGGCGCTTCGTAGCGTTCCAGCATCTTCACGACCTTTTCGCCGTCGGCCTGCCAACCGGCGTCGATGACGATGTGCGCCATCGCGCCGTTGTCCGGCCTCGTGAAGCGGGCGGTGATGGCGTCGGCGTCCTTTTCGTTACCGACGCCGAGAACGTCAAGCTCGTACATGGATGCACCTCCTTTGGTGCAGGTTTGTGCTCGTTTGTTTGCGTTCCTGCGGCGCGGCCGTTTGGGGTGCGGAGGTCAGTCCGCTGGCCGCTCAGGGAGAGTCAAGCAGCGGCGTCGGACGGCAAGTGACCGCCGGGCGAGGGTGACTAGGCCTCGCCCGGCGGAAGCTGCGGAACGCGGAACAAGCAGCAGGTCAATTCCTAGTGGCCTTGGCAGACAGAATCCCGCTCGTGCTGTTCCGCATCAGGCTAGGTTCGGATCGCCGGGACATAGCGGGTCCTAGAGATCGGCGAGACAGCGGCTTGACGCGCTCGAACGCCCCGCTGCGAAGCGCCGCGAAGGCGCGCAAAAAGTCCGCCGGGGGCTCTGCTCTGATCGCTGGCAACCCAAAAACCAAGCGGCCGAGACGGGTGTTACTAGCACCCGCCCCGGCCTTACAGCACCGAAGAAACCACCTTCGATGCCGCCGGCTAACCGTAGCTCCTACGGCTAGTTCGCCTTGCATGGATCGTGGCGCCTTTTCGGTGTCGAACCGAAAGGAAGTCTCCCAAATGGGCATGACGATCAATCGCCGGTATCGGGATGCGCTGTACGACGGTCTGATGATGGACATCTCCGCGCACAGCGATCTCTTCTCGCTCCTGCGCAACGACGAAATAACGGAGGCCAAGCGGCTGCACCACCGCTTCAAGGGCGAGCTTCGGCTGCTCGATGATCTCGGGTGGGAGCGCGAGCCCGAGGCTGAGCAGTTCGAGTTGACGATGGCGCCGCGCGAGCTTCGGCCGATCATCGAACGTGTCTATTGGTCGGCTGTCGCATCGCTCAGCTACGAACCGGATCAGTTGGTCGAGGAGGCGCTTGCCAACCTCAACGAAGCCGTCGTGGCGTGCCCGGAGATGCTTGCCCGGCTCGCTGACGAGTTCATGGACGGCCAGCAGGACGCGGGCGCCGAGGAGGCGGCGACGGCGTGAGCGCGACTGCGACTCGAATCCAGAGCCCGGAGCAGCTTGGCCGGGCGATCCGCGCGAGGCGCCGCGAGCTTCATCTCACGCAGCAGACGGTGGCGGACCTTACGGGGATCAATCGGGTCGTAGTCATCCAGCTAGAGCACGGCAAGAGCACGGTCCAGCTTCGGATCGTGCTCTTGATCGTGCAGGTGCTCAGCATGGACATCGAGCTTCGGATGCGCGGATGAGCCGACGCCAATCGCCGCCAGCCGGGCCTGCTGATTCGAGAGTCTTCGGCGTCTGTACCGGACGTTCTACTGGATGCGCTCGGTCACAAACGTCGGGTGTGTGCGCCGGACGATCCTCGTGGCGATCTCCTCGCACTCGGAGGCGGACCCACTCCACTGGTCTTTGCGTCCGAGGCTCGACGCACGGGTCATCTGGTAGACGGCGCGGAAGATGTTTTGCGCCGATCCACGAGCACTGTGCGGATACCGAGCCAGCTCCCCACCAACTATGTCATTGATCCGCTTAAGCATTGAGCGCGTGATGGTGCCATTGTTGCGCCTTGAGAACGTGAAAGAACAGTCCGCCGTCGTCGGTGTTCTCCCAGGCAAAGCCGATGTGCCTTAGCCATCCCTCTAGGTGTCGCGCGACCTCGTAGGCCTGGGCATCCAAGTCTGCGCGAGACGCTTCTACGTCGGCCGGGGGCAGGTCGCTGAGCGCGCGCACCAGATCAACCCAGACCCCACCAAGCAGTCGCCGTGCAAGGTCAGCCGGGACCTGCGGCAAGCGGGCTTCGTTGGATGCGTCTATCTCGGCGGCGACGTATCCCGTCGCCGTTGCGATGGCGTTGAAGGCAGCACCAACAGCGCCCATGATGCGTTCAACGTCGTGATCCTCCTGGTAGCGCTGTGACGCGTCGCTCACGAGCCCATCAAATCGCCGGAGCGTGGCCTCAAAATCCGCCAGTTGGCTCATTGAACTGGGCACGGCATGGACACCCCAAAGCGTTCGCTCCACTCTGAACTCCTCGCACGCCGTACCGGCAACTTCCAGCGTGATCCCGAAGGCCGCCGCCGGGTTGTCCGAGCGGCCGCGGAGATCGTGAAGCGTCTCCCCTCGCTGCCCGATGGCGATGTGAAGCGCCTCGTGTTCGAGGGTGCGCTCAGGTAGCTCCGGCGGAGCGCCAAGATCAAAGACCCGGGCATCGACAACCACGTCAATGGTCCCGTCATCCTGGGCGATGGTCTTTCCCATCACAGTTGCCATGTCCCGGTCCGACTCGTACGTGGCTGCGTACTCCCGATTGGGGTGCTTGGCACGCACCGAAGCACGAAGGTCCGTCGTAACGTCGAGCCGCACGTCGTCATTGCGAGGGATGATCTCCAGCATCCGCTCGACACCCCGCGTAAACGCGTCGGCATCGAAGTTGTCGGCGGGCGCAGTTAGATCGACTTGCATCGTCCCCAAATCGTAGAGCCGACACCCCCTGGAACCGGGTCCGCGAGCACCCGACGATGCTCGCCTATCCTAGATCGACGCCTAGCCCTTCCCATGCCTGATCCCCCCAAACCACACGACCCGCGTGACCCAGCCCAAGCCGTAGGCGTAATGCTCAGCGGAACGCACAAGCGCAGCGCGCTCGCGCCGCTTGAGCCACCGTCCGAGGAGGGCATTTTCCCAGCGGCGATCTTCAGGAAGCCGCGCCCGATCGTGGGCGATACCCGCTGCCTTTGCGAGGACATTGCATATGCCTGCCGGAATGATCGACGCACCGTGCTCGTGACGGCGGCGAATCAGCAGATCATCCGCCTGTTCTGCTCTGCGCACGTTATCGGCGAGATTTTCGAGCATCACGCCGTCTTCTCGTCGGAAGCCAAGACACCGGTTCGCAGCGAGGACTTCCTGCTGCGATTTGTCACCGAATACATGCCGTTGCTGCGAGTAGTGCCCGACGACGGTGTGCCCTTCGCTTGGCTCTCTCCCGCCGAGCTGAAGCGACTGGCAACACTAGCCTCGACCGACACAGACGACATTCCTTCGGTGAATCTCGCGCTTGCTATTCGTGGCTTGTATCTCTCCAAGGACAAGCCTGCCTTGCGGGCCGTCTACGGCGCGGAATCCGAACTCGCAGAGCACGCCGAGTGGCTTGAGCGACTGCGCGCAGGCGGCGATGCGGCAGAGCTGGAACGCTTCATGGACAGCACGAGCAGGTTCACATACATGTCGGGGTACGGCGTCGTCAAGGGCGCGCAACGGGCATACGACCTCATCGGACCTTGGAGCATCCTGCTCGGTGCAGTCGGCGCTTACGGGCTCTGGCAGTTGGTGGGTGAGCAATCGCGGCAGTCTCTGCGGTCAGGGCTTGGACGGTTCGTTGAGTTCTGCGCCGAACTGATGATGCAGCAGCGCGCGCACGAGCAGCACTTCGACGCGGCACTTCCATCAGTGCCAACGCTCGGTGAACTCACGCTCCACAACTCCACGGATGACGTGCTCGGTCGGGCCTGCCTCTACGCGCTTGCACGCGAGCCCGACGGACACCTATCCGCCCAAGAGCTTGCCGGAAAAATGCGGCGTGAGCTTCCATGCAGCGACGCGCGGGTGAGAGCCGTCATGCGAGAGGTGTCCTCCTTCTCTCAGGTGCGCCCAGGACGATGGCAGGTCGGCTCGGACTACTCCCGTGCCCTGCTGTCTATGCCTGCCCAAGCAACTGCCGGTAGACGAGCCGCGTCTCGCGGGCGGGCTCAAGGCCTAGCTGCTCGTCAAGTGAGCGGGTGAGTTCGTCGTAACGGCGGGTGATCGACTCGCGCAGGCCTAGTGAGTGTTCAGCTTGCAGCGCCAGCCGCCAGCTTGGCTCGTGCAGCTCCTCTAGGCCGATGGCTTGCTCTGCCAGTTGCAGCGCGGCTCTGGCGTCGCCGTGGGCGAGTCGTGCCCGTCCTACGCGCTCAAGTAGATCGACGAGCGTGGCGTGCAGGTTGCGCCGCTCGCCTTCGGCCCACAGGAAGTCGCTGCCCTCCAGCGGTTCTCCGCGCCAGAGCGCAAGTGCTGTTTCGAGCGCGGCGGGGTCGTCGCCGTCGTCGTTCGCGGCGGTGAGCAGTTGGTCGAGGTCGTCAAGGTCGACGCGGACGTGCGCGCGGTCAAGTTGGTAGCGCTCGCCGTGGTGTAGCCACGCCTCGCCGAGCGCGCGCTTGGCCTCGCTGACGGACTGCCACAGCCGCGGGCGTGTGCGCTTGGGGTCCTGTCCCGGCCAGATGGCCTCGGTCAGCTCGTCGCGGCTCGCACCCTGAGCGTGGAACGCGAGATAGGCAAGCAGCTCGTAGGTCGCCGCACGCTTGACCTTGTGCGCGAGCCCATCGACAGCGAGCGGGCCGAGCACCGCGATCGAGACTTCACGCCGGTCGCCCTCCCCCACCTGCTCGGCCTGCGGAGCCGGCTCTGCCGGCTCACTCGCGGCCACGACGGGAGCAGTCGGCGCGGCGACGGTGAGGACGTAGCGAGCGCTCGCGCCGTCGCGGACTCGGCGCGGCGGCACCGTGACCGGCGCGCGCGGCAACACCCCGGCAAGGACGCGCGACCTCGCCCGCTGACGCAGGGCGCGAAGCGCCTGTACGAGCACCGTGCAGGCAAGCGCCAGGCCGAGCAGCCACGCGAGCGAGAGGACGATGCGCTCGACTTCGCTGGTCGTCAGCGGTCCCGTGAGCGAGGCGACGTGCGGCACCGCCGGGCGCAGCAGACCGAGCACGATCAGGCCAGCGAAGCCGAGCACGGCCATCGCGGCCATTGGTAGGCGTCGCGGCCTGTCTCTCATCGCAGGAGCGCGAGTAGGGAGCCGGCAGCGAGGAACGGAGCGAGCGGCAGCGCACTGTTCAGCGCGGCGCGACCTCGGCGGATCACGAGCGGCGCGGCGAGGAGTGCCAGGAGCGCGATACCGAAGATCACGGCGCGCGGCGTGGTGGCGTCGAGCCCGCAGAGCAGGAGCAGCACGAGCTTCACATCGCCCATCCCGAGCGCACGCGGGAGCACGAGCGCGATCACGAGCAGCGCGAGCAGCAGCACGACGCCGGCGAGCAGGTGGCTGGGCCGGATGCCGCCGACGAGGGACAGCACGGCGCAGGCGCCCGCCGCTGGCAGCACGATCCGGTTGGGTATCCGGTGCTCGCGCACGTCGTAGAGGACGAGCAACCCGAGTGCCCCGCCGAGGACAGCGAACCGGGCGAGCGTGAGCAGGTCCAGCCCGAGTGCGGCTCCGAGCGCGAGGAACGCGAGCGCGCCCGTGACCGTCGCGGCGATCAGCGTCCTGGGGGTCATGGCGCGCGGGGTGCAGCGCTCGCGTTGGCGGAGATCGTGAACGTCCGCAAGCCGACGAGGCCGAGCAAGATCGTCTGCACGCGGCGCGTGACGGTGACGTTCACCCGGTCATTGGTCGTGCTGACTTCGCCTCTGGTTTTGGGGTAGCCGCCGATCGTGTTCAGCGCGTCGGTGCGTGCCTGGGAAGCGTTGAGTTCTAGGCGCCCTTCATGCAGTGCGGGAATGTCAATGTCCTGACTGCCGGCCAGCGCCGCGTCGTCAGCGACCGAGGCAAGATCGCGACGGGCGAGGTACGCCTGCCCGAGGTCCACGACAACCCCGATCAGCATGGCGAGCACGACCGCGAGCAGCAGGCCGCTGATCGCGACCGAGCCACGCTCACCTGCCAGGCGGCGGCGCCAGTGTCGCGCCATCACGGCGCCCCCGTGGGTAGGACGCTGCGATAGCGGTCAACGGGCGCCGCCGCCTGCCCACGCACTACGACTGTGCCGATGTGCCCGAGGAACGGAAGCGAGCCGATCGGTACAGCGACGGTCACCTGCGCGTTCATCACGTCGCCAGGTACGAACGTGCCCGTGAGGCTCCCGATCATGTGAGCGCTCGTGCCGGCCTGTTCGCGTGCGAACGCGGCATTGGCGTCCGCGTCGGCGGCAGCGGCGTCGGGCGCCTCCACGGCCGCGCGCACCGCGTAGCGGGCGGCCTGCTGCGCATCGACGTGCGCGAGCTCTATCCGAGCGCCGAGCGCGACGAGGAACATCAGCGGGAGGATCAGCCCACCGAGGATCAGCAACAGGCTGAGCGGGGCGGCTTCACCACGTTCATCGCGGAGTCTCCTGCGGAGGGCTCTGGTCATTGTTCGTTCTGGGGGTAGCGCTCAAGTGGCGTGCTCGCGTGCGCGACGATCGTGGGCAGCACGAGACTCACACCGGGCAGCACGCGGGGCGCACTGCCGCTGACCTGCACCGTCACGACGTTGGCGCTCGTGCTCACCGCCGGATGAAGCCCCTTGGCGGCACCGCCGGCTGAGCGCAGCACCGCGTTCGCGCGGGCGATGCCGGCTGCCGGCCCTTCGCTCGCTGCCGTCTCGGCGCCGTCCTGGGCTGCTGCCTGCGCGACCGAGCGTGCGTGCGCGAACCCGATCGCCTGGATCGCGAACACGACGATCACGAGCAGGAGCCCGAAGGCCAGCAGTACGGAGATCACACCGTCTCCGCGCTCTGAGCGCAGACGCTCGCACATGGCCGTTACCTCACGAGCCTTCTCTATGAGCCTCCTAGTTCAGAGATGATTTTCTGAACGTCTGAGAGGACGGCAGGGCGCAGTACCGCCATGATCGCGACGACCAAGCTGACGAGCATGATCGTGAGCCCGAGCCACGGTAGGACCTCCCCGCGCTCGTCCTCGAGCGAACGGTGCGCTCCGGTCAGCAGGGCAATCCAAAGCCGTTCCAAGATGCCCATTTTCTTTTCCTCCTTTACGTCGAATTGGCGAGAACATGAAGAAAGCCGTAGGCCAAAATCAAGAGCATCACCCCGGCCAGCGGAGCGATCCAAAGCTGCATCCGGCGATAGGCACTGTCGGCAGTGCGTTCGAGATGCCGGTCCTGGTCGGCGCGCAGCGCCTTCGCCTGCGTGCGCAGGAACGCGAGATAGGGAGACTCCTTCGCAGCCAGCAGCTCAGCGAAGCGAGTGAATCCGGGCTCGCCGCTTTCGTGTGCGACCACGACCAACGCCTCGCGCTCGCCGAGCGTCTTATCGCGGCGCGCGAGTGACAGCGCTCGCGTCAGCTCCTCCCCAAGCGGCCCTTGACAGTCCTGTGCCGCCAGCTCCAACGCTTGCCGCAACGACTGGCCTGCGCCCAACGACAGCGCCATGACGGCCAGCGCGTCCGGCAAATCGAGCAGTAGTGCCTCCCTACGCTGCTTGGTTTCCATGCGCAGCGCAAGATCGGGGAGAAAGAACCCGAACACTGCGAGCACGAGCAGCACGACGGCTGAGGGCAGACGACCGGCCGCTGCTGCGTAGATGACAAGTGGACACCACGGCACGGCGAAGGCAAACAGCGCCTTCTTGGCGAGCAGCCGCGCAACGGTTTCGCTCTTGCCTGCCTTGCGCAGCGCATCGGCGTAGCTCAAGCGCACACGCTCACTCCACACACGCACCGACTCGGGAACGCTCGCCTCGATCGTGCCTGGGAGTGCCGGCCGTCCGCCACGAGCGCGAGCCAGCCTGACCGACAGCGCTACGCGGCGCCGGGAGAGAGCGTCCTCGCAGAGCAGAAGCCCACCGACGACCAAGCACAGCGACGCGAACAGCAGCCCGCCGTTCACGACCGGCCGCCTTCACTTGGACGTGTTCGGCGCGGCTCAGGAACACGTCCTAGCCGTCGCATCGCGGCATAGCAGCCATAGATGAGAAGGCCGCCGATGAACAGGACGAACGTGCCGCCCACGGTGCGATAGGCGCTCAAGAACTCCGGCGAGGTCGAGCCGAACAACAGCAGAATGAGGATCGGGCTCAACGCGACAATCGCCGCCTCAACACGCAGGTTCGCCGCTCTCGTGCGTGCCTTCTCCCGCGCCTGCAACCGCTCGGAGAGAACGCTCGCCAGCTCGCGCAGGACAGGCGCAAGCCCACCCGTCGGTGTCTCGACAAGCGCCGCGCGCAGCAGCAGCGCCACAGAATCGGCGGTGCGTTCACCGATGCCTCGAAGACCCTCAACGGCGCTCGCTATGTCATCGCCGCGCAGCCGTGCGCCGAACGCCGCAAACTCTCCGCGCAGCACCACCGGACCGGAAGCCGTGACATGCGCGACCGCAGCCGGAAACGCGATGCCCGACTCAAGCGCATCGGCAAGCTGATTCAACACCGCCGGCCACGCGCGCTCGCGCTCTCTCAGCAGGTGATCCCTGCGGCTCCGTGCCCACCCGATCGGGATGAACGCACCACCCAGCACCCCGGCCGCCACGAGCGCCGGCACGTCGATGATCCACCACACGAGCAACGCCGCCGACACCCCACAGGCCACGACGATCACGACGAACACGAGCGCCGGCATATCGATCGCGCCCTGCCTGAGCAATGCACTCAACCTCCCCGGTGCCGTCGGCCTCGACAGGCGTACCCCGACAACGGCGCCGAGCCATATCAGCGCCACGCCAGCACCGAAGCACAGCCCCAGCAGGAAGCCAGTCACTTTTCGCCTCCCGCCGACGCCAGAAATGCCCGGTCCTCGCTCACGGGGTAAGTCAGAGAATCAGCCGTCGAGCGAGTAGGTAGCGTGCCGCTGCGCGTGACCGGACCATGCGCCGTGAAGGTGACGCCCCATTCAAGCGTCGCGGTCACGGTGTACCCATCGGGACCGCAGCTCGCGAGCACATACGGATCGTGCCCCTGATCGCCGGGCAGACACCGCGTCTGGTAGTCGTGCAAGATCGCATCAGACGGCACCGACCCAGGCTGATAGGGAACACCCGCGCCGCCCGCCAACGAGGAGCCATCACCGAACGTCCAGCGCACCGTGCTCGCTGTCGCGGTCACGGTGACGTGCTCGCCACGCGCCGCCACGGATACCGTTCGCGTCGAGGGAGGCGCGGGCGAGAGCCAAAACCACGAGTCTGCCCCCGTCAGTCCATCGACCTGCGCTGACGGGCTCGATTCGATGTGTCCAGCATCTAGCGGCAGCCGGTTGGCGGCAGCAGCGGCGAGCACGGCCGGGTTAACGGGCGGCGCCGCTTCAGCCGGTGCCGCCGGCGTCACAACGTTGAAGCAGATGCCGTCGCTCGCGGCTTCATAGATGCACCGTTCGCCGCTGTCAGTCGTGTACCAGAACGAGTTAGGACCTGACGGATGCGGATTGGCGAGCCTTGGCGACGTGCTCGGTAGCGTCGGATTCGCGGGCGAGGGCACTTCCCCGCTTGGCGCTTCACCTGATGATTCGGGGCCAGGCGTCGATTCCGAACCTCCCCCTGCCGAGCCCGACGAGCGCGAGGACACGCTGACCGAACCACCGACTGCCGCGTGACTTGAGTTGATTTGCTGCGAGTACCAACCCGCCTTCACGCCCTCGGCTTGAGCCAATGCCGGCGCAACGAGGATCACGGCGAGGACAATCAGCGGAGCAACGGCCTTCACGCTGCTTCCACCTTCCAAACCACGAACGTCGAGGCGGTGCCAGTCCGTCGAAGGTGGAGCCTTGCCTTTTCGTTCACCTTGATCGCATGACCGAGGAGCTTGCCGTGTCGGTACGGCCGTACTTCGCCCTTTACAAGGACGACTGCGACCGCTTGCGTAAACGAGGGCGCCAACGTGACGGAGACGACGTGGAACTGCGGCGAGACGCCGCGCATCTGTAGGTGTTCGTGGCGCCGTGCGGCGGCGGCAGATCGCAGTGCTGCCAGTGCTGGCCCGCCTGTTGACCGCGCTGCCCACGTCGGGATGACGTTGTGCCAGAGGACCCAGTTCGACAGTTCCGAGTTCAGCGCGATTGCTCGTCGCACTCCCTGTTCGAGCTGCGCCGTCGCGTTGACCGTCGTGGTGGTAGCGGTCGTCGTACTCGTCGTGGTGTTGGCGGTATGGCTGCCGCTTCCTCCGCATCCGGCAATCAGCAGGCATACGAGCAGCGCGGGGAGCGTTCGTCTCATTGGGGGCTCCGGTAGCCGGTGCGTTCGAGATCATCTAGGAAGGCGGGTCCTGTCCCGGCCCATTGCAGGTCAGCGCCGCTGCCGGTGAACAGTGGATTGAGGCTCATACGGCGGCCCTCGACGCCTGCGACCTCCACGATTTCATCTATGTGCCTGGGTAGGAAGTGGCGCTCGCCGGCCTGGTTGCTGCGCGGCCGGTCGCAGTGGATGACAACGTGAACGTCACGCAGCCAATCGCGGGCTTGCTCGCCGTCGATGTTCGTGCCTGATGTGAGCGCGAAGCGGACGAGGTTGCTCATGGTGTGCTCTGCGGACTCGCCGTGGACTGAACTCATCCCGGCGTGGCCGCTGGCGAGTGCCCATAGGAGCGCCATCGCCTCCGGGCCACGGCACTCGCCGACGATGATGCGATCTGGGTTCGCGCGCAGTGCTTCGGCGACCAACTTCTCAAGTGCAATCTCGGCGAGCCCGTCAGCGCTCGCGGGCCTTGCCTCCAAGCCGATGCAGTTCTGGAGCACTTGGGGCAGTTGCAGCTCGGCGCTGGACTCGCAGACGACGACGCGCTCACCGCCGGGGATCGCTTGTCCGAGCGCGTTCAGCAACGTCGTCTTGCCGGTCGAGACAGGTCCGGCGACGATGATGTTCTTGCCTGCCTTCACGGCGGCGCTGAGGAAGTCGGCGGCTTGGTCGCTTAGGAACTCAAGCGTCACGAGTTCTTGCAGGGTCATCGCCATGAGCCGGAAGCGGCGGATAGTGCAGATCACGTTGCCGTTGCTGCTGATCGGCGGCAGCGTCGCGCTGATTCGTGACCCGTCCGGCAAGCGCGCCTCGACCATCGGCGTGAGGCGGTCGAGCTTCTTTCCCTCGACCTGCTCCAACAGCCTTTCGATGAAGTTACGGACTTGGCGGTTGTCCCTGAAGACCACATCGGTGACGCGTTCGATGCGCTCGCCGTTGTCCTTGAAAACGCGCTTGGGAGCGTTGACCATCCACTCCTGCGCGTCGGGGTCGGCGAGCATCTTCTCGGCGATCGTGCCGAGCCCGATGAAGTCATCGCGTAGCGCGCGTGTCAGCTCGGCGCGGTCTTGGTCGGTGAACTCGCCGCCGTTTTGGCCGCTGAGCGCTTGTGCTTGGTGGGCGCTGACGGCTTGCTCGATGATCCGCTCGGTCTGCTCGCGCCCTGTCTCGCTGGCAAGGTTGACCTCGCCATCGGCGAGTGCCTTCTCGACCTCCTCGCGGACGGTCTTCTCGACGGCTACCGCTGCCATACGACCGTCTCCTTCTCATCGTGGGCGCGGGTGACCGTCACCGGCAGACGGCGCTTGCGGCGTCTCGGTGCGGGCGTCGTGGCGGGCATGAATAGCTCGTCAAGCAGCCGCGTGATCGCGCGGGCGTAGGAGCCGCGTCGGCGGGCGAGGACGAGCGGCGTGCCACTGCGACCTGCGCGAGCGAGCGCGCGACCGTCCCACGGCAGCCACGCGTCGATGCTGACCTCCCGCTGAGCGAGGTAGTCGGCTGCGCTGTCGAGGACCGCGCGACGGCTCGCTGCGCCGGGGGCTCCGACGCCGTTGACGATGACGCGCAGCCGCTCAGGCGGGATCGCGAGCTGGTCGCGTAGAAGGTCAAGCTGGCGGAGACCGTGGCGCAGCTGCGCCTCGCGGGCGCCGAGCACGAGCAGTACCGCGTCGGCAGCTATCAGCGCTTCGCGGTGCGTGCGCGCGGCGGCCGGAAGCTGAGCACCATCGGCGAGCGGAAAGCCAACGTCGGCGACGACGACCGGGTACAGCCCGCAGAGCGCGTGCAGTGCGCTCGTGATCGCGCCGGGCTCGGCGCACTCGGCGAGCGCTTCGCTGTCGGGCGGCGCGAGCAGCACGGGCGGCCAGCCCTCGCGGGAGGTCAGCCAGTGCTCGACAAGCTCGCGCAGCGCGCCGCCGCCGTCCTTGCTGCTGCTGGCCCGCACGAGCCCGAGCAGCGACCCTTGCTGGGCGTCGGCGCCGAGCCGCACGTCCAGCCCGCCGCCGAGCGCATCGACCTCGACTAGGACCGTCGGCCAGCGGCCGTGCGCGAGCGCCGCGAGCGATGCGGCGCACTCGCTCGCTCCGGGGGCGCCACGGCCGCCGATGACGGCCAGGATGCTGCCGCCGTCCTCGGGCCGCTCCACCCGCGAGGTCGCCGGGACGATCGCGGGCGCGGCTGCCGGCTCGTGCGGCTCGCCTTGGGTGGCGGCGATCAGCGCCTCGCGGGAGATGGAGGACTCGACGGCCAGGTCAACGCCGATGGTCGTGAGCGCGTCGGTGTCGCGCTGATCGAGTGCGAGGCCGACGAGCCGCACGCCTGCGGAGCGGACGCGCTCGCAGTGTCCGGGCGTGAGCCCGGCCAGGCCTGGGGAGAGCAGCACGGCGTCGGGTCGTTCCTCGCTGATCGTGCGCAGCAGTTCGTCGGCTTCGCCGACGCTGCACAGCAGCTCGAGCGCGGCGTCCTCGCCGTCGAACAGGGTGCCTTCGATCGCGCGCTCGGCGAGCGGCGTCAGTGCGAGCACGAGCCTCGGACGCGCGCTCATTCGACGTTTCCTGGGTTGACGGACGGGATCGGCGAGGTCGAGCCGCCCGAGCCTTCCACGAGGAGGTCGATCTTGGCGTCCTCGTTGGCGAGCGCGAGGGACGGCGCGACCGACGGGCTGCTCAGCGAGATCGTCACCGGGACGGTGGTGGTGGCCGGGTCCGAGTTGGCGGGCGCTTCGCCGACGCTGAGCACCTGCACGTCGCGCGCGACGGGGCGCGTGGTGGCGGACTGTCCGCCGCCAGCGTTGAACGTCGCCAGGACCGTGATGCGCTCGCCGGCCTGGAGGGTGGTGCCGGTCACGTCGTACTCGGGGACCGCGAGGGTGAACTCGGAGGACGGCTGCGCGTGCTGGGTGCCCATCGCGCCAGCGGCCAGCGGCGTCCCGGCTGGCACTTCGGATGAGAGCCGGCGCCCGATCACTTGCCCTAGCTCGTGCTCGGGCACGAGTGCGCTGAGCACCGATCCTTCGCCTGCCAGTTCGCCGGTACGAAGGTCGCCCGCGCTCAGCACCGTGCCGGCAGGGAGCGCGTGCGTGGCGAGCAAGATCGGGGTGCGTTTGGTCGAGGAGGCGTACACCGACCAATAGGCAATGACCGCGATCAGCACGAGCACCATGCCGGCGAGCGGGAGCGGCTGTAGGAGCCGCCGCGGCTTTGCCTCCTGCGTAGTGGTTACGGGTGGTGTCTCGGTACGCCGAGGCGGTCGCAGTCTCGGCGGCGAGCCATTGGCGACGGCGGCCGACCCGTTCGCGTCGCGACCTGAGAGGAGCGAGGTAAGGCGGGGCGTGTTCATGGGCCTATTCCTTCCTGCCAGCACTGACACAGCGCTGACACGCGACTAACACGGCACTTACAGCGCCCACAATCCAGCGCGAATCGGGCTCGTGTCCGTGGGGAACGAGTCCGGCTGGACGGCCACGAGGACGCGACTGCAAGCGTCATCGGGGCGGTGGGTAGAGAGGCGTAGAACCGGCGCCTTGGAGGCGAGTAGGCACACGGGCGCCTGAGCACGTCGCTGTCCGCGGCGGCGTCCTTTGCCGGTTTGGTTGTCGCGGCACGACGCATCTTTGGACCTCAGGTCTGGCTTCCGTGTCCCTTATGGATACCCAGGAAGCGCGCAGGAAAACCAGCCAGGTCGAACTGCGCCGGTTAGTGGCGTGTAAGCGCTGGGTCATCGAGGGCGGGCACCTTCGCCGCAACGCGACGAAAGGGAGTGCCCGATGCCCGTGAACACGCTTGCAAGTGACTGGAACCGGGAGCTTGGCTCGCCGGTCTTTCGCGCTCGCTTCAGAGCGGCGAGGGAGGCCCAGCCGGCGCTGTCGAGGTTCGTGGATGCCGTGGCGCTCGTGCGCTTCATGCGCCGCCCGGCAGCACCCGGCGAGAAGGATGCCGTGCTGTGCGCGCTGCTGCGGTGGGCTCAGCGGGAGCCGGTGGGCGGGCGCGTGGTGCTTGAGGCGATCCGCCCCGGCCTGTTGAACATGGCTGGCCGGCTGTTGAGTGACACGCGCGACGCCGAGGAGCTGTGGGCGATCATCTGCGCGGCCGTCTGGGAGGGGATTCGCTCCTATCCCCTGCATCGCAGGCGCAGGGTCGCGGCGAACCTGCTGCTCGACACGATGCACCGGACGCTCGTGGTGCTCGGGCGCGAGAGCGAGTGGCGCTCGATGTGGGTCGGGTTCGACCGGAAGACCCCGGCGCCCGAAGTCGTTGAAGGCAACGTCGAGGCGCTGCTCGATGAAGCGGTGCGGGCGTGCGCGATCTCCGCGCAGGAGGCGGAGGTCATCTGCGCGAGCCGGATCGACGGTGTTCCGGTCGCGGACCTCGCGCGTTCGGCGGGCGTCTCCTACAACACGATGAAGCTGCGCCGCCAGCGTGCGGAGCGACGACTTCTCATGTTCCTCGGCTACCGGCCTGTACCGCGAGGACAGCAAAACCGCCCTTTGTCACTTGCTCGGGTCACCGGCGCTGGGTCACACGGCCCGGTCGGTTGAGAGAAGCCAGTCGAGTTAGACGAAGGAGGTGATATCGGGTCCGCCCCCGCGCCGGACCCGAGCAAGTCTTATGACACGCAGACTCGCCATAGCGATCACATCGGCGCTGCTGGCGGCACTGCTTGTTCCGCAGGTAGCCAACGCCGCCGAAGCGAGCAGCCTCAATCAGGTCGTAGACAACCTGCGAGTTTGGTTGATCGGCCTGCTCGTCGGGCTGGCGTCGCTGCTGTTGACGGTCGCGGGCATCCGCTACCTGATCTCGGGCGGTGACCCCAACCAGATCGAACGCGCCAAGAGCGCGCTCAAAGCAGCGCTCTGGGGGTACGGGCTCGCGGCACTTGCGCCCGTGATGGTCACGGTTCTGCAGCACATCGTCGGGTGAGCACGCGGCGGACAACCCTCGCCGTGCTGCTCGCCGCCGCCGTGGTGCTGCTCAGTCTCGCCGCCCCAGCAGCCGGCCAGGGCTCGCAGCCGAAGACGCCGACGGCCAGCACCGCGACGGCGCCGGCCGCGTCGCCGCCGCTGCCCGGCTCGGCGCTCGAAAGCATGGCGCCGGAAGGCGGCATCGAAGTTGGGCCCGCCCTGCCGAAGCCGCCCGCGCCATCGAAGGGCGGCAGCGTGAGCGCCGGCAAGGCCTCGCACCCGGGGTTCTTCGACATCACCGGGAAAATCGAGGCCGCGATCAATGAATGGTTCGCCGGGCTCGTCAAGTCCGCGTTGAACCCGGCGATGGAGCTTGTCGGCCGGGCGCTGCTTTCCACGCCGCAGATAGTCGATCAGGCCAACGTCCGCTCCTACTGGCAGTTGGCGGTCGGGATCGCGGACGCGCTGCTCGTGCTCGTGGTGATGGTGGCCGGCGCGCTCGTGATGACTCACGAGACGCTGCAAACCTCCTACGCGCTCAAGGACGCGATCCCGCGTCTGGTCATCGCCGCCATCGCGACCAACGCGAGCCTGTCCATCTCAGGGCAGATGGTGAGCATCGCCAACGCGCTCTCGGGCGCGCTGCTCGGCAACGGCGTCGATCCGATGCAGGCCGGGCACACGCTTGAGCTGCTGGTCGTTGAGTCGATCACCGATGGCGGCATCTTCCTCGTGCTGCTCGGGCTCGTCTGCGCCGTGCTCGCGGTCGCGCTGTTGATCCTCTATCTCGTCCGGGCGGCGCTGATCGTGCTCCTGGTCTGCGCCGCTCCGATCTGTCTGCTCGCGCACGGACTCCCGCAGACCGAAGGCCTCGCCCGGCTTTGGTGGCGCGCGATGATCGGCGCGCTCGGCGTGCAGGTCGCCCAAGCATTGACGCTCGCCGCGATCGTCCACGTCTTCTTCGCGTCGAGCAGCAGCGTCCTGGGGCTCAGCGCGAGCGGCGCGCTGATCGACCTGCTGCTCGTGATCTGCCTCTTTTACGTGCTGCTGCGCATTCCGTTCTGGGTGCGCGAGCTTGTGTTCTCGGGCCGACCCTCAACGGTTGGGCGGGTCGCAAAGTCCTACATCGCATACAAGGTCGTCAAGGGCGCGATCGGGGGTGCGCTGTGAACGAGCAGCGCATCCGGCTCCCCGCCGACGTGGAGATGGAGGACCGTCTCGCGTGGGGGCTCAGCGCACGGCAGCTCGTGATCCTCGTAGTGACCGCGATCGTCTGCTACGCGATCTTCGAGGCCGCCGGGTCGCTGTTGCCGATGCCGTTGCCGGCCGTGCTCGCCGCACCGTTCGCGCTCGTGGGCGTCGGCCTCGCGCTGGGGCGCCTGGACGGCCTCTCGGGCGAGCGGATCGCGCTCGCCGCCGCCCGCCAATCCACGCAATCCAAGCTGCGGATCGCGGCGCCCGATGGAGTGCCCGCGAAGCTGCCGGGTGCGCCCGTCCAGCCGGCCGTCTCGCTGCTACGGGTGCCGGTGAAGGCGATCCTCAGGAGCGGCGTCGTGGAGCTGTCCGACGGCACAAGCGTCCTGCTGTTGGCGGCGAGCGGGACGAGCTGGGCGCTTCGCTCAAGCGAGGAGCAGGCAGCGCTCGCCGACGCGTATGGCAAGTGGCTGAACAGCCTCGTCGCGCCGTGCGCGATCACGGTTCGCTCGGAACTCGTGGACCTCACCGAGCGCGCTCAGGCGATCGAGCGCGCCGCGCCGGGGCTGCCTCACCCCGCGCTTGAGCGGTGCGCCCGCGACTACGCACAGTTCCTCTCCAACTTCGCCACCGACGGCGAAGGTCTGAGGCGCCGGCAAATCCTGCTCGTACTGAGCACCCACGCCCGCGAGCGCGAGGCTGCCAGCGCCGATCTCGAGCGACACGCCAGCGAGAGCGCGAACCTGCTGCGCGCTGCCGGGGTGACGCTTGACCGGCTCGACGGTGAAGCCACCACGACGCTGCTGCTCGGCGCCCTGGAAGCACCCGGCCCGCCAGCCGGATCGCACCTGAACGGGGTGATCCACCGATGCTGAACCATCTCCCCGATCTAGTTAAGGGAGCGCGCCGGCACGACGCCGATGGGCGGATACCCGTGCCGGCTGCGGTGGAGGTCGAGCGCGACCGTCTGCTCGCCGGGGATACGTGGCAGCGAACGCTCGCGGTCGTCGGCTACCCGCGCGAGGTCACGCAGGGTTGGCTCGCGCCACTGCTGAAGGCCGCTGGCGAGCTTGACCTGACCCTCCAGGTCGGGCCGATCCCGCCCGCG
This sequence comes from uncultured Solirubrobacterales bacterium, assembly GCA_963744135.1. Taxonomy (GTDB): domain Bacteria; phylum Actinomycetota; class Thermoleophilia; order Solirubrobacterales; family Solirubrobacteraceae; genus Palsa-744. Next base: position 275,203 of record CAVUSE010000007.1, on the reverse strand, counting down.
CTCGCCGCCGACCGGCTGCGTCGCCAGCGCGCGCGGCTTGAGTCCTCGCGGCGGATCGACGCCGACCGTGGCCGGCTCTCTGACCCGATGCTCGCCGCCGCCGCTGAGGACGCCGACGCGCTGGCGAGCGCGCTCGCTCGGGGTGAAAGCCGGCTGTTCCGCGCCGGCCTTTACCTGTCGGTCACCGCGCCGAGCAGAGAGGAGCTGCAAGAGCGCACCGAACGGGTGAAAGCGCTGTGCGCGTCGCTGCTCATGCACGTCGTCCCGGCGACGTTCCGCTCGCTCGACGGGTGGCTCTCCACGCTGCCGCTCGGCAGCGACCGGCTACGGCTCGCGCGGACGTTCGACACGCCAGCGCTGGCCGCCGGCTTCCCGTTCGCGTCCTCTGACCCGCCGCTTGAGGACGGCGTGCTCTACGGCGTCACCGACAGCGGCGCCCCGGTGCTCGTGGACCGCTTCTCCCGCGCCAACTTCAACACGGTGCTACTGGCCGACTCGGGCGGCGGCAAGTCCTACGCCGCGAAGCTCGAAGCGCTGCACTTGTTGTTCGACGGCGTGCAGGTGTTCGTGCTCGACCCCGAGGACGAGTACCACCCGCTCTGTGAGAAAGTCGGCGGCGCTTATCTGCCTTTCACCGGCCCGCACGCGGTCGCGCTGAACCCGCTCGACCTGCCCGCCTCAAGCGACGAGACACGGGTGCTGGACGAGCGGATTCTGTTCCTCGCCGACTTGGTGGAACTGCTCGCCGGAGGCCTCGACGGTGGCGAGCTTGCCGTGCTCGACCGTGGCGCGCGCGCCGCCTACCAATCAGCCGGGATCACCGCCGACCCCGCCACGTACCGACGCCCGGCGCCGCTGCTGTGCGACCTCGTGCGCGCGCTCGAAGCCGAGAGCGAAACGGGCAAGCGGCTCGCTGAGCGCCTTTCCCCCTACGCGACCGGCTCGCACTCCTCGCTGTTCGACAGGCCGACCTCCGTGCAGCCGGACAGTCATCTCGTGTGCTTCTCGCTGCGGGGGCTGCCCGAGCGGATGCGCGGCCCGGCGCTGATGCTCGCGCTCGACGCTATCTGGCGCTCGCTTGAGGGTCCGCTACGCCGCCGCGTGGTGTTGGTCGACGAGGCCTGGGACCTGATGCGCGAGACGCCGACAGCGGGACGCGAGGCGCCCGGCGCACGGTTCTTGTTCCGGCTGGCGAAGAAGGCCCGCAAGCGCTGGACGGGGCTCTCCACGATCACGCAGGACCCCGGCGACTTGCTGGACTCCGCGCCCGGGCAGGCGGTCGTCGCCAATGCCCGTCAACACTTCCTTCTGCACCAATCCCCGCAGGCGATCGACCGCGTTGGGCAAGCCTTCTCGCTGACGGCCGGGGAGCGCTCCTATCTGCTCACCTGCCCGGTCGGCCACGGGCTGCTGTTGACCGACGGGCAGCGCGTCCCGCTCAGGGTGATGGCGAGCCCCGCCGAGCACGAGCTTGTCACCAGCGACCCGGCCGAGCTTGCGCAGAACCGATGAAGCGTGCGCTGCTCAGCTCGTGCGCGCTCGTGGTGCTGTTGCCCGTGCTGTTCATCGGCGCCGCGCTCGGCGTGCTCGACGGAGGCGCGGGCGTCAGCCTCGGCCAGCCCGCCGCCGATGTCGAATCGGTCGCGGGGATCCCGAGTGAATACCTGCGACTGTTCGAGGCGGCCGGCGCTCGCTATGGCATCCCGTGGGAGGTACTGGCCGGGATAGGGAAGGTCGAGTGCGACGACGGGCAAGACCCAGACCCCTCGTGTACTCAGGAGGGCGCGGTCAACTACGCGGGCGCGGGCGGCCCGATGCAGTTCCTCGCGGCCACCTGGGCGAGCTACGGCGTGAGCGTCAGCGGCGGGCGCCCTGACCGGTGGAACGCCGCCGATGCGATCTACGGCGCCGCCAACTACCTACGCGCCAACGGCGCCCCGAGCGAAGTCCGCCGTGCGATCTTCGCTTACAACCACTCGAACGCCTACGTCGAAGAAGTCCTGAGCTGGGCCGCCACCTACGAACACGAAGCCGAATCAGCTACACCGCAGGCGGCGAGTGGCGCTGGCGGTGTAGCGCTCGCGTTCGCTCTCAGCCAGCGCGGCGTGCCGTATGTGTGGGGTGGCGAGAGCGCCAGCGGCTATGACTGCTCGGGCCTCGCGCAAGCCGCGTACCGCGCCGCTGGCATAAGCATCCCGCGCACCGCGCAAGAACAGTTCGATGCCGGGCCGCACTTGTCCGCGAGCGCACCGCTACAGCCCGGCGATCTCGTTTTCTTCGGGACGAGCACCAGCAATGTGACGCACGTTGGGATCGTCGTTGAAGGCGGCGAGATGGTGGACGCGCCGCACAAAGGGACCGTTGTGCAAACCGAGTCGTTCCCCACCACGATCGGCGCGCGCTGGGGTGAAGAAGACCTCTATCTCGGCGCGACACGGCCAGCAGCGAAATGACACGCCGCCCGCATCACCCCGCGCCGCAGGTTCAACGGTGGCTTGACGAACCGAACCGGCCGCTGCGCTCGCTGCCGACGCTCGCCCACCATGCCCTGTCCAACGTTGAACCCTTCCTGCCAGTCCTCGCCCTGCTCGTGGCCGGCGCGCTCGCGCTCATCCTCATCCTCGGTCGTGTGCGGCGCTGGCGACTCGCGCGCGGCGCGCGGCTCGTGCGGATCGGGATTCCACCCGAAGTCCAGCCACACGGAGCACTCTTGCTGTGGTCGGCGCTGCACGACCTCCTGCTACCCAACCCCGCGCGGCTGCTCACCGGGCAGCCGCATCTCTCCTGGGAGATAGCCGCCAGCGAGCAGGGCACCGTGTTCCAGCTCTGGGTGCCCCGCCTCGTCCCGCTCGGCCTGATCGAGCGCGCCGTCGAATCCGCGTGGCCGGGCGCGAGCACGAGCATCGAAGCCGTCACGCCCGCGCCCGCCAGCTCCGCGCTCGTGTCAGAGCTCGTGATCGCCGGGCCGGATTGGTTCGCACTCGACAGCAGCACCGACCCCGATCCGTTGCGGGTGATCCTCGGGCAGCTCTCGGGGCTCGGCGAGGGCGAGAGCGCGCTCGTGCAAGTGCTCGCACGGCCAGCGACGGCGCGCGAGCAGCGCCGGCTACGCATGACCGCGCGACGCCTACGCGCTGGCGTGCCGACCGGGCGAGCAGCACGCGCGTTTGAGCTGCTGAGCCCGAACCCACCGAAGCGCACCACCGTCGATCCGACCGTCAACCCCGACGTGCGCGACGTGCTCGACAAGAGCGCCCAACCCCTCTACCAGTGCCTCGTCCGCATCGCCGTCTCCGGGCCGTCACGGTCGCTCGCGCGTGGACGATTGGCCGGCGTGACCGGCGGCTTCGCACCGTATGAGGGAAGGGCCGCGTTGCGTCGCCGTGGCATACGCCGCGCAATGGTGAAGCTGCACGGCCGTTGGCTTACGCGAGGCGCGTTTACCGTGAGCGTCCTCGAGCTTGCGGCGCTCGCGCACCTACCGGCCGACGCGGCGATCCCCGGCCTCGTGCGCTCAAGCGCCCGGCAGGTCGCCTCGCCGCCAGGCATCAGCACGAGCGAGAAGCCGCTGGGGATCACATCGAGCGGCCGGCAGGCTGGCATTGGCGTCGTGGACGCGCGCCAGCACCTGCACGTTCTCGGGCCGACCGGCGTTGGCAAGTCCACGCTCATCGCACGGCTCGCGCTCGCCGACTTTCACGCGCGGCGCGGCGCGTTGGTGATCGACCCGAAAGGCGATTTGGTGGATGACGTGCTCGCGCGCATACCGCCCGGTGAGGAGGACGACGTGGACCTGCTCAACCCCTCAGACGAGGCGCCGCTGACGTTGAACATGCTCGACAACCCTGATCGTGACCTCGGCGTCGATCAGCTCGTGAGCATCTTCAGGCGCGTGTTCGAGCGCGACTGGGGCACACGCACCGATGACATTTTCCGCTCGGTGCTTTTGACGCTTACCGCGACCGTCCCGAACGCCACGCTCGCCGACGTTCCCCGTCTGCTCAGCGACGCCGAGTGGCGCGCGCCGCTGATCGGGCAGATAGACGATCCCGTGGGCCTCGGCCCGTTCTGGGACTGGTATCAGGAACTCCCCGACTCAGGGCGCAGCCAGGCAGCCGGGCCGCTGTTGAACAAGCTGCGCGCGTTCCTGCTGCGTCGACCCGTGCGCGCGATCGTCGCGCACCCAAAGACAACGCTCGATATTCCCGGTGCCCTCAACGAGGGTCGGCTGCTGCTCGCTCGCCTGCCGAAGGGAACGCTCGGCGAAGACACGAGCCGGCTACTCGGCTCGATGATCGTCGCACGCGCATGGCAGGCCGGGCAGGCACGCGCGTCACTGCCTCCCGATCAGCGCCGAGACTGCGCGCTGTACGTCGATGAGGCCCACAACTATCTCGGGCTGCCGACGCCGATTGATGAGGTACTTGCCGAGGCTCGCGGCTACCGCTTCTCGTTCTGCCTCGCCCACCAGCACCTAGCGCAGCTCACGCCCGAGCTGCGCGCCGGCATCGACGCCAACGCTCGCACCAAGGTCTATTTCCAGCTCAGCCAGGAAGACGCCCACCATCTCGCGCCCGAAGTGTCCCCCGAGCTTTCCGAGTACGACCTCGCCAACCTGCCCCGGTACACCGCCGCCGTGCGCGCCGTCCACGACGGCCAGCGAACCCGGCCGTTCACCCTCACCACTGAAGACCTGCCACCAGCCGAGCCCGGACGCGCCGAGGCCGTCCGCACGATCCTCACCCACCGCGCTCACACCCAGCACGAGCCGGTGCCCGCCCGTCCCGAGGAATGGCCGTCACTCACACAGAAATCACGTCACCCCAACAAGGTCTTGGAGCCGTGATGCTCTCTCGCGCGGGGTCTCGCCAGGGCTCTCGAAAGGGCTATCGCGTTAACAGGCGAGAGCAGTTTGCGGCAAAAGTCGCTGCAAATCACGAGTTCTCGTGCAGCCGACAACGGAACGTTGTCAAATGAAGCCGCGTTCTCGCCCAGCCCGCGTCTCGCTCACGCACCTCACCAGCCTCGGCTCGCGCCTCACCGACCGCGACCGACAAATCGTCCTCGACTGCTACGAGCACAACGTCCTCACCACCACACAGCTACAGCGCCTGCACTTCGCCGGGCTGCGCACGGCCGAGCTGCGACTCAACACGCTGTACCGACTACGCGTGCTCGACCGCTTCCGCCCGGCAGCGCCACCCGGCACCGGGACCTCGCCCTACCACTGGATACTCGACGAGGCCGGCGCACACGTAGTAGCTGCGCTGCAAGGTATCGAGCGCCGCGAACTGAAATGGCGTCACGCAAACGCGCTCGCGCTCGCCGGCTCCCCAAAGCTCCACCACCACATCGAAATCAACGAGTTCTTCGCCCAACTCGCATACGAAGCCACGATGCAGCGCGGCGGCCTCACCGAGTGGTACGGCGAGCGCGCGATCCACGGCCTCTTCCGAGGCATCATCTGGCCCGATGGATACGGCGTGCTCACGCCACGCGACCGGCCACCGATCCACTTCCTGCTTGAGCTTGACCGCGCAACCGAGCCGGCCAGCCAGCTACGCGACAAGGCCCTGCGGTACGCCAAGGCCATACCCCGAAGCACACTTGCCGACCTCCGTCCCGTCGTCGTCCTCGCCGTACCTAACCACGCCCGCGCCCGCGCCGCTAGCACGGCCATCGCGGGCACCGGAGCACCGATCAAGGTCGCGGCCTGGAGCAAGCGCACCGGACAATCCGCGCTCACGATTGTTCCTGGCGCCTCCGAGGTCTTAGGTCCCAGCGTCAGTGACGATCCTCGGGAGGCATCCAGTCGGGAGGTATCCCAAGTCGCTCACGGAGCCGATACTTGACCGCTATCACGAAGGTCTCTCTCGCCCCACGCGACGCGGCGGCAATGGTCAGCCCAAGCTCTGAGAGCACGAGCAGCCCGAGCCCCTGAAGCGGACTGTGGAAAAGCATGTCGGCACCCGAGGCCGTCCACGCCGTTCCTTGCGTGACAAGCGATGTGAGCGACGCACCACGTATCGGGGAACTCGACACAGGCACCAGGTCGTCGGTCGCGAGCTGCTCAGCGAACAGCGTGTCCGGGGAGCCGCGCGACGCGAGCCTCTGAGGTCGCCAACGATCGAACGAGCCCTCATCGAACGGATAGACCCGCCCGGCAAGCGAGGCAAACAGGAGATCCTGGATCTCCTCAGACGTCTGCACGGGCACACCGGGTTGCAAGCCCAGAACGTCAGCAACATCAACCGGTGTCCGCACATCCACAAGGCGGAGGCTTTCCGCGGGCACGAACAGGATCTCTGCGGTCCGACGGGTCTCTCGCTGGACCACCGTGGTCTCAAGCATCAGCGTTTGCGCCATCTCAGCCGTTCCTCCTCCGCCGGATCAGTTGAATGTTCGATGCTACGGCGTCTGGACGACGCGGTGGCCCCTCAGGAACGGATGCCTGGCGTCGAGCACGCGGCAGATCTCGACGATGCCCAGGCACGCACCATGCAAGCATCCGACGAGCCCGTTACCGTGGCTGTATGCGTCTAAAGAGCGTCCACGTGACGAACTACCGATCCGTGGTCGATAGCGGGCTCGTCGCCGTGGATGACATCTCCTGTTTCGTTGGAAAGAATGAGTCAGGTAAGACGAGTTTTCTCATGGCCGTGGAGTTGCTCAATCCGGCCTCCGGAGACCGACAGATCGACATCGTGCGTGACTATCCCGCGTGGCTCTTGTCTGAGGGGGAGAAAGCGATGGCGGCTGGCAAGCCACCGGACCTCGTCGCGGCGACGTATCAGTTGTCGGATGATGAGCGCACCGAGTTCGAGGACTTTTTCGGCGTCGGCGCTCTTACGACGACCGAGCCGGAAGTGCGGTTGCACTACGACACCCAGCACACCTGGTACTTCAACTCTGACGCGAAGGCGGCCGTCGCACATCTCCTCAAACAACTCGGGTCACCCGCAGCACTCGGTAGCGTCGAAACGATCGAGGCGCTCACGGCCGCAGCCGCGACGACCGACCACGAGGCGCCACTCAACGAGCTGCTTTCCAAATGGAGTTCCCCCGGCAAGTTGCGAAGATCAATGGTTGGGTGGCTCGACGCTCATCAGCCAGCCTTCGTCTACTTCGGTGAATACAGCCTCATGCCTGGTCGTGTCTCGGTGCCTGCGCTCATCACCCGCCAAGCGCAGGGAGACATCGACCGCGAGTTCCGAACGTTCCTCGCACTCTTGGAGATAGCCGGTACACCGCTTGAGTCCTTTCAGGACGACGCGAACTACGAGCAGCAGAAGCGCCGACTTGAGGCGGCCGGCATACGAATCACGAGCGACCTCAATACGTTCTGGAGCCAGAACCGCGATAGCAGCATCGAGTTCGATAAGTCTGCGGCTGACACCACGGCCGAAGCGGAGCTCGCAACAGGTATCAACCTCCACGTGCGCTCAAAGGGCCGCCGCGGCGTCAGCGTCCCAATCGACGAGGGTTCTCACGGCTTCCGCTGGTTCTTCTCCTTCCTCGTCTACTTCACCCGCGTGCAAGACATCCACCAGGACGACCAACTCGTCCTGCTTCTCGATGAGCCCGGCAGCGCTTTGCACGCCCTCGCTCAGGCTGACTTCCTCAAGGTCGTCGAGGAACGCCTCGCGCCGGCTGCACAGGTGCTGTACACCACGCACTCGCCGTTTATGGTCGATGCTAACCACCTTGAGCGCGTGCGCCTGGTCATCGACGACAAAGAGAAGGGCACAATCGTCACCGACAAGGTTCTTGCCAGCGACGACCGAGACACAGTTTTCCCGCTGCAAGCAGCGCTCGGCTACAGCATTGGCCAGACCCTGTTCGTTGCCCCAAATGCGCTGCTTGTCGAGGGACCGTCGGATCTGCTGTACCTCGGCCTTTGGAGCCGGGCTCTGGAGGAGGCTGGTCGGACCGTGCTCGACCCTCGGTGGGTCATCGTGCCCGTTGGCGGCGTGAGCAAGGTTGAGACGTTCGTTCGACTGTACGGCGCCAACCAGCTGCACACCGCGGTACTCCTCGACGGCACGACGAAGTTCCAAGATCAGGTTGAGCGGCTGGTCGCGACAGGCCAGCTTGAATCGCGCCAGATCGTCAGCGTCTCCACGTCCCTCGACGGTCAGGCAGAGGCCGACATCGAGGATCTGATGCCACCCGAGTTTTACGTCGAGCTTGTCAAGGCAGCGTTCTCGCGGACCGCTGCGGCCGGACTCACCGCCGCTGCGCTCGAAGGAAACGGGAACCCGCGCCTGGCAAAGCGAGTACAAGCAACCTTGGAGGGTTGGAGTTTCAACGGCTTCGACCACCTCCCGCCAGCGATCGAGCTGAGCAAGAGCCCCGAGCAGTACCCCCTGCCAGACGTTGTGCTTGACCGCGCCGAGAAGCTCTTTTCGACCATTAACGCCTGCCTTCAGCCATCACCCGCAGCCCCGGCGCGCAAGCCGGCCCAAAAGCGCGCGCCCAAAACGAGCTAACCCGTTCAGCCGCCCCAAATTGAATCGGTGGCGTGTGTACCGCGAGGGCACGTTTGGACCCCTTTGTCCGTTGCAAGGGCTCCTCAACCGACGCCCACCATTTGCCCGAAAATCAAAGAAAGACTGCGGACCTTCCGCTTGCCGTTTGGCCGTGTGCGCAGCAGACGAGCCAATGGCAGCGGTATGAACGCTACGTGCCGGCGTCGCATCGGCACCCAGCGAAGATGCTCCCGGCGCTCGCGCGCCGGGCGATCGAGACGTACTCCGAGCGTGGCGATCTCGTGGTTGATCCCATGTGCGGGATCGGCACGACGGCCGTCGAGGCCGTTGACCTTGGGCGTCGTGCTGTCGGCTTGGAGCTTGAGCCGCGCTGGGCGGCGCTCGCGCAAGCGAATCTCGATTTCGTTCACAAAGACGATCACGTTCGGTCGCGCGGGGAAGTGTTCGTAGGCGATGCCCGCGAGCTTCCACGGCTGCTGACGCTCCACGCTCAACGGCTACTGCGCCCCGGCGGGAGTGTGCGCGACGCCGCTGACGCGCGGCTTGCCCACGGTGCCGTTGACTTGATCCTCGTTTCGCCGCCGTATGCGTGCGAGGTCGCCGACGTGAATCCGGTTAACGGCTCTGAGCCGTTGCGCCGGGATGACACGACGAACTACAGCCGGAACCGGAGCAATCTCGGTCACGCGCGCGGTGCCGCTTACTGCGTGGCGATGGCCGACGTTTACGAGGCGTGCGCGTCGGTGCTCAAGCCGGGCGGGTTCCTCGTGAGTGTCACGAAGGACATGCGCTCTGCTGGCGGCGGTGCGCTGCGCAATCTCTCGGGCGAGACGATCGCGCTGTGCGAAGACGCCGGACTGCTGTACTGGCAGCGCGTTATCTCGTTGCTCGCGACCGTCCGCGACAGCGAGTTGGTCATGCGCCCGTCGTTCTGGCAGACGCTCCAAGCCAGGCGGCGCCGCGCCAAAGGCGACCGCACGCAGGTCGTCGCGCATGAGGACGTGCTCGTGTTCCGCAAGCCAGGTTGGACGCCGGTACGCATGGCACGCTCTCAGCATCCCCGGAAGGCTGCGTGATGCACGCGGCAACGGGCGGATCGGGCGGCGCGGCCTGTAGTTTGGGAGCGTCGCCCGGCACGTTCTGTCAGGGCCTTGAGATCGCGGCGCTGGTCTGGTCTGATCGACAGCGATGCAGCACGAGCGCCGTACCCGTCGAGCGCCCACGACGACTTTCCATCGTCGGGTGCCCAGCTCAGGGCTGCGGCAATCGTGCCAGCGGCGGCGGCTTCGGTTCGGACGCATGACCGGCCGGATGGACGGGCTCGTCGCGCCCGCGCACGAGCCATGGGTCACCAAGCATCAGATCGCCACGCACTTCCACGTCACGACGCGATGGATCGAGTCACAGCAGCGGCTCGGCCTGCCGCACATGCACATGCTCGGGATCAACCGCTACCACGTCACCGAGGTCGAGGCTTGGCTTCGCGAGCGCTACGGCACGCCACGCGAGCAGGAGGACTCCTGAAATGCCACTGAACCGGGGCACCCGCAACAAGCCGCGCTACTGCGGATATGCCAAGTACCGCGGCCGAAAGAAGTGGATCGGCACCTTCGACAACCTTGAGGAATACAACCTCGAAAAGGCGCGTTGCCTCGCGGAACTGCAAGAGGAAGTTGACAACCCGCACAGCCACCGCACCGGGGCGATCACCGTGAGCAAGTTCGCCGGGGCGACGTTCCAAGAGAACGGCCGCATAACGATGACCTGGCCCGATGGCGAGCGCTGCCAAAAGGAGACGGGACGGCGAGACTCAACGGTCCAACGCCTGCGAGACGGACTGCGCCCATTCCTGCGCGAGTTTCGCGATCGGCCGCTCGATAGCTTCACACGCGATGAGGCAGTGACGTGGACCCGGCCGAAGGGCGCCAACACTCAGCAGGCCGTCCGGCAGTTCTTCAATCACGCCGAGGACCGCGACCTCATCCCCCGCAATCTCTTTACAAAGCTCGGTGCGAGCAAGCGCAAGCGCAGGGTCGATCGCCCTGACTTCGAGATCATCAGCGACGAGAATTACGCGCGGCTTCGGCAAGGCGCGCGAGGATGCCGGCCCGATGATTACGGACTCGTGCTTGAGGGAGCCATCCTCACGATCGGCGACGAGGCGCTACGGCCCGGTGAAATCTTCGCGCTGCACCGCCCCGAGCTTCACTTCGACAAGAACCTGATCCACGTAAAGCGCCAGATCGCGCTAGAGACGGGCAAGATCACATGGCCTAAGGACGACGACGGCCGCTGGGTGCCGATGACCCCGGCATGGCGCGAGCACCTTGAACGTATGCCGCGCATGGGCCAGGTCGTCAACAAGGACATGGGCGAGATCGTCTTTCCAAGCCCACAAGGCGGCTATATGTGGCGCAGCACTTGGTCGTCATGGTGGAAAGCCATCTGCGCCGCTGCCGGGATGCCCGGCCAGGACTTCTACGACCTCAAGCATCGCGCGATCCAGTGGATGGTCAACCCCGTCGATGAGGGCGGGCTCGGGCTTGACCCGGCAACAGTCGCCGAAGTCGTCGGCCACGATGACGGCGGCTACCTCATCGCCACCGTCTACACAAAGCTAGGCCAACGCCGCGCTCTCGCGCGAGCACAGCGCGCGCTCGACGCCTACCAGCAACGCCGCGACGCAGCCGACACCGAGCCGCCACGCCTCACGGTCGTTCGAGACGCCGCCTGACCGTCATGCAGTCAGCCGCCGACAAGGAGTTGTTGGCGCTCGGCAGATCGGTTCGGGAGGCACGCGAAGTAAAAGCGATGACGCCCGCCGAGCTTGCCGCCGCCGCGAACATCGAGCAAGCAGACCTCGAAGCACTCGAAGCTGGCCGGCTCGCTCCGACCGGTGATCTTCTGTTGGCGCTCGGCGCCGGCCTCCGCATCGACGCCGACACTCTCGGCGACTACGTGGACTCGGCCGCGATCCTCAGCGCGTTCGGCCGCCGAGTGCGCGAGCTGCGCGAGCAGCGCGGCCTCTCACAGGAGGCTCTAGGTCGGTTGACGGGCCTCCATCGCGGCGCCATCTACAAGTTCGAGAAGGGCGGCACCGATCCCCGCCTCGCGTCCATCCGCCGTCTCGCTCGCGGACTGCAAGTGCCGCCGCGAGAGCTGGTCGAAGCTGACGGCGAAAGCACCCCGCTCGGAGACTGACGACGTGTCGTTGGCGCCTTGTTCCCCGGTGATGACCCCGAGTCCGACCGGACCGCAAAACGGACCGCAAGGCGCTCCCTGCGGTCCCTCTGCGTCCCAGAGTCCTCCGAGCATCCACGAAATGCCGCGAACATTGCCCCGCGAGCCTCAGCGTTTTCGCGGGTTTTCGCGCGTATTCGCTGATGCTCGTGGGTCACTAACCAATCGGGGCGCCCAGATTCGAACTGGGGACCTCACCGACCCGAACGGTGCGCGCTACCAGGCTGCGCCACGCCCCGACGCAGGCTCCAGTATCCCACAACGCGCCAGCCGGTCCCCTGGCGGACGCCGCAGTGGACCCGCGCCGCCTCACCGAGCTCGCGCGTCGACGCCGCCAACCCACAGCCACAGCCGCATCTCACGCGCACACCCGGCGGTCTCAGCCCACTATCCTCGCCCGATGCCCACTCGGCTGACGGACATCGTGACAGAGCTGGAGCGTCTGCTGGAACCCGCGCGCTTTGCGGACTACGGACCCAACGGGCTGCAGGTGCCCGGCGCCGAGGAGGTGACCACGGTCGCCACCGGCGTGAGCGCCCAGCTGGAGCTGTTCGAGCGCGCGCACGCAGAGGGGGCCGAGTTGGTTCTAGCCCACCACGGACTCTTCTGGGGCTCGAGCCCGGGGCCGATCGACGCCGCGCTGGCGCGGCGACTGCGGGTGCTGTTCGCAGCCGACATATCGCTGCTTGCCTACCACCTGCCGCTCGACGCCCACCCCGAGGTCGGGAACAACGCGCTGCTGGCATGCGCGCTGCAGGCCGAGCCGCTGGCGCCGTTCGCGCCCCACCGCGGCACACCGATCGGGTGCCTCGCGCAGTTCCCCGGCGCAGGCCTGCCCGTGGCAGAGTTGCTGGCGCGCGTCGAGCGGGTCACCGCGCGTGCACCGCTCGCGTTCGACTGCGGCCCCCCGCTGGTGAGGCGATTGGGGATCGTCAGCGGCGGCGGCGCCGACCACCTCACCGACGCGATCGCCGCGGGCGCCGACGCCTTCCTCACCGGAGAACCGGCCGAGCGCGTGATGGCACAGGCGCGCGAGGCGGGGGTGCACTTCATCGCCGCCGGCCACTACGCCACCGAGACGTTCGGCGTGAGGCGCCTGGGGGAGCACCTGAGCGAGCGCTTCGGAGTGCGCCACGTCTTCGTGGACATCCCCAACCCCGTGTGAGCGCCCCTGCGGCAAATCCAGGGTTGCCAACGTCCGCCGGCAGCGCTATATGTACATGTAGTCCTCTCTCCCTTCCCCCACCCAAGGAGATGCCGATGGCCAACCATCTGACGCCCACTGAGCTTGCCCATGAGGCCGGACTTGGACGCAAGGAGGTGCTCTCGAAATGCATGGAGCTGGGGGTGCCAGTTTTCAAGGGCCGTATCGACAAGAGCCTCTTCCTCGCCAGCCTGCGGCAGATGCCTTCCTCGGCGCGGCGCCCGGTGCAGGCCAGCGGCTGAGTGTTCTCGATCACATAGAGCGCCCGTAGCGCTTATCCTTTGGCTGTCACGTCAGCTGGGGTCGTCGTTCGGGGCCCCTTGGGCCACCCGAGGAGGAGAGCGCCATGGAGGCAGGTACCGCAGAGCAGGCCGCAGCGGGATCGACAGTGGAGCATGATCCGCGGCCGCCCACTGCACCGGCCCCGGCGGGGCGTACGATCGCCGAACTCCTTCCCCGCGCCGTAGCCTCGTTCCCCGAGCACGTGGCGATCCGCCACAAGCAGGATGGCGCCTGGCTGGATGTCACCTATGCCGGGCTCGGCGAGATCGTGGGGGAGATCGCGCTCGGGCTGATCGACCTCGGCATCCAGCTGGGCGAGCGGGTGTGCATCCTCGCAGGGACGCGTCCGGAGTGGACGTACGCCGATCTCGCGATCACCGCCATCGGCGGGGTGGTGGTGCCGATCTACCAGACCAACTCCCCCGAGGAGTGCCATTGGGTGATCTCCGACTCCGGCGCCTGCGCGATCGTGTGCGAGAACGACGAGCAGCTCGCGAAGGTCGCCGCCGTGCGCGACCGCCTGCCGCAGCTGCGTACCGTGATCGTGATCGACCCGAACCCCGATGGTTCTGGCCCCGAAAAGAAGCACACAACCGACGCCCCCACCGCGACAGGCGAGGGAGCGGCCCGGCCCGAGGCGACGATCCCCCTCACCGAGGTGCGTGCCCGTGGCCGCGCGCACTCCGGCGGCGCAGGCGCCGACAGGGCAGAGGGAGCCAAGGGGAGCGAGGGAGCCAACGGGAGCGAGGGAGCCAAGGGGAGCGGAGGAGCCAACGGGAGCGGAGGAGCGAACGGGAGCGGGGAAGCGGACGGGGCAGCAGCTGGCGCCGACGAGCTGGAGCGCCGCCGCGAGGCACTCACCCCCGAGGACCCCTACACCTTCATCTACACCTCGGGCACCACCGGGCCGCCGAAGGGGTGCGTGCTCTCCCACGGCAACTACTGCGCCGTGATCGACATGGTGCGTGAGATCGGGCAGATCCACGACGACGAGGTCACCTACCTGTTCCTGCCGCTCGCGCACGCGCTCGCGCTGCTGATCCAGCTGGGGGCGCTCCACCGGGGCACAACGCTCGCCTACTACGGCGGCGACGTCAAGCAGATCATCGGCGAGCTGCAGGAGGTCAAACCGACCTTCCTGCCGTCGGTGCCGCGGATCTTCGAGAAGATCTACACGCTCGCCCACGGCGCGATCGAGGCGCAGCCGCCGGAGGAGCGCGCGAAGACGGAGGCGGCGCTGAAGCTGGGCGCAAAGGTGCGCGACATCCTCGCCCGCGGGGAAGAGATCCCCGCGGAACTGCGCGCGCCGTTCGAGGAGGCCGACGAGGCCCTCTTCAAAAACGTGCGGGCGATCTTCGGCGGGCGCCTGCGCCAGGCCGCCACCGGCGCCGCCCCGATCGCGCATGAGATCCTCGAGTTCTTCTGGGCCTGCGGCGTGCCTGTGCTGGAGGGGTATGGGATGACCGAGACCTCCACGATCTCGACCACCTCCACGATCGAGGACCACCGCTTCGGCACCGTCGGGCGCGCGCTGCCGGGCGTGCAGCTGCGGATCGCCGACGATGGGGAGATCCTGATCAAGGGCGCCAACATCTTCCAGGGCTACCACCACAACGCCGACGCCTCCTTCGGCGCGGTCGAGGACGGCTGGCTGCACACCGGCGACCTCGGCTCGCTCGACGAGGACGGCTACCTCTCGATCACGGGGCGCAAGAAGGACATCATCATCACCGCCGGCGGCAAGAACCTGACGCCCGCCAACATCGAGAACGACCTCAAGCAGTGCCGCTGGATCTCCCAGGCGGTGATGCACGGCGACCGGCGTCCCTACCCGGTGGTGCTGATCACCCTCGACGAGGAGGAGATCGCCGGCTACGCCCGCGAGCACGACCTGCCGCAGGAGCCGGCGCTGCTCGCCCGCGAGCCCGCGATCCAAGAGCTGATCGCCGGCGAAGTGGAGCGCGTGAACACGGGCTACGCCAACGTCGAGCAGGTCAAGAAGTTTGCGATCCTCGAGTCCGATCTCTCGCAGGCCGGCGGCGAGCTGACGCCGACGCTGAAGGTGAAGCGCAACATCGTTGAAGAAAAGTACGCCAAGATTCTCGACGGGCTGTACGCGGGCCGATAGGCTGTATACGAGATGGCACCGCGATCCAGCCACGCCACACAGAGTGCTAGTGATATAACACACGTAGGCACATGGTGAAATATGCATAGCGATCCCAGCGATACAGGCGGCCTGTTCGTCGGCAGGCGACCAGGCACGGCCCCGGTCCACTACCGCGGGAGACCCGAGCGCGGCAGCGAGTCGCGCCAGCGCGTCGACCGGCGCCTCGCCGACGCGATGCTGGCGATGATGACGTTGCTCAGCCTCTGCTGCTGGGGGCCGATCCCGATCGCCTGCCTGTGGATCGGCGCGCAGGTCAACTACCACTCCGGCAGCGTCAGCCTCGGCATCCTGGCGGCGTTCGTGGGGCTGTTCACATTGCTGTTCGGGGCGTTGAAGATCATGCGCAACCTCGACGAGGCGTGGATCCTCGTGCGGCGCGCCGCCGGCTTCGACCAGCGCAGTGGGGTGCTGGGCCGCGTGTTCGCGATCACCGCCGCCATCTGCGCGGCGGTGTTCACCGTGTGGTTTGTGCTGTTCAACGGCACCGGCAACATGGTCACCCCCTCCGGCGGCGGCCTCTGAGTCAGTGGACCCGCTGATGGTCCCTCCCGCCAGTCACCGGAAGATCCACTAGCCGCGAGCCGCCGACATGGGCCTGCTCGACTACTACCGTCAGTTTGAAGGCGTGCCCGAGGAGGAGGTCAACCGCGGGCTGCGCGAGGAGGCGGCGGAGCGCAGGCGCAAGGCGCTCACGCGCGTCACCACGCTCGACCTCTCGCAGACGACGTGGCCGGACCTTCCGCACGCCAACATCGTCAACGCCCTCACGTTCACCGCGCGAGCGGGGCTGCAGCGCTATCCCCACCTGCGCGGCTCGCGGCTGCGCAGCGAGCTGGCCGACCGCCATGACATTCCGGCGGGGCGGCTGATCGTCGGCAACGGCGCCGCCCAACTACTGAGCGCCGCCACGCGGGCGCTGATGGAGCCCGGCCAGGAGCTGCTCACCTCGTGGCCGTCCTACCCGCTGTTCCCGATCATGGCGCGCCGCGCGCACGGGCGCGCGGTGCCGGTCGGCGGCGGGGAGGCGCCGCTGGTGGATGCGCTGCTGAAGGCCTCCGCGGAACACAATACGCGCGTGGTGGCGCTCGCCAGCCCCAACGACCCCACCGGGGAGCTGCTCGCGGCGGCGGAGCTCGAGCGCCTGCTGAAGGGTCTGCCGGAGGGGATCGCGGTGCTGCTGGATGAGGCGCTCGTCGACTTCGCCGACGCCCAGCCGACCGACGCGTCGCTGAAGCTGCTGGAGGAGCACCCGCGGCTGCTGGTGTTCCGCAGCTTCTCCAAGGCGTGGGGGCTGGCGGGACTGCGCGTCGGCTACGCGGTGGGAGGACCGGGCTCGGAGGAGCTGCTCGCCGAGCTCGAGCCCGACCTCGGCGTCAGCGAGCTCTCGCAGGCGGGCGCGTTCGAGGCGCTGCGCTCCGGCGCCAAACCGCTCGCACGCCACGTGCAGAGCGTCTGCGAGGAGCGCCCACGGCTGACCGCCGAGCTGCGCGAGCGCGGCTTCGAGGTGACCGACAGCCAGGCCAACTTCCTGTGGGTGGCCCACCCGAAGCTCGACGGCACGGAGCTGGCCACACGGATGGAACGCGCGGGCGTGCTGGTGGCAGCCGGTGCCGGGCTGGGCGAGCCCCGTCACGTGCGCATCGCGCTGCGCAACGCCGCCGCCACCGGCCGCGTGCTGAGCGCAGTCGACAAGGCGCTCGGCTAGGCTGAACCCGCGGGCCGCGAGGGGAAGGGCCGCCGACGGGCTGCGACTTCAGGCGCCGGCGGACTCCGCCGGCTGGCTCTGGCGCAGCAGCGCGCCGGTGGTGCCCTCGAGGATGCGCCGCCAGGCGCTTGAGTCGTGCTCGTGCTCCTCGGCGGCGGTTTCGGCTTCGAAGTGCTCGACAACGGTGCGCAGCCGCTCGGGGGATATCTCGATCCCGTGCCGCTTGGTGACTTCGCGGTAGTGCGGATACTCGCCCGCCAAATGGTGGGCGATCGACTGGAAGCCATGCCGCGCGATCGCGATGCGCGAGGCGAAGTTCATGATCGACGTCTGGAACATCAGCTCGTCGGTGGCGTCGGGCTCGATCAGCACGATGTCCACCCCGGGGTAGCGCTCCTCCCAGCGGGTGGCCATCTCGTGCAGCCGCTGGTGGGCGAGCAGCTTGAACGCCTGGAAGCCGATCTGCGGGAAGCCCATGTCCGAGACGCGCCGCGGGCGGCGTCCGCGCAGCGTGCGCACCTCGGTGGCGAAGTCGTTGACATACGGCACCACGGGGTTGATCACCACCACCAGCTTGGCGCCCGCCTCGACGGCGATGTCGAGGTTGGTGGTGGAGATCAGCCCCCCATCCACCAGCTCGCGGCCGTCGAGCCGCACGGGAGCGTACACCATCGGCAGCGCCCCGGAGGCGCGCACGGCGGTGGAGATCGGGTAGTGCTCGAAGCCCTCTGCGCCGAATACCACCCGCTCGCAGGTGTCGAGGTCGGTGGCGGCGATGTACAGCTCCCTGCCTCCGCGCAGCTCGCGGAAGTCGTCGGTGCGGCCGGGCTCGCCGAGAATCGTGTGCAGGTAGCCCTCGATGCCCGCACCGGTGTACAGCCCGGAGGGCAGCGCCTGGGCGAGCCCGAGCGCGAGGTCCAGCACGGACACCTGCCTCGGCTGGGAGATGACCTGGCGCGCAAGCGAGGCGATGCGCAGCGGCAGCCGCACCCCTCCGCGCACCAGCTCGCCGAGGTTGGGGCGCAGCAGATCGCCGAGGTCGATGTCGCGAAACGGCTGGGGGGCCTCGCTGGTGGCGACGCGCATCATCTCGTCGGGAGTCACGCCGTTGGCGCAGAGGGCGGCGATGAACGCCCCGGCGGAGGTGCCCACGTAGATGTCGAAGTCGTTGACGTTGCTGTTGACCGCTAGCAGGTCGAGCGCGCGCAGCGCCCCGACCTCGTACACCCCGCCGGTGAAGCCGCCGCCGCCGAGCACCAGCGCCGTCTTGCTGGGCCGCCGTCGCGCGCGGCGAGTCCGCGCGCGACGGGTGGTTTCCTCCAGCTTGACAACGCTGCCCATACCACCCTTTATTCTAGTGGTGCGTGCCCCGGCCTCGGCTTGCACTGGTACCGATCGCTCTCTGCGCGCTCGTCGTCGCGGGCGCGATCATGCCTGGGACGACCGCCACGGCGGACCTCCGCATGACGGCGGCGGTGCGTGCGGCGGTGGCCAGAGCGGAGCACCCCGACCTGCAGGAGATCCCCGGGGTGCCGACACGCTCCTTCCCCCGGCCGCTGCTGGCCGCCCGTCACCCGGCGCGCGCCGGGGCCGCCACGGCGGCAGCCACCGCGACGTTGCAGCAGCACATGGCACACGAGCTCGACCTCGCGGGAACGCAGTCGGGGGCGTACGTGTACGACATGACCACCGGCAAGCCGCTGTTCGCCGAGCGCGCCACGCAGCGCCACCCGCCGGCGTCGGTGGAGAAGCTGTACACCGCGGTGGCCGCGATGGAGCGGATGGGGCCGACGGCCCAGCTGGAAACCACGGTGCTCGGCCTCGGCCACCTCGCCCCGGGGGGAGTGTGGGAGGGCGAGCTGTACCTGCACGGTGGCGGCGATCCGACGTTCGGCAGCAGCGCGTTCATCCGCAGCCGCTATGGCGGCGTGGGCACCTCGGTGTCGGCGCTCGCGGCACAGCTGAAGGCGAAGGGAGTACGGCGCGTCACCGGGAAGGTGTACGGGGACGAGTCCTACTTCGACTCGCTGCGCGGCGAGCCATCGAGCGGCTACGCGTGGGATCCCTACCTCGAAGGCGACCTCAGCGCGCTGGCGTTCAACCGCGGGGAAACCGGCAACGAAAAAGGCGCGCACGCGCCGGCGGCATACGCGGCACGCCAACTGCGCGCGGCGCTGCGAGCGGAGGGCGTGGCGGTGCCGGCGGGAGGGGGCGCCGCGAGCACACCGGCGGGGGCGGCGGAGCTGGCGGTGGCGCTGTCCCCGACGATCGACCAGCTGCTCGGGCTGACGCTGCCGCCGTCGGACAACTTCTTCGCCGAGACGCTGGTGAAGGGCCTTGGCGCGCGCTTCGGGGGGGCGGGCACCACGGCGGCGGGAGCGAAAGTGGTGCGCGAAACGATCGCCGAGCTGGGCGTCCACCCCAAAGTGGTGGACGGGTCGGGGCTCTCCGAAGCAGACCACACCTCGCCCTACGAAGTGGTGACACTGCTGAACCAGGTTGCGCACACCGAACTGGGGACGACCCTGCGCGGGGACCTCGCGCAGGCGGGGCGCACGGGGACGCTCGCCGAACGGATGCGCGGCACCGCCGCCGAGGGCCGTTGCGAGGCCAAGACGGGCACGCTCACGGGCGTGTCCAACCTCGCGGGCTACTGCGCGGCGGCCGACGGCGACGAGCTGGCGTTTGCGTTCTTCAACGACGGCATCTCCACCGAAGCGGCTCACACGCTGCAGGACAACATGGCGATCACGCTCGCCAACTACTGACGCAGAGCGTCTGCGCCAACCCCTCTACCGCCAACCCTCTACCGCTTCACAAAATGAAGGGTTAGGGTCCAAAAACTTAAGCACGCAACCTCCGCCCCACACCACGCGCTACTCGGGCGGCGGATCGCCAAGCAGCCGGCGCAAGCCGTCCTCGTCGATCACCGGGATCTGCAGGCGACGGGCCTTTTCCAGCTTTGAGCCGGCAGACTCCCCCGCGACGAGGTAGTGGGTCTTGCGCGAGACCGAGGTGGTGACGCGCCCGCCCGCAGCCTGGATCCGTTCGGTGGCGTACTCGCGCGTCCAGGTGGGAAGCGTGCCGGTGAGCACCACCGTGAGGCCCGCGAACACGCCCTCCGACGGCGGCGGGCCGTCCTGCGCGAAGCGCAGGCCGAGCAGACGCAGATCGGCGATCACCTCGCGCATGTGGGGCTCGTCCAACTGCGAGCGGATCGAGCGGGCCATCTTCTCGCCGATCCCGGGCGTTTCGGCGATCTGCTCCTCGGTGGCGTGCAGCAGCGCGTCGATGTCGCGAAAACGCTGGGCGATGTTGCGCCCGGTCACCTCCCCCACCTCCTCGATCCCCAGCGCGAACAGCACCCGTGCAAACGGCCGCCGCTTGGACTCCTCGATGGCGAGGAGCAGGTTGCGCACCGAGACCTCGGCGAAGCCCTCCAGCTCGAGCAGCTCCGCGGAGCGCTCTGCCAACCGGTAGAAATCGCCGGGCACCCTGACGAGGCCCTCCTTCTGGAGCAGCCGCACCTGCTTCTCGCCGAGCCCCTCGATGTCCATCGCACCGCGCGAGACGAAGTGCTTGAGCAGCTGCCAGGCGCGCTCGGGGCAGGCGCGGTTGGGGCAGGTGGTGTAGACCGAGTCGCGCGGCTTGACGGTGCGCGTCCCACAGAAGGGGCAGCGCGTGGGCGGACGCGGGAGCGGCGGGCGGCGCTCGTGCTCGACGACGTGCGGCGCGGGGGAGATCACCTGCGGGATCACGTCGCCGGCGCGCAGCACGATCACATCCTCCCCCCCGCGGATGTCCTTGCGGCGCAGGTCCTCCTCGTTGTGCAGCGTGGCGAGCTTGATCGTGACGCCGCCGACGGCGACCGGCGCGAGCATCGCGTAGGGCCGCATGTCGCCGAACTTGCCCACGTTCCACGCAATCCGCTCCAGCCGCGTCACGGCGGTGGTGGGCGGGAACTTCCAGGCGACCGCCCACCGAGGGTCGCGCCCCACCGAGCCGAGGCGACGCTGCAGGTCGAGGTTGGAGACCTTCACGACGACGCCGTCGATCTCGAAGTCCAGCTCGCCGCGACGGCGCTGCCACGCGAGGCACTGGGCGATCACCTCGTCCTCGCCGCGCAGCTGGAGGATGTCGCGGTTGACACGGAAGCCGTGCTCGCGCAGCCACTCCAGCGCCTGCCAATGCGTGGTGAACGACAGCCCCTCGGTGACCCCCACCTGGTAGCACCAGATCGACAGGGGCCGTTCGGCGGCGAGCGCGGGGTCGAGCTGGCGGACGGTGCCGGCGGCGGAGTTGCGGGGGTTCATGAACGTCGAGAGGCCCTGCTCGGCGCGGCGCTCGTTGAGCGAAGTGAAGTCCTTCAGCGACATGTACAGCTCGCCCCGCACCTCCAGCAACGGCGGCGCATCCTCGATGTGCAGCGGGATCGCGCGAATCGTGCGCAGGTTATGAGTGATGTCCTCGCCGATCTCCCCGTCGCCGCGCGTGACGCCGCGCTCGAGCACGCCGTCGCGGTAGATCAGCGAGATCGCCAAACCGTCGACCTTCGGCTCGACCACGTACTGAAAGCGCGGCTGGGAGATGCCCTCGCGCGCGAGGTGGTTGCGCATCCGCTCGACCCAGGCGCGGAACTCGTCCTCGGAGCGGGCGTTGGAGAGCGACAGCATCGGCTCCAAGTGCGCCACCTTCTCCAGCCGCCCCACGGGGGTGCCCCCGACGCGCTGCGTGGGCGAGTCGGGCGTGAGCAGCTCGGGGTGCGCTGCCTCCAGCGCGCGCAATTCATCGAACAACGCGTCGTACGCGTCGTCGCCGATGACGGGATCGTCGAGCACGTAGTAGCGGTGGGAGTGGTACTCAACCATCCGACGCAGCTCGGCGACGTGTTGTGCTGGGTCGGGCATTTGGGGGGCGTCCGCGCGCGTCATCTCTGCATCCTGCGCGTGTGGGGGCGGGGCGTCCTGCCCCGCCACGGACCAGGAGCCGCCACCTCCACCACCTGCGCTGTCGCGACTATCAGCCTACCGCGGTGCCGTGAGCTCCCGCGAACGGGCGCCGCGACCAGCGAAGCGTGAACGACTTGGTCTGAGCCGCTTGTGCCGCCCCGTCCCGCCGACCAGGGTGAGCGCGTGTTGTCAGCCGGCCTCCACCTCGGCGGCGTCGAGCAGGCCGTTCAGGTCGAAGCCGCCCAGCGCCGCGATGCCCGGGAGGTAGGTGAGGTCGAAGTGCATGGGTGTGACCGCGATGCGCCCGGCGGCGACGGCGGCGAGGTCGGTGCCGGGCTCGTCGCGGAAGCCGGGGTCGTCGCCGTAGATCCAGTAGCGCCGCCGCGCGGGGGGACCGGTCTCCTCACGCTCGAGCTTGAGCTCGTCGCGGTAGATGCGCTTGCCGAGGCGTGCCACCTCCACGCCGTCGGGGTGCCCGGCGGGAACGTTGACGTTGAGCAGGGTGTTGGGTGGCAGCGGCAGCGACTCCAAACGCTCGACCAGGCGCGCGACGAAGCCGGCGGCCACGTCGAAGTTGAAACCGCCGTGGAAGCGGTAGTCGAGCGCGCGCGCGCCGGACTGCTGGGAGACCGCGATCGCGGGCAGCCCCAGCACCACGCCCTCCAGCGCCGCGGCGACGGTGCCCGAGTAGGTGATGTCGTCGCCGAGGTTGGCGCCGTGGTTGATGCCGGAGACAACCACGTCGGCGTCGAAGCCCTCCACCACGCCGAGGCGCGCCAAGCGCACGCAGTCCACGGGAGTGCCGTCGGTGGCATACCCGAGGCTGCCGTCGGGGAACTCGACCTCTTCGACCCACAGCGGCCGGCGCGTGGTGATCGAGCGGGCCATCGCGGAGCGGTTGCCGTCGGGCGCGATCACCGCGAGGCGCACGTCGGGCAGCACGGCGAGCGCGTCGCGCATCGCGCGCAGCCCCTCTGCCTCGATCCCGTCGTCGTTGGTCAGCAGCACGTTGAGCATGTCGGTCTCAGCATAGGGGTCACCGCCGATGAGCCATGTAGCTTCGGCGTAATCGCGTCAACCCCGAGCCGGACCTGCCGGGCCGCAAGCCGCAAGCCGCAGTGGCAAGATCGCACCCCCCAGCGGCAGGATCGCACCCCCTCCAAGGCCTGATTGCCCAGCAGGCGTCACCTAGCGGTATGCAACCGACGCGAGCGCCAGCCCGTGCGCCGGCGCGGTGGGGCCCGCCGCGGGACGGGGGCGACCCTCCAGCAGGCGCGTGAACTCCTCCACCGTGCACCGCCCGGCGGCGACCTCCAGCATGGTGCCCACCAGCACGCGGTTCATGTGGCGCATGAAGGTGTCGGCCTCGATCCAGAACTCCAGCAGGTCGCCTTCGGCGCGCCACTCCGCCGCCCACACGTCGCGCTCGAAGCGCACGTGGCCGGTCTCGGTGGGCGTGAACGCGGTGAAGTCGTGGGTGCCAGTGAGCACGCTGGCGCAGGCGTCGAGCGCATCGTGGTCGATCGGCTGGGGCCACCACAGCGCGCTCCCGCGCGTGAACACCCCGCGGACGCGGCGGACCAGTACGCGGTAGCAGTAGGTGCGGCTGCGGGCGTCACGGCGTGCGTCGAAGCCCGCGGGGGCCGGCTCGGCGGCGAGCACCGCCACGTCGGGCGCCAGCAGCGCGTTCAACCGCGCGGGGTCCACCGCCTCGTGCGCGTAGCTTGCGACCTGCCCCCACGCGTGCACGCCGCGGTCGGTGCGCCCCGCGACGATCAACGTCAGCGGCTCGCCGTCGGCGCCGCGCTCGCCGAGGATCGTGCGCAGCGCGCGCTCCAGCTCCTCCTGCACGGTGCGCAGCCCCGGCTGGCGCGCCCACCCGGCGAACTCGCCGCCGTCGTACTCGAGCGTGAGCTTGGTGACCATCGTCGCCGGCATGCTACGGACCGGCCGGTCGTTGGGCATGGATGCCCAACGCCCAGACGGATGATGCCCAACCGCGGCGCGCGGACGCGCCCCCACCCACCCAGCACCCAGGGCGGGGTCAGGTCATACCAGCTCGAGGAACACCATCTCGGTGGAGTCCGAGCGGCGTGGGCCGAGCTTGAGGATGCGCGTGTAGCCGCCGGGGCGGTCGACGTACCGGGGGGCGACCTCGACGAACAGGCGGTGCACCGCGAACTTGTCCTGCGCCAGCGCCGACAGAGCCTGGCGGCGGTTGTGCAGATCGTCGCGCTTGGCGAGCGTGATCAGTTTCTCGATCTCCGGCTTGACGGCCTTCGCCTTCGCTTCGGTCGTTTTGATCCGCTCGTGCTCCAGCACCTCCTTGGTGAGGTTCATGAGCAGCGCCTTGCGGTGCGCCGAGTCGCGGCTGAGCTTGTTGCGGGTCTTTTGGTGTCGCATGGTGGTGTGGGTGGAGTCTAGCCAGTCGAGTTCGGTGCAGTAGCGGGGGCTCGGGCGGGTGGTGTAATGCCGGCGAGATTGTATTGCAATAGTTATGCGGCTTGCTGGTGGGGTGGCGCTCAATCCTGACGGAGGTGCAGACCTCGTCCTTCGAGTGTCTCGATCACCTCGTCGATCGACTTCTTGCCGAAGTTGGGGATCGCGTTCAGCTCGGCCTCGGACTTGGAGATCAGGTCGCCCACGGTTTGGATGCCCGCGCGCTTGAGGCAGTTGTAGGAGCGCACGCCCAGCTCCAGCTCCTCGATCAGGATGCCCCACTCCTCGCCCTGCAGCGCCGCCTGTCCGCCGGCGCCCGCCACCGCAAGACCGTGGCCGTCGAGCTGGCCACCGGGCGATGCGCGCAGCTCCTGGATGCGGTCGGCGTCGGTGAAGATCGCCAGCTGGCTGATCAACAGCTCCGCGGCCTCGCGTAGCGCGGCCTGCGGCTCGATCGAGCCGTCGGTCTCGATGTCCAGCGTGAGCTTGTCGAAGTCGGTCTTCTGGCCCACGCGCGCCTGCTCGACGGCGTACGCCACGCGCCTCACCGGGGAGAAGATCGAGTCGATCGGGATCACCCCGATCGGCTGGTCGGGCGACTTGTTCTCCTCCGCCGGGCGGTACCCGCGGCCGCGACCGATCGTCATGTACAGCTCGAGCTTGGTTTTTTTCTCGAGCGTGGCCACGTGCACGTCGGGGTTGAGGATCTCCACGCCCGCCGGCAGGTCGATGTCCTTGGCGGTGATCTCACCTGGGCCGGTGACCACAAGGGGGGCCTCCACCTCGGAGGCGTCGGAGTGCATCCGGCACACGATCCCCTTCAGGTTGAGCACGATGTCGGTCACGTCCTCCTTGACACCGGGGATCGTCGAGAACTCGTGGGCCACCCCCTCGATGCGCACGCTGGTGACGGCGGCGCCCGCCAGCGAGGAGAGCAGCACGCGGCGCAGCGAGTTGCCGAAGGTGTAGCCGAACCCGCGGTCGAGCGGCTCGATCGTGAAGGTGCCGCGGTTCTGCTCCACGGACTCGCTTGTTATCCGGGGGATTTGGAAGTCGAGCATCAGCGTCCTAACGTCGTGGTGGTCTGACTAATAGACGAGGGGCCCGGCTCGGCGGCCTTCGGCCACCTGCGCCACCCTCTTGGACCGGCACCCGGTCGGGCACCGGCTCCAAGGCATCGCACCCGCGGGTGGGGACGATGCCGGCAAAGCCCTTACTTCGAGTACAGCTCGACGATGAGCTGCTCCTGCACCGGCGCCGCCACCTCGCGCCGCTCCGGCCTGCGCAGCACCTTCGCGGTAAGCGACTCGTGATCGGCCTGCAGCCACGCCGGGATCTGCCCGGTGAGCTCGGTGGCGTCCCTGATGACCTGAGTGGCGGGGGTGTCGGCCTTGATCGCGATCACCTCGCCCGGGCGCACCTGATAGCTGGGGATGTTCACGCGCCTGCCGTTGATCGTCCAGTGGCCATGGAGGATCAGCTGGCGCGCCTGCCGGCGCGAGGCGGCAAAACCGAGGCGCACCAGCACGTTGTCGAAGCGACACTCCAGCAGCGCCAGCAGGTTCTCGCCGGTGATCCCCGGCTGGCGCGAAGCCTTCTCGTAGTAGCCGTGGAACTGCTTCTCCAACACCCCGTAGTAGCGGCGGGCCTTCTGCTTCTCACGCAGCTGCAGCCGGTACTCGCTCTGTTTCTGGCGCCCCCTCCCGTGCTCGCCCGGCGGGTACGAACGGCGCTCGACGCCACATTTGTCGGTGAGGCAGCGCTCCCCCTTGAGGAACAGCTTCTGCCCCTCGCGGCGGCACTGCTTGCACTGGGGGCTCGAATCCCTTGCCATTACACCCTCCTGCGCTTGCGGGGACGACATCCGTTGTGAGCCTGCGGGGTCACGTCCTTGACGCCCGTCACTTCGAGGCCCGCCGCGGAGAGCGAGCGGATCGCCGTCTCGCGCCCGCTGCCGGGGCCCTTGACGTACACCTCGACCTTCTGCAGTCCCTGCTCGAGGCCCTTGCGTGCAGCGGCGTCGGCGGTCACCTGCGCGGCGAACGGCGTCGACTTGCGCGAGCCCTTGAAGCCCGCGCCGCCCGCGGACTCCCAGGCGATCACGTTGCCCTGCACGTCGGTGAGCGAGACGATCGTGTTGTTGAACGATGTCTTGATGTGCGCCTGCCCCACGGGGATGTTCTTCTTCGGCTTGCGTTTGCCGCGCGCGCGCTTGGGAGCCGCCATTACTTCTTACCGGCTTTCTTCTTGCCGGCGACCTGCATCCGCTTGGGGCCCTTGCGGGTGCGCGCGTTGGTCTTCGTCTTCTGCCCCCTCACGGGCAGGCCACGGCGGTGACGCAGGCCGCGGTAGCAGGCGATCTCCTGCAGGCGCTTGATGTCCTGGGAGCGCTCCCGGCGCAGGTCCCCCTCCACCATGAGGTCGGAGTCGATCGCGTCGCGCAGGCGCGACACCTCGTCCTCGGTGAGATCGCGCACATAGGTGTCGGGGCTCACCCCCACCTCGGCCAGCAGCTTGTTGGCGGTCGAGCGCCCGATGCCGAAGATGTACGTCAGCCCGATCTCCGAGCGCTTGTTGAGGGGCAGGTTGACCCCGGCGATGCGCGCCACCGTCTAGCCCTGCCTCTGCTTGTGGCGCTTGTTCTGGCAAATGACCAGCACCGCGCCGTGGCGGCGGATGATCTTGCATTTTTCGCACATCGGCTTCACCGACGGTCGTACCTTCATGATCCCTTTCTTCGACTTCGGAAGAGGGCCCGGCTCGCCGGCCTCGGCCGACTGTGCCACCCTCTAGGTCCGGCGACCGGGCTCTGGCTGCCGGGACGGCCGCCGCTACCTGGTCGAGGATACGCCCGCAGCGCGAAACGTCTTCGCGTGCGCGCGGACAGTCGATAGTAGCAGCTAGCTTTAGCCCGCGCTGGCGACGGCTTCAGCCCGCGCTGGCGACCTGTTCGCCCCGCGGCTCGGCGACCGCGGTGCCGGCGCCGTTGCTCGTGCCGCCCCCCGCCCCCGCGCCCAGGTGCCACGGCGTCAGCACCCGCGGGCCGTTCGCGGTGATCGCGACCGTGAACTCGAAGTGCGCCGCCGGCGAGTCGTCCTGGGAGAACACCCCCCACCCGTCGCCTCCCACGCGCACCGCGGGCCGCCCCGCGGTCGTCATCGGCTCGATCGCCAGCACCATCCCCTCCTCCAGCCGCGGGCCCTTGCCGGGGCGGCCATAGTTGGGCACCTGGGGGTCCTCGTGCATCGAGCGACCCACGCCGTGGCCCACCAGCGAGCGGACGACCGACAGCCCCGCGTCCTCCACCACGCGCTCGATCGCGTGCGAAACGTCGCCCATGCGGTTGCCCACGTGGCACTGCTCCACCCCGGCGAACAGCGATTCGCGGGTGGCCCGCAGGAGGTTCTGCTCGACGGTGCCGACCTCGCCGACGGGGAAGGTGCGCGCGGCGTCCGCCACCCAGCCGTCGAGCGTGACGCCCACGTCGATCGAGATGATGTCGCCCTCCCCAAGGCGGTAGCGCCCGGGAATGCCGTGCACAACCATCGCGTTCGGCGAGGCGCAGATCGAGCCGGGGAAGCCGCGAAAGCCCTTGAAGGTGGGGGTCGCCCCGTGCGAGCGGATGAAGCGCTCGGCGGCTGTGTCCAGCTCCTCGGTGCGCACGCCGGGGCGGATCCTGCTCTCCAGCAGCGCCAGCGTCTGCACGAGGATCTCGCCCGCCGCCGCCATCTTCTCGATCTCCGCGGGGGTCTTCTTGATGATCATCCTGATCTGAGCTTAGCCTCGATCTGCCGACAATGGCGCCAGCGCTGGGAGGGGACGGAATCCCCCTCGCCCCCCGAGCAGAGCGGGACGAGTCCGGCTCCTCCGGCGGCGCGGAGGGCCTCCGTCAGAGCTTGTCCTCCAACCGCAGCGTCGCCAGCGTCGCGCGGATGTGGTCGTGCACCTCGTTCGGGGTCCGGCTCCCGTCGAAGCGGCGCAGCAGCCCCTGCTCCTCGTAGTAGCCGATCAGCGGCTTCGTCTTGGCGTGATACACCTCCAGGCGCGTGCGGATCGTCTCCTCCTTGTCGTCGTCGCGCTGAATCAGCCGCGAGCCGTCCTGGTCGCAGATCCCCTCGCGCTTGGGCGGGTCGAACTCCACGTGGTAGATGTGGGTGGGGTTCTTCACGCACACCCTGCGGCCCCCGAGGCGACGCACAACCTCCTGGTCGGGCACCTCGATCAGGAGCGCCGCGGTCAGGCTCCGCTGCAGGCTCTCGAGCGCCTGCCCGAGCGCCTGCGCCTGCACCTCGTTGCGCGGGAAGCCGTCCAGCAGGAACCCGTCACGCGCGTCGTCGGCGCCGATCCGCACGGTGATCATCCCCACGATCACCTCGTCGGGCACCAACCTGCCCGCCGTCATGTACTTCTGCGCCTCGCTGCCCAGCTCGGTGCCCTCCGCCACCTGCGCGCGCAGCATGTCTCCAGTGGAGATGTGCGCCAGCGCAAAGTCGCTCTGCAGACGGTCCGCCTGGGTGCCCTTGCCCGCACCGGGCGGGCCGAGGAGGATCAGATTCAGCTCGGACACGACTACGCAAGCCTACCCGCTCCCACAGGATTCAGACTCCTCGGACCCAGGAGCGGGCAACGCGCTACTTCAAGAGGCCCTCGCACTCAAGCGGGAAGGGGGCAAGCCCCCCTCCCGACCTCCCCCCAACAGGGCGCTACTTCAAGAAGCCCTCGCACTCAAGCGGGAAGGGGGCAAGCCCCCCTCCCGACCTCCCCCCAACAGGGCGCTACTTCAAGAAGCCCTCGCACTCAAGCGGGAAGGGGGCAAGCCCCCCTCCCGACCTCCCCCCAACAGGGCGCTACTTCAAGAAGCCCTCGTAACTTCGCATCATCAGCTGCGCCTCGAGTTGCTTCATTGTTTCCAGCGCCACCCCGATCACGATCAGGATCGACGTGCCCCCCAGCTGCAGTTCCACGTGCGTGCGGTCGAACAGGATCGTCGGCAGCGCCGCCACCGCCGCGAGGAACAGCGCGCCGGGGAACGTCAGACGCGCGAGGATGCGGTCGAGGAATTCTGCCGTCGGGCGCCCGGGACGCACGCCGGGGATGAAGCCGCCGTACTTCTTCAGGTTGTCCGCCTGATCCACCGGATTGAAGGTCACCGCCGTGTAGAAGTACGTGAAGATCACGATGAAGATCGACTCCCCCACGATGTAGTGCCAGCCTTTGGGGTTGAAGAAGTCGGACACTTCCTGGCCCGTATGGCTTTTGATCAGCTGCCCGATCGTCGGCGGGAAGGCCATGATGCTGGCCGCGAAGATCACCGGAATCACCCCCGCCATGTTCACGCGCAGCGGCAGGTAGGTCTGGCCGCCCTCGCTCATCCGCCGCCCGATCACGCGCTTGGCGTACTGCACTGGGATCCGCCGCTGGCCCTCCATCACGAACACAACCGCCGCAACCACGACCAGCACGAGGAACGGCATCATCACCTTGAATACCTGGTTCTGGGTCGTCCACCATGCCTGGATCCCTGTCGGCAGGCGCGAGACGATCGAGGCGAAGATCAGCAGCGAGATGCCGTTGGCGATGCCTTTCTGGGTGATCAGCTCGCCGATCCACATCAGCAGCACACAGCCCGCCGTCAGGCATACGACGATCAGGAAGATATGGGGGAAGTCGAACTTCGTGACGACCGATTCCCCGGCGCTCGCCTGCAGAGAGTGGAACAGGAAGACGTAGCCCACCGACTGCGCGAACGCCAAGCCCACAGTCAGGTAGCGGGTGTACTGCGTGATCCGCGCCTGCCCCACTTCGCCTTCCTTGGAGAGCTTCTCCAGGGAGGGCACCACCACCTGCAGCAGCTGCAGGATGATCGAGGCCGTGATGTACGGCATGATCCCCAGCGCGAAGATCGCGATCCGCGAGAGGCTCCCGCCGGAGAAGAGGTTCAGCAGCCCCAGGATGTTGGAGCCGCCGAGCTGCTTCTGGATGCTGTTGACCGCGGTCAGGTTGACCCCCGGCACCGGCAGGTGCGAGCCGAGGCGGTAGATCAACAGCATCGCCGCCGTGAAGCCGATCTTCTTCCGGATGTCCGGCACCTGGAAGGCGTTCAGGATCGTCGAGAGCATCGCAGGCGATTCTAGACTGAGATTGCCGCTCGCGCGCGGGTCTTCTCAAGAATGTTTCAGGAAGCCGACTCGTCGAGCACGACGCAGCTGCCGCCGGCAGCCTCGATCCGCTCGCGCGCGCTTGCGCTGAAGGCGTGCGCGTGGACCGTCAGCGCCTTGCCGAGCTCGCCCTTCGCCAGCACCTTCACAGGCACCGCCTTGCGGGTGCCGAGGCCCTTGCCGCGCATCAGCTCCAGCGTGACCTCCGCGCCCGCCTCGAAGCGCGCGTCGAGGTCGCCGATGTTGACCGGCTGCGTGTGCGTGCGAAACGGCTCGAACGGCATCGACTTCTTCATGTGCGGGCCCCGGAGCTTGCGCATCCGCATATGGATCGGCATCTGCCCGCCCTCGAAGCGGGCCCTGCTCTTGGCGCCCGAGCGCGAGCCGTACCCCTTCTGGCCTCTGCCGGCGGTCTTGCCCGTGCCCGAGCCTTCTCCGCGCCCGACGCGCTTGCGCGGCCGGCGGCTTCCCGGGGCCGGGGCGAGGCTGTGCAACCCGATGCGGGGCTCCTGCTCGCTGTCGTCCGCGGGGCTCACTGGGAGACCTCCGCAGCAGCATCCACGCCCGGTGCGCTCTCTTTGACCCCGCTCTTTTTGACGGCACCCTTCGTGTCCGGCACGCGCGTTGCCGAGCCTGGGCCGTCCTGAACCTCCACGAGGTGGCGCACCGCGTGCAGCATCCCGCGCGCCTGGGGGCAGTCGTCGACCTGCACGGTGTGGCCGATCCGGCGCAGGCCCAGCGAGCGAAGCGTGTCCAACTGGCGCTTGTTCGAACCGTTGCTCGATCGGCGTTGAACCACCGTGAAGGCAGCCATCAGGCCGATCCCTCCTCAGCGGACTCTGCTGCCGGCGTTGTCTCCGTCTCGGCCTCCGCGGCCGGCTCGTTCCCCTCCGCTGATGCCGGCTCGCTCCCCTCGGCTGATGGCTCGGCCGAGGCCTGCTTTGCCGAGGCCTGCTTGGCCGGCTCGGAAGCGCCGGCGGATGGGGTCTCTGTCGCGGCCGCCGAGGCGCCCTCGGCAGCGGCGCCCGCCGCGGGCGCTCCATCCTGCGCTGCACTCTCAAGCGTCTCCCCCTCGGCTGGCTTGTCGGCGAGGCCCAGCACCTGGTTGATCGTGAGGCCACGCAGACGCGCCACCTCCTCGGGGGTGTTCAACCCACGCAGGCCGGTGATCGTGGCCTTCACGAGGTTGATCGGGTTCTGGGTGCCGAGGCTCTTGGAGAGGATGTCGTGGATCCCCGCCAGCTCGAGCACGGCGCGCACGCCTCCGCCGGCGATCACGCCGGTACCGGGCGCGGCGGGCTTCAGCAGCACGCGGCCGGCGCCGAAGATCCCGGTGGTCTGGTGGGTGATCGTGCTCCCATGCTTGGGGACGCGGAAGAGATCCTTCTTGGCGCGCTCCACGCCCTTCTGGATCGCCAGCGGCACCTCGGTCGCCTTGCCGTAGCCGACGCCCACCACTTCCCGTTCGTCGCCCACCACCACCAGGGCGGTGAAGGAGAAGCGCCTCCCCCCCTTCACCACCTTGGCGACGCGGTTGATCTCGACGACCCGCTCCTGGAGGTCCAGGCCGGCGGGGTTTACGGAGCGATCTGTGGGGATGGTGGACATGGTGGCAGTCGAGAGGGTAGCGGGCTGGTGGAAGAGGGCAGTGGGAATCGAGTAGAGCGGTGACGTTGGTTGGGCGGAGATCCGTGGAGGTTGGTCGGGAAGACTGGTGGTTCGGAGAGTCTCAGACGACTATGCCCGCCTCGCGCAGCGCCTCTGCGAAGTTCTTGACGTGTCCGTGATAGCGGTAGCCGCCGCGGTCGAACACCGCTTCGGTGGCCCCCGCCGCTTTGACGCGCTCGGCAAGCAGGGCGCCTCCGCGGGCGGTGCGCTCCGCCTTGGCGAGCGCTCGCAGCTCGGGCTCATACCAGTTGACCGCCGCCAGCGTGCGGCCGGAGAGGTCGTCGATCGCCTGCGCCGAAAGCCCCTTGTTGGAGCGGAACACCGAGATCCGCGGCCGCGTCGGCGTGCCGGCAATCTTCGCGCGCACCCGGCGGCGCCGTTTCAGCCGGCGCTCGGGCTTGGTCATGAGGCTCATGTCAGGCCCCCAGAAAACCAACCCCACACGCATGAGCCCGCAGAGCAAGCTGGGCAAGGACGCAAGGAGCGTGGCGTGCTTGGCACGCGAGCGACTGAGGACGCAGATCCAGCGCAGCTATGCGGGCTCATGCGCGCTTGCCCACCTTTCTGGCCACGTACTCGCCCTCGTAGCGGATGCCCTTGCCCTTGTAGGGCTCCGGCGGGCGCTGCTTGCGGATGATCGCGGCGGTCTCCCCCACCAACTGCTTGGAGATGCCCCTCACGACGATCCTCGTGGGCTGGGGCACTTCGAATTCGATCCCGCTCGGCGCCGGGATCGGAACGGGGTGGGAGTAGCCGACGGCGAGCTCGAGATCCTTGCCCTTCAACTGAGCACGGTAGCCCACGCCCTGGATCTCAAGGCGCTTTTCGTAGCCTGCGGTGACGCCCTGCACCATGTTGGCCACCAGCGTGCGGGTGAGCCCGTGCAGCGCGCGATGTTCGCCGCGGTCGGTGGGCCGGGTGACGCGCAGCTGCTCGCCTTCCTGGACGACCTGGATGTCGCGGTGCACGCGCTCCTGCAGCTCGCCTTTCGGCCCGCTCACGCGCACCGTCTCCGGCTCGATCGCGACGGTCACGCCGCTTGGCACGGTGATTGGCTGTCTTCCGATCCTGGACATCGTGAGTTTGTCTCCCGCTCTCTTCTCTCTCGCCCGTGCGCTCTGCCGCTACCAGACCTGCGCCAGAACCTCGCCGCCGACGCCCGCCGCGCGTGCGTCGTGGCCGGTCATCACGCCCTGCGAGGTCGAGACGATCGACGTTCCCATCCCGCCCAACACCTTCGGGATCCCGCCGGCCTGCACATACGTGCGCTGACCCGGCCTCGATACGCGCTTGAGACCTGCGATCGCCGAGCGGCGATCGGCTGTGTACTTGAGGCGGATCTCGATCACCTGTCCGGCGCCGCCTTCCGGCGCCGGCGCCACCGACCAGCTGTCGATGTAGCCCTGCTCGACGAGGATCCTCGCGAGCTCGGTCTTCAGTTTGGACGCGGGGATCTGCACCGTCTCGTGGGCGGCGTGGATCGCGTTGCGGATCCTCGTGAGGAAGTCCGCTATCGGGTCGGTCATGGGCATGGAAGAGCTCTAGCTAGTGGTTGGGGGGCGTGGGGTTGTTGCAGTCACTTTTCAAAGGGTGTGTGCTATTGCGCTCAGGTTGCTGAATGAGAGTGCTGGTTCGCGACCTACCAGGAGGACTTGGTCATCCCCGGGATCTGGCCGTTGTGGGCGAGCTCGCGCAGACAGATGCGGCAGAGCCCGAACTTGCGGTACACCGCCTTGGGTCGTCCGCAGCGGTTGCAGCGAGTATAGGCACGCGTCTTGTACTTCGGCGTCCGCGCCTGCTTGACGCGCAGCGAGGTCTTGGCCATCAGTCTGTCTCCTCTTGCTCGGCGTCGGCGGTATCGGCGATGCCCGCGAACTCCTTGGGGCGGCCGTAGGTGGAGAAGGGCATCCCCAGCGCGGAGAGCAGCGCAAAGGCTTCGACATCGGTGTGGGCGCTCGTGGTGATCGTGATGTCCAACCCGCGCACCTGGTCGATCGCGTCGTAGTCGATCTCGGGGAAGATGATCTGTTCGCGCACCCCCATCGAGTAGTTGCCGCGACCGTCGAACGAGCGGGCGCGCAGGCCGCGGAAGTCGCGGATCCGGGGGATCGCAATCGAGATCAGTCGGTCGAGGAACTCGTAGGAGCGCTCCCGGCGCAGCGTCACCGACACGCCCACCGGCATCCCCTCGCGCAATTTGAACGCGGCGATCGACTTGCGCGCGCGGCGCACGCTCGGCTGCTGGCCGGCGATCGTGGCGAGCTGATCCTGGGCGGCCTTCAGCGCCTTGGAGTCCTGCTTGGCGTCGCCGACGCCCATGTTGAGCGTGATCTTCTGCAGGCGCGGGGTCTGCATCGAGGAGCTGTAACCGAAGCGCTCGATCAGCTGCGGGCGAATCTCCTCCATGTAGCGGACCTTCAGACGTGCGGGGGCGGTCTCTGCGCTCATCAGTCGATCCTCACTCCCGAGCGGCGGGCAACGCGGAAGGGCCTGCCATTCTCCCGCTCGACTCCTACGCGTGTGGGCTTGCCGCCTTTGGGGTCGAGCAGCATCACGTTGGAGACGTGGATCGGCCCCTCGCGCTCGATCACACCGCCGACCGTCTGCCCGCGCGTGGTGTCCGCCACCTGCTGCGGGCGGGTGTGGCGCTTGATCATGTTCAGGCCCTCGACATACACGCGCTCCTTGCCCGGCTCCACGCGCATCACGCGGCCGCTCTTGCCACGGTCCTTGCCGGCAATCACCTGCACGCGATCATCGGAGCGGATCCGCAGCGTGCGCCGGATGGCCTTCGTCGGGGCGCTCGAGCGCTTCGTGCCGGTGCGCTTCGCACCCGTGCTCTTGCCGCCGCTCGCCCGCGATCCGCCCTTGCTCGATCCACCGGTTTGTGCCCGAGCGCGTGCCATCTCAGATCACCTCCGGGGCGAGCGAGACGATCTTCATGAAGTTACGCTCGCGCAGTTCCCGTGCGACGGGGCCGAACACGCGCGTGCCACGGGGGTTGTTCTGCTCGTCGATGATCACCGCCGCGTTCTCGTCAAAAGAGATGTAGGTGCCGTCCTCGCGGCCGAACGGCTTCTTCGTGCGCACAACCACGGCGGTGACCACGTCGCCCTTTTTGACCGTGCCGTGAGGGGTGGCCTGCTTGACGGTTGCGGTGATCACATCCCCCACGTGCGCATACCGGCGGCGCGAGCCGCCCTTGACGCGGATGCAGAGGATCTCGCGCGCCCCGGTGTTGTCGGCCACGCGCAGCCTCGTCTCATTCTGGATCATGCCGCTGCCCTCTTGCTCATCGTGCCCTCTCCAATACGTCCACCAGCCGCCACCGCTTGGTGCGCGACAGCGGGCGGCTCTCGACCACGCGCACCACGTCGCCTTCGTGCGCGTCGTTGTTCTCGTCGTGCGCGTGCAGCGTGGAGGAGCTGCGCACGATCTTTTCGTAGCGCCGATGCCGACGGGCGACATCGATGCGTACGGTGATCGTTTTGTCGGCCTTGTTCGACACGACGACACCCTGGCGCTCCCGGCGGGCACCCTCGCGCGGGGGATGCACGGGCGCGAGCGGCTGCGCAGCGGGGGTCGAGACGCGGTGCTCGGCGCGTTTGGCGCGTTCCTGCAAGCGCCGCGCGCGGCGCTTGACCGCCTTTGTGCGACGGACGACATCGCGCTCGGCCTGGCGCTCCTCGGGTGAGCGCTGCTCGCGCACGCTGCCGACGTGCATCGAGCGCGACTTGCGTCGGCGCTCCTTGGGGGGGAGCTGCTCGGCGGGCTCAGCGGGCGTGGCGGCCCGCGCGGCGGGCTGCGCCACCGGTGCGTCCTGGGTCTCCGGCGCGGGCGCGGAATCCGGGGCAACCGGCTCCGGGGCGACCTCCACTTGCTCGGGCGTCTGCTCAGACGTCGCTGCCTGATTGGCCTCGGCCTGCGTCTCCTCTGTCTGCTGCTCGTCGGTCATCTCGTTGTCCTGTTCATCATCGGCCATCTCGTCACATCCCAAGTTCCCGCTCGCGCCGCACGGTGAGCGCGCGCGCGAGGTCGCGCCGGGCGCGACCGACACCAGCTGTGTTCTCGAGCTCGCCGGTCGCGTTGGCGAAGCGCAATCCGAAGAGACCCTTGCGCAGCGTGCCGATCTGCTCCGCCAGCTCGTCGTCTGGCATGTCTCGCATCTCCTTGGCATTCATCACGCGGTCTCCCCCACACTCGCTTGGGTGCGGTTGCGTTGGATCTCATGCTCGGGCCCGGTGCTCATCCCTCACTCCTCGCGCATCACAAACTTGGACTTGACTGGCAGCTTGTGCGCAGCGAGCCGGATCGCGTCGCGGGCGAGCGGCTCGGGCACCCCGGCGAGCTCGAACATCACGCGCCCGGGCTTGACCACGGCGACCCAGCCCTCGGGCGAGCCCTTGCCCGAGCCCATGCGGGTCTCGGCCGGCTTCTTGGTGACGGGCTTGTCGGGAAAGACGTTGATCCACACCTTGCCACCACGCTTGATCTTGCGCGTCATCGCGATACGGGCTGCCTCGATCTGGCGATTGGTGAGCCACCCCTGCTCGAGCGACTTCAAGCCATACTCGCCGAACTGCACCTTCACCTGGCCGCGCGACATCCCGCCACGGCGGCCGCGGTGCTGCTTGCGGTGCTTGACACGCTTGGGGGAGAGCATCAGCGGGTCACCTCGGGACTGCCGCCGCCACGGCCCGCCGCCGCCCGGCCCACGTCCGCCACCCGGACCACCCGGGCCACCCGGGCCGCCCACCACCAAAGCCTCCACGGCCACCGCCCGGACCACCGGGCCCACGGCCGCCCCACCCGGCCCGCCGGGCCCACGGCCGCCACCCGGACCGCCCGGACCACGTCCACCACCGGAGCCTCCACGGCCACCGCCGGGACCACCGGGCCCACGTCCGCCGCCGCCACCCCACCGCCAGGCCCGCGACCACCGCCCGGACCGCCTGGCCCACGTCCGCCACCGCGGCCACCGGAGCCGCCTGGGCCTCCACGGCCCCGGCCGCCGCCGCCGCGCCCTTCGCGGCCGTCGCGTCCCCCACCGCGGCCGTCGCGGCCGTCGCTCGGGGGAGGCGGAGCGGTCATGTCGGTGAGGTCGGCGCCGGTGTAGCCCTCGGGCATGATCTCGCCCTTGTTGACCCAGCACTTCACGCCGATGCGCCCAAACGTGGTGGCCGCCTCGTGGAAGCCGTAGTCGATGTCGGCGCGCATCGTGTGCAGCGGCACACGCCCATCCGAGTAGCTCTCGGTGCGCGCCATCTCGGCGCCGCCGAGGCGCCCGGCGACCTGCACCTTGACGCCCTTGGCGCCGGAGCGCATCGCGCTGGTGAGCGCACGCTTCATCGCGCGGCGGAAGGCGACGCGGTTCTGCAGCTGCTCGGCGATCGACTGCGCGACGAGCTTCGCGTCGAGCTCGGGGCGCTTGATCTCGAGGATGTTGACCTTGATCTGCTTCTGGGTCATGCGGTGCAGGTCGCGCCGCAGGGCGTCCACTTCGGTGCCCGACTTGCCGATCACGATGCCGGGACGGGCGGTGTGGATGTTGACCTCCAGTTCACCGGAGTCCTTGCGGATCGTGATGTCGGAGAGACCCGCATGGGCGAGGCGGTCGGTGATGTGCCGACGGATGCGGATGTCCTCCGCAAGGTACTCGG
The DNA here is from genome assembly GCA_963744135.1 of uncultured Solirubrobacterales bacterium. Lineage (GTDB taxonomy): Bacteria > Actinomycetota > Thermoleophilia > Solirubrobacterales > Solirubrobacteraceae > Palsa-744. Next base: position 237,239 of record CAVUSE010000007.1, on the reverse strand, counting down.
CAAAGTGTTTCTCGTTGAACCAGTTGGACTTCCAGTCGTGGATGTAGCCCACGCGCATGGCCTCTGGGTGAACCTTCTGTCCCATCTTCTCTCTTCTCTATCTCAATCCGGTGTAGTGGCGGGAAAACTCTGGTCGGGAAAACTCTGGTGGTGTGCGGCCTGGGAAAGCGCTTCTTGGTCTGGTCTGCTGTCTCGTCTCTACGGCCGCGGGGTGAGCGTGATCGTGAGATGACTGGTGCGCTTGCGGATCGGCGTCGCCCTGCCCATGGCGCGCGGCCGGAAGCGCTTGATCGTGGGCCCCTCGTCGGCGTAAGCCTCGCGGACGATCAGATCGTCCTCGAGCAGTTCGTGGTTGTTCTCCGCGTTGGCCACCGCGGACTCGAGCAGCTTGCTCCAGTCGCGCGCCGCGTCGCGGGGCGTGAAAGCGAGGATAGCGCGTGCCTCCTGCACAGACTTCCCCCGGATGTGCCCGCACACCATGCGCGCCTTGCGCGCGGAGGTCCGCACATAGCGCGCCTTGGCGTGCACCACCTGCCGGCGCTGCGCAGGTTGGCGTTTGGCGGCGACCGCCGGTTGGGGCTCCGGGGCGGCATCCTCGGTGGGGGCCTCCTCGGTGGAGGTCTGATTCGCGACAGGCTCGGCGGCCGGCTGCTCATCTGCTGCGGCCGCGGCTTTTTTGGTGCGCCTCGCTTTGGCGGGTTTCTTCGCCTCGGGCTCCGCCTCAGCGGTTGACTCGGCAGCGTCCGCGCTCGCCTCTTGCGCCTCAGCGGTCGACTCGGCAGCGTCCGCACCTTGGCTGCTCCGCCTCAGCAACCGGCTGCTCAACCTCGGCACTCGGCTCCTCGAGCTCGGCGGGCTTCTCAGCTTTCGCAGCTGGCTTTTTCGCGGCGGGTTTTTTGGCCGCCGGTTTTTTCGCGGCCGGCTCTTTGGCAGCCGACTCCGCCGGGGCATCCCCCGGCGTCGCGTTCTCTTTCTCGTCCTCGGCGCTCATCTCAGCGGACCTTCCCGGACCCCGCATGCCCGCGGAAGTGGCGGGTGGGGGCGAACTCGCCCAACTTGTGGCCAACCATCGACTCCGAGACGAATACGGGGACGTGCTTCTTGCCGTCGTGCACGGCGATCGTGTGACCAACCATGTCGGGGAAGATCGTCGAGGCGCGCGACCAGGTGCGAATCATCTGTTTGCGGTTCTCGGCGTTGAGCGCCTCGATGCGCTTCATCAGCCGCTCTTCCACCCACGGCCCCTTCTTGCTGGAACGACTCATCTCTGCTTACCCTTCCCTCGGCGACGACCGCGCACGATGTAGCGGTTGGAGGGCTTGTTCTTCTTGCGAGTGCGATACCCGAGCGTGGGCACGCCCCACGGGGTGACGGGGTGCCGCCCTGCGGTGGTGGAGCCCTCGCCACCACCGTGGGGGTGATCGACGGGGTTCATCGCCACGCCGCGGGTCTGGGGGCGCACGCCCATGTGGCGCTTGCGCCCAGCCTTGCCGACCTTGACGTTCTGGTGGTCGCTGTTGCCAATGGTGCCGACCGTGGCGCGACACTCGGCGCGTACGAGGCGCATCTCGCCGGAGGGGAGGCGCAACGTGGCCATATCCCCGTCCTTCGCCATCAGTTGCACACCGGCCCCGGCGGAACGCGCGAGCTGCCCGCCGCGACCGGGGTGGAGCTCGACGTTGTGCACGACGGTGCCGACCGGCATGCGCGCGAGCGCGAGACAGTTGCCGACCGCGATGTCGGCGCCGTCGCCGGAGCTGACGGTCATTCCGACGGTCAGCCGCTGGGGCGCGAGGATGTAGCGCTTCTCGCCATCGAGGTAGTGCAGCAGCGCGATGTACGAGGAGCGGTTGGGGTCGTACTCGATCGCGGCAACCTTCGCCGGCACGCCGTCCTTGCGCCGCTTGAAGTCGATCCGGCGGTACAGCCGCTTGGCGCCGCCGCCGCGATGGCGGGCGGTCTTGCGCCCGTGGGCGTTGCGCCCACCGCTCTTCTTCAGACCCTCGACGAGCGTCTTCTCGGGCTCACTCTTGGTGATCTCGGCGAAGTCGGGGTAGGTGGTGAAGCGGCGGCCGGGGGAGGTGGGCTTTGGCTTGCGAATCGGCATGGTCGGTCTCTATACGCTTTCGGTTTTGGCTATACGCCCTCGAGCGCCTGGAAGACGGGGATGGTTTCGCCCTCGCGCACCTGCACGATCGCCTTCTTCCAGGTGCGGGTGCGCCCGCTGATCGCGCCACGGCGCTTGGGCTTGGACTTCACGCTCTGGGTGCGCACGTCGACGACGTGCACGTCGAACAATGATTCCACGGCTTGACGAATAAGGGTCTTGTGCGCGTCGGGGTGCACGCGGAAGGTGTAGCGGCCAAATGCCGAGAGCGCGTAGCTCTTCTCGGAGATGACCGGGCGGATGATGACCTGGTAGTGCTCCATCAGCCCTCACCGCCCTCGGGGGTGTCCTGCCGAGCCTCGGTGGTGTCATGCAGAGCCTCGGGGGTGCCCTGCAGAGCCTCGGTGGGCGACTCGGGCGTATCCGCAGTGGCCTTCGCGGAGGCGGCTTTCGTGGCACCTTTGGATTCTGGCGCCTTGGCAGTTGTTGTGTTCCCCGAGCCACCACCACCGGCGCGCGCGGTGAGCGCGTCGAGCGCGGCCTGCGAGAGCACCAGCGACGCGGCCCCCACGAGGTCGGCGACGCCCACATCTTCGTGCGCGAGCACCGCCACGCGCGCGAGGTTGCGGAACGAGAGCGCTGCGTCTGACTCCTCCGCCGCGAGCGCGACGAGGGTGGGACGAGGCTGGTTCCAATCGTCGAGCAGATCCAAGGCCTGGCTGGTCTTGGGCGCGGCGAAGGCGCTCGCATCGACCACCGCGAGCGACCCGCGCGAAGCGTGCAGCGAGAGCGCGCTGCGCAGCGCGGCGCGCTGCTCCTTGCGGTTGACCTTGAAGGTGTAGGAGCGCGGCTGGGGCCCGAACACGGTGCCGCCCCCGGTCCAGATCGGCGAGCGGCTGGAGCCGGCGCGGGCGCGCCCGGTGCCCTTCTGACGCCACGGCTTGGCCGAGCCGCCGGACACCATTGCGCGAGTCTTGGTGGCGGCGGTGCCGCGGCGGCGAGCGGCTTGCTCGGCGCGCACGCTCTGGTGCACGAGCGGCATGTGGAAGCCGGCGGAGAAGGCGGCGCCGTCCAACCCGACGGTCTTGCCGGCGGCACCCCCCAACACGGGAGCTTTGAGTGCGGCGTCAGCCATCGGCTCGCACCTCCACAACCCCGCCGCGCGGGCCAGGCACCGAGCCACGCACCATCAGCAGGTTCTGCGCCGGGTCGACGGCGACAACCTCGAGGCCGGGCTGGGTGGCGCGACGGTTGCCCATCTGGCCGGGCCCGCGGATGCCCTTCATCACGCGCGCAGGCGTGGCGGAGGCGCCGATCGAGCCGGGAGCGCGGACATTGTGCGAGCCGTGGGACTTGGGGCCGCTCTTGAAACCGTGGCGGCGGATCGTGCCCTGGAAGCCCTTGCCCTTGGATACCCCGGCGATCTTGACGCGGGCGCCGACCTCGAAGGACGCGACTGTGACGCTCTCGCCGAGCTTCAGCTCACCGAGCGCAGCGGGCGGGTCCCTGAACTCCACGAGGTGGCGCAGCGGGGGGGCGTCGGCCTTCTTCAGATGCCCCAGCTCGGCTTTCGTCAGGTGCTTCTCGCGAGTGGCGCCGAACGCCAGCTGCACCGCGTCATACCCGTCCCGCTCGGCACTGCGCACGGCGGTGATGGGGCAGGGCCCGGCCTCCAGCACGGTGACGCGCGCCACCGAGCCGTCCTCCTTGAACAGCTGGGTCATCCCAAGCTTCTTGGCAAGAATTGCGGGCATCTCACGTGGCGAGGCGGATCTCGATGTCGACGCCCGCGGGCAGATGGTCGAGGCGCTGCAGCGAGTCGACGGTCTTGGGGGTCGGCTGATGGATGTCGATCAGGCGCTTGTGCGTGCGGATCTCGAAGTGCTCGCGCGAGTCCTTGTCCTTGAAGGGGGAGCGGATCACGCAGTACACGTTCTTCTCCGTGGGCAGCGGCACTGGCCCGGAGACAGTGGCACCGGTGCGCGTGGCGGTCTCGACGATCTCCTTCGCGGCCGACTCGATCGCGGAGGTGTCGTACGCCTTCAGGCGGATGCGGATCTTGTTCTGTGCGGCTGGTGCCATGGGAAAAAGTCAGTCTTCTCTATCTGGGGGAAGAGTCATTGTCTGGATTCCAGCTGGCGCGCGAACGTTCTTCATCGCACCGCGCTGGGCGGAGCTGCATCGTCGTATCTGTCTGGCAATAAAAAAGCGCCCCCGGATCGTCCCGGGAGCGCCTTTGGGTGCTACTCGATGATCTCGCTGACCACGCCCGAGCCCACCGTGCGACCACCCTCTCGGATCGCGAAGCGCAGGCCCTGGTCCATCGCGATCGGCTGGATCAGCTCGATCTCCATCTGGACGTTGTCTCCGGGCATCACCATCTCCACGCCCTCGGGCAGCTTGGCCACGCCGGTGACGTCGGTGGTGCGGAAATAGAACTGCGGCCGGTACCCGGAGAAGAACGGGGTGTGACGCCCACCCTCCTCCTTCTTGAGCACGTAGACCTCTGACTTGAACTTGGTGTGCGGCGTGATCGAGCCCGGCTTGCACAGCACCTGCCCGCGCTCGATCTCCTCGCGCTTGGTGCCGCGCAGCAGGCAGCCGACGTTGTCGCCGGCGCGGCCCTCGTCGAGGATCTTGCGGAACATCTCGACGCCCGTCACCACCGTGGAGGTGGAGTCGTGGACACCCACGATTTCGACGGTGTCGCCGGTTTTGACGATTCCCTGCTCGATGCGCCCGGTCGCGACGGTGCCGCGGCCGGTGATCGAGAAGACGTCCTCGACCGGCATCAAAAACGGCTTGTCGAGCTCGCGCACCGGCTCGGGGATGTAATCGTCCAGGGCCGCGGCGAGGTCGAGGATCTTCTGCTTGTAGGCCTCGTCGCCTTCCAGCGCCTTCAGCGCCGAGCCGATCACGAACGGGATGTCGTCGCCGGGGAAGTCGTATTCGGAGAGCAGCTCGCGCACCTCCACCTCGACCAGTTCGAGCAGCTCCTCGTCGTCGACCATGTCGGCCTTGTTGAGGAACACCACGATGTAGGGGACGCCCACCTGGCGGGCCAGCAGGATGTGCTCGCGCGTCTGGGGCATCGGGCCGTCGGCGGCGGACACGACCAGGATCGCACCGTCCATCTGGGCGGCACCGGTGATCATGTTCTTGACGTAGTCGGCGTGACCTGGGCAGTCCACGTGCGCGTAGTGGCGCTTGTCGGTCGCGTACTCGACGTGCGAGGTGGCGATCGTGATCCCGCGTTCCTTCTCCTCGGGAGCGTTGTCGATCTCCTCGAAGCTGCGGGCTTCGGCTCCCCCCTTCTCCGCCAGCACCGTTGTGATGGCAGCGGTCAGCGTCGTCTTGCCGTGATCGATGTGACCGATGGTGCCGACGTTGACGTGCGGCTTGTCGCGCTCGAACTTCTCCTTCGCCACTTTGCTCTGCTCCTCTGGAATCGACTTGTGTTGTCCGCCGCTGGGGCGAACCGGGGAAATCTATCTAAATACCGAGTTTCGTGTTCGCTGGTGTGCTGTGGTGCTTCGTTGTGGATGCTCCACACGACTCGCTCCTGAGATGGCCGTGAGTCGAGCCAGACAAGGACGATGAGATCCCACCCACCCGCGAAGTGTGCTCTGCACACGAGCGACCGAGGACGCAGTATGGCGAAGCGCTCACGGTCATCTCAGGCCGGGACCGGCTCCCCCGTGCGTTGTTCGATGATCTTCTCCGCGATGTTGGGGGGTACCTCCTCGTAGCCCTCGAACTGCATCGTGTAGGTGGCGCGCCCCTGCGTGTTGGAGCGCAGGTCGGTGGCGTAGCCGAACATCTCGCTGAGCGGCACCAGCGCGTGGATCGCCTGCGCGTTTCCCTGCTGCTCGGAGCCGTGCAGATGTCCGCGCCGGCGCGAGAGGTCGCCCATCACTTCGCCCATGAACTCCTCGGGGGTGACGACCTCCACCGCAAAGATCGGCTCCAGCAGCACCGGCTTGGCGCGCCGCGCGGCCTCCTTGAAGGCGAGCGAGCCGGCGACCTTGTAGGCGATCTCCGAGGAGTCCACCTCGTGGTACTTGCCGTCCACGAGCGTGACGCGCACGTCCACCATCGGGTAGCCCGCCTTGACGCCGTTCTCCAACGCCTCCTCGACGCCCTTCTCGACGGCGGGAATGAACTCCGAGGGGATCGCGCCACCCTTGATCTTGTTGACGAAGTCGAAGCCCTCGCCGGGGGCGGGCTCGATGTTGATGTAGACCACGCCGTACTGGCCGGAACCACCGGTCTGGCGCACGAACTTGCCTTCGACCTTCTCGGCGGTGCCGCGCACGGTCTCGCGATAGGAGACCTGGGGGCGCCCGACGTTGGCCTCCACGCCAAACTCGCGCTTCATGCGGTCCACGAGCACTTCCAGGTGCAGCTCGCCCATCCCGGAGATCTCGATCTGGCCGGTCTCTTCGTTGGTGCGAACCTGGAAGGTGGGGTCCTCCTCGGCGAGGCGCCCCAGCGCGATCGACATCTTCTCCTGGTCGACCTTGGTCTTGGGCTCCACCGCCACCTTGATGACGGGCTCGGGGAACACGATCGTCTCCAGGCGCACGGGGGCGTCGGGGGCAGCGAGGGTATCGCCAGTCATCACCTGCTTGATCCCGACCGCCGCGGCGATGTCCCCGGCGTACACCTCGGGGACCTCCTCGCGGTCGTTGGCGTGCATCATCAGGATCCGCCCGATGCGCTCGGTGCGACCGCTGTTGACGTTGAGCACGCGCGAGCCTGCCTCGACTCGCCCGGAGTAGACGCGGAAGTAGGTGAGCTTGCCAACGTAGGGGTCAGCCATGATCTTGAAGGCGAGCGCGGTGAAGGGTTCGGAGTCGTCGGGCTTGCGCTCCACCTCACGCTCACCCTCCTCGCCCTTCACAAGTTCGGTGCCGGTCATCGGGGGTACGTCCAGCGGGGAGGGGAGGTAGTCGATGACGGCGTCCAGCAGGGGCTGCACGCCCTTGTTCTTGAAGGAGGAGCCGCACAGCACCGGTGTCAGCTTGGTCGAAAGCGTCGCCTTGCGGATCGCCCGCTTGAGCTGCTCCTCGGAGATCTCAGCCTCCTCGAGGATCAGTTCGACGAGGTCGTCGTCGTAGTGGGAGACCTCCTCCAGCAGGTGCTCGCGCGCGGCGGCGGCCGCTTCGGCGAGGGCGGCGGGGATCTCGACGATGTCCTGCTCCTTGCCAAGCTCGTCCCGATAGACGATCGCCTTCATCGCCACGAGGTCGATCACGCCCTCGAAGCTGCCCTCGGCGCCGATCGGCAGCTGGATCGGCACGGGTTGGGCGCCAAGACGGTCGATCATCGTCTGCACGCCGCGCTCGAAGTCGGCGCCGACGCGATCCATCTTGTTGATGTAGGCGATGCGCGGGACGTGGTACTTGTCGGCCTGGCGCCACACGGTCTCCGACTGCGGCTCGACGCCGGCAACGGAGTCGAACAGCGCGATCGCCCCGTCGAGCACGCGCAGCGAGCGCTCGACCTCGACGGTGAAGTCGACGTGCCCGGGGGTGTCGATGATGTTGATGCGGTTGTCCTTCCACTCCGCGGTGGTGGCGGCGGAGGTGATCGTGATGCCGCGCTCCTGCTCCTGCTCCATCCAGTCCATCGTGGCGGCGCCGTCGTGAACCTCGCCGATCTTGTAGGTGCGCCCCGTGTAGTACAGGATGCGCTCGGTCGTGGTCGTCTTGCCCGCATCGATGTGGGCCATGATCCCGATGTTGCGGGTGTGCTCGAGTGTGAACTTACGTGGCATCGCTGTGTGGTGTGGTGGAGTTGGGTGCTGCTGCTGTGTGGTGGTCGCTGCCTATGCGTGGCCGCGGTCAAGCAAGGGATGTGGCGCTGCGCTGCTTCGATCGTCAGGTGGGTCGGGGCAAAAAAATCGGGCCCCCTGGGCCCGCGCGCGCTACTACGGTGAGGCCGGTTCGCGTCGCTATGTGCTCAGGGTCTTCATGTTGTCGTTACACCCACGGCTGGCGCTGTTCGCACACCCAATCCGCCCGCCGAGCGGAGGCCGACTATAGCAGAAGGGCCGCTCCCCGAAGCCCACATACGGGGCCGCTCCCCGAAGCCGCGAGCGGGGCCCTCTCCAAAGCCGCGAGCGGGGCCCTCTCCAAGCCCGTACGCGAGGCCACACTCCAGAGCCCATAGGCTGGCGAATGGCCAGCCGGGCAGTGGCCGTGGCGCGATCGTGGGTGCAGTTGACGTAGACGCTCCCCGACACGACGTAGCTCCCTCGCGCGCGGTAGCGATGCTCCCTTCGCGCGATAGCGATTCTAGCGCCGCTCGCCGGCTTCGATGCGCCGACAGGGCCTCCCCCGACGCACTCGCCTGAGTGGCACCCCGAGGGCGCCCCCGACGCACGCGATCTCCGCGCCGGCGCCGCGTCCGGCGAGCAGCACGAACGTCCCAGCGCCAGCGCCTTGGCGGGCGCCAGGGACTCCTGGAACCACCCAGAAGACCCTAGCCGCCGCCATGGAGCCAACCTCTATGCATGTTCCTCCACAAGTGCCGCTTCGGTGCTCGTACTGTTGACGGTGTGGCCCGCCGCAATGCACTTGGTGGCCGTCTTGCACGACACGCCCACCAGGCTGTTGCTCGTAGCTTCCGTGTTGGCGGCTTCCTGGGTGGCCCATTTTTTCGCCGCGCTCGTGAACACCTCTGCCAGCGTCACTTCGGCGCCGGCGCTGTTGACGTAGTGCCCTACCGCGGTGCATTCTTCGGCGGCTGTACACGACACACCCAGCAGGCTGCTGCTTTTCGCCCCGGTCGGATTCGGCGATTCCTGGACCGCCCATTTTTTCGCCGCGCTCGTAAACACCTCCGCCAACGTCACTTCGGTGCCGGCACTATTGATGTAGTGCCCCACCGCGGTGCACGCTTCGGCGGCGGTGCACGACACACCGGCCAAGGCCGCGCCTTTCGCTTCCGCTGGGCTCGGCGGTTCCTGGAGTGACCATTTTTTTGTTGCGCTCGTAAACACCTCCGCCAACGTCACTTCGGTGCCGGCACTGTTGACGAAGTGCCCCACCGCGGTGCACGCTTCGGCCGCGGTGCACGACACACCCAGCAGGCTGCTGCTTTTCGCCCCCGTGGGGTTCGGCGGTTCCTCGACCGCCCATTTTTTGGTTGCGCTCGTAAACACCTCCGCCAGCGTCACTTCGGTGCCGGCACTGTTGACGAAGTGCCCCACCGCGGTGCACGCTTCGGCCGCGGTGCACGACACACCCAGCAGGCTGCTGCTTTTCGCCCCCGTCGGATTCGGCGGTTCCTCGACCGCCCATTTTTTGGTTGCGCTCGTAAACACCTCCGCCAGCGTCACTTCGGTGCCGGCACTGTTGACGAAGTGCCCCACCGCGGTGCACGCTTCGGCCGCGGTGCACGACACACCCAGCAGGCTGCTGCTTTTCGCCCCCGTGGGGTTCGGCGATTCCTGGAGTGACCATTCTTTGCCGTTCCAGTGCTCGGCAAGCGTCACTTCGGCGTTCGAGCCATTGAGCTGATGCCCCACCGCGGTGCACGTTTCGGTGGCTGGACACGACACCCCGGGCAGGCTGCCGCCGGCTTCTTTGGGGTTGAAGGGTGCTTGGAGAGCCCATTTTTTTGCGGTGCTGGTGAAGACCTCAGCCAGCGCCTGTTCGGTGCTCGCGCTGCTGAGGTAGTGCCCCGTCGCCGTGCACGCTTCGGCAGCCGTGCACGCCACGCCTGCCAGGGACGCGCTTTTGGCTCCCGTTGGATTCGGCGGTTCCTGGACCGCCCATTTTTTCGCCGCGCTCGTGAGCACCTCGCCCAACGTCACTTCGGTGCCGCCGCTATTGACATACTTTCCCACGGCGGTGCAGGCTTCACCCGCGGTGCATGAAACGCCCGCCAGCGATGCGCTTTTCGCTTCGGCCGGATTGGGGGATTCCTGGATCACCCATTTTTCTCCGGTGAAGTTCTCGATCAACGTGAGTTCTTTGCCTGCTGCGTTTACATAGTGCCCCACGCCATAACAGACAATCGAGGAGCATGACACCCCGGCCAGGCCGGCGCTTTTCCCTTCCGGACTGGCGATTGCCTCGAGCACCCAATTCGTGCCGTTCCAAAGCTCGGCGAGGGTGACTTCCGTACCCGCGCCGTTGACGTAGTTCCCCACCGCCATGCAGAGGGTGGATTTGAATATCACCACACACGAGACGCCCGCCAGGCTGCTGCTTTTGACTCCTTCCGGATTGACGGTTTCTGTCATGACCCAGTTGCCGTGCACCTCCTCGGCAAGCATTGCTTCGGTTCCTGAGCTGTTCACGTAATGCCCCGTTGCCATACAGTAGAATTCCCCGCACGACACGCCCAGCAGGCTGCTGCTTTTTGCTTCTTTGGGGAGGTCGACCGACGAGACTTCCCAACGTCGGGTGCCTTCCCAGTTCAGCTCCTCGCCGAGCGCCACTTCGGCGCCCGCGAGAGTGACGTAGTGCCCCACCGCGACGCATTCTTCGCCGAAGAGGCCTTTGCGGCACGAGACCCCTGTCAGCGTGCTGCTTTTCGCCCCTCCCGGAGTGGGCATCTCCATCTGTTCCCACGCCGAGCCATTCCAGTGCTCGGCAAACACCTGTTCGCCGAAGCTGCCGAGATAGTGCCCCACCGCCGTGCAGGCTTCGGTTGACACGCACGACACGCCCGTGAGAACGACGTGCTTGGAGAGGGCCTGTTCGGCCAGGTTCGGGACCGGTCGCGTGAACCAGCCGCTGAGATGGGGGACGCCATTGGGCGTGCCCCACCCCGTGGGACCGTCATAGCCGGGAATCGCATGGCAGAGGTATTCATGCGGCGTGCAGATGCCGTTGAATCCCGAGGTTATGTCGAGCAGCATCCCCGGATGTTTGTAGAAGGCTTCCGCGCCGGCGGTTTTCACAGCGCTTTCCGCGTGCGCCTCGATCGCGGCGACAAGCGGCGCAGCCACACTCGTGCCGCCTACATTCGCCCAGCCGGAGGTGGCTGTCGAATAGATCGAGACAGGCGTTTCGGGCGCCGCGACGGCGGATACATCGTCGTCGGTTCGCTTCGCGCAGCCGCTATCCAGCTGCCAGGTCGGCTTGGCCTCGAACAGGCTGCAGCCGCTGCCTGTGCCGATCCACGCCATCTCCCGCCAGCCGCGCGAGCCGCTGGCCTTGTTCAGGTTGGTGCCACCCACGGCGATCACGTTGGGAGAGGTGGCGGGCCAGCTCGGCGCGCCGCTGCTGTTGTCGTAGCTGAAGTCACCAGCGGACGCGATCACGGGAACGGACTGTTTGTACGCGGGCAGATATTCAGAGCAGCCTTTTTCGGCTGGGCACTCTTGTTCGTCGTTCTCGATGTAGCCGTAGCTGTTGCTGATCTCCGTCGCTTTGAGCGTCGCCGCCTCTTCGACCGACGCCGCGGTGTCTTTGGGTTCCTGGGTGGTCGCCTCCACGATCAGGATGTGACAGCTCGCACAGGCGGCGGAGACCATGTCCATGTCGAGGGCCGTCTCCACCTGCCAGTCGGCTTCAAGTACTTCGCCTTCGGGCGGGTAGTTTTTTTCTTCGCCTTTCTCGTTGACCCGTTTGAAGCAGCCACTCGCTTTGGTGCACGCCGCGAGACCGTACTTTTCGCGATATTTGGCCAGGTCGGCTTCGGCTTCTTTATACCCGTAAGCCTCGATCAGCGCGACGGTTTCTCCCGACCCGCCCGTGCTGGGAATCTTGTAGGCCGACTGGAGGTCCGTGGGATCGTAGCCACCGAGTTCACCGCCGCCTTCCAGCAGCGGCCCACCGCCAGGGAGCCGGTAGCCCGCCGGCGTCTTGACGGACGGAGGGTCGATCAGGATGTTGCACTCGATCATGTGGCCGCCGGGCGGGCACGGCGTGTAAGGCAGGGTCTTGGAGGGTCGCAGCGCATATCCCAGTCGATGCGCCGACGCGGCAGCCGCGGCGCCGGCCGGTTGCGCAGCGACAGCTCCGCCCGGCTGCGCCAGCACCACACAACACCACGCGCCGATCGCCAGCGCCATCTTCAAGACGCTGGGCGACGACAATGCTCGCCTCAGTTGCCCGCCGATCGACCGTCGCCGGCCGTGCCGCGGCAGCACGCCGCGACCCCCACATACATCCCCCATGTCTGCCTCCTCATCGACCCTGCTTGGCTTGATGGCGGCATGCCTGCGACCCTGACAAATTCAGCCCAACGGCAGCCGCCCCAAGAACACTTGCATCGATCCTAAACAGATGAGGCAGGTCGTGTCAATACCATTTTTGGAACACTAGATTTTTATTCCTCAAGCCTGAATGTAGGTAAATTGCACTCGGGCGAGGGACGTATCGCGATCGATATTTGGCTTACCAAACAGGTTCTCACCCGCTCCCGGCCGGATCGATCCTGGGCGATCCACGCCGTCCCAAGCGGGCTCGCCTCAACCAACGTTCGACCCCAATTCACCAGCGTGGCCTCGCGAGATAGCGTTTCGTGCAATCGGGGTGGGCCGCCACCGCACCGGCGACGTCCCCAACGAGGCGGTGGGAAAATGCTACAGCGGAGAGGACCCGGAACTTGCGCCGGTACAGTCACCGGCATTCGCGCCGTCTTCGAAGACCGCCTGCAAGCGCACAAGCACCCGTGTGGCAGCACGCAGCTCCTCGGCGTCGACGTCCGCAAGCGCCTGCTCCCAGCGCCCCTGCCACTTCGCGCGCTTGGCTTCGATCGCCTGCCGGCCGCGCGGGGTGAGGCGGGATACCACCACGCGTCGGTCACGCTCCAGGCGCGCGCGCTCCACGTGGCCGCCGTCGGCGAGGTGGTCGAGCATCTGCGTGACCGTCGCCGGCGTCAGCTGCGCCGCGCAGGCCAGCTCGCCGGCGGAGAGCTCGCCGCGCTCCTCCAGCTCGAACAGCAGCTCGCACTGCGCGTGGCTGAGCTCGCTAGCGCCGAGGTGGGTGTCGCGCCCGCGCAGGCGGCTGAGGCTGCGGAAGGTACGACGAAACGCCTTGCCGAGCTCCACCAGCTCCGCAGCCCACTGCTTCTCCTCCTGCACAACCTTCACCGATACCGCCATCCTGGCCCTCCGCCCTCTCAGACCCTCACCGGCGCCATCCGACCGGCCGGCTCCACCCTGCAGACCCTCAGAACAATCGTAGTGACCAGCCCCATCGCTCAGACCCCCACCGGCTCCGCGACTCGCTCGGGGTGGGCCGCGGTGTCGGCGGCCAGACCCTCGCCGGCTTCTGCCCGCGGGCGCTCGGCACGCAGCAACATCGTGCAGGGGATCAGCGTCAGCGCCGCGATCCCCAGCGCCCACCAGTAGGCAGTGTCGAACGCATTGGCTCGCGCCTCGGCCGTGAGGGCGTCCACGCCGGCGCGCTGCAGCACGACCGCGAGCACCGCCGTGCCGATCGCCCCACCGGTGCGCTGCAGCACGGTGAGCTGGGGTGTCGCGTCGGACACCTGCTCGGGGCGCATCGACGCGAACGCGGCGGTCATCGCGGGCATGAAGCACAGCCCGATGCTGAGGCCGCGCACGACCAGCACCGCCGAGATCGCCACGATCGAGGTGTGCGCCCCCACGAACGTGAGCGGGATCGTGCTGAGACACAGCACCGACACGCCCGTGAGCGCCACACGCCCGCCGCCGAAGCGTTCGGTCAGGCGACTCGCCAGTGGCATCGCCACCAGCGCCCCGATCCCCTGCGGCCCGGTGAGCAGCCCCGTGGTGATCACGTCCTGCCCGCGCACCGACTGGTAGTAGTAGGGCACCAGGATCATCGCCCCGAACAGCGCCGCGCCAAGGCCGAAGTTCACGAATGCGGCTCCCGCGAACACGCGGTTGGCGTACATGCGGATGTCCAGCAGCGGGCGCTCCACGCGCAGCGCGTGCAGGCAGAAGAGAACGATCAACACCAGTCCCGCGACAGCCGGCACGATCACCTTGCCCGAGCCAAACGCTTCGCCCGAGCCGAGCTCGCTGATGCCGTAGATGAGCGCCGCGCACCCCGCCGGTAGCAGCGCCAGGCCCAACACGTCCAGTCGTTCAGCTTCCCCGGGCTCCGTATGGGGCAGCATCCGCCACCCGAGCGTGAACGCAATCGCCCCGATCGGGACGTTCACGAAGAAGATCCACGACCAGTGGAGGTGCTGCAAGATCAGGCCTCCCACCACCGGGCCCAGGATCGGGGCGATCATCGCCGGCATCGAGACGATCCCCATCACCTTGCCCATCTGCTGAGGACCCGCCACCTGAGCCATGATCATCATCGCGACCGGCATGATCATGCCCCCGCCCGCACCCTGCAGCACGCGGAACACCACCAACGAGGTGAGCGAGCCCGCCAGGCCACACAGCGCCGAGCCGGCGGTGAACAGCACCAGCGAGACCATGTACACCTGCTTGGCCCCGAAGCGCCGTGCCGCCCAGCCAGTCAAAGGGATCACCGCCGCCAGCGAGAGCAGGTAGCCCGTGATCACCCACTGCACCTGAGAGAGCGGGCTGTGCAGATCCTTCGAGAGCGTGTCCAGCGCCACGTTGACGATCGTGGTGTCGAGGATCGACATCATCATCCCGAGGATCACCACGCCGCACACCACCCACACGTGGCGAGGGATGTGGCCGGCCTCGTAGCTCATGCGGCCGTCGGCCGTCTGTGTCGATCCAGGCGAAGACATTCGGTACCTAAAGGTTAGGTACCGAAGCGTTATCTGTCAAGGCCTACCAGCGATAATGCGCGAAAGCCTTGTTGGCCTGCGCCATGCGGAAGATGTCGTCCTTGCGCTTGTAGGCGCCACCCTGCTGGGACTGGGCGTCGAGCAGCTCGTGTGCGAGGCGCTGCGCCATCGTCTTCTCGCGGCGCTGGCGCGCGAACTCGACCAGCCAGCGCACCGCCAGCGTGCGTGCGCGGCGCGGCGCAACCTCGACGGGCACCTGGTAGGTGGCGCCACCCACGCGGCGCGATTTGACCTCGAGGTTGGGGGTCAGCGCCTTGATCGACGCCTCCAGCGTCTCCAGCGGGTCTTTCTCGCTGCGCTCCGCGATGATCGCCAGCGCGTCGTAGACGATCCGCTCGGCGACCGACTTCTTGCCGTCCAGCATCACCTTGTTGATGATCTGCTGCACCAGTTTCGAGCGGTGTACCGCGTCCGGCTCGACCGGACGCACGTGTGCGGCTGCGCGACGGGGCATTACTTTTTCTTCACGCCGTACTGCGAGCGCGCCTTTTTACGATCGTTGACGCCGGCGGCGTCGAGCGTGCCACGCACGACCTTGTAGCGCACGCCCGGGAGGTCCTTCACACGGCCCCCCCTCACCAGCACCACGGAGTGCTCCTGCAGGTTGTGGCCCTCACCGGGGATGTACGCCGTCACTTCGATCGAGCCGGAGATGCGCACGCGCGCGACCTTGCGCAGTGCGGAGTTCGGCTTCTTCGGGGTCGTGGTGTACACGCGCGTGCACACCCCGCGCCGCTGGGGTGCGACGACCTTCTTCTTGCGGCCCTTCCCCGACTTCAATCCCGGGGTGGCCAGCTTTTTCTTTGGGGCTTCGCGGCCCTTGCGCACGAGCTGGGAGGTGGTAGGCATCGGGCGAGATGCTAGCAGCGTTGGATGAGTGAGCGAGGGGCCCAGCTCACCGGCCCTCTCGGGCCGGCTTTGCGCCACCCTCTAGGCCGCTTCGGGCGCGATGCCCGCCGCGCGCACCGGTGCGGGCATCAATGCCGCCGCCACGATCACCAGCACGAACGCCAGCGCCTGGAAGACGATGCCCACCGCGCTACCCGGCATCGGGTCGCCAAACACGATGATCCCGCCGGCGATCCCGGCGATGTTGGCGGCCGTCCCCGTGATCGCGATCACCGGCACCGCCTCGCCATCCTGCAAGCCGCGCGCGGAGGCGTAGAAGGCGACGATCGACGCCGCCAGCGCAACCGCCAGCCATGGGCTGAGGATCACGCCAAGCACGCCGTGCGCGCCGACGATCCCCGTCAGCGCCTTGATCGATGTGTCCGACACCCCGAACAGGATCCCCGCCGCGGCGCCCAGCATCACCCCGTGGTGCTCGGTGCGGCCGCCCATCCGGGGACCCATGATCAACAGGCCGCCGACGCCGAACAGCCCAGCCTCGAAGGAGATCATCGCCGGGTCCGAGAAGCGCGCGTCCGCCCCGTGCATCGCCGGCAGCGTCAAGCCCAGCATCACCAGGCCCGCCGCCATCAGCCACAGCCCCGCCCATTGCCGCGGGCCGACCTTGAAGCCGAACATGCGGTCGGCCATCACCGCGATCAGCACCACGCCGCCCGCGAGCGACACCTGCACGACCGACATCGGCGCCAGCGCCAGTGCCCCCACGTGCAAAATCCAGGAGGCCACCGCCACCAGCATCCCGATCGCAAACCACTTCGAGGAGAACAGCACCTTCGCCGAGCGCAGCGGGTGGCGCACGTTCACCGCGCCCACCTCGTTGGCGCCCCGGTACTTATAGAAGAAGCCAAGGTTCGCCACGAAGGCACAGGCGAGCGAGAGCAGGATTCCGAGATCAAGAGTCATAGAGATTTGGGGGAGGCGGTGGGGGACAGGGTGCAGCTCCATCGGCACCCGCTGGTGGATGCTTTACTGCGCCGAGTCGATCCGGGCAGATTAGCCCCGCCGACCTGTGTGGAACCTAAAGGGCAGTGGGTGTGGCGCCGCGCTAACGCCCGGCTAACAGTACACGCAAGGACCCGTTCAACTGTGGACCCATCCGCCCACCACCTCTCCTCGCAGGTAGCCCCGCCGACGGGCGCCGGAGCCGACTCAGGGGGAAAACCCCTGCTGTTGGTGGATATCGACGGGGTGCTCTCCCTGTTCGGCTTTCCCCCGCACGACCCGCCCGAAGGTTCCTGGCACTCGATCGACGGCATACTCCACTTCCTTTCGGCCGCCGCCGCCCGGCACCTGCTCTCGCTGGTGTCTCTCTTTGAGCTGGTGTGGTGCAGCGGCTGGGAGGAGAAGGCCGACGAATACCTCCCCTCCCTGCTGGGTCTGCCCCGCGGGCTTCCCCACCTGAGCTTTGAGCGCGGCGCGGCGGCGGGCGAATCCTTGCACGGCCACTGGAAGCTCGCCGCGATCGATGCCTACGCCGGCGTGCGCCCGCTGGCCTGGGTCGATGACTGTCTGGACGACGCCTGCCGCAGCTGGGCGAGTGCCCGACCGGCGCCCACGCTGCTCGTGCGGACCTCACCGGCGCGGGGGCTCACCGAGCCCGAGGCCGCACAGCTGCACGCCTGGGGCGGCGAGCTGCGCGGCGGCCCTACCCCCGCCCTCTACTCCTCGACGACCTCGGGTACTTCGAGCTCGGCCAGTTCCTCGACGAACCCGGGGTCGGAGTCGCCGGCGCCGATCCGCTCCAGCGAGGCGAGGTCGGCGTCGAACTCCTGGCCGTAGGCGCCGCCGAGCGGGTCGCCGCTCTGCAGGCCGAGCTCCGCGGCGATCTCCTCGTGGTCGAGTAGGCCGACCTCGTCGATCGCCCGCGGCAGCGGTTCGGAGGGCTCGATCTCGATCCGCCGGTAGCGCTTGAGGCCGGTCGCCGCCGGGATCAACTTGCCGATGATCACGTTCTCCTTGAGCCCGCTGAGACGATCGGTCTTGCCCTCCAGCGAGGCGTCAGTGAGCACCTTCGTGGTCTCCTGGAAGGAGGCCGCCGAGAGGAAGGAGTCGGTGTTCAGCGACGCCTTCGTGATACCGAGGATAATGTCCTCGAACTGCGCCGTCTCCTTCTTGGCGGCGTCGAGCTCGTCGTTGACGCGCGCGAATTCGAAGCGGTCCACGAACTGGCCGGGCAGGTAGTCGGTGTCGCCCTTCTGGTCGACCCGCACCTTCTTGAGCATCTGGCGCACGATCAGCTCGATGTGCTTGTCGTTGATGTCCACACCCTGGGACACGTAGACCTCCTGCACCTCGTTGACGAGGTAGCGCTCGGTCTCGGTGCGCCCGCGCAGTTTCAGCAGATCGTGCGGGTACAGCGAGCCCTCGTTGAGCTGCTTGCCCGCCGCGATCGGCTCGCCCTGGCGCACAAACAGGCGCGTGCGCCGCGGGAACGCGTGGCGATGCTCCTCACCCGCCGCGTCGATGATCACCACGGTGAGCGCCTTCTCGGTCTCTTCGATCCCGACCGTCCCGTCCTGCTCGGCGATCTGCGCGAGGCCCTTCGGCTTGCGCGCCTCGAACAGCTCCACCACGCGCGGCAGGCCGTGTGTGATGTCCGCGCCCGCGACGCCCCCGGTGTGGAAGGTGCGCATCGTCAGCTGCGTGCCAGGCTCGCCGATCGACTGCGCCGCGATGATCCCGACGGCGTCGCCGATCTGAGCCATCTGACCGGTCGCCATCGCGCGCCCGTAGCAAGCCTGGCAGACCCCGCTCTGCGCGCGGCACTTGAGCACCGAGCGCACCGGCACCGTCACCTGCGTGCCGCGGTCGTGGTCGTCCTGGTTGGCCTTGACGATCTCGGCAAACTCAGCGCGACCGATTTCGACGCCCTGCTCGGCCAGCACCCGGCCCCGCTTGGTGGCGATCTCCTGGGCGGCGAAGCGCCCCACGAGGTTGTCGTTGGGGTCGCCCCCGTCCTTGAAGATCGCCATCTCGATGTGCTCCTCCGTGCCGCAATCGGGCTCGCGAATGATCACGTCCTGAGCGACGTCCACCAGACGGCGCGTCAGGTAGCCCGAGTCGGCGGTGCGCAGCGCGGTGTCGGCGAGGCCCTTTCGCGCCCCGTGCGTGGAGATGAAGTACTCCAGCACCGACAGACCCTCCATGAAGTTGGCCTTGATCGGGCGCTCGATGATTTCGCCCTTCGGGTTGGCCATCAGCCCGCGCATCCCCGCCAGCTGGCGGATCTGCTTGAACGACCCGCGCGCGCCGGAGTTGGCCATCATGAAGATCGGGTTGAGCGTGTCGAGGTTCTCGATCATCGCGTCCGCGACCTCGTCGGTGGCGGCGTTCCACTTCTCGACAACCGCCTCGTGGCGCTCCTCCTGGGTGATCAGGCCCATGTCGTACTGCTCGGAGATCTCCGCCACGATGTCCTCGTACTTCTTGATGATCTCGCCCTTGCGCGGGGGGATCACCACGTCGTTCTTGGAGATCGTGATGCCCGCCTGAGTGGAGTACTTGAAGCCGAGGTCCTTGAAGGCGTCGAGCACCAGCGAGATCGTGGTCGCGCCGTACGCCTGTACGAGCGCGTCCACGAGGCGCGTGGTGTCGCGCTTCTTCATCGACTGGTTGACGAACGTGTACTTGGAGGCGTCGAACTCCTCGCCCAGCGCTTCCGCCAGCGCGCGCTCGATGCGATCGTTGTAGACGATCCGCCCCACCGTGGTGAGCAGGTGGCCGCCCTCGCGGCCGAAGGGCCGGAACTCTGCCACGTCGTGCAGCGTCACCACGCCCGCCTCGTAGGAGAGCTCGGCCTCCTGCGCGGTGCGGAAGACGTGGGGGCGCGGCTCGTTGGCGGGCCATTTACCCCCCGCCAACAGCTCCTGCTTGGCGGTCAGCTCGTCGGCTTCGAGGCCATATGTGAGGTAGTAAGCGCCGAGGATCATGTCCTGCGTGGGCGTCGCCAGTGGTGCGCCGTGGGCCGGGGAGAGGATGTTGTTGGAGGAGAGCATCAGAATCCGCGCCTCCGCCTGTGCCTCCGCGGAGAGCGGCAGGTGCACAGCCATCTGGTCGCCGTCGAAGTCGGCGTTGAAGGCGTGGCACACCAGCGGGTGCACCTGGATCGCCTTGCCCTCCACGAGCAGCGGTTCGAACGCCTGGATCCCCAGGCGGTGCAGTGTCGGCGCGCGGTTGAGCAGCACCGGATGCTCGTGGATGACCTCCTCGAGCACGTCCCACACCTCGCCGATCATCGAGTCCACCATCTTCTTGGCGGCCTTGATGTTCTGCGCGGACTTGCGCTCCACCAGGCGCGCCATGATGAACGGCTTGAACAGCTCCAGCGCCATGATCTTCGGCAGCCCGCACTGGTGCAGCTTCAGGTAGGGGCCCGCCACGATCACCGAGCGCCCGGAGTAGTCCACGCGCTTGCCCAGCAGGTTCTGGCGGAAGCGGCCCTGCTTGCCCTTGAGCATGTCGCTCAGGCTCTTCAGCGGGCGGTTGCCGGGCCCGGTCACGGGCCGGCCGCGGCGGCCGTTGTCGAACAGCGCGTCGACGGCCTCCTGCAGCATCCGCTTCTCGTTGTTGACGATGATCTCGGGCGCGCCGAGGTCGAGTAGCCGCTTGAGGCGGTTGTTGCGGTTGATCACGCGCCGGTAGAGGTCGTTGAGGTCGGAGGTGGCGAAACGCCCGCCGTCGAGCTGCACCATCGGGCGCAGCTCCGGCGGGATCACCGGGACGGCGTCCAGCACCATCTGCTCGGGTCGGTTGCCCGACTGCAGGAAGGCGCTGACCACCTTCAGGCGCTTGACCGCGCGCGCCTGCTTCTGACCTTTGGCGGTCTTCACCTGATCCTCGAGCTCGACCCGTTCGGCCTCGAGGTCGACCTGCTGGAGCAGGTCGCGGATGGCTTCCGCGCCCATCCCGCCGCGGAAGTACTCGCCGAAGCCGTAGGGCGAGCCGAAGCGCTCCTTGAGCTCGCGGAAGGTCGTCTCGTCGTGCTCGATCTGCTTGGGTTCCATCGTCTTGAATAGCTCCCAGACATTGCGCATCCGCTCGGCGGCATCCTCGATGTAGGCTTCGGTGTCGGCGATGTCCGCCTCGAAGGCCTTGCGCAGCTCCTTGAGCAGCTTCTCGCGCTCCTCGTCGGAGAGCTTGTTGAGGTTGATGTCCAGCGAATCGGCCCACATGTGGTCTTCGTCGGAGAAGCCGGTCTGCTTACCGCTCTCCAGGTACTTCTCGCGGCGCTCCAGCGACTCGCGCAGCTCGAGCACCCGCTCCTCGCGCTCGGCGGTGTAGGAGTCGAGCACCTTGTTGACCTCGACCTCGAGCGTCTCAAGATCCTTCGTGCGCGCCTCGTCATCGACCCAGGTGACGATCGAGGCGGCGAAGTACAGCACCTTCTCGAGCTCCTTAGGGGCCATGTCGAGCAGGTAGCCGATGCGCGAGGGGACGCCCTTGAAGAACCAGATGTGGCTGACGGGCGCTGCCAGGTCGACGTGGCCCATGCGCTCGCGGCGCACCTTCGAACGCGTGACCTCCACGCCGCAGCGCTCGCACACGATGCCCTTGTAGCGCACGCGCTTGTACTTGCCGCAGTAGCACTCCCAGTCCTTGGTCGGGCCGAAGATGCGCTCGCAGAAGAGCCCATCCTTCTCGGGCTTCAGGGTGCGGTAGTTGATCGTCTCGGGCTTAGTCACCTCGCCGGAGCTCCAACCGCGGATCTGCTTGGAGGAGGCGAGGCCGATCTCGATGGCGTCGAAGTTGTTGATGTCGATCATTTCTGTTTCAGCTTTCGTTCGCGGGTTCGTCGACCAAGTCCGTCTCGAGCGCTCCGTCGCCCAGCACCGCCTCGAGGTCGATGCCCGCCCCGTCGGCGAGCAGCTCCTCGACGCCGAGGTCCTCCTCGACCTCGTCGAGCTCACCGGCGGAGTCGGCATCCTCGCCATCCACGCCATCCTCGCCGTCTACGCCGTCCACGCCGTCGCCCGCCACAGGCTCCGTGACGGCCTCGCCCGCGTCGGTGTCGTCCTCGCCCTCAACCGCCTCGTCGGCGGCGTCGGGCGCCGGCGCGCGCACCCCCGAGAGATCGATGCCGAGCTCCTCAGCGGCGCGCAGCAGGTCGTCGTCTTCGTCGCGCATCTCCGCGCGCTGGCCCTCTTCGGAGACGACGTTGACGTCGAGCGCCAGCGATTTCATCTCCATCAGGAGCACCTTGAAGGACTCGGGGATCGAGGGCTCGGCGATGTTCTCGCCCTTGACGATCGCCTCGTACGCCTTCACGCGCCCGACGGTGTCGTCGGACTTGATCGTGAGCATCTCCTGCAGCGTGTAGGCGGCGCCGAACGCCTCCAGCGCCCACACCTCCATCTCGCCGAAGCGCTGGCCGCCGAACTGCGCCTTGCCGCCCAGCGGCTGCTGGGTGACGAGCGAGTAGGGGCCAGTCGAACGGGCGTGGATCTTGTCGTCGACGAGGTGCAGCAGCTTCAGGATGTACATGTAGCCGACCGTCACCTGCTCGGCGAACGGCTCGCCGCTGCGGCCGTTGAAGAGCGTCATCTTGCCCGACGCCTGCTCGCCCGGGCGGCGGCTCTTATCGACGTCCATGCGGATCCGCCCGGTGTGCTCGTCCTGCCACTTCACGAGCGCCTGGTCGACGTCTTCGACGGTCGCCCCGTCGAACACGGGCGTGGAGACGTACACGCGCGTGGGACCGCCGTTCTTGCGTTCCCCGCTGGCTTCGCGGTAGGCGTCGGTGCCATCGTCATACCAACCCTGAGCCGCGGCCCAGCCGAGGTGGGTCTCGAGAATCTGCCCGACGTTCATGCGCGAAGGCACGCCGAGCGGGTTGAGGATCACGTCCACGGGCGTGCCGTCCTCGAGGAACGGCATGTCCTGCACGTCGACGATCTTCGAGATCACACCCTTGTTGCCGTGGCGGCCGGCGAGCTTGTCGCCCTCGGAGATCTTGCGCTTCTTGGCGACGAACACGCGCACGAGGTCGTTGACCCCCGGCGGCAGGTCATCACCCGCGTCACGGCTGAAGGTCTTCACGTCGATCACCACGCCGCCCTCGCCGTGGGGCACCTTCAGCGAGGTGTCGCGGACCTCGCGCGCCTTCTCCTTGAAGATCGCGCGGATCAGCTTCTCCTCGGCGGTCAGCTCGGTCTCGCCCTTGGGCGTGACCTTGCCGACGAGCAGATCGCCGGAGAGCACCTCGGCGCCGACGCGTACGATCCCGCGGTCGTCGAGGTTGCGCAGCGACTCCTCCGAGCGGTTGGGGATGTCGCGGGTGATCTCCTCCTCGCCGAGCTTGGTGGTGCGGGCGTCGATCTCGTACTCCTCGATGTGGATCGAGGTGAGCTCGTCGTCCTGCACGAGGCGCTTGGAGAGGATGATCGCGTCCTCGAAGTTGTAGCCCTCCCAGGACATGAAGGCAACCATCAGGTTCTTGCCGAGCGCCATCTCGCCCTTGTCGGTGGAGGACCCGTCGGCGAGCACGTTGCCGGCCTTGACCTTCTCGCCCGCGTTCACGCGGGGCTTCTGATGGATCAGGGTGCCCTGGTTGGAGCGCATGAACTTCTGCAGCTCGTACTCGTCCTTCTTGCCGTCGGCGCGCTGCACCACGATCTGGTTGGCGTCGACGAACTCGACGGTGCCGCCGTTGTCGGCCAGCAGCACGTCGCCGGTGTCGAGCGCCGCGCGGCGCTCCATGCCGGTACCGATCAGCGGCGCGTCGGCCTTCAACAGCGGCACCGCCTGGCGCTGCATGTTGGAGCCCATCAGCGCGCGGTTGGCATCGTCGTGCTCGAGGAACGGGATCATCGCCGTGGCGACCGACCAGATCTGCTCAGGCGAGACGTCCACTAGATCGACGTCCTTGGGGCCGACCGTGACGTACTGCCCGGCCTGCGTGCGGCAAAGGATCTCGGTGCCCTTCAGCTTCCCCGTCTTGGCGTCGACCGGGCGTGTTGGCCTGGGCGATCAGCTGCTCCTCCTCCTGAGTGGCGTCGAGGCGCACGATCTCCTCGGTGACGACGCCGTCCTTGACGACCCGGTAGGGGGTCGTGACGAAGCCGTGCTCGGAGACCTCGGCGAACGAGGAGAGTGAGCCGATCAGGCCGATGTTCGGCCCCTCGGGGGTCTCGATCGGGCACATGCGCCCGTAGTGGGTGGGGTGCACGTCGCGCACCTCGATCGGCGCGCGCTCGCGCGTGAGGCCGCCGGCCCCGAGCGCGGAGAGGCGCCGGCGGTGGGTGAGGCCGGCCAGCGAGTTGGTTTGGTCCATGAACTGCGAGAGCTGAGAGGAGCCGAAGAACTCCTTCAGCGCCGCAACCACGGGGCGGATGTTGATGATCGTCTGCGGCGTGATCGTGTCGGCGTCCTCGGTCGTGAGGCGCTCGCGCACGACGCGCTCCATGCGATACAGGCCGATGCGGAAGGCCTCCTGGATCAGCTCGCCGACGGTGCGCAGGCGGCGGTTGCCGAAGTGCTCGTACTCGTCGAGGTGGTCGGCCACGGGCTCGCGCGGCATCGACATCGCCTCGGCGGCGTAGTCCTTGATCTCGACTTCCGGTTTCTCGGGCAGCCCGAGGCGCTTGGGAAGCGACACCAGCTCCTTGATCAAGGCGACGATGTCGTCCTTGGTGAGCGTGCGCACGTCGAGGTCAGTCTGCTGGTTCAGGCGCGAGTTGAGCTTGTAGCGCCCCACGCGCGTGAGGTCGTAGCGCTTGGGGTCAAAGAACAGCTGGTTGAGCAGCGCCTTGGCGTTCTCGACGGTGGGCGGCTCGCCGGGGCGCTGCTTCTTGAACAGCTCGATCAGCGCGCCCTCTTCGGTGCGCGTCACCTCCGTGTCGGAGTCCAGGGTGTTGGCGATGTAGTGCGAGTTCTCGAAGATCCGCATGATCTCCTCGTCCGCGGCGTAGCCCATCGCGCGCAGCAGCACGGTGACGGGCAGCTTGCGCTTGCGGTCGATGCGGACGTAGACCTTGCCCTTCTTGTCGATCTCCAGCTCCAGCCACGAGCCGCGGGCGGGCATCAGGTTGGCGATGAAAACCTGCTTCTCGCGATCCTTGGGCTCCATCAGGTAGGCCCCGGGGGAGCGCACGAGCTGCGTGACGACGACGCGCTCGGTGCCGTTGATCACGAACGTGCCGCGCTCGGTCATCCACGGGAAGTCGCCCATGAACACCGACTGCTCGCGAATCTCGCCGGTCTCACGGTTGATGAAGGCGACCGTGACCGTCAGCGGCCGCGCGAAGGTCAGGTCCTTCTCACGGCACTGTTCGAGCGAGGCCACGGGCTCGTCGAAGGCGATCTCGCCGAACTGGACGGCGAGGTTGCCGGTGTAATCCTCGATCGGCGAGATGTCGTCGATCGTCTCCCGCAGACCACCCTTCTGCGGGTCGGTGAGCCACTCGAACGAGCGGCGCTGGATATCGATCAGGTTGGGTACATCGCACGACTTGTTCAGACGCGCGAATGTCCGGCGCGTCCGGAGGGCATCAGCAGCAGCCAAGGAAGACTCCTTCGAGGAGAGAGACGACACAACAAACGAGTGCGAACAGCACTCAGGCGCAAGCGCGACCCGTCAAGATAGCACACGCCACCGCCACCCTCAAGTGGGCAGCCAGCGCTCACGGACCCCGCCTCAGGAGAACCGCGTATGTGGCGCGGTCTCCATGCCTCTGAGGCGGCTGCGGCTATCGGCCAGCGAGCGCGATTCTACCGGAAAATCCGCCGATTTGTTAGGCGCGGGTAAAGACGCCCATGCGACGCCGGCGACGGCTACTTCAGCTCCACCTTCGCCCCGGCCTCCTCCAGTTCCTGCTTGAGCTTGTCGGCCTCGTCCTTCTCGATGCCCTCCTTGACCGGCTTGGGGGCCTCGTCGACGAGCGCCTTGGCCTCCTTCAGGCCAAGGCCCGTGGCGGCGCGCACGACCTTGATCACCTGGATCTTCTTGTCGCCGGCGCCGGTGAGCAGGACGTCCACGGTGCTGGGGCCTTCCTCCTCGGCGGCCGCCTCGCCACCGCCGGCGGCGGCCGCGACAGGCGCGGCCACGGCCGCTGCGGAGACGCCGAACTCCTCCTCAAGCGCTTTGATGCGCTCGGCGAGCTCGAGCACGGAGATGCCCTTGAGCTCCTCGATCCAAGCCTGTGTGTCTGTGGTTGCCATCGTTTAGTCTCCTTCGGTTGAAGTGGTTGCGGTCTGCTTCTGGTCGTGCACCTGGCCGAGGGCGACGGCGAGGCCGCCGAGCAGCGCGCCCAGGGTGCGTACAAGTCCTGACACGGGCGAGGCGACGACCCCGACGAGCTGCCCGTAAAGCACTTCGCGCGAGGGCAGGCGCGAGATCGCGCGCAGCTGGTCGGGGTCCAGCGCAGCGCCGTCCATCACGCCACCCTTGAAGGGCAGGAGCTGGGTGATGCGCGCATAGTCGGCGATCGCCTTGGCGGCCATCGCGGCGTCGCCGCGCACGAACGTCAACGCGGTGGGCCCCTGCAAGCAGCGGCTTCAGATCCTCCGCCCCCGTCTGGTCGGCGGCGCGCTCGGTGAGCGAGTTCTTGACGACGCGGAAGACCGCGTCGGCCTCGCGCAGCTTGGCGCGCAGCTCGGCGACCTGAGGCACGGAGATGCCGCGGTAGTCGACGGCGAACACCGCCTGGGAACTCTCGATGTCGGCGGCGATCTCGGCGATCGCCGCGGCCTTTTGGTCTCGGTTCACTGTGGCTCCTGTCCCGGGCTTCTGCTGCGACAGCGGCCGGGGGTCTTAGGTTTGCCGTTGGGGAGTTCTGAAAGATAGAGGGGCTCGGCTCGCCGGCCTTCGGCCGGCTGCGCCACCCTCTAGGCTCAGGCGGCGACAGCCGCGGGCGAGGCCTCCTCAACGATATCGCGGGTACGGGAGGGGTCGACTTTCACGCCCGGCCCCATTGTCGAGGCGAGCGTGATCGTGTGCAGATAGCGGCCTTTGGCGGCGGAGGGCTTGGCGCGGATCAGCTCTTCGACGACGGCGGCATAGTTCTCGAGCAGCGCGCGCTCGCCGAAGGAGGCCTTGCCGATCACGAGGTGGACGATCGCGGTGCGGTCGGTGCGGTACTCGACCTTGCCGGACTTCGACTCTTGCACGGCTTTGGCGACGTCCATCGTGACCGTGCCGACTTTCGGGTTGGGCATCTTGCCGGAGGGCCCGAGGATCCGCCCGAGGCGCCCGACGACGGCCATCAGGTCGGGGGTGGCGATCGCGACGTCGAACTCGTCGAAGCCCTCCTGGATGCGTTGCGCGAGGTCCTCGCCGCCGACCACGTCGGCACCGGCCGCTTCGGCCTCGACGACCTTCGCGCCCTGGGCGAAGACCGCCACCTTGACGTCGCTTGCCGAGGCCGTTGGGCAGCGCGATCGTGCCGCGCAGCTGCTCGTCGGCGTGGCGGACGTTGAGGCCGGTGCGGATGTGCACCTCGACCGACTCGTCGAACTTCGCGGCGGCGAGGCTCTTGACGAGCGCGATCGCCTCGGTCGGCTGGTAGTCGCGCTCGCGATCGATCTTTGCGAGCGCCTCGGTGTGGCGGCGGGAGTGGGTGGCCATGGCTACGCCTCCACCTCGACGCCCATCGACCGTGCTGTTCCGGCGATGATCCGTGAGGCGTGCTCGACGTCGTGGGCGTTCAGATCGGGCAGCTTGCGCTCGGCGATCGCCTCCAGCTGCGCACGGGTCAGCTTGCCGACCTTCGTGCGATGCGGCTCGCCGGAGCCCTTCTCGATCCGCAGCGCTTCGCGGATCAGCACCGCGGCGGGCGGCGTCTTCGTGACGAACGTGAAGGAGCGATCCTCGTAGACGGTGATCACGACCGGCACGATCGTGCCCGTTTCGCTCTGCGTCTGGGCGTTGAAGGCCTTGCAGAACTCCATGATGTTGATGCCGTGCTGGCCCAGGGCAGGACCGACCGGCGGGGCGGGGGATGCCTGCCCGGCGCGCGCCTGCAGCTTGATCGTTGTCAGAACCTTCTTAGCCATTGCTCTCCACCACCGCTCTACAGCTTTTTGACCTGATCGAAACCCACCTCGACGGGAGTCTCGCGGCCGAAGATTGATACCAGGACCTTGAGCTTGGCGGCATCGTCGTTGATCTCGGAGATCTCGCCCGAGAAATCCGAGAGCGGCCCGGAGACCACCTTGACGGTCTCGCCGATCGCGAATTGGGCGCGCGTGCGCGGCGCCGTGGCGACCTCCTTGTGCAAGCAGGCGATCGACCTCGATCTGGGTCAGCGGCACCGGCTCCTGGGCGGCGCCGACAAAGCCGGTGACGCCGGGGGTGCCCTTGACGACGCCCCAGGAATCCTCGTTGAGCTCCATGTTGACGAGCACGTAGCCGGGCATCGTGCGCTTCTCGACCGTGATTTTCTGGTTGTCCTTCATCTCCGAGACGGCTTCGGTGGGGACAACGACGTTGCGCACGGCGCGCTGCTGGCCGAGCGAGACGACACGGTGTTCAAGGTTGTGCTTGACCTTGTTCTCGTGACCGGAGTATGTGTTGACGACGTACCAGCGAAACATTCAGAGGGCTCCTTAGCAGGGCCTTTCAGAGGGGTTGATGGACATGGGCGCTAGAGAATGAAATTTATTATCTTCTGAGCGACCCAGTCGGCGGCACCAAGATAGACGCCGGCGACCGCGACGAAGCCGAGCACCACCGCCGTGGCCTGCGAGACTTGGGGGCGATCGGGCCACTGTACGCGCTGCAGCTCCGCCCAGGAGGCGCGCAGGAAGGCGATCCCGCGGGCCGGTAGCGAGCGGCGGTGTTCGCGGCGCTCGGCGACCCGCTCGATCTCGTCCCCACCGCTGCCTTCGCCGGCCGGCTCCAACGCGACTCCGCCGCCGCGGCCAGAGCCACCACCGCCCCCGCCAGGGGCGCTCTCGATGTGGGCGCCGCCGAGAAAGAGCTCGGGCAGAGCCCGCGCGGGCTCGATGTTGGCCGCAGCCTCGGCCTCGGTGACGAGCGCCTTGCGCTCCCCGGGGCCGGAGCCGTTGCCGTCATCGGCGTCCTCGGGAACCCCGTCGGCGGGCATCGGCACGCCGCCGGCGCCGGCGATGAGCGCGGCGTCGAACTCGTCGACCTCACCCGAGGCGTGCTCGAGCGCACCGGGCAGATCGGCGCGGTGGATCTCGGCATGCGCAGCGGTGGGCGCGCCCCGAGGGGCACGCCGCTCCCGGCGCTGCTTGGCGCGTTTACGGTCACGGGCCACAGCGCGCTCCCGCGCTAGCGGGTCTCCCGGTGCCCGGTGTGCCGGCGGCACCAGCGGCAGTACTTGCGCAGGGCGATCCGGTCGGGGTTGTTGCGCTTGCTCTTGTTGGTCTGGTAGTTACGCTGCTTGCACTCCTCGCAAGCGAGCGTGACTGCGATGCGTACGTCTCCGCGGGCCATGTGGGTCCCAGTCTTCCAAGCGTGGTCGTGTACAAAAGGTTTGCCCCAGGCGAAGAAAAACCCCGCCTGGCGCGAGGTCCAGCAAGTCTAGCGCGGTTTGCGCCACGGGGTCGCGTTCCCGCCGGTTCTTTATACGCACGGCGCGCGGGCGGCAAGGCGGAGTCCCCGAGCGCTGTCTCCAACGGTTCCGGGCGCGCGCATCCATGAGAGTGGGTCTTGGGGAGCGTCCGCGCGGGGGGTGGCCATCACATCCGCGTGGGCGCCGGGCCTCCATGCCCGGCGACGGAGCGCATCCTCGCCGCTACGGCAGCCGCCTGATCCCGCTCAGCTCGTCGAATCCCCGATCGAAGGAGACGATCTCCGCGATCTGCCGGCGCCGCATGACGGCGGCGTGCAGCGCGTCGCGCGCGGATAAGGACGCGTGGGCGTGCACCAGATCCCTTGCGAGGAAGACGTCCTGCTCCTCAACGGACAGCACCTCGTCGATGACTCCGCGAAGAGCCTCGAATGCGGGCTCGATGGCGTCGCGGCGGTCGATCGATACGTAGCGGTGGAGGATCTCCTGGAAGACCTCGCTGCTTGTGACCAACCGCTGTCGCTCGGCTGTCAGCCGTTCAACGATGCGCTGGGCATCGATCCGGAGGCGATCGTCGGCACCCACGATGTACATCGGGACGTTCGCGTCGACGAAGATCACACGTCATCGGCGCCGGCGAGCCCGGCCTCGATCTCGGCCAAGCGCCCGGCCTCGGTCTCGGCCAGCATCGTGTCGATGTCGGGCGCGGGGAAGCGGTAGCTCGCGGCCTTACGAATGACGGCCAGCTTGGCCTCGACGTCGCCGCTGGAGGTCTTGCGCTCGGCCGCCCTGAGCGCCTGACGCACCCACTCCGAGACGGTCTGCCCAGTCGCCTCGGCCGTGCGCTGATAGCGCTCGAGCTCAGCCTCCCCGACCACCACCTGCAGGCGCTTACTCATAGGCGTAGTATAGCCCACTATCCTACGGATTACGCTTAGGCGACGCGTGGCGCCCCATCGCGCCCTACCCCTTTTTCCTCCCGCGCTTGGTCTTCCCGCCCCTGTGCTTCTTGTGCGCTGCCTTCCGGGTCTTGGGGCAGCCGGTGACGGCGATCTTCGTGTTCTGCGTGATCTTCGTGCCGTTCTGTGCGACGAATTCGGTTGGCATGATCAGTGTGCCCTTGCAGAGGTTCCCGTTCACGGTCAACGCTGGGTATTCGCGCTCGGGGAGCGTGAGTTCGAAGTTCGAGAATGGGACGTCTGGGACCGTGCTGAACGTCGCGCTCGTGATCCCCTGTTTACTGATGAACGTTTCGCCGTGCACCTGCACCGTGACGCCGTCCTCGCCGACGAGGACGATGATCAGTTCCGGGTACCTCGCGCCACCGTGGGAGACGAAGTACGCCGTGCCCGTCAACGGGCCCGCCAGCAGCGGGGTGCTGACCCGCGCTTCTCCCACCTGGGAGGCCACCGGGCACGCCTTGGGGTTGGCTGCGAATACCGTTTCGGTGCACGCCTTCTGCAGTGTTTTCAAGGGTGAGGGCAGCTGTTTGGGTAGCGATACCTTGACCTTCGCGACGTTCGCCTCTGTGGCCTGCCCCGTTTCCGCGGGGAGTGTCAGGCTCACGTGCAGGCTGGCGCCGTGGGTCCGTGAGGTGTGCGCGGAGGTCGAGACATGGAAGCCGGGCTTGAACGCGAGCGCCGCGCAGTTGGTCACCTGAAAACGACTCTGAACCTGCGCGCTCATCCCCTGCGTGCTGGACAGTGTGCCGTTGACGCTCATCGGATCGCAGTTGGTTGGGTTGAAGATGAATTCGGGGCGGTTGATGTCGACGTTGACGGTCTTGACCTGGAAGGGGATGCCGTCCTTGATCGTCGGTAGCGCTTCGTTTGTGACCGTCAGCGCGGCGGTACGCGGATCAACGTTCACGGTCGCCCTGACGACTTCGCAGTCGCATGGGCCGGTGCCGAAGTCGAACGGCCCGGGGTGCTCGGCGACGTCGATCGAGAGCCCGAACGGCGCGCCGCGATAGGGCCCGGTGAGGTAGACCCTGCCGCCTTTGATGAACACCGGTTCGGGGCCCGGCCCCGCGCCCGCCGTCAATTCCCCGATCTGGCTCGCCGCAGGACAGGTCCCTTCCGCGGCCTGCGGTTCACCGCACAACGGGACATTCGAGAGATTCCCCGACAGGCCCGGCGGCGTCACGACCGTCAACCCCCCGAGATCCTCGTCGGCGTCTTCACGCGAGAAGGTCACGCTCAGCGGGCTGTAGCCGCCGGCCTGGTTGCTGGTCGTGCCCGCGACGAACGACGGCGCAAAGCGCGGCGGCTGACAACCGGTGACTTCAAACGGTGCGCTGGACGGCGTCGCGTCCGCCACGAACGGCGAGGTCCACGGTGTCAGGTCGCTTTCGGCGAAGTAGGAGCCACACACGCTCGGGTTCGCCAGCGTCGCACGCGAACCCCCGCTCAGATGCAGTTTCACTTCGCTGACCGGCAGCTCCGGGTTCTGGTCGAAGACCGTCGTCACCTGGCCCGTCACCGGGTCCGGCGTGACTGTGCCCCTGATCTTCACGTGCGCACCATGACCTTCGAGCGTCAGGTAGGCCGTGAACGGCGGCCCTGTGATCGGGCCCGTCGGCGGGCCGCCCAGATACAGCGCGCCCTTCAGTTCTTCCGTGAGCGCCGGCGTCACGACCGAGACCATGCCGAGCTTCGACGCATTCGGGCATTTCTCCGGTTCTTCGCTGCCGAGCCCCACCTGCGCTTCGCTGCACGCCTGGAGACCGTTCGCCGCCGAGGGGGAGAGCACGACCCCGGCTGGCATCCTCTCGACCAGATCCTTCACGTCAGACGTCGCCAGACCTTCCGCGTCTTCGCTCTGCGGCACCCGCAGATCGACTTCATAGCCCGTCGGGCTCGTCGCCTGCGACACTTCCGGCGCCAGCGCGATCGTCGGCGCGAACCGCAACGATTCACAACCCGTGAACGGACCTATACTCGCCCGCTGCGGCGCCGCCACTTCACCCCCCCATGCTTCGACATTCACCAATTCCGCCGTCACCGGCGCGCCCGTGCACTGCGTCGGGTTGACGAGAAACGGCACGGGGTTTTCATCAGTCGCGTTTCCCCCACCTTCGCATTCCTCCTCGCCAGGCACCAAATACTCGCTGGGCCCGTGCTGCTCACAAATGAAGTTCGTCCCGCGCTCGGCGTCATGGCTGGGAGCGGCCGGCACACCCCACACCGTGACCGACTGACGCACGATTTCAAACTGGTACCCGGTATTGGGACCAGCACTCAGGTTCGTCGCTTTCAAATGCACCCTGTAATCGGGGCCCACGGTTGCCTGAACGTAACCCGACACGTTGTTCTTGATCCCGAAACCAAACACAGCCGTCTCATCCGGCGGCGGCACCATATTATAAAGCGGAGCAAGCCC
Source organism: uncultured Solirubrobacterales bacterium (assembly GCA_963744135.1). Lineage (GTDB taxonomy): Bacteria > Actinomycetota > Thermoleophilia > Solirubrobacterales > Solirubrobacteraceae > Palsa-744. Next base: position 204,638 of record CAVUSE010000007.1, on the reverse strand, counting down.
AATCGCATAATCCCCGGGGAAAGGCCTGAGCACAATTTCGATCGTGCCGATCTGTGCATCCGACGGACATTCCCCGAGCACCAGCTGGAAGGAAGCACACGTCTTCACGTGCGAAGGATAACCCGCGAACCCAAGCGGCACCACCACTTCCGCGCCACGCATGAGCGCACCCACACCACCTCCCGCCTTCTGCGCCAACGCAAAACTCTCTGTCAGATCGGCGTGTGCGCCCGCCTGGTCGCTGGAGGCCGTGAACGTGAAGCTGCCCGGTTCGACTTCGAACGCGGCCGCGGCCGACACAAACGCTCCCGAAACAACGACAACGACGAGTGTGAACAACAGCTTTGAACGAATCCCAATCCTCATCGGCCCGCCCCCCGGTTCGCCTTCCTGGCTTTCTTCCTTTGAGACCTGACGCACTTGTCGCGCTTCCGACCCCTACGGAACCCATTACGGCATTTGACAGTCCTTTTGGTGGTGTTCGCAGCCGGCGGCTGCGGCGGTGCAACCGGATTACCGGCGCCCGCAAACGTCTCGCTCGCCGGCGCGTTGAACAGTGGCGGGGGACTCCCCACACCCTGACAGCTCGAGCATTCCGGTGGAGACGGCGGCTGCTGGAACCCACCATCCACACGCGCATCATAGATATTCGTATATTCAGGAGTCGCCTGGGACACCAGCTGCCCGGCGCTGGCAAAAAAAATGTTATCGCCGTTGCTGCTGGCACCCAGAAAGTGGGCGTCCTCCACATCTTCACCCGTAGAGATCAGATGCGTACACCCAACGACAACGCGACAGACGGCGCCGGGCTCTTCTTCGACCCCATCCGCCTCCCACTCATACACGTCCAAAGCACCCAGTGCTTCTCCAAAAGGACCAAGCTTTTTCCCGCCGCCGTTCGTGTCTTGCGGCACAAGGGAAGCGGTCGTCTCAAAAAACACCCTCTGGCCATCATCAGACATCTGGACCATCGTGGGCGTCTGGTCTTCAGTCGTCAACCCTGCAGAGGCGTATGCCACTGGCGAAAACGCCAAGCCCGTGGGAGGAGCAACGACACCCTCTCCGCAAGACACGCACATAACGCTCCCGTCGAGCGCATCGTAGCGGTACAACTCGTTGTGACCATAACCACGCGGTTCAATAGGCCCGCCAGGTTCACCGCTGGGACCAGCCAGACGCACACCCTCGTAGCCAGCTATGAATACAAGGAACTCGCCGTTTGATGTGGTGTAACCTTCTTCACCTTCGCTAGCCTTGTTTAAGTACGAGGCCACAAAGCTCGTCTTGCCACTCCCCACCTCATAGCGATAAATATTTCCGCTCACTTCGTAGTACACAGTCGACCCGTCTTCAGAGACCATGACGAACTCATCGCCGCTCACCACTCCTGTGAGTGCCCCGAACCGGCTCGCTATACGAGTCAGAGCACCGGTCACCGTGTTATACATGAACAGCTTGTTTTCGCTCTTTTCTGACGGCGTCTCACCAGCGGTCAACGGAGTCGTCGTATTGAAGAAGACCTCCGAGCCACCCCGGCTCGCAGCATTGTACCGCGCTTCGCTTCTTTCAGACGGTTCCAGCTGGACTCCCCGCGCTGGTTTCGATACTTCCACAGTTTCCCTGCCATCCACACGCATGTACAAGCGCGGCGGTCCACTTTCACCGCCACCTTCACCGCACGGGCCGAATTGTGTCGGGCTCGTGAAGAAGACCCTCGAGCCATCCGCCGAGACCGCACCAGCCGCACCAGGACCCTGCGCTTGCTCCCCTGCTCCCAGGGCAGCCCCGCACTTGTTGAGCGGCTTGGCGTGCGAGCCTTCGCCTTCGACGTTGACCAGTCGCAGCGCCCCACCGGAATAGTCGTACACGTTTGTGGCAGATTCGAGGGCTTCTTCCGCAGCATCCTGTTCCATGCCGGAGGCCAGGGGAATCTTGCGATCGGTCGAAGTGAGCAATACATCGCTAAACGGCGGGACACCATCGGTACCCCCGTTCGCACCAGCGAGATAGGTTTCTTCTCCGCTTTGTCCGACTGGGACACTCGCCACAGGTGTATACGGGCCACCGACAGGCCCGAACTCATATGTGATAGGCGACGATTCCACAAAATTGAGTTTTCTAGCCGCTTCCAGTCCCACCTGCGAGAGTTCGGGACTGAGAAGACGGATGAAGAGGGCCTCCTCGCCGGCTCCGGGCGCCACCGCGGACGTCATCCTCCACCCTTCCCCAGTGCGCGAGAACACGGCATCGGTGCCAGCAACACCGGGGGCTGGTCCGAGCGCCGTCAACCCCGCCTGGAGCGCCAGGTGCTCACCGTCGCTCGAGGGAATGGCCTTATCGTCCCCACCTTGGAATGTCATGTCCTGCGTGTTCCCGACGTTTTCGGGTGTCACCAACTCGTACGCGCGGCAGTCCGGCAGGCGAGCCGACGGACCGACGCGAAACGCTTCGTTCGGGCAGTGCCCGGACCCCGGCGGTTGGGTGGCCAGCGTCGTGAACGCCTGGTCTTCTTCGTCGCGCGTGGTTTCGTGCGCGGAGTTCGTCGCGGCGAAGCGGTAATGGTAGAGGGTGCCCGGTTCGAGCCCGCCCAGCTGGACTTCGGCGCCCGCGGCGGCCTGTGCCGCGGGGATACTCACTTCCGGGGTGCTCGACCCGTACGCTTCGCTCGTGCCGTATTCCACGCGGTAGGAGACCGGCAGCCCCTCGGGGTCGATCTGCACGGTGAGCTTCGCTTCGGTGGAGCCCACGCCGGAAGCAATCTCCCCCGAGATCGTCGGCGACGCCGACAGGGTCGAGAACGTTTCGGGCGGCCCGATCGCGGTTTCTCCCGTTTCGTTGCGGGCGAGCAAGCAGAACGTGTACTGGGTGCTCGGAAGGAGTTCGGTGGCTTCGGCCGTGGCTTCTTCGCCTTCGTGTCCCGCCGAGGCGTTCGTGGGCGTCGCTTTTGGGTTTTCGCCCTGGCATTCGGTCGCGGACTGCCGGTAGAGGAATTCGTAGCTGCCGGCATTGCCGGGGTTCGTGGGGTTCAGCACGCCGTGCAGCTTCGCGCTGGTGGCAGCGATCGGGTTCGCGGCCTTCGTTTCCGGGGTTTCCGGCGGCAGCGCGGTCTTGAACGTCACGGCCGCCCCAACCGTTTCTTCGCCCTTGATCCCTTCGCGAGCAAGCAGACACACCGTGTAATGCGTGTTCGGCTGGAGACCCGACACGGCCTGCGCGACCTCTTCCATGCCCCCGCCCAGCGAGATGCCCGGCGATTCGGGCGCCCTGCCGCCCCCCGCGCACGTACCGCTGCCTTCGTTGTACAGGAATTCGTACGTGCCGAGTTCGTAGGTGCCCACCGATCCTTCTTTGTCGGGATCAAGGACGCCGTGCAAGATCGCTTCGGTCGCGCTGACCGGTTCCGTCGGCTTGAGAGTTTCAGGTCTTTCCGGGGCGACCGCAAAGGCCGGGATGCTCGCGAGGAGCGCGAAGAAGACAGCGAGCGTCACCGCGATGCTCGCGTAGATGCAACGCCTAGGAATCCAAGAGAACATCAGGCCCCTCCCGATCGAGTATCAGAATCCGAGGGAGCGACCCCTCGACCACCAACAGACACGCCACCCAGCACGCCCTCACGCCCCGCGACACCCGGGGAATGCATACAAATGTTCCGCGCGACCATCTCCCCCTTCGCGGTCAACGTCCACGCGTTCGGCTCACCCAACACACGCCCCCCACCCGTACGATTCACGAGCAACCCCAGACGCTCCAACCGCGCCAACAGCTTCGAGACCTGCCCCGGATCCAAGACCCCCGCGCGCTCACCCACCTCACGATTACTCGCCCCCGGGTACTCCGCGATACCTTCCAACACCCGCGCCGTGCGATACGTCAACCGCATCGCCACACCACCCAACGGGTCCATCACACCTGCTTCCTCCAAGCCGCTCTCCCCGCGCGCCACGCCCACCGGCACCGCCGGCAAGGGACGCTCCCGCTCACGCCGCGCCACAGCCGGCCCCAAATAGGGCAGCACGATCATCCCCACCAACTCACCCAACAAACCCGCCAGCGGACGCCGCTCCCCTTTCAACAACCGCGCATACACAATCGCGAACACCGCACCAACCACACCCTCCGCGGTCAACGCCGAACACCGCGCCGCACGCCCACTCTCCAACCGGCCCCCATCAACCACCGCCGCCAGCTGCGCCATGACCCCTTCCCGGCGCTCCAACACCCGCGGGCCACCCCTAAGCGCCTGCACCACACAAACCCGCGCCAACACCGGCTCACGATCGAAGAACACAAGGATCCTCCACAGCCCCACACGCACCCGCTCACGCCACGCAAGCCCCTCCAACCCCGCGCCGGCAAGCTCACCACGGACCGCGTCCAGCGCATCCTCCAGCGCCGCCGCCAGACACGCTTCGCGGTCAGGGAACTGCTCATAGAACGTGCGCCGCGAAACCCGCGCCCGCGAAGTGATATCCCCCACCGAGGTATCCGCATACCCCAGCTCGTCAACCGCACGAATCGCCGCCGACAAAAGCCGCGAGCGCTGAATCCCAGCAAACCGCGCCTGCGTACCCCGCCCCCCACGCGACCGCGCAACCACGGGACGCCGCCGAGTCTGCGAAGGCATCACAACACCCCCCCACAGACCACAGAAAACCCACCCCCACACAGGGGGAACAGGCAGCCCCTCAAGGCAAGTCGATTGGGCCTACCGCGCCCACCTCTCCCCTTTCCCCCCTCGGGGGAACCCGGGCGGCCCGTCAGGACCGAACGGAGGCGGGCCCTACCAGACGAAGAGAGAGAGAGAGAGAGAGAGATGCGACAGCGCCAAGCTGGCGCATCTAGCATCGCCTCCTCGGCGATGTGCAACGACCCCTGTCACGTATCTCCCTCTAGAAACCACGCTAACCAATACTCCCTCTATGAGCCCTACGACCCGGTCCCTCTCCCAACCAGCGCCCAAGAGCGCTCCAACAAAGGTCAACCACAGACGGCGATCAACCCAACCCGATCATCTATGTCTTGACCAGATGAGCCACACACGACACATCCAGACAACACGACTATAACCACACCAACAACCAAATGTCAAGCCCCACCTCGCCAGCCACCACCAAGGCAAGACCACAGCGAAACCCCGGGCACCAAGCCGAGCACTGCCGGCAAGCCCTCAACAACCCCCGGCCAACACCACGCACGGCGGGCGCAGCTCAGAGATATGGACAGCCGGACTGGCGCATCGCGCGTGGCTCTCAACGACGTATCGCAGTCCGCCCCAACCCGCAGAACCTCAAGCGCCTGGCCGCGGCTTGAGAGCGGTCACTCGTGGTCCGCCGTCCCGCCCACCCCGAACGGGTCAGAACAAGCATTACAATCCGACCCATGACGATGACGACCAAGGAGCGCCTGCACAAGTTGGTGGACGAGCTCAGCGAGGCTGAGGCCGACGATGCGCTGCGGTATGTCGCCTCCCGACGCGAGGGCGAGGCGACAGACAGCTTCGAGCGCTGGCTCGACTCGCGTCCCGAGGACGACGAGCCGCTTACGGCGGAGGACGAACAGGCAATCGCGGAAGGACTCGCCGACAAGGCCGCCGGACGCCTTACGTCCCTTGAGGAGATCAAGCGCGAGCTTAGATACGAGTCCACGTGAACGGTGGCCCGCGACGGGTTGTCCTCACCCGCCGCGGCGGCAAGGAGCTGCGCCACCTCGACCCTCAGATCCAGCGACGCGTCATCGCCGCGCTCGACCGTCTCGCCAACGGGGATCCCTCGCTCGACGTCAAGCACCTCACCGGCTCTCGTCAGTCGCGTGTCCGGGTGGGCGACATGCGCGTGATCTTCGAACTCGACCGCGAGGCCAGCGAAATCCTCGTCCACCGTGTGGTGTCACGGGGACAGGCATACCGATAGCGCCGGGATACCTCCCAAGAAGCCTCACCCCCCCGTCTGCGCGTGGAGCGCCCACCGGACCTGCTGACCCCTGGCCGTGACCGGCCAGGCGTTGGGTTCGCCGACCTGGTTGAGCAATCCCGCGAGCAGCTTCTGATCGCGCGTGCTCAGCCGCCTCGCGCCCCCATTCCGCCTACCCCTTCCTGCTCCCCTGCCTGCTCCCGCCCTTCCCCTTCCTCTTCCCGCCCCGCTTCTTGTGCGCAGCCTTCCCGGGCTTGGGGCACCCGGTGACGGCGATCCTGGTGTTCTGCGTGATCGTCGTGCCGTTCTGTCCGACGAATTCGGTCGGCATGGTCAGGGTGCCTTTGCAGAGGTTCCCGTTCGCGGTCAATGCTGGGTATTCGCGCTCGGGGAGCGTTAGTTCGAAGTTCGAGAATGGGACGTCCGGAACGGTGCTGAATGTCGCGCTCGTGATCCCTTGTTTGCTGATGAACGTTTCGCCGTGCACGTCGACCGTGACGCCGTCCTCACCAACGAGGACCATGATCAGTTCCGGGTACCTCGCGCCACCGTGAGAGACGAAGTACGCTGTCCCGGTCAAGGGGCCTGCCAGCAGTGGGGTGCTGACGCGCGCTTCGCCGACCTTCGAGGACTCGGGGCAGCTCGCGGGGTTCGCCGCGAACACTGCTTCGGTGCATGCCTTCTGCAGTGTTTTCAGGGGTGAGGGCAGCTGTTTGGGTAGCGATACCTTGACTTTCGCGACGTTCGCCTCCGTCGCCCGGCCCGTTTCCGCGGGGAGCGTCAGGGTCACGTGCAGGCTCGCGCCGTCGATCCGTGATGTGTGCGCGGAGGTGGAGACGTGGAAGCCGGGCTTGAACGCGAGTGCCGCGCAGTTGGTCACCTGGAAAGGGCTCTGAACCTGGGCGCTCATCCCGAGCGTGCTCGACAGCGTCCCTTGGACGTTCATTGGGTTGCAGTTGGTTGGGTTGAAGATGAATTCGGGGCGGTTGATGTTGACGTTGACGGTCTTGACTTGGAAGGGGATGCCGTCCTTGATTGTTGGTAGTGCTTGGTTTGTGACCGTTAGCGCGGCGGTGCGGGGGTCGACGTTGATCGTCGCGCGGACTACTTCGCAGTCGCATGGGCCGGTACCGAAGTCGAATGGTCCGGGGTGCTCGGCGACGTCGATTGAGAGCCCGAACGGTGCACCGTGGTAGGGGCCGGTGAGGTAGACCCTGCCGCCTTTGATGAAGACCGGTTCGGGCCCGGGCCCCGCGCCGGCGGTTACTTCCCCGATCTGGCTGCTCGCGGGGCAGGTCCCTTCCGCGGCCTGCGGTTCACCGCACAACGGGACGTGCGAGAGGTTCCCCACCAGCCCCGGTGGTGTGAGGACCGTCAATCCGCCGAGATCCTCGTCGGTGTCTTCGCGGGAGAACGTCACGCTCAGCGGGCTATAGCCGCCGGCTTGGTTGCTGGTCGTGCCTGCGACGAACGACGGCGCGAACCGCGGCGGCTGACAACCCGTGACTTCAAACGGTGCGCTGGACGGTGTTGCGTCCGGCGTAAATGGGGAGGTCCATGGTGTTAGGTCGCTTTCGGCGGAGTAGGAGCCGCATACGCTTGGGTTCGCGAGCGTCGCACGCGAACCGCCGGTCAGGTGTAGTTTGACTTCGCTGACTGGCAGCTCTGGGTTTTCGTCGAAGACCGTCGTTACCTGGCCCGTCACGGGGTCTGGTGTGACCGTGCCTCTGATCTTCACGATCACACCGTGACCTTCGAGCGTCAGATAGACCGTGAACGGCGGGCCTGTGATCGGCCCCGAGGACGGGCCACCCAGATACAGCGCGCCCTTCAGTTCGCCCGTGAGCGCCGGCGTAACGACCGAGACTGTGCCGAGCTTCGACCCGTTCGGGCATTTCTCCGGTTCTTCGCTGCCGAGCTCCACCTGCGCTTCGCTACACGATTCAAGACCCGTCGCCGCCGACGGAGAGAGCACAACCCCGGCGGGCATCTTCTGGACCACATCCTTCAGGTCGGCCGTCGCCAAGCTTTCCGCGCCTTCGGTCTGCGGAACCTTCAGATCGACTTCATAGCCCGACGGCGTCGTCGCCTGCGTCACTTCCGGCGCGACCGCGATCGTCGGCGCGAACTTCAGCGATTCGCAACCCACAAACGGCCCGACCGACGCATACGCCGTCGGGACCTTTTCACCCTCCCACGATTCGACATCCCGCAGTTCCGCGACCGGTGGCACGCTCGTGCATTCCGTCGGGTTCACCAAAAGCGGCGCCGGGTTTTCGTTCGCTGCGACACCACCGTTATAACACGTCTTTTTTTCTTCACCCGGCCGCTGTTCGCAGTAAAATTCAGAGCCACGCTGCGCATTATGAATAGGGTCAGCCGGAACGCCCCACAACGTCAGCGACTGACGCACGAGTTCAAAACCCGTCAACACATTCTTCACCGCTGCATGCACGCGGTAATCCGGGCCGACCGACACCACAATGTCAGCCGACACGTCATGATGAATAACAAACCCGAACACCGCGGTCTCGCCCGGCGGCGGCACCATATTATACACCGGGTACACAAGCGTGTCCACAAGCCCAGGCGCAAAACGCAACGCGACTTCAATCGTCCCGATCTGCGCATCCACCGGACAAAGTTCGAGCTGCAACTGCACAGGATCACACGTCTTCACATCCGCCGGATAACCGGCAAGCCCCACCGGAAACACCACTTCCGCATTACGCAACAACGCGCCCACACCCCCCTCCGGATCCCGCGCAAAACCAAAACTCACCGTCAAATCCGGGTGCGCACCAGCCTGATCACTCGTGGTACCCACCTTGAAGCTACCGGGTTCCACTTCAAACGCCTGCGCCACACCGGGGACCGCCAGGACAGAGATCAGAACCACAAGCAAAGTCAGGTTCAAGCCACGCGATAGGTGACACCATGACCACCAGTCAATCGGCCTGCCTGCAGTCGCTAGCTGCTGCTGGTTCACAGACATTTACCTGCCCCCCCGGTCGTGGCTTGCCTTCTTGGCTTTCTTCTTGCGCTTGACCTTTACTAGTAAGCACTGGTTTTTCTTCCTGGCGAAGCCCCTCTTACACTTGGCCATGCTCGTTTTAACCACAGGGGTCGCGGCCGTGGGCGGGGATGGGGCGACAGGGTTACCGGCACCCATAAACGATGCGCTCGCCGGCACACTGAACAATGGCGGCGGACTACCCACACCCTGACACGTCACACATTCAGAGGGCGAAGCAGGCGGGGGAAACCCACCATCCACACGCACATCATAGATATTCGTAAATTCAGGAGTCGCCCACGGCACAAGCTGCGCCGCCGAGGCGAGGAACACGTTCTTGCCATTCTTGCTCGCGCCCAAGAACACCTCTGGGCCCACGTCTTCGCCGGCAGAGAGCAGGTGCGTACAACCATTCACCGCACGACAGAACATGCCGGTTCCTTCGCCTTCTTCCGCCCCATCCGCCTCCCACTCATACACGTCCAAACCTACGCTACCACTCGTCACAGCACTTTTGTGCTTAGTGCTGTTCGTGTCCTGCGGCACAAGCTGCGCAGTCGTCTCAAAAAACACCTCCTGACCATCGTCCGACATCTGAACCACGCCAGGAACTTCATCCGGAGAGACCAACGATACACCGAAGTCGACTGTCTCGAACATTCCGAATTCGCTGCTCTGGTACACTACGCCCTTCGCCGGCGAACCATTTTCCCCGCACGAGACGCACAGCACGCTTCCGTCAGCGCTGTCGTACCGGTAGAGCTCGGTGTAACCTGCGCCAGGTTCACCATGCGGTTCACCATGTGGATACTCCGAGTCCGTCACTTTAGAGCTGGCAAAAACCAGGAACTCGCCGCTCGGCGTGGTATACATCGGTTCAGCAGAATTGGTTGGTTCGCCGGACGTAGCAACAAAACTGGGATTTGTCGGCCCCGTTTCCTTCGTCGTTTCGTAACGGTAGATATTCCCTGCACCATTAGAGGAAGCCGTCTCGTAATAGACGGTCGACCCATCTTCCGAGAGGACAAAGAGCTTACGATCTCCGCTCACTCCCGTAGCGAGATTAGCGCTGGCGATAAGCTTCAACCGATCGCCCATAGGAGCTTCTGTGTTGTACTCGAACAGCTTCTTTTCACCTTGTTCCGTCACTGTCTCGTCCGCCGTCAGCGGAGTCTCCGTGGCGAAGAAGACCTCTGAGCCATCCGGGGTCGCACCAATATATTCCACGGGCTTGCGTTCAGAGGGTTCGACAGTCACACCCTGCGGCCCCGACACTTCGACCGTTTCCCTCCCATCCACACGCATGTACAGACGTGCAGGTTCCGAGCAGCGCGCTTCGGAGCTCTCTTCGGGGCTCGTGAAGAAGATCTTCGAGCCGTCTTCGGAGACCGCATTGACCGCGCCCGGGCCATCACTCGAAACCCCTACCGGGCCACTCCCGAGCTCAGCACCGCATGGACTGGTCAGCGCGCCCGCGCTCGTGACATTGACGAGTCGCAACTGCCCGCCGGCCCAGTCGTACACATCTTTGGCACCTTCAACCGTGCCTTCGGCGACGGCGTGTTCCGCGGCAGGGAGAGGAAGCGCATGATCTGAAGATTCGAGCAGCACATTGCTGAATGCGGGCACGCTTGCGGTACCGGCGTTGGCGCCAACGAAGTACGCCTCTGCCCGGTATGGAATGTTCGCCACGACCGTATACGGGCCACCTATAGGTCCGACCTCAAACGTCTTATCAGGCGACCTTTCAATCGAATTCAGAAAAGTGTACGAGTCCAGCGCGATCTGCGAAAAATCGGGACTAAAGAGATCCCCGCTGAAGGCATCCGCGCTGGTCCCGGGTGCTATTGCCGACTTCATCGTCCAGTCTTCCGGCGTGCGCGAGAAGACAGCCTTGGCGCCGTCGGCAAACGCGCTCGTGCTAGGGTCCGGTTCAATCGGCGCATTCGTTTCAAGCGCAATCTGTTCGCCGTCGCCGGACGGAGTGGCGTGATCCTCTCCGGTGAACGTCATATCCTGCGTGCGACCGAGGTCTGTCGGTGTTACGAGCTCGTACGCGCGGCAGTCCGGAAGACTTGCGGAGGGACCGACGCGCAGCGCTTCGTTCGGGCAGCGTCCGGACCCCGGCGGTGGGGTGGTCAGCGTCGTGAACACCTGGTCTTCTTCGTCTCGCGTGGTTTCGTGCGAGGAGTTCATCGCGACGAAGCGGTAGTGGTAGGGAGTGCCCGGTTCGAGCCCGCTCAGCCAGACTTCGACGCCCGCGGCGGACTGTGCCGCGGGGATGCTCACTTCCGGGGTGCTCGAGCCGTACGCTTCGCTCGTGCCGTATTCGACGCGATATGAGATCGGCAGCCCCTCGGGGTCGATCTGCGCGGTGAGCTTAGCCTCGGTGGAGCCCACGTCGGAGGAGGTCTCCCCTGTGATCGCCGGGGGTTCTGGGAGCGTCGAGAACGTCTCGGGCGCCCCCAGCGCCGTTTCACCCGCTTCGTTGCGGGCGAGCAGGCAGAACGTGTATGTGGTGCTGGGCAGGAGTTCCGTGGCTTCGGCTTCAGCTTCTTCGCCTTTATGCCCCACCGACGCAGTCGTGGGCGTCGCTTTTTCGGTTTCTTTTTGCCCGGTTTCTGGATTTTCGCGCTGGCATTCGCTCGCGGACTGCCGGTAGAGGAATTCGTAGCTGCCGACATTGCCCGCGGCACCGGGATTCACGACGCCGTGCAGCGTGACGCTGGTCGCCGTGATCGGGTTCGCGGGCTTCGTTTCCGGGGTTTCCGGCGGCAGAGCGGTCGTGAACGTCACCGCCGGCCCAACCGCTTCTTCGCCCTTAATCCCCTCACGAGCGAGCAGACACACCGTGTAATGCGTGTTCGGCTGGAGACCCGACACGGCCTGCGCGACCTCTTCCATGCCCCCGCCCAGCGAGATGCCCGGCGATTCGGGCGCCCTGCCGCCCCCCGCGCACGTACTGCCGCCTTCCTTATACAGAAATTCGTACTCGCCGAGTTCATAGGTACCCGGCCCGCCTTCTTTGCCGGGGTTCAGGACGCCCTGGAAGGTCGCTTCTGTCGCCCTGACCGGTTCCGCCGGCCTGAGAGTTTCGGGTCTTTCCGGGGCGACGGCAAGGGCCGAGGTGCTCGCGAGGAGCGCGGAGAAGACAGCGAGCGTCGCCGCGACGCTCGCGTAGATGCAACGCCTAGGAATCCAAGAGAACATCAGGCCCCTCCCAATCGAGTATCAGAATCCGAGGGAGAAACCCCTCGACCACCAACAGACACGCCACCCGGCGCGCCCTCACACCCCGCAACAGCTGGAGAATGCATACGAATGTTCCGCGCCACGACCACACCCTTCGCGGTCAACGTCCACGCGTTCGGCTCCCCCATCACACGCCCCCCACCCGTACGATTCACCAACAGCCCCAAACGCTCCAAGCGCGCCAAAAGCTTCGAGACCTGCCCCGCATCCAAGATCCCCGCACGCTCACCCACCTCACGATTACTCACCCCCGGGAACTCCGCGATACCTTCCAACACCCGCGCCGTGCGATACGTCAACCGCATCGCCACACCACCAAGCGGATCCATCACACCCGCTTCGCCCAGGCCACTCTCCCCTCGCGCCACGCCCACCGGCGCGGCCGGCAAGGGACGCTCCTGCTCACGCCGCGCCGCCGCCGGACCCAAATAAGGCAGCACGATCATCCCCACCAACTCACCCAGCAAACTCCGCAACGGACGACGCTCACCTTTCAACAGCCGCGCATACACAATCGCGAACGCCGCACCCACCAGGCCCTCCGCGGTCAGCGGCGTGCACCGCGCCGCGCGCTCGCTCTGCAACCGGCCCTCGTCGACTACGCCCGCCAGCTGCGCGAGGATCCCCTCGCGGCGCTCCAACACCCGCGGACCACCACGCAACGCCTGCACCACACACACCCGCGCCAAAGCCGGCTCACGATCCAAAAACGAAAGGATCACCCACAACCCCCCACGCACCCGCTCACGCCACACCAGACCACCCAGATCCACGGCGGCGAACTCCCCCGCGATCAACGCAAGAACATCCTCCAAGGCCGCGGCGAGACACTCTTCGCGATCAGCGAACAACTCATAGAACGTACGCCGCGAAATCCGCGCCCGCGCCGTAATATGCGCAACCGTCGTATCCGCGTAGCCGACCTCCTCGACCGCGCGCACCGCCGCCGCCAGCAGCCGCACGCGCTGGATCTCAACCACACGCGCATGCGTGACCGGCCCAACCGGCGCACGCCTCGCCGGCCGCGCAACCGAAGCGCTCCGCCGCGCCACCGCACGCACGGGCATCAGAGCGCCCCCCGAGCCACGAGAAGCCCACCCCCTCGAGGGAAGGCAAAACGGCCCGCTAGGGCCCGGCAATCAGCGCGCTCAGCCTCAGGTTCCCAAAAGCAAGAGAGAGAGAGAGAGAGAGAGATGCGACAGCGCCAAGCTGGCGCATCTAGCATCACCCTTCGCAGGCGACGCAACGACCCCTGTCATGTGTCTCCCTCTAGAAACCACGCTCAACAAGCTCCCTCATAACGCTTCACGACCCAGGCCCTCTCCCACACCAATACTTCCCTGCCAAGCTTTTTTCGAGGTCAACCACAAGGCTGGCCGACCCAAACCCGGTCCTATGTCTCCATCCAGCCACCCCCGAGGGGTAGCCAACAACTCCGCCATTGTAACCACACCTGCGTCTAGCTGTCAAGCCCTAAGCCATCGAGCGCCCACCAACCCTCACCCCCCCGTCTGCGCGTGGATCGCCCTCTGCACCTGCTGGCCCCTGGGGGTGAGGCTCCAGGCGTTGGGTTCGCCGCGGCCCTGGCGCTCGGCGGCGTTGGCGATCAGGCCGAGGTGCTCCAGGCGCCAGAGGAGCTTTGACATCTGGCCCTGGTCGGTGATGTCGGAGGCGTCGGCGACCTCGCGGCTGGAGGGATTCGATCCCCGCCCGCCCAGCTCGCCGATCGCCAGGAGGACGCGGACCGTGCGGTAGGTGAGGCGCATGTCGAGGTCGCGCAGCGGGTCCGCGGGCACGGCCACGGCCGCGGGGCGCCGGCGCGGCCTTGGCGCCTGGCGCGCCAGCTCGCGCGCGGCCGCCTCGGCGCCTCGGTAGGGGAGCACGATCATCCCCATCAGCTGGCTGAGCAGGCTCGCGAGCGGCTTGGAGTCGCGCTCGCACAGGCGCGCGTGGATCACCGCGAGGACCGCACCGACCGCGCCTTCGGCGACGATCCGCTGCGGGCGCGCCTTTGCCGGCGCCCCACCACGCGCAGTGTGCCCCCCGGTGCCCTGTGCGTCCCGGCCACCCCGAGGGCGCACCCCCCCGTCGTGAACCGCGTCGATCAGCGCCTCGATCACCCGCGCGCGTCGTTCGAGCACGGGCCGGTCGGCGGCGAGCGCGTCCACGACCAGCAGGCCGCCGAGCGCCGGCTCCTCGTCGAAGAACCCCAGCAGCGCGGCGAGGCCGGCACGGATCTGCGCCGCCCACGGCCCGCCGGGTCCGTTTGCGTCCATACCACGGGCCGCCGCCCTGGCCCTTCTTGGGCCAGTGGCCTCCGCGCCGGCCGCCCCGTACGCCGGGAGCACCACGACCGCGGCGCGCTCCAGCGCCTGCTCGAACACGGCGCGCAGGCAGTCGTCGCGGTCGGAGAAGAGCTCGTAGAAGGTGCGGCGCGAGACGCCGGAGCGGCCGACGATGTGCGCGACGGTGATCCCCGCGACGCCCTGCTCGCGCACGAGCTCGGTGATCGCCGCGAGGATCCGCGCGCGCTGGAGCTCGCCAACCCGCTCGGGGCCGAGCACCCCATTGGGGGGCGCCGGGATCTCATTGCCAGCGCGCGAGGGCATCACCGCCACGCTCCTTCGTCCCCCGCTCACACCGACTCGCGCGCTACTTCCTCTTCCCGCCCTTCCCGTGCCCGCCGGACTTGCCCTTCCCCTTCCTCTTCTTCCTGCCCTTCTTCTTGTGCGCAGCCTTTTTGGCTTCCGGGCAGCCGGTGACCGCGATCTTCGTGCTCTGCGTGATCTTCGCGCCGTTCTGCGCGACGAATTCTGTCGGCATCAGGAGCGTGCCCTTGCAGAGGTTCCCGTTCGCGGTGAGCGCCGGGTATTCGCGCTCGGGGAGCGTCAGTTCGAAGTTCGAGAACGGGACGTCCGGGACGGTGTTGAACGTCGCGCTCGTGATCCCCTGTTTGCTGATGAACGTTTCGCCGTGCACCTGGACGGTGACGCCGTCCTCGCCGACGAGCACGATGATCAGTTCGGGGTACTTCGCGCCGCCGTGGGAGACGAAGTACGCCGTGCCCGTCAACGGGCCCGCCAGCAGCGGGGTGCTGACGCGCGCCTCTCCGACCTGGGAGGCGACCGGGCACTGCTTGGGGTTCGCCGCGAACACCGCTTCGGTGCACGCCTTCTGCAACGTTTTCAACGGTGAGGGCAGCTGTTTGGGCAGCGACACCTTGACCTTCGCGACGTTCGCCTCCGTAGCCTTCCCCGTTTCCGCGGGGAGCGTCAGGCTGACGTGCAGGCTCGCACCATCGACGCGCGAGGTATGCCCGGACGTCGAGACCTGGAAGCCCGGCTTGAACGCGAGCGCCGCGCAGTTGGTGACCTGGAAGTGGCTCTGGACCTGCGCGAGCATGCCCTGAGTGCTGGACATCGTCCCATCAACGCTCATCGGTTCGCAGCTGGTCGGGTTGAAGATGAATTCCGGGCGGTTGACGTCCACGTTGACCTCCTTGACCTGGAGCGGGATGCCGTCCTTGATCGTCGGCAACGAACCGTTGGTGACCGTCAGCGCCGCAGTGCGCGGATCGACGTTCACAGTCGCACGGACCACTTCGCAGTCGCACGCGCCGGTACCGAAGTCAAACGGCCCAGGGTGCTCGGGGACGTCGATCGTGAGCCCGAACGGCGCACCATCGTAAGGGCCGGTGAGGAACACCCTGCCGCCTTTGATGAACACCGGTTCCGGGCCCGGGCCCGCCCCGGCCGTCAATTCCCCGATCTGGCTGCTCGCCGAGCAGGTTCCTTCCGCGGCCTGCGGTTCACCGCACAACGGGACATTCGAGAGGTTCCCGGAGACGCCGGGCGGCGTGCTGATCGTCAACCCATTGAGATCCTCGTCGGTGTCTTCGCGGGAGAACGTCACGCTCAGCGGGCTGTAGCCACCCGCCTGGTTGCTCGTCGTGCCCACATCGAACGACGGGTCAAACCGCGGCGGCTGACAACCGGTGATTTCAAACGGTGCGGCGAACGTCCTCGCGTCCGGCGTAAACGGCGAGCTCCACGGCGTCATGACGCTTTCAGCGAAGTACGAGCCGCATACGCTCGGGTTCGCCTGCGGCGCACGCGAACCACCATTCAGATGCAGTTTCACTTCGCTGACCGGCAACTCCGGGTTCCGGTCGAACACCGTCGTCAGCCGGCCCGTCACCGGGTCCGGCGAGACCGTGCCCCTGATCTTCACGAGCACACCTTTCCCTTCCAGGACCAGATAGAGCGTGAACGGCGGCTTCGTGATCGGACTCGACGGCGGGCCGCCCAGATATAGCGTGCCCTTCAATTCGCCCGAGAGCGCCGGCGTCAGGACCGACCCCGTGCCCACCCGCGACGCGCTCGGACATTCCACCGGGCTTTCGCTGCCAAGCCCCACCTGCGCTTCGGTGCACGCTTCCAAACCATTCGCCGCCGACGGAGAAAGCACGACCCCCGCCGGCAGCTTCACGACCACATCCTTCAGGTCCGGCGTCGCGAGACCTTCCGCGCCTTCGCTCTGCGGCACCTGCAGATCCACTTCATACCCCGTCGGGCTCGTCGCCTGCGTCAGTTCGGGAGCGACCGCGATCGACGGCGCGAACTTCAACGATTCGCAACCCGTGAACGGACCGACATCCGTCGTCACCGGCGCCAATTCTTCCCCAGCCCACGTCGTCACACCCCGCAATTCGGCCTGCAACGGCTCGCCCGTACACTGCGTCGGATTCACCAGATACGGCACCTGATTTTCGTTATCCACGAAACCACCCGAGCCGCACCCTGCTTCTCCCACGATATGCGTGGTAAAAAATTGTTGACATTTGAAATTGCTGCCGCGCTTAGCGTTGTGCACTTCGCTGGCGGGCACTCCCCACACCGTCAACGACTGGCGTACGATTTCAACGATGCTGAAGATGTCCGTGGCTCGCGCGCGCACCCTGTAATCCGGGCCCACGGACAACACGATCTCACCGGACGCGTCGGGTAGCAGCGCCCACCCGTATACAGCCGTCTGGTCGGGGGACGGCAGCATGTTGAACAACGGCACGAGAGAGGCGATATCGAAACCAGGCTTGATTTGGATGGCGAGTTCGAGCGTCCCGATCTGCGAACCCACAGGACATTTGCCGAGCTGCAGCTGCACGGGATTGCACGTCTTCACCGCGGGCGGGTAACCCGCGTACCCCAGCGGCACGACCACTTCCGCATTGCGCAGCAATCCCCCGACGCTCCCCGTGGCGTTTTCCGCGAACCCGACGCTGATCGTCAGATCCGGATGCGCTCCGGCCTGGTCGCTCGCCGGGACGACCGTGAAACTGCCCGGCTGAACCGTTAACGTGCCCTCGGCAACCACAGGCGCGACGCCCCCCACGACAACGACAGCCAAGACACAGCCGAGCACACTCCCGATACACATCCTCACGACCGCACCCCCTTCGCGCGCGTGCCCTCACGGCCACGAGCATCGCTCGACTTCTTGCCCCTCGCTCGCTTCTCGCCCCGCTTCTTCTTCCGCTTGGCTTTGAACCTCTTCTTCGACTTCGGTGGCGACTTCGCTTCGCTCGCAGGCACCGCCGTCGGGTTGCCATCACCGACGAACGCCGCGCTCGCGGGCGTATTGAACAGCGGCGGTGGGCTGCCGACACCCTGGCAGCTCAAGCATTCCACCGCCCGCTTCGCCGGCGGGAACCCACCATCGACACGTGCGTCGTAAATGTTCGAGAATTCAGGCGTCGCCTGCGGCAAGAGCCGCGCAGCGCTCGTGAAGAACACATCATCCCCACTCGCGCTGGCACCCAAGAACCGCTCCGGCCCAACAGCTTCACCCGCCGAGATCAGATGCGTACAACCATTCGCGACCTCACAGAACACACCCGGCTCTTCTTCAGTGCCATCCGCCTCCCACTCATACACATCGCTACCGGCACCAAAGGCAGCTTTGACGCCAGCGTTTTCTTCTTCTTCTGCGACGCTGTCTTCGTTGGTGTCCTGCGGCACGAGTTTCGCCGTCGTCCCGAAGAACACGCGCTGACCATCATCGGATATCGACAACACCGTATTCGGAATATCGCCGGCTTCGAAGGTGCTGGTGTTGGGTTCGGGCTCGCGCAGATCGCCCTTTGCGGGTGCGACACCTTCGCCGCACGAAACGCACATCACGCTGCCGTCGAGCGCATCGTAACGATACAGCTCCTCGTGACCGGCGCCCCGCATTTCAGGTTCCAAGCCACCGTGACCCACGAATTCTACTGGGGGTGAACCTCCGTTAGGACCTCCGTCACCGGCAGCGAACAGGAAGAAATCGCCATTCGGCGTCACGTAGTACGGTTCATCTGCAGTTACGGTTTGTCGAGGCACCGCGACAAAGCTCCTGCTGCCCGTCAGCGTGTCATAACGCCATATCCCGGAGACAAAAACGGAATGCCCCGAGACTTCGATGGTGCCGGCACCCGAGTAGTAGACCGTCGAGCCATCTTCTGAGAGTACGAAACCCGGGTCGATAGTCAGCTGTTGGGTTGTCCCGACTTCGTTTGCGATCAGCGCCAGCCTGTGCCCCTCGGGAGCTTCGGTGTCGTACTCATATAGGTGATAGCCCGATCCCGCATCGGTAGTCAGCACCGTCGCGGTGGTGAAAAAGACGCGGGAGCCATCTGCGCTCGCACCCTCGTAGAGCACTTCCGAGCGCGCGGATGGTGGCACGCTCACACCTTCTTCCGGTTCGGAGACATCCACGGTTTCCCTGCCGTCCACCCGCATATACAGAGCGGGTTCCAGACAGCCCGGACCTTTCCGTACAGGACTTGTGAAAAAGACCCTCGAACCATCGGCAGAGACGGCATTGAGCGTGTTCCCCCTTATATCAGTAAACCCGAGTTCGGCGCCACATGTGTTGAGCAGCTTGCCTTCGTTGTCGACATTCACGAGCTTGCAACTGGAGCCTTGCGTTTCGCAGCTTGGGCCGCCGCTCCACTCGTACAGATCTGGGGCTTCCGATTCTGTCTGTTCCGCGATTTCCCGTTCCGGTCCTGCCGGCACGAGCGCATGATCAAACGACCGGAAGACGACGTCGCTGTCCGCCGGAACGCTGGGAGTCCCCTCGTTCGCGCCGCTGATCTTAGTGCTCGAGACTTCTTCACCCGTCCCGGAGGAACTCGCGAGCGTCGAGTCGGGCCCACCGACAGGACCCACCTTCAGCTTGGCAGTCGAGTGCGACAAGAACCCCAGCACACCATCCGACACGAACGCCACCTGTGACAAATCGGGACTGAACGCTCCCGGCGCGACGTCTTCGTTTGGTCCCGGTGTCGCGATCGGTTGCATCGTCCATTCCGTACCGGCACGCGAGAAAACGGCCTGCGTACCAGTGACGTCCACGGCCGGCTCGAAGAACACCCCAGTGGCTTCGAGAGCCAGATGATCGCCGTCGCGCGAGACGAGGGCATGATCCAAACTTTCTCCGAAAACCATGTCCTCCGTGCGCCCGAGGTGTTCCGGTGTCACCAGCTCATACGCACGGCAATCGGGCAAGCTCGCCGAGCGACCGGTACGGAACTGTTCGTTCGGGCAAGCACCGGCCTGCGCAACGGCCGGAAGGACGAGGGCGCCCAGCGCCAAGGCAAGCAGTAACGGCAGTACCGGCTTTTGTGCGCGGCGGTCGTGACGGAGCATTTATTTCTTCCCCTTCTTGCCGTTGGGCTTCTTCTTGCTCTTGCTCTTCACGCAGCGGCCGTGGCTGCGCCTCTTGCCCCGTGGGCATTTGGCGGCCTCCCTCGGTGACGGGGTAGTAGTTTTCGTTTCCGCCGGGGGTGTGCTGCTGGGAATGGTGAGCGGCGGTGTGCTGGCCAGAGTCGGGGGCGGCGGCCCGGGGGCCGTCGTGAACGACCCTTCGGGGGTCGCGACCGGCGCTGCCTGGTCGTCGGGGTCGGTCGCGACGAGCCTGTAGTAGTAGGTGCTCGCAGGCGCGAGATCTTCCAGACCCACGACGAGCGGCTGCGCTTCAGCGCTTTCGTCACGCCCGGACGCCCGATAGACCATGCTCCCCGGGGTGCTCCCGAACAGCAGTTCCCAGCGGGTCGGTTCGCCGTTGGCCTGGAGCGTCGCGGCGATCGTCGCGGTGCTCTGCCCGACGCCGGTCGCCGACACAGCACCGAAGACGGGGAGGATCGGCGGCGCGGTCGTAAACGTGCGGTCGGCGCCGAACGTCGTAGCGTGCTGCTTTTCGCCCGCTTCTTCGAAGGAGCTGGTAGCGACGAGCGCGTAGTGGTAGACGGTGCCCGGTGTCAGATCGCCCACCTCCACCGGTTCGCTCGCCAGCACGGTGGTCCCGGAGCCGATCGGCGCTTCGGGGGTACTGTGGCCGTAGATGTAGGGGTTCGACGGGGATTCCCCGAGGCCCTTTTCGTAGGCTGCCTGTTCGGCGTAGAGGTAGTGGTATGTCGTTTCCCTACCCGCGGGGTTCACCGTCCCGGTGAGCACCGCGCTCGTACGCGTGATGTTCTTGGCTTCGCCTGTGCTCGCCAGCGGCGCGCCCTGGGGGGTAAAGGACTGGATCGCCCCCGCGATCTTTTCGTGAGCCGCGTTTTCGGCGACCACACGGTAGTAGTAGGTTTCGCCCGCCCTCAGCACGGCGCCCGTCGCGACGCTCGCCGCCTGGTCACCGAAGCCTTCAAGCGCCGCGGCGCCCGCGAGCGTCACGGCACCCGCGAGCACCGGGCTGGTCGCGTATTCAAACGCGTATGTCGTCTGCTGGTTGTTCGGGTTGACCTGGGCTTCCAGCGTCGCTTCGCTGCCCGTCACCCCGGAGACGGCCTCGCCGTCTACTTTCGGCGGGGCCGCTAGCGTCTTGAAATGCGCCGGCGCTCCCGCTTCCAAACCGAACGCGTTCGCGGAAACCAGACAGACTGCGTATTCGGCGTTTGGCTGAAGTTCGCTCACTTCCGCGTGCACCGCCAGCGCGCCCGACCCCGTCCCCGCTTCGCCGCCGGCACCGGTGCCCTCGGTGCATTTGCTCGGCAGCAACGCGTAATCGAAGGCGTAATACGCAGCCACAGTTTCGTTCAGCGGCGTCAACGTACCGTGGAACGTCGCTGTCGTCGCTGTGACCGCGGTAGCCGGTTCGGTCGCCGGCACCGGGACGGTCGTGAAGGACTGCGGCGCACCAACGACCGGCTTGCCTTCTTTCTCGCTCTGTTCGTTTTCCGCGACGACGCGATAAAAGTACGTCGTGCCCGGTTCAAGACCGCTCACCGCGACGCTCGCATGCTGTTCGGGGAAACCGGAAAGCGGGACGCCCGCGTGCTTGGTGCCCGTGCCCGCGAGCAGCACCGCTTCGCTGGTCGCGTATTCAAAGACATCGCTCGTCGTCTCGTTGTCCGGGTCGATCTGCGCTTCGAGCGTCGCTTCGCTCGCCTTCACACCCGAGGCGCCCTCACTGAGGATCGCAGGCGCCAGCGCCAGCGTTTCGAAGGACACTTCGTTACCCGTGGTGGGGTCGCCCGCGTCGTCGGTCGCGACCAGACAGAACCGGTACTTCTGGTGCGGTTCAAGACCCCCGACTTCCACGTGCTCGGGCACCGCCGTACCTTCCACTTCCCCTTCATGCCCCGTTTCCCCGCCGCCAACACCACCAGAGGTGCATTTCGCGCCCGTGCTGTAAGCGAAATACCAGCCCGCCTTCGCGCTCGCCGCCCCGTGCGGGTCCAACACCCCTTCCAACACCGCCGAGGAGCTCCCGATCGACCCCGCCGGACCGCTCTCCGGTTCTTCGGAGGGCGTCGCGGTCATGAACGTCACCGCCGGCCCCACCGTTTCTTCACCCGCCGTCCCGTCACGCGCAAGCAGGCACACCGTGTACACGGTGCCCGCTTTCAACCCCGTCACCGTTTCCGAGACTTCTTCATGCACGAAACCAAGAAAGATCGCAGGCGTCGCGGGCGCCCTGCTTTCGCCTCTGCATTCAGTGCCCGACCTCTTATAGAGAAATTCGTAGGTGCCCGGCTTCACGGGTTCGGGAGCATTCGGCCTCAGAACACCGCGAAACGTCGCGGAGGTCGCGTGCACCGGCGCTTCAACCACCACTTCCGGCGCTTCCGGAGCACCAGCCAAAGCCGGAGCAGCCGCGAGCAGCAACACTCCCACCAGCCCGCACAGTATCGCTGCGACCCTCGAGGTCAATGTCGACCGGACCAGCGGAGTGAAAATTGCAGTGCGACGTGCCGAGGCGTCAAAAGTCCTCACGTTGTGAACGCTCCCTCATCGAGACCCGATCCCTCTCCCAAGACAAGGATCCTGCCGGTGCTGTCAGTGGGCCGAGCGCGTGGGCTCGACCTTATTCAGACCCTATGTTTGCTCCATTCAGGCCCTGACACCCATCGCTGGTCCCCGGGGGCAAGACCACTATACGCACAGTGCGGGGTAGTTGTCAAGACCCCCCCGTCGCCGCACCCAATCGCCCACGCGCGTGCGGCCCATACGGGGCGCTCCGTACACGCAAGCCGGGCCCCGCGCAGCGCGACCCATCCGGACCCCGCCCGCTCGGCGGGCGGGGTCCTCATCCAAACCGGCTCGCCGGCCGATACGCTTCAATCCGGCCGGGGTCCGCGCCATCATTGGCGGTGCGAGCCCACCCCACCTTTTTTTGTCACCAGCCCAAGGAGGCCATGCGATGCAGCTGCCCGAGCCGATTCCCTCCGCCGTCCGCGACGA
Organism: uncultured Solirubrobacterales bacterium; assembly: GCA_963744135.1. Taxonomy (GTDB): domain Bacteria; phylum Actinomycetota; class Thermoleophilia; order Solirubrobacterales; family Solirubrobacteraceae; genus Palsa-744. The sequence goes on along the minus strand of CAVUSE010000007.1, from coordinate 181,737 downwards.
GAGCTTTGCGGGGGTCACCTACCACGTCCGCGGGGAGCTTGTGCCCGAGCTGCAGGTGGAGGTGGGGGCCGCCGCGGTGATGTTCGAGCACCACGTGCTCTTGTGGAAGGAGACGCGGGTGAACGTCGAGCTGCGAAGCTGCCGGGCGGGGTGAAGCGCAAGATCGCCGGCCTCGAGTACTTCGTCACGCGGACCTCCGGCGCCGGGCATATCGCGTTTTCGCGCGACTCGCCCGGGCAGTGCGTGCCGATGCACCTGCGCGCCGGCGAAGGGCTCGACGTGCGCGAGCACCAGTTCATCGCCGCCACCGACAACCTCGACTACTGCTTCGAGCGGATCAAGGGCGTGCAGAACATGCTGCTCGGCGGCTCGGGCATCTTCATGGACAAGTTCCGCGCCACCTCGGGCGACGCGCTCGTGTGGCTGCACGGCCACGGCAACGTTTTCCTCGTCGAGCTCGGCGCCGGCGAGCAGCTCGACGTCGAGGCCGGCGCCTGGCTGTACAAGGACCCCACGGTGTCGCTTGAGGCGGTCACGATGGGGCTCAAGACGGGGCTGATGGGCGGCGGCGGCAAGCTCACCTGGAACCGCTTCACCGGCCCCGGGCGCCTGGCGATCCAGACGCTCTTCATCTCACCCGCCGAGGTGCGCGAAGACGGCGGCGGCAACGCCCAGGCGGCCACCGCCGGGGGGCTCGCCGGAGCTTTGATCGGTGGGTTGACGCGGGGGTAGGGGTACGGCTGTCCCACCTGCGTCGCACGGGCGGATAAGGAAGAGGTGGCAACTACAATCCGACCATGACCGTCAAGGAACGCCTGCACCAGCTTGTGGACGAGCTCAGCGAGGCCGAGGCCGACGATGCACTGCGGTATGTGGCGTCGCGGCGGGAGGGCGAGGAAGGGGACAGCTTCGCCCGCTGGCTCGACTCACGTCCTGAGGACGACGAGCCACTGACCACCGAGGAGGAAGAGGCAATCGCGGAAGCGGACGAGGACATCGCCGCGGGACGTCTGATCCCGTTCGAGGAGGTCAAGCGCAAGTACGGCTACCAGTGAGCGACGCTCCCTGGACTGTAACGCTCACCCCACGCGCCGACAAGGAGATTGGGCGGCTCGACCCTCCCGTCAAACGCAGGGTGCTCGCGGCGCTCGACCGACTTGCTTCAGAGGATCCCAGCGTCGACGTTTTGCGCCTGACCAGCTCCGACCAGTTGCGGTTGCGTGTGGGCGACTGGCGGGTTCTGTTCCGTCGCCGGCCACATGCACGTCAAATCGTCGTCGAGCATGTTCTGCCACGCGGGCGCGCGTACGATCGCTGACGGTCCCTACTGATAAGCCGCCACCACCGCCACGATCGCGTAGATCGCCGCCAGCGCCCAGCCCTCGAAGGCGGCCGCCTCGCCGTCGGCTGTCACCTGCCACACAGCGATCGTCATCAGGCCGAGCGCACCGATGTAGATCGGCTGCAGCGCGAACGTCAGCTGGGTGGGGAGCACGAGGGAGATCAGCACCAGCGCCGGGAACAGGAACGCGGCGATCTGCGCGACGGAGCTCTTGACTACGGCGATCGCGAGGTCAGCCTTGCCGCGCGCCGCGAGCGTGATGCCCGCGAAGTGCTCCACGGCGTTGCCGGCGATCGCCACGATCACGAGGCCCGCGAACGCGGTGGAGATGTGCAGGATCTCGATCGCCGGGCGCAGCGCGCTGACGAACCACTCCGAGACGAAGCCCGCGCCGATGCCCGCCGCCACGAGCAGCACCAGCGCCGCGCGCAGGGAGATGCGCGCCTGCTCCTGCTGGGGCTGGCGCTGCGGCGCGCGAGCACCCGTCGCCGAGGCTTTGGGCCGCAGGTAAGGCACCAGCCACGTTGCGTACACCCCCAGCAGACAGCAGGCGCCGACGATCGAGATCGTGTCCACGTGCTCGCCCGCGGCGCTGCCCGAGCTGAGCGCGAGGCCGATCAGCACGATCAGGAAGACGGTCACCAGCAGCAGCGTCGTCGCGTCGTTGGGCAGGCGCGAGGAGAAGCGCATGATCCCGTCCGGCGCCTGCCGCGCGCCCGCCACGATCGTCAGCCCCAGCACCAGCAGTGCGCTCGCCAGCAGCGAGCCCACGAGCGCCGTCTGCGCGACGACGAGGTCGCCCGCTTTCAGCGCGAAGATGACTACCAACAGCTCCGGCAGGTTGCCGAGCGTCGCTTGCAACACCCCGGTCGCCGCCGCGCCGATGTGCTCCCCCAGCTGCTCGGTTCCCAGCGCCACCGCCCACGCCAGGCCCGCCAGCGCCACCGTCGCCAGCGCGAAGCGCGGCACCGCCGCCCACGCGCCGTAGTTGGCCGCGCCCGCCAGCGCCACCGTCACGGCCACCGCCGCCAGCAGGAGGCGCTCCACTTTGCTCAGGCCGGCCATGGCGCCGGGCGAGCATAGAGGGGTGGCGCGGCGGGTACGCTGCCGCCGGTGCGCCTCGCCACGTTCAAGCCTCCCGGCGCGCGACGCCCCGCGGGCGGGCAGTCGCGGACGGCCACGTCACCGCGTTCGCCGACGAGCGCCTCACCGTGCTCGACGTGCTGGGCAGCCCCGCGCTCGCGCAGAGCGCCGCCGCCGCGGGCGGGTCCGACGGGCCGGGGCCCACCTGGCCGCTGGAAGAGGTGACGCTGCTTGCGCCCGTGCCCGCCCCGCGGGCGATCTTCGGGATCGGGCTCAACTACGCCGACCACGTCGCCGAGACCGGCGGCGAGCCGCCCGCGCAGCCGCTCGTGTTCATGAAGCTGCCCGCCTGCGCCGCCCCGCCGAACGCGCCCGTGCGCTGCCCCGCGGTCGTGCGCCGCCTCGACTACGAGGGCGAGCTCGCCGTGGTGATGGGCGCCGGCGGGCGCGTCGCCGGCTACGCGGTCGCCGACGACGTCAGCGCGCGCGACCTGCAGGGCCGCGAGCCGCAGTGGACGCGCGCCAAGGGGGCCGACGGCTTCTGCCCCTACGGCCCCTGGATCACCACCGTCGAGGAGATCCCCGACCCACACGCGCTGCGCCTGCGCACCTGGGTCAACGGCTAGTTGCGCCAGGACTCGCACACCTCCAACCTGATCTTCACCGTCCCCGAGCTGGTCGCCTTCATCGCCGAGACCTGCACGCTCTTCCCGGGCGACCTGATCCTCACGGGCACCCCTCGGGCGTCGGGCTGGGGCAAAACCCGCCGGTCTTCCTGTCAGCGGGGGATGTCGTGCGGATCGAGATCGAGGGGCTGGGGGTTATCGAGCACGGGGTGGGTTGAGGGGGGCGCCGCTCGAGGTGGAAGCCCGCGCGAGCGTACCGTCGCGGCCGAGCCGTACGATCGCTGCATGACTGTGAACACGAAGGCAGCCGGGGCGGGAAACCGCGCCTGGCCGGAGCTCGACGTGACACCCGGGCGGGGCTTGCCCGTGGCGTTCGTGGCAGATCGTTGGGTATTGCCAGCGAGCTATACTCGGGGTGTGGCCAAGGTGATGATCTCGATTCCCGACAACCTGCTCGACGCGCTCGACGCCGAGGCGGGGCGGCGCGGCATGAGCCGCAGCGCCCTGCTGCAGGCTGGGGCACGTCGCGAGGTCGGCCTGCTGCGCCGCAAGCCCAGCGCGGTGCTCTCCGACCTCGATGAGCTCAGCCGTACCTGGGAGGGTCCCGTCGGCGCTGCGGAGCTCGTGCGCGCCGAGCGGCTGCGCGACGGATGAGCCCGCCGGAGGAGCAGGCTGAGGCGCTCACAACCGCGTGGATTGTCGACGCCAGTGTGGCGCTGAAGTGGTTTTTGCCCGTCGATCGCGAGCCCGACGGCGAGCTTGCGCGCTCGGCGATTGGAAGACTCGCGATGCGCACCACCGCGCTGGCGGTGCACGAGGTCGGCAACATCCTCATTCGGCACTCGGGATGGACGGCTGACCGGATCGCGGCGGCACTGCGGCTCATGCTCTGAGATCTGCGGCGACCCGGTGGAGCTCACGCCGGAGGACCACCACCCCGCCGCGCGGCTCGCGCTCGAGCACGACCTCACCTTCTACGACGCCTCCTACGTGGCGATCGCCGGCCGCACGAAACGCAGGCTGCTGTCAGCCGACGGGGACCTGCTGACGCCGGGGCTGGCGCTCCCACTTCAGGACGCGCTGGCCTGAGCCTGAAGTCCGCGCGAGGGCGACCCCGAGCGCTCCAGCTCCCGCGGGGAGCTCCCCTCAGTGGCTCTCGAGCACCCGGTCGATCATCCCGTACTCCAAGGCCTGCTCGGCGGTGAAGAAGCGGTCGCGCTCCATGTCGCGACGGACCTCCTCCTCGGCGCGGCCGGTGCGCTCGGCGTAGATCTCGTCGATGCGCGCGCGCACCTTGAGGATCTCGCGGGCGTGGATCTCGATGTCGGTGGACTGCCCTTCGAAGCCGGCGGAGGGCTGGTGGATCAGGATGCGGCTGTTGGGCAGGCAGGCCCGCTTGCCCTTGGTGCCGCCGGCCAGCAGCAGCGAGCCCATCGACATCGCCACGCCGACGCACATCGTCGCGATGTCGGGCTTGACGAAGTTCATCGTGTCGTAGATCGCGAGGCCCGAGTAGATCGAGCCGCCGGGGGTGTTGATGTAGATCGAGATGTCCTTTTCGGGATCATCGGCCTCGAGGTGCAAGAGCTGCGCCACCACGAGGTTGGCGACCTGGTCTTCGATCGGGGTGCCGAGGAAGATGATCCGCTCGTTGAGCAGCCGCGAGTAGATGTCGAATTCGCGTTCCCCGCGCGCGGTGCGCTCGACGACCATCGGCACCAGTTGCATATCCATAGGGGCCACCCTAGCGCGCCGTCGGTGGGGTCGCCGCCAGCCGCCACTGGCGTGGGGAACGCCCACTCCCCGCGCGCGGGTGACGCCGCTCGCGGACCGTGCAAGAGGCCTCGGGTGGGCCGCCTACCCGTTGACGGTGGTCATCCCCTGTGCGTCATAGCGATCGCCCGTTGCGGGCGGAACCGCGGCGGCGATCCGCGCGGACTCCTCGGGACTCAACCGCACCTCGGCGGCGGCGAGGTTGTCTTCCAGGTAGGAGCGCCGCTTGGTGCCCGGGATCGGAACGACGTGCTCGCCGCGCGAGAGCACCCAGGCGAGCGCGAGCTGCGCCGGGGTGACGCCCTTCTCCGCGGCCAACTCGCGGACGCGCTCGGCGAGCACGAGGTTGCGCTGGAAGTTCTCATCGCTGAAGCGGGGGCCGTAGCGGCGGAAGTCGCCCTCCTCGATCTCCTCGCGCGAGGAGAAGCGCCCGACGAGGAAGCCGCGGCCGAGCGGCGAGTAGGCGACCAGCGCGATCCCCAGCTCGTCGAGCGTCGGCAGGATCTCCTCCTCCACCTCGCGCGTCCACAGCGAATACTCGCTCTGCACGGCGGCGATCGGGTGCACCGCGTGCGCACGGCGGATCGTGGCGGCGCTCGCCTCGGAGAGGCCGAGGTGGCGAACCTTGCCCTCCTTGACCAGCTCCGCCATCGCGCCGACGGTGTCCTCGATCGGGGTGGAGGGGTCGACACGGTGCTGGTAGTAGAGGTCGATGTGCTCGACGCCGAGGCGTCGCAGCGAGCCCTCGCACGCTTCGCGCACGTAGGCGGGGCTGCCGTCCACCGAGCGGCGCGGCGTCGGCGGGCCCAACTCCAGCTTGATGCCGAACTTGGTGGCGAGGAACACCTCATCCCGGCGGCCGGCGATCGCGCGTCCGACCAGTTCCTCGTTGGTGTGCGGCCCGTACATGTCGGAGGTGTCGAGGAAGTCGCACCCCAGCTCGAGCGCCCGGTGGATCGTCGCCGTGGACTCATCTGCGTCGGTCGTCCCATAGAACGCCGACATCCCCATGCATCCCAGCCCGATCTCCGATACCTCCGGGCCGCCGGGCCCCAGCGTGCGCCTGTTCATGTGCGATTCCTCCTTGCCGACATAATGCTGCGTAATCCCGCAGTCCCACCATGTGTGTCTCCCGCCGCGTCTCGCCCGCAGCCCACCACCACCAACTCCGCCACCCACCACCAACCCCACCATGTTCCCCCTGAACCTACCGAACGTCCTCACCGTACTGCGGATCATGCTGGTCCCGGTGCTGGTGGTCGCCCTGCTCGGCAACACCGCCTCCGGCGACGTGCTGGCGGCGGTGGTGTTCGCGCTAGCGTCGCTGACCGACTTCGCGGACGGCTACCTCGCGCGCACGCGCGGGTCGATCACGACCTTCGGCAAGCTGATGGATCCCCTCGCCGACAAGCTGCTGATCGTTGCCGCCCTGCTCTCGCTCGTCTCGCTGGGACGGCTGGCTGCGTGGGTGGCGATGGTGATCATCACCCGCGAGCTCGCTGTGACGGTGCTGCGCCTCGGCGCCACCCAGGCCGGCGTGGTGATGGCGGCGAGCATGTTCGGCAAGGTCAAGACCTGCATGCAGATCGCGGCGATCCTCGCCGTGATCGCCGTGCACGGCAAACCTCTGTGGGTGTCGCTGCTGCTGTATGCGACCGTGCTCGTGACGGTGCTCTCGGGTCTCGACTTCTTCTTCGGCCTGCGCCGGCGGATGCAGGCTCAGACGCACCAATCAGGCTGAGCCGCCGCCCAACCACTCCTCCAGAGTGGTCTGATGCGAGGCAGGGAGGCCGGAGTCGATCTCACCCCGCAGCTCCGCGAGCAGACCGTGGCGTTCGGCGACGACGTTGTGGACGTGGATCGTCTCGAGGTTCTCCTGGCGGGCGGAGACGAAGCTCGCGCCGTCCAGCCCGGGAAAGGCGGCGACGACGCCCGCGACCATCTCGCGCACGCAGTCCTCGACGAAGCGCGGACGGCGGTGGGCCTTCTCGACGACCTCGACCTCGTCGGAGCGCTTCATCAGCTCGTAGATCTCCGAGGACATCGAGCCCTCGACGATCCCCAGCAGCGTCTTGGCGTCGATCTCCGCCTCGCAGCCCTCCAGGCAGCCGATCTGCAGGGTGCCGAGGCCGCGCTGGTTGTGGGTGGCGACCGGGACCTGGGCGAGGATCCGCTCGATCTGCTCCTCCGAGAAGCCCTCCTGCCCGGAGAGCCGCTCGCGCGCGCGGGCGGCGACGAGCTCCTGCGCGCAGGGGCAGGCGGTGATCCCCGTTGCGGAGACGCCCACCATGTGGCGCGTGCCGCCCTCCAGCGCCACGGCGCGGCCGTGGAGTGTGTAGATCTCCTGCGTGGAGACACCGGATACGGGGGCGGGCTTGTGCTCGGGGTAGCGCGCCTGCACCGTCACCTCCGCCCGCGCGGCCCCCTGGCGGCTGCGCACGAGCTCGGCGATGTCGCGCGCCAGCGTCTCCGCGCGGAACGGGGACTCGTTGAGCACCACCTCCCCGATCGCCTCGTTGATGACCTCCTCGAAGCGCGACATGTGCGCGCCCTTCTGGTCGCGACTCAAGTCGACGAAGCACTCCAGGCGCGCGAAGAACAGCTCATCGCGGATGCGCACCACCTTCTCCACGCCTGTCACTCCCACGCGCGAGAGGCCGACGCGCACGGCGGGCGCGCGGGCCTGCACGTCCTCCGGCGCCGCCTGGGCCTCCGGCGCCGGCGGGTCAAGCGAGGGGTTCACACGCATCGTTGTCGGCACCGCTCGCCAAGCGTAGTACACGCGGTCTCATGCCAATCGCTGGAAGCTGCGCACGGGGGCCTTGATATCTGGTATCACTCCGCAGATCATTTCGGGCAAGGCCGCAACGTCAAGGGCAGTCGCGGGTTTGGGCAGGCAGAGCCCCAGCACGAGCAATACGGGCTGGGGAGAAGGCGCAGAGCCGGTGACAGTCATCACCGAAGGGACGCGTAGGAGGCGCGGACGAGCAGGTTGACAGGGGAGGCGCGGCGGGTGCGCCGCGATGGGTGCAGCATGGATCCCGGGGGTCCACAGAGGTGAGCGAGAAGGCGTTGTTTGAGTTCGCAGGATTGCAGGGCAGGGGGGTCGGTCGCGCTCCGGTGGAGCCGGCTGCGGCGGCGGAGGTCGCGGTGGTCGAAATCGAGGAGCTGCAGACGTTGATCGCCGACGGCCAGGAACGCGGGTTCGTGGCCTCCGAGGCGCTCGCGACGGCGCTCGAGGAGGCGGACGTCGCACTGGAGCAGGCGCAGGACCTGCTCAGCTACCTGGAGGAGCATGGCATCGAGATCGTGGGAGCATCCGCGCCGGAGCGGGTGGAGCGGGAGCTGGGCGAGGAGCCGGACGAACGACGGCCGATCCCGCTGCACCGCGCGGAGGCACCCGACCAGGAGGACGAGGCGACGGAGGAGCCCGTGGACCTCGACCAGGTCGTCGAGCTGCGCGGGCGAGCGGGCTTCGACGATGTCGAGCTGCCTGGGCGGGCGGGCCTCGATGACCTTGAGCTCGAGGGCGCGGAGTCCAGCCTCGACTCGCTGCGCCTGTATCTACGCTCGATTGGGCGCGTGCCGCTGCTGAGCGCCGCCGAGGAGGTGGGCCTCGCCAAGCGCATCGAGCGCGGCGACGTGGCGGCCAAGCAGCAGATGGTCGAGGCCAACCTGCGTCTGGTGGTGTCAATCGCCAAGGGCTACATGGGGCGCGGCCTCACCTTCCTGGACCTGATCCAGGAGGGCTCGCTTGGGCTGATCAGGGCGGTGGAGAAGTTCGACTACCGCCGCGGCTACAAGTTCTCGACCTATGCCACGTGGTGGATCCGCCAGGCGGTGACGCGCGCGATCGCCGACAAGGGCCGCACGATCCGGATCCCGGTGCACATGGCGGAAAAGCTCAACAAGGTGCTGCACGCCGAGCGCCACCTGATCCAGCAGCTGGGGCGCGACCCCAGTGCCGCGGAGCTCGCCACGGAGCTCGACTACCCGATCGGGGAAGTGCGCGAGATCCTGCGCATGGCCCAGCAGCCGATCTCGCTGGAGAAGCCGGTGGGCGAGGAGGACGACTCGGCGCTGGCGGACTTCGTCGAGGACATCGCCGCCGAATCGCCGTTCGAGACCGCCTCGGAGTCGCTGCGCCGCGAGACCATCGTGCGCGTGCTGGCGGTGCTGCCGCGCCGCGAGCGGGAGGTGTTGGAGATGCGCTATGGCATCACCGGAGGGCGCTCGCGCACCCTGGAGGAGGTCGGCCGCGCTTTCAACATCACCCGCGAGCGCGTCCGCCAGATCGAGAACCGCACGCTCAAGAAGCTGCAGACGCTGCCCGAGGCGCAGCTGCTGCGCGAGGCCTCGTAGGCTCTAAACTGCGTCGGCACCCACGGTGGGGTGTCCGAGTGGTTAAAGGAGATCGGCTGTAAACCGATTGGCTCTGCCTACGCAGGTTCGAATCCTGCCCCCACCATCTCTGCTCCCCCATTTTGCGTCTTTTCGCGCCAACTTAGACGATTGTCTGAAGGGTCTGGGCGCCGCGGGCCGAAGATTGCGGCATGCCCGAGAAGCGAGTCGATCCGCTGGAGCAGAACGGCACGCAGCGCCTGGTTGTGTTGCAGCTGTTGCGCGACGACCACGCACTGCACTGGTCACGCGGGGAGCTCGGGCGCGAGCTCTACGACGTCGACCCGGAGGCGATCGGCGTCGCCCTCGAGCGACTCTGCGAACAGGGCGTCGTGCACAACGAGGGCGAGCTTGTGCGGGCATCCCCGTGCGCCCGGCACATGGACGCCCTCGGCTGCATCTGCATCTGAGCGCGAAATTCCGCGCCCGCAATCCCAGGGGGCCGTACCCCACGGGACCTAAAGATCAAGCGTCCGGCATACGTGGCATGGTATGGAATATGGTGATTTCCAGCCAATACAGACGACAATGGCTTGTCGATAAGCTTGGCAGAACGTTTATAACTCAGCCGCGCAGGAGCAGGGTTTCGATGCCGACACACGATACAGACAAAGGTCTGTAGACCTCTCGTCTGCGAGGCGCGACAGTTAGCGGGTGTCCGTGGAGCAGATACGCAGCCAATTCGCCAAGAACCTGCGCGCGCACCGGGAGCGCTCGGGGCTCTCGCAGGAGGCGCTCGCCGAAGCCTGCAACCTGCACCGCACCGAGATCAGCCTCCTGGAGCGGTGCAAGCGCTCGCCGCGCTTGGAGACGCTCGTGATTCTCGCGCGGGGTCTCGGGTTGGCCTCGCCCGCGGAGCTGCTCGACGGCATCCGCTAAGCGGCGCGGCGAGCCCCACCCGCTCGACGCGCCTGTGGACACGTCGAGCGATGCGCCTGTGGACACGGTCTTTTTCTCAGGCAGCCCGAGGGCGCGCGCTCAGAGGCCGGTTTGGGCGGTGATCTTGCCTGCCTTGACGGCCTTGGCGAGAGCCTTGTAGTCGCGATCGTTCTGCTCGGCGTAGGCGGCGGAGAACTCCACGATTGCGCGGTCGAAGCTGGGCCCGCGGCCGAGATAGGCGGCGATCGCGATCCGGTCGCCGCTGCGGGCGTGCGCACGCGCGAGCGTCCAGCCGCACAGCCGCCCGTAGGCCGACAGGCCCGACGGGACCATCTGCTCGATTTCCGCCGAGCCCTTCCAGTCCTTCAGCTGGCGTCCGTAGAAGTCCCGCTCCTGGCCGTCGATCCCGGACTTGACGTGCAGCCAGCCGAGGAAGATGTCGCTCGAGGCCTGCATCAGCCGCTGGCCGGTGACGACCCGCTCGCCGTGGTTGTCGAACTCGCTGGGGCCGAGGAACTCCTCGAGCACCGACTCCTGCGCCTCCTTCATCTGCAGGAACAGCGGGTCCTGGCCGTCGCGGCCGAGCATCAGCGCGATCCAGGCGCGCGTGCCAACGCTGCCGACACCGACGACTTTGCGCGCGAAATCGGTGAGGCGGAACTCCTCGAGCAGCACGCGCCGATCGTGCTCCAGCGTGGCGCGGTAGGAGCGCACCAGTTCGTGCAGGCCGTCGAACATTTCATCGCGTTCGGAACCTTTGACGAGGTCGTCGATCGGGACGATCAGCGGCGGTTCGGCGACGATCCGCACCTCGCCATCCACGACGTGCGTCAGTTTGGAGAAGGCCGACATGCTGTCCTTGGTGTGGGCCTTCGCGAGCGCCTTCTCAGTGCGCTTGTATTGCTTCGGCTTGAGCTGCGACCCCAGCTCCTTGAGCGTGTTCTCGATGTCCAGGCGGGCATACCACACGTCGAGGTTGTTCATCGCCGCGAAGCTCGTCATCGCGATCCGGTACTCCTCGACCGTGTCCAGCACGATCTGCTCCTGATCCTTGACCGGGAAGCCGTTGAAGCGCGCGGCGATCAGCATGCTCGCGGCGAGGCGCTTGACGTCCCACTCCCACGGGCCAGGAAGCGTCTCATCGAAGTCGTTGACGTCGAACATCAGCCGACGCTCGGGCGAGGCGAACACGCCGAAGTTCGACAGGTGCGCATCGCCGCAGCACTGCACCGTCAGCCCCGAGCGCGGCGTCGCCGCCAGGTCGCTGGCCATGATCAGCGCCGCCCCCCGGTAGAACGTGAACGGCGACACCAGCATGCGGCCATAGCGGATCGGCACGAGCTCCGGCACCCGCGTCTTCGCCTGGCTCTGCAGCAGCCCGATCGGGTCGCGGTGAGCGCCAGGCTCGAAGACCGCGTGACTGGAGCGCGGCACCTCCGACCGTGCCGCCTTGCCGCGCGCTGCGCGCTCGGCCACCGTCAGGTGCGCCACTGTGGATATCGACACGAGCGCCTCGATCCTCTCGGCTCTATCGCCACAGACACGCGGACATGAGCAGAGGAGAAGCCCGGCGCGTCGTCTGGGCCTCACTATACGCCGGCCGGCCTTCGTGACCCAACGATCCCCACGCCGGGCGCCCGTCCGTGCCCAACGGTCCCGGTGAGCAACCACTGCCCCCTCCTCCTCCCTCTCTCCCCCTCCCGTACCCTCTCCAAGCGATGGGACGCCCCCGCGAGACCCCTGGATCCTGGCGCAAGCCCGTGCGCCAGACCACGGCGACGTTGGTGTCGATCGTCGCCGGACTGGCGGTTCTGCTCTTCGTCGGCTGCTCTGGGACACAAGGGCACGGCAAGGCGGCAGCGGCCCAGAGCTGCGACGGCACGGCGACGCTGTGTGGGCGGCGCCTGGACGAAGTCGTCTTCCCCGGCACGCACAATTCGTTCGCGGCCTCCGCCGAGCCGGGCTGGCACTTCGCCAATCAGCGCTACGGCATCTCGCGCCAGCTCGACGACGGCATCCGGGCGCTGCTGCTCGATGTTCATTTCGGGGTGTACGACCCAGCGACGGGCCGAGTGCGGACCGATCTCGGCGCCGAGGGGTCCGATCGCAACAAGGTCGCCACACAGGTCCCCGCGCGCGCCCTGCGCGTCGCCGACCGGGTCGCCGGCCGCGTGGGCGTGGGGACGTTGAACGGCACGCCCGAGCCCTACCTGTGCCACACCCTGTGCGAGCTGGGAGCCGAGCCGCTGAATCGGGAACTGGAGGTGATCGGGGATTTCCTGGCGCGCCATCCCAACCAGGTGGTGATCGTGATCGTTGAGGACTACGTCCCCCCAGCCACGATCGAGCGGGCGTTCGAGCAGACCGGTCTCACGCACTATGTCGCGACGCTCGACCGCCGGGCGCCGATGCCAACCCTGGGGGAGTTGATCGCGCGGGGACAGCGCCTCGTGGTGTTCGCCGAGGAGAAGGGTGGCTCGCCCGCCTGGTACATGCCCGCGTTCTCGTTCATCCAAGACACGCCGCTTGGCGCCACGCGCCCGGATCAGCTGAGCTGCGAGCGCTACCGGGGCGAAGCGGACAGCCCGCTGCTGTTGATCAACGACTGGATCCCCCCGTTCCCACCGAGCGCCACCCTGAACGCCACAATCGGCCGGACGCCATTCCTGCGCGGGCGCATCGAGCGCTGCCTGAAGAAGCGCAGCTTCAAGGGCGCTATCGTCGCGGTTGACTTCTACCAGCGCACGTCGGTGGTGGACGTCGCAAAGGAGCTCAACAGCCGTGACCGCTGAACTCGCCCCGCGTTACTCACAGCTGCAGTCGGGGGAGTCCGCGGAGCGCGGTCGAGCGGCCCGCCAAACCACACCCCGGTCGGCCCACGGCGAGTGGTCGCCGGCGCCCAACCGGCCCGATCCCGTCGCGGTGCTCGCGGCTCAGGCAGCCTCGCGCGTGCAGGAGCTCGTGCCGATCCGCTACGGACGGATGCTCGTCTCGCCGTTCACGTTCTACCGCGGCGCGGCCGCCGTAATGGCGGCCGATCTGTCGAGGACGCCGGACTCGGGGATCGTGGTGCAGGCGTGCGGGGACGCCCACATCTCCAACTTCGGCGGCTTTGCGGCCCCCGATCGCCGCGTGGTGTTCAGCCCGAACGACTTCGACGAGACGCTTCCAGGTCCATGGGAGTGGGATCTCAAGCGGATGGCCGCCAGCGCCGAGATCGCCGGCCGCGACGTGGACCTCCCCGCGGACAGCCGCCGATGGATCGTCGAGGAGAGCGTGCGCGAATACCGCGAGGCGATGCGCGACTTCGCCGGGCGCAGTCACATCGACGTCTGGTATGAGCGCCTGACGGCGAGTGAGTTGGTCGATCGCTTCGGTGGGAGGTTGAAGGGCAGGGGGCGGATCGAGTTCGCGCGACCGTTCGCCAATGCGCGCCGCAAGACGAGCCTGCGGGCGGTGAAAAAGCTGACCGAGCGCGCCGATGGCAAATTGCGCTTCAGCCACGTCCCACCGCTGCTCGTCCCGATCCGCGAGCTGGTCGGCCCAGTCGACGCGCGCGAGCAGTCGGCGTTCGTGCAGAAGGTGCTGGATCAGTATGCCGAGAGCCTCGACGCCGACCGGGAGTACCTGTTTCGCACCCACCGGTTCGTCGACATGGCGCGCAAGGTGGTGGGCGTCGGCAGCGTCGGCACACGCGCCTGGGTGTTCCTGCTCGTCGGCCGCGACGGGCAAGACCCGCTCGTGCTGCAGGCCAAGGAGGCGCAGCCCTCGGTGCTCGAGCCCCACCTCGGCGCCAGCGAGTTCGCCAACCACGGCGAGCGGGTGGTGCGCGGCCAGCGTATCTCCCAGGCCGCCAGCGACATCTTCCTCGGCTGGCAGCGCAGCGTCGGGTTGGACGGCAACGAACACGACTTCTACGTCCGCCAACTGTGGGACTGGAAGGCATCCGCCGACCTCTCGACGCTGAGCGAGTCGGGCCTGCGCGCATACACCCGCGCATGCGGGTGGTCGCTGGCCCGCGCGCACGCACGCTCCGGCGACCGCCTTGCAATCGCCGCCTACCTGGGCGCCGGCTCGGCGTTCGACCGGGCGATCGCCCGCTTCGCCACGGCGTACGCCGATCAGAACGAGCGCGACCACCGGCGACTCGCCGACGCCGTAGCCGCGGGGGAGGTCGTCGCCCAATCCGGCGTCTGAGCCCCCTGCGCGCGGTGCTCATACACTGAGTCAGCGTCCCCGACCTGCCCTGTCCCCACGTCCCGAGGAGCGCCATGTCCACGTCGCCCGCAGATTTCAACACGAAGGTCATCGAGGAGTTCCACGCCAACGAAGGACGCGTCGGCGGCATGTTCGAAAGCATGCCGCTGCTGTTGCTGCACCACACCGGCGCGCAATCCGGCAGGAGCCGCATCAACCCGCTCGCCTACCAGAGCGACGACGGGCGCTATGTCGTGTTCGCCTCCAAGGGCGGAGCACCGGCGAATCCCGACTGGTACCACAACCTCAAGGCGCAGCCGCGCGTCAAGATCGAGGTCGGGACCGACACGATCGACGTGGTTGCCAGCGAGGCCTCCGGCGAGGAGCGCGAGCGCCTCTACCGCACGCAGGCCGAGCGGCTGCCGCAGTTCGCCGAATACCAGGAGAAGGCCGAGCGCGTCATCCCAGTGATCGTCTTGACGCCCACCGAGACCGGCTGAGCGAGGCCGAGTCAGGGCACGCCGACGCGGCCAGGCTCGGTGCCCCCCATGCACCGTCGCCCGGGAAAGCTATGGCGTGTGTGCCGCGGGCGATGCCCCGGCCGCGCGGGTCTGCTCGTCCTGGAACGGTGGATAGGTCTCGGTTAGCAGCGCGACGTAGGCATCGGAGCGTGCGATGTAGGAGTTGGCGAGCACCATCAGGTCGAACAGGCCGCGCGGCATCTTGCCCGTGATCACAATCACGAACCAGGCCGCAATCGCGCCGACCTCCAGCATCAGGTTCATCACGTAGCGCAGGATCAGGATCGGGATCGCGAGGATGATGCGGAAAAGCGTCTTCAGGCGGCTGTAGCGATCGAGCGGCCCCTCGAACCGCATCCGCACCGGGTAGGCGGGGTCTTCAGAGCCGCCGAAAGAGGGGTAGGGGTCGCAGAGCAGAGCCGTGTAGGCGGTCACCCGCGCAAAGAAGCGCGTGAAGCTCGCGACGAAGTCATAGAGGCCACGTGGGTAGGCACCGGTGATGACGATCGCAAACCACGCGATCACGATCACGATATAGGTCACGATCGCGTACACATAGAGCCAGATCGCCAGCGGAATCGCCAGGATCAGCCTGAAGAAAGCCGTGAGCCGATTGCGCTGCTCGACGTACTCGGCTTCGAAGGTGACAGGATATGACATGAGACGCTTCCCCCTCTTGGTTTTGCCGAAATGCTCAGCTTCTCCCACACACAGCGCGAACGACCATAGCCTACTCGGGTCACGCAACGGCGTGATCGTCGGGCGGGCTCCACCACATCGACCTTCGCGATCGGCGGCGATCACCGTGGGATTGTGGGTGACTCAGCGGTCGAAACCGCGCTTCGACTCCAGAGCCGACGTCGGGATTCGAACCCGAGACCTCTTGCTTACCATGCTGGGACCCCAGGGACGCCCTATCTCTAGGTAGAGCGCCATTTTTGACTCCTGTGCTGAGGTTCGCCGCCCTCGCCCGGTGGACAGAAGAGGACAACCTGGGACAAAAAGTGTATCGAACTGCTGGTGAGCTAGCGGTACAAAAAGAGAGAGGTCTTCACGTTTGGGGGATCCTCTGTGGTGGCTGGCGTTTTTGGGATTGTCTGAGGCGCCGACCACGCGTTAAGCGCGTTTTGACCACATTGGTGGGGGCTCAGTCGTCGTGATGTTGTTCGGTTTCCAGGTGTTCAACCGCGATTGCCTGGAGGGCCGCGATCAGTTCGTGTGCGCGTCGGTCGTTCTCGATCCAGCGCTGGTAGTCGCGTGCCTTCTCTGTGCTGAGGTAGCTGCCGACGGTCTTGTTTTTGACCTTGCGCGTCCAGTGCCAGTAGGGGCCGTGCAGGCGTGGTGGCTCGGCGTGGCAGGCGCAGTTTGGTCTGCCGCAGCGCGTCAGCCGCTCGCTGATCGTGCCGGGCAGCAGTTCGCCTGAGCGGGCTATCGCCGCGAGTTCTCGTGCGATCTGGCGCGTCTTTTCGCGCTGGGCGGGGTCGAGCTTCATCGGCTGAGTCTGGCAGGCGCTGCGGCCGGTTCCGTCCGATTCCTCCGGTAGAACTACCGGAGGATAGGAGGTCTGCGATGACCCCTGCTTTGTGCCCGCAAGCGAGCCGCACCGACGCCACCCAGCAAGCGGCGGCGGCGGCGATCGCGCGCTATGCGCCCTGCGCGCTCTCCGAGGCAGCGGCTGCGTGCGCGCGGGAGCTCGTGGCGGGGGTCCCACCTTCAAGCGCGGGGCGCGCGAAGGCGCTCTTGTTCGCCGCGGGCCGCCTCGCCTCCTTCGCCGAGCAAGTGGGGCTGGCGCTTGATGAGAAACTGCTGGCAGAGGCGGTAATCGAGCGCTTCACGCTCTGTGGCTGCGTAGGACTGTCCCCGGCTTCGGTGCGCACGCTGCGCACCAACTTGCGCGCTCTGGCTCGCGCGCTGAGTGCCTACCCCGAGCCGGCGCCCACGCCGCTGCCCCGCGAGCGCGCGAAGGCGCCATACAGCCAGGCCGAGATCGACGGGTACCTGCGCCTGGCAGAAGCGCAGTCAACCCAGGCACGCCGGATGCGCGCCACGGCGCTGATCTGCCTGGGCGCGGGCGCGGGCATAGTGTCCGGCGAGCTGCGCCAGATCCGCGGATGCGATGTCGTCTGCCGCCCGCGTGGGGTGCTCGTGAGGGTTGCCGGGGGCAGGACGCGCATAGTGCCGGTGCTCTCCCGCTACCGGGCGCAGCTGCTCGCCGGCGCCGTCTTCGCGGGAGAGCGCCTGATCATCGGCGGGCGCGATCCCGAGCGCAGGAACATCACCGACGCGCTCTGCCGTGCGCTCTGCGCCGATCCATCCCTGCCACGCCTGCAGGCAGGGCGACTGAGATCGACCTGGTTACATCAGGCCGCGCAGGCGATCGGCCTTGGCGCGTTCATGGCCGCGGCGGGCGTGTCCTGCAGCCAGCGCCTCGGGGACATCGCCGCATCCCTGCCCGCCCTCAGCGAGGCGGAGATGCTCATGCTTTTGGGGGGATCACCGTGAGCGCTGGCGAGCTTTGCCGTCTCGAGGAGATCCTCGACGCCTCCGGCGTGAGCGAGCGGATCGAGATGCTCCTGCCGATCGGCGTCAGGCCCCGCCAGCTTACGGTGCGCACGCTGCTGATCGGCATGCTGGCAACGCTCTCAGACGACCGTCCCGCGCACCTGAGCAGAGTGCACCGGGCGCTGTTCTGCCTGGGCGAGGCCGACAAGCGGCGCCTTGGCGTGATCGCCCAGTGGAAGACCGGGCCGCATGAGCTCACCTACCGGCAGCTCGAGCGAACGTTCGGCCTGGTCGTACGGGCGCTCTCGGAGCAGCAACCCGACGGGAAGCCCTGCCAAACCCTCTCAGAGATCGTGGACTGCCTGCTGGAGGCCAGCGTGAAAGTGCTGGGCTGCCCACAGAGCTCATCGCTCGCGATCGACTGGAGCAACTACGAGAGCTTCGCCCGCCCATCACACAAAGACGGGCGCTGCGCCGACCCCGAGGCGGCATGGGGCCACCGCAACACCAACCATCCCGGCCAAAACGAGACGTTCTTCGGCTACTACCTGCAGGCCGCCACGATCGTCTCCGAAGACGCCAGCGGCGATGTCCCAGAGCTCGTGCGCAGGATCACGCTCTCCTCCTGCAAGCACGACCCGCCGGCGCAGATCGTGCCGATGCTTCAACGCATCGCCGCCGACGGCATCCACCTCGGCGACCTACTCGCCGACAGCGGCTACTCCTACCGCGCCCCAGAGACCTTCGCAGCGCCCGCCAGAGCACTGGGCGCAGAACTCGTCATGGACCTGCACCCAAACGACCGCGGGATGAAGGGCACCCACCAAGGCGCGATCATCGCCAACGGCAACCTCTACTGCCCAGCCACGCCCAGGACGCTCTTTGAGCTCGGCCCGCCAGCCCCCGCCGCAACAGAGCCCGAACTTCAAACCCACGACCAAAAAACACAAGAGCTCTCCCGCTACAAGCTCGGCGCCCTCTCAGCCCACGACAGAGACGGCTACCACCGCGCCATCTGCCCCGCCGCGGCCGGCAAGACCCGCTGCCCACACAAGCCAGAATCGATAGCGCTCTCCCACGAGCGCCCCACGATCCTCTCCCCACCCGAGAACGCACCCATCTGCTGCACCCAAAAGACGATCACCGTGCCACCAAGCGTGGGCGCCAAGACCGCCCAAAAGCACGACTACCCCTCACAAGCACACAGGCACTCCTACGCCCGCCGAAGCGCAGGGTCGCGTCCCGTTTTCCGGGTGAATTGACCGAGGCGTAGCTCCGCTGGCTGCGGATCTTATGCGGCGATCACTTCCTTGGCGTCGCTGGTCATGGGTGGGGCTGGGTCCTCGCGCAGCTGACGGCGTAGGCGCTCGATCTCAGCGACGGTCTTGGGGTTCATCTTTACTCCGCGCCATCCGCGGGATGAGAGCTCGAGCACGGCCCAGATCAGGGACAGCGCTGAGGTCTCGCCGGGGAAGCGGCCGATGACCTTGGTGCGCCGGCGGACCTCCACGAACGTTCGCTCAAGGAGATTCGTGGTCCTGATTCGCTTGCGGTGCTCGGACGGGAACCGCAGGTGCGTGACGAGGGCCGGCAGGTCCGTTTCGATGACCGCCATCGCTGAGGGGTACGCCGTACGGTAGTCAGCGATGATTCCCTGCAGTTCGCTGGTGGCCTCGCCCGGTGAGCGGGCCTCATCGAACGCTTTCCACCAGCGGGCCTTGACCTCCTGGTAATGGCGCTCCGGGAGCTTGCTCGTGACGTTTCTGAGCGCGTGGACGGTACAGCGCTGCTCCAGAGCATTGGGCCAGAGCTCACGGGTGGCCTTCCAGATCCCCGGTGCGCCGTCGGCGACCACGAGCGCTGGCGCTCTGAGCCCACGGGCGATCATGTCGCGACCGAACGCGAGCCACGCGTCATAGCTCTCGCGGCTTCCCAGAGCCAATCCGAGCAGGATCTTGCGGCCCTCCAGCGTCACTCCCCAGCAGACAAGGACGCCCTCCGAGGGTGTGTCGTCGGGATGCAGCTTCAGGTAGATCGCGTCCAAGAAGCAGTAGACGATGTCGTGCCCCTCCAGCCTTCGACGACACCACTGCCGGTATCGCTCCCGGGTGTCCTCACAGATCCGGGAGACCGTGCTCTTGGACACGATCGACTCCTCGAAGACCTCCTCCAGGGCAGCCTCCACATCCCGCGTCGACAGTCCTCGGAGGAAACCACTGATCACCAGCGACTCCAACGCGTGCGTGCGCGCCACGCCCTTGCCGAGGATCCTGCTCTCGAACCCGAGCTTGCTCGCGTCACGGATCCTGGGGCGCTCCAGGCGCATCGCCCCGCTCGTCGTCCTAACCGTCTTTGGCTCATAGCCGTTGCGGTGACTGACCGTCTCCTCAGCGCGCTCATAGCGCCGGCGGCCGAGGAACTCGCTGACCTCGTCCTCCAGCGCCTGCTGCAGAATCAGCCGAGCACCGAGGCGCCCGACCGTCTCGATCGGATCCTCCTCGCCACCGACACCGGCCAGCACCTCATCCAGTTCAGAGCGGAACCTCTCGCTCGGGGCTACCTTCTCCATGCGGGCGTACCTCCATCGCTTGGTCTTCTCAGGACAAAGCGGAGGCTACGCCCGTCTTTTCAATTCCCCCGGCTGGTGGGACGCGACCAAGCGCAGCCGAGCGCAGCTTCTCCCACCTCCACGACCCCGCCAGCAACGACATCAAGCGAGGATGGTGCCGGCTGATAGGACTCACACCCAACACACTCTTCCTCGCATCCGCGCTCATCATCGCCAACACGCGCATCGCCGACGCCTTCGCCGCACGCCAAGCCGAGAATCAGCGGCGCGCAGCCCGCGGGCTGCCGCCCAAGCACAGACGCAAACGCCAGCGCACCCCCCACAACCTCACCAACCAAGCCAACGCACCACCAGCCATAGCGGCCTAAACCCCAAAAACGCCCAAGCAAACACTCCCAGCGACACACCACCGAACAACCACGCCCCGCAACACCCCAAAGACCGTCCGAGTCGCCCGCGATCCTCTCCCAAGACACCCAAACGACCCGCCAACAGCCCAACCAGCGCCCCTAACGCACAACCACCCGCCACAACACGCACCAACAGACCCAAACGTGAACAAAAGAGGCGTTCAAACGTGAACACCTCAGAGAGCCGACGAAGGGACTCGAACCCTTGACCCCCGCCTTACCATGGCGGTGCTCTACCAGCTGAGCTACGTCGGCCTGGCGCTGGCATCCTACCGCCGCCGGACCGGAGGAGGACCGAAGGAGCGGACTGGCTCGGCACCACGGGGATGACTTGGGCGTTCGTCTGTGCCCGGCACGTTTCGTCCACCATCTGAGCCGGTCGGCCCTAGCTTTGGCGTCCGGAGCATCCTCTCGAATGTACGTTCGTGCCCGATCGTGACGAGCTCATCAAACGACTGGCGGCGGCGCTGGTCATCTCGGACGCTCGCCGATCTGGTGATCCGCAGACCCGGGTGCGTCTCGATCACTACCTGCCGTCCGTCAGTGGCCCAGGGAGCGCTGTGCGCTGGCGTCTGTATACCCCGCGGCACAGGCTGATCGGTGTCCCAAGCCCTGAGCCCGCTCGGTCGGCGTGGCACCATGCCGACGCGGCGAAGGGGCGCCGGCTGCTCGCGGTCGACGTGCGCAACTCGAACCGCGTGGCGGCCTTCCTGTCCTGGCACTTCGAGGACCCCAACATCAAGCCGCCGCGAGCGAAGGCCGGACGCCGCCGTCCACTTCTGATCACGTCAGTGTGCGTTCGCGACGACGTCGAGGACATACTCCGTGGCGAGTACATGACCGCCGCCCTGTTGCTGACGCTCGTTGTGTCGGCGATCGACACGGTGACCGTCGCACATGGCCGCATCGGCGTGCTCGAGGACTCGGGGATCGTCCTCACGCCCGAGGAGCTCGACGCGTTCGGGTTCACGCCCGGTGTTGGCGAGCCCAACGGCGGCTGGGCAGACCGGGGATACCGCGAACGGCGTCACCCCGTCTAGTCATTCAGATGGCGGCGGTAGATCGCCTCCGCCCGATCGGCCCACTCCCCCGGCAGCTCGCTGTGCAACTCTGCAATGAAGGCGTCGCTGTCCTCGGGCTCAGGCGCGGGAAGCGCGGCTAGGAATTGCTCTGCTTCAGTGGTAACCCATCCTGCAAGCTCTGGTGCCTGGAGCTCGGCCAGCTCGACCAGGCCCCCCGCGACCTCCTCGACGGCGTTACGCCGAGCATGAATTGCGATCAACAACACGTCTGGGATCTGCAGGTAGCGCTCGCGCCGGCCCCACTCGACCGGCGTTATCCCCAGATCACGCACGGCACGACTGATGAACGAAGGATGCACGTCGATGAGTGCGGCGGCTTTGCGGAAGGTTGGGAGCACTCGCTGTAGATCTGTGCGGGGAATCGTCGGTGCGGTTGCCATATAGGGACGGTAGCAGTTGGCTGCAACGATTGCAACCAACGCATCGGTCGCAATCGGCTTGCCGCGACGACTACCGGTAGACCTCACCTCGCCAGGTGCTCCAGCGGCAGCGCGCAAGTCGTTGTTATGAATGAAGACGAGACGGCCCCGAGGTCTTCACGCATCGTCAGTGCCGTGGGTAGGTGGATCGCGTCCATCGCCGGTAGCGAGGGCGTGTGGGCGTCGATGTCGAGCCTCGATCGTCAGCGTCGCGGGCTGCGGTGCTCCCCATTTTCCACCGGAGCGAGCGTGAGCTCGCCGTCAGTTGGCGCACTCGAAAGTCGTCCGGAGCAGGAAACATTGCGGCCGAGCGTGGACGACTGCCTTCGCGCGGACGCGGAAGCGAGGGTCCACAGGGAAGCGAGGGTCCACAGCTCCCGACACCCAACTCCGCGGCGTCCCCACGGTGCGAGGTTTGACGCCGCGCGCGCTTGTCCGCCCCGCGAGAGCTTCCAGGCTAGAGACCGGTCGCCCCCGTCACGCGACAGCTACTGCTGTTCGACGAGCGCTTTGAAGTTGCGGAGAGCTTCTTCGAGACTCTTGGCATTCATGCGTTTCACGATGAGGGCATCAGCGATCTTGCCGAAGACGCCGCCCGGCAGCGCATAGTCGAACGTCGTCGTCAGGCGTGTTCCATCGCCCTCCGGGGTGAGCTCCCAGCGAGCGCGTCCCGACAACATGCCGTCCATCTCGAAAAGCTGCAACTTCCCCGACTGGTAGTCGAGAACCGTCTCGGTAATCGGCATGGACATGCCCGCCGACTTCACCTTGAACGCGACCTTGCCCCCTACTGCGGGGAAGGGAGCGGTGATGTCGAGATCCGTCATGCCCGGATACCAGTCCGGCCAGCGACTGGCATCGTCCAGGAGTACCATGGTCTCCTGCGGCGAGGCTTTGATCTGGACATCGCGTTGCACGATCGCCATCTTGGATCTCCCGCTTTCTGTGGTGTCGTTACGCCTCCGTGACGCAGCCAAGCATTGCGGGCCGACGAAGCGAGCGTCAATCCGCCAGCCTCCCCGCCTAGCGTACACCGTCCCGTCACGACTCTAATTCCATGTCCCCGCCGCGTTGCTCCCTGTTCGCCGAGCTTCGATCCAGACGGCTGATCTGGACGACCGAAATCCAGAGCTCCTCGGGCGCGGGTCAGACTCCCGCTTTCGGCCCTGGCGATGCCACGGCGGGCGTCCCGCGGGCCGGAGTCGAGACGAGTACTCATCGTCCTAAGGGCGTATCCCTGTAGGGGGGATTCTGTTCGGTCGTGACGAATTGGATGTCTGATCTGTTGATCGGACATAGGAGGTCGGAGAATGGGTTTGGTCGACCGCGACGATGGCTGGCGTATGCCTGACTGGTTGTGGGAGCGGATCGAGCCTTTGCTGCCTGCCCCGCCTGCGCATCCGTTGGGAACTCACCGGCGTGGTCTGCCCAAGCGCCAAGCGATGGACGCGATCTTGCTCGTGCTGCGCACTGGTATGCAGTGGAACGCGCTCAACGCGACCGGGGTGTGCAACTCCTCAACGGCGCACCGGCGCTTTCAGGAGTGGGAGCAGGCTGGGGTCTTTCATGAGGTTTGGCGCCAAGGGCTGCTCGACTACGACAAGGAGATCGGCATCGACTGGTCGTGGCTGGCAGCGGACGGTGCGATGAGCAAAGCGCCGCTCGGCGGGCCGAAGACGGGTCCTAACCCAACTGATAGAGCCAAGGGGGGGCGAAGCGCTCGCTCCTCGTCGAGGCACGTGGCGTCCCGATCGGGCTCGCTCACGACGGCGCGAACCGCAACGATCACAAGCTCCTGAAGGAGACGCTCGACTCGGTCCCGATCGAGCGTCCGGAACCAACCAAGACCGACCCACAGGGCCTCTGCCTGGACAAGGGCTATGACTTTCCCGTCGTCCATGAACTTCTCGAAGACCGCGAGTTCACACCACACATCCGCGCGCGTGGCGAGGAGATCGACCTCAAATCCAGCAACCCGGAGTGGCGAGCACGCCGGTGGGTCGTCGAGGCGTGTCACTCATGGCTCAACCGCAACCGCCCTCTCTGCCAATGTCGTGTGAGACGCTCATGATCAAGGAATTACTGACCCTTGAGGGCGAGAACGGAGCACGACACGATGTTGGAGATGGAGCACGATGGTGCCGGCCACCCCGGAGTGGAGGGAGCCGTAGGCGACCGCAACGGAGGGGTGGCCGGGCGCGCCGCGCCCGGGGGGCCTCGGCCCGATCCCGAGCTCGTCGAGCGTGCGACGCGCCGGCGGTTCACGGCTGAGTACAAGCTGGCGGTCCTGCGCGAGGCCGACGGGTGCACGCAACCGGGGGAGGTCGGGGCGCTGTTGCGCCGCGAGGGCCTGTACTCCTCGCATCTGGCGACGTGGCGCAAACAGCGCGACGCCGGGTCGATCAAAGCGCTTTCGCGGCCGCGGGGGCGTAAGCCCGCTGACCGGCGTGATGCGCAGATCGTGGCCCTGGAGCGGCGCGCGGAACGCGCGGAGGCGGAGCTCCGGAAGGCGCGCAAGGTGATCGAGGTGCAGGGAAACGTCTCCGCGCTTCTGGGGCAGCTGCTCGAGCCCAGGGGCGCTACCGGGCCGGGGAGCACCGAGCGATGATCGAGCAGACCGTGCAGGAACTCACCCCGATCGTCGGTACCCGCCCGGCGTGCCGGGCGCTTGGTGCCTCGCCAGCGACGATCTACCGTCGTCGGTGTCCGCCGGAGCCCAGGCCGAGGAGTCCGCGGGCCGTCCCGGCCAGAGCGCTCTCAGAGCCCGAGCGCGAGGCCGTCCTCGCCGAACTGCACTCCGCGCGGTTCCTCGACTGCTCGCCCGCCCAGGTCTGGGCGACCCTGCTGGACGAGGGCCGCTACCTGGCTTCGGAGCGCACGATGTACCGGCTGCTTGACGCACGCGGGGAGGTGCGTGAGCGGCGCGACCAGCGCACGCACCCCGGGTACGCCAAGCCGGAGCTGCTCGCCGAACGCCCGAACGAGCTGTGGAGCTGGGACATCTCGAAGTTGAAGGGTCCGGCGAAGTGGACGTACTTCTACCTGTACGTGATCCTCGACGTGTTCAGCCGCTACGTCGTCGGCTGGACCGTCCAGCACCGCGAGGGCGCCAAGCTCGCCAAGGCGCTGATCCGCCAAGCCTGCGAGCAGCAGCAGATCCCGCAAGGGCAGCTGACCGTGCACGCCGACCGCGGCAGCTCGATGACCAGCAAGCCCGTCGCGTTCCTCCTCGCCGACCTCGGCGTGACACGCTCGCACAACCGGCCCTACACCTCGACCGACAACCCCTACTCCGAGGCGCACTTCAAGACCCTGAAGTACCGCCCCGAGTTCCCCCGGCGCTTCGAGAACATCCAGCAAGCACGCGCGTTCTGCCGCACATTCTTCGACTGGTACAACCACACCCACCGCCACTCCGGGATCGGCCTAATGACCCCAGCCGCCGTCCACCACGGCCACGCCCAAGCACTCCACGCCGAACGCCAGCGCGTCCTCGCCGCCGCCTACGCCACGACACCCGAACGGTTCGTCCACCGCCCACCACACCCACCAGCGCTACCAGCCGCCACCTGGATCAACAAACCGACTACACAGGAGGCCGCTCACTAAATTCGACGACCAAGTGTCTCAATCGACTTGACAGGCTCCGGTCGCGGTGCGCGAGAATCGCCTTGCGTGGGGCGGGGCAAAGGAGCATCTGGGCGCGGATCGCCTCGACGGCCTGCGGCGAGAGCGCCCAGCTGGGCAGCGGACGCGCACGCACGACTGGGGTGTAGCCGGTGCCGCCTGTGCGCGCGGACCGTCGGCGGCTGACCACGGGTTCTCTGGCGAGCTTGCATCCGTTGGTCTGGATCTCCGGCACAGACGGTGATCGCGCGGCCCAGCTCAGCGCGGATGAGAGGACACGCCACGCGTGCACGCGTGTCTGTGCGGGCACACCGGCTTCGCGCATCTGCTCGCGCCACGCGCGCGGCGCGAGCGGCTCGTTGAAGGCAC
The DNA here is from genome assembly GCA_963744135.1 of uncultured Solirubrobacterales bacterium. Classification (GTDB taxonomy): domain Bacteria; phylum Actinomycetota; class Thermoleophilia; order Solirubrobacterales; family Solirubrobacteraceae; genus Palsa-744. Next base: position 155,937 of record CAVUSE010000007.1, on the reverse strand, counting down.
TGGCTTGTGTTTTGGCGATCGCGACGGCGTATTCCGCCGGAGGCAATTTGCGTCTGTTGCCGGCTTGGTGCCTGGGCTTGCCGAGGAGGTGGCAGTTCAGCACCGACCTGTAGAGGGCGTATGTCGAGGGTGCTACGCCTTCCTCGTTGCGTGGGTGCGCGTCCACCTCCAGAAAGAGCTCGAGTATCTGCGCGATCGTGCGGCCTTCGGCTTCGTTGGCCTCCTTCGCGTCGAGGTCCAGCAGGAACCTTCGCAGGCTGTCGAGACCCCGGCGCTCCGCGGTTATGTAGTCGTCCATCCACGCGCGGGCGTGGCGCACCGACGGGAAGGTCCGGCTGTGCTCGCGTTTGTCGTGATCGTAGAAGCCGACGGTGTAGGACTTGCGCCCGCTTTTGGCGACATACGGCCAGACGGACTTCTTCGGCCATGGTCTAGCCATCTGCCGCTCCTCTCGCAGGGGGTATGGGACCCCAAGCGTCGACTTTGCGCATGGATGCGATCTCGACCGCAGGTCTGATCAGCCGCCCGTGGACTCCGATCAGACGGTGAAAAGTGCGGTGTCGCTGCGGGGATCACCGCATGCGAGGAACGTCGACGTGCCGATTTGCAGGGAAAAACGCCCCCTGGGACCCCCTCCTTACCATGCAAGTGCTCTACCAACTGAGCTACGTCGGCGCGACCATTTGCATCGTACCGCCGTTGCCTTGTGGTCGTCTCTTGCAGCCGAGGTCCGGACGTTCTCGCGCGGGCGGGCTCATTGCGGCGCGAGAGGGTTGAGGCGGGCCGCGTGTGCGCGCCGCAGAACATCCTTGCCGCCGAGACGCCTCGCTGTGCACACGGCCTCGACGCGGATCTGCTCACTCGCGACCAGTACCGGCCAGTTCATCAACGCGCCACGGAAGGCATCCGTCTCGCGCTCGGCCTTGAACAGCTTGACCAGCGCCGAGGCATCCAGGTAGGCGGCACTCACTCCCCGCGAACCCACCGCAGCGCATCCGACGCCGGCGCGGCACCCGCCGCGTCCGACTCACCCGGCGGCGGGTCCAGCTCCAACAGGCTTCCACGGCCAGGTCTTGCGCCGTAGCGCTCAACCAATCGGGCTTGCAGCTGGGACTCAGAGCCACCGGCTAATCTTGACGCCATGCCCCGCGTAACGGTCGTTGATGTCGGCGATGGAGCCTGCACCGTCCTTCGCTGTTCCTGCCTGGGTAAGCCATGTAGCTGCGAGCTGGCTGTCGTCGACTGCGGTGTATATAAGGGCAAGGCACAAATGGCGAAGGACAAGCTCACCGCCGTTCTCGGCGCAGACGGCCTTTTGCGGCTGGGTACCGTCATCGTCACTCACTTCGACCAAGACCACTGGAACGGCCTCGACAAGCTCGCGCGCCAAGTCCATAAAGGCGATATCCCGGATCCCGTACGGATGGTGTATCCACGGATGCCAGATCGCTCGCTCGATGTCGCCGCCCTCCAGTTGGCCCTCGACGCAACCATCGCTGACACGGGTGTTCGCTCCCTCGATCTGATGACAACGTGGGGCCACGTCACGAAGATCATCCCGATCCCAGTGTCTCAAGGCTGCAGTTTCAAAGCCGTCGGCCGCACGTGGAAAGTCCTATGGCCGCCCCGGCGACTCACCAGCCAGCTGAAACCACTCCTGCAGAAGGCCGTGGACGAGACCGAACAACTGGCCGAAGAACTTGCCGAACACAACCACCCTGCCCTCAGAGAAAACATCAGGATCGCCAGGGAGGTCGGCTTCTCGGTCCAAGTCTCGGAGGCAGACGCAGGAGTCGATTATGCCGAGTCGCCAGTCGAGATAGTTGAGGCGCCAGAGTCATGTGATCTGGAGCACAGCAACAGCTACGTGAACGTACACGGTGATGTGTCTGACCTCGGAGCGATACCCGTCGAATACCAAGAGCAATTGCGAAAGGCCAAGCGGTCACTGGCCGCGGCTAACAACGAATTGTCTCTCGTATTACACGACGAGGACGGTCACCTCACTGTATTTGGAGACATCCAAGGCCCCTCCCTGGAGTCCGTCCTTCAACAGCCAGGCTGGCACAGCCTAGTTGTCCTCGCCCCACACCATGGGACAGTGCGTGTCCCGCCAGACTTCCCAGAGGCCGAGGCGTGCGTGGCGCAAGCAGGCAAGCACCATTACCCGAATTGGCACAGACACGTCGAAACTCACGATCGGCAACGCTCATGCATCACGACGGCGAGGACGGGCACCGTCAGCTTCTGGTGATGGGATGATCGCGCCTCGCCGAGCCGCGCGGATGAGTTGCTCCTGCGACCAGGCGAGCCAGCGCTCCCCCTCGGTGATGAGGTCGAGCAGATGCTGCTGTCGCGGAACTTCCCAGAGCTTCTACGTAGCCTGGGTCTTCAAGCGTGGGCTTCCGCCGCGGTGCGCCGCGCGCGCCGCGCGCGCGAAATCATCGCGGCCTGCCCGGCGAGCGCGACCGCTGTCGCGAGCGCGAAGGCCGTGGCGACGCCCGATGCGCGGAGAGAGATCGTGAGTGTGAAACAGAACAGCGCGAACGCGACGAAACCGGAGAGCATTCCGCGCAGCAGCTTCACCGCTTCGCCGGCTCCGCGCTGGGTGTGTGTGAATGTGGCCAGAACCGTGGTGATCACCGGGAACGGTGCGAGCAGCCCGCTGAGCTGCGGCCCGAGCCATCCTGACGCCGTCGTGAGAGCCAGCACCAGCGCCAGGGCGCAGGCGGCGCGGACCGGCAAGTCCCAGGCCGGAGGGGATGCGATCACGGTGCTGCCACCGACTGTGTCGGGCAGCAGCAGCAGGCCGACGGCGAATCCAACACATGCAAGGGCGAGCGCGACGCCGGCCGGCACCGCGACACCGTCGAGCGCGAGCGTGCCGATGGCAAACGCGAGCCAACCGCAGAGCATGCAGACGAACCACCGGGCGCGGTTCGCGAGGCGGCCGTAGACCACGACAAATGCTGTCAACGACAACAGGCCGAGCAGCGTTCCAGCGGCCGCGTGCTGAGCAAACACACGGCCGTGCGCGAGTGCGTAGGCCAGCAGGATCGGGCCGGCTACCACTGGAAGCCCGCCAACGGCCCCGCCGACCCACGGGCCAAAACGTCGTGCGACAACCGATGCTCCCACGACGAATGACGGCGCCAGCAGCGCCTTGACGGCGAGAACGATCATCCCGAGATCATGACCGATGGTCACGGGGCGAACCCGAAGCGACCTCCCCCCATGAGCGGACTCAACGCGACCCACGAAATATCGTCACCCGATATGATTTTTGGGTGGTGACGAAGAATGGACACATCGAGCGTTTCCCGGATGACGCGATTGCGCTGCCTGGCGGGAAGCCATTGGGTGGGAGGGCGCGTGAGCTGGGGGACTTCACCGCAACGCGGTCGGTTCTCTGGTTGGCTGCGGTGGCGCTGCCGGTGGGTGGGGCTGTCGCGCTGCTCGCGCTGGCGCTGTTGGACCTGATCGGCTTGATCACGAACCTTGCCTACACGGGGACGCTCAGCACCAGTCTCACCCCTCCAGATGTCCATTTGCTGGGGGTGTGGAGCGTCCTGGTGCCCGTGGTTGGTGGGTTGATCGTGGGTGCGATGGCACGGGTCGGCTCCGAGCGCATTCGTGGTCACGGGATCCCCGAGGCGATGGAAACGATCCTCTTGCGCGGCAGCCGCATGGAGCCGAGGCTCGCGGTGCTCAAGCCAATCTCGAGCGCGGTGAGCATCGGCACGGGTGGTCCGTTCGGCGCGGAGGGGCCGATCATCGTGACCGGTGGTGCACTCGGCAGCATCGTCGGACAGCTCTTGCATCTGACCGCTGCGCAGCGACGAACGCTGCTGGTGGCCGGAGCGGCCGGTGGCATGACCGCCGTGTTCGCCACGCCGGTCGCGGCGGTGCTGCTGGCGGTGGAGCTCCTACTGTTCGAGTGGCGCCCACGCTCGATGATCCCGGTCGCGCTCGCGGCGTGCTCGGCCGAGGCTGTGCGGGAAGCGCTCGCGAGTGCTGGGCTGTTGCGGACGGCGCCGCTGTTTGCGATGAGTGCCCATCGCTCTTTGGGGGTCTCGGTGACGCTGGGGGCGATGGTGGTGGGTGTGGCGTGCGGAGGGCTTGCGTGGGTGATGACACGGTGTGTGTATGCCGCTGAGGATCGGTTCGGGCGACTGCCGTTCCACTGGTCGTGGTGGCCGGCGATCGGTGGCGTGTTCGTCGGCCTTGGTGGCCTGATCGACCCAAGGGTGCTCGGTGTGGGATACGCCACGATCGGAGCGGAGCTCGCGGGAGAGCTTGCGCTCGGAGCGCTGGCGATACTGCTCGTGGTCAAGCTGGCCGTCTGGTCGATCGCGCTCGGGTCCAACACCAGCGGTGGAATCCTCGCCCCGCTGCTGATGCTCGGCGCCGCCCTCGGGGGCCTGCTCGGCGCGATCCTCCCGGGCGCGGGAGGGGGCACGTGGGCGCTGATCGGGATGGCCGCCGCGATGGCCGGCGTCATGCGCTCACCATTCGCGAGCATCGTGTTCGCGCTCGAGCTCACCCACGACATCAGTGCGCTGCTGGCGCTACTGGTCGCGTGCACGATCGCGCACCTCGTGAGCGTCCTGACGCTGCAGCGCTCGATCCTGACCGAGAAGATCGCCCGTCGTGGCTACCACGTCACTCGCGAGTACGAGATCGACCCGCTGCAGGCCCTACTCGTACGCGACGTGATGGCAACCGACGTGTTGAGCGTGCAGCCTCCGACACCCGCCAAGGAGCTGTACGACCGCCTGCCGGAGGGCAGCCGTGAGCGCCGCCAGCGCCTGTACCCGGTGATCGACAACGCCGAGAACCTCCTCGGTGTGCTGGCATTCTCCGATGTGCTCGCCGCGCATCAATCCACCAGGCCAACCCAAGCCAGCGAACTCGCACGCCAACCGATGGTCGCCTTCACCGACGAAACCTTGCGCGAGGTCGCCGACAGAATGGTCTCGAGCGGACACGGCGTGCTGCCCGTCACAGACCGGGAGAGCCCTCAGCGGCTGGTGGGGCTGGTGAGCCAGTTCGATCTCCTCAAGGCCCACGAGCGCGTCCTGATCGAGGAGCGCCACCGCGAGCGCCCACTCGGACTGCGCCGAAAGATCTCAGAGCCCGACAGGCTGTTTCCCCTCCGCGAGCCGACGCCATGAACCCCGCCACCACCGCTCGCCCGCTGCGCGATGAGGACTATCAGCGACTGCTGGCATTCCGTAAGGAGCTGCGCGAGTTCCTGCGCTGGAGCGAGCAGGCGGCTGACGACAGCGGCCTGACACCCTCACTTCATCAACTGCTGCTCGTCGTACGCGGCCACCCCACCACTCCTGGGCCGACGATCGGCCAGGCGGCGCAGGCGCTGCACATACGCCACCACAGCGCCGTCGAGCTCGCCCAGCGGGCGGAGACCACTGGCCTGATCCGCCGTGAGCGCGACCCGCTTGACCAACGCCGCATGCACCTCGAGCTCACCGACCACGGCCGCCAGCAGCTGGAGAGCTTGACCCGGGCGCACCTGCCACGCATCCAAACACTCGCGGGGATCCTCGACGACGTCCTCCAGTACCCCGGAGACACCCGCCGGTCGTGATCCACGCATGGCTTCTCGTGCGCTGGCTGCACCCGCTCACGATGGCGTTCTTCGTAGGCGGGCAGATGATGCTCGCCGCCGTGGTCGTTCCGGTCGCCAATCAGGCTGCTCTACCGCGACCGCGCCCTCACGCCACCCACTCCGCGCGGTAAAGCGCCTCCAGCACGTCGTTCACCCTTCTCCGGGCGCACGATGGCGATCACGAGCTTCGCGATTCCCCCTCCGTCCCTATCTCTATCTCTCCCTCTCTGGGCGAGCCGGCCGAGAGCCTACGCGTGTGTAGACATGGGGTGGCCGGCCAGAGAGATGCCACCGGCAAGGGGGGTCGCCGGCGGCACCTCTGAGACCGGATCACAAACAATATCGCTACCCGATAGGATTTGCCTGCTTGCGCGTCACGGAGCAGGATGCGACGGACCGGCGGGCCATCCGCAAAGTCCCGGTCATCATGTGAAGCCGTGAGCTCGGCACACCACGATCGCGCAGACACCCCCGCAGACGTCCCCGGCAAAGCCACCCGCGCGCAGCGGCTGGTGGTCCGTACGCTCGACCGGCTGCTGCCCGGCGAAAACCCCGCGGGCGCGGTGTACGGGACGATCACGATCGGCGCGCTGCTGGCGGCGGAGAGCAGCCTGCGCGACACCTACCCCGAGACCGTTGGCGCGATCGTCGTGGCGCTGCTGGTCTACTGGCTGGCGCACTCCTACGCCGAACTGCTCGGCCAGCGCCTCACCGCCGGCGAACGCCTCACGGTGTCCGGACTCGGGCGGGCGCTGGGGCGCGACTGGGCGATCGTGCGAGGGGCGGGCACGCCGCTGCTGGCACTGCTGATCGCGTGGGCCGTTGGGGCCAACCAGGAAACCGGCGTCACCGTGGCGCTGTGGACCTGCGTGGCGAGCCTGCTGGCGTTCGAGTTGCTCGCGGGGCTGCGCGCGCGGGCGCAGCCGGCGGAGTTGGCGCTCGAGCTGTGCATCGGCGCGGCGATGGGCCTCGGCGTGATCCTGCTGCGGGTGATCCTGCACTGAGAACCCACCGCGCGGCCCGCGACTGCGCAAGCGGTTAGGCTGAGGCGGTGGCCGAGCAGCCTCCGATCGTGATCGCCTACGACGGCTCGCCGCCGGCGCGCGCCGCGGTCAGCGAGGCCGCCAGACTGTTCGCGACCAGCGAGGCGATCGTGCTCACCGTGTGGGAGCCCGGCCTGGCGGAGATGATGATCGTGCCGGACGCAACCGGGCTGGGCAGCACGATGCTGCCCTTCGATCCCTCGCTCACCCAGGAGGTGGAGCGCGCCAGCGAAGAGCGCGCGCAGAGCATCGCCGCGGAGGGCACGGCGCTCGCCCGCGAGGCGGGCCTCAACGCACGGGCGCTCGCCGTCGAGGACCTCACCGATCCCCCCGACGCGATCGTGACGGCGGCTGAGAAACTCGGCGCGCGTGCGATCGTCATCGGCTCGCGTGGGTTGGGCGGACTGAAGTCCAAACTGCTCGGCAGCACCTCCAAGGCCGTGTTGCACCGCGCGGACTGCCCCGTGGTGGTAGTGCGCCACCCCGAGGATCACGGTGCGCACGAGGACGAGCCGCACGGCGACGACTGAGCCGGACCCACGCACGCGAGCGTGGATCAATGAAGTGGTAGACGTCCGGTTGCTCGCATTACGAGCCGGCTGCGATCAAGCCACAGGATCTTGACGAGCGTTGGCGGCGGCCCTCCCGCAGCTGCGGCGCTATCCTCGAAACCGCCATGATTGCTGGGGAAAACCCCCGGATCGGCGTTGCTTGACGTGATGGGATGGGATTGCGTAGAGTACGCTGTAGACAAAAAATCGCTGACATGGAAATGTCTTGTCTACGAGATGCCATGACAGTCAGAGTTTCGAGAGGATGCAGGGAGGTCGAATGTCTGAGTCCAAGGGAGGGAGCTTGGGGTCCTCTGGGGAGGGCGCTCGCAAGCCCGGGCGAGGTGGCCGCAAGCCGGGCGCCGGCACTCGCAATGCCACGACGAGCACTCGCAAGCCGGCGGGAAGTGCTTCCAAGGCCAAGGCGAGCACGCGCAAACCGACGAAGGCGAGCGGCAAGCCCAAGCAGCGAGCGGCGCCGAAGATCGTGCCGATCTACGCCCGCCTACCGCGGGGGCCGCACCCGCTCGGTGCGCCGGGGGTGGCCCGCAACCAGCGCATCCGCATCCACGGAGGGATGATCGAGGCGGTCACGACGCGGGGCTACCCGCAGACCAGCGTGAAGCTCGTGATCGGGCTGGCGGGGGTCTCGCGACGGTCCTTCTACGAGCAGTTCTCCGGCAAGGAGGAATGCTTCATGGCGACGTTCGACCTGATCGCCAACCGCGCGGTCAACCGCCTCACCGATGCCTATCGCACGGCGGAGGGCGATCAGCGCCAGCGACTGCGCGCGGCGCTGCGGGCGTGGGGCGCCGAACTGGAGCAGAATCCGAAGGCGTTGCGCCTGGCGATCGCCGAGTCCCAGGCCGCGGGCACAGAGGGGCTGCGGCGACTGCAGAAGACAACTGCCGTCTGCGAAGGGCTGCTCGCGAGCGCCCTCTCCGATCGCTGCCCACCCGCCGCCGGTGACGAGCCGCCCGCAGGCCCCGAGGCGCTGCCGCTGCCGGTGGTGCGGGCGATCGTGGGAGGTCTGCGGCGGGCCACGCAGATGCGCCTGCTCGACGACGACACGGAGGATCTCGAACCGCTTGTCCGGGAGATGGTGAAGTGGTCGCTGCTGTTCAAGTCGCCCGCGCTGGGGAAACTGCGCCCGCGCCGCTGCGCCAACCAACCCTTCCCGGAGACGCTCCTGCTCGAGCCCGACGCGTGCGGCGGCGCGAGCCGCCGCGCACGCGTGCTGCGCAGCGCGATCGAGACAGGGCTGCGCGAACGGAAGTTCGCCGACCTCAGCTCGCCGCGGATCGCCGAAGGTGCGGGGCTGCCGTTCGAGGCGGTCACGGAGCTCTACCCCGACCCGCACGCCTGCTACCTGGAGGCGCTGGACGTGCTGGGCGACGAACTTCTGCAGCTGATCGCCAGCCCCGAGCTCGTGTCCGCGCAGTGGCCGGCGGCTGTGTGCCGCACGATCGACGCGCTGCTCACCCACCTCGCGGGCAGCCCCGCCCGCCTGATGACGCTCACCGTGAAAGCGCTCGAAGCAGGACCGGCGTCGATCGCCAACGTGAGCGACCTCGCCTACGAGCTGGCGACGCTGCTGACCGAGGGGGCGCCCCGGCGCCCGCGCACCCGCATCGCGGTTGAGGGGATCGCGGGCGGGCTCTGGAACATCCTCTACTGCGAGGCGCTCGCCGGCAGGGGCCACCGGCTGCCGCTGCTCTCCGAGTACATCTCCTATGTCGTGCTCACTCCCTACCTCGACCCCGAGGAGGCGGTGGAGACGATCGTGCGCTCACGAGCCCAGCAGAGCGGCCCAAGCAACGGCACGGTGTCGACCAACGGGTCTGCGCCCGCGGGCGAGCATGAGGGTGAGGACTACCCGCGTTTGGCGGAGCGCCGCTCGGCGAAGTGCGTGAACACGACCCCCACCAGCACGGAGAGCACGATCACGACGATCAAAGGCGCCTGACCCTTGCCAAAGATCCAGCTGACCTCGACCTTTTCGAGGTTGAACACGGCGAACAGCGTCATCAACACCGCCAGCACCACCAGGCCAGTGGTGCGCGCCAGCTCGCGGTTGCTGCGTTTGGGCTTCGACGGAGTACCGGTTGACGCGGAAATAGCGTCACCAATGGTAGGGCATGCCGGGAGCCCTACCCCGCGGCGAGCTCCGACTTGACCCACGCGCAGCCGCTCGAAAGGTCCTCCACGCCGAGCGCCGCGGCGACGTTGAGCGCCATGCCGTGCCTGAAGAAGTCGTCGATCCGCTCGTCCTCGGCGCCCGACAGCCGCTGCGCGAGGCCGACCAGCTCGGCGTAGCAGTGGCGCACGCGGGCGCGCACCAGCTCGTCGTCGCAGGCTGCGTAGGACTGGTGCTGGAGCATCAGGTGGTCGCGGTCGCTGGAGAGAAGCTCCACGTAGGCCTTGCCCATCGCATCCAGGGCGTCCTCGCACTCGGCCGGCGCCCGCCCCTCGCGGAAGTCGGCGGCGGCGTGCTCGAAAGCGGCAGCGATTCGTTCGAAGCTGCGCTCCAGCGCCGCGAGGAACAGCTCGCGCTTGTTGCCGAACAGCGTGAACACGTACGGCTGGGCGACGCCCACGCGCCGCGCGATGCGCTCCACCGGGGTGCCGTGCAGGCCGCCGTGCGCGAACTCGTGCACGGCGGCGGCGATCAGCTCCTCACGGCGCTCCGCGGCGGGCACACGCGTGCGGGCGGGCAACACTCCGCCGGAGGTCCCACTGGCCTCGGTTGGTGCGGAGGGCGCGGGGTGGGACGCCTCGGAGCGGATGACCTCCTCCATTCGCGCACGCGCAGGATCGGGTGTGGCGGTCACGCAGCCTCCCCTACCACGCCAGCCGATCGCGAGATCTCACGGGCGGAACGCAGCCCACTGGCCACGGGGGTCGCAACCCCATCCGCGGCGGGCTCGGTAACGCCGGCCTTAGTCGAGAAGGGCAGCGCCAGCACCGCCAACGTGCCCGCGCCCAACATCGCCACGGCCACCCACAGCGCCGGCTGGAGGCCGTTCACAAATGCCTGCGGCGAGCCGTAGCCGCCCGCGTGGGTGAAGATCGTCGCGAGCACCGCCACCCCCAGCACCCCGCCAGTCTCGCGGATCGCGTTGGTCGCGCCGGAGGCCTGCCCGGCCTGGTCGGCGCGCACCGCGGAGAGCACGGCGTTGGCGGAAGGGGCAAATACGAGCGCCATCCCGGCGCCCGCCATGATGAATGGAACGATCATCTCCCCGTAGGGCGTGTCGGTCGAGAGGATCGACGCCAGCCATGCCAGCGCCCCGGCCTGCAAAGCGAGGCCCGAGAGCATGAACGGACGGCTGCCGAAGCGCTGGGAGAAGACGCCCGCGAAGGGGGCGACGACCATCGTGGCGCCGGTCCACACGAGGATCTTCAGCCCCGCCTCCAGGGGACTGTTGCGCAGCACGTCCTGCATGAACTGAGAGAGAAAGAAGATCGACCCAAACATCCCGAAGTACATTGTGAGCGAAGCGAAGTTGGTTACCGCGAACGCGCGGCGGGAGAAGAATGACATCGGCAGCATCGGCTCGCTTACACGGCGCTCCCAGGCTACGAACAGCGCCAGCAGAACGGCACCCGCGCTCAGCGAGGCGAGGATCGTGGTGGAGGTCCAGCCGAGCGACTGCGCGCGCACGATTCCGAACACGATGCCGAACGCACCGGCGGACGCCAGCGCCAAGCCGCGCAGGTCGAGCGTGCCGTTGGGGCCGTGGCTCTCGCGCAGGCGCGCAGCGGCCAGTGGCAACAGCACGAGGCCGATCGGGACGTTGATCCAGAAGATCCAGTGCCAGGAGATGCTCTGCACGACGGCGCCCCCCACCAGCGGGCCGAGCGCGACGGCCGAGCCGGAGACGCCCGACCACACGCCCAGCGCCATCCCGCGGCGGGCTGCCGGGAAGGCCTCGGCGAGCAGCGTGAGCGTCAACGGCGTGACCATCGCCGCGCCCATTCCCTGCACCGCGCGCGCGGCAACCAGCAGCTCGGTGCTGGGCGCCAGCGCGGCCGCGGCGGAGGCGGCGGTGAACAGCGAGAGCCCCGCGAGGAACATGCGCTTGCGACCGAAGCGGTCGCCGAGCGCGGCGCCGGTCAGCAGCAGCACCGCGTACGCCAGCACGTAGGCGTTGACGGTCCACTCCAGCGCCTGGATCGAGGCGCCCAGGTCGCGGTGGATCGAGGGCAGCGCGATCGACACCACGAGGTTGTCGAGCACAACCATGAACAGCGCCGTGGAGACGATCCCGAGGGTCCAGTTGTTTCTGCGCGAGCTGCTCATCTCGTGTCCTCCTTGCTGGTGCCACCCAACTCCCGACCGCCCTGATGGCCAGCGGTAAGTTTGAGGTAGATTAGTGATTGCTAACTAATGTGAGATTAGCAGCGACTAATAACCTTGTCAAGCGGGTTGGGTGCGAATGGGCGACGCCGATTCGGGCGCAACCCCTTGCTCGTCCCCGTGTTCCCGAGCAGGTGAGTGTCCGCGTGGCGGCGAAATAGTGGGACGATGATTCGACGGGCGTTGCCGATGGCATGCGCGCTGGCTCTTGGAGCCGTGGGAGGCGCGCTGCTCGGAGGCTGCGGGGGTGCGACGAAGACGGTCACCGTGCCAGGCGCCCCGTCGGCGAGCGCCGGTACGCAAACTGGGGCCCGCACGAGCTCCACGGCCTCCACCGCCACCACGCCCGCCCGCACCACGCCCACCACGACGAGCGCCACCGGTGGCAGCGGCGCTTCGAGTGCAACCGGCCAGCCCGCGAGCACCACTCGCACAGCGCCCGCGCCCGCGTTCGTGCACGGGGGGCAGTCGGCTGGGGGAACCCCCTCTGCCGAAGCGACCGCCGCGGCCGCGGTGCTCAGCGCCCACGGGTACACCGCGGGGAACATCTCCGACTACCACGCCAACCAAACGCTGCGGGTGCTGATCGGGACCCGCACCGGTGCCGCCGACCCCTACAACGAGCGCGCCTTCTTCTTCCTCGGCAACCACTATCTAGGCACGGACTCCACCGAGCCGAGCGCCTCGGTGAACGTCGTCGGCCAGAGCGACACCGAAGTCACCCTCACCTACGCGCTCTACCGCACCCACGACTCCCTCTGCTGCCCCTCCGGGGGGCTCGCCACCGTGCACTTCCAGCTCGACAACGGCCAGCTCGTCCCGCTCGACCCAATCCCACCAGCCAACTCCTCCACCGGTCTCTCGCGGCAGTAGGGGCTCTTCGGCGGCGCGGGCCCAGCCCGACGGCGGCCGCCCACCCATGCCCAGAGAGCTATCACGGTCGCGAGCGCCCAGCGGTCATCCGGTGGCGTGGGTCCCCTGAGGGCATCCAGTGGCGGGGGTCCCCAGCGGTCATCCGGTGGCGTGGGTCGTCGCCTCTCCCCTATCTTTGATGGGGTGCGATAACCCCATACGAGGAAGGAGTACCCCTGATGAGCGCAAAGATCGAGGGTCCCGCCGAGAAGCTGCTGCGGGGCAAGAACTTCTGCAACGTCGCCACCCTGCGCCCCGACGGCACCGTGCACGCAGCACCGGTGTGGGTCGACGTGCAGAACGGGCTGCCCACAGTCAATACAGCCGAGGGCCGCGTGTGGCCGCGCAATCTCGAACGCGACCCCCGCGTCACGCTGACGGTGCAGAACATGGACAACCCCTACGAGTACCTCACGATCCGCGGGCGCGTCGCCGAGCGCACCCACGAGGGCGCCGACGCGCACATCGACGCGCTCGCGATGAAGTACCTCGGCCAGGACACCTACCCCTACCGCCAGCCCGGCGAACAGCGCGTGATCATCCGCATCGAGCCTGAATACGTGCACACCTACGGGGCATGAGGAGGCTCGGTGTGTCTCAGTAGCCTCCGCCACCACGGCGTGGGTCGTGGCTGGGTGCGCAGCCACTCGTCGCGCATCGCCAGCTGTCCCCGTTCGCGCGCCTTCACCACGCATCTGGTGTGCGCGTGCCGCCGGCGGCGGGTGTCGCCTTCAGGCGCGATCAACATGTGCTCGCTGAGCGCGGGCAGCTGATGGCCGCAGAACGGACAGCGATACGTCGCGGGCTTGCGGTTCGCCGCGCGACGCACCGTCCACCATGGGGCCGACGGAAGACGCGAGGGCATCGCCCCATTGTGGCGCCCCTCGCCGGCGCGCTCGCGGTGGTGGGCGTCGGCGTCGTCGTCGCTCTCGCCAAAGGCCAACTGGAGCGCCGCACCGACCGTGAGAAGGGCGATCCGCGTCGGCGCCCCCGCGCCCGCCGGCCGGCACTGCTCCCCGGCGAGCCCTTCGCGGAGGGGCTGCGACGCGTGATCCTCGGACAGCTCGACCTCGCCGTCGAGCTGCTCGAGGCCTACCCCGACGAGGTGGAGCGCAGGCGGGGCGGCGGGCTGGCAGGCGGGCAGGGCGGCGGGCTGGCGGGCGGGCGGCCGAGAGGCGGCCGGTCGCGGGGCGGCGCAGAAGCCGACGATCCCGCGCAGGTGGGCGCCCGTACCGTGCACGAGACCCGCAAGGCGCTCAAGCGCCTGCGGGCGCTGCTGGCGCTGCTGCGCGCCGAGCTAGGCGCCAAGCGCTACGCGCGCGAGAACACCGTGCTGCGCGACTGCGGCCGACGCCTCGCGGGGGCACGCGACGCGGAGGTGATGCTCGGCACGCTCGACTCGCTAGTGCGGCGCGATCCCTCGCATTTCACGCGCAGCGCCGCACTTCGTACGATGCGCGCGCAGCTGCTCGCCGAGCGCGACACTGCCGCCGCGCACGCGATCCACAACCCCCGCGTACGGGACGAGGTGGTGGTCGAGCTGCGCGCTGTACGTGCGCGCGTGGAGCGCTGGGAGCTGCGCGAACGCGGCTTCCGGCTGCTCGCGCCCGGCCTGGAGGGCGTCTACCGTCGCGGCCGTGGAGACATGCGCGTCGCCCGCCGGCGCGCCGCGGCGCAGCGGCCCGGGAAGGGACCTCGGCGCAGGAAGCAACGCAAGCGCGCGGGCGCGAGCGTGGAGGCGTTGCACGTGTGGCGCAAACGCGTCAAGGAGCTGCGCTATGCCGCCGAGACACTCGACCGCGGTGGCACGCGCTGCAAGCCAGTGCGTCGTGTCGCCCGCCGCGCCGACCGGCTCGGGGAAATGCTCGGCGAGGAGCACGACCTTGCGCTACTCGAAACCCGCGTGCGCGAGCGCTCCCGCCCATTCGCGGGCGAACGCAAGGTGCGCAAGCGGCTGCTGCGGTTGATCGCTTCACGGCGCCGGAAGCTGCGCAAGCGCGCCCTGCGCGAGGGCGAGCGCCTCTACCGGCGCCCGCCGCGGCGCTTCGTGCGTCGCTTGAAACGCGCGCGGTAGTGGCAGGGGTCTCGGTTCGGTGGGACCCGAGGCCGGGCGAGACGCCATATAACGTCGGGCACCCAACCAGCAGCTACTGGACCTCTCATAGAGGTACACCTGGTCGCTGACCACAGGTCCAGTCGGTGGTTATAGCCCAAAATTGAGATATCACTCGGTAAGGGTGTCGTCGCGGTCGGCGCGCTCTCGCGGCGCCTCGACAACTCGCCCACGTCCGGCAATTCAACTTCAGGGCGGCTCCACCACCGCCGATGGTTGGGGTGAGTGGGGATGCACACGACGATGCGAACAAGACCACTGCCGGCCACCGTCACCCTGGCTCTGCTGGTGGGGGGGCTCGGGGTGCTGATGCTGCACACCCTCGCCGGGATGGGCAACGCCTCGCGCGGGCGGATCTTCGATCACACCGTCTACGGGGTGTTGATGGCTGTCTCGGCCTGCACAGTGCTGGCACGCGGCGCGGTCGTGCGGGCGCAGCGCAGCGCCTGGCTGACGATGGGCGCCGGCCTGTTGTGCTGGTGCCTGGGCGATCTCTACTACGCGCTGTTCGTAGAAGGCCCGGGCGCGGCCGGGGGCAGCGTCTCGCCCGCCGACGCGCTCTACCTCATCTTCTACCCCTGCTGCTACGTCGCGCTCGTGCTCCTGCTCGGCGCCCACCTGCGCGAGCTGCGCATCGGCATGTGGCTCGACGGCTTGATCGGCGGGCTAGCCGCCGCCGCGGTCGGGGCGGCAGTGGTGTTGCCGCCAATCCTGCACGGCGCCCATGGCGACACCGCCTCGATGGGGATCGCGCTGGCCTACCCGATCGGCGACCTGCTGCTGCTGGTGTTCACGCTCGGCGCGCTCGGCATGACCGGCTGGCGCCCAGGGCGTGTGTGGCTGCTGATCGCCGCCGCGATGCTCGCAAGTGCGGTGGCGGACTCCGGCTACCTCTACCTCACCGCGACCGACAGCTACCACGTGGGTGACTGGGTGCAGTGTCTGTGGCCGGCCTCCGCCGTGCTGCTGGCGATCGCCGCCTGGACGCCGTGGCCGAGACCGGCGCGCCGGCGCGTGGAGGATTGGCGCCTGGTGTCGGTGCCCTCGTTCTCGCTGCTCGCCGCTTTGGGCGTCTTGATCTACGGCAATCTCCACGGCCAGCTCACACCAGTCGCGCTGATCCTCGCGATCGCCACAGTGCTCGCAGTTTGCGTGCACCTGATGATGACCGTGCGCGAGAACATCGCGATGCTCACCGGCTCGCGCCGCCTGGCGCTAACCGACCCGCTCACCGGCCTGGGCAACCGCCGGCAGCTGATGGAGGATCTAAACGTCGCCTGCCGCCGCGTCTCCACTGGCGAGACGTGGGAGCTGATGCTGTACGACCTCAACGGCTTCAAGCGCTACAACGACACCTTCGGTCATCCCGCCGGCGATGCGCTGCTGGCGCGTCTCTCCGACAAGCTGAGGACGGTGGTCGCTCCCTACGGCACCGCCTACCGCATGGGGGGCGACGAGTTCTGCGTGCTTTTGCGCGACTGCGCCGAGCGGCTCGACGCGCTGGTGGCGGCCTCCGTCGCCGCCCTCTCCGAGCGCGGCCCGGGCTTCTCGATCGGCGCCGCGCACGGCGTCGTGAGCATCCCCCCGGAACTCGACGACCCCGCCGCGGTGATGCAGCTCGCCGACCAGCGCCTCTATCGGCGCAAGGAGGAGACGCGCGAGGCCTCCGCCGTGCACCAGCTGCGCGACGTGCTGCTGCAGGCCTTCCAGGAGCGCCACCCCGACCTGCAGGAGCACCAACGCGGCGTCGGCGCGCTCGTGCTCGAGGTGGGTCGGCGCCTGGGGATGGACGGCGAAGAGCTCGACGTGCTCGCACGCGCCGCCGAGCTGCACGACGTCGGCAAGATCGCGATCCCCGACGCGATCCTCACCAAGCCCGGCCCGCTCAACGCCGAGGAGTGGGGCTTCATGAGCCGCCACACGATCCTCGGCGAGCGCATCCTTGCGGCCGCCGCCGCGCTGCGCCCGGTCGCGCGGCTGGTGCGCTCCTCCCACGAGCGCTTCGACGGCGCCGGCTACCCTGACGGCTTGCGCGGCGAGGGGATCCCGCTTGGCGCGCGGATCATCTTCGTCTGCGACGCCTTCGACGCGATGACCTCCGAGCGCTCCTACAGCTCGGCGGTCGCGGTCGCGGAGGCGATCGCCGAGCTGCGCGCCTGCGCGGGCACGCAGTTCGACCCCGCCGTGGTGGACGCTTTCGTCGCCTCGTTCGGGGGCGCTCCCGGAGCGCGACCGGCGGCGGCGGGGAGCGCGCTCCAGGGAACCGCCGGGTCCGCGGATGCGCTCGAGCTGCCGGCGAGGACGTCAGTCAACGCTGAGGATGCTCAGCACGCTCTCCCCGCGGGGCAGCGCAACGGTCACCTGGTCGCCGGGGCGCCGGCCAACGAGCGCGCGGGCAACGGGCGACTCGGCTGAGAGACGGCCCTCCGCGGGGGCGGCGTCGTGGGAGCTCACGATCGTCCAGGTGCGCTGCCGCCCGTTCTGATCGCCCACCACCACGGTCGAGCCGAAGCCGACCGCGCCGTCGTCGGCTGTCTCCCCCTCCTCGACCACCACCGCCGTGGAGATCTTTTCGCGCAGTCTGGCGATCTTCGTCTCCAGGTGGGCCTGGTCGTTCTTGGCGTCGTGGTACTCGCTGTTCTCCTTCAGGTCCCCCCACTCGCGCGCCGTTTTGATCCGCTCCGCGATCTCGCGCCGGCCCTCACCCTCCAGGGTCTCCAGCTCGGCGCGCATGGACTCCAGGCCGGCGGAGGTGATCAGGTTGGGGGCATCGGTCATCTCGCCATCTAGCGTACCGGTGCGGAGGGCCGGGCGCTATACCGGCGCCTGTTCGAGGATTCCCGTGAGCCGGGCGAGTCGCTGTGCTCACAGCTCTCCCGGCGCGAGGAACACACCGACCTCCAGCTCGCCGATCGTGACGACGCTCACCGCCCATGTACCAGCTTTTGGGGTGCGGTATCGCCGGCGAGGACGCTCGTATCTACGAGCTGTGCGCTCCGCGGCTGCTTCTGTGTCGCGCACCGCGCGCAGCTCCCTCGCCCATCCGGGAGGGAGTCTCGGCAAACAGCTCGCGGAGGGCCTCGGGTGGCGCTGGTGGGCGTAGAGAGGCTGCTACGCCACGGGAGGGTTCTGGTGCTCGGTGGTGGACGCGCCCACAGAGACGCTAGTCAAACTGCCGCCGGACGGGGAGTTTGACCGTGACAAGAAGCACGCGCCAGGAGAGATTCGAACTCCCGACCTTCGGTTCCGTAGACCGACGCTCTATCCAGCTGAGCTACTGGCGCGAGAGCGCTCAGTTTAGTCGTCTCGCCCGCGGGAGGCCCCGCGCTGTCGCGACACTGGCCGCCCCTCTCTGCCAATGTCGTGTGAGACGCTCATGATCAAGGAATTACTGACCCTTGAGGGCGAGAACGGAGCACGACACGATGTTGGAGATGGAGCACGATGGTGCCGGCCACCCCGGAGTGGAGGGAGCCGTAGGCGACCGCAACGGAGGGGTGGCCGGGCGCGCCGCGCCCGGGGGGCCTCGGCCCGATCCCGAGCTCGTCGAGCGTGCGACGCGCCGGCGGTTCACGGCTGAGTACAAGCTGGCGGTCCTGCGCGAGGCCGACGGGTGCACGCAACCGGGGGAGGTCGGGGCGCTGTTGCGCCGCGAGGGCCTGTACTCCTCGCATCTGGCGACGTGGCGCAAACAGCGCGACGCCGGGTCGATCAAAGCGCTTTCGCGGCCGCGGGGGCGTAAGCCCGCTGACCGGCGTGATGCGCAGATCGTGGCCCTGGAGCGGCGCGCGGAACGCGCGGAGGCGGAGCTCCGGAAGGCGCGCAAGGTGATCGAGGTGCAGGGAAACGTCTCCGCGCTTCTGGGGCAGCTGCTCGAGCCCAGGGGCGCTACCGGGCCGGGGAGCACCGAGCGATGATCGAGCAGACCGTGCAGGAACTCACCCCGATCGTTGGTACCCGCCCGGCGTGCCGGGCGCTTGGTGCCTCGCCAGCGACGATCTACCGTCGTCGGTGTCCGCCGGAGCCCAGGCCGAGGAGTCCGCGGGCCGTCCCGGCCAGAGCGCTCTCAGAGCCCGAGCGCGAGGCCGTCCTCGCCGAACTGCACTCCGCGCGGTTCCTCGACTGCTCGCCCGCCCAGGTCTGGGCGACCCTGCTGGACGAGGGCCGCTACCTGGCTTCGGAGCGCACGATGTACCGGCTGCTTGACGCACGCGGGGAGGTGCGTGAGCGGCGCGACCAGCGCACGCACCCCGGGTACGCCAAGCCGGAGCTGCTCGCCGAACGCCCGAACGAGCTGTGGAGCTGGGACATCTCGAAGTTGAAGGGTCCGGCGAAGTGGACGTACTTCTACCTGTACGTGATCCTCGACGTGTTCAGCCGCTACGTCGTCGGCTGGACCGTCCAGCACCGCGAGGGCGCCAAGCTCGCCAAGGCGCTGATCCGCCAAGCCTGCGAGCAGCAGCAGATCCCGCAAGGGCAGCTGACCGTGCACGCCGACCGCGGCAGCTCGATGACCAGCAAGCCCGTCGCGTTCCTCCTCGCCGACCTCGGCGTGACACGCTCGCACAACCGGCCCTACACCTCGACCGACAACCCCTACTCCGAGGCGCACTTCAAGACCCTGAAGTACCGCCCCGAGTTCCCCCGGCGCTTCGAGAACATCCAGCAAGCACGCGCGTTCTGCCGCACATTCTTCGACTGGTACAACCACACCCACCGCCACTCCGGGATCGGCCTAATGACCCCAGCCGCCGTCCACCACGGCCACGCCCAAGCACTCCACGCCGAACGCCAGCGCGTCCTCGCCGCCGCCTACGCCACGACACCCGAACGGTTCGTCCACCGCCCACCACACCCACCAGCGCTACCAGCCGCCACCTGGATCAACAAACCGACTACACAGGAGGCCGCTCACTAAATTCGACGACCAAGTGTCTCAATCGACTTGACAGGCTCCGCGCACGCTCCAGCACGTGCCGGGCACGCCCGCCCGAATCGAGCCGGGGTTTGCGGGTTTGAGCAAAAAGGACGGAGAGGGAGGGACGAAGATCGAACCCGAATCTTGCGTGGAAGCGCATCAGCGAGCTGCACGCCCAGCGCTTTGGCAGGCGCTCACGGATCTTCAGTCGCGCAGAACCCGGCTCGTGCGACAAGCCATCGCTAGTGCGACAACCCAGCCGATGAAGGTCCAGCCAAGGAACAGGTTGATCACAACCACGCTGCCCTGATGCGTGACTTTGCGCGCGACTGCAACGGCGCTTGGCAGAAAGTACAGCACCAGCACAATAAGAAAGGCGGAGGAATGGATCACCCCGCCCATAATCGGGCTGCCTACCATCGAGTCTCAATCGTATCCGGCAGGTGTGCCGCGAGCTTTCTGGACAGCCAGTCAGCTCCGGCATGTGGGCTTTGGGGGGCCACCAAGCGCTGGCACTACCCCGATCGCGACCCTGTCGGCTCTGCCGACACATCACGCGCGTCAGCGCGGGCCAAACGGCGGCGGCACCTGAAGCTGGCGGCAGATCTTGCGGGCCAGACCGAAGTCGATCTCGCGGTGGCGTGGCACAACCGAACGCTCGCCGTGTGGCCCGGCCCACCGAGAATGGCTGCCACCCTCATCGATCTGGTGGCATCCTTGAGTGCGCAGATGGCGCTCCAGATCACGCCGCTTCATGCAGCGATCGTCAGGTGCAGCGCTTCGCGGTCACGCTGATCTACCGTCTCGCCCGGCTCAGGAGAGAGCATCAGCCGCAAGGCATCGATGACGTTAGTGCGAGCCTCCTCACGAGTTCGACCCTGGCTGAAGACACCGTCAACCTCAAGGATCGACGCGACGATCCAGCCGTCCTCGCCCGACTCGTAGACGATCGTCAGATCGAGCTGCTCAGACATCAACCACAGGATACCGAGCGGTCGGAGTCCCAACGAAGCTACCCCAGGGTGATCGCCATGCTCGCGACCCCAACCTGCCCAAAACGGAGAGGGAGGGATTCGAACCCTCGAACGAGGTTACCCCCGTTACGCGATTTCCAGTCGCGCCCGTTCAACCGCTCCGGCACCTCTCCACCATCGTTTGATGCTGCGGTGCCCAATAAGGCTACAGACCCCCACGGCTGGAGCAGGCGCGCCGACCGCGGTGCCGACCGCTGGCACAGGATGGCCGCTGGGGATACAGCCGGCGTGGGTAGGGCGCCTGCGACCCGAGCGGCTGGTAGGCTCCCAAACGTCCATCACACTCCCGACGGAGAGCCACCGAAACAATGCTTCTCGCGGCAAGCCCAGCCTTCAGCAAGGACGTAGGCCTGATCATCACGTTCATCGGGATCGGGATCGTCGTCAACGTGATCGTGGTGTACATGGCGATCCAAATCAGGGGCGAGCGCCAGCAGAATCAGGAACACCTCTCTTCGCGCAGGCGACCGCCGGGCTCGTGAGCGACCGCGCGCCCGCCCCGTCCGCGGAGCTGGCGTTTGCCGGGGTGGCAGAGCACGCGCGGATGCTGGCTGCGGGCGAGGTGTCGGCGACGGAGTTGGTGGAGCTGTCACTGCGGCGCGTGGAAGCTTCGGAGGAGACGCTCAACGCGTTTCGCTGCGTGCGCACCGAGGGCGCGCGTGCCGATGCAGAAGAGGCCGACCGCCGACGTGCGAAGGGCGAGCGCGCGCCGCTGTTGGGTGTGCCCGTGGCGATCAAGGACGACGTGGACCTCGCGGGCGAGGAGAGCCGCTTCGGCTGCCCCGGCAGCTTCCAGCCGCGCGCGCTGGACTGCGAGTCGGTGCGCCGCCTCAAGCAGGCGGGCGCCGTCATCGTCGGCAAGACCAACACGCCCGAGCTCGGCCAGTGGCCGTTCACGGAGAGCACGGCGCACGGGACGACACGCAACCCATGGAGCCTCGAGCACACCCCCGGAGGCTCCTCGGGCGGGGCCGCGGCGGCGGTGGCAGCGGGGCTGGTGAGCGCCGCCGTCGGCTCGGATGGGGCCGGCTCGGTGAGGATCCCGGCGGCGTGGACCAGCCTCGTGGGCATCAAGCCGCAGCGCGGGCGGATCTCGACGTGGCCGGAACCGGAGTCGTTCAACGGGGTGACCTGCCTCGGCCCGCTGACGCGCACGGTGGCGGACGCGGCGTTGATGCTGGACGTGCTGAGCGGCCCCCACCCGGGCGACCGCCACCGCCCGCCACCGCCGGCGGAGCCATACGCGACCGCGGCGAAGCGCGCGCCGGGGCGCCTGCGCATCGGGCTGTCGCTGCGGATCCCCTTCAGCCTCGCGCCCGCCAAGCTGGACGGGCGCGTGCGCGCAGCGGTGGAGCGGATCGCCGAGGTGCTGCGCGGGCTAGGCCATGAGGTTGTGCGCGACGACCCGCCCTACCGGCTGATCGGACTGACGTTCGTGCCGCGCTCGACGGCGGGGCTGAGCGAATGGATCGAGCGCGTGCCCGACCCCACGCAGCTGGACCCGCGCACGCTGCACAACGCGCGCATGGGACGACTCTTTGGGGGGCCGGTGCTGGCGCTGGCGAAGGCGTTGGAGCGCCCGCTGCAGCGCCAGGTGGGGAGAATCTTCAAACGCGTGGACGTGGTGCTGGCGCCGACGACGGCGAAGCCGCCGGAGCGGATCGGGGCGATCGACGGGCTGGGCAACTGGGACACCGACAAGGTTGTCGTGGGCGCGTGCCCATACGCATGGCCGTGGAACGTGCTGGGCTGGCCGGGCGTGAACGTGCCGGCGGGCCTCACCGCGGAGGGCCTGCCGCTCGGGGTCTCGCTGCTGGGGCCGGCCAACAGCGAGCCGCGATTGATCTCGCTGGCGGCACAGCTGGAGCAGGCCGAGGGCTGGCAGGAACGCCGCCCGCCATTGTTCGCAGGTTGAGTTGAGCGTCCACCTCTACTTCCACCACCCAGCGTGCCTGGAGCACGACCCGCGCGCGCAGATGCCCGGCCACCCCGACACCCCGGAGCGGTTGGTGGCACTGGAGAGTCACCTGGAGCGCCACGACTGGTTGGGGTGGGAGCGTCGCGCGGCGCCGGCGGCGAGTGTGGAGCAGCTGGAGCTGGTGCACAGCCCGCGCCACGTGCGCGCAATCCGCGAGCTGTGCGCCGCCGGCGGCGGGGAAATCGACGCCGACACGTATGTGGGGGAGACCTCCTACCGCGCGGCGCTGCACGCCGCGGGCGGAGCCTGCGCGATGGTGCAGGCGCTGCTCGCGGGCGAGGCGAATGTTGGGTTCTGCGGGGTGCGGCCCTCCGGCCACCACGCCGAACGCGACCGCGCGATGGGCTTCTGCCTGTTCGACAACGTGGCGGTCGCCGCCGAGCTGGCAATCCGCGAGCACGGGGTCGAGCGGGTGTTCGTCCTCGACTGGGACGTCCACCACGGCAACGGCACCGCGGAGATCTTCCGCCGCCGCAAGGATGTGCTGTTCGCGAGCATCCACCAGGCCGGCATCTACCCCGGCACCGGCCCGCTCGGGGACGTGGGCTCGGGGGAGGGCGAGGGCTGCACGATCAACCTGCCGGTGCCCGCCGGCTCCGAAGCAGAGCTGTGGCTGTCGCTGCTGGAGCACGTGGTGCTGCCGGTGGCCACAGCGTTCGAGCCTCAGCTGGTGCTGATCTCGGCGGGGTTTGACGCGCACGCGGCCGACCCGCTGGCGGGGTGCCGGCTGCAGGCGGAGTCGTTCGCGCAGATCGCCTGCCAGGTGCGCGACGCGGCGGCGGCGATGGGTGCCCCGCTGGGGGCGGTGCTGGAGGGAGGGTACGAACCGCGCGCGTTGAGCGAGTGCGTGCAGGCGACGCTGTGCGCCCTCGCCGGCGATGGCGAAGCGATCTCAGTGGCGCCCGAGGCACTGCTGACTTCGCGCGCCGCGACGCAGATCAGCCACTACTGGCCGCTGTAGGACAGCAGGGCACTACGCGCAGACGCCGACACGGACCCGACCGATCGTCGACGCGCGACCACGCCAACGCGCAGGGTCAAGCAGATGCGCGTGCCCGCCGCCCGGGAGCGGGGAGAGTTGGCGGCGGGCCCCGCGCGGTGACCGCAGAGGGGAAAATGTCGGCGGTCCCAATGCATGGTCACATTCGCGAACAGCCACGCCATCCCGGACTTCCCGCCTGCCGCGCACGGATATATACCGCACGAGGGACGGGTTTTCTACGTACCCGCGAGCACCTTCAGCGGCTGCATGTGCGTCACCCGCCAGGCGGGGTAGATCCCGCCGAGCACGCCGATCGCGAAGCCGACGAGCAAGCCACGGCCGAGACCCCAGGCGGTGACCGAAGGCGAGACGTAAGCGCTCACCCCAAGCGCGCGCACCAGCAGATCGCCGCCGATCACCCCGAACAGCAGCCCCGCCATCGCGCCGAGCATGCTGACCGCGACCCCTTCCCCCAACACCAGCGTGGCGACGCGCCGCGGCGACCAGCCGACGGTGCTGAGCAGGCCGAGCTCGCCCTGGCGCTCGAGAATCGACATCGCCATCGTGTTGGCGACGCCGATCGCGCCGACGATCAACGCCATCACCACGATCACGAGGATCGCCTTGGAGATCAGCGTGCCGTTGGCGCCTGCGCGCAGAGCCTGCTGAGGGTCGCTGATCACCTGTGTGCCGGGGAAGTTGCGTTCGATCGCCTTTGCCGCCGCACCCGCGTGCGTGCGGGAGGAGAGGTCGACGACGACGTCGGTCTCCTCGTTCGGGCGCACGGCGAGCGAGCGGGCCTGCGCGAGCGAGAGCAGCGCGCCGGAGTCCTCGAACAGGATCCCCGAGTGGTAGAGGCCCGCCACGCGATAGGTGTGCCCGGAGACGGTGAGAATGTCACCGGGAGCAAGGTGCAGCTGCGCTGCGAGGCGGTCGCCGACGAGCGCTTCGGATTCGGGTGCGACGGGCCGCGCGCCGGCGACGATCACGAGGCTCCGCGCGAAGAAGCCGTCGGGGTCGGCCCCGAAGGTGACGGCGCCCGGTTCGCCCTTGATGCCTTCGACGAGCAGAACCAGCGGCGTGGCGTGCGCGACGTAACGCTCCGCCGCGAGCCTACCGACGAGCGACCCGGGCAGAATCGAGGCGGTCGGATCGGAGACGTTCGACTGGAACACCCCGAGGCTGGACCCACCGAGGTGGGCAAGCCCGGCGGCGGTTTCCTTGAGCCCCTGAGTGAAGGAGAGCAGCGCGACGATCGTGGCGATCCCCACGGCGATGCCGGCAGCGGTGAACAGCGTACGGGTGCGCCGGCGCAGCAGGTTGGTGGCGATGATCGACAGCACGGCTTCCCTCAGCCACCCACCGCGGACGGCTGATCAGCAGCAGCGAGCGCGCCGTCGAGCAGCGTGATCGTGCGATCGGCGCGCGCCCCCACGGCGGCGTCGTAGCTGACCACGATCATCGTCATGCCGTGCTGGTCGCGCAGGCGGAAAAGCAGGTCGAGCACCCGCTCGGAGGTGTGCGAGTCGAGCGCCCCCGTGGGCTCGTCGGCGAGCAGCAGGCGGGGTTGGTTGACCAGCGCGCGCGCCACGGCGACGCGCTGGCGCTCGCCGCCGGAGAGCTCGGCGGGGAGGTGCTCGGCGCGCTCGGCGAGACCCACCTCCGCCAGCAGCTCGAGCGCCCGACGACGGCGCTCGGCACGGCGCACGCCGGCGCCGATCAGCGGCACCTCCACGTTTGCCCGCGCGCTCAGCGCCTCCAGCAGCAGGTGGCGTTGGAAGACAAAACCGACCAGCTCCCGCCGCGCGCGCGCCACGTCGGCCTGCTGCCAGATCGCGCGCCCGTCGATCAGCACGCGCCCGCGGTCGGGCTGCTCCAGGCCGCCGATCAGCGCCAGCAGCGTGCTCTTGCCCGAGCCCGAGCGGCCGGTGATCGCGACCGCCTCGCCGGCGTGCACGTCCAGCGATACGTCGCGCAGCGCACTGACCCCGCCAAAGCTCTTGGCGGCCCCCTCGACCCGCACCTCGGCGCCGGCGGGAATGCTCACCGCGTGCCTCCCTGCGCGCGACCCGCGCTCATCGCGGCACCCATCTTCGCTCCCATCGACTCATCGGTTCCCGCTCACCTCACGACCCGCACCGGGTAGTCGAGGTCAAGCGTCGCGCCTCCGGAGACGATCACCGCCCGGAACGTCAGCGGGTAGCCGACCGCCCCGGCGGGCCAGTCGAAGATGTCGGAGAAGTGCCCGGTGAAGGTGTAGTGAGAGCGGTGGGCCACCACCTGGGTGCCGAGCAGGTACTCGTAGCTGACGCTCGCGCGCACCGGAACGCCCGCGCGCGAGACGGTGAAGTGGATCGGCCAACCCACATCCACCCGCGGGCTGTGGGTGGGGGCGCGCAGCGTCGCCGTCACCCCCTGCGAGGAGGCGCTCACCGTGCCGGCTGCGACGGCGTGGGCGACGCCGAACAACGCAGCCAGCCCGAGCCCCACCACCGCCCAGGCATGCAGCACGATCGTGCGGATCGCAGTAATCACCTCATCCTGAGCATAGGTCCCATCGAAGAACCCGCGGGCGCGCGCGTGCCCGACGCCCCTCCGTTCACGCCACCGCGCGCAGGTGGCGGTAGGGCTCACCGCGCAGCGAGCGCACGAGCGCGTCCACCACGCCCTCCTCGTCCTCCGCGCGGCCGTCGGTGACAGCGCCGATCACCGCGCGCTTGCGCTCCAGCAGCGTGGCGATCGTCTCGTCGATCGTGTCGGCCGCGAGCAGGTAGGTGACATTGACGGCGTCTTGCTGGCCGATGCGGTGGCAGCGATCCTCGGCCTGGTCGTGCTTGGCGGGGGTCCAGTCGAGCTCCAGGAAGGCGACATTGGAGGAGCGCGTCAGCGTCAGCCCCTGCCCGGCGACGTCGATCGAGCAGACAATCAGCTGGTTGCCCTCCCCGTCGGGCTCCTGGAAGGCGCGCAGCGCTGCCTCGCGCGCAGTCGGACTGTCTTTGCCAAGGATGTGCAGCGCTCCGGGAAAGCGCTCGACCAGGGCGCGCTGGATCTCGCGGTGATGGGCGAACACCACCAGACGCTCGCCGGAGGAGAGGAAGTCGTGGATCCACGTCAACGCCCCGTGCAGCTTGCCACGTGCGGCCAGCAGCTTCAGCGCATTCAGCCTCACCAGGCGCTCAGCGCGCAGCGCGGCGGCAACCTTCGCGTCGAGCGTGCGCAGGTCGAGCGGCTGACTCTGCAGCCACGCAACCACGTCGCGCTCGGCGAGGCGGTACTCGGCCTCGTTGGTCAGCTCCACGGGCACAACCGCGCGGGTCTTGGCGGGCAACTGCGGCAGCACCTCGGACTTCAGGCGGCGCACGAAGCAGCGCGCTCGCAGGTGCCAGTGCAGGCGCAGGTGCGCATCGGGGCCGCGAAAGCGCCGGCCGAACTGGGCGCCGGAGCCGAAGTCTCCGAGTCGTCCGAGGATCCGCAGCTGCGCGATCAGCTCCGGGGGGCGGTTCATCACCGGCGTGCCGGTCAACGCCATCACGAGGCCGTCGCTCGGCACGGCCGCGGCGAGCCGCTGCACGGCCTGGGTGCGCTTGGCGGCGGCGTTCTTGCAGTAGTGCGACTCGTCGAGCACCAGCGCGCGGGGCGCAAGCGCCCGCAGCTCATCCAGCCGCGCCGCGAGGATGTCGTAGTTGACGACGGTGATCTCCGCCAGCGGTAACGAGCTGCGGCCGGTACCCATCAGCACCCGCACGCCGCGTCCCGGCAGCCAGCGCTCGATCTCGCGCAGCCAGTTGAGCTTGAGGCTGGCCGGACACACGACAACCGCCGGGTAGGCGCCGTCCACCTCGATCGCCGCGAGCGCCTCGATCGTCTTGCCGAGCCCCTGCTCGTCGGCGAGAAAGGCACGCCGCTGAGTGAGCAGGTAGCTGACGCCGGCGCGCTGGAAGGGCTTCAGCTCGCCCCCCAGTTCTGGGATCTCGAGCGACGCGTCAGTTGCCGCCGAGAGCGCGACGAGGCCGGCCGCGCGGGCGTGCTCCTCGCGCACCTCCTGCAGCAGCTCGAGCGCCGACGGCTCCACCCACGTCCCGTGCTCGGCCAGGAAGGCGTCGAGCTCCGGCACGCAGAAGGGGTCGGCGCGGATCGCCGGCAGCTGGGCGTGCTCGTGTCCGGGCCCGGCGCCGCGCCGTGGCTTCAGCGGCAGCGCTCCCCCCAGGCCCGCGAACGCCTCCAGCTGCGCGGGGTCGTGACCGGGCGCAAGCACGAAAGTGGGGTCGTCGTGGATCGCCGAGCGCTCCAGCACTGCGGGCGGGGCCGGGCGCCCCTCGCGCAACGCCGCCGCGCAGCGCGAGGCGGCCGAGCTGAGCCAGCCGCGCAGCCGCCCGTCCATCAGCCGCCACGACTCCAGCGTGAGTGGCACGCTCGCGCCACCAGGCACCGCGGTCGCACGCTCGCGCAGGGCTCCGGGCAGGCGGTCGTGGTCGCCCAGCAGCAGGAACACCGGCTCCTCGCCGGAGCCCCCCACCTCGATGTTGCCGCGCCACTCGGTGGCGCGCTCCAACCATGCGCTCACGCGCGGGTCGACGCTCCCGGCCTCCAACTGGTCGAGCAGCTCGGCGATCTGCGGCGCGTCGTGCGTCGCTGCCGCGAGCGCGTACGTCCCGGCGGGGCCCTCGCCTCCGCGCAGACCCGCCCGCTCGGCGAGCACGCGTGCCAGCGGGGTGTGCCGGGCGGCGAGCAGGATCCACTGCCGACCGCGCCGGTCGCGGCACAGCGCAACCTCGTCCAGCGCGTCGAGGCGGGATGCCATCGCCTGCTCCCGCCGCCGCTCGTCCTCCGATCCGCCGCCCTCCGATCCGTTGCTCCCCGACCAACTGCCCCCTGCCTCGCCGCCCCGCGCGTCGGCGCCCCGCGATCCCGCGCCGGCTTCCCGGCGGGCCTGCTCGCGCAGCGCGACCAGCGCCAGCCGTGCATCCTCACTGAGGCGCAGGCTCTCAAAGCGTGTGTTCAGCTCTCCCACCATCCGCACCGCGAGATCGTCGAGCGGAATCTGCGCGCGGCCGATCGCGGGCAGGCCGTATGCATCGGGGTGTTCCATCAGCGCCTCCAGCAGCTCCGCGTCGCCGTCGGTCGCAAAGCCCAGCCACCATCCCGCGTCGGGCCGCACCCGCTCGACCACGCACTCCCCGCGCCGGCGCTTGCGCCGGCGGCGCTCGATCGCGTGCGTGAGCGCCTCGCTCACCTCGGGCCGCGGCACCTCTGCCAGCAGCCGCGCGAGCGCCTCCGCGGGCTCGGGCTCCAGCGGCACGCACCACGCCCGCTCCTGCGGATCCCAGCGCCGTCCAGGGATCGCGCGCAGCAGCGTGCGCAGGCGCTCGTCGTAAGGAAAGCGCAGAACCGCCTCGCCCTCTTCGAGGGTCGCGTGAAAGGGGGGAGACATGAACCCTGCACGATAGGCCCCGCCGTGGATGGGAGAGTCAGCCGCCGGCGGAGAGTCAGCCGCCGGCACCACCGTGGAGCCGGCGGTGCGCATCGCGGCTCCCGTTGTAGGAGGATGCATGCATGCCCGAGCAGATCGGATTTCTGGGCCTCGGCATCATGGGCTCGCGGATGGCCGCCAACCTGCGGCGGGCCGGCTTCCCGCTGACCGTCTGGACGCACACCCCCGGGAAGGCCGCGCGGTGGGCCGCCGAGCACGGTGCGCGAGCGGTGCAGACCCCCGCCGAGGTCGCGCACGCGAGCGAGATCGTCGTGAGCATGGTCGTCGACGGCGAGCAGGTCGCCTCGGTGCTGCTCGGCGAAGGGGGCGCGGCGACTGGCGCGAAGGACGCAGGGCCCAACGTGGAGGCTGCTGGGCCTGGTGGGAAGAGCGCGAAGCCCGGCGGGGATGAGTCCGAGCCTGGCGGAGTGGGCGCGAAGCCCGGCGGGGAGGAGGCCGAGCCTGGCGGGCGCGACACGGGGCAGGGCGGAGAAGCGGTGTTGGACGGCGCGCACGAAGGTCTGCTGTGCGTGGACATGTCGACGATCGCCCCCACCGACACGCGGCGGATCGGCGCCGCCCTGGCTGAGCGCGGGGTGCGGATGTTGGACGCGCCGGTCACCGGCAGCGCCCCACGCGCGGAGGCTGCCACGCTGACGATCATGGCGGGCGGCGAGGCCGAGGACTTCGCTCGCGCGCAACCGCTGCTGGAGGCGATGGGCAAGGTGATCGTGCACGTCGGCGCGCTCGGGCAGGGCGAGATGCTGAAGCTGATCAACAACTCCGTGGGCGCCGCCAACGCCGCCGCACTGGCCGAGGCGCTGCTGCTCGCTCGCGCCACCGGCCTCGACCTCGACGCCTTCGCAGAGGTGCTCTCCAGCGGTTCGGGCGCCTCGGCCCAGCTCGACCTCAAGGCGGGCGCGATGCGCGCGCACGACTACACCCCCGCTCTGTTCAAGACCGCCCACATGCTCAAGGACGTGCGCCTCTGCCTCGAGGAAGCCCAGACCGCCGGGATGCCGTTCCCCGCCGCCGCCCACGCGCGCGACCTGCTCGCCGCCACCGTCGGGCGGGGCCACGGCGAGGAGGACTACGCCGCGATAATCGAGGCCGCCGAGGGCTTCGCCGGGCGGCGGCTGTAGATCGCCCGAAAGGTGGGGGCCGGGCGACGTGGTCGGGACGGACGACGTGGTCGGGCGCTCGCAGGCTGGCCCCTAACGAATCGTTTGATCTCCACCATCACCGGCAGCATCATGTTTCTTTTGGGCCCCTAACCAAAAAAGAATGAGACTTGATCTCATTTGGTTAGGGGTGCTTATTTATGGCTTCTCTCGGCCCGCATGGCATCTCCTGGCCGGCGGGGTCCCGATCAACTGAGGCACTACCCGCTCGCTCGCGCAACGGCCGCAGCAGCATCCACTAGGCGATCGTCGCCCCAGAATAGCTCCTCCCCCTCCCCCACTTCGATGGTCGGCACGCCAATCACCCCGCGTGCATGGGCTGCCTCGGTGGCCGCGCGCAGCGTCTGCTTGATCTGCGCGTCCTGCGTTGCCGCATGCGCCGCCTGCCGGTCGAGGCCCGCCTGCTCGGCCGCGTCGAGCACGTGTTCGGGGATGCCGAGGTCGCGGCCATGCTGGAAGGCATCGCGAAAGGCTCGCAGCGTGAACGCCTCACCGCGGCCCACCTGAAATGCGTAGGCGGCGACGCGCATCGCGAACAGGTAGTTGCTCGGCCACGGCTTCGGCCAGTGCAGCACGGGCAGCCCGTACGCCCGCGCGCGCCGTTCCACCTCCTCAATCCCCTCTTCGCGAGTGTCCGGATCGCCGACCGCCCACGAGGAGCGCCCGTTGGCCTTGAACAGCCCGCCCAGCGAAATCGGCTGCCAGACGACCACGCCGCCGCCCAACACCTTGCCGCCCAACACCTCGCCGCCCAGCACATTGCCGCCCAACACCTTGCCGCCCAACACCCCGCCCAGCGCCTTGCCGCCTAGTAGTACCTCGCCGCACAGGACCCCGCCGAGGCGCTCCGCCGTCAGGTAGGCGTACGGCGAGCCGAGGTCGAAGTAGAAGGTGACTGGGCGACGGTGCGAGGTGGTTGGGCCGCGGTGCGCGGAAGGTGGTGGGGTCATGCGTGTAAGCCCAAAGTATGAGTCCCTGCGCCCCCACCCGCGCGCGCGTCACAATCGAGCCGTGAGAATCCTGGTAGTCGACGACGATCGCGCGGTGCGGGAAGCGCTGCGGCGCGCGCTGACGCTCGCCGAGTACGAGGTGCAGCTCGCCGAGGACGGCGCGCAGGCGATCGAGTTAGTCGCCCAAGCGCTACCCGACGCCGTGGTGCTCGACATCGGCCTGCCCGGCATCGACGGCTTGGAGGTGTGCCGCCGGCTGCGCCGCTTGGGCAACCGCGTACCAATCCTGATGCTCACCGCACGCGACGCCGTCGCCGACCGCATCGACGGCCTCGACGCCGGCGCCGACGACTACCTCGTCAAGCCGTTCGACGTCGGCGAGTTGCAAGCCCGGCTGCGTGCGCTGCTACGCCGCACCGGCCTGGAAGGCTCCGAGGGCGTCGAGGGCGGCCCTGACGCGCTCTGCTTCGCCGAGATCCGCCTCGACGGCGACCGCCACGGCGCCGTCGTGGGGGAGCGCTTCGCCGAGCTCACCCGCACCGAGTACCAGCTGCTGGAGCTGCTGATGCGCAACCCCCTCCGGGTGCTCTCGCACAGCGTCATCTACGACCGCGTGTGGGGGTATGACTTCGGCCCCGCCTCCAACGCGCTGCGCGTGTACATCGGCTACCTGCGCCGCAAGCTGGAGGTCGTCGGCGCCCGCCCGCTGATTCACACCGTCCGCGGCGTCGGTTACGTCCTGCGCGAGCCGTGATGCGCGCCCGCATCGCCGTTGACGCGCACACCGTGATCGGCGCTCGCAATCGCGAGGCCCACTCGTGACCCTGCGCGCCCGCATCGCCGCGGTCGCCGGCCTCGCGGTCGCGGTCGCAGTGCTGCTCGCGGCGATGGTGGTGTATGTCGCGGTGCGCTCCGACCTGCGCGGCCAGATCGACACCTCTCTGCGCGAGCGCGCCGCCGCCTTCGCCGCGCCGCCACCAGGCGCGCCGGAGACGCCGGGGACACCCGATGTGAGCGACAACGGATCCGTCGACAGCGGCGGTTCGAGTGGGCAGGTCACTGACATGAGCAGTACAGGCGGGCAGGCGGGCGGTACAGGCGGGCAGCCAGTGGGCGGCACCGCGCGGGTCCCCCCACCCAGTAACCCCGGCGGCAACCCAGCGGCCGCGCCGGGCGGCGAGCCTCCAGAATTTCCCCGCAGCGTGGCGCCTGCGCGCTTCGGTGGGCCCTCAGGGTATGTGCAGTTCATCGGCCCCCACGGCGCCGTGGACGTCCCTCGCGGCCAAGGCTCATCGCCCGAGATCGCCCCCGACAGCGCCGAGCGGGGGATCGCCGTGAGCGGCCGCGGCCAGCTGCTGACCGACCGCACCGTGCGGGGTACCCACCTGCGCGTGCTCACGCTCGGTGTCGGCCCCCGCGGCGCCGTGCTCGTCGCGCTGCCGCTCACCACAGTCGACCACGAGCTCAGCCACATCCTCCTGATCCTGGCGCTCGTCGGCGTCGCCGGCATCGCGCTCGCCGTGCTGCTGGGGGCGCTCGTCGCACGCACCGCACTCACCCCGATCGCCCGCTTCGCGCGCCGCACCGAACAGCTCTCGGGCGACCCCGATCTCAGCCGCCGCCTGGAGGTGAGCGGCCGCGACGAGCTCGCGAGCCTGGCCGCCTCCTTCAACGCCACACTCGAGGAGCTCGAGCGCTCCGTCGCCGCTCAACGCCATCTGATCGCCGACGCCGGCCACGAGCTGCGTACCCCGATCGCCTCACTGCGCGCCAACATCCAGGTGCTCCAGGACGCCGCGCGTCTTGCGCCCGAGGATCGCGAGGCGCTGCGACGCGACATCATCGACGAGCTCGACGAGCTCACCGCGCTGGTCAGCGACGTCGCCGAGCTCGCGCGCGGTAACCGCGGCGAGCTGCCAACGGACGACGTGCGCCTCGACGAGATCGTCGCAGGCGCCGTCGAGCGCACCCGCCGGCGCTGCGATCTGCGCTTCCAGGTCTCGCTGCAACCCACGGTGGTGCGCGGTGCCGGCGAGCGCATCAACCGCGCCGTCACCAACCTGCTCGACAACGCGCGCAAGTGGAGCCCCCCCGGCGGCCTCGTCGAGGTCGCGCTGCGCGACGGCGTCCTCTCCGTCCGCGACCACGGCCCCGGCTTCCAAGCGGCCGACCTCCCGCACGTCTTCGAGCGCTTCTACCGCGCCGACCGCGCCCGCGGGCTGCCCGGATCAGGCCTCGGCCTCGCGATCGTGCGCCAGGCCGCCGAGGCTCACCACGGGTATGTGCGAGCCGAAAACGCCCCCGACGGCGGGGCGCGGATCGAGGTCAACTTCGGGGCGCCGCTGCCGACGCCGCTCGGCATCTCATCCCCGCTCGTGTCTCCGGGCCTGTAAGAACCGGCTCACCCCGCGCCGGCGCGCTTCCGACGTACTTCTTACGGACCGCGCATGTTCCCCCTACCCGCGGCGTCGAGAGTGCGACGAGCAGCGACCCACGACGCGACGGAAAGGACACGGCATGTCAGCCCCATCGATCACCGCCCCGCCGATCGACGATCGGTCGCAGGGAACAGAGCATCGCGGCACGTTCCCCGACCATGCGCTGGGTGAGCGCGCCCGCCTGGCGCTGCGACGGTTGGTGCGCGGACGCGAGGCCGACCCCGCGTGGTCGCGCCCGCTGCTGTGGCTGGTGGCGCTGCTCGCCGGGGTGCTCACACTGTGGGGGCTGACCCGCAGCGGGTACGCCAATATCTACTACGCCGAGGCCGCCCAGGCGGCGAGCCACAGCTGGACGGCATGGCTGACCAATTCGGTCGACACCTCCGGGCTGGTGAGCCTCGACAAGGGGCCGCTGTCGAACATGCTGATGGGGCTCTCCGGGCGGCTGTTCGGGTTTTCGAGCTTCTCGATGCTGCTGCCGGAGGCGCTCTGCGGGATCGCCTCGGTGCTGCTGCTGCACAACATCGCGCGGCGCACGCTGGGGCATCGCACCGCGCTGCTGGCCGCCTTGATGCTCGCGCTCACGCCGATCTTCGTGGCGATGAGCCGCTTCAACAACCCCGACCCGCTGCTCGTGCTGTGCGAGATTGCCGCCGCCTGGGCGCTCGTGCGGGCACTGGAGTCAGGGCGCACGCGCCACCTGCTGCTGTGCGGCCTCTTCATCGGGCTTGCGTTCAACGTCAAGATGCTCGCCGCCTACCTGGTCGTTCCCGGCCTTGCGCTCGCCTTCGCGATCGCCGGCAAAGGACGCCTGCGCCGACGCCTCGTGCAACTCGCCGCCGGTGGGGTGGCGATGCTCGCGGTCAGCTTCGTCTGGTATGGCGCGATGATGCTGGTCCCCGCCGCGCAACGGCCGTTCGTTGGAGACACCACTGACAACTCGTGGTTCTCGCTGATCTTTGGGGCCAACGGGCTGAGCCGTGTCTCCGGCAACGGCGCGGCCGCCGCCCCCACCGGCGCTGGAAGCTTCGGCGGCGCCGCCGGCCTCACGCGTCTCTTCAACCCGATCGTCGGTGGCCAGATCTCCTGGCTGCTGCCGCTGGCGCTGCTCGGTCTGCTGCTCGGTCTGTGGGCGCGACGGCGCGCGCCTCGCACCGACGCTGCCCGCTCTGCCTACATCCTCTGGGGCGGTTGGGGCGTGGTCTCGTGGGTGATCTTCAGCTTCTCGGAAGGCATCTTCCACCCCTACTACACCACCGCCCTCGCCCCCGCCGTGGCAGTGCTCGCCGCCGGCGGTCTGGTTGAGCTGTGGGACCGTGCCCAGCGCTCGATCGTGTGGGCCGCCGCGCTTGGCGCTGTCGCGATCGGGACGGCCGTGTGGGCAGCCATGCTGCTCGCCCGCGCCGGTGGGTTCATGACGTGGCTCGCACCCACCGCGATCGTGCTGGCTGCGCTCGCCGGCGGCGCGCTGCTGGCCGCACGGGTCGAATCCGCGCGGGCGCAGCACGCCCCGAGCTTGCGCCTGCTGCTCCCCTTCGCGGCCGTCGCCGGGCTGCTGAGCGTGCTCGCCGGACCCGCCTCATACGCGATCGCCACTGTGAGCGACACGCTCAGCGGCGGCAATCCGCTTGCCGGCCCCGCGAGCGCGAACACGGGCCTCGCAGGGGCGCCCGGCGGCGGGTTCGGTGGGAGCAGGCCGAGCGGATTGGGAGGCTTCCCGGCAGGCCGTGCAGCGTCGGGCGCGGGCAGGCCGAGCAGTGTCAGCCCGGGAAGCGGGGGATCGGGCGGACGGCTGCCGATCCAGCCTCCGAGCGGCGTCGGACAGTCATCCAATGGCACCTCACAGGGGCCGCCGACAGGCGCCAGCCTCCCCGGCGGGGGCCCTGGCGGAGCGGCCCCCGCCGGGACGGGCGGTGGCGCGGGCGCAAATGTCAGCAGCGCGGTGATCAAGTACCTGGAGGCCCACCAGGGCAACGCCAAGTACATGGTCGCCGCAGTCGGCTCCAACACCGC
This sequence comes from uncultured Solirubrobacterales bacterium, assembly GCA_963744135.1. Taxonomy (GTDB): domain Bacteria; phylum Actinomycetota; class Thermoleophilia; order Solirubrobacterales; family Solirubrobacteraceae; genus Palsa-744. Next base: position 120,365 of record CAVUSE010000007.1, on the reverse strand, counting down.
GGGCACGATCGCGCTGCAGAGCGCTCGCAACGTGATCGACATGGGCGGCTTCATGGGCGCCGATCCCGCACCCACCCTCGCACAGGTCGAGCACCTGATCGACACCGGCCAGCTGCACTACATCCTGCTCGGCAGCTCCGGCGGCGGGCCAGGCGGCGGGGGGGTCGCCGGCGGTCCGGGCGCAGAGTTCGGCGCCAACGCAGCCATGAGCGGCCCCAGCAGGGGGCTCGGCGGCAGTGGAGTCACGAGCGGCCCCAGCAGAGGGCTCGGCGGCAGCGGAGTCACAAGCGCTCCAAGCGGTGGCGGACCCGGCGGCACGGGCGCGAGCAACGCGACGATCGAGACCCGCGACCGGTGGATCGAAGCCCATGGCACCGTTGTCCACGTGCCCGGGCAGAGCACCTCCGGCTCGGGCGCCACGCTCTACTACATCGCTCGCTGAACGGCGATCGCACGATTGTGTCTGGACTATCCTCACGCCATGAGTGCGTGGGGAGCGAGCGCCGCCGACGCCGCCGTGTCGGTGACGTTCGACAATCTCGGCGAGGCCGCCCAGCTGGAGCTTGGCATGTGGCCCGAGGACGTGCCCCAAGGGCAGCACTTCACGGTGCTCGACGTGCTCCCCCGGCTGTTGGAGCTGCTCGCCGCCCGAGGCGTGCGGGCGACGTTCTTCGTTGAGGGGCTCAACGCCGAGATGTACCCCGACGCCCTGCGCGATCTGGCGCGGGCGGGGCACGAGGTCGCGGTGCACGCCTGGCGCCATGAGGACTGGGCCGCGCTGGACGCTGCCACGGAGGCGGCGCTGCTCGACCGCGCCACGGAGGCGATGCGCGCGATCGGCCTGGAGCCGCGCGGCTTTCGCCCTCCCGGCGGTGGGCTGACAACGCGCACGCTCTCACTGCTCGGCGAGCGTGGCTTCAGCTATGTCTCGCCCGCCGGCGAGCGCGAGGGGATGCTCGATGGCCTCGCCGTGCTGCCGTTTCGCTGGCAACTCGTAGATGCCCACGCATTCCTGCCGCAGTTCGCCGGGCTGCGTGAGCGCTACCGCGGCGATCCCGAGCCATACGGGCCCGGACAGATGGGCGAGGAGATGATCGCCGCATTGCACGCGCACGCACAGCGCCAAGGTCACCTCGCGCTGCTGTTCCACCCCTTCGCGGTCGCCTTCACCGGCGAGCCCGGCTGGGCCGCGCTCGATGGGGTGCTCGCGGAGGCAGCCCAACTGACCGCCTCCGGCTCGCTCGCGACGCCCCGCATGGACGAGGCGGCTGCCTGGATGCTCGCTCACGCCGAAGACTTCAACCACCCACCACAGCTCGACAACGCCACCTGGATGGCGCCGTCGGAGTAAAAGGAGCTGGAGCACGATGCCACGGAGAGCGATGGTGACGGTGATCGGAGTCGTACTGAAAACCCCCATGCTCAGACGCATGGCGTGGCACGCATCGCTGCGAGCTCTCCGACCACGTCGCCCGTTCACGCTCATGAACGCGCTCGGCACCGCCGCGCATCACACCTTCGAGGTTCGCGCCGGCGTGGGGCTGGTGTTCGAGCCGTTCATCGGTCGTCGCGGCGCAGTGGCGCTGTGGGCCACCGGGCTGCCCGCTTGGGCCGCCGCGGCGTGGCTGGGCGATGGCGAGGCGATCGAGAAGTGGCTGGCGCTCAACAACGGCGCCGGGTTGGCGGGCGGGATCGTGCACTTCGTCGAGTGGCCGTGGGAGCTGCGCGGTGGCATCCCCCAGCTCGTCGAGGCCGAGGGGATGACAACCGAGCTCCTGCCCGCCTACAACCGGGTCCTGCAGCTGTGGGTGCTGGCGGGCGCGCTGGCGCTCGCACTGGAGACCCCGCGCCACGCGCGGCGCTGGGCGTTTGCGGGGCTGTTGCTCGGCGAGCCGCTGCGTCGCTCCGCGGTCCACCACTTCCGCTGGGCGCACGAGCAGGCCGAGCGCGAACCCGAGCGCTGGAGCCCCGTGTTGCGCGAACAGGCGCACGGACGTGCCGAGCGCGAACAGGCGTATGGACGTGCCGAGCGCGAACAGGCGTATGGACGTGCCGAGCAGGCCGTGTGAACCCGACCAGGCCCTCCGATCCTCAGAACCCACGCGCACAACAGGCGCAAACGGCAACTACGCCACCACCGGCCGCGCACGACCGGCGCCTGCTGCCGGTGCTGCTGGCGCTAACCGTCACCACCGGGCTGATCGACGCGGTCAGCTACCTCGGGCTGGGTCACGTCTTCACCGCCAACATGACCGGCAACGTCGTGCTGCTCGGGTTTGGCCTCGCGAATGCAGGAGGGCTTCCGGTGCTGGCACCGCTGATCTCACTGCTTGCCTTCCTGCTCGGCGCGGGCATCGGCGGGCGCATCGCCGCCCGGTTGGCCGAGCGCCGCAGCCGGCACGTCGGCGTCGCGCTGGCGCTCGAGGCGGGGTTGCTTGCGTGTGCGGCCGTGCTCGCCGCTGTCGCCACGGTCACGATCGGCTCGCTCGCCGGCTACACGGTGATCGCGCTGGTGGCGATCGCGATGGGCGTGCGCAACGCAACCGTGCGCAAGCTCGCGGTCCCCGACCTCACCACCACGGTGATGACGCTCACGCTCACCGGCCTGGTGGCCGACCCGGCGGGCGGCGCCCCACGCAACTCCCGCCGGCGCACCGGCGCGGTGGTGGCGCTGCTGGCCGGTGCCCTGATCGGCGCGCTGCTCGAGAAGCAGAGCCTCACGCTCCCGCTCGCCGTCGCCGCGGGCGCGGCGGCGGCGACGCTCGCGGGCTTCGCCGCTGCGCGGCGATAGGCGCATAACTGCCCCCCGGTTGACACCTGCCGGGAGCCGTTCGCACTGGGCTTGGGGGCCGGAACGGCTGTCAGCTTCTTCATGTCGCTCGGGGTAAGCCCGCGGCGAGCAGCGCGGCGACCTCGACGTCGGTGGTGGGGCTGAAGTCCCGATACCAGTAGCCGACCGCCCAGAGGTCGGCGGGCATCTCCACGCACACCACCTCGTCGGCCTCCTCGCTGAGCGACTGCGCCGATTGGCGCGACGCCACCGGCACCGCGAGAATCACCTGCGCAGCGCCCCGCCGGCGCAGCGAGCGCACCGCCGCAAGCGCCGAGCGGCCCGTCGCCAGGCCATCGTCGACAAGGATCACTGTACGACCGGTGAGCTCGATCGGCGCACGGTCGCCGCGATAGCGACGCAGGCGCTGATCGAGCTCGTCCTCGACCCGTGCGACCAGCGCCGCGCGCTCGTCCTCGCTGAGTCCCAGCGCGTGCACGGCCTGCTCGCTGAGCACGTGCACACCTCCCTCCGCCAGCGCCCCGATCGCGTACTCGGGATTCCGCGGCGCGCCGATCTTGCACACGACCGCCACATCCAGTGGCGCGTCCAGCGCGCGTGCGACCTCGGCCGCGACGGGCACCCCGCCGCGCGGGATGCCAACCACGAGCGGGTGCTCGCAGCGCGACTGCGCCAGCAACGCCGCCAGGCGCCGGCCGGCGTCGTGGCGGTCTCTGAAGCCGAACCTGCCGGGCGCGGGTATCGGCGGATCGGAATCTGGCGTTGATCGCACCCCATCATCTTCGCGCGTGCAAGAGGAGGCGCGCCCGGCCCCCCGACCAGGTCGCGCCTCCCGTCCGGGCACCCTCTGCCGCGCCCGGTCGGTCCCCCAGCTGGTTCAGGCTCAGCGCATACGGGGATCGATGTAGATGTCGTCGATCCGCGATTCCCCGGTGAGCGCCGTGAAGCGCAGCGCCACCTGCGCGGTGCCGCCGGAGAGCAGGCCTCCCACAACCGAGCCGGTGAGCATCGGCAGCGTCGGCTGCCAGCTGTCGCTCAGCGCCACCGCCCCCAGCGGCAGGGCGACGGTACCGAGCACGGTCTTGTAGACGACCTGCACCAACACCGTCGAGAGCAGACCCCCGTTGCGCGCGAAGAACCGGAAGGAGGGGTAGCTCGCGTTCACGCAGGTGTACGGGGACTGTGCCGTGGCTCCCGCAGGCAGCGCGAGCGAGTAGTGACCGACCTCGCCAGTGACCCCGTAGGGCTCGCTTCCGGGCGCCCGCGACGCGCCGCCGCCGAGGGCCCACTGCGATAGCGAGCCCTCGAAGTCGCCCTGCGGAACCAGCTCGTAGGAGTTGGTGTCGCCCCACTGGGAAAACGGCTGGCTGAGCGCCGCGTCGTTGCAGGCGCCTGTGCTCACCAGAGCCGCCTGCGCCGGGGCGGCCGGCAGCAGCGAGAGAGCGGAGACGGCCGCGAAGAGGACGATGCTCCCCAGGGTTGGGAGCGGACGGCGACTGAAAAAAGATGAAAACGAGAACACAAGAGCCTCCGTGGTTCCACCGGCGGCCGAGCCATCTCCAATCAGAAAAGAGGGAGACCTCTTGCTTTGCGTCCTCGCCTCGCGACGAGTTTGCCTTTTTCAAGTATGGATGAAATATGAGCGCTTGAAGCTGACGGCCAGCATGAAGCACAGACCGCCCAGTGTGGAAGGGGATTGGACGCATGTATGAAGCCCCGCGGCGGGGCTTGCCCAATAATTCGGATCTAGATCGGTTCAACCAGTGCCGTTCTGTTCACTGGAATCAAACGTCGTCGTCTGCCGTGACGCATCGCCTCCTCGCTCAAGGCGCATGAACCACCTGGCGATATAAGCCCGCAGGGGAATAGATCCGTGTCGGCGTACGCCATCATCGAGTCCGAGCGCGCGCGGACGTCGTTCCTGCGCCAGGGTCAGCGGATGGACGTGGCCGAGCGGCGTGGCGAACTGATCGTCGGTGGCAGTTTCGTATGCGCCGCGCTGCTGCTGGCGACCGTGGGCGGGCGGGAGTCGGGCGCACCGGGGTGGGGCGGAGTGGGATGGGGATCGCATCACTCGATATCGGTGGCGGCCCTGTACGTCGTCGGCCTGGCCGTGGCCGGCCGCATCAGGATCGATGTCGGCTCAGGTTTCACGGTCCCCACGCAAGCCGTGTTCGTGCCGCTGCTGTTCGCGGCCCCGCTACCGTTCGTGCCGCTGCTGGTGGCGCTGTCGCTGGCGCTCGGGATGACACCGGCGGTGCTGCGCGGGCGCGTGCCGCCGAGCCGGCTGCTGACGGTGCCTGCCAACAGCTGGTTCTCCCTCGGGCCCGCGCTCGTCCTGCTGCTCGCACGCGACACCACGCCCACGGCACTCACCGATCTCCGCTCGGTCACCATCCTGGCGCTCGCGCTTGCCGCGCAGTTCGTCTGCGACTTCGCCGCCAACGCGGTGCGCGAGCGTCTCTGCGGCGGCATCGGCATCGGCGAGCTGCTCGGGGAGGTGCGCGAGGTTTACTTGATCGACGCCGCGCTCGCGCCGCTCGGGCTGCTCGTCGCGATCGCCGGCGCGCAGCTGAGCTGGGCGGTGCTGCTGATCGCGCCGCTGTTTGCGATCCTGCGGATCTTCTCCAGGGAACGCCGCACTCGCCTGGAGCAGCTGATCGAGCTGGGCGACGCCTATCGCGGCACCGCGCTCGTGCTCGGCGACGTGGTGGAGGCCGACGACGCATACACCGGCGAACACTGCCGCGGCGTGGTGCGCCTCGCGCTCGACGTGGCGGCGGCGCTGGGGCTGGATGCCCGCCGCGCTCGCAACGTCGAGTTCGGCGCCCTCCTGCACGACGTGGGCAAGATCGCGGTGCCCAAGGAGATCGTCAACAAGCCCGGCAAGCTCGATCCCGACGAGTGGGAGATCATCAAGACCCACACGATCGAGGGCCAGCGGATGCTCGAGCGGGTAGGTGGCTTCATGCGTGAGGTCGGCGAGATCGTGCGCTCTTCGCACGAGCGCTGGGACGGTGCGGGCTACCCCGACGGGCTGCGTGCCGAGGCGATTCCACTGGAGGCCCGCATCGTCTCCGCCTGCGACGCCTTCAACGCGATGACTACCACCCGCTCCTACCGCAAGGCGATGAGCCTTCAGGACGCGGTGGCCGAGCTCACGCGCTGCGCCGGCACCCAGTTCGACCCGCGGGTCGTTGACGTGCTGGTGGGTGTGGTGGAGGAGCCGAGGGAAAGGAGAGCAGCGATGGGGATGTCCTTTCAAACGGCCCCCACCACTTCACAAAATGAAGGGTTGGGGGCCCAAAACGAAGCATCCAACCCCCGGTAGTGGGTCGGTTTGAGAGCTAATCCGGCGTGTTGCCGTTACGCGCCGCGAGCGTCTGGCGACCGACCTCGGTCCACACGACCTGATCGCGGCCCGGGCCCACCCCGATCAGCGCCACCGGCGCCCCGGCGTGCTCGCCGATGAAGCGCATGTACTCCTGTGCCGCCGTCGGCAGTTCGGAGAAGCTCGTGCACTCACCGATCTCCTCGCTCCAGCCATCCAGCTCGGTGTACGCGGCGGTGGTGTGATGCAGCACGGTCTGGTGGTAGGGGAAGCTGTCGAATTCGGCCCCCTCGGCGCCGCGATAGCTCGTGCACACCTTGATCCGATCGAGGCCCGAGAGCACATCGAGCTTGGTGATCGCCAGCGCCGAGAGTGAGTTCAGGCGAGTTGCGTAGCGCAGCGCCACCAGGTCCAGCCAGCCGGTGCGTCGGGGGCGGCCGGTGGTGGTGCCGAACTCCCCTCCGCGCGTGCGCAGACGATCGCCCATCTCGTCCTCCAGCTCGGTGGGAAACGGCCCCGCCCCGACACGCGTGGCGTACGCCTTGGCGATCCCCCACACCTCGTCAATGTCCTTCGGGCCCACCCCCGCGCCGATGCAGGCCGCACCCGCGACCGGGTTGGAGGAGGTGACGAACGGGTAGGTGCCGTGGTCGATGTCGAGCATCGTCGCCTGCGCGCCCTCGAAGATCACGCGCTTGCCGCTGTCCAGCAGCTCCCACATCAGCTTCGCGGTGTCGGCGATGTGCTGCTCGAGGCGATGCCCGTATGTCAAATACTCCTCGGTCATCGTGCGCAGGTCGAGCGTGGGGTCCTTCTCGAACGGGCGCAGCGACAAGCGCTTGGGCTCCATCGCCGCCACGATCTTCTTCTTGAGGATCTTCTCGTCGAGCAGATCCTGCACGCGGATCCCCAGGCGCGCCGCCTTGTCGGCATAGCACGGGCCGATCCCCCTGCGCGTGGTGCCGATCTGCAGGCGCCCCAGCTTGGCCTCGCCGGCGGAGTCCAGCAGCAGGTGGTAGGGCATGATCAGGTGCGCGTTGGCGGAGATCCGCAGGCCACTGACGTCGATGCGCCGCGCGCGCAACGCGTCCAGCTCCTCGATCAGCACCTTCGGGTCGATCACCACCCCATTGCCGATCACGCAGAGCTTGCCGGCGTAGAGGATGCCGGAGGGGATCAGGTGCAGCTTCCACTCCTCGCCGTCGCGCACGATCGTGTGCCCGGCGTTGTTGCCGCCCTGGAAGCGCACCACCGCGTCGCCGTGCTCGGCGAGCAGATCGACGATCTTGCCCTTCCCCTCATCGCCCCACTGGGCGCCCACTATGACTATGCCAGGCATGCCGAGTGCAGTGTAGGGGCCCATCGGGATGGGCCCACAGGGGGGCCGATCCGCATGGACCGGCCCCCTCGCCGCGATGGTCTCTCGGGCGAGCTTGGGCGCGGGGCCCTACGCCAGCGCCTTCTGCTTCAGAGCGTCGAACTCAGCCTGGGTGATCGCACCGCTGTCGAGCAACTGCTTGCCCTTGGCGATCTGCTCGGTCGGGTCGCCCTTCCCGGCCGCCGACTGAACGTACTTGTCGAATTCCTCCTGGGCGGCCTGCTGCTGTTTGACTGCACGTTCGGCCATGCCGCGGTGCTCGGCGATCAGGTAGACGAACACCCCGAGGTAGGGCAACACCACGATGAAGATGATCCACAGGACCTTGGCGAATCCCGACGTGTCGTGGCGGCGGAAGAGATCGGCGAACACCCCGATCAAGATCCAGATCCAGATCACGAATGCGAAGAAGATCAGCATCGTCCAGAACACTTCGAGGAACGGGTAACTGCTTGAGGCGATGATCACTGCCTTTCCTCCCACGGTTGGCTAATGAGGTCCCCAAGGCGCTCCGGCAAGGCCGGTCCGCCGCGAGCCCACGATTTCGAGGAACCGGGGCGGGCCATGGAGGTATCTAACGATTAGAACAGCTTATCGGCCGCTTAGGTTCTGCGTCATGACCTTCAGGACGCCTCTCAAAGTAGGCGGTGCGTCCCGGGGGCGTATCCGGCGTGCCGAGCTTTTGAAGACACTCTTATTGCGCGTAGCGCTCGCCCGCGTAGTTCATGAACTTCGGGTACTCCTTGTGGAAGGTCAGCGTGACTTTCCCGACGGCGCCATTGCGATGCTTGGCGATCAGCAGATCCGCCTCGCCGGGGCGCTCGGAGTCTTCGTCGTAGTACTCGTCGCGGTAGATGAACATCACGAGGTCGGAGTCCTGCTCGAGGTTCCCGCTCTCGCGCAGATCCGAGAGCTGGGGTTTCTTGTCCGGCCGCGTCTCGACCGCACGCGAGAGCTGCGAGAGCGCAATCACCGGCACCCCCAGCTCGCGCGCGAGGATCTTCAGGCCGCGGCTCAGCTCGCCCACCGCGGTGACGCGGCTGTCGTAGCGGCTGTCGGTGCGCATCAGCTGCAGGTAGTCGATGATGATCAGCCCCAACCCACCCTCGCACTGGGAGTGCAGGCGTCGCGCCTTGGCGCGAATCTCCAACAGGCCCACGTCGCTTGAGTCGTCCACCCACAGCGGCGCCGCCGCCAGGCGCTGGCTGGCCGTGAGGATCTTCGGCCAGCGCTCCTCTTTGACGCGGCCCTTGCGCAGCTCATCGCCCTTGATCCGCGCCTGCGAGGCGACGAAGCGCTGCGCCAGCTCGGCCTCCGCCATCTCCAGCGAGAACAGCGCCACCGGGCGCTTGTGCTCGACCGCGGCGTTCTCGGCGATGTTGCACACCAGCGCGCTCTTGCCCATCGCCGGGCGCGCCGCGATGATGATCAGATTCCCCCGCTGGAAGCCCCCGGTGATCTCATCGAGGTCTTTGAACCCGGATGGGGTGCCGGTCAGCGAGGTGCCCTCGATCGAGAGCCGGTGCAGCTTGTCGAGCTCCTCGTGCAGCACGTCCTCGATCGTGCGGAAGTCCTGCTTGCGATCGTCGCGCGCCACCTCCAGCATCGCCTTCTCAGCCTGCTCCACCAGCTCCCGCGGGGGGGCGTGGTGGTCGAGCACACTCGCCTGGATCTCATACGCGCTCGCCAGCAGGCGGCGCAGCAGCGCGTTCTCGCGCACGATCTGCGCGTAGCGGCGGGCGTGGCCGGCGGCCGGCACCACGCCGGTGAGCTCATCCACCGCGGCGATTCCCCCAACCTCGTCGAGCTTGCCCGTCTGACGCAGGCGATCGACGACCGTCAGCACGTCCACCGGCTCGCTCTCCTCATAGAGCGCGAGCATCGCCTCGTAGATCGAGCGGTGGCGATCGCGGTAGAAGTCCTCCGGACGCAGCCCCTCCTCGATCACAAGGGCATACATCGAGTGGTCGGAGAGCAGGATCGCCCCGAGCACCGACTGCTCGGCCTCGAGATTGTGAGGCGGGGCGACGGCCACCGTGGAGGTGCCCGCGCCATTGGTGGCAGCGACGGTGCTCATAGCCGCTGCGACTCTAGCCTGACGCTGCGCCGCGCCACAGAGGACAACCCGCTATCTCCGGGGGAAAACTCCTGCACCAAAGAATGCTTGCACGGCCAGCGGACGGTCGTCTGAGGCTGCCTACTTCTTGGGGACGACCATGCATAGGCTGGGGGAGGGCAGGCCCGGGCGGGCGGGCATTCAGACCCCCCTCCCGGGATTACTTCTTGGGGACCACCATGGTCTTGACGGTCGCCGTCACGTCATCGACGACGTCCACCACCACCATGTAGGTGCCGACGTTCTTGATCGGCTCGGGGAGATGCACGTTGTGGCGGTCGAGTTTGAGACCTCTCGCCTCGCGGATCGCCTCGGCGATGTCCTGGGCGGAGACCGACCCGAACAAGCGCCCGTCGGCGCCCGCCTGCTGGGGGATCGTCAGGACGGTCTTGTTCAGCAGGCTTGCGTTGGTCTGCGCCCGCTCGACGAATTCCCGCTCCGCCCGCTCTTCGGCCTCCTGGCGACGGCGGACGGCCTCGACCGCACCTTTGGTGGCCGGCTGGGCCAGCTTGCGGGGGATCAGGAAGTTGCGAAGGTACCCCTTGGACACCTCCACGACCTTGCCCTGCTCGCCGAGCGTCTCGACATCCTTGAGGAGGATCGCCTCCGGCATCGTCAGACCCCTTTACCGGCCCCGGTCGCGGTCGCCACGCTCGCGGCGCGGGCTGTCGTCGCGACCGCCCTCGTTCACGTACGGCAGCAACGCCAACTCGCGGGCGCGCTTGACCGCACGCGCCACCTGCGCCTGATGGCGGCGGCAGGCGCCCGTGATCCGCCGCGAGCGGATCTTGCCCTTCTCGGAGACGAAGCGACGCAGAGTCGCCACGTCCTTGTAGTCGACCTGCTCGATCTTGTCGCGGCAGTGCTGGCACGGCTTGCGCCGGCCGCTACCGGGGCCGCCTCGCTTCTCTCTCCTGCGGGCCGGCTTGCTGCGGCCCCGTGCCTTTGCCACTGTGTATACCTCTCGCTGATCTGGTTACGGACTGCTTGGTGTCTGAATGATAGAGGGGCACGGCTCGCCGGGGGCACACAGTCCGTTAGGACTGGGTCAGACGACTGCGCCACCCCTCTTTCCCGGAAGCATAGAGGGCCCGGCTCACTGCCCGCGGCCGCCCTTTAGAACGGAATGTCGTCCTCGGTGGCCGCCGCCCCGACCGGAGCGGCCTGGAAGTCCCCTTCGTTGACGGGGACACCGCCACCATGCGAGGCCCCGTTTCCGGCGAACGAACTCCCATTGGAGGAGTCATCGCGCGAGCCCAGGAACTGCACCGAGTCGGCAATGATATCGATCGCCTGGCGCTTGGTGCCGTCCTGTGCCTCCCACTCGCGCCAGTCCAGGCGTCCGTCGATCGCCACCGGGCGGCCCTTGGAGAGGAAACGGGCGGCGTTCTCGCCCTGCGCGCCCCACACCTTGACGTTGAAGTAGTTGGGCTTGTCCGTCCACTCTCCGCTGGCCTGGTCCTTGCGGCGGGTGTTGCACGCAATCCGCAGCTCGCACACGGAGGTGCCGCTGGGCAGCGAGCGCAGCTCGGGGTCTTTGGTCAGGTTGCCGGTCATCACGACCCGGTTGATGTTCGTTGCGGCCACGGCTTCTTCCTTTCGGCTGTCTCACACCCCTCAATCGCGGGGCCTGTCTTCGTCTCTCCAGATGAAGTCCCCGAGTGTAGACCCGCCCGCGGGCGGCACTTCTGCCCGATTGCACCTCGATCCCGCTCGTTGCGTGGTTTTCAGAGCTATCGGGTGCGGTTCGGGGAGCTACGGGCGCTCAGGCCTCTCGGGCCCTTGGGCTCCAGACCGGGTTCAGGTGGAGTCCCGGCGGCTGCGCGGGGAGGTGCGGAACACCTCGTCCCAGTAGGGCGCGCTGATCCCGAAGCCGCGCGTGTCGTCCTGGAAGTGGTGGCGCATGTGGCGCTCACGCAGCATCCGCCCCACCCGTCCTTTGGGGGCGAAGTGGTGCAGGTAGTAGTGCAGCATGTCGTACACCACATACCCCGCGAAGAAGCCCACCGCCAGCCCGGGCGCATAGCGCTGGCCGAAGATCAGGTACAGCACGCCGAACACGATCGCCGCCAGCGGCACGCTCACGGCCGGCGGCATCACCAGGCGCATCGGGTCGTTGGGGTGCTCGTGGTGGATGCCGTGGATGATCCAGTGCAGGCGCGCCCCCACCCCATGCTCGGGCTCGAAGTGGAACACCAACCGGTGCAGCCAGTACTCGAACAGCGTCCACAGCGCATACCCCGCCACCGCGAGACCCACCATCGCCGCCACGCTCACCTGGGAGAGGCCCCACGCCGTCATCAGGACGATCACCGGCACGAACACCAGCAGCGGCACCGTGGGATGCACCCGCGAGAAGAAGTCCAGCAGGCGCGACTCGAACATCGGCGGGGACGCTCTCAGCACGTCCGAGCGGCCCATCGATTGATCGCTGCTCTCCAAGCGGCTCACTTCCCCGAGTGTATTACCCGCGTGTGCCGGCCGGCAACCGTCGGCTCCGCCCACCGCAAACTGGCGCTCAGACTGGTCAGCCGACGGGCTCGGCCGCAGCAACCGGCTCGGGTGTGGGTGTGGGTGTGGGCGCAACCACAGCAGCGGCGCTCGCGCCCGGGGCGCTCATGTCCGGCGCATCCGGGGTGCCCGGCTTCAACTTGACGATCCGGAAGCGCACCACCTCGTCGGCGATCCGCAGGGTGCGGTCGAGCCCGCTCAGCAGCTCCGGGGAGCCGGCGTGGAACTGCAGCAGGTGGTACTTCGCCGTCGTTTTGTGAGCTATCGGGTAGGTCAGCGCCCGATCCCCCCACTCGTCGTCGCGCAGCAGCTCTCCCTGCGCCGCAATCGCCTCGCGGGCGTCAGCGAGGATCTTTGCGCGCGCCGGCTCCTCCGCCTCGGCATCGAGCAGCAGGACGAGATCGTATGTGGGTGCGGGCAGGGTCATGCGAACGGGCGCGGATGATAACAGTGCTACGGCGCGCGCTCCGTCCCCTTCGCGCGGATGTCCGCCAGCTGCTCGTCGATCCAGTCCCCCGGATCGCGCGAGGTGACGATCTCAGCAAGCCCCTGCGCGCGGCGGTGGCGCTCGGCGCCCGGCATCGTGAGCGCCGCGAAGATCGAGTCCGCCAGCTCCTGGATATCGAACGGGTTGACCGACAGCGCATACTCCCCCAGCTCCTCGTGCGCGCCCGTGTTCTCGGAGAGGATCGACACCCCCTCGCGCTCGTTGACCAGCGGGCCCTCCTTGGCGACGAGGTTCATACCGTCGAACATCGCGTTGACCAGCAGCACGTCGTAGTGCTTGTACGCCGCCATCGCCTCCTCCAGGTCGTCGCGCAGCTTCAGCTGGATCGGCATCCAGTCGGGTGTGCCGTGACGGTGGTTGACGACCGCCACCAGCGCCTCGATCCGCTCCAGGTACTCGGCGTACTGGGGCACGTCCGTGCGGGATGGCATCAGCTGCGCGACGAACGTGATGCGCTCGGAGAACTCGGGGTGCTGCTCGAGGAACAGATCGAACGCCGAGAAGCCGCGCAGCACGTTCTTCGAGAGGTCGGCGCGGTCGACGCGCAGGATCAGGAAGTCCCGCCGGCGCGCCAGCAGCTCGCGCTCGAGCTCCTTGACGCGCACGCCCTGGGAGATGCGCCGCGTCGCGCGGTGGTCGATCGGCAGCGGGTAGGCCCTCACCCACACCTCACGCTCGCCGTAGTGCACCGTACCGCGCTCGAAGTCCACCTCCAAATCCATCAAATCCGCGCAGCACTGCAGGAAGTTGCGCCGGTAGGAGCGCGTGTGAAAGCCGATGATGTCGTTCGCCAGCAGGCCGGCGAAGATCTCCTCGCGGATCCGCGAGGGCAGCACCCGCCACGCATCCGACTGCGTCCAGGGGATGTGGATGAAGTGGTGCAGGAACACGTCTGGGCGCGCGCGGCGCACGAGGTCGGGGAGCGTGTACAGGTGGTAGTCGTGCACCATCACCACCGGCTCTCGCGTCCCCTCCAGCTCCTCCACCACGGCGCGCGCGAGGTCCTCGTTGACGACGTTGTAGCCGAACTCGAACGCCTCGATCTCGTGGCGGCGGATGTCCGGAGCGTTGGAGAGGTCCCACAGGTAGTGCTGGATGAACCACAGCATCGGGTTGGCGAACACGTTGTAGAAGCGGTCGTACGCCTCGGGATCGCTCGCCACCAGGCGCACCTGGAACTCTTCGCCCGCGGGTGAGCGCACGGGGAACGCACGGCCGCCGTGGGTGCGGGAGACCTCCACGTCCTGCTCGCTCATCGCCGAGGCGATCCACACCGCCTCGCGGTGCGACGCCAGCCCAGTCAATGCCGTCACCAGCCCGCCCGAGCCGCGCTGCACCTCGCCGCCCGCCTGGAAGGTCACCGGCCCCCGGTTGCTCACCAGCACCAGCGGGGCTCGCTGTGCCGGTGTCTCGGTCACGATTCCTTGAGCTCGTGGAAGATCTTCAGATAATCGCGTAGGTAGCGGGGGGTGAGGAAGTGGGCACGCACGTGCTCCTTGCCGCGTTTGCCCAGCGACTTGCCCAGCGCCGGGTCTTCGAGGATCTCGTACGTGCGTTCGGCGCACTGCTCGGTGCTGGAGACGAGGAAGCCGGTCACCCCATCCTCGACTTGCAGCGGGATCCCGCCGACGTTGCCACCGATGAACGGGCGCGCCTTCCAGATCGCCTCCGAGACGGTGAGGCCGAAGCCCTCGCGCGTGGACTTCTGGATCAGCACGTCGGAGTGGGACTGGAACGCGTTGACCTCGATCGCCCCGACGTTGTTGAAGTTGTTGAGGATGTGTATGTCGGGGTCGCCGTCGGCGTGGGCGATCGTGGCGTTGAAGAAGTCCCAGCCCTCGGGGTCATCGCTCGCCATCGACCCCACCAGCGCCAGCTGGGCGGCGGGAATCTGCTCCTTGACGATGCGATACGCATCGATCACCCCCAACGGGTCCTTCCAGGGGTCGAAGCGCGACACCTGGCACATCAGCGGCCGGTCCACGTCGATCCCGAACTGACCGCACACGTAGGCGGCGTCTTCCGGGGAGAGCCCCATGTTCTTCGGGGTGAGCGGGTCGATCGCGGGCGGCACGATGTTGACGTGGCCGTTCATCCCCGGCGGCACGTATTCCCGCATGTGGAACAGCGACTGGGGGTAGTCCTCGATGTAGGGCATCAGGTGCGCGATCGTCTCCGGGTTGGGAGTCGAGAGGTCGATGTGACAGCGCCACACCCACCCCTTCGCCTTGCCCGGCACCATGCTGTGCAGCGCGGCCGGCTGGGGGTCGTGGATCAGGCACACATCCCACCCTCCGGACAGCTCGCGCGCATTCATCTCGTTGTAGCGCCTCCAGGTCTCCCACTGCTCCTCGTCGAGGTCCTCGGGCGCGCCCTGCAGGGCGTTGTGCATCAGCTTGGTCGCGTTGAAGAATTCCTCGCGCCCGTAGATCACCTGCCATTCGCACTCCAGCCCCACGTCGCGCATCAACGGCACGAGCGTGTACAGGATCTCCGACACCCCCCCGCCGAACGCCGTTGCGGAGACGTGCGCAACGCGGCTGCCCTTCAGCGGCTCGGCGAGCTCGCGGATCTCATCGATCAGGTCGCGCCCGCAGATGTGGGTGTAATCGGCGAGCGTCTTCGTTCCGACGGCAACGGGCTGGAGCACGCGCGCACGATACCGATAGCCGAGGCGGTCCGGGTTACCCTTCCCGAGGTGCTCAACGGACGCATCTACCGCGCAGCCTTCCTTCCGCTGCTGTTCGCGCTGGTGATCGCGGGGTTCTCGCTCACCGGGCGCACCGCGCCGCTTGGCTCCAACCTCGCCCCCGACGCCTTCGAAGGCGCGCGCGCCTTCGCCACACTGCAAGCGCTCGCACGGCGGTTCCCCGAACGCAGCCCCGGCAGCGCGGGCGACCAGCGGCTCGCCGCGTACGTGGCGCAGACGCTGCGCGGTCTGGGAAGCGCCGCCAAGGGCGGCTTCGCGGTGAGCACCCGCAGCGTGAGCGCGCAGACGATCGAAGGCGAACGCATGCTCACGACCGTAATCGCGCAGCGGCCGGGCACCACAGGGGAGGCGCCGATTGTGATCCTCGCCCACCGAGACGCCGCCGGCCGGGGTGCGGAGGCGGAACTGTCCGCCACCGCGGCTCTGCTCGAACTCGCGCGGGTGCTCGCCGCCGGAGAGACACAGCGCACGATCGTGTTGATATCCACCAGCGGCGGCTCGGGGGGGAACGGAGGGGCCGAAGACTTCGCGGCGCATGCGAGCGCAATTCTGGGCGGTCGATTCGACGCCGCGCTGGTGCTCGGCGATCTCGCGGGCAAGCGCACGTCCGGGCCGCTGGTGGCGTCGTTCTCGGCCTCCGCCGGCTCGGCGCCGGGGCTGCTGCAGAGCACTGTCGCGGCGGCGATCGCCCAGCAGGTGGGGGTCACGAGCGGCGCCCCGGGGATGCTCGCCCAGCTCGCGCACCTCGTCTTCCCGCTCGCCGGCGGCGAACAGGGCCCGCTCGGGGCCCGCGGGCTGCCCGCGGTGCTGGTGGGGGTCGGCGGCGAACTGCCTCCCCCGGCCGGCGAACCGGTGAGCGCGGCGCGGCTGGAAGCGCTCGGGCGCGCGGCGCTCACCGCCGTGTACGCGCTGGACGGCGGACCGGAAGTTGGTGGGGGCGAAGCGAACCGCGGCCTGGAAGCGGGGCTGCCGATCCAGCAGAAGGCGATCCCCGCGTGGGCGCTGCGTTTGTTGGTGGCGGCGCTGTTGTTGCCCGCGCTGGCGGTGCTCGGGGACGGCTTCGCGCGCCTGCGCCGGCGGCGCGGGCGCACCCATGCCGGCGGGAGGCGGTCCGGAGGACCGGGTCCCGCCGGTGCCTCCGATCAATCGGTCGGGCGCTGGGTGGTGTGGACACTGGCGTGCGCGCTTCCGTTCCTGCTGTGCGCCGTGTTCGCGATGCTGCTGGGCTCGCTCGGCGCGATCCCCGCGCCGAACCCGCCGGTCTCCCCGGCGGCGCTGCCGTTCAACGACCACGCCCTGGAGGCGGTGCTGGCGAGCGCGCTCGTGCTGGTGCTCGCCTGGCTGGCGTGGCCGGCGCTGATGCGCCGGCTCGCATTGCCGGTGTACCCGCGCACCGACGCCGCGGCGCTCGGGATGCTGTTCGTGCTCGGGGCCCTCACGGTGGTGGTGTGGGTGTTCGATCCGCTCACCGCGCTGCTGCTCGTGCCCGCATTGAACCTCTGGCTGGTGCTCGCCGCTGCGCCGATCGGCACGCGGGGCGCCGGCGGGGAGCGCATCCAGGCGCTCGCGCTGGTGGCGCTCGGCGTGGTGCCACTCGCGCTGCTTGTGGCCTTCTACGCCAGTCAGCTCGACCTGGGACTCGGGGGCGTGCTGCACACCGCGCTGCTGCTGCTCGCCGGCGGGCGCATCGGGCTCGCCGGCGCAATGCTGTGGAGCGTCGCCTTCGGCTGTCTTGCCGCAGCGCTGCTGGTGGCGCTCGCTCCGAGCAGCATCGGCGAGGACGACGCAGGCGAGCAGCACAGGTGGCTGGGCGATGGCGAGCCGATCAAGATCCGCGGGCCGCTGTCCTATGCTGGACCCGGGTCGCTGGGCGGCACCGAGTCCACACTGAGACGGTGATCGTGTCCGAGATTCTCCTCACCACCCCCCCCGTACACGGCCGCCGAGGTCTCGCGCGCGGGCGTCGCGCGCTGCGGGCGCTCTCGAGCACGCTGATCCTTCTGGGAGTGCTGGCGCTGCTCGACGTGGGTGTCACGCTGGTGTGGCAGGAGCCGTTCTCGGCGCTGTATGCAAAATTCCAGCAAGACCACCTGCGGGGCACGCTGCGCACGCTCGAACACGCCAAGCCCACCGCACGGGAGAATGCACGCCTACTGGAGCTCGTGGACGAGCGCCGGCGCGTCGCCTTCCTGGCGAGCCAGCTTGCGCGCCACGCCGCGCTCGGCAGCGCCGTGGGCAGCATCCGCATCCCGCGCATCGGCGCCGACTTCGTGCTGGTGTACGGCACCGGCACCGAAGAACTGGAGAAGGGACCGGGGATCTACACGCAGAGCAGCTACCCGGGCACGCGCTTCCCCGGCCTGGGCGCGACCACCGCGATCGCCGGGCACCGCACCACCTTCCTCGCGCCCTTCCGCCACATCGACGAGCTGCGGCGCGGCGATCGGATCCTCGTGGACATGCCTTACGCGCACTTCGTCTACACCGTGATCGGGCAGCGCAGCGTCCTGCCCTCCGACGTGTACGCTGCGATCCGTCACGCCGGCTACAGCCGTCTCGTGCTCTCCGCCTGCACTCCTCCGTTCAGCGCCGCCGAACGGCTGCTGGTGTATGCGCGCCTCAGCAAGACCACCCCGGTGGGAGCGGCGCTGCCACGCCGCCGTCTCACGCGGCGCTCGCCACCGCCTCCGCTGCGAGCGCCACTGCCTCGGCTGCAAGCCTGAAAGGCGCCGGCTGCTCGACCATCGAAGCGAACGGCGCCTCGCCGGCCAGCGCTACCGCTTTCACGGCCAGCGCCACCGCCTCGGCAGCGAGCTTGAACGGAGCCGACCCCTCGGTGGCCACCCTTTTTTGAGGTGCGATGCGGCGGCGTCCGAGCACCGCCAGCGCCGCGGCCGCCGCCACGCCGATGCAGCCCAGCGCGAATGCGCCGCCGGGGCCGTGGGCGTCGATCAGCGACCCCCCAAGCGCCGAGCCCCCCGCCATGCCGGCGACGGTCGCAGCGCGATGCCAGGTGAACGCCTCCGTGACGGTGCCCTCTGGCGCGAGCGCCCCGACGAGCGAGAATTGGCAGGAGATCATCGGCGCCAGGCAGAGCCCGGCGAGCACGCTGAGCGCGAACACGGGAGCCAGCGAGTGCACCGCAATCAGCGGTGCCACCGCGATTGCCATCGCCATCAGGATCGCGCTGTAACGCCGGGCGATCTCGAGCGTCCAGCTCCTGGCGGAGTAGATCAGGCCACCGGTCATGCTGCCAAGGCTGAACAGGGCCAGCAGCGGGCCCGAGGACCAGCGCGCGCCCTGCTGCACCGCCAGCGCGGGCAGCCCCACCTCGATCGCCCCGATCACCACGCCGGAGAGCAAGACCGTGCAGAGCAGCATGCGGAGGGCGGGGCTGGCGCCCAGCGCGCTCCCTCGCCTGCGCTCCCGCCGATCGGCACGCCAGCCGCGGGAGAGGGTGGAGCTCGCGAAATAGATGGTTCCGCACACCGTGAGCGCAGCGCACAGCAGCACCGCGGCGGCGGCGGAGACAAACCCCGCCGTCAGGCCCACCAGCAGGGGGCCGAGCGTCCAGATCGTCTCCTGGGTGGTTGCGTCCAGGGCGTAGGCGGTCTCGAGCGCCTCGCCATGGGCCACCTCCGACCACAGCGCGCGCACGCAGCCCCCAATCGGTGGCAGTGCGCCGCCCGCGAGCGCCGCGAGCGCGACGGTGGCCGCGACCGGCGCATCTGCCTGGGTGACGAGCACCAGTGCCACCAGCAGCGCCGCCTGGGCGAGCGCGGCGCCCAGCAGCACCCGAGTCTGCCCATGCCGATCGACCTGCGCTCCCAGCAGCGGGCCGATCGCCGCGCCAGCCAGCGAGAACGCTCCCACCGCGACACCCGCCGCGAGGAAGGAGCCGGTTCTCCCGTGGACGAACAGCAGGATCGCGAGCGAGAACATGCCCGAGGGCAGGCGGCCCACCACCGAGCTGACCAGCAGCCTGCCCACTCCGGGCGCGGAGAACAGAGCGCGGTAGCGGGCGATCACGTCGGGCTCACGATCGTGCCCCGTTCAGGGTCCGATGGGCAGTTGGCACCGCTTCCCGCAAGTTGCGCATTTTCATCGGCGCATGCGGGCCCGTGGCACGGGCGACTTATGCCACCGACTCGCGTTGCGGGGTGCTCGCCTGCGCGACGGGGATCGTGCTTGCCCGCTCGATCGGTGGGTCGCTCGCCTCCTCCACGGGCCGCAGCTCGCCCAGCCCGTCGAGCTCCTCCAGCGCCGCGATCAGCGTGTCGATCTCGGCGTCGGTGTTGGCTGCGGTGAGCTGCACCCGGAAGCCCACCTCCTCGCGGGGCACCAGCGGGTAGGCCGCGAGCGTTACGTACACACCGCGGTCGAACAGCAGCTGCCCCACCTCCCCGATGCGCTCGTGGTCGCGCAGCGGGATCTCGACAATCGGCAGCCCCGAGTGATTGGGGGTGTGCACCTCCAGCCGCGTGAGGCACTCGAGCACTCGGGCGGTGTGCCTCCACACGCGCTCACGCAGCTCCTCCCCGCGGCGCTCGTTGACGTCGAAGCCGGCGAGCGTTGTCGCCAGCGAGGCGACCGGCGAAGGCCCCGAGTAGAGGTAGGGCGCCGCCGCGACCTTCAGCAGCTCCTTCACCTCGGTCGGGCAGGCGATGAATGCGAGCAGCGAGGAGTATGCCTTGGAGAAGCCCCCCACCAGGATCGTGTTCTCGTAGCTCTCGCCGTGGTAGCGGATGATGCTGTTGCCGCGCATTCCGTACGGGCAGCGCTCGCCGCCTCCGCGCTCGCCGATCACGCCGAAGCCGTGGGCGTCGTCCACGTACAGCAGCGCGCCGTGCTCGCGGGCGACCTGCGCGAAGGCGCGCATGTCGGGTGGGTTGCCGGTCATGCTGTTGACTCCGTCCATGCACACCAGCCGCGGCTCGCCACGCGCGCCGCGCAGCAGCTCGTCGAGGTGCTCGGGGTCTTCGAAGCGGAAGCGCTCCACGGTGGCACCGTGCGCGCGCGCCATCTGGGCGCCGTCGTAGATCGTCTTGTGCGCGCGCGAGTCGAGGAAGATCGTGCCCGACCCGGCGAGCACGGGAATCGCCGAGAGGTGGATGTGGGTGATCGTCGGCAGCACCAGCGAGTCCGCGCTGCCCAGCAGCGCCGTGAGTCGCTCCTCGATCTGCTCGTACAGCACGGGGCTGCCCAGGAGGCGCGACCAGCTCGGGTGGGTGCCCCACGCGTCCAGGTGGGCCGGCACCGCCTCGATGATCTCGCGGTCGAGATCGAAGCCGAGGTAGTTGCAGGAGGCGAAATCTGCCAGCCACTGCGACCCCACGCGGATCATGCGCCCGTCGATCTCCTCGATCACGGCGTCCATCATCGGGTGCGAGCGCGTCAGCGCAGTCAGGTCGCGCAGCGCCTCGGAGGCGCCCTTGCTCGCGCGCCGGCCGCTGTGCCCATTGCCGTTGTGCCCACTGCTGCTGTGCCCGTTGCCGTTGTGCCCACTGCCGCTGTGCCCGTTGTTGCTGTGCCCATTCGACGAGGGCTCCACGTTGAACTCGGTGTCAATCTGGTCCAGCTCGACTTCAGGCAGCGGCTGGGCGCGCAGCAGCGTGTCGAGGTCGATCGCCGGCAGCGGCCGCGAGAGCGCGTACCCCTGAACCAGCTCGCAGCGGTTGGCCACCAGCGAGCTCCACGTCACCTGGTCCTCGATCCCCTCCGCCACCACACGGATGCCGATCGAGTGCGCAAGCTGGATCGTCGCCTGCACGATCGCAGCGTCGACCGGGTCGGTGGTCATCCGCCCGACGAACGAGCGGTCGATCTTGACCTCTCCCACGGGCAGCGACTTGAGGTGGGTGAGTGAGGAGAAGCCCGTGCCAAAGTCATCGAGCGACAGGCCGAGGCCGAGCTCGCCGAGCTGCGCGAGAACGTCTCCGACCCGGACGGGGTCGGCGAGCACCATGTTCTCGGTGACCTCCAGCACGAGTGCCTCCGGGGGGAGTCCGTGCGCCTCGAGCGTCGCGGCGACCTCCGCCGGGAACTGCGTGTCCTGCAGGTCGGCCACTGTCGTGTTCACCGCGACGTGCAGATCAAAGCCTTCGTCGCGCCAGATCCGGGCCTGCGTGAGCGCGAGGTCGAGCATCCTGCGCGTCAGCGCCCGCCCCAAGCCGGCCTGCTCGGCAACGGTTACGAACTCTGCCGGGGAGATCAGACCCCGCGTGGGATGCTGCCAGCGCACGAGCGCCTCGACGCCGACGATCCGGCGGCTGCCCGCGTCCGCCTTGGGCTGGAAGTGGGCTTCGATCTCTCCGTTCTCGAGCGCATGTGAGAGTTCCCCGGCGAGCGTGAGGCGCTCGAGCGAGTGCTTGTCGCGCTCACGCGCGTAGCAGGCATACCCCGATTGCGCGGCCTTCGCCTCGTACATCGCGACGTCGGCGTGCTGCATCAGTTGCTCGTCGTTTTCGGCGTGCTCGGGGAACAGCGCGATCCCGATGCTCGCGGTCACCCGCAGTCCCACGCTCTTGATCGGGAAGGGTTGGGCGATCGCCTTGAGGATCTTCTCGGCGACCAGCTCGGCGTTCGCGCCGTCGCTGGAGTCGGGGAGCAGCACGCCGAACTCGTCTCCCCCCAGGCGCGCTGCGGTGTCGCTGGCGCGCAGCACTCCGTGCAGCCGTTCGCCCACCTGGCGCAGCAGCTGGTCCCCGGCGTCGTGGCCGAGCGTGTCGTTGAGCTCCTTGAAGTGGTCGAGATCGACAATCAGCAGCGCCACGCTCTCGCCGGTCGCCCTGGAGGCGATGATCCCGTCGTGCACGCGCCGCAGGAAGTGGCGACGGTTGGGCATCGAGGTGAGATCGTCTGTCATCGCCTGGCGGCGCGTTTCCGCCAGTGCGCGCACGTCGCGGAACGTGAGCGCCGTCCGCGCGAACGCGAACACCATCGTTCCCATCGCGAGCGCAAGCGCGATCGGGTCCAGGCGGCTGAAGTGGTCGTAGATCAACAGCCCGAGCGCGCTCACGGTGAACGCTGCCGGGATCGTGAGCACCGCGCCGCTTGGGACCGAGTCGGTCTCGATGGTTGCCCGCGGCTGCCACGCGGCGAGCGCCAGCAGCATCACGCCGATGTCGTAGGTCATGTTCGTCAGGGCGCTGGGGGCCGACGCACCACCTGCCACCTGCAGCGCATACATGCAGTCCGCCGCCGCCAACGCGAGGAAGCCGGCGCCCAGCATCCCCCACATCCTGTCCAACCGCCACCCGCGCAACGCCAGCACACCCACCACCAGCGCCGCGAGCAGCAGGTCGCAGAGCGGGTAGGCCATCTCCGTGATCACCGCCGCAGTTCCTCCCGACACCGTCGCCAGCACCGGGCGCACCACGATCGCCGCCCCGATCGCCGCGATCCCCAGCCCGGCGACGATGCCATCCAGCCACATCCGCGCCGGGACGCGCCGCTCACGCACCCCCGCGAGGCCCACGATCCCGAGGTAGCAGCATGGGTACAGCGTCAGCCACATCCCGTCGCAGATCGAGGGGATCGGAGGGTTGGGGAGGTGTTCGATCCACGCCGCCCACAGCACGTTGCCGAGACCGTAGATCGAGATGCCGAACGCAAAGATCATCCACGACGTCCGCGCCTCCGTGGTGCGCACCGCGCGCCAGCACACGATCACCCCCACGAGGATGTACACCGCCGAGGTCACCCAGTCGCGGATCGGTTCTTCGACCGAGCTCCCGCCGATGCCGAAGACGGCGTGGGCGCCGGTCGCCGCCACGAGCGCGATCAGGATCGCTGTGACGGCGCCCAACATGCGACGCTCGCGGGGTCCCAGCACCGAGTCCAGTGGCAGCAGTGACGTACGCATGGCACGAATATCGGACGCCGTGGATATATCTTGACCGTCGGGTTATTCGGGTGGTCTTATGTATCTCGAATCCACGCCGTCCGGATCGGTCTCCGGGACGCTTTGCGGACCGCCATCGGCGCTCACCAGTGGTGCTCAAACCCCGTCAGCCGCTGGACGCGCCCCTCTGCGTCCCGCAGCACAACGCCAGCCTGTGAGGCCCCACCCTCCACACGTCCCACCCACGTGATGCCCGCGCCCCCCGCCCCCGCGAGCGCAGATTCGGCTCGCTCACGGTCGGCGGGTGCGATGCACACGCACAGCTCATAGTCTTCGCCGGCGCCCGCAGCGAGCTGCCACGCCGGCACTCCAAGCTCGGCCGCGATCTCCGCGACCCCCTCGTCCAGCGGCAGCGCGCCGAGGTCGATCTCCAGGCGCACGCCGCTCGCGTGGGCGAGGTGGCCGGCGTCGGTCCCGAGGCCGTCGGAGAGGTCGATCATTGCTCGCGCCCCGGTGGCCGCCAGCGCGCGACCCTCCGCCAGGCGCGGCACCGGGTTACGCAGCCGCGACAGTGCCGCGGCCGTGGCGGGGGTGGCGCGGGCCCGCCCCTCCAGCACCGCCAGCCCGGCGCCGGCGCCGCCGAGGCAGCCGGTCACGCCGACGAGATCGCCGACGAGCGCTCCGTCACGGCCCACCAGCTCCCGCTCGGAGTCGGCCCAGCCGACGGCCGTGATCGACACCATGAGCGCGGGTGCCGCCACCACGTCGCCGCCGGCGATCGTGACCCCGCTGGCGTGCGCGAGCGCGTGAGCACCACCCACCAGCTCGAGCGCCTGCTCCTCGGTGAGCCCCGGCGGCAGCCCCAGCACCAGGTAGGCCTCTCCCGCCTCGGCACCCATCGCGGCGAGGTCCGACAGCGCCGCGGCGAGCGCCCGGCCTCCCACCTGCGTGGGCGTCATCCACTCCTCGCCCAGGCGGAAGTGCACCCCCTCGACCATCGCGTCCACCGAGGTCACGCACACTGGGCGAGCTCGCACCACGGCGGCGTCGTCGCCGATCCCCCGCAGCACTCGATCGTCGGGGCGCCGAGCGCCGCGAGCTTGATGCAGCTCGGCCGCGATGGCCTCAATCAGAGAGAGCTCACTACTGCGCCCAGACACGCTCGTCGAGCCCTCCGAGCGTGCCCCTAGCGAGGATCGGCATGCTCGCGCCGCCCACCCTCGGACACGCGCTCAGCGATGCCGGTAGACGATTCGCGCGCGGTCGAGGTCGTAGGGGGAGAGCTCGCAGCGCACCCGGTCCCCTGGGAGGATGCGGATCCTGAAACGGCGCATCTTGCCGGCGACGTGGCCGAGCACCACGTGATCGTTGTCGAGCTTCACGCGGAACATTGCGTTCGGCAGCGCCTCGATCACCTCGCCCTCGAATTCGACCTTGTCTTCCTTTGCCACGAGTGCGCACAACCTAGCACCAGGCGATCATCACGGCGGCGCGGTGCCGCCGCTGGTGGCGCCTCCCGAGCCGCCGCCGGCATTGGGGGTGCCGGTGTTCGGGGTGCCGGTGTTGGGGGCGCCGACGCCCGGTTCGGGCTGGGCTTTGTTCGGAATGGTTGGTTCGGCGGGCGCTTTTTCCGTTGGCGCCCCACCACCCCCGTGCGGTTCGGCGGGCGCACCCGGCGTTTCTTCGGGGGTCACGCCGGGAGTGGCCGTTTCCTTGCCGTGGTGTGATTTGCCGGGAGCAGGGTGAGCGTCGCCCTTGCCGGTGCCAAGTCCGAAGTTCGGTTCCAGCCCCGTGCCGGGCGCGCCAGACTGGTCCATGGTCTCGTATTTGCCGAAGAACGGCCGGTACACCAGCGGTTCGGTCGGCTGGGGGAATTCCATACAGGGCTTGCCTTCGGTCACCGCCGCCATGTAGTCGTGCCAGATCACTGCGGGCAGCGCCCCTCCCTGCTGGGCTTCGCCGTGGACGTCGGTCATCGGCACGCGTTCCTTGGGGTAGCCCATCCACACGACCGTCGCGTATTCGGGCGTGTAACCGTCGAGCCAGGCGTCCACCAGTTCGGTGGTGGTGCCAGTCTTGGCGGCGGTGGGACAGTCGATCGCCGAGTTTTTCGCAGTCCCGTCGAGGACGTTCTCGTGCAGGATCGTGGTCTCCTCGGCGGTGACCCCGTTGGAGAGCACCTTCGCACGGTGGGGCTGGCCCCAGCTGGAGTCGACCCGACCGCCGGGGAACACGACCTTGGTGATCGCGATCGGCGTGTTGCGGTAGCCGCCGTCGGCGAGCGTGGAGTACACGTCGGCCATTTCCAGCGGTGTGACCCCATATTCCAAGCCCCCCAACGCCTGTGAGGGATTGCCGAGCAGATGTGTTTTGACGCCCATCTTGTACGCCATTTCGGTGATCGATTCCTCGCCGAGATCGGCGGCGAGCTGCGCGTAGACGGTGTTGTCGGAGGCGAGTGTGGCCTGCACGAGGTTGATCGACTTGTTCAGCGAGGTGCCCTCGAAGGTGTGCACTTCGTAGTTCGGTTCCGCGGCCAGCCAGCCTTTGTACAGGGTGTGGGAGAGGTAGGAGGTGGTGTTGGGGTCCACTCCACGCGAGAGCGCGTCGGCGAGGTCGATCGCCTTGAAGGTCGATCCCGGCTGGCGGTGGCCTTCGGAGGCGAGGTTGAACTGCGACTGCTCGTAGCTTTCAGACTCGGCCATCGTTTCGATGTAGCCGTTGTGGGGATCGATCGTGACGATCGCCGAGGCGGGGTCCCCGGGCTCGTCGAGCACTTCGGCGATCGCCTTGTGCGCCAGTTCCTGCGCGTGCAGGTTGAGCGTCGTGTAGACCCGCAGACCGCCCCGTTCCACTGTTTTGCGCCCGTAGCGCTGGATCAGCTGCTGACGAACATATTCGAAGAAGAAGCCTTCTTTTTTTTCCGAGTAGAAGTCGCCATGGCGGACCTCCAGGGGCGCGCGTTCGGCGGCGGCCGCCTGAGCGGGGGTGATGTAGTGCAGTTGCGCCATCTTGCCCAGCACCTCGTTGCGTCGCTGCCGGGCCGCGGCAGGGTAGAGGAAGGGGTTGTATTCCGAGGGCGCCTGGGGCAGGCCGGCGAGCAGCGCGGTCTGCTCGAGGTCCAGCTGGGAGGCCGGTTTGTCGAAGAAGATCCGTGAGGCCGCCTGCACCCCGATCGCGGTCTGCCCGCCGACGGTGCCATAGGGGACGCTGTTGAGGTAGCTCGTGAGGATCGCGCGCTTGCTGTGGTGTTCGTTGTATTCGAGCGCCAGCTTCGCCTCGGTGATCTTCTGCTTGAACGTACGCTCGTCGCCGCCGAGGTAGAGGTTGCGCATCAGCTGCATCGTGATCGTGGACGCTCCCTGGAGCGCTTCGCCGTGCACGAGATCCTTGACGGCAGCGCGGAAGATCCCGGTGGGGTCGATGCCGTCGTCCTTGTAGAAGCGCTGGTCCTCGATCGCCACCGTGGCGTTGGAGAGGTTGGCGGGGATCTGCGACCAGGGGATCGGCGAGCGCAGCTCGTTGGACTGGATGAACCCGAGGCGCGTGCCGTCGGCGGCGAACACCTGGGAGGAGGCGCCTTCGACGATCGGGTGGCGCCCGGCGAGACCCTGCGTGGAGTCGGCGACGGCGATCACATACGCCACCGCGCCGACGGTGCCCAGGAAAAGCGCGCTCGCCAGCACGATCAGGGCGACGAACAGGAGGCGGGAGGGCCCCCGGTGGTGGCGGCGGCGCTGGCGTGCGAGTCTGGACATGCGATCAGCCGTTCATGCCCGCCTGGAGAGGGCGGTCGTCGGCGAGGCGCAACTGGCGATCTCCGGGGTGTCCATTGTACTTTTCGGGCCCATACCCTTCACTTTGTGAAGTGTTATGCGTGCGTTTTGGATGCACCTCTGCCCACCCTCCTCCCAGATTGCTCATCGATGGAGGGCTCGAGGCGAGGAACTGCTTGTGTGAGGGTACCTCCCCGATGTGTGATTTCCTGCCGTTCAACCGCCAATGAGCAGCGACACCGCCGAGATGGCTGTTGTGGACGGCGCGGGCGAGCTCGCCACCGCGACGCTCGTCGACGCCCCGAGCTCGCCGGGCTCTGAGGTCCCAAACACGCCGGGCTGGTATACGCGGCTCCGTGCAGACTCAGCGCGGATGGCGGCGGTGGGCGACTGCTGGCGGGCGCTGTGGGTCTCACGGCTGATCGTGCTCGCGGCGGGCGTCGGCGCGGTCGCGACATTCGGCGTGGGGCGGGCCCGCAGCGCCTTCGACCCGGCCGGCATCACAAGCGGCTTCGGCTGGCTGGGCAACCTGCTGGCGGCCCCCGTGGCACGCTGGGACGCGGTGTGGTACCTGGTGATCGCCCACTACGGCTACCGCCCCGACCTCGCTTCCTTCGGCACCGGTTCGCGGGCGGCCTTCTTTCCGCTCTACCCGCTCGGTGTACGCGCGCTCTCAGAGCTGGGCGCCCCGCCGATCGCCGCAGGGGTGCTGCTCTCGCTGGCGGCGTTGGCGGCGGCGCTGTATGGGATCCACCGCCTGAGCACGCTGGAACTCGACCGCCTTGCTGGCGGAAACGGGGATACGAGCCGAAGGCGCGTGTCTCCCGACTTCGGTCGAAGGCGAGTGCCTCCTGGCGTCGGTGACAGCGCCCACCGAGACGACGTGGCACGGATGGCGGTGCTCGTGACGGCACTCGCGCCGATGGCGTTCTTCTTCTCAGCGGTTTACTCCGAGTCACTGTACTTGGCGCTGTCGGTGGGCCTATTCTGGTGCGCGCGCCAGGGACGGTGGGGATGGGCTGGCGTGCTGGGGGCGCTGGCGAGCGCCACGCGCAGCGCGGGACTGGTGCTGGTGGTGCCGATGGTGGTGCTCTATCTGTACGGGCCGAGGGAGGACCGCCCGCCGGACTTCCCCGACCGCTCGTGGTGGCAGCCTCGTTATGCCGTACGCTGCGACGCGCTGTGGGTGGCGGCGCTGCCGGTGGGCGTGGGCGCGTACATGGCCTACCTGGCGCTGGCGGGAGGCAGCGCGCTGATGCCGTTCCACGCCCAGGAGGCGTGGAACAGGCACTTCGCGGGTCCATACGTGGCCGTGTGGGACGGCGCGCGGGCCGCCTTCGACGGAATGCGCCAGCTGCTCTCCTTCCAGCGCACGCACGTGTACTTCAAAGTGGCGGGCGGAGACCCGTTCGTGGACGCGGGGCACAACGTGATGCTGTTCGCCTTTCTGCTCGCGGCGGTGCCAATGGTGATTGGCGTGCTGCGCCGCCTGCCGCTCGCGTACGGCGCCTACGTGCTGGCAGCGCTCGCGCTGCCGCTCTCCTACCCGGTGGCGCCCCAGCCGCTGATGTCGCTGCCGCGCTTCGAGGTGGTGATGTTCCCACTGGCGATGTGGCTGGGGGCATGGCTGGCACAACGGCCGCGGGCGCGCCTGCCCGCGCTGGCGGCAATGGCACTGCTGATGGCGCTGTTCGTGGGCGAGTTCGCGACCTGGCATTGGGTGGCGTAGCGCGCTCGCGGGTCGAGCTCCGAGGCGGACGGATGAATCGGGATGCGAGGGTTGAATGTGTAATTTGCGGGCCCCAACCCTTCATTTTGTGAAGTGGTAGGGGTGCATTTGGATGACATCGACGCGGTGCTGCTGGATGGGTTGGGCACGCTGGTGGCACTCGAACCGCCGTGGCCGAGGCTGGTGGAGCGGCTGCGCGACGCTCACGGCGTGGAGCTCTCGCTCGCCGACGCCGAGCGCGCCTTCCGCGCGGAGATCGCCTACTACCGGACCCACCACCACGAGGGACGCGACCCGGATGCGCTCGAGGATCTGCGCCGCCGCTGCGCAGAGGTGCTGCGCGCGCAGCTCTCCCCGCAGACGGTGGAGGCACTCTCGCTCGAGCAGCTGAGCACGGCGATGCTTGACTCCCTGCGCTTCGGCCCCTACCCCGACGTGCCCGCAGCACTCACGCGACTGCGGGCCCGGAACCTGACGCTGGTGGTCGTGAGCAACTGGGATGTATCGCTGCCTGCCGTGCTGCGCAACGTGGGGCTGGAGGAGATGGTTGACGGGGTGGTGACCTCGGCTGAAGTAGGGCACCCAAAGCCGGCCCCCGAGATCTTTACAGCCGCGCTGACACTCGCCGGGTGCGCCCCCAGCCGCGCGGTGCACGTCGGAGACTCGCTCGACCAGGACATCCACGGGGCGCTCGCCGCCGGAATCTCCGCGGTGCTGCTGCGCCGCAACAATGCCGAGCCAGGGGAGCCGCCCCCGACCGTGCCGTGCATCTCCTCACTGGCACAGCTGCCACCGCTGCTTGTTGTATGACGCCGCGCGTTGGCGGGCACCGCACCTCGGCGGGCACCCCACCTCGGCAGGCACCGCACCTCGGCAGGCACCGCACCTCGGCAGGCACCGCACCTCGGCAGGCACCCCACCTCGGCAGGCACCGCACCTCGGCAGGCACCGCACCTCGGCAGGCACCGCACGTCGGCGGGACCGGGTTGGCAGGTACCGCGTCGGCGGCATACGACAACCGCGCGGATGCAGGGCATCGAGAACAACGGCGTGGACGACGCACATTGACCGTAAGCTGGCTGGACCCCGACGACGATGAGTGCACATATGGAGCTCCAGCCAGACATCCCATCCTCCCCGCCGCTCGAGACCGAGCTCGTCCTATTCCCAGTCGAGCCCTACCTTGCTCCTCCACCGAGTGAGACTCCCGGACCTCCCGGCCCGAGGCTGCCGGCCAACACCTGGCCGTGGTGGACGGCCCCGGCTGCGCTTTTCGGTGGGCTGTTGCTGGCGGCGGTGGGGGGACTGGTAGTGGACATCCCGGCCGCGCTGTTCGGGGTCAGCATCACCTCCTCTGCGATCCCCGGGTGGCTGGAGATCGTCGACACCGTGGTGCAGGACGGGGCCTTTGTGCTGGTGGCGGTGCTGCTCGCCAAAGTCGGCGGGCGCACGGTGCGCGCGTGGCAATTCGGGTTGCAGCGCCCCGGCATCGGCTGGCTGAGTCCGCGCCTCGGCTGGCTGTGGGCGCTCGGCATGATCCTCGTGACGCTACTGACGTTTCTCGTGTTCAGCGCAATCTGGGCGGAGATCCTGAACGTCAACACGAAAGAGAAACTGCTCGAACAGCTCGGTGCCAACGAAGGGACCACCCTGCTGCTGTTGAGCGCTTGGCTGACGTGTGTGGTCGCGCCGATCTGCGAGGAGTTCCTGTTCCGCGGGTTCATCTTCCGCGCGCTGTACAACTGGCGGGGGTTGTGGCCGGCGGCGCTGATCACGGGCCTCGTGTTCGGCGGCGTGCACACCGGCTCGGCGCCGGTCGTCGATCTGATCCCGCTGGCATCGCTCGGGTTTGGGCTGTGTCTGCTGTACCGCTACACCGGCTCGCTGTACCCGTGCATCGCGACGCACTGCCTCAACAACTGCCTCGCCTTCGGGGCCCTCGAGGGCTGGGGCTGGCAGATCCCGGTGCTGACGGTCGCGGCGCTGGGGACGATCGCACTGCTCGGACTGACGCTGCGGTGGGTCGGGGTGATCACCCCGCCGCCGCCGGGGGTCGTCGCGAGCTGACAGCCCGACGACCGACGACCGCTGTCCAGCCGATTCGCCCGCACTGGCGGTTGTGCGAGCATATGCCTCACCGCCCCGGTCGCGCGGCCTGACACGTCACCCCGACGTCGTAGGATCGAAGGATGGTCGCCGCTCCACCGCCGTCGTCAGCCCGGTCGCAGGGGAGATGACGCTTGCGACCCGGCGCCTCCACGGCCATCCCGCGTTTCTGCTCACCGGAGAACGCCTCGTGGTGAGCGGAGTGGTGCGTCCGTTCGAGGCCGGGCAGACGGTGACCGTGCGCTTCGACCGGGACGGACGCAGAGTTGCGACGAACACGGTGAGCGTGCTTCCCGGACCCGGCGGGGCGGGCCGTTTCCGCCTCGGCTACTCGAGCTCTCGGCCTGGCTTGGTGCAGGTGAGCGCGGCCCACACCGCCACGCCCCAAATGGCCGCTTTCAGGTCCAGGTCGGTGCAGATGCGCGTGATCGCGCCCGATATGCGCGAAGGCGCACGCGGCCCAGGGGTATGGCTGCTGCAGTCGGCGTTGAGCGCACTGCACTACGCGGTGCCGCTGAACGGCGTCTTCGACGAAGGGACCGGCCAGGCGGTGACTGCCTACCGCAAGCTGACCGGACTCGAACGCGTGCCCGACACGGACGCTCAGGTCTTCCACCTGTTGCAGCGAGGGGCAGGCGCCTTCCACGTGCGCTACTCGCGGGACGGC
This sequence comes from uncultured Solirubrobacterales bacterium, assembly GCA_963744135.1. GTDB lineage: Bacteria > Actinomycetota > Thermoleophilia > Solirubrobacterales > Solirubrobacteraceae > Palsa-744. Next base: position 88,899 of record CAVUSE010000007.1, on the reverse strand, counting down.
AGACACGTGGAGGCCGATCTTGCGGCGCAGGTGCTCGCCGAGGTCGAACCGGGCGGGCGCGTGCGGCGCATCTACACGATGAGCTCGGGCAAGCCCTCGACCCCGACGGTGCTGGGCCGCTTCCGGGTCTACCTCAAGACGCCCGGGGTCAACTCGGAGGGGATGGTGGACTCCAACTACTTCATCCGCGGCTACGCGATCCACGGATACCCCGAAGTGCCCACGTACGCCGCCAGCCACGGCTGCCTGCGGGTGCCGATCCCAGACGCATCGGCGATCTACGCGTGGGTTCAGCTCGGAACCCCCGTGGACGTCTACCACTGACGAAACGGCTACACGCGGAGGCGCAGGACGCGCGCCAGAAAACCGATGCCAACGCCGTAGATGAGCAGCGCCATCACGGTGCCCACCCCGCGAATCACCCACTGGCTGGTGGAGCCCGCCGTGATCCCCGAGAAGGGCGAGGTGAGCTTGTCGGCGACTTCGTCGATCACTTTGTGCGCTTCTCCCTTCTTCGCGGGGGCTGCGGCCGGCTTGGACGTTGGGCCCCCATTCGTCCCGTTCACCGCTTCCTGCTGATGGGTGGACGCGCTGCTGGTCTGATCGATGACGAACAGCCCAAAGGAGACGATCACGATCAGGCAGGCGATTCGCGAGGCGATCCGCAGCAGCGCGACGAGCGGGACGAGCACGACCCGACTTCACCCACCACTGGCGCCCGCGCGGTGACGCCCATGACAGACCACCCGGGCGCCCGTGCGGGGCCACCCATGGGCGAGTGAGCAGGCGCGCGAGCAGGCGGGGCCGGACGGCATCAAGCTAGATTAGATCCCGGAGTGGACACCCTGGCCGAACCTACGAGCAGCATGCAAGCGGCGCGCGCTCGCCTGCGGGCGGATCTGCGTGCGCATGCGCTGGTGATCGGCGAGGTGACGCTCACCAGCGGGCGCAAGGCTCAGTACTACGTGGACGCCAAGCGCGCGATCCTGCTGCCCGACACCTTCGTAGCGATCGGCGCGCTAGTTGCCGATCGGGCGCGCGCGTGGGGAGCAGACGCGGTCGGGGGCGTTCCCGTGAGCGCGATCCCAGTGGCGTGCGCGGCGCTCTCGGCCGGCATCCCGAAGGCGTTTATCGTGCGCAAAGAGCGCAAGGAGCACGGCCTGCAGCGCTGGATCGAGGGCCCAGAGCTCGCCCCGGGCGAGCGCTGCGTGATCGTCGAGGACGTGGTCACAACCGGTGGCTCCACGATCGAGGCGCTGGAGCGTGTGCGGGGCGAGGGCCTGACCGTGGTGGGCGTGGTGAGCGTGCTCGACCGCCTCGCCGGCGGAGCGCAGGCGATCCAGGCGGCACTCGGCGAGGGGCAGGGCGAGTACGTGGCGCTCACCACAATCGACGAGATCTACCCCCAGCGACCCGATCGGTGATGGCTGGACCCAGCCGCTCCGCCCGCTCCCAGCCACCGGCCCCTTCGCGGCCGCTGGCCATCAGGGATGCGTGTGCCGGCGACGTGCCCGAGCTGCTGGTGATGTTCGCCGAGCTGGCCGAGTACGAGGACCTCCTGCACGAGCTGCACGCGACCGAGAAACAACTGAGCGAAGCTCTGTTCGGCTCGCACCCCGCAGCGCAGGTGCTGATCGCCGAGCTGGGCAACCCGCAGGCTGTGATCGGCTATGCGCTCTACTTCCCCACCTTCTCGAGCTTCCTCGCCAGCAGCGGCGTGTGGCTGGAGGATCTCTTCGTGCGCCCCGCCCACCGCCGCGACGGCGTCGGCCGAGCGTTGCTGGCCGCGGTCGCCGCGCGCCTGCGCGAGCACGGCGGCGGGCGCCTGGAATGGGCCGCGCTCGATTGGAACGAACCGGCGCTGCGCTTCTACAGCGGCCTCCGCGCCCAAACGATGCCCGAGTGGATCACCCACCGCCTCACCGGCGAGGATCTCGACCGTCTCGCCGCGCTGCATCCGCCGCGGTAGCCTTCGAAGCGCCTCCCGCCCTGTGGCGGGAAGCTCTACGCCCTCGTAGTCCAATGGATAAGACAACCGCCTCCTAAGCGGTGGATCCAGGTTCGACTCCTGGCGGGGGCATTTAGAAAATACCCTGCAAATCGCGTGTTTTTTGCGTTAAGCGGCCCTCTGCTCGAAGTATGCCTCGACCTCGACTTCGTCCCGTTGGCCATAACCACGGCGCGGGCGCGGGGATCTCGATGGCGAAGCCGGCACACGAACAGCAGCGTCAACAGTTGCGCTATAGTTGACATCACAGCAGACATCGAACTTGAGAGGCGACTGACCATGCGGATCTACATCCATCGAGAGGCACACGAGGAGGCGGAGGCATTGGACTCGCCCGCGGAGGGGAGCATCGCGGATGAGCTCACGCTGGAGGAGGGCGAGCTGGTTCTGCTCGAGAACCAAGACGAGCCACTAGACACGACCCTCAGCTTTGAGGCCGCGGGCGTGGACGATCGCGGCCACGTGTTCAGGGGACGCAGACACCCGATCGAGGTGAGCGTCGAATACAACGGCGAGACGCACGAGCATCAGTTCGGCGCGTCCACCCGCGTCGAGCGGGTCTTCGAGTGGGCGGTTGGCAAGCATGCCTTTGACCTCGGCGAGGTGGACGCGGCTGAGCACACGCTCGCGCTGGCGGACGAAACGGTGCCCGCCGGCGACGTGCATCTGGGATCGCTTGATCAGGCAACGCCCGGACGTGTCGCCTTCCTGCTCGTGGCGAAGCACCGGCACGAGGGCTGAGCATGTCCGCGCAGTCCGCGCCGAGCCCGCCGGAGCGCCTGTTCCTCGAAGACGTCACCGACTGCGCGTTCGCGGTCGGCGTCGACCGTGGCTGGTGGCGCCTGGCGAGCGTCGAATGGCCCTACGCCGTGATCGAAGTCAAAGCGGCGCCGCGGCCGGCAGCCCGGACTGGTGCCCTGCGCTTCCAGCTCTCGGGGTATCCGGAGGCGCCCAGCGCGCAGCCCTGGACACCGAGCGCCAGAGCATGCTCGACACGGGGCTGTGGCCCGGCGGAAGGCGCGGATCCTCGGCGCGTTTAGACCGGAATGGCGCCCAGATGCGCTCTACATGCCCATGGACGGACTCGCGCTTGAGCACACCCGGAATGCGGAACCTTTATGCCCGTGACGCGTGGGATTCGGCAAGGACATCACCCAGTACCTGCGCGCGGTGCGCGAGCTGATCACCCAGGATGGCTACACCGGTGTCCGCGCGCCAGCCTGAGAGTCTCAGGGCGAGCCGGTGGCGCTGGCGGACCTGGGCGCGAGCTAGCCCGGCGCGGCACGGTGAACGAGAGAGCGGCGCGTTCTTGTCACGTGCCGGCGACGAGAGTCGGCGGGTGGCGGCGTGTGTGTACTTCGACGACATCGACCCGACCGCTCTGAACGGGGCGATATCTATCCGTGGCGAGAAGTTCGTGCGGCTGTGGGCGATCTGTAAAGAGCGAGGGATGCGCGTCATCGCCGATGTCCATACGCATCCCGGCTCGGGTGTCCGCCAGAGCACGATCGACGCTGCGAACCCGATGGTCGCCAAGCGCGGGCACATCGGAATTATCCTGCCCCACTTCGCTCAGCGCGACGCAACGCCCGAGCACGCCGGAGTCCATGTCTACGCGGGTGATCGCAGCTGGCGAAGCGCCTACGGGGCAGAAGCGGCGGCGCTGCTGCGTCGGACATGGATCTGAAGATGACGATGGTCGATCCCGACAGCATCGACAGGGTCGCCAAGCTACTCGTCGACGCAGGCGACGTCGCGAGCTTCGGAGAGGCCGAAGCGCTCCTTCGGACCTACCGGATGCAACTCGTCCTCGACGCGCATGCCTGCGCGGACGCTGCCTCGCAGGCCGCGGCGTTGAGCATCGTCAACACAGGGACCCGCGCGATGCACGGCGGGGTGAAGGTGTTCCTCGCCGAGGAGAGCGAATGCCAGGTCCCGTTCGGGCGCGGTCGGCCGCTCTCGGCGGTGATCGCCTCAGTCGGCGGCAAGCTCACCGACGAGCCCGAGTCAGACATCGCCACGATCGCCCTCGGCGAGCACGAGCCGCGGGGCGGCAAAGCACCGGTCCTGTGGTGCTCACCACATGGATGGGTAGCCGCTGTCTCGCCCACCCCGGCAAGCGGGCCCACGGCCGCCGAGATCCCCGCAGCCGTGCTGTCGGGCAGCCTGGCGGTGTCCGAGGTCTTCCAGTGGCTGCGCGGGCATGCCGTCGCCGGTGACCGAGCACTCGAGTCTCGCTATGGAACCCAGCTGGGGAGGTCGACGGTCCGCCGATCACGCACCTGCCCGCGGCGCTCTGGCTGCTCGGCCTCGGACATCTCGGCCAGGCCTACGCGTGGCTGCTCAGCCTGCTCCCCTACCCCATCGAAGGCGCCCGCGCGCTGTTCCTGCAGGACGACGACAAGCTCAGCGCCGCGAACCGTGCGACGTCGATGCTGCACGGCAACAGCGCCGTAAGCGTGCGCAAGACGCGGGTCGTCGCGAAGGTCATGGACGAGCTTGGCTGGGACAGCACGCTGATCGAGCACCGGTACCGCGGTGGGCCGCTTCATACCGCCGGCGAGCCGCCCGTTCTGCTCGGCAGCGTCAACAATCTTGAAGCGCGCAGATCGCTTGACGACAGCGGGTTCCCGGTGATCTATGACGCCGGTCTCGGCGCCGGGCCCGACGGGTTCCTGGCGATGAGCATCCGCAGGCTTCCCGGGTCCCGGCCCTCACTGGAGATCTGGCCGGCGGCGCGAGCACAAGCAGAGCGCGTGCTCGGCGGCGCATACGCTGCGCTGGAGGCGGAAAGCGGGGACCGCTGCGGGGTGGAAATGCTCGCCAGCCGCACCGTTGCGACCTCGTTCGTGGGCGTTGCCGCGGCGTGCTTCGTGATCGGCGGCTTGCTGCGAGAGCTACACGGTGGCGAGGCACTTGAGCTCGTTGATCTTTCGCTGCGCGATCCCCAGCGAATCACGGTGCTGGGAGCCAAGGATCCGCCGGCGCTGCGAGTGGCGAGCGTGCCATGCGCGGTGTAAGCGAGCGCTCAGGCCGGCTCGGCCGTGCCGTCCGGGAGCAGCCGAAAGGAGACGACATCGGCCGGACCGGCGCTCGTCGCGAGCAGCGCGTCGCGCGTGCCTGTGCGAGGACCATGCGCTGGCTCCCTCGGTGGAGAGGATCGAGCTCATCACGAGGCTGTTCGACACAACGACGGCCGTGCCCGTTTCGCGCACGTAGATATCGCCTGCGGTGTTCTCCCATCGGCGCGCCTTGAGGGGCCGGAGAAGACCGGCGCGAGCAGGTGGGAAACACCAAAGTCACGGATCAGCGGGCCGACGTCCAACAGCCGAGAGAGGTCTTCGCAGATGAGGATCGCGATCCGAGCACCGCCCGCGTCGATCACCTCCAGCCTCCTGCCGGGCACGAGGTCCTCGGCGAGCGCCTGGGAGCCGAGGCGCTGCTGGAGTTTCCAGCGCTCGAGCTCCGTCTCGTCGAAGTCGAATGCGAACAGCTTGTGCTGACGCGCGATCACAGCGCCGGTGCGGCCGTCGAGCAGGACGGCCGTGTTGGATGCGCGCCCCCCGGCGGCGGTGAGCACGCCGCTGCCGGGGATCATCAGCCGCAGCCGGCTGGAGCCCCGGTCCGGGGAGCGCATCGCCTGCTGCCAGGCATCCAGCAGCGCCGGTGTGAGTGTGAGCTCGGGCGCCACGCCGATCAGCACGCCGGCTTCGTCGAGCGCAGCGAGGATTCTTGGGATGCGTTTGACGGTCGCTGCGTAGTCGGCGGCGGAGATCCGGTAATAGCGGCGCTCCCCTGCCTCGCGTACCCGGAAGTCGATCTCCTTCGGGTCGGCGATGACGGGCACGCAGCCGAGGAGCAGGCCACCCGAGAGATCGTGACGGTGAAGGGCGGCTGCCTCTCCGACCAACGTGATGCCGACACGGTCCCACGAGTCCGGCGGGACGCGCGGACGTTCGCGAACAGCTCGCGCTTGTGGCTGAGGTTTCCCTCATGGCGACCGCGGCCGACGAGCCGAGGCAACAGCGCGCCGCTGGCCGCGCCGGAGTCAAGGCGTCCCCGGGCTGCGACGAAGGTGGCCAGCGCCTGGAGCGAGAGGGTGGGCGCTCGGTGCTCAGCGAGACGGCCGTATTCACATGGCGCAGCGCACGATCGATCCCGACGAGCGCGGCGTACCCAGCAGCCTCGCGGTCGGAATGGTTCTCGACGCGCATCCTGACGCTGCCTGCCGATCGCCCGGCTCCGACGTCCGATGCGACCGTAGCCGCGAAATCCCGAGGCGCGATCGGCGATCAGACCTCCGCGTTCTCGCGGGCGACATGATCGTCCAGTGCGTCATAGAGCGAGCAGAACAGGTCCGGGAAGTCGTGCAATGATTGGCCTAACCTTGACAGGGCATCCCGCCGACAGGGAGTATGCGCCCATGAGTCATGAACTCGCACACATCGGTGAAGCTGGCGCAATTGAGCGCCGGGATCTGATCGTCGAATGGCTCGAGGCCCTCGACCCAGAGAGCGCGAGCTGGGAAGCGGAGCTCTCGGCCGTCGCGATGGTCGTGGTCGACTCGCTGCTGCACAGCGACGCCCAGACGCTTCAGGAGATCGGCGAGCCCGTGCGGGACACCCTCGCTCGGCTGTTCGACGGGGGCGCGCGCGTTCGTGAGGTTCGCGGCTACCTGCTGGCGCTGCTGGCAATGACACGCCTCGGCCTCGAGCACCTGCCGGACCCGCTGGTGGTCCAATTCCCCCCCGATTCGCACGCCGCGAAGGCGCGGGTACGCCTGGCGCTAGTAAAGATAAACCCCTGAGCAGCAACGAGTTGCAGACCGCGCTCGACACGAGCCCCTCTCAGATGAGCCGGGTCGGGCGCCAGCTGCTCGCTCACAGACTGTCGTGCAACGCCGCAGCGACGTACCGCCAGCTCGGAGATCACTCCGCGTCGTCGCCTCGTGGCACCGGCGCCCGCGCGATCGCGGCGAAGCCGAGCCAGGTAGACGCCGATGGTCGCGCGTTCGGCGATAGACATGCACGTCCGTATCGTCGCTGGAGTTGCAGAGGTCAGGTTCCGTCAATGCTTCGTGTCGCGTGGCGGGTTGGGATCAGGCTTTCCGATCGTGTTCGAATTGCGGATCTTCCCGTCGGTGCCGTGGATGCGCACCTCGCCGCCGCCGGCGTTGCGGGCGAGGTCACGGGCGGCGTCATACGCTTCGCTCTGACGGTCGTGATGGGAGCTTGCGCGCGAGCCGCCCTCCCGCTTCGCGTCCCAGCCTCCACTGGGGTTTTTCGTCACGTCGTAGTCGGCCATCGGCAGTCCTTTCAGTCGTGTTGATGGGTCAATGGTGCCTTCAAACTGAAGATGTGGCATAATACTCCCCAATGCAGGTGCAGAACGTGGATTTCCTTTCACCCACCAGCGTGTCATGCTCCGCCACATGAGCCGCTGGGACGAGTTGATCGGTCGACCGCGCGCCGATGCGCTGCGCGGACTGCTATGCAAGGCCGCGGCCGTCGCCCACCGCGAGAACGGTGCGCGGTTCGATCCCGAGGACCTCGGCGATGACGCGCTCATGTACGGCCTCGGGACCACGACCAACGCACGTCATCTCGCCGAGCGCGCGATCGAGGATGCAGACCTGGACGGTGTCGCCGTTTGCGAACACAGCAAAGTGTCGTGGCTTGAGATCCAGCGCGAGGACGGCACCGCCGTGCGCGCCTATTTCTACAAGGCGCCCCCAAGCGCGCGGACCGTTCACGATCTACGCCTAAACGACACCGAGATCAAGAAGGAGCTGAGCACGTCCAACGGCCAGCAGATCGCGCTGTTCAACCGCAGCGGCGGGGAGGGCAATGCCCAGTTGCTCAACATCCTCGTCGTGCACTACAGCGACCAGGCGGTCAGTCTCGAAGAAGCTCGACGTCGGCGCTCCGTACGTCAACGGTGAGGAGATCGCCTGGGACTTGTATGAACGCTTCGATAGCGACGCAGCATCGGCCGACGGCGCTCCATGCGGCGCTCCTCCGCCGTTGGGCGACGACGGCGCCGGCTACGAAGGGTTGCGTCTGGTACCGAAAGAAGTCCAGCGCGCCGGCGAGGACTACGGCCCCGCCGCCACGGCCGAGCCAGAGCCAGCTACCTCAGAGTTCGAGGCGCTGGGCCTACGTGATGACCTCGACAAGGGTGACTCGGACACAGGGACCGGTGGGCCGAGTTGAAGCTCGACGCCCGTTCGGCGGCCGCGCTCATCGCCCCAGAGCTAACGCGGCCCGCCAGATGCTCGCGATCACGCGCGCCGAGCTGGCACGTCGCGCCGAAGTCAGCGCCGCATCCATCAGCCAATACGAGTCGGGGGCGATGCGGCCACGCCCAGCTACCCTGGCGCAACTCTCGCTGGTGCTCAAAGTCCCGCTCAGTCCCTGACCGAGTCACGTCTCGATGCGCCGCTTCCGAGCGTCGAAACGTCGTTCTTTCGCAGCCTGCGCCGCACCACGCAACGCGAGCGCCAGTGCGCAACGGGCGCCGCCGGCCTGCTCGCGCAGCTCGTCGCGGAGATCGAATGCCGCGTTCGCTTCCCGCCTTCACGCCGACCCCGACCTCACGCTCAACCCGACGATGACCCAGAGAGCGCCGAACTCGCCGCCATCCACGTCAAGGCGCTCTCGGAGCTTGGCGATGACCCCTTCGCGCATGCGGTCCGCCTCATCGAGCGACGCGGCGTGATTGTGGCTCGGCTGCCGCTGAGGACAGCGATGTCGACGCGTTCTCGTGGGCAAAGCGGCCGCGGCCAGTTGTACTGCTCACAATAACAAGCGCGACTTTGACGCTCGCGCTTTGACGTGTGTCATGAGCTCGCGCACATCCTGCTGCATGCTGCGGACCCGGAGCCGGCGCACCCGCGGTGGAGCGTCGGGCGCATCGGTTCGCGAGCGCTCTGCTAATCCCAGCGCAGGCCTTGAAGGACGAGTGGCCCCGCGAACGCTGGGACTGGAATCAGATGGTGCGTATCAAGGAGCGCTGGGGCGTCTCGATCGGCGCTCAGCTCTCGCGCGCGCGCGACCTCGGCGTGCTGACCGCGGACTCATACCTCAGCAAGATGAAGTACATGTCGCGCATGGGTTCGCGCCGGCGTGAGTTCGGTCCCCATCGGCCGCCCGAGAAGCCGGACCTTCTCAATCGGCGATCGGCCTGCTCGAGCAAAGCGGCACCAGTCTGGACACCATTGCCGAGGAAGGCAACCTGCTCGGGCGCGATGTCCTGCTCGAGCGGCTGTGTCTAGCGCCGCGGCCACCGCTTCGGTCGACGGTTAGTGGACGCGCACAGCCAGCAGGCGATCCCGGCGAGCGACGCAACGCTGATATGGAAGCCGGCGCTCGATCGTGGCCAACCGTCGGCCGCAACCCCCAGAATAGCCACAAATCCCCCCGGAGATCGACCGAGCACCCGGACGACCGAAGAGCCGGAATCCCTAGCGTGCGTGCGGGGTTCCGGCCCTCTGCGGCGGTTTTTGTCGACACCTCCTAAGCGATAAATCCAGTTCGTTCCTGGCGGGGGCACTGAGAAAACACCCTGCAAATCGCGGGGTTTTCGTAAGCGGTCCACAACATCGCGGCCTCACCTTCGTCCCATTGGCCGTAACCCCGCCCTCGACCACGCCGGAGCTGCCCCGTATGGTCCACATGGCAGCCGTCGACTGGAGCGCGATCACAGCGCTCGCCACGGTCGCGCTGGTGATCGCCGCCAGGCGACCACGCTGCTAACAATAAGAGCGTGAGCGTCGTGGCAGATGGGGACAGCAGCGGGCCGGATCACTTGGACGACTTGCGCGACAGCTTCTCCTACGTCGATGAGCGAGATCAGGCGCTCGACCACGACCGATGCTTTCTTTGCGGCGTCGGTCTCAGCAGCATCACCCGTACCGATGAGCATCTGTTTCCGATTGGCTACTGCGCGACTTCGCGTTTCACGACGCAAGATTGAATCTGCCCAACGGCACCTCGATCCCATATCGAGCGCTGCGAATACCGTGCTGTGACGCGTGCAACAGCGGATCGCTCGGCCCTATCGAGTTGCGATGGCAACGGCTGTTCGCGAAGGGCCCGACCAAGTCGAAGCGCTCGAACCGATTACGGTCGCGCTCTGATGATCAAGATCCTCTACGGGCTTTTGTTCAAGGATGTCGCGTTGGCAGCTGATGTGCGAGAGCCTCACAGGGACAGCATTCTCGACGGGGAGGCGCTGCGGCACTTCACCGAGCTCCACCGTGTCTTGCAAGTCGCGCGACAGCGAGTTGATCTCGTAGCGGGCCAGATACCAGCGTCGGTGATGATCTTCAAGACTCTCGAGCCTGAGACGATGGAGTTGCGCTTCGACTACCGCGACCTCCTCGCTCCGCCGTTTCTTGCAATTCGGATGGGCTCGGTCGGCATCGTCGCGTGCCTTCTCGATTGGGGCGCCGTCGCCGAACTGCAATCGATCAGTTGAGTTCGCCAAGCAGTTCGACTGCATCCAACGCAGTTCTCAGAGGTCGCAGCATCTGCGCCTACTGGCTCTCGCGGCTGAAACGCGTACCCAGTACCTGTCAGTCGGGCGCCCGGAGCAGCAGATCAGTTGATCACTCTGCCGCTGGGTGGGATGAGCGGAAAGCCGATTTTCGATGAGTTCGCGCCGGAGCAATACGGCCGACTGCTCGCGCTGTTCACCGGTAACGATCTCAAGCGTATCTGGAACCCCGACACCGACCAGCTATCGACCAGGCTGCACACGCCAGACGGTAAGCCGCTGCGGCTGTCGCAAGCGGACGCGGATTCGGCCATGCGACACCGGTGCGCTCTTAAGAGATCGCTGGGTCGATCACAGCGCTAAGCAGCGAGCGCCTTGTCGTACATCCGCCGCAAACCGCATCGGTTGATTCGGTAGCGCACGAAGCGTTCGGAGACCTCGTACTTTCGGCGACGCTCGCGCAGGGCGCCTTGCGCTTGACGCGCCAGAAGAGCTGGCCGTACAGCAATAGCATCGCGCCGCCGACTTCGTAGGCTTGGCGCTCGACCTCTGGATTGTCGGTCCGGGTGCCCAGCACGCATCGAGCAGAGTCGGCTCGTCGCCCATGACGATGTACGTCAGCTCCTCAGCGAGGGTTGTTCGCTGGCGGACTCGGTCGTGTAGCAGGTTCAGATGTCGAGATCGTCGTCGCTTCCCACGGCAAGCGCATCCCCACCATGAGGCAGAGGCGACGGTCAACGGCTCTCGGATCTCGTGATCACGGCCCTGGAAGTACTCATTGCCGAGAACGCGGATCCCAGCACGCGTCGCGGCCGCCCATCGGTAGAGAGCGGCGCTGGCAGGCACGCCCAAACAACGCTTCGCGGCGGTCGCCGTAGCTCGATGTGGGCAGCCTCACCGCCTACGAACGGGAGGAACTGTGATTCCTCCTCGACCGCGGCGTGGGCCTCGTCGAAGTCATCCGTCAGGATCGATGTTGGAAACTGCGAGTCGCCGACTTGAACAGTCTCGAAAGGGCCTGCGCGGTGCCGCGGTCCAGCTTGGGTCGGCGCGCAGTAGAACAGCGACTTAGTCGGGGTGTTGGCTGGACGCGCTTTGCCTCAGCCAGAGGGAGCGAATACGGCAGCGCGGTCGAGCTCCAACCAGGAGATGAGCTTGTCGATCGTGGGCAGATCCGGGTTGCCGGCTCCGCGCTCAAATCGCGAGAGGGTGGCAGCGCTGATCCCTGTCCGTTGAGCTGCCTGGCGCAACGTGACGTTTTGGCGGCGTCTGGTCTGGACGAGGCGCTCTAGCACCAGTTGATAGTCGGGGTCCGGCAAAGGCTCTCCTTCGGGTCGGCTCCGGCGCTCGCTGCCCAGAGTCGCAGATGATGTTCACGGCAAGAAGTAGTACATCAGAATACCACATCGGTTGCATACGCGCAACAAAATGACCCGCTCTTGACACGTTGGTGGACCTGCTGCTATTGTTTCATCCATGAAACACATCGCAGCACCGCTAAGACAAGGAGTGGCCTCACAATGAGCAGCCCCACCCACACAGAGCCAGTCACCAAGTCCGTAGCGGTCCTCATCAATGGCACCAAGGTCACGCTGCCAGAGAAGGAGATCACAGGCGCAGCAATCATCGAGGCGGGGATCGTTGCCGGGCTCCCGATCCAGACGGACTTCGTGCTCTACGTGCGCCGCGACGGCGAGTACACGAAGATCGAGCCAGGCGAGACGATCAAGGTCCACACAAACGAGAAGTTTCGAGCGGTGGCTCCCGATGACGTCGCCTGAGGAGTTCACTGCCGCCGTGGCTGCGGGTATCGCGGAGCTCCGCGATGAGTTCGGTCTGACAGATGTCTTTGCGACCGGCGACGGGGGAGCACGCGTAACCGTCGCGCGTGCTCCCCTGCCTCCCTCGCTCACCCAGAGCCATGCGTGGGTTGGTTTCGTGATCCCGTACAACTACGACGAGGTCCAGGTGTATGGGCATTTCGTGCCGGCTGACCTGCTCTACGTCGACGGCCGGGCCTTGACCGGTCAGGGCCTACAGGCCGACCAGATCTGGAAGAGCGTCCCGCGATCAAGATCTCGCGGAACTCTCCGCGGTGGCACGCCGGCCTCGATAGCGCTGCGAGCAAGCTGATCCAGGTACTCCAATGGATGGGAGAGCGGCAATGAATCTCGAGACGCGAATGACATCCCGTCAACGGCAGCACCTACTAGGGCATCTCTTCTGCGGCGACGGCGAGGAGCACGGAGCCGTGCTCGCGTGCGGCGTCGCGCGAACAGGCCGTGGCGTTCGTCTGCTCGTCCGACAGACCTTCCTGACCGTCGATGATGTTGACTTCGTCGCCTCCGAGCATGCTCACCGGGCGCTGTCCGCGCGCTTTGTCGCCGAAACGTCTGACTACTGTCAGGAGCACGGATACGCATGGTTGTCGGTACATAATCACGGTCCCGGCGATGCTGTCGGCTTCTCGGATCCCGATCGACGCTCACACGGACGGCTGTATCCGTCATTGGAGCAATACATCGGCCAACCGGTGGGCGCACTGGTGTTTGCTGATCGTGCCGCCGCCGGCGAGGTCCGCGTCGACGGGACAGTGACGTCAGTGCGCCGCGTGACGACCGTCGGAGACCGAATCGAGCATATGTATCCCCGCCCTCCCGCCTCGCCGACCAAGACGTCGACGTACTACGACAGGCAGGTGTTGCTTTTCGGAGCGCGCGGACAGGAAATCCTGAGAGATATGAAGGTCGTTGTCGTCGGAGGCGGCGGAGCCGGCTCGATCGTGTCTTTGCAGCTCGCTCGCCTAGGGGTGGGAGAGCTCGTCGTGATCGACCCAGATCGTGTCTCGGTCAGCAATCTGTCGAGAATCCCGGGCGCGAGCAGGCTAGATGCGCTGGCCTGGCTTGCATCGTCCTCGTCGCCGAGAAGCAACAGGTCGCTGCCCGTTTCGCCCGTCCTAAGGTACGTGTCATCGGACGCGAGGCTAGGCGCGCGAACCCTACGGGCCTCTACCAGGGCATCTTTGGCGACGTCATGTCGAGCGAGGTTGCCCGGGAGCTCGCCAGCGCGGATTTCATCTTCTGCGCGACCGACACGATGGCGAGCAGAATGCTCGTGAACATCGTTGCACACCAGTATCTGGTGCCCGCAATACAGCTCGGGACGAAGGTTCCAGTATCGCGAGACGGCGAGGTGGGCATCGTCCATCTGGCAGTACGTCCGATCACCGTTGAGGCCGGCTGCCTGGATTGCGCGGGCGTGATCAGTCAGCGGCTCCTCCACAACGAGTCGCTGCGCCCGGAGGAGCGCCAACGCCATCGCTACATCGACGATCCCGACGTTCCGGAGCCGAGCGTAATCACGTTGAACATGGAGGTTGCGGGACGTGCTGTGACCGATTTTCTCTTCATGGTATGTGGCCTGCACCACCACGACACTTCGATGCTTCACGAGATGTACGAGCCGCGCGAGCGTGAGCTCATACCGACCCGGTTCCAAGCGGACCCGATGTGTTCGTGCTGCTCCACGTGCGAGCACAGTAGGTTCGCTGTCGGAGATGCGCGAGCGCTGCCGACGCACCCGTAGGCGCCTCTACTGGATTGGCGTTCCAGCGTACGGCGTGAACGACCGAGGGGCAGGGGCCGGTCTGAGGGTTCGGTCGCCGAGCGCGCTGCGAAACCCGGCGCTGTCGGGTGCAACCTCAGCGACTGACGGCTCCTCCTCGCCTGCGGCCCACAGGTATGCCCAGCCGTTGATGTTCCCGAAGATGGGGCTCGGGTCGTACTGGAAGCTGGTCGCATCGATTGCGATTTCCCCGATGACCCGCTCGTCCTCCGCGTGCTTCATATCTTGGAACTCGGTGATCCAGAGCCAGTTGCCCTTGGGGGCGTAGATGTGGTGATACCTGACGGCGTCGGGCACACCACGGCGGATGAGGTTGTTCACGTATGCGAACGACGGCGTTGCGTAGGTGCGCACGCGAAGCTCGCCGCCGAGCCACCGCGGGAGGAGTTGGCCTGGGCCGGTGTTGGCGCGTATGCGGTCCTCGAACGTCTCCTCGGCGCGTGCCTCTGCCGCCTCGCCGTTGACGTGCATGCGGCCGGGCTGAGGGATCACGAGCAGCTTCCATGCGTCCGGCGTGGTGCCGCTGACCAGGCTCATCCGTTGGTAGGCGCCGAGGTTGTCGTCGCTGACGACGTAGGTGACGTCGCCGTTCGCTGCCTCTGCGTAGCCGATTAGGACAATCATGTGGTCCAACGTGAGAACTCCAACGGGTATCCCCGAGTTCAGGTATCGGCAAATCACGCTGTCTGCGGTCTCCGTGCCCTGAGAGGTCGTCGGGATACTGTCGACGTCGTACTGAAGCGCTGGCAGGCCGATGCCTCTGAAGGCTCGCACGACATCGAATCCGTACATTCCGTCGGAGCGCGCAGTCTTGTCGGGACGCTCTTTGAGCCCCGCAGCTTCGATGATGCTGGTGGTCGTGTGCCGATCGGTTCCGAAGCGGAGGTGGTGATAGCGGGCCATCGACCACAGCGCCGCGTGCGCGCAGACCCCGTACTCGCCGTCCTGGCTTGTGAACGGGTAGCCCGAGACGGTCCACTCAAAGCCGAAGGCATGGACAGGCATCCTGGCGACGCACGTCACGTATGGAGCCTCTTCGGCAGGGGGCGGAAGCATCGTTCGGCCGACGTGCTGTGGCAGGGGTCGGATCACCGAGACCCCGATGATTCGGTCTTTTGTCGTGAAAATCAGGCGCTCGGTCGTCTCCGGCGGAGGCCTGAAGGATCGACCATAGAAATGCGAGAGGTCGCTGCGATAGTCGAAGTCGACGTACGGCCGGTCGATGTAGACGAAATCCGCGCCCGCACCGAGCGCCACATCGAATACCTCGTCAAGCTGCGCTGAGCCTCCGAGCGGTCGGTACCGCTCGCGGACCGCCATACCTTCGCTGACCAGGTCGAATCTTCTCGGGCCCGCGTGGACGCGCCCCCACGCATACGGCAGCACTAGCGAATAAAGAGGTGGGAGGCTTTCTCAGCGCCGGCGGCTTGCGCCTCTACCGAATTTTTGATCCGGTTGTCATAGGTTTCGCGCCGACTGTCTGACATCGGATCTGACGACCCGGGAGCGGGACGACCGAAGTCGACCTCGAGGTCCGCCCTAGGAAGGCTCGGTGCAGGAGTGGTGGTGTCGTCGTCCATCGTCAGATCAGCTCGTTCGCCCGAACCGGGCCGGCCGAGCCATCGCTCGGTCGATATGCGCACCGCGGCTGGGGCAGGTTACCACGGCATTCTGTCCGTCGACCCTGGAATCGTTGAGTGTTTTGATTGCATGGGCACCCTCTTTCGACTACTCTTCCTAGATCTATTGATCCATAGATCTATAGATCACACTGTAGAAAGGCATTCGGACGGCACGATCAAACGAAAGTGACGTGCAAAAGGACCCAGCCGGGCAGCTGATCAGCGCGCTAGCCGACCTGAAGGACTACGGCTCCCTTCGATCCACGGCGGCAGGGGCGATCACGATTCCATCGGTCGCACGCGACGAGCTCGGCCTACCGGTGAAATCGCAATGGCAGGTGATGGGCTCGCCAGCACTGGGCGTGGCGTTGCTTGTGGCCCGACACACCGATCCCAAGGAGACATTGGAGTTCTTCCTGCGGGCGCAGGCTGACCCGGGTTCCGATCACGCCTGAAGCCCGCCCTCCACCCAGAATCGAACGGTGCCTCGAAACGCGCGTGACCACGAGTCGATGCCGACGGCCATCGAGCTCACTGCATCGTGTCCAGCGCGACGCCGACCAGCGCCTAGCACTGGGACCCGTGGCTCACAAGCGGGCCAACAGGCGGCGTGACTGGCCCAACCCCTGCCCCCACCGCTGCGGGCGTCCGGGCGGTTCAGTAGACCGTCCACGCAACGTCATGGGGAAGCCAGCGCTCGATAATGGCCAACCGTTGGCCGCAACCCCCCGGAATCGGCCTGAATCGCTCCGAATATCGCCCGAGCGCCCGAGCGACGGAAGGGCCGGAATCCCCTAGCATTCATGCGCGTTTCCGGCCCTGTGCGGCGACTTTTCGTGGACGCCTCCTAAGCGGTCGATCCAGGTTCGACTCCTGGCGGGGGCATTTAGAAAATACCCTGCAAATCGCAGTGTTTTTGGATCGCGGTAGGGACGCCCGTTGCCGGGCGCCCCCCGCGCAGATCCCAGCGTGCGGGACTACCGCACTGGGCTCCTCCCTTGGGTTTTGGCGTTGAACCGCGTGTCGGGCCAGGGGTGCTGGATGCGGGCGGGTGGGAGCCATCGGATTGAGAGGCGGTTCATCCGCTCCCAGGTCAGACTCGTGCGCTGGCTGCGACGCCGGAGCGCCCTGTACCAGTGCCGGGTCGCCTGGGTTCGGAAGGCCACCACCATGTCGATGTTGCCTGGCACTGCGTAGTAGGCGAGGTGTCCCCGCACTACGCTTGCGAGCCATTTGCCCTGCTCGGGGATCGGCAGATGTCGGCGTCGCATCAGGTTGGCCTTGACCTCGCGTAGCTTCGCCGCCATCCGTTTGGCGATCGTCTTGCGCTTCAGCATGAAGCGTCCCTTCCGCGTCTTCCCGCAGATATGCGTGAAGCCAAGGAAATCGAACGTCTCAGGCCGTCCGAGTCCACGCGCTTGGCGGTCCCGGGCGGCGTGCCGTCCGAACTCGATCAGGCGCGTCTTCTCGTCGTTCAGTTCCAGCGCGAACTGCGCGAACCTCTCGTGCAGATCGGCCAGGAACCGCTCGGCGTCATCACGATGCTCAAAGCCCACAATGAAGTCGTCCGCCCAGCGCACGATGACAACGTCACCATGAGCGTGGCGGCCCCTCCACTGCTCGGCCCACAAGTCAAGAACGTAGTGCAGGTAGACATTCGCAAGGAGCGGCGAAACCGACGCCCCTTGCGGTGTCCCCTCGTCACTGGCCGTCCAGGACCCGTCCTCGATCACTCCTGCCCTGAGCCATTTCTGGATCAGGCGCAGGACCCTCCTATCCGCTATCCGGTGTTCGAGAAACCTCACAAGCCACGATTGATCCAGACCGGTGAAGCAGTCGCGGATATCCGCGTCGATCACCCAATTCACGTTCCTCTTGAGAATCCCGGCCGCGAGCGCGTCCAGCGCATCGTGCTGGCCACGCCCAGGCCGGAACCCGTAGGAGAAACTCAGGAAGTCCACCTCGTATACAGCGTTCAGGACCTCGACGACGGCGCGCTGGACGATCTTGTCCTCCAACGCGGCGATACCGAGCGGCCGAAGCCGCCCGTCCGCCTTCGGGATATACGCCCTGCGCGATGGTCTTGCCCGGTACGCTCCCCTGTGCAGCCGCGCGTGCAGGTCCTGAAGGTTGCCCTCCGGGTCCTGTCCGTATGACTGCCACGTCACCCCGTCCACCCCGGCAGCGGCCTTCGGGCTCAACGCCCGGTAGGCCGCCCGCAGGCGATCCAGGTCCACGTGGTGCAAGAGCGCGGTGAACCGTGCTTCCTTGTCCTTCTGCGCTGCTCGACGCACACGATCCAGCGCACTTGACGCGCCTTGCCCGGCACTGAGTCCGGGACGCGGTTTGCTGGCCGTGTTCCCCTCGGGCAGGCCCCTTCCCTCCACCATCTCCGCCACCGCTCGCGCGGCCTTGTTCGACGGCTTCGCAGGTAATACGGGCCTGTCTGACTTCCCGTGGTCGTTCATCGAGGGCTTACCGCCTCAGCGTTCCCCTCGCGGCCCGCTCTCCTTCCGATATGCCACCCCGCGAACCATCCAGGACGGGGCATCACCGACAGGGACGGGCAACCACGGGACCTCCCGGTTCTCGCACCCGGAGATTCCGCACATGCACAGGTTCTTCGACCGCGCGGGGTCCGCCGGCCACTCGCAATAGCGCGACCGACGATGTTGCCTTCCGCCTCGCTTAACGACGTCGGCACCCCGAAACCCTTGATTTCGCGGCTCAATAGCCGGGCCTGCACGTACCCCGAATCCAACGCTTCGCTGCGCCCTCGCGGGTCGCCAACGCATGGTCGGGGCCACCGTGACTCGCTACGTCTTCGATGTCGGACTCTCTCATTCCTTTCTCCGGGCCGGTTTATCCCGGCGCTTTCTAAGCGTTCAGTTGGTCGGCTCAGCTGAGCAGCGGTGCTGGATCGCCGCGTGTGTGGGCGGTGATCGCGTCGGTCAGGTAGGTGAACAGCGAGCGTCGTTGTAGGCGGCAGGTGGTGTGCGCGGAGAGCAGCCTGGCGAGGCGTTGCTCTCCGTCTTTGGACTGGCTGCCCAGGGAGAGCTTGCGGTAGATGACGGCGCTTCTCAGGCCGCGCTCGGCGTGGTTGTTGGTTTTATGCCGATGTCCCAGTTATGCCGATGTTGGTGGCGGGGGCGGCTGCTGGGGCGGTGATCGCTTCGGGAAGTTCGGCATAACCTGGCGGCTGGTTCACGCTGCTCTCTCCATCCAACGGAGAGGAGCAGCGTCATGGCAGATCCAGCTAGTTCATTGGTGTCTGGGCCGCTTGAGGGGTTCGCCGAGGGGTTCCTTGTCGAGCTTGCCGGGCTCGGGTATGCGGCGCGTAGCAGCGAAGCGCAGCTGCGGTTGTTGGGGCACCTGTCGGGGTGGCTCGCAGCGGAAGGGTTGACGGCCGGTGATCTCAACACCGAGGTGGTAGACAGGTTCGTCGCTGCCCGGCGGCGGGCGACCACGAAGTTCAGGTCACCTCGGGCGCTCGTCCCTTTGCTGGCCTATCTGCGCAGGTGCGGTGTCGCGCCTGCGGCAGCGGTCGTGCCACCTGTCGAGCTGGCCGATGTGCTGTTGGGGCGGTTCGCTGGGTACTTGTCGATCGAGCGGGGGCTGGCTGCGGCGACGGTGCGTAGCTACGTCTCTCAGGTCCGGCCGTTTGTGGTGGCGCAGGGTGGCGCTGGGTGGGGGGCGTTGACCGATCGGCAGGTCGCGGTGTTCGTGACTGGCCGGGCGGTGTTGCAGCGCCCGCGGTCGGCAGCGGTCGGTGCGAACGCGTTGCGTTGCTTGTTGCGGTGGATGTGGCGAGAGGGAATGGTGTCCTCGCTGTCGCTGGCTGATGCTGTGGGCAAGTTCGCCGCGGCGACTGGGAGCGTGCCCCGGAGGGCGTTGAGTCGCGGCGAGGTCGCGGATCTGGTGGCCGGGTTGCCCGGTGGTCCTGTTCGGCTTCGCAACGAGGCGATGCTGGCTTTGATGTGGCGTCTGGGGCTGCGCGCGGGGGAGGTCGCCGCGCTCCAGTTGCGCGATATCGACTGGCGGGTCGGGGTGCTGCTCGTGCGCGGCAAGCGTCGCCGGAGTGATCATGTGCCGTTGCCGGTCGACGTCGGGGAGCTGCTCACCGGCTACCTGTCGCGGGGACGACCTTGTGGGGGAGCGCACCGGGAGGTGTTCCTGGCGCTTGACGCCCCCCATGGGCCGCTCGGCGCGACGGCAGTCTCGAGCGTCGCAGCACGGGCGTTGGCTGACGCCGGTATCGCTGGTCGGGGTGCCGCTCACCGGCTGCGGCATACCGCTGCGTGCGGGGTGCTCGCCGCGGGCGGTGGCCTGGTCGAGGTCTCCCAGCTGCTGCGCCACTCAAGCCCAGCGACCAGCGCGATCTACGCCCGCTCCGATGACGCCACGCTCGCCCTGCTGGCGCGGCCATGGCCGACCGGGGTGACGCGATGAGCGTCGATCTACGCGCAGCCGCGAGCGACCATCTGCGTGATCGTCGCGCCAGAGGCTACGTTCTCGCTGATCAAGACTGGCTGATCTCGGCGTTCCTGGACAGCCTGGCCGCGCGCGGGCAGACCAGGATCACCATCGCTGACGCGGTCGCGTTCGCGACCGAGCACCCGGACACCACCCGCGGCTGGCAGGCCCGAAAGCTGCGAGCGATCCGCGATCTTGCCGCGCATGTCCACTCGCTGGATCCAGACGCCGCACAGCTGATCCCCGCAGGATTGATCCCGTCCAAGACGCCTCGCCGGATCCCGTACCTCTACTCCGAGGAGCAGATCTTCGCGCTGATGTCCCGGGCGCTGTCGCTGACCCCGGCGATGCTCGGCGCGAGCATGCACACGCTGATCGGGCTGCTCGCCGCCACCGGGATACGCAGCGGCGAGGCGACCGCGCTCAACATCGAGAACCTCGACACCGAACGGCAGGTGCTGATCGTGACCGGCAAGAACAAGCGGGTGCGGCGCGTCCCCTTGCACCACACGACCGTCCAAGCGCTCACCGACTACATCCGCGCCACCCGGGCGTTGCCGACCGGCCCATTGCTGATCGGACCCAAGGGCGGCAGGCTGAACCTGAATACCGCCCGCGCCGCGTTCCGGGCGCTGGTCAACGACCGCCAGCTGCCTGTCGGGCCGGGCTGCCGAGCACCGCGTATGCATGACGCGCGCCATAGCTTTGCCGTGAACACCCTGATCGACGCGCACCGCCAGGGAGTCGATGTCGATGCCCGGATCGCAACCCTGGCCAACTACCTCGGTCACGTCGATCCGTCGCACACGTACTGGTATCTGACCGCCAGCCCACAGCTGATGCAAATCGTTCGTGAACGGCTCACCGCCTACCAGGAGCGCGTGCAATGAGCGCTCTGGCTCCGACCCTGCAGTCCTTTTTCACCAGCTACCTGGTCAGCCAACGCGCAGCTAGTGACCACACGATCACCTCCTACCGCGACTCCCTACGGCTGCTCCTGACCTACGTCCACGAGCGCACCGGCATCCAGCCCAGCGACCTGGACATCAGCGTCCTCGATGCCGAGCTGATCGCCGCGTTCCTGACGATGCTAGAAAAGCAGCGCGGGAACAGCACCCGGACGCGCAACACGCGCCTGGCGGCGATCCACTCCCTCTACCGTCACGCCGCGCTCAGGCATCCCGAGCACGCCGAGCTGATCGCGCGAGTCCTGGCGATCCCCACCAAGAACCACACCCAGACGACCCTAACCTATCTCACCACCACCGAGATCGACGCGCTGCTCGCCAGCCCGCCACGCACAACCTGGACCGGACGACGAGACCATCTCCTGATCCTCCTGATGATCACCACCGGCGTCAGGGTCTCCGAGCTCACCGCCCTGGCCCGATCAGACGTCCACACCGACAAGCCCGCCGCCCACATCGCCAGCCACGGCAAGGGCCGAAAGACCAGGATCACGCCGCTCGACACCACCACGACCACCGCGATCCGCGCATGGCTTACCGAGAACCCCGCACCTCCAGCCACGCCCGTGTTCACCGCACGCGGGACCAACAGAAAGATGACAACCGACGCCGTCGCGCAACGACTCACCCTCCACGCCGCTACCGCAGCCAGCACCTGCCCAACGCTCATCTCCAAGAACCTGACCCCGCACATCCTGCGCCACACCTGCGCGATGCGCATGCTCGCCTCCGGGATTGACGCCACCACGATCGCGCTCTGGCTCGGCCACGAGTCACCCGACTCGACACGCGCCTACCTCCACGCCGACCTCCAGATCAAGCAACAAGCCCTCGACCGCACCGCACCGCCACACACCCGACACGGCCGCTACTACCCACCAGACAAGCTACTCGCGTTCCTCGAAGCGCTCTAGTTATGCCGAACTACAAGACCAGGCCAGCCCACCAGCAGCCGCCCCCGCCACCAACATCGGCATAACTGGGACATCGGCATAATTGGTTGGCTGCACGCCGTCGTGGGTGGCGAACGTCCAGAGCGCGGGCCAGGCCTTCAGAAGGTTTCGCGCCATGCCGTGGCAGCGCTTGTTGCGCGCGCGTTTTGATGCGTAGCTGTTGATGATCGGCTTGAACTCTCCTTCCAGCTGGCGGATCGTCAGCTCCAGCTGGTGGCGCTCGCCGGTGCGAGCGAATGCTTGCCATGCCCCGAACACTCCCTCGCAGAGCGTGAGGCCGTGCTCTCCGAACTCCTTCTCGGCCGCCAAGCCTTCGGCGTGCGCGGCGAAATCGCGGCGTAGGTGAGCCCAGCAGAGCTGCCGCCGCGTGACGGGTAGGTGGGTGTATGCCCACCAGCGGTCGGATGTCACGATCGCGTTCGTGTCGCCCAGGAGCTCTTTGGCGTGGTCCTCGTGTCGGGCGGGCGCGATATGAAGATAGGCGTGGCGCTGGTCGAAGATCCCCCATAGCGCGCGGCGCTTCCCGGCGGTCCGCCACCCTGTCTCGTCCATATTCACCGTGCTGGCGGCGCGTAGCTGCTCCAGTAGGTCGGCGTACGGCTCAGCGAGGGCCCGGCTCGCGCGAGCGAGGATCGCGTCCACTGCACCCGCGCTGATCCGCGCGCAGAACAACTCTTCTGTGAGCTCCACTACGTCACGGCGGGAGATGCGGTTGCGCACCGACAGCGTCGTGATCGCGGCCTGTAGATGCGCCCCGAACGCACTCTGGGTGACCTCTGCGGGCAGCACGGCCCGCGTGTGCGCACCACAGTCCGGGCAGCACAGACGCTGAGCCCGATGCTCGATCACGCGCACCGTCATCACCGGCAGCTCTTCGACCTGCCAGCGCGCCGGCTCCCCCACCGCGACACGCTCCCCCACGGCGAAAACGTGGCTGCAACCACAGCGCTCAGGCCAATACTCAAGAACCTCATCCACCGCGGCGAGCGGCAACAGATCCCGACCATGCCCCTTATGGCCACACTGGGCACCACACTCGCGCCCAGAGGGACTCTTCTCGCGCCTCGCCGAGATACTCGGCGGATCAGCGCTCGGTGGCTGGGAGCTATTACGCGAACTGCGCCCCAAACGCCGCTCCAGCTGCGCGATCCGCTCATCCTGCCTGGCTACCCGCCCAGTCAATGCCTGGATCTGCGCATCCATCCGCAGAAGCACCTCAATGACCGCCTCCCGGCCAGCGTCATAAACCGCCTCCGCCTCAACGCGCTCCACACAGAGACATTCGACACCCCCCGTTTATGTCCCCCAGACCAACTGAACGCTTACCAAAACCGGCCAATTAGCAGGCATTTCTCCAGTGGAGCCAGCCGGGATCGAACCGGCGACCTCCTGCTTGCAAAGGCGGCCTGGGGCTCGGTGGGTGGTGTCCGTAGCGCGCGAGTAGCCCATAAAACAAGGGTTTGCGCGTTCGTTGGCGCTCATTGACGGCGGTCGTTTTCCGCGTCTGCTTCGTCCCTGCTTCGTCCCTGCTTCGTCCCTACAGACCCAAGGCGGGCCAGGCTCTGCTCCGACCCCACCGCCACATTCAGTCGTCGGCATCGAGGCTTGCGAGGAAGTCGGCGGGCGTGATGACCGGCGGCCGTGGGCTGTTCAGGCTCGTGAGGTCGGCGTCGCCCGAGATGAGGCAGTCGGCCTTTGCGCTCCGCGCAAGCGTCAGCAGGTATGCGTCATCGGGGTCGCGCAGGCCGTGGTGCTGCTGCGGTGGGTCGTCTATGAGCGTCGCGCTGGTGCGCACTGTCCGCACGAACGCGCGGGCCTCCTCGACTGTGAGCCAGCGGCGGAACTTGGATCGCTCAAGCACCCCTGCCAGCTCGGCGAGCAGTGCCGGGCTCGCGATCAGCTCGAAGCGTCCGTCAAGCCACGCCGCGAGCAGCTGGCCGGGCGCGCCACGCGGGGAGAGCCGCGCGGAGATCAGCACGTTGGAG
This sequence comes from uncultured Solirubrobacterales bacterium, assembly GCA_963744135.1. Lineage (GTDB taxonomy): Bacteria > Actinomycetota > Thermoleophilia > Solirubrobacterales > Solirubrobacteraceae > Palsa-744. The sequence goes on along the minus strand of CAVUSE010000007.1, from coordinate 64,770 downwards.
TCGATCACGACCCGGTGCACAGGCGCGCCTATCGGTGCTTGGCGCGCTGCTCGCGGCGGTGGGCGTGCACTTCGCGCGTGGCGAGCTCGATCGCCTCATCTTCGCCAAGGCCGGGGTCGTCCTCTGTCCAGCGGTCGAGCATCGCGCGCAGCTCCCGCCGGCCGGCGGCGGCCTCGTCGCTGCGCATGTAGGCGCGCAGGGCGTCCTCGATCACCTCGTACTCGCGCCGGCCGGAACTGGCCGCAAGTGTCTTGGTGGCCGTGAGCAGGTCGGGCTCCAGGTAGATCGTCGTCTTCTTACGCGCCATGCCCTCCATTATGCCTTCTTGAAGGCTTCCCTTCAAGCCCGCCGCTACAGGGTCACTGTGACCACTGAGGTGCCCACATGAAGGTCGTGACCGTCCGAGACTTTCGCGACCACGCGACCGAGATGTTCCGCTCCAAGGACGTGATCCTCGTCAAGCGCGAGGGGATGCCGGCAGGCTGCTTCCTGCCCTGGGATACGCGCCAGGGCTGCCGGTCGAGGTGCGCCGGGAGGTGTTCCTGCGTCTCTCTGAGCAGGTCGGCGCACAGCTTGCCGCCAAAGGTGTAAGCGAGTTGGAGGTCCTGGACGATTTCGCCGCCTCCCGCAGTCGCCGCTGACGCACCTCGTCCTCTCTGCGTCGATTGGCGGGCGCGCCCGTCTCATCGCCTCATTGGTATAGAGTTCGGCAAAACAGAATGGACTCAACGGGCAGACGTGGCTGGAATCGGAGAGGGCGTGCCGTCGTAATGGTTGCTCCGCTGGCCGCGCTTACGCAGTTTCAAGTGCTGCCCCCCGCAATCAAGGTCTCTCTCCCGAAGGCTGGATCAGTCGTATATGCTGACGCGCTTTAGGAAGGGAGGCTATTCGCAGTCAACGATCGAGGCTCTGTGCGATCTCAAGATAACGTATCGCCGCTATTTCAACAATCCCAACCTAGGGCCGTCCGACCGCTGGGACAGCTGCGAGACGTGCTTCAATCGTGCCGTCGCGAAGCTGACAGACGGCACCGTCACGAGCGTCGTCGATACGTTGATCACGTCTTCGAGGCTCTGGGTCCAATGGAGCGCGGGCGCGAAGCCGAGAACTCGCGCTTGGACACGTACTTGGCTACCAATGCCCCGACCTTGACCGCCTATTCGGGCTGGCGAGCAGGCACGCTCAGTCGTCAGGGGATCGGGGAGCACCCCTTGAGGTGCCGGCTTCTGATGAACAGGAGCTCGCCCATCGCCTCGCGGTCACGCACGCCCTTGTCCGGCACGTGCACCACGCGCCGCACTCGTACGCGCCAGCTCGTCAAACAAGTCGAGCGAGTTGATGCCCTGCGTGTTACAGCCTGTCCCAACCAGCTTGACGAGTTTGACTCAAAGTGCGGAGGCGCTAGACACCGCGGTAGGAGATCCGCCTGAGGATGATTGGCCGGGCCAAAAAAAGTTGGTGTGTTTTCGTGATGGCACTCGTGTGATGACGCGCACATTCGATCCAGTCACTGAGGTACAGAAGCTTCGCGACCATTTGTCTTCTCACGACAAGCCGATCGCAATGCTATTTGGCGCCGGCACGTCCTGCGCCGTAAAGGCAACGGACAGCAAACCGCTCATCCCAGCGGTCGCCGCACTAACCAAGTCTTGCGAACAGTCAGCCATCTCAATGGGTCCTCCATTTCCGGAGGCTTGGGCTCTCATCAGTGACTCCCTGCCCGAAGATCGCCGCGACATCGAGGAAATCCTGTCGTCTGTGCGCCAGAAGCTCGATGCGATCCTTGACGCTGACAAGCTCGCTGGTCTCGACCGCGCCAAGCTTGAGCAGCTTGAGCAGAATATCAAGGAGACGATTGCGCGAGAAGTACGACCGGCCGATGCGAGAATCCCAGACGCTTTGCCGCACGAGGCGCTCGGACGCTGGTTGCGCAACGTGCAACGTGATACGCCCGTCGAGATTTACTCGCTGAACTACGACACGCTCGTGGAGCGCGGCCTTGAGGCCGTCTGGGTGCCCGTCTTCGACGGCTTTGTGGGTACATACGAGCCCTTCTTCTCGCCAGGAAGTCTTGTACGCGCTGACATGGTGCCTGGCCGACGATGGGTGCGGCTATGGAAGCTTCATGGCTCGGTCACATGGCGCAAAACGGGGGCGGGCGAAGACCGTCGAATAGTCAGAGGGCCAGAACTAGCTACCGGCGAGATGATTCTGCCCTCTCTTCGCAAGTACGAGGAGTCGAGGAAGCAACCCTATGTCGCGATGCTTGACCGACTCCGACGCCTTCTTGGCGAGCGTGACGAGATTGTGCTTATCACGGCTGGATACAGCTTTGGCGACCAACACATCAACGAGGTGATCATTGAAGCACTCGAAGTCAATCCTGGCCTGCACGTATTCGCGCTCTGCTATGAGGAGCCTGCAACGGATGGCATCCTCGCGACGACAGCACGCGAACAACGAAAGCTTGTGGTTCTCGCACCGGACAGCGCCGTTGTGGGTGGCGAACGCGGAGAGTGGATGGTCATCGATCCCGAAGGCAGCGCGGGTCGGCTCGCCGACGTTTTCGTTCTCGACAAAGGCAAAGGGCCCGGAGGAAAACTTCTACTCGGTGACTTCAACTCATTCTGCAAGCTACTGGACGGGCTGGCCCGACAAAGCTTGAATGACTGAGCCGACACTCTATAGCGCGACGTACATCGGCCAAGTGAGTGGCGTGCGAGGCAGCCTCGTGACCGTACATTTGCGGCGAACTCGCTCGACCTTGCTTATGGTTGAAGGGAGCACGTACCGCGTGGGCCAGATCGGATCTTTCGTGAGGATTCCTCTAGGGTACACGGATCTCTTTGGCATCTGCACTCAGGTCGGGGCAAACCCGACTGGCGAGGAAGAGAGCGATGACCCATCACTTATCATACCCGATCCAGATCCGAGACTGAGTGGATACCGCTGGATCCAGGTCGCGCTGTTCGGAGAGTCAACCGAGGGACGCTTCGAGCGTGGAATCGGCCAGTTTCCCACGGTCGGAGATGAGGTCCATGTCGTCACAGCGCGGGATCTAGATGTCATCTACACCGATCGTGGTGATCCGAACGACGCCGTGGTAATCGGACGCATTGCTGGCTCCGATGGAGTGGCCGCGGCCCTGCGTCTGTCGGCGCTCGTAACGAGGCACGCGAGCGTGGTCGGTTCTACCGGCGCTGGGAAGTCAAATCTCGTCGCGATCCTGCTCCGGGCATTGGGCAACGGCCCGTACCAATCGGCGCGCGCGCTAGTGATTGATCCACACGGCGAGTACGGGAGCGCTATTCCAGAGCAAACGCGAGTGCTCTCCACCGACGCAACTGACAAGGCGAAGCGCCTACGGATCCCATATTGGGCGCTTACCTTCGACGAGCTGGCCGCAATAACCATGGGACAGCTTCGTGAAGCGGACGCAGAGTTTCTCCGCAACCGAGTACGTGATCTAAAGCTCGACGCAGCCGACCAGCTACCTACCAAGACTCCTCACCATGCAATTACGGCAGATTCGCCGATTCCGTTTTCGCTTCGTCGGCTGTGGTGGGAGTTGGAGAACAACGAGCGTATGACGTTCAAGAGCCCGAACGATCAAACGGACAAAACGAGGGAACAGATAATAGAGGTGGGCGATATCAATCAGCTAGTCCCACCTCGATACCCACCGGCGTCTGGGAAGGCAACCCCACCGCATAGATGCAAGGAGGCAAGGGGGATATCGCGACAGCTGGAGCTCATGCGTAATCGAATGCTTGACAGTAGTTTCGCCTTTATGTTTGACGACACCGATGAGTGGGCTCCAGATGAGCAGGGAACCGTTGTTGCTGATCTAGATCAGCTACTGGTTCAATGGATCGGAGGTGACCTTCCTATCACGGTAATCGACGTTTCGCATGTTCCCGCGAGCGCGGTTGGGATTGTCGTTGGCTCATTGCTCGGGATCGTCTACGACGCGCTCTATTGGGGCATGAACCTACCCGTAGGAGGAAAGCAGCAACCACTCCTAGTGGTGTTAGATGAGGCTCATCGTTTCCTGGGCGACGGAAGAGACACCGCCGCGACGCGCGCCTGCGCGCGCATCGCGAAGGAGGGCCGTAAGTATGGCGTAGGTCTCGTGACAGTTACCCAGCGCCCATCAGACATCGACCCTGCCGTACTCAGCCAAGCCGGTACAACTATCGCTCTTCGCGTCACCAACAGAGCCGACAGAGCGGCCATTGAGGGCACGATCACTGATGACCTCGGTGGCCTCACTGATCTATTGCCGGCCCTCCGCACTGGCGAGGCGCTAGTTCTAGGTGATGCCCTGCAGGTGCCCTCGCGAATCCGGGTCCATAAGGCACCTGATAGGCCCGTCGGCGACGACCCAAAGTTGCCGCAGGCATGGCTAGCGAGCCGTCCCAGCCCAGACGCTTACATAGCCGTAGTGGCCGGGTGGCGTGCCCAGTCAACAGCCGTAGAGGCTCCGCCAGCCAACGGAGGACCACTAACTGTGACGGAGTCGGCAAACGATGCAAGAGCAAGTACGAGTCCAGAGGAGGAAGACGATGCCTGAAATGCAGTCGGTGGTCTCCAGCAACGTCGCAGCTATCGGCTATGACGAGATCGCAGAAGACGTCTACGTTGAATTCATAGAGAGCGGAATGTACGTCTATGAAAGAGTGCCCTTGCCGGTGTGGCAAGACTTCGAGGTGGCGGGTAGCAAGGGTGGATTTGTCAACAACGTGCTCAAGCCTGGCTACGGCTATAGACGTGCTTGATCAGATGTTCGTCACGCCCGACTACGAAGCGCCCGCGCCTTTATGAGCCGCTCCGCGAGCTTTGCTGGTCCGGCACCAAGTGCGTGCGGTTGACGAGCATAGCGCTCAAGATCCAACTCGGCCGTCAGCGCGCCGAAATCACCGGCACGGACCGCATACACGCTCATGGTCAGGCCATACTCGGTCGGCGTCATGGGCATCTCGAGCCGCTCGCCGCCGGAGGGCTTCAGGTGTCAGCCGCTCCGAGCAGCCCGCCGTACTCCGCGTCAAGCTGCTCCCGCGCGTCATGGGCGTGCCGCTGTGCTTCAAACAGGTGCACGTAGGTGTCCAAGGTCGTTGAGGTCTTCGTGTGCCCGAGCTGCCGGGAGACGAACTGCACGTCGCGGCCCTGGGCAATCAGGATCGAGGCGAAGGTGTGTCGCAGAGCGTGGAACGTCACGTCGTTCAGGTTCGCGCGGTCGCGGGCATCGTGGAACAGGCTGAGCAGCGCCCCCTTGTACGTCATTGGCCGGCGTGGGGCCGAACTCTGGAAGACGAAATCGGTGTCGGTTGAAAACTCCTCGGCGAGGCGGTGCCGGCGCAGGAGCTTTGCGAGGGCTTCCATCAGCACGATGTCACGTTTCGCCGCCTTCGTCTTCAGGGAAACTCGCTCGCCTTGGCGGCTGAGCTGGAACCGCACATGGATCACTCCGTCGGTGAAGTCGATGTCGCCCCAGACGAGGGCGAGGACTTCCATCACTCGCATCCCTGTAAAGAGCGCGGTTGCGATGATCGGGAGGGCGGGGCCCGCGTGTTCGAGCAGGGCGTCCATCTCGTCGCGGGATAGGAACCGCTGGCGGGGCTCGCCGGCTCCCGGGCGCTCGCGTGGCAGCAGCTTGTCGGCTGGACTTGCCGCGATGATGTTGTGCCGCGCCGCGTAACCAAAGACGCCTCGTACCGCCATCCAGCGGGCGCGGATCGTCCACACCGAGTCCTTCGTGGCTCGCTGTTTGCGATGCCACTCCACGAGATCGTCGGCGGTCATCGAGCGGATGCGTCGGTGGCCGTAGGCGGGGATCAGATGCAGCATCACCCCGGTTTTGTAGGACTCAAGCGTGCGCTGGCGTAGCTCGCCGATCTCCACCAGACGTTCGATGTGGCCGAGCCATGCGAGGGCTACCTCCTTCACCGTCTCTCTGCCGCCGGTCTCCGGTACGCCACCGGAGCGGACCTCCACGGCCCAGGCGTCGCGCTCGCGGCGGGCCTCCATGAGGCCGACCTCGCCGATCGTCTTCCACTTCGCCTTGCGTGAGCCCAGCGGTGATGCGCACGCGAGATACGACCTCCCTGCCCGGTACAGGCCCCGCTCGACTCGTATCGGCTTCTCCTTACGCGCCACCCCGGCTTGCCTTTCTCAGCATCGCTGGCGCCTTCCCGCATAGCCCGCCAACGCCGCGTCGAGCTCCTGACGGTGGTAGACCTTTCGCTTGCCGCCGTGTGCAGTGAATGTCCCTTCGGCGCTCAACTTGCGGAAGGTTCCGGTGGGAACCCTTGTGTACTTGACCGCCTCCTCGAACGTCATCCACGGCGAGTCCTCAGACAGGACGGACAGGCCGAGCTGGTCGGCGATTCGGTCGGCAAGCCGTGAAGCGAGCCGATTCGCCAGGGCATCGAGGAAGTCATCGGGGATCTCGATCGGTCGTGCGCCATCGCTCGCGATCAGAGCAGACCCGGGCCGGGATCTCAAGGGTCTGACGCCGGAGCGCGACGGCATAGGGTGGTTGCAGGCGCGGCGCGCGACGCGCGGCGTCCTGGGCGCGGCCGGCCGTGGCGCAGTCATCGCCGGGGCCTCCGCACCGGAGCGCACGGCGCCGCCGCGAGTCCGACATCGCTGGGGTTCGGTTGGCTCTTGGGGAGCGCTGGCGGTGTCGGGGCTTGGGGGGTTTGGGCTGGTTGTTGTGGTCTTCCGCGGCTGTCGTGGAGCGCGAGCCGTAGGCGAGTGCGGAGCGGCAGCCGCGCGCGGCCGGTGGCCGGGGGGTCTGGTCCTGGCCGGTTGGTTTGGGCGTTGGGGGGGGGTGGCGACGTTTTGAGGCTGCTTCGGTATTCTTGAGGAGTTCTCATGTTTCTTGTCCGTTTTCTGCTTGGGTTGAAGGGGAGGGCTTGGATTGCCGCTGGCAGTGGTGCGCGACTTGCGGGAGTACCGGCCGCCGGTATCGGTGGACGAGCTGGAGCAGTTCGAGGTCGACGTGCTGGCGGGGTTCGTGCTCGCGCGCGCGTCGGGGGGCGTGACGGACGCGACGATCCGCTGCGAGGTCGGGCAGCTGGAGCAGGTACGGGAGTGGTTCGGGCGGGCGTTGTGGGAGATGGAGCCCTGCGATGCGGATGGGTACTTCGGGCGGGTGTTGCGTGGCTCGCCGAGCGGGACGCGGCTGGCGCGCTCGCAGGCGCTGCGCGTCTACTTCGCGTTCTTGGAGCTGCGGCACAAGGTCGAGATCCACGCGATGACGGGCCGGGTGCCCGAGTGCCCGATCGACGAGATGAACCGGCCGCGCGGGAGCAAGGACGCCAAGCTGCGAATCCCGCCGCGGGCGGATGAGTTGGCGGGGTTCTTCACCGGCTGGGCGGGGGAGCTCGCCTCGTGCCGGAAGTTCGCGCCGACTGCCCGCAACTACACCGCGGCGAAGCTGATGGCCGAGGTCGGCCTGCGGGTGAACGAGGCCCGCAGCCTGGACCTGGCTGACATCAAGTGGGAGCTGGGCCGGTTCGGCAAGCTCCATGTTCGCCACGGCAAGGGTGCTCGTGGGTCGGGTCCGCGCGAGCGGATGGTGCCGCTGGTCAACGATGCCGGCCGGACGTTGCGCTGGTTCATCGAGGACGTGTGGGGCCAGTTCGAGGGTGATCATTTGCGCCACGGCGCTCCGCTTTTGCCTTCTGAGCGCAAGAACGGCGACGGGTCCTGCGGCCGTGTCGGGTATGACGCGCTGCGCTCGGGTCTGGTCCTCGCGGCGGCCGAGCACCTGCCTGCGTGGGCTGGCAGACTGACCCCGCATGTGCTGCGCCACTACTGCGCTTCGCAGCTGTATTTGGATGGGGTCGATCTGATCTCGATCCAGGAGATGCTCGGGCATTCCTGGGTCGCGACGACGATGCGCTATGTCCATGTGCACCGCACCCGGATCGAGGACGCATGGATCGCCGGGCAGCAGCGCGCCGCGACGCGGCTGGAGGGGCTGGTCTGAATGAGGTGGAACCTGCGTCTCGCTGCCGCCCAGCGTGAAATCTGGAAGGCGTCGGAGTTGCAGCGCAGCCTCGCTGAGCACGGGCTGGTGATCTCGGCCGGCAAGATGTCGGGCTTGTGGTCGGGCCAGCCGGTCTCGCTCAAGCTCGAGGATCTCGATGTCATCTGCGCCGTGCTCGGCTGCGAGATCGGCGAGCTTTTGATCCCCGAGCCAGAGAAGGTGACTCGCCCTGGCCAGGGCGAGTCCAAGCGCGCCGCCGCGACCCCTGCGGTGGTTCCCCGCCGTCGCGACGGCCGCTCGCTGCCGCCGGCCTGAGCGGCCGTGGCTCTGCGCGACGGTCACAACCCCAAGCTCGCGAGGGCCCTGACGAGCTGTCGCTCCTGCCTGGCGTGGGGGATGACCTACTCCCAGGGCGTGTGCATGGCCTGTTACAACTTCGCCGGACGCAACAAGAGCGCCGGTGACTGCGGCACCTGCGCCCGCCGCGAGCTGCTGAAGAAGGGCTACTGCCGGCTGTGCTGGACGCAAGCGGCGCTTGAGCGCCCGGCCGGACCCGGCACGCCCCTCGCACCGTATGTGCGCAACGTGCAACACCAGCAACTGTTCCTCGCCGACTTGAACCGCCGTCGCGCCGCGCCGAGGAAGTTCCCGCGCCGCTACGCCACCAAGGGCCACCCGCTGAAGGCGCCGCCGCCGGCCGCGGTCAGGCCACGGGTCGAGGGGTTCCAGCTGGCGCTGTTCATCGTCCCCCGCTGTTACCGCTATGGCCGCGTCGATTTGCGCAGCGAGCAGGTGCCTGAGAACCCCTGGCTGGCGTGGGCGCTGCACCTCGCGCACACGATGGCCGAGTCCCGAGGCTTTGACCCGGCCGTGCGCCGTAGGTTGAACCGAACGCTGATCATGCTGCTGGCCGAGCACCGCGGCGGCGAGCTGATCCGCAGCTCCGACTTTCACCACGTCCTGCGCAAGCGTGGCGCGAGCGTCGAGCACACCAGCGAGATCCTGCAGAAGATGGACGTCCTCCTCGACGACCTGCCGGCGACCTTCGAGAAGTGGCTCCAGCGCAAGCTCGACGGGCTCGCCCCCGGCATCCGCTCTGAGACCGAACGGTGGGCGCGTACCCTGCACGACGGCGGGCCGCGCAGCCGCCCTCGGTCTGCGGACACCGCCAAGATCTATCTCCGGCTCGTCAGGCCCGCGCTGCTGGAATGGTCCACGCGCTACCTGGAGTGCCCCCGCTTTCGTGGACACCTGAGCGCTTGGGTCTGTCGGACCCGGCAGGAAGGATGTGGTGTCCATGCCACGTACTCGTCCCCCGTACCCCGAGGAGTTCCGTCGTGAGGCGGTCGAGCTGGTCCGTAGCAGCGGCCGGCCGGTCAACGAGATCGCGAAGGATCTCGGGGTCAGCGGCCAATCGCTGCATACCTGGGTCAAGCGAGCCGACATCGACGTTGGGCGCGCACCAGGCCTGACGACGGAGGACCGCGAGGAGCTGCGAAAACTCCGGCGGGAGAACCGGATTCTCCGCGAAGAGCGGGAAATCCTAAAAAAAGCGGCGGCCTTCTTCGCCAGGGAGAGCGAGCCGAGCCGGTAGCAGCATTCCGGTTCATCGCAGCGGAGAAGGCACATCACTCGATCAAGGTGATGTGCCGGGTGCTTGGTGTCTCCCGGGCGGGTTTCTACGCCTGGGAGCGCCGCGCACCAAGCGACCGTGACCTCGCTGACGCGTGGCTGACAGAGAAGATCCGCGAGATCCACACCGCCTCGAAAGGGACCTACGGCGCGCGGCGTGTGCACGCCGATCTGCGGCTCGCCCATGGTGTCGAGGTCAACCACAAGCGCGTGGAGCGGCTGATGGCCAGCAACGGGCTCTCGGGGCTGCCAGGGCGCCGGCGGCGGCGCACCACGATCCGCGTGGAGGGCGTCAGGGTCGCACCGGATCTCCTGGAGCGCGACTTCAACCCGACGGCACCGAACCGCATGTGGTCGGCGGACATCACCTACATCCGCACATGGGAGGGCTGGCTCTATCTCGCGCACGTCCAAGACCTCTTCTCCCGGCGGATCGTGGGGTGGGCGATGACCGACCACCTCCGCGCGGAGCTCGTCACAGGCGCGCTGCAGATGGCGATCTCCCGGCGCAAACCCGACCCCGGGGTGATCCACCATTCCGACCAGGGCAGCCAATACACGGCTGTCCTCTTCACCGGCCGCTGCAAGCAGGCCGGCATCACCCCGTCGACCGGGTCCAAGGGCGACTGCTTCGACAACGCGGTCAGCGAGAGCTTCCACGCCTCACTGAAGAAGGAGCTCATCTACCGCCACTCATGGCCGACCCGCGCTGAGACACGGACCGCCGTCTTCGAGTACATCGAAGGCTGGTACAACCCCCGCCGCAGGCACTCCACCCTCGGCTACCTCTCACCCGCCGAATACGAGCACCAGCACCAAAACCAGCCATTCACGACAACGCCCGACACCCCGCCGCTCAGCACCCCAGCCATCGCATGAGCAGCCCTCACCGCCAGCCACACCGGGGACCCCCGGCGCGCGGCGCGCCCGGATATTCCTCGCTCCGCCTACGGCTCCGCGAGGAATATCCGGCAGATCACATAAACTCCATCAAGTCAACCCGTGTCCACGAGAACGGGGGCGGGCCAAAGTTGTGGATCGACATGAGAAGGATCAGTTCGTGCGCGCTCATGGCCGGTGTGAAGTTGGCGTTGATGTTGAACGCCGCGACTCGGCTGCCGATCTTGTACATGACGTGCATCCATGCGACGCCCGGGGGCGGATCCGGACCGTGACCGATCGTGTTGTTGGCGTTGAACGTGGCTTCTGTGGCGCCGATGCCATGCCCCAAGTGCGCTTCGGCTCGCCGCGCTGCCTCTTCGCGACGCTTGCGCGCGGCTTCGCGCCGACGTTCCTCGGCTTCTTCGCGACGGGCGGCTAGTTCCTGCCGCTTGCGTTCGGCGGCTTCCTGCTTGCGCTGCTTCGCTTGGGCTTGAAGTTCGCTCGCGCTCGGCTGAGCGCTCGCCGTCGAGGCCGGAGAGGCGGAGGTAGTCGTGCCGCTCCCGCCGCAGCCTGTGACAAGCAGGCCGGCGAGCAGCAGCACGAGCAGGCCCCAATACGCTGGCCCCCAACGTCCAAATCGATCACGCATCACCTCAACGCCTCCCCTGAATTGCGCAAGGATACTGAACACTCGCCGCCAGCGCCTCCTGCACTGTCAGGTGCGCAAGGCAGTCGCCGAGAACAAGCGCCCTCGCGTAGACACCGCATCGTTGTTCGACTCTGAGCGACTCTCCTCTTCAGGAGTGCTCCCACCACTTGAAGCTCCCCCGGGCGGCGCGGGTGAACAGTGTCCGCCGCGCCGCTGGCGATAGCGGTGCCGCAGGCCCCCAGCGCGCATCAGATCGCCATCCGCGAGGTCGCACCCAGCGCAGGCCGTTCGAGTCGCGGAGCGGTTCGGAGTCGATGTGGCCTGGGACGCCGGTCCCTGTGTATCGTATGGGGCCAGTGAGGGCTACCACCGAGCCGCACGCCGTTTCATCCGGGGGTTCTCGCACCGGACTGTTGGCTCTGCTGCTGAGCGCTCTCGCGCTGGTATTGATGGCCGCCGCTGGCGCCTCCCCTCCCTCTGCGGGTGGCGATTCGGCGCAGACCGGCGAAGTCGTGATCGGCGTTTCCGGAGAAACGGTCCCCGGCAAGCTGCCTCGCTCGCGCATGGCTCCCGCGACACTACGGCTCGGGTTCACCTCCGAGACACCGAGCACGCCCACGACCCCCGAACTCACCGCAATCCGGCTCGAAGTATCCCGCAACATCGCATTTCACACAGCAGGTTTGCCGAGTTGCCCGATCGCGGAGCTATACGAACCTTCAGACGCGGGGCAGGGATGCGCGGGATCGCTGGTCGGCCACGGCACCGTGATCTCAGAAGTGACCCTTCCAGGACAGGCGCCGGCGACGATCGAAGGGCGCCTCTCGGCTTTCTACGACTTCGGGGAAGGCCAGCCCCGCATCCTTGCGCAGGTCACAAGTGCCGGTACTTTGCCACTCACCTATGTAATCCCGTTCACGATCTACAAGACTCAAGGCGTCTACGGGACGACCCTATCGGTGGAGCACATGCAGTTCATCGCGGGCATTTGCGCACGGGGGCACTCAAACTGCTTCTCCCAGACCTACACATACAAGGGCATCTACGGACACATCTCGAAGTTCGAACTAACGCTGGACCGCCAATTCGCCCATGCGGGCAAGAGGACCAGTGTCGTGAGCGCCGATTGCCCCGCTCGCAAGGGCTCATCGAGCGCGAGCTTCCCCCTCGTAGAGGTGGACCTCGCCTACCCCTACCCCGACGCGATCTCGCGGAGCCAGGTCGCAACCAGCCGCTGCGAAGTCTCAGCTCCGCGGCGTCGCCGAAAGAGGTCGTAGAGCTGCAGCCGCACATGGGCTTGCGCGCCGGCCGTCATGCGCCGCCGTCAAGCGACATCCGCCCACCGGACAGCCGCGCGGAGCGGTTCGACCTGAGGTCGGTTGGCTCCGCGATTCAGCGGAGGGAGCCCGAAGGGTCAGCCCAGCGATCCGGCGACGGGGCGCCGAAAGGCGGATCGCCCCCTGCTCTGATGCTTCGTCCCTGCTTAGTCCCTGCTGGTATCCCGCCACTACCGCGAGTCCCAAAACAGGCCAATTAGCAGGCACTTTAGGAATGGAGCCAGCCGGGATCGAACCGGCGACCTCCTGCTTGCAAAGCAGGCGCTCTCCCAGCTGAGCTATGGCCCCTGGGTCTCCCCAATATACGGCTAAGCGAGCTAATCCCCCAGCGCGAGATGAACCTCCCCAGCATCGAGCGTGGTGTGTCCCCCGTCGGGGAGCGCGACGATCAGACGCCCGTCGCCGTCGACGCCATCGGCGCACCCTCGCCCCCCGGCCCACGAGATCTCCCGCCCGCGCAGCGCGTCACGTGCTCGCCACGCCTCTAGGACCTCGCCCGACGGCTCCTCGAGGCGCTGCTGGAGCGCCGCGAGCAGCCGCGCCAACAGCGGCTCGATCTCCTCTGACGAGAGCCCCAAGCTGGCGGCGTGTCACGCAGCTCGAGCGGCAACTCCTCCACCCATACCGCCACGTTGACGCCGATGCCGAGCACCGCCCAGCCCTCCTGCGGGCGGCCCTCGATCAGGATCCCCGCCAGCTTGGCGAGGCTCTCACCACACGCGAACACGACGTCATTGGGCCACTTGACCCGGGCCTCGTTTCCGACCACGTCGCACACCGCGACCGCGGCGATCAGCGGCAGCAGTGGAGGCGGCCGAAGCCGGGGGGCACCCGCCTCCGGCGAGCATCCCCGTTTCGGCCAACGCAGCAGCAGCGACATCAACAGCGCCGTGCCCGCCGGCGCGCTCCACCGGCGGCCCTGGCGTCCACGCCCCGCGGTCTGCTCGGCGGCGGTTACCAGTGTGCCGTGTGGGGCTCCTGCCAGCGCGAGTGCGCGGGCCTGCTCGTTGGTCGAGTCGGTGCTGCGCAGGTGCAGGCGGGGATGGCCGAGCGGCGCGCTCTCACTCATCGCGTGAGGCGGCATCCGCGAGCAGCGCTGCCACCAGGCCGTCGATGTCGTGATCCGCGGCCTCCACGTGGGGCTCGAGGCCGTGCTCGCGCAGAGTCGCGCTTGTGACGGGGCCGATCGAGACGATGCGCGTGGTCGGTGACAGGTTCGCGCTGCCGCCGACGGCCTCCAGGAAGAAGCGCACGGTGGAGGATGAGGTGAAGGTGATGTAGTCGGCCGCCCGCGCCGCGGCGAGCGCCGGCAGGGAGAGCGGCTCGGCGATGGTTTCGTACAGCTCCAGCACGTCCACCTCGGCGCCGCGGGCCCGCAGCGCGTCGGGGAGCACGTCGCGGGCCTCGCGGGCGCGGGCGATCAGCGCGTGGCGGACCGGCAGCTCGGCGAGCGCCTCCACCAGCGACTCGGCTACATAGCGCTCGGGGACGACGTCCGCAGCGATGCCGTGCCCGGCCAGTGCTCGTGCGGTGCCTGGGCCGATCGCTGCCACGCGCGCACCTGCCAGCGCGCGCGCGTCGGTGGGATGGCGATCGGATTTGGCGAGGCGCTCGAACAGCTGGGCGACGCCGTTGGGGCTGGTGAGGCAGATCAGGTCGTAGGGGGAAAGGTCGAGCGGCGAGGATTGGAGGCCCGCCCCCCCATCCGCGAGCGGCTGGATGCGGATCACCGGGGCCTGCACCACCTCGGCACCGAGCTCTCGCAGCCGCCGCGCCAATCCGCTGGTTTGGGCTCGCGCGCGAGTGACCGCCACGGTGCGCCCGCTCAGCGGCAGCGGCGCGCGCCAGGCGAGCTGGTCGGCGAGTTCGGCGACCGCGCCCACCACGGTGATCGAGGGCGCCCGAATGCCCTCCGCTTGCGCTCGCTCGGCGATTGTGGCGAGCGTGCCGGTGACGGTGCGCTGGCGGGGCAGCGTGCCCCGTTCGACGATCGCCGCCGGCTCCGAGGCGGGCCGCCCGGCGGCGATCAGGGAGGCGGCGATGTGGGGAAGCTGGCGCACGCCCATGTAAAAGACGAGTGTCCCCGGGAAGGCCGCGAGCGCCTGCCAATCGAGGGCCGTCACCTCCTCCTCGCCAACTGGTCCCTCCTGCTTACCCTCAGCATCTCCTGCCTCAGCATCTCCCGCATCCCGGCCTGCGACACCCGCCTCTGCGCCGACGCCATCCGCCCGTGTGTGCCCGGTGATCAGCGCCACCGCGCTGGCGAGCCCACGGTGCGTGACGGGGATGCCCGCGTAGGCGGCGGCGGCCACGCCCGCGGTGATCCCGGGCACGACCTCGAATGGGATGCCCTCCGCGCGCAGCGTGAGCGCCTCCTCGCCGCCGCGGCCGAACACGAACGGGTCGCCGCCCTTCAGCCGTACCACCACCTTGCCCGCGCGCGCGCGCTCCACCATCAGCGCCTCAGTCTGCTCCTGCGCCACCGACTCCCCGCCTCCCTTCTTGCCGACGAACAGCAGCTCGGCGTCCGCGCGGGCGCCCTCCAGCGCCTCGGCGGGAATCAGGCGGTCGTAGAGGATCGTGTCGGCCTGCGCGATCAGCTCCAGTGCGCGCGCCGTCAACAGGCTGGGGTCACCAGGACCGGCGCCGACGAGGAAGACGCGCCCGTTCACTTAGGGCCTATCCGGGATAGGTCCTTACCACCGTCATCGGTTGCGCCGTCGAGGTACGCTTGCACGAGCGCCACGCTAGTACAAGTCTTACCGGCGCCGCCTCCAACGCCCAGTGAGGCGCATCATCGGCCGACTGAAAGGTGTGACGGCATGGGCGTATGGCGACGGACGGCAGTCGGCGTTCCGATCGGGACGTTGATGCTCGGGCTGGCGCTGTTGACCGGCGCAGCGCCCGTGCGCGCCAGCGGTTTGGTTACCGGCGGCGGCGAAGCGAGCGCCCTGCAGCAGGCCGAGGAAGTCGCTCGGCGCAGCGATCCGGCAGTGCTCGCCCCCTCGTCCTTGGCGACCCTTGAAGGCGAGTTCGTGCAGCCGGCGATCGGCGACGGCGACGGCGACGGCGACGGCGACGAAGAACTCTCCTCCGCAGACGCCCTTACCAGCTCCACGATCTCCAAGGAAACCGCGGGGGAATTCGCGGTCAACACTCGGGACGGCGAACTGAGCCTGACCCCGTTGGATACCTACCCGGGGTCGAGCACGCCAACCGTTGTCAACGACGCCGCGGCGCTGTTCGCCGGTATCTGGCCGGCGACCGACGCGATCGTCCGCCCCGACGCGCTCGGGGTCACGACGATCGTGCAGCTGCGCTCCGCCGAAGCCCCCACCTCGTTCTCTTGGGAAGTCGGCCTGGGCCCCGATCAGCACCTGCGGCAACTTGCCGATGGAGGCGTCGCGGTCGTCGACGGTCCGGATGGCCCGCCCTGGGAAGGCCCGCTGGGCAACGCCTTGGAAGCGCTGAGCTCAACCGCCTTGGGCCAGGCGATCCCGGGCGAGCTTCGACCCCAGGAAACTCAGGCCCAGTACACCGCGGCTGCGAGCTCGGTGGCGGCGGCCGAACAGCAGACGGGCGGCACGGCGCTGATGGTCGTCGAACCGCCTTCGGCCGTCGACGCTCGTGACGGCCGCGTGCCCGCGTCGGTGCATGTCGTTGGGAGCACGATCACGGTGAGCGTGTCGCCGGCGCCCACCACGGTCTTCCCTGTCATGGTGGCGGCAACGGTCGCCGCGGCGAGCAATCGAGCCAGCGCGGCTCGCCCCCAGAACCTCCGTTACGGACTGTCCGACCAGCGGGCCGCAGCCTTCGGCCCGGCCTTCGATCGGCGGCTGCTCGAAGGGCCGCTGCACGTTCGCGTCGCGCGGCTGGTCCTCCCTTACGAAGCCGTCCTCGAATCGACGGAGAAAACGGCAAGAAGAGAAAGAGAAGGCAGAAAAAAAGCTCGAATTCACGCAGAGCGAAGCGTTGACCATGTGGCTGCGGAAAGTCCAGGAAGTGAACGACAACGGAGGACACCTCGAGCCCTACATCACGCTGTGGTCGAAGGGTTGCCTGGATAGGGCAGCCTGTCGGGCGCCGCCGATCGAGAGGTACCGCGAGGCCGTCCGCTTGCTCATCAAAGACCATATGAAAGCCTCGGCGGGCCTGCCGGCGGTGAGGCTATGGGGAGCCTGGAATGAGCCGGATGGAGACAAAGCCTCACTGTCTGCGGCGAAGGCGGGGGAGCTGTGGCAGGTGGCTCACTCGGTAATGGTCGAACTCCACTGCGGCTGCACGATGGTTGCCGGCGAATTTGCCGAGTTCGGGCCGTATGTCTCGCGTTACAAGGAATTCATGGTGAGGCACCAGCTCAAGCCGCGCGTATGGGGTCTGCACGACTATCGCGACCTCGTTCCCGGCTCATCCAATAAACTGGTAAAATACGAAAACCGTGACGCCAGGGAGTTTGCGAAACTGACAGGCACACGCTTGGGCAAGCCCAGAATCTGGCTGAGCGAGCAGGGCGTGGAGCTGGATAACGGCTTCGAGCCCACACCACTCGAGGACAATCCCGAATCGCAGCGTATCTCGGCGGAAGACTTCCTACGCCTTGCGAGTGTGTCGAGACGTGTGGAACTTGTCGACTACTACATGTATGGCGCCCCGAGCCCCAGCGGAGCGCATCCGCGCCCCGAAAGCGAAGCGGTTTTCGACAGTGCGCTGGTGAACGACAAAAGCGAACCGTCGCCTGCCTACTGCGTCGTGGCATTTCCTGGTCACTGGTGTCCGCCGATCGTGATTGCCGACTCCGCCGCTGGCCGAGCGGGGACCGGTTAGGGTGACTCGCCCCGCTCACATCTCCGAATCAGCCAGCGCCGAAGGCGCGTGTCACCCGGCTCCGGTCAGCAGCTCTCCGCCGCCGGCGCTGACGAGCCTCTCTGCCACGCGGCGGCCGAGCGCCTCGGGGTCGTAGAAGCCCCCCAGCAGCTCGTCGCCCACCCAGGCGGAGCCGTCGGGGAGCCCGACCCAGGCGCGCAGGTGCAGGCAACCGCAGCCGTAGTCGACGGCGTGTGCGCCGAGCGGTGTGTTGCAACTGGCCTTGAGCGCGTACGCGACAGCCCGCTCGGCCTGCAAGCAGGCGAACGTCTTGGCGTCGGTGATCGCCTGCACGGCTGCCCGCGTGGCGTCGTCGTCGGCGCGTCCCTCCAGTGCGAGCGTGCCCTGGCCGGGCGAGGGGACGAAGCGCGCGGCGTCGAGCACCGCGTCGATCTCGACCTCGCGGCCCAGGCGCACCAGGCCGGCGCGGGCGAGCACGAGCGCGTCGAAGCCGCCCTCGCCGACGCCCTCGCCGAGCTTGCGCAGGCGGGTGTCGACGTTGCCGCGCACCGCCACCACCTCCAAGTCCTCGCGTGCGGCCCGCAGCTGCGCGGCGCGGCGCACGCTGCTGGTGCCCACGCGCGCGCCGGGGGGCAACTGCTCCAGGCCAGTTTGGGCAGCGCTTGGCTCATCCGGCGAGAGGGGGGAGCGGCCCGCCACGCACAGCACGTCCTCGGCAGGCGCGCGCGGTGGTGCGCCCAGCAGCGACAGACCATCCGCCAGCTCGGCGGGGACGTCCTTGGCGGAGTGCACCGCGAGGTCGATCTCCCCAGCGCTCAACGCGCGCTCCAACTCGTTCACCCAGCGGGACTTGTCGCCTCCGGCCGGGAGTCCCTCGTCCACGGGATGGTGGCTCCCGGAACCGGCCTCTTCGGTGGCCGAGTCCCGGTCCCCGGCGGTCGCGATCGTGACCAGCTCGATCGAGGTGGTCACGCCCGCGGTGGATGCGGCCGGGTGGGACTCCAGCAGTCCGGCGACCAGCCGCGCCTGCGCGAGCGCGAGGGCGCTGCCACGCGTCCCGATCCGCACGAGCTCCCTCCCAGCTCCTCTTTTACCTACGTGCCCTTGCGACGGCGCCGCTGCAGGTCGTGCACCTCGGCGAGCTCGGCGCCCTGGCCGCCAGGCGTGCGCCCGGAGGCGCCTTCCCCGGACGCCTCCTCCTCTCCATCCTCCTGCAGCGCGAACAGCTCGCGCACCAGCTGCAGCGAGGCGTGGGAGCGGGTCTCCGAGAGGCTGCGCAGGCGGATCGTGGGCTCGTGCAGGATGCGGTTGGCGATCGAGCGGGCGAGCGCCTCGACGCGCACGAGGTCGCGCGGCGAGGCGGACTCCCAGCGGCCGTCGTTCTCCGCCAGCACCTGCGCGACGATCGCGTCGCCGTGCTCGCGCAACGCGCTGACGGTCGGCAGGGCATCCAGCTGGCCGAGCCAGCCGGCGAAGCGGCGGATCTCCTCCTCGACGATCTGCTCGGCCCGCGGAACCTCACTCGCGCGGGTGTCGAGGTTGCGGGCAACCACCTGCTGGAGGTCGTCGATGTCGTACAGCGTCACACCCTCCAGCTCGCCGCAGCGGGGGTCGATGTCGCGCGGCACCGCGATGTCGATCAACAGCAGCGGCCGTCCCTCCCGCTGGTCGAGCACCTGCGCGAGCTCGTCGCGGCCGACGATCGGATGGGGGGAGGAGGTGGAGGAGACGACGATGTCGGCGCTCGCCAGCTGCTCGGGCAGCCCGTCGAGGCCGACGACCGAGCCGCCGAAGCGCTGCGCGAGGCTGCGCGCACGGTCGGCGTGGCGGTTGGCGACGAAGATCGTGCCGGCCCCCCGGTCGGCGAGCGCCTGCGCGGTCAGCTCGCTCGTTTCGCCGGCGCCAAGGATCACCACGTGGCGCTCCCGTAGGTCGCCGAGCAGCTCGACTGCCAGGCCGACGGCCGCGGAGGGGACGCTCACGTGACTCGATCCGATGCCGGTCTCCGAGCGCACCCGCTTGCCCGCCGTCAGCGCGGCGCTCCACAGGCGGTTGGAAAGCGGCCCGGTGCAGCCGGCCTGCAGCGCCGCCTCGAAGGCGCGCTTGACCTGCCCTTGGATCTCGGCCTCGCCGACGATCATCGATTCGAGGCCCGCCGTCACCCGGTAGAGGTGGCGCGCGGCGTCGCAGTTGCGTGGCGAGTAGATCTCCCGCGCCAGCTCGGCGAGCCCGATCGAGGCGTGGTCGGCGAGCATCCCCAGTGCGTCTTCCTGCGCCTGAACTGGATCCCCGCCCGCCCCGCCGACAACGAGATATAGCTCGGTGCGGTTGCAGGTGCAGAGCACCACGGCCTCGCGCACCTCGGCGGTGGCGATCAGCCGCTGCGCGAGCGCCACCGCGCCCGGCTCGGTGAACGCCAGCCGCTCGCGCAACGCGACCGGGGCGGTCTTGTACGAGATGCCGAGCGCCAGCAGTTCGCTCATGCGGGCGTGGACTCCGCGTGGACGGGATCGAACGTCTCGGCTCCGGGCTCGCCGGGGGCTCCGGGCTCGCCGGCGCGTGTGGAGGGCCGGTTCTCGCCAGCCGGCGGGCGCTCGGTGAGCTCCAGCAGCTCCCCCAGCTGACGCTCGATGCGGCTGAGGCGGATCGCCATGATCGCCACGTACACAAGCACCAGCACGAACAGCACGATGTAGGCCGCCGCGACGTACTTGCCGGCCGTGTGCAGCGGCAGCGCGGGGGTCTCGGCGAGCAGCCTTCCGGTCACGCGCTCGATCCTCCGATCGACCGCGCAGTGGCCGCGGTGGAGGGGTGGAAGTCCGAAGCGGCCCGACGCTGCTGGCCGATCTCCGATCGGTCCGGCGAGGGGGCGGCGCTGCGCGGCCGGCGCGCATGAGCCTCCGCATCGTCGGAGAGCCGTCGCCGCAGCACGCGCAGCTGTCCGCGGGCGTGCTTGGCGGTGAGCTCGTACTTGCACAGCGTGGCGAACAGCAGCGCGATCGCCACCAGCGACACCAGCAGCGTGAGCGCCATCGAGCCCGGCAGGTTGGAGGTGCTGGAGAACACGCGCGGGTGCACGTAGGCGGTTGAGAGGTTGACCGCCATGTAGTTGAGCGGCACGAACGCCCCCGCGGTGATCGCAAACACCGAGGCGTAGCGCGCCTGACGCTCGGGGTCTTCGATCGCGAAGCGCAGCGGCTGGTAGGTCGCGTACAGCAGGAAGATGATCAGGAACGACACCAGCGTGGGCTCGCTCCACACCCACCAGTGTCCCCACGAGCCCTTCGCCCAGATCGACCCGGTGATCAGCGTGCCGATGGCGAAGATCAGGCTCATGTGGATCACCACATAGGAGCGCATGTCCCAGCGCGAGTCGCGCGTGCGCAGGTGCTGGATCGCGAGCAGCCCGCCGAGCACGAAGCCGCACAGCGCGACGATCGCGAGCGGGACGTGCACGTAGAAGATCTTCTGCAGGAAGCCCTGTTCGGCTTCAAGGGGGGCGTAGAAGAAGACCAGCCCGAGCGCGAGCGCCACCGCGACGACGGTGGCGACGCTGAGCGTGCGCAGACCCCGTCCGTAGAGAGGCGGACGCGCGCGGCCGCGAACGATGGAGGGGCTGGCGGTGATGGCTCTAGTCCTTAGAAGAAGGTCGAAGAAAAAACGCGGGCGGAGGGGTTGCGTTGGTCTAATCCTCCAGGAGAAAGTCGAACACGGCGTAGGCGATCAGCCCGAACACCAGATCATAGAGCGCGAGCATCAACAGCCAGCGCAGTGCGGGGTGGGCGGGTCCCAATCGATGGCTCAGCGTCAGCAGCGGAGCGGTCGCACGCGCCCCGCCGATCACGACCGGCACCAGCAGCGGCAGCGCCAGCAGCGGCCCGAGCAGGTCGCGCGCGCGGGTGCGCACGGCGATCGCGGCCACCAGCGTGCCGATCAGCGCGATGCCGAGATCGCCCAGCAGCAGCACGCCGGGCAGATCGGGCAGCGCCGGCCCGAGCGATGGTTCGAGCAGCAGCAGCGCGAACGCCGGCACGGCCACCAGCTCCAACACCACCAGGTAGGAGAGCAGCGCGAGCGCCTTCGCCACCAGCAGTGCGGAGCGGTCGACCGGTGCCAGCAGGAAGCCGTCGAAGCCGCCATCCTCGGCGTCGGCGACGAACAGCCGGTTGATCCCGAGCATCGCTGCCAGCAGCAGCGTCACCCACAGGATCCCGGAGGCCTCGTCGCCGTTGACGCCGGTGCGGTTGAGGGCGAAGTGGAAGATCACGAACACGGTCACCGCGAACAGCGACATCCCCGGCACCGACTCCAGTGTGCGCAGCTCGACCAGCAGCTCCTTACGCAGCAGCGCCGCCACCGTGCTCACCTGTACAGCTCCCTGATCGCCTGTTGGTCCACCGTCGAAGGGTCGGCGAGCAGCGCGGGGCGTCCCCCGCGCAGGCCGAGCACCAGATCGGCGCGCTCCAGGTCGGCCTCTGGATTGTGGCTGCACACCACCCGGGTTCGAGGCCCGCCCGCCCGGGCGCTTGCTCCGACTTCGATCAGCGGCTCCACGAGCTCCGCCCCCGCAGGGTCCAGGTTGGCCCGCGGCTCGTCCAGCAGCAACAGCTCGGGGTCGTGCAGCAGTGCACGTGCGGTCGCCACCCGTTGCACCATCCCCCGCGAGAGCGTACGTACCGGCTCGTCGGCGCGAGTGGCCATGCCCACCGCCTCCAGCAGCTCTTTTACTCGCTCCATGCCGACGCCGTGCAGGCGGGCGTGGAAACGGAGATTCTCGCTCGCGGTCAGCTCCCGATAGAGCAGCGGCTCGTGGCCGAGCAGGCCGACTCGACCCCTCACCGCCCAGGCTTCGTCCGGCAGCCTGTGCCCCAGCACGCGCACCTCCCCAGCATGGGGACGCAGCAACGTCGCCAGCACGCGCAGCAGCGTGGTCTTGCCGGCGCCGTTGGGGCCGAGCACGACCAGCGTCTGGCCGGGCTGCAGCGAGAGCGAGACCCCAGCGAGCGCCTCGCGTTCGCCGTAGAGCCGCGTCAGGTCCTCCAGCTCGAGCGCGGCCACCGTTCAGTGGCCCATGGCCGTGCTTGTCGTTCGCCCGCGGACGAACGAAGTCGACGATCGACTCCGGGTTGGCTCATGAACTTTTTCGACCCAGAACCACTTCATTTTGTAAAGGGTTCTAGGGCATTTTGGAACACAACACCACCAGACCCCAACTGCCACCACCAGACCCCAACTGCCCTTCAAGCACCAGTCGCCTGAAGCGAGCACGCGCGCTGGGCGCGCTCGATCAGCTCCCGCACGGCCGGCTCCTCGCCCGCGCACAGCAGCGCGATCGGGTCGGGGTCGCCGCCGACGATCCCCTCGAAGAAGTCGCGCCGCTCGGCGTAGGTGGGCAGCGTGTCCTTGGCCCAACCGCGCGCCTCGTTGAGCAGCACCGCCAGACGCGCGTACTCCTCGCCGAACAGTGCGGCGATCTCGCGCTTCATACGCTTGGCGAGGGCCGGCGAGGCGCCGGCGGTGGAGATCGCGATCGCGAGCGGACCGGTGCGCACGATCGCGGGCAGGATGAAGTTGCACAGCGGCGGCACGTCGACGACGTTGACGAGCATCGCCCGCCGCTCGGCGTCCTCCCACACGCGGATGTTGACGTCCGTGTCGTCGGTCGCCGCGATCGCCATGAACACGCCCTCCAGATCGGCGGCGCCTGCGTACTCGCGCTGCTCCCAGCGGATCGAGCCCTCCCGTGCGTACTCCTGCAGGGCAGGCAGCGCGCGCGGCGCGATCACCGTCACCTCGCCGGCGCACGCCAGCAGCCCCTCGACCTTCTCCAGGCCGATCTCACCCCCCCCGACGACCAGGCAGCGGCGGCCGGTCAGTTTCAAGCAGGCGATATAGAAGGGGGTGTCGAGCATCCCCTGCACGCACGACTGGTCGCAGATCCCCCTGCGCAGCTGGCAGACGCACTCCTTGCCTGCGTAGGCCTGGGCGGGCATGAAAGAAGGGTAGCCCCTATATAGAGACAGGCCGCATGCGGCCTGTCCAGCAGGGCCACATGTGGCCCTGCCCGAGCAGTGCATGCACTGCTCGGCGGAGACCGCACATGTGCGGTCTCCCAGGTTGGCGCATGCGCCAACCTGAACAGCAACCTAACCCCTCCTCACTCCCCTCCCAAACGCGCGGGCACCCACCCGCACGAGCGGCCCCAGCCCCTGTCGCCAGGCCTGCTCGCGGTCGGCGTCGCGGGCCGAGCGCAGCTGTGCGACCGCGTGGGCGGCGTGCTCGTGCAACGCGTCGTGGGGCGGCCACCACAGCCCGCGCGCGCCGGAGGGGCTCCACGCGATCAGCTTCTCCTGGGCGCAGCCGCGCAGGCCGGTCTCGCCGAGCGTGCGCCCGAGCCCCCCACCGGCCGCCGCGCCCCACGGGCCGCGCGCGATCGTGGGCGCGGGGAGGTGGTCGTTGAGCCACACCATCCCCGTCTGCAGCTCGCGCGCGATCCGCAGCCCCCGGTGGCGGTCGGCCGTCCAGATCGAGGCGCCCAGCGCGTACTCGCAGTCGTTGGCGAGCTCCACCGCGCGATCGGTGGAATCCACGGCGATCACCGCCAACACCGGCCCGTCGAGCGGCTCGCGCATCAGGCGCATCTCGTGCGTCACCCCGCTCAGCACCGCCGGCGCGTAGAACGCCGCCTCCTCGGCGCACCCTTCGGGTGGGTCCTGCAGGGGGCCACCGCAGTGCAGCCGCGCGCCCTGCGCGACCGCCTCCTCGACCAGCTTGCGCACGTGCTCGAGGCGCCGCCTGGACGCCAGCGGACCCATCTGCACGCCCGCGCGCTCGGGGTCGCCGACGCGCATCGCCCGCGCGCCGCCCACCAGGTGCGTCAGCAGCCGCTCGGACACCTCGCGCTCGACGTAGACGCGCTCGACCGAGCCGCGGGCCTGCCCCGCCCCGGCACAGCCGGCCCACAGCGCCCCGCTCGCGGCCCGCGCCACATGCGCATCGGCGAGCACCAGCATCGCGTCCTTGCCGCCCAGCTCCACCGTCACCTCCTTCTCCTGAGAGACGCACGCCCGCGCCACCGCGCGCCCGACCGTGGGGGAGCCGGTGAACAGCACCTTGTCCACAGGCGCGCGCGCGAGCGCCACCCCCACCTGCGTGCCACCGTGCACCAGCCGCACGAGGCCCTCCGGCAGCGTGGCGCGCGCCAGCACCCCCATGATCCGCTCGCCGGTCAGGCAGGCGCGGCGCGCCGGCTTGAACACGACGCCGTTGCCCGCCAGCAATGCGCCGGCGATCTGCGCGAGCGGCTGCGCGAATGGCGCGCTGCCGGCGCCGATCACCCCCACCACGCCAAACGGCTCGTACGCCACCCGCGCGCGCTGCGAGAGCGCCATCGAGCGGTGGATCCCCACGCGCCTGGATCCGAGCACGCGCGCTCCGTCCTCGGCGATCCAGATCAGCGCGTCGATCGCCGCCAGCAGCTCGGTGCTCGCGACCTCCGCCCGCGGGCGGCCCTGCTCGCGGCCGATCAGCCGTGCCAGCTCGTCGAACTCATCGATGATCGCCTGCGCCACGCGGCGCATGTAGCGGGCGCGGTCCTCCACGCGCAGCAGCGCCCACAGCGGCTGCACCTTGCGCGCGGCGCCCACCACCAGCTCCACCTGCTCCGGTGCGGTGGCCTGCACGCTGCCGAGGATCGCCCCTGTCGCCGGGTTGCGCGCGCGCAGCGTCTGCGGTGGGGCGGTCTCCTCGGCTGAGGTCGAGACGGTGCTCATTCCATGTGATTATCGCCCCCTGGCGCGGCGCACCTGAGCCAACCGCTCCGCCAGCGCCGCCTCCGCCTCGTCGGGCTCGTAGAAGCGGGCGCCGGCCACCTCCTCGGGGAGCAGCTCCTGCGGGGAGACGTGGCCCGGGCGATCATGCGGGTAGTCATAGCCGCCAACCTCCTGGCCGGGCCTCGGGCCGGAGCGCAGCCACCCGGGCACCGGTGCGGCGCCCTGCTCGCGCACGTGGCGCTGGGCTGCCCCCAGCGCGCGGCCTGCCATGTTGGACTTCGGCGCCAGAGAGAGGTAGATGGCCGCCTGCGCGAGTGCGAATTTGGCCTCCGGCATGCCCACGTGCTCGACCGCCTGCGCTGCCGCCACCGCGACGCCGAGCGCCGCCGGGTCGGCGTTGCCGATGTCCTCGGAGGCGAAGATCACCATGCGCCGCACGATGAAGCGGGGGTCCTCGCCGCCCTCCAGCATCACCGCGAGGTAGTAGAGCGAGGCGTCCGGGTCGCTGCCGCGCGTGGCCTTGATCCACGCGGAGATGTAGTCGTAGTGGCGGTCGCCCTTGCGGTCGTACAGCACCGCTCGCTGCTGCAGCGCGTCCTCCGCGCGCGCGATCTCCACGGAGGTCTCTCCCAGCTCGGCCGCCGTCGTGACCGCCAGCTCCAGCGCGTTCAGCGCGGTGCGGGCGTCTCCTTCGGCGCGCGCCGCGAGGAAGTCGAGCGTCTCGGGTGCCACCGCGATCGTGGTGCCCACCGGCCCCTCAGCCGGCTGGTCTGCGCCCGCCCGCGTTTCGTCGCCATCCGCGGCACCGCCTTCAGCTCCCCCGAGACCAGCGCGCGGCGCAGCACCGCGCCGACCTCCTCGGCGGAGAGCGCCCGCAGCGCGTACACCCGCATCCGCGAGAGCAGCGCGCCGTTGACCTCGAACGCGGGGTTCTCGGTTGTTGCGCCGATCAGTGTCACCACCCCCTCCTCCACAGCTGGCAGCAGCGTGTCCTGCTGGGCCTTGTTGAAGCGGTGGATCTCATCGAGGAAGAACACCGTTCCGGTGTCGCTGGTGGCGCGGCGGTGGGCGGCGCGCTCCAGCACCGCGCGCACCTCCGCGCGCCCCGCCTGCACCGCGCTCAGCTCTTCGAACACGGCGCGGGAGCGCTCGGCGACCATCCGCGCGAGCGTCGTCTTGCCCGAGCCCGGGGGGCCGTAGAGCACCATCGAGTGGGGGTGGCCCTGCTCGATCGCGGTGCGCAGCCCCGAGCCCTCGCCCAGCAGATGCGTCTGCCCCACGAACTCCTCCAGATGCAGCGGACGCAAGCGCGCCGCGAGCGGACGGGCCTCTTGCGTATGCGCCCCGCCGGCCCCTTCGCCGTCAGGGCCGTTCTTTGCATCCCTGTCCGAATGTGGGCTGCCTGCCGACAAGGAAGGGCGATCGCGGTTGCTCCGGGGGTCGTGCGGCTCGATTGGCTCGAAAAGGGTGTCCATATTTGGAAGCTTCCCGGGAGGTCGCCCGGTGGATGGTGTCGAACTCCTATGGCTGGTGATCTACATTAGAAACACACTTTCCCCGGTTTGGCTCGCTGTGGTATGACCACTGGCGCTGCCGACATCCTTGTAGCCGATCCCGCACTGGGCGGACTCCGCGGCTGGGACTCCGCGGGCGGGTTCGACGCCGGTGGGTCGGGACCGTCCGCCGGGGCGCTTTCCGCGCGCTCGCCGTGGCGGTTGTTCTGGTTGCGTTTGCGCCGCGACCGTCTGGCGCTCGTCTCGCTCGGTTTCATCGTGCTGGTGGTGGTGGTGGCGCTCGCCGCGCCACTGGTTGTGCAACTCGCCGGCGTGCCCGGCCCGAACGTGCAGAACCCGAACGCGCTCGGCGCCTTCGGCAGCCCCACCGGCCCCAGTGCCGCACACCCGTTTGGGGTCGACCAGCTCGGCCGCGACGTGTTCGCGCGCGTCGTCTACGGGGCGCGCACGTCGCTGGAGGTGGGCCTGATCGGCACCGCGATCGCCACCGTGATCGGCACCCTCATCGGCCTGCTCGCCGGTTTCTACCGCGGGCTCACCGACACGCTGCTCTCGCGCCTCACCGACGTGGTGCTGTGCTTCCCGGTGCTGCTGGTCGGCCTCGGACTGGGGGCCGCGTGCAGCGTGCGCGGCTGCTTCAAAGGCACGATCCAGCCGGGTGTCTCCACGATCGTCGCGATCGTCGCGCTGTTCAACTGGACCTACATCATGCGGATCGTGCGCGGCCAGGTGCTCTCCCTGCGCGAGCGGGAGTTCGTCGACGCCGCCCGTTCGCTGGGGGCATCCAACACGCGCATCGTCTTCCGCGAGATCCTCCCCAACCTCACGGCGCCGCTGATCGTCTACGCCAGCCTGCTGATCCCGGCCAACATCCTGCTCGAGGCGGCGCTGTCGTTCCTCGGCGTCGGCGTGCGCGCGCCCGCGGCCAGCTGGGGGCAGATGCTCGCCGATGCCACCCCGATCTTCAACACCGCGTGGTGGTACATGCTGTTCCCCGGGCTTGCGCTGCTGCTCACCGTGCTCGCCTTCAACCTGCTCGGCGATGGCCTGCAGGACGCTCTCAACCCGCAAATGGGCCGTTCGGTCAAGTAATCACCAGAGGAGGAGACCCAGAGCCATGTTCAGTAACCGTTACAGATGGAAGGCCACGGCGTTGGCGCTGCTCGGCGGCGTGCTCGCCGTTGCGCTCGCCGCCTGCGGTTCGGGCAACACGGCCTCGAGCGCGACGAACAGCATTCCGCTCAAGGCGGGCGAGTCACCCGTGGGCCAGCAGCTCTACGGCAAGCAACGTGGCGGGACGCTGACCGTGTACGACCACGAGGACTTCGAACACTTCGACCCCGGCGAGGCGTACGCGAACGAGGATTACACGATCACCTCCGCCACGCAGCGCTCGCTCTACGCCTACCTCCCCAACAACGCCTCCAAGCTCGAACCGGACGTCGCCGCGGGCCCGCCGGCGATCACCGACGCCGGCAAGACGGTGACGATCCAGATCAAGCCGCACATCTACTTCAGCCCACCGGTCAACCGCGAAGTGAACTCCGGCGACGTCGCCTACGCGATCGAGCGTGGCGCCAACCCGAATGTCGCCAACGCCTATTTCCAGCCCTACTTCGGCGACATCGTCGGCGCCGAAAAGGCCACCGGAGGGCCGATACCCGGGATCGAAACGCCGAGCCGATACACGATCGTCTTTCACCTGACCAAGCCCACCGCCGCACTGTTGGTGGGCGCGCTCAGTCTGCCGCTGTCCGCCCCGGTGCCGCCGGAATTCGCCAAACCGCTCGACGCTCACAAGCCGACGACGTACGGCAGCGAATACCTCGTCGCGACCGGGCCCTACATGCTGAAGTCCGACAGCACCGGCAAGTTCCTCGGCATCGGCTACCAGCCGGGCAAGTCGGTGACGCTGGTGCGCAACCCGCGGTGGAATCCCCACACCGACTTCCGTCCGGCATACCTCAACCAGATCGATATCAACATCGGTGGCGAACCGTCCGTGATCGGCAAGCAGGTGCTGCACGGTGAAGATGTCGTGCAGAACGACGTGCCGGCGCAGTCGATCGTCCAGGAAGCCTACGAACACTACCCCCAGCAGATCACCTTCACGCCCGGCTCGGGCGACTACTACGCCTCGCTCAACAACGCGCACGGACCGTTCACCAACATCAACCTGCGCAAGGCCGTGTGGGCGGCGCTCAACCGCGACGCGCTCGTGAAGGCGCGCGGCGGGGCGCTGGTGGCGGCGCCGATGACCCACTTCCTGTACCCGGGTGTGAACGGGTACGAACAGGCCGGCGGCGCGGTGGGGCCGAAGGTCGACTACAACGAACACCCCGAAGGCGACATGGCGGTTGCCACGAAGTACATGAAGCTCGCCGGCTACCCCAGCGGCAAGTACACCGGCAGCCAGACCCTGCAGGTGGTCGGCTCGACCGGCGAACCGCAGGAAGCGATGGCGCAGGTCACCAACCAGGCGCTGCTGAACCTCGGCTTCAAAACCCACCTCACGCTGGTCGACCAGTCGGTGATGTACTCCAAGTACTGCACCGTGCCCTCGCAGGAGATCGACGTCTGCCCCAACGCCGGCTGGGTGCGCGACTTCGCCGATCCGCAGACGGTGCTGTACGTGCCGTTCTACGGGCCCGCGATCACGCCGAGCGGCAACGCCAACTGGAGCCAGGTCAACGACCCCCAGATCAACGCCGCGATGGAAAAGGCGACGCTGGTGGTGGGCGAACCGGCACGCGCCGACGCGTGGGCGAAGATCGACGAAATGCTGGTCCGCCAGGCCGTCGCCGCGCCCGAGATCTACTCGATCCAGGCGCAGATCGAGGGTAAGAACGTGGTCGGCGTCAACCAGTTGTGGGACACCGGCGCATGGGATTACGACTTCACCTCGCTGAAGTGAGGCGTCGCGATCGGGAGCAGGCCGTCCCCCCAGGGCAGTCGAGCCTGGCGGGACGGCCCCCGGGCGAATTGGAGGCGCCGGGCGAATCGGACGCGTCGTGCGCAGGAAGGTGAGACGAGGGCACAGAAAGCAAGGGAATGACCCGTTACATCATCCGCCGGGTTCTGTGGGGCATCGCGCTGCTGTTCATCGTGGCGGCGCTCACGTTTGTCTTCTTCTATCTCTTCCCCAGTGCCAACCCGGCGACGCTGCGCGCCGGGCGCTCGCCGACGCAGAAGGTGATCGCCGAGATCACCCGCGACCTCGGGTTGAACAGGCCGCTCCCCACCCAGTTCTACGACTACATGAAGGGGGTGCTGCTGCACTTCAACCTCGGCTACAGCTACTACAGCGACGCCTCGGTGAAGAGCCTGATCGCCGAACGGCTGCCCGCCACGATCTCGCTCGCCGCCGGCGCGGTGGTGATCTGGCTGGCGAGCGGCCTCGCGGTCGGGATCGTCTCCGCGGTGCGCCGGCGCACGTGGCTGGACCGCACGGCGATGGGCACCGCGCTCCTGTTCATCTCCGCGCCCGAATACTGGCTCGGGCTGATCGCGCTGTTCCTGTTCGCCTCCGACATCGGCAAGCTCAAGATCTTCCCCGGCGCCGGCAGCTACGTCGGCTTCAGCAGCGACCCGGGGAAATGGTTCGCCTCGCTGATTCTTCCCTGGCTGGTGTTGGCGGCCACCTTCGCCGCGGTGTACGCGCGCCTGCTGCGCGCCAACCTGCTTGAGGTGCTCGACCAGGATTACATCCGCACCGCGCGCGCCAAGGGCCTCTCCGAGCGGCGCGTGATCCTGCGCCACGGCGTGCGCGCCGCGATCACCCCGATCGTCACCGTGCTCGGCCTCGACCTCGGCACGCTGCTCGGCGGCGCGCTGCTGATCGAAGTCGTCTTCGACATCCCCGGCGTGGGGCGGCTGAACTACGACGCGCTCACGCACTCCGACTTCCCGATCATCCAGGGCACCGTGCTGCTGGCGGCGCTGTTCATCGTGGTGGCCAACATCTTCGTGGACATCTCCTACGCGTATCTCGACCCACGCGTGCGTTTCAAATGATCCGGCGGCGGCTCGTCGCCTTCGGTCGTCGGCTGCGCCCACGACCCCTTGTCCTCGATCGCTCGTGTGCTGAGCACTCGCCGGAGGGCAGGGTGGCCTCATGAAGGCGTCGGGCCAACCGCTGTTGAGCGTCGAGGATCTCCGCGTGGAGTTCCCCACCGAAGACGGGGTGGTGAACGCCGTGAACGGCGTCTCCTTCGCGCTCGAGCAGGGCCGCACGCTCGGGATCGTGGGCGAGTCGGGCTCGGGCAAGAGCGTCTGCGCGCTTAGCGCGATGGGGCTGACCCGCGCCCAGGGCGCGCGCATCTCCGGGCGGATCCTGTTCGAGGGCGCCGACCTGCTGATACTGCCTGAGCGGGATATGCGCAGACTGCGCGGCAACGAGCTGGCGATGATCTTCCAAGACCCGCTCTCCTCACTGCACCCCCTCCACCGCGTGGGGGCGCAGATCGTCGAGGGGATCCGCGCCCACCGCGAGGTCACGCGCCGCGCCGCACGGGAGCAGGCGATCGCGTTGCTAGATCTGGTGGGCCTCCCCGAGCCGTCACGGCGGGTGGACGCCTACCCGCATGAGCTCTCCGGGGGGATGCGCCAGCGCGTGATGATCGCGATGGCGCTCGCCAACGAGCCGAAGCTGCTGATCGCCGACGAGCCCACCACCGCGCTCGACGTGACCGTGCAGGCGCAGATCCTCGCACTGCTGCGGCGCCTGCGCGAGCAGCTGGGGATGGCGCTCGTACTCGTCACCCACGACCTCGGGGTGGTCGCCGAGATGGCTGACGAGATCGCGGTGATGCAGACCGGACTGATCGTCGAGCGGGGCACCGCCGAGCAGGTGCTGGCTGCGCCTCAGCACCCTTACACGCAGGGGCTGCTGCGGTCGGCCCCGACGCTCGAGCGCCACGACCAGAGCCAGCGCGACGACAACCACGACAAGCGC
This sequence comes from uncultured Solirubrobacterales bacterium, assembly GCA_963744135.1. GTDB lineage: Bacteria > Actinomycetota > Thermoleophilia > Solirubrobacterales > Solirubrobacteraceae > Palsa-744. The sequence goes on along the minus strand of CAVUSE010000007.1, from coordinate 33,210 downwards.
GAGCCCCTACTCGAGGTGCGGGACCTAGTCAAGCGCTTCCCGATCACGCGCGGGGTGGTGTTTCAGCGCCAGCTCGACGCCGTCGAGGCGGTCGCCGGGATCAGCTTCGAGCTGCGGCGCGGGGAGGCGCTCGGGTTGGTGGGGGAGACCGGCTGCGGCAAGAGCACCACCGCGCGGCTGATCATGCGCTTGCTGGAGCCCACCGACGGGGAGATCCGCTTCGAAGGCCACGACATCGCCCATCTGCGGGGCCCGGCGCTGAAGGCGGTGCGTCGCGAGATGCAGATCGTCTTCCAGGACCCCTACTCCTCCCTGAATCCCCGCAAGACGGCTGGCTCGATCGTCGGCGAGCCGTTTGCGATCCACGGGTTGCACCCCGACAGGACGGAGCGCAGGCGCGCCGTGGGTGAGCTGCTCGACAGGGTGGGTCTGCAACCCGAGCACCACAACCGCTATCCCCACGAATTCTCCGGCGGTCAGCGCCAGCGGATCGGCATCGCGCGGGCGCTGGCACTGCGCCCGAAGCTGCTGATCGCCGACGAGCCGGTGTCGGCGCTCGACGTCACGATCCAGGCCCAGATCCTCGATCTGCTGCGCGAGCTGCAGCGCGAGCTGGGCCTGACGCTGCTGCTGATCTCCCACGACCTCGCGGTCGTGCGTCAGATGGCCGATCGCGTGGCGGTGATGCGCGCCGGCAAGATCGTCGAGCTGGCGCCCAACGAGACGCTCTACAGCTCGCCCACGCACCCCTATACGCGCGAGCTGCTCGCGTCGGTGCCTGGGGCGCACCGGGATCGGCGTACTATCGCCGGGTGAGCACCGCCGACCTGGCTAGCGAGAGCGTTCAGCTTCTCCAGCAACTGATCGCCTTCAACACCGTCAACCCACCCGGCAATGAGCTGCCCGCTCAGCAGCATCTGCACGCGCTGCTCGCCGACACCGGCTTCGAGTGCGAGCTGTTGGGCGCCGTCCCGGAGCGCCCCAACCTCGTGGCGCGCTTGCGAGGCGCCGCCGAAGGCCCCACGCTCTGCTATCTCGGCCACGTCGACACGGTGCTCGCCGACGCCGCCGAGTGGCGGCACGACCCCTGGTCGGGCGCGCTGGTCGATGGCTGCGTGTGGGGCAGGGGGGCGCTCGACATGAAGTCCCAGGTCGCCGCCGAGGTCGCCGCCGCGGTTGCGCTGGCGCGCTCGGGCTGGCGCCCGGCCTGCGGGGACCTGCTGGTCGTCGCGGTGGTCGACGAGGAGACCGGCGGCGCGCTGGGGGCCGAATGGCTCACCAGCACCCACCCCGAGAAGGTGCGCTGCGATCTGCTCGTCAACGAGGGCGGCGGCGCCGTGTTCGAGTATCGCGGCCGTCGCCGCTACGGGGTGTGCTGCGCGGAGAAGGGGATTTTCCGCTTCACCGTCACCACCGACGGGGTCGCGGGGCACGCGTCGATGCCGAAGATCGCCGACAACGCCCTGCTGAAGATGGGCCCGGTGCTGGAGCGCCTTGCCGCGCGCCAGCCCGCCTACACGCTCACCGCCGAGCCGGCCGCGTTCCTGCGCGGGATCGGCGAGGATCCCGAGGACCCTGCGGGGGCGGTCGCCAACCTGCTCGCCGCCGACCCCCGTTTGGCGAGCATGTTCGAGCCGATGCTCGGCGTCACCTTCGCCCCCACCCGCATTCGGGCCTCGGAGAAGATCAACGTGATCCCTTCCCGCGCCGAGGTGAAAGTGGACTGCCGCGTGCCGCCCGGTCTCGGCGAAGCGGAGGTGCTGCGGGGGATCGAGGAGGTATTGGGTCCCACCCACCCCGCCCACCCCGCCCACCCCGCCCACCCCGCCCACTCCACCCATCCAGACCCCGGCCACCCAGACCCCACCCACCCGGCGGGCGCGAGTCGGTTCAGGGGGGGCGGTGGGTCGGAAGGCGTCAAGGTCTTGGACTCCACCCACCCGCCGGACTTCAGCATCGAGTTCACCGAGCGCGTGGTCGGCAACCGCTCCCCGATGGAGTCCTCGCTGATGGAGGAGATCCGCGGCTGGGTCTCCGAGCACGATCCGGGCGCCGAGGTTGTGCCGGTGATCCTGCCGGGCTTCACCGACTCCCGCCATTTCCGCACCGCCTTCCCGGAGTGTGTGGCCTACGGCTTCTTCCCCCAGCGTCACCAGTCGCTGCTGGAGAGCATGCCCCTGATCCACGCCGCCGACGAGCGCATCGACGTGCGCGACGTCGCCTTCGCCGCGAAATTCTTCGCCGACCTCGCGCGTTCTGTCCTTGGTTAGGTGCTGACGGCGGTATCGCCGTGGGTCCTGCCGGCGCCCTTCGGGGCCGCTTTGGCCATAATGCGGGCAGTCGAGCCAAGGATGGTGACTGGATGACCAGATGGGTATGGAAGTGAACGCGGCGCTGGCAGCGGCGTGGCAGGCGGCGGCCACCTCGGTCTATGAGCTGCGTCACGTGACGGCGGTGGCGGTGGCGGCCCATACCGTCCTCGTCCCCCACGTGACCCCGCTGGCCTCGGCACCCGGCGCCTCGCTCGGGCAGGAAATCCAGAACTGGGCGCTCGGCTGGGAGCCCGTCGTGGCGATTATGTTCTTCGTCGCGATCATCTTCGTGATGTGGCGGATGTTGAAGGTGATGCCGCGCGTCAAGCCGCAGCAGATCAAGCCCTCTTCAGAACAGTCGGTGGGGTGGGATGACATCGCCGGCGTCACCGAGGCCAAGGCCGAGTTGCAGGAGATCGTCGAGTTCCTGCGCGACCCCGAGCAGTTCCGCAAGCTGGGCGCCACCGTCCCCAAGGGGATCCTGTTGCACGGCCCCCCTGGCACCGGCAAGACACTGCTCGCCAAGGCCGTCGCACACGAGTCCGGCGCGCAGTTCTTCGCGCAGTCGGCAGCCGCCTTCGTGGAGATGTTCGCCGGTCTCGGCGCCGCGCGGATCCGCAGGTTGTTCGCGATCGCGCGCAAGCACGAGCCCGCGATCATCTTCATCGACGAGCTCGACGCCGTCGGTGGGCGGCGCGGCATGGACATCTCCGGCGAGAAGGACCAGACGCTCAACCAGCTGCTGGTCGAGATGGACGGCTTCGCCACCAGTGGCCGCCTGGTCGTGATCGCCGCGTCCAATCTGCTCGAAGAAGCTCGACCCCGCGTTGCTGCGCCCCGGGCGCTTCGATCGCCAGGTGTTCGTCGCTCCCCCCGACATCAAGGGCCGCGAAGGGATCCTCGGGGTGCACACGCGCAACAAGCCGCTGCTCGACGTTGACCTCGGGGTGGTCGCTCAGCAGACCAGCGGCCTCACCGGCGCCGATCTGGCGAACATCTGCAACGAGGCCGCGATCTTCGCCGCGCGCCGCGGCGCCAAGGGCCTCACCGACGCCGACTTCGACGGCGCCCTAGAGCGGGTGATCGCTGGCGTGCAGTCCCACCGCGTGCTGAACGCGCACGAGAAGCGCGTGGTCGCCTACCACGAGGCCGGCCACGCGCTGTGCGGCGAGCTGCTGCCCTCGGTCGATCGCGTGCACCGCATCTCGATCGTCCCCCGCGGGCGCGCGCTCGGCTACACGCTCAACTTGCCCGCCGAGGACCGCTACCTGAAGACCCGTGAGGAGCTGCTCGACTATGTGACCGTGCTGCTCGGCGGGCGCGTCGCCGAGCAGATCGTCTTCGGCCAGGTCACCACGGGCGCCTCCGACGACCTCAAACGCGTCGCCGACATCGCCCACTCGATGGTGCACGATTTCGCGATGGGCAACGCCGCCGTCGGGCGCTCCCCCGAAGGCGACGTGCGCCTCTCCGAGACGACGCTGCGGATCCGCGACGAGGAGCGCCAGGACCTGATCGAGGAGGGTCGGCGCGCGGCGCTGACGATGATCCTTGGCCACCGCCGCCAGCTCGACGACCTGGCGCGCGAGCTCCTCGAACACGAGGTGCTGGACCGCGACGCGATCGACCGCATCATGGTTGGCACCCCCCGCTTGGAGCGTGCCCCCGGCGTCGGGCTGCGGGTGGTCGCGGCCACCCCGCTGGAGGGGCCCTTGGGCGGCGCGCCGCACTGAGGTGTGATCTATTTTTGGGCCCCTACCACTTCATTTTTTGTAAAGGGTTTGAGTGTTGATCGAATGAGCTCTCCGGCAGCCCGGCGCGAGGAGATCCTGCCGCCCTCGTCGTGCTCCGTTGCACGGCGCCGTTAGACTCCCCCGAGTGCTTGACCGCATCGACCACATCGGGATCGCCGTCGCCGAGCTGGAGCCTGCGCTGGAGCTGTGGGGCGGCGGCTTTCAGCTGGAGGTCTCCCATCGCGAGGTCGTGCCGGAGCAGGGCGTCGAGGCGGTGCTGCTGGACCTCGGCGAGAACCACGTCGAGCTGCTCGCCCCGCTTGGCCCCGACACTCCCGTGGGCAAGTTCCTCGCCAAGCGCGGCCCCGGCCTGCACCACGTCGCCTACCAGGTCTCCGACATCGACGCCGCGCTGCAGGAGCTGGCGGGCGCGGGCCTCGAGCTGATCGACAAGACCCCCCGCGTGGGGATCGGCGGCGCGCGCGTCGCCTTCCTGGAGCCCAAGTCCACCGGGCGGGTGCTCGTCGAGATCGTCGAGCCGGTCCACGACGTCGCGCACGCGGTCGACTCCACCGCCGAGGAGGTGGCGCACTGATGGCCGCCCCTCGCCGCGTCAGCGTCGGCTTCCAGGGCGGCCAGGTGCTCGCGCTGCGCGTCGGCGACGACCAGTTGAAGGCGCTGAACAAGGCGCTCGGCGGCAGTGGCTGGCACGAGCTCGAGACCGAGGACGGGCCAGCGCGCCTCGACCTTGCGCAGGTGGTTTACGTGCGGGTCGAGGGAGACGACTCCCGCGTCGGCTTCGGCGCCTAGCCAGCCGGTTTCTGTGCGCGGCGTCGACGAGCGCATCCTGCGGTGGGCGCGCACCCGTGGACACAGCCCCCGCGCCGAGTGCGCGGTGGCGCGCTTCTCGCGTACCGGCGAGCACGGTGCGGTGTGGCTGGCGATCGGCGCTGCCGGTTGGGCGCTCGACCCGTCGCGGCGGACGCGTTGGGCGCGCGCAACCGCCGTGGTGGCGGGCACCTTTGCGCTGAACACAACCGTCAAGCTGATCGTCCACCGGCCTCGCCCTCAGCTGCCCGGACTGCCGGCGCTGACCAGCACGCCCACGCAGCTCAGCTTCCCGAGCGCCCACGCCTCCACCTCGTTCGCGGGAGCCCGCTTGTACGCGCGACTCGGACTGCCCGCTTCAACGCTCTATGCGCTGGCGGCTCTGCTTGCGGCGTCGCGCCTGTATCTGGGGGTCCACTACCCCTCCGACATCATCGCCGGCGCTCTGCTCGGCACGACCGCTGCCGCAGTGGTGCGATGAGCACGCGCATCGGCATCGTCGGGCTGCCCAACGCGGGCAAGTCCTCACTTTTCAACGCGCTCACCAAAGCGGGGGTGGAGGCCGCCAACTATCCCTTCACCACGATCGAGCCCAACGTCGCCGTCGTGCCGGTCGTCGATCGACGGCTGGATGAAGTGGCCTCGCTCGTGGGTGCTTCGGAGATCGTGTACGACACGATTGACTTCCACGACATCGCCGGGCTCGTCGCCGGCGCCCACCAGGGCGAGGGCCTCGGCAACCGCTTTCTCGCCAACATCCGCGAGACCGACGCGATCGTGCACGTCGTGCGCTCCCACCGCGACGAGGGTGTCGTGCATCCTGAGGGCGAGGTGCACCCGTTGCGCGATATCGAAACGATCGAGGCCGAGCTCGCGCTCGCCGACCTCGAGCAGGCCGAGCGGCGTGTCGATCGCGTAACCAAAGACGCCCGCGGGGGGGATCGCGCAAAGGCTGCCGAGGAGGCGTGGTTGCACGAGGCGATCGCCGCGTTGCAGGCCGGTCGTCCCGTGCGCACCGTGCCGCTGCCAGAGGAAGCTCCCAACGCCGCGCGCGACCTCGGCTCGCTCACCGCCAAGCCGGTGCTGTTCCTCGCCAACGTCGACGAGGGCTCCGAGGAGGTTCCAGCGGAGATTGCCGCCCACGCCGCCGCCCAGGGCGCGATCGCCGTCGCGGTCTCGGCGCGGATCGAGTCCGAGCTCGCCGAGCTCGACGACGAGGACGCCGCGCTCATGCGGGCCGAGCTCGAAGTGAGCGAGTCCGGCCTCCAGCGCGTCGTGCGAGGGGCCTTCGAGCTGCTCCACCTGATCGCTTTCTTCACCGCCGGCGAGGCCAAGCCGGCCCAGTCGTGGCATCTGCGCGAGGGGCTCACCGCCTGGCACGCGGCGGGCGAGATCCACTCCGACATCCAACGCGGCTTCGTGCGCGCCGAAGTGATCGGCTGCCGGGAGCTGCTCGATGCCGGGGGCTATGCCGCCGCCCGCGAACGGGGCACGCTGCGCCTCGAGGGCCGCGACTACGCGATGCGCGACGGGGACGTGATCACGGTCAAGTTCACCCCCTAGCGGGCGGGTGGTCACCGATCCCCGGCGCTAGGCGGCCAGTGTGCTCAGTCGCTCTGCCAATCGCCGCATGCCAAGCTTGCCTGCCATCGCGGCGCCCGCAGCGAAGTCGGTGGCACGGTCCGGCGGGCGTTGCAGGTCGATTGGCACGAGCGTTGCGATCCGCTTGAAGTCCTCCAACTGCTCTGCGTTCTCGGTCAGCGCCGCAACGATCCGTGGGCGCTCGGATGTGGGAGAGCTCCGCACCGTGCCCAGCGCGCCCTCCAGCGAGCCGTGGCGCTGCAACAGCTCGGCGGCGGTCTTGGCTCCGATCCCCGGTGCGCCCGGCAGACCGTCGGAGGGGTCGCCGCGCAGCGCGATGAAGTCGGGCACCTGCTCGGGGTCGATGCCGTAGCGCTCATGCACCTGCCGCGGCCCGACTTCCTGCGGCTTGCCGTCTTTGCGTAACTCGAGGATCGCTGTGTGCTCGTCCACCGCCTGGAAGAGGTCGCGGTCGCCCGTCAGCAGCAGTGCGCGTCCCCCGGCCTCGGCCTCCCCGCGCGCGAAGGAGAACATCACGTCGTCCGCCTCCAGCTCCTCGCTTTCCGCCACTGTCCAACCGAGGCTCGCCAGCAGCTTCGGGGCGAGCTCCCACTGCCACGCGAGCTCCGCCGGCATCGGGTCGCGGTGGGCGTGGTAGGGGGAGTACAGCTCCACGCGGTAGGCGGCCTGCTCGGCTCCGAGGCAGGCGGCGACCGCGCGCGGCGGACGCGCTTCGATTGCGGAGAGCAGCGCGTTGACCGTTCCCAGCAGCGCATTCACCGGCCTGCCCTCCCCGTCCACGATGGCTTTCGGCAGCGCGAAGTAGGCGCGGTACAGCAGCCACGGCACGTCGGCGATCAGCAGCGGGGCGGGCACAAGGGAGATGGATAGGAGGGTAGGGGCTCGTGCGGTGGAGAGGGAGGTGGCCATCTGCGACGGCGCTCGGATTGGCCACAGGCCGGGGGGTCCCGCGATCCGGCCCTACGGAGGCGTCGTGCCGCCGCCTTCGCCCGCGCTCGGGGCGCTGCCCGCGGTCGTGCCGCCTTCGGGTCCCGCCGGCTCCGTAGGCGAGGCGCCAGCCGGGGAGCTGCCGCCGGCCGGCGATGGTTCGCCCGGCGATGGTTCGGCTGGCGGGGTGCTCCCGGATGGGGATGTGGCTTCCGGGGCCACTCCCGCGGGAGCGGTGTAGTGGCTGAGGTCGGGCTCGGTCACTGTGCCGGCGGCGGTGCGCACGCTGAAGTACGCCCAGGTCGCGTCCAACCCGAGGCGTTCCTCCAATTCGGGGCCACTCACCAGTGTGTGGCCGGCCGAGCCGAGCACGTACGCCGAGACGATCCGCGGCGAGTATCCGCGACGTAACACCTCGATGCCGCGAAACGCGCCCTTCACCAAGCCGCGCAGGCGCGCCGCCGCGGTGGCGAAGCTCATGCTCTCGGTCCAGCTGTGCTCGGGGCCCTGGTCGTAGGGGTCCGGCACGCCGCGCAGCCACGGCTCGGGGGCGGCCCCCGGGAAGGCGTTCTGGATGCTCTCGGTCATCCCCCCCGAGCTGGCGAAGAAGTAGGTGATCGCGGGCTGCCCGGCGTACGTCACCACCTCCCCGGCGGTCGCCGCCACCGCCGCGTTCGTCTCGGCCGTGTGGGCCTTCGCGCCGAGGTACACCTGCGAGCGTGTGTCGGCGTACACGTCGAAGCGCGAACCGCCCGCGTGGTCGGTGAGCGCGTATGTGCGGCTTGCGATCGCCTGCGCCTCGAGCGCCGCCAGCGGCCAGCTCGCGGGCATCTCCGCCCCCACCACGCCGCGTACGTAGGTTTCCAGCGGGATCGCGCGCACCTTCCCGCCGATCATCACAGTCACCTTCGTTCGCTCCGACACCCTGCCCAGCGAGGTGCCGGTGTAGTAGCGGGAGAGGATCGCCTGGTAGCTGTATCCGTGCTCCGCATACCCCAGCGCCCCCTCCTGGCTCATTCCCACACCGTGGCCATAACCAGCGCCCTTGATCACCAGCGTTTGAGCAGGCTGCCCGCTCGCCGCCGCACTTGGGGCGCCGGCCGCGAGCGCGAGCACGCCCAGCAGCGCCACGAGGAGCGGTTTGGAACGCGATGGGTGGTGGTAGCTTGAGCGCATGGTCGCAGCCGTTCGCCCGCGCGCGGTTCCGAACAGCCGCTCATTGATCGGCCGACAACGCGCCGATCATGAGTTGCGCGCTCCATCTTCCATCCAACAAAAACGACTTTAGGGGATTGGCTCGACCAATGGGCGATGAGGCTGGATCGAGGGGCACTCAGGGCAGCGAGCAGGCCGTGCTGGATGGGGTTCCCACGAAGCTCTACATCGACGGGCGCTGGCGACCCGCCAGCGGCGCGGGGACGCTCCCCGTCGAGGATCCCTCCACCGGGGAGACACTGGTCGAGGTCGCCGACGCGCAGCCCGCCGACGCGCTCGACGCGCTCGCCGCCGCCGCCGCGCATCAGGCCGAGTGGGCCGCCTGGGCGCCGCGGGAGCGGGGGGAGATCCTGCGCCGGGCCTACGAGGCGCTCACCGCGCGCGCCGAGGAGCTGGCGCTGCTGATGACGCTGGAGATGGGCAAGGCACTGGGCGAATCGCGCGCGGAGATCGCCTATGCAGCCGACTTCCTGCGCTGGTTCTCCGAGGAGGCCGTCCGCATCCATGGTCGCTACATGGTCAACACCACCGGCTCCGGGCGGATCCTCACGATGCGCCAGCCGGTCGGCCCCTGCGTGTTCGTAACGCCCTGGAACTTCCCGATGGCGATGGGGGCGCGCAAGCTCGCCCCCGCGATCGCCGCCGGCTGCACGATCGTCGTCAAGCCCGCCCAGCAGACCCCGCTCTCGATGCTCGCCTTGACGCAGATTCTGGAGCAGGCCGGGCTGCCCGGGGGAGTCCTCAACACGATCACCGCCCACCGCTCCGGCGCCGTGATCGAGCCGCTGCTGCGCGACCCGCGCACACGCAAGCTTTCGTTCACCGGCTCCACCGAGGTCGGGCGCACGCTGATCGAGCAGTCCGCCGAGCAGATCCTGCGCGTCTCGATGGAGCTCGGCGGCAACGCCCCCTTCCTGGTGTTCGAGGATGCCGATCTCGATGCCGCCGTCGAGGGCGCCCTCACCGCGAAGATGCGCAACGTCGGCGAGGCGTGCACGGCGGCCAACCGCTTCCACGTGCACGAGTCGGTGGCCGACGAGTTCTCGCGGCGTCTCGCCGAGCAGATGGGAGCGCTGCGCGTGGGACGCGGCACCGAGCCCGACACCGACGTCGGTCCGCTGATCGACGACCGCCAGCGCGCGATCGTCACCGAGCTCGTGGGCGACGCCGCCGAGCGCGGCGCCCGCGTGCTCACCGGCGGGCACGCCCTCGATGGCCCTGGCTACTTCTACGCCCCCACCGTGCTCGCCGGCGTGCCCGCCGATGCGCGCGTGCTCGCCGAGGAGATCTTCGGCCCGGTCGCGCCCGTCGCCGCGTTTGCCACCGAGGACGAGGCGGTGAGCGCCGCCAACCGCACCCCCTATGGTCTCGTCGCCTACCTCTACACCCGCGATCTTGCCCGTGCGCTGCGCGTTGCCGAGCGGCTCGAGAGTGGCATGGTGGGTCTCAACCAGGGCATCGTCTCCAATCCCGCCGCCCCCTTCGGCGGTGTCAAGCAGTCGGGCTTCGGCCGCGAGGGCGGCTTCGAGGGGATCGACGAGTATCTGGAGACGAAGTACGTGGCGGTGGCGTTGTAGGCCAGGTTGGTGCCCATGCCCGCATTGCGGCGGGGGCGGTGAGCGGATGAATCGGACTGCGCGTGGGTTTGGATGTATTTTTTTCAGACCCCAACCCTTCATTTTGTGAAGTGGTGGTGTGCAGGCAAATGGCGGTTCAGTGGCCTTTCTGGAGCTGTTCGATGTCCACGGCGTCTGCGGGGGCGCTGAGGGTGACCGGCCTGTCCCATTCGGCGAAGGCGATCGTGCCGCCGCCCGCGCCGCTCTTGGTGGCCGCCACCGGGTAGGGCTTGCCGGTCGTGGCGACGTAGATGGTTTCGCCCTGCGCGGTGTCCTTCACCCCCACCACCGCCTGCCCTTTCACGGTGCGGGTGCCGGCTGACACCAACGTCTTGTCGCTGCTCGCCAGCGCCGCGTCGAGCAGCTTGTGCAGTTCGATCAGCGAGGAGAGGCCCGCGAAGCTCGCGTTCGTGGCCGGCGCCTTCAGCCATTTCCCCTGCAGCAGCTGAGCGGCCGCTGCACCCGCGAAGTGCCTGTAGAAAGCCGAGCTGCCTTTGATGTAGATCGTCCCTTCGAGCTGGATCAGTTCGAAGCTCAGCCCGTTCTCTGCGATCCGGCCCCTGCCGCCCTTGCCCGCCGCGAGGCTGAGGTCGAGCGTGATCGGCGTGCCGGCCGTCACCGTCGAGCCCGACACGTGCACCGCGCTCGCGCTGTCCGCCGCCGTCCTTGCCGCCGCGATGATCTCGGCCGGCGATTTCGAGGCTACGCCGTTGCCCGACGAGGAGCCACCGCAGCCGGCGAGCGCGACCAAGGCGACCACGAGCGGCAGACCTGCCACGGAGGAGAGCCGGCGACGCACGGCCGCCACTCTAGCCGAGCCGCCCGATATCGGAGAGCGCGTCTGCCGACCTGATCCAGCGCTCGCCCTCTGCGCACTCCACCGCCTGCCGCCCGTAATTGGCTGCGCGCGTGCAATCGATCATTCGTCCACTTCTTCCCTGCCACGCTTTCAGAATGCGCGCCGCGGCCGATCTACGCGTGCGAGAGAGCCAAAACCTATGGGAACGCCCGCGACGTGGAGTAACCTCGGACGCGTGGGGAAGCGACCGGCTGCCGAAGATTCGACCCGTGCCCGCCTCCGCGCGCTGCTGCTGTGGGCGCCGCCGGTGGCGCTGCTGCTCCTCGCTTCGCTCGGAGCGATACTCGCCGATGAAGCCGCTCTCACGGCCGTCTATCTCGCCGTGGCGCTTGCCAGCGCCGGTCTGCTCGGCTGGCGCGCCGGCGCGGACGCCCGCGCCGTGCTGAAACGGGAGATCGACGACCGCTCCGGCGAGCTGCACAGGGCGCTCACGGAGCTCGAGATCGCGCAGTCGGAGACCGTGCGGCGCCTGTCGATGGCGGTCGAGTTTCGCGACGAGGACACCGGCGCGCACATCGAGCGGATCGGGCGCTTCTCGACGCTGCTCGCCGAGCAGGCCGGGCTCGACGGCGAGCTCTGCGAGCGGCTCGGCTACGCGGCGCCGCTGCACGACGTCGGCAAGGTGGCGATCCCCGACGCGATCCTGCTGAAGCCCGGCCCGCTCACCGCCGAGGAGCGCGCGATCGTGGAGACTCACGCCGAGGAGGGCCACCGGCTGCTGCGCGGCTCCTCCTCCTCGATCCTCGACATGGCGGCGACGATCGCGCTCAGCCACCACGAGAAGTGGGACGGCAGCGGCTACCCGCGCGGTCTCGCCGGCGAGACGATCCCGATCGAGGGACGGATCGTGGCGGTCGCGGACGTGTTCGACGCGCTCACCAGCGACCGCGTCTACCGCTCCGCCTACACGCTCGAGCAGGCGATCGAGCTGATGCGCGAGCAGCGCGGGCGCCACTTCGACCCGGTGCTGCTGGACACTTTCCTGGAGGTGCTTTCAAGCTCCGGACCCGATGCGCGCGAGAAGTTGCGCGCCGACCCGCAGGCGCTGCTGGAGGTCGTGCTGGAGACCTACCTCGCCGCGCTGGAGCGCGGGGACGCGGAGACCGCCGAGGGGGCGATCGCCCAGGCGATCGAGGACGGGGTGGCGGCGACCGCGCTGCCGGCGGAGGTGATCCTACCGGCGTCGCGCCGCATGGCGAAGCTGAGAGAGCAGGGCGAGATCGACGCCGAGCGTGAGCGCGCGGCGAACGTGATCGCCCGCCGGGTGCTGGCGACGCTGCGCCGCTACATGCTGGGCCGCCGCGAGGAGCCGCAGGCGCTCGATCAGATCGACGAGGCGATCGAAGTCGTCGAGCGGCTGCTCGAGCGCGCGGGCTCGGAGGAGGAGCAGCGACCCGAGCACGCACTCGGCTGAGGCTTCGCTGCACGGGGGCCGAGTCGCACCGTTCGGTCTGGGGGGTGGCGCCGCCCGGCTCCTGTTCTTCCACTAGATTTCCGCGCGTGTCCAATCGCGCGCTCGTCACCGGCGGGGCCGGCTTCATCGGCTCCCACCTCGTGGACGCCCTGCTGGCCGACGGCTATCAGGTGAGCGTCGTCGACGACCTCTCCTCGGGGAACGCACAGAACGTGGCGGAGGGAGCGCAGCTGCATACGCTCGACATCACCGACCGAGCGGCGCTGCACGCCGTCGTCGAGCGGGAGGCCCCGCGCGCGATCTTCCACCTCGCTGCGCAGGCCTCCGTGGTCGCCTCCGTCGCCGACCCCGGTCGCGACTGCGAGGTCAATGTGCAGGGAACGTTGAACGTGGTTGACATCGCGGGGCGCCTGGGGGTGCCAGTCGTGTTCACCTCCACCGGCGGAGCACTGTACGGGGACGAGGCGCCAATGCCTACCCCCGAGGAGCGCATCCCCGCCCCGCTCTCCCCGTACGGCGCCTCGAAGTGGGCAGCAGAGGCGTACGTCAACACCTGGTCGCTCTCCTCTGGTGTGCCCCACGCCGTGTGTCGCCTCGGCAACGTCTACGGTCCCCGCCAGTCTCCCCACGGCGAGGCCGGCGTGGTGGCGATCTTCAGCCACCGCCTGCACGTCGGTCAGGCGCCGACCCTGTACGGCCACGGCGCGCCCACCAGGGACTACGTGTATGTCGAGGATGTCGTGCGCGCCCTGCTCGCCGCCTCCGGTCGGCGCGGCACGTTCAACGTCGCCACGGGGGTGGAGACCGACGTGATGACCGTGTGGAAGGTGCTGCGCGAGGCGGCGGGGAGCGAGCTGGAGCCCGAGCTTGCGGACCTGCGCCCGGGCGAGTTGCAGCACAGCCGCCTCGACGCCTCCCGCGCCGAGCGGGAGCTCGGTTGGCGCGCCGAGGTTCCGATCGCAGAGGGTCTGCGCCGGACGTATGCAGCGCTGGTGGCGGAGTTCGGCGTCAGCTAGCATCAAGCTCCCCGGCGAGATAGCTCAGTTGGTAGAGCACACGACTGAAAATCGTGGTGTCCCCGGTTCGAGTCCGGGTCTCGCCATCGGAAAATCGCTGCAAATAGGCGTGTTTTTGAGATAGTGATCGCTATCTCGGCTGCCCACGTTTGGTCATCGCGGCACAAACCTCGGCACAAACCCTTGACAATAGGCCCTGTTCCGGGCCCAGTCGGCCGTCTCGAGAAGCCTTACGAGGAGCGTGTCCGGGCGGCAAATGGCTTATCCATGCGGTATCGACATGGAGAACCGAACTTATGGGCGAGCCTCGAATCAAAGACAACATCAGTCGGAATCGTGATGTCCTCAGTTCGATTTCCCGGGCGTTTGACCGAGTTTTACAGGGTTTACGCGATCTCGATAAACCCCGCTAAACCCCTTATAACCGTCTGGGATCGATACGGGATCAGGCGGAGCTGAGCGTTGTGTATGCGTTGGCGACTCGCTCGGCAAGCGGCGTCGCCCCGTTGCTGAGCCCTCCCACACGAAGTCGTGCAGCTCGAGAGGCAGCGATCGTGCGTCCGCATTCGCCAGCTCCGCGAGAGTGTTCTTGAACCGCCTTGCTTTGCTGGCTGGTACGAGCGCCGGGCGAGCGCCTGCTGCCAGATGGCCCAGCCATCCTTGGCGTCGATGCACTCGACGGCGAACGCGAGCCGCAGGCAACGGGCACGCCAGCCCCACGGCTCGCGGCGAACCTGCTGGCGCAGTTGCGATTGCTGTACAGCGCGGATCGTCCTCCAGCGCTCAGATGAGCTGTCGCTACACGAGGCCCATAGCTGTAGACGGTCGCGAATCTCTGCTGCTGGCTCTCCCGCAGCGACGTCGATCGTCCACGTCTCGCATTCGCGCGCGTAGCGCACCAAGCAGTAGGCGACCATCGCGTCCCACTGGCTGGAGTTGGTGAAGCTCGCGAGCAGAATGTCGAGGTCGTATAGCTGGCGGGGTATCGCATCGCCGCGGCGTTCTTCATCGATCCCGACCGGCGAGGCCGCCAGGGTCATCAGCTTCAGCACGAATTGGTAGGGCAGCTCGGGCATCCGAGCACGGATCGTGCGTTGAGTGGGGCCGACGTTCCCGCTGACTGTCTCGGCCGGTGGCAGGTCGGACTCGAAGTGAAACTCGACCTTGACCGTGTTGTTCGTCGCCATGCCGTGGTCCAATAGCAGGGCGACAGGGACGAGGTAGGTGATCATGTTCAGCTCGCTCGTCGGATTTTGGGGTTCATATACCGCGGGCTTGAACAGAGGATGAAGCGCCTTGAAGCGCTCGGCGAAGGCGTCCATGAGCCGTCCGATGTCGGCGTGGCTCGCGGTCGTGAGGTAGTCGTTGTCGCGAGAGCCGCGCTGTTGTATGGCGTCGAAGCGCAAGGACGCTGCATTGCCGCCCATGAGCAGGAGTTCGACGCCGACGGTGTCCTCCAAGTCGCAGAGGTGCTCGTGCACCTCTGCGCACCATGCGGCCAGCTCGGCAGTGAATAGGTCGTTGTACTTGTGGTGGCGGGCGAGCGCCTTCAGGCTGTTGTGAACTCGCATGTTCGTGATGTCTTGTAGCGCACGAGAAACGAGGAGGAACGATGCCCGGCTTCATCTCAGACACCCCCCTGGCTAGCGATCTGATCCGCATCGGCGATCAGGCGATCGCCCGCGAGGACGACGCCGCGCTCCGCGCCTACTTCGCGGAGGACTATGTCTTCCAGGGGCCCGGCGGTGACCTGGGCTTCGACGAGCTCAGCGCTTACTTCGCCTCACTGCGCGCCGCGTTCAGCGATCTGCGACTCGTCCGTGAGCAGATCATCGCCTACGGCAACTTCCTGGCGGCGCGCACCACGTTCTCCGGCGACTTCACCGGCGTGTTCGCCTACTCGCCCATCGGGCCCCGTCGAGCCCCACCGGCCAGCACCTCGAATGGGAAGTGATCGGCACCTTCAGATACGACGACGACGGGCGGCTGGCCGAGGAGTGGGTACAGATCGACTACCGCAGCTTTCTAACCAAGCTCGGCGTCACGATAACCGAGCCACCGAACGGGCGAGGTCATAGCCACGCTCGGATCGGCCCTCAACCCCTCTCTGCCAATGTCGTGTGAGACGCTCATGATCAAGGAATTACTGACCCTTGAGGGCGAGAACGGAGCACGACACGATGTTGGAGATGGAGCACGATGGTGCCGGCCACCCCGGAGTGGAGGGAGCCGTAGGCGACCGCAACGGAGGGGTGGCCGGGCGCGCCGCGCCCGGGGGGCCTCGGCCCGATCCCGAGCTCGTCGAGCGTGCGACGCGCCGGCGGTTCACGGCTGAGTACAAGCTGGCGGTCCTGCGCGAGGCCGACGGGTGCACGCAACCGGGGGAGGTCGGGGCGCTGTTGCGCCGCGAGGGCCTGTACTCCTCGCATCTGGCGACGTGGCGCAAACAGCGCGACGCCGGGTCGATCAAAGCGCTTTCGCGGCCGCGGGGGCGTAAGCCCGCTGACCGGCGTGATGCGCAGATCGTGGCCCTGGAGCGGCGCGCGGAACGCGCGGAGGCGGAGCTCCGGAAGGCGCGCAAGGTGATCGAGGTGCAGGGAAACGTCTCCGCGCTTCTGGGGCAGCTGCTCGAGCCCAGGGGCGCTACCGGGCCGGGGAGCACCGAGCGATGATCGAGCAGACCGTGCAGGAACTCACCCCGATCGTCGGTACCCGCCCGGCGTGCCGGGCGCTTGGTGCCTCGCCAGCGACGATCTACCGTCGTCGGTGTCCGCCGGAGCCCAGGCCGAGGAGTCCGCGGGCCGTCCCGGCCAGAGCGCTCTCAGAGCCCGAGCGCGAGGCCGTCCTCGCCGAACTGCACTCCGCGCGGTTCCTCGACTGCTCGCCCGCCCAGGTCTGGGCGACCCTGCTGGACGAGGGCCGCTACCTGGCTTCGGAGCGCACGATGTACCGGCTGCTTGACGCACGCGGGGAGGTGCGTGAGCGGCGCGACCAGCGCACGCACCCCGGGTACGCCAAGCCGGAGCTGCTCGCCGAACGCCCGAACGAGCTGTGGAGCTGGGACATCTCGAAGTTGAAGGGTCCGGCGAAGTGGACGTACTTCTACCTGTACGTGATCCTCGACGTGTTCAGCCGCTACGTCGTCGGCTGGACCGTCCAGCACCGCGAGGGCGCCAAGCTCGCCAAGGCGCTGATCCGCCAAGCCTGCGAGCAGCAGCAGATCCCGCAAGGGCAGCTGACCGTGCACGCCGACCGCGGCAGCTCGATGACCAGCAAGCCCGTCGCGTTCCTCCTCGCCGACCTCGGCGTGACACGCTCGCACAACCGGCCCTACACCTCGACCGACAACCCCTACTCCGAGGCGCACTTCAAGACCCTGAAGTACCGCCCCGAGTTCCCCCGGCGCTTCGAGAACATCCAGCAAGCACGCGCGTTCTGCCGCACATTCTTCGACTGGTACAACCACACCCACCGCCACTCCGGGATCGGCCTAATGACCCCAGCCGCCGTCCACCACGGCCACGCCCAAGCACTCCACGCCAAACGCCAACGCGTCCTCGCCGCCGCCTACGCCACGACACCCGAACGGTTCGTCCACCGCCCACCACACCCACCAGCGCTACCAGCCGCCACCTGGATCAACAAACCGACTACACAGGAGGCCGCTCACTAAATTCGACGACCAAGTGTCTCAATCGACTTGACAGGCTCCGAACACGCTGGCCGGACGGGGACGTCAGGTACTCGGCTTGCTCACTGTGTGAGTTGTTCGCGGAGTGTGGAGCGGCGGACCTTGCCTGCGTCGTCGCGTAGGGGTGTTGTTGTGAACTCGTATGTTCGGGGTGTCTTGTAGCGCACGAGCCGATCGGCGAGGTGCGCTCGCAGGGTGTGCTCGTCGAGAGTGTCGGTGTCGGTCTGGATGATGGCGTGCACGCGCTGACCGAGGTCCTCGTCGGGGAGTCCGATCGTCACGCAGTCGATGACGCTCGGGTGCGCGGCGAGGGCGGCCTCGACCTCGGCGGGGTACACGTTCGCGCCACCGGTGAGGATCATGTCGGTCCTTCGGTCTGCCAGGAAGAGGTAGCCATCGTCGTCCATCCACCCGAGGTCTCCGGCGGTGTCCCACCCATCGTCGCGTTCGTGTGAGTCCTCGCCTATGTAGCTGTATGTGTGATCGGACCCGGAAGGGCGGCGCATCCAGATCGCCCCGACCTCACCTGCGTCTAAGGGGGCGCCGTCGGCGTCGAAGATCGCCATCTCTCCGATAACACAACGCCCGACTGTCCCTGGGCGCTCCAACCACTCGACCCCGTTGCAGAGTGTCACGGCTGGCGCCTCGGTCGCGGTGTACATCTCGATGATCCGCTCGGGGCCAACCCAATCGATCCAGGCTCGCTTGAGCTCGGCGGGGCACGGCGCGCCGCCGTGCATGAGGATCGCGAGGCTGGAGATGTCATAGCTCTCGCGCACCGGGCTGGGCAGCCGCCAGATCCTGTTCATGTGCGTCGGGACGACCATCGCGAACGCCACCCGGTGGCGGTCGATCAATCGGAGTGTCAGCTCGGCGTCAAAGTGCTCCTCGAGCACGACGTGACTTCCAGCGCTCAGACCGAGCAGGGTCCCCATGGTTCCCATGTTGTGGTACAGCGGGCTGGGAAACATCACGACGCTCTCGCCGGGAACGCCGAGCGGCGAGGGTCTACCCTGGACGACTGGGACCACGGCGGGGGAGCCCGAGAGGATGACCTTGGGCCGGCCGGTGCTTCCCCCGGATGTGGGTGCCTTGTATGCCGGCGCCACGATCTCGGGCAACGCGCCATCGTCGTAGCCGTCGATCGATGGGTTATCCGCAAGAACCTGGCGGCCGGGATGAACAGCGGGGTCAGAGCCAACGACGAGCTTGGGCTGTGCGAGCTCGATGATCTGTGTGAGCTCACCGGCCGGCAGACGCGATGAGACCGGCTGCGGCACGGCACCGAGCTTCAGCGCGGCCAGCATCGACTCTACAAACGCGACGCTCGTCGGCAAGCCGACCGTCACGAAATCCGCCACGCCTACCCCGAGCTCCGCATAGGCTCGGGCGAGCCTGTTCGTAGAGGAGTCGAGCTCGCTCCAGCTCACACTCGTGTGCTCGCTCACTGTGACCGCGGGACCATCTGGGCGCTCCCGGGCGTGCATCCGCCAAGCCGCGACCATCGACATCACCTCGATGCCCTCGCTCACGTTTGGCCTCTTTGAACAAGAGCTGGCGCGGCGTTCTGCTCGGCGAGGAAGCTGTCGATCGCGTGGGCTACCTCGGCTGGTCGTTCGAGCATCGCCAGGTGGCCTGACTGCGCCAGCACGATTTCGCGGTCCGGGTGAAGCGTTGAGCAGAATCGTGCGCCCTCGCGTGCGGGCAAGACGCCGTTCTCCGCGCCCCAGATCACGCAGACGGGAACCGGCACGCGGGTGTGCTCCACGCCGGCGAAGCTGCCGATGTGCTCACTGATGCTGAGCAGTACGCGTAGCTGGTCACGATCGCGGGTTGCGTCACGGAGATGGTCGCGCAGCTCGCGGGAGACCCGCTCGGGCTGCACGAGCAGCATCTTGCGAACGCCGGCGGCGGCGATTGGCTTGGGGCTCGGAAGGTGAGCGCTCAGCCAGCCGAGCACCGCTGCTGTGCGGCGGGAGCGGTGGGCAATCCAGAGCAGTGGCCGTAGGTTGCCACGCGCGGCGGTGCGGTCGGTGAGGACGTTGACTGCGATCACGCTCTGCGTGCGCTCGGGGCATTGGGCGGCGTAGGTCAGGGCCGTGGCCGCGCCCATACAGTTTCCGACGAGGGTGACCTGCGCGAGCTTGAGCTCGTCGAGAAGTGTGGCGAGCTGGGCGACGTACAGGTCGAGGGTGTAGTCGACGCGTGGGCGGGCGGATCCTCCGAAGCCGAGCATGTCCATCGCGATGACGTCGTGGTTTGGGGCGTAGTGCTCCAGCAGAGGCTCCCAGATGCGGTGCGAGGTGCCGCCGTTGTGAAGAAAGACGATCGGCGGGCCGCTGCCTTCGCGCCGGTAGAAGACCTCGTGGCCCTGGTAGGAGAAGCTGCGCATGTTGTCCATGCAGCATGTTTCGCATCTACCGTCGCGGTTCGCAACAGGGGTCGACCCCTGTATTTGCGCCGGGGCTTTGAGCGTCATGCGGAGGGTGTGAACTAGATTGCTGTCGTGTCGGCAGATCTGGTTGAGCGCTCCGAAGCGATTTCCCAGCTCGAGGAGGCGCTCGAGGCTGCACAGGCTGGGTACGGCAACCTCGTGGTCATCGCGGGCCCCGCGGGCATCGGCAAGACCGCGCTGTGGCATACGGTCGAGCGGCTTGCCGCGGTGCGCGGGTTCGCTGTTCGGGGTGCCTCGGCGACGGAGTTCGAGGTCGGCTTTCCCTACGGGGTCATACGCCAGCTCTACCGAGGGGCAGCGAGCAGTGAGGTCCAGCCCAGCGAGACGCTCGCCCCGATCCTCGGGCGCGCAGCCGGGCTCGACGACCTCACCGACGTTTCCTACCAGGTGCTGGATGGTCTCTACTGGCTGGTGGAGGACATGACCACGCAGACGCCGCTGCTGCTCGCCGTTGACGATGCGCAGTGGGCCGACGAGCCGTCTCTAGGGCACCTTTTTCACTTGTGTCGACGGTTGGATGGTTTGCGCCTGGTTGTTTTGCTCACGATCCGCACCGGCGAGTCGCCGCGAGCCGCGACCGACGATCTCAGCGAGCTTGCCTGGCTCCGGATCGAGCCGGCAGCGCTGAGTGTGGATGGCGTCGGGGAGATGGTGCACCGGATCCTCGGCGAGCCGCCTTCGGCAGATTTCGCGCGGGCCTGCATGAAGCTGACCGGCGGCTACCCGCTGTATCTCGCTGAGTTGCTGCGCGAGACGCGGGAGCGCGGTGTGCGCCCCGACGACACGGCGATCGAGGAACTCAAGTGCGTCGATGCGAGTGGCTTGGCGGCGCATGTGTGGCGGCGCATCGAAGCGCTCGGTGCCGGCGCGGACTGCGTCGTCGGTCTGATTTCGATCCTCGCGGGCCGAGCCGACCCCGGGCTCATCAGTCGACTCTCGGACCTGCCCGCGGCCCGTGTTGTGGAGATCGTTGATGCGCTCACCACCAAAGGCGTGCTGCAAACCGGCGTGCCACTGCGCTTCGCTCACCCGATCATCAGCGCGGCAGTTCACGCACGGCTCCCACCCGCCCGGCTGGACACCTGGCATCGCGAAGCGGCGCTGCTGCTCGATCGCGAAGGCGCAGACGTCCGCGACGTTGCCGCGCACCTGATGAGATGCCAACCCGCCGGGGAACCGTGGGCTGTCGTAGCGCTCAGAGATTCCGCTCACGCCGTGCTCGGGCGCGGCGCGCCGGACGCTGCTGCCGAGCAGCTGCGCCGGGCTCTCGCCGAGGGTCCCCCACCGCAGGAACGGGTCGCGCTGTTGCGTGCGCTGGCTCGTGCCGAGGACGCGGCTGGAGAACCAGACGTGGCGCTGGGCCATTACGACGAGGCGCTCCGAAACGCAGGCGATCGAACCGACGTGGCGGAGATCGCGATCGCCAAGGCTCAGACGCTCTCGCTGCTGCAGCACGCTCTGGGGAGGCGCTGAGTGCCCTCGAGGCGGGCCTTCAGGCATTGGACGGCGCTGACGCCGAGCTCGAGCAGCGGATCGACGCGGAGCTGATCGTGCACGCCTTCCTCACGCCAGGCGCGCGCGAGCGCGGGTTGCAGCGGCTCGCGCGCTACGAAGGGCGTGTGCCGGACGGCCCGGCCGCGCAAGCGGTTTTGAGCGTGATGGCTGTCGGTGCTCTGCTTAGTGGCGGATCGGCTGCGCAGGCGGCGTCGCTCGCCGAGCGGGCGCTGCGAGCGGGAGGGTTTCGCAGCGGCGGGTTCAGCGCCGAGGTTTGGACGATGGCGACGTGGGTACTGATCGGCGCCGACAGAGGAGACCTGGCTCAGGCGCTCACCGAAAGCGAGCTGCCCGCAGCCCGCCGCGAAGGGCATCGCCGGGAGATCATGGTGATGGAGGCCACGCTAGCGTTTGCCGCGTGGCGCCGCGGCGATCTCGCGAGCGCTGTCTCACGCGCACAGGCCGGCCTGGCCGTCAGCGATCCGGGCGCTCACGAGGCGTGGTGTCACGGGTTCAAGGCATTGGCACTCCTGGAAACCGGCGACATCGGCGCCACCGAGCAGGCGCT
Source organism: uncultured Solirubrobacterales bacterium (assembly GCA_963744135.1). Lineage (GTDB taxonomy): Bacteria > Actinomycetota > Thermoleophilia > Solirubrobacterales > Solirubrobacteraceae > Palsa-744. Next base: position 11,480 of record CAVUSE010000007.1, on the reverse strand, counting down.
AGCCGCGACGGTACCCGTCCACTGGGCCGAGGACACGCGCGGGAGCATCAGCCTCTATCAAGCGCGAGCACAATTCCACATCGAGCAGGGCCGACTCGATGAGGCGAGCAGCGACTTGGAGCAGATACGCCGCCGAGCGCAGCGCGCGCCGGTTCTCGGCCTCGGGGGCTTCTGGCGGCAACTCGCTGCGACCCTCGCCCATCGCCGGGGGGACACGGACGGGGCCCGTGCAATCGCCCGCGAATTTCTCGACTACGCCAGGCGCTTCAACACTGCCGGGATGCTCGGCCCGGCTCTGCGCACCGCGGCGCTCGTCGGCCAGCCATCGTCACAGATCAAGCAGCTGCACGAATCGGTAGAGCTGCTGGCGCCGTCGTCCTGCCGGCTGGAGCACGCGCGATCACTGATCGCGCTGGGGGCGGCATTGCGCCGGCGAGGCGAGCGAATCGCCGCCCGCGAGCCGCTCACCGACGGCATCGAGCTCGCCCACCGACGCGGCGCGGCTGGAGTCGCCGAGCTCGGACTCGCGGAGCTGCGCGCCACAGGAGCGCGGCCACGTCGGCCAGTGCGCACCGGCGCCGACGCGCTGACACCGTCCGAGAGGCGCGTCGCCTCGCTTGCGGCGAAGGGGCGCAGCAACCGCGAGATCGCCCAAGAACTCTACGTGACGCTCAAGACGGTCGAGGGCACACTCGGCAAGGTGTACGCAAAGCTCGGTATATCGGGCCGCGGCGCCCGGGAGGCGCTGCCGGAGGCCATCCGCGGGCTAGACTGTTAGCGGGCTGGTGCTGGGGTTGTCGCGCTGGTGTTGACGCGCGACTCGATGAGCTTGAACTTCGCGCTGGGGCCCTGCTCGCGCGGCAGCTCTGCAACGATCTCGATGTGCAGGCGAGGGTCGGTGACGCCCGCCTCGAGGAGCTTTGAGCGCAATGTGTCCTCGATGCGCCGGGACGCTTCATCGACCGTGGCGGTGTCGCGGAGCACGACGAGGACGTGCAGGCCATCGTCGTCCTGGACGATCTTGTACTGGCGCAGCTCTGGCAGCGCAGCCATAGGGCTGCGCAACGTCAGTGGGTGCACCGCGATCGTTCGCCCGTCGGTTCCCGTCATGCGCAGGATGTCATCGCTGCGTCCGTCCAGCGACATCATTCGTGCGAGGGGGCGCCCACACCGGCAGGGCTTGGTCGTGAGCGCCGCCATGTCGGAGACCTCGTAGCGGATCAGCGGCTGGGTGCGCTTGATGAAGCTCGTGACGAGCAGCTTCGCGCCGACGACGCCGTCGGGGACGGGGTCGCTGTGCTCGTCGACGCTCTCTATCAGACAGAGGTCCTCGAACACGTGCATCCCCTGGTGGTGCTCGCAGTCGCCGGCGTAGAAGCCCTCGGTAGCGCCGTACACGTTGAACGGCTCGACGCCCCATGCGGCTCGGATGTTGGCGGTCATCTCCTCGGTACGAAGCTCGGCGTTGGTGCAGACGATCCGGGGAGCGATGTGCAGCCGGCCCTCGAGTTGCTCGACCGCGAGCAGTGACGCGATCGACGGGTACGCGACGAGATTCTCGGGGCGGTGCTTGTTGAGCACGGCGACGAGCTCCCCGAGTGGTGTGCGCGCGTCGAGGCGCTGCAGGGCGGACAGCCCCAGGTGGATGCTCAGGCCAAAGCGCGTCGACATGTGCAGGGGGCTGGTAGCGCCAACGATGGCGACGCGCAGTCGCCGGCCAAATCGTAGGCGGACTCCCGTCAGCTCACTCCAGCGCAGGGACGCGGTCAGGCACTGACGCCACTCGTCGCGGTCATAGACAAACACGCCCTTGCGTCCCGTGGTGCCACCGGTCGGCATGCAGCGATAGGAGCCGAGGTAGAGCTCGTCGCCGCGAATGCGCTCGAGATGATCCTCGACCTGTGAGAGCTTCAGCCGCGGATCGCATACCCATTCGTCGAAGCGGTCCATCAGCATCGCCTTGGTCACGACCGGCAGAGCGCGCACGTCAAGATCGTCGGCGAGCTCGATCCCGGCATACAGCTCGCGGTAGAACGGTGAGGTCGCGGCCGCGTGGCGTGCCATGGCAACCAAACGACGCTGCTGAAGCGCGAGCAGATCCTCACGCGGCGTGTCGATCGACGGTGAGCTGCCGGAGGTGACGCCTGGCCCCGGCGAGATCCCCAACGCGGCGCAGCACCGGCCCGTGGTTCACGAGTGGATTCCCGGCACGGCGGCAATGAGCGCTGCAAGGGCCGCTGGGTGTGCCTTCACAGTGTCCGAAATTGGCAGTGATCGAATGTCGGCGGCCAGCCAGCCCGTGCAGAATGAGGCGATGCACCACATAGTTGTCATCGGGTGTCAGTTGGCAGGGCGGTTCGCTTCGGAGCGAATGACCTTCAGCTTGGCGCCTGGGGTTGCGGGCCTCTCGAGTTCCTCCACGAGGGTGATGGTGATGGGGGGTGGGTCGGCGCCGAGCGTATGCAGCCGGGTGGTGAGGGCACTGGCTAGCTCGGTTGTCCAGCGGGAGTCGTGGTCGTTGCGCGCGACCACGGAGACGGTGATCTGCTGCGGCGTGTGGAGCACCTGGTAGCGGGCGACCTCGGGGCGCTCCTCGATCGTCTCCTGGAAGTGGTTGGGGTGGATGGCCATCCTGGCGCCGTCGAGCCCGGGGAGCTCGAGGGTCTCCTCTTGGCGGCCGCTGAGCTCCAGGATGCGCTTGCTCGCCCGGCCGCACGGGCACGGCTCGGAGGTGATGAGTACGGGGTCCTCGATCCGGTATCGGATGAGTGGCAGGGTACGGTTCAGCCAGCTGGTCACAAGCAGCGCGGCGGCGTGCTCGCCGTCGGGGACGAGCCGGTCTGCCTCGTCGACGGCCTCGACGAGGCAGGTCTCCTCGCGAATGTGCAGTCCTTCATGGGCTGTGCACTCGAACGCGAGCGCGCCGCCCGTCTCGGTCGTGGCGTAGATGTCAAGCGGATCGACCCATGCGTCGCGGATCGCCCGACGCGCAGACGGGTGCAGCTGCTCGGAGCTGCAGAGCACCCAGCGCGGGGAGATGTCAAGGCGCCCGGCGTGTTGCTCTTCGGCGAGCGCGGCGAGGACGCTTGGGTAGCCGCCCAGGATGTCTGGGCGGAACTCGCCCAGGGCGCGGGCGAGCTCACTCACCGGTGTTGTCACGTCGAGGCGTAGGTACCGGTAGACGCTCGAGCGGCCGGATGTGGCCGTCCGGTGGGTCATGTGCAGCGGCCCACTCGCGGTCACCGTGGCGGCCCGCCGGCGCGGTGGGAGGCGCGGTCCGTAGCCGTGGGTTAGGGCGGCTCGCAAAAATGGGGCGAGGACAGAGAGCCACGAGGAGCGGTCGAACGGGAGGTAGGCGGTCGTTCCCGTGGTGCCTCCGGTCGCGAGGACTCGGTACTCGCCGAACAGCAGCGGGTCCTCGTCGCTCATACTGGCGGCGTGGCGCTCGACCATGGCGCTGGTCAGCCGCCGATCCGTGGTGATCTCATCGAAGGATCCGACCAGGTTCTCCTTGTTCATTACCGGGAGCTCTGAGAGCACGCCCGCTGCTCGCAGGTCGTGCCCTCCCAGCCTGTGTGCATGGAATGGGCAGCGTGCCGCCGCGTCGCGCAGCAGCGCGGATACGTGTACGGCTTGGCGGGCCTCGATCTGCGCCCGCGCGAGTCGCTCGGCGGCTAGTTCCGAGCGTGCGCGGCGGACGACCTCGATTGTCTCGCTCGGCTTCATCTGACTCCAATCCCAAGATCCAGATACACTATGTATGCCAGAGTATCCAGATACAACACGTATGTCAAGTCGCCCGACCCGTCGAGAGTCTCAAGCCCACACACGCCGGCGCCTGATCGAGGCGGCGAAATCAGCGTTTCGCGAGCATGGCTTTCACCGCGCCTCCGCCGAGAGCCTGGCTGTGAGCGCCGGCTATACCAGGGGAGCCCTGTATGCGAACTTCGACGGCAAGGAGGGGCTGTTCCTGGCCGTACTCGACGAGGAAGTCGCCGTGCGGCGCACCGTGCTCGCCAAATCACGCGACCTCAAGACCGCCGCGCGCCGCTATCGCACCCTCCTCGACGAAGACCCCGGCTGGACGCTCGCCAGCTCGAGTTCACGATCCACGCCGCACGCCACCCCGAGCTAGCCGAGCAACTCACAGCCCGCAACATCGCGCTGCGCGCGAGCATCACCGAGATCCTGCTAGAGCGAGCCCCCGAACTCTCCCCCCAGAACGCCGAGACCGCAGCAAAGCTCGCCATGGCAATCAACACAGGCGTAGCACTCGAGCGAGCCCTCGATACCAACGCAGCCGGCGAGAAGGAGCTCACCCGCGCATACAGAGCCGCGCTCACCGAAGACTGACAACAGCGACCCTACGCCGCCCTCGTCCTTCGAAGCGCCCCCGACTCGTAAAGGCATTCCCACATGGATGATCTTGCGGCATCGACACCTACCGCACCCGGGTCACGCCCGATGCACCGTCGTGTCGCCGAACGTGCGCAGGATTACCCGGTGTTGCTGTCGCGGTCGTCTATGGCCGAGAATGCCGGCATGACCTCGAGTACGAACCGTCGCAGCTGCTCTTTGCCGCCAAGCACCTGGAGCAGGACATAGCGAGCGCCGACATCATTCAATGCCGCAAGCTTGGCGCAGATTTCCTCAGGCGTTCCATAGAGCGCGTGCTCCTCGGTGCCGCCACTTTTGTCCGCGTAGGCGAGCACATGCGAGCCGCCCTTGCGTGCAGGCGAGCGGGCCACGCTCACCGTGCGCTGGGTGAACTTGGCTTGACGAGCAAGAGCGGCCTCAGCGTCCGCCCGATCTCTCGCGACGTACAGTTGGCGCGCAACTGCGACCCCCATCGGATCGAACACTCGCCCATGCGCTTCACGCTCGGCGCGGTAGAGCGTCATGCGCTCGCCGATCTGCTCAGGGGACGCGTACTGGTCGAGCATGAGGTTGAAGCCCCGCTCGGCCGCTAGGCGGATCGATGGAGGGCTCCCGGCGGCCATCCAGAACGGCGGGTGTGGTCGTTGCGCGGGCGGCGGCTCGACCACGATGTCCTCAAAGCGCCAGAAGCGCCCATGGTGTGAGAAACGGGAACGCTCGAGCCAGGAGCGTGTGATGACCTCAACGGCCTCGTCAAACCGTGCCTGAGCCTCCTGCGGCGGGACTTGGAAGCCGGCGAACTCGCTGTGGCGATAGCCCTTCCCGACACCAAGGTCGAGTCGGCCGCCGGAGATGAGATCGAGCGTCGCCGCCTGCTCTGCCAGCAGGACCGGGTTGTGCCAGGGCAGCACCATCACGGCCGAGCCGAGGCGCAGTCGCGTAGTGCGCATGGCAAGGCAAGTGAGCAGCATCAGCGTGGCGGAGACCTGGTTCCAACCGGTGAAGTGATGCTCGACCAGGAAGCTCGAATGAAAGCCGAGCTCCTCAGCCTCGACGTTGAAGTCGAGATAGTCGCGGAACCCTTGGCCGGTCTCGGGAGGAAGATCGTTGCTGCTGGCCTGCGCTGAGCAGAAGAGACCAAACCTCATCGGCTATGGCCGCGCCACATCCCACGCGAACGTTCCCTGACAGCGGGGCCCTCGCAGCTCGACGGCGCCCGGCCGACCCGCCGACCCGCGCAGCTTCGCCAAGCGCCAGGGACAAGTCTCACTTGGCGGCTGTGTCCTCATCACGACCGATGGTACAGCCCACCAGACATTCGACGCCACGGGTTTCGGCCCCGATCAACCCGTTAGCGGCCACCATTCCTTACGGCCGTCTCAGGGCGCCCATCGATCATGATGGCAGGAGGGCGAGAGGTGTCGTCGGCGGGCTTTCCCGCGCAACGGACGCCTCCGACGAAACCCGCAGGACCCATGCCAGTTCTGGGCGAAGCGATCAGTCGTCAGCTTCCAGCGGCTGCGGATGCCGGGCCACTGCTCTCGCCACGTAGCCAGCGTCCGCGTACCGGCCAAGCGTGTTCCCGCTGACCATCTTCTGAGGCTGCGCTCACGCACCATCTCTGGCGGGTGCGTAGGGCGCGGGTGCTAACAACGTGCCCTTGTGAGAATGCAGGTTTGTCGGCACGCGCGTAGGATCCGAGCAGCCACTAGCGAAGGGGTCGATTGGCATTAGCGCCTTGATGGGTATCACGGAGTTGGCGGCGGTCCGTGGGTGAGGGGTCGGCGTTCCGCCGTTTGGGGGATTACGCGGGGGCGGTGCGTCACTATCGGCGGTTGACGTCGGTGGGTACGCCGCGTGAGGATCTGCTCGCGCTTCAGCAGCGTCGTTTGGTTGCCATGGCACGCCACGCGGCCGCGACCTCACCGTTCTACCGCGAGCTGTATGCCGGGATCGAGCTCGCCGACGATCTTGACGTGCGCGCTCTGCCGGTCGTGACCAAGGCGATGCTGATGGACCGCTTCGACGAATGGGTATGCGATCCGCGGCTGAAGCTCTCACAGGTCGAGGATCATCTCGAGCGCATTCGCGGCGACGAGCTTTATCTCGGTGAGTACCGCTGCCTGCCGACAGCTGGCACCACGGGACGCAAGGGCGTGTTTGTCTATGACCGCGACGAGTGGCGTCAGTGCCTGACCTCGTTCGTGCGCTGGAGCGAGCTCACCGGAGTACAGCCACGGCTCGGGCGCCGCGTGCGAGTCGCGAGCGTCGCGAGCACTAACCCACTGCACGTGACGGCGCGCATTAGCCTGAGCCTCGACCTGGGGCTGTCCGCGCTGCGACGGCTCGACGCGCACACACCGCTTGGGGAGCTCGTCGCCGCGCTGGACGAGCACCGACCGGAGATTCTTGTGGCGTACCCGTCGATGGCTTCACTGCTGGCCCTCGAGCAGCTCGAGGGTCGCTTGCACATCGCTCCGCGGGTCGTCTCCACGAATTCCGAGGTCCGTACCGAGGAGATGACCGCCAACATTCGCGCCGCGTGGGGCGTCGAGCCGTTCAACGTGTACGGCACGACGGAAGGCATGTACGCCTGCGACTGCGAGCACCACCAGGGGATGCACGTGTTCGAGGATCTCGGCCTGATGGAGGTCGTCGACGAACACGGCGATCCGGTCCCCGACGGGGTCACCGGTGCCAAGATGCTCATTACCAGCTTCATCAAACGCTCCCAGCCGCTGGTCCGCTACGAGGTCTCGGACATGGTGGCGCTCACGACCGCGCCCTGCCGGTGTGGGCGTCCGCTCGCGCGGATGGTGTCGGTGCAGGGCCGCAGCGACGATATCCTGCGCATGACGGGAACCGACGGGCGGACGATCGCCGTGCATCCACTCACGTTGCAAGGTCCGATCGAGGCGCTCGCAGAGCTGCGCCAATACAAAATCGTCCACGACGACGACGGTCTGCATGTGCTCGTCGTACTCCGCGACGCCGCCGTGGTCGATGAGGTCTCCCGGCGCATCGAGGAGACGCTGCGCTCGGAGCTCCTGGATGCGGGCGTCGCCGACCCCCGGCTCGAGGTCAAGATCATGGCTGAGCTGCCGCGCGAGCAGGGTCACAGCGGCAAGTTCAAGCTGGTCGAGTCGCGCACCGGCAGCCGCGCACCAACCCACTGACACTGCCACCCCATCGCGCCCCCGGCGCGACTAGATGAGTGATGCGTATCCGGTTAGCTCCAGATGGGGTTTTAGGCGGCTCGGCGGGTGATTTGCTGATAGGTGGTGGGGTTGTGCAGGGCGCCGAGTCCGAGGAGGGTCTGGAACGCCGCCATTGGTGTGCTGCGGCGGTTGTGACGGAAGACGTACTCGTCGAGATAGACCTGTAGGTGCTCGTCAGAGACGCCACGGTGTGTGCCGTGCATCCAGGCCTTGAGGTTGGAGATTGCGCGGTGTGCTCGAGGGAGTAGCTGATCGGGCGCAGCGGTTTGTTTCGGGTGTCGGCGGTGCTCGTAGCCGTGCTTGCTCAGGACGCGGTAGGACTGAAGCCCGTCGGTATGCACGATTGCGCCGGTGGTGGTGGTCGCCTGGGTGAAGCTGAGCAGTATCGGCCCTGAAGCGTCGGGCAACACCCGAAGGCGCAGCCGCCCGGAGCCGTGTCCGCGGACCTCGATCGCGATGCCGATCAGCGCCTTCTTTCCGCGCTGGCGGCCGCCTTTGAGGCCCTCCTCGCGCCCACCGAGGAAGAACTCGTCGATCTCGACCTCACCCTTCAGCAGCTCGCGCTCAGGGGCGACCATCGCCCTGCGCAGCTTCTGCAGGATCAGCCAGGCAGTCTCATAGCGCGAGAGCCCGAGCTGGCGTTGCAGCTGCTTGGCCGATATGCCCGGGTGGTGAGTGGCGACCAGATAGGCCGCCCAGAACCACGTGCGCAGCGGCGTGTGCGTCTTGTGCATCACGGTCCCCGCAGTCACCGACGTCTGGTGCCCACACGCGGTACATACCCACAGGTGGCGGCGCGTCTGGCCACCGGCCCGCCCGCCGCCACACCCTGGACAAGCAAACCCCTCCGGCCAGCGCGAAGCGAACAGATACTCGCGGCAGGCCTCCTCGGTCGCAAAGCACTCCTGAAACTCCAAGATGCTCAGAGGATACGTAGGCCGCGACACCCAACAAAACTACGAAACCACCCGGATGGAGCTAACCGGATACGCATCAGATGAGTAGTTCCACGGGTTCTAGGTTGTGTAGCAGGTGAGGCTGCGGGTGGGGGCGGCCGTGGTGGTGGTTGAGCGCGACGAAGCGGGCGACCAGGGAACACGCCGACCGCACTATCACCCTCGCCCTGCTCCTCCGGAAGCACCCCGCCACGCGCCTGCATAGTCTCGGCGAGCAGGTCATGACAGCGCGCCATCACCCCCGCCATCACCTCGCCCCGCTCCTCCCACAACAAGGTCGAGCGCTCGACATCGGTCAGCACGAACGTCACCGTCCCAGTCGGGACGATCGCCACCGCGTCCTGGTCAACTCCGCCCATCAGGTTCATGATCGCCTTGTGCATCATCCCAACCCTGTCGCGCCGCGCCCGTCACTACATCGGCCAAATGGCCTATTCCTCGTCAGAACCAGGCGGGAGCGCTCCCAGCATTCGTGCGTGCAGATCGTCTGCCAGTTGGCCACCGACTCGACCGGATTCCACCGGAGTCGCCCCAGATCATCGTCGGCGACGTTCTCCCTGCTCGCCCACTGCCGTCACGCGCATTGCGGGCACCACCCGCGCTAGCTGTGAGCGCGTGAACCTCCAGCACCGCCCCTCCGCCGGATCGCGGGCTGTCAGCGCCGGTGAGAAACTGACCCCTCTTCGCCGGTTGAGCGCGCCGACCTGTACACGCAGCGAGTGGATGGCCTAATGGCGGCCGTATGCGAGACGGCACTGCCCTACGCGCAAGCAGGATGAGCGTCCCACGATCTTGGCCGCGCTCCAGCTCATTGCGGTCCGGGAGCCACCGCGCGTCCGGCGTGGGTGCGAGTCATGCTGAGGGGGCCCGCCCTACGCGGGCGCGAACGTGACTCGAATCTCGGAGATCCTTCCTGCCACGCGAGTAGTCACCGACCTGACGCCGTAGCCCGCTAGACCCGACTTCGGGGTTTGTGCCGCCGACCCCCGCATCGCGGCACAAACCCACCGGAATCCGCACGTATCCGCAGGTATCTCGGTGGACCGCACGGCCGGCTGCGACGGCCGACGGCGTCCCAAAAACGCCAGCAAACAGCCACTTTTTGCTACGCTCAGCCGAGCGGGTCAGGGCTGGTTGCCCTACAACTGAAAATCGTGGTGTCCCCAGTTCGAATCTGGGTCTGGCCATTCAGAAGGCGCTGCAAATGGGCATGTTTTGAGATAGTGATCGCTATCTTGACGGGCCTCGTATGGTCGTCGCGGCACAAACCGCGGCACAAACCCTTGTCAATAAGGCGGTTTTGAGCCCGGCTGGCGTGGGGTGGGCGCAGCTCGTTTGGGTGATAAATGGCTTGTCTATGCGGCCTTGGCAGGAGGAGTCGACGTCGTCGCGGGTCTCGAATCGAAGGGAACAAGAGTCGGAATCGTGATGTCTTGAGAACGAGTTCTGAGCTGTTCGAGTGTCCCGACATGAGCGCACAAGCTCTAAAGCGAAAGGGGACAGATGATCGTCTACTACGGATGTCAAGCTCTGTGCGTGGCGGGGCAGCGAGAACCAGACTGCGATGCCTGGCTCATATCGAGTTGTACGGAGTTTTATAGGGTTTACGCGATCTCGATAAACACCTACAGCCGGTCGGACGGGGCCTCATCGAGGGGTTGTCCAGTCGCAGGATTGAAAGCGTCAGCGGGCTGGGCGAGAAAGCCTCACGACGCCGATCAGGCGTCGATGGCTGAGTGCTGGCGGAGGTACTCACGGAGGTAGGGCAGCGCGAAGTCGACGTAGCCGTGGCGGGTGGCGTGGATCAGCTCGGCTGCGATCAGCCGTAGGCGGTACTGGCTGGCGTAGTTCACGTCGGCGCCGAGGCGCTGCTGGATGTCGGCCATCCTGGATGGGCCGTCGTCTTGGGCCATCGCGAGCAGGAATGACTTGTCGATGTCTGAGGCAGCGCTGAGCGCCGGCTCGTGGATGAGCGCACCGAGCCGGCGCCGCGCTCGGACGACCCCTTGGGTGGCGTCGGCGGCCGTGATCTCCGGTGCGCTCGGGTTCACCCGCCAACCTGGGCGCCGACTAGCTGCAGCAGGAAGGGGTAGCCGCGGGCTCCGTCGACCATGATCTGCAGGGCCTCCTCGCCGATGCTGCGGCCGGCTGCCCGGATCGGTTCGCGCAGCGCGCGTTCAACGTCGCCGCGCGCTACTGAGCCCAGGGTGTGCCGTTCGGCGCGGCGCAGGAACGTGAGGACGTCGTCGTTGACGACGTCGCTGACGCTGGCAGCTAGGCCAGCACCGGCGAACGCCAGCTCCCGATTCTCGCGGAAGGTGTGCTGCACGACGGTGGCTAGCTCGCGTAGCTCTTCGATTTGGTTGTGGTGGATCTCGTCAAGCGTGATTAGGACACCGGTGCTCTGCTCGGCCTGCAGGTCGGCGAGCATCTCGAGCTGGTTACGCAGACCTGCTTGGACGACATGCGCCTCGATCGTGCTCCAGGTCACGCCGCCGATATTCAACGGAGCGCTAACGCCGCTCATGCGGCGCTGCACCGCCTTGGGGTTGAAGTCGCGAAGTAGCCGTGGTAGGTGCTGCTGGGTCATCCTGGAGACGAAGCCCGGGGTGGCGGTCTCGCTGACGATGAGCCAGCCGCGCTGGCGTGCGCGGTCCTCGACGGCGTTGAGCATGACCGTCTTGCCCGCGCCGCGAGCGCCGGTGTAGAGCGTCGCGCGGCCCGCCGCTCCGGGGCCATCTTCAAGTGCCTCGGCGAACTCATCGAGCAGGTCGTCGCGGCCGACCAGAAGCGGCGGGCTGACCCCGAAGCTCGCGTGGAATGGGTTGCTCATCCGACCACCATACCCGATCCATTTAGAGGTTTTTAGAGTTTTTAGATTCGGTTAGAGGTGGCTCAACGGCCCGTGAGCGTGGCAATCCGCTGTTCA
>CAVUSE010000006.1:0-97567 GCA_963744135.1 uncultured Solirubrobacterales bacterium | reverse complement strand
TCGCCGTAATGCCTGTTCCCAAGCTGTTTTGACTGTATCAGGGGGTGCAGACGGGGCATCTTAATTTCCCCACTGATTTCCCCAGGGGGCGTCGCGCGGGCGTGGAAGGCCGGAATTGGCCCCCCTACAGGCACAACGCCGTCTCGATCAACTGGCGCTCGGGGTCGAAGTCCGGCAGTGGGATGTCCTCGGGGAAGCCTGCGAGCGCCGCTCTCGGTGCCAGGCCCACGATCTCAGCGCGCGTCACATTGGCGTGCCGCGCGACCGCCTGCACGACCTCTACCAGCGGCAGCTCCAGGGGCCGCTCGACGTTCATCGAGACTTGGGCCACCTTGCCAGCTTGGAGCGCGACGCCGATCGCCCTGAGCCCCGGAAGGCCCTCGGCTCCGCCCTCGCGGATGAGGGCAGCGATCCCGCGTGCGTCGGCAACGGTCGCGGGAGGCGCCAGCTCCAGGTTGAAGGCCACCAACGGCTCCCTCGCTGCCACCAGCGTCGCCCCTGCCGTTGGGTGCAGCACAGGCGGCCCGAAATCGGGGAGCTGCTCGCCGCGGGCGATCCGCTCGGCCAGGCCGCGGCGACCGCCACGGCGCAGCTCCGCGCGTGTGCGCGGCGGCGTGCCCTCCGCTGCGGTCAGCTCGCCGTAGAGGAATACGGGTATTCCCAGCTCCTCTCCGATCCGGTCGCCGATGACCAATGCCTCGGCGCACGCGGCGCCTCTCATCGTGTCGTCGAGGTAGACGACGGGGAGCACATCTATCGCGCCGACGTGTGGGTGCTGTCCTGAGCCGCCGGGTCGCTCGCTCATCACGTCGATCCGGCTGATCGTTGCTCGCGCGCCCTGCACGAGTGCATCGGAGAGGCTCCGTGGGCTGCCGGCCAAGGTGAGTACCGCGCGGTGGTGGTCTTGATCGGCGTGGGCGTCCAAGAGCCGAATCTCCTCGCTCGCTGCCCAGCTCGCGGCGATCGTGTCGATGGCGATTCGATCACGGCCCTCTGAGACGTTTGGCACCGCGAGCAGTGGGGTCAGGTCGGCCACGTAGGGGCAACTAGATCAGAAAGCCCGGTCGCGCCGGCCAGGCCCCGCCGAACAGTCGGGGAGCTGATCCTCGGCGCGTTGGGCTGACTCCAAATCCGTTGGCCGCTTCTGGTGCGTCGCGGTCTGTAAGGGGTATGCAAGCACCATCAACAGCAAGCTCCCCGGCCGCATTGACCGAGGATCGACTCCTTCGCCCGGAGCAGGCGGCTTGGTATCTCAACGTCAAGACGAGCTGGGTCTACGAGGCCGTGAGGGCTGGCCGTTTGCCTTGCCATCGAGTAGGTCGGCACATCCGCTTCACGCGCCCCATGCTCGATGACTGGCTCGCCGAGCAGCCTCGGCAGTAGGTCTTAGCTGGGCAGCGGCTGGAGCGCCCCTGGCAGGTCGCTGAGCGTGGCAATTTCGACCAGGCCGGGGCGATCCGCTGGACATGAGCTACCCGAGCGATTGACCCAGACCGCCTTTAGTCCCGCGGCGATAGCGCCATCCACGTCTCGCGCGAGGCTGTCTCCGACCATGACGGCGTGCTCGCGATCAGATCCGAGCAGCGAGAGGGTGTGCTCGAAGATCGAAGGCTCGGGCTTGCCGACGCCGAACTCGCCAGAGATAGCAACGACATCGAAATAGTCGTCCAAGCCCGCCGCGGTGAGCTTCTCGCGCTGTAGGCATGACGCCCCGTTAGTGATGAGCGCGAGCTTGTGCGAGTTGCGCAGCTCATCGAGGCAGGCTGGCACGTCGGCGAAGCGATCATGGCGCGCTCTGCGCTCCGTGCCATATCTCTCTCCCAACTCCTCTGCCAGAGCTGTGTCGTGGATGCCTTGGTCGGCGAGAGCGAGGCTCCATGCCTCTCGCCGGTATCGCGGAGACCACTCGCGCAGCCAACGGACATCCGGCTGCTCTCCCTCAAAGCGACACCAAAGTCCCTCCCAGGAGCTGATACCCACGCGCAGGCAATAGGGATGGGCGGGTGTCGCGTACCACAGCTCACGCGCTCGTTCGCGTGCCGCCAACGCCAACTTGTCGGCCTGCACGCGGTGGAGGGCGGCCGCGACTTGAGCGGTTGCCAGGAATGCCGCGGCGGCCGCCGGTTCCTCGACCACAAGCGTGTCGTCGAGATCGAACAGCAGCGCCCGCTTCATGGATTAGCTCGGCTGCAGGAGGCGGACTCTGAGGCGAAGCGTGAGACCACAGAGCGCGTAGAGGATGGCGATGCTGATGAGCGTGAACTTGATGGCCGAGCAGACGGCCGCGAACGGTGGAGCGAAGCTCCCGCCGTTGCCGGCGAGTGTGAGTAGGAGGGCGACGTTTTCGGTCGCGTCGAACGTCGCGGCGGCGAGCGCGAAGAATGGGACGACGACGCCGATGGCGGCAAGGCGCGTCCAGCCGCGTGCTCGCGCGGTGTCGCGGACGGCGAAGCCGGCGAGCGCGAAGAACAGGCCGTAGGAGAGCATGTAGCCGTAGTCGAGCAGCAGCGAGAGATGCGCGGCGCTGCGGCCTTTCGCTCCCCATTCGGCCATGATCTGCGCCGCGTGCGACTGGCTGCCGGCGAACTCGAAGTTGAGGATCGTCGGCCCGTGCGAGACGTGCGAGGGGTCGATCAGTTCGAGGATCACCGTGAACGCGACGGTGGCGATCCCGAGCAGGATTAGGGCGCGCTTGCGATTGAGCGAGACGGTTGCTGAATCGGACGGCATGAGCTGGAATCTACGCGACCAAAGTCAACACAGGCGACCGACGACGCGCTGAATGTAGGCTTCGTTGGGTAAGTCGGAGCGGCGTGGCGGCTCTCACGTTCGGGGCAAGCCCAAGAACTCTGGGAGCCTGTCCAGTGATCGGATGATCTCAGCGCCGGCGTTGCGCAGCGCGTGCTCGTCGCTGTCCGCCGCGTAACCGATCGCTCGCATCCCGGCGGCAACGGCAGCCGTGACTCCTGACGGGGTGTCCTCGATGACCGTGCAGGCCGACGGCTGAACGCCCATCGTCGCGGCAGCGTGCCGAAAGAGTGCGGGGTCGGGCTTGGGGCGAGGAACGTCATAAGCCGAGAACAGCGCGCCGGCGGGGAATAGTTCTCGAAGGCCGGTCAGCCCGAGCGTCAGTCGTGTCTTTTCCAACGCGCCTTGCGAAGCGACGCAGACCTTCAATCCGGCGGCCTTGACCCGCTGTACTGCCTCAGCAGCGCCTGGCACTGCTTTGAGCGAGCGGCGGAACTCCTCGGCTCGCTCATGCTCGTATTCGGCGAGCCATTCAGGCGGCAGCGGTCGGCCGAGCTTCGCCTCAGCTTGGTCGCGGATGTCGGTGAGCAGGAGCCCTTGGCAGGCCCGGCGGGCCTCGCTGAGCGTCGTCGGCAAGCCCTCGCGCGTAAGCATCCGGGCGAGCACTTCGTTGGAAATTACCTCGGAGTCAACGAGTACGCCGTCGCAGTCGAAGATCACAAGCTCGTGCATGGGCGGCCGGGCACTCTACAGCCTGCCCTGGCTGCAAACGCCTCGCAGGCGCCCGCGTATGCTACGGCCGAACGTGTCCGGTGCGACGGTAAGAGAAGCGAGCGAGGACGACGCGCCAGCGTGCGCGGCGATCTACGCGCCGTATGTGCGCGAGACGGCCGTCAGCTTCGAGGGCGAGCCGCCGACGCCCGCGCAGATGGCCGAGCGCATCGCGGTGGCGATGAGCAAGCACGCGTGGGTCGTACACGAAGATGAGGATCGCGTCGTTGGCTACGCGTACGGCGGGCAGCACCAGGCGCGAGCGGCCTATCGCTTCTCGTGCGAGGTCAGCGTCTACGTTGAGCAGGGTCGGCGACGCACCGGCTCGGGCCGCGCGCTGTACGAGGCGCTGTTCAAGCGGCTCGCGGCACGCGGCTACCGGATGGCTGTCGCGGGCATGACGCTGCCGAACGAAGCGAGCGCGGGCCTGCACCGAGCGATGGGCTTCGAGCCGGTCGGCGTCTACCGGCGGATCGGCTGGAAGTTCGGCGCATGGCACGACGTCGCGTGGATGCAGCGGGCGCTCGGCGTCGAGCACGACCCTCCCCGCGAGCTGGTGCAAGCCGTTAATCATCGGCTCTTGTAGCGGCCCCTCGAACCCTTGGCGGTTCTCGCGTGGGACGACGAGGGGGTAGATGTGTGTGGAGCGGTTCGTCGCTAGAGCGTGCGCTCGTAGACGCGGTAGCGGCGCTTGATCTCGCCGCCCATGCCTTCCATCGCGCGGTTCATCGGCGTGTTGGTCTCCAGTATCCAGCCCATCTCGCCGCCCTTCTGCGGGGTGCGCTCGGCGGCGTCGAAGTGCATTTGGTAGAAGCGTGCGGCGACGCCGGTGTGCTGGTAGGCGGGCTTGACGCCGAGCGCGAAGACGCGCACCGCGTCGATCCTCTTTTTCGCGCGCAGAGCTGTGAGCCAGCCGAAGGGCAGTAGCCGTCCGTTGAGCTTCGCCAAGACCTGATTGAAGTCCGGGAGCGTCAGGGCGGCGCCGACGACCTCGCCGGTGTCCTTCTTTTCGGCCACCATCGCCCAGTTCTCGTCGAGGACGGGTTTGAGGTCTTTGGCGTAGTGGCGGACCTCCTCCTCGGTGAGTGGCACGAAGCCCCAGTTGCGCTCCCACGAGGCGTTGTAGACCTCAAGAAAGCGTGTGACCTCCTGTTGCAGGTCACGCTTACGGAAGTTGCGGCAGACGATCCCGTGCTCGGACTCGAGGCGGTCGGCGGCCTGCCAGATTGCCGGATGGACGTGCTCGCGTCCGGTGACGTCCAGGCTCCACATGTAGAGGTCCATCGCCTTCTCCATGCCGGCGTCCCGCTCGAATAGACGCTGGTAGTAGGGGTGGTGCCAGGGACAGAGGATGATCGGCCGGTACTCGTGGCCGGCGATCAGCACGCCGATCTCGTCGTTGGTCGTGAAGTCCATTGGGCCGACCATGCGGTCCCGGCCGCGCTCGCGTAGCCAGCCCGCAGCGGCGTCCAGCAGCGCGCGCGCCGTCTCGGGATCGTCCTCGCACTCAAACCACCCGAACAGACCCCACTCGTTGCCCTGAAACTCGTTGAAGTTCTGATCGATGTGCGCGCTGACGCGCCCCACCGGCTGCCCGTCGCGATAGGCGAGGAAATACTGCGCTTGCGCGTGCTTGAAAAACGGGTTCTTGTCTTGATCGAGGCGCTTCTTCAAGTCCATCAAGAGCGGCGCGACCCACTTGGGCTCGTTGCGATAAATCCGCCAGGGGAGCTTGATAAACGTGTTCAGCTCGCGTCGGGTGCGGACTGGACGGACCTCGACGCTCATTGTCATGCAGCGTCTCGAAGTTGGCTCATCGTGAATAGCGAGCGCAGTTCAAGGCCCTCGGCGGCGAGGTTCTCCCGGCCGCCGGCCTCGCGGTCGATCACGCACAACACCGCCGCGATATCGGCCTCTCGCGCTCGCATCTCTTGGCACGACTCGATGACCTGCCCGCCCGAGGTCACGACGTCCTCGATCACGGCGACCCGGCGAGCTGTGATCTCGCCGCCCTCGGCGAGGCGACAGGTCCCGTAGGTCTTGGCGGTCTTGCGGACGAATACGGCCGGCAGGCCGCACACCTGGGAGGCAACGACGGCGAGCGGCACGCCGCCCAGCTCAAGTCCGGCGAGCACATCCACGTCGGCGGGCAACAGGCCGACCAGCTCCTCGGCAATCTCGCGCAGCAGATGCGGGTCTGACTCGAATAGGTACTTGTCGAAGTATTCCTCGCTCACCGCGCCTGAGCGCAGGCGAAACTCGCCCGTGAGACGGGCACACTCGTAGATGCGGGCGCTAAGCGGGGCCGGAGGCTCAGGCATTGGGCAGGAGCTTATTCGCCCGTCCCGCTGTCGATGTTGAGCAAGCGGCGCCAAGTATCGTGTCCGCGGATGAAGCTGGCCTACCTTTCGATCTGCGCCATCTTCAAGGACGAGGCGCCGTATCTACCCGAGTGGATCGAGTTCCATCGGCTCGTCGGGGTCGAGCGGTTCTTCCTGTACGACAACCTCAGCGCCGATGGCGGCAGGGAGGTTCTTGAGCCGTGGGTTCGCGCGGGCGTCGTGTCGATCTCAGACTGTTCGATCCCGCTGGGACAGGGCGGCCAGGGCTGGGCCTACGCTGATGCTCTGGAGCGAGCCCGAGGTCGCACGCGCTGGCTGGCGTTTATCGACCTTGACGAGTTCCTGTTCTCGCCAGGACCGACGCCACTGCCCGACCTGCTCAGGGAGTACGAGGAGCATCCCGGTGTCGTCGTCAACTGGCAGGTCTACGGCTCGTCGGGGCTCACGGCCAAGCCGGACGGCCTGGTGATCGAGAGCTTCGTGAACCGCGCGAGGATGCAATGGGTCCGCAACCGGCGCATCAAGAGCATCGTGGACCCGACGCGCGCCGTCCGGCCGATTGGGCCGCACTTCTTCGAGTACGCCGACGGAGCGCTCGCCGTTACAGAGGCCCATGAGCCGGTGCGAGTGATAAGCGTCGACCCGTGGGCGCGGCGGATTCGGCGCGGCCTCTCGCGGCTGCCGCTGATCGAGACGGACCCCTATGCGATCCGCCAGTCCTCGGTCAAGCAGGTTTCGGTGGGGCGCCTGCGGCTCAACCATTACGCCGTCCGCTCGCGGCAGGAGTTCGAGCAGAAGACAGCCCGGCATGGCAGCTCGCGTCTCGCGCCGCGCTACTTCGCCTACCACGACCGAAACGAAGTTCACGATCCCGCACTGGTCCCCTACGCAGGCAAGGTGCGCGCCCAACTCAAGGCGATTGAAGCTCGTACATGACGGGCGGCACAATTCGAGAAGTGAACGCGCCGCGGCGGAATATCGAGTGCAAGGCAAGCGACCCGGACCCCTCCGACTCGTTGGCGGTCTGCCGCACGCTTGGCGCGCAGGACCACGGAGAGATTCGACAGCGCGACACCTATTTCACGGTGCCGCGTGGCGGGCTGAAGCTGCGCGAGGAGCAACCCGGCCGACCGCATCTGATCCAGTTCGAGCGCGCCAGTGAGCCGCAGCAGCGCGAGAGTCGGTATCGCATCGCCGAGATCGACGACGCCGAAGCGCTCCGCGCGGCGCTGACGGCCGCGATTGGCACGACCGTAGTGGTCTGTAAGACCCGGCGGCTGTTCCTCTGGCGCCAGGTCCGCATCCACCTTGACACCGTTGAGCGGCTAGGGAGCTTCATCGAGATCGAGGCGGTGGCCCCACCTGGCTCCGACCTGGCCGAGGAGTATGCGCTAGTCCAGACGCTGCGCGAGCGCCTCGGGATCACCGACGAACGGCTGGTCGCTGCGCGGGTACGCCGAGCAGCTTCGAGCGCTCGGCGCGTAGCCAGTCCGTCCAGCCCGCGGCCAGGATGAGGCCGGCGAGTGCGTCATACCCCTCTGCGGCTGGGTGAGCGCCATCGCCTGCCATCACCTGCTTCATCCAGATGGGAGCGTCGAGCAATTGCTCGACGACGCCGATGAAGCGAACACCGGCGTTGGAGCAAAGGTCCGAGAACGAAGCGGACAGCGCCTGGATACGCTCGTTCTGCTGAGGACCGTCAACCGGCGCCGGCCCGATCACCAGAGAGGCCAGGCCGAGTGCCCCGGCACCGTCGAGGATGCCTGCCAGCGCCGCGCAAGAGCGCTCGGGCGCTACCCGCAGCCGGCCATGTTCGACGGTCGTGTCGTTGGCGCCGAACGAGACAACGATCCTCGCATCGGCTTCTGGCAACAAGCGTGGCAGCGCCTCGTTGTGCCAGCGTCCTGCGACCTGCTCTGAGGTCTCCCGTCTGACGCCGAGGTTGTATCCGGTCAACGGCAGTCCGCTCTCGAATGACGCGGCGATCACGCGCCCGACCCAGCCTCGGCCGGTCGGATCACCCACGCCGGCGACGAGGGAGTCACCGAAGAACAGCAGTCGCCGATCACTCACCGCCGTCTGTCCTTTCGCGCGTCGAAAGCTCAACGCCATCATCGAGCGGGACAGTCATCGAGAAGTAGCCAATCCGATCGCGGACATGCTCCAGGTACGGGATCAGGTCCGGGTCCTCGGCGCTGAGGTCGGCGACGACCATCGCCAGCGGCGATAGATGCGGTTCGAGCAGACGAAGGACTGGCAGGTAGAGATCGTTGCGGCCGTCGAGGAACACAAGGTCGATCGGCCATGCGATGTCCGCGAGGGTATGCAGCGCGTCGCCCGCGCGCAGCTCGACGAGATCAGCTAGGCCGGCATCGGCCAGATTCTGCGTTGCGAGTCCGAGCTTGCGCTCATCGCACTCGCTCGTGACGAGTGTTCCGCCGCCGCAGTCGCGGAGCGCCGATGCGAGATAGATGCTCGACACGCCGAGCGAGCAGCCGAACTCGACGATCCGCTGTGCTCGCCCGCTCAGTGCGAGGAGATAGAGCAGTTGTCCGACCTCGCGGGTGATCGCCAGCGGCGCCTGGCCATACAGCTCGTACCTTTGCGCTTGCGGCAACCGCTCGCCAGTTTCAGCCTCGCGTGCGCGGACGCGCTGCGCGGCCAGCTCGTCCTCATCGTCTGCGCGGGTATGCAGCCGCTCGAGGACATTCGCCACGGCAGGAGACCTCAGCGTCGAGGGCATCTTTTGCTCCGCAGCGGTGTTTGCACGATCGCCAGCCGGCGTCCGGGAGTCGAGTCCGGGTCGCCGTAGTCTTCGTGCCAGGCCCTCCAGTCCACGATGCTGGGAGACTACGGCACCATGTCACTCGCCGACCGTGGCTCGACAATCGCCGTCGTCGGCGATGCGGTGGGCACTCCCGACGCCACGCTGGTCGACTTGGTAGAGGCCGTGCGCGCGATTCCCTACGGGCGCCCGAGAGACCGCACGGTCGACGGGATGCTCTGCGAGCAGCGCGGTACATGCTCCACCAAGCACCTGTTCCTCGCCCGCGTCCTCGCCGAGCGCTTTCCTGATACCGAGGCCGCCGTCGTCCACCGCGTTTACACATTGGACCGTGCTCGCGCGCGCGAGCTGTTCGGCGCCGCCGTCGCAGCGGCCGTTCCCGACGACGGGCTCGTAGACGTTCACCGATACCTGACGGTCACTCTTGGAGGGCAGCGAGTAGAGATCGACGCGACGTTCCCCGGCCCAGCATGGGATGGTCTCTCCATCTCTGCCGCTCGCGTGTGGCGCGGGGATGGACTATCAGGCTGGCGATGACCCGGACGCGGAGAAGCGGGCGCTTGAGGAGCGGCATTGCGACCCGGAGATCCGCGAGCCGTTCATCGCGGCGCTCTCGTCAGCGCGACGCGACTAGATGCGCCCATGCTGATGACTGGCTCGCTGAGCAGCCTCGGCAGTAGGCGCCGGGCGATCCCCCTGGCTCATTGCTCCGCCGTCTTCTCGACTGTGCAGATGTAGTAGAGACCCAGCAGGAAGCGCTCGGTTGCTACCGGCCCGTAGCTGGCGAGATCGTCCCACGGGCGCGAGTAGGGGTCGCCTGGCGCGAGCTTTTCCAGAAGGCGGGCGATCGGATCAAGTAGCGCGGCGGATCCTGCTGTTCGGTTAATCCCATATCCATCACAACAACACGGGCCGAGGGCCGCAACCGCTTCCAGGCCTCTGCCACCGCCGGGCCTGGGTCGGGGATGCACGAGTAGCTGAGGCTGAACAGCACCCCATCCAGGTCACGATCTACTTCGAGTTGGGAAACATCCTGGCGGAGCAGCTGAACATTCGACCAGCCGTGGCGCTCGATGAGCTTGCGCGCCTCCACGAGCATCCCCTCGGAGGCATCGACGGCGATGACGGCGCCAGTCGGGCCAACCGCATCGACCAAGTAGGGCAAGTTGCGCCCGGTGCCAGCCCCGATCTCGAGAACAACGCCGCCGGCCTTCACGTTGAGCGCTGCGACCGCCCTGCGCCGGGCGGGCGGGAAGATCAGGTACAGCGGCTCCAAGGTGCTGTAGAGCCGGGCAACCCGGTCGTAGCTGTTGACGATCTCGGCGAGCGGCCTGCGTTGTGGGTAGGGGCGCGCGTCCTCCCCGATGGCTGACCCAACGATGACCGGCGTCCCGTGCTGTGGGACGAGCGTGATCCCGCGCATGACCACCGGTTCGGGATCGGGCCGTGTCGGTTGGAGGTCGACGCTCGAGACGACGGTGCGGATTACCTCGGCCATCTCGGCCTGGGCGAGGGACGCGCCGATGCAGCGGCGAATGCCGCCACCGAACGGCAGCCAGGCGTAGGACTCCGCCTCGCCGTCGATGAATCGGTCTGGACGGAACTCGTGGGGCTGTGGGTAGAGATCCTCGCGCAGATGAACGACGGCGATCGCCGGGTAGACCCGGATACCTGCTGGGAGGTCCCATCCGCCGATCGTGCGGGGCTTGGTGAGCGTGCGGGCGTTGGCGTCGATCACCGGCCGCAGCCGCAGAGTCTCCGTTACAACGGCATCGAGATAGGTGTCATCGTCGGTGACCAGTTCTTCTCGCAGAGCGTCCGAGGACGCGAGGGTTGCGCAGCAGCAGGTCGAACGCGAAAGCGAGGCCGGTAGCGGTCGTCTCGTGACCGGCGAGCAGCAACGTCATCAGCTCGTCGCGAAGCTCGACATCGGTCATCGCCTGGTGGTCCTCGTCGCGGGCGCGCAGCAGCAATGAGAGAACATCGGTGCGGTCCTCGAGGTCCGGCTCGGAGCGGCGAAGGGCGATCTCCTCGTAGATCAGTGCGTCCGCTGCGTGCAAGCGACGTTGAAACTGGCCCCACGGGGTACAGCGGCCGAGATCGTGGCGTAGCATGCTCGGCAGAAAGAGACACGGCCTGCATATCGAGCACTGAGACCAGGGTGCTACGTAGCCGCTTGATGCGTTCTGCGTCTGTAACTCCGAAGACGGCACGGACGATCACCTCGAAGGTGAGCGCCCGCATCCGCTCGCGCATGAGAAAACGCTCGCCCTCCCTCCAGCTGCCGACATTGGCTGCGGCGACATCGCGAATGATCGTGCGGAAGTTCTCGATTGCCGATCCTTGAAACGGTGGTAGCAAGAGCTTTCGCTGGCGCAGGTGCTCGCGTCCGTCGAGGGTCAGGACCGAGCGTTCGCCGAGCACCGCCGACAGGGGCGCGTTCGCCTCACCGGCGTGAAGATCGGACTGCTCACCAGTCAGCATCTCGCGGATCGCGCTCGGATCTGACACATAGACGCCCACCCCGAACACGAGTAGCGGCACGGTGAAAACGTCTCCGTAGCGCTCACGCCAGCCGAGCAGCGACTGCAACGGTCGTTGGAGGAGGCGGGCGGTGTTGACGGACGCTGGGGCGCGAGGACCCGGCGGCAGCGGCCCGTAGGCACGACGGCTCATAGCCCGAGCATACACGACAAGAATGTAGTAGAGTCCCGGTTCATGGCGGGAAGGCCGAGCAACGCAAGTCGGTGGGTTCGCTCCGCTCGAGTCTGAGGTGATGGACGCGGTTTGGGCGGCCGGCGATCCGGTATCGGTTCGTGAGATCGTCGATGCGCTCAACGAGCGCCGGGCCGAGCCGTTGGCCTATACGACCGTGATGACGGTGATGAATCGTCTCGCCGCGAAGAGTGTGCTGGCTCGCCAAGGTGAACGACGCAGCTACGTGTATGAGGCGACGGCGGCAGACGCCGCCGGGATCGCGGTGCGCGAGGTGATCCGTACCTATGGCGATGCCGCGGTCGCGCATTTCGTGGATGAGGCGCGCGCCGATCCCGGTGTGCTTGACCGCCTGCGTGGTCTGCTCGCGGAGGACTCGTGAGGCTGGACAGCGCCAATCGCAGCTTCCTTGCCTTGATGTCCCTCGCGCTGCTGCTGGGTATGTATGTGCTCTGTGGTGCCGTGGGGAGCGTGCTCGTGCCGCTCCTCCTTGCGCGAATTTCTCACGAGGGGATGGCTGGGCTCTTGGACAGCAGTGGCTCGATGCTGTCTGTTCTCCTTTTCGTTGCCCTGGTAGCTGCTGGTCTAGCGTTCGGAGCCGGTCGGTTGCCCGTCAGATCGTCGCCTCTCAACGACTTGCCCGCCGTGTGCGTGGGCTGACGCTTGAGCTGTCCGACGAGCTGGCGCTGACGGCATCAGCGGTCGGATTGGGTGGGCGCGTGGTTCTTCTTGATGCGCCCGAGTGGTTCTCCTTCGCCTACGGCCTGCTGACTCCCCGCGTCGCGGTCAGCCGCGGGCTCCTGCAAGGGGTCTCCGATGAGGAGTTGCGGGCGGTGCTCGAGCACGAGCGCTACCACGTATGCAACCTCGACCCGCTGAAGGTCGCTCTTGGTGCAGGCGCTCTCGGCCGCGTTCTTCTTCTTGCCGGCGCTGGACTCTCTGCGCGCCCGCTATGTCGCCGGTCGTGAGCTAGCGGCTGACCGTCGGGCGGTCAGCGCGTGTGGGCGCCGTCCCCTCGTCAGCGCGCTACTAAAGGTGGTGCGTGGCCCGGACTGGATCGAGCTCGATGGCGTCGCGGCAATCGGAGGCCCCGAGCTACTGGATGTTCGCGTAGCGCAACTGGAGACCGGCATCCAGCCAAGGCTCGCCACGCTCAGCATCACCCGTGCCACGGTTTCGCTCCTTGGCGCGGCGCTATTCGCTTCACGTTCCTCGCATCGGTGTTCAGCTTCGGTGGCCCCGCGGCGGTGCATCACGCGACTGGCACCGGGCTAACGACCGCCGATCTGCTCAGCGGGCTGACTTGCGCCGCCCCGTTCGCGGGCGCTGGGCTGGTGGCGTACTGGCTCATCGCCCGACGTGCGAGCCGGCCGCTGACCACAAAGCGGGAACGCTGATGTCGCTTCTGATGTTGTTGTGCCCGTTGGGGATGGCGGCTATGGGAGGTATCGCCTGGAGGCTGACGAGGCTGCCGGGGAAACGCGCCGAGCGCGTCGCGCGGATGGCCCGCCACACGACCTGCCTACCGATGGGTGCTTCTCAATCGCAACCCGCCGACGAAGGCCCTGAGCCCGCGGGGAGCGTGAGCGATGCCTGAGCACGCACCCCATCCGGTGTTCGCGCGGATCTACACGAAGGTTGCGGAGATCAGCGAACGCCGTGGTGGCGCCGAGCATCGCCGAAGGCTGCTCGCGGGCTTGAGCGGCCGGATTATTGAGATAGGCGCCGGCACAGGCGCGAACTTCTCTCACTACCCGACAACCGTTGACGAGGTAGTCGCTGTGGAGCCCGAGCGGTATCTGCGCGAGCGTGCGCAGCAGGCAGCCGAGCGCGCGCCGGTCCCGGTATCCGTAGTCGATGGAGTGGGTGATCGACTTCCCGGCGAGGCGGGAGCGTTTGATGCCGGGGTCGCTGCGCTGGTGCTCTGCACCGTGCCCGACCAGCAGGCGACGCTCGCGGAGCTTTACCGCGTCATTCGGCCTGATGGCGAGCTGCGCTTCTACGAGCACGTAGTCGCCCATCCCAAGTGGGAGTCACGTTTTCAGCGGCTCGCCGACGCGACTTTCTGGCCTCATGTCGCGGGCGGCTGTCACCTGGCGCGTGACACGACCAGCGGGATCGAGCACGCCGGGTTTCAGATCGTGACGTGCGAGCGCTTCCCGTTCAGCCCTGCGGCTTTCCTGCCGCCGGACCCGCACATCCTCGGGACCGCCCGACGCCCGTAGCTAATGGCGAGGACGATCGCGGGGCTCAGTGGACGGATACTGGCGAACTGCAACAGTCCTCCGCGCATCCGTCACTGCCGGGGACAGCGATCGGGGCGGTGCAGCAGGACTCGCCGCGCCAGGCGTCTCGCCCCTCTCTCAGCGCGACCGCTGCGATCCCGAGCGCGGTCACGGGGTCTGCCCACCACCAGCCAAGCAGCGCATTCAAGGTGAGGCCGAGAAGCAACCCGGCTGACAGATACGCGCAGAGCATCGTCTGACGGCTCTCGCTCTTTGTCGCCGATGACCCAAGCGCGTCGCGACCCGCGCCTTCGCCGTGGCGAGCGGGGGCATCGTTATGAGCGTGACGATCGAGAGGCCAATCCCTACCCAGCTCACGGCCGGCCGATCGCCGGCCCGAGCGAACGGATCGCCTCGACGGCGACATAGGCACTCAGCACGTAGAAGGACACCGCGATCATCTGCTGCGCCCTGCGCTCAGCCATCGCGCGAGAACTAGCCAAGCGCCAGAGCACGACCAGCCCCGCCGCCAACTCGATCAGCGAATCGGCGCCGAACCCGACCAGCGCCACGGAGCCGGCCACAACACCCGCTGCAATCGCCACGGCTGCCTCGATGCCGTGCCAGCCAAGACCGGCCCAAGCAAGGAGTCTCGCGTGGCGAACAAGCTGCGCTCGTGACTGTGAGGCCGACGGATCGACTGAGAGGATCGGCAGTTCGCTGGGCGTGGCGCTCACGCCTCCACCCCCGCCAGGATGACCTCGAGCAGCGCGTCGCCGCGATCGGTGAGCGCGTACATCACCATCTTGCCTTCGCGGCGTGAGCGCACGAGGCCAGCAGTGCGCAGCGCTCGAACGTGATGTGAGACAAGGTTCTCGGAGCGCTCGACTACCCAGCTCAGATCACAGACGCACAGCTCCTCTCCGTCGCGCAGAGCGGCGGCCAGCGTCAGGCGGGTGGGATCGCTGAGCGCCTTGGCGCCATCGGCCAGGTCTTCGGCGACTGTCCGGTCGAGGCGAGTCTTGCGCAGCTCCTCGGCGCGGGGCAGGTCCAGGCAAAGCAGGTCGCAGCGATCATCCGACACCACTTCATCCTAACGTCTGTTGAGATGTAGGGCGTCCTCGCGGCGCCTAACCTGGAGGATCAATGCCCCCCGCTACCTATGAACTCGTCACGGGCGACCTGCACCGTCACGGCCCCCTAAGCCTCGATCCACCGATTCCGTCTGGTGCTGAACAAAGAATGACCTCCTGAGCAGGGCTTGTTGCGGCTGTTGGCCAGCCGCGGCCCGAGTTCAGGAGGTCACTCTTATGGTGCATGATGAAGACGCGGTCGGACTGGACGGCGTGGAGGTCTGCTTGACGACGAGCGGGTCGTCTCCGATGCCGGGGTCGTGCTGGTCGCGACGCTCGCGGAGAGGCTCGGGATCGAGCCGCTGGTCAGCCAGTTCGTCCGGCTTCGTCGTGATCGCCCGGGTGCGGCGAACGCGGGCCGAAAGGTGATGGCGTTGATCTACGCGATGCTCTTGGGTGCTGACTCCATCGATGACTGTGAGGTGTTGCGCGCGGGTCGCACGCGGCGGCTGTTGGGTGGTTGGTTGCCGGCGCCCTCGACGCTGGGGACGTTCCTGCGGGCGTTCACGTTCGGGCATGTCCGCCAGCTCGACCGGCTGCTCGCGGAGTCGCTCGCGCGTGCGTGGCGGGCGGGCGCCGGCCCCGGCGAAGAGCGCCTCGTGGTTGATGTTGACAGCTTCGTCGGCGAGGTGCACGGCTACAAGAAGCAGGGCGTCGGGTTCGGGTACACCAAGCGGCGCGGGTATCACCCGATGATGGCCAGCCGGGCGGACACCGGCGAGGTGCTGCATGTGAGGTTGCGCAAGGGCTAGGCGAGCCAACCCGCGGGGTGCTGCGCTTCGCCGATGAGCTGATCGCCCGCGTCGCTCGTGCCGGCGCCAGCGGCGAGAAGCTTCTGCGTGCCGACTCGGCGTTCTGGAACAAGACGCTGATGACGCGTCTGCAGAACGCCGGGTGGCTGTACTCGATCAGCATCCGCTGCCAGAAGGGCGTGAGCGAGCGGATCGAGGAGATCCCCGAGTCCGCCTGGATCACACTCACCGACTACCCCGAGGACGGCGAGGCGCAGATCGCCGAGGGCATCCTGGGCGCCAAGCGGATGATCGTCCGGCGCACCCGGCTGCTCGGCGCTCAAGCCGAGCTGTGGCCCGACTGGCGCTACTTCCCGTTCCTCACCAACCGCACCGAAGACATCAACGTCGTCGAAGCCGAGCATCGCCAACACGCCGTCGTCGAGCTCACGATCCGCGACCTCAAGGACCAAGCCTTGGCGCACTTCCCCTCCGGCCAGTTCAACGCCAACAGCGCCTGGACCGTGATCGCCGCTATCGCGCACAACCTCACCCGCTGGACCACAGTGATCGGCCTGCCAGGCCAAACCGTCCGCGCCGCCCGCACCCTCCGCCGACGCCTGCTCCGCATCCCCGGCCGGCTGACCCGCACCGCCCGCCAA
This sequence comes from uncultured Solirubrobacterales bacterium, assembly GCA_963744135.1. Classification (GTDB taxonomy): domain Bacteria; phylum Actinomycetota; class Thermoleophilia; order Solirubrobacterales; family Solirubrobacteraceae; genus Palsa-744. The sequence continues at coordinate 81,455 of CAVUSE010000006.1, read as the reverse complement.
TGGACCCTGCACCTCCCTGCCCGCTGGCCCTGGCAACACGACTTCATCCGCGCGCTCGCACGAATCAGAGCGCTACCCGCCGCCACCTGAGCGACAACCCCCGCCACGAGAACCAGCACACCCGGCCGCCGACACCGGCACGCTCACCGCTACCCAAAAAACACGCCCGAACGGCCCCGCCGAACCACCCGAAGCGAAATCCCCACCCACAACACAGCCTGACCCCGCCAACCCACCAAATCACCGCGAAACGACCCCATCAACCCAGCGCACCGGTGGATTGAGGCTAAGCCATGCTCACCCACACATCGGGCCGCATGAACACGATCGCCCCAAGCACACGCATGACGGTTACGGCGAGCACACGCATGGCCATTCACACGGGCTTGTAGACGAGAGCATCAAGCGCTCGCGCGAGGGCGTCCGGGCCGTCACGCTCGCGCTTGCGATCCTCGGCATCACGGCCGCTGTGCAGGCGGTTGTGTTCGCGCTCAGTGGCAGCCTGGCGCTGCTGGCCGATCTGATCCACAACGGCGGGGACGCGCTGACCGCGATTCCGCTCGGCATCGCGTTCGCGCTGCGCTCACCCCGCGCCGAGCGCCTCGCTGGCCTGGCTGTGGTGGCGGCCATCTTCACCTCCGCGTGCGTTGCTGCGTATGAGTCGGTCCTGCGCCTAATTCACCCATCGACGCCGGACCATCTGCTCGTCCTTGCGCTCGCTGGAGGGATTGGGTTCGCCGGCAACTGGCTGGCCGCGCTGGTACGCACCCGTGCCGGGCATCGGCTGGACAGTCCCGCGCTGATCGCAGACGGCGACCATGCCCGCGTCGACGCATACGTCTCGCTCGCGGTCATCGCAAGCGCCGTCGCCATCGCTGCTGGCGCCCCGATCCTCGATCCGCTCATCGGCCTGGGTATGACGGTCGTGATCCTGCGGATCACCCACGAGAGCTGGCGCACGGTGCGCGGACACTCACACCATCACTAGGGCGCGAAAACGGTCTACTCGCCGTTCGACCCGAAGCCTCTCCGCCTTGGGGCTCAGATGAGTCGGTAGCCGACTCCCCACTCAGCAATGACCCAGCTTCCACTGGCGGCGCCGAGCTTGCGGCGCAGGCGACTGGCGTGAGTGTCGAGCGTCCTTGTGGTGCCGGTCGAGCGGTATCCCCATACGCCTTTTAGTAGCTCGTGTTTGTGGAACACCCGTCGCGGGTCGCTCGCCAGGAACAGCAGCAGCTCGTACTCCTGACGGCGCAGCTCTAGGGGTTTGTCGGCGAGGCTCACCGCACGGCTGGCAGTGTCGATCGTCAACGGGCCGATCTGAAGTGGCCGTGTTTGCTGCGTGCCGCCGGCCGCCCGGCGCAGTAGTGCGCGCACGCGCGCTCGTAGCTCCAGATAGCGGGCGGGGCGGGTTATGAAGTCATCTGCGCCTGCCTCGAAGGCTCGCAGCATGTCGGGCTCGGTTGTGCGGGAGCTGAGGACGATCACCGGGAGGTTTTGTGGCCACGCTTCCGCGTGGTGCCCACGGATGGCTTCCAACAGGTCGAGGGTGCCCCTCGGCGAGTCGAGTTCCCCGAGCACGACCAAACGCGGCGGGCTGGCGCCTACGAGTGCCTCGGCGTGACCGGCGGTGCGGGCAAGCTCGGCAGGATGGCCGTCGGCGGCGAGCTGCTCAACGAGCGCCCGTCCGAAGTCCGCATCGGTCTCCACGACAAGGATCGGCTCGCGGCCCGCGCTCGCCGCGGGCTCGCTGACAGCGATGCTTTGAGCACTCATACCGCGATCACTCCCAGCGGCCCGCTGCGCCTTGCCTGGTGCAGTTCGGAGCGGAAGGCCGTCGGTGGCACGCCGTAGAGGCACCGGAACGCGCGGGCGAAGTACGACGCCTGGCGGTAGCCGACCTGTCGCGCTACCTCGCACACCAGGATCGAGGGCTGGGACAGAAGCTCGACGGCGGCTTCCATTCGTCTCGAACTGGAGGTCGTCGCGGAAGGTGCGGTCGCCGAACTGAGCGTATGCGCGCTGGATCTGGCGGGGAGATGCGGCGAGCGCCCTGGCGACGAACCTGATGTCAGGGGCCTGGCGTAATGCCGCTTGACGGCGAGGCGAGCCTGTACGATACAGCCGGCGGCGCTCCGCGACCGTTTGCGGGCGCATACCGCGCGGCGACCGATCAGTCATTGGGCGCTCGCGCTCCGGCGCTTGGCGGCAGGCGGCACTTCGCCCAGGCGAAAGTGCAGACTTAGGAGCTGATCGACGCGGGTTCGGCTGGAGACCTACCCGTTCTCCGATCTCGGTGAAGGTCAACCCCTCGACTGCGCGCAGGCGGAATATCTCCAGCTCCCGCTCAGTCTGGACGTGCCCGCCGTGGCCGGAGAACGGCGTCAGGTCGTGGCGGTGCAGCTCGCAGATCAGCTCGTACAGCTCGACTCCGCTGCTGAACTCGGGGCGGCGGAGCAGCTCGCCGATACGGTGCTCGGCGAGCTGCTCTGACCTCGTGGATGCCGACCTTGGCCAGGCTGGGGAGGACAGCCTGGCTCAAGGCCAGTTCGGTGACGCGCATGGCAGGCCGGGCGCGTCAGAGGGTCATCAGCTCATCGAGGCGCCGTGCGACCTCCGAGGCGATTGCGCGCCCCCCACGACGTTCGATGAGACCGGCGCCCTCAAGTCGGTTCAGCGCGTCGGCGAGCGCTAGCCGCTTCTTCTTTTTCTTGGCACCGAACGCCTTGTAGGTCTGCTGTTCGGTGATCGGCCCTTCGCCCTCGGCGCTGCGGATGAGCAGACCCTCAAGGACTGCTCGCTCCCAATGGCGCTCCCTGGCCTCTCCGGGGTTTTCCTGGCCGTTGCCGTGGTTGATCTCGTGGAAGCGCACCGCGGGATGGGAAGCGACGGCGAGGTCGTTCCAGCGGTGGATGAGCTTTGAGGTGCGCAGACGCCGCAGGCTGTCGCGGACATCGCCGGGGACGCTGATGGTGCGGGCGATCTCGTCTTCGGCCCACGGCCGCTGCCTGTCGAGATCGAGCATGAGGTCGAGCACGGCCTGGTCGATGCAGGCGTGCTCCTCCAACCCGTCTGGGGTACGGTATTTGGGCATAGGGAGTTACGGCTCCTTGTGTCACGGCGCCGGGGCAGTTAGCGCTGTCGCTGGGGCCAAAATGTGCAGTTGTGGACCGACCGTACAAAGCCTGTGCAGCGTTGTGAGGGTGTGACGCGAAGCTGACACAGAGCGCGTCAAAGATGTAACGGTCGGGCTGGTTGGGTGGCTACTTCGGAGCCCACTCGGGCGGCGGCGCACCGGGCTTCCATGCCTTGGTGACGCCGCCGCCCTGCTGGCGCAGGACTTGGGCGTAGTCGGCGAGCTGGTTCTGGAAGGCGAGCTCGTCGCGGGGGTCCTGGCCGGCGTCGTCGAGTTCGGCTCGCCATACGGCGAGCGCGCACAGCGTCTCGGTCTGCGAGTCGTCTTTCCACCACTTGTCTTTGAGCGCTTGCGAGCTGGGTCGGGTAGCGGCCGTGCAGCGCGACGACGGCGCCCCACATCTGCTGGCGCCACTCGGCGTCGCCGCCGTAGGGCTCAAGCCACGGTGCTCGCTCGCTGCCGTTGCCGCCGACGAGCACCGGCGCGGGGCGCAGTGGTCGGACCTTGCCGTCCTTGGCTGCCTGGGCGACACCGGCTTGCACCATCTGCGCGGCGAGCGTGGAGGGTGGCGTGTCGGCCCCGGCGGCAAGCTCGCGTAGCTGGAGGTCTACGGGGTCGGGTAGGACGATCTGTCGTCGTTGGCTCATCGTGTTCGCTCCTGTGCTGGTGGGTTGACGATCCGGTTGATCGTGCGGACGATCCCCGGTATCCGGCTGGTGCGGCTGGGTGCGATCGAGCGGTGAAAGTGCGTGCCGTAGTCGCGGTCTGCCAGCTCGGGGTGCGCGAGCGATGGGGTCTGTGCGTGGCTTCGGCGCATGTTCTCGGCGAGGCGCTGGATGCGGTCGGTGTCGTGTCCTTCGACGCCGAGGTCTTGGCGGGAGACGAACCAGTCGGTGCCCTGGCGGGCGCGGGATGCCTCGACGTAGGCGGGCTCCTTGCTGGTCTGCCAGCCGCCGGTGACGACGAGGGTGCGGGTGACGGTCGCGCCTTGGGCGCGGTGGATGTGCTGGGCGTAGCCGAGGCGCACACGGCCGAGGTCATCGCCGGCCAAGGTTCGCTGGCGGCCGGTCACGTCGAACTCGATCAGCACCTCCCCGCGCGGGGGTGATGTCGAGGACTTCGCCGCGGCTGCCGTTCTCGATGCGCTCGACGCCTGGCTCGTGGTGCTGGTCGATCATCGCTACCCGGTCGCCTTGGCGGATGCCGTAGTGGACGCCGGGCACCGGGACTTCGAGTTCGCCGAGTTCGCCGCGCTCTGCGCGGAAGTGCTGGGCGCGGGCGTTGAGCCGGTGGATCTCCTGGTTTGAGGCGTCGGAGATCAGCGCGACCTCGCTCGGGTCGTGGGTCTCGGTGAGCGCCGCCCAGTTCTGCGCGGCCTGCTCGACGGCCTCATCGCGGGTGTCTGCCATGTGCAGTTGCCCGCGCGAGTGGTAGTGCGCCATCGCGCTGTCTGAGCGTCCGGCGCGCAGGTCTGCCCACGCGCGCTGTTCGTCGGGGTCGAGGGTGCGGCGAATGTTCGAGAGCTCCGCGCTCGGGGCGATGTCGCCGAGCCGGTCGAACATGCCGCCCGCGCCGATCGAGGGCAGCTGCGCGGCGTCGCCGATCGCCACGAGCTTTGACCCGCTGTGCTCCACGGCTTCGGTGAGCCGGTCGAGGCGGTCGGTGTCGGCCATGCCGGCCTCATCGAAGTAGATCGTCGTGTCCTCGTCGATGTGGAGCTGGCCGCGCTCGACGCGCGAGACGAGCGCGTCGACGGTCAGGGTCTGGCCGGCGAGCGCGGGGCTGTCTTGGCCGAGGCGCTGGGCGGTTGACCCGGACACCGCGATCCCCAAGGTCTGATGGCCGCCGTACTGCTCGGCGCGGGCGGCGGCGTCGATGACGACGCCCTTGCCGGTGCCGGCGGGTCCGACGAGGATCGCGGCCCGCTCGGGGCCGGTGATGACCTGCAGGGCGTGTGCTTGCTCGGCGCTGAGGTGTCCGCCGATCCGCTCGGCGATCTGATCGCTTGCGAGCGCGCGGGCCTCGTTCCCAACGTCTCGGCCGCCGCTGCTGGCGAGCGTCGGTGAACCTGCGCTCGATCGCCTGCTCGCGGGCGCGCACCGTGAGCGTGGTCATCAGGCCGCCCTCCAATGGCAGGACGCGGCGCTCGGCGATCATCGCTCGTGAGCGCTCAAGCGCTTCGCGGGGTGAGACCTCGCCGACGGACTGCTCAAGCAGGACGGCTCGGAACTCGCCGGGCTCGAAGGTCGCGGCGCGCTCGGTCAGGCGCTGCTCGACACGATCCTCAAGGGCACCCTCCGGCGCGCGTTCGGCGGCGGCGCCGAGCAGTCGGCCGGGCTTATCGCCGGTGAAGTCAAAGCGCTCGGCGGTGTCGTTCCATGCGCTCTGTAGGTCGGTGCGCGTGACGAGCACCTTGGCCTTGCGGTTCTCCAGCTTGAGCGCTCGTAGCTCGCCGCGCTCGGGCGCGCGGCCCCACTGTGCGCGGAAGCGCTCGGCGGCTCTGGCGACCTCGCGGCTGCGGGCGGAGAAGGCGTCCAGCAGACCGCGCGGCACTCCGGCTATCTCGAAGTAGCGGCCATGTTTGCCGGTGCCCCGCTCGATCGCATAACCGCGCTGCTGGAGTTGGTGCGCGAGCGATGAGCGGTAGTAGGCGCCAAGCTCGCGGGCGGATCGGAAGATCGGCCGGGAGGCGACGGCGACGATCTGACCGTCCTCGCGGATCGCGCTCGTGATGACCACATGGCTGTGGAGCTGCGGGTCGGGCACGTCTCCCTCAAGGACACCGCGCGCGGTGGTGTGCCGGTACTCGGCGGCCACCACGTCGCGGGCGTGCTCCTCGATGACCTGCCCGCGCTGGCGGCGGCGCACGGTCGGCACGGTCTCGGTCAGGTGCGCGATCGTCTCGCTGACGGCGGCGGCGTGCGCGGATTCGATCGCGCGCCGCTGGGATTCGTCGGCGAGCGCCCACACGGCGGACACCGACTTGGGGGCGCTGAAGGTCAGGTCGATGCCCGCCGCCCGGCTGCCGGTGGAGCCCGCCCGGCGCAGGAACCCTCCCGACCGCGGGTGCTTGCCTTCCATCAGCGCGATGAAGTCTCGGCCCTCGACGGTGGAGCCCTCGATCCCGAGACGGGCGAGCGTGTCGGGGCTCGCAAGCCACTGGCCGGGTGCCTGGGTGGGCTCCCCGTCGGGGCTCAGGTAGTAGTCCCCGCGCTCTGGCTCGACGGTCTTTGACTCCAGGTAGCGCGCGTACCCGCCGCCCTTGGCGGCACCGATGCTGGCTGCGGTCATCACAACGGATACAGACCACGAAGGCTCCAGACCGGCCAACGGATTGCACAGCGCGGACACAGCACCCGCCAGGTGTGCATCTGCGGATGAAAAGTCAAGGGCTGGGGGGGACTTTTTTCGTTGGGGGTGGTGTGGCTGCGCTGAAGGTGATGGTGGGAGCCGGGGTCAAGGCCGGCCGTAGGCCGCCCGTAGGGCTTGGCCTTGACGCCGGCGGCGCTTGACTCTTTGGGGCAGATAATGGGGATTGGCCGCCCATCGGGCGGCCTTGGGTGCGGCGCTTTGATCGTTGGCGCCCTGTGTGCGCGGGAGCGTTGCCGTCCCCTCGTCTTGGGCGCTGGTCGGGTCGTGGGTGGCACAGTGATCGCACAGCGCCCGGAGGGCCGTGCATATGGTCTGTACTGGGTACTGGCTTTTTGTCGTGCCAGCGGGCGTGCCCTGGCGCGGGGGCGAGCATCGGCGGCGGGGTCGCGCCGGGCGCTTCGGAGTGGAATGATCTGCGGTGGTGCGGGTGACTGACGTAGCGAAGCGCAGGCGTCAGGGGCTTGTGGCCTGCCGCGCGGCTTTGCCCTTCGAGGGCCTTTGAGATGCGCGCCCCGGTGTCGCACCCGCACCACCCTTCGGGGCCGTTGTGCGCCAGTCGGCGACCAGCCGCCGGTAGGCGAGCTCGGCCTGGGCTTGCAGCTCGCGCTCGGCTGCGCGCTGGCTGCTGGTCGGGCTGACGGGCGGCCCGCCATGACGACGCGCCAACGGCGGAGCGCCGGCCAAGAGTTCCAGGCGACGTGTCTTCTGCCGCGTCAGCGACGGCCGCGCGAACGCGTAGTCCTGATCCTTTGTCAGTAGATGCCAACAGAGCACGACGAGCTTGCGCGCGACAGCGACCGCCGCGATCTGCGCGCCGCGACGCGCGCGGACGCGCTCACCGAATGCCTTCAGTGGGCCGGGGCTTCGGATCGAGATCCACGCGGCCTCGACCAGCATCGAGCGGGCCTGCGGATCACCGCGCTTTGAGATGTGCCCATAGCGCGCGGGCTCTGACCCGGACTGGCGAACCTTCGGGTCCAGGCCGAGATAGGCAACGAGCTGGCCGGGGCTCTGGAAGCGCGTGATGTCCCCGACCGCCGCGATCACTGCCGCGGCGGTCCCGACGTCGACCCCGGGGATCGTCAACAGCCGCTGCGAACCCGGGGAACGCCAGAGCCTGCTGGGCGATCCCCTGGTCCAGGTCCGGTGATCTCGCCGCCAAGGAAATCGATGTGGCGCAGACAGCTCTCACCGTCTCCGCCTCCTCCTCGGGCAGCTGCTGCTCTGTGAGCCACACCCGGCCCTGCTTCCCGAAGAGATCGCTCACGGGCGGGCGGCCGAGCAGACACCGTGCGAGCACCGCATGCACCTCGTTCTTCACGCGTGTGCGGGCCCGCACCAGCCCCGCGCGGCGAGCGACACGCCGACGCAACGAACTCGTTGCCTCGTCGGGCACCCACACCGCTTTGAGCATCCCGGCCGACAGCAGCTTGGCCAGCATCGCCGCGTCAAAACGATCGGACTTCACGCGCGCGTGAGAGATCGCTCGCGTCTCCGCCGCATTGCACACCACGACCTGCCCGACGTCGCCCTCTTCAGCAGCCGGGCGATCATCATCGCGCCGCAGCTGGCCTCCAACACCACCTGGTCACTGCCATTCAAGCCCGCCGCGAACTCCCGGATCGCCTCCGGGGTACTCGCGATCCGACCGACCCGCGAGACCCGGCCGCCCTCGGCGACCGCGACCTCGCAGAAATCGAGGTGAACATCCAAACCAAAGAACCGCACGAGAAACCGCCTCCCTTCACGAACTGGACATATGAAATGGAAGGCACCGCGGGCAGCGACAACTACGGATTCGGGCTCTCAGCCCAACCGGGTGAGTCGCAGGGGCGGCCATCTAGTCATTGACGGGCTCTCAGCCCAAATGCACGGCGGCCTGCCCACAAGCGTCCTTCCCACGAAGCCCCTGTCCCGGTCAAACGACCCTACGAACCCGACCGGACAGCAGCCCACCCGGTATTTCATACCCGTAGTCTGTCCGGGCTTGGCGTTGTGCAGCCGGCCGCGTGAGCCTGTGAGCGTCAGCGAGCGGCGAGCGGGCAGCCCGAAGGGCTGCAAGGCCGGCATTGCACGACGCCGGGTTCGGTGGAGAGCCGACCGTAGGGAGGCTCGGTTACAGCCGGCGCAGCCGGCGTCGGCTGCCGGCCGTTGAAGGTAGGGCCACGCCGTCGGCGGTCGCCGGCGCGGCGAGCCGATCGGCTTGTGTCGCAGCCTGCCTGGGAACGGGCGCGAGCCCGCGAAGCCGGGAGCCGGCACGTCAGGGGCTCACGGGCAGTCGTCTCCCGCTTGACAGCGATGCGGCCGCGCGTCCGTGCTTGCAGTCAGGAGGGGCTCGCTTCGGCCGCTGTGGAATAGCGGGTACCGCCGGGGTCCGTGTGTCTGTTGTCGGCGTCGCGCTTCATCCTCGATCGCGCGACGGGCCCCCTTCGCAAGTGCGGATGCGGAGCTGCGGAGTCCGCTCGAGGTCCCTTACGTGATGTCGGCAGTCATTTGTTTATGAGGAGCCGGCACGCACGGAAGCGTACGCGACCCCGTTCCCCTCTACGGGAAAGCGTCTGGCAAGCCGAGTTCGGTCTCTTGAGCGGCTCCTGGCGTCGAACGAACCGGCGTGAGCAAGCCGGGTGGCTCCATGATCTGCGCGAGATCTAGCTGGTACTGAGCTGCGACCTCGGCGATCGCGCCTCGCACCCGCCGGTTGGTCGACCACTGCAGGCGCAGCAGCATCGTCGCCTCAGCGACCATTTGGCTGGCGGGCTTGGCGCCCGCACGCCGGTACTCGCCCGTGTAGTGCTCAGCGAACGGGTCCTCGGAAAACTGGTCGCGGGTGGGGTCGAGCAGCACGTCGGCAGCTTCTACCCACCAGTGTTCTTGCTCAGGCAGTGCCGAGTAGCGGCCGGTGACGTACTCGGCTTGCACGCCTGCACGGTCCAAGTCCAGCGTCAATAGCGAGGCGCATAGCTGGCAGCCCCTCACAGCGATGATCTGTCGCGTGGTGGCGTGTGAACGTTCTACGGCTGGGAGTAGCTCGATGAAGCGCATAGGATCACCAACGCTAGGACGCATCCGACCCGGCCCCTCGCCAGCCCGACAGCGCGAAGGAGATGGACAGCGGCCATCGACATCGCGGTCTTTGCGGCCGAACCGGCCTGTCTTGCACATCGAGCCGCCCAGGTCGTCATCCTGTTGTTGTGGCGCGTGCTGATCTCATCCTTGGCCTCGTCCGGGCTGCCGGCCAGCGCGACGATGCCGCGTTCACGCGCACGGTCGAGGCGCTGATCGCCGAGGAGCGAGAAAAGCAGCACCACGTGCTGGCTGACCGCATCGAGGCGGCGCTTCGTCGAAACGGCGGCAACGGGCATGGGCGCACCAATGGCTTCTCCGGGTTGGCCGAGTTGGAGCCTGGCCCAGGCATCGAGATCATCACGCCCGAGCGTACGCTCGCAAGCCTTGTCTTGCCCCAAACGGTTCGCGTCGCCTGTGAGGAGCTGATCGAGGAGCAGCAGCGCGTCGAGCTGTTGCGTGCTCACGGCCTTGAGCCACGCCATCGCGTCCTGCTCACCGGACCACCGGGCAATGGCAAGACGAGTCTGGCGGAGGCCATCTCCGAGGCGCTGTATCTGCCGATCGTGCGGATTCGTTATGAGGCAGTCATCGGCAGTTTCCTGGGCGAGACGGGCGCACGGTTGGCCAAGGTGTTCGAATTCGCACGGACGCGCCGGTGCGTGTTGTTCCTTGACGAGTTCGATGCGATCGCCAAGGAGCGCGGCGACGAGCACGAGACGGGCGAGATCAAGCGAGTCGTCAGCTCGCTGCTGCTGTTCGTCGACGAGGTTCCGAGCCACGTCATTCTGATCGCCGCCTCCAATCATCCCGAGCTGCTGGATCGGGCTGCTCATCGCCGCTTCGAGCTGCATTTCATCCTGCCGATCCCGACGCACGCGCAGCGTGCCGCGTACTTCGAGTCGTTTTTGTCGAGTCTCGACAAGAACGCCGGGTACACGTCCCGCAGGCTTGCCGATGCCACCGAGTCGGCGAGCTTCTCTCAGCTTCACGACCTCACGCTCGATATCCGTCGGCGACACGTCCTTCAACCGGAGCGCGACCTTCGCCATCTCATCGAGCAGCGCGTCCGGCGCTTGACCCAGGACACGTCCTGACGTGACTGACCGCGTTCCGCTGCTGTTCGCCCCGGCCAGGCCGGGCAGACGAACCAAACCCGGACCACGGGGCCGCGACAAGGTTCGCGGTCCCGGCGCCGATCGGCAGGCGCAGCGCATCGGGCCACAGTTGCAGCGCATCACCGCTGCGCTAGACGCCCAGCAGCTGCGCCTGCGTGCGACGCCTGACGCGCTGGAGCCCGAGACGATCCTCGTGCTGGAGATCGCCGGCGAGGTCACGAGCTTCGCCAAGGCAATGCTCAAGGTTCCTGGGCTTGAGTTCCTGGGTGAGCAGGCCCTCGCCCAGCTCGACCCGGACGACGACTTCCGCGCCGTCAATCAGCGAGGACAGGAGAAGCGATACACCCGGCAGCTGTTCCTCATCGCGACGGACGTCCGCGCTTGGCAACAACTGCTCGGGCTGTGGGAGCGTTTCAAGCGCGGCGAGACGATGCCCCACGGGCTCACCGCGTTTCGCGACCTGTTCTCCCAGTTGCGAGATGTCCGCGAGTGGAACGATCAGGATCGGCTCGAACGAGCCGGAGCCGCCGATGCATGGCGGCGCGATCTCGCCGAGCTGGGCGACCGGCTCGTACCGTTCGAGGCCGAGCTATGGCTGCGGCGCGACCAGAAACGCCGCAGTGCGGTCATCGACCGGCTCAGCACCGAGCTGCGAGCGGTCGGCGGCGAACTCGTCGGGCAGGTGGTCCTAGAGCAGATCGACTACCACGGCGTACTTGGTCGCGCCCCTGCCACGCGGCTGCTTGAGGCGGCGGCCAGCGAGGACGTGAGCTGGTTGAGTACCGAGGGGGTGCGTCTGTTTCACGCAACGGGCCAGATGGTCGCCCCCGTGATCGACAATGGGGAGCGCGCCGATAAGCCGCTCCGGCTTGGCGAGTCGTCAGCAGGCGAGCCTCGTGTGGCGTTGCTCGACGGCATGCCAGTTGGGCGTCATGAGGCATTGGACGGCCGACTGCGGATCGATGACCCCGAGGACTGGGCCTCGACGATTCGCGTGGGCGACCGCCACCACGGCACGCTGATGGCGTCCCTCGTCGTCCACGGGGACCTTGGCGACGCGGGCGACGCGCTCGATGAGCCCGTCTATGTACGGCCGATCCTGCGCCCCGATCAGGCGGCCTGGTTTGATAATCCGCCGGAGATGCTGCCGGTGGATCGACTGCCCGTCGACCTCATCCACCGGGCCGTAGCGCGCCTGTTTGAGGGCGACGAACCGGCCGCAGCACAAACTCGCGTGATTGTCCTTGCGGTGGCAGACCCCTGCCAGCAGTTCGACCGCTTCGTCAGCCCGCTGGCACGGCTCGTCGACTGGCTGGCCTGGCATTACAACGCCCTGTTTCTGGTCAGCGCGGGCAATCACACCGGCTCGATTGCCCTGCCGGCCGATATCGACATCACCAACGCTACCGAGCTTGAGCACGAGATCGTCAACGCGATTCGCCGCGAGGCGCTGTCGCGACGACTGCTCGCTCCTGGTGAGTCGACCAACGCGCTGACGATCGGCGCGGCGCACGACGACGCGTCGGGCGCGACGGCACCGGCCGGCGTGGTTGATCCACTTGCAGACACGGACCTGCCGAGCGTGATTAGTCCAGTCGCGACTGGCATCAACCGCGCGATCAAGCCGGACCTGCTGCTACCCGGCGGCCGGCAGGCCATGCGCGCGGAACCGTCCGCGGAGGGAGGCCCGCGGCCGCTGTCGGTCGCCATCTCGCGCCGACCACCTGGGCTGCGTGTCGCTGCGCCGGGCATAGACGGCGAGCTGGACCGTTATGTCCACACGACAGGCACTAGCGGCGCTACCGCACTCGCGGGCCACCACACCGGCGCACTGTTGCAACGCCTCGACGTCCTACGAGCAGCCTACGGCCTCGATTTTCCCGACGCAGAACTTGATGCGGTGCTGTTGAAGTCCGCACTTGCGCATACAGCTCGCTGGGGATCGGCCGCCGCGACGATCGAGCGCGTTCTGCGAGACGCTGGTGAGTCCGCATCTCGTGCGGCGATCTCGAGATTCCTCGGCCACGGACGAGCACACCCGGAGCAGGCGCTCGTTGCCGACGACCATCGCCCCGTACTCATCCAGGCCGGTCGTCTCGGCGTCGACGACACCCACAGCTACGATCTACCGTTGCCGCCAAGCCTCGCCGGCATCACGGCCGAACGTCGTCTCACGCTTACGTTGGCCTGGCTGACCCCGATCAACCCGCGACACCGCGCCTACCGCACTGCTGCGCTCGATCTGACCTACGTCGCGGGGCGCGACGCTGCGTTCGGTCAGCGCCAGGAGGTCGACAACCAGGCGGCCGGACGCGGCACACTGCAACACGAGGTGCTGATGAGTAGCCGCGCAGTCCCGTTTGGCCCGAATGAGACCACGACGCTCGAAATCGCCTGCCGTGCAACCACCGGAGACCTCGCCGATGAGGTTCCCTACGGCCTGCTCGTCACGATCGAGACACCCGCCGCGCTCGCTCTCCCCGTCTATGAAGAGGTTCGTCAGGCGATCAGCACGCGCGTTCCCGTTCGTCCTACGGGCTAAATGATCCTCCGGTCAGGGTGTTGGGCTCCTGCCGACTCGGAGGAGACTGTTCGTAGGGGCAGCGCCTCGACGGTGTGTCCGCTCACCGGCTTGACGAGGACTCGCTGTTGTGCGCGTAAGCGATCGCGGTCCCCCCGGTCGGTGCTCCTTCATCTCGGGTGAGTCTCGGAGCGCTAGGTTGCCGATGTGATTGCCTCCGCTGTCGATACGTTCGCCATAGTCTGTACTTGGGTGTTTGGCGTGGTCGGGCTGATGGCATCTGTGGTCACGGTGCAGGCGCTCTGGAACCGTCCTCGCGTCGACGCGAGGTGGGTCAGCGAGGACGCTGGTGAAGCCCATCCGCCGTGGGAGGGTCTCGTAGTCGAAGTGCGGCCCAGACAGCGACCCGTTCGGATCGAACGTTTGGAGGTCGAACTTCGATACGGCAAACCACGGGGCTGGCGCCGCAGGCGCTCCTCCCATTTCTTCGAGCTGTCGTCCCGCCCTCAGTGGCCGCATGTACTCCAAGACGGCGAAGTTATGGAAGCGCACCGCAACATCAATGAGGCAGTCAATGAAGCCCACGAAGCCATTGGTGACGCCCGATTGAACTCGACCTCACGAGTCGTGGTCCGATGGGGACATCACCGCACGCTTCGTGTGCGCTACTGACTGACCTCGATTGCGCATCGCGCCTCGATCGCCGTCAGGTGGCGCCCGGACCCCGCTCCCTCATCGAGAGAGTCCAGATCGTCGCCGGCCGGCAGTGGCATGTGGCCTTCGGCAAAGATGCGTTCGACCTCGCGCAGCCACTTGGCGGGGATCTCCTCCTCCAAGCGCTCAAGGAACGACGTGGCCGAGGCCGGGCGGATGGGCGTGACGTTCTCGGGCAGGCTGTGGGGGTCCAGCGCTCGCGTGATCTGGCCGGCAAGCTCGGGCTGGGGCCTGTAGGCCATGTACTGTTCGGTCGTGGTGAGGCGATCGTGGCGCATGAGCGCCTGGATCGTTCTGACATCCACTCCGCGACGGGCGAGCGTCGTGCCGAAGGAGTGGCGCAGGTTGTACATCTTGATCGGCTTCAGCCCGGCCTTCTGCTGGGCGAGCTTGAACGCCTTGCGCATCGAGCGCTCGCTCACAGGGCCGTCGCGGTCCTCGCTTGCGAACACCAAGTCCTCGTTCTCGGTCGCATAGTCGCGGTCCATGACCTTCGCCAGCGCGCGAGCCAGGCGCGGCGTCATCGGGATCGCCTCCGAGTCTGAGGTCTTGGTCGTGTCGATGGCGTTGCGCACCCAGTTGTCGTGGACACGGATCACCCCGGCCTCGAAGTCCACCGCGCCCCGCGGCAGGCCGAGACCCTCACCTGGCAGCCGCAGACCGGCGTGCGCGCCGAGCAGCCAGAAGGCTTCCTCGAGGACGCTGGGCGCGTGCTGCAGCAGCCGGTCGATCTCGTCGGGGTCGTAGAAGTCGTCGCGGCGCAGGATGCGCTCCCGCTCGTGCCGCTTGCTGCTGCGCTTGACCTCATCGAGAGGGTTCGTCGGCATCCAGCGGCGGCGCACCGAGTAGTCGAGGATCGCACCGAAGATGTCGCGGTAGACGTTGCGCGTGTGCGCCACTGCGGGAGCGACGAGCATCCACGGTTTCGTCGTGCGCCGCGCGACGATCCAGCCTTCCGCCTCGCGCTGCCTTGCGGTCCCGTGCGCGACCCGCTTTGGGCGCTGCGTGTTCAACGGAACCACGCGGTAGCAACCCCGCCGCCGGTGCTTCCAGGTGCCCGGCAGCTCGTCGGCCAGGCGCACGGCCTCTGTCTTGGTCCTGACCTCGACGGCGGCGCTGCCGGGCGGCTGCGCAGTCCAGCGTGTGATCTCCACCCTGCGGACATCCTTGCCTTCGGCCCTTGCCTTTCGGGCCGTCTTCTCGCCCAGGACGCGATAGGACTTGAAGTCCTTGAAGTAGACGCTCAGCCGACCGTCGAGAAAGTCGCTGACGGGCGTGTCGGCGCCGTGATCGCGGTAAAGGCGCTCGAAGATATCCTCGTAGCCCGCGACGGTGGAGCGCTTGAGGCCCCGCTCGTTCTGGCGCTCGGCGAGCCATCCCTCCGCGGCCTGGCGGAGTGTCCCCGTGCTCTGCTCGGCCTGCTCGTCCTCGATGCCGGCGCGCAGCGCGGCGAGGATGTCCTCCAGTCGGTCCTCTGCCTCCTTTGGCGTCAGATAGTCCGGGCTCGGCTTCTCGCCGTAGCCCGCGCGCCATACGATCGCTCCGCGCGGCGTCCGCCGCCCGGAGTCGCGGACGTGGGCGGGGCCGAGGCGCCGTCCACGCTTCTGATCGTTCTGGTCGCGCCAGAACGCCCAGAACGCCCGCGTGCGGCCGTTCGCGTCCAGCTTGACCTGGATATGCCCTCGGGGCCGGAACGTACTCATCATCGCTACAGACCTCCACTCGCTCGAAACGGCCATGTAGTTTCCTGGGCGCCTGTTGGGGCCCTGAGGAAAGCGGGCTGACTGCCGCGTAGCGGAGCCCGTAGGGCGCAGCGAAGCGGCAGTCATGCAGTGGCGTCCGGTGCCCCGTTGAGGGTGTGGCAGACGACGGGATGACTCAAGTAAAACGGCTGGCCCCTGCTGGGTGCCCTACGTTGGATTTGTCTCCCGTCGCCTGCCACGGACGCCGCCATGACTTCATAGAAGCGTGCCTATTTGCTCGACATGGCTTTGTCTGGCGGCCTCCACATCACACAAGCGCCAACCAGTAGATGAGGAGACCAGAATCGATGATTGCAGTAGGCGTGGACACGCACAAGGAGCAGCATCTCGCGGTCGCTCTCGACGAGCTCGGACAGGTGCTCGCAGAGATCGTCATCACGACCACCCTCGCCGGCTACAGCCAGTTCGTGTGCTGGCTCAAAGAGCTCGGCGAGAACGTGCTCGTCGGCATCGAGGGCGCCGGCAGCTACGGCGCAGGCCTATGCGAGTACCTGCAGGCCGAGGGATCAAAGTATTCGAGGTCGAACGCCCACAACGTCGCGAGCGCCGGACCGGGAAGTCTGACCGCCTCGACGCTCTTCTGGCCGCCAAGAAGGTGCTCACTCGGGAAGGTCTCTCGACGCCCAGAGGATCAGGGAAGCGCTTGGCGCTGCAAATGCTGTTGGTCGGCCACCGATCCGCCGTCAGCGAGCGCTCACGACTCTATAACCAACTCCAAGCGCTGCTGGTCGGCGCACCATACGCACTGCGGGAACGAGTCGGCCCAGCCCGCAATGGCGCAACGCTCGCCAATCGCCTCACGGGGATGCGCACACGTCCAACCGCGAGCCTGCAAGAGAACACCACTCTGCAGGTACTCCGCGACCTCGCCAACCGCGCCGGGCACTCCACGCGCAAGCCGAGGACTACACCCGCCAGATCGAGGAGATGGTCTGCACCCTCGCCCCGAGCCTCCTGGAGGAGCCCGGTGTGGGACCTATCTGCGCCGGCAGACTCCTCGCGTTCAACCCAGCCCGCTTCACCAGCGAGGCAGCATTCGCGCGCGCCAACGGCACCGCACCACAACCCGCATCATCCGGCAAAACCATCCGCCACAGACTCAGCCGCGGAGGCGACCGGCAAATCAACGCAGCGATCTACACGATCGCCCTATCCCGCTCCGTCCACCACGCCCCAAGCCGCGCCTACATGCACCGCAGAATCGACGAAGGAAAGACCAAACGAGAGGCCATGCGCTCGCTGAAGCGATACCTCTCCCGCCACCTCTACAACCAGCTCACCAAAACGCCCTTGACAACATAGAAGCATCCAACGAGCTTGGGGACCTGCAACGGCTCTGATTTCCCTGTGATTTCCCTAGAGGGCGCGGCTAGGTCGGAAAAGCCCTAGATTTCATGGGGCAAAACCGCCGTAGTAGAGCCAATTAGGGGTGGAGGCACGCGAATCATAATCCGCGTGTCGGGGGTTCGAGTCCCTCCTCCGGCATTCGTGCACCTCTGATGGATACAGGAGATACAGCGCAGGCAAGAGTATAACGACCCGGGCCAGGAGCGGAAAAGGTCCCGGGTTGGTCCCGAAACGCTTGGGCCAATGTACTCAGGCCGCGGCAAGCGCCTCGGCGAGCACATCAGGGCTGACGGCGACGTGCTCGGGGACCGTGACGTTGATCGCCCCGTCGCGGTCGAGCAGCCATTTGGCGTTGACGATCGTGAGCCCGACAACCTCGCCCTGAGCGTCGAAGCGCAGCACGTGCCCCTCGGGGGTCTCCTCGCTCTCCGCTGCCTCCTGGCGCTCTCCGACGTGCAGGTAGAGGACATCGCCGCGCGCGTCGTAGGTGGCGTGGTCGAAGGTCAGGCTGCCAATTCTTACGGTCATTGCGTCGTCCACCCCGGTGGGCTTTTGCGGTTGGCGTATGCGGTCACGATTCGCGCCGGTGTCTCGTTGAAGTCTACGACCACGAACAGCCAGCGGCTGGGGCCAAGGTCGCGGCTGTAGTAGCGCTCGTCCGGGGCGGGGGTCGCCACGGCGGTGATCTGGTGAGGTCACGGTCGCAATGATCTCATCGCGGTAGAGCGCCATCTCCTCGTGCTCTTGAAGGATGTGCGTCCAGCCTTCCTCGTCGAGCACGATGGCACGCTCGCCAGGGTCGATCGTCTCGGCGAGCGTGCTCAAGCGCTTGCCGGCTCGTGGGAGTGGGCGGCCGACGATGCCCGGCCGCAAATTTGTTGGATGCTTCTATGTTGTTAAGGGCGTTGTTGCGAGTTGCCTGTAGAGGTGGCGGGAGAGGTGTCGCTTGAGGGATCGCATGGCCTCGCGCTTGGTCTTGCCTTCGTCGATCCTGCGGGTGATGTAGGCGCGGCTCGGGGCATGGTGAACGGAGCGCGAGAGCGCGATCGTGTAGATCGCCGAGTTGATTTGGCGGTCGCCTCCGCGGCTGAGGCGATGACGGATGGTTTTGCCGGAGGAGGCGGGTTGTGGTGCGGTTCCGTTGGCGCGTGCGAATGCTGCCTCGCTGGTGAAGCGCGCTGGGTTGAACACCAGGAGCTTGCCGGCGCAGATCGGCCCGACGCCGGGCTCCTCTATGAGCTTCGGTGCGAGGGAGCGAACGAGCTCCTCGATTTCGCGGGTGTAGCTCTCGGCCTGGGCGTCGAGTGTCCTGGTGCGGTTGGCGATGTCGCGCAGCACTTGCAGGGTGGTGTTCTCGGTCAGGCTCGCGGTTGGGCGTGTCCGCATCCCGGTGAGACGCTCCGCGAGCTTGGCGCCGTTTCGTACCGGGCCGATCCTTTCCCGTAGAGCGCGCGGACCTCACGCTCACTGAGCACCCGCCAGCCGGGCAGGAGCTCGTGCAGCGCGACCGTGCTCTGCGCGAGCGCCCAGGCATGCTCGAAGCCCCCGGGGCGCACGCGGCAGACCCCCAGGCGCCTAAAGCTGCAAGCTCCAGCGGAGGACCAGCGCCGTGCAAATCGGACTGATGCTCGTCGAGCTTGATGCTACGAAGGTGCCTGTCGCCCGGATACTTCCCAAGCTGAACCGCCTTGTCGAAGAAGTTCCATCATCTCTTGGACGAGCACAAGATCAGGATTACTACGCCCGAGTCTCGACAACCCGAAGGCGATAGCGTCCATTCCAAAGACAGGATCGCTAGCAACGAGATTTCTGATGGCGTACGCGGCGTCGGCTGGTTCGGCCGGAATGCGCCGGAGACGATGGGTCATCTCCAATGAGCGGATGAAGTCCCTACGGGGCCCGTGATCTCCCCAAAGAAACTGGTCCAGCCATTCCAAGGCCGCAGCCCGCATCAATGGCTCAAGGGTCTCATGGAGGGTGTCAGAGCAGGGTCATATAGCCCGATCTTTGAGAGAGGTCGATAGTCGGTCATGGGCATAGGTCTTCCGTCAGGGTCGGTTATACGACGACATCGGAGAGGTACGATAGTGTGCCCGACTCTCGGTTCGTTCCCACTGCTGACGGGACGCAGGGCCAAGGATCGTGAGGATCTTGAGCAACCCGTTGGGGGTCTAAACTGCTCTCATGGCGACCGCCGATCGGACAGTCCACGTTGGAGCACAGACCTATGCGCTGCTGCGCGAGGAGGCCGAGCGCCGTCATCGGGATGTCGATACGACGGCCGACGATCTGCTCGCCGAGCGGCTGTCGGCGTCTGTGACCGACGCGGCAAAGCTGGAGCGGACGCTGGAGCGAGCCGCCCAGCTCCGTGCTCGCCTACCCCGCACGGACGAGGCCGTGGCCCGGTCCGCGAGGGCCGCGCCGAGCTTGAACGGCGTGCAGAGCGCCGGTGAGCGTCGTCATCGACGCCAATGCGCTTGTCGCGTTCGTGACGAACGAGCCCGCTGCGCCAAAGGTCACGGAGCTTCTTCGCGGCTGGGGCCCGAGGGAACGGCCGTGAACGCGCCTGCGCTCGCCCATTATGAGATCGCCAATGCGCTCGCCAAGAAGGCAGCGGCGGGAAGCCTCAGCGACGATGCGATGCAAGAGGCATGGGACGTCCTCAATGAGCTGCCGATCGTCTACCACGGGCTGCGTGACGGGCCGGGCGTGGTGCGCTCCACGCTCGTCCTCGAACGGCGCTCTGCCTACCGGAGCCTGTCAAGTCGATTGAGACACTTGGTCGTCGAATTTAGTGAGCGGCCTCCTGTGTAGTCGGTTTGTTGATCCAGGTGGCGGCTGGTAGCGCTGGTGGGTGTGGTGGGCGGTGGACGAACCGCTCGGGTGTCGTGGCGTAGGCGGCGGCGAGGACGCGCTGGCGTTCGGCGTGGAGTGCTTGGGCGTGGCCGTGGTGGACGGCGGCTGGGGTCATTAGGCCGATCCCGGAGTGGCGGTGGGTGTGGTTGTACCAGTCGAAGAATGTGCGGCAGAACGCGCGTGCTTGCTGGATGTTCTCGAAGCGCCGGGGGAACTCGGGGCGGTACTTCAGGGTCTTGAAGTGCGCCTCGGAGTAGGGGTTGTCGGTCGAGGTGTAGGGCCGGTTGTGCGAGCGTGTCACGCCGAGGTCGGCGAGGAGGAACGCGACGGGCTTGCTGGTCATCGAGCTGCCGCGGTCGGCGTGCACGGTCAGCTGCCCTTGCGGGATCTGCTGCTGCTCGCAGGCTTGGCGGATCAGCGCCTTGGCGAGCTTGGCGCCCTCGCGGTGCTGGACGGTCCAGCCGACGACGTAGCGGCTGAACACGTCGAGGATCACGTACAGGTAGAAGTACGTCCACTTCGCCGGACCCTTCAACTTCGAGATGTCCCAGCTCCACAGCTCGTTCGGGCGTTCGGCGAGCAGCTCCGGCTTGGCGTACCCGGGGTGCGTGCGCTGGTCGCGCCGCTCACGCACCTCCCCGCGTGCGTCAAGCAGCCGGTACATCGTGCGCTCCGAAGCCAGGTAGCGGCCCTCGTCCAGCAGGGTCGCCCAGACCTGGGCGGGCGAGCAGTCGAGGAACCGCGCGGAGTGCAGTTCGGCGAGGACGGCCTCGCGCTCGGGCTCTGAGAGCGCTCTGGCCGGGACGGCCCGCGGACTCCTCGGCCTGGGCTCCGGCGGACACCGACGACGGTAGATCGTCGCTGGCGAGGCACCAAGCGCCCGGCACGCCGGGCGGGTACCGACGATCGGGGTGAGTTCCTGCACGGTCTGCTCGATCATCGCTCGGTGCTCCCCGGCCCGGTAGCGCCCCTGGGCTCGAGCAGCTGCCCCAGAAGCGCGGAGACGTTTCCCTGCACCTCGATCACCTTGCGCGCCTTCCGGAGCTCCGCCTCCGCGCGTTCCGCGCGCCGCTCCAGGGCCACGATCTGCGCATCACGCCGGTCAGCGGGCTTACGCCCCCGCGGCCGCGAAAGCGCTTTGATCGACCCGGCGTCGCGCTGTTTGCGCCACGTCGCCAGATGCGAGGAGTACAGGCCCTCGCGGCGCAACAGCGCCCCGACCTCCCCCGGTTGCGTGCACCCGTCGGCCTCGCGCAGGACCGCCAGCTTGTACTCAGCCGTGAACCGCCGGCGCGTCGCACGCTCGACGAGCTCGGGATCGGGCCGAGGCCCCCCGGGCGCGGCGCGCCCGGCCACCCCTCCGTTGCGGTCGCCTACGGCTCCCTCCACTCCGGGGTGGCCGGCACCATCGTGCTCCATCTCCAACATCGTGTCGTGCTCCGTTCTCGCCCTCAAGGGTCAGTAATTCCTTGATCATGAGCGTCTCACACGACATTGGCAGAGAGGGACGATGCCGCTTATCTCGCTCTCGCGGATGACTTGGGTGCTGAGCTATGGACGCTCGACGGGCCGCTCGCCCGAAACGCCAGCACGCGCGGTTATCGGGTCCATCTGATCGAGTAGCGCCGAGTCGGCCTTGCCCAGGGGAGAGGATGCAAACAAGTGCAAACACGCCCCACGCCACCGCCCCCGACTTGGCGGGAGTGAGGTAGGGCGGAGTCTCTGCCGTAGAGCCAGATAGCCGACTCGGCGACACTCCGCGCCACTCCGCGCCACTCCCGGGACGAATCATAATCCGCATGTCGGGGGTTCGAGTCCCTCCTCCGGCATTCTCGGAAACCGTCTATCCAAGCGGTTTCCACCTAGCAGGACACGCGGACGGCACGTCTTGAGTTCGCGGCTGATTTCCCCAGGGGGCAT
This sequence comes from uncultured Solirubrobacterales bacterium, assembly GCA_963744135.1. Lineage (GTDB taxonomy): Bacteria > Actinomycetota > Thermoleophilia > Solirubrobacterales > Solirubrobacteraceae > Palsa-744. The sequence continues at coordinate 59,645 of CAVUSE010000006.1, read as the reverse complement.
CGCGGGGGCGTGGAGGGGGGGCCGCTGTTGCCACGGGCGTTGGCTCCATCCCGGACGACTGATCGGCGCCCTGCACGTCAACTCCATCATCCACCCCGCCGGCCTACCCATCGACACCTCCACGATCAACGTGTTGCGACGACCAGTTGAGCCCGCCCAACACAAACCACGCCAAGTGGTCCTCTGGCAACCACTCACGCAGGCTTGGCGACAACACAGCTCCTGCTCACGATCACACGCAATGAAGTGCTGGGCACCGGTCACCTCCACCTCGGGACCAGCCAATCGTCTTGAAACCGCCCGGACCACCCTCCAAACCACTTGAGACGCTGCGCGGATGCACCGGAGAGCATCAGGCGTCCATGTCCCCCTGGTTGCTCAACCGATGGTGATCGTCACGCGTTGATGCTTTCGCTCGCGCGTGAGTGTCAGTGTGTAGCTGCCTTTGCCAATGTGTTGGCGAGGGCTTAACAGCAGTTGAGTGTGCTTGCCGGTGTTGATGGCTACGCCGGTGGCGTACACGATGTGTCCGCGCGAGAGGGTCGCCACGACCCGCGTCTCGGTAGCCGTGAAGGTGCTCGGAGAGCTCGCCAGCTTGGTTGTGCATTTCTGGACAGTCTTCCTGCGCTTGTCCTTGCCTGTTGTGACCGATTGGCAGGTGAGGACCTCGATCTGTCCGGCGGGTCCCCGCATGCCATTGGTGCCGTCCGTTCCGTTGATGCCGTTTGTGCCGTTGATCCCGGCCTGGCCCGTGGCTCCGGCTGGGCCGCTCGGCCCCGTGGATCCCGCTGGCCCCGAGTTGGCGGCGACGCCTGTTCCGCTCAGTGTGATGGCGGTCGCGGAGGGCTCGTTGTCAGACAGCCCGATACTCGCCTTCATTTCGCCGGTCGCAGTGGGAGTGAAGCGCGCCGTGATCGTGCAGCTCTGCTCGAAGGCGAGTCTGCGTCCCATGCAGGAGTCGGCTGTGATCGCGAAGTCGGCGGAGTCGGTGCCTTGCAGCGAGGCGGTGCCGATCGAGAGTGCCTGGGCGCCTACGTTGTTCACGACCAGCACTGCTACCGGCGATGGCTCGCCGACCGTCTCATCGCCGAATTCACCGCCAGCCACCGCTGCCTGTGGCGCCGAGTAGTACAGCTCCGCGCTCTGCAGGTAGCTGAGGCCGCTGATCCCGCCGGCGATTAGCACCTGCCCATTCGGCAATGCGGTCGCCACCGCGCCGGCACGGGGGCTCTGCAGCTCGGTTTCGCCCGCTTCAGGGAGCTCGGCGAATGTTTCGCTGGTGGGATCGAAGAGTTCTGCCGATAACAGTGGGCTACCCGGGCTGTAGCCGCCGGTGATCAACACCTGCCCGTCAGGCAACGGCGCGGTCACAGCATCGAGGCGGGCGGAATGCAGCTCGGTGGCGCCTGTGGTCGTGAGCGCTGTGAAGGTGTCGTCGGCCGGGTCGAAGATCTCCGCGCTCTGCAGCGAGCCGCCATTGTTCTGGCCGCCGGCGATCAACACTCGCCCATTCGGCAACGCGGCCGCCACGGCGAACTCACGGGCCGTCTCAGCTCGGTGGCGCCCGCAGCCGTGAGCGCTGTGAAGGTGTCGTCGACCGGGTCAAAAAGTTCCGCGTTCTGCAAAAAGCCGCTGCTTTCGTTGTAGCCGCCGGCGATCAACACCTGCCCATCAGGCAACGCGGCCGCCACAGCGCCATAGCGCGCGGTCTGCAGCTCGCTGCTGCCCGCAGCAGTGAGCGCTGTGAAGGTGTCGTCGGCCGGGTCGAACAGTTCGGCGCTTTGCAGGTCACCTTCATTCCAGCCGCCGGCGATCAACACCTGCCCGTCGGGCAACAGGGCAGTCACAGCGCCTTCCCGGGCAGTCTCAGCTCGGTTTCGCCCGATTCGGGGAGCGTGGTGAAGGTCTCTGTGGCAGGACTGAACAGTTCCGCGCTGGGCAGGATGCTTGTCTTGGTTGCTCCACCCGCAATCAGCACCTGCCCATCCGGCAACGGCGCCGTCATCGCATCGAAACGCGCTGTCTGCAGCTCGGTGGCGCCCGAGGCCGTCAGCGCAGTGAAGTACGGCGAGGACGCAGCCGCCCACGCCGGGCCTACCCCACCCAGCATCCCATACAGGATCGCCGCGACGAGCGCCACCCCGAGCACCCACATTCGCGAGCGGGTGCAGGTGTGCGCAGATCCACGACTCGGACGCAGCTCGCTTGTCCCAAGCGGATGCGAGGCTGAATTCCACCGACACATTAGGATCTCGCGCAATGCGCTGCGCTGATTTGGTTGATGTCCGCGACACGGCTCCGATCGACGGCGTCGATAACACGAATGAGGCTGGCGGGCAGCGCTGCGTGGCCCATCGCGACACCAGGCGGTGCAGCCATCAACACGCGTATTCGCGACCGAGACCTCTTGGGCACATTTCTGGTTGGCATCAACTCGGCGAGTATTGCAGAGGGCTCTTGTGGTTGGGAGCCAATAGAAGTTACCCGACCGACCGCTCGCGGCCGTCTCGACCTCGCCGATCGTGGCGGTCAGCGGCTTATCGGCGAATACGGATGAGCGGGCGCTAGCCGCCGATATTGTGAATCGCCGTTACTTCGGCGGAAGAGTCTTGACGAAGGTGAGGCTGCGCCTCACCCACATGGCGAGCTCCCGCTTGGTCTTGACTCCATTAGGCGCGACTGTGATCCATCCGTCCATTGTGCGTCCTCCCATCGTCATCAGCTCCACATGAGGACGAGCGAGGCACGCGTCGGTGTCGGCGGGATCGATCCGCACCAGCAGTCCACCGTTCCGTGACGCGCTGACGGACATGTTGCCGCCGACCAAGAATGCGAGCCCACCAAACATCTTCTTCTCAGTGACCGTGTCTTCGGCGGCAAGCAACTCGCGTAGGCGGTTGGCGAGATCCTCGTCGTAGGCCATGGGTGACGAGCGTACCGCACGAGTTTTCGCTGTGCCTACTGTCCCGTCGCTCGGTGCATGGCCACGTTCCTGAACACAAATGGGGCGTGACCGGTGGGCATCTCAGCCGCTCTGCGGACCCACGCCAGCGGTCGTCGTGGCTTGGGCGCTCGCCAGGGGGTTGTGGCCATCCCAGCTGCCTCGCGCGCCGTACGGGCGGAAGCGGATGAAGGCGGACTCGTGGTGGAACGGCTGGGTGCCGTGCGCCCGGACGGCTTCGACGTGTCGAGGGTCGGCGTGGCCGCGCGCGTACGCGCGCATCGCGGCGGTGGTGCGCCACAGCGAGAAGGTTGCCACCAGGCTCGGCGGCCGTGCGAACCCGGTGGAGGCCAGTAGCGCTGGGTCATCGACCACGAGCTCCTCAGCCGCTGCGCTGGCTGGCAGGAAGCGCCGTGTCTGCGTGAGCCGCAGGCGCCCGAGCGTGAGCACCGCGGCGGGCTCCTCGTCATCCATGGGCTGCTCTTCCACGGGAAGGCCCGGAAACTTTGCCCATCCGCCTGCGACGCGAGTGGGCTGCAGGCGGACGTGCCAACCTCCCGCGAATCGTGCTGCGAGCGGATGGCTGGCGAGGAACTGATCGAGCGCCTCATCGTGCTCCCATGCCGCAACCAGTACAAAGCGGCCGGGTCGAGGCGCCGGCAGCAGGCGACCGCTCAGCGGCGCCGCCGTCGCGATCTCGGCGTAGCGCAGACCCGGCACCTTGGCTGCGGCAGGCCGTGCGCGCAGGAGGCTCAGGGAGCGCGAGCCGACGTTGGCGATGTGAAAGGAAGCGATCACAAACGGGCGAGGACGGGGGAGGGGTGAGGATCGACCTGGTACGACCAAAGATGCACGTTACCATCTAGTACACCAAATGGTAACTGCACGCCACGGCGGCTTGTTCGACCGTCCTTCCGCTTCTCCTGATGGTACCTCGGCCTCGCTCCACCGTCCTTCCGGCGCGCCCGGCCGTCCCCCCGCATCACACCGGTTGCCCGCCACGAGCGACGCGTGCTGATCGAGGATGCCGCCACGCCTCTTTGCCGAGCGCGGCTCCGGCGCCGCCGCTGTCGCCGACATCGTTGCCGCGGCGGGTGTGAGCAGGCCGATGCTCTACCGCCACTCGACTCCGAGCAGGACCTGCAGATGGACTGCTCGCTCGCCGCCGGGACGAGCTCGCCGCTGCGCCGCTGGATGCCTTCCTCAACGAGCCGGGCGATCCAGACCAGCGGCTGCCAGCGATGATCGATGCGTGGTTTTCATGTCGAGCAACACCCCCATACATCAAAGAACCTGTTTCAGGAGACTACCGGGGATCCGGAGATCCAGGACCTCCAGCGTGAGCTGCGACGACAACAGCGAGCCGCGGACGTGGCGCTCCTGCGGGAGTTCGCCCCGCAACTGCCCGAGGCTGAGCTGGAGCCGCTGGGGGAGATCATCCGCAGTGCCCTCACCGGCCTGGCGCTCTGGTGGCTTGAGCACCCCGATACCCCCCGCGCCGTGGTGGTGGCCGCGGTGCTGCGCATGACGCGGGGCGTGCTGTTGACGGTCCGCCGAGTAACCGCATAAGCTCGATAAGCTTAGTGCTAAATTGGATGGCCACATCGCCGCCGGTGCTTCCCGTGAGCGGTGGCGGCTCTGTCGAGCGCCATACTCTGACTGACCGCAGCGTGTTCGTAGAGTTGCGACCAACATCTTGGCGCCGCCGCAGGGGCGCATAGCGGCGACGGCGCGAATCGAAACCAACCAGCGCGGACTGAAAGGAAGCAAACATGGCATTGCAGCTCGGCGACACAGCACCAGATTTCGAGGCCGACACCACCGAGGGCCGTATCAAATTCCATGACTGGATCGGCGACTCGTGGGCGGTGTTGTTCTCCCACCCGAAGGACTTCACGCCGGTGTGCACCACGGAGCTCGGCTACATGGCCAACGCCAAGCCCGAGTTCGACCGCCGCGACGTGAAGATCATCGGTCTCTCGGTCGACCCGCTCGACCGGCATGGGGAGTGGGCCCGCGACATCGAGGAGACCCAGGGCGCGGCCCCCAACTACCCGATCATCAGCGACGCGGACTTCAACGTCTCCAAGCTCTATGGCATGCTCCCCGCGAGCACCTCCGGCGACCCGCTCGTGCGCACGCCGGCTGACAACCAGACGGTGCGCAATGTGTTCGTGATCGGCCCCGACAAGAAGATCAAGCTGATCCTCATCTACCCGATGACGACCGGCCGCAACTTCGACGAGGTGCTGCGGGTGATTGACTCGCTGCAGCTCACCGCCAACCACAAGGTGGCGACGCCGGTCAACTGGCAGCCGGGGGAGGACGTGATCATCGCGGGGTCGGTGTCCGACGAGGAGGCGAAAGCGACCTACCCCGACGGCTGGAAGACGCCCAAGCCCTACATCCGCATCGTGCCCCAGCCGCACTGAGCGGCACCGGCCGTGGGCGATGCTCTTCAGGCAGATCACCGATGACGACCTCGGCTGCGCCTCCTACCTGATCGGCGACGAGCGGGCCGGGGTTGCCGCGGTCGTCGATCCGCGTTTTGAGATCGACGAGTACCTCGAGCTGGCCCGCTACCGGGGGGTCACGATCGATCACGTGATCGAGACCCACAACCACGCCGACCACGTCTCCGGGCACGGGCGCCTGGTGGCGGCCACGGGGGCTCGCATCCACGTCCACCGCCTGGCCGACCCGCTTACGAGCACGAGCCATTCGAGGATGGCTGGGAGCTGCGCTGGGGTTGCTCGTTGTGCGCGCCTGCACACTCCCGGGCATCGCCCCGAGCACACCGCCTTCCTGTTGATCGACACCGCTCGCGGCGGGGATCCATGGGCGGTGCTGAGCGGCGACAGCCTGTTCGTGGGTGACGTCGCCCGCACCGACCTGGCCGTCGAGCAGGCCGAGGGGGCCCGCCAGATCTTCCGCTCGGTGCACGAGCGGCTGCTGTCACTCCCCGACGATTGCGAGCTCTGGCCGGCGCATCTCGGGGGCTCGATGTGCGGGGGGCCGGGCATGGACATGAAGATCTGCTCGACCGTCGGCTACGAGAAGCAGCACAACCCGACGCTCGCGATCGCGGACGAGGAGGAGTTCGTCGCGCAGGCCCTCGTCAAGCTGGGGCCGCAGCCACCCAACTTCGAGAAGATCGTGGCGCTCAACCGCGGGCCACTGCTCACCAGCGGGGTGGAGGTGCCCGCGCTCTACCCCCACCAGGTGCAGCTCAAGCGCGACGAAGGGGCGCTGTTGGTGGACGTCCGCACCGACCTGCAGTTCGACGACGTCCACATCCATGGCTCGATCTGCATTCCGTCGTTCAGCTCCGGGTTTGGCTCCAAGCTCGCGTGGCTGGCCGACCACGACCGGGAGATCGTGTTCATCGGGCGCGACGACGCCGACGGGCGACGCGCCGCCAAGCTGGCGCTGTCGGTGGGAGTCCGCAACGTCGCGGGCCTGTTGGCGGGAGGCATGACCAACTGGCGCCAGGAACGGCATCCCGCGATCACAACTGAGCGTCTGGCGGCGGATGACCTGCTCGGCCGACTCGCTCAAGAACCTGATCTCCAGTTGCTGGATGTCCGAGAGCTGCGCGAGTGGGACGCCGGCCATGTGCCGGGGTCGGTGTTCACGCCGTGGCACGACATCACGGGGATTCCGCAGGGATTGGATCCCGCTCTGCCAATTGCGGTGATATGTGCCGCGGGCGTGCGGGCGGCGACCGCCGCCAGCCTGCTCACGCACTACGGAGCGACGCGCGTCATCCACGTGATCGACGGGGGTGTCCCTCTATTGGCTCAGAGTGGTTTGCGCCTGGAGTCGAGTTCCGGGATCTCTGGCTAGGTGGCGGCGAGTGACACGGTGTAGAGAGGGTGGGTGAGTGGGATGGACAACGCGGTGCTGCGACCAATTGCGGTCTATTCGGCGCGCGCGAGCGCTTGACGCGCGCCTTGACAGACCCGTCGCGATCTAGTCGGTCCACCATCCCATCAGCACTTCACCGTCTCCCTCGCGCCGTGGGCCGAACGCGAGTAGATCGAGGCCAATGGGCCCAGCCTCGAAAGCGCGCGTGACCTCGGGAGCTACGCGGATCGCGTCGAGCGCCTGAAGCTCTACGACCTCGTCGTCGAGCTTTACACGCCCGGAGCCAGCGAGGACAACATAGACCTCCTCAGCGCGCTCGTGCTTGTGCGCGAAGGGCTGACGCTGGTGTGCCTTGACGCGGTGGTAGCTGAACCCCGTGTCCTCGGTGTCGAGCGCATCTTTTGCGAATCGCGCCTCTTGGACGTCGCCAAACCCTGCCTTTGGCGCGGAATCCTCGATGTCGGTGAGCTTCTTCAGGGTGTAAGGCGTGGCCATCATTCCTCCCTCTGGACTAAAAGTTGGACTGCGCGAGCTTGGCACATGCATCGACAATTTCGCCCAGCGCCTCGGGCTTGATGTCCCCATCAAACATCGCGTCGGCGACTTCTTGGAGTACCTTGGGTGTCTTCTTGATCTCGTAGCGTCGTTCAATGAACCTGTCGAGCTGCTTTTCACCGTCCTTGCCCCACGCCGCGAGCGCGTCTGCTCGCCCGGGGTACCGAGGAAAGTGTTGTTTCAGGATTGTGTCGTCGAGATGGAAGATGATGTCCGGTAGCGGATTGGGGATGCTGTGCACGGCCTTATGATGTTCGCGGGCGGCTCGCAACAGACGCGCAAGGTCCTTGACCTCGTTGGATGCTGTGGCAGATCGCGACAGGCTCACCAGTTCCTCGTTCGGCATGCGCTGCATATCGTTTGCACGCTGCGTCGTGATCTTGTCGAACATCACCGCCACGGAGGCTGTTGTAAGGCGCCATAGCGCGTCCGCGTACAGCAGTCCCTGCCATCGTGCGGTGCCATGCAGCGGTAGGACCACTACTCCCGCCCGGTAGAGCTCCTCGGAGAACAGTGTGTCGAACACGATCTTGTCAGTCGGCCCCTCCACGACCAGCCATACGTTGATAAGCGTGACCAGCTCGCCGCGGTCGAAGCCCATCGCGGCGGCGATCCGGTCGAGCTGCGAGATGTCATCGGGCTGGAAGGGTCGTAAGACGGTTTGCTCCTCGTGCCGGCTGACCTGGACATAGAGCGTCGAGGTGCCCGCGAGCCCGAGGAACGGCGGACTGTGGGTGGCGACGAGTGATTGCGAGGCGAGTGAGGCGGCCGCGTCTCCCAGCCAGCTCGCGGCGTGGCGTTGCAACCGCGGATGGAGATGGCGCTCAGGCTCGTCGAGCAGAACCAGCCTGGGTTCGGGTGGTCCGCTGGCGCTGCTCGCGTGGTCGGGTCGCGCAATGACCTCCGCCAACGGCCCATCGAATGGTGGTGTTCCCGTCGCTAAGCGCAGGAGATCGTCGAGCACGGTCTCAAGAAGCATGAGCTCGACAGCATCGCCGGCTTCCGCTATGTGAAGGTGCCGTTCGCTCTCATAGGTGTCGATGGCGATCGAGATCAGCTCCCCGACCTGGTCGAGACGCTTGAGCGCGTCAAGCAGCGCCAACTGAATCCATAGGCGGTAGCCATCCGCCGAGTGCTCGATCGAAAAATCAGGGCTCGATAAGCGCCCCTGAAGCGGGTGCAGCCGGATGTCAATTGGTCGCTGGTCAAACCATTCCTCGAGCGGGCGCAGCTCTACGAGCAGGCGATAGGCCTCAGAGACGAACTTCGGAAGCAGATCGTTGGCTGCCCAAGTCAAGAACCCGCAAACGGAGACGGCATACTTGCTGACCTTGAGCGCATCCCCGCCTGTCTCGACCATGGCGCGAGGAAAGCCTCGCATGCGCCGGTTGGCCACAGGAAGCGGCTCCTGGTCGGGGAGTATGTCTTCACTTCCCTCTCGCACGAGGTCCAAGAGCCTCGCCACGCTGACCTCAACTGCATCGTGAATCGCGTTGAACTCTGCTGGGACTCTGAGGCCTCTGGGCATGGGAACCGCTCGGCAGGGGCCCAGCGAGATAATAGGCACTGGGGCACCCCCGATTTGGAGGTGCCTTGGATCGCCATGCATCGTTGAATGGAGCTTGCGCTGCGCCGCGCGCGCCTGGTCTGGGGGTTGCATCGACGGCAGGTCTGATGTTTCAAGAGCGATGCGAAGCTCGACGGGTAGCTCGTCGAGGGTCGGGAGGCACCAGTAGGCATTCCACACACGGTCCCCGAGCCGGTCCAGCCCGGCGCACTCGAGGCCTATGACGCGGGAGTCTCTGAGAGCATCGAGAATGCTCGTGCGAAGGTGGTTCTCATCGCCGAGGTAGGCGAGCCAGGCTGCAGGTGATCTCGGTCCGTCGGGCTCGACGCCTCGTGACGACCACAACCCTGCGTCCCACGGGAGTCTGCGCCCGCTGTACCGATGCGCTTGGGAGCCTCGTGTGCGGGTGCGACCTTCAGCGGACTCATGCGTGACGTACCTGAGCTCGTCGTCTGAGACCATGGCGTAGAAGACGCCGCCGATCTGGCGCGCGACGCCTCGGTCGACCTCATCGAAGTGGCCACCTGACAGGTCCCGCTCGATCGCACGCAGCAGACTCGACTTGCCGGAGTCGTTGGGACCGAGAAGCACGGTCAGGCGCTCGAGCGGCAGGAACGCGCCGCGCAGTGGTGGGTTGGGATGCGTACACGCGTAGCCGATTAGCTTCCACGAGTCATCACGCTGGGATTGACTCGCCTGCACATCCTGGCTTGGTGGCGCGGATGGAGCAGTCATCGACTCGAGAGACTAATCGGGCAGAGGAAAGCACTCCTTGCAGCACCAGGCTGCCATCGATCGCGGCGTCGGCCCGTTCTTCACGGGCGCGTGCCACAGCGCGCGGCAACTCGACTTCCGCGATGACGCTGGTCGCGAGTCCCTCCAGGTCAGAAGCCCGCGCTCGATAGCGGCGGACGCTGCCTCGCGTACGAGCAGCTTGAGCAGCGCGGAGGTGTCGACGTCAAGGATGGCCGCGGGTCGGAACGGCCACTTGCGCTGGCCCCACCGCGGAACTCTGAACTGGCCCCACCCCGCGTTGGTTGTTGGTGTGTGTAGATGATCCCTGATCGGGGCTTGCTGTGGAGTTTCGGCGGGCTCGTAGCGGAGCGAAGCCCGTAGGGCGAGCGCAGCGTAGAGCCCGCCGGCGCGTCATCGCGGGGCCCCCTTTCCGTTGCGTTGGATGCCGTGGCGGAAGCGCCAGGATTCGGTGCCGGTCTCGATGATGTGGGCGCGGTGGGTGATGCGGTCGACGACGGCCTTGGCGAGGCGCGCGTCGGGGAACACTTTTGTCCACTCCTCGAATGGGAGGTTGGTGGTGACGATCAGGCTGGCGCGCTCGTTGCGCTCGGAGATGACTTGGAATACGAGCTCCGCGGCGCCGTCAGGGAGTGCGAGGTAGCCGAGCTCGTCGAGGACGACGAGCTCGGTGCGGGCGTAGCGCGCGATGACTCTGGCGAGCTCTCTTTTGCTCTCGGCTTCTTGGAGCTCGTTGGCGAGCGCGGCGAGGGTGGTGAATCTGACGCGGCGTCCTTGCTGGCAGGCGCAGACCGCGAGCGCGGTCGCGAGCATCGTCTTGCCGGTCCCGGATTCGCCGATCAGGATCACTGACTCGTGGTCGTCGATCCAGGAGTCTTGCGCCAACGCGGCGATCGTGGCTTGGGGGATCTTGGGGTTATCCTGAAAACGGAATTCCTCCAGGTTCTTGATGACGGGGAAGCGAGCTTCGATCAGCCGGCGGCGTTCGCGGCGCTCAGCGCGCTCAGTGATCTCGGCTTCCAGGAGCGCCGCGAGATACGCGACGGGGGTTTGCTGCTCGCGCAGGGCCTCCTCGGCGAGGGCCTGAAAGCGCCGGCGGACGGTGGGGAGCTTCAGCTCGATCGCGTGCGCCTCGATCAGTGCCTCCATCGCTTGGGTTTTCGCGGGCGCGCTCATTGCCTCACCGCCCCACCGAGCAGCTGGTCATAGTCAGTCAGCGTTGGCTCGGGGCCGCCGATCGCGGCAAGCCTCCCGTCCAGTTCGATCGTGACGGGCTCTGCTCGCTCGGAGCGGCGGGCCAGGACAGCGACCGCGCGTCCGTCGGTCGCGCCGGCCGCCAAGGCGCCACGGACGGCGAGCTCGACGCGGGCGGGTGTGAGCTCGCGGGCGAGCAGCAGCACGTCGACCATCTGCCGCGCGGCCTCCGAGGCGCCATAGCGCGCCTCGATCGCTGACCACAGCTCATCGAAACAGAACGGCCAGCTGCCTCGCTCGCGCTCCTGGGCCAGCGGCAGCGAGGCGCGCAGCGCACCGGGCTTTCGCCGCAACAGCTCGAGATAGTGGTCGAGTTTCCCGGCCACGCCATAGCGGCCTTGCAGCCGCTCGTGAACAGCGACCAACTCGTGCTCTGAGAAGACCTCGATCTCCCGCGCGCCGATCTTCACGAGCACCTTGCGCCCCACCAACGCAACCGGGACGGAGTAGCGGTTCTGACGGACCGTGACCAGAGACTTCGCGTCGACCCTCGGCGTTGACTGCTCCCGCGCGTCAAACGATTCTGCGGGCAGCGCCCGCAGCAGCGCCATCTCCCCGGAGAGTGCTTCACCGACGGTCTGGGCGCGGCCGACGATCGTGCGATTCAAATCTCCGATGCAGCCGGCGGCGATCAGCACGTTCAGCTCAGCGATGCTCGCCACCTCCGGCAAGGGAACGAAGTGCCGGCGGCGAAAACGACCAACCTCACCCTCAACGCCGCCCTTTTCATGGGCGCCCTGCTCCCCCGGCTCACAGAAAGAGGACGCGAACAGATAGTGCGAGCGCAACGCGACGAACCGGTCTGACTCCACGCGCCGGCGGCCCTTCAGGATCTTCGTGACCGCGGCCTTCAGATTGTCATAGCGGACCGTCTGGAAAACCCCGCCGAACCAGTCAAACGCGGCGGCGTGAGCCTCCAGGAACGCCTGCTGGGTCTCGCGCGGAAAAGCCATCACAAACGCGCCTCCCGAGTGACAGGCGCGCATATGGAAGACGAACACCTTCGTGGGGACTCCCCGCAGGATCACGACTGCCTCACCCCAGTCGACCTCCGCCTCAACCCCGGGATCGTGCACCAAGGGCACCATCCCCGCCGGCGCCTCGCCCAGCTCCCTGCGGCGGTGGGAGACCCACTTGCGCACCGCGCGCTCAGAGACCTCTGCGCCGTGCTCTTCGCCGAGGCGCTCCCAAACGCGATGGGCTGTGTGGCGCTGCTTGCGGGGGGCGTCTAGATCAGCGATCAGCCACTCGTCGATCAGCTCCCGGTATGCGCCGAGCTTCGGCGCCGGGCGGCCCTCAGGCCGCTTGCGCGGTGCAGGCAACGGCGAGGCGAGCGCCTCACGGACAGCGCGGCGATGGACACCATGACGCTCCGCCAGAGCCCTGATCGACAAGCCCTCCCGGTCGCGATCCCTTCCTATCTGCTCGAACGTCTCCACTCGTGATCCCATCCCTGTCTGCCGCCCTCCGCTCGAGCTTCATAAGACTCGAACAGTCCGCGGCGCGTCGGACAGGGTGGGGCCACTTCAAGGTTCCGAAGTGGGGCCAGATGAGAGTGCCGTTCCCAGCGGGGGCGGCGCGAGCGCTGGCTGAGCCGTATGGATGGCGGATCGAGATCCGCCCGGCCGCACTGAAGTCTCTGCGACGGCTTGGCCGGCGGGACCGGGAGCGAATCAGCGCCGCGATCGGGGTGCTGCCTGAAGGGGACGTCAAGCTGCTGCGTGGTGCTGAGCGCCTGTGGCGCTGCGCGTAGGCGAGTGGAGGGTGGTCTTCGACCGTCGGGACGCCGAGCGGGTGATCGATGTTCTCGCTGTCAGGCCACGCGGCCGCAATAGCGACGCTCAGCCCTCCGAAAATGCAGGCGACGACAGTACTATCGAACCACGAGCTGCAGGGGTCGCGGGGGCGGCTGGTCGAGAAGCTGGCCGCTGTGCGGGCTAGCGATGCACCGTCGCGGGTGGTCGCCAGCCGGAGGCGTCGGCCTCAGCGGCCAGGCTGGGTGCTCGATGCGGTCCTTCGAGTGATGGCCGATCGGGAGGGACCGATGCGAGTCGCCCAGATTCATGCGGCCATCGAGGCGCTATTTGGCGAGGTCGTCTCCAAGAGTTCTGTGAACTGGTGCCTGTCCGCTGGCGTCGGCGGGCGGGCATCGCCGTTCGTTCGAGTTGCGAGAGGTCGGTATGTAACCGCGGACGTGCGATCCGGGTCCGGGTTGCAGAGGCTGGCTCGTGGTTCCCTGGGTGGGGTCGGCTCAGGCACGGAGGTTTGAGAGCATCCTCAAACTTGGTCGGTTGTTGCGGTCGCGGCGCTGTTATCAATTACAGATACGAGGTAGCCGCTGAGACCGGAGTTGGGGCCGGGTGGGAGGTGGAGGGCCAGGTCGATGCCCGTGTGCTCACGGAGGTCTTGGAGGAGCTTGAGTGGATTGAGGCGAGAGCCGACAAGTGCAATCGACTTGGCTCGCGGTTCCACCGAGGTCCGTGCGCGGTAGATCTCGATCTCGCTGCCTTCGGTCGCCAGCGCGCGTCGACAGAGACCGCGGAGGTAGAAGCGGTTGAACTCTCCCTCGGCGAGTGTTGTCGGCGCCGTGCGTGGCACTTTCGCTGGGGCATAGCCGCCCGACGGCTTGCGTTTCATGTAGCTGTCCATGAACAGCCCTGGCTCCGTGAGAGCGGCGGCGAGCGAGTCCTCAGTGCCCCGTTCGATTGCTTCCCGTAGAAGTTCTGGGTAGCGTCCTGCACCGAGTTCGCTCAGGTATTTCCCAGAGTACAGATTGTCGCGGGCGAGGTCATGATCTAACTCCGCGAGCATGTAGCGGCGTGTCTCGTCATCGAGATCAGCTAGCTCAAAGGTCATTGACAGTGCCAATGTACTACACCATGTCTGGGGCGCGTGGGCTGAGTTCGAAGCGCGAGAGGCAGTTCGGCGCGCTGTTGCTACGGTTCTGCCCGAGGGGGACGTCAAGCTGCTGCGTGGTGCCGAGCGCCTGTGGCGGCTGCGCGTAGGGGAGTGGCGGGTGATCTTCGATCGGTCGGGACGCCGGGCGGGTGATCGACGTTCTCGCGGTCAGGCCACGTGGCCGCGCATACCTGCGCTGATACGTACGCAGGCGGCTCCTGGGAGCCTCCATGCTCCCCTGCATGGCAGGATGGAATGGGCTCCAGCTTGGTTTCGAATAGCGACGTTCAACCCTGCCGAAATGCAGGCGACGCAAGTACTATCGAACCAAGATCTCCGGTCATCGCTGAGCTATCTGGCGAAGACGCTTGCTCGTCTGCGCGCCAGCGATGCTCCGCCCCGTGTGGTTGCAAGTCGACGGCGTCGGGCTCGGCGGCGGGGCTGGGTCAACAATATGGTTCTCCGGGTGCTCGCCGACCACGAAGGACCGATGCGGGTGACGCGAGCTATACCCAGAAGTTGTGGATGCGTGTGAAGAGGAAGGCGGCGTACCTTCCCGGTTGATGAAGACCGATGCCGGTGATGGCCGGCAGGAAGGCACGCCATGTCAGATGTTCGCAGGCTCCCCGTTGGGGAGGACGATGAGGGTCGGGTCACGCTCGATGATCTCGCGCGTGAGGGCGCGCGTCGGATGATCGCGGCGGCGCTCGAGGCCGAGGTTGAGGAGTACGTCGGCTCGCTCGTGGAGGAGGTCGATGAAGACGGCAAGCGGCTGGTCGTCCGCAACGGTCAGCGCGCGGGAGCGGCGGGTGACGGTCGGCTCAGGGACGGTCCTGGTCCGCGCGCCGCGGGTCAACGATAAGCGCGTTGACGAGCAGACGGGGAAGCGTAAGCGGTTCAGCTCGCGGATCCTGCCGGCGTATGCGCGGCGGTCGCCGAAGGTCACCGAGGTGTTGCCGATCCTGTACTTGCATGGGCTCTCGACTGGGGATTTCGGGTCCGCGCTGCGGGATCTGCTGGGCGAGGACGCGTCGGGGTTGTCGTCCAGCTCGATCCAGCGGTTGACCGAGCAGTGGCAGGCCGAGCACGCCGCGTTCGGTACCCGGGAGCTGCGGTTTCACCGCTACGCGTACCTGTTCGTCGACGGCGTGAACGTCAGCGTCCGCCTCGGCGAGGATCCAAAGCTGTGTCTGCTGGTGGTGATCGGTGTCCGTGAGGACGGCTGCAAGGAGTTGCTCGCGGTCGAGGACGGCTACCGTGAGAGCGAGGACTCGTGGGCGGCAGTGTTCCGGGATCTCCGCGACCGCGGGCTGAACGAGCCGAAGCTCATGACCGGTGACGGCGCGCTCGGCGCGTGGGCCGCGCTGCGCAATGTGTTCCCCGGCACCCGGGAGCAACGCTGCTGGGTACACAAGACAGCGAACGTACTCGACGCGCTCCCGAAGCGGCTGCAGCCCAGGGCGAAGACGCTGCTGCACGAAATGACCGAGGCGCCCTCATGCGCGGACGCTCGCAAGGCGCTGGAGCGCTTCCGTGGCGAGTTCGACGCCAAGTACCCGAAGGCCGTCGCGAAGCTCGACAAGGATTGGGGCGCGCTCACCACGTTCTACGACTTCCCCGCCGAGCACTGGCGGCACCTGAGGACGCACGAACCCGATCGAGAGCAGCTTCGCGACCGTCAAGCTACGCACCAAGGTCACCAAGGGCGCCGGCTCCAAGAAAGCCGCACTCGCAATGGCCTACAAGCTCCTCGACGCCGCCCAAGAACGCTGGCGACGATTCAACGGCCACGAACTCGTCACCGACGTACTCGACGGCATCACGTTCAAGGACGGAATCAAGATCACCGAAGACGAAACCACCACAACGGACGAGAAGGTCGCCGCCTGATGCTTCACCTCCTCATCCACAACTCTTGACAATTGCTCGGGTGACGCACGTCCACACGGCTGTCGAAGCGTTGCTCGGTGAACCGGTCTCGGTGGACTCGGTGAGCTGGGCACTTGCAGCTGATGTGCGTGGGCCGGCGCCGAGCTTCGTTCGGGTAGCGAGGGGACGCTACGTGCTGGCGTGACGAGCGGTCACCCGGGCGGGTGGGTGCTGGTGATCTGGCGGCGGTGCGGGTCCTTGCTGCCGATGAAAACCAGGCCGATGATGTCGATTATGTTGACATCAACATAAGGCGTGGAACCCAAGGATGGCGTCGGTGACGCCCTCGACCGGCAGCAAGGCTCGGGTCGCAAGCTCATCGTCGCGGGCAAGACCAAGCAGCACCCGTGGAATATCGGCTGGGTCGGGCATCAGACGGCCAGCGGGCGGCCCTCTGACAGCGCGGCGTGAATCAGGCTCCCGCGCACGTCGCCCCACTTCTCGGCGTCGCGCTCGCTCACGACGATCACGTCGGCGAACAGGCCGAGTCCCCGCAGGGTCCTCCGCAGCCTGACCGACTCCTCGGTCGGGTCGTCAACCGATGGCTCGACCACCAGAAAGTCGAGATCGCTGTGAGGACCGGCGTCGCCACGTGCGTGCGAGCCGAACAGGATCACACGGGCCCGAGGGGCCGCTTCGGACAGTCGTCGGCCAGCCTCGGCTATTAGCGTGTCGTCGAACATGTTCTCCCCACGGTAGCTATCTGAAGGGACGGAGTTAGAGGCCCCAGAGCCAGAACACGGACGAAATCGAGACCGATGTGGTACTCGCCCCCAAATCCGAATACCACCCGAGTAGTACCAAAACCCAAAGAAAAAGCCCCGATTACCAGGGCTTTCCCTCGACGGGAGCGACGGGGGTCGAAGCCGCGTTTGTTGCCTCGGGGGTTGAGATTCGGCTTTAGGGCTTGGAGGCTAGGCGACCTTGAGGTATTCGCGCAGTGCCTTGCGGATCACGGACGAGGTCGTCTCGTGATCGTGCTCGGCCCGCTGGGCCAGCGCCTCACGCAGCTCGGGCTCGAGGCGCACAGACTCGACGCTGGCAGCCGCCGAGCCCATTGCGGGCCGCCCACCGCGTCGGCGTAGCGTCTCCTCGACGTCATAGCCGGCCTCTGCCTTTGCAGCGAGCTTGTCTATCAGCTCGTCTGTGATCGGCACCCCGCTCGCCGTCTTGCTGTGTGCGTTGGTCGCCATGCTCAGCCTCCCGGTAGCAGCCGTTGGTACTTGGCCCTCATTCCCATCGCGTGTATCGCGATCTCGGACCCGTCGTCGCGCACGATCGTGACGACCTCCAGAAGCGCAGCGCTTCGCGCTGGGCCTAGATACAGACGGGTGTCGTCATCTTGGTTCTCGATCGTCATGGCGTGCTCCACGGCGTGGTCAATGTCGACATCGGCGATGCCATGCTTGCGCGCCGCCGAATGGATCTCCACTCGGGAATTGTAGTACGAAACCAGAGCATCCTCGCGCAATCCCCACCCCGCCGGAGGCTGGGACAAATGGAGAGGACTGCCTGATCACTCAGAAGTGCTGAGGCCCCGTGCCACCACGCTCGCGTCTGACAGCGCGGGTCTCGCTGACAGCCAGCGCCATCGACTACTCATCGGACACAAGACTTTGCTGGCGTCGGCCTCATTCCCGATCTGCGGGCGAGAACCAAGGGAAATTCCACTCACGGGAGTCTCAAGGTCGGTTCTCCATGGACCAATCAACCCGTCTTTCGAGCCACCGCAAGATCTCCTCTGTACTGGATGTACCCGTCGCGATCTGTTCGACCATCGCAACGTCGACGTCTGGACTTGGACCTCGAAACGGGAAGCCATTGCACTTGAGAAACCAAGCTGTCAACAAGAACGCCACCCTCTTGTTTCCATCGGGTAGCGGGTGGTTTCGCACCATGTGCTCTAGAAGAACGGCCGCCTTTTCCGCAAGCGACGCGTAAACTTCGTGGTCGCCAAATCCCGCACGGGGCGCCGCCAAGGCTGAATCGGCGAGACCGATAGTCGGATAGCGCGCTACCAAGTCCGGCCGAGTCCCGACAACGACCGCTGCGACATCGCAGAAGTCTCCGAGTTCCGGGTACACAACCCCGCCACTCACGAGCTATTCGCCGAGACGGCGCACGGTCTCACGGTGTTCCTCGATAAGGCGGGCGATCACGTCAGTTCGCGCCTTGCCAGATTCCGGAAACCCACGAGGCAGCCCGACGGACTCGCCTAGCTTACGAACACTGGATGTCTCGCTCGGATCATCCGCTGCCTCATCAGCCACGGCCGCAGTTTAGCTACGCCTGCCCAGGCTACGGCGAGTCGCCGACGTGGCCGGTGAGGAGTTGCTCGTACCGGGCTATCGACACGAGCACTGCGCGAGGCTCGCTACGGTTCGTGATCACGAGCTGGTCAGCCTCTCCTGATTCCAATCGTCGCAGAGCCTGAGGCAACTCACGCGCAGCTGTCTTCGCGGGGAGCAACTCGTCTAGTCGTACGCGCAGGCTCAAAGTCCCGTCCCTTTCCCATGGATGACCACCGTTGCCCCGAAGGCTAGCCCAGCGTTCGGGCGGCACTTCTGAAGTGCCCTTTTGTGCGCCTTAAGGGGCGTCGTCCGGGATGCACCTTAAGGTGCACCACCGAATGATTGGCATCACTAGATTTTGTCTCGCACTGAGGTCCGGTCCGTGAGACGCGAGGTCTCGGTAGGCCGCCTAGCACGCAGCGCAGGCCTTGACGCTGACGATGTCCTGCTCGCCTTGATCGATCGAGGCGTTGAGATCGACGATCCCGATCAGCCTGTCAGCGGCCCCGAGTGGAAGGCCGCGCGAGCCGCAATCCGCGAAATGCGAGGCGGACCGCGTGTGATCCGACAAAAGACGCCTCCGGCCGCCGAAGCGCCGAGCATCAACCCACAGATCCGTTCGGCGATGCTCCACTGCACCCTCTCGGTCGATGAGGTTCGCATGATCCACGAACGGCTGTGCGAGGATTTTGCCCAGACATCCGACCCGATAGATCCTCCCGGTGTCCGAAGCGAGAGCCTGTTGGAATCGGCCGTCAATCGCCAGACGAGCGGCTTCGAAGATCGACTCAAGTACCACGAGCCAGTCGTCAATGCCGCAACTCTTCTGTACGGCATTTGCAACGACCACCCGTTTCACAATGGAAATAAGCGCACAGCACTCGTGGCGACCCTTGCGCATCTCGACCGGAACAATCTCGTGCTCAAGGACACGAAGCAGCGCGAGATTTTTGCGCTGATGATCGCTGTCGCGGATCATAAACTCCTCACGAACCAGATCAAGATAGGACGGGACACGCACGCCGTGCCACGACGCGGCACGGCCGACGAGGAGGTTCTTGCACTACGAGATTGGCTCACTCCGCGCGTCGACAAGATCACCCGCGGCGAGATACGTATCACCTACCGAGAACTCCGCAAGATTCTTGCCCGTTTCGGCTATACGATCAGACCGGGAAAGAGCACAAAAGTCTCTATCTGCCGGGCCACCAATCCGCGGCCATCCCTGTTCGGAAAACAAAAAATCAAGGCCGTGATGTCCATCGACTGGCATGACGACGGACGCGAGATAGCGATTGGCACTGTCAAGCACATACGAGAGACGCTCCGCCTTTGCGAGCGCGATGGTGTGACGCGCGAGACGTTTTACGGAGGCGGACTGCGCGTCGATCGATTCATCAACGAGTATCGCATCGTGCTTCGAAAACTTGCGAATCGTTGATCGCCTAGAACTGACTTGGAGCACTCCCCGCCTCGACCTTGAGATCCGCCGCGAGTTCTGCTCTGCTCTGGCGCCAGCCAACGACTAAGCGGCCGAGACGAGCGCTGAAGACGCCCGCCTCGGCCTGTGACGCCGAAGGATTTCGGCCTTCGATGCCACGACCGGAACCGTAGCTCCCCTGCGGTCTCGCGTCGCGCTCGTCTGCGCCCTTTCCTGCGGCGGAAAGGAGCCCCCATGAGTGCCAGATGCTGTGCCGTCAACGAGATGACGCCCGCTGAGCATGAGGACCAGCGCGACAAATTGATTCTGCACGTCCTGTGCGAGGAGCTTGTGCCGTGGATCGTCGAGGAGATCGGCCGCGAGCTGGATAGCCCCAATGACGTGATCGACGGCGTCGGGCACCTCGCCCGCGCCGGGCTGGTGCATCGCCTCGGCGAGTTCGTGTTCCCCACCCGAGCAGCGCGGCGAGCCGGCGAGATCGAGGTCGGCACGCTCTGAGTCAGCGACCTGTCAGTGCGCCGTCATCGCTCATCCGTCAATTCCGCGCCCGAGCTTGGTCGCGTCCTGCAAGAACGGCGAGGCGAGCTACGGCTCAGCCGCGAGGGCGTCTCGCGACTGACGGGCGTAGAGCCTTCCGTCCTTGCGGGCCTCGAAACGAGCGACGGCACGATCTCCTTGCAGATGGCTCTGCTGATCGTGCAGGCGCTTGGTTTGGACATCTCGGTCGAGCCGATCCGCACCCATGCGCCCGCAGGCGCGCGAGTACGACATGTTCCGGCTGCGTGCCGTGGAGGGATTGACGCTCGAAGAGATCGCCGTCCGGCACAGCCTGCACCGGGAGCGCGTGCGGCAGATCCTTCGCGCGCACTTCCGCCTCGGAGAACCATGGACCGCCAACGCTCGGCGCAAAGCATGAGCGAAAGCACGGCGCGGTCGCGGGCAGTGAGGACGCGAGTCCGGACCCCGGCCTCGTTTCCGCCCTCGCATCCGTCCTCGTTTCCGTCCTCCGATCCGCCCTCGCATGATGAAACGAGGACCCAGAAACCAAAGAAACCACTGCAAATCAGCAATATCCGGGAGGACGAAAGCACCCCGATAAGTATGGCTCAGGAAGAAAAGTCTGATGAAAAGTGAGGCGCTGCTGTAACCAAAAGCGGGGTCGAGGCACCTTCTTCCGTTGCCAAGGGTCTCTCACCGACGCCCCGCACATTGACCGCACATGCACGAAGGACTGCCAAACCAGCGCAGCAGCCGACTCGTCCTGCCAGGACGTTCAAGCCCGCGCATTGCCCTGCACCGCTCGATCACCCCGACGACCAAGGAGGCTCAGCAAATGTCCGCCGCAACGACTCCCTTGACCCAGCGCTCCTCGACTTCGCCAACTGGTTCGCCGACTGGTGGCTGCGCCGAGGACGCGACCTCACCGACCCCGCCCAACATGGCCGATAGCCGGCAGCGCGCCGCCGCCTATGTCCGCGAGTCAACCGAGGAGCAAGGCCAAGGCTTCTCCCCCGACGCGCAGCGCCAAGCAATCCGCCACGTTCGCGCCCGAGAACGATCTGGAACTCGATCGGCGAGTACTGCGACTTCCACTCCGGCTGGCGCAAGTCAGAGGCACGCCCCGAGTTCCAGCGACTGATGGCCGACGCGGCCGAGGGCAAGTTCGACGTGGTGCTCGTGTTCCACACCTCCCGCTTCGCGCGCAACCAAGTCGAGGCACGCCGCTACAAGCAGCTACTACGCGAGCGCCTTGGCATCCGCGTCATCTCCGTCACGCAGCCGATGGGCGAAGACCACACCGACCCCTCCGCGTTCCTCGCCGAGTCCATCCACGAGATGTTCGACGAGTACTACTCCGTCTCGCTGTCCTTCTGGACACGTAGCGGCCTACGCGAGAAGGCACGCCAAGGCCACCTCGTCGGGAGCCTGCCCTGGGGCTACGTCCGCGACCCCGACACCAAGCTCGCCATCCCCCATCCCGAGCGCGCACCGCTCGTGCTGGCGATGTTCGAGCGCTACGCCACCGGCCAGGAGTCCGACCGCACCCTCGCCGCGTGGCTGAACGCGAAGGGCGCACGCACCGCGCGCGGGCGGCTGTTCAGCAAGGACACCGTGCGGGAGATGCTGTGCAACGCCGCTTACGCCGGCTACGTCTCCGGGCTACGCGACAAGAGCCGCGCAATCAAAGGACTGCACGAGCCGATCGTCAGCGACGAGCTGTTCGACCGCGTGCAGGAAGTCCGCTCGTGGCGTACCCGCGTTGTCAAGCCCGGCCGCCCCTCCGAGGAGTACCTGCTGCGCAAGCTCATCCACTGCGAGCGCTGCGGCGCCCGCATGCACGGCTGCCGCACCGGATGGGAGGGGATGCGCCGCTACCAGTGCTCCACCCGCCGCCACCACGGCGACTGCGAGCAGAAGATGACCCCTGCGCAGCCTCTGGAGGAGCAACTGGTCGACTGGCTGCACGACTTCCAACCCGACCACGCGCTGCGCCAGCTCGTGCTCGCCACGATCCAAGCCAAGCCGGCGGACACCCCAGCGAGGACGCCGAGCGCCGCCGCGAGCTGACCGCCCAGCTTGAGCGGCTACGCGACCTCTACGTCATGGGCGACATCACGCAAGCCCCAGTACGTCATGCGCCGCCAAATCATCGAGGAGGAGCTGCAACGCGCGAAGCCGCCAACCGACCCAGACCTCGACCGCGCGCAAGCCATCCTCGAAGACTTCGCGCGCTTCTGGGACGCCGAGCCCGAGCCCGCCGAGCGGCGCAAGCTGATCCTCTCCCTGTTCGCGCAGGTCTGGGCCAAGGACAACGAGATCGTCGCCGTCAAGCCCAACCCGGCGTTCGCCAACTACTTCACCGCCGCGTCGGAGGCGCGGACCCCGCACCCAAAAGCCGACGCGGGGGATGAGGCAACAAATAGCGGGAGCGACGGGACTCGAACCCGCGGCCTCCGGCGTGACAGGCCGGCGCTCTAACCAACTGAGCTACGCCCCCGCGTAGACCGATACGGGGAGGACCGCTCCACCGCGGATCCACGCGCGTGGGGACAAGTATGCCAAGTGAGCCGGCGGCGGCGGCTCGCGGAACGTCGTCTCGACCAGTCCATGCTTGGCTAGCCAGCCAGTTCTCGTATAGGCTACGCTCATGCCCTTGACTCGGCCCGCCAGCCGCTGACGCCCGTTCAACCCGTTCGCGGTGATGGTGCACGACGTGCGCGAGGAACGCGCCAACGAGGTCCCGTACCCGCCGGGGGAGACGAGCTTCAGCATGGCGCGAACACGGCGCTTTGCGAACGAACCGCTGGAGCTGCTGCTGGAGTGCTACGAGCGCTACGGGCCGGTGTTCACGGTGCGGGTGCTGCATGGGAACGTCGTCTTCATGCTGGGCCCGGCGGCGAACCACTACATGACGGTCTCGCACGCCGCGAACTTCATCTGGCGCGAGTCGCACTTCCGCGACCTGATCGGGCTGCTGGGCGACGGCCTGCTGACGATCGACGGCGACTTCCACCGGCGCTCGCGACAGATCATGCTGCCGGCGTTCCACCGCGAGCGGATCGCGGCGTCGATCGACGTGATGATCACAGGAGACGGATCGCGCGCTGGAGCAGCTCGCGGCGGGCGGCGGCGCGGCGCGGGATGGGCGGGTCGACCTCTACGACTGGACGCGGCAGCTGGCGATGCGGGTCGCGATGCGCGCGCTGTTCGGCCTGGACCCCGACAGCGAGCCCGCGCGCGGGACCGACGCGGCGGGACTCTTCGAGGAGGCGCTGTCGTTCTACGCGACGGAATACACCGCGCGCTTCCTGCGTGGCCCGTTCACCCCGTGGGCGCGCCTGCAGGGCGCGGCGCGGCGCCTGGACCGCGTGATCTACGGCGAGATCGCGCGCCGGCGCGCGACGGGCGAGCGCGGCGAGGACGTGTTGAGCCTGCTGCTGGACGCGCAGCGACGAGGACGGAACATCGCTGAGCGATCGCCAGGTGCGCGACGAGGTGATGACGCTGCTGTTCGCGGGCCACGACACGACGACCTCGACGGTGTCCTTCATGTTCTACGAGCTCGCGCACCATCCACACATAGCCGCACGGCTGGTGGCCGAGCAGGAGCAGCGACTGCGCGGGACGCGGCCGAGCGCCGAGCAGCTGATGGGCGGCGAGCTGCCGGAGCTCGAGATGGTGCTGGAGGAGACGCTGCGCAAGTACCCGCCGGCCTGGATCGGCCCGCGGCGCTCGGTGGAGCCCTTCGAGTTCGAAGGCCGCGCGGTGCCGGGCAGGGCGTATGTGAACTACTGCTCGTGGGCCTCGCACCACCTACCGGACGTGTTGCCGGAACCGAAGCGCTTTCGCCCGGAGCGCTTTGCGCCCGATGCGCGAGGCGGCGCTCCCAAAGGGCGCCTACATTCCCTTCGGCGGGGGTTCGCGCACGTGCATCGGGATGCGCTTCGGCCAGCTGGAGGTGCGCACGATCGCGACGCTGATCCTCAGCCGCTTCGCGCTGGAGCTGCCGCGCGACTTCGAGCTCTCGATCCGCCAGATGCCGACGATCAGCCCGCGCGAGGGCCTACCGGTGATCGTGCGCGAGCGCGCGCGGCGCGCTCAGAGCAGCCTTGCGCGCAGCGTCAGCAGGTAGCCCGCATCCCCGCCGGGACTTGGCTGAGAGCTCAGGCCGATGGCCTGCACGGCGAGGTGGGGGTCGGAGAAGATCGTGATGCGCGCGAGGCCCGCGAAGGGAAACCCCTGGGGCATGGCCACGAGCTTGCCTTCCTGTGCGCTGAGCAGCGCAAGCAGGGATGCACCGACCCCGAAAGCTTCCGCTGACGCGCACCTCGACACCCCACCGGCGCTTTCCACGAGCTGCGCAAACCCCCGCCGGGCAGCGCGCTCGGAGGTCGGCCTGGTCAGTTGACCGCGCACGCAGAGCTCATCACCGCGCTTGAGCCATCATGTCGCGACCGGCAGGGGGCCCACTTGGAGACTTTCGGCGGTCATGTCCACGCGCTGGACCCCACTTGAGCCGCGACAGCAACCCGTCGGCTGGGCGAGCTCATGCGAGGTTTCCGGCCTCGACGCGCGACCGAGTCGGCGCGGCCCCACAGCAACTCGATCGCGGGGAACGCGCGCAGGCTGACACTGCGCACGGTCCCGTACTTGCGATCTGATCTCGTGCGCGCCGCGCGGCCACCCCGGCAGGACGAGCTGCGCGACGACGAGCACCACCACGGTGCCGCCACGCCCCGAGCGCGATGCGCGCCGCCTTGCGAGAGTATGCGCATACTACAGCTTCGCAGGGAACGGCATATTTGGAGGGAGCGCCCCCAAGAGAGGCGCCACGGGGGTCCACAGCTCAGCCCCGGAGCGCCCCAGACACCAGCACCCCGGCGGAGCCGCGCGCGTGGGCGATATCGCGTAGCCCACAAGGCGCCCCGCAAGGCCCCCGGAGCGCTAGCCTTCGAGGCCGGAAGACCCCGAAGAAGGGGCGCGTAGCTCAGTTGGCCAGAGCACCTCGTTTACACCGAGGGGGTCGCCCGTTCGAGTCGGGCCGCGCCCATTCGGTCGGCCGCCGCCCATTCGAGTCGGCCACGCCCATTCGAGTCGGCCACGCCCGTTCGAATCGGAGTCCGGCCGCGCCCGTTTTGCGTCGGCCCGCTCACATTGTCGGCGCCTGCAAATCGTGGGAGGTCAGCGAGGATCGAGGATCACGATCGGGATCTTCCGGCCTCTGGCGTTGCGCTGGTAGAAGTCGTATCCGGGATAGACCGCCACGAACTTCGGCCACATGCGCTCGCGCTCCTCGTCGCTCGCCACGCGAGCGTGGACCTCGCGCACCACGGAGCCGATCTGGATCGTCGTGTCCGGGTTGGCCTTGAGGTTGTGGAACCAGGCCGGATGCGTTGGCTGACCCGCCTTCGAGGCCACCACGGCGATGGCGTCGCCGTCCTCGTGATACATCAGCGGAGACGTACGCTTCGCGCCGCTCTTGGCCCCCGTGTGGTCGACCAGGACTATCCGCGCCTCGGGCCAGCCGGGGAGGTGCCCGCCGATCTTGCCACTGGTACGCCGGTAAAGCGCCACGTGGATCTTCGCCCCGCGGCGCCCGAGGTAGATACCGCGCTTATTGGCGAACTGTGAGCTTGAGGCAGTGAGCTGTCCGAGTGAGGGCATGGCGTTCCGCGAGACTGGGGCGACGCGGCCAACCTGGGCTCGACTTACGCCATGGGCGGCTTGGCACGCACCATCGGGAAGATCGTGCCCAGCAGACCACGGCCGGTAGCAACCCAGAAGTTCATTTGATCGAAATAATCGCGCCAGAGGACGATCTGGCCGTCGTGGACGTCGAACCGTCCGCACACCCAGAACTGGATGCGCAGCCGACCGAACTTCATGACGTCGGTGCGCTCGGTGAGCACCGACGGCCCGTCGGCCGAGATCGTGTGCAGATAGACCTCGAACCCGGCCCCATCCAGACCGAGCGTGGCTCGCAGGAGCCGCCGCACACGCTCGCGCCCGTGCACGGTGGGCAACCCAACGTTCACGTACTCCACGTCCACCGCCAACAGCGCTGCCGCTCCGTCGATGTCCTCGGCGCGGAGCAGATCCAAGAACCGCTCGACCAGTTGCGCTGGTGTCGAGTGACTCTCGCGTGGGCTGGCCTGGCCGCCCTCGGCCTCACTGAGCGCCTCCGCCATGCCTCAACTATACGGTGCCGTCAGTCGCTCCACCACGCATCCCCGCTTTCGCCCGCGGCCTGCTCGATCTGCTCGAGAGTGATGTCGGTCCGCCGATCGTCGACCATCGCCTGCAGCGCCTCACCGATGGTGACCGCCCACACTCGCCGCGCCACGATGACCCGCCCGGTTTCCTCCTCGAACTGCTTCCATTCCAACTCAACCAGTGGCGTGCGCCCGCGGGGCGCGTGTGCGGGCACAGGCGCGCCCCACCCATACAGGGTGATCTGCGCCTGCCAACCATCGGGGCACAGCTCACCCATCACCACCAGGGCCGCCCACTGGTCCACCACAGGCTTGGATTGGCGGGAGCGCCGGCGCAGGTGGATCACTATCAACGCAGCCGCGGCCGCCAGCGCGGCGATCACCGACACGACCACCAGCGTTTCGTGCCCGGGCGCTTGCGCATGGCCTCCCTGCACGCCACTGGCCATCACGAACCCACCTGCCGCAGCGCTCATGGCATCCCCATCGATCCGCCCGATCCGGACGCCGCAGCGCTCATGGCATCCCCATCGATCCGCCCGATCCGGACGGAGGAAACGGATGCCACCTGCTGGCACTCATCGCTCTCTCACAGTAGCTGCCCTGCGCGCGCGGCCTACTAGGATCTCCTCCCCGTGAGCGAATCTCCGATACGTATCGCCGTGGTCGGCGCCGGGCCCGCCGGCTTCTATGCCGCCGGGCATCTGCTGAAGGACGCCGAGGGGCGGATCGAGGTGGACATGCTCGAGCGCCTGCCCACGCCCTGGGGGCTTGTGCGCTCCGGGGTGGCACCCGACCATCCGAAGATCAAGTCGGTCACGCGCATCTATGAGAAAACCGCCGCCCATCCCCGCTTTCGCTACTTCGGCAACGTCGAGCTCGGTTTACACGTGACGCGCGAGGAGTTGCTGGCGCACTACCACGCGATCGTCTATGCCACGGGGTCGCCCGCCGACCGGCCGCTGGGGATTCCCGGCGAGGAGCTGCCGGGGAGCTGGGCGGCCACGGACTTCGTCGGCTGGTACAACGGCCATCCCGACCACCCCGACCTCGAGTTCGACCTGACCTGCGAGCGCGCCGTGGTGATCGGCAACGGCAACGTCGCGCTCGACGTCGCGCGGATGCTGGTGCTCTCTCACGAGGCGTTGTCGCTCACCGACGTGGCCAACCATGCCCTGCATACGCTGGAGCACAGCGTGGTTCGCGAGGTGGTCGTGCTCGGGCGGCGCGGCCCCGCGCAGGCAGCCTTCACCAACCCCGAGCTGCTCGAGCTGGGCGAGCTCGACGGTGCCGACGTGATCGTCGATCCGGCCGAGCTGGAGCGCGCGCTCGCGGTGCCCGACCCCGCGGTCGACAAGATCTCCGAGGGCAATGTGCGGATCCTGCGCGAGTTCGCCAGGCGTCCGCCGCGAGGAGAGCAGCGACGGGTCGTGCTGCGCTTCCTGCTCTCCCCCATCGAACTGCTCCCCGACGAGCAGGGGCGGGTGGAGGCAGTGCGGGTGGCTCGCAACGAGTTGGTGGCCGCGCCCGACGGTCGCCTGCGCGCGCAGGCGACTGAGGAGTACGAGACGATCCCCGCCGGTCTTGTGTTCCGGGCGATCGGCTACCGTGGCGTCGCGTTGCCCGGCGTGCCGTTCGACGAGCGCTCCGGCGTGATCCACAACGAGCGCGGCCGCGTGCTCGGCGCCGACGGTCCGCTGCCCGGGGAGTACGCCGTCGGCTGGATCAAGCGTGGCCCCACGGGGGTGATCGGCACCAACAAGAAGGATGCGCAGGAGACCGTCGACGCGATCCTCGAAGACCTCGCTTCCGGGCTGCTGCCCGAGCCCCCGCTACCCGACCCAGAGGAGTTGCTGAGCACCCTGCGCGCGCGCCAACCGGAGCTGATCACCTACGCCGGTTGGTCGGAGATCGACCGCCACGAGCGCTCGCTGGGCGAGCCGTCCGGGCGCCCGCGCGTGAAGCTCACCCGTATCGAGGAGATGCTGCGGGTGGCCGCTGCGCAGCAACCCGAGAGCTGAGGGCTCTCCCTCCAGGCTCGCGCACCTGGATACGGAGATTGCTTTGTGAGGCTTGTCCTCGGGCTCAACGTGGGCCAGCACGCCTCCCCTTGCGTCCTCGCCTCACTCGACACCCGCCCGTCCCACCGATCGAAGACGGTCAGCACGCTCTATCGGGGCAGGCCCTACGTCTTCTGCCCGAACGAAGCGCGTCACCTCAAGGCGTCCCCGATCACCAAACCCTCAAGTAGCGTCCATAAACCGCTCATTGCCACCTTATTAGAACTCCCCTTATAGGGGCAGATTCGCAAAAGTAAAATAGACATCTGTTCGAATAAGTTGAGGCAGAGTGGAAAACGGGGGTATACAGAACGAAAATCCTGCTGTGGCTCGGTATTGGGACGAGCACCAGGAGATTCCGACAAGGGAGCGATCTGCATGTTTTCGAAACCGCCCAGTGCGTGGTGCAGGCGACTGCGCGATGCCCACAGGCCCTTCAGAACCACGGCCCTTACCCAGACCAGCCGTTGTGGCCTCGCGGCGGTGTCGACGACGCTGATCGTGGCGCTCGCCACGCTGCCGGCCGCATCCGCGCTGGCGAGCACCGGACCCTCGCTTCCCGGCGGTGGCGCGGGTAGAGCCGAACGACCCGCCCTCTCAGTGCGCCAGCTGGTGACACCGGGCGAACTGCTGAGCGCGGGCGAACTGACGAAGCTGCTCTCCGCCCTGCCGCTCGATGACCTTTCCGCCGCGCAGCTCGCCCACTACCTCGCGGCGCTCGAAGGCGTCGGTGTGCTCGCCGAACTCAAGCTGGGGCTGCTCAGCCACGAAGAGCTCGGTGTCGTGGGCCTCGAAGAAAGCCTGCGCAAAGCGATCGAACAGCTCGGCTCGAGTGCCAAGCTGGGCGAACTCGTCAAAGTCGAAGACTTCCTCCCGGAGCTCAAAGACGCGCTGGAAGGCAAGCTCGGCAATCTGGGCTTGCTCGGTCTGCTGCTCGGTGAATTGCCCGGGAGCGGTTCGACCGGCCTCGAAGGTGCACTCGGCTCGCTCAGCCTCGAGCAGTTGATTGGCTCGCTGCTGCAGTCCACCACGCCCCACGAACAACTCGCCGGCGAACTCTCCGGCCTCGCCAGCGGCCTCTTCGGAGAGCTGGGCGGCGAACACAAGCTCGAAGGGCTGCTCGGCGGCTCCGAACTCTCCAGCGGCTTCGCGGCAAAGACCGTCAAGGAAGTCTCTGAAGAACTGAACACCACGCCGAAGGCGGTCAGCGAAGAACTCGGGCAGACCGTCAAGCAGCTGCCCGCAAGCGCCACGATGCTCACCGCCCCCCTGAAGGACGGAAAGCTCGCCGGCGTCGCCCCCGCGGTCAAAGGGCTCGTCACCGGCGTGCTGAGCGACCTCGGCGAAGCCTCCGAAGGCGAAGGCGAAGAAGGAGGCGGCAAAGGCGGCTCGGGCGAAGGAAGCGGCAAAGGCTCAGGCGAAGGCACGGGCTCGGGGGAAGAGGAAGGCTCGGGCTCGGGCAACGGGGAAGGCGGCAAAGGAAACGGCTCCGGCTCGGGCGAAGGCAAAGGTGGCTCTGGGGAAGGTAAGGGCTCCGGCGGCGAGGGCGGCACGGGCTCGGGCGGCTCCAGCGGCTCTACAACGGTGCTGCTCACGGTGCCCGGCGCCTCCTCTCCGACGACCTCGGCCACCAAGCAGAAGGCCGGCAAGGTCGCCATCCTCAGCCACAAGGTGCGTGGCCACGTGGCCACGATTGTGCTGCGCGTCCCCGACGCCGGCACCGCCACGCTCGCCGGCAAGGGGGTGGGCCGGGCCAGCAGGCAGGCCGCGCGGGCTGAGCACCTGACGCTGCGAGTCAACCTCTCGCGCGCCGCCTCCGCGTCGCTGCGCCACCATCGCCGGTTGGCGGTGAGGCTCGACGCCTCATTCCATCCCACCAACGGCTCGATCTCCTCCGCGACGGTGACGGTGGTCTTCGGGTAGGCCCGGCATCTGCCAGACTGTGGCGCTGCGCGCCGTTAGCTCATCGGGCAGAGCGCCGGACTTTTAATCCGGTGGGGCGGGTTCGAGTCCCGCACGGCGCACCATTTGATTCAAGTCGGAACCGGCCGTGGGGTTTCGACGTTGTCCCGACGGCACACCATTTTGTCTTCGTTTGAACCAGGCGGTTCCGACGTTGTACCCCACGGCGCACCATCCTGAGCTGATTGAAACCCCGGCCCCGATCTTCGGCGTCGGGGTTTCCTTTGCGTCCCGCCACCCGCGCTGCCCGTCCCAGCCGTAGGGTCCCCTGTGGACTAAAGCCCCAAGATGCGTCATGCTTGCGGGTGGGATGGGTGAGCTGCTGGCTTTGCAGGGGGTGAGCAAGAGCTACCGGCGCGGCGGGAGGCGTCTGCAGGTGCTGTCCGACGTGTCCCTCGAGCTGGATCTGAGCCAGGTCGGCGCGGTCGTCGGGGCACGCGACGAGGGCAAGACGACGCTGCTGAAGATCGCCGCCGGTATCGAGCCCCCGGACACCGGCGAGGTGCGCCTGGGCGCGCGCGATCTGCCGCTGCTGTCGCGGGAGCAGCGCGCGAGGCTGCTGGGAGGGGAGATCGCATGGATCCACCGCGAGGGGCCCGGAGTGAGGCTCGAGGTGGTCGACTACCTCGGGCTGCCCCTTGCGATGGGCCGCGGACGCGGGCGCCAGGAGGCGCGAGACCGCGTGATGCGGGCATTGGAGCGCGTCGGCGCCACACGCTGCGCGCGGCAGCGCTGGGAGGAGCTCTCCGACTGGGAGCGAGTCCTGGTGGGACTCGCGCGGGGGATCGTGTGCGAGCCGCGACTGCTGATCCTCGACAGCGTGACCGACGGCCTCGGCATGCGCCGCATGCACGAGGCAGGCGAGTTGCTGCTGGCGCTGGCTGGCGAGCTGAGGTGCGGGGTGCTGATGAGCTGCACCGATCTGGAGGGCGCGCTGATCGCCGACCGCGTGTGGTCGCTGGAGCGCGGGCGACTCACCCTGCTCTCCGAGCATGAGATCACCGAGGCCGAGATCATCGAGTTCCCGAGACCTGCCCGTGCCGATGGTTAGCCTTCGCCCAGTTTGCCCAGAATGTCTCCCACTCCGGGGGACGTCCCCCGCATGTCCCATACCCAAGCCATTTTTGGCCGATGACGACACTTGTCAGTAGAAGTATGGTAGGTTGGAACAGTTCAGGGCGAAACCTTTTCGTTCGGATTTCGAATACGATCCGCAGCAATGGCTCCACCTCGTAAAGGCGATTTGACGGCCAGCATGGCGATTCTGGGCCTCGTGGTCCAGAAGACCGACACGGTCAACAGCCTGGGCGCGCGGCTGGTCGAAAGGTTTCCGCACGCGCAGTGGTCGCGCTCGGTCGCCCACAACAGCCTGCCCAGCCTTGAAAAGCAGGGCCTCGTGCGTCTTGTCGACCACGGCGCCGAGCGCGCGCTCGACCGCTACGAAGCGACCGACGTCGGTATCGAGGAGTTCCGGGAGTGGCTGCGCGCATCCTCGGCGGCGCCACTGGCGTTGCGCGACGCGGTGCACGCCAAACTCGAGCTCGCAGAGGAGGAGGACGTACCCGATCTGATCACCGCGATCCGCCAGGAGGAGGAGGCGTGCGCACGGGAGTTCGCGGCCGCCAGCTCGCGCCTGAACGTCGAGTGGCAGCTCAAACGCCTCGGTCCCGCAAACGGTGCCGGCCTCGGACAGAGCGCCCCCGATCTGCGAGGCAGGGTGCGGCGCGCCCTGATGACCGACGAAGCGATGCTGTGGGGGATGCGCGCCAGGCGACTGCGGCGCCTGCGCCGGGAGCTCGAAGACACGGTGGAGGATGACGAGGAGCTGGGCAGCGGCGATGGCTGAGCTGTTGGCGATGCGAGGGGCGTGCAAGGGGTATGCACGTGGCGAGCACAGATCGCAGGTGCTGGTCGATGTCTCGCTCGAGGTTCACCCGGGAGAGATCGCTGCGGTGGCGGGCGGTCGCGGAGAGGGCAAGACGACGCTGCTGAAGGTCGCCGCCGGTATCGAGTCCGTGGACGCTGGGGAGGTGTGGTTGGGAGAGGCGGAGCTCACGAGCGCCTCCGACAGCGAACGCACAAGGCTGCTGGGGGTCGATATCGCGTGGACGCACCGCGAGGGCACGGGCGTGAAGTTCAGGGTGATCGACTACGTCGGGCTGCCGCTGGCGATCGGCCGCGGCCGCGGGCAGCGCCAGGGTCGTGAGCTGGCGATGGAGGCGCTCGAACGCGTCGGCGCGGCGAGCTGTGCGGGGCAGCATTGGGTGGAGCTCTCCAACTGGGAGCGGCTGCTGGTGGGGCTCGCCCGGGGTATCGCGGGCTCACCGAAGCTGCTGGTCGTCGACGATCTGATGGACGGCTTCGGGATCGGCCGCACACGCGAGGCCGGCGAGCTGCTGCTCGCGCTGGTGGGAGAGCTCGGGTGTGGGGTGTTGATGAGCTGCAGCGATCTCGAGGCCGCGCTGATCGCCGACCGCGTGTGGTCGCTTGAACGTGGACAGCTCAGCCTGCTCGCCGAGCAGGGCACCGAGCTGGCAGAGGTGATCGACTTCCCCGGCAGCGCTCGCCTGAGTAACGGCTCGCGCCGCCTCGGGGGCTAGTGTCCCGGCCGGTGCTCGAGCTCCGCGACCTCGTCAAGCACTATCGCGTGGGGGAAGGCGAGCCGATCCGCGCGGTCGATGGCGTCTCGATGAGCGTCGCCGCCGGTGAGTTCGTGGCGCTGTACGGACCCAGCGGCTCGGGCAAGACGACGCTGCTGGAACTGATCGCGGGTCTCTGCCCACCCGACAGCGGAAGCGTGCTGGTGGACGGCCGCGACCTGCTGGCAATGTCGCGTCGCGAGAGCGACGAGTACCGACTGCGCCAGCTGGGAATCATCGGCCAGCCCCACAATTTGATCCCCGGGGCGCGCGCAATCGAGAATGCCTCGCTGAAGCTGTGGCTGACAAACAAGCGCCAGGCGCGGCGCACGATCGAACCGCTGCTCGACCGGCTGGGCTTGGGCGAACGGATGCTGCACCGCACCGAGCAGCTCTCGATGGGAGAGCGCCAGCGCGTGCTGATCGCGATGGCGTTGGCGACCGAGCCGAAGCTGGTGCTCGCCGACGAGCCCACCGGCACGCTCGACACGCAGCGCACCCGCGAGGTGCTGACGCTGCTGCGCGAGCTCTGCCAGGAGCGCGGCGTGGCGATCGTGCTCGCCACGCACGACCCGCAGGGCGCCACCTTCGCCGACCAGGTGCACGAGTTGCGCGACGGGCGCCTGGGGGAGTACCGGCCCGACCATGTGCTGGTGCCGGCCTCCTCGCTGCCGGAGAACGAGTGAGATGGCGAGCATGAGCCTGGTGGACATCCTGTGGCTGTATCGCGCGCGATTGCGCGCGCGAGCGGTGCTCGTGCAGGAGTGTTTCGCGATCATCGGGATCGCCGTCGGCGTGGCGCTGCTGTTCGCCTCACAGGTGGCCAGCACAAGCCTCACGCACTCTGTCTCGGAGCTCAACAGCCAGATCGTTGGGGACACGCAGTTCCAACTCGACGCGAGAGGCCCCGACGGCTTCAGCGAAGAGCTGCTGAGGACAGTGCGGCAGATGCCCGGGGTGCGGACCGCACTGCCGGTGCTCGAGCAGCAGGCGAGCGTGATCGGACCCAAGGGCGTGCAGCGGTCGGTCGACCTGATCGGCACCGATCCGCGCTTTGCCCACTTCGCCGGAGCGCTGCTACGGCGCTTCTCCGCCTCCCAGCTCGCCGCACAGCGAGCGATCGCCCTTCCGGCGCCGCTCGCGCAGCAGATCGGAGCGGGCGCCCTGGAAGCCATTCACCTGCAGATCGGCGCGAGCGTCGTGCCCACGCTGCTCGGCGCGACGCTGGGAGAAGCTGACGTCGGCGGGCTGGTGCACAGCCCGATCGCCCTGGCGCCGGTCGGCTACGCCCAAGCGATCACCGGTATGAGCGGCCGGATCACGCGCATCTTCGTGCAGGCTCGCCCTGGCCGCGAACGCGAGGTGTTGAGAGGGCTGCGGCGGGTCGCCGCCACGCTGCCGGTGAATGTCGAGCCCAGCAGCTTCGACTCGCAGCTGTTTGCCGTCGCCGTCTCACCGGAGAGCCAGAGCGAGGCGCTGTTCTCCACGATCAGCGCACTGGTGGGCTTCATGTTCGCACTCAACGCAATGCTCATCACCGTGCCCCTGCGGCGCAAGCTGATCGAAGACGTCCGCCCCCAGGGCGCCACCCGCTGGATGACCGTTCAGATCCTGCTGTTCGACGCTGTGGTGCTCGGTGTGCTGGCCTGTGCTCTCGGACTCGTGCTCGGCGAGTTGCTGTCGATCGCCGTCTTTCACTCGACGCCCGGGTATCTGTCGTTCGCGTTCCCGGTTGGCAATGCGCGGATTGTGACTTGGCGGAGCTTCGCGCTTGCCATTGGCGCCGGGATGCTCGCCGCGGTCATCGGCGTGCTGTGGCCGATGCGCGATTTCCTCGCCCAGCCGCTGGTCGGGTCGAGCGCGGGCTCCACGCGGCGTGCGGGCTATGGCTGGTCGACCGCCCAGGTGATCACCGGCCTCGTATGCCTTGGTGTGACCACGCCGATTTTGCTGCTCAGCCCCCAGCAGGCGTTCATCGGCAGCGTCACGCTGATCGTCGCGCTCATCTGCCTGCTACCGCTGCTGTTCGACCTGGCGGTGATCGCCTTCGAGCGTTTCCAGCGACTGCTCAATGGCGCGGCGACGATTCTCGCCGTCACGGAGTTGCAGACCCCGCCGACGAGGGTGCGCTCGCTGGCGATCGCAACAACCAGCGCGATCGCCGTATTTGGGATCGTCGCGATCCAGGGAGCCCAGGTGAACCTGGAACGAGGCCTCGACCGGTCGGCCCGTGGCATCGACTCCAGCTCCCAGGTGTGGGTGACGCCGAAGGGAGAATCCAACGCGTTTGCGACTACGCCGTTCAAAGGCATCGACGCGAGCGCCCTGGCGCGGCTGCCGGGCGTTGCGGCCGTCAGCCTCTACCGCGGCAGTTTCCTGAACTGGGACAAGCGCCGTTTGTGGGTGCTCGCCCAGCCGAGCACCACGGCACAGCCGGTCCCGCCGGGCCAGCTCGTGGGTGGCAGCCTCGCGCTCGCTGCCAGCAGGGTTCGCCAGGGGGGGTGGGCCGTGCTCTCGCAGGCGCTCGCCTCCGAACACGGCCTACGTGTTGGCCAGGCATTCACACTGCCCGCGCCTCGCCCGACCACGCTGCGCGTCGCAGCCTTGAGCACGAACTTGGGATGGCCTCCGGGAGCAATCATGATGAACTCCGGCGACTATGCCCACGCATGGGAGAGCGGGAATCCGAGCGCGTATGAGATCAAGACGCGACCGGGAGCCTCGCCGGCCGCGGTGCGTCGCGTTCTCCAGGGCGCCCTGGGACCGGAGGCGGGACTCGCGGTCGAAACCTCCACCGAACGCGAGCAGCGTCACTATGCGCTCGCGGCTCAGGGCCTTTCGCGATTGACGCAGATCAGGCTGCTCGTGCTGATCGCCGCGGTGCTCGCGGTGGCCGGCGCGTTGGGCGCAATGATCTGGCAGCGCCGCGATCTGGTTGCGTTCATCAAGTGCGAGGGCTACAGGAGAGGAGTGCTGTGGCGCTGGCTGTGCTGCGAGAGCGCGCTGATGCTCGGCACCGGCTGCTTGATTGGAGCCAGCTTCGGTCTCTATGGGCAGCTGATACTCAGTCATGCGCTCGCGGTTGCCACCGGTTTTCCGATCTCCCTCAACGTCGAAGCGCTCGTCGCGGTGTCCAGCTCGGCGCTCGTCAG
This sequence comes from uncultured Solirubrobacterales bacterium, assembly GCA_963744135.1. GTDB lineage: Bacteria > Actinomycetota > Thermoleophilia > Solirubrobacterales > Solirubrobacteraceae > Palsa-744. The sequence continues at coordinate 23,623 of CAVUSE010000006.1, read as the reverse complement.
TGCGGTCACCGTCGCAGTTATTGCGCTGCCCGGCTATCTCGTGGTACGGGTGCCTCCGAGCACAATAAGTCCAGCTTACTAGCAGGTAGTTCAGATTGTTCGATCGACGCGGGGATCAGCAGCCCGAATTTCACGGCGGAGCGGCGGTCGCGGCTCCAGGCTAGCGACCTACATCAAAGCCCCCCGGGGCGCCGCGAAGCCAGCCGACGAATCCTCGGCAAACCGCCGCGAGTACGGGCCTGACCCAGCGCCGCTTTCCACGCGCGCGCTCCGAACGCTTTTCGGCGCCGTGGCGCGCGAGCTTGTGTGGGGGCTGCCGGCCGTCGCGAGCGAGGTCCGCGCGTGGCGGCTCAGAGCCAGCACGATTCCTGAGCCGGAGATCCGAGGCGACGCGCTCAGCTCCCTCGCCAACAAGCGTGGGCACACCGACGGGGCCGCGCTGTTCACAATTTTGCCGCGGGCTCGCGAGCCGGGACTGCTGTGCCTGCTCGTGGCTTATGAGATCGCCTGGGATTTTCTGGACACGGTCAATGAGCGTGGCGCCGATGCTGGGCAGGTCAACGGCAAGCAGCTGCATCTGGCGCTGGTCGACGCGCTCGATCCGTGTGCGCCTATTGCCGATTATTACCGCCATCATCAGTGGCGCGACGACGGTGGCTACCTGCCCGCACTGGTGGATGCGTGTCGGCGTCACTGCCAGCGGCTGCCCTCATACGATCGCGTCCGCTCGGCAATCCTCGTGGAGGCCTTCAGAGCGCAGGTGCTCGGGATCAACCACGAGCTCGATCCCCTGCGACGGGACGCTGACCTGCGCAGCTGGGCGGCACGGGCGTTCCCCGGCAGGCGGGAAAGCACCTGGTATGAGCTGAGCGGGGCGGCCAGCGCGTCTCTCACCATTCACGCGCTGCTGGCTCTGGCGAGCGAGCCCATCGACTCCGACGCTCCCGTGGAACAGGTCAGGGATGCCTACTTCCCGTGGATCTCCGCTGCGACAACGATGCTCGACAGCTACGTCGACGGGACCGAGGACGCGACCAACGGCGATCACAGCTATGTCGCCCACTATCCCTCCTCCACGCTCGCGGCGCAGCGCATCGGCCAGCTCGTGGAGCGCGGCCTGCGCGAGGCGCACGCCCTGCCGGACGGCGAGTGCCACGCGCTGATCGCGGCCTGCATGGTCGCGATGTACCTCTCCAAGGACAGCGCCCGGACGCCGGCGATGCGTGAGACGAGCGCGAGCCTCGTGCGTGCCGGGGGCTCGCTCTCCCGCCTGCTTCACCCAATCTTGCGCCTCTGGCGGATCGCCTACTCACAACGCTCCGCATAACCAATCAAGGAGAAACATGACACCAATCCATAGAACACCAAGGTTCTCGCTCATCGATCATCCGCAACGCGAGCTGCCGCCCGCCGCACCCCTGCCTGGGCCACTCCAAACGCTGGCGTGCTACCTGCGTCCGCTCGCTTATCTGAATCACTGCCGCACCCGTCTCGGTGACACCTTCTCAATTCATCCCGTGGATATGCCGCCACTGGTGTTTCTCTGCGCTCCGCGAGACATCAGAGCAATGATGGGCGCATCGGACACGGTGCTGCATCCGGGCACAGGCGGTTCGGCGATCGCGCCGATCGTCGGTGAACGCTCTTTCATGCTGCGCGAGGAGGATGAGCATCTGCGGATCCGACGGGCGATTCTCCCTGCGCTTCACAAGCAGATCGTGGAGGAGCACGCGCTCACGATCGCGGGCATCGTCGAGCGCGAGGTGGCATCGTGGCCGCTTGACAGGCCATTTGCGCTGCATCCGCATCTGCGCTCGCTCACACTGAGGGTGATCCTCACCACGCTGTTCGGCGATGAGGACCCGATGCTGAAGACACTTCACGAGAAGCTCGTGAGCATGCTGTCGGCGACGGCGAGTCCCCTTTTTCAAGAGCCCCGCCTGCGTATGGCGCCACCGTGGCGGCCGACATGGCGGCGCTTTCTGCGCAGCAGGGAGGAGGCCGACGAGCTCTTCCGGGAGATAATCCGTCAGCGGCGTGCGCGCCGCATCGAGGGCGATAGCATCCTGGGTCTGCTGCTTGCGGCGCAGGGCCTTGACGGCGGTCCGATGCCCGAGCAGGAGGTGCGCGACAACCTCATGTCGATGATCCTTGCGGGTCATGAGACGACGGCGTCGGAGTTGGCATGGGCCTTTCAACTGCTCGCCCATCATCCCGATGTCCAGCAGCGGTTGGTGGCGGAGATCGACGGCGAGGAGGGCGAGGAGTACCTGGCCGCGACAGTGCAGGAGGTGTTACGCCACCGGCCGGTCTTCCTGTTCGCGATCCCGCGAGCGGTCGTCCAGCCGATTGAGGTCGGCGCGTGGACGTACGCGCCGCCGACGCAGCTGCTGGGCTGCATCTACCTCCTGCATCACGACCCGGCGCTGTACCCCGACCCAGATGAGTTCCGCCCCGAGCGCTTCCTGGGTGCCGCGCCGCAGCGGTCGATCTGGATGCCGTGGGGAGGGGGCCGCAAGCGCTGCCCAGGCCACCGTTTGGCAACGCTTGAGATGGCAACCGTGCTGCGCACGGTGCTCGCCACCCGCACCGTTTTGCCGGCGAGCAATCGGATCGAGCGTGCGTGCTGGCGCAGCGTGATCGTCACGCCGCACGCCGGATCCCGCGTGCTTCTGCGAGCACGCAACCAGTCGAGCAGGCCGCGCCTGCGCCCACCGGTGCGGGTTGCGGCATAGACAGGTACCACCCCAACACGGCATAGACAGGACAACCCCAAAGAAGACAGCACCCTACATGCACCGGGCGTTCCAATCGGAACAGATCCGTTCCAATTGGAACGGATTTCTAGCGATTCCACCAGGAAGAAGGCATGATCCCAAACGATGACTTATTGGAACATGAGAGCTTATTCCGACGGAGGTGGGATGCGTCCAAAGGCCAGCACGGCGGGCATCCGGATGCCGGCGCAGGCTCGGCGCGGTGCAGGGGCGGAGATCGGCGACACCGGGATGAGAGTTCATGTCACGAGCAACCAGAGGGGGAAACGCTGACGATGCCCAGAGTGGGAGCAAATCCACCGGTGGCGGCCGACGAGTGGGCGCCTGCAATCCCGACGCTGCAGGAGCCGCGCTTCTCGCAGTCGCTGGAGCGAGGCCTGGCGATCCTCGGCTGCTTCACGCCCGCGCGGCCGGTGCTCGGCATCGCGGATCTCGCCGACGAGCTGGGGATGAGCCGCTCGACGACTCATCGCTACGTGATCACACTGACGCGGCTGGGCTATCTGGAGCAGGGGGTCAAACGCAAGTACCGCCTGACGCTGCGGGTCACCGACCTCGGCATCTCGGCGATGAACGGCATGAGTCTCTACGAGCATGCCCACCCCTACCTGGAGGAGCTGCGCGGGCGCACCGGATTCACCGTGTCCGTCGGGGTGGTGGACGGCCAGGAGCTGCTGCTCGTCGACTGGCTGCGCGGCGGCCGCCGCGGCCAGCAGCTGATCGACCTCGGCTTCGCGCCCGGCTCACGGCTGCCGCTGTACGCCAGCGCCGCGGGGAAGCTGCTGCTCGCAAACCTCCCCGACCAGGACCAGCGCGAGCGGATTGCCGAGCTGCAGCTCACCAAACAGGCTCCCAACACGATCAAGAGCAAGACCGCGCTGCGTCAGGAGCTCGGTCGCATCCATGACGAGAGCCTGGCCGTCGCCGAGGAAGAGCTGGCGCCAGGGTTATATGAGATTGCCGCCCCGGTGCGCTCCACGGGAAGCGATGTGGTGGCAGCCGCGTCGATGACGGCGCACAGCTCGATGATCGCAATGGAGGAACTGGTGGATGCGCTGGGCCCTCACCTGATCTCCATCGCCGATCGCATCTCCGCTCGCCTGGGGTATCGCCGGGACGACGAGCGGGTGGGCGGCTGATCTGAAGAGGTTGCCACAAGCCGGCCGGGGAGCGGCATGTCAACCTCGCTTCGGCCTCGGCGGCCCACCCGCTGCGCCCTCGAGAAGCTTCAATGACTTTCCGGGGATCAGGAGTCAGATGTCGGAGTTGGTCACGAGTAGCCCGCGCCCGAGCGCGTAGCTAACCAGTTCGGCGCGCGTGGAAAGACCGAGCTTGCCGGTGATGTGCGCGCGATGGCTCTCGACCGTGCGAGGAGAGAGGTGCAGCTGGCTGGCAATTTCGACGCTCGTGAAACCGAGCGCGATCAGCCGCAAGACCTCGACCTCGCGTTGGCTGAGCCGGTCCTCGGACTGTGCCAGGCGCAGCACGTCCAGGCGCGCGGCGATCGACGGGCTGACGTAAACTCTGCCGAGCGCAGCCGTGCGGATCGCCGCAGGAAGCTCGCTGTCGGCGTGATGCTTGGCGACAAGCCCGGCCGCGCCGCTGGTGAGGGCCTGCTGAGCGAAGACCGGGCTCTCCTCCAGCGTGAGCAACACGACCTGGGTCTCGGGTGCATGCATGTGCAGGCGCTCGATCGTGTGGATGCTGGAGCCGCCGGGCAGGTCAAGGTCGAGCACCAGCACATGCGGCTGAGCGCTGCGAGCCCTCTCGATGACCGTGGCGAGGTCGCTGACTTCGGCGACCACTTCGACGTCGTTCTCGCCTTCGAGCAGGAGCCGCAGCGCGCGACGCACGGCGGCGTGGTCGTCGGCGATCAGTACGGAGATCGGAGCTGCTCCCGTGCCGAGGGGCTTGGTGGGGAGGGGGAGCGGGGCGATCTGCGGGTGAGCGGCCATCTGCTCAATCTAGGCTCCACCGGAGGCGTCGGCCACCGTGAAAAGACGCTGAGCAACTGCGGAAAAGCACCTATCTCGCGAGCTTTGTGTCAGCAAGCCAGCCGGATTCTGGATCGCGCGACGAAGCATGCCGGCGCGCCGATGGCGCGAGCCGCGGTGGCACAGGTGCCGGGAATGTGCGGCATCCCCAAGTAGAGTGAGAGCACGATGCAGGACGAGCCCACGCCCGCCGACCCGATCGAGTCCCTAGAGGAGCGCCGCCGCGAGGAGCGCCGCGCGGTGGAGGAGGCCGGCGGGGGCGAGTCGGAGGGCTTCGAGCTGGCGGAGCGGGAACTGATCGAGCACACCTCCCACGGCGACGAGCACAGTCCCGCACGGATCATGCGGGACGCCGCCGACGAAGGGTCACTGAGCGAGGTGTCGGGCGAGGCCGACGAGGAGCACCAGCCCGACTGAGCGTCAGCCGACGGCGGCTGCTGGCAGCTCGAACCGCACCCCGGTCAGATCTTCGGAGACCTCCCACAGTCGCACGGCGACGGCCTCGTCCCGCGCGGCGCGATTGGGCGAGACCGGGTGCGGATGGCCGCGGAACTCACCAAGCCCGTCGGGGCCAACGTAGAGCCCACCTTCCAGGCCCGGCACGGTGGCGGCATACAGCTGCGGCAGCGCCCCCTGCTCGGCGCTCTGAGCGAGCAGGGCATTGGTGAGCACCATGACAAGACGGTCAGCTGCAGGCGCCGCGGCCGACTGCAGGTTGGTGGCCGCATAGCCGGGGTGCGCCGCGAGGCTCTTGACACTCGAGCCCGCCGCCCGCAGGCGCCGGTCGAGCTCCAGCGCGAACATCAGATCGGCGAGCTTGGACTGCCCGTAAGCGCGCCAGCGGGAGTAGCGACGCTCGGATTGCAGGTCGTCGAAGTCGATGCGCCCCATCTTGTGAGCGTTGCTGCTCAATGTCACGACGCGCGCATCCGCCCGCCCCTCCAGCGCGCCGAGCAGCCGTCCGGTGAGCGCGAAGTGGCCGAGCAGGTTGGTGCCGAGCTGCAGCTCGAAGCCATCGGCGGTGATCTGACGCGGCGGGGCCATCACGCCGGCGTTGTTGAGCAGCAGCTCGAAGCCGTCGTGAGTGGAGTTGAACCGCTCCGCAAACGCCTGCACCGACGCGAGGCTGCCCAGATCCAGCGAGGCGAGCTCCACGTGCGCGTCCGGCGCCACGCGCGAGATCTCCGCCACCGCGGCCGCGCCCTTCTCGGCGTTGCGGCAGGCAAGCACCACGCGCGCCCCATGGCGCGCAAGCTCGCGCGCACAGACCAGTCCGAGCCCGCTGTTGGCCCCGGTGACGATCGCAGTGCGCCCGCTCTGGTCGGGGATCTGCTCGGTGGTCCACTTGGCGCTCATCGGAAGCTCCCTTTGGCTGCCGTCGATCCGGCTCGCCCCAGCAAAATCGTCAAGCCTTCAGGGTGGATAGAGAGCAGCCGTGTCTCTTGTGGAGCGTGTTCGCCTCGGCTTTCTTCTGCGAGCGAGTCGCGCGGTGGTGCTTCTTCGCCCAGGCATTGTACGTGCTCTCACACAGAGCATGTGACCAGGTGCGGGTTGGCCCGCCCCCGTTCTCGTGGACACGGGTTGACTTGATGGAGTTTATGTGATCTGCCGGATATTCCTCGCGGAGCCGTAGGCGGAGCGAGGAATATCCGGGCGCGCCGCGCGCCGGGGGTCCCCGGTGTGGCTGGCGGTGAGGGCTGCTCATGCGATGGCTGGGGTGCTGAGCGGCGGGGTGTCGGGCGTTGTCGTGAATGGCTGGTTTTGGTGCTGGTGCTCGTATTCGGCGGGTGAGAGGTAGCCGAGGGTGGAGTGCCTGCGGCGGGGGTTGTACCAGCCTTCGATGTACTCGAAGACGGCGGTCCGTGTCTCAGCGCGGGTCGGCCATGAGTGGCGGTAGATGAGCTCCTTCTTCAGTGAGGCGTGGAAGCTCTCGCTGACCGCGTTGTCGAAGCAGTCGCCCTTGGACCCGGTCGACGGGGTGATGCCGGCCTGCTTGCAGCGGCCGGTGAAGAGGACAGCCGTGTATTGGCTGCCCTGGTCGGAATGGTGGATCACCCCGGGGTCGGGTTTGCGCCGGGAGATCGCCATCTGCAGCGCGCCTGTGACGAGCTCCGCGCGGAGGTGGTCGGTCATCGCCCACCCCACGATCCGCCGGGAGAAGAGGTCTTGGACGTGCGCGAGATAGAGCCAGCCCTCCCATGTGCGGATGTAGGTGATGTCCGCCGACCACATGCGGTTCGGTGCCGTCGGGTTGAAGTCGCGCTCCAGGAGATCCGGTGCGACCCTGACGCCCTCCACGCGGATCGTGGTGCGCCGCCGCCGGCGCCCTGGCAGCCCCGAGAGCCCGTTGCTGGCCATCAGCCGCTCCACGCGCTTGTGGTTGACCTCGACACCATGGGCGAGCCGCAGATCGGCGTGCACACGCCGCGCGCCGTAGGTCCCTTTCGAGGCGGTGTGGATCTCGCGGATCTTCTCTGTCAGCCACGCGTCAGCGAGGTCACGGTCGCTTGGTGCGCGGCGCTCCCAGGCGTAGAAACCCGCCCGGGAGACACCAAGCACCCGGCACATCACCTTGATCGAGTGATGTGCCTTCTCCGCTGCGATGAACCGGAATGCTGCTACCGGCTCGGCTCGCTCTCCCTGGCGAAGAAGGCCGCCGCTTTTTTTAGGATTTCCCGCTCTTCGCGGAGAATCCGGTTCTCCCGCCGGAGTTTTCGCAGCTCCTCGCGGTCCTCCGTCGTCAGGCCTGGTGCGCGCCCAACGTCGATGTCGGCTCGCTTGACCCAGGTATGCAGCGATTGGCCGCTGACCCCGAGATCCTTCGCGATCTCGTTGACCGGCCGGCCGCTGCTACGGACCAGCTCGACCGCCTCACGACGGAACTCCTCGGGGTACGGGGGACGAGTACGTGGCATGGACACCACATCCTTCCTGCCGGGTCCGACAGACCCAAGCGCTCAGGTGTCCACGAAAGCGGGGGCACTCCAGCCGGGATGGTGCCCTGGCAGGCAGACAGACCACTCGGCCATCGGCACCTCGACATCGCGAACGCGTATCCGCCCGTCCTCTCCCACGCGCTTCTCGCGGCGCTTGCGGCCGAACACGAACGCGCCCGCGTACGCCGGGTTGGTCAGGAACTTGTGCACCGCGCCGTAGCTCGCGCGCGCCCAGCGGATACGCCGCTGACCGACCGTGCGCCGCGGCAGCAGCTGCTCCTCGCCGGCCAGCTCCATCACCACCTGGCGCGCCGAGCCCAGCCGGCGCCACAGCGTGAACACCCGCTCGATCGCATGACGCACCTGCTCATCAGGGCACAACACGATCAGGCCGTCCTCGTCGCGATCCAACCCGACCGGCAACGCCAACCGCAGCTCGCCACGCTGCGCCTTGTTGCGCAGCCCGCCGTCAAGCCGCGCGCGGATCAGGTGCAGCTCAGCCTCGCTCATCGTGCCCTTCAACCCCAGCAGAAGCCGATCGTTGAAGTCCGCTGGCGAGTACACGCCGTCAGCGTCAGCGATCAGCGTGCACGTGAGCGCGCACAGGTCCAGCAGCTGATGCCAATCCGCCGAACTGCGAGCGAAACGCGATACCTCGAGCGCGAGCACCAGCCCGACATGACCAAGACCGACCTCGCAGGCCAGCTCCTTGAAACCGAAGCGGCCCTCCGTCGAGCTGCCCGACCGGCCGGTGTCCTCATCAACGACTACGACCGACTCCGCCGGCCAACCCAGCTCAATCGCACGCCCCCGCAACGCGTACTGACGCGCAGCGGACTCCACGTTGCGCTCCACCTGCCCAAGCGTCGACTGGCGCACATACACCACCGCCCGCCGACGAAGATGCGCCTCGGTGACCTTCCCATGCTCACTCATCGCGCTCCTCCTCCACCAGGCGCGCCAACGCCAGCACGATCGCCTCCTGGGCCTGTGACGGCAACGTCTCCCACACCGCCGCCCCGACCACACTCTGCTCGCCCATCACGAGCGCCAACTGTCCAGACACGCTCACCTCCGTTTTCACCGAAGGCTGCGCCCCGCGCCGGACACCGCGCGGCCCTCAACGCCCCGAGGCGCTCACCCAAAAGCCGCCACGCCCCCGGCGTCGCAACCGCGCCCAGCGAACGCTCCCCCACCGTCCGCCGCGGCAGATCCGTCCACCGCGCCGGGATCTCACCCACACTGCCATCCACCAGCCGACAGACCACGACCGTCTCACCCGAAGCGTCATCCGTCGTCCAACCACGCACCTCCAGCTCGAGATCACACAGCCCACCCGGCGCGCCCACCAGCCGAACCCGCTCCGGCAACGGATCCACAACATGAGTAGTGCAACGCCTATTCGCGCGGCGCGGGCAAGACGGTCATGCTCAACGCCGTCGAGGACCGCGCACGCCAGCGCGGCTGGCTCATCGTCAGCGAGACCGCCACCCCGGGCTTCGTCTCCAGGATGACCCAGCAGCACCTACCACGGCTACTTCGCGACTTCAACCCCAAGGCGGTGCAGCGCCGCATGAGCGGCGTTAGCGCTCCGTTGAATATCGGCGGCGTGACCTGGAGCACGATCGAGGCGCATGTCGTCCAAGCAGGTCTGCGTAACCAGCTCGAGATGCTCGCCGACCTGCAGGCCGAGCAGAGCACCGGTGTCCTAATCACGCTTGACGAGATCCACCACAACCAAATCGAAGAGCTACGCGAGCTAGCCACCGTCGTGCAGCACACCTTCCGCGAGAATCGGGAGCTGGCGTTCGCCGGTGCTGGCCTAGCTGCCAGCGTCAGCGACGTCGTCAACGACGACGTCCTCACGTTCCTGCGCCGCGCCGAACGGCACACCCTGGGCTCAGTAGCACGCGGCGACGTTGAACGCGCGCTGCGCGAACCGATCCGGGCAGCCGGCCGCAGCATCGGCGAGGAGGCCCTGCAGATCATGGTCGACGGAGCCCGCGGCTACCCCTTCCTGCTGCAGCTAGTCGGCGCCCAGGTTTGGCGGGTGAACCCGAGCGCACCGGAGATCACGGCCGCCGACGCCACCCAAGGGGTCGCCCGAGCGCGGCGCCGGCTCGGTGCGCTCATCCACGAGCCGGCGCTCAGCGCCGCCTCAGACATCGACAAGTCATTCCTGCTCGCGATGGCCCAAGACGACGGCCCATCCAGGATGGCCGACATCCAGCAGCGCCTCGGCGCCGACGTGAACTATGCCAGCCAGTACCGCCTACGGCTGATCGCAGCCGAGCTGATCCACCCCACCCGCCACGGCTACGTCGACTTCGCGCTGCCCTACCTCCGCGAGTACCTCCGCCAGCACTCAGCCATCGACGCCTGATCGGCGTCGTGAGGCTTTCTCGCCCAGCCCGCTGACGCTTTCAATCCTGCGACTGCACAACCCCTCGATGAGGCCCCGTCCGACCGGCTGTAGGTGTTTATCGAGATCGCGTAAACCCTGTAAAACTCCGTACAACTCGATATGAGCCAGGCATCGCAGTCTGGTTCTCGCTGCCCCGCCACGCACAGAGCTTGACATCCGTAGTAGACGATCATCTGTCCCCTTTCGCTTTAGAGCTTGTGCGCTCATATCGGGACACTCGAACAGCTCAGAACTCGTTCTCAAGACATCACGATTCCGACTGATGTTGTCTTTGATTCGAGGCTCGCCCATAAGTTCGGTTCTCCATGTCGATACCGCATGGATAAGCCATTTGCCGCCCGGACACGCTCCTCGTAAGGCTTCTCGAGACGGCCGACTGGGCCCGGAACAGGGCCTATTGTCAAGGGTTTGTGCCGAGGTTTGTGCCGCGATGACCAAACGTGGGCAGCCGAGATAGCGATCACTATCTCAAAAACACGCCTATTTGCAGCGATTTTCCGATGGCGAGACCCGGACTCGAACCGGGGACACCACGATTTTCAGGCGTGCGCTCCTGCGACTGAGGGGCGAGAGGATGCGGCCGAAAACAAGCCGATTTGCAGGGATTTCGCTGAGCCGATGCCGCCAGGCGCCGCGCTAGGCACGGCCGAGATACCGGCGGATACCCGCGGATACCGGCGGGTTTTGGACAACGGCGAGGGGTTGTTGTCCAAAACCCTGCGCGACCACGGCGGGCCGATGGCGAGACTCGGAATCGAACCGAGGACACTACGATTTTCAGTGGTGGGGCGAGCATCCTGAGCCGCCCTGCGGAGGCTAGCGAAAAGGCCGGCGTTTGCTGGCATTTTGGGCTGTCTTTGGTGGTGGCCGAGGCCCGCGCCATCCGCTGAGATACCGGCGGATACCCGTGGATACCGGGAGGTTTGGGCCTACGGGCGCTGTCCGTCGGCCCAAACCCAAACCGAGGCCAAGCCCGGCAGGATGGCTATGCGGCGTGTCTGCGGCGGGCCGGACGGCGATTGTAGGCGTGGATGATCTCGATCGCGTTCTCGAGCGCCGACAGGGGGCCGTGGTCGTGCCAGCGCCGGCGGATCCGTACAAGCGCTGATTCCTGGAAGGTCGGCGAGCCGCCGCCGCCTGAGAGTGGCCACTCACCGTACGCCGCAACCCCCTCGGAGACGGTGACGAGGACTCCCCACGGGATGTGGCCGTGACTCGCGGGCTCAAGAAACTGGCCGATGTAGTCGCGGGCCGCGCGGATCGCGGCGTCGATGCCGCGCGCGTGGATCGGGCCCTGGTCGGTGTTGACGGTGATGCTGACGCCGTCGGCCTCGACGTTGGCGTGAGCCTCGAAGCCCGCCTTCTGGGCTGCGAGAGAGAACAACTGGCTCATCGGGAAATCCCCTTTGCGTTTAGCTGACATTGGGGCCCGGAGCCACAGGACGGGCGGTGGTGAGCCGCCCAGCACCAGGCTCGTTCCAGGATCTCACCGCGACCGGACACACTCCACGGGCGTGGACGGGGCTTCCGGGGCACCACCCCCGGAAGCCAGCGCCACAGTCAGCTACGCGCATGGCTTTCTATCCGACCGGCCGGCGGCAGACCCTCAGCGGGAGCGGCCCGCGAGCACAAACGCTTGACGAACCTCGGCGGCGAGCCGCTCGACGAGCTCGGGGGTGCCGAGCTCCTCCCGCCTCGCGGTGAGCGGCGGGTCGGGCGCTACGACGACAGGCGGCGAGCCGAACATGCTGCCCATGCTGAGCGAGCTGCCGGTGAACTCCGAGTCGCTGTAAACCTTCATCGATGCGTCCGGAACAGCGACAGTGGCTGCCAACTCGCGGACGTCATCGCGACGGTCGATCCTTCCCCAGGCGTCGTGCGCGAAGGCGCAGCCCTGCTCGATGACGCGGCGAACCCTTGGAGCCTCAATCACGGAGGAGCCGAAGACGCCCGTACCTGACACAGCGCCCTCGGCGAGGATCGCCCCGTCCTTCGCGACCAGGAAATGCAGCCGCTCGAAGCCCCGGGCGCTGACGGCCTCGAACTCAACGCCATCGGCGGTCAGACGGTGCGTCATGGCCATGTCGTGACCTACGAGGCCGCTCATCCGGATGCTCATGCCGAGGTCGTCGACGAGGCCAGCCTCGCCGAGCATGACGGCGTCGATCAGCACCCGGCCCGCCACGGGAGCGAAGACGACGCGCACCTTGGAGCCACTGTGGCTCTGGCCGGCGCGACCGGATCCCACGGCAAGGGTGCGGGCGCGCTCGAGGGCCACCGTCTGATGCTCGCTCCTCGCGCCGCGATGGCGCCAGGCGTTGAGCGCGCTGACGACCGCGAAGCCGACATCGGCCGCGTCAGTGAACTCCGGGGCGAAGCGCCCGTCGCTCCAGGTGCCCCGGACCCTTGCCACGAACGCGTCCTGCTCTGGTGAGCGCTCGACGTTCTGGACAAGCGCAACCACGGGGATACTTCTAGTCACAGCCTCGTTGAACTCGTCCTCCGTCGCGCTGACACCGCGCTCGGTGCGCTCACCGTACTCGGCACCGAGCAGGAGCACGACGATGTCGCAGCGACCGAGCTCGTCGAGCAGGGCACGGCGGGAGTCCTCGCGGCTCGCCGCGGCGGTCTCGAACATCACGGGCCGCATCTGCAACGACTCGACGCCGGCCCGTGCCGCGGTACGGACAGCCGCCATGTCACCTCGGGCCAACGAGCTTATGAACACCGTCTCCACGGGAGTCAGCCTAGGCGTTTCGACCGCATCCTAGTCCGACGCCCCGTGCCATTCGCCTATAACGGCGTCTGCGCTTCCGACAGTGCAATCAAGATGCCTTGCGATGAAGCAGGCGCATCACAGGTAGGACGACTGGACGTTCGCTGCGAATCACGGGGCCGTTGCGAGTCCAGCCCTCGAAATCGTGGACAATCAACGTCTGATCGGAATCGCGTGGTGAGAGCTTGCGAACTAGAACATCGGCGAACCGACGGTCGTGGGTCGTCAGCAGCAATTGTCGGCTGCTTCGAACCTGGCGGCAGAGATCGCTGAAGCTGAGAATCGCGACTACGTCGAGTGCCTGTAGTGGGTCGTCGAGCAGGAGAAAAGGCAATGCTGCCTCTCGGGCGTTCAGCGCCATACCGAGGAAATAGGAAAGCGCGACAACGTTCAGCTGCCCCTCGCTGAAGACAAGCAGCGGGTTGGCGTCTATTCCCCTCTCCTGATCGCGAACCATCGGAACTATCTGGTTGCGATTGCGTACAACGTCCTGCCTAGCGAGGAGCTCTGTGAAGGCGGGGTTCGGGGTGAGCCTGTCAAAAACCTCGGCAAAACTCGGTCGCAGCCGCTCGAGCGCGTCGTGGAGGATCTCCTCGGCTGCTGCGTGAGCAGCTCGCTCCAGAACCTTGGCCCGCGCGCAGCGCTTCTCGATTTCCTCAACCTGTTTTCGAGCCGTCTCAGCTGCCTGGGCCGCCTCAGTGGCTTCGTCGGATAGCCGTGAGACCTCGGCACCCGATGCATGTGACACAGTTCGGGAGAGTTCGCGTAGAGATGTCGCGGCGTTTGAGAGAGCCTCACCTAGGGCGGCGAGACCGTCCCCGGCGAAGTCGTCCCTCAGCCGAATTCGGTCGGCAACCTCCGCCAATGTGGTACTAAGGAGCTTTCGCGCTTCCTCTAGTCCTCCCTCGGCCGCGCGTCGCTCTGCGAGGACGCCGCGGATGCCGGCGAGGTCTGATCGGGCGGTTACAAGCGCGTCCTGTGAGCGTTGCACATCCTCAGCCACTGCCCTGGAGCTGTCGAGCACATCGCGAAGATGAGCACGCACCGCCGCGGCTTCGATCGGCTGCTCGCACACAGGACAGGCATCTCCGAGCAGATCGATTGCAGCCGATGCGAGCTGTACCAACGCAGGAGCGCGCGCGGTGGACTCCGCTGCCGCGCGTTCTGCATCGCCTGCCGCTTGTTCAGCAGCGGAGAGGAGTTGCTCGGCCTGGTCGGGAAACCGAGCGACGGCTGCTTTTTGCTGTATCAGTGAGTCGATGTCTCGGCTCACCGCTCTCACAGCCTCATCAAGTGGTGCGATCGTGGCGAGTTCAACAGACTCTGGTGCGACAAGCGTCGCGAACGGAGCAAGGCGCGATTTGATGCGGCTGAGTCCATCGCCAATCATCGTTGCGGCATCGGCCGGCGAGCCTGCTGCATGGCTCGCGGCGTCTCGCCGCTGCACGGCCTCTTTTTGGCGCTTGTCCGCCTGCTCGCGCGAGGTGCGAGCTGCTGTTCGCTCCCGTATAAGGCTGTTCGACGCCTGCGTGGTCGCGGAGGCAAATGCGCTTACGCGCTCTAGTCCGATAAGTCCGGAGACTCGCTGATGGAGTGCGCCGCCGGTCTCATCGAGCGCTGTGCGGACAGCGTCCTGGCGGAGCAATCCCCAGGTCGTGACGGCACGCTTCAGATCCGAGGCATCCGCGATCCCAAACGCGGCAGCGAGCTGCGCTTCAGCCTGAGCGCCCTCCACATGTGCACTGTCGCCGCCTTCAGCAATCAGGTGAGTGGAGCGCATGTCACCGGTACGCGTGAAGACCTGCTCGCGCCCGGCGACGTCGAGTGTAAGCGAGACTTGAGCGCCGCCTGGTTTGAATCGGCTGGTAACGACATCCTCTGTGAGACGCAGCCCGCGTACACGCTCCTTGAGATGCTCGAGCTCCGCGCAGAAGAGCCACAAGAAGCTGTCCACGAGCGAGGTCTTCCCGGTTCCGTTGTCGCCTCGCACGAGCACTACGTCCGCGTCCAAATCGATGCCTTGCGGCAGCGCGAACCCCCGAAACCCCTCCACTTCCAAACGCTTGAGACGGGTTGTCACGGGATCTGAACCTCGGAGGTCCTCTCGAAAGACGACAGCGCAGTCTCGAGCAGGTCCACATCGATCTCTGCCCTCTTCAGCTCGCTGCGCACCTCCTCTAGTGGGTCCGCGAGAGCAATCTCCGGGACCGGCCGTATGGGCAAAAGGATCCGCAACGAGCGCTCGACCCGCGCGCGATCACCCGTCACCACAAGCTTACGGGCGTACCGAGTGTCCGCGTCAAAGCTCTCGCGCAAGGTGTCGTAACGGGCAGGATCCTCCTCGAGGACAAGCACCAAGTAGAGATCCCAGCTGCGCGGCGAGGGGTGCACCGCGGCAAGACGCGTGAGCGCGGCCTGAGCGTCCTCGACGAACCGCTCGATGCCCTCCTCCGGAACTGCGACAGCCATCACTAGCGCATAGAGAGTCTCGGCTATCAGTACCGGGCCGAGCTCGTCTACCTCTCGGGCCTCGACGTCATAGGCGGCCGCCTCAAGAATGGCGCGACAGTGCTTGAGGGCGTCGGCGGCGCGAATCATGCGGCGAGCCGTCCGTCGAGCGCGTCCTCAGCGCGGACGATCTGCAGGAGCTCCGAGCCGCCGTCCGCGACATCGGGACCGTCGGAGGTGCTCCCAGCGATGTCGGCTGGCGCCGAAATGGCCGGGAACGCTCCGGTCGCCGCAGCGATGGCGACGGTCACCGAGGCACCTGGTCCGTAGTAACCGGCACGACGCCGTAGCTCGACGCGTGCACGGGCAACCTGCCGTACGGTCGTCCAGTGCTCTTGCGGGCGACAGGCAATCTCGAAGTATCGCGTGCTGCTCCGCACGGTCAGGGCGCCGTCGCTACCGGTAGCCACAACGTTCCCGCCGTCCGTCGCCGCGAGCTGCGCCACGCACATAAGCGCGATCTGCCCAGCGCGATCGAACAGGAACGTTTTGCCGTCGAGGGCGTTTGTGACGCCGCCTCGCCACCATCGCAACACGGCATCGGCGGGGATGTCGGACAGCGCCGCAACCAAAGCGCCATGTCCGGACACACCGGCCGCCGACCAACCCTGCTGCTCGTTGCCGTGCAGGTCGCGTGCTGCTTCTCCGGTTCGGGACAGTGCACGGGAGACGATCGCACGCCCGAGATCATCGAGGAAATCGTCGGCGTCCATGACGATCGATACCGCATCGGCATGCTGTTCAAGCAGTTTGCTCCAGGCATCGGAAAGCCCAAACGGGTCGATGACCCGGACGCTGGAGGTCTCTCCTACCCACAGCTCAAAGAGCCCCCGCACAGGCTCACCGACGTACGCCCCCACAGTCCCCAGACCCAGGAACACAACCGTGCCCGCAGTCAAAGCGTTCTGCACTTTCGCGCGGGCCCAGAGCCGTGGTTGATCCACCTCATCCGCTGTAAGGACCAGCGTCTCCGGTCGTCGTGCGCATCCGTGAACCTTGTACAGCGGAAGAGCGCCGTTAGGTAGGTGGAGAAGATCGAGGTCACGTGACACCCCTTCGATCGCGACCTCTACGCGACGTCCGCCGTTCTCGACACCGCAATCCCAGTTCGCCGAGACGGCCTGGGAGAGGCCCTCGCGCAGGAGCAAAGCAAGCATCTCGTGCCCGTAGTTGGGCTCCATGTCGCGAAACGCCCAAGCCTCGGCAGCGCGTGTCCTGAGCTCGCCGAGTCGGTCCGGCGAGTCTCGCTCCACACGCGTGGCAAGAGACTCGAGATTCTCCTCCGGCAGATCGGCCGCTGATACGCCCAGGAGCTCGGCGACGATCGGACGCAGACGATCGGCGACCTGGTTGCCGCGAGGTCCAGACGCCGGGGGCGGGATGCTGACCCCCGCGCCCAGATAGAGCACGAGCCGGTCTGCGCACGCAGGATCTACAAGCGCTGAGACCACGGGCGGTACCGCCTCCGACAGGGGCTTTGGAACATGGCGGACTGCGTCGGGCGCGCTCATCCGAGGGCTAGGCCGTGGCGTGGTTCGATGTTCCTCACGAACGGGACTCTAAACCCCCTACAAGTTCCGACCACGCGAAGCCGCCCACCCGACCCACGTGCGGATTCCGGTGGGTTCGTGCCGCGATGCGAGGGTCGGCGGCAAAACCCTCGGCGCCGGTCCTGCGAGATACCGGCAATGTCGCGCAGTCGAGGAAGAGGTCGTCGATCTCACGGAGGTCTGCCGGCGCCAGCAGCCACTTGCTCAGCACCCGGCGTAGCGTCTGCTCACACAGCGAGACAGCGTCGTCCAGTTCGCCCATTCGTTTCAGCTCCTTGGGCTTCGGATCGTCGCCGCCGTGGACGACATGCGAGCGCCAGTCATACGCCTTGCGCAGTCCGCCGGCGGTGCGATCGCGCCGGGCACGCTGCTAGCGCTTCGAACGTTCGGTTTGAACCTGGGCGATCGTGCGGCGTCGCTTATCGCGTCGCAGGTCTTTCGCCGGCACAGCGCGGGCCCAGAACGCTTTTCTAGCCTCGCTTACGGCTGGCCCTACCGTCACGACGACGCGCCCTCGGGGGAATGGGGTCGGCCGCTTGAGCTCCTTGAGCAGGCCTTCGGCGCACGTCGCCAGGACGAGCTGCCACGTATACGGGTCGATCACGAGCCAAACTTCGTCGGCCGTGGCCACATCAAGCCTCTCAAGGCACGGCAGCGTGCCATGCCGACCCTGCCGCCATGCCGCTGTGGCCGCGCGGAGTCCCACGGCCTCGACTACCAGCCGCACCGCCAACGTCTCGATGACGTCGCTCTCGCTGTAGAGGCCGTCTTCCTGCTCTTGAACGAGGCCGTTTCGCGCCCAGTTCTTCCACGTCGACCTGGCAACCCCAGCGATCTCGAGGAGGTCTCTCTCACCGCTAGCGCGAATACTGTCCGGAGATGCGTCCATGATTATGTCCATGACTATGCCGACTCAAGGCCCATGCCGTCAAGGAGTGCGCCGCGACACGAACGGTCGGACGGAGATTCCGGGCGTCTGCGACGCGCGTCTGATAAGCCCTGTCCCGTGGTCGTCAGCATGTTTCTTGACCGGATGGAGCGCGTCACTCGGCAGAGCGGGCAGCGTTGGCGGGACGCTGCACATGAGCGGTACTACGAGTGGGATCGGCGGCACGGGCACGTCGAGGTCTACGACAAGCGCGGCGACCACCTCGGCGCAGCCGACGCGGCGACCGGCGAGCTGATACGGGGCCCTGTACCAGGAAGGAGGATCGATGTCTGAGACCTATCTTGAGCAAGTTCTCGACGGAGAGGCCATCTGGACCGACATCGAGGATTTCGTCGGGGCGTGGCACGATGGCAACGGCCTTGGGCAAGAGCTCCACGACTATCTCGGGATGACGTGGAACGAGTACGCCCTGTGGGTGGAGCGGCCAGATGCGCTACGCGCGATCATTGCGTCCCATGAGCTCGAAGAGCCCCTCGAAGAGCTGCTCGAACGGTCCGACGACAAAGCCGTCGCGGCACGCGGCCTAACTCAAGAAGACGCCAAGGCGGTTCGCGAGTGGCTACGCCAGACTGGCCGGCTTCCAGGCTGAGACGTGAGGAGCGCGTCGCCGCTAAGCTGGTTCAACGGCTGAACCTAGAGCCCCCAATCGATGTGGGGAAGGTGGCTCAACAGTTCGTCGATGTGGAGCTAGAGCCTATCCCCGGCGAGTGCGACGGCCTTGTGCTCGGACTCCAAGGAGGGCGTGCGCGACCGCTCGTCTTGCTCGACAACGGGCAGGCGAAGCCGCGCATCAGATTTACCTTGGCGCACGAGCTCGGACACGTTTTGCTGCCGTGGCATTTCGGCAACAGCTTCCTGTGCGAGACGAGTCGGGTTCGGCTGTTCGAAGCGTCGGCCGACTACAACTTTGAGCCCGAGGCCAACCGATTCGCCGCCGAGCTACTCGTCCCTTCATCGTGGCTCGATCGGCTGATGGCCGGGCTCGGCTCAGACCGCGTCGCCCCACTGATGGACGCTCTCCGACTGGCCGATGTCTCGGCCTACGTAGCCTGTTTGCGCCTTCGCGAGGCGTTGCCGGCCGGTCATACGTTTGTCATTTCGCGTGGCGGTACGGTCTTGATAAGCGGAAGGACGCAAGGTCGTGGACTTTACGCTGTTAATCCCCCGGAAACAGGCGAGAACTTTGAGCGCGAGCGCCTAGACCGATTCGCCCACCACGTCGAGGACCTCGACTACGGCTCAACTCACGTCACGTGGTGGACCTTCCGCGGCGAACAGCCACCAGCAGGAGCGGGCGTCGACTCGCGGAGCTCGCGCCAGGTGCTCGACGTCATGCTCGAGCGCCACCTTGACGACGCAGGAGAGCGAAGTCGTGTCCGTGCAAGCTTGGGGGGAGTAATTGGGGCGGCATATGGTGAGGCAACCCGCCAGGGGCCACTAGCCCCGGCTGAGCTTTATGTACGTTTCCGCGGGCGATTTGCCGTACATCGCCCCGGCATCCCTAACTCCCTAACGCGAGACCCAGACTTCGAACTTTGGCTCCATAAGCGCGCAGAAGAGCTCGGTTAGCCGATGGACCCGTAGTGCAATGCGGCAGTCTGGGCGCAGGGCCTCACTTTCTCACAACCGACAGGTCTAGCTCCACTCGCGAGAAAGGTCAAGCGATCCGCGCGCGACGAGGGACGGGACTAGATCGCAGGAGCCAGCGAAAGCAGGGGGCAGAAGACATCGCCCCTGAGCAGCCCAAGCGTGCCGTTCTCGTCAACGAGCGCCGTCCACTCGCCAGCGACAGGGCGCCCTGCAGCCTCGTCGATCGCACGCGCAACGTCAGCGAGCTGCGTCTCGGGCTTGTCCTCCCACTGTTGCAGCCTCCACACGAAGTCCATCGCCCGCCTCCCGGCCCGAAAGGATGCCCCGTCAAGGGCGATCCCGAGCGCAGACGGCATCCAGACTTTGCCGTCCACCACCACACCGGGCGTGTTGACACCGGCCTTCCGTAGCTGCAAGCGTTCCTCGTCCGTGCGTTCCGGGTCAAGCCCGATGGCGTGCGTCTCAAGCATCAGCCCGGCATTCGGCCAGTTGCGCACGACGATCTTCAGCACCTCCGTCAGGCCCCAGCTTCGGTGATCGTAGACCCCGATGAGGTAGGCGTCCGTCCTGGTAAACATTGCGAAGACCAGATCGTCCGCGTGCTCCGGGGCGAGATGCAGGTGGTAGACCCCCCACTCGCCGAGCAGCAGATCACGGTCGTCGCGCCTCCCAGGTTGCTTGCCGTCGGCGCCGGGGATGTGCGCGATCGTGGCTTTCTCGCTCAGGTGCAGAGTGAGGTCAGCACCCGTCTCAATCATGTTGATGATCGCCTCCAGTGCCTGCGAGTGCTCTGTGAACTTCGCGCTCGCGCGCATCTCGGCGGAGACATGGCAGTCACGAGCGCGCGCAGGGATCAACCGATCCTGCGAATTGAAGAAGGTCGTCAGAAGATCCCTGAGTGGCATCGCCGAAAGCTCGCCGCTCCCGTCAAGCGGCAGGACCCCAAGGACGTACTCGCGGACAGCGGTCCGAAGCTGATCATGGATCGCCGCCTGCTGCATCCTCTTAAAGGTACGTATCGCGGCCTCAGCGAGTCCCGCCGACCTGGGCAGGACTCAGGGCTCGCAGGGGTGCGGACCCTCGTTGTAGCGCTCGAGGTGAAGTTCGGCGACCACGAACGGGGGAACGAGGCCGCAGCGCAGCCCCTCGTCGGAGATCGTTGCGAGACCCCTCCAGTGCCGCCCGCCGCCGCGCAGGACCGTCGCAGTGTCCTGGCCGCCTGTCAGGTAAGCCAGCGCGAA
This sequence comes from uncultured Solirubrobacterales bacterium, assembly GCA_963744135.1. GTDB lineage: Bacteria > Actinomycetota > Thermoleophilia > Solirubrobacterales > Solirubrobacteraceae > Palsa-744. Next base: position 2,877 of record CAVUSE010000006.1, on the reverse strand, counting down.
CGGTCCACGTGCGCTGACGTGCACCCATGCGAGTCTGTCGTGCAGGGTGCGCTCGGTTTCTCCGAAGTAGTGGTCGATAGCCGTGAACTCGGAGCGAGTCGCGAGCCGCCCGGCAAGCGGATGGCCGTGTCGCTCGCGGGGCCGCGATGCCGGCGCCTGCGTGCCGACGTGGACGGTCAGCGAAGCGGAGGCTTGCGGTTCCAAGCCGGAATCTTCGGTCGGGTCCGCCCACGCGCAGAAGATGTAGGTGCCGCGGTGCAGCGGTTCCACGTGGCTCGCGAGCCGCCACGGCCCGCCGGTTACGTCCTGGTCGATCAGGTGCGGGTCGTTTTCGATCGCGTAGTTGATCGGGCATCCGCGCGGGGTCGCGGTCATGCCCTCTACGACGACGTGGCGCTGCACTTCGCTTGTGGCGGTGAGGTTCAGCACGAACGGCCGGCCCGGCTGCGGCGGCCGAGGGAGGCTGAGCTTCAGCGAGATCACCGGGGGGCGAACCTGCACCTGCAAAGACGTGGTGGCCGTGACCGGCCCGCCGTCGGTTTCGATCAGCCCGGCCGGTTCCTCCAACCAGCCGCAGAGGATGTAGGCGCCGGGGGCGGGCGGCGTGAAGTCCGTTGAGCCGCTCCAGTCGCCGACGTTCCCTCCTTCCAGGAGATGGCCGGGGGTCAGCGCGGTTCCCTCATCGGCGGCGGGGCTGGACGCGCACGGCACGCCCGGATTGTTCGCTGCCACGACCGCCAGGGCGGGCTCTTCGCTTACGGCGCTCCAGGTGACCTGCCCGCCGATTTCCTGCACCGGCGTGGAGGGGACGGCGAGCGTCATCGAGTCCGCCCAGCCGGAGGCCGGGACCACGAGCGCGGCGACCACCGCGATCGCCAGGACCGCGAGCCCACGCCGGCCACGACGTTTGGTTGCCTGCTTGGTGTTCATCAATCCTCCGTTCGGTGACTTCGGGGCCGCGAAAAGCGGGCCCAATATGAAGGACTGCGAGCCGCGGCTCCAGCGCGACAGCTAATTTGCGCGTCGGGCGGTTCAGCGGCGCACGGCGACGTGGATGGTGGTGCTTTCGTGGCTTGTGAAGGGGTAGCTGCCGTTGCGCACGGCGATCGCGCGGAACGCCCACCTGGTGCCTGGTTCCAGCGTGAAGGCGTAGCGGTACTTCCACTGGCCGCGGCTGTTGGTGTCCACGAGCTGTAGCTCGCGCCACCGGCCGCCGTACTGGATCTGCACCTGGACTTCCTCTCCACCGGGAGGGATGTAGCCGCCGGTGAGCTGCCCGGAGAAGGTGAAGAATTGGCCGAGGCGAACGTGCCGGGGGGCGTGGATCGAGATGGTTGCGGGGACGTTCTCGTGGAAGTCGAGCGTCGCCGCCGGCACGACGTCGAGTGTGTGCGAGTAGAACGCGACTCGCAGCAACCTGGATGGGCCGGCGGACGCCTTCAGTGACCACGACCCGTCGGCACTCGTGGTCGCCGTCGCCACCTGGGTTGCAGTGGCGGAGCCGACGATCTGCTGCAGGAGCTTGACCTGCGCGTCCTTGATCGGGGTGCCCGTCACGCTCGCCAGGCGGCCGGTGAGCGTGACGGTCGAGCGCTTCAGTCCTTTGTTGAAGGATCTCGCCTCGCCTGGGGTTGAGGTGAGGTTGGCGGCTTCGACGCACGGCGCCCCGTTACACGGGCCGCGTTCGGGCGTGGCTGCCACGGTGGGCGGCGGGCTCAGCGGCGCGGCCGGGCGGGCGGCGAATTGGATCGTCTTGTCGAAGACGATCGCGCGGTTGCCGGCGGCATCTTCGATGTCGACTTCGACCCGGTGCTGGCCTTCAGGGATGGAGCTTGTCGGCACTTCGGCGCGGACAGCAGTTTCCGCCGGGCAGGGCTGTGAGCCGTGGAAGAGCAGCGCGCCGTCGTAGGTGCCGTGCGGGGCGCAGAACCCGCCGTTGAGGTCCGGGGTCGCGGAGTACACCTGTGTCCCGTCGATCAGGACGCCGACCCTGTAGATGCCTGTGCCGTTCTTCTCGTGTGCTGTGAGGGTGAGGGCTGCGTTGCCGCTCACCGGGCTTTCGATGAGCGACCCGGCGACGCTCGATGCTTCGGGAGTCGCTTCGTTTCGCACCAGCAGCGTGGAGCTTGTGATCTGAAGTTCCGCGTTGGTGGCCAAGGTTGAGCAGAAGCTGCTGCTGTGCGATTCGGTGCATTGGGCGGCGGCCATCAGCTCCGTGGCCCCCGCAGGCACTGACACTTCGAAGGTCCGCCAGCTCTTACATAGTTCGGCGGCGATGCAGAAGATGAGGTATTGCGGCGTCGTTCCCGGCACCTCGATAAACGCCTGGCCTTCGGGGGACATGATGCCGCCGCGGATGACGCCGGCTTCGATCACCCCCGGAGGCCGCAGGAGGAGAGCCGGTCCCGATCCTGGGCTGTCGTCCACCGAGCCTTGATCGCGCAGCGTCAATGCGCCGCCGGGTTCGCCGCAGGTCGAGTACGCCCCTTCGGTGATCGGATAGGTGCCCTCCTGCACTGCCTGCCAGTCACCTTCAGCGGCGAATTCGCTTCCTTCGCGGCAGGAGGTGAATGCCATGTAGTGGGGCTTCGGCGACGGGGTTGGTTCAGCACCCAACGCGACACCAGGAAGCAGCAGAGCCGTGGTGGTCGCGATGAGCGCGATCAGCCGCCTGGCGGCTCGGGAACGGGTCGGGGTGCTAATCATGCTCGGAGTCCTTTCCAGTGCTGTGGTCGCATCGGTTCTCAGCGGCCGAGATAGTTGAGGCTGCCGCCTCCGGTCGGGGTCGGTGGCGTCGAGGACTGGCCTTCGCCCTGTGCCGATTCGCTGCTTGTAGATGTGCTCGCCGCTCTCGCCGTCGCCGCGGTACTCGTGGTG
>CAVUSE010000005.1:0-613883 GCA_963744135.1 uncultured Solirubrobacterales bacterium | reverse complement strand
ACATGCGCCCTCCAATACGAGCCCGCGAGTCGCATCGACAGTCACGATCTCGCCGTCGCGCAGCTTGCTGGTCGCTTCGCCGGTGCCGACTACGCAGGGGATACCAAGCTCGCGTGAGACGATCGCGGCGTGGCAAGTCATGCCGCCCGAGTCGGTGACGACGCCAGCCGCGCGGCGCAGCAGCGGCAGCCAATCAGGGGAGGTCATGTGGGTGACAAGCACATCCCCGTCGCCGAGCGCGGCGGCGTCGGCGAGCGAGGTGAGCACGCGAGCGGCGCCGCTCGCGCTGCCCGGCGCTCCGCCCAGCCCACGCAAGAGCACCGTCTGCGGCTGCTCAGACCGCGCTACGCCAGCGCTGGGTATGGGCTGCTGCTCGTCATGGAGCGTGGTGATCGGACGGCTCTGCAGCATCCACAGCTTCCCGTCGGGGTCAAACGCCCACTCCGTGTCCTGCGGGGAGCCGTAGTGCTCCTCGATGCGCAGGCCAAGCGCGGACACAGCCATGACCTCCCGCTCATCCAACGTGGGACGCAGACCCTCCTCGTGCGAGAGGGGCCGCGTGCGAGTGCCACCCTCAGCGTCATATTCGATCGCCAGCTCCTTGCAGTGAACGTCACGGCGCCACACCGACGGCGGGTCCTTCCGCACCACGTAGCGATCGGGTGAGACCGAGCCGGAGACGACGGCCTCACCGAGACCGAAGGACCCCTCGATCACGAGCTCGTTGCGCTCGCCCGTCGCGGGGTTGACGGTGAACATCACGCCGGCGCGCGTGGAGGCTACCTGGCGCTGCACGACGACCGCGATGTCCATATCCGCCTGTGCGAAGCCGTTGATGCCCCGGTAGTAGATAGTGCGCGTCCCAAACAACGACCGCCAGCAATCGCGCACCGCGTCGATCACCGCGTTTGAGCCGCGGACGTTCAGGAAGGTCTCGTTCATTCCCGCGAACGAGGTCTCGGCGGTGTCCTCCGCCGTCGCTGAGGAGCGCACGGCCACAGGCCCCTCGGCGTCCTCGCCCACAAGCTGCTCGTAGCGCGAGCGTATCTCGCGCTGCAGAACCTCCGGCATCGGGGTAGCGTCGACCATCTCTCGTGCGGCAACGCTCGCCGCCTGCAAAGCCGCTGTGTCCTCGACATCCACGTCGTCAAGCAACTCCGCGAGGCGCTCGCGCAGCCCGCTCTCAGCGCAGAACGCCGCGTAGGCTGGGGCACCGACGACGAAGCCCTCTGGCACGGGAAGACCCGCGCGGGTCAGCTCGCCCAGGTTCGCGCCCTTGCCGCCCGCGAACTGCACATCCTCACGGCTGAGCTGCGCGAACGAGCGGACCAGCTCCAGGCCGGACATGGCAGGTGCTGGGGGCGAGACGCTCATTGTTAGTTCCTCCTGTGTCGTGGCTACTCGATCGCGGTCGCTCTGACCGCTTACAAGTCAACTCGCCGCCAGCGCGGGCGCCTACCGCACTCCTCCCTGAACGAACTCGGTAGTTCCCACCCATGACCATGCTCGCCGCCGGCGCGTAGTGTTGAACGTCGGATGAAGGTGATCTCCCAGCGCGACTTGCACACGGCGCTCGCCGCGCTTAGCGCCGGCGAGCCGCGGGTCGTCGCCAGCGGGAACCTCGGGACCCCTCGGGTCCTGCTCGACGCCCTGGAGGGCGCGGTGGAGCGCTACCGCCTGTTCATGCTCGCCGCCCAGGCCCCGTTGCCCGCCCGCGAGGGCGTCATTTTCGAGACGCCGTTCGTGGGGCCGGGGATGCGCGACACCGGCGAGCGACTGGACTACCTGCCGATGCGCCTCTCACTCGTACCCAGGCTGTTCAGCACGCTGCGCCCGCCCGACGTGGTGCTGCTGCACACCTCCATGCCACACAAGGGGAAGGTCTCGCTCGGGATCGAGGTGAACATCCTGCCGGCGGCCGTCGAGCATGTACGCGCCTGCGGCGGGCTCGTCATCGCCCAGCTGAACCCCGACATGCCATACACGCTCGGCGACAGCGAGCTGGCCGAAGACCTCATCGACCTCGCCGTCGAGGTCCAGCAAGACCTCCCGACCCCGGCCATCGGCGCCAACCACGACCATGCGCAGACGATCGCCGAGCGCGTCGCCAATCTCGTGGGAGACGGCGCCACCTTGCAGCTCGGGATCGGCCAGGTCCCCGATGCGACGCTGCGCGCGCTCGCCAGCCGACGCAGCCTGACGATCTGGTCAGAGATGATCTCCGATGGGGTCATGGGCCTTGAGCACGCTGGAGCACTCGACCGCGAACGGCCGATCGTGTGCTCCTTCATGTTCGGCTCCAGGGAGCTGTACGAGTGGGTTCACCACAACCCCAGACTTCGCATGACGCGCACCGAGACCACCAACGATCCCTCACGGATCGCAGCGCAAGCGCAGATGATCTCGGTCAACACGGCGCTGCAGGTGGATCTGCACGACCAGGCCGGCGCCAGCCACATCGGCGGGCGCGTCTACTCCGGCTTCGGTGGCCAGCCCGACTTCGTAGAGGGCGCCCTGCACTCGCCCGGTGGGCACGCCGTGATCGCGCTGCGCTCCTGGCACGAGCGCAGCGACACCTCAACGATCGTGCCCCACCTGGAAGGCTCCGTGACCTCTTTCCAGCACTCGGCGGTCATCACTGAGCAGGGCACCGCGCACATCTTCGGGCGCAGCCAGCGCGCCCAGGCCCGCCTCATCATCGAGCACGCCGCGCACCCCGACGCCCGCGATCAGCTACGCGAGCACGCCGCGCTGCTCGGGCTCGGCACTACGCCCGAGCATCCGATGCGAAGCGTTTGTGAGCCAGTCGCCAGCCCGCGGTGAGGAACTCGACTCTCTGCTCCGACCCATCGTGGCGTACCACACGCCCATCGAAGCCCTCTCGAAAGACATCCAGCATCGCCCGGTTTTCACAGAGAACCTCGGCTACGAAATGCGTGATCCCACGCTGCTCGGCGACGATCGCCAGCTGTTCGATGAGGATCGTCCCGAGGCCGCGGCCGTGGAGATGATCGGCGACCTCGACCGCGACTTCCGCCCGCGTGCCATCCAGCTGGATATACAGGGCGTGAGCGACCATCGCTCCCATCTCGTCATGGGCAACCAGCCCGAAGCGACCCGTGCTGGTGTCCGCCGCCAAATGAGCAGCACAGCCTATGTCCACGGCGCCGCTGAAGAACCGCAGACGCCGCGCCTCCAGGCACAGTCCCGCCAGGAACGAGCGCAGCGCGGGCTCATCGGCGGCCGTGGTGGGACGCAGCGTGACCAGCGAGCCATCGCGCAGCCGGACAAGCTCGGGCTCGTCGATATCTGCGACGGCGCTGGGTGCCTGTGACAGCGAAGGAACGGTCATGGTGTTCGCAGCCTCGCGCCCGGCGCCGCCCGGTGCATCCGTTGCTGCCCCTGGCGGTGTTCGCCCCCGCTCTACAGAGTCCAGTAGTGCCCTACGTGCGCCGCGGCACGCGATGTCAAGAGCGGCTCCGGTGCCGCCGATCGCCCCGGCTCATCGGAGGCGAGCGCGGCAAGCGTCTCCCGCACGCACTCCGCCAGCGCAACAGGCTGGTAGCCACCCTCCAAAACGGCTCCGAGCGGCACGTCGAGCGATACTGCCAGCCCCCGCACATGGCGGGCCATCTCCGCGAATGAACTCGCCTCCAGACGACAGTCAGCCAGCGGGTCCTCACGGTGCGCGTCAAAGCCAGCGGAGATCAGCACGAGCTCTCGCGCGAAGCTCTCGGCGACCGGAGCACATGTGCTCGATCAGCGATAGCCACAGCTCCTCCTCCGAGCCGGCCGGACAGGCAGGTTGATCGTGTAGCCCTCGCCCACACCCGAGCCCACGTCACTCATCGAGCCCGTTCCCGGATAGATCCCCCCCTGATGGATGCTCACGAACAGAACATCCGATCGGCGCCGGAACGCCTCAGCGGTCCCGTTGCCGTGGTGCACATCCCAATCCAAGACCAGCACCCGCCGAGCGCCCAGCTCTCATCCCAGCTCCCCATCCACTTTACACAGAAGCCCATCGCCTCACATCCCAATCCAAGATCAACACCCGCCGCGCGCCCAACTCGCGGATCGCCAGCTCCGCGGCGATCGCAACATTGTTGAACAAGCAGAAGCCCATCGCGCGATCCGGTTCGGCATGGTGGCCAGAAGGACGCACGCCACAGAAACCGAGTCGCGCCTCACCCGCCAGCAGCGCCCTCGTCATCTCGCACGCGCCGCCGGCGGCGTGCAGCGCCGCACGATAAGAAGGCTCGCCGACGAACGTGTCCGGGTCGATCGCTCCGCCACCGGCCAGCGACAGCTCCTTGATCCTCTGCACATGGCGAGCGCTGTGGATCAACTCCAGATGCGCCTCCTCGGCGGGCGGCGCTGCCCGGCGCTCCCAGCCCAGCCATTCGTGCTCGGCCAGCATCCGCTCAATCGCCTCCAGGCGCTCTGGCGTGTCCGGGTGCTCAAGCATGTGCACCCGCGGATCGTGCTCGAGGCAGGCCGGGTCGCTGAAGTAGAGGCCCACCGCCCCCGAGCCCGCAGAGCCCTGTTCGGTTACGTGCGCGCCCTGTCGACGACGCGATGACACGGAACGCGCTCGCCTCGGCTCGCTACGCGGCGCGGGCGGCGGCACTCCACTCGCGCCGCTTGGACTCGTACTCAGGCGGCAGCGCGCCCGCGAGTGCCCGCGCGGCGTCAAGCGCGTTCAGCGCGGCTGCGTAGTCACCCCAGCGGGCATCGCAGTCGGCCAGCAGTAGCGCCAGCTCAAGCGCGTCCTGATCTTCGGCCTCGGAGGGTGGGCGTCCTGGAACGGCGATCCGGTCAGCCAGCAGCTCAGAGGCGAGCGGCTCCGGGCGCGCGGTGGCAAGGTACGGGCCGAGATAGCGACCGGCGATCTTCGCCGGCGGCCACCACAACGGCTGGCCCGCGGCGGCAGAAGCATCGCGCGTGGTGCGCCGCGGCCGGGCAGCCTCGATCGCCACCGTGGCCTGGCGCGGCAGCCGCTGGGGCTCGGCGCGCAGGTAGAGCGGCGCACCGCCGGTCAACAGTAGGCCGCGCAGCACGGGGGCGAACGGCATGGGCGTGATCGGAACGCCCAGCTCGGCAGCGATCGACTCGGCCACAGCGTCCGCCTGCTGAGCCGCGAGACCTCCCTGCTTGAGCGGGAAGGCCGCGGCATCGCCCGCCGCGTACACATCATCGACGCCCCGTACTCGACCGTGGGCATCAATCGGGAGGAAGCCGTGCTCATCGCACGGTAGCCCGGCCAGCGCCGGCCCTTCCAGCTCCGGCAGCGTTATCACCCGGTCGACAGACACTTCCCCACCGCCCGCCAGGACCAGCGAATGCTCACGCACGAGCGCGGGACGGGAGGAGGTCCTTAGCCTGATCCCGCGGGCGGTGAGCATCGGCTCGATCGCCTCCGCGGCAGCAGGTCCGAACAGCTCAAGCGGCTCCTCCTCGGGCGTGATGAGCCACACCTCCGCGTCGGAGCCGCGGTCGCGCAGGCGGGAGGCGGTCATCAGCGCCAGCTCATAGACCGGGAGCGCCCACATACGCTGGGAAGGCATCGTGAAGGCGACCGACCGGGCGCGGCCGTCGGCCAGCTCATCCAGTACATCGCGCAGCGCGCCAACGTCCGGGCGGCCCCGAAAGGTGAGCGCGCCGGGCAGCGGGTCGCGCGGACGCCCGCCGGCGGCGACGATCAACGTGTCGTAGCTTATCCGCTCGCCACGGCCGGTCAGCGCGACTCGATCGTCGGGCTCGACGCGCTCAAGCACGTCCGACACGAGCCGACCGTCGCCCCGGTTGCCGACGATCTCGATGAGGGAGTACGCCCGTGCCTCGCCGCGGCCGAACGCCTCGGCGACCGTCACCGGGCGATAGAGGAACTCCCGCTCGGGGGAGACGAGCGTCAGCTTGACGCGGTGGCCGGCAAGTTCGCGCAGACCCAGCAACGCCTCGACGGCGGCGACGCCACCGCCTGCAATCACGATCTGTCGAGGGTTGGAACTCATCCTTGGGCGAGCCTACGTCCCCGCCCCTCCTCAGCCCATCCGCGCCCGCCCGTGTACGGCACGCGGGTTTCTACCGATCCCCCGAAACCGGCCCGGCACGGCGTCGGCTCGCCAGCAGCTTCGTCGATGCACGTCAGGCCCCTTAGCTGACGGCAGAGCAAACTCAGCCGGCGAGCAGACTCGGCGCTCCTGGCGAACATATGGCGAACATCTCAACGGGAAAGAGGGGTATGGCTGGATACGCAGCGCACTCGCCACGCCCCCGTTTTGCCAGTATCCATGCCCTTTTCGTGCCCATCGTTGCCCGCTGGTTCCCACGCCGGCCCGCCTCGACAAGGCGGATCATCGTCCCCACGCGAGCGGCTGCTTGGACGAGCCAGTCGACGGGCATTGGGCCGGGTGAGCGAATGTCACCCCGGCGCACCGGTAACCATTTGTGCCTAGGCTGCCCTGTTTCGTCGTTCAGCGTCTGAGCGTTTGGCGAGCACGGCCGCTCGAGCCTCCCGCCACTGCTGATCCAAGGGTTGCGGGCCGACATGTTCGAGGTCCTCGATCTCGTAGCTGTAGTGCTGCGAGAGCATTTCGAGGCTCGTCCCGCACTGACTGGCGACGGACTGCGCGTTTTCGGCGCGCAGGCGCGCAGAGATCCCGCCGCGGCGGAGGCTGTACGGCGTTGCGCCATTCATGTTCGCAAAGGCCGCGTCGCTGTTCGCCACAGCTTCAACGGCTGGCTTCATACATCTTGCGCGCCACTGTTGGGCCTGATTGGAGCTCATGTGGAAGGCTCCGGTGTCAAGCTCGCGAACGCCGTTATGTGGCCCGGTCAAGTCGCCTGGGATGACGAAATCGACATCGCGAGCGGGGTGGCCGTGCTGGCGCAGGATCGCGCGCCACATAGCGAGGTCCGCGGTGAGTACGGCTGGAACCCGGACGGTTCGGCCCATTGCGCGCTCGGTCTTGCCCTGATAGTCCAGTTCGTTCCAGCTCAACACCTCCGTGATACGGGCGCGCTCGCTGTCCGCGAGGGAGAGCCAGCGCACTCCGTAGACCTCCTGGTTACGCAACGCGAGGCCGAACTGCAGCGAGACGAGGATCGCATCCCGGTGCATCAGAATCGGCCTACCTGGGTGGCGTGTGCCCTCGAGCATCTCGGCTCGGATCAGCTCGACCGCCATAGCCGAGAGTGCCCAACTGCGGATCTCATCGCCGTGGCGGCGCACTGACGTGCGGCCTTGAGTGCCCCGCATGGACTTGCGCCGGATACCAGTCTTCTCGTTGGCGAACAGGCACCCGTTGGATTTGATCTCAGGCACGAGCTCGGAGTTCGCGGCCCACGAGAGCACCGCCGACAGGACGCGCCAGGCATGGGCGCGGGCTGACGGCCCCACCTTGGAGTGCTTCATCGCCTCTCGAAGGGCACGAGGGGCGTCAGGCCCGTTGAACTCCGTGGCAGGCTTCGTGGCGAAGCGCACGGCATAAGGAGCCGGCGGCCGCGGCTTGCCCTTGTCTGCCCCAGGCATGCCAAGCAAGTGCCGACTAGCTGAATGGCGGTAGGTACGAAACGTAGACGCTGACAGCCCGTCCGCTGTTTCGGGCGCGTTGAAGGCGAAGTAGAGCTGGATTACCTCACCGATTGTCTTTCCGGCGGTGTCGCCGGTAGCGTCGCGGGCATCGAGGTCAAGCAGGAAGCGCTGCAGGCTGTGCGCACCTCGCCGCTCGACAGCGATGTACTCATGCATCCATTCGTTGGCGAATCTCGCCGTGGCCCGCCCCCGTTCTCGTGGACACGGGTTGACTTGATGGAGTTTATGTGATCTGCCGGATATTCCTCGCGGAGCCGTAGGCGGAGCGAGGAATATCCGGGCGCGCCGCGCGCCGGGGGTCCCCGGTGTGGCTGGCGGTGAGGGCTGCTCATGCGATGGCTGGGGTGCTGAGCGGCGGGGTGTCGGGCGTTGTCGTGAATGGCTGGTTTTGGTGCTGGTGCTCGTATTCGGCGGGTGAGAGGTAGCCGAGGGTGGAGTGCCTGCGGCGGGGGTTGTACCAGCCTTCGATGTACTCGAAGACGGCGGTCCGTGTCTCAGCGCGGGTCGGCCATGAGTGGCGGTAGATGAGCTCCTTCTTCAGTGAGGCGTGGAAGCTCTCGCTGACCGCGTTGTCGAAGCAGTCGCCCTTGGACCCGGTCGACGGGGTGATGCCGGCCTGCTTGCAGCGGCCGGTGAAGAGGACAGCCGTGTATTGGCTGCCCTGGTCGGAATGGTGGATCACCCCGGGGTCGGGTTTGCGCCGGGAGATCGCCATCTGCAGCGCGCCTGTGACGAGCTCCGCGCGGAGGTGGTCGGTCATCGCCCACCCCACGATCCGCCGGGAGAAGAGGTCTTGGACGTGCGCGAGATAGAGCCAGCCCTCCCATGTGCGGATGTAGGTGATGTCCGCCGACCACATGCGGTTCGGTGCCGTCGGGTTGAAGTCGCGCTCCAGGAGATCCGGTGCGACCCTGACGCCCTCCACGCGGATCGTGGTGCGCCGCCGCCGGCGCCCTGGCAGCCCCGAGAGCCCGTTGCTGGCCATCAGCCGCTCCACGCGCTTGTGGTTGACCTCGACACCATGGGCGAGCCGCAGATCGGCGTGCACACGCCGCGCGCCGTAGGTCCCTTTCGAGGCGGTGTGGATCTCGCGGATCTTCTCTGTCAGCCACGCGTCAGCGAGGTCACGGTCGCTTGGTGCGCGGCGCTCCCAGGCGTAGAAACCCGCCCGGGAGACACCAAGCACCCGGCACATCACCTTGATCGAGTGATGTGCCTTCTCCGCTGCGATGAACCGGAATGCTGCTACCGGCTCGGCTCGCTCTCCCTGGCGAAGAAGGCCGCCGCTTTTTTTCAGGATTTCCCGCTCTTCGCGGAGAATCCGGTTCTCCCGCCGGAGTTTTCGCAGCTCCTCGCGGTCCTCCGTCGTCAGGCCTGGTGCGCGCCCAACGTCGATGTCGGCTCGCTTGACCCAGGTATGCAGCGATTGGCCGCTGACCCCGAGATCCTTCGCGATCTCGTTGACCGGCCGGCCGCTGCTACGGACCAGCTCGACCGCCTCACGACGGAACTCCTCGGGGTACGGGGGACGAGTACGTGGCATGGACACCACATCCTTCCTGCCGGGTCCGACAGACCCAAGCGCTCAGGTGTCCACGAAAGCGGGGGCACTCCACCGAGGGAAAGGCCTTGCTCCTGACGATCGCATTGTGGTCGCGGAAGCCAACCCGATACGACTTCCGGCCGCTCTTCGCGACATAGGGCCATTGCATCTTCCACGGTCTAGCCATTGCTTACGTGAGCCTCCTCTACCCGACGAGTGAGGATGGGAGCGATCACGAGAGCCGCTTTCGCAGGGCTCGCAGCTTCCCTATCGACAAGTCGTAGTCGCCAGTAGTCTGTGTGCCGAGGCGAGGCTGCTTGCTGGAGGACGACGGGCGTTGGCGCCGCCGACGCCCGCTCGCCTGAGAAGTCTGAGTCAGATCGGCGCGCCATCCTGCGTACCCAACCCTGAGGTTGGGATCGTTCGCCTGCCAGAAGTCGGTCAGTGCGCTCGCTGGAACCCGATAGTGGCCGCCGGGAAGTCTGCGGTGCTCCAGCAGCCCTGAGGACAGATATCGCCGCAGCGTACGCTCGTGGACACCGAGCGCGGCCGCGGCCTGCCTCGTGGTCAAGAGGTCGCCTGGGGGAGCCGACGCACTCGCCGAGATCGGGATTACTCGGCGCTGCGGGTCTCCGAGTGCTGAAGTAGGGTCGGGTGGGCGCAATGGGGTCTGCATCGCTGACAGTGGCGGCTTCGTGGGGGTCGTTCGGGGTTACAGACCCCCAGCGCCACGGACCGGCCAACGAATCGAGCAGCTCCTCTTCCGCTGGCTCCGCAGTAGGACGTCGAGCGCAGAGGGCGCTCAGGCGTGAGTGGACGCGTCCACGGCGCAAGCGCCCTGAACGGCAGGGCTTTGCAGTACCCCTGCAGTACAGGGATTCAGTCGGGGGGCGAAATATACGTGCTTTGCAGGCCATATCTGAGATATGGCTGCGCGCTTCCCAAGCTTGAGGTCGCGAGTTCGAACCTCGTCCGCCGCTTCGTTGGCACTGCCACCGACGATTTCGAGGATGTGGTCGGCCCGTCGCAGTGACGTTGGTTCACGGGCGCTCCCGGTAGCCTGAGGCGACTGTGGTGGGCACTCCCTGGGACGCAAGCACGTACGACCGTACCTCCGAGCCCCAGCAGTCGTGGGCCTCAGAGGTACTCGCGCGCCTTGTGGGCATCGCCGCCAACGCCACGGTGCTGGACATCGGCTGCGGAACCGGGCGCGTCACCGAGGCGCTCCTTGCGCTGGTGCCCGAAGGCCGGGTGCTGGCGATCGACGCCTCCGCGGACATGGTGGCGCTCGCGCGCGAGAGGCTCGGCGAGCACGCGCAGGTGTGGTGTCAAAGCGTCCTGGATCTCGATCTGGACGAGCCGGTCGACGCGATCGTCTCGACAGCGACACTGCACTGGGTTTCAGACCACGACCTCCTCTTCGCACGGCTGGCCCAGGCGCTGCGGCCAGGCGGCGTGCTCGAGATCCAGTGCGGGGGAGAAGGCAACATCGATCGCGTTCGCGACGTGATCCAGGCGGCTGCCCGCGAGTGCGCTCCGGAGCTGTTGGATTGGTCGCCGTGGATCTTCGCGGGTCCAGCAGAGACCGAACGGCGCCTCGTGCAAGCGGGCTTCAGCGACGTTCGCTGCTGGCTGGAGGAGCGCCCCACATATCCCGATGATGTCGGTGCCTTCGTGCGCACCTCGATACTCGCGGCGCACTTCGAGCGTCTGCCCGACGAGCGCCGTGAGCGATTCGCGGCAGCGGTCCTGGCGGGCGTGCGCCTGCCACTCGACTACGTGCGCCTGAACGCCTCAGCGCTCCGCGCACCCGCATAAAGGACGGCGTCCTAACTACACAGAGAGGGCTCGGTCGCCTTCGAGGCGAGGGCAACCGTGGTGTTAAGAATTGTAAGACGACGGCGCCGACTGAGGGGAGCGCTTGTTCCATCCGTGAAATGGCGAGTAGTCGCTCGCATCCCACGCTTCGCGCAGCCCGGGCTTGCTCAGATCCCAGTCGGGGCGGATCTCGCGGGTCAGGGTTCGTAGGTCGTGCGAGAGATCCGCGAAGGAGGGGCGTCCCCAGAACCAGTATCCGTTGTAGATGCTGTGGATGACCAGCCCAGGCTTGAGTACGAGGGTGTGGGGGATCATCGGGTTGTGCTCGGGGTCGGTGTACTCTTGGATTTCGAGGTCCTTCTGGACGGTCCGCTCCGGATCAGAGAGGAAGGGCCACTGGGCGCCGATCGACGCGCGGAACTCCTGGTTCGCGTGATGGGTGTCGGTCGAGATGGTGGCTATCTTCGTGTACGCAACTGCGATCTTGGGGTAGTTGGCGGCGAGTTCGAGGTGCTGCTGGTGCTCCTTGGGGCAATAGTGTCCGCGCGCGAGCGTGAGGATCAGGGGGTCGTCGCCCTGGATCTCGCTGAGCTTGCGAGTAAGGTTCTGATGGTCGGGCAACTCGTAGTCGGGGAAGGTGCCGCCGGGGATGATGTCGCTGCGCATGATCTGCTCCTGTCTATGGTTGAGGAGTGACGAGAACGATGGCCGCCGTCCCGTCCAATCGCCCCCGATGGTCCACGGGTCCGGCCCCCTGGTCCTGCGGCACGGGCTTGGACCAGTGGTATCCCGGGCGCCATCGGAGCCTTCGGGTCCACGTTGAGCCTAGTCAACCGGCGCCGCGGGCGCCAGAAAGGGGGCCATCCCAATGAGTGCCCACACGCCGGTGTGCGAGTTGCTGGGAATTGAACGCCCGATTGTCCAGGCGCCAGTGTCTGCGGATCCCCGCCTGCCCGCCGCGGTCTCCAATGCCGGCGCTCTCGGCAGCGTGGCGCTGGCATGGGCCGATGATGCCGGACGCCTGGTTAGTGAAACGGCAGAGCTCACCGACCGGCCGTTTGCCGGCAATTTGGTTCTCACCTCGGATCAGCACCGTCGAGTCGATCAGGCACTTTCCGCTGGTCTGAGGATCGTTTCGTTCCTCTGGGGCGATCCCCACAGCTATGTCGACTCGGTGCATGACGCCGGAGGGCTTGTTATGCACACGGTGGGGAGTGCCGAGGAAGCGCGGCGCGCGGCCGGATGTGGAGTGGACATCGTCGTTGCGCAGGGCTGGGAGGCTGGCGGGCACGTATGGGGTGGCGTGGCAACGCTCCCATTGGTGCCAGCCGTAGTCGACGCAGTGGCACCGGTACCGGTCATTGCAGCCGGTGGGATTGGCGACGCTCGAGGAGTCGCGGCCGTGCTCGCCCTCGGCGCGCAGGCCGCCTGGCTGGGCACCCGGTTTCTCTTGGCCGACGAGATGCCGATCCATGAGGAGTATCGGCGCCGTCTGATAACCGCGACCGAGACCGATGCAGCGTGGTACCCCAACCTCTATGAGGTGGGGTGGCCGGACTCCCCCCACCGCGCCCTCCATAACTCAACGGCCGAGAGGTGGGAGGCCGCGGGCCGGCCGCCGCCGGGTAGTCGACCGGGAGAGGGGGAAGTGATAGCGCACTTCGCTTCGGGCGAACCCATCCTTCGATATTCTCCCGCGCCCCCGCTCGTTGGAACAACCGGCGAGATCGAGGCGCTATCGCTGTGGGCCGGACAGAGCGTTGCGCTCGCCAAACAGCAACAGTCCGCTGCGGAGATCGTGGCCGAGCTCGTCTCGCGCTTGTAGCCGCGCCTCCCGGGCAGATCCCGCGGTTGACCTCCCGGGGTAGACCCCGCGGTTGAAGTGGCCAGGACCGGCTGTAGAGTGCCCGGCCCCCAATGTGCGAGCTTGTGATCTTCGACTGTGACGGCATACTCGTTGACTCCGAGGTGATCTCCAACGAAGTGCTCGCCCGGATGCTCACGCGGGAGGGCCTGCCGACCACGCTCGCCGAGGCCCGCCGCGACTATCAAGGGCTCCTGCTCAGCGACATCGGCAGCCGAGTGCAGGCCAGGCTTGGCCGATCGCTGTCGCGAGGGTGGCTCGCCGAATACGAGCAGGAGCGTGCCGAGGTTTTCCGTCGCGAACTCAAGCCCGTTCAGGGTGCCGCCGAGGCGGTGCAGCGGGTGAAGGCGGCTGGGTTGAGGGTCTGCGTTGCGTCTCAAGGCTCGTTGGCGAAGACACGACTGACGCTCGGGCTGACCGGCCTGCGTGAGCTGTTCGCTCCCGACGCGCTGTTCTCTGCCCATGAGGTCCCACGCCCCAAGCCCGACCCCGCGCTTTTCCGGCATGCCGCCGCGAGGATGAACACCAAGTCGTCCGCCTGCGTGGTTGTCGAGGACAGCCCCTCGGGAGTCATGGCTGCCGTTGCCGCCGGGATGCGCGCGATTGGCTACGCGGCAGACAGCGACGAGCGTGCACTCCGCGACGCCGGTGCCGAAATCATCCCGTCCCTGGCAAAGCTCCCGGAACTCTTGACCGATCGTGAGCGCTTCGATGAGCCGTAGGCAGGCACCGATCCTGCTGGGTGGCGACCGTTGCTCCCCAGCAAGTGGGTGCAGCTCGAAGCTGTCCTCGACAACCACAATCATCTGACCATGCTCGAGGAGCGCCTGCGAGCGCCGTGGCGATCCCGTAGCGATCGAAGATCACGGTGCGACCACTCTCAGGTGCAGCGGCGATGAGCACCCAGGGGAGCAGGTTCTAGGGAGCAGGTTTCGAAGGGGTCGGGTTGGTATCGGTGCCCGCCGGTTTGGCGGACGTGCTCGTCGTCGTGGTCGACGGCGAGGGTGTGGTGACCGTTGTCGTCTTGGGGGGCGCGGTGACGGTCGCCGTCGGTGCCGTGACCGTCGTCTGGTGGGTGACGGTCGTGGCCGGCGCGACGGTCGTAGTGTGACCGATACTGAGCGACTGGTTGGTGATGGTCGATGTGTTCTTGGAACCACCTTTGGACGCCAGCAGGATGACCACCACAATCAGTGTGATCACCAGTGCCGCGCCGCCGGCGATCGCCAGCCCGCGGCCGCCGGAGCGCCCGTCCCCCGGGGACGGAGCTCTGCCACCCTGCGACGGATCGGTGGGATCCTGACCAGGGTACGGAGCGCCACCGGATGCGGGCGGAGTCCCGCCGGAAGGCGGCGGATCACCTTGGCTCCCGCCTGAGGGCGGAGTGTCGCCTGGTGGCTGATAGCCCGGCTGGTCATAGCCGTCGGTCATCGCTGGCTCCTTTGATGGTGATATGGCAAGCCCTGCGGCTCAGGCTACCGCGTGACTGCCGCCGGCGAAACTGCGCTGCTCGCAGGACCTGTTGGGGTCCGGGGTGGGTTGTCCGTAGTTTTCCGCTTCGGCGTTGGCGGCTTCACAGCGGTTGAGATCCCGATAGTGTGTTGCTCGGCACTTGCAGCTCCGAGTGCGTATCCGTCCGGGAGGGGGATGCATGATGGGGAAGAGCTCATGACCGAGAGTGCGGGTCAAACTCCCGCGGGGGTCGCGCAGAGGGCGGGGGCTAGGGCCGGGGCTGGATCGGATCTCGCGGCGGGGGTCCTGCCGCTTATGCCTCGCACGCATCACCTGCTGATGCTGGAGTTCGGCAACCGCAAGGACTTCGATGATCCGCGTTTGGAGTGGCGCAGGCTCTTTTCCGAGCTGCTGGGCACATTCATGCTGGTGCTGGTCGCGGCGGGCGGAGGCATCCTGCACGGCAAGGGTCAGATCAGCCTTACGGCAGCCGTGGTGGCGCCGGGGCTGATGGTCCTGGGGATCATCCTGTTCATGGGCGCGATCTCCGGCGCCCACCTGAACCCCGCGGTCTCGCTCGCGTTTGCGCTGCGCGGAGATTTCCCGTGGAAGCGCGTTCCGGGCTACATCATTATCCAACTGGTAGGCGCCACGCTGGCGTGCCTGTTCCTCTACGCGGTGTTCGGCAATGTCCAGCACCTCGGCGCCACTCTGCCCGGCCCGGGCTATGCGAACTGGCAGGCGCTGCTGATGGAGATCGTCCTCACGGCGGTACTGGTGAGCGTGATTTTGGGTACAGCGTCGGCGGCTCAGAACGTGGGGGCTATTGCCGCGCTGGGCGTCGGCGGGTACATAGCGCTTGCCGGTCTGTGGTCTGCACCGGTGAGTGGCACCTCGATGAACCCCGCTCGGTCCTTCGGCCCGGCTCTGGTGAGCGGTGACTTCTCGAGCTACTGGGTGTATGTCGTTGGCCCGATTGCCGGTGCGCTGATCGCGATCGGCTGCGCAATCGTACTGCGAGGCAGGGGAGGAGACGCAATCTCCTACGCGGCGGGCTCCGGTGTCCTTGACGAGGGGAGCCGCGCCGCCAAGCAGCGCCTCTCAGAAGAGATCGACCGCGGCGAGATCGTGCCCCCCGGCACTGCCGGCACCGACACGCGAAGAAGCGACCCGTGACCGACGTACTTGCAAGCTGGAACTACGGCGCCGCTAAGCAGGCCATTGTTGATTTCGTGACATCAGCTACCCAGCAGGGTCCGAGGTTCGTCGCGGTGGCGGACCGGATCGCGACGTTCGATAACGACGGCACGTTGTGGGTGGAGCAGCCGCTGCCGCCGCAGTTCGACTTCGTGTTTCGCAAGTGGGCGCAGGAGATCAAGCAGAACCCATCGCTTGCCGGCCAGCAGCCCTATAAGGCGATCATCGCGAAAGACACTGCGTTCTTCGAGGGCGTGGCGACCCAGGACCCGCAGGTGGTGGGAACACTCCTGAAGGCTTTCGCTCGAACGTGGGCGGGCACCACGCCGGAGGAGTTCGACGCGCAGGTGCGCGAGTGGCTGAAGACCGTCAAGCAGCCGAAGCTCGGCGTGCTGTACGTCGAACTTGTGTACAAGCCCATGCTCGAGCTGTTCGACTTCCTGAAGGCGCACGAGTTCCGGGTGTTTGTGGTCTCCGGCGGCGGCCGGGACTTCATGCGCGTGTTCGCCGAGGAGACGTGGGGGATCGCCAAGGAGAACGTAATCGGCACCGCAGCTGATTACACCTACACGGACGGCAAGATCGTCCGTGCCGAGCAGGCCCTCGGGGGTCTCGACGTTGGTCCGGGCAAGCCGGAGCACATCTTCGCTTCGACCGGCCGGCTTCCTGTGTTCGCGGGTGGGAACGCCGATGTGGACATCGAGATGCTGAGCGCCGCGAAGTTCGCCGTGCTCATCAACCATGACGATGAGGAGCGCGAGTTCGCCTACACGAGCGCTGCCGAGAAATCCCTCGCCAAGGCGAAGGAGCAGGGCTGGACGGTGGTGAGCATGAAGAACGACTGGAACACCGTCTTCTAAGAAGGAGCAAGCCGCATGAGCGATCTGACTGCTATCGACATCCTGATCAACCCCGATGACGCGACGATCAAGCGCGCCCGTGAAGTCAACGCTCGGATGCTCGAAAGCATGCCGGAGGGATGGGTTCTGGACGACACTCACCAGCCGCACATCACGACGCTGCAGCGCTACGTGCGCACAAAGGACCTCGACCAGGCCTACGAGGCCGTCGAGAAGACGGTGGCGGATACCGACATGGCCTCCCTCTCCTACCAAGTCGTCAAAATCACGCACGCCGACTGGGGCTTCCCCGGCTATGGGCCCACCGTGCTTCTTGTGCAGGTCAGCCCGGAGGTGCTCGACTTCCAAGCCAACCTCGTCGCCGCGGTCACACCCTTCGTCGAGTCAGGAGGCACCGCCGCGGCCTTCGTGACCGATCCCGGCGAAGAGATCAGCCCGACCATCATCGACTGGGTCGAGGGGTACGTACCCGCCCAGATCGGTGCGGGCAACTACCTTCCCCACCTCACTGTCGGCGTAGCCAAATTCGACGATCTGAAGGTCATCGAGGCCGAACCGTTCGATCCCTTTACGGTGCACGCCGCAGGCGTCGCCGTCTACCACCTCGGTAACAACGGCACTGCCCGAACACTGCTCAAGGCGTGGCCAGTATCGAATAACTGAGCGGCGTCGCGACCGCGCTCCGAACTATTGCGTGCCCACAAAAACAGGCGTCCCGCGGTGGGCGGTTGACGCCAGCGCTCCGGAGGACTTCCGAGCGCAGCAGTGCGGAGCGGCACACGCCGCTTGCGAGGCCCTAACGTGGGGGGCCCCGGTAGCGAAGGTCAACGTGGTGGAACCGATGCAGCTCCTCGTCTGGCGCACCCCAGTCGATCTCTCCATCGCGCCCAGCGATGAAGCCGTCCAGTGACACCCCCATCGAGTAGATCAGCTTTCTCCTCACGGTCGTCCTCGGTCGACGGGCGGATCGTCACCCGGCAACTCTTCGCGCAGCAGGTCCATTAGGAGGTTGTCGTGCCAGCGGCCATCGGCGCCACGCTCGTAGCAGCGCATTGCTCCCACTGGGCGAAAGCCGACCGCTGCATATGCGCGAATCGCGCGCTCGTTGTCGCACGCTGGGTCGATCGTGAGGCGATGGTGTCCGCGCTGACCGAAGAACCATTCCGCGGCGAGCCGCAGCGCAGCGGGTCCCAACCGTCGGCCTTGATACTCGGGCGCCAGAAAGATGTCCAGGCTGACGTGGCGATGGTCGGGATCGGTCTCCTCGTTGTATCCGAGCCATCCCGCCAGCGCACCGCCGACTTCGATCGCAAACGCGCTGCCGTCGTTGACAAGACCCTCGCGCTCGTGCTCGGGATCGTCGAGTGAGCCCCACCACTCCCGTACGCCGGGGCGCATCAGAATGGCCGCGAGTTGATCAACCTCGCCCTCTTCCAAGGGCCGCAATGTCACGCGCCCAGCGCGCAGGCTCGGAGGCATCGTGCCAGTGTGTCACCCACCAGCCTCCAGGCGGCTCGCTTCTGCATGCTCAACCAACATCGCAGTGGCGCAACTCCGGGCGTTGGGCCGGCATGTACCGGCTCTGGATGTAGGCGCGTACGATCTCGATGATCTCGTGGGTGATCGCCTCCGGGGTGACGCCTGATGGCGGGCGCAGGACGAGACGATGCGTGAGGCTCTCGATCGCGCCAATCACGACGTGAGCCGACAACCGGGGATTCACGCCAACCGAGTGCCGATCGGCGAGCGCGTTGGCGGCGATGCCCACGAGTCGGTCTTCCAGTTCGTCGAGCTCAGCGCGGAGCGCGGGTGGGAGCTGGGTCTCCTCGAAAAGCACGCGGTGAAGTTTCGGCGCAAGCATGTGCAGTGCGACCATCGCGTGGACGATGTCCGGGAGAACGTCGTCGAAGCGTGCGCCGTGGTTGAGTCGGTCGATGTGCGGTTGGAGCGCCGCGCTGCCCTCCGCGAGATGCCTGTGCACGAGCGCGACGAGAATCGCGTCCTTGTTGGGGAAGTACTGGTAGAGCGAGCCGATCGACACCCCGGCTCGCTCGGCGATCCGGTTGGTGGTTCCGGCCGCGTAGCCGTGTCGCTCGAAAACCTGAGCAGCCGCTTCGAGAATGGCCTCGACGGTCGTCTGCGATCGCGCCTGCTTGGGGAGCTTGCGCGGATCGAGGCGGCGGGCTGGAACGCGAGTTGACGACATGCGAGTAATTGCTCAATATATTCGGTATGACCGTCTCGGCTCCCGCCCTTGGACTTGCGCTCCTCGCGCTTTACGGGGTGCTCACTGTCGGGTTGCGCATGGCGGTGCAGCGGCGCCGCACCGGCTCGACGGGCTTCAAGGGACTGCACGGCGCCTTGGGGCTCGCGGAGCGGATCGGCGGGTCGCTGGTTGCGATTGCTGTCGCGCTTTGCATCGTGGGCCCTGTGCTCCAGCTGGTGGGCGCGCTGCAACCCATTGAAGCGCTCGACGGCGAGGGCGCGAGGATCCTCGGTGTGGTGCTTGCCTTGGTGGCGATCGCGGGCATCTCGTTCGCACAGTTTGCGATGGGTGACGCATGGCGGATCGGCGTCGATCCAGCCGAGAGCACCGAGCTGGTCACTCACGGCCCGTACGCGGTCGTGCGCAATCCGATCTACGCGGCGATGATCCCCGCCTTCATCGGCATCGCTCTGCTCGCCCCAAACGCCGTGACGGTCGCGGGAGCGATCCTCGTGGTGGTGGCTCTCCAGCTGCAGACGCGGCTTGTCGAGGAGCCCCACCTCGCGGTGGTGCACGGTGCGCGATACACCGTGTATGCCGCTCAGGTCGGTCGCTTTCTTCCGGGGGTTGGTCGCAGATGATCCGCGCAGGCGAGAAGGTGGTGATGTGGTACCCGTCCTCCAACCGCGACGAGACTCGCTATGAGGACCCCGACCGCTTTGACGTCATGCGGAACGCCGAGCACCAGGCGTTCGGAGCGGGCGGCCGGCACTTCTGCCTGGGTATCGCGCTTGCCCGCCTCGAGCTGCGGATCCTCATCGAAGAGACGCTCGAGCGTTACCCAGCTATGGGGATCGCCGACAACCCGACCTACGTCGAGTCGCCGTTCGCCAACCAGCACAAGACGCTGCCGGTCCGGCTGCGTCCCCTACAAGACGCTGCCGGTCCGGCTGCGTCCCTTGTAGATCGCTGCTGGCGTCCTCGACGGCGGTGCCCCCGGTCTCGGCGGCGTCTACGGCGGATCTTGCGATTGGCTTGCTAGTGGTGTCCGTGGGAATAGTGCAGCGCTCGGCCCGTCAGGCTGCGCAAGGTGGCATTGCTGGGATCGGAGAGCGCGCGCACGATTCCGCGACGGCGATCGAACAGTTCGGGCTCGGTCAGGTTGAGCGTCCGTGCGATCTGCTCGGCGGGGATGCCGTGCGCGAACATGCCGAGCAGCGGCTTGTCCCGTGGCGCCAGGCCGGCGATGAGCGTGGTGAGCTCGGGCCGGGTGATTGCGGGCAGCGTGCGGCGTCCGTTGCGAGCGGCGTGGATGGCGTCGATCAGCTCGTGGGGCAGCGCGGACTTTGCGATGACGGCGTAAGCGCCGGCGACCATCGCCCCGGCGACGAGCGCCACTCCGGGGAAGGCGGAGTAGACGACGACGCGCGGGGCGAGGGGGAGGGAGCCGAGCCGGCAGGCGAGCTCGAGGCCGCTTTCGCCGTTCATGTGAAAGTCGACCACGGCGATCTCGGGGTGCAGCCGCCGCGCGGTGGTGAGCGCCTGGGTGTGGTCGTCAACACTGGCAAGCACCTTGAGGCCGCGCTCGTCACCCAGCAGGCTGGTGAGCCCGCGCAGCATCACCGGATGATCGTCGACGACGAGCACGGTGAGCGATCTGAGCGGGATGATCGACGAGACTGAGCTCAGGGGCATGCGCCGCCGGGCAGGGGGGTGGTGAGCGGAGAGAGCGGGGAGCCCGGCGGCGCTGAATGCCATGCGACCGAGGATGCCCTTTGCGTGTGCCGGCAACTATGGGGTGCAAGCCCCATTCCTACGGTTCAGGGCTCTATGAGGCCGCGGCGAATCGCGTAGCGGGTGAGCTCCACGCGGTCGCGCATACCGAGCTTCTCGAGCATGTTCGCGCGGTGACGCTCGACGGTCTTCTTGCTGATCGTAAGGGCCTCGGCGATCTGCTGGTTGGTGTGGCCCTCGGCGATCAGCTTGATGACCTGGAGCTCGCGTGGGGTCAGGGGATCGGGGTGCTCCTCGGCGGGTCCGGCGAGGTAGTGACGGACGATCTCGGTGACGGCGGCCGGGTAGAGGAACGGCTCGCCGCGGACGGCGGCGCGGCAGGCGCGCACCACGTCGCGATCGGCGAGCGACTTGAGCACGTAGCCGCTGGCGCCGGCCTGCAGGGCCTCATAGAGGAACTGCTCGTTGTCGTGCATCGAGAGCATCAGGATCTTCAGGGCGGGGCGCTGGCGGTGGATCTCGCGCGCGGCATGCAGCCCGGTCATGCGTGGCATCGAGATGTCGAGGAGGGCGAGGTGCAGGTCGTCGTGGGAGAGCGCCATGCTGACGGCCTCCAGGCCGTCGCTGGCTTCTGCGCGGACGACGAGGTCGGGCTCGCTTTCGAGCACCAGCCGCAGCCCCTGGCGCACGACGGCATGGTCGTCGGCGAGCAGAATGTTGGTCTTCAGCGCGGTCATGTGCCCTCGGCGTGGAGCGGAACGTCCAGATGCACCTCGGTGCCCGCGTGGGGCGCGCTGGTGATCTGCAGGGAGGCGCCGACGAGCCCGGCACGCTCGCGCATGCCCCGCATCCCGCCACCCTCCCGGCGGCTGTCAGGCATGCCGCGCCCATCGTCGCGGATGCTCAGCGTGAGGCAGTCGGAGCGCAGCTGCAGCGTGATGCTCACGCTGGCGGCGCCCGAATGACGGACGGCGTTGGTCAGCGCCTCTTGGGCGACGCGGTAGACGACGAGTTCGCGCTCAGGCGATTGAGGCGGGAGGTCTGCGGGGATCCGGCAGGTGATTCGCAGGCCGGACTGCTCGCGCATTCGCCGGGTGAGCGCCAGCAGCGCCACGGCGAGGCCGAGATCCTCGAGTGGCTCGGGGCGCAGGCGCTGGGCGATGCGGCGGACGTCGTCGATGCTGGCGCGCGTGGTCTCGAGCAGCTGCTCCAGCGGTTGGGCGAGGTTGAGCGGCGCGTCGCGTGAGACGCGTGCCAACCCCAGCAGCACCCCGGTCAGCGTCTGGCCGACTTCATCGTGCAGCTCCCGCGCAACTCGCAGCCGCTCGTTCTCCTGGGCCGAGAGCACCCGCCGCGTGCTCTCCAGGCGCTCGGTCTCGAGCTCGTCGAGCATCTCGTTGTAGGCCTGCGCGAGCTCGGCGGCCTCCGACGGGGCGCTTGGCACCTGCAGACGCTCCCCGGACTGCAGCGGGTCGACGCGCCGCAGGAGCGCGGGCAGGTGGGTCAGTGGGGCGAGCGCGTGGCGCAGCAGCAGGGCGTTGGCGACGAGCGTCACGGTCAGAGTGACGGCGAGGATGGCGGCGTCGTCGGCGGCGATGTGCGCGAACGGGGCGGGCAGTACGATCGCGATCGCGACAGCCATCGTCGTGACGAGGGCGCCGTTCAGGGCGAGCACACGCCAGAAGAGCGGCAGGTACTGGCGGGTCGCCGGCGGCGATGAGTTGGAGTCAGTTGGCGTGGCGTCGGCGACCGCGGCGGCGCGGCTCGCCACGGTGGCACTGGCGGCGCCATCCGAGCTCCCGCTGACGTCGGGGCTCCTACCAGAGCGGTCCGCGACGACCTGCGCGAAACCGGCTTGGTCATCGGCTTGCTGCACGGCAAATCACGCTAGCGCGCCAGCACCTGTACACCAGTGGAAGATGGGGCCTCGACCTCATGGTGGCCACGCGCGATCGGCCTGAATATGTCGGGTGTGACTGATCATCGTTCGACCGGCCGGAGGCGAAGGCGTTCGCAGCCCTTTGGCCGAGGAGCGACAGAGCGGCGGCGGCCCCCTCTCCCCACTACGTGTGTGGGCGCCGTTGTAGGTACAAGTTCGGTCACACGGCACGGGCAAAGGGACGGACCCCCAGCCTGTGCCGCTTAGCTTATGCGCGCTGCGGACAGTGCGCCACACACAGGCGGGTCGGCGGGGGCGAACTCGATGATCTGCACCCACATAGGAGGAAGACGCGATGGCGATCAGCGCGGCGAATATCGATGAGGCGAAGCTCGAAGCATTTATGGGACAGGCGGTGACGGACATGGGCGCGATCATCAGCGCGCCGTTGTTCCTGATCGGAGAGAAGCTCGGCCTCTACAAGGCGATGGCCGGCGCGGGGCCCTTGACCTCGCAGGAGGTGGCCGAGCGCGCGGGAGCAGCCGAGCGCTACGTGCGCGAGTGGTTGCGCAACCAGGCGGCGGGTGGCTATGTGACCTACGACGCTGAGAGCGATCGCTACACGCTGCCCGACGAGCAGGCGCTCGCCTTGGCCGACGAAGACAGCCCCTTCTACATCCTGGGCGCGTATGAGTTGATCGCGTCGCTGTACGCGGACGAGGCGCGAATCGTGGAGGCTTTCCGCAGCGGCTCGGGGATGGGCTGGCACGAGCACGACCAGCGCTTGTTCTGCGGCACCGAGCGCTTCTTCCGGCCGGGCTACCGTGCGCACCTGGTGACCGAGTGGATCCCGGCGCTCGACGGCGTCAAGGAGAAGCTGCAGCGGGGCGCGAAGGTCGCCGACGTGGGCTGCGGCCACGGAGCGTCGACGATCATCATGGCCGAAGCGTTCCCCAACTCGCGCTTCTCGGGCTTTGACTACCACATGCCCTCGATCGAGCGGGCGCGCCAGGCGGCCAGCGACGCGGGCGTCTCTGACCGCGTCGTGTTCGAGGCGGCGTCGGCCAAGGAGTACCCGGGCAGCGACTACGACCTGGTGTGCGTCTTCGATTGCCTGCACGACATGGGCGACCCGGTGGGGGCGTCGGCACACGTACGGGAGACGCTGCATCCTGACGGGACGTGGATGATCGTCGAGCCATTCGCGAAGGACCGCGTCGAGGAGAATTTCAACCCGGTGGGCCGGGTCTTCTATGGAGCGTCGACGGTGATCTGCACGCCCGCGTCGCTGTCCCAGGAGGTCGGGCTCGCGCTCGGGGCGCAGGCAGGCGAGGCGCGCCTGCGCGAGGTGCTCACCGAGGGCGGGTTCAGCCGGGTCCGCCGGGCGGCGGAGACCCCGTTCAACATGATCCTCGAAGCCAAGCCGTAACCCACGGATCGGACACGAGCCGCTCTCTCGCGGCGAGTTCACTCCACTGGAGGAGCGCCTCATCGCGGCATTTGCCGTGATCGGTGTTCTGCTCTGCGCGACTCGTCCTGCCGCGTGGGACTGGAGGCAGGCATTCGATCACTGCGCGAGCTCCGGGCGGCCGCTCATGAGACGGCGGAGCTCCGCCTCTGAGATCACCAGCACCCGGCCCGGCTTGGTCACACGGCAGCTCAGCGTGCGGCGCTGACCGGTCAAGAGGTTCAGCTCGCCCGCGAAGCCACCGGGCCCATAAGTGGCGATGGGGGCCGCTTCGGTGCTATCGAGTCGGACGATCTCCACCTCACCCTCGAGGACAACGAACAGGTCGTAGGACGCCTCTCCGGCCTGGAACAAGAGCTGCCCGATGGCCACGGGCCGCTCGGTGCCGAACGCGGCGATCTCCGAGAGCTCGGAGGCAGCCAGCACCGGAAAGGCGCCGGCATCGCCTTGACCACCCGGCGCGCTCATCCGCGCCGAGGTGTTCGCGGTGGGCCGAGCGCAGGATCGCCTCCCAAACGCTGTCGATTCGCGGGCGTGCCGTTCGTCGTTGATACGAACCCCGCGACTGGTCGAGCAATCGCTGAACGGCCACCACGCGGTCGGTTCGGATGGAATGATTGACGAGCCCTACCCTCTGAAGGAGGAACCATGAAGTACATGCTCCAGATCTTCACACACGACGTGCCCGACGCCTTCGAGCGCCTCTCCGAGGACGAGCAGAAGGCGATCTTCGGCGAGTACATGGCGATCATGCAGGTGCCCGGCGTGAGCGACGGCGCCCAACTGCAACCGACCACCACCGCGACCACGGTGAGGGTGCAGGACGGCAGCACGCTCACCACGGACGGGCCGTTCCCCGAGACCAAGGAGGCGCTCGGCGGCTACTACCTGCTGGAGGTCACCGACCTCGACGCGGCGATCGAGCTGGCGGCGCGGATCCCGGCGGCGCGGTTGGGCGGGGCCGTCGAGGTGCGTCCGCTGGTGGAGCGCTGATTGGGCTCGGCTGGCGACCTGGCTGCAAGCTCGACCCGTCGAGCGCAGGCCCGACCGGGCGCGATCGAGCGGGTCTTCCACGATGAGTGGGGACGCGTCCTCGCTGCGCTGATCGGCTTCCTCGGCGACTTCGACCTCGCCGAGGAAGCCGCGCAGGAGGCGTTTGCGGCGGCGGCGGAGCGCTGGCCGCGCGACGGCCTGCCGGAGCGCCCCGGCGCGTGGCTGACCACGACCGCGCGCAACCGGGCGATCGACCGCATCCGCCGCGACCGTACGCTGGCCGCCAAGTCGAAGCTGCTGGAGCGACCCGAGGCGATGATGCAGGAGCCCGACATCGGTGAGACCGTGTTTCCCGACGAACGCTTGGAGCTGATCTTCACCTGCTGTCACCCGGCGCTCGCCGGCGATGCGCAGGTGGCGCTGACGCTGCGGTCGCTCGGGGGCCTCTCCACGGATGAGATCGCGCGTGCCTTCCTCGTGCCCGAGGCGACGATGGCGCAGCGCCTGGTGCGCGCCAAGCGCAAGATCAGGGACGCCGCGATCCCTTTCCGGATCCCGCCCGCCCACCTGCTGCCCGACCGTCTCGCCGCGGTGCTGGCGGTTGTCTACCTGATCTTCAACGAGGGGTACTCGGCGCCGCCCTCGCGCGTGGAGCTCTCCGCGGAGGCGATACGCCTTGGTGGGGCCCTGGTGGAGCTGATGCCCGACGAGCCCGAGGTATGGGGACTGCTGGCGTTGATGCTGCTGCACGACTCGCGCCGCGCCGCGCGGATGCGCGAGGGCGAGCTGGTGCTGCTGGAGGATCAGGACCGGGCGTTGTGGAACCGCGAGCAGATCGACACCGGCCGCGCGGCGTTCGAGCGCGCGCGTGCTCTGCACGGCGGCGGCGCGGCCGGGATCTACACGCTGCAGGCGGCGGTCGCCTACCTGCACACTGAGGATCCCCGCGACTGGTCGCAGATCGCGGCGCTTTACGGCGCGCTTGCCCGTCTGACGCGCTCCCCCGTCGTCGAGCTCAACCGTGCCGTCGCGCTTGCCGAAGCAAGTGGCCCCGAGGCCGGGTTGCAGGCGCTCGAGGGGCTCGACGGCATCGAGGACTACCACTACCTGCACGCCGTGCGCGCCGATCTCCTGCGCCGTTTGGGGCGGCCCGTCGAGGCGAGGGTGGCGTACGAGCGCGCGCTGGAGCTCGCCCACTCCGAGCCCGAGCAGCGCTTCCTTGCGCGCCGGCTGGCCGAGCTGGAGGCATAGGCGGTCGCGGCGCGTCCCCTTGGTGCTGGGGCCGGTGCGTCGCCCGTTGGACGGGCGGACCCGGCGCTCGTGGAGCTATCCCTCGGCGTAGGCGCGCATCGCTTCGACCACTGGTGCCAGTCGCCGCCCGCGCGCGGTAAGGCGGTACTCGACGGTGGGGGGGCTGGAGGGGATCACGGTGCGCTCGACGAGTCCCGCGGCCTCGAGGTCGCGCAGGCGCTCGGAGAGCATCCGGGGGGAGATCCCGCCGACGGCCTCGGCGAACTCGCTGAAGCGCAACGCGCCGGTGAGCGCGGCGTAGATGATCGACAGCTGCCAACGCCGCTCCAGGAGGTCCGCCGTGCGGCGGACCTCCACGGGAACGGGCTGGCATCTACGGGAGCTGGTGGGCGACATCGCGCGTGGGCTCCAGCGCCCGGTCGAGCACCTCCTGGACGGTCATCACCGGGTGGAAGCTCATCTGCTCGCGAACCTCCTTGGGGATGTCGTCCAGGTCGCCGCGGTTGCGCTCCGGCAGGATCACGTCGGTGAGCCCGGCCGCGTGGGCCGCCAGCACCTTCTGCTTGAGCCCGCCGATCGGCAGCACGCGGCCCTGCAGGGTGACCTCGCCGGTCATCCCCACCGTGTGCTTCACCGGGCGTCCGCTCAGCAGCGAAGCGAGGGCGGTCACCATCGTCACGCCCGCGGAGGGGCCGTCCTTGGGGATCGCCCCGGCGGGCACGTGCACGTGGAACTCCTGTCCCTCGAACGCGCTTGCCTCGTCGATGCCGATCTCCTCGGCGTGGCCACGCACGTAGGAGAGGGCGATGCGCGCCGACTCCTTCATCACGTCGCCCAGCTGGCCGGTCAGCACCAGCCCACCGCCGCCGCCCGAGCCGCTGCTCTTCATCGCGGTGGCCTCCACGAACAGCACGTCCCCACCGGTGCCGGTCACGGCCAGGCCGGTTGCGACGCCCGGGGTCGCTGTGCGCGACGCCGACTCCTGGAAGAACTTCTGGCGGCCCAGCGCCTCGCGCACGGTCTCCAGGTCGATCTCCACGGGTGCTTTCGGCTTGGACTCCTCTGCGGCCGGCTCGGCTCCATCGGGCTCTGCTGCCGGCAGGCTAGAGGCGATCTTCGTGGCGGTCTTACGCAGCAGCGTGCCGAGCTCGCGCTCGAGCGAGCGCACGCCCGCCTCGCGGGTGTACTCGGCGATGATCGTGCGCAGCAGCTCGTCGCTGATCTCCACCTCGTCCGCGAGCAGGCCGTTGCGGTCGCGCTGGCGCGGCCACAGGTAGCCCTTGGCGATCGCCAGCTTCTCCTCGGAGGTGTAGCCGTCGAAGCGGATCACCTCCATGCGGTCGAGCAGCGGGCCGGGGATCGTGTCGGCGACGTTGGCAGTGGCGATGAACATCACCTGGCTCAGATCCAGCTCCACGTCCAGGTAGTGGTCGCGGAAGGAGTGGTTCTGGGCAGGGTCCAGCACCTCCAGCAGCGCGGCCGATGGGTCGCCGCGCCAGTCGGCGCCGACCTTGTCGACCTCGTCGAGCAGGATCACCGGGTTCATCGTGCCGGCGTCGCGCAGCGCCCTCACCAGACGGCCCGGCAGGGCGCCGATGTAGGTGCGCCGGTGCCCGCGGATCTCGGCCTCGTCGCGCACGCCGCCGAGCGACATGCGCACGAACTCGCGGCCGAGCGCACGGGCGATCGACTCGCCGATCGAGGTCTTGCCGGTGCCGGGGGGGCCGATCAGCGTGAGGATCGCCCCGGACTTCGGGTCGGCCTCGATGCCGCGGTCCTGGCGCAGCTTGCGCACTGCCAGGTACTCGACGATGCGGTCCTTGACGTCCTCCAGGCCGGCGTGGTCGGCGTCCAGCACCGCGCGCGCCCCGGTGGGGTCGAGGTGCTCCTCCGAGCGCTTGGCCCACGGCAGCGCGATCAGCCAGTCCAGGTAGGTGCGGATCATGCTCGACTCGCCGGTCTGCTCGCCCATCCGCTCCAAACGACCGAGCTCCTTCAGGGCCTGCTTCTCGACTTCCTCGGGCATCTCCGCGGCCTCGATCTTGGTGCGGTACTCATCGACGATCGAGCCCTCGTCCTCGCCCAGCTCCTTGCGGATCGACTCCATCTGCTTGCGCAGGAAGTAGTCGCGCTGCTGCTTCTCGGCGCCCTCCTGGACGTCCTCGCGGATGCGCTTGCGCACCTGCAGCTCGGCGAGCGACTCGCGCTGCAGCTTCACCGCCATCTCCAAACGGTCGCCGACGTCGAGCGTGCGCAGCAGCTCGACCTTCTGCGCGTATGAGAGGTTGGGGGAGTAGCCGGCGGAGTCGGCCAGCGGGCCGGGCTCGACGATCGCGCGCAGGAACGCTGCGATCCGCCCGTCGTCGCCGCGCAGCTCGAGGATCTCCTCGACGATCGCGCGGTACTCGCGCTCCAGGTTGCGGGTACGCCCATCGGTGGGCACCCCGTCGGGGAGCTCCTGCACCTCCACGCGCAGGTCCCCGTCGGGCCCGGTCTGGGCGGCGCCGATCTGCGCGCGGTGCTGGCCGGAGAGCGCCACGGCGCGCCCGCCGCCGGGCAGGCGGATGTGGTCCTCGACCTCGGCGACGGTGCCGACCTCGAGGAACTCGTTCTCGTGGCGTGGGACGAGCACGACGCGCTCGTCGTCGCCGACGTCGATGGTGAGGGTTATCCCCATGTTGGGGAACACGACGGTGTCGTCGAGTGGGATCAGCCGCAGCAGCTTGCGCGGCTCCGTTTGGGAGGCGGCATCTACGCGGGGGGTGGGGGTTTGGCCGTTATCTGAGCTTGTAGGCATCGGTATACGCTCCATATGAGCTTACGAATTGATAGCTACTATAACAAAGGATTTGGGGGTGCGCAAGGCGGCTGCCGGCCGTGGTTGATGTTCTTCTTTTTCGGCCTATAACCAAACGAGAACGAGACTTAGTCTCATTTGGTTATAGGCCCAAAAGGAAGTGTGCCTCCGGGGCGGGGTGGTGGAGTTGTGTTCTTGCTTTGTGCCCATACCAGCTGAGAACGGGACTCAGTCTTATTTGGTTAGGGGCTCGGAGGGAAGTGTGCCTCCGGGGCGGGGTGGTGGAGTTGTGTTCTTGCTTTGTGCCCATACCAGCTGAGAACGGGACTCAGTCTTATTTGGTTAGGGCCCAAAAAGAAAGTGTTTGCCCCCAGTGAGGCGCACTTTCCCGTGCCGCGCGTATTGGTCGCTCAGAAGACACAGCGAGGCGCGTCATCTAGGTGCGAGCCCCGCCAGCGGCCCCGAAGGGGGGCCGCCCATCCCCCTCTTCCAAAGACCCGGCGGGCGCTACTCGTCGTTCTCGAAGCTGACCTCGACGTTCTCCTCCTCAAGGCGCTCCTCGACCTCCGCGAGCGAGGTGAGCGCGCGCCGGTCGGCGTCCAGCAGCGGCATCGAGAAGAAGCTGCGCGGCCACAGCCGTTGCGCGCGCACGACGTTGATCTCCATCGCGAACAGCGTCACCTGGCTGCCCAGGTACAGCCATGAGAGCAGCCCCAGCACGAACGCGAACAGACCGGAGGTCTCCTTGGCGTGGCGCACCACGTGCTCGACGTAGTAGCCGCCGATGTGCTGCAGGATCTGCCACAGCACTGCGGCCACGACCACGCCGGGGAGCAGGTCGCGGGTTGGGATATCGCTGGTCGTGAGCAGCCTGAAGGCGCAAAAGAACAGCAGCAGGTTGGCGGCCAGCGCGAGCACCACACCCGCGAGCGCCGTCAGCGCGCTGGGGGCGGCGGCCGTGACGTAGCCGGCGACGATGGTCGAGACGATCGTGAGCGTGCCCAGGACAACGAGCAGGCCGAGGCCACGCAGCCGCCACACGAGGAAGTTGGAGCGCTGCTTGCGGGGCACATGCCACACTTCGTCGAACGCGGTGCGCGCCGCGCCGGTGATGCCGAGGCCCGCCAGCAGCGAGCCCACCACGCCGATCGCCAGCCCGACGCCGCTGCCGGTGAGCGAGTGGACGTTGTGCTGCAGCTGGTTGCCGATGATCGGGAACTGTTTGAGCGTCGAGTCCAGCACGCTCTCCTGGGCGCTCTTATTGCCTTCCAGCACAAACCCCAGCACCGTCACGAACACCAGCAGCAACGGGAACAGCGCGAAGAAGCCGTAGTACGCGATCAGCGCCGCCAGCCGGCCGGCGCCGTCGTCGCCGAACTTCTTCACCACGGCGGCGAGGAAGCTCAGCCCGCGGTGGCGCTGTTGGAAGCTATCGACCGCCTGCAGGCGCTCATTGAAGGTCATTTTTTGGGGGATTTGGATGGGGGGGTCGAGGGCGCGTCGCGGCCGGGCAAGGTGGCCCGCCCGGCGTGCGGCTCTCGATGAGGGCAAATCGGGAGGGGGGTCTCCCGGCGGGTGGGGGCGACATGTCTGTGTGTCTACTCCATACGCCCACCAAACGCCATCCCGATCCTCGTCGGGGTCCCATTCGCGCACCGGTTGCACGATCGCGGATCCGCTCGAGCGGATCGGAGCGGAAGGGACGGCACTGGGGTTGGGGGGCCGCGTAGCGGCCGAGGAGATCGCGCTCGTCGCGCGCGCACGGCGCGAGGCGATGCTGCGCGCCTATCGCAACATGCTGCGACGCGAGGACCTGGAGGACTGTCTCAGCCAGGCCGTCTTCGAGCTGCTCGCGCGTGGTGCCCGCGGTCACCGCTTCGCCAGCCGCGAGCACGTGGCCAACGCGCTGGAGCAACGTTTCCTCTCGCGCGTGCTCGACCGCCGCCGCGCGGTGCGCGGCCGCAGCCCGCTGCAGGCCCACCTGGAGAGCGCGCTCCCGCTGAGCGGCCAGGGTGAGCGGGAATTGGAGCTCGCCGACCCCCGCGCCGAGGTCCACCCGCTCGTCGCCCACCGTCACCAGTTGCGCCAGGTCGCGCGGCTGGCTCCCCTCCTCACATCCGACCAGCGGCTGGTGCTCGCCTGCCAGGTGGCGCTCGGCATGAGCCGCGCCGAGTTCTGCCAGCGCTTCGGCTGGTCGCACGAGAAGTACCGCAAGGTCGCCCAGCGAGCCCGCGCGCGGTTGCGGCGGCTGGTGGAGAGGGAGCCATGGGCGGGCTGAGCTGCCAACCGCCCGTTCGCGCCAGCGCCGACTCATGAGCCAACAGAATCGAAAACAGTTTTGCCGTACTGCCCTGGGACCGTCGCCTGTGGGGATTACTGACGATTCGTGTTCTCTGCACACGTTCTGGCCTGCAATGCCATCAGGGGACGCCCCGCCGTCGTGGAGGCAGCCCACATCCGGACGCATTTCGTGTTGGGCTCTCGGGACGTGGACCTCGAAGGCAGTGGCCACGGTAAGGGCAACCCTAACAAGTAGGAGATAATGATGAATTACGCCAAAGTAAAGAGCATCGTGGCCGCCCAGGTGGCGGTGTTTGCCTTCGGCTGCGCCGCCGCGACGGTGGCGCATGCCGAAGAAGCGCCGTTCTGGTCGGTGGAAGGCGCGCGGCTGGCAGCCGGCGAAACCCGCGAAATCACGGCGAAAACATATAAAACAAAAACTCACTCGGGCTTCACGCTCACGGCCGGTTCCAGGAAAATCTCGTGCTCGACGATCAAACTGAAAGAAGGCTCGATCGGGGGCTCGAAAGCGGGCAACCCCGGCACCGACCACGAGGTCATCGAACTTTCGGGAAGCTGTACCGTCGAAGGCAACGGCACCGAATGCAAAGTCAAAGAACCGATCGTCTCCAGCGCGATCAGCTCGGAGCTGGTGGAATCCGAAAAAGGCGAAAAAGAGTCGCTGCTGATGGAGTTCAAACCGGTGAGCGGGACGAAATTCATGGCGCTGCTCTTCGAAGGATCCAAATGCACGATCAAAGAAGCCGTCGTCGAAGGCGAAATCGCCAGTGAAATGCTCGTCGATCCCAACAGCGAAGAACTCGGACCCAAAATAACGCAGTCCAACGAACCGGACGAAACGAAGTCGGTGCTGGTCAATTTCCCCTCGTCGGCGATCACCAAAGTCTGGTTAGTCAAAGAAGAAAAAGGCACGGAAGTGGCGGTCAAAGAACTCCTGACCTCCACCAAAGAAGCGGTGAAAATCGAAGGCACCGCGTTAATCTCGCTACCGAGCGGCGAAGAATTCGGCGAGGGCAAAGGCCCCAGGATCAGGGCGACCAAAATCAAAGGACGCGCCGGGGCCGCCAACAAAACCTGCATCTTCAAAGAAGCGGCCGACAGATGCGTTGTCAGGGTGGAAAACACCGCGGGCAAAAACATCGAAATATTCGCAGAATTCCTGTTCACAATCAAAGGCATGGGAGGGCTGGGCATCGAACCGGCCTTTGAACAGGTGGAACCGGGGGCCAATCTCGAAGGGGCGCCGGAATGCGAACCGACGGTGATCCTCAAACTCAATATGTCGTGCAGTCTCGAATTCAAGTACATCGGTCCCGCCAACCCGGCAAACGGCCAGTACTCCTCCAGATATGAAGTCGATGGGAAGGAAGGAGCGGTAATGACCAACAGCGAGCGCGTCAGACTCGAAACGGTGGCCTAGCCGGGTGAGCAGTTCGGTGTTGGCCCCGTAGGACAGAGGCGGCACAGAGGCGGCGCCGCGCGGAAGCCCCGAGGTCCGTCGGCCGGGGCGATGCGAGGCGCCGCTGCCGCTCGCCGAGTTTGTGCTCGTTGCCGGCTCTCGAAGCCGGTTGTCTTTCCCTATGTCGGCCGTTGTCCCACTCGATGGCGGGAGACGGAACAGGGAATAGGGACCCACCTATGAACATCCCTCACTACCCCCATAGGCGCGTCCCCTGGGACGCCACAGGTCGGTCGCAGGCACGACCTCGCGGCGATGCCCATCCGCGCGCATGCGGCCGGGGGCCGGGTATCTCCCCACCTTGGCCCCCGGTCGCTCGCGTGGCGCTCCGGCAGAGCGTGAGTCCTCCGACTCCACGGTCGCCAAGGGGCTGCGTGGCGCCGGTTCCGTGGTCGCCCAGGGTGCTGGTGTGGGCCTCCGGGCGGAGGCATCGCGCATGACGCGCCTGCGCTCCGCGCCGCGGAAGACTTACCACATCTACTCCGAGGAGGAGTTCCTTGCCGCCGAGGATTATCTGGTTGAGGCAGGAGTCGAGCCCACGTCCACGTTCGAGCCCGAGTTTGCCCTACCCGGCCTTGTGGACAGCCAACCCGAGCCGAGGCGATGGGGACGCCTGGCGGTACCCGTGGCGCTCGCCTCGGTCGTCGCGGCGATCGTCGGTGTGGGTGCATTGAATGCGACCCGATCCAGATCGGAGAGCGATCACAGATTTGCCGCAGGAATCGCGGTTCGAGGAAGATCACGGCCCGAGATCGTTGCCGATCCGAGGATGCAGTCGCTTAACCCACCTCCTCGCAAGCGTACCTGGTGGGCCTCGGTGGCAGCCCGACACGTTGCCCGACACCGGCCTGTTTCCGTCGGTTGGCCGCCGATTCCAGCACGTCCATATATACGCCGGCGGTCATCGTCCGCCGCAACGACGGCGATCTCGGAGAGCACGGGCGCGACGACCGCGAGCACGACGGCAGCGGCTGCCACCACTGCGACGACTCCGGCCGCGAGCACCACGGGGACGACCCCAACCGCAAGCACCACGGGGACGACCCCAACCGCGAGCACCACGGGGACGACCCCAACCGCGAGCACCACGGCGGTGGTTATGACCGCGACAGCGGCAACGCCCACAGCCGCCAAGGCACGCTCGGAATTCGGGTTCGAGCGGTGATGAGCGGTGCGCCCACACACCCACGCGCCACGGATGACCACCCCCGTGTGACGATCGCGCGGCGACCGCTGTGGCGGATCCGGCTCGCGCGGGGGCTGCCCCGGTATGTGCTCTACGGGCTCGCGCTGGCGGCGGCTCTGGCAAGTGCGCGCTTCGCGCTCGACCCCCCGCGCGCCGCGCTGCCCGCGGCGCTGCTGCGGCGGCCAGTGGGCGAGGATCTCGCGGCTGAGGGCTTCGCCACGCTGTTCGCACGCGCCTACCTCACCTGGGAAGCGCAGCACCCAGAAGCCCGCGAACGCGCGCTCGCGCCGTTCGTGGGGTCGGGAATCGACGGCGACGCCGGGCTGCAGCCACCAGCGGGCAGGGAGCAGCGGGTGCAATGGACGCAGGTCGTCCAGGAACGCCAACCCCAGCCCCACGACCACGTCTATACGGTCGCCGCCCAAACCGACACGGCCGGGCTGCTCTACCTCACCGTCGGCGTCCTCCACAAGCCCGGGAGTCCGTTGGCGCTGGCGGGGTACCCAGCGTTCGTCGGGCCTCCCGCCTCCGGCCCTGCGCAAGCCGACACCGACGGACGCCTGCGCGAAGTGAGCCAACCGGAGCTCACCACCGTCGTGGAACGCGCGCTGCGCAACTACCTCGCCGGCTCCTCCTCGGAGCTGGCCGCCGACCTCGCCCCCGAAGCGCGCGTCTCGCTGCCCGGCATCGAGCTCGCGCTGCAGTCGCTGCAGTCCCTGCAGTGGGCCCCTGGCGCGGGCGCGGTGCTCGCGCTCGCGCAGGCCCAGGACCAGCGCGGTGCCTCATACACCCTCGCCTACGAACTTGACGTCCTCCGAGCCCAGGGCCGCTGGGAGGTCTCCGCCATTCAGATGGACCCCGACACCTAACCAACAAGGAGGAGCAGCACATGCATACCGTCCGCATCCCTCGATCGCTCACCGTCCGCCCCAGCACCGGTACGTCTCTGCTGCTGGGCGTCGTGCTTGCCTGTGCCCTCCTGGGGTTGGCGCCGATCGCCGCGCGTGCCGCCGTCGCCTCCTCCTCCGTGCCCGGAGCCGGGTCCGGATCGGGCGGCACCAGTGCGGGCGGTTCCTCCGAGGGCAGCACCCTCGAAGCCGCCGCCAGCAAGGCGGGCAGCACGGGGCGCAAGGTGGCGATGAGCCTGATCGGGCTGGCGTTCGCGGTGGCGGGGATCGTGCTGGCGTTCCGCCGCGACTTCAGGGAGGCCGCGGGCGTGTTCGCCGTGGGGATCGTGGCGGTGCTGCTCGCCACGCCCGCGGGCATCAACCTGTTGCAGGACACCGTCAATTCGCTGTTTGGCACGTGAACGTGGAGCGCAGAGGGTGGTCGTGGCGGCCCCCGGGCATAACCATGCGGTCTTCAGGCATGACCGCGGGGCCCCCGGGCATAACCATGCGGTCCTCAGGCATGACCGCGGGGCCCCCGGCATGACCATGCGGCCCTCCGACATGACCATGGGGCCCCGGGAATGAGCATCGAGATTCGCTCCTACCGCGCCGTGTTCGACCTCGAGCGGCGCATCTACCGTGTGGACCGGCTGCGGCTCAACCCCGGCGGGGTGCCGGTGCGCGGGGTCGTGTACTGCCTGGCGATCCTCGCCTGCCTGGCGCTCGCCGGCGCGCTGCCGCTGCTTGGGTCGGCCGTGCGGGCGCTGCCGTGGTATCTGCGCGACCTGCTCCTGCCGGCCGGCAGCGCCGCGCTGCTCACGATGATCCGCGTCGAGGGCCGGCCGTTTCACCTCGCCGCCGCCGCGCTGTTGCATCATCTTTTCGGCTCGCACCAACTCGCGGGCCTGCTGCCCGTGTGTGGATCGCTCGATGCCTCACCGGGCTGGTTGGGCGCCGCTTCGACGGGGGTATGGCGCCCGGAGGAGTTGTTGATGCTCCCCGACGGCTCCGACCCACGTCCGCGCCGCCTGCGCTACAGCGGCCCCGGCGCGGTGCGCATGACGGGCAACAGGCAGGTGCTCATGCTGGAGCGTGGCGGCGAGCTGCGGGTGCGGGCCCACATCCCGAGAACCCGGCGGGCCCGGTAGCGAGACGTGCGCCCACCGATCAGCCTCGTGTACGGCAACCTCGTGTTTGGCGCCGACCTCGACGACGGTTGGGCCGCGTTCGCGGTGCCGACCGGCTCGTATGAGTGGCTCTCCGAGGACGGCAAGCGCGAGCGTTTCCTCGCGCTGCTCGGCGCGTTGGAGGCGGTCGCCGCCGACATTCAGATCGTGCGCGTCAGCCGCCGCTGGGAGGTCGCCGGCTGCGCGCAGGAGATGGGTGGCCTCGTCCATGTGGCGGGCGGTGCCAGCGGGCGGGTTGGGGAGCCCGGCGCAGCCGATGGGCCCGAGCCCAGCCGTGGATCGCCCGGGCGGGCCGGGGACCCCCACGCGCGCGCCCTCACGCGCTATCTCGCCGCGCACACGCAGCGCCTGGAGGAACTGGACGCGCGGCGCCCGACGCTGTTCTTCCTCGTGAGTCTGCGCGACCCCGAGCGCGACGTGGCCTCCTACGTCTCGCGCGCCGCTGAGCGCCACCCGCGCGAGTGGCTGGCGGGGCTGCGGCGCGGGCTGCTCCCGCGCGACCGCCGCCTGCTGCGCGCGAGCGAGCTGGAGCGCGCACGGGTGCGCGCCGACCAGGCGCACGCGCGCCTCGCCGACTACCTCGCGGCCCGCCCCGCGACCGGGGCCGAGCTGCAGTGGCTGGTACGCCGCGCCTTCTGCCGCGAGCTGGGAGAGCCGCATGTGGACGGGCTGCACGAGCCGCGGGCGCTGGTGTTCGAGCGCAACGGCGAGGCCGTCCTGGCGCCGCTGGAGGGCGACGTGCTGCGCTGGATGGACAGCTGGGTGGAGCACCGTCCGCGGGCGCTGCGGGTGGAGTCCGAGCTCGGCGAGTGCTGGCAGGCGCACCTCGTGGTGGGGGCACTGCCCGAGCAGGTCCACTTCCCCGGCGCCCGAGCCGAGCTGATGTTCGCGCCCGTCGAGAGCCTCCCGTTCGGCGTGGACCTCTCCCTCAACGCCCGCTTCCTGCCCAACGAGCTGGCGCTGCGGATCGCGCGGCGGCGCATCCAGGACGCCGATCAGATTCTGCGCGCGGAGTCCGACGGCGAGCAGGGGGCCACCGACCTCGGCTACCGTCGCACCCAGGAGGCGCGCGACCTGCTCGCCCACCTGCAGGCCTCCAGTCGCCCGCCGCTGCTGCGCGCGACGCTCGCGATCGCGCTGGCGGCGCGCACGCAGGAGGAGCTGGAGGAGCGCGTGGAGATGTGCCGGCGTGCGTACGGGGAGATCCGCCTGCACCGCCCCATGGGCGATCAGCTGCAGCTCTTCTGCCAGCACCTTCCCGGCCAGCGCACGCGCGTGGCGGGCTACGACGACACCCTCACCGCCGAACAGGTCGCGGCGATGATGCCCACCGCTACGCACGAGGTGGGCTCGGCGGGCGGCTTCTACCTCGGCCACACGCTCAGCGGCTCGGCGCGACCGGTGCGCTTCAACCTGCGCGAGGGCTCCGACAGCGATCGCAACACGACGATCCTCAGCGTCGGCGCGCTCGGCTCGGGCAAGACGACGCTCGACCAGAAGCTCAAGTACGAGGCGTTCCTGCAAGGGGCGCGCGTAATCGACTGCGACCCCAAGGGCGACCACCGCTTCCACCTGCTGGAGCAGGTGGCACCGCACACGGAGTGCATCGCGCTGCGCCCCGACCCGGCGCTGCGCGGGGTGCTGGACCCGCTGCGCGTGGCGCCAGAGCACCTGCGCCAGGACACCGCCGTGTCGTTCCTGCGCGACCTGCTGCCCGGCCGCGCCGAGCCCGCATGGGAGACAGCGGTGGTGGGGGCCGTCGACCGCGTGGTGCGCCGCGCCCGCGCCGCCGCGACCTGCCTGGAGGTGGTGCGGGCGCTGCGCGAGGGCGACGACACCGATGCGCAGGTTGCCAAGACGCTCGAGGTGTACGCGCGCTCCGGCCTCACCCAGCTGGGCTTCGCCGACCCCGACGTCAGGCTGCCGCCCGTGGGGCACCGCCAGGTCACCTACCTGCCGATCCGCGACCTCCCCGCCCCCGAGCCGGGTACGGCGCGCTCGGAGCACTCGCAGGCCGAGCGCGTGGGGGAGCAGATCGTACGGCTGATCGCGATGTTCGCGATGCACCTGATGGGCGCCGAGCGCGAGCGGCTTAAGATCTTCAGCTTCGACGAGGGCTGGCGCCTGCTCGGCGACCCGATCGGACGCACCCTGCTGGTGTCGCTGCAGCGCATGGGTCGCTCGGAGCTGGCGGTGCCGATCATCTCCACGCAGCTGATCAGCGACACGCTGCTGGGCGAGCGCGAGTCGATCGAGAACCTGCTGGGGGCGACGTTCGTGTTCGGGATGCGCTCAGACGCGGAGGCGCGCCGCGCCCTGCAGTTGCTCGGCCTCGACCCCGAGAACCGACGGATGCGCCAGACGCTGCTGGAGCTCGACGCGGGCCGCTGCCTGCTGCGCGACCACCACGGGCGCATCGAGGCGATCCAGGTTGATGTCGTCGTGCCCTCGCTGCTGCGCGCCTTCTCGACCACGCCCGGGCGGGCGAGAGCTCGTTGAGCGGCGGGGCCCGCGTCTCCCGTCGCTGCCTCTGCCCGCGATCGCGGTTGCGCCTCGGCCGGCACCTGCCGCTGAGGATGGCGAGGGCCGCGCTCACCACGCTTGTGCTCGCGCTCCTCCCGGCCCCGGCGTTGGCTGCTCGCGCCCCCGCCCCGCACGCCCCCAGCGCGCCGCCATTGCTCGGCGGGTCGCGCTCGGCGCCGGGCGCCAGCCTCGGCGAAGGCGCCGTATTGGGCCACGACGCATCGGCCTCAGCGCCCCCGAGCGGTGGCGATCCACTCGTCGAAAACGGCCTTGGCAGCCCGCTGTGCGAGGCGCCCGCAGAACTGCCGGCGGCCGACAGGCGCAACTGCGAAACCTCGGGCTTCGAGGCGGCCGGCGCCCCCACCGGCAACTACGGGTTGGACGTCCACATCGACACCGGTCTGCTCGGCCTCTCGAGCCAGACGCTGCTGCAGGACTACCTGATCGAGCCGGTGTGGATGGGCCTCGTATGGGTCGTTCACGCGCTGATCGTGGCGCTGGAGTGGTGCTTCACGCTCGACTTGCTCGACAGCGCCGTGCTGGGCGACCTCGAGCGCTCCCTACGCGCCACGCAATCCTCATTCACCAGCCCGTGGCTGGTGCTCGCACTCGCGCTCGCCGGCCTGGCCGCTGCCTACAACGGTCTCGTACGTCGCCGCGTCGCGGAGACGCTCGGCCAGAGCGCGTTGATGCTGGCGATGATGGCGGGCGGGCTGTGGGTGATCGCCGATCCCGCCGGCACCGTAGGGGCGCTGGGGCGGTGGGTGGACGAGGCCAGCGCGGGCACGCTCGGGGCGGTCGTGCAGGGCAGCCCCGCGCACGCTTCGCGCACGCTCGCGCAGAGCATGAGCGGGCTGTTCGGGGCCGCCGTCGGCGCGCCCTGGTGCTACCTGGAGTTCGGCGACGTCAGCTGGTGCGAAAACCCCGCACGCCTGGAACCGCGGCTGCGTGCCGCCGGTCTGGCCCTGCTCACGCGTCCGCGGATCGCGAAATGCGAAGGCGGGGAACGGGTGGCGCAATACTGCGAACCGCTCGAAGGCGAAGTGCCGCGGGCGTCGGTGGGGGCGCACTCGCGCAGTGCCACGCTGATGCGCTCGGCGCGCACCAACGGCGAACTGTTCCTCGCGCTGCCCGCCAACGAGGCGGCTCGCAACTCGATCGACGAGCCCGGCTCGCTGCTGCGGGTGCTGTGCGGGGGCGCCGAAAGCGCCACCGAATGCCGCGGGCCGGCGGCGGCGGAGGCGGAGTTCCGCACACAGGGGGGCACAATGCCCCGCCTCGCCGGGCTGCTGCTGATCGCGATTGGAGCGGTGGGGATGATCAGACTGCTGGGCTTCATCGCGCTGCACCTGCTGGGCGCGGAGATCCTCAGCCTGCTCTACCTGCTGCTGGCGCCGGTGGCGGTGCTGGCGCCAGCGCTCGGCGACGGCGGCCGCGCTGCCTTCCGCGCGTGGGCGACGCGCCTGGTCGGCGCCGTCTGCTCGAAGCTGATCTTCTCCTTCCTGCTGGGCGTGGTGCTGCTGATGACGCGCACGCTGATCGGCCTCGATGCGCTCGGCTGGTGGACCCGCTGGCTGCTCGTGGCGGTGCTGTGGTGGGGAGCACACCGCCAGCGCCACCAGGTACTCGGTCTGATCGCCGGTGAGAGCCGCGGAACCAGTGAGCGCCACCGCTCGCTGGTGGCGCGCATGAAGCAGCAGCTGGAGGGACCGCGCACCGTCGTGCAGGGCGCGCGCTGGATGCGCAGCAAGCTCGCGCGTCCAGCGCCGTCGGTGGAGCGCCGTCGCACGCTGGAGCGGCTCGGCGCCCAGCGCGCGCGGGCGACCGCGGACGAGCAGGTGACGCGGATGCTCGAACGCGAGCACGCGGCGGCGAGCGCCCACGTGGCGCCGAGCTCGGAGGCGCAGAGCGGACTGGCGGCCAAACGCACCCAACTGCAGCGGGTGCGCGGAGCGCAGGAGCGGGCCGCGGCGGCCGGCGACACGCGCCGCGCGGCCCGTCTCGGCGCCCGCGCGCAGCGCATCGGCGGCGAGGTCGAGCACGGCCAACGAGCGCTGAACGAGGCGCGACGCACCGCCGCCGAGGGCGAGCGTGCGCAGATGCGCATCGGCCACTCCCACACCGCCGAGCAGCTGCGCGAACGTGGCGAATGGCTGGATGCACAGGCCGCGCTGGCCCCGGCGTGCGCATTGGGTGGAGCGCGAGGGAACGTGGGGGATGGAGCGCAGAGCGGCGCGGGCGACGGCGTCGGGGACGGCGCACAGAGCAGGGACGGCGGCGTCGGGAACGGCGCGCAGAGCGGGGACGTCGCGGCTGGCGGGGCACGGCGCGACTACGCCGCGCTCGCCGGCTTGGTGGGCTACGGCCGCGAGCAGTACGAGCGCCTGCACCCCCGCGCGCAACGCGAAGCGCGCCTGGAGATCGATCGCGAACTGACGCTGCGCCGCGAGCTGCGCGACGCGGCCGGGGCCGTGGACGCCGGCGAGCGCGCGCCGGGGCGCCGCGAGCGCGGCCGTGCCGGCAGGGACTTCGACCGCGCGCTCGACCAGCGCCTGCGCCAGGACGGCAGCACTGCACCGCGCTCACGCGAGCGCCCCCCGCACCGAGAGCGCCCCCGTGACGCGCCACCCCACCAGTCGCCCCGCCCCGATCCCACCCGGCGTCCAGGCGGCGGCTTCGAGTCGTCGGTGCTGCGTGACGCCCACGAGGTCACCCGGCGGCGCAAACGCCAGCTGGGGGGCTGATGGTTGGCGCGCGAGCGATCCCCCGTCCCGCGCGGGCGGTGCTGGCGGGCACGGTCGCGGTGGCGGTGGTGCTCATGCTCGGTGTCGTGACCGCGACACTCGGTGGACGGTCCATGGCGTTCG
Organism: uncultured Solirubrobacterales bacterium; assembly: GCA_963744135.1. Taxonomy (GTDB): domain Bacteria; phylum Actinomycetota; class Thermoleophilia; order Solirubrobacterales; family Solirubrobacteraceae; genus Palsa-744. Next base: position 572,811 of record CAVUSE010000005.1, on the reverse strand, counting down.
CCGGCGAACCGAGTGCGGCCGAAGAGGATGCCACCGGCGGCTTTGGTGTCTCAGCGCTGGCGCACGCGGAAGTTCCACCCGCATACCTGCGCCTCTACCTGCGCGCGGCCGCGCGCTACGGCCTCAATTGGGCGATCCTCGCGGGGATCGGCAAGGTCGAGTGCGACCACGGGCGCGACCCCGCTCCCGCGTGCACGCAGGAGGGAGCGGTCAACTCGGCAGGCGCGGGCGGGCCGATGCAGTTCCTCGCGTCGACGTGGGCGCGGTACGGGGTGGACGCCGAAGGCGACGGTTCGCCGGATCGCTGGAACCCGGCGGACGCGATCTTCGGAGCGGCCAATTATCTTCGCGCCTCGGGCGCCCCCAGTAATTATCGCGAGGCGCTGTACGCGTACAACCACGCCGACTGGTATGTGGAAGCGGTCGAGAGTTGGGCGGCGAAGTACAGCGCCCCGACGTCGTCTGTCTCATCGGAAGGTGGGGGTGGCGAGGACAGCGGAAACGGCGGAGACAGCGGGGAGGGCGTCGGAGGCACGCACGGCGGCGGTGTGGCAGGCGACGCCGTCGAGGGTGCCGCTGGGGAAGGAGCGGCCCTTGAAGGCGCAGGCGCGGAAGGCGCCCTCGACGGCGCCGACATGCGCCTGGCGAGCGAGACCACGACGCCGGTGCGCTTCATCGCAGGCGTTCGCGCAATGCTTGCTCCAGGCGATGGCCATGTGGCGTTGGTGCCCGCGGGCGTGCCGGCGACGGTGCAGGCGATGGTTGTGGCCGGCAACGAGTTGGAGGACCTGCCCTACGGACCCGATGGCCACCCCACCCCACTGGGGGCGCCCGACGAGGACTGCTCGAGCACCGTCAACTATGTGCTCTACCGCGCCGGCGTACGGCCGCTCGCGGAAATCGTGCGCGAGAACCCGCTCGCCCAGGACTACGTGAGCTGGGGAGCCCCCGGGCCGGGGCGGTGGGTGACGATCTACGCGACCGACACGCCAACCCCGCACGTCTTCATCGTGATCGCGGGCCTGCGCCTTGACACGAGTCACAACGGCACCGACGTCGGCCCCAACCGCAACGAAAACGGCCCGCGCTGGCGGATCCTCGACCACATCCCCATATGGGCGCACTGGTCGGTGCGCCACCCGCCGGGGTTGTGAAGGGCTGCGCCTGGAGATCTATATGCCTTCAATGACTGAATTAGGCTATACTTTTATCATGAGAAGGACCACACTGGACATCGACGAGGATATGCTCGCCAAAGCCCGAGAGATACTCGGCACGAGCGGGATCAAGGACACCGTAGACGAGGCTCTGCGCGAGATCGTGCGCATAGAGGCCGGCAAGCGCCTTATCAAGTGGCTCAAAGAGAACGAGGACCTGCACAACCCCGAGATCATGGAACGCGCGTGGCCGCGACCACCCATCTCGTAGACAACAGCGTTCTCACTCGCACGACGAAGGCTCCGGTGGCGGCAAGGGTGGAGCCGATGATCGCGGGCGGCCTGCTGGCGACCTGCTCGGTGACCGACCTCGAGCTGCTCTTCAGCGCCCGCTCGGGGGACGATCATCGCACGCGGCGCACCGACGTCGCCCTGCGCTTCAAGCATCTTCCGACCGATCAGCGGACCCTCGACCGCGCCGTCGAGGTCCAGGGCCTGCTCGCCGATCGCGGGCAGCACCGCGGCGCGGACATCCCCGATCTCATCGTTGCGGCGGCGGCGGAGCGGGCGGGGCTCACCGTGCTGCACTACGACGCCGACTTCGACCTGATCTCCACCGTGACGGGGCAAGAGGTGGAGTGGGTGGTGCCGCGGGGGTCCGTGGATTGACGAGGACGACCGGCCCGGCGGGCACACAGCCCGGAGGGCTGGGTCGGGCTGTGCGGTCCCGGCGGGCTGGGCCGCTCATTTTCTGTCAAATTGCACAGCGATGGCCGCCCGCAAGATCGACTACCTGCTGATCGGCGGCGGGCTGGCGAGCGCCAACTGCGCGCGATGGCTGCGCGAGGAGGGCGCCGAGGGGTCGGTGCTGGTGGTGGGGCGCGAGCCCGACCCGCCGTACAACCGCCCGAACTGCTCGAAGGGCTACCTGCGCGGCAAGGAGGAGCGCAGCGAGGCGTTCTTCCGCCCGCAGGCGTGGTGGGGGGAGCAGGGGATCGAGCTGCTCACGCGCACGAGCGTCACCGCGCTCGACGTGGGGGCGCGCACCGCGAAGCTCTCCACCAAGGAGGAGCTCGAGTTCGGACAGGCGCTGCTTGCGACCGGGGCGAACGTGCGGAGGCTGAACGTGCCGGGGTGCGAGCTGGAGGGCATCCACTACCTGCGCACGCTCGGGAACGCCGACGCGATCCGTACAGACGCGGCCGATGCCGAGCAGGTGGTGCTGATCGGCGGCTCGTACATCGGCTGCGAGGTCGCCGCCTCGCTGACACTCCTGGGCAAGCGCTGCACGATCGTGATGCAGGAGCAGCTCACGCTCGAACGCGGCTTCGGCCCCGTGGCCGGGCGCTTCTTCCAGGAGCTGCTGGAAGAGCACGGCGTCACCATCCACAGCCACGACGAGCTCGAGCGCTTCGAGGGCAGCGGCCGTGTGGCGAAGGTCGTCACGAAGAACGGTCTGGAGCTGCCCGCCGACCTGGTCGTGATCGGCGCGGGTGTCACCCCCGACTTGCAGCTCGCCCGAGGGGCCGGGCTGGAGCTGGGGGAGGGCGGCGGCGTGCGCTGCAGCTCGCGCCTGGCGACCTCGGCACCCGGGGTGTACGCGGCGGGCGACATCTGCGAGTACGACTCCCCACTGCACGGGGGGCCGCTGCGGATCGAGCACTGGGACGTCGCCTTCAACCACGGCAAGACCGTTGCGCTGAACATGCTCGGCCGCGACATTCCGCACGAGACCGTTCCCTACTTCTTCTCGGTGCTCGGCGACTGGGGCGAACTCGAGTACGTGGGCCCGGCGAGGGAGTGGGACGAGGAGATCGTGCGTGGCTCGCCTGACGAGGGCAGCTTCACCACTTGGTACCTGCGCGATGGGCGGCTTGTCGCGGCATTGACGTTCGGGCGCTCGGACGACCTCGACCACGCGCGCCGGCTGCTCGTCGAGAGTCCCACGCTCGACGCTACCGCGCGCGCGGCGCTGGCGGACGTGGACAGCGAGCTGGGAGCCATCTGACCATGCCAGGCTGCCGCCCGTTGAATAGTGGTCCAGCTTGCGGGCTCCGTGCTTGGCTGGCTGGGCGGGAGCCGCCCCGCTGAGCTGGCCGGCGGGCCGGGCGCGGCGTCTCACACCCGACGACAGCGCTGGCATACCGTCCCGGCGGGCGGTAGTATCCGGTGCGTTCATACGGTCGGTGGTTGAGGGAAGCCGGTGAGAGTCCGGCGCGGACCCGCCACTGTGACCGGGGATGCCCCCGCTGCGCGCGTCTGAGCGTGAGCCACTGATCGGCCTCCGGCCATCGGGAAGGCGCGAAGGGTAGGCCCGGAAGCCAGGAGACCTGCCTCCGGCCGCAAGCCCACAAGCCCTCGTGGAAAGGGGTTGGCTCCATGCTCATCGTCGCTCGTCGTACCTGGTCGGTGCTCGGCCGTGGTCGATCCGTCTCCGCCCACGCCGCGCTGCTCGCCTCCACGCTGTCGGCGTTCCTGGCGGCCGCAGTTCTCTCTGCGCCCCCGGCGCTGGCCAGCACGCCGGCCACGGTCACCGTCAGGGTGCTCGGCCCGGCACCCGGCTACGCGGCGCTGATCCCGCCCACTCAGGTGACCACGAATACGGCGCCGGTGGTGGACGATGGGAATCCGGCGCATTCGTGCTCGGGTACAAGCGCGGCGGGTGCGCTGCAGCTCGCTACCTCCGGTGATTGGGCAGGCAAGTGGTATGAAGGCGAAGCCAACGGCTACCTTGTGGAAACGATCGAGGGCACGACCCCGCCACCTGCGTATTCCTACTGGAGCTTCTGGCTGAACAACCGGGAAGCGACGACGGGGGTCTGCGAATCCGAACTTGAAGCCGGGGGCCAGGTTCTGTTCTTTCCTGAATGCTACGGCGAATGTCCGGCACCGCTCGGCTCGACCCATGTGCTTGGCATCGAAGTGCCCGCCACCGCAGAAGTGGGCCAGCCGACAAGCGTAACGGTGGTCTCGTACAACACTGCGGGTCAACGCTCGCCGGCCGCGGGCGTCAACGTCGCCGGCTGGGGCTCCAGTGCGACCACCAACTTCGAAGGCAAGGCGACGCTCACCTTCCCGGGCGATGAGACCTATACGCTGCGGGCGACCGGTGCCACTGGCGAAGACCCGGTGTCGGTGCCCGGGGAAGCGCTGGTGTGCGCGCACACCGGCGACGACGGCGAATGCGGGACCTCACGCCCGCCTGGCAGCTCGCCCGCCCCGGTGTCCAGCGGCGCCAGCACCGGTGGCAGCGTCGTGGAGAGCGCTCCCTACACAGGCGCCTATGCGGTGGTCGCCGACGTGAGCGGCATCCACGAAGGCCACGTCTACTCTCGCGGGAAGTCTCCCCGGGTTCTCGCCGGCATGGTGACCGCGCATGCGCCCGTCACCTCGATCTCGCTGCGGCTGCGCCGCTCCTACCATGGGCGCTGCTGGGCCTACAGCGGATCCCGCGAGCGCTTCGAGCACGTCCGCTGCGGGCAGGGAAGCTTCTTCCAAGTGGCCTCTGGCGGGGACTCCTTCTCCTACCTGCTGCCCTCGCGCCTACCCCGGGGGCGCTACGTGCTCGACATCGCGGCGACCGACTCGGCGGGCAACAAGGCCCCGCTCGACCGCGGCAGCTCGCGGATCGTCTTTTATGTCAAGTAGGAGACACCTCGGAGGTCGGATGGGCGTCTACCGGGGTGGTAGGGGCCGCTTGGTGTGGGCTGGCGGTGGTTGGTGGCGCATCGCGCTCGTCTTTCTCTCGCTCACCGCCCTCCCGCTCGCCGGCTGCGGGCTCGGCGCCGGACCCACGCCCACGGGTGTGCGGCTCGACGTGACGCGCGACTTCGGGGTCGATCCGCTGCTCTCCATGCACGCCCCTCATACCCATGGCGAAGCGACGGTGATGAGCCTGCTGCTGCGCAACGCGACCGTCACCACCCGCTATGGCGGTGGCTTCGTGGAGAGCATCGACGGCCACTCCGGCGGGCACGAAGGAGGGCAGCCGATCGACTGGTTCTACTACGTCAACGGCGTGCAGGCCCCCAAGGGTGCGGCGGATGTCAACGTGCAGCCGGGCGATCGCGTGTGGTGGGACCTGCACGATTGGAGCCAAACCGAGGAAGTGCCCGCCGTCGTCGGCTCCTTCCCCGAGCCCTTCCTCAACGGGGTCGAAGGGCTGCGGCTGCCGGTGCGCGTGGAATGCGCTTCACCAACTGGTCTGACATGCCATACCGTCACCGCCCACCTGCGCGCCGCCGGCGTCACCTCCGCGGTGGCCGAGCTGGGACCGGCCGGGGAGGAGCCCGACACCCTGCGGCTGCTCGTCGGCACCTGGTCGCAGGTGAGCGGCGACCCCGGCGCGCGTACGCTCGAACGTGGCCCATCGGCGAGTGGGGTGTACGCGCGCCCCGCCGCTTCCGGCCAGAGCATCGCGCTGCTCGACGCGCAGGGCGCCACGGTGCGCACGCTCACCGGCAGCGCCGGCCTGATCGCCGCGACCCGCTACACCGAACAGGACCCCGAGTGGCTGATCACCGGCACCGACGCCGCCGGTGTGCAGTTCGCCGCCAGCCACCTCGGCGAAGCGGCGCTGCGCGATCGCTTCGCCGTCGCCATCAACGCAACCGGGGGACTGCTGGCGTTGCCTCAGCCCAGCCCATGAACCGCATCGGTCTGCTCCTCTATCAGCCTTTGGCCAGCCCGCTGCACGCCACGCGCGCGGGGGTCGCCGCGCTGTGGGGGCTCGCGTTGATCGCCGCCTCGCTGCTGCTCTACCACCCCGTGGCGCTGGCGGCGCTCGCGCTCGCGGTGCTCGCCGCCGGCGGGGGGGCGGGGGTGGGCCGAGCGCTGGCGCCCGTCCTGCGCACCGTGGCGATCGTGGCGGTGCCGATCGTGCTCGTCAACGTGATCGCCTCCCGCGAAGGCCTCACCGTATTCGCCCGCCTCGGCGATCTCGGCCCCTTCGGGCAGGGCGACCTGACCGTCGAGGCGCTCGTGTATGGGGCCGTGATCGCGTTGAAGGTGGGGTCGCTGATGCTCATCACCGCACTCTGCAGCCTCTGCATCGACCCCGATGCACTGCTGCGGATCTGCCGCCGTCTCTCCTTCCGTTCGGCGCTCACCGCCTCGCTCGCGGTGCGCATGATCCCCGTGCTCGCCGCCGACGCTCAGCGCATCGCCGAGGCGCAGCGCACCCGGCCCGGTGGGCAGCGCACCAGCGGCGCCCGCGCGCGAGTCGCGCTGATCGGCGCCGTGCTCACCGGCTCGCTCGACCGCGCGATGGACGTCGCCGCCACGCTCGAGCTGCGCGGCTTCGCCGCCGCCCCGCGCGCACCACGGTTGTCGCGGCCGTGGTCGCGCCACGATCTGGCCTTCTCCGCCTCCGCCGCAGCGATCCTCGCGCTCGCGCTGCTCGGGCGGCTCAGCGGCGTCGCCACATTCACCGCCTACCCGCTGGTGCACGCCCCCGTCAACTTTGGTCTGCTTGCGCTCTGCGCGGCGCTGGTGCTCGCGATCCTGCTGCCGTTCTCCGACCGCCGGGGGATCGAGCCATGAGCAGATGCGCCGAGTCGTGGGGCAGGAAGCCCTACGCCCAACACCGTGGCAGGCCATCGAGCCGCGCGGACGATCCCCAATGAACGTCCTCTCCTTCGACAACGTCACCTACCACCACCCCGACGCCGGGCGCCCCGCGCTCGACGACGTGAGCTTCGAGGTTGCCGCGGGCGAGTTCTGCCTGCTCGCAGGGCTCTCCGGGCACGGCAAGTCCACACTGCTACGAGCCGCCTGTGGCCTCGTGCCGCACTTTCACGGTGGCCGTTTCGCGGGGCGGGTGCGGCTCGCGGGACTCGACACGCGCGAACACCCGCCCGCGCGCCTCGGGACGCTCGCCGGCGCGCTCTTTCAGGACCCCGAGAGCCAGCTCGTGCTGAGCTCCGTGCGCGCCGAGCTCGCGCTCGCGCTGGAGAGCCGCGGGCACTCCGCCGCCGCGGTAGCGCGCGGGGTTGAGGAGGTTGCGCTGGCGCTTGGCATCGATCACCTGCTCGATCGCCCCACCCGTACGCTCTCGGGCGGCGAGGCTCAGCGGGTGGCACTCGGCGCCGCGCTCTCGGGGCGTCCGCCCGTGCTGCTGCTCGACGAGCCGACGTCGCAGCTCGACCCGGTCGCCGGCGACGAGCTGATCGGGCTGCTGCGCCGCCTCAACCAGGAGTGGGACGTCACGATCCTGCTTGCCGAGCACCGTCTGGAGCGCTGTCTGCCCTCCGCCGACCGCGTGCTCGCGCTGCGCGACGGCTCCCTCGCGCACGACGGCTCCCCGGAATCGTTCCTTGACTGGGCCGGGCGCGAGGAGCCCGCGCTGCAGACCCCCGGCGCGCGCTTGTTCGCGCTGGCAGGATTCGCCCCTCCGCCGGTCGGCGTCAAGCAGGCCCGTGCAGGCCTGCGTGCACGACGCCTATTGTCGTCGGAGTCTGTATCCTCCCCCGCGCCCCCTGTCGTCCGTCATGTAAACATGGGCAACCGCAGGCAGGGGGCACCTTCCTCGGGCAGCACTCCCGCGCGCCCGCCCCGATCTGCACCGCGCCGCGCCGCCCCGGCGCTGCGATTGCGGGGCGTGTGGCACGAGCTGCACCGTGGCCCCGCGATCCTGCGCGGCGCCGACCTGCGGTTGCAACCAGGCGAAAGCGTCGCGCTGATGGGGCGCAATGGCGCCGGCAAGTCCACCCTGCTGCGCCACGCCGCCGGGTTGCTGGAGCCCACCCGCGGGAGGATCGAGCGCGGCGGGCGCGTCGCGCTGCTGCTGCAGAACCCCGGCGACTACTTCATGCACGAGCGCGTCTCGCGCGAGGCCTCCCCCCGCGCCCTCGCGCTCGCCGGCCTCGCCGAGCTCTCCGAGCGCAACCCCCGCGACCTCTCCGGCGGCGAGCGCCAGCGCCTGGCGCTCGCGATTGTCACCGACGGGGACGAGCCGCCTGCGGTGCTGGCGCTGGACGAGCCCACGCGCGGCATGGACCGCCTCGCGAAGAGCGAGCTGGCGCGGGAGCTGCGTCGCCGCGCCGCGCACGGCCAGGCGGTGATCGTCGCCACGCACGACCCCGAGTTCGCCTGCGCCTGCGCCGAGCGCGCGGTGCTGCTCGCCGACGGCCGCGTGCTCGCCGATGGCCCCACGGCGGAGCTGCTCGCCGGCGGCTGGTACTTCGCCACCGAAACCGCCCGCATCCTCGGCGGCGTCGAGGGCGTGCTGGCGCCCGAGCAGGGCGCCGAGCTGCTCGCCGCGCGGGCGGCGCGGGCGCACGCCGTTCTGGAGCTGGCGGGATGAGCTGGCCGCTCGCCTCGTTCACGCTCGTCGGGCTCGTGCTGGCGGTGGGCTGGCTGGCGTACGAGCGCGCGCGGCCCTCCGCGCGGATGGTGGCCGTGGTCGCCACGCTCGCGGCGGTGGCGGCGCTCGGGCGCGAGGCCTTCGTGGCGCTGCCCGACGTCAAGCCAATCACCGCGATCACGCTGGTAGTCGGCTATGCGCTCGGCCCTCTGCCGGGCTTCAGTGTGGGCGCCGTGGGGATGCTCGCGTCCAACGTGATGCTCGGCCAAGGCTCCTACACCCCCTGGCAGATGGCCGCCTGGGGTCTGGTGGGTCTGATCGGCGCCGCGCTCGGGCGGCTCTCGGGCAGGCGCCTCGGGCGCGTGCCGCTGGCGTTCGCCTGCGCCTTCACCGCACTGCTCGCCAAGGAGATCATGAACGTGTACACATTCACCCTCGGCGCCACCCACACGCCGGCGGCGTTCCTGCTGATCGCGGGGAGCGCGCTGCCGTTCGACCTCACCGACGTCGTCGCCTCCTTCTTCTTCGGCCTCGCCTTCGCACCCGAGCTGGCGCGCGTGCTGGCGCGGGTGCACTCGCGCATGGACGTCCGCTGGGAGCCCATCCCAGCCATCCCAGCCACTACCGCAGCCGGCGAGGCTGGCGGGGCGCTGCCACTCGCCGTCCTCGCGCTCGTCCTCGCGGGTGCGCTGGCGCTGCCCGGTGGGTCGGCACACGCCTCGACCCCGCGAACGACGACCGCGACCGCGGCCGCGGTCGGGACTTTCGCCGCGCGCGCAGACGTCTCCCGCGAGATCGCCTACCTCGCCTCCACGCAGAACGCCGACGGGGGTTGGGGCTCTGCGGCGGGTCAGCCCTCCAGCGAGCTGTACTCCGCGTGGGCGGCGATCGGCCTCGCCGCCGCCGGGCGCAACCCGCAGAGCGTGCGCCGCGACGGCCGCACCGTGCTCGACGCGCTGCGCGCGCAAGCCGACACGCTCGAAAGCGTCGGCGACTACGAGCGCACGATGCTCGCGCTGCGCGCCTGTGGCGCTCCCGTGACCTCGCTCGCGGGCAAAAACCTGCTGGCGGGGCTGTTGCGCTACCGCGAGAGCGATGGCTCCTTCTCCCACCAGGTCAACCTCACCGCGTTCGCCGTCTTCGCGCTGCGCGCCGCCGGGCACTCCGCAAGCGATCCCGCGGTGCGTGCCGCGGGCGCGTGGGTCGCCCACCAGCAGGACGCCGACGGCGGCTTCAACTTCGACGTGCGGGGCGCCGCCAGCGACGTCGACGACACCGCCGCGGCGCTGCAGGCGCTGGTGGACGCCGGCATCCGCAATGGCGCCGGCGTCGAACACGCGGTCGCGTTCCTGCTGCGCACGCAGAACCTCGATGGCGGCTTCCCCGAGCGGCTCGGCGGCGAATCCAACGCGCAGTCGACCTCGTGGGCCGTGCAGGGCCTCGCCGCCACAGGGCGCAACGTCGAAGCCATCCACCGCTCCGGCAGCCGCTCTCCGCTCGGCTACCTGCAGAGCCTCCTCGCCCCCAATGGCAGCGTGCGCTACTCGCGCACCAGCACCGAGACGCCGGTGTGGGTCACCGCCCAGGCGCTCACCGCGCTGGCGCGCGCGCCGTTCCCGATCGGGTGAGGCTGGCGTTCACCGCGCGGCGAACGTCTACCCTCTGGGAGATGTCGAGCGCACCCTTGACGGCGTCTTCGCGCGCCGCGCGTCGCGGCGCGGGCGGGCCGGCGCACGGTCGCGTCGGCGGCGCGCCCCAACCGAGCATCGCCTGGGCGCTGTGGGCCGCCCTCCTGTGTGCGCTCGCGATGGCCGCCACGTGGGCGCTCGCGGAGCTCGTCCCCGCGATCCACCTGCGCGACGCGGTGCTGCTCAACGACTTCACCAAGCTCCAGCGCCCCCGCGTGGACACGCTCGCCAATCACCTGCTGCACCTGCTCGACCCGCTGCTCTACACCGTCTGGGCATTGCTGATCGTCGCCGTCGCGCTGCTGCGCCGGCGTCCGCGGGTGGCGCTCGCCGTCGCGATCGTGCTGCCCGCTGCCCCCGGCATCGCCGAGTTGCTCAAGCCGCTGCTCGCCCACCCCCACGACAGCGTCGGCTACCAGTGGGTTGGGGCCGCCTCCTGGCCGAGCGGGCACGCCACCGCGGCGATGACGCTGGTGCTGTGCGCGCTGCTCGTCACCCCTCACCGCCTGCGCCCGCTGGTGGCCGCGTTTGGCTGTGCGTTCGCCATCGCGGTCGGCTGCTCGCTGCTGATCCTCGCCTGGCACATGCCATCCGACGTGCTCGGCGGCTACCTGCTCGCGACGCTGTGCGTCTCACTCACGATCGTCGCGATGGGTCCGACCTGGGATCGGCCTCGTGCGCGCCGGGGTCCCACAGCGGCTCCGACCCAGCGCCCTGCTCGTTGACCGCGCGGGCGAGAATGAACAGCAGGTCGGAGAGGCGGTTGAGGTAGCGCACCGTCTCGGGGTTGGCATCCTCCACTGCGAGCGCGCGCCGCTCGGCCCGGCGGCACACCGTGCGACACACGTGCAGCTGCGCCGCCGCGGGGGTGCCGCCGGGGATCACGAAGGAGTGCAGCGGCGGCAGCTTCGCGTTGACCTCGTCGCAGACCTGCTCCAGCCACGCGGTGTACTCGGAGGTGATGCGCAGCCGCTTGCTGGCCGATCTTCGATCGGTATCACCCGCGGGCACCGAGAGGTCGGCGCCGAGGTCCAGCAGATCGTTCTGCATACGGCGCAGCCACACCGCGATGTGGTCGGGCAGACTCGACGCGAGCAGCGCCACGCCCAGCACCGAGTTGAGCTCGTCCACGGTGCCGTACGCCTCCACGCGGGGGTGCAGCTTGGAGACACGGCTCATGTCCCCGAGGTGGGTCTCGCCGGCGTCGCCGAGCTTGGTGTAGATGCGGGTGAGATTGACTGTCATGGCGCGGATCTTTTTGGGTCCATGCCACATGTGGCATGGACGGCAGGGCCGCATGCGGCCCTGCCTGGAACGGCCGCATGCGGCCGTTCCCGAGGCCGCGCATGCGCGGCCTCGGCGGTGGGCGCATGCGCCCACCGGGACCACCTGAGTTTTGCAGATAGTCCACCGGGGTGGCGCGCGTCCGCGCGATCGGATACGTTCTCGCACCTCAATGCGGGTTGGCGTTCCGAAGGAGACTGCGGCGGGTGAGCACCGGGTGGCGCTCGTGCCCGAGGTGGTCGGCAAGCTGAAGGCCAGAGGACTGGAGGTTCTCGTGCAGCGTGGTGCGGGCGCCGACGCGCTGCTGCCCGACAGCGCCTTCGCCGACGCCGGCGCGGAGTTGACCGACGACGCCGCCGAGGTGTGGCGCGCCGACGTGGTGGTCACGATCGCCCCGCCCGCCGCGCAGGAGATCGGGCTGCTGGGCGCGGGCTCGCTGCTGATCGGCTTCCTCGCTCCACTCACCAGCCCCGCCTGCACGCGCGCGCTCTCCGACGCGAAGGCGACGGCGCTCGCGATGGAGGCGATCCCGCGGATCTCCCGTGCGCAGTCGATGGACGCGCTCTCCTCGCAGTCCAACGTCGCGGGCTACCGTGCGGCGCTGCTGGGGGCGGAGCAGATGGGGCGCTTCTACCCGATGCTGATGACCGCCGCGGGCACGATCCCACCGGCGAAGGTGCTCGTGCTTGGCGCCGGCGTAGCAGGCCTGCAGGCGATCGCCACCGCCAAACGGCTGGGAGCGCGCACCACGGGCTACGACGTGCGCCCCGAGGTGGCCGAGCAGGTGCGCTCGCTGGGCGCCCAGTGGCTCGACCTCGGCCTCGAGGCCAGCGGCGAGGGAGGCTATGCGCGCGAGCTCACCGAGGAGGAGCGTGCCCGCCAGCAGCAGGCGTTGACGGATGCGATCAAGGGCTTCGACGTGGTCATCACCACTGCCCTGGTGCCCGGCCGCCCCGCGCCCAAGCTGGTTACCGAGGAGGCGGTGCAGGGGATGAAGCCGGGGTCGGTGGTCGTCGACCTGGCGGGCGAGGCGGGTGGCAACTGCGAGCTGACCGAGCCCGGCCAGACGGTGGTGCGCCACGACGTGTCCATCCTCGCCCCGCTCAACCTCCCCGCGACGCTGCCCGAGCACGCTTCGGCGCTGTTCGCGCGCAACGTGCTCGCTTTGCTGGAGCTGCTGGTGGGGGAGGACGGTGCGCTCAACCTGGACTTCGAGGATGAGATCGTCAAGGGCGCCTGCATTGTGCGTGCTGGGGAGATCGTCCATCCGGGCGCCAAGGCTGCGGTGGAGGCTGCCGCCGGGGGCAGCTCGCGCGGCGGCGAGAGTGGAGCCGGCCCGCCACCGGCAGGCCCCGCGGGAGGCTCCTCGCAATGATCCTCGCCAGCGTCCTCACCACCAACCTCGCGATCCTCGTGCTCGCCGGCTTCATCGGGTTCGTGGTCATCTCCAAGGTCCCCAACACGCTGCACACGCCGCTGATGTCGGGCACCAACGCGATCCACGGGATCGTGCTGCTCGGAGGACTGCTGTTGCTTGGCCTCCCGGGCCTGGACGGCTTGAGCAAGGGGCTGCTGGTGATCGCGGTGGCCTTCGGCACGATCAACATCGTCGGCGGCTTCCTGGTGACCGACCGGATGCTCGAGATGTTCAAGTCCAAGCCGAAGCCGCAGGCAAAGGCCGAGGTCGAGCCAGGCAGCGGGGCGGGCGACGGCGGGGCTGGTGGGACCGGCGGCGGAAGCGGCGCTGCTGGAGCGGGCTCCGGGACCGACGGCAAAGAGGGGGAGGCTCGTGATCCACGCCCCCCTCGCCACCACCTTCCTGCAGAGCGAAAGCTTCATCTACGTCCTCTACATCGTCGCGTTCGCGCTCTTCATCCAGGGCCTGCGCGGGCTCTCCGGCCCGACGGGAGCGGTGCGCGGCAACCGCACCGCCGCGGTGGGTATGGCGATCGCCGTGGTCGCCACGCTGCTCAACCCCGGCGAGGGCAACTGGGGCCTGATTGCGCTCGGGCTGGCGCTCGGCACCGCTGTGGGGGTGCCGGCGGCGCGCAACGTGAAGATGACCGCGATGCCGCAGATGGTGGCGCTCTTCAACGGCGTTGGCGGTGGCGCGGTGGCGCTGATCTCATGGGTGGAGTTCCGCCACTACGGCTCCACCTACGGCTCGCACACCATCCACCTGTTCGGCGAAACGGGCAGCGTCGCGATCACCGCCGGCGGGCCACCCACCTACGTGGCGATCTTCTCGGTGTTCGCCGCGATCGTCGGCTCGATCTCCTTCTGGGGCTCCAACATCGCCTTCGGCAAGCTCCAGGAAGTGATCCCCGGGCGCCCGATCTCCTTCGGCTCCGCCCAGCAGGCGGTCAACCTCGTACTGCTGATTCTGGCGCTCGCCGCGGGCATCGACCTCGTGGCGGGTGCGCACTCCGAACTGCTGTTCATCGGCATGCTGATCGTCGCTGCGCTGCTCGGCAACGCGGTGGTGCTGCCGATCGGGGGCGCCGACATGCCGGTGGTGATCTCGATGCTCAACGCTTTCACCGGCCTCTCCGCCGCGGCGACGGGGATGGCGCTGAACAACCCCGCGCTGATCGTGGCGGGGATGATCGTGGGCGCCTCCGGCACGATCCTCACCAACCTGATGGCGACCGCGATGAACCGCTCAATTCCCGCGATCGTCGCCGGCGGCTTCGGTGGCGGCGGCGCGGTCGAGGGCGCATCCGGAGCGGGCGAGCACGCGGGCACGGTGCGCTCCACCACTGCCGCCGACGCGGCGATCCAGCTCGCCTACGCCTCCCGCGTGGTCGTCGTCCCCGGCTACGGGATGGCGGTCGCCCAGGCCCAGCATGCGGTGCGCGAGCTGGCGTCCGAGCTAGAGCAGCGTGGGGTGGATGTCAAATACGCGATCCACCCGGTGGCGGGGCGGATGCCGGGGCACATGAACGTGCTGCTCGCCGAGGCCGACGTGCCCTACGACCAGCTCAAGGAGATGGATGACATCAACCCCGAGTTCCAGCGCACCGACGTGTCGCTGGTGATCGGCGCCAACGACGTCACCAACCCCGCCGCCCACAACACTCCCTCCTCGCCGATCTACGGCATGCCGATCCTCGAAGTGGATGACTCCCGCTCGATCATCGTGATCAAGCGCTCGATGAACCCCGGCTTCGCCGGGATCGAAAACGAGCTGTACTTCGATCCCAAGACCTCGATGCTGTTCGGCGACGCCAAGTCCGCCGTCAGCGAGATCACCGCCGAGCTGGCACAGCTCTAGGCCGCGGCTCCAGCCGGGCGGCTTTGGCCGCGGATTTCCTGCGGGCGACCGCGGACCCCGTGAGGGTGGTACACACGGTGCGTGGACGTCTGCGTATCGCCAACACATTGTGTGTGACGACCGACGTGCCTCGTCCTCAGTGCGCAGCGCACGCAGGTAAAAGATGGCTCCGCCGCACAGCAACGTCTGACACGGATGTTTTTCCGTAGCTTGGGTTGCATCTACAGGCGATGTACTCTACTCTCAACTGAGAGGGATGAACGGTCTTGGTTTCGCACTGCGGCGCGTGAGCGCTGCGGGGGCGACGATGGCCGTGCTTTGGGTCTTGGGAGTGGGTACGGTCGGCTCGGCGCTCGCGCAGGGTAGACCTCTGCGGGCTCAAATCGACCCGCTCGCCCAGGCGAGCATCGTCGACGGCAGCGTTGCCTCGATCACGGAATTCCCCTTCCAGGTGGCGCTGTACGACCCGCGCGCCGGATCGCCGGCGAAGGGCTTCTTCTGCGGGGGCGTGATCCTCGACGTCACCACCGTGGCGACCGCCGCCCACTGTCTCTTCGGCGAACACGGACAGCACAGCCCGCCCGCCGAAATCGAGGTGCTCGCCGGCTCCACCTACCTCGAACCCACCGATCCGGGAAGCGTCAGGGACCCGGTGGCGTCGGCGACGGTGGACCCCGCCTACAACCCCGCCTCCAGCGACTACGACGTCGGGGTGCTGCGCCTGGAGCGACCGCTGTGGAGCGGCCCCACGCCGGCGCTCGACGGCCACAGCGCGATTGCGCCACTCGCGCTCGACACCGCTTTGGCGGCCGCCGACACGGCCGGGGCTCCCACGGCGGCCTCAGCCAGCCAGCCGGCGCCGGCGCCGGTGCAGGCAGTGGTCAGCGGCTGGGGCGATCTCGTGCCTCAGCCGGGAGGCTCACCGAGCTACCCGCTGCGCCTGCGCAAGACGCATGTGCCACTCGTCGCCGCCACCCTCTGCGAAGAAGCGTACGCCACGATCGAACAGCCGATCACCCCGCGGATGATGTGCGCCGGTGGCGCGCCGGGCGAAGGGCAGGGGCACGCCGACTCCTGCTACGGCGACAGCGGCGGCCCGCTGGTGGCGCCTGACACGGCCGACGGCTCCTCGCCGGCTGGCGACGTGCTGCTGGGGCTCGTCGATTTCGGCAACGGCTGCGGCCAAGCCGGCTATCCCGGTGTGTATCTGCGCGTCGCCGACCCCGCGGTGTCCCGCTTCCTTGGGGCTCCCCCGCTGGCCTCGGCAGGACGCCGACCGCGTTCGCTCTGCCAGACTGGCGGTCGTGGTCGAGCGGGATCAGGCAGTGCGGGCGCTCGCGGACAGCGAGTTCGACGTGGTGGTGATCGGCGGCGGTATCACCGGCGCCGGCGTTGCGCTTGACGCCTCCACGCGCGGCTACAGCGTGGCGCTGCTGGAGCGCGCCGACTACGCCTCGGGCACCTCCAGCCGCTCCAGCAAGCTGGTGCACGGGGGGCTGCGATACCTGCAGAACTTCGACCTCGGCTTGGTGCGCGAGGCGTTGCTCGAGCGCCAACTGCTGGTCGCCCTCGCTCCCCACCTCGTGCGCCCGCTGCCGCTTGTCGTGCCCGCCTTCGACGGTGTCCGTCCCGACCGCATGATGGGGGTGGGGCTCAACCTGTACGACGTGATGTCCGTCGATCGCGGACGCCTGCGCCCGCGGCGGGGACGCCGAGCGCGCGCCGAGCGGGGTGGTGGGCGCCGTGGAGAAGCCGACGAGGCCGTGCACGATCGCGATGGGAGCGCGAGCGGGGCTGCGGGTGTGGTGCGCACTGCGGCGGGGGAGAAAACGGGCTTGGGGGGGACGGGGGTCGATGCCGAACACGGCTGGAGTCCCGCGCGCCACCGCATGATCTCCGGGGAGGAGGTGCTGGAGCTGCTGCCCGCGCTCGGCCCGCGCGAGCCCACCGGGGGATATCTCTTCTATGACTGCCAAACCGACGACGTGCGCCTGGTGCTCACCGTGCTCGGCGAGGCCGAGCGCTTCGGGGCGGTGTGCGCCAACCGCGTGGCGGCCGTCGGGCTGCTCGAGGACGACGACGGCCATGCCCTCGGGGTGCGCGCGCGCGACCTGGAGGGAGGCGGGGAGTTCGTGGTGCGGGCCACCAACGTCGTCAACGCCACCGGGGTGTGGGCCGATGAGCTGCGCCCGCAGGAGCTCCACGAAGCGGCGGATCTGGATGGCCCGGCCCGCGATGGGCGACTGTCGGCTCCATTCATCAGACCCAGCCGCGGCACCCACCTCACCCTCTCCCACGAGGACCTGCCGTTGGTTGGCGGCGCGATCGTGCCCGCCGGCGAGGGCCGCTCGATCTTCGCGCTGCCGTGGCTGGGGCGCACGCTGGTCGGCACCACCGACAACGACTACGAGGGCGACCTCGAGCACGTGCGGCCCTCCGGGGAGGACATCGACTACCTGCTGGACGCCGTCAACACATTCTTCGCCACCAACCTGCATCCGCGGGATCTGACGGGCGCGTACGCCGGGGTGCGACCGCTGATCTCCAGCGGCGACCCCAAGAAGTCGGTGGACATCTCGCGCCGAGCCGAGCTGTACGAGACCGCCAGCGGCATGCTCACGATCACCGGGGGCAAGCTCACCACCTGGCGGCGGATGGCCAAGCTCACCGTCGATCGCCTCGTGGAGCGCGACGCGCGCGAGGCGCCCTGTCGCACACACGAAATCCCGCTCGGCCAGCCGGTCGCGGTGGAGGAGCTGCCGCGGGTGGAGGGCGTGCCCGAGGAGTCCTACGCGGCGCTGGCGGCGCGCTACGGCTACGCCGCGCACGAGGTGCTCGCGCTCGCCGCTGGCCGAAACGGGGATGCTCGCCAAGGGCGAGCGTCTCCCGGCTTCGGTCGGGGAGAGCTGGCCCAACCGATCGTGCCCGGCCTCCCCGACCTGCTCGCCGAGGTCGCCCTTGCCGCCCGCCGCGAGCAGGCGCGCAGCGTCGCCGACGTGTTGCTGCGCCGCACCCGGCTGTGGCTGCTCGCCGCGCATGCGCTCGACGGCTCGCCGCCGCAGGGGGCGCCTGGAGGGTCGCTGCCTGGCTCGTCGCCGGGGGGGTCGCTGCCAGGCTCGCCGCCGCAGGGGGCGCCGCTGCCGGTGCGGCGCGTCGCGGACGTGCTGGCGGGGGAGCTGGGCTGGAGTGCGCAGCGCACCTCGGAGGAGATCGAGCGCTTCGCGCTGGAGGCCCGAGCGGAGGGATTCGAGGCCGGGTGAGGCGCTGCCGCCTACGGGCCGTCGATCGGGTGCTGGAGCTCGGCACGGGGGTGGGCGGGCCTCTGATCATGGGCGTTGTCAACGCCTCGCCCGACTCCTTCAGCGATGGCGGTCGCTACGGGAGCCTGGAGGAGCGGGTGGCGCTGGCGCTGGCGCACGCCGCCGCAGGTGCGGACATCCTCGACATCGGTGGCGAGTCGGCCACCACCGGGCGCCCTCCGGTGGCGGAGGTGGATGAGATCGCGCGCGTCGTGCCGCTGATCGAGCGCATCGTCGCCGAGCTGGAGCACGGTCGGATTCGGCGTCCCGCCGATCAGGGTTGGGTGCACCCGGTGGTCTCGATCGACACCTACAAGCCGTCCGTCGCTCGGGCTGCGATTGCCGCCGGGGCGCGGATCGTCAACGACGTCAGCGGGCTGCGCGACCCCGAGCTGGCCGCCGTCTGCGCAGAGAGCGGGGCCGCTTTGGTGCTGATGCACACCGCCGCTGCTCCCCGCGTGCGCAGGCAGGACCCCGACCTGTACGGGGACGTGGTGGAGGAGGTGCTCGCCTTCCTGCGGGAGCGGATCGCCATCGCGCTCGAGGCCGGGGTCGCCCGCGAGCAGCTGATCGTCGACCCGGGGCCCGACTTCGCGAAGACGCCCGCCCAGACGATTGCGCTGCTCGTGCACGTCGAGCGGCTGCACGAGCTCGGGCTGCCGCTGCTGATGGCGATCTCACGCAAGGACTTCATCGGGGCGCTCACCGGTCGTCCTCCGCGCGAGCGGCTCGCCGGCACGCTCGCGGCTTTGGCCCACGGCGTCGACGCCGGCGCACACATCTTTCGGGTGCACGACGTCACCGCCGCCTCCGACTTCCTCACCGTGCGCGCCGCGCTGGTTGGGGAGCTTCCCCTGAAAAGGGATCTCGCGCTTCCCGAGGAACTGAGACACCAGTGAAAGCTGGGAGCTGAGAGCGGGTCGAGGATGTCGGAGCCTGTTCGTCCGATGTCCTAAGCTGCATGACGCATACACGGGTGCCGGCCGCTGTCCAACGCGGTCGGGCGCCAACCACCCATCACCGTACGAAGAGAAGAGGGGACTGAAAAATGACCGTACTCGAGCGTTCCGAGCTTGACGCCAGCCCGCTGGCCGACCTGCACGCGATTGCCGACCAAATCGGCCTCGACGGGTTTCGCAGACTGCGCAAGGCCGACCTGATCGACGCGATCCTCGAGCGCTCCGGCGGCGGCGCTGGGAGCGATGAGAGGGCTGGCGATGGGAAGGGCGAGAGCGCTGGCGATAGTGATGGCGAGAGCGCCGGCGATGGGGATGGCACTGGTGGCAGCGGTCGACGCGCGCGCGGCGGCCGTGCCGGTGGAGGGCGCTCCGGCCGAGGGCGCACCGGTGGCGAACCCGCCGGCGACGGTGGCCGGGGGGGCGTCGAGGAGGAGGGAGCGGGCGAAGAGGGCTCGAGCAGGGAGAGTGCGGGCGAGGAGGGTTCAGACGAGGACCGCGAGACCCGCACCGCGCGCCGACGTCGCCCGACGCGCTCCCGTCGCGCCGCCAGAGGTGCCGCCGACGACCGGGAGCGCGAGTCCGAGGGCGCTCCGGCGCGTGAGGAGGAGCCAAGGAGCGCAAGGGGTCGCTCGCCGCGTGCCGCCGAGGACCGCACGGTTGAGGGTGTCGTCGAGCTGCTCGGCAACGGCTCGGCCTTCCTGCGCGTCGCGCCGCCGGAGGCCTCCGACGAGGACGTTTACATCTCCGCCGCTCAGGTGCGTCGCTGCGAACTGGTGTCCGGCGATCGGGTGAGCGGCCCCGTGCGCACCCCCCGCGCATCCGAGCGCTACCCCTCGCTGGCGCGCGTGGACACGATCAACGGCGCCTCCGCGGAGTCGGTCTCGGAGGGCACCCGCTACGAGGATCTTGCCGTCGCCCACCCCTCTGAGCGCCTCGAGCTGGACGCCCAGGATCCCACGCTTGGGGCGATCGAATGGCTCACCCCGATCGGCCGCGGCTCGCGGGTCACGATCGTCGGCGAGGCCCGCTCCGGCAAGACCGAGACGCTGCGACGTCTGCTCGGTGCGCTCGCTGGCCGTGAGGGCCTGGAGGTGATGCTGGTGCTCGGCGGAGTCCGCCCCGAGGAGATCGCCGCCTGGCGCGAGGGGCCCGTAGCGCCGGCTGCGGCGTTGGATCTGGGTGCCTCCGCCGAGCTTCAGGCTCAGACCGTGGAGCACGTGGTAGACACCGCCAAGCGGGTTGCCGCCCGCGGCGGGCACGTGGTGGTGCTGATCGACACGCTCGACCACCTCTCGCCGCACGCTGCCCGGCGGATCCTCGCCGGCGCTCGCAACCTCGTCGAGGGCGGCTCGCTCACGTTGATCGCCACCGCCGCCCGTCCGCTGGGGGGCGAGAGCACTGTGATCGCGCTCGACGTCGCGCTCACCTCCACAGGGCGCATTCCCGCCCTCGACCTGACTGCCAGCGGCGTCGTGCGCCCCGAGCTGCTCGTGGGCGAGGACGGCGCTGCGGCGATCACCAAGGCCCGTGCCTCAGCGTTGGCGGGCTGAACGCGGTCGGGCAAGGGGTCGGGGTCGGGCAAGGGGTCGGGGTCGGGTCTTGTATGCATTTTTCAGACCCCAACCCTTCATTTTATGAAGTAGTGGGGGTGGTTGGATGCTTTATTTTGGAGGCCAAACCCTTTACTTTATGAAGTGGTCTGGCGGGTTGGGTGTGCTGTTTTCGGAACCCCAACCCTTCATTTTGTGAAGTGGTGGGGCGCTTTGGAAGCCATCTCCACCCCACCCATCGCTTGCTCGCCCGTCAGCGCAGGTAGGCGACGCGCGCCCAGGAGGGCTCGGGCGAGAGCTCGATCGGCTCACCGCTGCGGGCCGACCGTGGATCGGTGGGCTGCACGTAGGCGAAGCTGCAGGTCTCCTCGATGAACGCCACCCCCAGCTCGCCCTCGTTGACGCGCTGGTCCAGCCACGCGCCGCGGAACACCAGACGGCGCAGCCAGTGCACCAGCGAGCGCTCCGCCGGCCCCACCAGATCCTGCCAGCACTCGTTGACGTGTTCGCCCAGCGCGGACGCCGGGTCGAGGATCTCGCCGTTGACGGCCAGGTTGACGAGGTCTTCCAGCTCGTCCTCACCGAGCCTGCCGCCGACGAACCCCAGCTTCAGGGCCGCCTGCTCGCAGCGCTCGGCGAAGTCATCCTCGTTGAAGGTGAAGCGCAGCTCTCCGTATTCGAGGACGAAGTCCTCTCCCGAGTTGTAATTTCCGCGGCGTGTCTTGTCCATGACGTAAAAAATGCCGGGAGATGTAGGTTCGGGCTCCGGGCCGTCGGAATCATAAGCTGAGTTCCTCCACTCGTGGGGGTGCTGCACGGGAGATTGCACGGACGGTGGGCTGGGGGTGGCTGGGCGTCTGTACCCTCAAGGTGATGGCGGACCCCACCGAGCACGGACAGCGGCAGGCAGCCGGGGGCCCCGGCTATCGCACCGTGCTTGTGCCGATCTTCGGGGATGACGTCGGTGCCGCCGCGATCGGCCGCGCTGCCAAGCTGATCGGCAAGGGGGGGGTGATCAATGCCGTCTTCGTGCTTCCCGTCCCTCCCCAGCTGCAGCTCCAGGATGGCTTGGAGGATGAGGAGGCTCAGGGTCGCTCGGTGCTCGAGAGCGCTCGCATCCAGGCGCGCCGCGCCGGCATACGCATCCACACCGGCGTGATCCGCACCCGCAACCCCGGCGCCGCGCTGGTGGAGGAGGCCCGACGGCTGGAGGCGGACGTGATCTACTGGTCGACGCTCCACGCCCCGGTTGGCGAGCGGCGCATCGGCCCGACTGCCCTGCACCTGCTCAGCAGGCGACCCTGCCGGGTGATCATCGAGACTGAGGGGCACCTTCCCGCGCCCCGGAGCGACACCGAACGCTCGTCGGTGGCCTGACGAGCTCGTCTAACCGCTGGCGCCGAATTCCCCGCTCGACGACGAGGATTCACCGCTCGACGACGACAGACCGATCACGACCCGCGCTCGCTTGACCCCGTCGGACAGCGACTGCCCGCCGCCAGCTGTGACGGTGCCGAGCGGGGCGATCGCCGAGGCGAAGCCCGAGAAGCCCGGCGCCTGGTTGAGCCCGATCGATTCGAGCAGTCCCGAGAGCGTGTGGAATTCGATCAGCGCGCTTGGCTCGATCCCCCCGCCGAGCGCGCTCGCCGCGGTCCCATAGGCGGGCGCGCTGCCCAGCGTGCTCTGGGGGTTGAGCGCTTCCTTGATCGATGACGGTCCCAGTCCGGCGACGAACTTGCCCTGGCCGGCGGCGAGCGTCAGCTGCAACGGGAAGCTCGGCAACCTCACCGTCACCGCGGTTTCGGTGCCCGGCACCGAGGTGGGGGAGGTCTGCCCACCGGCTTCGCGGTAGGCCTGCGCGAGCTTCGCCACCGCCGCGCGCGAGCGAGCCGAATCCTTGGAGGTGATGACGATCGCGGCCTGCAGCTCGAGCACGCTGCTGCCGCTCACGTACAACCCGGTGGGGCCCGCCCAGCTGAGCAGGTCGCGCTGAACATTCAGCGAGTGCGAGTTCAGCGGCGCCAGCAGCTTGCCGAAGTCGATCCCGTCGATGTCCAACGCCGAGCCCAGCGAGCCGAGCGCGCCGAGACCCTGGGCGCCGTGGCCCAGCGCACCGCCGAGGTCGCCGATGCCCACCGCCAGCCAGGAGCTGCCGGGGAGCCCACGCAGCACCTGCGCGCCGCTTTCGCCGAGCGGTTCGGTTTGGCCGGCGCCCGATTCGGTAGAGCTCGACGCCGATCCACCGGAGCCGGAGTCACCGGCGGACGATGTCGGGGGCAGCGTGTCGAGGTTGAGCGCCACCTCGTTTGAGCTTGGGATCACCGACAGGTACAGCTGACCGGGGTTTCCGAGCAGGCCCTCCAGCAACGGCAGGATCGATTCGGCGCCGTTGGCGCTCCCTCCGCTGCCACTGCTGCCACTGCTCCCCCCGCTGCCACCGCTCCCGCTGCCTGCGCCACCGCCGCTCTTGAGCGCGGTCGTGAGCTCTTCGGAGCTCAGATACGCGTTGGCGAGGGATCCGTGTTCGGCCGTCGAGGTGAGCTTCGAGTAGCCGCTCGCCTGTGCCAGTGAGGGGCCGCCGGCGGCCGTTTCGATCACGCTCTTGATCCCCGCTTCGCTGCCGATCACCGCGAACTTGTGCACGATCCCCTCGGCCACGCCGTCAGGGGAGACCTGGAAGGTGACGCCGTGATAGCTGGTTGTGTGCGCGCCTGCGCTGTGGGCCTGGCCTTCCAGGAACGATTGCGCCTTGGCGACGTCGGTCGTGTCGAGCACCAACGCTCCCTGCGCGGAGCTCGTGCCGAGCGCCGCCTGTAGGCCACTCTGCCCAAGCAGCGCCGCTTCCAGGCCGGGGAGCCCTTCCGAGAGGAGCTTCTCGAGCGTTGCGCCGCTCAGCAGCCCCTCCGCGTGGCCGAGCGCGATCGCGCTGAGGAACGCCCCCGCGTGAGTGCCCAGCCACGGCTCGACTTCCTTCGCGTAGTTCGGTGTCTTGCCGGTCGGGCCCGCCAGCAGCTTCAAAAGGCGTTCAAACGGGTGCTGGCGGCCGGTGAGCGTGCGCGCGGTTGAGGTCGCATCCGCCTTCAGGTTGCCTTCGGGCTTCACCACCGCGTCGATGTACAGCGGCGTTGAGCCCGGCGTCACCGTCGCCGGGCTGGCGCTCGTTCCGCTCGGGCTGGAGCCGCAGCCGCCAAGCGCCGCGGTGAGGAGCGCGGCGGTCGCCAGCATCGCCACCGCGACCGACGCGCGGCGGCGTGGGCGGGTGAAGCTCACAAGGTTGGTGTCGGCGTCTGCATGCAACCTCGCCAAAGGAACGATCGGTGTGCCCTGCGGGGCGAGCTCGGTGGTGCTGGCTGAGGGCAACGCGTCGGGTCCTTTCTCATCGGCGGCTGGGTCTGGGGTGCACATAACGATCGTATGCGCCCGAGCGGCGTCCACGCAAGTCGCATCGCGCACATGCAACTTACGTGGCAGATCGCGGCGGTGCAGCCGCGCTTGCGTATCTGCGCGCCTTCGAGGACTTCTGGGCGGCGCCTTGAAAACCGGCGATGTGCAGGCATTTTGGCCGATCCGAAGGGTGCCGTGATGGCAAAGTGGGGCAAAATGTGCAATCGGGGTTGCGTTGTGGGGGAAAGTGGGATACCGTGCCGGGAACGAGCCGAGGTGGAGAGGCTCCTCCCACCTCTCCACCTCGGCTCCAAAAAGGCCGGCCGGCCGAAACGGGGGCCGATCAGGGCGACACTCGCTCCGCTCGCATCCCCGAATCGGCCAGCGCCGGAGGCGCGTGTCTCCCGGCTTCGGTCGGGCCTCTTGCAGTCAGATCGATTTGGAGCACAGACAAAGTGGCTTTCCGTGGCACCTACGACCACACGCTCGACGCCAAGAACCGCCTCACGGTGCCGGCGCGCTACCGCGCGACGCTGGCGGAGGGAGTGGTGATGGCGATGCCCGTGGACCTCGAACCGTGCGTGGGCGTGTGGCGCCCGCAGGAGTACGAGCGCTACACCGAGCGCGCGCTCGCCGAGCTGCCGCCGCTGTCCCCCCGACTCAGCGAGCTGGAGCGCTTCTTCTACGGCAGCTCTCAGGACGCGGAGCTGGACTCCGCCGGACGGATCATGCTCCCCGGCTTCCTCGCCGAGCACGCGGCGCTGAGCAAGGACGTCGTGGTGGTCGGCGCCGGCGATCGGCTGGAGCTGTGGGACCGCAACCGTTGGAACGAGCACCGACCGACGCTGCTGGGCGGCGTCGCGGAGATCACGGCACGTGTCGACCATCCTGCTTGATATGAGCATCCACATCCCCGTACTCGCGGGGGAGCTGATCGACGTGTTGGATCCCCAGCCCGGACAGGTGGCGATCGACTGCACCTTCGGTGGCGGCGGCCACGCGCGCCTGGTCGCCCAGCGTTTGGGCGCGGGCGGGACGCTCGTGGCGATCGACCGCGACCCCGTCGCCGAGGAGCGCTTCGCCGAGCTTGCCGAGGAGCTGCCGTGCACGGTGCGCTTCATTCGCGGCGACTACGCCGAGGCGCTCGAGCTGCTCGCGCAAGAGGGGCTGTGCGCCGACAGCGTGTACTTCGATCTCGGCATGTCCTCAATGCAGGTGGACACGCGCGAGCGCGGCTTCTCCTACTCCTACGACGCCCCACTCGATATGCGCATGGACCCCGAGCAGGAGCTGGACGCGCGCGAGATCCTCGCCACCTGGGATCAGCGCCGGCTGGCGGGGATGCTGCGCGACCTCGGCGAGGAGCGCCACGCGGGCGCGATCGCTCGCGCGATCGTGCGCCGCCGCGAACGGGAGGGCGCCGATTCGATTCAAACCACGCAGGAGTTGGTGGAGATCGTCACCTCGGCGATCCCCGCCCCCGCGCGCTTCGCCGGGGGGCATCCCGCCAAGCGCGTGTTCCAGGCGCTGCGGATCGCGGTCAACGACGAGCTGGAGCAGCTCGACCGCGGGCTGCCGCTGGCGTGGGAGCTGCTGCGCGAGGGCGGCGTGCTGGCGGGCATCTCCTTTCATTCGCTGGAGGACCGGCGCGTGAAGCGGTTCATGGTGGCCCGCGCCCAGGGTTGCATCTGCCCGCCTGACCTGCCCGTGTGCGCCTGTGGACGCATGCCGGAGGCGGCGCTGCTCACGCGCCGGGCGATCGCCCCGTCCGCGGGCGAGCTCGCGCACAACCCGCGCGCCTCCTCTGCGCGGCTGCGGGCGGCGCGGAAGCTGGCGGAGGATGCGGGGGGCGCGAGGTGACCCCTCCCCCTGGCACAGCTGCCGCGCCCGCCGTCCGCCCGCGCCGTCCCGCACGCCACGGCAGTCCCCGCCAACCCTCTCGCCACGACAGTCCCCGCCAACCCTCGCGCCCGACGCCGCGACCGCGTCGGATCTCGGGCCCCACGGGGTCCGCACCTCGCGGATGGGTGGGCGTGGCGGGGGTGGGCTCCGGGGCGGTGGGAGTGCGGTGGAGGGGAGTGCATCTCCCCGTCCCCGTTCGCGTCGGTCGCCGTGTGCCCGACCGTCTCCTTGACAGGCTGATCGGAGGACGTGCATGGATCGCCGTGATCGCGTTCGCGCTGATCGGCATCGTCGCGATGCAGCTGTGGGTGGTGAAGCTCGGCGTGGGGATCGGCCGCGCGCTCGAGCACACGCAGCTGCTGCAGCAGGAGAACTCGACGCTGGCGAGCGAAGACTCCGCGCTCTCCTCGGCGGAACGCATCGAACAGCTGGCGCTCGCCAAGGGCATGGTGCCGGCATCGCCGGCGGCGCTGCACTTCGACACGCTGCGCGGTCCGCTCGACGCGCGGCTGGCGGCGGCGGCGCTGGCGAAGCCGATCCAGGCGCCGACAACCAGCTCGACCCCGGTGGGTGGCTCCGCGACGAGCACCGAACCGAGCACGGGCGCCGCGGGGGCAGAAGCGAGCGCGAGCTCCGCGACTGGCGAACCAAGCTCGACGAGCAGCACCACCGGCGCGGCGGCAAACCCTGGCTCCACGGGCTCCACCACCTCGGCCGGCGGTCAGGCCACGGGTGCGGAAGCCACGCCTGCCGGGGGCCCCACCACGCCCGAAACAACCGCTGCGCAGACCCCGACACCAACGGAAGTCGCGCCGAGCGCCACCGGCGGATCTCCCGAAGCGGCGAGCGCGCCCTCGGGCGCGGGCGGCGGAACCCAGGCGGCCCCGGGGGGCTAGCGAATGGCGAGCGTGCAGAGTCGCATCGGGGTGCTGTTTGCGGTGTTCTTCGGGCTCCTGGCGGTCGCGGCGGGCCGCACGTTGTACCTCGGGGTGCTGCACAGCGCGGCGTTGCGCAGGGAGGCGAACACGCAGCAGGTGACGATCGAAGAAGTGCTGGCGCAGCGGGGGACGATCACTGATCGCCACGGGACGGTGCTGGCGATCTCCGAACCGGCGGATGACGTCTCCGCAGACCCCTACCTGGTGAAGGAACCGCTCAGCGCGGCCGAAAAACTGGCTCCGCTGGTGGGGCGCTCGCAGGCGACGGTGCTCAGAGACCTGAGCGAGCACAGCGGCT
Source organism: uncultured Solirubrobacterales bacterium (assembly GCA_963744135.1). Classification (GTDB taxonomy): domain Bacteria; phylum Actinomycetota; class Thermoleophilia; order Solirubrobacterales; family Solirubrobacteraceae; genus Palsa-744. Next base: position 545,775 of record CAVUSE010000005.1, on the reverse strand, counting down.
TCGTGTACCTCGCCAAGGAACTGCCGGCGGCGCGCGCGAAGGCGGCGATTGCGCTGAAGCTCTCCGGCCTGAACAGCACGCCGACGATGCGCCAGGTGTACCCCCGCAACACGCTGGCGGCGCAGGTGCTGGGGATGATGGGCGAAAAAGGCGGTTTGTCGGGCTTGGAGTACGCCGACAACGCGATCCTGCAAGGGCGGGCGGGCGAGCGGCGGGTGGTGAGCGACGCCCACGGGCAGCCGATCTCGATCACCAACGTTCACCACGAGGTGCCGGGAGCGCAGCTGAGGCTGACGCTGGACGCGAACATTCAGCAGCGCACCGAAGCCGTATTGAACGCGGTGGGAAAGGTGTTTCACCCCAAAGACGCAACCGCGATCGTGATGCAGCCGGACACGGGCGCACTGCTGGCGATGGCGAGCTGGCCGCAGCTGAGCCTCGACGATCCGCCCACCTCCAAGGCGGCACTCGAAGCGTCGCTGGAGAACCGGGGGGTGAGCTTCAACTATGAACCGGGATCGACCTTCAAGGTGGTGGCCGTGTCGGGGGCGTTGCAGAAGGGGCTGATCACACCCACCACCGAATTTGACATCCCCGATCAGATACAGGTCGCCAACCGCACGATCCACGACGCGGAGGAACACCCGGAAGAGATGCTCACCACAGGGCAGATCCTCGCGCAGTCGAGCAACGTGGGGGCAATCACGATTGGCAAACTGGAGGGCGAAGACACCTTCAACGAATGGGTGCACCGGTTCGGCTTCGGCGCGCGGACGGGCGTGGGCCTGCCGGGTGAGGAAATCGGGAAGGTGCTGAATCCGAGCGAATACTCGGGCTCCTCGATGGGCAACCTGCCGATCGGGCAGGGCGAGCTGGTCACCCCGATCCAGATGGTGAGCGCGTATGCGGCGATCGCCAACGGCGGCATCCTGCGCACACCGCACATCGTCGCGGCGGTGAACGGGCGCCCCGCCAAGCTGCCGAAGGGGCGCCGCATAATGTCCGCGAGCACGGCTTCGCAGGTGCGCCAGATGCTGCGCGGGGTGCTGGCGCCAGGAGGCACGGCGAGCGAGGTGTCGGTGCCCGGGTATGTGCTGGCGGGCAAGACCGGCACCGCCAGCAAGGTGAATCCGGCAACCGGCGAATACTCGGAAACCGCTTACGTGGCTTCATTCATCGGCTTCGCGCCGGCCTCCAACCCGAAGCTGCTGTGCGCGGTGATCGTCGACGAACCGCAGAGCGGTTCGATCTACGGCGGCACGGTCGCCGCCCCCGCGTTCGGCCAGATCATGGATTTCGCGCTGCCCTACCTCAGCATTCCGCCGGGGTAAGTGGCGTCTGAAGCATGCAAACCACCTTCACTCCATCCCACTGCGCAGGCTCCGGCCCGCCGATGGTGTGCCTGCACGTCATCTCCGAGCGTAGTGCCGACTGACCGTGTGTCGCCTGTTCGGCATGAGCGCGGGGGAGGATCAGGCCAGGGCGACATTCTGGCTGCTCGACGCGCCCGACAGCCTCTCGGTGCAGAGCCATCGCGAGCCCGACGGCACCGGTCTCGGGTGGTTCGACGACGATGGTCGGCCGCGGATCGACAAGCAGCCGGTTGCCGCATACGGCGACGCCGAGTTCGCGAGGCGGGCGCATGAGATCGCCTCGAAGACCTTCGTCGCCCACATCCGCTTCGCGTCCACGGGTGCGCTGGAGCTGAAGAACACGCATCCCTTCGAGCAGGAGGGGCGGCTGTTCGCGCACAACGGCGTGATCGAGGGACTGCCCACGCTCGATGCCCACCTGGGCGATGAGGGGCGGGAGCTCGTCCAGGGTGAGACCGACTCCGAGCGCCTGTTTGCGTTGATCACGCGGGAGATCGCCGCCCGGGATGGAGATGTGGCGGAGGGCATCGCCGCGGCCTGCACGTGGGTCGCGGCCAACCTGCCGCTGTTGGCGATCAACTTCGTGCTCGCAACGGCGGACGGGCTGTGGGCGTTGCGCTATCCGCGAACCCACCCGCTCTACCTGCTCGAGCGCCAGCCGGGCGCCAGGCTGGAGCACACCAGCAGTTTCGGCAGCCGCGTCAGCTCCGGGCACGGCGCGGGCAGGCCGCTCGCTGTGATCGCCAGCGAGAAGATGGATGACGATCCGGCTTGGCGGATGCTCGACTCGGGCGAGCTGCTGGAAGTTGCGCCGACGCTTGAGGTCAGGTCGCGAGCGATTCTCGATGCTCCCCCGGCGCACCTGCTGACACTTGCGGACCTCAATCCCCGGGCGCGGGCGTCGCAGGCGAAGGTTTCCACGCCTCAGGTGTCATAAGGCGTTGCAGGTGAGGGTTTCCACGCCTCAGGCGTCGTATGGCGTTGCAGGTGAGGGTTTCCACGCCTCAAGCGTCGTATGGCGTTGCAGGTGAGGGTTTCCACGCCTCAGGTATCGTGAGGCGTCGCAGGCGAAAGGTTCCCACGCCTCACGAGTCGTAAGTCAACAGCGCGTGCGCCCCATGCGGCGCGAGCCGCTCACGACCCCGCAGGAACGCGAGCTCCACCAGGAAGCCGCAGCCGACGACCTCTCCGCCGAGCTGCTCAACCAGCTCGCACAGCGCCGCCGCGGTGCCGCCGGTTGCGAGCAGGTCGTCGTGGACGAGCACACGCGTGCCACGCCCGATCGCGTCGGTGTGCAGCTCCAGCTGGTTGGTGCCGTACTCCAGCAGGTACTCGGCGCTGATCGTCTCGTAGGGCAGCTTGCCCGGCTTGCGCGCCAGTACGAACCCCGCGCCGAGCTCCAGCGCGAGCGCCGGCCCGAGCAGAAAGCCGCGGGCCTCGGCCGCGACCACGCATTCGGCGCGCAGCGGGCGCGCGTACTGCGCCAGGCCGCGCACCGCCAGCGCGAGCGCGTGCGGGTCGGCGAGCAGGGGCGTGATGTCCTTGAAGAGGATCCCCGGCCGCGGGAAGTCGGGGATGTCGCGAATCAGCGTGCGCAGCCGCTCGGTGGTGTCGGTTGCCGCGTCAGAGCCGTGCACATGCTCATCGTAAAAGAGGCCCGACGGGGATGAGAACGAGACTTTGTCTCATTTGGTGTAGGTCCCAGAACGTATCGTTTGATCGAACCACCACTCACCTCCTTCTCGCTGCCAACCGAGGCGCGCGCCGCCGCGCCGCTGCGTGCTCTCTTTTCGGACCCCAACCAAACAAGAATGAGACTTGCTCTCATCTGGTTAGGGCTTCATTTGGTTAGGGCTTTGAAAGCCGAGGTGGTGTTAGGGTCGGCGCGTGAAGGTGCGGGTCGACTACGAGCGGCATGGACGCACGTACGCACGCCATCGGCGCACCGATCCCCGGATCGCCGCGCGGATCCACGCGGCGCTGGGCGAGGCGCGCACAGTGCTGAACGTCGGCGCCGGGGCGGGGTCGTACGAGCCAGAGGATCGCTGGGTGCTGGCGGTGGAGCCGAGCGCGACGATGCGAGCGCAGCGGCCCGCCGACGCTGCGCCGGCGTTCGCCGCGCGCGCGGAGGCGCTGCCGTTCGACGATTGCACGTTCGACGCGGTGATGGCGTGCGTGACGATCCACCACTGGGAATCGCCGGACGCCGGCCTCGCGGAGCTGCGCCGGGTGGCGCGCGGGCCGGTGGTGGTGTTCACGTTCGAGCTGCATGCTCTGCCCGCCTGGCAGCTGGAGTTCCTGCGCGAGGGAGTGGCGGCGGAGCTGCCGCGGTTCCCAGCGATCGACGACGTTGTCGCTGCGCTCGGAGGGCGCACGCGCGTGGAGCGAATCCCGACGCCGGGGGACTGCGTGGACGGCTTCTTCGAGGCCTTCTGGCGGCGTCCCGAGGCGCTGCTCGACCCGGCCGTCCGCGGCGCGCAGTCGGTGTGGGCGCTGCTCGATCCAGACGTCGAGCAGCGGATCGTCGAGCGCCTTGCCGCCGCGCTTGAGTCCGGCGCGTGGGACGCCGAGCACGGCCACCTGCGCGAGCGGGAGAGCTTCGACGGTGCCCTGCGCCTGGTCGTCTCGGAGGCGTCGTGAGGCGAAGTCACGTGTGACCAAACACCAGCGGGTTCACAGGAGCAGCCACTAGACTCCCGGCTTGACCATGGAGACGCCGCTGGAGTATGTCGACGTGCTGATCGTCGGGGCGGGCCTGTCGGGGATCGGCGCCGGTTGCCACCTGCAGGCCAACTGCCCGGGGCGCAGCTACGCGATCCTTGAGGCTAGAGAGCGCCTCGGAGGGACATGGGATCTGTTCAGGTACCCCGGCATTCGCTCGGACTCGGACATGTACACGCTGGGCTACTCCTTCGAGCCGTGGCGGGACGCCAAGGCGATCGCCGACGGGTCGTCGATCCTCAGCTACATCCAGCAGACGGCACGCGAGCGCGGCGTCGAGGAGCGGATTCGCTTCAACCATCGCGTGGTGCGGGCCGAGTGGAGCTCGCGGGAGGCGCGCTGGACGGTGGTGGCCGAGCGCGGGGACACCGGGGAGACTGTTCATCTCAGCTGCGGCTTTGTGATGATGTGCAGCGGCTACTACCGTTACGACGAAGGCTATACGCCCGAGTTCCCCGGCGCCGAGCGCTTCGCCGGGCGGATCGTGCATCCGCAGCAGTGGAGCGAGGAGGTCGACTACGCCGGCAAGCGCGTGGTGGTGATCGGCAGCGGCGCGACCGCGATCACACTCATCCCGGCGATGGCGGGCAGCGCGACGCACGTCACGATGCTGCAGCGCTCGCCCAGCTACATCGTCTCGCTGCCGGCGGAGGACCGGATCGCGAACGCCCTGCGCCGCGTGCTTCCGGCGAAGGCGTCCTACGCGATCGTGCGCTGGAAGAACGTGTTGCGCATGATGTTGAGCTTCCAACTCTCGCGGCGCTTGCCGGGAGTCATGAAGGCGCTGGTTCGCAAGGGGCTCGAAGTGCAGCTGCCGCCGGGGTATGACATCGACACGCACTTCACACCCCGCTATGCCCCATGGGATCAGCGCTTGTGCCTGGTGCCCGACGGCGATCTCTTCGAGGCGATCAGCGCCGGCCGCGCATCGGTTGTCACCGATCGCATCGAGACGTTCACCGAGCGGGGCTTGAAGCTTGCCTCCGGGGCCGAGCTGGAGGCCGATCTGATCGTCACCGCCACCGGGCTGAACCTGGTGGCGTTGGGTGGCATGGAGATCGCCGTCGACGGCCGCGAGGTGGATCTCGCGCAAACGATGAGCTACAGGGGCACGCTGCTCAGCGACGTGCCCAACCTTGCGTTCACGGTGGGGTACACCAACGCCTCGTGGACGCTGAAGTGCGACCTCACCTGCGAATACGTGTGCCGGCTGCTCAACCACATGGCGGCGCGTGGTTATCAGGTGTGCACGCCGCGACGCGATCCCGCGGTGGCGGAGCGGCCGTTCATGGACCTCGCCGCCGGCTACGTGCTGCGCACGATGGACCAGTTCCCCAAGCAGGGCGTGAAGGCGCCGTGGCGGCTCCACCAGAATTACGCGCTCGACATCCTCAGCCTCAAGCGTGCCGCGATCGAGGACAGCACGCTGGAGTTCGCCAAGGCGGGAGCGGCGGTCGAGGCCGCGGCGCCGGTCGCCGTTTGAGAGCCCACCGATCGGGGTCGCGGCCGTGTGGGGCTGAAACGAGAACCCATCGATTCAGGGCTCGCGGCCGTGTGGGGGCCGAAACGAGAACCCATCGATTCGGGGTCGCGGCCGTGTCGGGGGCCGAAACTAGACTCAGAGCCGATGCCCAGCAAAGGTGATGTGCGCGTGGTGGGTCGGGCGCGCTTGGTTCTATGAGGTTGGCGGAGTTGATCCCCGCCGGCCTGAACGCGAGCCGCCTCGCGCGCGATGCCGCAGCGGTGGAGATCGCGAGTCTCGCGTACGACAGCCGCCGGGTGGGGCCGGGCGCGCTGTTCTTCTGCGTGCCGGGCGAGCACAGCGACGGGCACGACCATGCCGCACAGGCGGTGCGGGCGGGAGCCGCCGCACTGGTGGTCGAGCGACCACTTGGGCTGGGGGTGCCGGAGATCGCGGTGGAGTCGGCGCGCGCGGCGATGGCGCCGGTGGCGGCGCGCTTCTATGGCGAGCCGGCGCGGGAGCTGAGGGTGCTCGGGGTGACGGGCACGAACGGCAAGACCACCACGGCATATCTGATGCGAGCGCTGCTGCAGGCGAGCGGCGTGCCGTGCGGCCTGCTGGGGACGGTCAAGTCGGTCATCGGCGGGCAGGATCGGGGCGGGCGGGATCCCGTCCACCGCACCACGCCCGAGGCGATCGACCTGCAGGCCGACCTGCGGGCGATGCTCGCGGCGGGCGACGAGGCGTGCGCGATGGAGGTCTCCTCCCACGCCCTGGCGCTGGGGCGGGTCGGCGCGATCCCCTTTGCGGTCGCCGTGTTCACCAATCTCACCCAGGACCATCTGGACTTTCACCCGACGATGGAGGACTACTACCTCGCCAAGCGCAGGCTGTTCCTGTCCGAGCGGGGGGAGCGCCCGGCGGTGAGCGTCATCAACCTCGGTGACGAGTACGGGCGGCGACTGGCGGTGGAAGTGCCCGAGGCCCTCACCTACATCGTCGAAGGCCAGGTCGACCACGCCGTCGCAGGCCAGGTCGGTCACACCTTCGCAGGCCCGGTCGACCACGCCGTGGAAGGAGGCCAGGTCGACCACGCCGTGGCAGGCGAGGCCGATTACGTCGCCCGCGATCTGCGCTGCGGGCCGGAGGGAGCGCGCTTCATCCTGCGCACGCCCGCCGGCGAGCGGCCGCTGACGCTGCCGATGCCCGGGCGCTTCAACGTCGCCAACGCGCTCGCGGCACTGGCGGGTGTCCATGCGCTCGGCTGCCCGCTCGATCCGCTGATCGAAGCGCTCGAAGCCGGGGTTCGGGTCCCGGGCCGCTTCGAGCCGGTCGACGAGGGACAGGCGTTCGCTGTCGTCGTGGACTACGCCCACACGCCCGACTCGCTGGAGAACGTGCTCCGCACAGCCCGGGAGATGACCCACGGGCATGGCCGCGTGATCTGCGTGTTTGGCGCCGGTGGGGACAGGGATCGCGGCAAGCGCCCATTGATGGGCGAAACAGCGGCCCAGCTGGCGGACCTGGTGGTGGTCACCTCGGACAATCCGCGCTCGGAGGACCCCGAGACGATCATCGAGGAGATCTTCGCCGGCATCCACGAGCCGCGTGTGGCGTCGACGAGCGTCTGCACTACGCACGGAGTCACCGACCGGCGAGCCGCGATCCAGGCGGCCATCGCCGACGGCCAGCCGGGGGATGTGGTGGTGATCGCCGGCAAGGGCCACGAGCAGGGCCAGGAGCTGGCGGGCGGGCGGAAGATCCCCTTCGACGATGTCGCGGTCGCCCGCGAGGCCCTTGCCGCGCGCATGCAGGGCGTGCAGACGGGGGCTCAATGATCGGCTGGGATGGGGAGCGGGTCGCCGCCGCGGCCGGGGCCGAACTGCTGCGCGGCGCCTCTTGGGCCGGCGGGCCGTGGCGCTGCTCGATCGACTCGCGCGAGGTGCGCCCGGGCGACCTGTTCGTGGGTTTGCGCGGAGAGCGCGTGGACGGCGGGGTCTACGCGGAGCGGGCATTGCGCGCCGGGGCGTGGGGCGTGCTGGTGGCGCCCGAGCATGCACACGAGCTCACGGAGGGGGCATCGGCGGCGGCGGAGCGCGCGCGGGCGCTCGCCGGGGGGGCACTGACGGCGCCGGAGCAGGTGGCGACCCCGGCCGATGGCGCGGTGCTCGTGCACCCCGACCCATTGGGGGCGATGCAGGCACTGGCACGCGAGTGGCGCAAGGTGCTCGGTGAGGAAGGCGCCAAGGTGGTTGGGGTCACAGGCTCGACCGGGAAGACCTCGACGAAGGACATTCTCGCGGCGCTGCTGCGCGAAGCTCGGGAGCCGGACGACTCAGCGGGCACACAGCGCGCAGCGCCGGGTCGGGCTGCGTACCAGCGATCGGTGGGCGGCCACACCGTGGCAAGCGAGGCGAACCTCAACACCGAGATCGGGCTGCCGCTGGCGGTGTTGGCGGCGCCCGCGGGGACGAGGACGCTGGTTCTGGAGATGGCGATGCGCGGCAAGGGACAGATCGCGGAGCTGACGGCAATCGCGCAGCCCGAGGTCGGGGTGATCGTGAACGTGGGCCCGGTGCACCTGGAGCAGCTGGGCACGATCGAGGCGGTGGCGGCAGCCAAGGCCGAGCTGATCGCCGGGATGGCGCCCGGGGCGACGGCGGTCGTGCCGGCAGGGGAGTCGCTGCTTGCGTCCCACCTGCGCGCGGACCAGCACACGGTGACGTTCGGCGAGGGCGGCGACGTCGAGCTGGTGGGGATCGCGCCCGACGGCGAGGTGACGATCGCCGACCACGCGCGAGGGGGCGAGCGCATCGTCGTGCGGCCGTCGTTCACGCAATCCCATAACCTGCGCAACCTGCTGGCCGCTGTCGCGGCGGCGCGCGCGCTCGGCGTGACCCCGCAGGGGAGGCTGGATGTCGAGTTCTCGGCGCTGCGCGGCGAACGCATCGCGCTGGCAAATGGAATCGTGCTGATCAACGACTGCTACAACGCCAACCCGATGTCGATGCGCGCCGCGCTCGACGATCTCGCCGCGAGCGAGGGGGCCCGCCGGGTGGCGGTACTGGGCGACATGCTCGAGCTGGGCGGGCAGGAGCGCCGGATGCACCGCGAGATCGGCGCGTACGCCCGCGCGCGCGGGGTCGATCTGCTGCTCACGGTCGGTCCGCTCGCGAGTGAGATGGGGGAGGGGGAGGGGGCTGTCTACTCCGTTCCCGGCGCCGCGGAGGCGGCGAAGCTGCTGGGGAGGCTGTTGCGCGCGGACGATGTCGTTCTCGTCAAGGGCTCGCGTGGCATGGAATTGGAGCGGATCGCCCAGGCGCTCACGGCAGAGCCCGCCGGGGGCGCCAGCTCCACCGTAGGCGCGCCGCCCGCGCACGGACAGGGCGGGAGCAGCTGAATGGGCCGTGTCCTGATCGGAGGGACGGCGGCGCTGCTGATCTGCATCTTCCTCAGCCCCAAGTTCATCGAGTTCCTGCGCCGGCGTGAGTTCGGGCAGCACATCCGCGAGGAGGGCCCGGAGGGGCACCGCGAGAAGGCGGGGACGCCGACGATGGGTGGAGTGATCGTGTTCATCGCGGTGGCGATCCCGTTCGCGATCCTCACCGGCTCCGAATGGCGTGCTCTGGGGGTGTTCGGCACGGCGCTGGCGTGTGCGCTGCTGGGCTTCGCCGACGACTACACCAAGCTTGTGCGCCGCCGCTCGCTGGGCCTGCGGGCGCGCACCAAGCTGGCGGTGACGATCGCGATCTCACTCGCGCTGTGGTTTGTGGCGACCCACGAGGCCCACCTGCAGAGCACGCTGCGCCTGCGCTTCGTCGACTACACGATCGATCTCGGCCCCTTCTACCCCCTGCTGATCTACCTGGTGGTGGCGGGCACTACAAGCGCGGTGAATCTCACCGACGGCCTCGACGGCTTGGCGGCGGGCTGCGCGGCGATCGTGCTGCTGGCGTACATCGGCATCACGTTCATCACCTCGGAGTACAACGTCTCCAACCAGTACGACCTCTCGATGCTCGCGGGCTGCCTGGTGGGAGGCTGCATCGGCTTCCTCTGGTTCAACGCGTTCCCGGCGACGATCTTCATGGGCGATACCGGCGCGCTCGGCCTCGGTGGGGCGATTGCGGGCCTGGCGGTGATGACCAAGACCGAGGTGCTGCTGATGCTGCTCGGCGGGATCTTCGTGTTCGAGGCGCTGTCGGTGGTGATCCAGGTGGCGTACTTCCAGCTGCGCCACAAGCGCGTGTTCCTGATGGCGCCGATCCACCACCACTTCGAGCTGCGGGGGTGGTCGGAGACGAAGATCATCCTGCGCTTCTGGATCATCGCCGCGATCTGCTGTGCGATCGGCTTCACGATCTACCGCCAGAGCCTTGTGTGAGGTGCAGCCGTCCGGTGCGGTGAGGCCGTCGTCTCCGAGGCCATCGTCTCCAAGGCCATCGTCTCCGCTCCCGGGCCTCGCCGCCGGCGCGAGCACCAGGAGGTTGGGGAGCGTGGCGCGGTGAGTCCGCGGCCGCCGATCCCCCCAGGTCCCTATCTGATCGTGGGCCTGGCCCGCTCGGGGGCTGCGGCGGCGCGCGTGCTCGGCGAGCGCGGGGAGCGGGTTATCGGCGTGGACGCCGGCGCTCCGCCGGGTGTGGAGGAGCTCGCGGCGCGGGGAGTCGAGCTGCACCTGCACGATGACGGCCTCGCGCGGCTGGAGGGCGCGGGCGCCGTCGTCAAGAGCCCGGGGGTGCCCGCACGGGCACCCGTCATCGCTGCGGCCCATGCCCGCGGCCTGCCGGTGCTCGGCGAGCTGGAGCTGGCGTGGCGATTGCTGCCCAACGAGTTCATCGCTGTGACCGGCACCAACGGCAAGACGACCACGGTCGAGCTGATCGGGCACATCCACCGCGAAGCCGGTCTGCCGGTCGCCGTCGCCGGCAACGTCGGCACGGCCGTGAGCGGCCTGGTGGGGAAGTTGGACGAGCGCGCCACGATCGTCTGCGAGGCATCCTCCTTCCAGCTGGAGGACGCGCTCGCATTTGCTCCGCAAGTGGCGGTGCTGCTCAACATAACCCCCGACCACCTCGACCGCCACGGGACCATGGAGGCCTACAGCGAGGCGAAGCTGCGGATCTTCGCCCATCAGGGGGTGGGGGATGTGGCGGTGATCCCAGCGGGGCTCGCCGAGATCGAGCTGCCGCCGGGCGTGCGACGGGTGTGTTTCGACGCCGACCCGCAGCCGGACATCGCCGGCCTGCCCCTGCGCGGCGAGCACAACCACAAGAACGCGATGGCAGCTGCGGCGGTGTGTCTCGCCCGCGGGATCGACCCCGACGCAGTGCGCGAGGGCCTGCGCACCTTCGCGGGAGTGCCCCACCGCCTGCAGGAGGTGGGCAGTCGCCACGGGGTGCTGTACGTCAACGACTCGAAGGCCACCAATGTCGCGAGCACGCTGATGGCCCTGCGCGCGTTCCCGCGGGGCGGTGTCCACCTGATCCTCGGCGGCCAGGGCAAGAGCCAGGACTTCGCTCCCCTGCGCGAGCCCGTCGCGGCAAGCTGCCGCGCGGTGTACCTGATCGGCGAAGACGCCTCGTCGATCGCCGCCGCCTTGGATGGTGCGGCGGCGCTGGAGGGCGAGGGAGCAGCGGAAGGCGCAAAGGTGCTGCTGCACGAATGCGGCGACCTGGAGCGAGCCGTGGCCGCAGCCGGCGCGGCGGCCAGCCCGGGCGAGACGGTGCTGCTCTCTCCAGCCTGCGCCAGCTTCGACCAGTTCGCCGACTTCGAGGCGCGGGGCGAGCGGTTTGCAAAGCTGGTCCGGGAGATCGTGTGAAAAGGTTGTGCAATGCGTTACATACGGCGCGGAGGATCGTATAAGCTTGCGTCAGGTATGGGTTGGTGGCGCTGAACAACGGGAGTCTGACTGATCGATGCGACGTTCACTGGGCAGACTGGCTTTGGCGGCGGTTGGTGTGGCGCTCCTGCTGCTTATCGGAGCGGCCGCTGCGCTTGCAGACGGGTCGCCGGCGGTCGAATACGAGTGGGCTTCGAACATCGGCACCACCGATGCCACAGTCCACGCGGCGATCAATCCCGATGGCCTGCCCAACGGCGTGTACTACCAGTTCCAGGTTGTCAAGAACACGAGCGAATACCCATCGGAAATCGTCTGCCCGGAACGGGCGCTTCCTCCGGGACACGACACCTGCGGCCCCGTCCCGCTGCCTCATGTCGGCATGCCGATCGGCTTCATTTCAGCCGAGTCGACCGGTCAGTCGGTCAGCCAGGATCTGGCGAGCGCGGACATCACGCTGCAGCCGAACACGACTTACCACTACCGGGTGATCGTCGTGAAGCGGGTGCTCACCGAAGACACACTCGAATGGGAAGGGCCGCCCGTCTATGGTCCCGATCAGACCTTCACGACGCCGGCGGCGGAAGCGCCGACGGTCGAAGCCGAGTCTGCCTCGCATGTGACCTCGACCGATGCGACGCTGGAAGCGACGATCAACCCGCAGGACGCCGAACGAGGGGCCCTCTACCAGTTCCAGCTCGTCACCGAACCGAGCAGATATCTGACTGAATTCACCTGTCCGGCTGCGCATCGAGTGTTCTGTGCGCTGGAGGGGCGGCTCAGCGGAGAAGGCGAAGAAGGCTTGCCGCTTGGCACGATCGACGCTGGCGTCGACGGGCAGGGCGCAAGTCTCGACCTCGCCCACGCGGGGGTGACGCTGAAGCCTGGCACCACATATCACTACCGAGTCATCACGGCCCGCTTCCAGCAGGAGGAAGAGGGACCTGGTTGGGAGGGCCCGATCGTGGACGGACCCGACGAGACGCTCACTACGCCTGCGGCCAATGGCCCGGTGATCGAATCGTTGTCAATCTCCCACCTGACTCCGAAAGATGCGACTCTCGAAGCGACGATTGACACCGAGGGACTGTCGACCAGCTACGAATTTCAGCTCTGGTCCTCCCCGTGCAGTCACCATGGGGACGGATGTGAACTGCTGGTCGATATCCCGTTGCCGACCGGCCTGCTGCTGGGCTCGTTCGTGCCGCAGGTCGTGAGCCTCGACTTGAACAGCGTTGGTGTGAAACTGGAGGGCGGCGAATACGGCTTCTCGCTGGCGGCCGCCAACAAAGATGGGAGCACCACCAAGAGCGGCGGCGTCTTTGAACCGCCCGAAGAACACGTGGGGGTACCGCTGGGCTCCACCGGCTCGCCCACGCCCACTGGCCTGACGCCCCCATCCAGTGGCGCCAGCCAGTCAACCGGGTCGAGCAGTTCCTCCCCGACGACGCCCGGCACATCGAGCGCCCTCGGCACCTCCTCGAAAACCGGAGCGGGGACGATGGGCGGCGGCAAACCCAAGGCCAAACACGGCAAGCACCACAAGCACCACCGCACCAAAGCCGCGATGCGCCCGCCGAAAAGCAAAAAGCAGAAGCGATAGCCAGCCAGCCAGCCGGCGGCGCGATTCGCGCGCCTGCTCAGCGCGGTCAGTCGAGCCGCTGCGCCAGCTCTGCGGCGCCGAGGTTGATCAGGCCGCTGCGCTCGATTGGTCGGTACTCGCCGCCGGTGAGCCGGAGCCAATGGACGGCGTGCTCCTGTGGGTCGACGATCAGCACTCCTCGACGCCGTGGGCGGCGTAGAAGGGAAGCTTCTGCCAAGACTCATCGCCGGGCGAGACGATCTCGACCACAAGCGCGGCGGTGTGCAGCCACACACCCTCAGTGCCAGGACGGTGAAGACCGCCGTCGGGGACGCGGAAGTCGTCGATCGAGTCGCCGAGGTTGAACTCACCCATCGCCGCCTCTAGGCCAGCGTCGCTCGCGGAAGGGTCAAGGATCACCGCCAGCTGCTGGGTCAGGCGCGCGCGCCCGTAGTCTGGGGCGGGGACCATGTGCAGGACACCCTCCCACACCTCGTCGAGGCGATCAAGACCGGAGACCCGCCGACGCTCCTTGAGCGCATCGATCTCGTAGGCGTAAGGATCGAGCACCACCGTGGCCATGGCGCAAGGATAGCCGCCGGGCACTTGGCGAAACGGTTCGATCTTCCGTCGTAGGTCTGCCTGGCCGACTGCCACCTGACCCTCTCGCTGCTGCCCATCGCCTCGGCGTGGGGTCTGCGCCGGCTCGGTCGCCACGGCAGCCCGCCGGGGGAGGCTTTCGAGCCCTGACGTCGAAGTGGCTTTGGATGCCATCAGCCGCGCGCGGCGCGAACGCCAAAGCCAAAACCCAGGGACGGGTCGCTCGTGGGCGTCGCTCCGGGCGGCCCTCCGGCCGACTGAAGCCGGGGAACACAGCGGCTGCACGCCGGCAGCCGCTCGAGCATCGCATCCTGCTGACCGCCACGCTCTGCCTGTTGGCGTTCGGAGCGGTGATGGTGTACTCCGCCTCCTCCGCCACGGCGCTGCTTGAAGGGAGTGGCACCGGCAGCAGCTACCTCGTGAAGTTCGTGATCTTCGGGGCGGTGGGGCTGGCGCTGATGCACCACCTCGCGCGCCACGGGATCGCCAAGGTGCAGGACCTGGTGGGACCGTTGCTGGCGGTGTCGTTCGTGCTGGTGCTGGCGGTGCACATCCCGCACGTGGGTGTCAGCGTCAATGGGGCGCGCCGTTGGATCGGGCCGGGCATTTTCCAGTTCGAGCCCTCCGAGCTGCTGAAGCTCGCGCTGGTGTTGTACTCCGCCACGCTGCTCGCGCGCAAGCCGCAGCACGTGCAGGACCTGCGCGCGCTCTGCCGGCCGCTGCTGACGGTGGTGGGGGCGGCGTGTGTGCTGGTGATCACCCAACCCGATCTCGGCACCGCGCTGGTGATCGCCTTCACCACCTGCGCGCTGCTCGTCGCTGCGGGGATCCCGATGCGCAATCTGGCGATCCTCGTCGGTTGCGCGCTGGCGGTGGTGGCGCTGTACGTGCTCGTTCGCCCCAACGCGCGCGAGCGCCTCACCTCGTTCGTCGACCCCTGGGCGCACCGCACCGAAAGCGGCTTTCAGGCCGTCCAGGGCCAGATCGCAGTTGGGTCGGGCGGCCTGTTCGGGGTTGGGCCTGGGCAGTCGGTGCAGAAGGCCTTCTACTTGCCGGAGGCGCAAACCGATTTCATCTTCGCCGTGATCGCCGAAGAGCTCGGCGTGGTGGGGGTGTATGCGCTGCTGTTCCTCTACGGCCTGATCGGCTACGCCGGCCTGCGCGCCGCCAAGCGCGCGCGCAGCCTCTACAGCGCGCTGATCGCGGTTGGCATGACCTCGCTGATCCTCTCCCAGGCGGTGCTCAACGTGTTCGCGGTGTTGGGGCTCGCGCCGCTCACCGGCGTGCCGCTGCCGTTCGTCTCCTACGGGTCCAGCAGCCTGATCGTGATGCTCGCAGCGATGGGATTGCTGCTCAACGTCGCCTCCGACCGAAGCCGGTTGACGCTCGTCTCCGACGAGCATCCCCGTTTCGGCCAACCCGCCCACGTGCGCGCGGTGGGCGACACGCGGACGGTGGGCGACGTGCGGGGGCGTAAAGCGGCAGGATTGGCCGGTGAGCGCAGCGCCGACCAGGATCGTGATCGCCGCCGGAGGGACCGCCGGGCACGTGGTGCCGGCGCTCGCGGTGGCTGACGCCCTGCGGGCGCGTGGCGCGGAGGTCACGTTCATCGGCGGCGAGCGCGCCGAGGCGCAGCTGGTGCCCGCGGCGGGGTACCCGCTGCATACGATCGCCGTCGCCGGCCTCGACCGCCGCAATCCGCTGCGAGCTGCGCGGGCGCTGGTGCTCGCGGTGAAGGCGTTCCTGCGCGCTCGTGCGCTGCTCGGGCAACTGCGGCCCGACGCCGTGATGGGCGGCGGCGGTTACGTCTCTGCTCCGGTGGGGCTGGCGGCGGTGACGCGCCGTATCCCGCTGGTGCTCACCGAGGCCGACAGCCACCTCGGCCTCGCCAACCGCGCGCTCGCCCCGTTCGCGCGGCGGGTCTGCCTGGCTTTCCCCCCTGCGGTGGGGCACTCCGATACGGAATCTCCCGCGCCCGGGGCGGCCGGGGGAAAGTCGAGGAGGCGGCCGCTTGCTCGGCGGCGGAGCAGCCGTGGGGCAGTGGGTCGCCGCTACCGCGTCACCGGCCGCCCGATCCCTCCCCCCCACGAGGATCGCGCCGGGGCGCGGGCGCGGCTGGGGATCGAGCCGGGCGAGACCTGCGTGCTGGTGTTCGGCGGTTCGCTGGGCGCGCGCTCGATCAACTTCGCCGCGATCGAAGCGTACGCGGGTGCCGCCTTCCACGTGCTGCACGTCTGCGGGCGCCGCGACCACCCGGAGCTCGCGGCGCTGCCGCGCCCGCCGGGGTATGACCTGCGCGAGTACCTCGATCTCGCCGAGTTCGCGCAGGCGCTCGCCGCCGCCGACCTGGTGGTCGCCCGCGCCGGCGGCTCGCTGTTCGAGGTGGCCGCCCACGGCCGACCGGCGATCCTGGTTCCCTACCCGCACGCCGCCGCCGACCACCAGGCGGCCAACGCCCGCTGGATGGAGCGGGGCGGCGCCGCGGTGGTGGTGCCCGACGGCGAGCTGTCCGCCGCACGCCTCGCGCGGGAGACTGCCGCGCTGCTGGCCGACCCGCAGCGGATGCGTGCGATGGCGGCCGCCGCCCGCCGGCTCGCACGGCCCGACGCCGCAGAGGCGGTGGCAGGGGAGCTGTTGGAGGCTGCGCGGGGATGAGTGGGCCGGCGAGCGGATGGTGGGTATGTGTGGTGGCGCATGCCCCGCGCAGGCTGTCGAGTAGGCAGCGCATCGCGGAGGAGGCACGGGGATGAGCGCGCCGTGGAGCGGGCGGCGTCTGCACTTCGTTGGCGTCGGTGGAGCGGGGATGAGCGGGTATGCGCGTGCCGCACACGCGCTGGGGGCGCACGTCAGCGGGTCTGATCGCGCCGATTCGCCCTACCTTGAGCGCCTACGCGCCGATGGGGTGCTGGAGGCGAGCATCGGCCACGACGCCGCCAACCTGCCCGACGGCGAGGATGTGGAGGTCGTCTATTCGAGCGCCGTACCCCCCGAGAACCCCGAGCGGGCTGCGGCGCGCGAGCGGGGGCTGCGTGAGCGGCCCCGGGCCGAGTTGCTGGGGGAGCTGAGCGCGCTGCGGCGCACCGTCGCGGTGGCGGGCACGCACGGCAAGACCACCACGGCGTCGATGCTCGTGCACATATTGCGGGCCGCTGGCACCGACCCCGGCTGGCTGGTGGGTGCTCCCGTGGGCGGCGGCCTGCCCAACGCGCACTGGGGCGCGGGCGAATGGCTTGTGGTGGAGGCCGACGAGTCCGACCGCTCGATGCTCTCGCTCGTCGTGGAGGTCGCGGTGCTCACCAATGTGGAGCTCGACCACCACGCAAGCTTCACCTCGCTGGCGCAGCTGCGCATGGCGTTCCGCGCGTTTCTCGCGCTCGCGCGCAGCGCCGTTGTGGTGTGGGATCGCCCCGAGCTGGTCGAGCTGGCGGGGGAGGGAATGCCCGGGGAAGGGTATGGAGCATCCGGGGAGGGTGTGGGTGGAGTGTCCGTGGGGAGTGGGAAGGGAGCTTTCGGGGAAGGCGTCGATGGAGTGTCCGGAAAGGGTGAGGCGAGGAAGCGCACCGCTCGAGTTCTCACCTACGACGTCCCGACCCCGACGCTCACCGTCGGGGGCTCGCGCTTCGCCTGGCGCGGCCGTGAGGTGAGCCTCGCGGTGCCGGGCGCCCACAACGCGCTCAACGCCGCGGCTGCGCTGGAGGCCGCGTCTCTCGCTGGGGCCGATCCGGAGCGCGCGATCGCGGGCCTCGCAGGTTTCACCGGCGCGGGGCGGCGCTTTCAGCGCGTGGGCGCCACCGTGGGTGGGGGGGCTGTGTATGAGGACTACGCCCACCACCCCACGGAGCTGGCGGCGACCCTGCGCGCGGCGCGCACGCTGGAGCCCCGACGGCTGGTGGCGGTGTTCCAGCCGCACCTCTACTCGCGCACCGCGCTGCTCGCGCGGGAGTTCGGCGAGGCGCTGGCGCTCGCCGATGTGGCGGTGGTGCTCGACGTCTACCCCGCACGCGAGCGTGCCAAGGACTTCCCGGGGGTGAGTGGTCTGACGATCGCGCTCGCCGCCGCCGACGCTGCGGGCGGGCGCCCGGTGATGTGGCTGCCCACGTTTGCCGGAGCCCTGCCGGTGTTGCGAGAGCTGCTCGGCGACGGCGACCTCTGCCTGGTGATGGGTGCCGGCGACGTTGACTCGCTCGGGCACGGTCTGGTGGAGGGCGCCGGCGAGGTGGATGCGTTGCGACGTGGTCTGGTGGAGGGGGCTGGCGACGTTGATGTGCTCGGACGTGGTCTGGTGGAGGGGTCTGGCGAGGTGGATGCGTTGCGACGTGGTCTGGTGGAGGGCGCTGGCGAGGTTGATGTGCCCGGACACCGTCTGGTGGAGGGCGCCGGCGAGGTTGACTCGCCCGGACACCGTCCGGTGGAGGACGGGACAGGTTCGTGAGCATGCCTCCGCCACCGCCTCCACCGTCGGTGCAGCGTGACTTCCCACTCGCCCGCCTCTCCACGGTGCGTACCGGCGGCCCCGCGGAGCTGTTCGCGCGCGTTGGCGCCACCACGCGGCTGCTGGAGCTGCTCGCGTGGGCACACGCCGCGCGGGTGGCGGTGGCAGTGGTTGGTTCGGGCTCCAACCTGTTGATCGCCGACGAGGGTGTCACCGGGTTGGTGTTGAAGCTCCAGGGCGAGTTGGCGGGGACCGAGCGGGTGGGGGAGCTGGGCCTTGAGTGCGGCGGTGGCGCGCGCCTGCCCGCGGTGGCCGCGTACGCCGCGCGCGCAGGCCTGTCGGGGATCGAGTTCGGCGTCAACATCCCCGGCACCGTCGGCGGCGCGGTGCGGATGAACGCCAACGCCTACGGCGGTGAGCTCGCCCAGACGCTCGAGTGGGTGGAGGTCGCCGGCGCGAGGGGGATCGACCGCCGCACGCCGCCCGACCTCGGGTTTGCCTACCGCAGCTCCAACCTGCTCGCCGGGGAGGTCGTGGCATGCGCCTCGTTCGCACTGCACCCCGCGCCCCCCGCCCAGGTGAAGGCGACGCTCGCGGATTTGCGCGCCCGTCGCCACGAGGCTCAGCCGCAGGGGATCAAGACGTTCGGCTCGACCTTCAAGAACCCAGACGATCGGAGCGCCGGGGGGCGCACGGCGGGCCTGCTGCTCTCCGAGGCCGGCTGCAACGGTCTCACTGTCGGCGGCGCCCGCTTCGCGCCCAAGCACGCCAACTTCATCGAGAACACGGGGGCCGCCAGCACCGCGGAGATCGTCGCGCTGATGGCCGAGGGCCGCCGCCGCGTGCTGGAGCGTTTTGGCGTGGCGCTGGAGCCCGAGGTGCAGACGCTCGGGCCGGTGCACTGGTTGTGGACGTGAGGGGAGCCGGTCGTCCGAGTCTCGCAGTTGACGACACGAGTTGTCGTGTTGGGCTGCATACTGCGTAATGCATCTGCCTTTCGGGGCATAACGATGGTAGGGGTTCGTCCACCGAGGTCGAAGACTCCAGGGTGGATCGCTCTTTCGCCGCCCGCGCTCCGATCGGCCGCATCGCCCGCCCCCTGTCGTTCGCCCTTCCACGCGGCGCGATCGCGAGGAGGCTGGGTATAGCCCTGGTCGTCCTCGCGCTGCTCGGCGGCAGCTGGCTGTTGCTGCGCAAATCCCCGCTGGTGTCTGTCGAGCACGTCCAGATCGCCGGCGTGCAGGGGGTCGATGCCGGTCCGATCGACGCCGCGCTGCGGGGAGCCGCCCGCGGGATGAGCACGCTGAACGTGAACGTCGGCGCGCTGCGCGCCGCGGTGGCGCCCTATCGCGTGGTGAGGGGGCTGAGCGTGACCAGCGAGTTCCCCCACGGGTTGCGCATCCACGTGATCGAGCAGCTCCCGGTGGCGACGCTGAGCGTCGGCGGGGTACGCACCGCGGTCGCCGCCGACGGCGTGGTGCTCGGGCCCGATCTGCTCGCGGGTGCGCACGCCGTCCCGCTGCCGGCGATCGCGCTTGCCGCCGACTCACGCGCGCTGGCCGATCTCCGATCTGCTGGGGGGCATGTCGAAAACGCCACCGCCCGCGCCGAGCTGAGCGTGCTGGGCGCCGCTCCGCGGGTGCTGCTGGGGTGGGTGAGCAAGGTGTTCATCGGGCCCGAAGGGCTGACGGTGGCGATGCGCAACGGCGTCTCGATCTATTTCGGCGATGCCACGCGCCCGCACGCCAAGTGGCTGTCGGCAGCCCGCGTGCTTGCCGACCCCAACTCGGCGGGAGCGACCTACGTGGATGTGCGCGTCCCCGAACGCCCGGCGGCGGGCACCACCGCGGCGGGCGGTCTCGCGGGAAGTACCAGCACCGGCCAGGTGAGCACCACCGATGCGACCTCCGCCGCGCTCGCCACCATCCTCGCTGAAGCGATCACCGGTGGGTCGGGCACCGCGAGCGCCACCGGATCAACGGCTGGGGTATCGATCGCGGCCGGGTCGAGCGCTGCGACGGCGCCGGCTGGCGCGGCGAGTGCCGCCGGTTCGGGGGCAGCGTCGAGCACCGCCGACGAACCGAGCGCCGCCGGTGAAACTGCGAGCGGCGGCTGACCGCCTCCACCTGAAGCCTCACCCTCAACTTGAGGTTGATGGGGTTGAAAAGTGATTCCTCGGGCGGTGGTTGAGAGTCGGGCGTTCTGCAAGCGATCCTGCAAAAGTGGTCGCTCCTGTTGACAGGGCGAAGTTCCCTGCATAACGTGCTAAACCGGTCTCCCCTTGGGCAGACGGTTTCATAACCCTTAACCATTACTCAAGTCTTCGGACGGAAAGCAGAACACACCATGGAGAGCGGCGTAGGCAGCTACCTGGCGGTCATCAAGGTCGTCGGCGTCGGGGGCGGCGGCACCAACGCAGTCAGCCGCATGGTTGACGCGGGGCTGCGCGGCGTGGAGTTCATCGCCGCCAACACCGATGCGCAGGCGCTCGCCATGTGCGACGCCGACATCAAGCTCAACATCGGCCACGTCTCCACGCATGGCCTCGGCGCCGGCGCCAACCCCGAGGTTGGGTTCGGCGCGGCGGCGGAGTCGCGCGACGACATCAAGGAGGCGCTGAAGGGCGCCGACATGGTGTTTGTCACGGCGGGCGAGGGTGGCGGCACCGGCACCGGCGCGGCGCCCGTGATCGCGGAGATTGCCAAGAACGAGATCGGTGCGCTCACCGTCGGTGTGGTCACGCGCCCGTTCGAGTTCGAGGGCACCCAGCGCGCGCGCTCGGCCAACGAGGGCATCGCCAAGCTGCGCGAGGTCGTCGACACGCTGATCGTGATCCCCAACGAGAAGCTGCTCGCCGTGGTTGAGCGGCGCACCTCGATGCTTGATGCCTTCAAGGAGGCCGACGACGTGCTGCGCCAGGGCATCCAGGGGATCACCGACCTGATCACGATCCCCGGCCTGATCAACCTCGACTTCGCCGACGTGCGCACGATCATGCACGACGCCGGCAGCGCTTTGATGGGCATCGGCAGCGCCGGCGGCGAGAACCGCTGCGCGGAGGCCGCCAAGATCGCGATCTCCTCACCGCTGCTCGAAGAGTCGGTGGAGGGTGCCACCGGCATCCTGCTCAACATCACCGGTGGCAAGGATCTCGGCCTGTTCGAGGTCAACGAGGCCGCGGAGATCATCCAGAGCGCCGCCGACCCCGACGCCAACATCATCTTCGGCGCGGTGATCGACGAGAACCTCGGCGAGGAGGTGCGGGTCACCGTGATCGGCACCGGCTTCGACCACCGTCCAGGTCGCGCCGCCCGCCGCGAGCGCCCCGGCCGCGCCGTCGACCGTGGCCCCCGTATCGGCGACCGCGAGCGCTCATCGCTGGAGATCTCCGACGACGACATTGACGTGCCGCCGTTCTTGAGGTAGCCGGGCAGTCCGCGGCGGGCGAGCCCGCAGGGCGGATGGGTGGCTGTAGGGGTGCGGTGTGTGCTTAACTTTTTGAGAGCCGTGAGCCATTGCACACGGCTTTCAAATTTTTAATAACAACATCTGCTTCGGTCCGCGCATGCGCGGGGTTGAACAGCAAACGCTAGCCTGCGAGCGATGCGCCGCACTGCTCTGTACGACCGCCACGTCGCCGCCGGCGGGAGGATGGTCGAGTTCGCCGGTTGGGAGCTGCCAGTGCAGTACATCGGCGGCGTGCGGGCCGAGCACATGGCGGTGCGCGAGGGCTGCGGAATCTTCGACGTCTCGCACATGGGCGAGATCGAAACCGTCGGCCCGCGCGCGGAGTCACTGTTGCAGCGGCTGCTGTCCAACGATGTCGCCGCGATCCCCGTCGGCGGCGCGCAGTACAGCGTGCTCTGCCGCGAGGACGGGGGGGTGCTCGACGACCTCTTCACGTATCGCCTTGGCGCCGAGCGCTTCCTGACGGTCACCAACGCCGCCAACCATGTGCGCGACCTGGAGTGGTTCTGCGAGCACGCGGAGGGGTTCGACGCGCAGGTGCGCGACCGACTGGCGGACTACGCGATGCTCGCCGTGCAAGGTCCCCGCGCGCGCGAGATCGTGCAGGCGATCTCCGACTCCCCGCTGCCCCCGCGGATGACCGCCGCCGAGCGCATGCTGGGCGGTGCGCGGGTGCTGGTGTGCGGCACCGGCTACACCGGCGAGGATGGCGTGGAGCTGCTGCTCGCCCCCGCCGACGCCCCGCCGCTGTGGGATCAGCTCGTGCGCCGCGGCGCCCTGCCGGCCGGTCTCGCCGCGCGCGACACGCTGCGGCTGGAGGCCTGCTTTCACCTTTACGGCAACGATCTGTCGGTGGAGCGCGGGCCGATCGAAGCGGGGCTGGGATGGTGCTGCAAGGAGGCGACAGGTTTCATCGGAGCCGACGCCGTGCGCCCCGTGCGCGAGGCCGGTCCGGCTGAGCGGCTCGTCGCGTTCGCGCTCGAGGGCTCCGGCATTGCCCGCGCCGGCAACCCCGTCGTGGGCGGGGGCGTCGTGACGAGCGGCACGCTCTCGCCCTCGCTGGGGGTCGGGATCGGCCTCGCCTACGTGCCCGCCGCGCGGGCAGCGGAGGGCACGCGCCTGGAGATAGACGTTCGTGGCAAGATCCGCCCCGCGACCGTGCGGCCCAAGCCGCTGTATCGCAAGGCCACCTGAACCCGAGGTCTCGCCGACCGAGCCAGGTGCTCGACGCAACTACACCCGACGCCGCGCCAACCGAACCCAATTCCCGAGGCCCACCAACCTGATGTCCGACGCCAACTACCCCGAGGATCTGCTGTACCACCCCGAGCACGACTGGGCGCGCATCGACGCGGACGGTGCCGCCGCCCACCCCGAGGCGACGCTTGGGATCACCTGGTACGCGCAGGACCTGCTCGGCGAGATCGTGTTCTGCGAGCCGCCCGCCGTCGGCACGCTGCTCACGCAGGGCGAGCCCTACGCCGAGGTCGAGTCCGTCAAGGCGGTCTCCGACGTGATCTCGCCGCTCTCCGGGGAGATCGTCGCTGTCAACGACACGCTCACCGAGGAACCGGAGAAGCTCAACCACGACCCGTACGGTGAGGGCTGGCTGGTGCGGATCCGACTCACCGACCCCTCCGAGCGCGATCAGCTGCTGGATGTCGAGGGGTACGTGGCCAGCCTCGGCTGAGCCGCAGGCCCTTGGCTGAGCCTGCGGTCCCTCGGCTGAGCCCGCAGGCTCTGGTTGACGCCGCAGTCTCTCGACCGCAACCTCAGTCCCTTGGCTGAGCCGTAGGCGCGGTTCCTGGTCACTGCCGAGGCCCGTGTCCTCTCAACGGTTGGTCTGAGCCGCATGCACGGTCGCTGGTCACTGCCGAGGCCCGTGTCCTCTCAACGGTTGGTCTGAGCCGCATGCACGGTCGCTGGTCACTGCCGAGGCCCGTGTCCTCCCAACGGTTGGTCTGAGCCGCAGGCTACGCTGAGAGGAGGATGACCCGCTACACCTCCACCACCCCCGAGGACCTCGTCGCGATGCTCGCGGCGATCGGCGTGGGCTCCGTGGAGGAGCTGTTCGATCGGCAGATCCCCGAGGCCGTGCGTCTGCGCCGTGCCCTGGAGCTGCCGCCGGGGCTGCCCGAGCAGGATGTGTACGAGCACCTGCGCGATCTTGCCGCGCGCAATGTCAGCGCCGAGGATGAGCTCTGCTTCCTGGGGGCAGGTATGTACGACCACTACGTGCCCGCGCTCATCGACATGCTGATGGAGCGCTCGGAGTTCCTCACTCCCTACACCCCCTACCAGCCCGAGGTCTCCCAGGGGGGGCTGCAGGTGATGTTCGAGTACCAGACCGCCATCTGCGAGCTCACCGGCCTGCCCGTGTCCAACGCCTCGGTGTACGAGGGGCCATCCGCGGTCGCCTCTGCCGCGTACATGGCGAAACTGCACAACGGTCGGCGCCGCTTCGTCGTCTCCGCGGGCCTGCACCCGCACACCCTCGCCACGCTGCGCACCTACGCGCACGGCTTCGGCGCCGAGGTGGTCGAGGTTCCGCTGCACGAGGGCGCCACCGATCTGGATGCGTGGGGCGCCGCGATCGACGCCGACACATGTGCCGCGATCTTCGCCCAACCCAACTTCTACGGTGCCGTCGAGGATGCCCCCGCGCTGAGCGCCGCCAAGGCCACCGCTGGGCTGGGCGAAGCCAGCGACGCGGGTCGCACACTCGAGTCCGTCGCGGCGGGGGGGGCGGCCGATGGACATGGTCCGGTGGTGATCGCCCAGGTCGACCCACTCACGCTCGGGATCCTCGCCCCACCGGGCGAGTGCGGTGTGGACGTCGCCGTCGGCGAGGGCCAGTCGCTCGGCAATCGTCTGGACTTCGGCGGGCCCTCGTTCGGGTTCTTCGCCGCCCGCGAGCCCTACCTGCGGCGGATGCCCGGCCGCATCGCCGGCGAAACCGTGGACGTCGACGGCCGGCGCGGCTTCGTGCTCACGCTGCAGACCCGCGAGCAGCACATCCGTCGCGAGAAAGCCACCTCCAACATCTGCACCGCCCAGGCGCTCAACGCGCTGGCGGGGGTCGTCCACCTGACCTGGCTGGGGCGCCAAGGGATCGTCGAGCTCGGCGAGCTGCTGCTCGCTCGCACCCACTACGCCCGCGAGGCGCTTGCGCGCCTGGAGGGCGTCGAGGCGGCACACTCCCAGCCGGTCGTGCGCGAGTTCGCGCTGCATCTCGACGCCGACGTCGCCGCCGTCCGTGCGCGCTGCGCCGCGCAAGGGATCAACCCCGGCGCCGACCTGCACGCGCTCACCGGTCGTGAGGAGGACCGCGGCGGGTTGCTGGTTGCGATCACCGAGCGGCGCACCCGCGCCGACATCGACCGGCTCGTGGAGGTGCTGGGGGCGGCTGTGGCCTCCGAGCGAGCGAAGGTAGGCCGGCAGGCGGTCATGGCATGAGCGTGGGCGGCTGCCAGGCGATGACCGCAATGAGTGTGGGCCGCTGGCAAGCGATGACGGCGATGAGTGTGGGCGGTTGCCAAGCGATGACCGCGATGAGTGTGGGCGGCTGGCAGGCGGTCATTGCATGAGCGTTGGCGTGGAGACCCCACAGCAGCGAGACCGCGCGCGGACAGTCTTCGAGAAGGGCTCTGCGGGACGCCGCGCGTTTGTGTGCCCGGAGATCGACGTGCCCGAGGTGGACCCCGAGACGCTGCTGCCGCCGCGCCACCGCCGCGCTGCCCCTGCGCGGCTGCCCGAGCTCTCCGAGCCCGAGATCGTGCGCCACTACGTGCGTCTGTCCAAGCGCAACTTCGATCTCGACTCCGGCTTCTACCCGCTGGGCTCCTGCACGATGAAGCACAACCCCCGCTTGCACGAGCGCGTCGCGGCGCTGCCCGGGCATGCCCGGCTGCACCCGTTGCAGGACCCTGTGCGCGCGCAGGGGGCGCTCGAGTTGATGTGGAACCTGCAGGCTGCGCTCGGGGAGATCGCCGGCCTGCCACACGTCTGCCTGCAACCCTCCGCGGGCTCCCACGGCGAGCTGGCGGGTGTGCTGCTGACCCGTGCCTACCACGAGGATCGCGGCGAGGCGCGCCACAAGGTGCTCACGCCCGACACCGCCCACGGCACCAACCCCGCCACGGTCACGATGGCGGGCCTCGAGGTCGTCAAGCTCGCGACCAACCCCGACGGGGGTGTGGACCTCGCCGATCTGCGCGCCAAGGCGGGTCCCGACGTCGCCTGCCTGATGCTCACCAATCCCAACACGCTCGGCCTGTTCGACCCCAACATCGAGGAGATCGCGCGCATCGTGCATGGGGTTGGCGCCACGCTCTACTACGACGGCGCCAACCTCAACGCCGTGATGGGGCTGTCGCGGCCCGGCGACATGGGCTTCGACATCGTCCACTTCAACCTCCACAAGTCCTTCACCCAACCGCACGGCGGCGGCGGCCCCGGCTCCGGGCCGATTGCGGTCTCTGAGCGGATCGCGCCGTTCCTGCCGATGCCGGTGGTTGTCCAGCGCGACGAACGTCACGGCTTCGCTGCGAGCCATCGCGACGACGGCGCCAATGGCGAAGGACCATCGGCCGCTGAGGGCCGGCCTGCGGCGGTCTTCGACCTCGACTACGGCGAGGGGCTCGTGGGCTCCAAGTCGATCGGCCGTCTGCGCGGCTTCCAGGGTAACTACGGCTGCTTTGTGCGCGCCTATGCCTATATCTGCTCGCTCGGCGCCGAGGGCCTGCGCGACGCCTCCGAGACGGCCGTGCTCAACGCCAACTACCTGCTCGCGCGATTGCGCGAGCACGGTGTCGCCGAGTACTTGCCGCTTGCATTCCCCCAATCCGAGGGCCCCTCATCTGCCCTGGGGGACGGTGCAGGTGGTGGCGAGAGGCTCTGCATGCACGAGTTCGTCCTCTCCGGCGGCCCGATGCGGCGCGAGCTTCAGATCAAGACGCTCGACCTCGCCAAGCGCCTGCTCGACTTCGGCTTCCACCCGCCCACCGTGTACTTCCCGCTGCTCGTGGACGAGGCGCTGATGGTGGAGCCCACGGAGACCGAGACCAAGGAGACCCTCGACGCGTTCGCCGACGTGATCGCCGCGATCCTGCGCGAGGCGGCCGAGGACCCCGAGATCGCGCGATCCGCCCCTCACACCACGCCGGTACGGCGTCTCGACGAGGTCGCCGCCGCGAAGCGACCGGCGATCCGCCAGGCGCTGTCATGAGCGCGTGTAGCGGCGCTGGTCCGCGCCCGACTGGGTCGCACCACTTCGGCCTCGGTTAGGGTCTCGCGGCAATGCGCATCTTCTCCGGCATCCAACCCACCGGCAGCAAGCACCTCGGCAACTACATCGGCGCGATTCGCCAGTACGTCGAGGGGCAGGAGCGCGGCGAGGCACTGTTCTGCATCGTCGATCTGCACGCCACCACCGTGTCTTACGAGCCGGCCGTGTTGCGCGAGAGCGTGTACGGCCTCACCGCGCTGCTGCTCGCCGCCGGCGTTGACCCCGAACGCTGCATCCTGTTCCGCCAGAGCGACGTGCACGAGCACACCGAGCTGTGCTGGCTGCTGTGCTCGCTCACCGAGCTCGGTCGCCTGCAGCGGATGCACCAGTTCCGCGACAAGTCGCACTCCCAGCGTGAGCTGGTGAGCGCGGGGGTGCTCGTCTACCCGGTGCTGCAGGCTGCCGACGTGCTCGCCTACCGCGCGCACGAGGTGCCCGTCGGCGAGGATCAGCGCGAGCACCTGGAGCTGATGCGCGACGTCGCGCGGCGCTTCAACGCGCGCTTCGGCGACGGCGAGGAGGTGCTCGTCGTGCCCGAGCACCGCATCCCCGAGGTTGGCGCGCGGATCATGGACCTGCAGGACCCCACGCGCAAGATGTCCACCACGGGGGGCAGCCCGCAGGGGACGGTGCACGTGCTCGACGAGCCACCCGCGATCGAGAAGAAGATCAAGAGCGCCGTCACCGACTCCGGCACTGAGATCCGCCGCGGGCCGGAGAAGCCGGGCGTATCCAACCTGATCGAGATCCTCGCGGTCGCGCGTGCCGTCACACCCGAGGCGGTCGAAGCCGAGCTTGCGGAGGCCCGTGGTTATGGCGACCTGAAGGCGGCGGTCGCCGCCGCTCTGATCGACTACCTCGCGCCGGTGCGTGAGCGCTACCCCGACCTGCGTGCCGATGAGGCCGCGCTCGAGGCGGTGCTTGCCGACGGCGCGGCTCGTGCGCGCGCGATCGCTGCGCCCACGCTTGCCGACGTGCGCGAGCGGATGGGCGTGGGCGCCGTCGGGCGTGGCGGCCATCCTTCGTGACCGGTACGGTGGACACATGAGCTCCGTCGCCGCGCTCGACCTCGACCTCGACGTGTTCAGCGGGCCGTTCGATCTGCTGCTGACGCTGGTGCTGCGCGAAGAGATCGATCTGCTCGAGCTGCAGCTAGCCGAGGTCGTGCTCGCCTACCTCGACCACCTGGAGGCCCGCGGCGAGCTCGACCTGGAGACCGCCACCGAGTTCATCGTGCTCGTCGCCGCCCTGTTGGAGCTCAAGTCGCGTTTGATGCTCACCGGCGAGGAGGACGAGCAGCTGCTCGACATCGAACCCGCCGAGGCCGCCGAGGAGCTGCTCACGCGGATGCTCGACGCGCGTCGCTACCGCTCGGCTGCCACCCACCTGCGCGAGCTGCTCGCCGCGGAGGAGGGCGTGCGCTTTCGCATTGCCCCGCCGCCCGCGCACCTGCTTCGCGCCGCGCCCGCGCCGATTGACGGCGTGCTCGACCCGGCGGCGCTCGGGCAGGCGCTCGGCCGGCTGCTGGTGATGCCGCCCGCGATCAGTCTGCGCCACATCACGATCCCGCGGGTGTCGCTCGCCGAGCGCCTTTCGCATCTGCGCTCGCTGCTGCGCCGCGGGCGCTTCACCTTCGAGGAGGCGGTCGGCGACACCGACGATCGCATGACCGTCGCGATCACGGTGTTCGCGCTGCTGGAGCTTTACAAACGTGGCGAAGCGGCCTGGGAGCAGAGTGAGTGCTTCGGCGAGATTCATGTCCACGCGCTCGCGCCGCCTGCGCCCGCCGCGGTTGCCGCAGCGGGCCTCGGAGGTATTGAGTGACCGATGCCGTGGACGCACCTCTGGCGCCTGCGGAGCCGTCTCCGGCCGGGTCCGAGCCGGAGCACGCGGGGCAAGCTTCGGTCGTTAGCGTCGAGCTGGAGCATGCGGCGGTCGACTCCGAGCTGGAGCAGGCGGCGGTCAGCGTCGAGCCGGAGCAGGCGGGGCAAGCTCCGGTCGGCGCCGAGCCAAATGCCGTTGATGAGCCCGTCGAGGGCCTCCCCGCCGGTGTGGATGTGTCCGGTGGCCTTGCATCTGCTGAGCTTGCCCGCACCGTTGAGGCCCTGCTGTTCCTCTCGGCCGACCCGCTCTCCATCCGTGAGCTGGCCGACGCGGCCGGAGCCGATGAGCTGGAGATCGCCGCGGCGATTGGACTGCTCGCCGAGCAATACGCCCCCCGGCGACGTGGCATCCAGCTGCGCGAGCTGGCGGGCGGCTACGCGCTCGCCAGCGATCCCGCCTGCGAGGAAGCCGCGCGGCGCCTGTTCAGCCGACCGCGCACCGCCGCGCTCACCCCCGCCCAGGCGGAGACGCTCGCGATCGTCGCCTACCTGCAGCCCGTCTCGCGTCCGGAGATCACGCGCATCCGCGGCGTCAGCGCCGACTCGGCGGCGACCACGCTGCTCGAGCGTGGCCTGATCGAGGAGGCCGGCCGCTCGCAGTTCGGCGCCGTGCTCTACCGCACCGGCACCCAGTTCCTGAAGCTGTTCGGCTTGGGCTCGCTGAGCGAGCTGCCCGATGTGGCGCAGTGGGACCCCACGCCCGAGGAGCAGGCCGAGCTGCGCGAGCGGCTGCTGCGCGCGGGCGAGGCGCGCACCGAGGGCGGGCCGCCGCCGCTCGAGTCGTGATCGGTTCGTACACCCCCGCCTTGGGACCGGCGGGCCGCTGAAATCGGGCGAGGTCCGGGTGTTGTGTATGTACTTTTCGGTCCCTAACCCTTCATTTTGTGAAGTGGTGGGGTTGGTGGTGGTGTCTCAGTTTGGGGTATAACCACCAACTGGACCTGTGGGATAGCGACCCAGATGACAGCTATAGAGGTCCAGTAGCTGGTTGGTGGGTTTGGCCGATGTCTGATGGGGTCTCGCTGGACCTGCTGGGTCCCGACCAAGCTGAGACACCACCGGGTGGGTCGATCAGGCTGCCCGCGCTGCTAGTTGGCCGCACGCCGCATCTATGTCGCGCCCGCGCGTCAGGCGTACCGTCGCCAGCACGCCGTGCTCCTCCAGCGCCGCCTTGAAGGCTGCGATCGCCTCGCGGCTCGATCCCCCGAACGGCGAGCTCGTTGGATTGAAGGGGATCAGGTTGACCTTAAACATCGGTGGGGCGTCCGCGCCCACCGGGGCGAGCAGCTTCGCCAGCGCCACCGCCTGCTCGTAGCGGTCGTTGACGCCCGCCAGCATCACGTACTCGACGAAGATCCGTCGCCGCTTGCGCGCGTAGTGGGCGCGGCAGACGTCGAGCACCTCGCGCAGCGGGTAGCGCTCGTTCACCGGCATCAGCTCCGAGCGCAGCGCTTCGTCGGCTGCATGCAGCGAGAGCGCGAGGCGCAGCGGCAGCTCGCACTCGGTGAGGCGTTCGATCCCGGGGATCCACCCCACGGTCGAGATCGCCGTGCGGCGATGCGAGATGCCGAGATCGGGCAGTCGTTCGCAGGCCGCCAGCACCGCGTCGAGGTTCAGCAGCGGCTCGCCCATCCCCATGAACACGCAGTGGTCAACCCGCTCCAGCCGGCGGAAGTGCAGCGCCTGGTCGAGGATCTCCGAGGTGCTGAGGTTGCGCGCAAACCGCATCGCTCCGGTGGCGCAGAAGGTGCAGGTCAGCGGGCACCCCGACTGCGAGGAGAGGCAGATCGAGCGCCGCCCGGCGCCACCTCCCGGAGTGCTCCGGTAGCGCATCAGCACCGCCTCCAACGGCCGCCCGTCGGCGGTGGCGAACAGCGCCTTCACCGTGCCGTCGCGGGCGCTCAGCTCGCGGCGCACCTCGAGGCTCGAGAACGGCACCCCCCGCGCAAGCTCCTCGCGCAGCGCCAACGGCAGGTTGGTCATCGCCTCATACCCCGCCGCGCCCGCCGCCGCCCACCGCCACACCTGGGCGGCGCGGAAGCTCGGCTCGCCGTGGGCAGCGAGGGTCTGGTCGAGAAGTTGCAGGTCCATGTCTTCGGGTTGAGGGCGGTTGGGTGGTACGGGTTGGTGGTGGGCTATCGCGTGGAGGGCGCATCTGGGCGCCGATCCGCGATCTGCCACGGCGTGCGATTGTCGCGCCTCCTATGGTGGCAGCCATGCGCCTCGCCAAGCACCTCGCCCACGCCGGCGTCGCCTCCCGGCGCGCCGCCGAGACGTTGATCGTCTCCGGGCGCGTGCACGTCGATGGTGAGCTGGTGCGCGATCCTGCCCGCGATGTGGACGAGCACAACAGTGTTGAAGTCGATGGCCAGCCGCTCGGCGGCCCCGAGCCGCGGGTCGTCTACGCAGTGCACAAGCCCGTCGGCGTGGTCTCCACCGCACGCGATACCCACGGCCGTCCCACGGTGGTGGAGCTTATCCCCGAGGAGCCCGGCCGCCTCTACCCCGTCGGGCGCCTCGACGCCGACAGCAGCGGCTTGATCCTGCTCACCAACGATGGCGCGCTCGCACATCGGCTTACGCACCCGCGCTACGAAGTTCCTCGCACCTATCGTGTGCGCGTCGCCGGGGGGCCGATTGGCGAGCAGGCGCTGCGCGCCCTGCGGGCCGGTGTCGAGCTGGAGGATGGGCCGACGGCTCCTGCGCGTGTGAGTCGTGCGGGGAGCGGTGGCGGCGAGCTCGAAATCACAATCCGCGAAGGCCGCAACCGCCAGGTGCGACACATGTGCGAGGCGGTCGGCCACCCGGTGCTCGCTCTGCGGCGCATCGCCTTCGGCCCGCTGCGGCTCGGCGCCCTGGCGCCCGGTGCCCACCGCCGCCTCGGCGGGGCCGAGCTGCGCAGGCTGGGCGAGGCCGGTGGACCTCCCGCTGGAGGCTCCGAGATGGCGAACGATCCAGGGGCGGGCGAGGCCGGCCGCGCGCTCTGACACAATCGCCCGCCATGCGACTGTATGCCTTACGCGGCGCGATCAGCGTCGCGCACAACGACGCCAAGGACATCCTCGATGCCACGACCGAGCTGATGACGGCGATCATGGAGCGCAACGCGCTGCGCCCCGAGCACGTCGTCAGCTGCATCTTCACTGCCACCAACGACCTCAACGCCGAGTTCCCCGCCGTCGCCGCGCGCGCGCTTGGCTTCGAGGGCGTCCCGCTGCTGTGCGCGCGAGAGATACCGGTGCCGCGCGCGCTGCCGCGCGTGATCCGGGTGCTGATCCACTACCACGCCGAGGACGACCACCGGGCCCAGCACATCTACCTCGGCGAGGCCAAGACACTACGCACCGACCTGGAGTCCGCCCAGTAGGATCCAGGCTGCCCGTGCGGACGCTCCGGCGACAACTGATCTGTCTCAGCGCGGCACTTGCTGCGCTGGGGGCCGCAACGGCGCAGGCGGCCCCGTCCATCCACTCGCCGTTGCCGGGCTTCCCCCGCGTACGCGGGGTGATCCCAGTGCGCGGCTCCACACCCGGCATTGAGGCTCGCAACCGGGCGATCGAGGCAGATCTGCGAAAGCTGCCGCAAGCCCCGTCGATCGACCCGAGGCCCGATTGCGCTGAAGCGAGCACCAATCCGGGGGCCAACCTCTGCTGGTGGGGCGGGCCTGTGGTGGGGGCGTACAGCGTGCACCTGATCTTCTGGCAGGGCACGACCCCGCTGCCGGCGAAGGTGGAACTTTTCATCTCCGAATACCGAGCCCGCATCGAAGCCTACTTCAGGAACGTCGCCAAGGATGACGGGAGCAGCTCCAACACCTATTCGGTTGCGGCGCAGTACGGCGACGGCGAAGGGTCCGGCACCTACGACCTCACTTCCGTGGACGCCTATCTCGACGCGACCAACCCGCTGCCGTCGTCGGGCCTGGAAGGTGAAGAAAAGTGCACCGATTCGGCGGCGGCGGTAAGCGTGTGCGTAACGGACACCGACCTCCAGGAAGAGGTCGAAAGGGCTAGGGATGCCAATCCGGGATGGGGTGCGGGGCTCAAGAACATCTACTTCGTCTTCACTCCTCCCGACGTCGGTGGCTGCTTCGAACCGGGCAGTGACAAGGCCGGAGACTCGTGCGGGTTCTCAGAATATGGCGAGGGGTACTGTGCCTATCACAGCGACTTCGAAGACTCCGCGAACGAACCGGTGCTGTACGCCGACATTCCGGACAGCTCGGGCATCGAAGGCTGCGATGCCTTTGAGTACCCCGAAGGCGCGGGGAATGTGGACGCCGTCCTGGACAACGCCAGCCACGAGAGCATCGAGACGATCACCGATCCGCTCGGCAACGGTTGGCTCGATCTGCTCGGGCAGGAGATGGCAGACAAGTGCCTGCCGCCGGAGACGTTCGAAACCTACGGTGAGCCGCTCGGCGGAACGCCCGCCACCGAAAGCGATTTCAAAATCACCCCCGGCACGCTCTTCAACGAGGTGATCGGGGGCCAGGACTACTGGCTGCAGACGGTGTGGAGCAACTCCGCGGGGGAGTTCCAGGGTGGCTGCGAGCAGCGGATGGTGAACGCCGAATTCGATCCCCCGTCCGGGGCGCGGGCGACGACTCCGGCCACCTTCAGCGGGGCGCCCTCCGGCGCACCCGGAGACCCTGTCGACTACTGGGTGTGGGATTTCGGCGACGGGTTTCAGGTCGGCACGCCGGAAGCGACGGTTGCCCACACCTACGCCGAACCGGGCGAATACAGCATCACGCTGACGGCGGTCGATGAGCAGGGGAACACCAACACGGTCACTCACACCGTCACCGTCGGCGCCGCGCCCGTGCCCCCGCCGCCGCCGACTCCGCCCACCCCGATCGTCGAGACGGTCACGGTCACCAACACCGTCACCGCCCCCGCGCCGGCCAAGTCCGCCACAATACCCCGGTGCCCATCGAGTTCTCAGCCCGCGTCCAAAAGCTGCCCAGCTACCCGGCGGCCGGTGGCTACGCGGAAGCGGTCCCGCGCGTGCGGCTCGCGAGCAACGAGTCGCCGTGGCCGCCGCTGCCGGCGGTCCAAGAAGCGATCGAGCAAACGCTCGCGACGCTGAACCGCTACCCCGACCCCTCCAGCTCGGCGCTGCGTCGGCGCATCTCCGAGCGCTACGAGGTGCCGGCCGCGCAGATCGCGATCGGCAACGGCTCCTGCGACATCCTGCTCGCCGCTGGCGAGGCGCTGCTGGAGCCGGGCGCCGAGCTCGTCTACGCGTGGCCGTCGTTCTCGATCTACCCGCACCTCAGCGCCGCCTCGGGGGCGCGCGCGATTACGGTGGCGCTTGACGAGCGCGACTGCCATGACCTGCCCGCGATGCTGCGCGAGATCACGGTCGCCACGCGGCTGGTGGTCGTGTGCAACCCCAACAACCCCACCTCCACCGCCCTGCCGCTCGCCGAGATCGCGCAGTTCCTGGCGGAGGTGCCCCCGCGGGTGTGCGTGGTGATCGACGAGGCCTACTGCGAGTTCAACCTGCTCGACGACCCCGACGCCTCCGTCGAGCTGCTGGGCGAACACCCCAACCTGGTGCTGCTGCGCACCTTCTCGAAGGTGTACGGCCTGTGCGGACTGCGCGTCGGCTTCGCGCTGTGCGGCTCGGAGGAGCTGCCGCGCGCGCTCGACCAGGTGCGCCAGCCGTTCTTCTGCAACGCCGTCGCCCAGGCCGCCGCCACCGAGGCGCTGAACCACCAGGACGCCGTCACCGACCGCGTCACACGCACGATCGCCGAGCGGATCGCGATGGACGAGCGACTGCGCGCGCTGGGGCTGGCACCCGCCGACTCGCAGGCCAACTTCTGTTGGTTCGGGCTTGGCGAAGATAGAAACGAAGCCGAGGTGATGCGCGGTCTGCTCGAGCGCGGCGTGCTCGTGCGCGGCGGCGGCGCGCTGGGGCGCGAGGGGGCGCTGCGGGTCACCTACGGCACGCCCGAGGAGAACGCGATCTTCCTGGATGCGCTTGCCGAAGTCATCTGAAGCTGCTACAAACACCTGAGACGACCATGTCCGCATCCGCCACCACATTTGGCCAGTGCCCTTCCGCTCGTGTCGCGTGGTCGTCCGCTTACGCCTACGCCTGGCGATTTATCTAGGCGCTTCGGCCTGAGCCCGCTTGTGAGCGGGACTGCGGCCGCCCAGGGTCTCCTCGACCAAGCGCCACCCCACCGGGCGCGTCGCGCCCACTTTGAGTTCCTGCCTTCCGGTGTGAGCTCTCGCACCAGCACCTCGCGGCAGACCGGCACCCAGGCAGACCACACACCCAAGGCCAGAACAGGGCCGAGGGCAGACCAACACAACGGGCAGACCAGCACCTAAGATCTCTAGGCACAGAAAGGACCCACTGATGATGATCGTGATGAAGGAGTCGGCCACCGACGATGAGATCGCGGCGGTCGCAGAGAAGATTGAGCGAGCCGGCGCGCGGGCCCACCGCAGCCAGGGCGCGCGCGTGACCGTGATCGGCGCGATCGGCGACGTCGAGCAGGACGCCTCCGTCGAGAGCCTCGGGCTGGAGGGCCAGCCCGGGGTGGACAGAGTGGTGCCGATCCTGAAGCCCTACAAGCTCGCCTCCGCGCAGTTCCGCCACGGCGAGCGCACCGTGCTCGAGATCGACGGGCGCAAGGTCGGCGGCGATCACTTCGCGCTGATCGCGGGCCCTTGCACGGTCGAATCGCGCGAGCAGACGCTGGAGACCGCACGCGCAGTGCGCGACGGTGGCGCCACACTGCTGCGCGGCGGCGCGTACAAGCCGCGCACCTCCCCCTACGCCTTCCAGGGTCTGGGGGCGGAGGGGCTGCGGCTGCTCGCCGAGGCAAAGGCCGAGACCGGCCTGCCGGTCGTCACCGAGCTGATGGACGTGCGCGACATCGACGCGGTGCTCGAGGTCGCCGACGTGATCCAGATCGGCGCGCGCAACATGCAGAACTACTCGCTGCTCACCGAGATCGGCCGCTCCGGGCGCCCGGCGCTGCTCAAGCGTGGGCTGTCCGCACCGCTGGACGAGCTGCTGATGGCGGCCGAGTACATCCTCAAGGAGGGCAACCCCTCCGTGATGCTCTGCGAGCGGGGCGTCCGCGGGTTTGAGAACGCCTACCGGCGCTCCACGCTCGACCTGATGGCGGTGCCGATCCTCAAGGAGCTCTCGCACCTGCCGGTGATCGTCGATCCCTCGCACGCGGCGGGCCGGCGCGACCTGGTGCTCTCGCTCTCACTCGCCGCCGCCGCGGCGGGGGCGGACGGCATCATCGTCGAGGTGCACCCCGCTCCCGACGAGGCGCTCTGCGACGGACCGCAGTCGCTGCCGACCGACACGTTCGCCGAGTACGCCGCCGCGGTTGAACGCGCCGCCGCGCTGGCGGGCAAGGCGCTCAGCGCCGCGTGAAGATCGCGATCCTGGGCGTCGGCTTGATCGGCGGGTCGATTGGCCTCGCCGCTCGCCGGCGCGCGGGCGCCAGCGTCTGCGGGTACGACCCCGACCCATCGGCCTGCGCCACCGCGCTCGCCCTTGGGGCAATCGATGGGCAGGCCCCGGACATCGGGGCCGCGGTGATGGGTGCAGAGGTGGTTTTTGCGTCGGCGCCGGTGGGGGTGCTCGCGGAGACTGTGCGCCAAGCGCTGACGCTCGCCAGCGCCGATTGTGTGGTTAGCGATGTCGGCTCGACCAAGCTCGCGCTCCAGGGCGCGCGTGAAGACCCGCGCTTCGTCGGTGGACACCCACTTGCGGGCGCAGAGACGGCTGGCGTGGAGCACGCTCGCGAGGATCTCTTCGAAGGGGCCACCTGGTACCTGACACCAGCGCCGAGCACCAGTCGGGTGTTGTATGAGCGTATCGAAGGCTTAATCGAGCTCTTCGGTGCACGGCCTGCCGAGATCGAGGCCGACGCGCACGACCGTCTGATGGCAAGCGTCTCGCATCTTCCGCACGTCTTAGCGAATGTGCTCGCGGCACAGGCGGCGGAGGCGTTCGAGCGCGAGGATTGCCCGCCGACGGTGGGCCCCAGCTTACGCGACACCATCAGGGTCGCCGGTGCCAACACGGCGATCTGGACTGACATCTACCTCGCCAACAGAGAGGCGCTGATCAAAGCGATCGAGCAGGCGGTGAACGGGCTGGAGGAGATGCGCGCCGCGCTCATGCGTGCGGACGCCGGCGCGCTGGCTGCATGGAATGAGCGTGCTCGTGCCGCTCGTACACAGCTGTTGGGCGGCGACACGCCTCCCGCAGACGCTGCCCCATAGGCTTGCGGGCGGGATGAACCTGCGCTTCGAGCCCTCCGGCCCACTTACGGGCGAGCTGACCGCGCCCGCGGATAAGTCGATCTCCCACCGGGCGGCGCTGCTCGGCGCGATGGCGTCGTACCCGATGCGGATCGAGAACTACCTGCACGCGGCGGACACGACCTCGACGCTGAATGCGTTGCGCGCGCTGGGCGCGCTGGTGGAGGTGCGCCCCGACGAGGTCGTCGTGCGCGGAACCGGCCTGCGCGAGGCGCGCGATCCTGGTGGACCGCTGGACGTGGGCAACGCCGGCACGCTGATGCGCCTGCTGCCCGGCTGGCTGGCCGCGCAGGAGGGCCGCGCGTTCACGCTCGACGGCGACGAGTCGATTCGCCGTCGCCCGGTGGATCGCGTGATCGAGCCGTTGCGCCTGATGGGCGCCACGCTCCAGGCGAGCGAGGATCGCTACCCGCCGCTGAGCGTGCAGGGCGCGCGGCTGCACTCGATCTCCTACACGCTGCCGGTGGCAAGCGCCCAGGTGAAGTCGTGCGTGCTGCTCGCCGCGCTGGCCGCCGACGGCGCGAGCACCGTCACCGAGCCCGAGCGCAGCCGCGATCACACCGAGCGGATGCTGTTGGGCGCCGGCGCGCGAATCCACCGCAACGGCCGCAGCGTCACCGTCACCAACGCCGACGAGCTGGTGCTGGAGCGCGTGCGGGTGCCCGGCGACCCCAGCTCCGCCGCGTTCATGATTGCCGCGGGGGTGCTGGTGGGGGGCTCGCGCCTGTTGATCCGCGACGTCGGCGTCAACTGGACGCGCAGCGGCTTCCTGCGGATCCTGATGCGGATGCAGGGGATCGTGCTCGGCGATCTGGAGGACGAGAGCGGCGAGCTGATCGCGCACGAGCCGGTCAGCGACCTCGACGTCGCCGCGGGCGGGCTGGAGGGGACCTTCGTGGGTCCCGCGGAGGTGCCGCTGGCGATCGATGAGCTGCCCCTGATCGCGCTGCTCGGCTGCTTCGCCGAAGGCGAGACGGTGGTGCGCGGCGCCCAGGAGCTGCGCCTCAAGGAGTCCGACCGGATCGCCACCGTCGTCGACGGCCTGCGCGGCCTCGGCGCCGACATCGAGGCGACCGACGACGGTTTCGCGGTCACGGGGACGGGCGGCTTGCGCGGCGGTGCGATCGAGGCCCACGGCGACCACCGCCTTGCGATGCTGGGCGCGGTCGCCGGCCTCGCCTCGCGCGAGGGCGTGGAGGTGCGCGGGATCGAGGCCGCCGCGGTCTCCTACCCGGGGTTCGTGGAGGATCTCGAACGGCTGGCGGGCTGATGTGCCCACAGCGGGCGGCTCCCCAGCAGGCCCCGGTGGCCGCCACTCGGGGCGCGCGCTGATGGTGATCGCGATCGACGGCCCCGCGGGCGCCGGCAAGTCCACGGTCGCGCGCGGGGTGGCGCACAGACTGGGCTTCACCTACCTCGACAGCGGCGCGATGTACCGCTGCGTGGCGCTGCTGGCGCTCGCATCGCCGGACGAGGAGGCCGCCCGACTGGCACGCGCGGCGCGCATCGCACTGGGTGGGGACAGCGCGGCGGGGGACGGGGGAGCGAGTGGGAGGGTGCTGCTGAACGGCCGCGATGTGAGCGAGGAGATCCGCACACCGGCGGTCTCGGAGAAGGCCTCGCGGGTCGCTTCCGACCCGGACGTGCGCGAGGCGCTGGTCGCTAAGCAGCGGGAGTTCGTGTCCCGCGGCGATTTGGTGGCCGAGGGACGGGACATCGGCACCGTGGTTGCTCCTGACGCGGCGCTGAAGGTCTTCCTCACCGCCGATCCGGTCGAGCGGGCGCGCCGGCGCGCCGCTGAGCTCGGCCTCGATTATGAGGCGGTGCTGGACGAGCAGCGACGACGCGATGAGCGCGACCGCGAGCGTGAGCACAGCCCGCTGCGGGCGGCCCACGACGCGGTCGTGCTCGACACCACCGGTCTGAGCGTCGAGCAGGTGGTGGAGCGCATCGCCGCCATGATTGCCTCGTAGGCGAGTGCATGCCACAGCCGCTCTGGCACGGCTCCACCACGCCCATAGCTCATACTGGGGGCTCAATGACGAAGGTCGCCATCATCGGCTATCCGAACGTGGGCAAGTCCTCGCTAGTCAACCGCCTGAGCGGGACGCGCACCGCCGTGGTGCACGAGCGCCCCGGGGTGACGCGCGACCGCAACGAGGTGGAGTGCGAGTGGAACGGGCGCACGTTCACGCTGATCGACACCGGCGGCGTGGACTTCCACGACGAGGATCCGCTGGCTGGCTCGATTCGCGAGCAGGCGCGCGCCGGACTCGCCGAAGCGCAGGTGGCGGTGCTGGTGGTCGACGCGCGCGCGGGAGTGCGCCCCGGCGACGAGGAGCTCGCCGATCTGCTGCGCCGCTCCCCGGTGCCGAGCGTGGTCGTCGCCAACAAGTGCGACACGGTCGCCGATCTGCCGCTCGCGGCGGAGCTGCACCGCCTCGGGCTGGGCGAGCCGCTGGCGGTCTCAGCCGCGCAGGGGCTCGGCTCGGGCGATCTGCTGGACCGGATCGTGCAGCTGCTGCCCCCAGAGGAGGCGGTGCCGGCGCCCGAGACGCTGCGCCTCGCGCTGATCGGCCGCCCGAACGTGGGCAAGTCCTCGCTGGTCAACCGCTTCTTGGGCGAGGAGCGCGTGATCGTCTCCGAGCTGGCGGGCACCACCCGCGACGCGATCGACACGCCGCTGATCGTGGAGGGGCGCAGCGTGACGCTGATCGACACTGCGGGGATGCGCCGCCAGTCGAAGGTGGCGGACTCCGTCGAGTACTACACCGCGCTGCGCTCCCGCCGCGCGGCCGAGCGGGCGGACGTGGCGCTGGTGGTGTGCGACGCCACCGAAGGAGTCACAGCGCAGGACCTGCGGGTCGCGGAGCTGGCGATGAAGGCGGGCTGCGCGACGGCGATCGTGCTCAACAAGTGGGACCTGTTCGCCGAGTCTCACCCCGAGGTGCAGGATGACAAGGCGCGCGAGGCGGCACTTGCTCACGAGCGCGCGCGCGTGGCCGAGAAGCTGCGGCTGCGCCCGCGTCTGCTGACGGCGAGCGCGATCACCGGTCGGCACACCGCGCGCCTGCTGACCGAGGCGCTCGTGTTGGGGGATCGGATGGCGGGACGGATTCCCACGCCGGAGCTCAACCGCTTCCTGGCGGAGGCGGTGCAGGCGCGCCAGCCGCCGATCGGTACGCGTCGGGGCTCCAGCCAGCACCGCCTGAAGCCGATCTACATGACCCAAACCGGCGAGCGCCCGCCGCGCTTTGCGATTCAGGTCAACTCGCGTGAGCGCGTGACGCGCGATTACGCCTACTTCCTGGAGAACCGCCTGCGCGCCCGCTACGGCATGGACGGGGTGCCGTTGATCATCGACTTCGTGGAACGTGGGCAGCGGGCCCACGGCGACGGCCGTCGCCGTGGTGCGCGCTCGGCCGCGTGAAACGCGAGAGGTGGGCCGGTACACTGGCCCGATGAGCGAGCTTTCAGACAACGAATACCTGTTCACCAGCGAGTCGGTGACCGAGGGGCATCCCGACAAGATCGCCGACCAGATCTCCGACGGGGTGCTCGACGCCGTGATGCGCGAGGATCCGAACGGCCGGGTGGCGTGCGAGACATTGGTGAACACAGGCCTGATCGTGGTGTCGGGAGAGATCACGACAGAGACCTACGTGGATATCCCCCAGGTGGCGCGCGAGACCGTGCGGGGCATCGGCTACGACAACGCGGCGTTCGGCTTCGACTGTGACACGTGCGCGGTGATCAACGCGATCGACAGGCAGTCGCCGGACATCGCACAGGGCGTGGACGCGGCGTATGAGACGCGCCACGACCCGCTCGATGACGACCGCTTCGATCTGGCGGGGGCGGGCGACCAGGGGATGATGTTCGGGTATGCGACCAGCGAGACCGAGGAGCTGATGCCGCTGCCGATCCTGCTGGCGCACAAGCTCTCCAAGCGTCTGGCGGAGGTGCGCAAGGCTGACGTGCTGCCCTACCTGCGCCCAGACGGCAAGACGCAGGTGACGGTTCGCTACCGCGATGGGCGGCCGGTGGGAGTGGAGAAGATCCTGATCTCCACGCAGCACGCCGATGGGATCGACAGCGAGACGCTGATCAAGCCCGACCTCTTCGAGCACGTGCTGCGCCCGGTGCTGCCGGCGGAGCTCTATGAGGAGAAGCAGCTGCTGCGCAACTTCCTGGTCAACCCGACCGGACGCTTCGTGATCGGCGGCCCGATGGGCGACTGCGGGCTGACGGGACGCAAGATCATCGTCGATACCTACGGCGGCATGGCGCGCCATGGCGGCGGTGCGTTCTCGGGCAAGGATCCCTCCAAGGTGGACCGCTCGGCGGCCTACGCGGTCAGGTGGGTGGCGAAGAACATCGTCGCCGCCGGTCTCGCCGACCGCGCTGAGGTGCAGGTGGCATACGCGATCGGGGTTGCGCACCCGGTGTCGGTGATGGTCGAGACGTTCGGCACCGAGAAGATCGGCCGCGCGCGGATCACGGAGCTGGTCAAAGAGCACTTCGACCTGCGCCCCGGCGCGTTCCGCGAGGAGCTGAAACTGCACCGCCCGATCTATCAGAAGACCGCGGCATACGGCCACTTCGGCCGTGACGACCACGACTTCACATGGGAGCGCACCGACAAGGCCGAGGCGCTGCGCGCTGCGGCGGGCCTGGGGGCCACGGCGGGCGTCTAAGACGGTCCGGTGCTCCATCTATTGTGGAGCCCTAGAGGTTGCCCAGCCGGTCGAAGGCTGGCTGGCCGAAACGGGAATGCTGGCCGAAACGGGGATGCGCGCCGCAGGCGCGTGTCCCCCGGCTTCGGTCGAAGGCGAGTGTCTCCCGGCTTCGGTCGGGCCCCTCTTCTTTCAGATGCCGAGCGAGATCGCCCAAGTCGAGCCCCTGACCACCGCCCGCGCATTGCGCGGGCCATTCGATTACCGGTTGCCGCCGCAGCTCGAGGGGGGTGCCGTCGTGGTCGGCTCGATGCTGGTGGTGCCGTTCGGTCGACGCGAGGTACTGGGGGTGGTGACGGGCCTCTCCGAGCGCAGCGAGGTGGCCGAGGAGAAGCTGCTGGAGCCGCTGCGCGCGCTCGAGCTCGGCGTACCTGTGGACCTCGTGGCACTGGCGGAGTGGCTTGCGGCCGAGTACTGCTCGACGGTGGCCCGCGCACTGCGGCTGGTGCTGCCCGCCGGCGCGACCGGCAAGGGACCAGCCGGCCTCGGCGTGCGCAAGCGCCGTGCGCGCGCGGTCGCCCGCCCGCGGCATGAGCCGGTCGGTAGGTTGCACAGCCAGCCACCACCGCTGACCGATGACCAGCGCCGGGCGTTGGAGGCGATCGAGCAGAGGCTTGCATCGCCTTCCACCCAGCGTCCGGCGCTGCTGCTGCACGGGATCACCGGGTCGGGCAAGACCGAGGTGTATCTGCGCGCCGCCGCCTGCGCCCTGCAACGTGGCCGGGGCGCGATCGTGCTGGTGCCCGAGATCGCGCTGACACCGCAGATCGTGGGCCGCTTCGTGGGCCGCTTCGGGGAGACGGTGGCGGTGCTGCACTCGCGCCTGACCCCGGCTCAGCGCCGGGAGGAGTGGCGACGTCTGCGGACCGGCGAAGCGCGCGTGTGCGTGGGCCCGCGCTCGGCGGTGTTCGCGCCGATCGAGGATCTGGGGTTGATCGTCGTCGACGAGGAGCACGACGCCTCCTACAAGCACGAAGGCGACCCCCGCTATGACGCGCGCGAGGTCGCCGCCAAGCGCGCCGCGCTGCAGGGCTCGCTGCTGCTGCTGGGCAGCGCCACGCCGCGGCCGGAGAGCCACCATACGCTCGAACGCGTGCGCCTTCCGCGCCGGGTGGACGGCCGTCCGCTGCCGCCGGTGGAGCTGCTCGACATGCGCGAGCAGAGCCACGGCCTGCACCCGGAGACGGCGCAGGCGCTGGCGGACGTGCGGCAAGCCGGGGGCAAGGCGATCGTGCTGCTCAACCGCAGGGGCTGGTCGAACTTCCTATCCTGTCGCTCGTGCGGGAAGGTGTGGAGCTGCCCGCACTGCGACGTGGCGCTCGTGCTCCACCGCCGTGAGGGGCAGGTCAGGTGCCACCACTGCGACCACAGCGAGCGTGTGCCGCAACGGTGCGGCTGCGGCTCGACCGCGGTGGCGCGCCACGGCGCGGGCACCGAGCGCCTGCAGCACGATCTGCAAGCCACGCTGGGAGACGGCGAGCGCTTCCCGATCTTCCGGCTGGACGCGGACACGATCCCCGCCGGCGCGGGTGGGGATGGCGTGGGTGCGCTGCTGCGCCGCTTCGGCGACGCCCCGGCGGGTGTGCTGATCGGCACGCAGATGGTGGCGAAGGGCCACGACTTCCCCGACGTGCGCCTCGGGGTTGTGCTGGATGCGGATGCGACGCTGCGCTTCCCGGATTTTCGCGCGGAGGAGCGCACCTTCGCGCTGATCGCGCAGCTCGCCGGCAGGGTCGGGCGGGGTGGGGAGGGGAGGGTGCTGGTGCAGGCGATCGCCCCCGAGGCGCGCGCGATCACGTATGCGGCGCGGCACGACAGCGAGGGTTTCCTGGCGGGCGAGCTGCAGCGCCGGGAGGCGCTGCGCTACCCGCCGTTCGCGCACCTGATCCGGATTGTCTGCGCGGCCACGGAGGCAGCGCGAGCGCAGGCGGCGGCGAGCGCCGTGCGCGCCCAGCTGGATGGACTCGAGCGCTGCAGCGTCCTCGGCCCTGCGGCGCTGTTCCGCCTGCGTGGCAAGGAGCGCAGGATGCTGCTGGTGAAGGCGACCGACCGCGGTGCGGCGGTGGGGGGCGTCGGCGCGGCGGTGCAGCGCGCGGCGAGCGCGAAGGAGCACGCGGGGGTGAGCTTCAGCGTCGATGTGGACCCGCAATAAGAGGGTAGCGCCGGCGGTCGAAGGCCGGCAGGCCGAAGCGGGGATGCGCGCCGCAGGCGCGTGTCCCCCGGGTTCGGTCGGGCCCCTCTTCACCTGTCAAAATGGTCGAGGATGAGCACCAGCGTCGAGAATCCCACTGAGGTCGAGGAGCAGGACGAGCCGGCGGAGGAGCTGGACGAGGAGACGTGCGCGCGCCGCGATGCGGCGCTGCGCCAGGTGCGCAAGCTGGGGGACCCGGTGCTGCGCGCGAGCGCGGTGGCGGTGGAGCGCTTCGACGAGCGTCTGCGCGCGGAGGTGCAGCGGATGGGGGAGCTGATGCAGGACGCGCTCGGCGTCGGCTTGGCGGCGACCCAGGTTGGCGTGCTGCACCGGGTGCTGGTGTACAAGGCGTACGAGGACGACCCCGTCAGCGCCCTGGTGAACCCTGTGCTCGAGTGGGAGAGCGAGGAGCGGGAGGTCAAGGAGGAGGGCTGCCTGAGCCTGCCCGGGGTCCACGTCGAGGTGGAGCGCGCCGCACGCGTGAAGGTGCGCGCGCAGGATACGCACGGCAGGGAGGTGGTGGTCGAGGAGGAGGGCCTGCCGGCGCGTGTGATCCAGCACGAGATGGATCACCTCGAAGGAGTGCTGATCCTCGATCGGATCTCGCGCGAGGCGCGCCGGGACGCGATGCGCGCGCTGCGGGAGGCGCGGGAAGCCGGCGAGGGGTCGTCGCGACCGAGCGCGGAGCGGTCGACGGCCCCCGCCCAGTAGGGCTCTCAGCGCTTTGCACACAGTCTTCCTCGGCACCTCCGATTTCGCGGCCGCCGTGCTCGAGCGCCTGGCGGCGAGCGGGCACCGGCCGGCGCTGGCGTTGACGCGCCCCGATCGCCCGCGCGGCCGGGGCCGGCAGCTGGCGGCACCGCCGGTCGCTCTGGCGGCGCGAGAGCTCGGCATCGCGCTCGAGCAGCCGGAGCGGATCAACGATCCGGCGGTGGGTGCGCTGATCGATGCCGCCGTGGCGGATGGCGCCGCCGCAGGGGATGAGGGGGCCGTGGTGAGTAGGGAGGCT
This sequence comes from uncultured Solirubrobacterales bacterium, assembly GCA_963744135.1. GTDB lineage: Bacteria > Actinomycetota > Thermoleophilia > Solirubrobacterales > Solirubrobacteraceae > Palsa-744. Next base: position 500,883 of record CAVUSE010000005.1, on the reverse strand, counting down.
GAGGCGAGCAAGGGGGACGTCGTCGTGGGCGAGAAGGCGGTGCTGGTGGTGTGCGCCTTCGGAGCGCTGATCAAGGAGCCGCTGTTGTCGGCGTATGAGCTGCTGAACGTCCACCCTTCGCTGCTGCCGCGCTGGCGCGGGGCGGCACCTGTCGAGCGGGCGATCATGGCGGGGGACGCGCGGACGGGAGTGTCGATCATGCGCCTCACCGAGGGCCTCGACAGCGGGCCGGTGTGTGCGACCGCGCAGGAGGCGATCGGCCCGGCCGACACGTACGGGTCGCTGGCGGAGCGCCTGCGGCGACTCGGCGGCGAGCTGCTCGTGGGGGTTCTGGACGAGTGGGCGGGAGGGCAGCCGCCGCGCTTCGAGGAGCAACCCGAGGAGGGGGTGACCTACGCGGAGAAGATCGGCCCCGAGGACCGCCTGCTCGACCCGGAGCGCACGGCGGTGGAGCTGGAGCGTCAGGTGCGCGCGCTGCAGCCCCACATCGGCGCGCGTCTGGCGCGAGCGGACGGGACGTTGCTGGGCGTTTCGCGCGCGGCGCTGGCGGAGGAGGTGCTGGCGGAGGAGGTGCTGGTGGACGCGGCGCTGGCGGAGGAGGGCTTGGAGAGCCTCCCGGCGGGGAGGTTGGCGGCAAACGCCGGACATCTGCTGTACGGGACAGGCGACGGGGCGCTGGAGCTGCTGGAGGTTCAGCCTCCCGGCGGGCGGCCGATGGACGCGGAGGCGTATCTGCGGGGACATGCCCTCGCCTAGCGGGCACAGCCGGCCCCGGGCCGGCGAGCCGAGGCAGGTGGGGGGGCGGGCGGGGTCCATTGCTCCCGCCAAAGCCCGCGTCTGCGCGTACGCGGTGTTGCGCAGAGTGTTCGAGCAGGGCGCGTATGCCGACCTGGCGCTGCGTGCCGAGGCGCGCGAGCTCGACGCACGCGACCGGGCGCTGGCGATGCGCCTGGCGTACGGGGCGGTGCAGCGCAAGGGCACCTTGGACTATCTGATCGAGCGACTCGCCGAGCGGCCGCTGAAGCGACTGGACGCGCCGGTGGTGGCGGCTTTGCGCCTGGGGCTGTACGAGCTGCTGTATCTCGGCGGCGCTCCCGATCATGCGGTGGTGGCTGATGCGGTCGAGCTGGTGAAGAGTGGCGGAGTGGCGACGGGTGGCCGCGCGCCGGCTGGCGGTGGCTCGCGGGCCGGCCACGGAGGTCACGGCCTGGTCAACGCGGTGCTGCGTCGCGCCACACGCGAGGGCAAGGCGCTGCTGGCGGCGCTCGACGACGGCACGCCCGAGGCGGCGGCGCTGAAGCACTCCCACCCGGAGTGGATCGCACGGCTGTGGTGGGAGCAGCTGGGCGCCGAGGATGCCCGCGCGCTGCTGGCGTTCGACAACGAGCCGGCGGAGCTGGCGCTGCGCGTCAACACGCTGGTCGCCGAGCCTGCCGGCGTCGCGGAGCAGCTGAGGGCGGGCCCGCGCCCAGTCGGCGTCCACGGCGACCCGCACATCCCGGAGGCGCTCGTGCTGGAGGGCCCATGGGATGTGCACGGCTCGCCGCAGTGGCGCTCTGGCACGGTGCTGGCGCAGTCGCGGGGGGCGATGCTGCCGGCACGGGCGCTGGCTCCCCAGCCGGGCGAGCGGGTACTTGACCTGTGCGCCGCGCCCGGCGGTAAGACAACGCACCTGGCGGCGTTGATGGATGGCACGGGCGAGGTGGTGGCGGTCGAGCGCAACCCCCGCCGCGCGGCGGAGCTGCAGCGGACCGTCGAGCGTCTGCGCGCGCAGGAGTGCATACGGGTGGTGCTCGGCGACGCGGCGCAGCCGCTGCGGGGGGAGGCGCCGTTTGACCGCGTGCTGGTGGACCCGCCGTGCTCGGGGTTGGGAACGCTGCAGGCACGCGCGGACCTGCGCTGGCGGGTCGGACCGCAGGATGTGGCCCAGCTCGCCCGAACGCAGGCGGCGATCCTTGCAGCCGGCGCTGCAGCGGTGCGTCCGGGCGGTGTGCTGGTCTACTCTACGTGCACGATCTCCCAGACAGAGAACCAGAGCCAGATCCTCGCCTTCCTGGAATCCAACCCCGGCTTCTCCCTGGATGACGAGGTGTTGACGCTGCCCCACCGCGACCACACGGCCGGCTTCTTCATCGCGCGGCTGCGCCGCCAGTGAGCGAGTGATGGCGAGCGAGCGCGACCAGACAGCCCCGCCCGACCTGGGCCCGCTGTGCCCGCACTGCTCGGAGCCGTGGCTGCGCCCCACCAACCTGCCGGGGCGCTACCGCTGCGTCTACTGCCTGCACCGCTTCGAGCTCGCCTCGGTGTGCCCCAACTGCGGCGAGCACTCGACGATCGTGAGAATGTCCTCCACCGCGATTCTCAAGTGCAACAACTGCGGCGACAGCATGTTGATGCCGATCTGAGCCCTTCATGGCTGCGCTGGATTCAGGGGCTCGTGAGATGAGTGCATCGACAAAGGATCTGCTCGCCAGGGTGAGGGTGGCGCCTTCGATTCTCTCCGCCGACTTTGGGGCGCTGCGCGAGCAGGTGGGCGAGGTGCTGGCCGCCGGCGCGCGGGTGATCCACGTGGATGTGATGGACGGCCACTTCGTCCCCCAGATAACACTCGGCCCCGTGGTGGTGTCCGCGCTGCGCGAGCAGGTCGAGGAGGTGGGGGGGATGCTCGACGTGCACCTGATGATCGAGCGTCCCGAGCGCCAGGTCGGCGAGTTCGTGCGCGCCGGAGCGCATTCGGTCACCTTCCACGCGGAGGCCACCCCACACGCCGAGTACGCCGCGAGCGAGATCCGTGCCGGCGGCGCCTGCGTGGGTGTCGCGATCAACCCCGCCACGCCCGTCGAAGCGCTCACGGAGCTGGCTGGAACGATCGACCTCGCGCTGTGCATGACGGTCAGTCCCGGCTGGGGAGGCCAACCCTTCATCGCACGTTCACCACAGAAGATCGAGCGACTGCGCGCACTGCTGGACGGCGAGGGATCCTCAGCGGCGTTGGAGGTGGACGGTGGTATCGACTCGACGACTGCCCCGGTCTGCCGCGGGGCGGGCACGAGCCTCTTCGTGGCAGGCTCGGCGATCTTCCACGCCCCCGATCCGGGGGCGGCCTACCGGGCGATCGCGGAGTCGGTTGACGCATCATCGGGATCCGCCGCATCTATTTGATCGTCTTGTAGAAAGAAAAACCCGCAAAATCCGGCGATCGGATAAGTGGGAGCCTCTTGACTACGCATGTCTGCGCGATAGAGTTGCGCAAGGGAGAGAACGAGGACTCCAACCTGAGCAGCCAGTTCTTCGCCGCTCTTGCGAAGCTGGGCTCGCGGGCGCCGGATGTCGTCTTTCCCGACGGGGGCGAAGACTCCTACTGGCACGACCGCGACGATGGGGCGTGGGGCAGCTACGTGATGGATGTGGTGATCCCACGGGCCATCCGCCTGCTTGGCGCCGATCCGCGTCGTATCGCCATCGGTGGATTGTCGATGGGCGGCTTCGGCGCTTATGACCTGGCCCGGCTGAATCCGGGGCGCTTCTGCGCCGTCGGCGGCGACTCGCCGGCCCTTTGGCTAAATGGCGGGGAATCGGCCGCCGGGGCATTCGACAACGCCGAAGACTTTGCTCGCCACGATGTCATCCAGGCCGCCATGGAAAGCCCCGATCCGTATCCTGGGGCGCGGCTGTGGATCGACGTCGGCAGCGAAGACCCTTTCAGGCCGGCGGATACGACATTCGCCCGGACTCTTCAATCCAAAGGACTCGACGTCGAGTTCCATGTTTGGCCTGGCGGGCACGACGCGACCTACTGGAACAGCCATTGGGGAAGTTATCTCGATTTCTACGCCGGGGCGCTCGTGCACTGTTGAGTAAGTATCGAAAGTATCGCTTTTGAAGAATAGATATGAGTTATAAGCAAAGATCGGTGATCGTCTACTCAAGCCTGCTGGTAATAGTGGTTATTGCCGTGGTGGTGCTTACCATTAAAAATCAAGCGACTGAATTCGACAAGATAGAGGCTGCGGTTCCGGGGTGGCTGAACCGCTCGGGCAGATGACGCCACTGGCAGCCGGAGCGCAAACGATGGATGACCCCGTCGAGCACGAGCCGCAGATCGGCCCTGGGACGGCCGGTCCGGGCGGGCGGATAGAAGCAGTCGAGTATCGGTTTGATCTCCTCCCAAAGGTCGTCCGGGAGCTCCCAGATCGTCGGCAGTGGGCGAGCAGGGGTAGTCTCAACGGCTGGCAAGGCACGCTCCTTTTAGCGAGGGTTGACGTGCCTTGCCGCTTCAATCAAGCGCTACATAATCCTGCCCCACCAAGAGTTCTCGGACAGTTTCTTATTGGAGCAGTCATTGGGGTAGCTATTTGGACTTCTACGCCGGGGCGCTCGAGCACTGTGAGAGATGATTTATTCACCGCGGTCCGGTGGCCGGCCCCCGTTTTTTCGGTCCACCACGCGTGAGAGTCGGTGGCTTGGACCCCGTTCTCGTGGACACGGGTTGACTCGTGGAGTGTATGTGATGTAGCGGTTGGGCCGCCACGGGCCCCAGGAGGCGACGGGAAAGGTGTGCCTCCTGCGCGGCCCGGGGGCTTACTGCCGAGTTCCGCTAGGAGCCACCGAGTCCAGTTGGTTTTGTGGATGCGCGGACCTTCGCGATCCGACCCCGCCGATACAACACCACCAGCAACCCTGCCAGCAGCGTCTTCGTCCCAGATGCCCGTCTCCGCCCGCAGCACCTGTTCACCGACTGCGGGGACGAACATCCACCTCAGGAGCGCCACCGTCGCAGCGAGCGGGAGGGCCGATCCAACTCGCTCTCTAAGGTCGCCATATCGCGATTGTCCTCTCAGTATACGTACGGTTCAAGGGTGCACGACTGGTCGATCATCGCCTGGCCGCGACAATCGGCAGGCTGACACGTGAGGATGTCGCCATAGGGATTTTAAGTTCCTCGGCTTCCTGTTCGAAGAGTCCTTCGGCGTCCGGGGTGTCTGTTTCGAAGAAGAGCTCCAGCCGCAGCTGTGGATGACGCCGCAACTCACGCTCCAAGCCGCGAACCGTGGGATGTTCTTCATATTCACCCGTGGGCAGCAGCTTGAAAGTCTGGGACTGACCAGGAGCGAGGGAGTAGCTGTTGCGGGCTGGTTCGCCGGTGTACGGTTCACTGCCAATCTGTTGGCCGACCTCCCCCGCGCGCATCTCCTTGGCGGTGCGCAGCCACGCGGTGAAACTCCCACGACAGCCGAGAGGGCAGCGAAGGCTCACGCTCAGCGACTTTGCCGTGAGCGTGGCATGGAGCGGCGACACGCTCACCGGGCAGCGGTTCGGTAGAGCCGGTGGAGTGCCCGGTTCGGCAAGTGGCGCGCTATAGACCCGGGGGTAGCAGCCGCTGAGCTCGTACAAAACGGTCGTTTCGTTCATATCGGGTGGCACCGTTTCCAGGTAGCCGTCGCTGCCGAGGTCGGCGATCGGGTGGGCGAGCGGCGCTTCGATCAGTGACCACTCGAGCACACGTTCGTCCCCCGAGCCAGGCGCCACGACCAGCACTCGCCCGTCACGAACGCGACGCACGTAGCACGCTGGGATGCCGAGCGGGCGCGGCGAGGGTGCGGCGATCGTGCTCACTGCTGCGCTGCACGTCGCGGGGTCGGCGATCACGAGCGTGCCATCGGACTGCAGGTCGAAGGTGGGGGCTGCGATGCGACCGGGTTCGCGGGCATTTTCGGCTGGCAGTGGCACGCTGTATACCTCGCTCCCGGTGTCGATGTCGTAGACCACCACTGATGCGGGTCCTTCGCCACCGGGCGGGTTGGCTCGATAGGCGACCAGCCTGCCTGCGACCCGCAGCAACGCCCCCTGTGGCAGCCCTCTGAGGCCTCGTTCATGCACGGGCTCCAGCGTCGCTGCGAGTGGCACGATTCGCTGCAATCCCGAGGCGAAGTCCTCGACTATGAGGCAGCCGAAGCTGTCGTAGGCGAGTACTTCGCCATCCAGTGCGATCGCCGAATGCACGGCTATCCCCCGTTCGGAGTCGACCGATGGATCGAGGCTTGGTGCGATCGGACATCCGGCTGTCGGTTCCTCGAGTGGGCCCACCAACGGACCCGAAGCGACGTGTTGGTAGAAGATCGAGCAGCAGTCCTTGTACCCCGAGCTGAGCACCCCGGTCTCGAGCAGCGCAATCCTGCTTGGGGAGCCGGCGAGAACGATCTGACCATCGCCTTCACCTTCAGGGTGGACACGTGCGATCACTGCGGGCGACTGGCTCGGCCCAAAGGACCGCACAACCTCGTCGTCCCCGCCGTAGCCGGCCACAAGGGTTGCCGAACCAGCCAGCGCGAGCGGTTCGCTGCCCGCCAGCTGGTAGCTGTCGGTGACAAGAGCGGGTGTTGCGCTCGCGTACGGGCTCGGCGCAGCTACAAAGGATGCGAGTACGAGCAGCGCAGTCAGCGCGGTCATCTTCGACCACCTTCTCAGGTCGTGGGTCTGGTGGCTCAGGAGCATGCACGGCCCACGGGCCTGTCGCCGAGGACGAGGTGGCGCTCCACGCCGCTCGTCATTCTTACCGAGACGCGGAGTTCGACCGCGTCGCTGTCTCCGGCTCGTGTGGAACGGCAGAGAGCACTGAGTGTGTCCCGAGGGGCCTGGAGGGTAAGACGCTTGCGTTCACCAGCGGTCAGAGTGGCGCTCGCGGGGTGCAGCGGGCCGAGGGGGCGGTAAGAGGAGGCGGCGGCTTCTTCTTCGTTTTCCTCGCGCAAACCGAACAGCTCCCCCCTCGCCGTGATCTCGCACGCTTCCGGGCATTCGGCCCTGATCGTGAAGCCGCGTGCGTGCGCGAGTTGGTTGCCGACCACCGTGACGCCGGCAGAGGGCGGCTGAGGGTTATCCCCAAGCTGGTATGCGGGGAGGTAGCGCACCGCTTGGGTCGCGGAGTCCGCTGGCGAGCGTCCGATCCAGGCAAGCACCGGGCTGCTGGCTCCGCCGGCGGCCAGCTGCAGTTCTTCGGTTGGTTCACCGGATTCTTCGCTCAGGCGGCCGATCGCCGTGGGCGCTCCCAATGCGCTGCCCGGAACCAGGCGATCGGCCATCACGTAAGCACCGTTACGCCAGAGCAGTATGGCGCTGCCGTCCTCGAGCCACCCGGCCATCAGTTGCAGGTGCTTCGCCGGTACAGGCTCCACGTTCGCCGCCGTCAGGATCGTGCCGGCGGTGCCGCTTGCGTAGTCGAGGCCCGGCCCGCTGCCGTCCGCGTTCACCTGGCTCCAGGCGATCAGCGCGGTGCCTCCCGCTGGGAAGGCGACGGTCGCTTCGCGGACGTCCACTCCCGGCGCGGTTACGGTATACGCAGGGCTGAACTCAGCGGAGGGCTCACGCCACGCCGCGCGAAGTGCGACCGGCTCTGGACGAGTGCGTTCGGAGGTTCCCTTCGACCAGGTCGCAAGCTCGGCGTCATTTCCCCCCACCTCAATCGCAAGCGCGCTGAACCCGCCGATGTTCAGTTGTTCTTCGGCGCTGCTCGTCTGATCGAGGATCGTCGATTCGGAGGGCGGAGAGCTGCCAGCCATCCATGTGGCTGAGCGAATCTGAGTTGCTGTACACCACAGCAGGGTCAATTCACCCACTTCGTTGACCGCGATCGCAGGCGCGGCTTTGCACGTCTCAGACGCGATCGCAGTCGGACGGGTGAATGTGCCTCCGGCTGAGCGGGTCGCCACCATCACTCTGAAAGCGTCGGACGAGGAATTGAGCTCCCGCCGCATCAACCACACGACAGCCTCATCGCCAGCCTGGTCGGTCGCTACCTTGAGGGATTCGATACCCCAACGGGAATGGGGAGCGGCCCGCCAGAGCGAATTGGTCGCCGCCCAGGTGCCGTTTGGCAGTCGATCACGGACGCTCACCCCGAGCGCTTCTCGGCTCCACACCTGTTCGCTTTCGCGTTGCGCGACCCACGCCACCGCCGTGCGTCCGTTGTCAGCTATCGCCGGCTTTGACAATCCGAGTATGTGCCCGCTGCTCGTCACCGTCTCCGCAGGTTGCGCTTCCGCGGCCCCCGGGGCGAGTGTCGTTAGCTGCAACCGGTGCCCTTCCCCAGTGTTGTAGACCCAAGCCAGCACGGTCTCCCCGGCAGGGTCCATCGCGGCATCCAGTTCGGCGTGGTTGCCGAACGCCGGGCTCACGCTCATCGGCACCCCGTAGATCAATCCGACCGAGGCTTCCGGCCCGGCGGTGCCCGAGAGCGCCGGCAACAGCGACGCGACGGCGCCGATCGTGGTGAGGGCCCGCCGCAGTGTCAAGGAGGCGCTCAGCATGCCTCCTACTGATCTCCCACAAGGAAATCCACGCGGGCCACAACGGGATATCGGTAGTGGCCGGCTCGAAGGTGGACGCGCAAGACGGGTTCGTCTCGCCACGACATTTCAGTCGGTACGACGTGTCCGGCTGCATCTCGGGCAGGAGTTGCGTTCACGAGATCCAGCAGCGATACATGGTCACGGAGCGCTTGCTGTTGCGCAAGCGCGATCAGCCGACGCTCGTATGCGTAGTTGGCCGTGGTATCGGTCGGTTCGATCGACTCGGTCGGCGCGACCAGCGAGTGCGAGTAAGGTTCGCATTCGATCAGTTGGTTTTCATCTGGTACTTGGTCGAGCGAGTATGTGCCCGGGCTCACCCGCCTGATCACTTCGGAGCCTCCCGACGGGCACATGACTTTGTCTTCGATCTTAAGCCGTTCAGGTGCGCTGGCGGAGCGAAACTGCACGTACAGGCTGAAGCCCAGGGGAACCGGCCGCACGAGCACATCGGTGCGCGGCTGCACCGCGCCCTCAATGAACGCAACCGAGTTCACGAGAGTTTCGAGGTGGTACGCGCTCGGCCCCGACAACGCTTCACGATGCGGTACTTGGAACGTCGTCGTTCCCACGCCGTCCTCGAGAAATATATCCAGTTCTTCCAGTTCCCCGCCCGCGAATGTCCCGACGAGGTGCGTCCCGAGTATCTGAATCGAATGTTCTCCCCTGAAGCGGAGTGGCGAGAAGCGTGGGGATACCTCATGGCCGGCAAGCAGCGCCGGCCGGTTGGGCTCTAGAAGCTGCGGGCTGAAGCGGGCAAACAGCGCGATTGCGCTATCGAGATCACTACGCGACACGCTCGTTGTACCGACAGGCTCTGCACCTCCGCTAGAGGCGGATGCAAAGACGGCCAATATGAGGGCTGCGACAACCACCGCGCCCAACCCAGTCAAGACTCTTTCTGGCTGGCTCCCGTATCTCACGCCCGATAAACACCCGCCACGCCGCCGAGTTTTGCATGGCTCCCGGAAGGCAGCCGCCCATGTACGCATCACACTACCTAATCGGCGCGCATCTTAATGGCCTTGAAGGTACCGAACGGTGGGATATGGCAAGATCAGAGGTGCGAACTGTCCTCGTTTCGCTCCTGCATTCCCGCAGTAGGTCGTCAGCGGGTCGTCTTTACCCCCCGACGTCGGTAGAGCAGAGCAAGCAGCACAGCCAGCAATGTCGTCGCCCCGAGATACCCGATCTCCGCGCGGAGCACCTGTTCACCGACCGCCGGAACGAACATCCACCCCAGGAACACCACCGCGGCGGCGAGCCAGCAGTACGCGGCGGCTCGGGCGCGGTTGCGCGCCAATGCGGCCTGGTTGAGGGTGCCCGACGCGAGGTGCATGCCCATGCCGAGGCCGACGAGGGCGAGGCCGAAGCGGTTGTAGGTGTAGCTCTGGCCGAAGAGGATGTGGCCCATCGCGAACGGGCCGATCACCAACAGGCCGAGCGCCACGGCGGCGGCGAAGGCGGCGATCGCCCTTAGGGTGAGGCGGATCGCATGAGCGAAGGCGGCGTGGCCCTCGCGGGCCTCCAGGCCGGTGAGGTGTGGCAGCAGCGAGGTTTGGATCGCCTGGAAGAGCTGCAGGGGCGCGCGGGCGATCAGCATCACGTTGAACACGATCCCCGCGAGCGCCTTGTCCGGGGAGAGCGCGTCCACCGTCAGCACCGAGGCGTTCAGGAGCGTCTGCTCGGAGAGCATGATCCCGGAGACCCACAGCGCGAAGCGCCCGCCGCGTGAGAGCGAGAGCTCCTCATGCGCGGCGACCTCCTGCACCCCCTCGGTGCCCGGGCCGGCGAGCGCGGCGTCGGCCTCGTCGACGGTGAACGCCGCCGCGTCCGGTTCGGGTTGGTCTACGGCTGAAGGAATGGTTCGTACCTCGGCGTCCCCGCGCTCCCTCGCGGCCCGCGCGAACGCGGCGGGCACCACTACCAGCGAGAGCAGCGGCGCGGCCGCGATCCCGAGGGCGACCGCGGTTTGGCCGCTTGTGATGCCGAGTGCGACCGCCAGGGCGAAGCAGATCCGCGAGGTGGACTCCATCAGCACCAGCGCGCCGAACAGGCCGAAGTACTGGTGGCCGGCCAGCCAGCCCCGCGCGAAGTAGCTGCCGGCGTAGGCAAGCGTGCCGACGACGAGCACCCAGTAGAGCGCGGTGTAGCCGTCGAAGACTTGGTGGATCAGCTGTTCGTGCAGCGCCAGCGCCACGACGAGGAAGAGAAGCGCGAAGCCAGCCTGCAGCGCGAGCGGGACGCGCAGCGGGTGCTGGGCGTGGCCGTGCGCTCGGCGCTCGGCGATCGTGCGCGAGAGCAATTGTTCGACGGGGCGGTAGATCACCGAGATCACGACGAACATCACCGACCACAGCACGTCCAGGCGCTGCGCCGCTTCTGCGCTGAGCACGTGCGAGGCGATCGAGAAGTAGGCGAACGTCAGCAGCCCGGTTGCGGCTATCCCTACGGAGAGGAGCCGCGCGCCGCTGCCGTAGGAGCGGCCGGTTGGGGAGCCTCCCGTGCCGTCCCTTGCAGGTGGCCGATCGAGCTGGGTGGTGGGCGGGGGGTCGGGGCGTTTTGAGTGCTGCTCTGCGGCCGGTGTATAGCCATGGCTATCGACCTTTTGATTTTTCATTGCAACACCCACGCTCCTCGCCCGATCGGAGGCCGAAGGTGACCCTCTCGGGTCAAAGACGCACGAGCAGCATCGTCCACGGGAAGGGCGAGCGCACCTTGGCGACCGTCCCGTGGCGCGCGAGCAGGCGCACGAACGAGCGCCGCGACCAGTGGTTGAGGTGCCCCGGGGTGTTGCCGAGCTCGCGCAGGTAGGCGCCGCGGGCCATGTTGAGCCCGCGCCACAGCGGCTCGCGCGGGACCGACACGAGCAGGTGGCGTGAGGCGCAGCGCGCCATCTCCGCGAGCGTGTGGTCGGGGTCGGGCACGTGCTCCAGCACCTCGATCGCGCTCGCCAGGTCAAACTCATCGTCGGCGAACGGCAGGTTCTCGGCGGGCATCACGCGGTACTCGAGGTTGGGCGCCTGCCGCTGCTTCCACCCGGCCTGAATTGACTCCTCCTCCAGGTCGATGCCGACGATCCGCCGACCCTCCAGCCGCTGCGCCCAGCGGTGCACGAGCACCCCCTCGCCGCAGCCCACGTCCAGCAGCGACGCGGGGTCGGCGAGCGCGAGCAGCTCGTCGAGATCACGCTCGAACCCCGCCATCAGCCGCCGCGCGAGCGGGTTGGTGGACCCGTACTTGTCGTAGGTGTTGCCCGTGACGACACCGTCGCGGGAGATGGTCACGCCGGCGCCGCTCATGCCAGTGGGAGGGGTCGGGGCGCGTCCGCGCGCGTGGACTCGGCACCAATGTGCAGGGCGCTGGCCGAAACGGGGATTCGCGCCGTAGGCGCGTGTCTCCCGGCTTCGGCCCTCCTGTCCAGCGACCGTCCGCCCGGGGCAGGCGAGACCATCAAGCCCCGATCACCTCGCGCTCTTGGGACTGCGCGCGCGTGTTGCCATCGGGCAGGGGATGGGCGTCCTGGAGCGGAGGGGCACCGCCGGGCTTGTAGTGGGAGGGCGGCACGTCCAGCTGCAGCTCGATCCGCCGCACCCGCTCGAACGTGCGCTGCGTCAGCACGCGCTGGGCGGCGAGCAGGTCGCCGATCACGCCGAGCGCCCACAGCACAACGGCGGCGATGAACAGCACCGCGCCGAGGATCAGCGACTGCACGTGGCCCTTGCCGTTGCCTTCGGCGTAGGCGACCACGAAGCGGATCCACACGCCGAGCGCCGCCACGCCGATCACCGCGGCGAGGCTCCAGAAGATCCGCAGCGGCTCGTACTGCGCGTAGATGCGGAAGATCGACACCGCGTTGCGCCGCACGTACGCCCCCATCGAGGGGAACAGGCGCGACTCGCGCGTCTTCGGGTTGGTGCGCACGGGGACGTGCTCCACCGCCACCAGCAGCTTGCCCGCCTGGATGATCGTCTCCAGCGTGTAGGTGAATTTCGAGACGACCTGCACCTGCAGCGCGGCCTCGCGGTTGTAGGCGCGGAAGCCCGAGGTCGTGTCGGGCACCGAGGTCGAGGAGGCCTGGCGCACGACCCACGAGCCCAGCCGCTGCAGCAGCTTCTTCAGCGGCGAGAAGTGCTCGATCGAGACGACCTCGCGGTCGCCGACAACCATGTCGGCGCGGCCCTCGAGGATCGGCGCCACCAGCCGCGCGATGTCGGGGCCGTAGTACTGGTTGTCGGCGTCGGTGTTGACGATCACGTCGGCACCCAGCTTCAGGCAGGTGTCGAGGCCGGCCTGGAAGGCGCTGGCGAGGCCCTTGTGGTTGGTGAGCGCCACGAGGTGGTCAACGCCGTGGCGGCGCGCCACCTCGATCGTCTCATCGCTGGAGCCGTCGTCGATCACCAGCCACTCGACCGTGTCGAAGCCCTCCAGCTCGCGCGGCAGCTCGGCGAGCGTAAGGGGCAGCGTCTGGGCCTCGTCCCAGCAGGGGATCTGGATGATCAGCTTCATTGCGGGCCGGGTCTTTCCACGGCTTCAAAGCCTACCCCGTCGCGCCCGCGCTCCCCGCAATGGCGGTGCCGGTGCTGGGCGTGCTTTACGACGAGGGCCTGTGCCCCGCGCTCCCCGCTGACACAGGCCCTCGTCGGGTGCGGTGGTGAGTCGGGGCGGGGGTGTGCCCCATAAGCTCTACTCCGATGCAGAGCGCAACGCTCGCCCAGCCCCGGCCGGGCCACCCACTGCTGGCACGCCTGCGCGCCGTGCCGGGCGCCACCTGGGCGCGGCTCGGCTTCGCGGTGCTCTGCGTGGCGGCGCTGGTGGGGTACTTCGCCTTCCCCACCTACCCAACCTACGACTCCTTCTACGCGCTGCTGTGGGGACGCGACCTGCTGCACCTGCAGCTGCCCGACTTCAACGTCTACCGCGCCCCCACCGAGCACCCGCTGGCGATCGCGTTCGGGATGTTCTGCTCGCTGTTTGGGCAAACCGGCGCGCGGCTGATGGTGCTCGGCTCGATCGCCTCGTTCGTGGCGCTCACCGTCGGCCTCTTCCGTCTCACCCGCCTCTGCTTCGGGCCGCTCGTGGCGGTGCTCGCGGCGCTGCTGATGCTGACGCGCCTGTACGACGCCAACCTCGCGGCGCAGGGCTACCTCGACCTCACCTACCTCGCGCTGATCGTGTGGGCCACGGCGCTGGAGGTCGAGCGTCCCCGCCGCGGTGTGCCGGTGTTCGTGCTGCTCGCGCTCGCCGGCCTGCTGCGCCCCGACGCATGGGTGCTCGCCGGCGTGTACTGGCTGTGGTGCGCATGGCCGGCGCGCGCGCTGCTCGCGCCGCGCACACGTCGCGGGAGCGCGGCGGCCGGTCCGTCGTCACGGGGGGATCGTGGTGCAGTGGCGACTGGCTCATCGTCACGGGGGGATCGTGGTGCAGTGGCGACTGGCTCATCGTCACGGGGGGATCGTGGTGCGGTGACGGCTGGCTCATCGTCACGGGGGGATCGTGGTGCGGTGACGGCTGGCTCATCGTCACGGGGGGATCGTGGTGCGGTGACGGCTGGCTCATCGTCACGGGGGGATCGTGGTGCAGCGGCGACTGGCTCGTCGTCACGGGCGGATCGCAGTGCGCCGGCGGCCGGCCCGTCTCCGCGTACCCTCCTCGGCTACGCCGCGCTGGTCGCCGCCGCGCCGCTGCTGTGGGTCGTGATCGACACGCTCGTCACCGGCGACCCGCTCTACTCGCTGCACTCCACCGCAGTGCTCGCCGCCGAACTGGAACGCACCAAGGGCTTCACCTCCGTGCTCGCCGCCACCTGGCGCTACCTGGTGCGGATCGACAAGTTGCCGATCGTGCTCGGGGGTCTCGTCGGCGCGGCGCTCGGGATCTGGCTGACCCCGCGCCGCGCGCGCGTGCCGCTCGCGGTGCTGGCGCTGCTGCTGCTCGTGTACGTCGCCGAGGGCGCCGCCGGCGCGTCAGTGATCGACCGCTACATGATGGGCGCCGCGGCGCTGCTGCTGCCGTTCTGCGCGCTGGCGATCGGCGGCTGGTCGCTGCTGCGCCCCGGCTCGCTGCTGCGCCGCCTGTGGATGCTCGCCGGCGCGGCGCTGCTCGTGTACGGAGCCGTGGCGGCGGTGTCGGTCACCAGCCTCTCCAACGCGCGCACCACGCTCGCCTACCACGACGACTTCCACGAAGGGCTCGCCACCGCCCTGCACAGCCCCCCGGTGCACGCCGAACTGGCGCGCTGTCCGCTGCTGTCGTTGCCCGACAACAAGCTGATCCCCGACGCCCGCTGGATTCTCGGCGCGAGCAACCAGCACGAGATCGTCGCCCGCGGCGAGGCGCGCGCCGACTCCGAAGCCGGCGACCCCACGCTCACCGACAGGATCGCCCACGCCAGCGTCGCGGTGTACCCGCTTGGCGCCGCCGTCTTCCAGGAGGCGATCGTCGACGTCGGCGACAACCCGCTCGACCAGATCGCGCTGCCCGGCTTCCGGCGGATCTACACGAGCCGCTACTACGCGGTCTATGGCAACTGCTGAGGGCAGTGGCGGCGCGGCGTCCCCCGCGGGAGGGCGGACGGGTTCGCCCGCCGCGGACGACGGAGGGTCAGCTGTGGTCCGCGCGAGCGCCGCCGCGAGCGAGACCGGGCAGGTCGGGGGCAAGCGTCCACTCGCGTATGGTGGAGCTGAGGGCGGCGCGCGCGCGAGTGGGCGTCGACTCATCTGGGCCGCCCTCGCGCTGGTGCTGCTCGTTGCGCTCGGCCTGCGCCTGTGGGGGATCCGCCAGGGGCTGCCCTACGCCTACAACTCCGACGAGGACGCCCACTTCGTGCCACGCGCGATCGGGATGCTCACGCTCGGCTGGAACCCCCACTACTTCGCCAACCCCCCCGCCTACACCGACCTGCTGCGACTCGTGTTCGCCGCCTGGTTCGGCGGCCGCGCGGGGGTCTCGCACACGTTTGCCACCAACCCCACGGCGGTCTTCACGCTCGCGCGCGTGTGCGCCGCGCTGCTCGGCACGCTCGCGGTGTGGCTGCTGTACATCGCCGGGGCGCGGCTTTTCGACCGCGGCGTCGCGCTGCTCGCGGCGGCCCTGGAGGCGGTCGCGTTCCTGCCGGTCTTCTACTCACACCTCGCGCTCAACGACGTCCCCACGCTGGCGCCGCTGACGCTCTCGCTGCTCGGCACGGCGGGCGTGCTGCGCAAAGGCCGCGCGCGCGACTACCTGCTCGCCGGGGTCGGCCTCGGCCTCGGCTGTGCCACCAAGTACACCGCCGGGATCGTGCTGCTGCCGCTGCTCGCCGCCGCCGCGGCGCAGTACCTCGCACCCATCCCGCGGCGTGCGGCCGGCCCGCGTGGTGGGGCTGCCGCGGGGGGCGAAGACACCGGCGGTCGAGTCGCGGCGGCGGGTGCGGGAAGACCGCCCGCGGTGCCGGCGGGGCGGCCCGCCGCGGAGGGGGAGAGTACGGTCGATCGAGCTGGGGCGGCGGGTGCGGGAAGACCGCCCGCGGTGCCGGCGGGGCGGCCCGCCGCGGAGGGGGAGAGTACGGTCGATCGAGCTGGGGCGGCGGGTGCGGGAAGACCGCCCGCGGTGCCGGCGGGGCGGCCCGCCGCGGGAGGGGGGAGCACGGGCGATCGAGCTGCGGCGGGGGGTGCGCCGCGCTCTGTGCCGGCGGGGTGGCCGGTGGTGGTTGGCCTCGCGCTCGCCGGCGCCGCCGCGCTGGTGGCCTTCCTGGTCGCCAACCCCTACTCGGTGCTCGACTTCCACGCCTTCGAGCAGGGCCTCGCCCACCAGTCCTCGCTCTCCGGCGAAGCCCAGGGCAAGCTCGGCGCGCCTCGCGAGAGCGGGCTCGCCTACTACCTGTGGACGCTCACCTGGGGGCTTGGCTGGGTGCCCGCGATTGCCACGCTCGCCGGCGCGGTGATGGTCTGGTGGCGCGAGCACCGACTTGGTTGGGTGCTTGTGCCGGCGCCGGTGCTCTACCTGCTGTTCATGGGCTCCGAGGGCCGCTACTTCGGGCGCTGGCTGCTGCCGATCTTCCCGATCCTCTGCCTGCTCGCCGCCTTCGCTGCGCTGCGGTGCGCCCGCGCGCTGGCGCAAGTCGTCCTGGGGATGAGCGAAAAGGAGGGTCGGGGTTCGCTGTCCTCCGGCCAACCGCGCCCGCTCAGCCAGCAACGTGCCCATCCAGCGGAGCCGGCTCGGCCGGCGGAGCCCATCCAAACAGATGCCGCCCCGCGGCGCGCGAGGATCGTGCTGGTCGCATTCACGACCCTCGCTGTGCTCGCGCTGTGCGCGCAGGGGCTCGTGTACAGCGTCCACTCGGGCCTGACTCTCTCGCGTGCCGACACCCGCTCCCTCGCGCGCGCGTGGATGGTCGCGCACGTGCCCGTCGGCGCGAAGGTGGTCGTCGAGCCGATCGTGCCCGACGAGTGGGTGCAGGATGTTGGGCGCCCCACGCTCTCCGTCGCCGACGGCGACCGCTGGCTGAAGTACCAGTCGCTGCGCTCGCGGATCGGCCCCACGGGCGCGCTCGTGCCCGGCGAAGGCCACGTCGTCAGCCTCGAAAACTACGAGCTCACGCTCGCCCCGTCGCTGATTCCCTACTACGAGCGCGAAGGCTACTGCTGGGTGCTGAGCGGCTCCGCCGAGTCCGGCCGCGCGTTCGCCGACCCTTCGCGCGCCCCGCTCGCCGTCGCCTACTACCGCGCGCTCGCGCGTGCCGGGGAAGTCGTCTACCACGTCTCCCCCTACCGCTCAGGGGCGCGTCCGGTCGCGTTCAACTTCGACTCGTCGTTCGACTACTACCCGCTCGCCTACGCCCGCCCTGGCCCCGAAGTCACCGTCTACCGGCTGCACGGCGGGCGCTGCGCAGGCGGGTGAGGGTGCGCGGTCGGGGATGAGGCTTCCTCGTCGTCGCCCGAGGCCGTCCCCCTGCGCGCGTGAGTCAACTTTCACGTTCGACACTTCGGCGCACGCGGGGAGGTTATCCTGGGCAACTGGGATGACCGTCGTCACCGACACCGACCAGCTGCATCTCGCACGAGCGATCGAGCTCGCCGGCCGCGGCATCGGGGCGGTCAAGCCCAACCCCGTGGTCGGGGCGGTGATCGCGCGCGACGGCGAGGTCCTGGGGGAGGGGTGGCACGAACGCTTCGGCGCCGCCCACGCCGAGGTCAACGCGATCGAGGCGTGCGGCCTCGCCGACCTCTCCGGAGCCACGCTGTACGTCTCGCTGGAGCCCTGCTGCCACGAGGGCAAGACGCCGCCCTGCACCGAGGCGATCGTGCAGGCCGGGATCGGGCGCGTCGTCGTCGGCTCCGACGATCCCACCGAGAAGGCCGCCGGCCGCGGCCTCGGCATCCTGCGCGACGAGGGCATCGACGTCGTGCTCGCCGACGGCGAGCTCGCCACACGCGCCCGCCTGCTGAACCAGGCCTTCCGCAAGCACGCGCGCGTCGGACGCCCGTGGGTGCTGTTCAAGTCCGCGATGACGCTCGACGGCAAGGTCGCCACGCGCGCCGGCGACTCGCAGTGGATCAGCGGCGAGGCCTCGCGCGAGCTCGCCCACCGCTGGCGCGCCTCGGTCGACGCGGTCGTCGTCGGCATCGGCACCGCGCTCGCCGACGACCCCCAGCTCACCGCGCGCCCCGACGGCGCCCCCACCTGCCCCTCCGAGCAGCCCCGCCGCGTCGTCTTCGACTCGCTCGCGCGCCTGCCCTCCGACTCGCGCCTGCTCGCCGCCGCCGCCGAGATCCCGCTGACGGTGGTCGTCTCCAGAGCCGCCGCCCGCGCCGACACCGACGCTCTGGAGGCTGCCGGTGTGCAGGTGGTCGTCGCGACGGGCGAGAACGAGCCGGCGCGCGTGCGCTCCGCGCTGGATCAGCTCGGCCAGCTCGGCGTCGCCTCGCTGCTGCTGGAGGGCGGCCCCCACCTCGCGGGCGCCTTCCTCGACGCCGGCGAGATCGACGAGATCCGTCTCTTCCTCGCGCCGCTTTTGTTCGGCGGGCGCACCGCGCGCGACCCTTTGGAGGGCGAAGGCGTCGAGCGCATCGCCGACGCGGTCCGCGCGCTCACGTTCGACTGCGAGCGCGTCGGCGACGACCTGCTCGTCTCCGCGCGCATGCGCGAGTGGTGAGGTGTTCACCGGCCTGATCGCCGATCTGGGCAGTGTCGCCGCGATCGGGCAAAACGGGGAGGGCGCCACGCTGCGGGTCGGCACCTCGCTGGCGGGGGAACTTGCAGAAGGGGATTCGATCGCCGTCAACGGGGTCTGCCTCACCGCGACTCGGGTTGGGGCGGAGGAGTTCGAGGCGCAGGCGATCAGTGAGACGCTGGCCCGCACCACGCTCGGCGCGCTGGTTCCCGGCGACGTTGTCAACCTGGAGCTCGCGCTGCGCGCCGACGGTCGCCTCGGGGGCCACATCGTGCAGGGACACGTGGACGGCGTGGGAACCGTCGCCGAGCTGCGCGAGGAGGGCTTCTCCCGAGTCGTGGCGATCGACGCCGACCTGGCGTTGCTCCCCTACGTGGTCGCCAAGGGCTCGATCGCGGTAGACGGCGTCTCCCTCACGGTCAGCGCGCTGCGCGAGTCCGGCTTTGAGGTCTCGCTGATCCCGGAGACGCTGGAGCGCACCACGCTCGGCCGCGCCGTCGCGGGCGCCCGCGTCAACCTCGAGGCCGACATCCTCGCCAAGCACGTCCAGCGCCTGCTGGACGCCCGCGTCCCCCAGAGCTGAGCCGCGGCGCCCGTCGGGGCTGCCTGCCGGGGCGGAAAAAGCACCCGCCTGGCCCTGGCGGTGCCTGCCCAGCTGCGACACGTCTGCTCATGTCTCCTGGGACGGAGCTTTGGCTCGACCGCGAAGTTTTTCAGTTCAGGGGTTGACGTGGGGCATTACTAGTGTCTATTATACAGTTCGGTCCGGTTGGTCAAGGGGTCAGCCCGGCCATCTGCTGAACATAAGGCCTTGGCTTTGGGTGCGCCGCACGGCAGACCCGCGGGAGCCGCGTGGGCCATTTTTTGAATGTGGAGAGGGAGGACCTGGTCGGAATGCTTGAGGGAGCTGTTTTCCGCGTGAGTTCAAGAGGGACCGACGTGACGAGATTCATCGCGCTGTGCGATGGCGCTCTTGCTAGATGCGCCAGCTTGGCGCTGTCGCATCTCTCTCTCTCTCTCTCTCTCTGTCTGCGGCATTTAGCCGCTGACACTCCCTTTTCGTCCGCCGCCGCCGGGTCTTCGCCCGCGGTGGCTTTCTGCTGCCCGGGGTCGGGTCTGCGTGGTGTCGGTTTCCTACAGGAGGAGATGGTTCGATGATTGCTCGCCGGTCGCTGTTTCAAGAGCTGGTCGCGCTGTGCGCCGTGGTCGGCGGGCTGCTGTGCGTGTGGTGTGCACCAGCGCTCGCGCAGCGGGAGCACGTGTTCAGCTCGTCGTTCGGGAGCGAAGGTACGGGCAATGGCCAGTTCTCACGGCCCGGTGCGATCGCGGTGAACGAATCGACTGGCGATGTGTATGTGATCGACCGGGGGAATGGGCGTGTTGAGATCTTCAGCGCGACGGGTGCTTAGGGCCTATCCCGGTTGGGTGGCGGCGATGGTCGCGAGGTTGGCCTTCTTGAATGCGATGAGGCCGCTTGAGAGTTGGAGGAGGGCGAGGTGGTTCTCCTCCTTCTTTGACCAGCGGATGAGGATTCCGCGGTTGCGGTTCATCCAGGAATGGCAGGCCTCGACGACCCAGCGGCGTGCTTTCCACTCGGGGTTGTGGGCCTTCTCCTCGATCTCCTCGCCGCGTGCGCGGATGTGCGGCGTGAACTCGTAATCAATGACCAGCTCGCGGACCTCGGTGTTGTCATACGCCTTGTCCATGCAGATGCCCTGCGGCTGCCCGGGTCGGCTCGGGCCGCTCGATCGGATCGAGTCGAGCGTGCCCTTCAGCAGCTTGTGATCGTTGCGGTTCGCGCCGTCATGGTCGAGCCCGACCGGGACCCCCGCACCCTCCGCGAGGACCGAACGCTTCGCCCCCCCTTGGCCCGGTCAGTAGGGTTCGGGCCGGTCTGGGCTCTCCCGAACGGAGCCTTGGTCATTGCCCCATCGGCCGCAGATACGACCAGTCGATACCGATCACCTCGTCGTACTCCAACAGTCCCCGGCGCCAGATTTCATGGAAAACACCAGCCTGCTCCCACTCCTGGAAACGCCGGTGCGCCGAGGATGAAGAGCACACGCCCGTCGCGTTCAGCGCGTTCCACTGCATCCCTGTCCTGAGCACCAGCATGATCGCGTCCATCGCGTCACGGTCGGGCACCCGCGGCGCGTGACAACCCAACGGGTGAAACGGCGGGTCCGGCAGCAACGGGGCTACCCGCTCCCACAACCAGTCCGGCATCCGCCAACCATCATCCTTACTGACCATGTAGCCCACCACAGACCTCCTGATCGAACTGCATGACGACCTCGATCAGAAGTTCAACGCAACACTACACAACCCTTCCGGGATAGGCCCTTATGTCGGCCAGTTCAATGGGAGCGCGTCTCCAACGGGGGCGTTCTCGTGGCCCTTCCCAGGTGTGAGTGGAGAAATCCCTGAAGGTGCGGTAGCGGTTGATCATTCGACGGATCCGCTCGATCCGTCCGCCGGGGATGTGTATGTCTTGGATCGGGGTCACGAAGCGTACGGGGTGATCGACAAGTTCAGCGCCAGTGGTGTGTACATCAGCCAGATCACAGTGGCGGCTGGGAGTAATCCGCCGATAGGCCAACTGAATGGTGTTGCGGTCGATGCCAACGGGACGGTCTGGGTTCAGGGCAACCAAGTGGAGGGCGACCTCTACGAGTTCAACGATGCGTCGACCAACGAATATGTGTCGAAAGTACACGTGGAATTCGAGAATAAGCAGCCGGTGCCGGGCGTCTTTGGCTTGGCGATCGGTTCCGAAGGCAACTTTTACATCGGACGAAAGTTCCTCGTCGAAAGCTCCCAGTATCTCGCGGAGTTCTTGAGTGGGGGGTGAGTTGGTTGCCGAAGATGTGGATGGTGGTGAAGAAACGAAGGGGGTCGCTGTCGATCGGTCGAGCAACGATGTGTATGCGGATAACGAAACGAGTGTCGCGGCGTACACTCCGTCGGGGTCGTTGATCGAGCGTTTCGGCTCTGGGCAGCTGGGTGTCAGTGAAGGTGTCGCGGTGAGCTCCTCGACCGGGACTGTGTACGCGTCCGACGCGGCCAACAATGCGGTCGATGTCTTTACGGCGTTCGTCGTGCCGGATGTGAGGACGGGCTCCGCGTCGAACCTCGGCGAAACGTCGGTGACGGTGGGCGGCGTCGTTGATCCGGATGGGCTGCCCGTGACCTCGTGCGTGTTCGAATACGGCACGACGAGCGGCTACGGCCAGGAAAAGGAGTGCTCTGCCAACCCGGGCTCGGGTAGCGGCCCGGTGGCGGTGAGCGCGAACCTGGCCGGTCTCGAACCGCTGACGCGTTATCACTTCCGGTTGAAGGTCGCCAACGCGAACGGGTCCGACGAGGGGCAGGATCGTACGTTCCTGACGCCCGAGCCGGTCGCGGTCTCCGAAGAGGAGGTATCGGATGTGTCTTCGGGCAGCGCGCTGTTCAGCGCGCGGGTGGACCCTGGGGGTGCGGATACGGCGTTCCACTTCGAATACGGGCCCAGCGTGTCCTATGGGGAGAGTGTGCCGGTCGCGGATGGGGATCTCGGCGGGGGTGTGAGTGGTGAGCTGGTGTCTGTGCGCCCGGAGGATTGGCGCCGGGTACGACGTATCACGTGCGGCTCGTCGTGAGCAATGTGCTGGGTGTGGTCGATGGGCCGGATCAGACGTTCACGACGCAGACGGGTGGCGGCAGTTCGCGTTGCCGGATGGCCGGGAGTGGGAAATGGTCTCGTCGCCGGCCAGGTACGGCGCGGGCATCGGACCGCTCGAAGAAGCGCTGGTCGAGGCTGCTGAAGATGGTAGCGCGATCGCGTATCTCGCGAACGCCCCGATAGTCGCGAACCCGGCTGGGAATCCGAGCCCGGTCTTGCCGACGGAGGTGCTGTCCAGGCGCGGCCCGGGGGGCTGGTCCACGGAGATATCGCCCCACCGCTGAACGCGGGGATAATACGTGGACTATGTGAGCGCGGAGTACCGTTTCTTCTTCATGATCTGTCGAGTGCGCTCGTCGAACCGTTGAGTGGGGAATCGTTGTCGCCCGAAGCGACGGAACGAACGGTGTATTTGCGTGATGACAGTACGGGTGGCTATCTGCGCTGGTGACCGCGGGTAACGTTCCGGCGGGCACCAAGTTCGCCGGTGAAAATGAACGTTTCGATGATGTGCATGTTGTTGTTGGTACGCCCGATCTCTCGCACGTCCTGTTGACGTCTCCGGAGGCGCTGACCGCTAAAGCGATCGCGTACAACGACGAAGGCGGGCAATCGGATCATAACGTCTATGAGTGGGCGGAGGGCGGCCCAGCTCGTGAACGTGCTTCCGGATGGCGCGACGACTCAGCAAGGCGGATATGTTGGGGGGTATCGCAATAGTGAGCAGGAGGATGCGACGCATGCGGTGTCGAACGACGGCTCGCGGGTTTTCTGGACGGAAGGTCAGGAAGCTGCCAATGGGCCGCTGTACATGCGTGACACGGTGAGCGAAGAAACGGTGCAGGTTGGTCCGGCCGGCTCGCGGTTTCAGATCGCGAGCGCTGACGGGTCGAAGGCGTTCTTCACCAATGAAGGCAATGTCCTGTATGTGTATGACACGCTCGCGGGTACGCTCACGGAACTGACGGCGGGCGCGGAAGTGCAGGGCGAAGTGTTGGGCGCCAGCGAAGACGGGTCGGCTGTGTATTTCGTGGCGACGGGTATGTTGGGGGGCGAAGGGGAACCCGGCCAGGACAATCTGTATGTGGCGTATGAGACGGGATCCACGTGGTCGACGCGGCTGATCGCGGTGTTCTCCGGCGAAGACAGTAATGACTGGTCGAAGTCAGGAGCTGAAGAAAGCGGCGGGATGACCAGCCGGGTGTCGCCGAACGGGCGTTTCCTGGCGTTCATGTCGGATCGGAGCCTGACGGGCTACGACAACCGCGACGCGGGCAGCGGAGCGCCGGACGAGGAGGTCTTCCTGTACGACGCGGCAGACCAACCATTTGGTGTGCGTCTCGTGCAACCCGACGGGGAGCGCCCCACCGGGATCCTCGACCAATTCGAGGTCGCCAAGTCCGACCCGCCCGCTCTTCGATCGCGCCCGATTGTGGGCGTTTGCGGGCAGCCGGTGGCTCGCGGCGGACCTGCCCGGACGGACGATAGTGGGCGAGTTTAGCCATCAGTTGGCGCCCTACCAGCAGCGGTATCTGTCCGATGAAGGGCCGGTTGTTTTTCGATAGCTTCGATTCGCTGGTGCCGGGATTGGATGGCAAGGAGGATGTGTATGAGTACGAGCCGGCGGGTGTCGGCTCGTGCGAAGCGGCCGCGTGATGTTCAGTGCGGGCTCGGGTGGTTGTGTGGGTTGATCTCTTCGGGGACGTCCAGTGAAGAATCGGCGTTCCTGGACGCGAGCGAAACGGGGACGATGTGTTCTTCCTGACGACCGGTCAGCTCTCCGCGGATGTCGATACGAACGAGGATCTGTATGACGCGCATGTGTGTTCCGCCTCGCAGCCGTGCGTGAGCGCGCCGGTCTCACCGCCTCGCATGTTCGAGTGGGGATTCCTGTAAGGCGGCGCCCTCGCAGCAGCCGGCGATCTTCGGGGCGCCCGCGAGCGCGACGTTCTCCGGGTCGGGGAATGTAATACCCGCGCCGACTGCACCAGCGAAGGTTACGAAGAAAAAGACAGTGAAGTGCCCCAAGGGCAAGACGCGCAACAAGCACGGCAAGTGCGTAAAGAAGTTCAAGTCAAAGAAAGCCAAAAAATCCGCTGAGAAGTCCAGCCGCGACCGGAGGGGCAAGTAAATGCTCAAGCGATCAACATCCACCCTGCTGTTTGTACCTGCCCTGGTTCTGGCGATCCTGGCTTTCTCTAGCTGCTCCGGCGTTCGCGGAAGGCGAAGCGCCGTGGTGGGGTGTGAGCGCTACTGCGGTGCCGAGCGAGCTAGTGCCCGGCGGGGGTTATGCTAAAATCGTGGTCACGGCGAGCAACCTGGGGGACGGCGAAGCGATCGGTTCGGGTACGCCGATCGTATTGAGCGACAAGCTGCCGGCCGGGGTCATACCGGTCGGCATCGGGGGCTCGGTGGGTCTATTCGGCACCGTCGCCGGTGTCGGTGAATGCTCGCTTGAAGCGGTGAGCTGCACGTTCACGCAGAGCATCCTGCCGTATGTGTCGTTGGAAATGGTCGTGACGGTGAGGGTCGAAGCGTCGGTGGTGTCGGGTGTGGTCAATGAAGCGGTCGCGGAAGGCGGCGGCGCGCCGCGCGCGAGGTTCACGCATCCGCTGACGCTCGGCGCGGGAGGGACACCGTTCGGTATCCAGTCCTTTGAACAGGTGCCGGAAGGTGTCGAGGGGGTGGTCGATACGCAGGCCGGTTCGCACCCGTTCCAGTTGACTACGCTGCTGAACCTGAACGAGGATGTGAAATCGCAAGGGGAATCGGAAGGGTTGACGGGTCCGGCTGGTGGTCTGGCGAAGGATCTGCACTTCAGTTTGCCGGCGGTCCTGCCCGGTAGCCCGACCGCGATCCCGCAGTGCACGAGCGGCGAGTTCTCCACGCGAGTCCTCGGAGGGGGGAATCTGTGTCCGGCGGACACGGCGATCGGGGTCGCGGTCACGACGCTGACCTTCCCCAGATTGTCGCTTCTTCCGGTGACGGTTCCTGTGCCGGTATTCAATATGGTGCCGCAGGTGGGTGAGCCGGCGCGCTTCGCCTTCGATGTATTTGAAAACCCGGTGATTCTCAATACGGCGGTGCGTACGGGCGGTGACTATGGGGTGGTGGTGAGTGTCGAGAATATCACGCAGGACGCGGATTTCATAGGGAGCAGGTGACGTTGTGGGGTGTGCCGGGCGACCCGGGTCATAACTCCTCACGCGGCTGGGAGTGTCTTCAGAACGGGTTCTTTGGGACTGGTGCTCCGTGTGAACCGTTGCGGGAGACCGGTGCGCCGCCGCCGTTTCTGACGCTGCCGGCGTCCTGCATGACACCGTGGTCACCGACGGTTTCTGCGGACTCGTGGGACGGAGCCGGCGGTGCAGTCGCAGGGAGAGATGCTCTGCATGATGCGTTCGGGCAGCCGCTTGGGTTGAGCGGCTGGTACCAGTTGACGTTCGAACCGTCGATCAGTGTCGCGGCGGACGGCCAGGCGGGGAGCAGCCCGACGGGGTTGACGACGACGATCCACGTGCCGCAGACCGCGGGGCTCAACCCGGAAGGGGACGCGCAGGCCACGGTGAAGGACACGACCGTGACACTGCCCGAAGGCGTTGCGCTGAATCCCTCCGCGGCGGACGGGCTCTCCGCGTGCGGGGAGAGCGAAGTCGGCCTGGAAGACGCCGCAGAAGTGACGTGCCCGGAATCCTCGAAGGTCGGGACCGTCGAAACCCATACGCCGGTTCCCGAACCCGCTCACCGGGGCGGCGTACCTGGCGACCCAGGATCAGAACCCGTTCGGGAGCTTGATCGCGTTGTATGTCGTGGCGCGGGACCCGGTGTCGGGGGTGTTGATCAAGGTCGCGGGGCAGGTCACACCGAACCCGGTCACCGGGCAGCTCGTCGCGACGTTCAACGAAACACCGGATCTGCCGTTCGAAGACTTCAGCCTGAACTTCTTCGGGGGGTCGCGGGCGCCGTTGAATACCCCGCCGTCGTGCGGTAGCTATTTGCCCCGGAAATCGTCGGGTCTCTCCGTCTGGTGTGGGGGTCAAATCGTGCTTGCGAGTTGGTCGATTCTGGAGGTGTTGCGGTGCTGCGTCTTGTGGGTGAGCAGGTCGAGTCGTTGTTTGACGAGGCGTTGCCGATCGAGGTCCGTGAACTGCCGCGGGATCTCGCCCGGCTTGATGAGCTGTTCAGCGATGAGGCGCTGCTGGCGCCGATCGCTGAGCGGTGGGAGGTGTCGGCGCGTGGGCATGGGCGACCGACGATCGCGATGTCGTTGTTCGTCCGGTTGATGGTCGTCAAGCAGCGCTCGGGATGGGGTTATGAGACGCTCGTCAGGGAGGTCTCGGACTCGTTGATCTGCGGCGGTTCTGCGGACTGTCGCTGACGGCGTTGGTGCCGCACGTCTCGACGGTCCGCAGCTCGCGCGGCGTCTTGGGCCCGAGATCATTGACGAGATAACTCGGGTCTTGATCGAGAACGCCGTCCGCGAGAAGCGCTTTACCGCACGCGCGGTGCGCGTCGACTCGACCGTAGTGGAGTCCGATGTTCGCTGGCCCTCGGACGCTGCGTTGGCGTTGGACGCTACGCGTCGCTTGGCGCGCGAGGGTGCCCGGGTCGCGGCGCTCCTCGGTGGGGGTGCGCACCACGTTCAGGATCGCTCTCGCGCTGCGGGACGCCGCCTACGGCTGATCGGGCGCACCGTCGGGCGACGGCTGGGACAGGCGGGCGGTGCGCGTGAGCAGGTTCTCAAGCTGACTGGGCAGGCCGGTGAGCTGGTTGCGCGCTCGATCCGTGAGGCTCGCAAGTTGGCTGCCCAAGCCCGAGCGTCCGCGCGGGGCCGTGGCGCGCAGCGCAAGCTCGCCGCGGCCCGGCAGCTCGAGCGGACCGCTGAGTTGGCTGCGACCGTCACCGGGCAGATCACCAAGCGTCTGGCGGGCGAGAAGATCACAGATCGCGTTGTCTCGCTGGCTTACCGGAGGCTCGCCCGATCGGCAAGGGCAAGCTCGGCAAGCGATACGAGTTCGGCTATGTCTTCCAGTTGGCGGAGATCACCGCGAACACACGGCGGGTGCCAGTGGCCTGTTGCTCCCGGCCCCAACCAAAGTCGGCTCGCCGAATGAGAGCGAGCTGCTGCCCACGACCGCCGCCGAGCTGGCGCGCCTTGGGCTCAAACCCCGCGAGGTCGCACTGGATGGCGGCTTCCCGCCCGAGGCTAGCAACGCCGTGCTCGGCGAGGCCAGCGTATTTATCGCTGGGCGACAGCAACCCGCGGCACGCCGATCGCGCAAGCGACTGGCCAGCTATCGCGTCGGTTGCGAGGGACGCATCAGTCATCTGAAGCGCAGCTACGGCCTGCGCCGATCACGATTACGAGGACACCAAGGCGCCCGGACCTGGGTCGGCTGGGCGATCCTGGCCTACAACCTCGACACCCTCGCCGTCCAGGCCACCTGACAAACTCCGACCGACCGCTCACACCGAGCGCCAACTCGCACGAAACGGCCGCGCCCACAAAGAGCGCGGCCGTTTGACTTCCCAGACCCAGACTTTGTCCGGGGCAAATAGCTATACGACGACAGCGTCCATCGCACCGTGGTCGGGCAACGCCCCGGTGGAATCGACTTCGACGTTCGACATCACCAGCGGGCCGGACAACACGCCGTGCGCGAACCCCAGGCCGTTCCAGCCGGGGTTCGAGGCGGGCACGACCAGTGTGCAGGCGGGCGGGTACACGCCGTTGACGATGACGATGGATCGCCCGGACGCCGACCAGCCGCTGGCGAA
Source organism: uncultured Solirubrobacterales bacterium (assembly GCA_963744135.1). GTDB lineage: Bacteria > Actinomycetota > Thermoleophilia > Solirubrobacterales > Solirubrobacteraceae > Palsa-744. The sequence continues at coordinate 472,949 of CAVUSE010000005.1, read as the reverse complement.
ACTCTCGATCGTGTTCCCGCCTGGGATCTCGGCGGGCCTGGAGGGCGTGAAGCTGTGCGGGGAACCGCAGGCCGCGGAAGGGAAATGCGGCGCGGAAAGCCAGATCGGCACGCTGACCGCGAGCGCCGGCCTCGGCGGCAACCCCTACCCGGTGGAAACGGGCAAGGTGTACATCACCGGCCCGTACGAGGGCGACCCGTTCGGTGTCGTGATCGTCGTCCCGGCGATCGCCGGCCCATTCAACCTGGGCACGGAGGTTGTGCGTGCGAAGATCGATGTGGACCCGACGGACGCGCATCTGACGGTCGTGAGCGACGCGTTCCCGACGATCCTGGATGGGATCCCGCTGGAGTTGCAGCGCGTGAACGTGACGATCAATCGTCCCGGGTTCGTGTTCAACCCGACCAGCTGCGAACCGATGAAGGTCACCGGCGAGCTGGAAAGCACCGAAGGCGCGAAGGCCGATGTCGCCACACCGTTTCAGGTGACCAACTGCGCGGCGCTGAAATTCAAGCCGGAATTCAAGGTGTCCACCAGCGCCAAAACGTCAAGGGTGGACGGCGCGACGTTGAAAGTGGATCTCACGCTGCCGAACGCGCCTCAGGGCACGCAGGCGAATGTCGCGAAGGTGAAGGTGTCGCTGCCGAAACAGCTGCCGTCGCCGTTGAAAACGCTGCAGAAGGCGTGCACGGAAAAGGTGTTCGCGGAAAACCCGTCCAACTGTCCGGTCTCGTCGAGGGTCGGGGAAGCGCACGTGAGCACCCCGGTGCTGGAAGGTGGCCTGAGTGGCCCGGCGTACTTCGTCTCCCATGGTGGCGCGAAGTACCCGGAACTGATCATGGTTCTCACGGGCGAGGATGGCGTGACGGTGCAGGTGCACGGCGAAACGTTCATCAGCAAAACGGGGATCACGAGTGCGACGTTCAACACGGTCCCGGATGTGCCGTTCTCCGGGTTCGAATTGACGTTGCCGCAGCGTGAATACCCGGCGATCACGGCGAACGGGAACCTGTGCAAGGGCACGTTGATCATGCCGACGGAATTCGTGGGGCAGAACGGCGTGAAGATCACGCAGAACACGAAGATCGCGGTCACCGGATGCCCGAAAGCGAAGAAGGCGAGCCACAAGCCCAAGAAGAAGGCCAAGGTGAAGCGCAAGCACAGGCAAAAGCGGAAGGGGAAGTAACGAGAGACTGGTGGTGACGAGCAAGTGGCTGTCTCCTCGAGCGCTCGCGACGATTCCCCCGCGCGCGGTGGCGGGGGGCCCGGCGGGGTGGCCGAGATCCAGCGCGCGCGGATCATCGCCGCGGCCATCGAGGCAGTCGCGGAGCAGGGTTACGCGGGGTTGACGGTCGCCGAGGTGGTGCTCCGTGCGAGGATCTCACGGCGCACCTTCTACGAGCTCTACGACGACCGCGAGGACTGCTTCATCGCCGCATTCGAGGAGGCGCTGGCCCGCGTCCGCGGGCCGGTGGTGGAGGCGTATGAGGCGGGCGGGGAGACGTGGCGCGGGCGGATCGAGGCAGGTCTGCTCGCGCTGCTCGCGTTCTGCGACGAGCAGCCAGCGTTCGCGCGGCTGCTGATCGTCGACGCGCTCGCAGCTGGGCCGGCCGTGCTCGAGCGCCGCGCTGGCGCCGTGAAGGCGCTCGTGCGGGCCGTCGATCGGGGGCGCCGCGGGCCCGGGCGCGGGCGCGACCCCGGGCCGCTCACGGCCGAGGGCGTCGTCGGTGCGGTGCTTGCGGTGCTGCACACGCGCCTGCAGGAGACGTCGCAGAGCCCGCCCGCTCCGCCCGCGCGGGCCGCCCTGCCCCCGCTATCGGCTCCACTGGCCTCGTCCGCCCGTGGCCAGCGTTCGTCCAACCAAGACCGGCAGCCGTCCAACCAGCGGCAGCCGCGCGCCCGGCGGCGGCTGAGCGCGCTCGCCGGGCCGCTGATGAGCATGATCGTGCTGCCATACCTTGGTCCCGCGGCGGCCGAGCGCGAACTGCAGCGGCCCGCTCCCAGGGCCCCGAGGCGACCGGCCGCCGGCCGCCGGGGCCCGCAGGCCAACCCGCTGAGCGGGCTGAACATGCGCCTCACCTACCGCACGCTGCGCGTGCTGTGCGCGGTCGCCGAGCAGCCGGGCGCGAGCAACCGCAGCGTCGCTGAGGCGGCCGGCATCTCCGACCAAGGGCAGACCTCGAAGCTGCTCGCGCGGTTACAGAGCCTCGGCCTAATCCAGACCACGGGCGGAGGGCGCGCCAGCGGCGAGCCGAACGCCTGGACGCTGACCGCGCGCGGGGCCGAGGTCGTCGAGGCGATTCGCGAGCGCCCCGCGGTTCGCTGAGCCTGGCGGGGCGGCTAATCTGGGGGGATGCGATCGACCACTCAGAGCACCGGCGACACGAGTATGAAGAGACTCTTCGCGACGATCGAGGAGGCGATCGAGGAGATCCGCGAGGGGCGGATGGTCGTCGTCTGCGACGACGAGAACCGCGAGAACGAGGGCGACCTCGTGATGGCCGCGCAGTTCGCGACACCCGAGGCGATCAACTTCATGGCCAAGGAGGCGCGCGGCTGGATCTGCTTGGCGCTCAGCCCCGAGCGTTGCGAGGAGCTGGGGCTGGAGCTGATGACCGCGAAGAACGAGTCGGCGTTGCAGACCCCCTTCACGGTCACGATCGAGGCCCGCAACGGCGTCACCACCGGCGTCTCCGCGCACGATCGCGCACACACGATGCAGGTCGCCGTCGACCCGGGCTCGCGGCCCGAGGATCTGGTGCAGCCGGGGCACGTCAACCCGCTGAAGGCGAAGGCCGGCGGCGTGCTGGAGCGCACCGGGCACACCGAGGCGAGCGTCGACCTCGCACGCCTGGCGGGGCTGATCCCGGCGGGGGTGATCTGCGAGATCATGAACGAGGACGGCTCGATGGCGCGCGTGCCCGACCTCACCGGCTACTGCGAGCGCCACGGGCTGAAGATGGTGACGATCGCCGACCTGATCGCCTACCGGCGGCGCAACGACCGGCTCGTCGAACGCGTCGTCGCCACGCGGCTGCCAACCGCGTTCGGCGATTTCGAGGCCGTCGGCTACCGCTCGCTGGTCGACGAGAAGCACCACGTGGCGCTCGTCAAGGGCGAGGTCGCCGGCCGCCCCGACGTGCTCGTGCGCGTGCACTCCGAGTGCCTCACTGGCGACGTCTTCCACTCCATGCGCTGCGACTGCGGCGAGCAGCTGGAAGCGGCCCTGGCGATGATCGAGCGCGAGGGCGAGGGGGTGCTCCTGTACCTCTCCCAGGAGGGCCGCGGCATCGGCCTGCTGAACAAGCTGCGCGCCTACCGCCTGCAGGAGGACGGCCTCGACACGGTCGAGGCCAACGAGCGCCTGGGGCTGCCAGCCGACCTGCGCGACTACGGGATCGGCGCGCAGATCCTCGCCGACCTGGGCCTCTCTTCGATCCGGATCCTCACCAACAACCCGAAGAAGATCCGTGGCCTGGAGGGCTACGGGCTGTCGGTCTCCGCGCAGATCCCGATCGAGCAGGCCCCCAACGAGCACAACACCGACTACCTGCGCACGAAGGCCCGGCGCATGGGCCACATCCTCCACCACCAGGGGCTCAACCTCGACGAGGAGCTGCTGCACTCAGAGCGCGCCCACGACCGCGAGCAGGCGCACGAGCGCCAGCAGGAGCGCGGCGAGCGGCCCGGCGGGGCCGCGTGAGCGCGGCGGAGCAGGGCCCGGCCGACTCCGGGATCGAGCGCCAAGCCAGGCGGGTGTTGAGGGACTTAGGGGATCTGCCCGTGCCCTCTGGTGCGGGCGGGCAGCGCTTCGCGATTGTGGTGGGCCGTTTCTACGAGGATCTGGCCGAGCGGCTCGTGCGAGGCGCCCGGGCGGCGTTCGCTGCCGCCGGCTGCACCGAGGTCACGGTCTTCGACGTTCCCGGCGCCTTCGAGCTGCCGCTCGCCGCGCGCTACACCACCGAAGCGGGCCGCTTCCACGGTGTGGCCTGCCTCGGCGCGGTGATCCGCGGCGAGACCGACCACTACGACTTCGTCTGCGCCGAGGCCGCGCACGGGATCATGCGGGTGCAGCTCGACACGGGCGTGCCGTGTGCCTTCGGCGTGCTCACCTGCGCGACGATGGAGCAGGCGCTCGCGCGGGCCGGCGGCGACAAGCGCGACCAGGGCCGCCACGCCGCCGAGGCGGTGCTGCGCATGGCCGCGCTGCGCAACGAGCTAGCGAGCGGCCTTGAGGGTGGCGCAGCCGGCTGAAGGCCGGCAAGCCGAGCCCCTCATTTATCAGTAAACTGCCTCCGCAATGGCCAAGGTATGTCACAGCTGCGGCAAGGGTCCGGCGTACGGCAACAGTCGCAGCCACTCGATGGTCGCCACCAGGCGGCGCTTCGAGCCGAACCTGCAGAAGGTGCGGATCATCGTCGGCAAGGCGCCGCAGCGCGTGTATGTCTGCACCCGCTGCCTGAAAGCCGGCAAGGTCGTCAAGGCGCTTTGAAGGTTGCGGCGTCCGACCGGCCCGGCGTCAGGGCTGGGCGCCGGTGGGTTGCGTAACCTTGGCGGGCGTTCCGCGTAGCTCCTTGCATGGCCCGCGGCACGCCAGGGCGGACAGGATGATGCAGACCGCAGTGACCGACACCAACCTGCTTCGCTTTCGGGCCGCTGTCGCCGGCGCGCTGGCACATCTGGAGTCCCGCCGCCAGGAGGTCAACGACCTCAACGTCTTCCCCGTCGCCGACGGGGACACCGGCGACAACATGGCGCTGACGCTCCGCGCCGTGCTGGCCGAGCTCGACCGCCTGCAGGGGGCCGACGAGACGCGCACGATCGACGAGATCGGCCGCGAGGAGATCGTGCAGTCGGTCGCGCGCGCCGCGCTGCTGGGCGCGCGCGGCAACTCCGGGGTGATCCTCTCGCAGCTGATCCGCGGTGCCGCCGAGGAGCTCGTCTCGCGCCCCGGCGAGCTGATCGACGCCACGCTGATCGCCGCGGCGCTCGAAAACGCGGCCGAGCGCGCCTACGCCTCGGTGCGCAGCCCGGCGGAGGGCACGATCCTGACCGTCGCGCGCGAGATGGCTGAGCGGATCGTCGCCGAGAACGAGCGCGAGGACCCCGCGCGCGCCCGCCTGCACCCCGACGCCGCGCCCGAGCTGCAGGACCGCGCGATCGCCGCCACGCTCGAGCAGGCCGTCGCCGCCGGGCAGGAGTCGGTCAAGCGTGGCCCCGAACTGCTTGCCGCGCTGCGCGACGCCGGCGTCGTCGACGCCGGCGGCTATGGGCTGGTGGTGATCTTCGCCGGCGTCGTCGCGGCGCTGCGCGGCGACGACCCGCCACCGCTTGATCATCATGCCCCCGCGCGCATCCACCACCCCGAGCACCACTCCTCCACCTACCGCTACTGCACCAACTTCGCCGTCACCGGCAGCGCCCTGGAGCCCGAGCGCTTCCTCGCACCGCTGGAGGCGCTCGGCGACTCGGTGCTCGTGGTCGGCGACGCCGCCACGCTGAAGGTGCACATCCACACCGACGACCCCGAGCGCGCCACCGCGGTGTTCGACGGCGCCGGCGAGGTGTCCCATCTCGACGTCGCCGACATGCGCGTCCAGATGGCCGAGCGCGACGGACGGCTCGGCGGCGCCAACGCCGGCCTGGGCTCGCCGACCGACCCCGTTGATGGCGCGCACGTGTTCGGGGGGCCTGCCGGCGCACCTGTGAACGGGTCGGCGGCGGGTGGCGCGGGAGCCGCGCAGGCGGTGCGCTGCGGTGCGCTCGCCGTCGTCAGCGGCGAGGGCGTGAAGCGGCTGTTCGCCGAGCTGGGCGTGCACACGCTCGACGGCGGCCCGACGCTGAACCCCTCGACCTACGAGCTGCTCGCCGCGATCCACGAGGTGCCCTCCGAGGAGGTGATCGTGCTGCCCTGCTCGCCGAACGTGGTGATGGCCGCCGAGCGCGCCGCCGAGCTCTCCGACAAGCAGGTGGTGGTGATCCCGGCGCTCAGCCAGCAGGCGGCGCTGGCGGCGGCGGTCGAGCTGCTCGCCGATCGCCCGCTGGAGCAGAACGCGCAGGCGCTGCACGAGGCGCTCGCGCGGGTGCGCACCGGCGCTGTCGCACCGGCCGCCCGCGCCGACCCACAGGGCCGCTTCACCCCCGGCGAGGCTGTTGGCTTCCTCGGCGAGGATGTGGTCGCCTGGGGCGAGCCGGCCGCGACGCTGCGCCACGTGCTGGTGGCGCTCGCCGACGGCGCCGAGCTGCTCAGCGTGCTCGCCGGCGAGCAGGCACCGCTCGACCCCCCCGCGGTCGCCGCGCTGCTCGACGGCGACCTCGGCGCGGCGGAGCTCGAGCAGCGTCACGGTGGGCAGAGTGCCTACTGGTGGCTGCTCGCCGCGGAGTGAGAAACAGCTCGCGCTTTTACCGATTCCGCTCCACACCGCCCGCCGGATCGCTCAATGTCTAGTGCTGGTGGTATTTCCCGCGCCTCCGGCCAGGGTCGGTGGGGTTGGATCGGAGACATACTCACACTTCACTCTCCACAGCGGATAGGTTCTAGCGCGTAGGTCCGCCGCCCGGGTCTCGGGCAGCGGTGCGGCAGGCGCCGGAAAACTGTTTCTGACCCCAGTGGCCGGAGCGCTGGCGCCTGCGTAAGAAATCAACAAAGGAGCATTAACAATGAATCGCATGAGGATACTCGGGCTGGCCCTCGTGGCCATGTTCGCGTTCGGCGTGGTCGCAGCGACCGCGGCGATGGCCACAACCGACGTCTACCAGGTCGAAGGGAAAACACTGGCAGCCGGCGAAAGCCAGGAAATCAAGTCGAGTATAAAGTCAAAAGAATTCGTACTCGAAGGCACAGGCCCGCTTGGGATCAAATCGGTGACCAAATGCACGTCACTGAAATTGGATGCGGCCGACAAACCGGTGATCGAGGGCGGTGAACCAGGCAAATCAGCCAACGAGGTGATCGAATTCTCCGGGTGCACGGCGACCCTCGGTGGCTCGAAATGCTCGTCGGTCACAGTTGAAAGCGCGAAGACCAACAACGAACTCGTCGATGTCGACGCGAAGAAAGAGCTCGCGGTGTTGTTCACGCCTTCGTCCGGCACGAAGTTTTCTGAAGTAAAACTCAAATCGTGCGGGATCTTCGGCAGCCAGTCGGCTACCGTGGAAGGCTCGACTGCGGCGCTGGTGCCCTCGACCACAGAAGCGGTCAAAGGGGAACTTGTTTGGAATGCAAAAGAAGAAATCACCGAAGTCTTAAAACTCGGTGCCACCAAAACGGAAAAAGTTGGACTGACATCCGACAGCAACAAAGCCACGCTCAACGGTGAAGCGTTCGTCGAACTGGCGAGCGGCCTGAAATGGTGCGCCTTATTATAAGCGCCGCAGCTATAGCGCCGGAGCTATAGCGCCGCGGCTTGCATGGCGAGCTGCGGGGCATGAGGTCGGCGGGGCCCGTCGTGAGCGACGCGACCCCGCCGCACCCTTTTTTGGGGTGTCCGCCGCGCACGGCATCATGGGCCTGAAGATGCCCTGCGTGGCCCTCGAGCTCCGATCGACGCCGTTATCGGCCTTGCCCGCAGCCTCGCCTGTCGGTGTGCCCCCGGCGGGGCCGTCCGCAGCCGAGGGCGAGCTCCGCGCGTTTGCGTCGCGCGACGCGCCGGCTTGGCATGAGCTGCCGGCCGAATTGTGGCGCGCGCCGTTGCCCAGCCGCCTGCGGCAGCACTTGACGCTGCCGGCGGGCAAGCTCGCCGACGGGCTGCGTGCGCTCGACATCGACACGGTCGGCGCGCTGCTGGAGCACCTGCCGCGCGACCGCCGCGAGGCGCGCGCAGTCGCGCAGCTGCGGCCGGGCGAGCAGGCGACCGTGGTGGTCGAGGTGCAGTCGATCGCCGCGCGTCCGGTGCGTCGCCGCGGTATGCGCCCGCTGGTCGAGGCCGTCGTGTTCGACGCGACGGGAGCGATGCGCGCCGCGTTCTTCAACCAGCCGTGGCTTGTGCAGCGCTACCCGCCCGGCACGCGTCTGCTGCTGCATGGCAAAGCACAGCCGGGGGGCCGTTTCGCGGTCGTCAGCCACGCGCCGGCCGGCTCCGTGAGCGCCGGAGGGGCGGATGGGATGATGGTCGGCGGCGGTCATCCCGGTGAGAGTGCGCACCTGCCCACCACCACCGAGGGCGGTTCGTCGCAGATCGCCCATGACTCCGCAACGGCGGGAGTCAGCTCGACGCAGATCGCTCACTACGCCGCGACGGTGGGAGTCAGCTCCACTCAGATTGCGGCACTGGTGCGCGAGCACCGCGGCGCGCTTGCGGATGTCGCCGAGCCGCTGCCGGGGCGAATGCGTGCGGCCGAGCGCCTGCCCGACCGCGCGGCGGCGCTGGCGGCGCTGCACTTCCCGCGCAGCGGCGAGGAGGCGGAGGGGGGCCGCGTGCGGCTGGCCTTCGAGGAGCTGCTGCTGATGCAGCTGGCGTTGCTGCGCCGCAGGGCGCTACGCGGGTCGGGCGTGGCGGCAGCGCTGGCGGGACCCCGCGAGTTGACCGCGCGGTGGCAGGCAGAGCTGCTGCCGTTTGCACTGACGGCCGATCAGACCGCGGCGATCGCGGCGATCGAAGCCGACCTCGCGCGTGTGTGCCCGATGCAGCGCCTGTTGATGGGGGAGGTAGGTTCGGGCAAGACCGTGGTGGCACTGCATGCGCTGTTGCGCGCGGTCGAGCACGGTATGCAGGGGGCATTGATGGCGCCCACGGAGACGCTGGCCGAGCAGCACTTCGCCACCCTTCAGGCGCTGGTCCCCGAGGGGCTGCTGCCATCTGCGCTGCTGACCAGTTCGACTCCCGCGCGCCGCCGCGCCGATCTGCTGGGGAAGCTTGCCACCGGGGAGCTGAAGCTGGTGGTGGGAACGCACGCGTTGATCGAGGACGACGTCGTCTTCGACCGCCTCGCGGTGGCGGTGGTGGATGAGCAGCACCGCTTCGGCGTACGCCAGCGCGCGGCGCTGGATCGCAAGGGGCCCCTCGCCACGGTCGACTCGACCAGTGAGAGCGGATCCGGCGACCGCTCCGCCCTGTCCGGCACTAGTCCATTCGCTCCATCCCCTCCTGGACCGTCGCCCTCGTCGGCTCTGCCCGGTCCCACCCGTCTCGCCCCCCACGTGCTGCACATGACGGCGACGCCGATCCCGCGCACGCTGGCGCTGACCGAGTACGGCGACCTCGATGTGACGCGCTTGCGCGAGCTGCCAAAGGGCCGGCGCCCGATCGCCACACACGTGGCGGCGAGCGCCGCGGAGCGGGCGCGCGCGTACGAGCGGATCCGTGAGGAGCTGCGCGCCGGGCGCCAGGCGTACGTGGTGTGCCCACTGGTCGAGGAGTCGGCGGACCGAAGCCGGGGGACGCTCGCCTCCGACGAGCATCCCCGTTTCGGCCAGCTGGCCGATCAGTCGATCGCATCTGATGCACGATCGGCCGATCAGGCGGTCGCATCTGATCGACGATCGGCGCGTGCCGCGACAGCGGAGTACGAGCGCCTGCGCACCGGCGAGCTGCGCGAGTTCCGCCTGGAGCTGCTGCACGGCCAGCTGCGCCCGCGGGAGAAGCGCGAGGCGATGGCGCGGTTTGCGGCGGGCGCGGTGGACGTGCTGGTGGCGACGACCGTGATCGAGGTGGGGATCGACGTGCCGAACGCGACCGTGATGCTGGTCGAGAACGCCGAGCGCTACGGGATCTCCCAGCTGCACCAGCTACGCGGGCGGATCGGCAGAGGCGAGCATCCGTCGGTATGCCTGCTGCTCGGGCCCCGCAATGCGCGCCGGTTGCGCGCGCTTGCGGAGCACGGCGACGGCTTCGAGCTGGCCGAGATCGACCTGCGGCTGCGCGGTGAGGGCGAGCTCGCGGGCACCCGCCAGCACGGCCAGGCCGAGCCTCAGGTGGCAGTCCTGCCGCAGGACGCGGCCCTGCTTGAACGCGCCCGTGCCTGGGCCGAACGGCTGCTCGCTGTGGATCCCGCGCTGGTGGCTCCGGAGCACGTTCCGCTAGGGGAGGCGCTCGAGCGCGCGCTGGGCGAGGAGGCGCGCGAGCCGCTGCGGGCGTAGATGCATATGCTCTTTTCAAAGCTCGATAGCAATCGCGCACACGTCTCAAATTTTTTATCTGCACACCCCTGCCACCCCTCGATCCAACCTTCTCGCCCCCCGGTCGCATCTCGCTCCGGTCGCGTTGCCGGATCCCCGTGCGGGTGATCGCGGGCAAGTACGGCGGGAGGCGACTGCGCGCGCCGCGGGGCAGGACGACGCGGCCGACCTCCGATCGGGTCCGGGAGGGGCTGTTCTCGATGCTGGGCGGGCCGATGTCGGCTGGGCCGGAGGTGGCGGTGGGGCTTCAGGGAGTGGTCGTCCTGGACCTGTTCGCGGGCACCGGTGCGCTCGCGATCGAGGCGCTCTCGCGGGGCGCGGAAAGGGCGGTGCTGATCGAGCGCGACCCCCGCGCGCTCGAGGCTTTGAGGGCCAATCTCGCGGAGCTGGGACTCGGCGCGGAGGAGGCGGAGGTGCGCCGCGCCGACACGTTGGCGGCGCTGCGCAACGCACGCGATCGCGCGGAGACATACGATCTTGTCTTCGTCGATCCGCCCTACCGACATGCGGGTGTGCTGGGGCGTGAGCTGGGGGAGGCGCTGCCGCCCCTGCTCGCGCCGCGGGCACGCGTGGTGACGGAGAGCGATCGGCGCACCGAGCTGCCGCTGCGATCTCCGCACCTGGAGGTGGAGACAGAGCGGCGCTACGGAGACACCGTGATCACGATTCTACGCCGACGATGAGCCTCGAAAAGCGACGATGAGCCTCGACAAGTCAACCGCCGTCTGCCCCGGCTCCTACGACCCGGTGACCAACGGCCACCTCGATGTGATCCGGCGCGCGGCGGGGCTGTACGAGCAGGTGGTTGTGGCCGTGGTGAGACGCTCGGTGCGCAAGAACGCGACGCTGTTCGACATCGATGAGCGGGTGGGTTTCATCGAACGCGCGACGGCCGAGCTGCCGGGTGTGCGGGTCGAGCCGTTCAGCAACCTCGTGGTGGAGTTCGCGCGCAGCGTGGGGGCGAAGGCGATCGTGAAGGGGCTGCGGGCGATCTCCGACTTCGAGTACGAGCTCGAGCTGCATCAGCTCAACCGCCGCCAGGACCCGGAGATCGAGTCGGTGTACCTGATGTCGAGCTCGCAGTACAGTTTCCTGTCATCGAGCGGCGTCAAGGAGCTCGCCACGTTCGGGGGCCGGATCGACGATCTGGTGCCCGCGGAGGTGGCAAAGCGGTTGCAGGAAGAGTTGCGGCGCTGACGAACAGGATGTGAGGCGTGATGTCGAACCTTGATATACAGACCGCGGGGCCTTCGGCCCCGCGGAGGTAACCCGTTATGGACGTTCTGGTGCTGATAGACAAGCTGGACGACTTGGTGCACAACGCCAAGACGGTGCCCATGACCGACCAGGTGCGGGTCGACAAGGAGGAGATCTACGACATCCTCGACCAGATGCGCGCGACGATCCCCGAGGAGATCAAGCAGGCGCGGTGGATTGTCAAGGAGCGCCAGGAGATGCTGGCGGAGGCCAAGCGCGAGGCCGAGAAAATCGTCAAAGAAGCGCGCGAGCGCCAGGAGCGGCTGGTCGGCGAGGAGGAGGTCACCAAGCAGGCCGAGCGCGCGGCGGAGGACATCGTCGAGGACGCTCGCGCCCGCGAGCGCGAGATCCGCCTCGGCGCCGAGGACTACGCGGACGAGATCCTCAGCACGCTGGAGGTCAACCTCACGAAGATCATCAGCGCCGTCGGGCGTGGCCGTGAGCGCCTTCAGGGCAAGGACGAGCCAGCTGAGGTGTCCTGATCGGCGGAGCCACCGCGCGCTCGATGCGCACGCGCAAGCGTGACCGAGCGCGCCGTCGGGTAATTTGAGGGGTATGAGCTCGCCGCTGTCACAGCTGGAGCATCGCTTGGAGGTGGCCCGGACACTGTGGGGCACCCGCATGGTGCGCATGGAACGGCCGGACAAATCGGTTCGTGCGCTGATCACGCTGCGTCGCTGGGGCTCGAGCTCGGCAGCGGCGTATGCGATCTCGGCGATCCGCTGCCCCGAGCGGGTGGCGATCGTCGACGAGCGTGGAGCGCTGACGTTCGCGGAGGTCGACGCACGAACCAACGCACTGGCGCGGGCGCTGCGGGAGGCGGGCGTACAGGAGCAGGACGGGGTGGCGATCATGTGCCGCAACCACCGCGGCATCATCGAGGCGACCGTGGCGTGCGCGAAGCTCGGGGCGGGCGTGCTGTATCTGAACACGGCGTTCGCGGGCCCGCAGATCGCAGACGTGCTGAGCCGCGAGGCGCCGGTGGCGCTGATCTACGACGAGGAGTTCGAGGGCCTGACGCACGAGGGCTCGGCGGGGATGCGGCGCTTCATCGCCTGGCGCGAGCCGGAGGGACGGCGAGCGGCGGGGGATCGCTCGCCCGAGGATGGCGGCTCGCCGGCAGGCCTGCCGCGGGGTGCGGTGGGCAGCCCGGAGAGCAACGGCGCCGGGCACGGTGCCCCATGGGTGGAGGAGCTGATCGCGCGCGGTGACCAGTCGCCGCTGCAGCCGCCGGTGGAGACGGGTCGCGTGGTGATCCTCACCTCGGGCACGACGGGCACGCCGAAGGGCGCGAAACGCAAACAGCCGGACTCGCTGGAACCGGCGGCGGCGCTGTTCTCGAAGATTCCGCTGAAGGCGCGCGAGACGACCGTGATCGCGGCGCCGATGTTCCACTCGTGGGGGTATGCCCATTTCACGCTGTCGCTGCCGCTCGCCTCGACACTGGTGCTGCGGAGGCGCTTCGACCCCGAGCAGACGCTCGCGGACGTGGCGCGCCACCGCGCAACGGCGCTCGCCGTGGTGCCGGTGATGCTGCAGCGGATCATGGAGCTGCCGCCGGAGACGCTCGAACGCTACGACACAGCGGCCCTGCGGATCATCGCGGCGTCGGGCTCGGTGCTGCCCGGAGAGCTGGCGACGCAGGTGATGGACACGTTCGGGGAGGTGCTGTACAACCTGTACGGCTCCACCGAGGTCGCGTGGGCGACGATCGCCACCCCAGAGGACCTGCGCGCGGCGCCGGGCACGGCAGGCCGCCCGCCACTCGGAACCGTGGTGAGGATCCTCGACGCGGAGGGGCGCGAGCTGGCGCAGGGGCAGCGGGGGCGGATCTTCGCCGCCAACGAGATGGTGTTCGACGGCTACACCGGCGGCGGCGGCAAGGAGGTCGTGCGCGGGCTGATGAGCACCGGCGACCTTGGCCACATCGACGCGAACGGACGTCTGTTCGTGGACGGTCGCGACGACGAGATGATCGTCTCGGGCGGTGAGAACGTGTTCCCGCGCGAGGTGGAGGACCTGCTGGCAAAGCACCCGCAGATCGAAGAGGCGGCGGTGATCGGCGTGGACGACGAGAAGTTCGGCCAGCGGCTGAAGGCGTTCGTCGTGGCGCGCGAGCAGGCCGAGCTGAGCGGGGAGGCGGTGCAGGAGTACGTCAAGGAGAACCTCGCTCGCTACAAGGTGCCGCGCGAGGTGGTGTTCCTGGAGACGCTGCCCCGCAACGCGACCGGCAAGGTGCTCAAGCGGGAGCTGGCCACCACCGCGGATTGAGCTTGTCGAGATGGGGCCGCCTGGAGGGCGGCCCGCGGGGTCGGCAGGTGTTGAGGTGAGGCGGATCGGCCGGCGACGCGCCCTGAGAGAGGGGGCGGTGCGCGATATCTCCGGGCAGACTCGGGGTGTCCGTCGCTAGCCTGAGAGGCATGCCCGCGCTGACCGACAAGCTCGACCTGGAGAGCCTGCATCTCGGCTCCGGCGAGGGGCGGCGCCTGGAGCTGGCGGTCGAGATCGAGCCGCTGGTGCTGGGGGGCGAGCGTTATGTCGCCCAACCGCCGCACCCGGCGGTGACACTCGACGTCTCGCGCATGGTGGGCCACGGGTATGCGCTGCGGCTGCGCTTCACGGCGGCGCTGGCGGGCCCGTGCATGCGCTGTCTGACGGGGGCCGCAACGGAGGTCGAGGTGGACTCGCGCGAGGTGGACCGCCCCGGAGGGGGGAGGAGCTGTCGAGCCCATACATCGGCAGGGAGACGCTCGACCTCGCGGCGTGGGCGCGCGACGCGTTCGCGCTGAGCGCCCCCACCCAGGTGCTGTGCCGTGCCGACTGCGCCGGCCTCTGCCCGGTGTGCGCGGCCGATCTCAATGATTTGGACCCCGCCCGCCCGGGGCACTATCACGAGCGCGAGCCCGACCCTCGCTGGGCGAAGCTGCGCGAGCTGAAGCTGGAGTAGGCGCGAGGACTGGCCCCCCGCCCGCCCCGCCGTCCGCGAGCTTGCCCGCCTGCCAGCCGGCTCCGCGGCTGCTAGCCTTCCCGGTCCGATGGCAGTCCCCAAGCAGAAGCAGTCGCACAGCCGCACCGCCAAGCGCCGCGCGCAGCACAAGATCACCGCGCCCGCGTTGAGCGTGTGTCCGCGCTGCCACAGTCCGCGCCGCCCGCACCGGGTGTGCGGGGTGTGCGGCACGTACGCCGGCCGCGAGGTCGCCGTGCCGATCGAACACGCCGAGGAGCACGACCACGACCACTGATTCGCCGGTGGTTGCGGTCGACGCCAATGGCGCCGACCTCGGACCGGCGGAGGTAGCGGCGGGCGCGGCGCTCGCGGCACGGCAGGGGGCGCGCGTGCTGCTGTTCGGCCCGCTCGCGGAGATCGGCGCTGCGCTGGCGGAGCTCGATACGCCACCCGTGCAGATCGCCACCGCGGTCGCGGGCGTGGAGCTCGTCGAGGCGCCGCTGTCGATCGCCAAGAGCCCCGACCCCGCGCGCGCCGCGCGCGCGAACCCCGAGGCCTCGATCGTGCAGGCCGCACGCGCCGTGGCGGAGGAGCGCGCGCAGGCGCTCGTGTGCGCCGGCGGCACCGGCGCCGCGCTGGCGGCGGGCCTCTTCAACGTCAAGCGTGCCCGCGGCATCCACCGCCCCGCGCTCGCGCTACCGCTGCCGGTGCCCGGCCATCCGGTGACGCTGCTCGACGTGGGCGCCAACGCGCAGGCGCGCGAGGAGCACCTGGTGCAGTTCGCGTTCATGGGGGCGGCGCTCGCGCAGGTGGTGCTCGACGTTCCTCGACCCCGCGTGGGGCTGCTCTCAAACGGCGAGGAGCAGGGGCGCGGCAACCCGCTCGCAGTGGCCGCGAGCGCGCAGCTCGCCGAGCGCCTCGCCGCCGCGGCGGAAGGCTCGGGTGGCGGTGCGGCGTCCTTCAAGCCGGTGGGCAACGTCGAGGGTGGCGACGCGCTTCCCTTCGAGTTCGTCGGCAACGTCGAGGGTGGCGACCTCACCAGCGGCGCCGCCGATGTGATCGTCACCGACGGCTTCACCGGCAACGTCGCGCTGAAGGTGATGGAGGGCGTCTCGCAGACGATGCTGCGGTCGATCCGCGACGCCGCGCTCTCATCCCCCCGCGCGAAGCTCGGCGGTGCGCTGCTGCGTCCGGCGCTGCGCTCCTTCCGCGATCAGATCGACCCCGAAGGCCAGGGCGGCGCCTACCTGCTGGGGCTGCGCCGGCTGGGGGTGGTGCCGCACGGAAGCTTCACTCGTCACGGCTTCGCGCAGGCGATCCTGCGCGCCGCGCGCGGCGCGCAGGAGGACCTCGTGGGACGCACGCACGCGACGCTCGAGCAGGCGGGGGCGCTGCGCACCGCTCCCAGTCGGGCGAGTGGCGAGTGAGCTCGACGGTCCGCGCTGAGGGCATATCCCGATAGAACCGCACACCGGAATGTAGCCGATGGCCTTCGTGAGGCTTCGTCCTCGGCTCGACGTGGCCCACCACGCCTTCGTCCATTGTTCTCGCCTCACTCGACTCTCAGCCACCCCGGAAGCGTGTCCAATCGTGGAATCGGCGCTAGACGGCGGGCTCTAGGAGACCGCGAGAACGGCTTGCAGCCACAGCCGGTCAGCGGCGAGCATCCGTGCTTCGGTCCGAGTTGGCTGCCACGATCGATGGCCATGAGGCTCAAGCTCCTCCCCGTCGTCAAGGCGTATCCGGTCATCGACCCTGTGTCGCAGACCGAGGCCGTGTGCGTTGCGGGCATCTCTATGGAGGAGCCGCACAGCTGGATCAGGCTCTTTCCGCTGGACTATCGCGGCCTCCAGCGCGCGAGTCGGTTCAAGAAGTACGAGGTGATCGAACTGGAGGCACGCAAGAGCAGCAAGGACTCGCGCCCTGAGAGCTTTTCACCCGTTCTTGACTCGATCGAGGTCGGAGAATCGATCTCCACCGACGGCGGTACATGGCGCCGACGGCTGTCGTTCTTCGATGCCGTCGAGGACGAGTCGATGTGCGAGATACAGCGTCGTCAGAAGACTGAGCGCAAGACGCTCGGCGTCTTCCGGCCGGCTGAGGTCATGGACTTGAAGATCACACCTACCGAGAAAGGCTTTGCTGACTCGCAGCGGGCACTGCTCAACCAAGCATCGCTGTTTGGCGATCGGGCCGGCGATGACGCGCGCGCGGCCTTGGAGCCGCTGCCAGTCAAGGCGAAGTTCTTATATCGCTGCTCTGATCCTTCGTGCACGGAACACGACATGTCTCTCATCGATTGGGAGCTTGGCGCGCTGTATCGCAGCCTTGCCGAGGCAGGCGACGAGGAGGAGACGATCCACGCGAAGATTCGCGCTAAGTTCTTCGAGCAATACTGCGGCGACAGCTACGACACACGCTTCATCACAGGCAGCATGCTCAAACACCCCAGCTCGTTCTTGATCCTCGGGCTCGTGCATCCCAAGCGAGCGGCGCATCCCCAGGAGGCGTCACTGTTCTGACGGCGAATAGAGTGCCCACCGTGTCCGCGAAGCTCTTCACAGTCGGCTACGAGGGTCGCTCGCTTGACGAGCTGGTCGACGCACTGCGCGCCGCCGGCGTCGAGCGGCTGATCGACGTCCGTGAGCTGCCATTGTCGCGGCGCCGGGGATTCTCCAAGACGGCACTCGGTGACACGCTACGCGAGTCCGGCATCGAATACGTCCACGTCAAGGCGCTCGGAAACCCGAAGCCAAACCGTGAGCGCTATTGGGCGGGAGACGTCGAGGGCGGCGCC
Organism: uncultured Solirubrobacterales bacterium; assembly: GCA_963744135.1. Lineage (GTDB taxonomy): Bacteria > Actinomycetota > Thermoleophilia > Solirubrobacterales > Solirubrobacteraceae > Palsa-744. Next base: position 455,831 of record CAVUSE010000005.1, on the reverse strand, counting down.
GCCATCTACCGCAAACACCTGAACAACGGGTCACGCTCGGCCCTGGTCGAACTCGCTGAAAGCCTTGGCGACGACCCGGCTTGCCTGCTCTGCTTAGAGCGCGACCACACCGAGTGTCATCGCGACGTGATCGCCCAAGAGCTTCAAGAGCTGAAGCCCCGACTCAAAGTCAGCCATCTGTAGCGCTCGGCGCGCGCGACGGCGCAAGTCACGCAGATACAGGCTCGGTGGATTCGTCCGGAGATGGCAATCGTGGGCTTTAAGGGCTCTCGGAGGTGGGCCCTCGATGCCCACCTGCCCGGACGCGCCCACCCAGCCGAGATCGACGGGATCCGCTTCGACGGTGATGGATGGGCGAGCCGTCATCCGCGCGGGGCGGTAGCCTCCACGAGGTGACCCGCGAGCAGGTATACGAGCTGATCCGCGACCACCTCGCCGACGAGCTCGACATCGACCCCGATGAGATCGGCGAGGAGAGCCGTTTCAAGGAGGACCTCGAGGCCGATTCGCTGGATCTGTACACACTCGTGCAGGAGCTCGAGGACACCTACGGCGTGCAGGTCTCCGACGAGCAGGCCGTGGAGATCAAGACGGTGGGGCAGGCGGTGGACTTCGTGCTTGCGCAAGCCCGCGGCGCCGAGGTTTGATGCGCGCGGATGAAGCTGCTGAACGCGCTCTTGGAGGAGCTTCCCGAGGAGCTGTCCCGACAGGTTTTCACGCACGCCTCGTGGAGCGAGCGGCGCAGCGACTCCTATGTGCGTCTCGCCTTCCTCGGCGACTCCGTGCTGGGGCTGGCGGTCACCGCCCACCTCTATCCGCGTCTGGAGGCCGAGCGCTTCGGCGCCGGGCGCCTCACGAAGATTCGTGCGCAGGCGGTCTCCGGCCCCTCCTGCCGGGCGGTCGCCGAGCGCCTGCGGGTGCCGGCGCTGCTGCGCGCCGCCGCACCCGCGGGGGTGCAGGAGAACGCGGTGCTGCTCGGCACCACCGAGCGGGTGCTGGCCTCGGTGATCGAGGCGGTGATCGGGGCCTGCTATCTGGAGTTCGGCTACGAGCGCACCGCCGAAGCGGTGGTCGAGGCGTTTCGACTCGAGATCGAGCAGGCGCTGGAGAACCCCGTGGACTTCAAGTCCACGTTGCAGGAGCTGCTCGCGCAGCGCGGGGAGCTCGTCACCTACGAGGTGATCGCCGAGCACGGCCCTCCGCACGAGCGCACCTTCGAGGTGGCGGCCTCGGTGGATGGCCGCCCGCTGGGCAGCGGCAAGGGGCGCAGCAAGAAGCACGCCGAGCAGCAGGCCGCCCGTCAAGCCGTGGAGAGATTGCAAACATGATCCTGAGCCCGCAGATGATTGGAGTCCCACCCACCCAGGACGCAGGGAGCGTGGCGTGCTGGCCGAAACGGGGATGCGAGCGCAGCGAGTGTCTCCCGGCTTCGGTACGCGAGCGACCGAGGACGCCGATCCAGCGCCGACATGCGGGCTCAGGGCCATGTATCTGAAGTCGCTCACACTGAAGGGCTTCAAGTCCTTCCCCGACCGTACCCGCCTCGATTTCGGTCCCGGCGTATCGGTCGTGGTTGGGCCCAACGGGTCGGGCAAGTCCAACATCACCGACGCCGTGCTGTGGGCGATGGGCGAGCAGTCCCCGCTGGCGGTTCGTGGGCAGTCGATGCAGGACGTGATCTTCGGCGGCGGCCGTGGCGTGCAGGCTCGCAGCGCCGCCGAGGTCGAGCTCGTGCTCGACAACTCCGACGGCACGGTCGCGCTGCCGCTCGGCGAGATCTCGATTCTGCGCCGCCTGCACCGCTCCGGCGAGGGCGAGTACCGGCTCAACGGCGCCCGCTGCCGGCTGGTCGACGTGATCGAGGTGCTCTCCGACACGGGTCTCGGCAAGGAGACCCACTCGGTCATCTCCCAGGGCCGCGTCGATGCGATCGTCAACTCCAAGCCCCGCGACCGCCGCCTGTTGATCGAGGAGGCCGCCGGTCTCGGCAAGCATCGCAAGCGCCGCCGCCGCGCCCAACTGAAGCTCGAACGCACCCAGGACAATCTCGACCGGGCGCTTGACGTCGAGCGCGAGGCCCGTTCGCGGCTGCGCCCGCTCAAGCGCCAGGCCGAGGCCGCCGAGCTGCACCAGCGCCTGGAGCGCCAGATGCTCGAAGCGCGGTTGGAGCTGGCGCGCGAGGCGCTGCGCGTCCGGCGTCTGGAGCTCGCCGAGGCGGAGACCCTGGTGCAGGCGGCACGCGCCGCGCGCGCGGAGGTCGAAAGCGGCCTGCAGGAGGTCGTCGCGCGGCGCAGCCTCGCCGAGCGCGCGCTCGCCGAGCGCTCCGAGCGCCACGATGAGCTTTCGCGACGCGCCCTGCACGCTGGCGCTGCCGCCGAGCGGCTGCAGCTGCGCCACGAGCAGGCCTCCACCACGGCCGCCGGTCTCGGCGAGCGGATCCAGCGCTCCGCGCGTGAGATCGAGCTGCTGGAGGAGGCCTCCACGGAGGGCGAGGGCGGCGTCCTCGACGCCGACGGAGAGCAGCGCGTCAGCGCGATCGAGCAGGAGCTGGCCGAGCTGGAGCGCGAGCGCGAGCAGCAGCTGGAGCGCGAGCTGGCCGAGCTCGAGCGATCCCGCGAGGCCGCCACCGCCGAGGTCGCCGAGCTCGACGGCGCGCTCGCCGAGGCCCGCGAGGAGCGCGAGGCTGCCGACGAGCATGCCGAGGAGGCCCGCGGCGCACTGCGCGAGGCGGAGCGCGCGGTCGAGGCCGCCCGCCGCGACGCCGCTCGCGTGGGCTCCGAGCTGGCCGCCGTCAACCAGTTCCTGCGCACCTCCGCGGTGGGCGGAGCAGCGGAGGGCAAGCACGGCGATGGCGCACCCGGCGATGGAGCCCCGCGTGCGCTGAGCGAGGCGTTGCGCGTCACGCCGGGCTACGAGCTCCCGCTTGCGGCTGCGCTCGGTGGGCGCCTCGACGCGGCGCTCGTGCCAGACCTCGCTGGCGCCGCCGCACTGCTCGATCGCGCCGGGCCCGACGGCGCCACCGCGCTGCTCGCCGACCGGCGCCCGTCGGATCCCGCGGGGGTCGATGCGTCCGTGCCCCCCGCGCCCGGGGCGCGTCCTCTGATCGAGCTGGTGGACGGGCCCGCGCCGGTGCTGGCGCTCGCGCGGCGGCTGCTCGCCGACACGTGGGTGCTGGAGCGCCTGGAGGACCTCCCCGAGGGCTTCGCCGGCGTCGCGGTCACGCCGCGGGGGCGCGTGTGGTTTGCGGCCCTGGGCGAGGTGCGCCAGGTGGCCGAGGGCGGCTCTGAGCGGGTGCTCGCCCGCCGCAATGAGCGCGAGCAGCTGATCCTCGCCTCCGAGGCCACCGCCGCCGCCGAGCACGCCGCACGGGGCGCTGCCGAGCAGGCGCAGGAGGGTGCCGCGGCCGCCGATCTCGCGCGCGAAGAGGCGGACGGCGAGCTGCGCGAGGCGGCGCGTGCTCACGCCCGTGCGCTCGAGGGTGAGCGTCATACCGCCTGGCTTGTCGAGCAGCGCCGTGCCGCCCCCGAGCAGGGGCCGCTGGCGGTGCGCCGCGCGCAGTTGGAGGGCGAGCTCGCCGCCGAGCGTCGCGCCGCCGAGCGCCTCGCGCGCGAACACGCCGAGCGCCTGGAGCGCCTGCGACGCCTACGCGCCTTGCACGCCGCCGACACCGCGCTCGCGCCACTTGCCGAGCGGCTCGCCGTGGCGCTTCGCACCACCGGGGAGGCGGTCGCCGCGCGGGCCGGCGAGCTGCAGCAGGAGCTCGACACTTACCGTGCCGCCGGCGAGGCAATGGCCGCCGAGCTGCGCGCCTGCGCTGCCCGCGAGGCCGAGATTCAGGCGCGCCTGCGCGCCCAGGGCGAGACCGTCACCGCGGCCGAGGTTGCCGCGCAGCGCCTGCGCGACCACACCGAGGAGGCTGTTCTGGAGTTGCGCACCGTGCGCGCGGAGCTGGAGCTGCCCCTGACTGATGCGCCTGGGGAGGACGATTCGGATTTGGAGGGTGCGGCGCCTGTGGGCGAGGGGAGTGAGCTGGAGGGTAAGACGGCGGGGAACGAGCAGGACGGAGAGGTCGCTGGGGAGGATGCTGGGGAGGATGGAGAGGTTGCTGGCGCGGAGGGAGAGGTCGCTGAGGCGCTCGAGGAGAACCCCGAGCCATTGGACGCGGAGCAGGTGCAGGCGCTCACCGCCCGCCTGGAGCGTCTGCGCCGCCGGCGCGAGCAGCTCGGGCCCGTCAACCCGCTCGCCAAAGAGGAGCATGCCGAGGCGCTCGCCCACGTCGAGGAGCTCGAGGCCCGCCGCAGCGATCTGGAGACCGCGCTGCGCGAGCTGCGCACCCTGATCCGCGACACCGACCGCCAGATCCACGAGACCTTCCGCGCTACCTTCGAGGCCGCCGCGCGCAACTTCGAGGAGCTCGCGGGCGATCTCTTCCCCGGCGGGGGTGGCCAGCTTCGGCTGGTCAAGGACGCGCTCACCCCCCGGCCGGTGCTCGGCGGCCAGCCGCTGCCCAACGCAACTGCCGTGGGCGGGGCCGGTGGCGAGGAGCGCGATGGCGAGGCCGCGGCGGAGCGCGAGGAGCAGCGAGCCGGGATCCGACGCCCTGCCGGGGGAGGTGGGGGCGAGGAGAGCGGTGACGGAGAGCGCGGCGATGGGGAGGGCGGGGGTTCCCCATATGACGCCGGTTCGACATACGACCCCGATGAGGAGCTGTTGGGGGTCGAGATCGAGATCACCCCCGCCGGCAAGTCCACCAAGCGCCTCTCGCTGCTCTCCGGCGGGGAGAAGTCGATGACCGCGCTCGCCTTCCTGTTCGCCGTGTTCCTCGCGCGGCCCTGCCCCTTCTACATCCTCGACGAGGTCGAGGCGGCGCTCGACGACCTCAACCTGGAGCGCTTCCTCTCGCTGCTGCGCCGCTACGCCAACCGCGCGCAATTCATCGTGATCACCCACCAGAAGCGCACGATGGAGGCCGCCGACTGGCTCTACGGGGTCTCGATGGCAGGCAACGGCGTCTCCAAGGTGCTCTCGCGGCGGCTGCCGCCCGCTGAGCAGACATCCTCGCAGGCCGCGCCGGCGCCGGTCTCCCAACCTATCCCGGCGCCCGCACCGGAGCTGGCGCACGAGACGACAGCCGAGACTGCGGACGGCGCTGCCGATGACAGCCTGGGTGCGGCATTTCCCGAGCAGGGCGCCGCCGAGCACAACGACCTGGCCGACGTGCCCTCGGCGACCACCGAGCCAACCGGTGTCGCCGAGGTCGCCCACTTGGCCGAGGTCGCGTAGCCCCGCAAGCTTTCAACGTCTCTTGCACAGTGCCCTTACGCTGCGCGCTTCGCGCAGCGTTTTTTTGTTTCTCTACAGGGTGAGGTAGGTCGACCTGATGAGGGTGATCCCCGCGTTTGTGGCGACTTTCCACTTCTTCCCGGCGGGCACGATGAACGTGATCGGAACCTTGGTCGTCCCGGTGGCCGCTTTACTCACCACATCTTCGGTGATCACGGTGACGCCCACGGCGACCTGGATGGTGGTTTCGGTCGCCGTCTGACACGACACGGTCAGAATGACCTGCACCGGTTCGGTGGCGGACGGTTCGTATTCGGTGTTCTGTGAGCGTTCTGTCAACGCCGCGTATTCTCCTGTATTGAACCCCGCGCCTTTTTCGCCCTTTTCCCCTTTTGCTCCGGTTTCGCCTTTGGCGCCGGCAGCGCCCGTGGCCCCCGTTTTGCCTTCTTTGCCTTCCGCGCCTGCAGCGCCTTTTTCGCCGGTGGCGCCTTTTTCGCCTTTGGCTCCTTCTTTGCCCTGTTTGCCTTCGGCTCCGGTAGCGCCGGTGGCGCCTTTTTCGCCCGTAGCGCCTTTTTCGCCGGTGGTGCCTTTGGCTCCTTCTTTACCTTCTTTGCCTTCTTTACCCGTTGCCCCTGTTTCGCCTTTGGCGCCGGTCGGTCCGGCGGCGCCGGTTTTGCCTTCTTTGCCTTCTTTACCTTCGGCGCCTTTGGCTCCGGCTTCGCCTTTCGCCCCGGTTTCCCCTTTGGCGCCGGCTTTTCCTTCTTTGCCTTCGGGTCCCTGCGGGCCTGCGGGGCCTGCTTCACCTTTGACTCCCGGTGAGCCGGGGAGCCCTGCTTTGCCTTCTGGGCCCTGCGCGCCCACTGCGCCTGTGACGCCCTGTGGGCCGGGGGGTCCTTCTTTGCCTTCGGGTCCCTGCGGACCGGTTGCGCCGATGGGTCCTTCTTGGCCGCCGGGTCCTTGTGGACCGGTGGGGCCTGTTTCGCCTATGACGCCCTGTTGGCCTTTGGGTCCTTCGTTGCCCTGTGGGCCTTCTTTGCCTTCGGGTCCCTGTGGGCCGACTGCGCCGATGGGTCCTTCTTGGCCAGCGGGTCCCTGTGGGCCGGTTGCGCCGATGGGTCCTTCATTACCAGCGGGTCCCTGTGGGCCGGTTTCGCCGGTGGCGCCTTTTTCGCCCGTTGGGCCTACGGCGCCTGGGGGGCCTTCTTTGCCTTCCGCGCCGGTTTTGCCCGCTGCGCCGGTTTCGCCTTTGACGCCCTGTAGACCTTGGGGTCCTACTTTGCCTTCGAGTCCTTGTTCGCCGGCCGTCCCTTTGGCGCCTTCTTTGCCTTCCTTGCCCTGTGTGCCTTCGGGTCCGCGTTCGCCTGTTGTGCCCTTGGGTCCCTGGACGCCGGTTTCGCCTTGGATGCCCTGTGGGCCGATGGCGCCCGTGGGTCCTTCTTTGCCTTCGGCTCCACTTGTGCCCGCGGCGCCCGTTTCGCCTCTGACGCCCGCCGGCCCCAGTTCGCCTCTGGGGCCCTGCTTGCCTTCGGTCCCCCTCGGGCCCGTTTCGCCCTGAGGGCCGGTCCTGCCTCTGGGTCCCACCTTGCCCGCGGGGTCCGTTTCACATATGTCTTGAGAGCCTTGCCGATCGGCTGTGGCTTTGCGCCTGTGGTGCACACTCGGTCCCCGACGCTGGATTTGTCCTCTGTGCTCGGTCCGTGCGGGTGGTCTTTGGGGCTCGGATCTCTTTGGGATCCGTTTGGTCTTTGCCGTCCGATGCGTTGGTGTCTGTTTGGTGGGTGTGGTCTTTGGCGCGCGTGGCGTTGGTGTCTGTTTGGTCGGCGTGGTCTTTGGCGTGCGGCGCGTCGGTGTCCGCTTGACGTTTGGATGCTCGATGGCTCTTGGCTGCCCAGCTCGTTTGGTTTTTCGATGCTCGACGGCTTTGGGTTGCTCTGCGTGTCCACTGTGCCCCGTGTGCTGCTTTTGCTGGCCTCGCTCAGTTTGCCCCTGCTTCGTGTGAATTTTTCGATTCCGGGTTATTTTTCGATTTTCGGTAACTCCCGTAGGCCCGCAGGGTTCCTGGAGGGCCCGAGTGTGTGTTGCGCCCAAGCCGATCGACTTAATGGAAGCAACCGAGTGGTCCCCTGCAGCCAGCGCTCCACCCTCCGTAAAAAATACGGACACGCACACGAGCACGACCGCGATCGAGCGGTAGACGATTGCCCTCAAAATGCCACACCCCCGTGCCTTCAATGTGTCCGCACCCCTGCGTACACTGCGATTGCGAGACCATAGCATGGCCGGCGCAGGGACTTTCATATCGGCAACCGAGGGGTGAATGAGTGTTCCTGAGGCCAGGTTGGACAACGGCCCATGTTCTATTTGGAACACGTGGGTCAAAGTTGTCCATTTAGAACAAAGAGGTCGCGGTGAGTGTTTTGTCGAATAGACCACCAAGTTATCGAGCGGGCTTTGAAAATCTTTAGAACGGAATTGGTGCAATGAGTTTTGCTGCGGTGCCGCTGCGAGCTCGCCCGGTTGGCTTGGTGGTGGCTGTTCTAGTGGGCCAGTTGCTCTCCGGGTGCGGGTCGAGCACGCCCACGCTGAACACCGTCACGGAGGAGCGCGCCATCGCCGCGTCGATTCAGACCCAGCATCACCTGTACGCTACGGTGCACTGTCCCTCCAGACCCCCGCGGAAGGCGGGGTTCACCTTCGTGTGCATGGCCGACTTCGATGTCGGGATGTACCCGGTCACGGTGACCGAGACCAATGACAGCGGCCACGTCCGCTATCAGGATCAGAATCCGCTCGTGACCCTCGATGTCGCGAAAGTAAAGCAGTCGATCACACGGTCGATTCGCAGCCAGAGGCGCCTGAGCGCCACCGTGACCTGCCCGGCGGAAGTGCTGCAAAAGGTCGGAATCGTTTTTACATGCACCGCGACGGTCTCGGGTCGCGGGTATCCCTTCGCTGTGACTGAGGTGGACGGCAACGGTCACGTCCGCTATGTGGGGCGCTGAGGGGCTCGCGATGCACGCTGGTATCGTCGCGCGGCTGTGCCACGCGACTGGAGCGACCTATTCATCACCGGCGATCAGGCCCCTGGCGCCGCGCGCGACGACGACGGTCCCGAGCGCCGCGGTTTCTTCCGGCGGCTGCGCGAGAACCTCGCGAAGACCCGCCAAGCGCTCGGCGGTGAGATCCACGCCACGCTTTTCCAAACCCTCGACGAGCACACCTGGGAGCGCCTGGAGGAGGCGCTGATCATGGCCGACGTGGGCGCCACCGCCACCGCGGCGGTCGTGCAGACGCTAGAAGGCGAGGCGCTCGAGGGCGGGCTGAGCGGAGGCGAGGCGCTGACAGAGCGGCTGATCGGGCTGCTCGCCGACACTGCCCGCGTGGGGGAGGGGCGGATCGACATCCGCTCCCACCCCACGGTGATCCTCGCGGTGGGCGTCAACGGCACCGGCAAGACCACGACGATCGGCAAGCTTGCCTGGCACCTGCAACGGGAGCTGGGGCGCAGCGTGCTGCTCGCCGCTGGCGACACCTTCCGCGCGGCCGCCACCGAGCAGCTGGAGGGATGGGCGCAGCGTGCCGGCTGCGAGATCGTCACCGGTCCCGAAGGCTCTGACCCCGGCGCTGTCGCGTTCGAGGCTGTGGCGCGCGCTCGCGGCGAGGGGCTCGACGTGGTGATCGTGGACACCGCCGGGCGCCTGCACACCCAGGACGACCTGATGGCCGAGCTCGCCAAGGTGCGCCGCGTGATCGCGCGCCAGCTAGAGGGTGCGCCGCACGAAACGCTGCTCACGGTTGATGCAACCACCGGGCAGAACGGGCTGCGCCAGGCGCGCGTCTTCGCGGAGTCTGCGCAGGTTGGGGGCATCGTGCTCACCAAGCTCGACGGCACTGCTCGCGGTGGCATCGCGCTGGCGATCGCCCGCGAGCTGGGCATCCCGGTGAAGCTGATCGGGGTCGGCGAGTCGCTGGAGGACCTCCGCCCGTTCGACCCCGATGAGTTCGCGCGCGCGTTGATCGCCGAGTAGTGCGCGCGCTGATCGCCGAGTAGTGGCAAGGCTCTGGCTCCCCGCCGGTGCCGGCCAGCCCGACGCGCGCGGCAAACCGCCTGTGCGGTGCGATAATCGGACTATGGACGCATGGATCGTTTGGACCGTGGCAGCCTGCGTACTGGGCGCGGGAGAGATGCACACCGGCGGGTTCTTCCTCGCCCCGTTCGCGATCGGCGCGCTGATCGCGGCGCTGGTGAGCCTCGCGGGCCTTGGCCTTCCGCTGGCGCTGGTCGTCTTCCTGGTCGCCTCGCTGCTGGTTCTGCTTACCTTGCGCCCCGTCGCCCGTCGTCACTTGCAGCATCCGCCCCGGATTCGCACGGGCGCGGCGGCGCTGATCGGATGTGACGCGGTCGTGCTGGAGCGGATCGCCAATCAGGAGGGTGTCGGCTGCGTGCGGATTGGCGGCGAGGTGTGGACGGCGCGCAGCTACGCCGAGGACGAGGTGATCCCCGCCGGAGAGCGTGTGCAGGTCGTGGAGATACGCGGGGCCACCGCGCTTGTGATGCACTGAGGTGGCCGTGGGGGCTTCGCGCTGCTGCGTCCTCGGTCGCTCGCGTGCTGAGCACGCCGCACACGGGGTGGGTGGGCAATCTCAATACTTGCAACGCTCGACCCACAACCACCTCAGTCGCGTACAGCAAAGAAGATAGGCTGATTGGATGGCGTCAAGAAAGGAAAATTGCTGATGGTCGCTCTCATCGTCGTCGCCGTGGTCGTGCTGTTCGCGCTAGTCGTGGCGGCGCGCACGATTCGCGTCATCCCTCAGGCGCGCGCGGGCGTGGTCGAGCGCCTCGGGCGCTACAGCCGCACGCTGGAGCCTGGCCTCGCGATCGTCACGCCGTTCGTCGACCGTGTCAAGCCACTGGTGGACCTGCGCGAGCAGGTGGTCAACTTCGCGCCCCAGTCGGTCATCTCGGAGGACAACGTCGTGGTGGGGATCGAGACCGTCCTGTACTTCACGATCACCGACCCCCGCTCGGCCACCTATGAAATCGCCAACCCGCTGCAGGCGATCGAGCAGCTCACGGTCACCACGCTGCGCAACGTGATCGGCGGGCTCACGCTCGAGGCCACGCTGACCGCCCGCGAGAACGTCAACACCGAGCTGCGCACGGTGCTCGACGAGGCCACCGGCAAGTGGGGGATCCGCATCAACCGCGTGGAGATCAAGTCCGTCGACCCGCCGGCGGACATCCGCTCGGCGATGGAGAAGCAGATGCGCGCCGAGCGCGACCGCCGTGCCGCGATCCTGACGGCCGAAGGCGAGAAGCAGGCCCAGATCCTGACCGCGGAGGGCGAGCAGCAGGCGGCGGTGCTCACCGCCGAGGGTGCGCGTCAGGCCGCGATCCTACGCGCCGAGGGCGAAGCGAAGGCGATCGACACCGTCTTCAAAGCGATCCACGAGGGCCGCCCCACGCGCGACCTGCTCAGCTACGAATACCTGCAGATGCTCCCCCAGCTCGCCGAAGGGGACGCCAACAAGGTGTTCGTCATTCCCTCCGAGTTCGCCCAGGCGTTCGGAGGCCTCGGCGAGACGCTGGCTCGTCGGGTCAAGGAGGACTCCTCCGGCGAGAAGAGCTGACTCCCTCGATGTTCGACTCGCTCGCCGAGAAGCTCCAGGCCACACTCTCGGACGTCCGCCAGCGGGGGACGCTCACCGAGCAGGACATCGACCGCGCGCTGCGCGAGATCCGCCTCGCGCTGCTGGAGGCGGACGTCAACTTCAAGGTCGTCCGCCAATTCACCGCCGACGTGAAGGAGCGCTGCCTGGGGGCCGAGATCGTCGGCAGACTCAACCCCGGCCAGCAGGTTGTGAAGATCGTCGCCGAGCAGCTCACCGAGCTGATGGGGGGGGAGTCCGAGGAGCTCGGCTTCTCCTCCAGCCCTCCCACCGTGATCCTGCTGGCGGGCCTGCAGGGCTCGGGCAAGACCACCGCCGCCGCCAAGCTCGCGCGCTACCTGAGTGAGCACCACAACTCCTCGGTCGCGCTCGCCGCCTGCGACACCTACCGCCCGGCGGCGGTCGAGCAGCTCGTGAAGATGGGCGCCCGCGCCGGCGCGACGGTGTATGAGCGTGGCACCGAGCCCGATCCCGTCGAGATCGCGACGTGGGCGCTCGGGCGGGCTCGGCAGGAGGGCAAGGATGTGCTGATCGTCGACACCAGCGGCCGGCTGCACGTCGACGAGGAGTTGATGGCGGAGCTGGTGCGCATCCACGCCGCCGTCGAGCCTCGCGACACCCTGCTGGTCGTCGACGCGATGACCGGCCAGGACGCCGTCAACGTCGCCGAGCAGTTTGCTGCCGCCGTGCAGTTCGACGGGGTCGTGATGAGCAAGCTCGACGGCGATGCCCGCGGCGGCGCGGCGCTGTCGGTCAAGGCGGTCACCGGCCGGCCGATCCTGTTTGCCTCCACCGGCGAGCACCTGGAGCAGTTCGAGCGCTTTCACCCCGACCGCATGGCGCAGCGGATCCTCGGCATGGGCGACGTGCTGAGCCTGATCGAGCAGGCCGAGCGCCAGTTCGATGAGCACGACGCGGTGGAGTTGCAGCGCAAGCTGCGCCGCAACGAGTTCGGTCTCGACGACTTCCTCGATCAGCTGAAGGCCGTACGGAAAATGGGGCCGCTGAGCAGCGTGCTGGGGATGATCCCGGGGCTCGGCGGCGCCCAGCTGCGCAACCTGAAAATGGACGAGCGCGAGCTCGACCGTCTGCAGGCGATCATCCTCGCGATGACCCCCGAGGAGCGCCGTCGCCCCGAGCTGATCAAGGGCTCGCGGCGGCTGCGGATCGCGCGCGGCTCGGGCACCAACGTGCAGCAGGTCAGCCAGCTCGTCAAGCAGTTCGGCCAGATGCGCAAGGTGATGCGCCAGGTCGGCCGCGGCAAGATGCCCGATCTCGGCGCGCTGATGCGCCAGGCGCGCTGAGTTCTCGCGCCCAACCGTCTAAGCTTGCGCGTTGAATGAGCGAAAACAGCTGTCAACAACTGAGAGGCAACACGTGTCGGTAAGGCTCAGGCTCACGCGGGTGGGCGGCAAGAAGGACCCGATCTGGCGAGTGGTCGTCGCCGACCAGCGCTCCCCCCGCGACGGGCGCGTGATCGAGACGATCGGCCAGTACAACGCGCAAACCAACCCTTCGACGATCAAAATCGACGAGGAGCGCGCCCGCAGCTGGCTGGCCCGCGGCGCGCAGCCATCGGACACCGTCCGCAAGCTGCTGCGCACCCAGGGAATCGGCAGCTGAGCGCCCGGAACGCCCGAACACATGATGGCGGCGGAGAGGGTGCAGGAGCTCTTGATCTACCTCGCCCAGGGCTTGGTGGATGAGCCCGAGGAGGTGGCGGTCGAGCGCTTCGAGGAGGATGACGGCACGGTTGTGCTCGAGCTCGCGGTGGCGCGCGAGGACTATGGCAAGGTGATCGGCCGCCACGGCCGCACCGCGCAGGCGCTGCGCACAGTGGTGAGGGCCGCCGCGGCGGAGGACAAGCGCCGTGTCGTCGTCGACATCGTCGATTGATTCGCAACTGGACGCGGGCCGTGTGGGTCGCCCGCACGGCCTCGACGGCAGCTTCTACGTGACCGGCGCCCGGCCGCGGCTGCTCACCGAGGGCGGCGATGTGACGGTCGCCGGCAGCGTCCGTCGGATCGTGCGCCGCTCCGGCGTCGAGCAGCGCCCGATCGTGCGTCTCGATGGTGTTGAGGATCGCACCGCCGCGGAGGCGCTGCGCGGCCAGCCGCTGACGGTGGCGCAGGCGCAGGCGCCCGCGCTCGGAGAGGGCGAGTGGTGGGCACACGAACTGGAGGGTTGCGTCGTGTGCGACGGCGAACGACAGCTCGGCACGGTTAGAGGCCTGCTGGAGTTGCCCTCCTGCGAGGTGCTGGAAGTGGAGCGCGAGGACGGCCGCCAGCTGCTGGTGCCGATGGTCAGAGACGCCGTGCGCGATGTGGACGTCGCCGCGGGCCGCATCGAGGTGAACCTCGACTTCCTGGGAGAGACGTAGTGGAGATCGATATCTTCACGCTGTTCCCCGAGTGGTTTCAGTGGTTCCACTCCCAGCGCCACGTCCGCAACGCACAGGCCGCCGGCAGCCGCGTGGAGTGTGTGGACATCCGCGAGCACACGCCGCTCACCGGCGGGCAGGTCGACGACACCCCATTTGGGGGCGGGGCGGGGATGGTGCTGCGCGTGGATGTGATGGACGCGGCGCTGCGCGCCCGCTATGGGGTCGACCCCGTCGAGCTGCGCCAGAGGCGGCGCGTGATCGCGCTGACGCCGGCGGGGCGGCTGCTCGACGACAGCTACGTGACCGAGCTCGCGGCCGAGGGGGCCCTGACGCTGCTGTGTGGTCGCTACGAGGGATTTGATGAGCGGATCGTCGAGCACTTCGCCGGCGAGACCCTGTCGATCGGACGCTACGTGCTCTCCGGTGGAGAGCCGGCCGCGATGGTCGTGTGCGACGCGGTGCTGCGCAAGCTGCCGGGGGCGTTGGGGGATGCCCACTCGGCCGTCGAGGAGTCCTTCAGCGAGGCGTTAGGAGGCGACCCCGAGTACCCCCACTACACGCGCCCCGCCGAGTACCGCGGGTGGCGGGTCCCCGACGTGCTGCTCTCCGGCCACCACGAGCGCATCGAAAGCTGGCGGCGGGAGCGCAGTCGCGAACGGGCTGAGGATCGCTGACGCGGGCTGCGCCTGCTGTCCGCTACCATTGCTGACCGCGCCGGAGCGCCGACGATCGGCTCCTTGGGGCGCGAGACCCCTTTCCTGAACTTATGAGCAGCGTCATCGACACCCTCGAACGCGCGCAGCTGCGCCGCGTGCCAGACTTTGCGCCGGGCGATCGCGTCAAGGTGCACTTCCAGGTGATCGAGGGCACTCGCCGGCGCATCCAGGTGTTCGAGGGCGTCGTCATCAAGCGCCAGGGCCACGGCGTGCGGGAGACGTTCACGGTGCGCAAGCAGTCCTTCGGCGTCGGCGTCGAGCGCATGTTCCCGGTGCACTCCCCGAAGATCGAGCGCATCGAGCTGGCGGCTCGCGGCGACGTACGCCGCGCAAAGCTCTACTACCTGCGCGACCGCGTGGGCAAGCGTGCGCGTGTGCGCGAGCGTCGCTACACCGGGCCGGAAGAGACGGTGCAGCCGGGGCTGTTGCACGAGCCAGGCGCGGCGCCCGCCGATAATGGCTCCGGCGCCGAGGGTGACCTGGGCGAGGGTGTGACCGCTGAGGGCGTCGCCACCGTAGACGACGCCGAGACCGGCGGCACCGCCGTCGAGGACGCCAGCAGCGACGCAAGCTCGACCACTGCCCAGAAGGAGGCGGTGGAGGACAGGACGGCGGATGTGTCCGCCGGGGGGAAGCCTGATGTGCCGTCCGCCAGCTCGGACGAGGCGGAGCGTTCCGGCGCGCCGTCGGCGACGGCAGGGGATCAGGCCGATGCCCCCGATTCCGGCGAGCGGTCCGCCGCCGGCGACGCCCCGGCGTGAGAGCCGTCTCCGAGGGGCTCGCGTGAGCGTACGTTCCACGAAGAAAGGCGCGAGTTTGGCTCGCCCGGGCACGCCCGGCGGCCCGGCAGCGCCGATGGGCTCGGGCAACGGCGCGAAGAAGTCCAAATCGACCGCCAGCTCGCTGTTCGAGCTCGCGGCGATCATCGTGATCGCGGTGCTGCTGGCGCTGGGCATCCAGCGGTTCCTCGTAAAGCCTTACAAGATTCCCAGCGGCTCGATGGAACCGACGCTCACGATCGGCCAGCGCGTACTGGTCAACCGCCTCGCGATGACCCTCAACGGGCCGCATATCGGCGAGATCGTGGTGTTCCACCCGCCGAAGGGCGCCAAGGAACAGCGCTGTGGCCCCACGCACTACGAAGTCAGCCCGGGTGGCGCGCCGTGCGACCAGACAAACCCCGAAGAGGCCGGCGAAAACTTCATCAAGCGAATCGTCGCCGGCCCGGGAGACACGATCTATGTCAAGGAAGGCCACGCGATCGTCAACGGAAAACGCGAGTCCGACCCCTACATCAAACCGTGCGGGGGGGTGCGCGAGTGCAACTTCCTCACGCCGATCAAGATTCCCGCCGGTCGTTGGTTCATGATGGGGGACAACCGTGGCGAATCTGACGACAGCCGGTTCTGGGGACC
Source organism: uncultured Solirubrobacterales bacterium (assembly GCA_963744135.1). Taxonomy (GTDB): domain Bacteria; phylum Actinomycetota; class Thermoleophilia; order Solirubrobacterales; family Solirubrobacteraceae; genus Palsa-744. The sequence continues at coordinate 440,361 of CAVUSE010000005.1, read as the reverse complement.
CGTCCCCACCTCGTGGATCATCGGGGGAGCATTCCTCACCTACTGGCCCCCCGACCGCATCGGGACGCTATAGCTCCGGCGTCGGCGGGACTTCTCGGACCCGTCGCAGGGCACGAAGAGCTTCGAGCGGGCGGCGGCTGTTCGCCTTCGACCGCCGCCTCGGCGTGCGCCTGGTGGCAGGTGCGGACGAGGCCGGCCGCGGTTGCCTGGCGGGTCCGCTGGTGGCGGCCGGCGTGCTGTTCGACTACGACACCCTCTCCGCCTCCGAGCTCCGCGCGCTGGCGGCGCTGAACGACTCCAAGCAGCACACCGCCGAGGCGCGCGAGGAGCTGTATCCGCTGGTGTTATGCAGCGCGGCGCGGGTCACGGTCGTCTCGCGCTGCGTGCGGGGAATCGACTCCCGCGGTCTGCACAACACCAACCTCGCCGCTCTGCGCGATGCGCTGCGGGGCGTCACCGACGGGGTGTCGGGCGAGGTCGCGTGTCTCGTGGATGGCTTCTCGGTGCCCGACTTCGGCCGTCCCCAGCGGGCGATCGTCGAAGGCGACGCGACCAGCGCGGCGATCGCAGCCGCCTCGATCGTCGCCAAGGTGTCCCGTGACCGCTACATGTGCCACGCCGACACCCTCCATCCTGGCTGGCGCTTCGCCGAGCACGTCGGCTACTCCACGCCCGCGCACCGCGAGGCGATCATGCGTTTGGGCGTCTCCCCGCTGCACAGGCTCTCGTTCCAGTCGTTGGCTTATCAACAGTTGGCGTTGTAGCCGAGCTCACCGGGCGGCGGGTCCGCGCCGGGCGGTTGGTACGGGAGGTGGTCGCTGGTCACCACGAGCCACGCAGTTCGTCCATCGTGCTTGCCACCTGCCATGCTTCGTCCAGATAGGCATGGTTCGCCATCCTCACCACGCGCCTTCGATGTGGTCGAGGCAGACGAGCCGGTTGGCTTCATCGACGATCACGCCGATGCCGTCGAAGCGGATCGTGTGCGCGGTGGGGCGGTTGCGGGACTCGCGGTGCAGCCACGCCGCGGCGAGGCGTCGCAGCCGCGCGCGCTGGCTGGTGCGCAACCACGCCAGCGGCTGTTCCTCGGCGCTCAGCTGCCAGCGCCTGCGCGCCCGGCGTGTCTTGACCTCGGCGAATACAAGGGTGTGTCCATCGAACGCGATCAGATCGATCTCGCCGTAGCGGGTGCGTGCGTTGCGCGCGAGGATCGCGAAGCCGAGTCGCTCCAGGTGCGTGGCGGCCAGCTGCTCGCCGAGACGGCCGAGCGCGCGGCGGGGGTTCTCGCGTGGGGTGCCTGGGGGCGAGGGCTGGGATGGGCTGGGAGGGTCCGCCTGCACGATTGGCAAAGGCTAGGCGGGCAACTGTGTCCTGCGAGCGCAATTTGTGCCAATACTGTGCCTTGACTGTGACGCCTTACGCACAACCCGAGGATGCCTGTCGACCACGCGAACTTCGACTCAGAGGCTGGGCAGGTCAAAGCACCAGCGCGGACCGGCCACAGGTGTTGGGTTCTGAATTTTTATAACAATCCCAAGCACCTATCTATATATACTATCGATATACCCAAACCAAGTCTCTCGAGACCCGGAGCAGTACATGCCAAACTGACCCACTACCCCTGCGGCGGCATCTCTGATTCCCACAGCTGGGAGAGGCGCGCGAGGCGCTGGTGTGTCAGCGCTCGACGCGGATCACGAAGTAGTCGGAGCGGATCTTTGCCGTTCCGTCGCTCGCAGGGTTGAACCGGCGAACCAGGTCGGCGAACGCCTGCAGGAACTCCATCCAGCGGTCCTGCGGCTCGAGAACTCCCCGGGCGATCACAAACGGTCCGAAATCCTCGGCGTAGCGCTGCACGGCGTCCTCGACCGACGGGAACTCGAAGTCGACGGTCTCGCGCTCGATCGTGGCCGAGGCGTCGGCGGCGGCGAACGCTTCCTCCACGTGCTCCTCGACTCCCCACAGCGGTGGCGGCTGCACGCCTGGCGGCGGAGGCGGCATGAACGAGCCCGTCAGCTTGAACAGCTCGCCGGCGAAGCCGTCGTTGACCCAGGTCGTCATTGCGATCTGCCCCCCAGGCCGGCAGACCCTGACCAGCTCTGCGGCCGCGCGGAGGTGATCGGGCGCGAACATCGCACCGAACGTGGACGTCACGCGATCGAAGCTCGCGTCCCCGAACGGCAGGTCTTGCGCGTCAGCCTCGACCCATTCGACCTCGACGCCTGCCGCAGCGGCGCGGCGACGCGCATGCTCGAACAGCTCTGGCGTCACGTCGCAGCCCACCACCGTTGCCCCCCGCAGCGCAGCCGGGATCGCCACATTGCCGCCGCTGCCAGTCCCCACGTCCAGCAGATCCATCCCCGGCTCAACCCCGATCCGATCGAGCACGAGGTCACCAACCGGCTCGACCAGCTGGGAGAAGTTATCCCAATCACCTGATGCCCACGTCGCCCGCGCTCGCCGACGAAACTCCTCCGCAACACCCATCGGCCGATGCTACACCCACAGGCACAGAACCAGGGTGGCGGAGTGTCGCTCTCGTTTCGGGGGCGGACTCCGCTGCGTCGAGCGCAGCCGAGGCGAAATGGTTTTACCCGAGCTTCTCAACCACCTCGTAGGCACCGTCCAGAAGCACCTCCTCAACGTTCTGCTCGATGCGGGCGACCTGATCGCCTCGGCCGGCCTGAGCCTGGACTTCAGCCAGCTCCTCCAATGAGCCGTTGAAGAAGCCAAACGAGATGACCACGTCCGGGTCGCTCACGTCGCGGACGTGGTAGATCGGGCGCCAACGCCCGATCACCTCCGCGGTGGCGTCACCTGGATCCCATGCCGCGCGAAATGCATCGTAGGCACCGGGCTTCAGGCGGCGGGCGGTCAATGTGCAGATCATGTCTCCCTTTCCGGTCGTGTGTGGGTGTGTGGGCCCTCGATCCCACGTCGGGCTCAAGTACTCAGGTCTGTGCTCAGCTAGGCGATCGCACCCGGGACCTCGTCTTTGAGCATCTGCGAGATCTGCTCGCGCAGCTGCGGCGTGTTCTCGTGCCCGTGTGCTGTCACCGCATGGGCGACGGCCGCGTTTAGGACGTGCTCGTCGCTCCCCGCCATCGCCAGATCACAGTTGTTGTCGCTCGGCATCTCACGGCAGTCGATGTACTTACGAGACACAGCTCCTCCAGTCATCGTTGGTGGGACGCTATCCTACCTACCAATAGGTAAGAAGTCAAATACGCCTGCGAGAATGCTCCAAATGGCTGTGAGAGCGCACGACACGAGGTTTGGCCCCGAAGTGCCCGACGCCGACCAGCGACCAGCGACCACGCGCTCGCGCATCCTCGATGTCGCCGAACGACTCGTCCAGATGCGTGGCTTCAACGGCTTCAGCTATGCGGACGTAGCCGCAGAGCTTTCCATCACCAAGGCCAGCCTGCACTACCATTTTCCCAGCAAGGCCGAGCTGGGCGAGGCTCTCATCGCTCGCTACGCGGAGCGTTTCGCGCAGGCGCTCGCAGCCATTGACGCACACCTCACGCTTGCCCCAGCCAAGCTCGACGCGTACGCGAAGCTGTACGCCGAAGTGCTGCGCCAAGAACGGATGTGCCTCTGCGGCATGCTCGCCGCCGAGTATGAGACTCTCCCCAACCCGATCCGCAAGGCCGTGGTCGCGTTCCTCAACGACAACGAGGCGTGGCTCGCACTGGTCCTCGAACAGGGCCGCCGGGATGGAAGCCTGCGCTTCAGCAACACAGCCGCTGACACCGCCCGAAGCATCGTCAGCGGCCTTGAGGGCGCCATGCTCGTGTCACGGCCCTACGGTACGGTCGACCGGTTCGAAACCACAGCGGCCCAACTCCTTGCAGGCCTCGCCGGCGCCGCAGCTCCTGGTCTCATTCCTCCTCGGCCATCTCCAGCAGCTCCTCGGCGGTGATCACCGCCGCGATCGCGGGATGGTTGGCCTGCATGTGCTCGCGCCCGAGTTTCACGACCTGTGCGTCGTCCTCGCCCCGTATGATGTAGCCGCACTCACAAACGATTCGCTTTGCCATGTCGGTATTGTCGCCGATGTGGTCGTGCAGCTGTGTGGGCGCCTCGTCGTGAGATCCGCAGGAGCCGAGTTGGCAGGTCAGCTGCCTGGAGCGCAGGGCCGGATCGCATTCGCGTGGCTCGTCTGCAACCGCCATCGCGTCGCACCGCGGGAGGAGCTCGCGACGGCGATCTGGGGAGAAGAGCGCCCGGCGGCGACGGGCCAGGCAATGCGCGCTCTGCTCTCGAAGCTCCGCTCCGTGAGCGGACGTGACTCGCTCCCGGCAAATGGGCCATTGCGTCTCAGGCTCGACAACGATGCGAACGTCGACGTAGAGGTTGCCGCACGAGCGATCCACGACGCTGAGTCGGGGGTCGCACGGCAGGAATGGGAACGTGCCTGGATCGCCTCCCAAGTTGCTGTGAACATCTCGCGCCGCAGCTTCCTGGCCGGGCACGATGGCGCATGGGTCGAGGAGCGCCGCAGAGAGCTCGGCGCCCTGTACATACGCGCCCTGGCGACGCTCGCCGCGGCTGCACTGGCGCTCGGCGAAACAGAGCTGCTGACCGCCGAGCGGGCGGCGCGCGAGTTGGTCGCCGCCGAGCCGCTGAGCGAGGGCGCGACCGCGCTGTTGATGCGAGCGCTTGATGCGCGTGGTGAGCGGCCGGCCGCGCTTGTCGTCTACGACAAGTTTCGCCTGCGGCTACGCGAAGCCCTCGGAGTCGCACCGGGACCGCAGCTGCTGGCGTTGCACTCCGAGCTCGTTATGCGCTGACGAGACGCCAACGCGCGCCTCTGACGAGACGCCAACGGCGCGCCAACGGTCCAGCGGGATGATCCGCCCATGACCACGGATGAGCAAGCCGGCCGAATGCAACACACGACCGCAGCAGTGAACGGGATCGAGTTGCACTACGCCAGCGCGGGGGCGGGTCCACTGATCGTCTTCCTGCATGGCTTCCCACAGTTCCACTATGCCTTCCGTGACCAGTTGCGGGCGTTCAGCGCCGACCACCTCGTCGTTGCTCCCGATCAGCGCGGCTACAACCTCTCGTCCAAGCCGGAGGGCGTTCACAGCTATGGTATTTGGCCAGCAGTCGAGGATCTGCGCGCCCTCGTCGAGCATCTCGGCTACGAGCGCTTCGTGCTCGTCGGCCACGACTGGGGCAGCCTCGTGGCATGGTCATTTGCGCTCCATTATCCGGAGATGCTTCGGGCGCTGGTGAGCCTTGGTGGTGCCCACCCCGGTGTCCTTGATCGTGCACAACGCGAGGATGACGAGCAGATCCAGGCCAGCCAGTATCTCGTCGGTCTTCGTCGCCCGGATGCGATCAAGGCGATCGCCGCCAACGACTTCGCCGCGCTCGAGCAGGCGCTCGATCACCCCTTCTTCTCCGCGGAGGATCGCGAGGCGTACCGGCGCTCATGGCGTGTTCCGCGGGCGATCGAGTCGGCGTTGCACTGGTATGAGGTCGAGGGGATCGCGCCGCCAGATCGGGACGGCACCCCCGGCCGCGGCAACTACTCCCCCGACGTAGCACCCCTGTACGTCGATGTCCCAACGATGGTCATCTACCCGGAGGCAGACCCATACGTCAGGCCCGCCTCACATGCCGGTCTCGAGCACTTCGTTCGCAACCTGACATTCCGACCGGTGCAGGACGGGACGCATTGGATCGCCGAGCAACACCCCGAGCTCGTCAATCGCCACATCCGCGAGTTTCTGGCCGCTCAACGACTCGCCCCCGCGTGAGCGACGGTTGCTGGCTCGGCCTGCTGCTGTCCGCGTGCTCGACGAGCGTCGTCGAAACATTGACCAAGTGCCCACGACGCTGATCGAGCTTTGCACGTGGGCGAATGGCGATACGATCGCCTCATGTGCAGGAACATCCGAACGCTGTACAACTTCGAGCCGCGCGCGAGCGATGAAGAGGTGCGTGCGGCGGCGCTCCAGTACGTCCGCAAGATCAGCGGCTTCGCGCAACCTTCGCAGGCCAACTCGGATGCGTTCGAGCGCGCGATCGACGCGGTCGCGACGGCTTCAACCGAGCTGCTCGATGCGCTCGTGACCTCGGCGCCGGCGAAGGACCGAGAAGTTGAGGCGGCCAAGGCGCGAGCTCGCGCGGCGCAACGGTTTGCAGCCTGAAGACGCGTTTGCAAGCCTCGGCTGCGAGCGGACGGTGAGTGGTCGTCGTCCCAGGACTGTCGGTGCCCGGCTGCTGAGGGGGCCGGCTGGATCATGAGCGTGCAGGCCAGTATCCCCCGGACGCTGTCGATCGCTGGCTCGGACTCCAGCGGCGGTGCCGGCATCCAAGCGGATCTGAAGGCGTTCGCTCGCTGCGGGGTGCACGGGATGACGGCGATCACCGCGATCACCGCGCAGAGCACTGTGGGGGTCGAGGCGGTGCACATGGTGCCGGCGGATATGGTGCTCGCGCAGATCCGAGCAGTGGTGGGCGACATCGGCGTGGATGCCGTCAAGGTGGGGATGTTGGGAACAGTCGAGGTGACGTTGGCAGTCGCGCGGGCGCTCGATGAGCTGCCGCCCGGCACCCCGGTGGTGGTGGATCCGGTGATGGTGGCGGAGTCGGGTGCGCGGCTGCTGCATCCCGACGCGCAGCGGGCGCTCGTGGAGGAGATCCTGCCACGCGCGACCGTGCTCACGCCCAACCTGCCCGAGGCGGGCGTGCTCGCCTCGCAGGCCGACAATGGCCTGGCCGACCATGTCGAGAAGAATGATGAAAACGATGCCGCGCGGGCTGCTCCCGGTTGGCGTGACATCGCGGAGAGGGAACCCGTGGAGGCGGGGGAGCCCGCGCGCGGGGGCGAGTCCGCAGAAGCCGAGGCGCTCGCCCGCGCAGTGCTGGCGCGCGGGCCCCGGATCGTGGTGCTGACCGGCGGCCACCGCACACGCGTCGTCGATCTGTTCGTAGACAGCGCAGGTGGAGCCGCGGTGGAGCTTCCCGGGGAGCGCCACCCGGACGGTGCGGCGCACGGCTCGGGCTGCACCCACTCCGCGACGCTGGCGGCGGCGCTTGCCCTTGGCCAGAGCCCGCTGGAGGCTGCGCGCACGGCCCGCCGACTCGCGGGCGAGGCGGTGAGGCAGGGCTTGCGCGACGTGGGCAAGGGCGCGGGTCCGGTGGATATTGTCGGGTTGGAGGCCCGCCGGGGTGCCATAATCGACGAACGATGAAGCTCCTGCGTCTGAAGCCCGGTCATGGCGAGGTGGTGCTCGCGGAGGGCGACGTGGAGGTGCCCGAGCAGGAGCGAGAGCTGATCGAGGCGTTCCGCCGCGAACTGGATGCGGGAATGTGGGCGGCGGTGCCGACGGAGCGTCGCGACGGCCGCCGCGAGGCGGAGATGGTGAGGAGCTTCGACGAGGTGCCGCGGGATGCGGAGCGGGTGATCTTCTTCCCGCGGGCCGCCGGCGGGGCAGGCCGGTAGGCGAGGGGCATGCTGCTCCCGCTGAGCGCCGCCGCGATCATGGCAGCGGTGCTGCTGTGGGAGCTGGCGCTGCCACGCCTGCGCGAGTCGTTGCCGCGGCTCGCCCATGAGCTCGCCGCGCGCCGACGAGCACGCCACGCAACCGATCGAAGCCGGGGGACACTCGCCTCCGGCGGGCATCCCCGTTTCGGCCAGCAGGGCTACGACCCCGGTCGCGAGCTGCGCGCCGAGCAGCGCGCCCGCGAGCTGCTGCGCTCGTGCGTCAACGAGGAAGAGTGGGCGATGTACCGGGATCTGGGCTTCCTGCGCGTGTGGGCGCCAACACGCGCCGCCGCTCGCCGCGGGTCCGACTGCGCCGCTGGCGCCGACACGACGGGAGACCCTGGCGCCGACACGGGAGACCAGCCGCCACGCGCGGACGGGGCGCCCTACGCCTACCTGATGTACCCGCACAAGCCGATCGTGGCGTACGTTCCACAGACGGGGGCGCTGCTGAACGAGTACTGCGTGGCGTTCCCCGACGAGACCCGCCCCTACGGGAGCGCGCGGCTGCCCGACGCGGACGATGTGCTGGCGAAGTGGATCGCGCTGGCGGCCGACGAGCGGCGGTTGATCGCGGACGCCAACATGCACCTTCCGGGCCGCCAGGTCGATCCCCAGCAGGTGCGCGAGGACCTCGCCCGTCTCGCACGCTGGGAGCGGGAGCGCCTCGAGCGCCTGCGGCGGGTCGCGCGGGCTGCGCCGGGCTCGCCAAGAGGGTGGCGCAGCCGGCCGGAGGCCGGCGAGCCGGGCCCCTCTCTATTCATCTAGTGTTCGCGCCGCGTGAGCACCTTTGATCTAAAGCACCGCAGCCGTGCGCTTACGGAGGGCCCCGAGCGGGCGGCGGCGCGCGCCTACCTGCACGGGATCGGCTACTCCGCGGAGGACCTCGCGAAGCCGATCGTGGGTGTGGCCCACTCCTGGATCGAGACGATGCCGTGCAACTTCAACAACCGCGTGCTGGCGGCCAAGGTGAAGGAGGGCATTCGCGCGGCAGGCGGAACGCCGATGGAGCTGAACACGATCGCGATCTCCGATGGGATCACGATGGGCACGGCGGGGATGCGCGCGTCGCTGGTGTCGCGCGAGTTGATCGCCGACTCGATCGAGCTGGTGGCGAGCGCCCACTGCTTCGACGCGCTGGTGTGCATCTCCGGCTGCGACAAGACGATCCCCGGCACGGTGATGGCGCTGGCGCGGCTGGACATCCCCGGCCTGATGCTCTACGGCGGCTCGATCCGCCCCGGCCACTTCCACGGCGAGGACGTGACGATCCAGCAGGTGTTCGAGGCGGTGGGGCTCCTCGCCGCCGGGAAGATCACGGAGGAGGAACTGCACGAGCTGGAGGAGGCGGCCTCGCCGGGAGCGGGAGCCTGCGGAGGGCAGTTCACGGCGAACACGATGGCGATGGCGTTCGAGGTGCTGGGCATCTCGCCGGCGGGCTCGGCGATGGTGCCGGCGGAGGACGGGCGCAAGCTGGAGGTGGCAACGCAGTGCGGCGAACTGGTGATGGACGTCCTGCGCCGCGGATTGCGTCCCAGCGAGGTGATCACGCGCGCGGCTCTGGAGAACGCGATTGCCGCGGTGGCGACAAGTGGGGGCTCGACCAACGGCGTGCTGCACCTGCTCGCGGTCGCCAGCGAAATGGGGGTGCCGCTGCGGATCGACGAGTTCGATGGGATCTCCGAGCGCACGCCGCTGCTGTGCGACCTGCAGCCGGGAGGGCGGTATGTGGCGACCGACCTGTACGAGGCGGGGGGCATCCCGCTGGTGCTCAAGCGCATGGCGGAAGCGGGGGTGCTGCACGAGCAGGCGATCACGGTGACCGGCCGCACGATCGGGCAGGAGGCCGCCGCGGCGCGAGAGACGCCCGGCCAGCAGGTCGTGCGTCCCCTGTCGAACCCGCTGAAGCCGACGGGCGGGTTTGCGATCCTGCGCGGCAACGTGGCGCCGGACGGTTGCGTGGTGAAGCTGGCCGGGCACGAGCGCCGCCTTCACACGGGCCCCGCGCGCGTGTTCGACGGCGAGGAGGCGGCGATGGCGGCGGTGCTGGCGAAAGCGATCGGCGAGGGCGACGTCGTCGTCATCCGCGGCGAGGGTCCCGCGGGCGGCCCGGGAATGCGCGAGATGCTGGCGGTGACCGCGGCGATTGTTGGCGAGGGTCTCGGCGAGTCGGTGGCGCTGATCACCGACGGGCGCTTCTCGGGTGCCACGCACGGGTTCATGGCGGCGCACATCGCGCCCGAGGCGGTTCGGGGTGGCCCGATCGGCGCGCTGCGCGACGGCGACCAGCTGACGATCGACGTGGACGCGCGACGCATCGACGTCGCGCTGAGCGACGAGCAGATCGCCGAGCGCCTGCTACGCGCCTACACCCCGCCTGCGCGCACCGGCCGCGAAGAGGTCGTGATCGCCAAGTACGCCAAGCTGGTGGGCAGCGCCGCCGAGGGCGCGGTCAGTCGCTGAGCGGGGCGAGTGCCGCTCTGAAAGGTCGAATTCAGCCCCGCGCGGGCCAGTCGATCCGCTCGCCCAGCTCGCTCGCGTCCAGCTCGATCAGCCCGCTGCGCTCGATCGGGTGGTACTCGCCCCCGTCCAGTCCGAGCCAATCTATAGAACGCTTGGCGGGGTCGATGATCAGCACCTCGTCGACGCGGTGGACGGCGTAGAACGGCAGCTTCTCCCAGCTCTCGTCGCGGGGGGATACGATCTCGATGACCAGCGCGGCGGTCGGGTGCCAGGTGCCGGAGGCGCCGGGCCGGTGTAGGGCGGAGTCGGGAACGCGGAAGTCGTGTTCGCCCTCACCGAGGTTGGACTGGCCGATCATCGTCAGTCCCGCGCGGCGAGCCGGTGGGCCGATGATTCGATGCAACTGGCTTTCGAGGTCGCCATGTCCATAGTCAGGCGCGGGAACCATGTGCAGGACACCCTCCCAAATCTCATCCATCCGATCGAGCCCCGAGCGGCGCCGGCGCTCGAGCACCTCGCCGAGTCCCGCTGTGGGTGGGTCTAGAACTACTGTGCGCATACCACCAGCTTAACGCGGTCCTCGCGTCAGGTGAGGATCTCGCCGAGGTCTCCCGCGAGGAACTCCGCCAGCAGCGCGTTGAACTCAGCGGGCCGCTCAAGCTGGGACATATGGCCGGTGTCCTCGTACATAACTTTGCGGGCGCCGGGGATCAGTTCGGCGAACACCTCGAGGTCACGGCGGGTGATCACGCGGTCACGATCGCCCCACACCACCAGCGTGGGGCAGGCGATTCGCTCGAGGTGGGGACGCAGATCGTAGTCGGAGATCGCCTGCGCGGCGGGGATCAGGCCGGGCTTGCCAGCACCGCGCAGCTGCTCGGCGACCAGCGCGGCGGGCAACTCCCGGGGGTGGGGAACGATCATGCGGAAGAAAGCGTTGCGCAGACCCGGTCGGCGAGCGACGGCGTCGGAGTGGGAGGCCAGCCAGCCGGCGTAGGCGGTGGCAAGGCGCTCCATGCGACGCACCCACGGCAGGAGGTGGAGGATGCGCGGATCCTGGTGAGTGGAGAGGCCGGCGGGCGAGATCAGCACCAGACGCTCGACCCGCCGCGGATGCCGGATCGCCAGCTCGGCCGCGATGAAGCCGCCCATCGAGTTGCCGACGACGGCGGCGGTGTCCACCCCCAGCTGCTCGAGCAGCGCGTCGAGCAGCTCGGCGTAGCCGGTGATCGAGACGGTGCCGTCGGGCGGCAGCGGCGAGCGTCCGAAGCCAGGGAGGTCGAGCGCGATCACACGGTGGGTGCCGAGCCCGGGAGACACTTGCATTTGGCTCGCATCTCCGTTTCGGCCAGCGAATACCGGCAGCTGCTCCAGCCAGTTGGGCCAGGAGCCGGACAGCCCGTGGACGAACACCAGCGGTGGCCCTTCACCCAGCTCGACCACGTTGATCGGGGTATCGTTTACAATTGTCCAGTGCTGGTGGGAGCGCCAGTCGACGTCCAGCCAGGGGGAGCGCCCCTGGGGTCCGTAGGCAAGGCGCAGGTCCGGCTCAGGAGGTGAGGAAACGGAGGCCACGAGACAAGTTTACGGCTCGCCGAGCATGTGGTGGCTTACGGCCCGTCGAGCATGTGGCGGCCCGCTGACGGCCCGTCGAGCGTGTGGCGGCTCGCGCAGGCTCCTGCTCGACCAACGCATCGCTCTGAACAGACCAAGCAAGGACGAATCCGATCGTTCAGGCGTTGTGTTAGAAGGGAGGACGGGTCGCAGTGTGGGGGCGGCCCTGAAAACGGGGAAATGGCAATCGCAGCGCGGCAGGGCGATCGCGCACGGGCATGGCAGGGCAATCGAACTCAGGGCAGGCAATGGAAGCGGGGTACGGCAATGAGGATCGCGGTGGACATCGACTCGACTTTGCACCACCATTGGGACGTCATCTCCGACGTCTCGCTGCGGCGCTTCGGCGTGAAGCTGCCGTATGAGGAGCAGCTGACATGGGGCCTCACACGCCTGCGCCCGGAGCAGTTGGAGGTGTGCGTGCGCGAGAGTCACAGCGACCAGCGCATCCTCGCGGGCGTTCCCTACGAGGGTGCGGTGGAGGCCGTCCGCGGGTGGCATGCACAGGGCCACTTCGTGCAGCTTGTGAGCCACCCCGCCCAGTGCTGCCGGCGCGCGACGGCCACATGGCTGGAAGCGATCGGGCTGCCGTTCGACGACTTGCAGTGTCCGGCCGAACGGGTGGAGATGTGCGTGCAGGAGGGGATCGGGCTGCTCGTGGACGACAGTCCGCTGAGCATCGCGGGGGCGCTGGAGCACGGCATTGTGGCGGCGACGATCGTGCACCCCTGGAACGAGGAGGTGTGCGAGGAAGAGGATGTGATCTGCGCACGCGACTGGCACGAGCTCGCGCAGCTGCTGGCGCCGGTGGTAGGGGCGGCCGCCGGCTCGGAGGAGAAGGTGGGCGCGGGCAGATCATAGGCGGCTGGGGGTGGTTCTCGGTTTTGGAGCACAACCACCGACTGGACCTGTGGGGCTGCACCAGTTGACGGCTATGAGAGGTCCAGTCGCTGGTTGGGGTTGCCATGCCTTATATGTGTCTCGCCGGGCCCGCGGGGTCTCGACCAAAGCGAGACGCCACGGGCTGGGTGGCGAGCGAGGAGCAGTTCGCAACCGGGCTGGTGGCTGGCGAGCAGGTCCTTGACGGCAGCGCGGCGAAATAGCTTGAACATGGCCGCGGATGGGAGCGCCGGAGAGGGCGGAGAGGGGAGTGGTCTGGGACGGCAGTGGACCGCTGCGCTGGAGCTGCTGCAGGAGGACCTGCGCCGTCGCGACGCCGCGGAGCGCACCCGCCGGGCCTACGCAGTGGATCTTGGCCAGTTCGCGCGCTGGGCGCACGCCCGGGGCAGGATGCCGGCGGACGTGGATGTGCGCGACGTCCGCCGCTACGTGGCCTGGCTCTCGGAAGCAGGCTCGGCGCCGGCGAGCATGGCCCGCAAGCTGGCGGCCGTCAGGGGCCTTTTCTCCAGCCAGCGCGAGCACGGCCTGATCGCGAGCAGCCCTGCCGATCTGGTGGCGACCCCCCGGCAGGCCTCGCGCCTGCCGCGCGTGCTGAAGGCGAGCGAGGCGGCGCGGCTGCTGGAGAGCGTCCCCACCGACACGCCGCTCAAGCTGCGCGACCGAGCGATGTTCGAGCTTGCCTACGCCTGCGGGCTGCGGGCGGAGGAGGTGGTGTCGCTGGGGCTCGACGACGTGGACTGGGACGGTGAGCAGATGCGCGTCGAAGGCAAGGGTCGCAAGACGCGCTACGTCCCGGTCGGGGAGCTGGCGATGATGGCGCTGCGCGACTACCGCGAGCGGGGCCGAGCAGGCTTGCAAGGCGGACCGTTGTTCCTGAGCAAGTCAGACAGACGCCTGAACACCAGTGACGTGCGCCGGCGCCTACGCAAGTGGACGACGCGCGCGGGCGTGACCGGCGGGGCCTCGCCGCACACCCTGCGCCACAGCTTCGCGACGCACCTGCTGGACGGCGGAGCGGACCTGCGCAGCATCCAGGAGCTGCTCGGTCACGCCAGCGTCTCGACGACGCAGGTATACACTCGGGTAGAGTCCGCCAGGCTGAAAAGCGCCTATGCACGCAGCCACCCTCGAGCCTGACCAGTCGGAGTAAAGCCCTGGAGACCAACGTCAAGACGGTGGAGCTGCGCGATTTATGGCGGCGCTATAAGTCCGATGGTGATCGGCGGGCGCGCGAGCGCCTCGTGGTCGCGTACTCGCCCCTGGTCAAGTACGTCGCGGGTCGCACCGCCGCAGGGCTGCCCCCGCACGTGGAGGAGGCCGACCTGATCTCCTACGGCCTTGTGGGTTTGATCTCGGCGATCGAGCGCTTCGACCCATCGCGCGAGATCAAGTTCGAAACGTACGCGATCACGCGCATCAAGGGCGCGATCATCGACGAGCTGCGCTCGATGGACTGGGTGCCGCGCAGCGTCAGGGCACGCGCACGCGAAATCGAGCGCGCCAACTCAAAGCTCGAGCACCGCCTGCAGCGCGCGGCGACCGACACGGAGCTGGCGGTGGAGCTCGGCATCGGCGAGCAGGAACTGCAGGACTCGCTGCTGGCGATCTCGCACTCCTCGATCGCGGCGCTGGACGAGCTGTGGAGCGTGTCGGACTCAAGCGGCGACCAGGTGTCGCTGATGGACACGCTGGAGGACCCGGGCGCGCCCGACCCGGCAAGGGCGCTGGATGTGGGCGACATGAAGGACCGCATCGCCGACGCGATCGCGCGACTGCCGGAGCGGGAGAAGCTGGTGATCGCTCTGTACTACTACGAGAACCTCACACTGCGCGAGATCGGGGAGGTGCTGGGCGTGACCGAGTCGCGCATCTCCCAGCTGCACACCAAGGCGGTATTGCGCCTGCGCTCGCGGATGCAGGGCGACTCCTTCGACTGATCCGGCTGGGAATACCCCTGGCGCAGAGGCGCCCCGCGCTGTATGTTGATCTGAGCCCCCGGGTAAGGAGAGACACATGCACACAGCGGCGGATCGGATTCGCAACGTCGCCCTCGTCGGCCACCGCGGGGCGGGGAAGACCTCGCTGCACGAGGCGCTGTTGTTCGAGGCGGGGGTGACCACGCGGCTGGGGAGCGTGGTGGACGGCAACACGGTCTCCGACGCCGACCCCGACGAGCAGGCGCGGCAGATGTCGATCTCCACCGCCCTGAGCTCGTTTGAGTGGGCTGAGCGCAAGATCAACCTGCTCGACACCCCGGGGGAGCCGAGCTTCGTGGCAGACGCGCTGGGCGCGCTGCGCGTGTGCGAGGCGGCGGTGTTCGTTGTCAATGCGGTGATGGGCGTCGAGGTGTCCACCGCGCGCTTGTGGGCGCGCGCCGCGGAGCTCGACATCGCGCGGATGCTGTTCGTCAACATGCTCGACCGCGAGCGTGCCGACTTCTTCCGCACGCTGGAGCAGCTGAAGGCGGCGTTCGGTCCCCACGTGGTCGCCACGGAGATCCCGATGGGCGCCGAGCAGGAGTTGACGGGCGTGATCGACCTCGTGGACATGCGCGCCTTTCGCCAGATGGATTGGGATCCCGCCCACCCCGCCCCCGCAGGCGGTGGTCGCCGCGGCTGGACGGAGATCGCGATCCCCGACAAGCACGCCCCGCAGGCGCAGGAGTACCGCGAGAAGCTGATGGACGAGGTCGCGGAGGTGTCGGACGCGTTGATGGAGCGCTATCTGGAGGGCGAGGCCATCTCCCACGAGGAGATCGTGGGGGCGCTGAAGGAGGGCACCAACCACGGACGCATCTTCCCCGTGGTGTGCGGCGTTGCGAGCGCCAATCTCGGCACCACCCGCCTACTCGACGCGATCGTCGAGGACCTCCCCTCCCCGGTGAAGCACGGCGGGTTGGAGGTCGGCGACCGATCGGGGATCGGCCAGCAGCTCCAGCCGGTCGAGGAGGAGGATCTGTTCGCGTACGTCTTCAAGACCCGCGCCGATCCGTTCGCGGGACGGATCAACCTGCTGCGCGTCTACCAGGGGACGATGCGCCACGACACCCAGGTGCTCAACACTCGCGTGCACGCGAGGGAGCGGATCGGGCAGCTGCTGACGTTCGCAGGCAAGGAGGTGGTGCACGTCGAGGAGTTCGGCCCGGGCGACATCGGGGCGGTGGCGAAGCTCAAGGAGACCCGTTCGGGCGACTGGCTGGCGACCCGCGACGAGCCGATCGAGCTGCCCATGCTGAAGCTGCCCGCGCCGGTGATGGCGTTTGCAATCGAGGCGCAGAGCAGGGGGGAGGAGGAGAAGGTGTTCGCAGCGCTGCGCCGCCTGCAGGAGGAGGACCCCACGATCGACCTGCACCGCGACCCGCAAACGGGAGAGCAGATCGTGGCGGGCCTATCGCAGGTGCACGTGGAAGTGATCGTCGACCGTCTGCGCCAGCGCTTCGGGGTGGAGGTCGCGCTGAAGCCCCCACGCGTGCCCTACCAGGAGACGATCCGCGGCTCCGCCAAGGCGCATGGGCGCCACAAGAAGCAGTCGGGCGGACGCGGCCAGTTCGGGGACTGCCACATCGAGATCGAACCGCTCGCGGACGGGGCGGGCGGCGAGGACCTCGAGTTCGTCGACAACATCAAGGGCGGGGTGATCCCCTCCTCGTTCATCCCCGCCGTCGAGAAAGGCGTGCGCGAGGCGATGAGCGAGGGGGTGCTGGCGGGCTACCCGGTGAAGGGCGTGCGGGTGAGGCTGTTCGACGGCTCCTACCACGCGGTGGACTCATCGGAGATCGCCTTCAAGCTGGCGGGGGCGGCGGCGATGCGACAGGCGCTCGAGCAGGCCGACCCGGTGTTGCTGGAGCCGATCATGCTCGTCACCGTGTCGGTCCCCGAGGCGAACGTGGGCGACGTGATCGGCGACCTCAACTCCCGCCGCGGGCGCCCCCAGGGGATGGAGCCCGTGGGCGCGATGACCGAGATCAAAGCCGAGGTGCCGATGGCGGAGATGCTCAGCTACGCCCCCGACCTGCGCTCCATCACCGGCGGCCAGGGCGACTACACGCTGGAGTTCCTGCGTTACGAGGAGATCCCCGCCCACCTCGCCCAGAAGGTGGTTGACCAGGCCACCGGCGAGCACGCCGCCGCGCACGCGTAAAAGAGGGCGCCTGCGGCCCTCTGTGTGGAAGGTGCATAGGCCCGAGTGGAGGGTTGCCTTCGGCTCTCTGTGTGGAAGGCGCATAGGCCCGAGTGGAGGGTTGCCTTCGGCTCTCTGTGTGGAAGGCGCCATGGGCCCCCGTGGAGGGTTGCCTGCGGCCCCGAGTGGGCGCCTCATTTTTCCCGCCGGACCGCCGCGCATAATCGTGAGCGATGCTTTACGTGCTCGCTCTGCTTTTGGTTGTCCTGATCGCCCTGGTCGTGGCGTTGCTTCAGCGCCAGGGGCGAGAGGCTCCCGCACAGCTTGACCCCGGCGAGACCGAGCGGATCGTCGCCGCGCTGCACTCCAACCTCGCGCGCGTGCAGGGCGAGATCCAGAAGGCCGGCGTCGAGCAGCTGGTCGCTCACAACAAGGCCGAGCTGGAGAAGGAGACCGGCCGCGGCGAGGAGCAGCTCAAGGCTCGTCAGAGCGAGATCGACAAGGGCCTCGCGGAGGTGCGCAAAGAGCTCTTCACGCTGCACGAGTGGGTGCGCGACGTCGACTCCAAGCGCGGCGAGAGCATCGTCAAGCTGGAGGCGGTCACGCGCGAGAGTAAGCAGCAAACCGAACTGCTGCGCTCCCAGACGGGCCGCCTCAACGAGGTGCTCTCGGGCTCGCAGACGCGCGGCCAGTGGGGCGAGCGGATGGCCGAGGATGTGCTGCGGATGGCCGGGTTCATCGAGGGCATTCAGTACAGCAAGCAGCAGCAGATCCCAGGCGGGGCTTCGCGGCCGGACTTCACGTTCTTCGTGCAAGACCAGCGGCTGAACATGGACGTCAAGACGCCGATGGTCGAGTATCAACGCTACTTGGAGGGCGCCACCGAGCGGGAGCGCGAGGAGGCGGCGAAGGCGTTCAAGCGGGACGTGCGTATGCGCATCAAGGAGGTCGGGACGCGTGAATACATCGACCCCCAGGGCGGCACGCTCGACTACATGCTGGTCTTCATCCCCAACGAGCAGGTGTACGGGTTCATCCACGAAAACGACCCGCAACTGCTTGACGAGGCGCTTCGGCGCAAGGTGGTGCTCTGCTCGCCACTCACGCTGTTCGCGATCCTTGCGGTGATCCGCCAGGCGAGCGAGAACTTCAAGCTGGCGCGGCAAACCAACGAGATCTTGAGGGCGCTGGGAGACTTCAACAAGCAGTGGGGCATGTTCAAGGATCAGATGAGCAAGGTCGAGCGCACGCTCGAAAGCTCGCAGAGGGCGTACGCCGAGCTGATGACAACGCGCACGCGCCAGCTCGACAAGCAAGTCGAGCGCGTCGATGACCTGCGCGTGACGGCGGGCCTGGGTGATGGCGGCGAACCGGCGGATCCGGCTCCGCAGATCACGGCGTCGAGAACGCTGCGGGCCGTCGGCGCAGGCAGCGATAGGCCGTAAGGGACATTACCCCGGCCGGCGCGCCTTGTCGGAGATCACCAGCAGCAGAGCGAGCAGCACGAAGTTCATCACCACCGAGGATCCACCGTAGGCGACGAACGGGAGGGTGACTCCGGTGAGCGGGATCACGCGGGTGACGCCGCCGACGATCACGAACACCTGCAGCGCCACGATGAACGCAAGACCAGTCGCCAACAGCTTGGAGAAGGAGTCGCGCGCGAGCATCGCGATCTTCAGACCCCTGACAATGAACAGCAGGTAGGTGAGCAGCAGTGCCGTCGCGCCGAGGAGGCCCAGCTCGTTGACGATCACCGCGTAGATCATGTCGCTTTCGGGCACCGGCAGCAGAGTGATGAGCGAGCGGTCGAAACCGGTGCCCAGCAGCCCGCCGTCGGCCTGTGCAAACAGCGACTGCGCCAACTGGTAGCTGCCGCCAGACTTCTGTTTGTAGAGGGCTGTCTCGAATGGGTGTTCCCAGTCGAGCACGCGCGCCTCCACGTGGCTGACGTGTGTCGCCAGCAGCCACGCCCCGAGTGCGAACAGCACGAAGCCGATCAGCGGGAACGAGAGACGCCCCGTGGCGACGTACAGCAGCGCGAGGAACGCGCCAAAGAACATCAACGAGGTGCCCAGCTCGCGCGTCAGCAGCAGCGTTGCCATCGCCGCGCCCCACACCACGAGCATCGGCCCGAACTGCTTCATCGGCGGCAGCGTCACCCCGAGCACCCGCCGCCCGGCGGTGACGAGAATCTGACGGTTGTCGCGCAGGTAGCTGGCGAGGAAGATCACCAGCGCGATCTTCGCCAGCTCCGCCGGCTGGAAGGAGACGCCGCCCACGTGCACGTTGAGGTAGGCCCCGTTGACTTCCTCGCCGATCCCAGGCACGCGGGGCAGCACCGTCATGCCGATTCCCACCGCCACGATCGTGTAGCGGTAGCGCTCCAGCACCCCGACGCCGGTGCGTCGCAGCACCAGGATCGTGGCCGCGAACAGCACCAGCCCCAACACCATCCACTGCGCCTGCTGGCGCGCCAGCGTGGGGTTGATCCGGTACACCATCACGATCCCCACGCTCGCCAGCACCGCCCCGAGCGGGAACAGGTAGGGGTCGGCGTTGGGCAGCGCAAAGCGGATCACCAGATGCCCCGCCAGGCACAGCCCGAGGAAGAGCGCGCCGTAGGTCAGCGACACGCTGGAGGCGTGGTTGAGCGTCACATCTGCCGCCGCCCCCGCGTTGGTGCCCTGCTCCTGGATGAAGATCGCTGTGAAACCCCCCGTCACCAGCAGAGCGGCGGGGAGCAGGCCGAGCAGCTCGCGGTTGCGGGGGCTGAGCACCTGCTGAGGGTAGAGGGTGGCGCAGTCGGCCGAAGCCGGCTGGCCGAAACGGGGATGCTCGCCGAAGGCGAGTGTCCCCGGCTTCGATCGGGCCCCTCTTCTGCCAGACCCCCCAGACCCGGCGTGACACGCCGATTGCGCCGGTACCCTGCCCCGAATGGATGACGAGCGCCCGCCGCGGCTGGGGATCGGCATGTGGAAGCGCTTCGCGCTCGCAGGGGTGTTGATCGTGCTGCTGTGCGGGGGGGCCACCGCCGCGGTGACCGTGAGCACCGCCAACCGCATCGCCAACGAGGTGTTCCCCAAACTCAACCAAATCCACACCCCCAAGGGCCTGATCTCCTCGATCTACACCGGCGGGCCGAAGACCTTCCTGATCCTCGGCTCCGACAAACGCTACGGCTCCACGAACATCGACGAACGCGAAGCCGGCCCCCACAGCGACACGATCCTGTTGGTGCGCTTCGACCCCGAACAGGAACAGACCTCGGTGCTCTCGATCCCGCGCGACCTGCTCGTCACGATCAAAATGCCCGACGGCGAAGCGCTCTACCCCCAGAAGATCAACGCCGCCTACACGCTTGGCAGCGCGCTGCCGGGTCACGACGAGGGCGCCAACCTCGCCGCGGAGACGATCAAAGAAGTGCTGCCCGGCCTCGAACTGAACGGGATCATCGACGTCACGTTCGCCGGCTTCATCCGCGTGGTGGACTCGCTGGGATGCGTGTACGTCAACGTCGACCACCGCTACTTCAACGAAAACATCGGCACCCCCGAAACCGATTACACCAGCATCAACCTGCAGCCCGGCTACCAGAAGCTGTGCTACGAAAACGCGCTCAACTACGTGCGCTACCGCCACACCGACTCCGACTTCGTGCGCGTCGCCCGCCAGCAGGACTTCCTACGCGATTTGCGCGAGCAGGTGTCGCCCGAACTCGGAGAAGTCGACAAGGTCGCCAAGGCGGTGGGGCACGCGATCAGCACCAACTTCTCGCCCTCCGCCTCGATCCTGCTGGAGCTGGCGAAGCTGATCGGCTTCTCCCAGGGCAAGCCGCTGCGCCAGGTGAAATTCCAAACCGAAAACATCGACTACGTGCTGAACGGCGGCGATTACGTGACCTCTTCCGCCGCTCTGGAGCACGCGACGCTCGAGGACTTCCTGCACGGCCACCAGCGCCTGCGGCCGCTGAACCTGCCCGCGAGCGCCTCGCGCGGCGGTCGTAGCAATCGGCGCCGCAACAGTCACGGCTCCAGCCGCGGCGCGGTCCCCAACCCCGCGAGCGAGGATCTCTACCCGACAACCTCAAGCGACCAGCAGCAGGCGGTGAGTGCGGCGGTGCAGGTGCCCTTCCCACTGCTCTATCCGCGCCTTCAAACCGGCCCGGCGACGCAGGAAGGGGTGCGCCCCTACGCGCTGCGCGATCCCCAGGGACACCTCCACCACGCGTACACCGTCGTCTTTCAGCAGAACACGATCGGCGGCTACTACGACGTCGCGGGCACCGACTGGCTGGACCCCCCGATCATCGAGCACCCCCAGGAAACCCGCTACGTAGGGCGGCGCGCCTACATGATCTTCGCCGACGGCGAACACATCCATATGATCGCCTGGCGCCAACATCACACCCTCTACTGGGTCATCAACACACTGCTGGAGGAACTCACCAACCAGCAGATGCTTAGGATCGCCGACTCCACGCAGCCACTGCACTAGCGAGAGCTATACCCAGAAGTTGTGGATGCGTGTGAAGAGGAAGGCGGCGTACCTTCCCGGTTGATGAAGACCGATGCCGGTGATGGCCGGCAGGAAGGCACGCCATGTCAGATGTTCGCAGGCTCCCCGTTGGGGAGGACGATGAGGGTCGGGTCACGCTCGATGATCTCGCGCGTGAGGGCGCGCGTCGGATGATCGCGGCGGCGCTCGAGGCCGAGGTTGAGGAGTACGTCGGCTCGCTCGTGGAGGAGGTCGATGAAGACGGCAAGCGGCTGGTCGTCCGCAACGGTCGCGCGCGGGAGCGGCGGGTGACGGTCGGCTCAGGGACGGTCCTGGTCCGCGCGCCGCGGGTCAACGATAAGCGCGTTGACGAGCAGACGGGGAAGCGTAAGCGGTTCAGCTCGCGGATCCTGCCGGCGTATGCGCGGCGGTCGCCGAAGGTCACCGAGGTGTTGCCGATCCTGTACTTGCATGGGCTCTCGACTGGGGATTTCGGGTCCGCGCTGCGGGATCTGCTGGGCGAGGACGCGTCGGGGTTGTCGTCCAGCTCGATCCAGCGGTTGACCGAGCAGTGGCAGGCCGAGCACGCCGCGTTCGGTACCCGGGAGCTGCGGTTTCACCGCTACGCGTACCTGTTCGTCGACGGCGTGAACGTCAGCGTCCGCCTCGGCGAGGATCCAAAGCTGTGTCTGCTGGTGGTGATCGGTGTCCGCGAGGACGGCTGCAAGGAGTTGCTCGCGGTCGAGGACGGCTACCGTGAGAGCGAGGACTCGTGGGCGGCAGTGTTCCGGGATCTCCGCGACCGCGGGCTGAACGAGCCGAAGCTCATGACCGGTGACGGCGCGCTCGGCGCGTGGGCCGCGCTGCGCAATGTGTTCCCCGGCACCCGGGAGCAACGCTGCTGGGTACACAAGACAGCGAACGTACTCGACGCGCTCCCGAAGCGGCTGCAGCCCAGGGCGAAGACGCTGCTGCACGAAATGACCGAGGCGCCCTCATGCGCGGACGCTCGCAAGGCGCTGGAGCGCTTCCGTGGCGAGTTCGACGCCAAGTACCCGAAGGCCGTCGCGAAGCTCGACAAGGATTGGGGCGCGCTCACCACGTTCTACGACTTCCCCGCCGAGCACTGGCGGCACCTGAGGAGCACGAACCCGATCGAGAGCAGCTTCGCGACCGTCAAGCTACGCACCAAGGTCACCAAGGGCGCCGGCTCCAAGAAAGCCGCACTCGCAATGGCCTACAAGCTCCTCGACGCCGCCCAAGAACGCTGGCGACGATTCAACGGCCACGAACTCGTCACCGACGTACTCGACGGCATCACGTTCAAGGACGGAATCAAGATCACCGAAGACGAAACCACCACAACGGACGAGAAGGTCGCCGCCTGATGCTTCACCTCCCCATCCACAACTCTTGACAATTGCTCCACTAGCGAGCGGCACCGCAGCTGCCAGAGGGCCGCGCGGCACTCGGCGTGCGTCTGACCCGGCCACGGAGTGAGGCGACCCTCTGCTCAGCCGCTCGCTGCCGCCCGTGCCTGATCCAGCGCCGCGTTGACCAGCGCGTCGGCGTCGGCGTTCTGGGCGCGCGGCACCGAGCGGATCGACCAGCGCTCGAACTGCCGCAGTGCGGCCATCGCCTCGAGGTGCAGGGGGCGCATCGCGGCGTGCTTGACCTTGTAGATGCCCTGTACCTGCTTGGCGATCAGCTCGGAGTCGTTGACCACCTCCACCTCGGTGGCCCCCAGCGCGCGGGCACGCTCCAGGCCGAGCAGCAGCGCACGGTACTCGGCCACGTTGTTGGTCACCTCGCCCAGCAGGCGTGCGTGCTCGTCCAGCACCCCACCGGTGGTGTCGCTGACAACGGATGCGGCCGCCGCTGGGCCGGGGTTGCCGCGGGCGCCGCCGTCGACATGAACGATCACTTTCATCGTGCCGAGCCTATCCCGCAGGGGGGACGGCACGCGCCGCACCGTGATATGGCCGAGGATGAGGCCGAGCGGCCGCGAGGAGGCTCTTAGGCTGGGGTGGCTGCGAGGGGGCTCGGGGGCTGCGAGGAGGCTCGGGTGCTGCGACGAGGCTCAGGCCGAGCGGCTGCGAGGAGGCTCAGGGCTGCGCGAGTTGCGGCAGGTCGCCGGGCACCCGTGCGCGACGTCGATCGCGCACGATGCGCTGCCGGCGGGCGGGATTACCGTTGATGCTGCCCGCGCTGCCACTGCGCCCGCGCCTGTCGGCCTTGCGACGGTCGACGATCACGGTCACGTTCTCGTTGTCCTTGTAGTGCTCCACCAGCTTCGGGTAGAGCTCGTCGGCAAGGGATCTTGGCACCACGCTGTAGATCATCGTACGCTCCATTCTACCCGACCAGCGACAACTCTCCACGCTCGTCAACCACGGCGTTGGCGATGCGGTCCTCTTCGGTGAGTTCTTCCAACTCCATTCCCTCCGCCGCCAACCATGCGCCCCGCGTCTCGTCTCCCGGGTCGATCTCGTAGCGGTACCAACACAGCTCCCATGCGACCACGATCGTCACATTCGCGCTCTGGAGCTGAGTCGCCCGCACCGTGGGGGCGCCGAGCGCACGTGCGACTCCGGCAAGTCGCCGCGGATGCTCGCTGATGTTGAACACCGCAAGCGCCCGCTCCACTTTCGCGTCGGTCCGGTCGGTGGCGGGCGGATCCACTGCATACTCGATTGCACCCACCACCTCCTCGGGCGCGCCCCACTCCTCATCCACCGCAGCCCACTCCGCGTCGATGCCAGCCCCTGCGCCCCCATTTTCGATCGGGTCGTCGGCCTCGATGCTGCCCGCACCCACCGGCTGCACGGAGGACCGATCGGCGGCACCGCCGGCGAAGCCGGTGGTGGGCCAACGCAGCTGTCGCAGGCCTCGCAGCAGCGAATGCCCCCGCTGGGAGCGATCGGCGCGCTGCCTGCTGGGATGCGTCTCGGTCTCGCGACGCCAACCCTCGTGGGTGGCGCGCGTGGTGCACAGCTCGCACACCATCCGCCGCTGCCCGCCGCCGAGAAAGACGTCGGGCTGCTCCCCCCGCAATAGGCGTCTCCCACACACGTCGCACTCGACGTCGGGGTGGGAGGTCACGATTGTTCTGGCTGCCATCGAAGTGCTCCAGGGTAAACCACGCGGCCGGCGGGTGTGATCTTCCACTGCTGCCGAGCTCGAATTGGCAGCGATCCCCGGTGCTCGCCAGGGACAAATGAAGGAGCCTGATTGCCCAGGCTCCAAAAGGTGCTGAGTGAGGCACTCATCGCACGGGCCAAGATCATATGGACGGCGGCCCTCTGTCCGCTGGTGGTGTGAGGGTCGGCACCGCGCATGAGGTGCGCGGGTTGAGCGTCCAGGATTGGCCTGGGCGCCGACCGCAATCATGGAGGTTGTCCAAGGTGCCACGGGCGGGTGGGGATCGAATCCTCTCAGGCTGCGTGCCCGATGCGCGCGGTCACGTTCCAGGCACCCGGCAGGGTGGCGGTCGAGGAGGTTCCCGAGCCCGAGCTGACAGGCCCGGAGGATGCGATCGTGAGGATCGAGGCGAGCGGGGTGTGCGGGTCGGATCTGCACATCTACCACGGTCGCGTGCAGATCGAACCGGGCTTCACGATCGGCCACGAGTACGTCGGCACGGTGCTCGCGGTGGGCGAGGCGGTGCGCGAAGTCGCCGTCGGCGACCGCGTGCTGGGCTGCTTTCAGAGTGCCTGCGGGCGTTGCTGGTTCTGCCGCGCGGGCGCCTTTCACAAGTGCGAGCACTCGCGCACCTTCGGCCACGGGGCGGCGCTCGGATCGCTGCAGGGCACGCAGGCCGAGCGGGCTTTGGTGCCGAGCGCCGACCTGGTGCTGCGCAAGGTGCCGGAGGGGATGAGCGACGACGTGGCGCTGTTCGCCGGCGACGTGATGGGCACCGGCTTTCACGCCGTCCTCGACAGCGGCATGCGTCCCGGGGACGTGGTGGCGGTGCTGGGCCTGGGGCCGGTGGGCCTGTGCGCGGTGCAGGCCGCGCGGGCAGCGGGCGCGGCGCACGTGATCGCCGTGGACTCGGTGCCCGAGCGCCTGGCGATGGCGGAGTCGTTCGGAGCGCAGGCCGTGCACCTGCAGGAGGGCGACCCCCGTGCGGCGGCGCGCGCGGCCACCACGGGGCGTGGGGTGGACGTTTGCATCGACGCGGTTGGGCACCCCTCCGCGCTTGACCTTGCGCTGCGCCTCACGCGCAAGTGCGGCACCGTGCAGGCGATCGGCGTGTACACGGAGCGCGCCGAGCTGCACATGGGCCTCCTGTGGATCAAGTCGCTGCGGATGTGCGCCGGCCACGCCAACGTGATCGGGCACATCGACCGCGTGCTCGCGCTGATGTCGGCCGGGGTGCTCGACCCCACACCGCTGGTCACCCACCACATGAGCCTCGACGATGCTCCGGAGGCGTACGCTTTGTATGACCGCCGTGAGGCGCTGAAGATCGTCCTCCGACCTTGAAGCCGCGGCGGTGGGACGCCGCCGCCGCCGTCCCCCATCTTCGCGACCACAATTCCCAAGGAGCCACGGACATGACCGCCGCCACCGACACCGCCTCAACCGCCGTCTCCGCGAACACTGCCCCCTCCTCCTCCCCCTCCCAACCCCCGCCCGAGCTGCCCGAGGCATTGGGCTCTGAGGCGCGCGCCTTCATTGCGAGCGAGCACCGGCTGCTGATCGGCGACGAGCGCCCACCTGCCGCCGACGGGGCAACGTTCGCCACGCTCGACCCCTCCACCGGGCGGGAGCTGGCTCGCGTGGCGCAGGCCGGCGCCGAGGATGTGGAGCGGGCGGTGGCGGCGGCGCGGGCGGCGTTCGCCGAGGGACCGTGGGCGAGCATGCCGGCGTCCGGGCGCGAGCGGCTGATGCTGGCGCTGGCAGGTGCGGTCGAGGAGCATGCGCAGGAGCTCGCGCAGATCGAGTCCGCCGACAACGGCAAGCCGGTGGGGCTCGCCCAGTACGTGGACGTCGCCGGGACGGTCGCCCACCTGCGCTACTTCGCCGGCTGGCCGACGAAGATCGAGGGCGCGGTGCTGCCGGTGACCGCTCCCAACATGCTCTGCTACACCCGCCGCGAGCCGGTCGGGGTGTGCGGGCAGATCGTGCCGTGGAACTTCCCTTTGCTGATGGCCGCCTGGAAGCTCGGGCCGGCGCTCGCCGCCGGCTGCACGGTCGTGCTGAAGCCGGCCGAGCAGACGCCGCTGAGCGCGCTGCGCCTCGGGGAACTGGCGCTGGAGGTCGGCTTCCCACCGGGCGTGTTGAACGTGCTCACCGGCGACGGCTCCACCGGTGCGGCGCTGGTCGACCATCCCGGCGTCGACAAGATCGCGTTCACCGGCTCCACCGCGGTGGGCCGCGAGATCGGCGCGAAGGCCGGCAAGGCGCTCAAGCGGGTGACGCTGGAGCTGGGTGGCAAGTCGCCCAACATCATCCTCCCCGACGCCGACATCGAGGCCGCGATCAAGGGCTCCTATCAGGCGATCTACTTCAACTCCGGCCAGGCCTGCAACGCCGGCTCGCGCCTGTTCGTGCCGGCGGCGCGCTTCGATGAGGTGATGAGCGGGCTGGCCGAGCAGGCCACCAAGGCGCAGCTCGGGCCAGGTCTCGACCCGGGGACCCAGCTCGGCCCGCTCGTCTCCGCCGAGCAGCACGAGCGCGTGCTCGGATACATCGAATCCGGCCGCGCCGAAGGCGCCGAGGTGCTGGCCGGCGGCGAGGCGGCGCTCGCCGACAGTGGCGGCTACTTCGTCGCGCCAACCCTCTTCAGCGCCACCGGTGCGGGTGCCGACGAGCTGCGGATCGCGCGCGAGGAGATCTTCGGCCCGGTGCTGGTCGCCTCCCCCTACGACACGCTCGAGGAGGTCGCCGAGCGCGCCAACGACAGCGACTACGGGCTGGCCGCGGGCGTGTGGACGCGCGATGTCTCAAGCGCCCACCGCCTGGCGGCGCTGCTACGCGCGGGCTCGGTGTACGTCAACACCTGGGGCGCCGTCGATCCCTCGGCGCCGTTCGGCGGCTTCAAGGCCTCTGGCCTCGGGCGCGAGCACGGTCACGACGGCCTCGGCGCCTACCTGGAGACCAAGAGCGTGTGGACGGCCCTATGAGCCCACCCATGCCTGGCCCCGGGCGCCTGAAGATCTTGAGCATGGTGGACGACGGCACCGTCAGCCTCGCCCTGGCGGGCGAGCTCGACCTGGCGGGGGCGCCGGAGATGGAAGCGAGCCTGGCGGCCGCCGAGCAGGACGGCCCCACGCGCCTTGTGATCGACCTGAGCCGCCTGCAGTTCATCGACTCGACGGGGCTGCGGCTGCTGCTGCAGGCCGACGCGCGCGCCAAGGAACAGGGCTACGAGCTCCTACTGCGCCCGGGCACGCAGGCGGTGCAACGGGTGTTCGAGGTGACGGGGGCGCTCGCGATCCTGCGCTTCGAGGGCTCGCCGGGAGATTGACCTCGACCGGCGTACTGTCGCAGCCGACCCCCGCGGGAGGGATGGTCGGCGCGCAGACGGATGCGCGTCCCAGCCGCACCACGCTGGCGCTGGCGGGGCTGTGTGTGGTGGTGCTGCTGGCGGCCACACTCGAGGTGGTGCTCGACGCGGCGGTCGGCCACTCGCCGCTGACCCCGGGTACGCCGGGGATCACAGGGTGGCTGGCAGTGGGGGATCGGCGAGCGCCTGGGCTTCCGCGTGTTCCTGATCGCGCTGCTCTCCTTCACCGGCGCCTACACGGGTCTGCTGGTGCTGGCGCGGCGCATCTCAGCCGACCGCCGCGCTGCCGGCTGGGCGATCGCGCTGGTCGGGACGTTGACGGTGATCGTGTGCGCCGGCCCGATCCTCTTCTCGACCGACGTGTTCAGCTACATCGCCTACGCGCGCATGGGGGTGCTGCACGGGCTCGACCCCTACCTGCACGGCCCGATCAGGATCGAAGGTGACCCGATCTTCAAATATGTGGGCGAGGACTGGCTCAAAGTGGCGACCGCGTACGGGCCGCTTTACACGCTGCTCTCCTACCCGCTGGCGCTGCTGGGGCTGAAGGGGGCGGTGTGGGGCGCGAAGGTCGAGGCGCTCGCCGCGTGCGCGGGCACGCTGGCGCTGACGTGGCGCTGCGCGCGGGCGCGGGGGTACGACCCGGTGGTCGCGCTCGTGGCGGTGGGAGCCAACCCGCTGTGGGTGCTGTACGGCCTGGGCGGCGCCCACAACGACGTGATCATGACGTTCTTCATGATGGCGGCGGTGGCGTTGGTCGTAAGTGAAGAGAAGCTCCGCCCCACCGGCCCCGACTTGTCGTCTGGGAACCAAATGCCTGTCAACAGAGAGGCCTTGGCGGGCGCGTCGGTGGTGGCCGCGGGAATGGTGAAGGCCACGGGGGCCGTGCTGCTGCCATTCATGCTGCTCGCGCGACGTGACCGAAGCCGGGAGACACGCGCCTTCGGCGCGAATCCCCGTTTCGGCCAGCGGACACTGGCGGGTGCGGTCGGGGCGCTGGTGGCGATCGCCGTGGTCTCCTACCCGGTGTTCGGCCTGCACGGCCTCGACGTGATCTCCGCGCTCAACCGCGACGCCGCGCTGGTGTCGACCGACAGCTTCCCCAACGAGATCGCCCACCTGCTGGGCAAGCCGGGGGTGTTCCCGGCCGACCACACGCTGCTGAAGATCGCGCTGGTCGCGATCGTGCTGCATCTGATGTGGCGCACCTGGCGGGGGTATGACTGGGTGTCGGCGTCGGGCTGGACGCTGCTGGCGATCGCCGTCACCAGCACGTGGCTGCTGGCGTGGTACACGCTGTGGGCGCTGCCGCTGGCGATGGTCGCGCGCGACCGGCGCCTGCTGATCGCGATCTTCGCGGTGCAGGGCCTGTTCATCGTCCACCAAACCGCCCCGCTGTTCTCGCCGGCGTCGCCATGAGTGGGGCGAGCACACACATCGAGCCGGGCGGCCGTTGGGAGAGCGTGAGCATCGGGCAAGGTGGCCGTGGGGCGAGCGTGAACGCCGGGCCGGGCGCAACCGGGGAGAGCGCGCGGTGAGTGGAGCGGCCGACACCGTCGAGCCGGGCGGACGCTGGGAGCGCTTGCCCGAGCGCCTGCGCCCGCGGGAATCCGAGCGCCGCGGCCGGGGCGATCTGCGCCGCGTGGAGAGCACGCTGCTGGTGCTGGCGTTCCTGGTGCTGGTGGTGGCGGTCGTCAACGACGTGGTGCGCCAGGTGCACGTCAACGAACGCATCACGGTGGACCTGCACACTTGGAAGACGATCACCGGCAACGACCTCAAGAACATATCCGTCGAACAAGACCTGACTCACCACACGACGCGCGACGTGCTGTGCGGCAACACCGGGTCGGGACCCCCTGGGACCCAGCCGCAGGTGTGCCTGATCATGACCGGCCCCACCGTGCACGGAATGCGCGCGGCGAAAGGCGGCTTCTACCTGCCGCCCTACTTCCAGGACAAGCACGCCAACCGCTACGCCTGCTTCGGCACGGCGGTGAGCGAACGCCTGTGCGGCCTGCCGACCCCGCCGGGCGCGCCGGACGAAACATTGACGAATGGTTAGGCGGTGGTGGCCGCTGGCCGCGTTGGTCGTGCTGGCCGCAGCGCTGCGTCTCTGCACCCTCGACCTGCAGAGCTTCTGGTACGACGAGGCGTACGTGCCGGTGCACACGCTGCACGCGTCCCTGGCGGCGACGCTGCGCTCGGTCGAGCACCGCGAAAACACGCCGCCGCTGTGGTACGTGCTGATCTGGGCGTGGTCGCGGACCTTCGGCACGGGGATGCTCGCCCTGCGCCTGCCCTCGGCGCTGGCAGGGATCGCCACGGTGCCGGTGGCGTGGGGAATCGGGCAGCAGTTGGCTGGACGTCGCGTGGCGATCGCCACCGCGGCGCTGGTGGCGACCAACCCACTGTTCGTCTGGTACTCGCAAGAGGCGCGCGCCTACGGTCTGTTCGTCTTCGTGGCGGCACTCGCGATGTGGTGCTGGCTGCGCGCCGACGCCGAGCCGACGCCGGGCAGGATGACCGCGTTCGCGGCGAGCGGCGCGGCGGCGCTGGCGACGCACTATTTCGCGGTGTTCCTGCTGGCGCCGATGTGCCTGTGGCTGCTGCGTCCACGGCGTAGCGCGCACGCGGCGCCACCGGACGCGCGCTCGGCGGATCCGCCGTCGTTGCCGGGAACCGCGCGGCCCGCCGGCCCGCGGTCCGCGCCGCCGAGGGAGGCGCTCGCTGCGGTCGCTGCAATCGTGCTGGTCGGCGCGGCGCTCGTGCCGCTGGCGCTCACCCAGGGCGGGCACGGCACGCAGTGGATTGGGGCGTGGGCGCTCGCCAGTCGCCTCGAAACGGTTCCCCAGTACTACCTGACGGGCTACTCGGGAGCGCCACTTGGGCACGGGCTGGAGCTGCTGGTCGCGCTGGAGATCCTCGCCGCCGTGGGCTACGGCCTGTGGCGTGCTCCCACCCCGCGCGAGAGCGATTCGGCGCTGCTGGCGCTGGGGGTAGCGGCGTGCGGCGTGCTGATCCCGGTGGTGATGGCGTTCGGCGGCGCCGACTACCTCGCGCCACGCAACGTCGTGGCGGCGATGATCCCCTTGACGGCCGGGATCGCAACGATCGCGGCGGCCCGGCGCACTGGCCGCACGGGGCTTGCGCTGGTGGGGCTGATCGCGGTGACGTTCGCGGCGCTCTCCATCGACGTGGATCTCAGCCCGCGCCTGCAGCGCGGCGACTGGCGTGGGCTCGCGCGGGTCATCCGACGGGCGCCCGCCAACCGAGGGGCGCCCGCCAACCGAGGGGCGCCCGCCAACCGGCCGCCGGGGGGCGCCGTGGCGATCACCACGGTGGAGCTGGGTGCGGCGCCGCTGGAGTACTACCTGCCGCCGCTGCACAACCTGCGACGGGGAGCGGTGGTGAGGGTGAGCGAAATCGACGAGACCGGCTACGCGCCGCTGCGTTCGGGCGCGGGCCAACCGCCGGCGCCCGGTTTTCACCTGGTGCAGTACCGGAATGTCAATGGGATGATTCTCTACCGGTTCGCCTCACCCACTCCACGCACGGTGTCGGAGGCGGAGCTGCGCGAACACGTGATCGCCGAAGGCCACCCCGAGGTGCTGTCGTCTGAAAGCCCGGCGCCCGGCGCCTCCCCGCTCGGCGCGGCGGGTGCGGGCGCCTTTTGAGTCGAGGGGGCCGGACGATACGGGGCTTCGTGACGCTCCGAGTGCGCCGGTCGAGCCCATAACGTGATATCACCGCCCGCGCAGTCGTTGGATACGAAAGGATTAGCTCGCTGGATCATGTCGACCTCGACCGCCACGACCCGCAGCGAGGCACGCATCGCGCTCGAACGCGCCTGCGAGCACCTGCTCGCCCTCCAGGACGAGGCCGGCTGGTGGCGGGGCGAGCTGCAGACGAACGTGACGATGGACGCCGAGGACATGCTGCTGCGCGAGTTCCTCGGGATCCGCACCGCGGCCGAGACCGTGCGCTCGGCGGCGTGGATTCGCTCCCAGCAGCGCGAGGACGGAACGTGGGCGAACTTCCACGGCGGGCCCGGCGACCTCTCGACGACTGTGGAGGCGTACTGGGCGTTGCGTCTGGCGGGCGACTCGGCGCAGGACGTGCACATGCGCCTGGCGGCCGAGTGGGTGCGCGAGCAGGGCGGCGTGGAGGGGGCGCGCGTATTCACGCACGTGTGGTTGGCGCTGTTCGGGTTATGGCCGTGGGAGCGGATTCCCGCGTTGCCGCCGGAGATCGCGATGCTGCCGCGGTGGGCGCCGCTGAACATCTACGACTTCGGCTGCTGGGCGCGCCAGACGATCGTGGCGCTGTCGCTGGTGATGGCGCGGCGCCCCAAAAAGGCGCTGGAGTTCGACCTGCGCGACCTGCACGGAGCGCAGCCGTGGACCCCGGGCGGCTCGGCGCCCGCGCCTCGCGCCGGCACCCGCCCGCCCCGTCCTGCGCCTCCATCCTCTTCCATGCGCGGCGGCCTCTCCTCGCTGCTGTCCGTCTCTTCTCCTGCCGCCGCCACCGAAGCCGGGAGACGCTCGCTATTCGCTCGCATCCCCGTTTCGGCTAGCGCCGGCACGTGGCTGAGGCGTCTGGACAGCGCGCTGCGTCTGTATGAGCGCCACCCCCTGCCCCCGCTGCGCCGTCAGGCGATCGCGCGCGCCGAGGCGTGGATCGTGCGCCGCCAGGAGGCCGACGGCTCGTGGGGTGGCATCCAGCCGCCGTGGGTGTACTCGCTGATGGCGCTCCACCTGGGCGGCTACCCGCTGGATCACCCAGTGATGCGCCGCGGCCTGGAGGGGTTGGAGCGCTTCATGGTGGAGGACCGCGGCGAGGAGATCGACTCCGACCTGCCCAACCCTCGATCGCCCGTGTCGCCCCGTCCCCGCCCCTCGCGCCCACCGGGAACCCCCGCGGGAGCGAGCAGGCGCCTGGAAGCCTGCCAGTCGCCGGTGTGGGACACGGCGCTGGCGATCGTGGCACTCAGCGACGCCGGCGTGGCGCGCGAGCACCCGGCCATGGTGCGGGCGGGGCAGTGGCTGCTGGATGAGGAGGTGCGCGTGCGCGGCGATTGGGCGGCGGCGCGGCCCGATTTGCAGCCGGGGGGGTGGGCGTTTGAGTTCGAGAACGACAACTACCCCGATGTCGACGACACCGCGGAGGTGGCGTTGGCGCTGCTGCGCACGATCGAGCTGGAACCCGAGCAGACGCGACGTGCCAACCGCCACCGCCGCCGCAGCGGCGAACAACTGCCTGCGGAGGGCGAGCAGGGGGTGCGCGAGCGCGCGCAGGACGCGATCGACCGCGCGGTCGAGTGGGTCGAGGGGATGCAGAGCGAGGGCGGCGGCTGGGGGGCGTTCGACGCCGACAATACGCGGGCGCTGGTGAGAGCGCTGCCGTTCCTGGACTTCGGCGAGGTGATCGACGAGCCGAGCGCCGACGTCACCGCGCACGCGCTGGAAATGCTCGCCGCGCTCGGCCGTGCCGACAGCGAACGGGCCCGTGCGGGGCTGAACTGGCTGCTGGGGCAGCAGGAAGCCGACGGATCGTGGTTTGGGCGCTGGGGGATCAACCACATCTACGGGACCGGTGCGGCGCTGCCGGCGCTGGCCGCGATGGGCGTGAGCCCCGAGGAGCCGCCGATCCGCCGGGCGGTGGCGTGGCTGCACCACCACCAGAACGAGGACGGCGGCTGGGGCGAGGACCCGCGCTCCTACGACGACCCCGCGTGGATCGGCCACGGCGACTCGACCGCCTCGCAGACGGCGTGGGCGCTGCTGGCGCTGCACGCCGCCGGCGAGCAGCTGGAGCGCTCCGAGGCGATGGAGCGCGGGGTGGCGTGGCTGATCTCCACGCAGCGCCCCGACGGCACGTGGGACGAGCCGCAGTACACGGGCACCGGGTTTCCGTCGGACTACTACATCAACTACCACCTCTACCGCCTCACCTTCCCGATCATGGCGCTGAGCCGCTGCGCGGGGGCTGAGGTACCGGCGTGAGAGCGGCGGCTGTGGGCCGCGCCGGATGGGACCTGCTCGCGGTGCCCTCGCCCCCCTCACCCTCCCCCGAACCGGCCGGCCTGCCCACGCCCGCGGCGGTGATGGCGCGCGCGGGCGGCGAGAACTTCCCCGTCGCCAGCCGCCTGCTGCCGCGCCGTGTCAGGGAGCACCTGCTCGCTCTGTACGGCTTCGCGCGGCTGGTGGACGAACTGGGCGACGCGGTGGCCACCGGGGCCGATGGGGCGGGTGGGGCGGGTGGGCCTCCGGACAAGCTGGCGGCGCTCGACTGGCTGGAGGAGGAACTGGAGCGCGTGTACGCCGGTGAGGCGCGTCACCCGCTGCTGGTGCGCCTGCAGGACACCGTGCGGGCATGCGCGCTGCCGCGCGATCCATTTCTGCGGCTGATCGAGGCCAACCGGGTCGACCAGCGCGTGGCGCGCTACGACACCTGGGAGCAGCTGCTGGGCTACTGCCATCTCTCGGCCGACCCCGTCGGGGAGCTGGTGCTGGGCGTGTTCGGCGCCGCCACGCCCGAGCGGGTGGCGCTCTCGGATCGGATCTGCACGGCGCTGCAGCTGGCCGAGCACTGGCAGGACGTCGCCGAGGATCTGCGCGCGGGCCGGATCTACCTGCCCGCGGAGGACCTTGCGCGCTTCGGCTGCGCCGAGCGAGACCTCGCTCAGGCAGCCGCGGAGTGGCGCGTGAAGGGGCTGATCGCCTTCGAGGTGGCACGCACGCGCGAGCTGCTGAGGGAGGGGGCGCCGCTGATCAGCACGCTGCACAGGCGTGAGCGGTTGGCGGTGGCGGCGTTCGCAAGCGGCGCCGACGCGGCGCTCGGGGCAATCGAACGCGCCGGCTATGACGTGCTCGGCGGCCCACCGCGGGCCGGTCGTGCGCGGCGCGCGGTGGCATTGGCGAGGACGCTGGCGGAGCGGCGCGGGTGAGCGCCGGGGCGACTCGCACCCGGCAGGCCTATCAGCAGTGCGAGTCGCTGACGCGCGCGGCGGCGGGCAACTTCTACTACGGCATCCGCCTGCTCCCTGCCCCCAAGCGCAGGGCGATGTGCGCGGTGTACGCGTTCGCGCGGCGCGTGGACGACATCGCCGACGGGACGCTGGCGCCAGAGGAGAAGCTGCGCCGGCTCGAGGCGGCCGCGCAGGCACTGGAGCGTTTGGACCCGCACGACCCCGACCCGGTGATGGCGGCGCTCGCGGACGCCAGCGCGCGCTTCCAGCTGCCTGCGGACGCGCTGGAGGATCTGATCGAGGGGGTGCGGATGGACGTGCGGGGCACCTCCTACGCCGACTTCAAGGAGCTGGAGCTTTACTGCCGGCGGGTGGCCGGCTCGATTGGGCGGCTGTGCCTGGCGATCTTCGGCACGCGCGCGGGTGGGTGGGCCTCGGATCGAGGCGAGCGGTCGGCGAGCGAGATGGCGGACGACCTCGGCGTGGCGCTGCAGCTCGCCAACATCGCGCGCGACCTGCGCGAGGATGCCGAACGGGGGCGCGTGTATCTGGCGGGGCACGACATGGTGCGCTACCACCTGCACGACGACGGACCGCTCGACGCGCCCGCGCTGCAGGCGCTCACGCGCGAGGCGAGCATGGCCGAGCCGGCGATGGTGGCCGGCTTCGAGGGGGGCGACGTCGGCCAGCTGTACGCGCTGATGCGCTTCTACTGCCTGCGCTCGCGCGACTGGTTTCACCGCGGCATGGAGCTGGTGGCGCTGCTCGACCGGCGCAGCGCCGCGTGCGTGCTGGCGATGGCGGGCATCTACTGGCGCCTGCTCGGCCACATCGAGGAGCGCCCCGACCGCGCGCTCGCGCGCCGCGCGCGATTGAAGAAACGCGAGAAGGCGTGGGTGGCGGCACGCGCGCTGCTCGGCAAGGGGATACCCGAGCGCCACCCCGCCGAACGGATTCAGGAGGAAGACGCTTCTTGAGCGCCCCCGAACCGCCCGGCCCCCGCGTGGCGGTGATCGGCGGCGGGCTGGCGGGGATCTCCGCGGCGCTCGACTGCGCCGACGCCGGCGCGCGGGTGACGCTGCTGGAGGTGCGCCCGCGGCTCGGCGGGGCGGTGTACTCCTTCGAGCGCGACGGTCTGCGGATCGACAACGGCCAGCACGTGTTCCTGCGCTGCTTTCACGCCTACCGCGCGCTGCTCGCGCGGCTCGGCAGCGAGCGTGGGGTGGAGTTGCAGCCGCGCCTGGAGATCCCGCTGGTGCGCCCCGGCGGGGAGGTGAGCGTGCTGCGCCGCTCCGACCTGCCGGCGCCGTTGCACCTGGCGGGCACGCTGCTGCGCTACCGCCACCTCTCTCTGTGCGAGCGCCTCGGCGCGGTGCGCGCCGCGCTCGCGCTGGGCCGCCTCGACCCGCGCGCTCCGGAGCTCGACAGGCAGACCCTCGGCGCGTGGCTGGCCGCTCATGGTCAGAGCCCGCATGCGACGGCGGCGCTGTGGGACCTGATCGCGCTGCCCGCGCTCAACCTGCCCGCCGACCAGGCGTCGCTGGCGCTGGCGGCGTTTGTGTTCAAGCGCGGCCTGCTCGAACATGCGGACGCGGGGGACATCGGCTTTCACCGCCACCCGCAGAGCGAGATCGTGGGGGAGCCTGCGGAGCGCGCGCTGCGTGCGGCGGGCGTCGATGTGAGGCTGGGGTGGCGAGCGGAGCGGGTGGTGGCGGGCGATGGGGAGTTCGAGGTAGAGGGTGGCCAGTCCAGCGTGAGCGCCGACGCGGCGATCGTGGCGCTGCCGCGGACACGCGCCGCGGCATTGATCGAGCCGCTCGACCCTGCGAGTGCGGCCCGGGCGTTGAAGCTGCGCGACACGCCGATCGTCAACCTGCACGTGGTATACGACCGCACTGTGTGCGACCTTCCATTTGTGGGTGGTGTGGAATCCCCTGTGCAGTACGTCTTCGACCGCAGTGACGCCGGCGGTGTGGACGCGGGGATGCAGTACCTGGCCGTCTCGCTGTCGGGGGCCGACGAGGAGATGGGCATGAGCGTCGAGGCGCTGCGCGAGCGCTACCTGCCCGCCCTCGCCGAGCTCTTCCCGCGCGCCCGCACGGCGCGGGTCGAGCGCTTCCTGGCCACGCGTGAGCACGCTGCCACGCTGCGCGCCGAGCCGGGCGCCGGCGCGCTGCGCCCCGGGCCACACACCGCGGTCCCTGGATTGGCGCTGGCAGGCGCGTGGACCGACACCGGCTGGCCGGCGACGCTGGAGAGCGCGGTGCTGAGCGGCCAAGCCGCTGCGCGCTGCGCGCTGGAGGCCGTCCGGTGAGCGATCTGCTGATCGCCGCCCCCCTGCGCCTGGAGGCGTGGGCGATCTCCGCTGGGATCCGCTCCCGCCAGACCCATTCCCGCTCGACCCGAGCGCGAGTGCACCGCACCGGCATGGGCCCGCGCCGTGCGCAGGCGATGGCTCCAGTGCTGCGCGGCCGCCCTGGGGCTGCGCTGTTGGTGATGGGCTTCGGCGGTGCGCTCGACGAGCACAGCGACGTGGGCGACGTGGTGGTTGCCGACGCCGTGCAGGGGCCAGATGGGATAGAGCCGGTTGCCTGCGCCGGCGCGCAGGAGCTGGCCGGGGCGCTCGAACGCCGTGGCCTGCGCGTGCGTCGCGGGACGGTCGCCTCGGTCGCGCGCCTGGCGATGGGCGACACGCGCGTGCAGTTGCGCGAGGCGGGGGCGATCGCCGTGGACATGGAGTCGGCGTGGCTGGCCCCCGGCGCCGGAGGGCGCCCATTCGCGGTCTTGCGAGTGATCACCGACACGCCCACCCGGGAGCTGACCAACCCGCTGCTGACCGTGGCAGGGGTGGCGCGCGCGATGGCAGTGCTGCGCCGCGCGGCGGGTGCGTTGCACGAATGGGCGCCGGAGGGGCTAAGGTAGTCGCGATGGCGGCGCGGATGAGACAGAGCACGCGCATGGGGTGGTACCTGATGCGCCAGCGCTTGGCCAAACGCGAAAAGTTCCCGCTGATCGTCGAGCTGGAGCCACTGTTCCAGTGCAACCTGGAGTGCGCCGGGTGCGGCAAGATCCAGCACCCCGAGCACGTGCTGCGCCGGCGGATGTCGGTCGAGCAGGCGGTGGGAGCGATCGAGGAGAGCGGCACGCCGATGGTGTCGATCGCCGGCGGCGAGCCCCTGATCCACCCCGAGATCCATCTGATTGCGGCGGAGCTGGTCAAGCGCAAGAAGTTCGTCTACCTCTGCACCAACGCGCTGCTGCTGGAGCGCAAGCTGGATGATTTCAAGCCCAGCCCCTACTTCGCGTGGGCGATCCACATGGACGGCTTGCGCGAGCGCCACGACGCCTCGGTCGAACGCGAGGGCGTGTTCGACAAGGCGGTGTCGGCGATCCGCGCGGCGCAGGCGCGCGGGTTCAGAGTGACGACCAACACCACGTTCTTCACCCACGATTCTCCGAAGACGGTGCGGGAGGTGCTCGATTTCCTCAACGACGAGCTCGGGGTCGACGAGATGATGATCTCCCCCGCGTACGCGTACGAGAAAGCGCCCGACCAGGAGCACTTCCTCGGGGTGCGCCAGACGCGCGAGCTGTTCCGCGAGGCGTTCGCGGGCGGCCGCCGCAAGCGCTGGCGCCTGAACCACAGCCCGCTGTTCCTCGACTTCCTCGAAGGCAACGCCGAATTCGACTGCACCGCCTGGGGGATCCCAAGCTACTCGCTGTTCGGCTGGCAGCGCCCCTGCTACCTGATGTCCGATGGCTACGCCGCCACCTACAAAGAGCTGATCGAAACAACCGACTGGAGCAAGTACGGTCGCGGCCGCGACCCCCGCTGCGAGAACTGCATGGCCCACTGCGGCTACGAGCCCACCGCGGTCCTGCGCACCACCCACTCGCTGCGCCAGTCGCTGCGGGCGCTGGTCAGCTGACGCAGGTCGATCCTTCGCTTGGTCGTTGTCAGGTTGGTGACCGTGGAGGTTGGTTTGGTGGTGGTGGGGTGGGGGCTTGGGGTGGTTGCGGTGGCTGGGGACTTGACAGCAAGGGTGGATCGTGGTACGGTTTCGTCGTTATCGGCCACCCCCGGGGTTGCCGATCCAAGACATAGGACCGGGTTTGGGTCAACATGCTTTGTGGTTGATTCCGACGCGCGAGCAGGGGATTGTCTGGGAGAGGGCCTGGGTCGCGAAGCGTTATGAGGGAGTTGGTTGAGCGTGGTTTCTAGAGGGAGAAACGTGATAGGGGTCGTTGCACCTCACGGAAGATGTGATGCTAGATGCGCCAGCTTGGCGCTGTCGCATCTCTCTCTCTCTCTCTCTCTCTTCGTCTCCTAGCGGCACCCTCGGTTCGGCGCTGACACGCCGTCCGGGTTTCCCCGTTAGGGGAGAGGGGAGTGGTGGGCGCTATCGGGCTGATCGCCGGGCCCTGAGGGGCCTGTCTTCCCACCCCACGCGGGGTGGGATTCGCGTGTTCCGCTTTTTGGCTGCGGCGCGCTGGGGGGTCGTCTGATGCCGCGCGCGTACGGTGGCTCGTCGTGGGGTGAGGGTTGCGGGCCCGCCCGCTCGGCCGGCTCGGTCTGTTCGGCTTGTGCGGGGTGGGGGTGATGGTGGGGTTTCTCGTGAGCGTTTTGCGGAGATTCAGCGTGCGCGGTTGTTGGCGGCGGCGGTGCGGGCGGTGGATGAGTTGGGGTACCCGGATACTTCGGTGGCGGATATCACCTCGCGTGCGCGGGTTTCGCGGCGTACGTTCTATGAGTTGTTCGCGGATCGGGAAGCGTGTTTGGCGACGGTGATCGAGGGCATCCTCGGGTTGCTCTCCGCGGAGCTCGCGGCGGCCGGGCTTGAGGGTCTTGGGTGGCGTGAGCGGGTGCGTGGGGGGCTGTTTGTGATCTTGGGGTTTTTGGATCGTGAGCCGGTGCTCGCGCGGGTGTTGGTGGTGCAAGCGTTGCGTGGTGGCCCGCGGGTGTTGGAGCGCCGGGAAGTGGTGCTTGGGGGGTTGGCGGGTGTGGTGGATGAGGGGCGGTTGTTGAGTGTGCGTGCGGGACGGTGTACGCCGTTGACTGCGGAGGGTCTGGTCGGGGCGGCCTTTTCGATCGTGTATGCGCGGCTGCTGAAAGGTGAGCGCCGACCGTTGATGGGTCTGCTTGGGGAGTTGATGGGGATGGTTGTGTTGCCTTACCAGGGCGCTGCCGCTGCTCATCGCGAGCAGGTGCGTCCGGCGCCGTCGCCCTCCACGCGGTCCGCGTGTGTGCAGCGGGAGTCCGCGGACAGCGTGACCGATCCGCTTGGTGGTGTGGCGATGCGTTTGACGTATCGGACTGCGCGGGTGTTGGAAGGGATCGCGGAGCATCCAGGGTTGAGCAATCGTCAGGCGGGTGAGCGGGCGGGGATCGCGGATGCTGGGCAGGTGTCGAGGCTGTTGGCGCGTTTGGAGCGTCTTGGGTTGCTCGCGAACAGGGGTCCGGGGCGTGTGAAGGGCGAGCCGAACGCGTGGGTGTTGACTGCGAAGGGGGAGACGGTCGCGCGGAGTATCCGGATGCACTCCCCCGCCGATGATGATGATGAGTCTTGTGCCGGTGCGCCGCTTGGCGTGTCGTTGTTCACTGATCGAGGGGGTCTCCCCTCTGTTTTGGAGGAGGAGATGGTTCGATGATCGCTCGGAGGCTGCTGTTGACTGGTTTGGTGTCGCTGTGCGTCTTGGTGGGTGTCGTGGTGCTGGGGGCCGCGTCGGCTGTGGCGGCTGCGCCGGAAACCCCGGAAGGCCTCGCCCCGGCGCCGTTGATGGCGAGCGCGGCGACTCTCCACGGCGTCTTGAACCCCGGCAAAGAAGGCGCACCGGGCACCTTCGAACTGGATACCTATGAATTTGTCTACCGGGAGTCGAAAACGGAATGCGAGGGCGCGGGCGAAGTCGTGACCGAAGCGGGTCTTTCGCTCGGGGGCGGCAAGGAAGAGGTCTCCCGCGGGATCGAAGGTCTCACCGCCGGCGCGGAATACACGGCGTGTCTGGTCGTGCACAACGAAGCAGACACCGAAACCGCGATCAGCGCGCCGGTGACGTTCACGACTCTCGCCGCGGCTCCCAAGATCGAAGAAGCGTCGATTACCGATGTCGCGTCGAGCAGTGCGACGCTCAACGCCCAGGTCAATCCCGGGGGGGCGGCAATCACGTACACGTTCGAATACGCCCCCGCCGGTGCCGGCTTCACACCCGTCCAGGAACCCGAAGGTGCCGGCAGCATCCCCGCTGGCATCGAAGGTGTCCCGCTCACCGTCCACGTCCAGCACGGACTCACGCCCAACACCAACTACCAGTTCCGTCTCACGGCAACCAACACGATCGAAACGGTCACCGGCACCCCGGTCTCCTTCACCACGCAGCGCACCGGGGGCTCAGGGACGCTCCCTGATGATCGCCAGTACGAAATGGTCACCCCTCCGGAGAAGCTGGGCGCGCTTTTCTTCGGCTATCAGCGCGGGCAAGAAACTTTTATCCAGGCTTCCAGTAGCGGTGATGCGATCGTCGACCAGGCGAGCCAGCCGAGCGAACTCGAACCGGCGGGTTACGCAAACGAAGAGCAGGTGCTCTCCACGCGCGGTGCCACGGGCTGGTCTTCGCAGGCGCTCGATGTGCCGCAGTCCACAAGTGTCGGCCCGAATATCGGTAATCCCGAAGATTACCGGTTTTTCTCCGAAGATCTTTCGCTTGGGGTGGTCAGGCCGTATGGGAGCAAGTTCTTGGCGCTCTCGCCAGAGGCGTCCGAATGGACGCCCTACCTGCGTACCGACTATCTGAACGGGAACGTCTCAGAACATTGCGAAGCCTCATATCTCAGCGCGAGCTCGTGCTTCCAGCCGCTCGTCACAGGCTGTCCCGCCACCGGCGCCTGCCCGCAAGCGATCGAAGAACACGCGAACGTACCGCGCGGCACTGAATTCGGCCAGCCATCACCCGGACATGGAGTCCACGATTTTTGCGCTGACACGGAGGCATGCGGTCCGCAGTTCGTGGACGGGACCCCGGATCTGAGCCATATCATTCTACGCAGCGGCGAATCGAGCGTGCCGCTGACCTCCCCGACGATGGGCCCTTTCTACGAGTGGGTGGACGGGCAGCTGCGGCCGCTTCCCGCGGAACTCGCTGTTGGCCCTTCAAGCGAGGCTCCCGAAGTGGGCGAGCAGCACCTGATCTCGGTCGATGGCACACGTGTCGTCTTGCAAAGCAGCACTGAACCCAACGCTACGTTGTATCTTGGCGACACGAACCTTCCCTCGAGCGGTGACCCGAATGCTCAGAGCACGCTGGAAATCGCTGTCGGCAAGTTCGATACGGCCTCCGCGGATGACTCGAGGATCTTCTTCACCAGTGGCGATCTGTTTGCATACGATCTGAACGCGGAAGCCGGCCACAGGGTGACCGATCTGACCAATGATGTCGGTGTCAGTCAGGTGTTCGGCGCCAGCGAAGACGGCTCGTACGTTTATTTCTCCTCTCCGGGCGTGCTCACGCCCGATGCCACCCCAAGCGAATGCGAAAACCCTGATGGTGCAGCCCGTCAGGAAACGGAAACGTGCAATTTGTATGTGTATCACGATGGTGTGACGACGTTGATCGCGCGGAGCGGCACGATGGAACATGAGGCGCGGGTCTCGCCCAATGGGCACTGGCTGGCGTTCATGTCCAGCAAAGACCTGACAGGTTATGACACGCGCGACGCCGTGGATGGTCATCTCGACCAAGAGGTATACCTCTACAACGCGGACACGCACAGGCTGGTATGCGCGTCGTGCGATCCGACCGGGGCACGCCCGGTGGG
Source organism: uncultured Solirubrobacterales bacterium (assembly GCA_963744135.1). Lineage (GTDB taxonomy): Bacteria > Actinomycetota > Thermoleophilia > Solirubrobacterales > Solirubrobacteraceae > Palsa-744. Next base: position 397,967 of record CAVUSE010000005.1, on the reverse strand, counting down.
AGTCGTCGGCGAAACACTCGCGGGAAAGCTCGCCGGCGCCGGTATCGGTACTCCTAGTAAGCTCGAAGAAGGAGGGGTGGCGTCGAGTATCCCTGCGTGGCATCGCCTTCCGCCGATCCAGTATCAGGCGCGTTATCTGTCTGACAGTGGCCGGTTGTTCTTCAACAGTGAGAGTGCGTTGGTGCCGCAGGATGTGAATAACGCGCAGGACGTGTATGAGTACGAGCCGGCTGGGATCCTGGGTACGGAAGGGGAGCCGCAGTGCACGTCGGCGAGCGTCACGTTCAGCGAACGTTCGGGTGGTTGCGTCAGCTTGATCTCCTCGGGTATATCGGCACAGCCCTCGGCGTTCCTCGACGCCAGCGAAGACGGAAGCGACGTGTTCTTCATCACGAACTCCAGGCTCGCGGTGCAGGATCCTGACAGTGCGCCCGATGTCTATGACGCGCACGAATGCACCGTCGCCTCGCCGTGCACGCCTGCGGCGGTCGCGGAACCACCGCCGTGTACGACGGAAGCCTCGTGCAAACCTTCGCCCGCCCCGCAGCCGGCCATCTTCGGGCCGTCGGCCAGCGCGACGTTCTCCGGCCAGGGCAACATCGCTCCCGCGCCCACGCCACTGAAAGTCACGAACAAGGCGGTGAAGTGCAAGAAGGGGTTCGTCAAGAACGAGAAGGGCAAGTGCATCAAGAAACATAGGAAGAAAGCAAGGCGAGCAAAGAGAGCCAGCAACGACCGGAGGGGCAAGTAAAATGCTTGTAAAGCGAGTGCAACAACAAGCAGCGGCAGGCAAGCTCACAGACCGTCGGTCACTGCACGCGTGTTGCGTAGCTGGTATTGCCATCACTTTTGTGGCTTTTGCTCTTATGGCGGGAACCGCCCACGCCGAAGAAGCCCTCTCGCCGTGGTGGCACCTGAGCACTTCCTCGCGCCCGTCCTATCTGGCGCCTGGTAAGGCCAGGGACGAGGTGCAGCGGCTCGGGGCCGGCGAGACCGAGGATTTTGGTGCGGGTTTGTACGGCCTGCAGGAAACCGGCACCCATGGCGAGGAACAGTTTGCATTTGTGGGGGGGGACACCGAAGAAGCTCAGAAAGCTCTCGAAGGATTGTATGGTGAACATAACGTCGAAGTGACGGGTGTGCCCCCGTTTGAAGAATATGAAGTGAAGTTCGTGGGCGAACTGGCCGACCAGCCCGTCGAACTGATGAGCAACGCGACCCAGGTGGTGGCAGGTCGTCCCGATGGTGAGGTCGTGGTGGATGCGACGAATCTCGGCGACGAAGCGGTGGACCCCGAAACGCACCCCGTGACGATCGCAGACCGGCTCCCCGAGGGGCTGGTACCCGTCGGTATCTATAGCGCTGTTAACCAGCATCTGAAATATGTGGAATTCGGTGAATGCTCGGTAAAAACGGTGAGCTGTACATTCGCCCACCAACCCTTGAATGGGATACCAAACGTGGCTGTCGCCCATCAGCTGCAGGTGCTGATTGCGGTGAATCTGAAGCCGGGCGCCGGCTCTGGTGAAGTCAACGAAGCGAGCATCGCCGGTGGTGGGGCTCCTCCAGCGATGGCCAGGTTCCCGGTCACGGTCTCGGGTGCGTCTACGCCGTCTGCGGTCAACACGTATGAAATACGTCCCGAAGAAGTGGGTGGCAAGCTCGATACGCAGGCCGGTTCGCACCCGTTTCAGCTCACGACGACGCTGAACTTCAACGAAACCCTCGAAGAACGGGTCTACCGCGGAGGACGCGGAGGGACGCCGTTCGTCGACCGTCCGGCGGGGGGATCGGCGAAGGATCTCTTCTTCGATCTTCCTGCGGGCTTGGTCGGTAACCCGCAGGTGATCCCGACGTGTCCGCTGCAAGCGTTCCTCGAACTGGCCTACAGACCCAATCGTACGTGTCCGCCGGATACGGTGGTGGGTTTCGCGATCGCGGATGTTTCGTTGGTGGAATCTCTCGTGGGGTATCAGGGCCTGATCCAGGAGTCGTTGTATAATGTGGAACCGGCGCCCGGTGAGCCTGCGCGCTTCGGGTTCGTGGCCTACGGCGATCCTGTGCTGTTGGATACCTCGGTGCGTACCGGCTCTGACTATGCCGTCCGGGTGAGCGTGAGGAACATCGCCCAGACCACCGAAATCGTCGGTAGCGAAATCACGCTCTGGGGGGTGCCGGGCGACCCTCGCCACGACGGCCAGCGTTGTTACTATGGCGTCGGAGGCGAATTGAGCTGTTCGGCGTCGGTGAAGCGGCCTCCGCCGTTTTTGTCGTTGCCGACGTCGTGTTCGGGTCCGTTGCAGACGAACATGCAGGATGATTTGTGGAGTGACCCGAAGCATGTGTTGGGGCCGGTGTTTAATACGGCGCCGATGGTCGCGTTGGATGGTTGCAACCGGTTGCCGTTCAGTTCGGAAATCAGTGTTGCGCCGGATGTGCAGGAGGGGAGTACTCCGTCGGGGTTGAGTGTGGGGATTCATGTGCCGCAGGATTCGACGTTGGATGCGGAAGGTTTGGTGGAGTCGGCGTTGAAGGATACGATGGTGACGTTGCCTGTGGGTGTGCAGATCAGTCCTGCGGCGGCGGATGGGTTGCTGGCGTGTTCAGATGAAGAGGTCGGGTTCACGGGCATGGAAGCGTCGAGTGGCACGAGCCTGTTCACGCCGGGTCCGGTGGGGTGCCCGAACGCGTCGAAGGTCGCGACTGCTGAAGTGAGGACGCCGCTGTTGCCGGAACCGCTTGTCGGCGCGGTGTATTTGGCTGCGCAGGACGCGAACCCGTTTGGGAGCCTGATCGGCTTGTATATCGAAGTGGAAGCGCCCGTGTCGGGTGTCAGGGTGAAGCTTGCGGGGGAAGTCAAGCTTGATGAAAGCACGGGGCAGATCGTGACGGTGTTTCCGAACAACCCGAAGGTCCCCGTCGAAGAAGCGAAGCTGCACTTCTTCGGGGGTGCCCGTGCACCGTTGAGCACTCCGTCTTCGTGTGGCTCGTATACGACGACGGCGTCGATCACGCCGTGGTCGGGCAACGAACCGTCGAAGTCCAGTTCGACGTTTGATATCACGAGTGGCCCGAATGGTGGGCCGTGTGCGAGTCCGCGCTTGTTTCAGCCGGGGTTCAATGCGGGTACGACGAGTGTGCAGGCGGGTGGGTACAGTCCGTTGACGATGACGTTGAGTCGTCCGGATGCCGATCAGCCGTTGGGGAAACTCGCGGTGGTGTTTCCGCCGGGGGTCTCGGCGGGGTTGCGGGGGGTGAGGCTGTGTGAGGAACCGCAGGCCGCGACGGGGGACTGCCCCGCGGAAAGCCAGATCGGCACGGTGACTGTGAGTGCTGGGTTGGGTGGGGATCCGTACCCGGTGGAAACGGGCAAGGCGTATATCACCGGCCCGTACGAGGGCGACCCATTTGGTGTGGACGTCGTTGTGCCTGCGGTCGCTGGGCCGTTCAATCTGGGGACGGAGGTTGTGCGTTCGAAGGTGGATGTGGATCCGACGGATGCGCATCTGACGGTCGTCAGTGATGCGTTCCCGACGATCCTGGATGGGATTCCGTTGCAGTTGCAGCACATCAACGTGCTGGTCAACCGCCCCGACTTCGTGTTCAACCCGACCAACTGCGAACCGATGAAGCTCACAGGGGTCCTTGGCAGCAGCGAAGGCGCCAGCGCCGATGTTGCTACGCCGTTTCAGGTCACGAACTGCGCGGCGCTGTCCTTCAAACCGGAATTCGCTGTCTCCACGAGCGCGAAGACGTCGCGGCTCGACGGGGCGAGCCTGCACGTGAGCTTGACGTTGCCGGCGGGGGCGCAGGGCACGAAAGCGAATGTCGCGAAGGTCAAGGTCTCGCTGCCCAAACAGCTGCCCTCACCGTTGAAAACGTTGCAGAAGGCGTGCACCGAAAAGGTGTTCGCGGAAAACCCGTCCAACTGCCCGGTGGCCTCCAGGGTCGGCGAAGCCAAAGTGCAGACTCCCGTCCTGGAAGGCCCCCTGTCGGGCCCGGCGTACTTCGTCTCGCATGGTGGCGCGAGGTACCCGGAACTGATCATGGTCCTCACCGGCGAGGACGGCGTAACGGTCCAGGTGCACGGCGAAACATTCATCAGCAAACAGGGGATCACGACCGCGACGTTCAGCACCGTGCCGGACGTGCCGTTCGCGAACTTCGAACTGGAGCTGCCCGAGCGCGAATACCCAGCGTTGAGCGCGAACGGGAACCTCTGCCAGGCCCAGGCCGCCGGGAAGCTGCTGATGCCGACCGAAATAATCGGCCAGAACGGGCTCGTCATCAAACAGAGCACGAAGATCTCAGTCAGCGGATGCCCGAAGCAGAAGAAGGCTACGAAGAAGAAGGGCAAGAAGCACCCGGCTCACGGCAAGAAGAGGCGGTAGCGCCGGTAGCCACAGCGCTCGGTCGCGGGGCAGGGATGCCCCGCGCCCACACCGACGAGACCCACGCCCGCCCGTGCGGACGATCAGGGGCGAGTCAGTCGATCTCAGCCTGTTCGATCTCTCCGGCTGCGGGAACGGACTCGGCGGACTCCTCACCCTCCAGCGTTGCGGCGCCGCGGATGTCGCGCCAGGTCATGCCCTCGCCGAGCAGGGCGGGGATGCCGAGGGCGAGCGCGGTGAGCACCTCTACGGCCTGGAGGATGATCCCGTAAGCCAGAGCGGGGCCGGCGCCTACGCCGTAGGCGGCGAGCACCACCAGGCAGGCGGCCTGGAAGACGCCGACGTTCGACGGGGTGGCGGGCAGGATGGCGGACACATTGACGGCGAGCAGCACCGCCGCGGCGGCGGTGAGGCCGCCGTCGGATTGCAGGCCGAGCGCGCACAGCACCGCGTAGCAGGCCAGCCACTGCAGCGTCCACGCGAGCAACTGCAGCAGCACGGCGGGGATCCCGTGACGGGGGTTGGCGAACACGGCGAGGCCCTGTCTGCCGAGGCGCAGCAGGCGGCCGAGCGTGGCGGCGGCGAGTGCGACGCGCAGCGAGCGCGAGCGCTGGGCGCGCGCCAGCAGCCACGGACCCATCAGCACCAGTAGGCAGATCGCCAGCGGGACCGCGAGCGCGATCACGAGGCCGGAGACATGCTGGCGCAGGAGGTCGAGGCTGGTGAAGGTGACGGTTGCGAGGATCGCCAGCGCCAGCAGGTTGATCAGCGTCTGCGAGAAGACGGTGCCGGCGACGACCGGCAGCTGGCGGCGCGAGGAGCCGGGCAGTCGGCGGGTCAGCACGAGCATCTTGGCGGGCTCGCCGATGCGCCCGGGGAACACCGCCGAGCCCATCACGCCGATCATCGTCGCGCGGATCACCGGCGCCCACGCGACCTCGGTGTCGGGCAGGGCGGCGCGCAGCACCTCGTGCCAGGAGCCGGCGCGCAGCAGCAGCGAGAGCCCCATCAACGCAAGCGCGAGCACGATCCAGCCGGGCTGCGCGGAGGTCAGCGCATTGCCGATGCGGTGCAGACCCAGGCGCGAGAGCGCGAACGCGAGGATCGCCGCGAGTATGAGCAGCAGGATGGGCACGACCACGCGCCTGCGCAGGCGCGGGCGGGGGGCACGTCGTTGGGACGAGACGGTATCGCCCATCACCTTGGGTGTATCAGAGCGAGGGATGGCGGGGCGTGACGCGCGCCAGGGCTGGCCCGTCCCAAGCCGTGCGTATGGTGCTTGGCATGGCCAAATTTCCCTCCCCGCACGCTACTCTGAGGAGGTAATGACTGTGCGTGTGCTCTATCGCCAAGACGTGGATACCTGGGTCGCCAGCTCTCCCGACGTGCCACGCTGGACTGCCGTGGCCGACACCTACTCGGAGGCCCACCGGCTCGCAGAGGAGGGTGTGCGTTTCGCGCTCGACCGCGACGACCTGACGATCGAGCACTACGTGCCGGCGGGTATCGCGGTCGCCGCGTAGCCACCTAGCCCGCGTCAGTTCATGTTCACATAGCCGGTGGCTTCCGTCGGCGTGCGCACGTTGGCCGCGACCTTGTTTTCGTAGTTGCCCTCGATCGTCTGGATGTCGCCGTTGGGGAGCACGTTCTTGACGATCCCCACGTGTTCGTCGCCGAACACGATCAGATCGCCCGGCTGGGGGGTCACGCCGGGGCCATTGGGGATCGCGCGGCCGGTGCTCTGCGCCCACGACCAGATCTGGCCGACCGAGCCGAGGCCTTCGCCGCCCGTACCCAGCGGCTCGCCCGCCTGGCGCGCGGCCCACGAGGCGAAGTAGGCGCACCAGGGGGCGCCGGGGATCGCCCCTGTGGTGGCGGTGCGATACGCCGCGATCGCCGGCGATTCGTTTGAGCCGGGCGGCTGCTCGGTCTGGCCGAGCTGGCTTTCGGCGATCGTCACGATCTGCTGGCCGGGGGTGCCGGGCGCAACCCCGATGCCGGGCGTGCTCGTGAGAGCCCCGATGCTCGTGGGCGTCGTGCCGGTGGGCGTCGTGCCGGTGGGTGTCGTCGCGCTTGCCTGACTTGCGCTCGCGCTCTGCAGCGCCTGCGCGAACGTGGTGCTGCCGGTCGCCTGCGTCGGTTCGGGCGCCGTGGGCGAGGCCGTGCCGCCGGTTCCGGCCGCGTTGGTCGCGAGCAGGTTGGCGGGGTTGGCGATCGCCTGTTCGAGCATAGCCACGCGCGCGAGGACGGATTCGACCGACATCCGCCCGGTGATCGGCAATGTCCGTCAGGGGTTGAGCGGCGGGCTCGTGGGCCTTGGGGCCAAGCGCATAAATGCTTGCAGCCCAAAGCTGGTCTAAAGCGCTTCCAATAGTTCGTCGATAGCGCCGGCAAAGGACACGCAAGTGTCCACATCACTGTTCAATCCAAGGGGGCTAGACGTGTCTATGCGTATTGGCAAGCGAAGCTTCGCTAGCCGGAAGCGAAAGATAGCGGGCCTGTGCGCATTCGTGCTCGCAGGCGTGATCGGCGTGGGCGCGTACGCGTTCACCGCGGCCAACACGGTCAAAGCACAGACCGCCGGCGCCGGCGCTCACGTGGTGGGCGGCTACGAACAGACCAAAGGCGTCTACTACGAATGGAACGTGGAAGGCACCGAAAACACGGCCGTCGACTTCGTTCTCAAAGGGGAATTGATACCGTCGGACGTCAAGGTCGCCCTGACCAAAGAAACACACCCCTCGGCAGAGGCGGAATGGTCAGACTGCCCGGAAGCCAACATCAAAGAAGCGGCTGCGGACGAATTCGAAGTCAAATGTGAATTGGCCACTCCCGTTCCGAACGCGAGCGCCGACAACCTGACGATCGCCGCCGTCAGCGAAGGCGAAGTCAAGATCAAATAGCAACAGCAGATGCAATGGGCAACGCGGAGCGGCCGGCGCACGGCCGCTCCGCGCCCAGTTTCCACCGCGCGCACTTCCCGATCCACCATGCGCATCCCTCGACCCAAGCAACTCCTCTCCCTCACCGTCGGACTGATCGTCCTCGGGTCCCTGTGGCACTGGTTCGCGCCGGCTCCGCTCGGCGGCTCGACGACCTACGTCGTCACCAGGGGGATCAGCATGGAGCCCCGCTTCCACACCGGCGACCTGGCGCTCGTGCGCAGCCAGAGCAGCTACCACGTCGGTGAAATCGTCGCCTACCAGAACCACATGCTCCACACGATCGTGCTGCACCGGATCGTCGGGCGCGAAGGCTCGCGGTACATCTTCAAGGGCGACAACAACAACTTCCTCGACCCCGAACGGCCCGTCGCCAGCCAGCTCGTCGGCTCGCTGTGGCTGCACCTCCCCGGCGTCGGCGCCACGCTGCAGTCGTTCCGCTCGCCGTTGCTGATAGGGCTGCTCGTCGCCGTCGGGTTCCTGCTGCTCTCCGGGGTCGCGTTCACGGGGAGCCGGCGGCGCCGGCGCCGGGAGCGGCGCGCCGGCGAGGGCGCCTCGCCCGCCTTGCCGCGATCCGCGCGGGGTCCCGGTGTGCCGGTGCTCGGCGTGCTGGGGATCGGCCTCGTGCTGGCGCTCCCGTTCATCGCGCTCGCGCTGATTGCGTTCACCCGCTCGCCGACGAAGCTCCACCCCTACACGGTCCCGTACAAGCAGAGCGGCAGGCTCTCCTACGAGGCGCAGGCGCCGGCGGGACCGACCTATCCCAGCGGCCGGGCTGTGACCGGCGAACCGCTCTTCGCACACGTTCTGAACGCGGTCAACATCAGCTTCGGATACGGCTTTCACGCCGCCGGCAGACACTTGGTCGCGGGGAGCGCGTCGCTCGACGCGCTGGTCACCTCGACCAGCGGCTGGCACACGACGCTCGTGCTCGCGTCCCCGACGCGCTTCCACGGCAATCGCGCGCTCGTCACGGGGACGCTCGATCTGACCTCGCTGCTTGCGCTGGTGCACAGCGTCGAAACGGCCACCAAAGCGAGCGGCTCATACACGCTCACGCTGCTCCCGCGGGTGAGCGCGGGCGGGAGGGTCGACGCCGTGCCCGTGCACACGACGTTCGCACCGAAAATCCAGTTCTCGCTCAGCCCGATCGAGGCGCAGCCGGTCCTCACCGGTGGCGGCTCGCTCACCACCCTTTCCCCCACCGGGGAACAGGCGGTGCTGAGCATGTTCGCCCCCTCGGCCTCCGGCTCGGCGACAGGCACCCACTCTCAGCCGGCATTGCTCTCGCTCGGATTTGGGCAGCTGTCGGTGGCGAGCGCACGAACGCTCGCGCGCGACGCGCTCGCGATCGTCGCCTGCGCGCTGCTGGCGGCACTCGCCTGCCTGCGGCTGGCGCTTGCGCTCGCCGCACCGCGACCGCGTGACGAGTCGGCGAGCATCCGCGCGCGCTACGGCCGGATGATCGTTCCGGTTGCGCGCGTGTGGCAACTGCCGGGGGTGCCGGTGATCGATGTCGAGGACATGGAGGCACTGGCGCAGATCGCCGAGCACTACGACCGCTCGATCCTGCACGAGGTGGCGGAGGACGGCGAAGCCTTCTGGGTCACCGATGAGAGCGGCCAGTTCCGCTATGCGCTTGGCATGTGGACCGACGCCCCGGAGGATGAGCCCGTCGAGCAGTACGCCGGCGAGACGCTCGTGCACGAAGCGTACGCCCACGAGCCCAAGCTCGCGGGGCCGATCGCGGTGCGCAGTTCGCCACCGGTGGACGACACCTTTGCCGCCGACGAGGTAACGCAGGGCGAGTGGACGCCGCGACGGGACGGCGGCCGCGGTCGTTCAGGCAAGCCCGGCCTCGTTTGAACGCTCGCTTGCACGCCGTCCAGCTGTCCAGCGGGCCCTCAAGTATCGCCCGCCGATGACGATAAACCGGCGTGTAGAGGGTGGTGCAGTCGGCCGCAGGCCGGCGAGCCGGGTCCCTCTTCAATCAGAAAACAGGGCTGACAGGGAGTCGGCCCGGGACTGACCCAAACAATCGTCATCAAGGAGATGAACGCATGTCCCTCAGCATTAACACCAACGTTGACTCGCTGATCGTTCAGCGCAACCTCAACACCAGCCAGGGCGCGCTGAGCACGTCGATGGAACGCCTCTCCTCGGGTCTGCGGATCAACTCCGCCGCCGACGACGTCGCCGGCTACGCCGCCAACCAGCGCCTGCAGGGCCAGGTCAACGGCGTTATGCAGGCCCAGCAGAACACCCAGGAAGCGGTTGCGCTGGTCCAGACCGCGCAGGGCGCGCTCAACGACGTGGAGCAGATGCTCCAGCGTATGCGCGAGCTCTCGGTGCAGCTGGCCAACGGCACCAACTCGGAATCCGACAAGGAAGCGATCGAAGGCGAGGCCGAACAGCTCGAAAAAGAGATCGAACGAGTCGGCGAAACAACCAAGTTCAACGGCGTCGAACTGCTGGCAGGTGAAGAAGGCATCAAGTTCCAGGTCGGCCCCGATGAAGAAGAAACGATCGAAGTGAAAACGGCCGAACTCACCAAAGCCACTGAAGGCCTCGAACTCGCGAAGATCGAAACGATCGAAGAAGCGATCAACAAAGTCGCGACGATCGCCGGCGAATTCGGTTCGGTGCAGGACCGCCTCCAGTACACTCAGAGCAACCAGGCGATCTACGGGGAGAACCTCTCCGCCGCCCAGAGCTCGCTGGTGGACGCCAACATGGCGGCTGAAATGAGCAACTTCACCAAGGCCCAGGTGCTGCAGCAGGCCGACGTGGCGATCCTCGCCCAGGCCAACTCGCTGCCCCAGGCAGTGCTGCAGCTGGTCGAAGGTCGATAAGCCAAAGGGTTCTTGAGGCCCTGACCAATCTTCCTCAGTGGTGGCGCCTAGGCGCCACCACTGCAGCGAAGCCATCCCGGGGCGGGTTCACCCGCCCGGGGGTGGTCATAACGCTTCCGACGGTCTGGGAAGGCCGGCAAGAAGCTACATACCGCCGATTCATCGAGGGAACGGTGGTCGAGGTGGGCGGTCTTCGGGCTGCCCACCTCGTCGTTTAAAAGGGCCCGCTCGCCCGGCTGCGGCCGCCCACCCCGTCGTTTCTTTCAGAGGCCTGTCTTCCTGGCCTGCGGGCTGCTCTCAAGCCCGCACGTCGATGTGCCTGCCGCCCTCGGGGTCTTCCTCGTCGGGGTTCTCACGCTCCTGCCGCGGCTTGCGGCGGGGTCCCCGCTTCGCGTCCACACCGGACCGCTCGCGGCGCTTCTTGGAAAGGCTCTGCGTCTGCTCCGCCGCCAGCTCGGCGATCCACGGGGGGCGGGGTCCGATCGGTTGGATGGGATCCATCGTGTGCTCCCGGCATCCTCACCGCTACGACGCTCCGCGGCCTGCGGGTCCGCCCGCGACAGGCGCGCGGGCTCGATCGAACTTGGCAAGCTCCTCGGCGAGCAGGTCGTGCTTTGCCTGGTGGAGCTCGGCAACCAGCATGCGCCGCCACAGGAACACCGCGGCGGCCCACACCGCCACATAACACACCACTCCCGCCGCAAGCGCGCGCAGGCCGGCGCCCGCGAACGTTTGGGTGGGCAGCGAGAGGTAGCCGCCGAGCAGGAATCCGATCAGGCCGCCCCAGGCCTTGGCGCGGGCCACGCTGCGAGCCGCGCGCGGGTGCTCGGCGAGGATCAGATTGGACCCACTCGCGCCGGCTGCGCCGCCCGCGTTCTCTGCGCCCGCGCCCTTCTTCTTCCCCTTGGCCTTCCCGGCCTTGGCGGCCTTCCCGGCCTTGGCGGCCTTCCCGGCCTTGGCGGCCTTGGCGGGCTTGTCAGTCTTACCGGCCACGACCACCACTCTCCAAACCACGGCGCCGTTCGGCGCGCTGGCAGTCGAAGATGAAGCGCACCAAGCGCCGGTGCTCGCCCTCGCCGATCTCGTCGAAGCAGATCGCGCGCCGGCCCTGGAGGTCGGCCCGCACGACCGTGCCCACACCCGCGATCGGCGTGTCGCCCTTGGCGGTGCTCAGCCGAAACTCGACCTGCTCGCCGACCTTCAGCGTGCTGGGACCCGCGAGCAGCATCCCGCCGCCGCTGATGTCCACGGAGTAGGTCTGCACCGTGCCCCCGCGGCCCCCGGTGACGACCAACACCGGCCGGGTGGATTGGATGCGCACGTACTCGCGCTGCTGGATCAGCTCGACCGAGTGCAGCTCGCGGAAGCGCAGCAGCTCGCGGTCCTCGAGCGTGACCGTGCCCTGCAGCCGGATCCGCCCGCGGCTGCTCGTGAACTCGAGCACCAGCTCGTCGAGCGATCCGGGGCTGAAGGGCCGTTCGGCGCGGAACATCAGCGCCACCAGCAGCCCACTGCCGTCGCGCTCGGCGACCCGCGCCTGCACGCGCTCCCCGCTCGGACGCACGATCGCGACCGGATCGGAGCGCTCCGGCAGCTCGATCTCACCGCGATCCTGCGACGCCTTTGCCGAGCGCCCGAGTTTCATCGCGGTGGGAGCAGCCGATCGGCGAGCAGGAAGGGGTCGACCCCGGTGAGGGCCCATGCGCCATGCTCGGCGCGCGCCAGCAGGTGGATCGGGGCCAGCCCGAACGCGCACGCCGTCTGCACCGCCACGCCGAGCTGGTCGGTCTCGTCGGCGTGGGTGATCGCCAGCGCATCTGCTTGCAGGGGACCCAGCGCCTCCAGCAGCTGAGCCGCAGGCGTGGCGCCGAGCGTGGCGGGGAGCGCGAGCACCACGCGATCCGGCCGCAGTTGCTCCAGCAGCTCCGCCAGCGCGTGGATTGAGCTGGGATCCGCGCCGGAGACGGTGGGCGTGTCGAGCAGCAGCAGGCTGTGCGCCCGCGCCTCGTGCAGCGCCGGCCAGTCGAGTGCGGTGTCTGGAGCGACAGTGGCGCAGGTGGCGGGCAGCGTGCTGCGCTCACGGTAGGCCTCCACCAGGGCGGCGCAGCATGCGCTCTTGCCGCTGCCTCCCGAACCCACCATCGCGATCGCCGCGCCCGCGGCGGGCAGCGGTCTCGAGGCTGGGATCATCTGCGTCAGTGCGGTGTGCACCGCCTGAGCGAGGCTCGTGGACCGGGGCATCAGCGCCAGCACGTGGGTGATCGCCGCCTCGATCAGCTCCTGCACGAGCTCCTCGCCGATCCCCACCGCGCGCAGCGTCTGCTCGATCTCATCGCGCGCGGAGGGCTCGGGGGCGGGGGGCATGGCGGGGGCGGGGGGCGTGGCGGCAACGGGCTCCAAGTGGAGATCATCCGGAAACGGAGCAGCGACGATCTCCTCGGGTGCCTCCGCCTCTTCAGCTTCGGCAAGCGCTTCGGCCAGCGCGGCGTCGAGGTCGGGCGGGACAGCGGGCTCGGCCGCACGCACCGCGGCCTCGGCCTCGGCAAGTGCAGCGGCGAACGGGTTGGTGGCCCAGACTTCCGCCGGTTTCTCCGCCTCGTACTCGGGCAGCGCCGGAGCCGCGTCGTCTTCGTCGTAGCGGTCGAGCAGCGACCCACCCGGATCCCCGCGGCGAGCCTCGATTTCGACGAAGGACTTCTGGAAGAAGCCCGCGAAGCCACCGGTGAGGCCGCGGTGGTGGCGGATCACGACCGCGTCCTCGCCGAGCTCGGCGACGATCGTGGGGATCAGCTCATCGACTGTGCGTCCGCGGTAGATCCGCGGTGCGAAGTACCCGGGGACGTTGCCCTGAGAATCGGGCTGCCCGCCGTCGCGGCCGGCCTCCCAGGAGTCCAGCCAGGAGTCATCGCGTGCAGCGGCCTGATGGGGGGCGGCCCGGCGGGGAGTGGCTTGATGAGGGGCGGTGTCGTAGGCGGCGGTGCTCATGCGTGGATTACTCCAATCGTCTCGACGTTGACGCCCGGTGCGATCTCGTTGTAGGAGCAGACGGGTAGATGAGGCTGGGCTTGGGCGATCAGGCGACGCAGGTGGCGGCGCACGCGCGCGGAGCAGAGCAGCACCGGATTGCGCGCGCCGCGCGCGGAGGCGTGATCGACCTGGGCACGCAGCGCACCCACGATCGCCTGCGCACGGGGCGGATCGATCGCCAGGTACTCGCCGTCGGTGGTTTGGGTGATGGAGGTTGCGACCTCCTGCTCGATCGCAGGGTCAAGGGTGATCGCCTGCAGACAGAGTCGCTCGTCCAGGTGGGGGGCAGTGATCGCCCGGCCCAGGGCCTGGCGGGCGTACTCGGTGAGCAGGCCGGTGTCTCGTGTTATTCGCGCCTTGTCGCCGATCGCCTCCATGATCGTGCCGAGATCGCGCACGGGGACGCCTTCGGCGAGCAGTGAGCGCAGCACGCGCTGGATCTCCCCAAGCGTGAGCGCCTCGGGCACGATCTCCTCGACGACGGCGGCGTTGGTCTCCTTGAGCCGATCGAGCAGCGTCTTGACGTCCTGGCGGGTGAGCAGCTCGGAGGCGTGCGTGCGGATCGTCTCGGTCAAATGGGTGACGATCATCGACTCGGCGTCCACGACGGTGTAGCCGAGCGCTTCGGCCTCGGCGCGGTCGGAGGAGTGCACCCACACGGCGGGCAGACCGTAGGTGGGCTCGGTGGTGGGGATCCCCTGCAGGCCGCCGGCGGCGTCCCCAGGGTCCATCGCGAGCAGATGCCCGGGCATGATCCGCGCGCGAGCGACCTCCGAGCCGCGCACCTTGAAGACGTACTCGTGGGACTCCATGCCGAGCTCGTCGTGGATGCGCACGGCGGGAATCACGATCCCGAGCTCGCCCGCGATCTGGCGACGGATCGCGGAGACCCGCCGCAGCAGGTTGCCGCCGGAGGAGCCGTCCACCAGCGGGACGAGGCCGAAGCCGACGGCGAGCTCCAGAGCGTCGACGGAGAGCCGCTCCATCGCCTCCTCCGCGCCCTGCCCATCAGCGAGCTGGCCCGCGGGCCCATCGGACGAGGTGGTGGCAAGCGCGAGCGCGCCCCCCTCGGCCTCATCGCCCGGGAGGCCGTGACGCACAGACCAGCCAATCGCGGCGAGGATCGCGGCGATCGCGAGGAACGGCAGCTTGGGCAGGCCGGGGACGAGCGCGAACAGCCCGATCGCGGTGGCGGCGACAAGCGGCGCTTTGCGCTGGCGCAGGATCTGCGAGGCGATGTCGGAGCCGAGGTCTTTGTCGGACGTCGCGCGGGTGACGATGATGCCGGTGGCGACGGAGATCAACAGCGCGGGGATCTGCGCGGCGAGACCGTCGCCAACCGTCAGCAGCGAGAACTGGTGGGTGGCTTCGGTGAAGGAGAGCCCGTGCTGCGCCACGCCGACGATGATCCCGCCGATGAGGTTGATCGCGGTGATGATCACGGCGGCCATCGCGTCGCCTTTGACGAACTTCGAAGCACCGTCCATCGCGCCGTAGAAGTCCGCTTCCTGGGCGATCTCCGAGCGGCGCGAGCGGGCCTGTTCATCGGTGATCAGCCCGGCGTTGAGGTCGGCGTCGATCGCCATCTGCTTGCCGGGCATCGCGTCGAGGGTGAAGCGCGCACCGACCTCGGCGACGCGTCCGGCGCCGTTGGTGACGACCACGAACTGGATCACGATCAGGATCAGGAAGATCACGAGGCCGACAACGACGTTGCCGCCGACGACGAACTCCCCGAACGCCTTCACCACGCTGCCGGCGTCTCCGGTGGTGAGGATCAGACGAGTGACCGACACGTTGATCGCGAGGCGGAACATCGTGGTGAGCAGCAGCAGCGACGGGAAGGAGGCGAAGTCCAGCGCCTTGCCGAGGTACATCGTGGCGACCACGATCGTGAGCGCCGCGGAGATGTTGAGCGTGATCAACAGGTCCAGCAGCGCGGATGGCAGCGGCACGACGAGCATCGTCACGACCATCACCACCGCGATCGCGGCGAGCAGGTCGGTGTGGCGCAAGAGGCGGCGCACGGAGTCGAGGTTCATAGCGCGTACCTGCGTTGGCGGGCGAGGCGGTAGACGAACGCAAGCACGCGCGCCACGGCGGCGTACAGCTCCTCGGGGATCACGTGGCCGATCTCGCACGAGGCGAACAAAGCGCGCGCCAGCGGTGGCTCGCTGACGATCGGCACGTCGTGCTCCTCGGCGATGCGGCGGATCTGCAGCGCGATCAGGTCCTTGCCCTTGGCAACGACCTCGGGGGCGGTGCGGGAGCCGTCGTAGCGCAGCGCGACGGCGAAGTGGGTGGGGTTGGCGATCACCACGTCGGCCTCGGGGACGGCGGCCATCATCCGCTTGCGTGCCGCCTGCGACTGGCGGCGGCGCAGCGCGGCTTTGACCTCGGCCGGCAGCCCGTACTGGCGCTGCTCGTCCTTGAGCTCCTGCTTGGTCATGCGCAGCTTGTGCTCGGTGCGCCGGCGCTGCCAGGCGTAGTCGATCGCGGCGATCGCGAGGTAGGCGAACGTGGCGTGCTGGGCGATTTCCATCCCGCGATGCCCCAGCACGAGCCCGAGGTCGCCGGGGGGTATGCCGACTTCAGCGGCGAGCGCGGTGAGGCCGGGGACGATCGCGAGCATCGCGACGCCGGCGACGACCGCGACCTTGGTGACCGCCTTGAGCGCTTCGAAGAGGATGTTGGGCCCGAACAGGTTGCGCGCACCCGAGACGGGGTTGATCCGCTTGAAGTCGAGCGCGAGTGCCTTGGGGGCCGGGCGAAAGCCGACCTGGGCGGCGCCGGCGAAGAGGCCGGTGCCGAAGCAGATCGCGGCGATCGGCCCGACGGTGAGGGCGAGCGTGGTGAGTCCGACCTCCATCAGCGAGTGCAGCCCGGCGGCGGTTGTCGCCTTGGTGGGCGTGGCGATCTCCGCGAGGATCTCACGGAAGGCGGCCTGTGCGGCGCCCACCACGGAGGGGCCAAGCAGCGTGATCGCGAACAGCCCGCCGGCGAGCACGAGCGAGCCGCCGACGTCGGCGGAGCGCGCGATCTGCCCCTTCTTGCGCGCGCGCTCGCGATGCTTGGGGGTGGCCTTCTCGGTGCGGTCCTCTTGCGCCATTGCCTACGCTCCCGGCCTCTGGACTGCCCGGTCGGTCAACCGTGTTGACGGCAACCATTGGATCTCAGTTGTGCTGCGCATCGCAATCACCATCACGCGACGTGCAGGGCGCCGAGCGCGGCGCCGACGGAGGTGTACATCTGGTTGGCGATCCAGCCGCCGACGAACGGCATCGAAGCGCCGACGAGCAGCAGCGCGACGGCGACCTTGGCGGGGAAGCCGACGGCGAACACGTTGAGCTGGGGCACCACGCGGGAGACGACGCCGAAAGCGACGTCGGTGATCATCAGCGCGATCAGCACTGGCGCGGCGATCTCCACGGCAGAGGTGAAGACGGTGGAGAAGACCTGCTCGGTGCCGGCCCAGAGGGTGGTGATGCGGGGGGCGGAGGTGAGCGGGACGAGGGTGAAGGTGTGGGCGAGGCCGCGCAGCACCCACGCTTCGCCGCCGACTACGAAGAAGATGGCGATTCCCACAAGCGAGTACATGTGGGTGAGCGGCCCGCTCTCATCGCCGCTGATCGGGTTGATCAGGTTGCCGTAGGAGAAGCCGGCGCCGAGGTCGGCGAGCGAGCCGGCCGATTCGACGGCGGCGAACAGCACGGCGAAGGAGAAGGCGAAGCCGAGCCCCACCAGCATCCCCTCGACGATCAGCGCGGCGAGGGTGAAGGGGTCGGTGGGGATGTGCTGCCCGTGCAGGGCGATCGGCGCGAGGCCGATCGAGATCCCCACGGCGATGATGCCTCGCACGCGCGGGGGCACCATGGGAGAGGAGAAGGGGGGGGCGAGCAGGAACAGTGGCCCCACCCGCGCGAGCACGAGGATGAAGCCGGCGAGCTCGTTACCTGCCAGCAGACTGAGGACTTGAGTCATGACGGGCCCCGCATCAGTTCGTCAGGGTTGGGATCGAGGAGTAGAGGTTGGTGGTGTAGGCGACCATCTGGTCGAGCATCCAGGGGCCGAGCAGCACCACGATCACTGCGATCACGGCGATCTTGGGGATCAGCGTGAGGCTCTGCTCCTGGATCTGGGTGACGGCCTGGAAGATCGAGACGAGCAGGCCGACAACCATCGCGCCGAGCAGCATCGGCCCGGCGACCTTGAAGGCGAGGCTCATCGCCTGGGAGGCGAGGTTGATGACGGTGTCCTGGTCCATGGTTTCGGTGGTGGTGAGTGGGGCGGTGGAGTGGGGGGCGGTGAGTGGGTCGGGGGTCGGGGGTCGTGAGTCGGGTGGTGGCAGTGGCGGCGGCGGTCGGATACGCTCAGTGAAAGCTCTGCACGAGCGCCTTGATCACGAGGTCCCAGCCGTCGACGAGGACGAACAGCAGGATCTTGAAAGGCAGGGAGATGAAGGTCGGGGGGAGCATGATCATCCCCATGCTCATCAGCGTCGAGGAGACGATCAGGTCGATGATCAGGAACGGCAGGAAGATCAAGAAGCCGATCTGAAACGCGCTCTTGAGCTCGGAGACGATGAACGCGGGGATCAGCACCTCGGTGGGCACTTCGGCGCGGGTGCGGGGGTCCTTGGCGTGGGCGAGGGTGACAAACAGGGAGATGTCCTGCACGCTGGTCTGGTGGAACATGAATTCGCGCAGCGGCTGCTCCGCCCGCTTGATCGCGGTGGTGGTGGAGATGTGGTGGGCGCTGAGCGGTTCCACGGCATCACGGCGGATCTTGCTGATGGTGGGGGCCATCACGAAGATCGTGAGGAACAGGGCGATCCCGACCAGCACCTGGTTGGGGGGCGCGTTGTTGGTGCCGACGGCGGTCCGGATGAAGCCGAGCACGATCAGGATGCGGCTGAAGCCGGTGACAGTGAACAGCACCGCGGGGATCAGCGAGAGCCCACCGACGAGCAGCAGGATCTGCACGGCGTTGGAGGAGCTCACGTTCACCGGTTCATCCCCCAACCGTTCCTCGGCTCACGGGGCTTCACCGACGCACCGTCCATTCACGTACGCGCTCCAGCGCGTCCGACACCGCGCTCGGGAGGGTGGGGTTCCAATCCGGGCGCACCTGGCCGGGGATCTGCATGGGACGGATTCGCGACCCGCCTGCCCTGCCCGTGCCGTCGCCCGCGCTTTCGCCGCTGGGGGGCTCGGGGATATCCAGCAGCCCGGCCTCGCGCGCCTGCTCCTCGGTGTAGCGGTGGATCGGAGCGACGCCGTGCTCGGCGGAGCCCACCAGCAGGTAGTCGCGCCCGGCGCGCACGAGGTGAAGGGTCCGGCCCGAGCCGAGCGCCAGCGTGGCGAGGCTCGCCAGGCCAGAGCCGGCGCTGCGGGTCTCGCGCCCGGTCTTCACCTGCTTGAGGATCCAGGTCAGCCCCCAGATCACCGCGATCACGATCAACAGCCCGACGATCGTGCGCACGATGCTCGCGCCTCCGGAGCTTGTGTGCGAGCTGCCGGCGGAGGTGGAGAGATCGAGCGGGAGCCCTTCGCCGCCGTGCTTGGACGCGGGCGTGAAGGCCTGCGCCGGGCAGGCGCCAGCAAGCAGGGCAAGGCCTATCGTGGCCATGCCCAGCGCGGGAAGGGCGACCCATGAGGTCGCGCGCGAAGGCGTAGTAAACCTAATCATCGAGGGACGACTCCGAGGAGAGTCGATCCGGTTATCGGCGCCGCCCTAGATGCCTTGAATGTTGCTTGCCTCCGCCCCGGATCCCACTAGACGAGAATAGGTCTTATTCTTGATTGGGAACAGAGACCCCTGGGCAGGGGGGTTGTGGGGACAACATGAAAGTTTTTGGCCCCTACCAAATAAGACTAAGTCTTATTCTTGTTGAGTATGTGCCCGAAAAGAGACAAAACACCCGGGGAGGCGGGCTCAGACCAGCGCGTCGATCTGCACGGCCCACTCGCCGTCGGCGTCGAGCAGAGTGCCGTGCGCGAAGCGTGTGCCGTTGACGAACAGCTCGATCGGGGACTCGACGCCCTGGTCGAGCTCGACGACGGCGCCGGGCGGCAGTTCGAGGGCCTGGCCCAACGGCAGCGTTGTACGCCCCAGCTCGGCCCACACGCGCACCGACACGTCCATCATCCGCGCGAGGCTCTCGCGCGTGGGCGCGACCTGCTCGTCGCCCGCGTTGAGATCGGGATGCGGCGCCCCAGGGGCCGTCTGGGCGAGCAGCGTCTGGATCGGGTTGATTGGGAACCCACCCGCCCCCGCAATCGCCTCGGTCAGCTTCACCGCGCGCTGCGCGCCACGCAATCCGGGTCGGCCGCGGCCGATGGGGACTCCCTCGGCGAACAGTCGCACCCCCTCCGTGGCGCGATCGTGCAGCCCCAGCAGGGTGCCGGGAGTGAGCGCCAGCATCCGCTCGACCGGCATCTCGCGGGCGCCCACCTCGGCGCGCAGGCAGACGTGGGCGGCCGCAAGCCCGCGGCGCATCGCATGGGCCTCGCGGGAGTCGATGTCCTGCAGCCGCGGTCCCGCGCCGAGGATCTCCTCCGCGATGGGCCCGATCGCCGACCACGGGATCAGCAGCGACATGCAGGAGGGAAGGTCGTCGATCCGGCTCTCGAGCGTGACCGCGAAGGTGGGTTCCCCGATCGGAACGAGCACACCCGCGTCGCCCTCGAGGTCGACCTCGCCGAGACTCAGCTCCAGTCCGCCGAGATCGCGCCACGCGGGGCTGAGCTGGGCGATCATCGATTGCAGCAGGCGCCGTGTGAGCGCCCAGTCGACTTCGCTGAAGCGCCGCTCGGAGGTGGCCTGGGCCGGATGGCCGCCGAGCAGGCACTTGAGCGCCTGCAGTACGAGGGGCGGCTCGATGCAGAGCAGCATCTGCGCGTTGATCGGCTGCACCCCGAGCGCCACGGCGATCGTGTTCGCCGGCAGGGGCGCCTTGGCGGCCGCCCACGTGAGCTGCCTCGAGTCCGCCACGCCGAGTTCCACGGGAGCGCGCAGCTCGGTGGAGAGCCGCAGCGCGAACGCTTCTCCGAACGAGCCGAGCGCGCGCATGATCCGGCGGCGCAACTCGGCGGTGAACTTGGTGGGCTGGGAGAAGTCCACCGTTCGAATCACGTGGCCCCCAGCCACTCCTACTTCCCCGACCTCGCCGTCCGCGGCGGGGAGCTTTGCGGCGTCGTGGCCCGCCTCGCTCTCGTCCTGGGCCGAGGGAGTGTCGCCCGGGTCGCCTGCCTCGCTCCTCTCCTGTGCCGAGAGAGTGTCGGCAGGGTTGCCAGCCTCGCTCTCGTCCTGGGCCGAGGGAGTCTCCGCGGGGTCGTGGCTTGCCTCGCTGGCCTCGTCCGCGGGGGGGACATCCGCGGCGTCGAAGCCCACCTCGCTGCGGGCAGGGTCGCGTGCGTCGCCGGGCGGGGTCTCTTCGAGCTGATGGTGCGGGGCCTCGCTCATCGTGGCCGCCCGGTCACTCCTGCACGGTGGGGTCGGACGGCGTGGGGATAGGCGGCGGGGGGTCGCCGCCGCTGAGCTGCTCCGCACTCTCCTCGCCGCCATGCGGATCGCCGAGGTCCGCGGCGCTGGGGTCGCCCTCGACGATCTCCGTGACGCGCAGGCCGAACTGCTCGTCGACGATCACGACCTCGCCGCGCGCGATTGGTGTGCCGTTGACGAGCAGGTCCACCGGTTCGCCGGCCAGCCGCTCGAGCGTGACGATCGAGCCGGCGCGCAGCTGCAGCATCTCGCCGACCGTCATGCGGGTGCGGCCGATCTCCACGCTGAGCTCCATGAGCACGTCGCTGAGGCGGCGCAGGTCGGCACCGTTGCGCGATTCGGCGCTGGAGAGAGCCCCGTTCCCGCCCGTCTGATCGGGCGCGTGCGCGGAACCGGAGGGCCGGGCCTCCTGGTCGAGCTGCTCGTAGACGACTGCATCGCTCATGCGTTCTCTGCTCCTATCGCCTTACTGGACCGTCAATTCGGGGAACAGCACCGCTTCGACCTTGACGTCGGTCTGGCGGTCGATGTTCGCGAGGATGCGGTGCTTGATCGAACTGCGGCCCTGGCTCGAGGTGAGGGTGCCCCCGCTCTGGCCGGTGACGGTGTTGGTGACGATTTCTCGGACGGCGGGTTCCTCGGGCAGCGTCCCCGCGCCTTCCCCCGAGCTCGCGGAGCTTCCCGCGGATGCCCCGTCACTCTGCCCCGGCGCGAGCTCCAGCGCCACCGCGATCTTCGCGTAGTGGCCTTCGGCGAGGTTCAGCAGGAATGGCTGGGGCATCAGATAGATCGTGCCCGGGATCTTCTGCTTGACGGTCTTCTTGGGCTTGCTCATTGTGTAGCCCACGCCGAGCACCAGCAGCAGTACGAGGGGGATTAGAAGCTTCTTCTTGGACATGGTGGCTTGGGGGTTGTGCGTGGGGTCGGCGATGGGGCCTGGTCGTGGGGTCGGCGATGGGCCTGGTGATATGTATCGGCTGGGAGTGTGGTTTCAGTAGAGGCGTTGCAGGACGATCTCCACGCGCCGGTTCAGCGCGCGCCCGGTGGGCGTGGAGTTGGTGGCGATCGGGCGCTGTTCGGCGTAGCCGACGGCGCTGAGCCGCTGGGAGTCGACGCCCTTGGCGATCAGGAAGCGCACGACGCTGCTCGCGCGAGCGGTGGACAGCTCCCAGTTGCTCGGGAAGGCGCCGCCGGTGATCGGCACGTTGTCGGTGTTGCCTTCCACGGCGATCGGGTGGACGTGGTCGACGTTCAGCAGCGACGCGATCTCGGTGAGCAGGGGCGCGCCCTGGCGCTGGAGGGTGGCGCTGCCGGAGCTGAACAGGAGGCTGTCGGTGAGCACGCGGATCGCCAGGCCGCGCTGTTCGATCGCGACGTGGACGGCCTTCGCGAACCCGTGCTTGGCCGCATATGCGTTGAGCTCGCGCTGCAGCGCCTCGAAGCTGGCCTGCTCCTGCTGGGCGGCCGACAGCTGCACGCTCGCGACGCTCGTGGCCGCGCTCTGGGCGCTCGCCTGTGCGCTGCCAGACTGCCCCCCGGACACGTGTTCGAGTTCGCTGGTGACGTTGGGGGCGAGTCGCACGATTGCGGGTGTGTCGATCGTGGTGGGGGCGCGGCTTGAGTTGGCGCTCGCGCCGGGCTGCTCGATCGACTTGCCGCCCGGCAGGATGTCCCCGGAGAAGGCCGCCTTGAGCGCCATCTGGAGGGTTCTGTACTTGGAGATGTTGACCGAGGAGATCGAGAACAGCACCATGAACAGCGCCATCAGCAGCGTGATCATGTCCGCGTAGGTGAGCAGCCAGCGCTCGTCGTTGTCGTGCTCGGCGCTGTGCCCGCGACGGCTGCGCCCGTGTCCGCGCGCCATCGTCAGCTCCCGCCGTGGGTCCGCTGGCGCTCAGGCCGGCTCATCAGGCGGCCTCGGCTTCAAGGTGCGCGCCCGGCTGCGCGGCGCCCTCGCCATCCTCGGCCTCGCGCTCGGCGGGAGGCAGGTATGACATCAGCTTGTCGGCCACCAGACGCGGGTTGTCTCCGGCCTGCAGCGACAGGATCCCCTCCAGCGTCATCATCCGCAGTTCGACCTCTTCAGCGGAGATCGCCTTCAGGCGATTGGCGATCGGCAGGAAGATCACGTTGGCCGAGCCGACTCCCATCAGCGTCGCCAGGAAGGCGGCCGAGATCGAGGGGCCGAGCGTGGAGGGGGCGGCGAGGTTCTGCAGCACGTGCACCAGACCGAGCACGGTGCCGATGATCCCCATCGTGGGGGCGAAGCCGCCGGCCTTCTCAAACGGCGCCGCGCCGGCTGCGTGGCGGGCCGCCATCCCGTCGACCTCGGCCTCCATGATCGCGTGCACCATCTCGGGGTCGGTGCCGTCCACGACGAGTTGCAGGGCGTTGCGGGTGAAGGGGTCCTCCACCTCGGAGAGCTGCGCGTCGAGCGCCAGCAGGCCTTCGCGGCGGGCCTGGTCGGCGAGCGACACCAGCAGGTCCATGCGCCCACGCAGGTCGGGTGGTTCGGCGGAAAAGGTGAGCTTGTACAGCGAGGGGATGCGCTTCATCGACTGCATCCCGACGCTCGCCAGCGTCACCCCGCCGGTGCCGCCGAGGATGATCATCAGCGCAGAGATGTTGATGAATGAGGCGGGACTGGTCCCGTCCATCATCGCGCTGAGCAGCAGGGCGCCGAACGCGACGCCGATTCCGATAGCTGTTGCGGCCTTCATCGCCCTCGTTCATCGGCCGGGAGGCGCGATCCTTCAACTCGTTCTGGACGCCTGCTCGAACTGTTGATCGGTGTGGGCGTGGAATCGCTTCCGCCCGACCCGATCACCGGCCCTCCGCGACGGTTGCGCATCGCCTCGGAGAGCACGCCTACGCGCCACTCGCGCACGGCGGCGGCCACCTCGTCGGGACTCTCGGCCACGACGACCTTGGCGGTCGTGGCGAGCGTCACGACGGTGTCGGGGGTCGACTCGACGGTGACGATCAAGTCGGGATTCAATTGGAACGGCTCGTCGGTGTGCCCGAGCCTGTGGAGGGTGATCATGGTGCCTTCTCTCTGTTGGCTTTGTGCCCCTACGTGCCCTTTGGGAGGATGAGGCGGGTACGAGGTGGGCCCTGCGGGGTGTGTGTGTACTTTTTCGGACCCAAACCCTTCATTTTGTGAAGTGGCATGGGGGCGGGAAAGACATCATCTCCACCCTCCTCGATTCGCATCGGGTGTCGCCTGCGGGCGGGGCGCGGCGCGTTGTCGCGCTCACGCCCCACCCGGGCGCCTCGGTGTACGTCCCTGAAAACGGGGTTACTGCACCATCGTCACCACCGTCTGGAGCATTTCGTCGGCAGTGGTGATCACCTTCGAGTTGGCCTGGTAGCCGCGCTCGGCAGTGATCATGCTGGTCATCTGGGTGGCGAGGTCGACGTTCGACATCTCCAGCTCCCCGGCGACGGTCTGGCCGAAGCCGCCGGTGTTGGGGGTGCCCACCATCGGCGCGCCCGAGTTGGTGGTCTGGCCCCACAGCGATCCGCCGAGGCGCTCCAGGCCGTCCTGGTTGGGGAACTGCGCAAGCGAGAGATACCCCGCGGTGACCTGCTGTTCGAAGGTCGGCGATTTGGGATTCTCGTCGGTGTAGCTGACTGCGCCGTCCTCGCCGATCGACACGTTGGCGGAGCCGGGGGGGATCACGATGTAGCTGTCTTTGGCTCCGGGCGCGTAGGTGGTGCCGGCTTCCGTTTTGGTAGCCACCGCTTCGCGGCCGATCACGTAGTCCCCGGCCTGCGTGGTCAGGAAGCCTTTGGTGTTGGTGGTGAGGTCGCCCTCGCGGGTGTACTGGAAGCCGGAGGGCAGGTTGGCCGTGTAGGGGGGTTCCGTGGGGGGTGAACCGCTGCCGACGCGCAGGAACCCTTCGCCCTGGATGGCGACGTCCAGAGGGTTGTTGGTGGACTGGAACGAGCCCTCGGACATTTCGTTGTCGGTCGAGGCGACGACGACGCCCAGTCCGATCTGCATCGGGTTGGTGCCGCCGTTGCTGGTGGTCGGCCCGGAGGCTCCCCGCACGATCTGCGCCAGCGAGTCGGCGAATGTCGCACGCTGGGACTTGTAGCCGATCGTGTTGACATTCGCCAGGTTGTTGGCGGTCACGTTCAGCATCGTCTCGTTGGCGTTGAGGCCGCTGATCGCGGCATACATTCCACTCATCATGGTTTTACGTCACTTCCTTTCGCGGCCTCCTCGGAGAGGTCCGGCCGTGGTTTGGGTTTGCGTAGGGTCTCGGAGGTGTGTCGTCTCGATGAAAGTTGGTTGGGCCCTGGGGTTGAAGTGATCGGGCCCGGGGTTGTCAGCTTGGTTGGGCTCCCGTCTGGTTGTGGGTAGGTGCGAATCCGATGTCGGCGCGCCTCAGAGGCTCTGGCTTACCCTCATGCGATCACGGCGCTGTCGATGTTGGTGAAGATGTGCTCGCGCATGTGTTCGGAGCCGACCGCGGTGATGACGGTGCGGTTGGGCACCGACACCACGAAGGCGGTGCCGTCGACCAGCACGAGCGAGTCGCGCGAGCCCTTGCCGGCGGCGCGTCCCACGCCTTCGTGCAGCCTGCCGAGCGTGGTGGGATCGAGCGCGATCCCACGGCGCTGCACGCGCTCGAGGGCGTGCTTGGAGAAGTGCAGTGGTTCGGTCCCGCCCGTCGCGGCTGCGCCCGCCTTGTCTGCGCCCGCCCCGCTCGCCCCCTTGAGGACGTCGGCAAACGACGGCCCGGAGGTGCCATCGGCACCTGTGGCCTGCCTGCCCGCCGCGGGAGGGCTCTGCGGGCTCCCGACAATCCCCGGGGGGAGCAGCGCGGGGTTGAGTTGGACGCTCACGACACCTCCGATACGCCGGCGAGTTCGATCCCGGGCGTGCCTTCGATGGTGAGCGTGGCGCCTTCGGGGGTAATCTCGGCGCTCTGCACCGCACCGCTCTGCGTGGCGCCAGTGGAGGGATCGATGTAGGAGACGGTGTGTCCGATCAGGGCCACCGCCTGGGCGACCCGCTGGCCGGTGACGGACTGGGAGCTGCTCTGCGCGAGGTTGGTGGTCTGCTCAAGCTGGGAGAACTGCGCGAGCTCGCTGATGTATTCGGTGCCGTTGCTCGGTTCCAGGGGGTTCTGAGCCTGCAGCTGAGCGACCATCAATTGCAGGAAGGCGTTCTTGCCGAGTTCGCCCTTGGGGTTGGTGGGTTCGGTTTCGGCCGAACCCGTGGCGGAGCCGGTTTTGGTGGTGGTGGCGGCCGGGGGCGCCGTGGTGGATGGGGTGACGGTTGTCATGGGGTCGGCCTCGCTCTCGTGCTTGTGGTGCGGTGTGCTCTGCAGGCGTTGCGGGTTGGTGGTGTCTGAGATGTTGGGCTGGTAGGGCGGGTGTCTGTGTGTGTGGCTGGTGGTGGTTGTGTGGCTGGTGGTGGTGCTTTGCGGTTGTTGGTTGGCGGTGCAGATTGGCGGTGCAGATTGGCGTTCTGTCGTGACTCGCCGTGGCTCAAACGAGCACGTCGATGAGGGCGCCCGTCGATGGCGCGGTCGTGGATGTCGCGGGCTCCGCGGCCAGGGGGGAAGCGGTTTCGGGGCTTGTGGGGGCCGCGATCGCGGGCGGCCGGTCAGCGCGCTTGGAGTGGCCTCCGGAGGAGCCCTCGCCGCGCGCGGCGCCGTTGGGGTCGCCGTTGTCTTTGGCGCCTGCGCCCCCGCTCTGGGCGGAGGGATCGTGGTGGCCGATCTCCAGGCGTGTGAGGTTGATGCCAAGCGAGCTCAACGACTGGCGCAGCTGGGCGTGGGCGGCGGCGAGCGCCTGTGCGGCGGCGGGCGACTCGGCGGTCACACGAGCAAGCAGGCCCTGGGTGGTTTGGGTCAGGTTGATGCGGATCTCGCCCAGTTCCTCGGGCTGCAGCGAGATGCGCGCTTGGGCGAGACCCTGGCGGGCGGCGAGCTGGATCGTGCCGTGGAGGCTCTCGATCGCCTCCTGCAGGCCGACACCGTAGCCGGTTGTTCCAAGTTCGCCCGACGGGGGCGCGGAGTTGCCGTCCGTCGCGGCGGGCATGAGCGGGGAGGCCGTATTTTCGGAAAGCCCGCCCGCGTCGCCGCCCCCGGTGGCGTTTGTGCTTGCAGAGGGCGTGGAGGATCTGAGGGTCTTGGCGAGATCCCTGCCGTCCGTGCCCGCGGAGGGTGAGGAGGCAGTGGCAGTGCGGGGGATGGCGAGATCGCTTGTGGGCGGAACCTTCGGCGTTGCATGCGCCTGTGCGCTGGCGCCAGCTGTGCGAGCACCTTCGGGGGCCACCGCCAGAGCACTCGCGCTCCCGCTCGCTGCGGGGGGGCCCTCATGGGGTGCGGTGGGAACGGTGGCTGTCTGGGCGTCGTCTCGTGGGATGGCGAGCGCACCCCCCGCAGAGCCGGTGGGGGAGGGGGGCAGAACATCGCTGTGGGTCGCTTCGGCGGCGGCAAGAGCACCCGGCGCGCTCGCGGAGGAGGAGCCGCCGCGTATCGTCGCGGGATCGGGTGAGTCGGTGTTCAGGCGTGCGGCAGGGCCTTGATTGACGTCTTTGCCAGCAGTGGCGCTTGGGGCCGGAGCGTCAGTGGGCGTCCGGTCCGGGAGTTCCGTGGTGGGCGTCGGAGTGGCGCCGGGGGGTGTGGGCGTGGTGGGCGTTGCAGTGGCGCCGGGGGGTGTGGGCGTGGTGGGCGTTGCAGTGGCGCCGGGGGAGTGTGGGCGTGGTGGGCGTCGCAGTGACACCAGGGACTGTGGGCGCGGAGCCCGCTGTTGCCCTGGCGCCGTCCAGCGACGTGCCGCGGAGCCCTGAATGGCGGCGCGCGGGCTGCTCAGAGCCTTGCGGGAGGCGATCGAACGCTTCCGCCGGGCTCGCCGGTTCACCGTCGGCGGACAGGGTGTTCTGCGAGCGATTCTGCTGCTGGCCTTCCGCAATGGCGGTCCGGGCCCATTCAGTTTCGAGCGCGCTCTGGAAGGGCGGCCGTTCAGGGGGGACGCCCGGTGGAGCGCCGCCGGCTGGCGAGGGGATCGGCTCCCGTCCACCGGGAGCGGTGCCGATCGGCGGCGAAGCGGTCGGGCTCATACGATCGCCTCCGAGGCGCCACCGGTGGCGATGGCTGCAGCACCGGTGGGGGTGGCGGGGAGCGCGGCGACACCCACGCCCTGTCCGCTCTGGCTGAAGGAGGCTGCATAACCGAGCACTTTGGCGACGTACTGCTGGGTTTCGGGGTAGGGAGGGACGCCGCCGTACTGCTCGACCGCGCCGGGACCGGCGTTATAGGCGGCGAGCGCGTCGGAGGTGTTGCCGGCGAACTGATGGAGCAGTTGGGAGAGGTAGCGGGCACCGCCTTCGATCGACTGGGCGGGGTTGAGCGGTTCGGCGACGCCGAGGGAGGCGGCGGTGGAAGGCATCAGCTGGGTGAGCCCGAGCGCCCCGGCGCTGCTGCTGGCAGAGGGGTCAAACCCGGACTCCTGCTCGATCAGCCCGGAGAGAAGCGAGGGATCGAGCCCGTAGCGGGCAGCGGCCCGTTCGATCAGCGGGGTATATGTGGAGCCGGCGCCCGCGCCACTCGCAGCCGCGGGTGTGGTGGAGTCGTAGGCAACCGTCGTGGGGGCGGTGGACGGGTAGCCGTCGATGGCGGGAGTGGCAGAGGGGTAGCCGTCGGCCAGCATGGAGGTGCTGGCGACGTCGGAAGTGGACGCGGGAGAGACGTAGGCGTCGGCTGTGGGCATCGCGTAGGCGGTGGCACTGGACGCGGACGAGGTGGCGGCGCCGGCCGTCGCCGAGCTTGTGCCCCCTCCTTGGGCGGCGTCGAGGGCCGAAGCGAAGGTGGGGCCCTGTTCGACCTGCGCAAGGAGAGCCTGCAACTGCTGGACGCGTTCGCCCGCGGCGGTGGCGGCGATCGGTTCCCTCCCGCTTGCGGCGGCCGCGGCGATCGGTTCCAACCCGTTGAGGGCGGCGGCGCTCATACCGCGCTCCGGCGGAAGCGCTCGAGGGCGATCTCGTCGAGCTGCTCATTTTCGCGGCGTCCAGCCTCGCGCTCGTGCTCGGCGCGCTGGCGATCCTTGAGGCGCTCCAGGATCTCGCGCTCGCGTGCGGCGCAGCCGAGCCGGATGTCGTGCTCGGCGACGTCGGCCTCGTGGCGCTCGAGCTCGCGCATGCCCATCACACGTTGCGCCTCGACGTGCTCGACGAAAGCCTGGCGTGCGAGGAGCTCGGCGGCGCTGACGGCGGTCGTACCCTCACCCTCCCCAGCTGCGAGACGCTGGTGGGTGAACGCCCGCTCGAGGTTCTCCTCCACGCGCCGCAGGCGATTCTGGCTGCCGGCGCGCTCGGAGATGGCTAGGGCAAGCTCCTCGCGTGCGAGGAGCTCCTTGCGCTGGCGCAGCGCCCGGACACGCTCGAGGCGGAAGCGGAACGAGGGAGCGGTGCTCACAGCAGCGTAATCGGTCGGGCGGCGTGGTTCTTGAGGAGCGGCGAGGTACCGAAGCGGGCGAGCGGCGCGGGGGGTGAGGCGTTTCAGAGGTCGATGCCGACCGAGTCGATTGCAAGGACCGCATCAACCCGCGCTGTCCCGAAGAGCGAACTAATGTAAGGTCTTGTATATGCACCACAGCGAGGAGGCTCCGCTCTTTGGGCCGCCCCGGTGACGGTAGCGGCCTGACCGACAGTTGGATTTATTCGTGGAAATGTGATCCAAACGACAAAATGATTCGTAAGAACACATGTCTACCCATATCACGCGGGGATGGAAGCGGCATAACCGCGTGGCCTGTCTGCAGGACAACCCAACCAAACACAGCCCTGGGGTGAACGACATGAGCAAGAAGAAATCGGATGAAGTGGCGATCACGCTTTCGCCGCTGCAGGTGGAGCAGGTGATGCGCTCCGCGGGCCGCAACCGCAACGGCTCCGTCTCGAACCTGCTGCTGGCTGCGCTCGACCACGCCTACCAGCCGACGGCGAAGAATGGTGGTAAAGGAAAACCCTCGCCGCTGCAGAAAGCGACACGGGCGGCGTTGGAAAATGCGCTCGAGGATCCGCAGCTCTCGCAGTCGCTGCTGCGCGGGCTGGCGATCCTGGCCTCCTATGGGCCGGATCGGCCGTGGCGCGCGATCATCGACCTGGCGGGACAGCTGGGGATGTCGCCCTCCACCACTCACCGCTATGTGAAGACGCTGCGGGCGGTGGGCCTGCTGGAGCAGAATCCCGAGACCAGAGAGTACCGCCCGGTGGCGGCAGCGTAACCGTCGCGCATCAGGCGAAGCATCAGGACAGCGAAGCACCAAACACCGCTGGCGAAGCATCAGGACAGCGCATCAGGCGAAGCACCAGGACAGCGCATCAGGCGAAGCACCAGGACAGCGCATCAGGCGAAGCACCAGGACAGCGAAGCGCCAAACACCGAGTCCTCGGCGGGGCGGACGCTGGCGGTGATGACACCGGCGGTGAGGTCAGAGTCCAAGCGCCGGGATGGCGGAGGCCTCGAAGGGACTGGATGCTGTCCCATCGTTGCGGTCCGGCGCTTGCATACCGCCTGAGCCCGGTGTCTGTTCCACCTGCTCTGCGCCGATTCCCCCGGGGAGCACCTCCTCGGCGTCGAGAATCTCGCCAGAGCGCTGGGCGAGAGAACGCTCGAGCGAGTCCGTGAGCTCGAGCAGCGAGCGATCGGAGTCGGAGGGACCGCTTGGCTCGGTGACGGCCTGGCGCAGGAAGGCGTTGATCCGTGGGCGGTGCTCCAACGTGGCGTCGAGCAGCGGATCGCTTCCGGAGTGGTAGGCGCCGATCGAGATCAGATCCTCCTTCTCCCGCAGAGCCGCCAGCGCCGAGCGCAGGCGCTGCCCGGCCGAGGCGATCTCGGGTGCGACGATCTCCCCAGTGAGGCGGGAGACGCTCTGCAGCACGTCGATCGCGGGGTAGTGCCCTGCGTGGGCGAGCGAGCGGGTGAGCACGATGTGCCCGTCGAGGATCGAGCGGACGGCGTCGGCGATTGGCTCATTCATGTCGTCGCCGTCGACGAGCACTGTGTAGAGACCAGTTATGGAGCCCTCGGGGCTGGTGCCGGCCCGCTCCAGCAGGCGCGGCAGCAGCGCGAACACGGAGGGCGTGTAGCCGCGGGTGGCGGGGGGCTCGCCGATCGCCAGGCCGATCTCGCGTTGCGCGGTGGCAAAGCGGGTGACGGAGTCCATCATCAGCATCACGTGGTGGCCGTGATCGCGGAAGTGCTCGGCGATCGTGGTGGCGGTGAAGGCGGCCTTGATGCGCACCAAAGCGGGCTCGTCGGAGGTGGCGACGACGACGACGGAGTGCTCGAGCGCCGCGCCGAGATCGCGCTCGACGAACTCGCGCACCTCGCGCCCGCGCTCCCCGACGAGCGCGATCACGTTGACGGTGGCGGAGGTGGAGCGGGCGATCATGCCGAGCAGCGAGGACTTGCCGACGCCCGAGCCGGCGAAGATCCCGAGACGCTGCCCGCGTCCGCAGGGGACGAGGCTGTCCAGGGCGCGAACCCCGAGCGCGACGCGCTCGCGGATTCGAGGCCGGTGCAGCGCGGAGGGGGGAGCGGCGATCGTGGAGCGAAAGCCCGGGCGGGCACCGAGCGGATCCCTGTGGCTCGCCTGGCCTGTCCGGCCGGCTTGGCTGGCCTGGCTGGCTTGCCCCGCATAGCCGGCTTCCGCACAGCTGGCTTGACTCGCATTGCCGGCGTCGGCCTCCCCAGTCACCGGGCCAAGGCCGTCGAGGGGAGCGCCGAGCCCGTCGATGATGCGCCCGAGCAGATGCGGGCCGACGGACACACGAAAGGGGGCGCCGGTGGGGAGGACCTTAGTGCCGGGGCCGATGCCCTGAAGCTCGCCGAGGGGCATCAGCAGGGTGCGGCCCTCGCGAAAGCCGACAACCTCGGCGGGCACGGCCTCGCGGTTGCTGGCCGATCTTCGATCGGTGGCCCCGACAAGGCACACCTCGCCGACCTCGGCCTGCAGCCCGGTGGCCTCGATGATCAGCCCGATCAGGTTGCTCACGCGCCCGTGGCAGCGGGCGAGATCGGCGCCGGCGAGCGCGCCGGCGGCGCGGGAGAGGAGCATGCCACTCACGGCGAAGGCTCCGCCCCGTCAAGCTCCGCCTGGATGACCTCGCGGGCGCGCTCCAGCTGGGTGTCGACAGAGGCATCCACCTCGCTCTCCAGCGTGCGGACGATCGCTCCGCCGCGCCCGACGCGGCGGTCGGCCTGGACGTCGCAGTGGTCGATGCCGCCGACCTGGGTCTCCAGTTCGGCGACGGCGGCACTGACGGTCTCGAAGTCGGCGGGGTCGACGAGCACGGTGACACGGCGGCGGTCGGTGACACGCCGCAGCGCGCCGCGGACGGTGTCGAGCACGCGCTCGGGCTGCACCGTGAGCGTGCCGGCGAGGATCTTGGCGGCGAGCGCGAGCGCCAGCGCAACGGCGTCGGCCTCGGTCTCCGCGGCGAGCTGCTCCCGCAGCGTCAGCGCCTCGGCGAGCGCCTGGCGTAGGGCGCTCGCGGCGGAGCGGGCCTCATCCAGGCCATCCTCGCGGCCCTGGGCGAGGCCCTCGGCGTGGCCCTCGGCGCGGGCCAGCTCGCGCACTCGCTCGGCCTCGGCGGTGGCATCGGCAAGGATCCGTGCGGGATGATTCGGATCCCACCCACCCGGGGGCGCGGAGGGCTCGAGCTGCTCGAGCTGGTAGCTCACACGACCGCTTCCTCTTCGCCCTCGCCCTCGCCGGTGGAGAGCACGATCGTGCCAGCCTCCTCCAAACGGCGCACGACCGCGACGATGCGGCCCTGGGCGGCCTCGACGTCGCGCCGGCGCTGGGGCTGCTGGACCTCCATCTCCTCCTGCAGCATCGCGGCGCCGCGCTCGGACATGTTGGCGAGGAGCTTCTCTTTGACGGCGTCGGGCACCCCCCGCAGCGCCAGCACGAGGTCCTTCTGGTTGGCCTCGCGCAGCACCTGCTGGATTGCGCGGTCTTCGAGCGTGACGATGTCCTCGAAGACGAACAGCATCCGACGGACCTCCTCGGCGAGCTCGGCGTCGGTCGCGCCGAGGTGGTCGAGCACGGCGCGCTCGGTGGAGCGGTCGGCGTGGTTGAGGATGTCGGCGAGCGCCTTGGCCCCTCCGGCGGAGGAGTACTCCTGCTCGACCACGGCGGTCAGCTTCTGGCGGATCACCTCTTCGACCTGCTGGATCACCGAGGGGCTGGTCTCGCCCATGCGCGCAATGCGCAGCGCGATGTCCGGCTGGATTGCGTCGGGCAGGCGGGCGAGCACCTGGGCGGCGAGCGCGGTGTGGAGGTTGGCGACCACCAGTGCGATTGTCTGCGGGGCCTCGGTGCGCAGAAAGCCGACGATCTGCTCGGGTGGGGTGCGAGCCAGGAACTCGAACGAGCGCGCCTCGTTGGCGCTCGCGAGCCGCGCGAGCAGCTCCTCGGCGCGCTCGGGGCCGAGCGCGCGCTCGAGCACTTCGCGGGCGAACTCGACCCCGCCGATGACGTCGCCCAGACCCTCGGTGGCGGCGGCAGCTGCGAGCTCGCCGAGGATCGCCTCGGTGGTGTGCTCCTCGATCGCGCCGAGCTTGGTCATTTCGAGGGAGAGGCTCTCGATCTCCTCTTGGCGCAGGTGCTGGATGACCTCCGCGGCGAGGTCGGGGCCGAGCGCGGCCATCAGCACGGCGGCCTTGCGGCGGCCAGCTAGGCGAGCGACCGTGCTGGCCGAAGCGGGGATTCGCGCCAACGGCGCGTGTCCCCCGGCTTCGGTCGGCAGCGCGGCGCTCGGCGCCTCCGAGGCGGGGGGCAGCTGGATCGCCATCAGGCCGGCCCCACGAACGCGGGGGTTGTTTGTCTCTTTTTCGGACCCCTACCCTTCATTTTGTGAAGTAGTGAGGCGCGGATGACGTGCATCAATCCTCCTGCATCCAACTGCGCAGCTGCTGAGCCACTCGATCGGGGTTGGACTCCGCCAGCTGCTCCACCTGGCGGCGGATCGGAGCACCGGCCCCGTTGGCGGCGGCGGCGACGAGCGTGGGTGTTTCGGCGGCGGGCCGCGGTGGGACTTCGCGTTCGAGCTCGGAGAGGCGGACGGGCAGCTCCAGCTCGCGCAGCCACGGGGGCTGGTTGTCGATCCCCTCCTGCTCGCGACGGCGCAGCGCGCGGGTGGTGAAGAACAGGAAGATCGCCGAGGCGATGCCGATCAGCGCGTACTTGGCATAGCCGAGCATGCCGCTGGAGGCGCCCGCCGCGGCGGGGGTGGTGGACTTGGCGAAGGTCATCTGGGCCACCGAGATGGTGTCGCCGCGCTTGGGCTGCAGTCCGGCGGCGTTGGTGACGGCTTCCTTGATCGCCGGCACCGAGGCGGCGGGGACGGAGTGGTCGAGCAGCACTGAGACGTGCTCGCTTTCGACTCCGCCGGGGGCGACCGTGGAGTGGATGACGGTCTTGTCCACGCCGAGCGAGGAGCCCGTCACTTCATGCTTGTAGTTGGACTTGCCGGAGGCGCCGGTCTGGGCGTAGGCAGGGATGTTGGCGGTGCCCGTCGCGCCGGCTCCACCACCAGAGCCGGTCAGGGTTTCGAGGTTCTTGCTCTGCTGCAACGGCACGCCGGCCTTGCCGTAGGTGAGCGATTCCTGGGTGGTTTGGTTGGTGTTGAGGTTGGCGTACACCTGCACCACCGCCTTGCCGGGGCCGAGCGTCTGGGCGAGCATCTCGTCGATGCTGGCCTCCATCCCGTCGTTGTAGCGTTCCTCGGCGGCCTGCTTGCCGCTGGTGCCGCCGCCGGCTTCGCCGTTCTGGGCGGGCCACAGCAGTTGCCCGGTACCGTCGGTGATCGTCACCTTCTGCAGCTGCAGCCCGGGCACGGAGGAGGCGACGAGCTGGGCGATGCCGCGCACGGAGGTGGAGCTCAGCGAGCTCGACCCACTGAGCAGGACGGCGGCGGAGGAGGCGCTCTGGCTTTCGCCGAACAGCTGGTTCTGGGGGTTGGGCAGGACGAGCTCGACCTGCGCGCCGGAGACCCCCTGGATGTTGTCGATCGTCTGTTCGAGCTGGCCCTGCAGCGCGCGCTGGTAGGTGACCTGCTGCTGGAACTGGCTTTCGCCGAGGCTCGATTTGTTGAAGAGTTCGAAGCCGGGGTGGGTGTTGCCGAGCAGCCCGGCGCCGGCCAGCGCGACGCGGGCCTGGGCGGTCTCGTTGGATTGCACCGCCAGCGCCGTGCCGTTGTTCTGTAGTTCGTAGCCGATCCCCTGCTGGTCGAGCGCGCTCGTCATCTTCCCCGTCTGCGCCGGTTCGAGGCCGGTGGCGAGCGTGGAGTATGAGGGCTTGGACACCATGTGCACAAACAGGTAGATGAAGAGGATCCCGGCGACGGCACCGGCGCCGAGGATGATCCATCCCCGCGGTGTGAGTCGGGTGGCGAGCTGTTTTACGGGCATTGGTCAGGTGGGTTGTGTGAGAACGGGGTGGGAAGGCCGGCGGTTGGGGCGAGGGTCGGGAGGGTGAAATTCAGGTCGATGGTGGGGCGGGTGCAGGAGGTGGAGTGGGAGAAGGAAGAGAAGGAGCGGGTGGAATCGCTGGGGGAGAAGAGAGAAAGAGAGGGAGGGATGAGGGAGGAGGGAGGGTGGGGAGGGATGAGGGAGGAGGGTGGGGAGGGAGGATGGGGGAGGAGGGTGGGGAGGGAGGAGGGAGGAGGGTGGGGAGGGAGGATGGGGGAGGAGGATGGGGGAGGAGGGTGGGGAGGGAGGAGGGTGGGGAGGATGGGTGCTCACACCTGTGTCTGGAAGATCTGCTGGGCGGCTTCGACTGCCTTGGTGCGAATCTGCGAGGCGAGCTGCATTGCGAGCTGCGCGTCCTCGACAGTCACCACGGCGCTCTCGGGGTTGGAGGCGGTGCCGGTGGCGAGTGCCTGCGCGGCGCCGTCGGCGCTCTGTTGGGTCTTATCGAGGGAGGAGATCGCCTGCGTGAGCGCTTCTCCGAAGCCGCCGGATTCGCTGCCCCCGGTGCCTTCGATGCCGCTCGGGGCGGTCGGGCTTTCTGTTCCAGAGATCCCGCCGACCCCACCCACACCTGAGCTTGCGCCGGTGGCCGGTTCGGCGCCGGCGGCCGACGCGCTTGGGCTGAGGCTGGTGGCGGATTGGAGCCCGCCCACCCCAGCGCTTGCGCCGGCACCGGCGCCCGTCGCTTCACCCGCGCCGGTGCCAGCCAGAGCACTGGGCGAGAGCACGCTGCCGATCGCGCCGATCGGAGGGATCGTCACTTGAGGATCCCGAGGGTCGCGGTGAACATCGACTTGGCGGTTTGCATCGCGGTGACGTCCGACTGGTAGGAGCGCGACTCGGAGATCAGGTCCACCATTTCGGTGACGGTGTTGACGTTTGGCATCTTCACGTACCCCTGCGCGTCGGCTTCGGGGTTGCCGGGGTCGTAGACCTGCTGGTCGGGCGTCTTGTCGGCGACGATCCCCGCGACCTGCACGCCGCCGGCGGGCGGATGCGCGAGCCCGGCGTCGGCGCCGGGGCCGGAGCCGAGTGCTTCGGAGAGCGTCGCTTCGAAGTTGGAGGAGGGCGAGCCGGTCTGCTGGAGCTCCACCTCCTGGCGCTGGTAGGGCTGCCCGTTGGCGGCTTTGGTCGTCTGCGCGTTGGCGAGGTTCTCCGAGGTGACATCCATCCGCACGCGTTCGGCGCTGAGCCCGCTGCCGGCGATTTCGATCGCGTCGAAGAGGCCCATCAGCGAACACCTGCCCTTGTCGGATCGAGGGCTCCATCGGTGAGCTGATCGAGGGGTCCATCGGTGAACGACCGCCCCGGCCTGGTCAAGGAGCCCAGCAGCTGAGGCCTTGTTGAGGAGCCCATCAGCTGAGGCCTGGTTGAGGAGCCCAGCAGCTGAGGCCTTGTTGAGGAGCCCATCAGCTGAGGCCTGGTTGAGGAGCCCATCAGCTGAGGCCTTGTTGAGGAGCCCATCAGCTGAGGTTTGGTCGAGGAGCCCATCAGCTGAGGCCCGGTTGAGGAGCCCATCAGCTGAGGCCCATCGCGGAGCGCATGATTTCGTTGCGGGTGCCCATCACCTGCACGAGCGCCTCGTATTCGAGGCCGTTCTCGGAGAGCAGCGCGGATTCCTGGTCGATGTCCACCCCGTTGCCTTCGGGTCCCACGACCTGGGAGCTGACTTCGGGCTTGAACTGCACTTCCGCTGGGGACTGTCCGTCGGCGAGCGCCTCGCGCAGTGCACCCTGGAAGTTGAGGTCCTCGCGGTGGTAGCCGGGCGTGTTGGCGTTGGAGATGTTGTTGGTGAGCAGCGTCTGGCGTGCCCACGCGCCGCGTGCCGCGCTTTCCAATGCGAGCTGGGTGGTGTCGATCAGGGACATCGGGTGGCGGTGGGGAAGAGCGTGCTGCTTCGAGGTGTCGCCCTCCGTGGGCCAAACCCGACTCTCATCCGTGTGAGCCGCCCCCGGGCGGTGCCCGGTTCGTTCCGGTCATCGGCGGCTGGGCGGGGACCTTTAGCGAGACCGGAGAAGAGGGTCCCGGACGATTGAAAGAAGAGGGGCCCGGCTCGCCGGCCTGCAGCCTGCTGCGCCACCCTCTAGGCGGCCTCCTGCCGACTGCGCCACTCTCTACGCGCTGCGGTCCATGCGGTGCACGCGCCGAGGAGCCTGGCCGGCGTAGCCGTGGGCGGTGCGACTCGCGCGCGCGGTGGTGCGCAGGTCGCACAGCAGACCCTCGCGCAGACACTCCAGGGTGGCGCTCGTGCGCTCGTGCAGGGCCGCCGCGCGTTCCAGCGGGCCGCGGGCGGAGATGGGGGGCTGCTCGGGGAGGTCCGCGGTGAGGGCATCCCACCAGGGCGCCAGCGAGCGCAGATCCTCGATCCGGCCGTCCCTGGCGAGCTGCAGCTCGTACTCGGCGAGCTCGAGGATCGCGGTGTAAGGGTCGGGTGGCGAGGGGTTGGGGGATGCGAGGTCCATGGTGCTCACCGGTGTGCGACCTCCACCCAGGACTCGCGCAGCTCTCCCAAGATCTCCGAGACCTCATCGACCTTGTCGGCCTCCAGGCCCATGCGCGCGCGGTTGAGGTGGGTCAGGCAGAAGTTGTAGATCGCGTGCAGCTGTTCGGCGAGCTCGGCGCCCTGCTCATAGTCCAGCACCCCGTCGAGGTGCGCAACGATCTGTTCAGCTTGGCGCAGCTTGTTGTGAGCGTGCTCCACCTCACCGGCGCGCATCGCCTCCGCCGCCTGGCGCAGGAAGCGGCGCGCGCTGTCGTACAGCATCACCACCCGCTGCGCCGGAGTTGCGCACAGCACGGTGTTCTCGCGGTATGCCTGCGGTGTTGCCGTCATGGGGGTCATGCGCTGCTTGCTCGCTCCTTCGCTCGGCTTTGGCGTGGGCTGACCGGGTGATCGGTCGCGCCCGCGCAAAGTTGAGCGGTGGATCGAGCTCCGAGCCTCAGCCGGAGGACTTGGAGCCTCAGCCGGAGGACTTGGAACTTCAGCCGGAGGACTTGGAACTGCTGGAGGAGTCGCCGAGCATCGTGGCGAGCTGGGCGGACAGCCATGAGGACTGGGATTGATTCTGGGAGACCACCGTTTCCATCGCGAGGAATTCGGCTTGCAGGGTTTTCTGGCGGATCGCAAGCATTTCGTTCATCGTGGTGATCCTGCTTGAGAGTTCGGTCACCTGGGTGCTGTCGCCTTCGATGCGCGTGTCCAGCGTGCCCCCCGGGGCGGCCTCCACGTTCACTACCTGTTGGAAGCCTTTCGACCAGCTCAGGAGCATTTCTTCGACGCCAAGCGGGTTTGCCTGGATCGCGCTTTCCAGTTCCGCGGTGTTGAGCGTGAGCTGCCCTTCCAACGCCGACTGCGAGGGAGTGCCGCCGCCGGAGGGCGCGCCCGTGCTGATGCCGATGTCGGCGAGGCTCGACATCGCTGCCGGCAGGCCCGCACCCGGTTCGTAGATCGCCTGGCGCATGGTGTCGAGCAGGCTCGTGAGGTCGAAGTCGCCGAACAGCGTCCCCGTCTGCAGTTCTTCGGTGCTCTGGGGTGAAGCCGGGGGCTTCGTGGTGAGCTGCTTCTGGATGCCCGCGATCGTCGAGTTGTAGAGGGTCACGAACGCCTGCACCTGCGCGACAACCTTGCTCGCGTTGAGTGCGGGCGGCTGCACGTCGATCGACACGGGCCCCGTCGTGGTGGTCAGCGCCTTGAGTTCCAGAGTCACCCCTGGGATCGCGCTCGTCAGCCTGTTCGAGGCCGAGCTTCCTTCGACCCCGTCGATCGTGTATTTCGCGTTCTCGCCTTCTTTGGCCGTGCCCGCCTGTTCGACCAGCGTGCCCCCGGTGTCAGTAACCGCGATGAAGCCTGCGCCCGTGGCGCCCGTTTCGCGAGTGGACAGCACCACCGTTTCGCTTCCCACCGCCGCCGCGTACACCGTCGCGGTGGAGTCCGAGTTGATCGCCTTCACCAGGTCTTCGATGGTCGCGCCCGCCGCGATTTCGATTTCCTTACCGTCGATCGTCAGGGTTTCTGCGGCCGCGGGGCTTTTGAACGTGAACGTACGCTGGCTCGAGTTGGCGAGCTGGGTGACTTCCACCTCGTAGCCGCCCACCGCCGCGCCGGCCGTGGCGCTCGCGGCCACCCGCGTCGGTTCGCTGGAGGACGCCGTCTGGGAGCTTGAGAACAGCAGCGGCGAGCCCAGTTCCTGCGCTTCGAAGGTAAGCTGCGTGAGGTTGCTCTGGATTGCCTTCAGCTGGGTGCTCTGCCCTTCAAGGGTGCTCTGCTGATCGGTCAGGTGCGCGATCGGCTCGCGTTCCACGCCCATCAGCGCGGA
This sequence comes from uncultured Solirubrobacterales bacterium, assembly GCA_963744135.1. Classification (GTDB taxonomy): domain Bacteria; phylum Actinomycetota; class Thermoleophilia; order Solirubrobacterales; family Solirubrobacteraceae; genus Palsa-744. Next base: position 358,435 of record CAVUSE010000005.1, on the reverse strand, counting down.
GATGATTTCGCTGGTGTTGAGCCCTGACCCGAGGCCGTTGAAGGTGATCGGCGCACCCGCGGTGGATGTGCTCACGGTGGTCACAGCGCGCCCCTTCCTCTATTCCAACGGCGTGCCGGCTGCCAGCGCCAGCGCCTGTGCGGGAGATAGCGTCTTCAGTACGTTGCCGGCGCGGTCGCGCACCTCGATCTGCGTGCGTCCGCTCTGCTCATCGCGCGCGAAGCGCAGTTCGCGGCCCTGCGAACACAGCGCATCATAGGTCTGCGCCGCACTGGCCATCTCCTCGAGCACCTCATGGGGCGGGCTCGCGGGGAGGGCGCCGAATGGGGGTGGGCTCACTGCGAGGGTGTTGAGTGAGGCCGTGAGCTCGAGCGCGAAAGGAACCTCTGCGGGCTGGGCAGCCGCGGAGGATCCTGCCGCATCGGTGGGGCGCACCGGCTGTGCGGCAGGCGGTCGCTGGGGTGGCGTAATCGGCGAGCTCATGCTGTTTTCCTCCTGAAAGCACTCGTCACGGTCCCGTCCCTGGGCCGCTTTGCTCTTGCATGTCCTCATCCTGATCGGCTGATGGTCGAAAAACTTTAGGTGTGGTCGGCTTATCTTCCCCGCGACTGCGGCGATCTCTGCGCAATCACGGTCATCGACCGCTCCACTTCATCCGTGAGCGGTCTGCCCGGATTTGAACAGTCGCCGACGGCCGGTTGCTTGCAGCTTCCGATGATCGCTCAAGCTCGCCCACCCACGTGCCGATCAGTGCGGGGTCTTTGCAGAAACGGACTCCCCCGGAATCCCCGAATGGAAGCTGGGGGCCCGCTCTGCGAGACGCACCACTTTCCCTCGAGAGTCGGAGCACCAGATGAATGCTATGGACCGAAGCCAGGGGACACTCGCCTCCGGCGAGCATCCCCCGTTCGACCAGCATCCCCGTTCAGGCCAGCGCGCCGCCAGGATCTCGGCCACCGAGGTGCTGTCGCTGTGGCAGCAGTACAAGCGTACCGGGGACCTCCGGGTGCGCGACCGCCTGATCTTCACCTTCACGCCGATGGTGCGCTACATCGTATACCGCAAGGTCCGCGAGGTACCCGCGCAGTGCGACGTGGAGGACTTCCTCTCCTGCGGCCTGGAGGCGCTGATCCACTCGATCGAGCGCTACGACCCGGCGAAGGGCGCCACCCTGGAGCAGTTCGCGTGGACGCGCATCCACGGCGCCGTGCTCGACGAGCTGCGCCGCCACGACTGGGCGCCGCGCTCGCTGCGCCGAGCCGAGCGCACGATCAACGGCGCCCGCGAGAGCTTCGCCTCCGCGCATAAGCGCCACCCCAGCCGTGAGGAGCTCGCCGCCGCTGCCGGGATGAGCACCACCGAGCTTGGGCGTCGTCTCGACGAGCTCACGCTCGCAGAGGTCGGCTCGCTGAACAAGACGATCCGCTCCGAGGACTCCTCCACGATCGAGCGGATCGACACGCTCGAAGAGCGCGGACGAGGGCGCCGACCCCACGCTCAGCGCCGAGCGCACCGAAGCCAAGGAGCGCTTTCGCGCCGCCTTCGCACAGCTGCCCGCACGCGAGCGCCAGGTGGCCGTGCTGCTGTATGTCGAGGGGCGCACACTGCGCGACATCGGCGCCCGCCTCGGGGTCTCCGAGAGCCGCGTCTCGCAGATCCACACCGAGCTGCGCGGCCGCCTGCGCGAGCGGCTCGCCAGCGACGCCTCGCTGTTTTCGGCGGTCTAGACAGCCAGCCGGCTGCGCGGTGGTCGGCCGGTGGAGCATGCCGTATCGGGGTGGGTTGATCTGATGAAATGCCCCACCTTTCGGCAGCCGTATCAGGGCTCCTAAAGAATCCATCGCACCGGGCGATCACCCGTACTGAGATGGACCTCGGCCTCTACATCGCTGCGTCGGGCATGGTCGCCGATCAGACCCGCCAGGCGCAGCTCTCCAACGACCTCGCCAACGCCTCCACCCCGGGCTACAAGCCCGAACAGTCACCCCAGCACAGCTTCGGGGAACTGCTGCTCGCCAACACCTCCACCGGGCAGAAGATCGGCACGATGAACACCGGGGTGCAGCTCAGCCACAGCGTCGTCGACATGGCCCCCGCCGGGATGCAGAGCACCGGCCAGCCACTCGACTTCGGGATCGTCGGCACCGGCTTCTTCGCCGTCAAGACCCCCCAGGGGGTCCGCTACACCCGCGACGGTCAGTTCACCACCTCCGCCTCCGGGCAGCTCGTGGACAGCGCCGGCGACACCGTCCTCAGCCAGAGCGGCGCCCCAATCACCGTGGGCGCCGAAGGCACCGTGCCGCCCGGCTCGCTGGGGATCTTCAACGTCCCCGACGCGGCCAAGCAGGGCGAAAACCTTTACACCGGCACGCCCTCTGGGCATGCGGCCGGAACCGTGCGCTCGGGGGTGCTCGAGGAATCGGGCGTCAACCCCGCACGCACGATGGTCGACATGATCGGCTCGCTGCGCACCTTCCAGTCCGGCCAGCAGGCCATCCAGGCAATCGACCAAACCCTCCAGGCCGCCTCCACCCAGGTTGGCTCCCTCGACGGGTCCACCAGCTGAGGAGGAGCGCGAAATGCTTGAAGGACTGTACGCCGCCGCATCGGGGATGGAAGCCCAGCAGCAGCAGCTCGACGCGATCGGCAACGACCTCGCCAACGCCTCCACCACCGGCTACAAGGCCGAACGCGTGGGCTTCCGCGAACTGCTCTACAACCAGGTGGACATCGCCGGCACGACAACGACCCAGGGCGCCGGCGCGGCCGCGCAGTCGATCGGCCGCAACCAGGCTCAGGGGTCCACCCAGAGTACCGGCGACCCGCTCGACCTCGCGATCCAGGGCCCCGGGTACTTCACCGTCAGACGCTCCGACGGCACCGTGGCGCTGACGCGCGACGGTTCGTTTCAGGTGAATGCGAGCGGTCAGCTGACCACTGCCGAAGGGAACCTGCTCGATCCGCCGATCACGCTGCCCAAAGGGGCCACGCCCAGCGAAGTCGCGATCGGCCTCGACGGCACCGTGCGCGTCGGCACCAAAACGGTCGGCAAGATCGCGCTCGTCACCGTCGCCTCGCCCGACCACCTGCTCGCCGCCGGGGGCAACCTCTTCACGAGCAGCTCCTCCAGCGGCACTCCCCGGCCGAGCACCGGCGCGACCATCCAGCAGGGGGCGTTGGAGGGCTCAAACGTGGACGTCGGCAACGACATGGTGCAGATGATGGGCGCCCAGCGCAGCTACCAACTGGAGAGCAGCGCGATCCAAACCGAAAACCAGATGCTCTCGATCGCCAACCAGCTTGTGACCCAATGAGCTCCGTCGCCCCGCTCACCGCTGCGCCGGTCACGGCCACTCCGGTCGCCTCAACGGGTATGCCCGTGGTCGATGAAGCGCACGCGCCTGCATCTGTTCGTAACGGCTCGGTGGCCGTCAAACATGCTTACGCCTCCGCCCAAGGCTTTGAAGAGATGCTCCTGCAGCAGCTCTCCTCCTCGCTCGTGCAGAGCAGCGGCCTCTCAGGTGAAGGCGAATCCGGCGAAGGCTCGGGCGAAGAAGGCTCGCTCGAAGGAAGCGGGGAAGCGGGCAGCAGCATGCTCTCCTCGCTGCTGCCCCAAACGCTCACCGAAGGGGTGATGCGCGAGGGCGGCCTCGGCCTCGCCGGGCAGCTGATGGGCTCGCTCGATCCCTCCGCGTCCTCGACCGCCGCGGGGGGAGCCAGCACAGCGGCGAGCGGTGGTGCATCTGCGCCGGAGGCAAGCGCCGCGAGCGGTGGTGTGTCGGCTCCCGCGGCAGCAGCGGCGGCGAATGGCGCCGCCCCGAATGCGGGAGGTGCCGCCGCATGAGTGCCACCCTGCCTGCGCTGCGAGGACGGTCGCGGGGCACGATGCCCCGCGCCCAGGCGGCCGTTGCCGAGTTCACTCGCGCGGATGCGACCCAAATGACCACGATCGTGGAAGCCGATCCGCTTGGCTCCGAAGTGCTCGCCCATCTCGACGCGCAAATCGCCTCCGTGCAGCGGCTGCTGGAGATCGTGCTCGAACAGGGAGCCGCGATTCGGGCGCGCGACGTGCATACCGTCGTGCGCTTCGCCGGCCTCCTGCATGGCGAGCTCGCCCGCCGCCAGCAGATCGAGGCAACCCGCTCGCAGCTGCTCGAGCGCGCCGGCATGCTGCTTGGGATCCCCGCTCAGGCGGTGACGCTCACGCGGCTCTCCGTGCTCCTCGATCCCGCCCGCGCGCAGCTCGCCGCCGAGCGCTCAGCGCACCTACGCGGCCTGCTGGAGGAGCTTCGTCGCGAACACGCCTGCAACCGCGCCCTCATGCAGATCGAGCTTTCGTTCCTCGACCACCTCATGCAGTCGCTGGCGCTCGACGCCGGCGTGCATAGTTATGACGCCCGCGGCACCACCACCGGCATGAGTGGGGGCGGCCGGGCGGGCGGGCGGGCTCCCATCAATACGCTGCGCGTGCTCGACCTCTCGGCATAGCGGCAGGCAGGCTCCCATGTCCATCCCCACTCTTCAGGGACTGCAAACCGCCCTCTCCGGCCTGATCGCCCAGCAGGATGCGATCGATGTCACCGGCAACAACATCACCAACGCCAACACCGAAGGCTATTCGCGCCAGACAGCTGTACTGCAAACCAAAGAACCGCTGCACATCGCCGCGCTCTCGGCCGTCACCGGCGAGGGCGGACAGCTCGGCACCGGCGTCACCGTTGCGACGATCACCCGCATCCGCAACACCTACCTCGATGCCTCCTACCGCGAACACAACACGGCCGCCGGCGCCGCGGGCGCGCAGGCCGAACAGCTCTCGCAGGCACAGAGCGCCTTCAACGAACCCTCCTCCACCGGGCTGGCCTCTCAGCTCTCCGCCTTCTGGAGCTCCTGGAGCGAGCTGGCCGAGACGCCCACCGAACCCGCCAAGGTCGGCGTCGTCGGCGCCGCCACGGAGCTCACCGGCTCGCTGCACCAGCTCGCCGCCCAGCTGCAGTCGCTCGAAGGCCAGGCCTCCGCGCAGTACGCCGCGCTCACCGGGCCCACGGGCGAAGTCGCAAACGATGCCACCCAGATCGCCGAACTCAACCACCAGATCAAGCTCTCTCTGGCGGCCCACCAGCAGCCCAACGAACTGGAAGACCACCGCGATCTGCTGCTCGACAAGCTCTCCGCGCTCGCCTCGGTCACAGTCACCAAGGAAGCCGACGGCACCGACACCGTCACCTTCGGCAACGCCGCGCTGCCGCTGGTCGAAGGCTCAACCGCCAACTGGCCCCAGGCGCTCACCGCCGCCGCCGGCGGGAAGCTGGGGGCGCTGCTGGAACTGTCGAGTCCCACCGGCGCGCTCGCCTCCTACCAGGCAGCCCTCAACGAAGTCGCCAAGACACTTGCCGGCTCGGTCAACGAACTACACACCGCCACTCCCTTCTTCACAGGCACCACCGCCGCCACGATCGAAGTGGCGGTCGCCCCCGGCGAAGTCCAGACATCCTCCGAAGGGGCCTCCGGCGGCAACGACGTGGCGCTCGCGATCGCCGGCCTGCGCGGTGGCGCCGCCGAACAGCGCTACGCCGCTCTGATCGAGCAGATCGGGGCGGGCGTGCAGAGCGCCACCACCAACCAAACCAACTCCCAGGCGGTCCTCACCGCGGTCTCCAACCAGCGCCAGGCCGTCTCCGGGGTGTCGCTCGATGAAGAAATGACCAACCTGATCACCTTTCAGCGCGGCTACCAAGCCTCCGCGCAGGCGCTCAACGTGATGAACGAAATGCTCAACACCCTCATCAACCAAACCGGACTGTGAGCACCCCATGAGCGCGCGCATTACCTCCGACATGGTTGCCAGCTCCGTGCTCGGCGGCATCGAATCCGCCCAGGTGGCCCTGGCGCGCACCCAGGCCGAACTCTCCTCCGGCAAGTCGATTCTCCAACCCTCCGACAACCCCTACGGCGCCAGCCAGATCGTCGCCCTCCAGAGCGCCATCAACGGGCTCGCCTCCTACGAACAGAGCGCCCAGGACGGGCTCTCGTGGATGAACGCCTCCTCCTCCGCGCTCGCCTCGATCAACTCCCAGGTGCAGCGCGTGCGCGAGCTGGTGCTCCAGGCGGGCAACGGCACCGAGAGCCCCGCCGACCTGCAAGACATCGCCGACGAGGTCGAACAACTCACCGAAGGCGTCAAGCAGGACGCCCTCACCCAATACGACGGCCAGTACGTCTTCTCCGGCACCCTCACCTCCACCGCCCCTTACACCCAGGGGCCTGAAGACGAATACCACGGCAACACCGCCCCCGTCGCCCGTGCGCTCGGCCCCGGCAGCACCGTCGACGTCGCCGTCAACCTCGCCTCCGCGCTCGGCTCCGGCACCGGTGCCGCCGATGGCAAGCTGCTCGACACGCTTCGCACGGTCGCGCAGAACCTTCGCGCAGGCACGCCGGCGTCGGTCGAAGCGCTGCACACGACTGATCTTGGCAACCTCGAAACGAACCTCAACGCGCTTGCCGGGCTGCAGGCCGAAGCCGGCTCGGTCACCGACCAGATCAACATCGCGCTCAACCGCATCTCCTCGCTGCAGAGCACCGACACCCTGCAGCTCTCCAACGTGCAGGACGCCAACATCGCCAAGGTGACCACGGAATACTCCAGCGAGCACGCCGCCTTCGAAGCCGCTTTGAAAGCCGGGGCGTCGATCGTGCAAGAGTCTTTGCTGGAATTCCTGCACTAGCCCCATGTCCGCGCTCGCCACCGTCATTGATTCCTTGATTCCATGCCCCTAACCATCGACAGCTCGCGCTTCGGCGCCCTGGAGATCCCCGACGCCGCGGCGATCGAGTTCCCGCTCGGGCTGATCGGCCTCGGCGGAGTGCGCTACGCGCTGATCGACCGCAACCCCGGCTCGGGCTTTCACTGGCTGCATTCGTTGGAGGACCCCGGCCTGGCGCTGCCCGTCGTCGATCCCTGCGAGTTCTTCGCCGACTTTACGCTGGTGCTCTCCGCGGAGGACCGCGAGCGGATCGGCGCCCCCGATGTCTCCACTGCGCAGGTCTACGTCACCGTGCGCACGGCTCCCCACCCGGCCGACACGCTCGTCAACCTGCGCGCTCCCATTGTCGTATGGGACGGCCTCGGCCATCAGGTGCTCAACACCGCGCCCGGCGCCGAGCTGCGGGTGCCGCTGTTTGGTGCGACCGAGGCGGGCAGTGCAGGCGTAGACGGCTGAGCGGGCGGCCGGCGGGTCAGGCGGCGGCGGAGCGGGTCCGCATCCCACCGGGGGCCGTCGACGGATGCCGCATTCGCCGTCCGCGAGCCGGCTGCGGCGGTCCCCCGGTCAGTCGGTCATAATCCCGCCCCATGCTGATTCTTACGCGCCGCGCCGGAGAGCGCGTCGTGATCGGCGAGGATGTGCTCGTCACCGTGATGGAGGTCAGCGGCCAAACCGTTCGCCTCGGGATCGCCGCGCCCCAGGGGCTGCCGATCTACCGCGAGGAGATCTGGCTGGCGGTCAAGGAGGAGAACCGCGCCGCCGCTGAGGCGGCCGCTGATGCGCTGCCGGCTGGCGGGGTCGCCGATACGCCCCCCGCGGAGTCCGTCTGAGCAAACAAAAAAAAGAGAGAGGGGGGAGGGGAGGGGGATTGGGGATTGGGCAGGTGCGGCGGGCCCTACCTCACCCACACGATGTCACCGATCTGCAGCCTCGGGAACACCGCCGCGGCCGTTTCGATCGGCAGCTCCACGCAGCCGTTGGACTGGGGGAAGCCATAGGATTCGCGCGGGTAGCCGTGCACCGCGTCGCCGCCGTTGAAGTAGTTGACCCACGGCACGTCCGGCGCCACGTAGTGGACGCCATCGGGGTCGGTGCCGGTCATCGTCGTGGATACATAACGGGCATAGATCGGGAAGATCCCCTGTTCGGTTTCCGCGCCCGCCACCCCCGTGTTGGCGGGGCTGGAGATCGCCACGTGGCTGCCTTCGTGGACTTCCATCGTCTCCGGCAGCGACTCCGTCACCGACACCCACGTGTACGGGCGCGGGTTGCGGTGGTCGAGCGCCTCCACCTCCAGCAGCAGCCGCCACGTCTGCGCATTCGGTTCGCCCGTCGCTTCGAGGTTGTGGTCGGCCTGGAACACCTCCAGCGCCCCTTTCGTCGTCTCGTCGAGGCGACCCATTTCCACGGGCGGGGCATCGGCCGGCTGCGGTGCCAACCTGCCGTGGAACGGGCGGAAGGCGTGTTCGGCCGCTTGGCCCAGCGACTCTTTGCCCATCGGCACATGCGCGGCGTAGCGCGGGTGCAGCACGGCGCCGATGTAGCCCTGACGCGCCAGCGCCTCCTGCAGCGCGGTGATCGACAGGCACACCACGTGCAGGGGCAGCACATGCCGCTCCTCCAAGGTCGCGTGTTCCTTGGCGAACGTGTGCTTCCACACCGTCAGCGAGTAGGTGTCGCACGGCTCCAGCGTGGTCGCGGGGGTGAACACCTCCGAGTCGCCTTCCGTGCTCCAGCTGCCCGCCACGGCAGGGAGCAGCGTCGGGTACGGCGAGCCCTTCGCCGGCGGGGCGGAGAGGGTCACGCGCAGCGGCGCCGCTCCGTCGGTGACGACCCGCGAGGGCACGCCCACCAGACGGGTCGCGGGCAGCGGCGCCGGTTGTGTGGCGCCCGCGGAGGCAAGCAGACCGACGCCGTGACCATGCGCCATCGCCACTCCCACCGCCACCACGGCCACCACGACCGCGAGGATTGCGACGGGCCGCGCGCTCATGTCCCACAGGCTAACGCATCGTGTCGTCGGCGGTCGCTGGTGTTCCGATGAGTGGACCACGCCCACTCGTCTTCCCTGATGTGAGGCACGGGGACCGCGGTGCCCCGTACTCTTATGGTGTGACCATCCGTCTCCCCGCGACCCTGCTTGCCGTGCTTGCGCTCGCTTTGCTGCCGGCCGCGGCGCTCGCCCGCTCGCACAACGCCACCCGCGCACACGGTGGCTCGCCGAACTCTGCCGCCACACGTGCCTACGTCAAAGCCAACTACACACTCGTGAGCATCGCCCGCGCCAATCTCCCCGCCGCGCAGACGGCGATCAAGAACCTCGGCGCCACCGTCTCCGGGGAATGCCCGCTGGCGGCGGTCGACTCGCCGCAGAACCACGACGCCGAACAGCTCAACAACGAGGTGGTGGGAGCGCTCGAGGTTGCCGCCTACCAGCCCGACAAGGAATCGATGGTCGCCTTCGCCCACACCATCCGTGGGCTGCGTTGGAGCAACCGCAAGCTCACGCGGATGGTCGATACCTACGCGGCCAAGCTGGAAGGGTTCTCCGCGCTGGCGGCGCCCAACATCTGTGCCGATGTAAAAGCATGGGCGGCCAGCGGCTACGCCACCCTGCCCGCGAGTACGGTTGCGTTTGACAAAGGCTTCTACGCATATGGCATCGAAGCGGAAGAAGTCTCGCTGCGGCTGCTCCGTCCCTATGAGAGCGCGACCGAGGCGTCGCTGTTGCGGCGGACCCAGCGCCTCGAAGAGCCGCTGGGTGAATTCGAAGCCGAAGCGGTCTATGACTACAGCGAGATCCTGGACTCGCTGAAGCTGCCTCAGTGAGGGTTGGGGTGCCGTGGGGTCGGGGCTTGGTGGACGGCGGCCCGCTGGCTTCGGCGGGGGGGCCGTGGTGACGGCGGTCTCGGTGTTCGGGCGGCTACACTGCGCCCTCCCGCCGGAGTAGCTCAGCTGGTTAGAGCAGCGGAATCATAATCCGCGTGTCGGGGGTTCGAGTCCCTCCTCCGGCATTCGTGCACCTCTGATGGATACAGGAGATACAGCGCAGGCAAGAGTATAACGACCCGGGCCAGGAGCGGAAAAGGTCCCGGGTTGGTCCCGAAACGCTTGGGCCAATGTACTCAGGCCGCGGCAAGCGCCTCGGCGAGCACATCAGGGCTGACGGCGACGTGCTCGGGGACCGTGACGTTGATCGCCCCGTCGCGGTCGAGCAGCCATTTGGCGTTGACGATCGTGAGCCCGACAACCTCGCCCTGAGCGTCGAAGCGCAGCACGTGCCCCTCGGGGGTCTCCTCGCTCTCCGCTGCCTCCTGGCGCTCTCCGACGTGCAGGTAGAGGACATCGCCGCGCGCGTCGTAGGTGGCGTGGTCGAAGGTCAGGCTGCCAATTCTTACGGTCATTGCGTCGTCCACCCCGGTGGGCTTTTGCGGTTGGCGTATGCGGTCACGATTCGCGCCGGTGTCTCGTTGAAGTCTACGACCACGAACAGCCAGCGGCTGGGGCCAAGGTCGCGGCTGTAGTAGCGCTCTCGTCCGGGGCGGGGGTCGCCACGGCGGTGATCTGGTGAGGTCACGGTCGCAATGATCTCATCGCGGTAGAGCGCCATCTCCTCGTGCTCTTGAAGGATGTGCGTCCAGCCTTCCTCGTCGAGCACGATGGCACGCCCGCCAGGGTCGATCGTCTCGGCGAGCGTGCTCAAGCGCTTGCCGGCTCGTGGGAGTGGGCGGCCGACGATGCCCGGCCGCAAATTTGATGGATGCTTCTATGTTGTCAAGGGCGTTGTTGCGAGTTGCCTGTAGAGGTGGCGGGAGAGGTGTCGCTTGAGGGATCGCATGGCCTCGCGCTTGGTCTTGCCTTCGTCGATCCTGCGGGTGATGTAGGCGCGGCTCGGGGCATGGTGAACGGAGCGCGAGAGCGCGATCGTGTAGATCGCCGAGTTGATTTGGCGGTCGCCTCCGCGGCTGAGGCGATGACGGATGGTTTTGCCGGAGGAGGCGGGTTGTGGTGCGGTTCCGTTGGCGCGTGCGAATGCTGCCTCGCTGGTGAAGCGCGCTGGGTTGAACACCAGGAGCTTGCCGCCGGCGCAGATCGGCCCGACGCCGGGCTCCTCTATGAGCTTCGGTGCGAGGGAGCGAACGAGCTCCTCGATTTCGCGGGGGTAGCTCTCGGCCTGGGCGTCGAGTGTCCTGGTGCGGTTGGCGATGTCGCGCAGCACTTGCAGGGTGGTGTTCTCGGTCAGGCTCGCGGTTGGGCGTGTCCGCATCCCGGTGAGACGCTCCGCGAGCTTGGCGCCGTTTCGTACCGGGCCGATCCTTTCCCGTAGAGCGCGCGGACCTCACGCTCACTGAGCACCCGCCAGCCGGGCAGGAGCTCGTGCAGCGCGACCGTGCTCTGCCGGAGCCTGTCAAGTCGATTGAGACACTTGGTCGTCGAATTTAGTGAGCGGCCTCCTGTGTAGTCGGTTTGTTGATCCAGGCGGCGGCTGGTAGCGCTGGTGGGTGTGGTGGGCGGCGGACGAACCGTTCGGGTGTCGTGGCGTAGGCGGCGGCGAGGACGCGTTGGCGTTCGGCGTGGAGTGCTTGGGCGTGGCCGTGGTGGACGGCGGCTGGGGTCATTAGGCCGATCCCGGAGTGGCGGTGGGTGTGGTTGTACCAGTCGAAGAATGTGCGGCAGAACGCGCGTGCTTGCTGGATGTTCTCGAAGCGCCGGGGGAACTCGGGGCGGTACTTCAGGGTCTTGAAGTGCGCCTCGGAGTAGGGGTTGTCGGTCGAGGTGTAGGGCCGGTTGTGCGAGCGTGTCACGCCGAGGTCGGCGAGGAGGAACGCGACGGGCTTGCTGGTCATCGAGCTGCCGCGGTCGGCGTGCACGGTCAGCTGCCCTTGCGGGATCTGCTGCTGCTCGCAGGCTTGGCGGATCAGCGCCTTGGCGAGCTTGGCGCCCTCGCGGTGCTGGACGGTCCAGCCGACGACGTAGCGGCTGAACACGTCGAGGATCACGTACAGGTAGAAGTACGTCCACTTCGCCGGACCCTTCAACTTCGAGATGTCCCAGCTCCACAGCTCGTTCGGGCGTTCGGCGAGCAGCTCCGGCTTGGCGTACCCGGGGTGCGTGCGCTGGTCGCGCCGCTCACGCACCTCCCCGCGTGCGTCAAGCAGCCGGTACATCGTGCGCTCCGAAGCCAGGTAGCGGCCCTCGTCCAGCAGGGTCGCCCAGACCTGGGCGGGCGAGCAGTCGAGGAACCGCGCGGAGTGCAGTTCGGCGAGGACGGCCTCGCGCTCGGGCTCTGAGAGCGCTCTGGCCGGGACGGCCCGCGGACTCCTCGGCCTGGGCTCCGGCGGACACCGACGACGGTAGATCGTCGCTGGCGAGGCACCAAGCGCCCGGCACGCCGGGCGGGTACCGACGATCGGGGTGAGTTCCTGCACGGTCTGCTCGATCATCGCTCGGTGCTCCCCGGCCCGGTAGCGCCCCTGGGCTCGAGCAGCTGCCCCAGAAGCGCGGAGACGTTTCCCTGCACCTCGATCACCTTGCGCGCCTTCCGGAGCTCCGCCTCCGCGCGTTCCGCGCGCCGCTCCAGGGCCACGATCTGCGCATCACGCCGGTCAGCGGGCTTACGCCCCCGCGGCCGCGAAAGCGCTTTGATCGACCCGGCGTCGCGCTGTTTGCGCCACGTCGCCAGATGCGAGGAGTACAGGCCCTCGCGGCGCAACAGCGCCCCGACCTCCCCCGGTTGCGTGCACCCGTCGGCCTCGCGCAGGACCGCCAGCTTGTACTCAGCCGTGAACCGCCGGCGCGTCGCACGCTCGACGAGCTCGGGATCGGGCCGAGGCCCCCCGGGCGCGGCGCGCCCGGCCACCCCTCCGTTGCGGTCGCCTACGGCTCCCTCCACTCCGGGGTGGCCGGCACCATCGTGCTCCATCTCCAACATCGTGTCGTGCTCCGTTCTCGCCCTCAAAGGTCAGTAATTCCTTGATCATGAGCGTCTCACACGACATTGGCAGAGAGGGTGCGCGAGCGCCCAGGCATGCTCGAAGCCCCCGGGGCGCACGCGGCAGACCCCCAGGCGCCTAAAGCTGCAAGCTCCAGCGGAGGACCAGCGCCGTGCAAATCGGACTGATGCTCGTCGAGCTTGATGCTACGAAGGTGCCTGTCGCCCGGATACTTCCCAAGCTGAACCGCCTTGTCGAAGAAGTTCCATCATCTCTTGGACGAGCACAAGATCAGGATTACTACGCCCGAGTCTCGACAACCCGAAGGCGATAGCGTCCATTCCAAAGACAGGATCGCTAGCAACGAGATTTCTGATGGCGTACGCGGCGTCGGCTGGTTCGGCCGGAATGCGCCGGAGACGATGGGTCATCTCCAATGAGCGGATGAAGTCCCTACGGGGCCCGTGATCTCCCCAAAGAAACTGGTCCAGCCATTCCAAGGCCGCAGCCCGCATCAATGGCTCAAGGGTCTCATGGAGGGTGTCAGAGCAGGGTCATATAGCCCGATCTTTGAGAGAGGTCGATAGTCGGTCATGGGCATAGGTCTTCCGTCAGGGTCGGTTATACGACGACATCGGAGAGGTACGATAGTGTGCCCGACTCTCGGTTCGCTCCCACTGCTGACGGGACGCAGGGCCAAGGATCGTGAGGATCTTGAGCAACCCGTTGGGGGTCTAAACTGCTCTCATGGCGACCGCCGATCGGACAGTCCACGTTGGAGCACAGACCTATGCGCTGCTGCGCGAGGAGGCCGAGCGCCGTCATCGGGATGTCGATACGACGGCCGACGATCTGCTCGCCGAGCGGCTGTCGGCGTCTGTGACCGACGCGGCAAAGCTGGAGCGGACGCTGGAGCGAGCCGCCCAGCTCCGTGCTCGCCTACCCCGCACGGACGAGGCCGTGGCCCTGGTTCGTGAGGGCCGCGCCGAGCTTGAACGGCGTGCAGAGCGCCGGTGAGCGTCGTCATCGACGCCAATGCGCTTGTCGCGTTCGTGACGAACGAGCCCGCTGCGCCAAAGGTCACGGAGCTTCTTCGCGGCTGGGGCTCGGAGGGAACGGCCGTGAACGCGCCTGCGCTCGCCCATTATGAGATCGCCAATGCGCTCGCCAAGAAGGCAGCGGCGGGAAGCCTCAGCGACGACGCGATGCAAGAGGCATGGGACGTCCTCAATGAGCTGCCGATCGTCTACCACGGGCTGCGTGACGGGCCGGGCGTGGTGCGCTCCACGCTCGTCCTCGAACGGCGCTCTGCCTACGATGCCGCTTATCTCGCTCTCGCGGATGACTTGGGTGCTGAGCTATGGACGCTCGACGGGCCGCTCGCCCGAAACGCCAGCACGCGCGGTTATCGGGTCCATCTGATCGAGTAGCGCCGAGTCGGCCTTGCCCAGGGGAGAGGATGCAAACAAGTGCAAACACGCCCCACGCCACCGCCCCCGACTTGGCGGGAGTGAGGTAGGGCGGAGTCTCTGCCGTAGAGCCAGATAGCCGACTCGGCGACACTCCGCGCCACTCCCGGGACGAATCATAATCCGCATGTCGGGGGTTCGAGTCCCTCCTCCGGCATTCTCGGAAACCGTCTATCCAAGCGGTTTCCACCTAGCAGGACACGCGGACGGCACGTCTTGAGTTCGCGGCTGATTTCCCCAGGGGGCATCGCGGGGGCGTGGAGGGGGGGCCGCTGTTGCCACGGGCGTTGGCTCCATCCCGGACGACTGATCGGCGCCCTGCACGTCAACTCCATCATCCACCCCGCCGGCCTACCCATCGACACCTCCACGATCAACGTGTTGCGACGACCAGTTGAGCCCGCCCAACACAAACCACGCCAAGTGGTCCTCTGGCAACCACTCACGCAGGCTTGGCGACAACACAACTCCTGCTCACGATCACACGCAATGAAGTGCTGGGCACCGGTCACCTCCACCTCGGGACCAGCCAATCGTCTTGAAACCGCCCGGACCACCCTCCAAACCACTTGAGACGCTGCGCGGATGCACCGGAGAGCATCAGGCGTCCATGTCCCCCTGGTTGCTCAACCGATGGTGATCGTCACGCGTTGATGCTTTCGCTCGCGCGTGAGTGTCAGTGTGTAGCTGCCTTTGCCAATGTGTTGGCGAGGGCTTAACAGCAGTTGAGTGTGCTTGCCGGTGTTGATGGCTACGCCGGTGGCGTACACGATGTGTCCGCGCGAGAGGGTCGCCACGACCCGCGTCTCGGTAGCCGTGAAGGTGCTCGGAGAGCTCGCCAGCTTGGTTGTGCATTTCTGGACAGTCTTCCTGCGCTTGTCCTTGCCTGTTGTGACCGATTGGCAGGTGAGGACCTCGATCTGTCCGGCGGGTCCCCGCATGCCATTGGTGCCGTCCGTTCCGTTGATGCCGTTTGTGCCGTTGATCCCGGCCTGGCCCGTGGCTCCGGCTGGGCCGCTCGGCCCCGTGGATCCCGCTGGCCCCGAGTTGGCGGCGACGCCTGTTCCGCTCAGTGTGATGGCGGTCGCGGAGGGCTCGTTGTCAGACAGCCCGATACTCGCCTTCATTTCGCCGGTCGCAGTGGGAGTGAAGCGCGCCGTGATCGTGCAGCTCTGCTCGAAGGCGAGTCTGCGTCCCATGCAGGAGTCGGCTGTGATCGCGAAGTCGGCGGAGTCGGTGCCTTGCAGCGAGGCGGTGCCGATCGAGAGTGCCTGGGCGCCTACGTTGTTCACGACCAGCACTGCTACCGGCGATGGCTCGCCGACCGTCTCATCGCCGAATTCACCGCCAGCCACCGCTGCCTGTGGCGCCGAGTAGTACAGCTCCGCGCTCTGCAGGTAGCTGAGGCCGCTGATCCCGCCGGCGATTAGCACCTGCCCATTCGGCAATGCGGTCGCCACCGCGCCGGCACGGGGGCTCTGCAGCTCGGTTTCGCCCGCTTCAGGGAGCTCGGCGAATGTTTCGCTGGTGGGATCGAAGAGTTCTGCCGATAACAGTGGGCTACCCGGGCTGTAGCCGCCGGTGATCAACACCTGCCCGTCAGGCAACGGCGCGGTCACAGCATCGAGGCGGGCGGAATGCAGCTCGGTGGCGCCTGTGGTCGTGAGCGCTGTGAAGGTGTCGTCGGCCGGGTCGAAGATCTCCGCGCTCTGCAGCGAGCCGCCATTGTTCTGGCCGCCGGCGATCAACACTCGCCCATTCGGCAACGCGGCCGCCACGGCGAACTCACGGGCCGTCTGCAGCTCGGTGGCGCCCGCAGCCGTGAGCGCTGTGAAGGTGTCGTCGACCGGGTCAAAAAGTTCCGCGTTCTGCAAAAAGCCGCTGCTTTCGTTGTAGCCGCCGGCGATCAACACCTGCCCATCAGGCAACGCGGCCGCCACAGCGCCATAGCGCGCGGTCTGCAGCTCGCTGCTGCCCGCAGCAGTGAGCGCTGTGAAGGTGTCGTCGGCCGGGTCGAACAGTTCGGCGCTTTGCAGGTCACCTTCATTCCAGCCGCCGGCGATCAACACCTGCCCGTCGGGCAACAGGGCAGTCACAGCGCCTTCCCGGGCAGTCTGCAGCTCGGTTTCGCCCGATTCGGGGAGCGTGGTGAAGGTCTCTGTGGCAGGCCTGAACAGTTCCGCGCTGGGCAGGATGCTTGTCTTGGTTGCTCCACCCGCAATCAGCACCTGCCCATCCGGCAACGGCGCCGTCATCGCATCGAAACGCGCTGTCTGCAGCTCGGTGGCGCCCGAGGCCGTCAGCGCAGTGAAGTACGGCGAGGACGCAGCCGCCCACGCCGGGCCTACCCCACCCAGCATCCCATACAGGATCGCCGCGACGAGCGCCACCCCGAGCACCCACATTCGCGAGCGGGTGCAGGTGTGCGCAGATCCACGACTCGGACGCAGCTCGCTTGTCCCAAGCGGATGCGAGGCTGAATTCCACCGACACATTAGGATCTCGCGCAATGCGCTGCGCTGATTTGGTTGATGTCCGCGGACACGGCTCCGATCGACGGCGTCGATAACACGAATGAGGCTGGCGGGCAGCGCTGCGTGGCCCATCGCGACACCAGGCGGTGCAGCCATCAACACGCGTATTCGCGACCGAGACCTCTTGGGCACATTTCTGGTTGGCATCAACTCGGCGAGTATTGCAGAGGGCTCTTGTGGTTGGGAGCCAATAGAAGTTACCCGACCGACCGCTCGCGGCCGTCTCGACCTCGCCGATCGTGGCGGTCAGCGGCTTATCGGCGAATACGGATGAGCGGGCGCTAGCCGCCGATATTGTGAATCGCCGTTACTTCGGCGGAAGAGTCTTGACGAAGGTGAGGCTGCGCCTCACCCACATGGCGAGCTCCCGCTTGGTCTTGACTCCATTAGGCGCGACTGTGATCCATCCGTCCATTGTGCGTCCTCCCATCGTCATCAGCTCCACATGAGGACGAGCGAGGCACGCGTCGGTGTCGGCGGGATCGATCCGCACCAGCAGTCCACCGTTCCGTGACGCGCTGACGGACATGTTGCCGCCGACCAAGAATGCGAGCCCACCAAACATCTTCTTCTCAGTGACCGTGTCTTCGGCGGCAAGCAACTCGCGTAGGCGGTTGGCGAGATCCTCGTCGTAGGCCATGGGTGACGAGCGTACCGCACGAGTTTTCGCTGTGCCTACTGTCCCGTCGCTCGGTGCATGGCCACGTTCCTGAACACAAATGGGGCGTGACCGGTGGGCATCTCAGCCGCTCTGCGGACCCACGCCAGCGGTCGTCGTGGCTTGGGCGCTCGCCAGGGGGTTGTGGCCATCCCAGCTGCCTCGCGCGCCGTACGGGCGGAAGCGGATGAAGGCGGACTCGTGGTGGAACGGCTGGGTGCCGTGCGCCCGGACGGCTTCGACGTGTCGGGGGTCGGCGTGGCCGCGCGCGTACGCGCGCATCGCGGCGGTGGTGCGCCACAGCGAGAAGGTCGCCACCAGGCTTGGCGGCCGTGCGAACCCGGTGGAGGCCAGTAGCGCTGGGTCATCGACCACGAGCTCCTCAGCCCCTGCGCTGGCTCGCAGGAAGCGCAGTGTCTGCGTGAGCCGCAGGCGCCCGAGCGTGAGCACCGCGGCGGGCTCCTCGTCATCCATGGGCTGCTCTTCCACGGGAAGGCCCGGAAGCTTTGCCCATCCGCCTGCGACGCGAGTGGGCTGCAGGCGGACGTGCCAACCTCCCGCGAATCGTGCTGCGAGCGGATGGCTGGCGAGGAACTGATCGAGCGCCTCATCGTGCTCCCATGCCGCAACCAGTACAAAGCGGCCGGGTCGAGGCGCCGGCAGCAGGCGACCGCTCAGCGGCGCCGCCGTCGCGATCTCGGCGTAGCGCAGACCCGGCACCTTGGCTGCGGCAGGCCGTGCGCGCAGGAGGCTCAGGGAGCGCGAGCCGACGTTGGCGATGTGAAAGGAAGCGATCACAAACGGGCGAGGACGGGGGAGGGGTGAGGATCGATCTGGTACGACCAAAGATGCACGTTACCATATAGTACACCAAATGGTAACTGCACGCCACGGCGGCTTGTTCGACCGTCCTTCCGCTTCTCCTGATGGTTCTTCGGCCTCGCTCCACCGTCCTTCCGGCGCGCCCGGCCGTCCCCCCGCATCACACCGGTTGCCCGCCCGCGAGCGACGCGTGCTGATCGAGGATGCCGCCGCACGCCTCTTTGCCGAGCGCGGCTACGGCGCCACCACTGTCGCCGACATCGTTGCCGCGGCGGGTGTGAGCAAGCCGATGCTCTACCGCCACTTCGACTCCAAGCAGGACCTGCAGATGAAGCTGCTCGCTCGCCGCCGGGACGAGCTCGCCGCTGCGCCGCTGGATGCCTTCCTCAACGAGCCGGGCGATCCCGACCAGCGGCTGCCAGCGATGATCGATGCGTGGTTTGCTCATGTCGAGCAACACCCCCATACATCAAAGAACCTGTTTCAGGAGACTACCGGGGATCCGGAGATCCAGGACCTCCAGCGTGAGCTGCGACGACAACAGCGAGCCGCGGACGTCGCGCTCCTGCGGGAGTTCGCCCCGCAACTGCCCGAGGCTGAGCTGGAGCCGCTGGGGGAGATCATCCGCAGTGCCCTCACCGGCCTGGCGCTCTGGTGGCTTGAGCACCCCGATACCCCCCGCGCCGTGGTGGTGGCCGCGGTGCTGCGCATGACGCGGGGCGTGCTGTTGACGGTCCGCCGAGTAACCACATAAGCTCGATAAGCTTAGTGCTAAATTGGATGGCCACATCGCCGCCGGTGCTTCCTCGTGAGCGGTGGCGGCTCTGTCGAGCGCCATACTCTGACTGACCGCAGCGTGTTCGTAGAGTTGCGACCAACATCTTGGCGCCGCCGCAGGGGCGCATAGCGGCGACGGCGCGAATCGAAACCAACCAGCGCGGACTGAAAGGAAGCAAACATGGCATTGCAGCTCGGCGACACAGCACCAGATTTCGAGGCCGACACCACCGAGGGCCGTATCAAATTCCATGACTGGATCGGCGACTCGTGGGCGGTGTTGTTCTCCCACCCGAAGGACTTCACGCCGGTGTGCACCACGGAGCTCGGCTACATGGCCAACGCCAAGCCCGAGTTCGACCGCCGCGACGTGAAGATCATCGGTCTCTCGGTCGACCCGCTCGACCGGCATGGGGAGTGGGCCCGCGACATCGAGGAGACCCAGGGCGCGGCCCCCAACTACCCGATCATCAGCGACGCGGACTTCAACGTCTCCAAGCTCTATGGCATGCTCCCCGCGAGCACCTCCGGCGACCCGCTCGTGCGCACGCCGGCTGACAACCAGACGGTGCGCAATGTGTTCGTGATCGGCCCCGACAAGAAGATCAAGCTGATCCTCATCTACCCGATGACGACCGGCCGCAACTTCGACGAGGTGCTGCGGGTGATTGACTCGCTGCAGCTCACCGCCAACCACAAGGTGGCGACGCCGGTCAACTGGCAGCCGGGGGAGGACGTGATCATCGCGGGGTCGGTGTCCGACGAGGAGGCGAAAGCGACCTACCCCGACGGCTGGAAGACGCCCAAGCCCTACATCCGCATCGTGCCCCAGCCGCACTGAGCGGCACCGGCCGTGGGCGATGCTCTTCAGGCAGATCACCCATGACGACCTCGGCTGCGCCTCCTACCTGATCGGCGACGAGCGGGCCGGGGTTGCCGCGGTCGTCGATCCGCGTTTTGAGATCGACGAGTACCTCGAGCTGGCCCGCTACCGGGGGGTCACGATCGATCACGTGATCGAGACCCACAACCACGCCGACCACGTCTCCGGGCACGGGCGCCTGGTGGCGGCCACGGGGGCTCGCATCCACGTCCACCGCCTGGCCGACCCCGCTTACGAGCACGAGCCATTCGAGGATGGCTGGGAGCTGCGCTTGGGGTTGCTCGTTGTGCGCGCCCTGCACACTCCCGGGCATCGCCCCGAGCACACCGCCTTCCTGTTGATCGACACCGCTCGCGGCGGGGATCCATGGGCGGTGCTGAGCGGCGACAGCCTGTTCGTGGGTGACGTCGCCCGCACCGACCTGGCCGTCGAGCAGGCCGAGGGGGCCCGCCAGATCTTCCGCTCGGTGCACGAGCGGCTGCTGACACTCCCCGACGATTGCGAGCTCTGGCCGGCGCATCTCGGGGGCTCGATGTGCGGGGGGCCGGGCATGGACATGAAGATCTGCTCGACCGTCGGCTACGAGAAGCAGCACAACCCGACGCTCGCGATCGCGGACGAGGAGGAGTTCGTCGCGCAGGCCCTCGTCAAGCTGGGGCCGCAGCCACCCAACTTCGAGAAGATCGTGGCGCTCAACCGCGGGCCACTGCTCACCAGCGGGGTGGAGGTGCCCGCGCTCTACCCCCACCAGGTGCAGCTCAAGCGCGACGAAGGGGCGCTGTTGGTGGACGTCCGCACCGACCTGCAGTTCGACGACGTCCACATCCAAGGCTCGATCTGCATTCCGTCGTTCAGCTCCGGGTTTGGCTCCAAGCTCGCGTGGCTGGCCGACCACGACCGGGAGATCGTGTTCATCGGGCGCGACGACGCCGACGGGCGACGCGCCGCCAAGCTGGCGCTGTCGGTGGGAGTCCGCAACGTCGCGGGCCTGTTGGCGGGAGGCATGACCAACTGGCGCCAGGAACGGCATCCCGCGATCACAACTGAGCGTCTGGCGGCGGATGACCTGCTCGGCCGACTCGCTCAAGAACCTGATCTCCAGTTGCTGGATGTCCGAGAGCTGCGCGAGTGGGACGCCGGCCATGTGCCGGGGTCGGTGTTCACGCCGTGGCACGACATCACGGGGATTCCGCAGGGATTGGATCCCGCTCTGCCAATTGCGGTGATATGTGCCGCGGGCGTGCGGGCGGCGACCGCCGCCAGCCTGCTCACGCACTACGGAGCGACGCGCGTCATCCACGTGATCGACGGGGGTGTCCCTCTATTGGCTCAGAGTGGTTTGCGCCTGGAGTCGAGTTCCGGGATCTCTGGCTAGGTGGCGGCGAGTGACACGGTGTAGAGAGGGTGGGTGAGTGGGATGGACAACGCGGTGCTGCGACCAATTGCGGTCTATTCGGCGCGCGCGAGCGCTTGACGCGCGCCTTGACAGACCCGTCGCGATCTAGTCGGTCCACCATCCCATCAGCACTTCACCGTCTCCCTCGCGCCGTGGGCCGAACGCGAGTAGATCGAGGCCAATGGGCCCAGCCTCGAAAGCGCGCGTGACCTCGGGAGCTACGCGGATCGCGTCGAGCGCCTGAAGCTCTACGACCTCGTCGTCGAGCTTTACACGCCCGGAGCCAGCGAGGACAACATAGACCTCCTCAGCGCGCTCGTGCTTGTGCGCGAAGGGCTGACGCTGGTGTGCCTTGACGCGGTGGTAGCTGAACCCCGTGTCCTCGGTGTCGAGCGCATCTTTTGCGAATCGCGCCTCTTGGACGTCGCCAAACCCTGCCTTCGGCGCGGAATCCTCGATGTCGGTGAGCTTCTTCAGGGTGTAAGGCGTGGCCATCATTCCTCCCTCTGGACTAAAAGTTGGACTGCGCGAGCTTGGCACATGCATCGACAATTTCGCCCAGCGCCTCGGGCTTGATGTCCCCATCAAACATCGCGTCGGCGACTTCTTGGAGTACCTTGGGTGTCTTCTTGATCTCGTAGCGTCGTTCAATGAACCTGTCGAGCTGCTTTTCACCGTCCTTGCCCCACGCCGCGAGCGCGTCTGCTCGCCCGGGGTACCGAGGAAAGTGTTGTTTCAGGATTGTGTCGTCGAGATGGAAGATGATGTCCGGTAGCGGATTGGGGATGCTGTGCACGGCCTTATGATGTTCGCGGGCGGCTCGCAACAGACGCGCAAGGTCCTTGACCTCGTTGGATGCTGTGGCAGATCGCGACAGGCTCACCAGTTCCTCGTTCGGCATGCGCTGCATATCGTTTGCACGCTGCGTCGTGATCTTGTCGAACATCACCGCCACGGAGGCTGTTGTAAGGCGCCATAGCGCGTCCGCGTACAGCAGTCCCTGCCATCGTGCGGTGCCATGCAGCGGTAGGACCACTACTCCCGCCCGGTAGAGCTCCTCGGAGAACAGTGTGTCGAACACGATCTTGTCAGTCGGCCCCTCCACGACCAGCCATACGTTGATAAGCGTGACCAGCTCGCCGCGGTCGAAGCCCATCGCGGCGGCGATCCGGTCGAGCTGCGAGATGTCATCGGGCTGGAAGGGTCGTAAGACGGTTTGCTCCTCGTGCCGGCTGACCTGGACATAGAGCGTCGAGGTGCCCGCGAGCCCGAGGAACGGCGGACTGTGGGTGGCGACGAGTGATTGCGAGGCGAGTGAGGCGGCCGCGTCTCCCAGCCAGCTCGCGGCGTGGCGTTGCAACCGCGGATGGAGATGGCGCTCAGGCTCGTCGAGCAGAACCAGCCTGGGTTCGGGTGGTCCGCTGGCGCTGCTCGCGTGGTCGGGTCGCGCAATGACCTCCGCCAACGGCCCATCGAATGGTGGTGTTCCCGTCGCTAAGCGCAGGAGATCGTCGAGCACGGTCTCAAGAAGCATGAGCTCGACAGCATCGCCGGCTTCCGCTATGTGAAGGTGCCGTTCGCTCTCATAGGTGTCGATGGCGATCGAGATCAGCTCCCCGACCTGGTCGAGACGCTTGAGCGCGTCAAGCAGCGCCAACTGAATCCATAGGCGGTAGCCATCCGCCGAGTGCTCGATCGAAAAATCAGGGCTCGATAAGCGCCCCTGAAGCGGGTGCAGCCGGATGTCAATTGGTCGCTGGTCAAACCATTCCTCGAGCGGGCGCAGCTCTACGAGCAGGCGATAGGCCTCAGAGACGAACTTCGGAAGCAGATCGTTGGCTGCCCAAGTCAAGAACCCGCAAACGGAGACGGCATACTTGCTGACCTTGAGCGCATCCCCGCCTGTCTCGACCATGGCGCGAGGAAAGCCTCGCATGCGCCGGTTGGCCACAGGAAGCGGCTCCTGGTCGGGGAGTATGTCTTCACTTCCCTCTCGCACGAGGTCCAAGAGCCTCGCCACGCTGACCTCAACTGCATCGTGAATCGCGTTGAACTCTGCTGGGACTCTGAGGCCTCTGGGCATGGGAACCGCTCGGCAGGGGCCCAGCGAGATAATAGGCACTGGGGCACCCCCGATTTGGAGGTGCCTTGGATCGCCATGCATCGTTGAATGGAGCTTGCGCTGCGCCGCGCGCGCGTGGTCTGGGGGTTGCATCGACGGCAGGTCTGATGTTTCAAGAGCGATGCGAAGCTCGACGGGTAGCTCGTCGAGGGTCGGGAGGCACCAGTAGGCATTCCACACACGGTCCCCGAGCCGGTCCAGCCCGGCGCACTCGAGGCCTATGACGCGGGAGTCTCTGAGAGCATCGAGAATGCTCGTGCGAAGGTGGTTCTCATCGCCGAGGTAGGCGAGCCAGGCTGCAGGTGATCTCGGTCCGTCGGGCTCGACGCCTCGTGACGACCACAACCCTGCGTCCCACGGGAGTCTGCGCCCGCTGTACCGATGCGCTTGGGAGCCTCGTCCCTCTCTGCCAATGTCGTGTGAGACGCTCATGATCAAGGAATTACTGACCTTTGAGGGCGAGAACGGAGCACGACACGATGTTGGAGATGGAGCACGATGGTGCCGGCCACCCCGGAGTGGAGGGAGCCGTAGGCGACCGCAACGGAGGGGTGGCCGGGCGCGCCGCGCCCGGGGGGCCTCGGCCCGATCCCGAGCTCGTCGAGCGTGCGACGCGCCGGCGGTTCACGGCTGAGTACAAGCTGGCGGTCCTGCGCGAGGCCGACGGGTGCACGCAACCGGGGGAGGTCGGGGCGCTGTTGCGCCGCGAGGGCCTGTACTCCTCGCATCTGGCGACGTGGCGCAAACAGCGCGACGCCGGGTCGATCAAAGCGCTTTCGCGGCCGCGGGGGCGTAAGCCCGCTGACCGGCGTGATGCGCAGATCGTGGCCCTGGAGCGGCGCGCGGAACGCGCGGAGGCGGAGCTCCGGAAGGCGCGCAAGGTGATCGAGGTGCAGGGAAACGTCTCCGCGCTTCTGGGGCAGCTGCTCGAGCCCAGGGGCGCTACCGGGCCGGGGAGCACCGAGCGATGATCGAGCAGACCGTGCAGGAACTCACCCCGATCGTCGGTACCCGCCCGGCGTGCCGGGCGCTTGGTGCCTCGCCAGCGACGATCTACCGTCGTCGGTGTCCGCCGGAGCCCAGGCCGAGGAGTCCGCGGGCCGTCCCGGCCAGAGCGCTCTCAGAGCCCGAGCGCGAGGCCGTCCTCGCCGAACTGCACTCCGCGCGGTTCCTCGACTGCTCGCCCGCCCAGGTCTGGGCGACCCTGCTGGACGAGGGCCGCTACCTGGCTTCGGAGCGCACGATGTACCGGCTGCTTGACGCACGCGGGGAGGTGCGTGAGCGGCGCGACCAGCGCACGCACCCCGGGTACGCCAAGCCGGAGCTGCTCGCCGAACGCCCGAACGAGCTGTGGAGCTGGGACATCTCGAAGTTGAAGGGTCCGGCGAAGTGGACGTACTTCTACCTGTACGTGATCCTCGACGTGTTCAGCCGCTACGTCGTCGGCTGGACCGTCCAGCACCGCGAGGGCGCCAAGCTCGCCAAGGCGCTGATCCGCCAAGCCTGCGAGCAGCAGCAGATCCCGCAAGGGCAGCTGACCGTGCACGCCGACCGCGGCAGCTCGATGACCAGCAAGCCCGTCGCGTTCCTCCTCGCCGACCTCGGCGTGACACGCTCGCACAACCGGCCCTACACCTCGACCGACAACCCCTACTCCGAGGCGCACTTCAAGACCCTGAAGTACCGCCCCGAGTTCCCCCGGCGCTTCGAGAACATCCAGCAAGCACGCGCGTTCTGCCGCACATTCTTCGACTGGTACAACCACACCCACCGCCACTCCGGGATCGGCCTAATGACCCCAGCCGCCGTCCACCACGGCCACGCCCAAGCACTCCACGCCGAACGCCAACGCGTCCTCGCCGCCGCCTACGCCACGACACCCGAACGGTTCGTCCGCCGCCCACCACACCCACCAGCGCTACCAGCCGCCGCCTGGATCAACAAACCGACTACACAGGAGGCCGCTCACTAAATTCGACGACCAAGTGTCTCAATCGACTTGACAGGCTCCGGTGTGCGGGTGCGACCTTCAGCGGACTCATGCGTGACGTACCTGAGCTCGTCGTCTGAGACCATGGCGTAGAAGACGCCGCCGATCTGGCGCGCGACGCCTCGGTCGACCTCATCGAAGTGGCCACCTGACAGGTCCCGCTCGATCGCACGCAGCAGACTCGACTTGCCGGAGTCGTTGGGACCGAGAAGCACGGTCAGGCGCTCGAGCGGCAGGAACGCGCCGCGCAGTGGTGGGTTGGGATGCGTACACGCGTAGCCGATTAGCTTCCACGAGTCATCACGCTGGGATTGACTCGCCTGCACATCCTGGCTTGGTGGCGCGGATGGAGCAGTCATCGACTCGAAGAGACTAATCGGGCAGAGGAAAGCACTCCTTGCAGCACCAGGCTGCCATCGATCGCGGCGTCGGCCCGTTCTTCACGGGCGCGTGCCACAGCGCGCGGCAACTCGACTTCCGCGATGACGCTGGTCGCGAGTCCCTCCAGGTCAGAAGCCCGCGCTCGATAGCGGCGGACGCTGCCTCGCGTACGAGCAGCTTGAGCAGCGCGGAGGTGTCGACGTCAAGGATGGCCGCGGGTCGGAACGGCCACTTGCGCTGGCCCCACCGCGGAACTCTGAACTGGCCCCACCCCGCGTTGGTTGTTGGTGTGTGTAGATGATCCCTGATCGGGGCTTGCTGTGGAGTTTCGGCGGGCTCGTAGCGGAGCGAAGCCCGTAGGGCGAGCGCAGCGTAGAGCCCGCCGGCGCGTCATCGCGGGGCCCCCTTTCCGTTGCGTTGGATGCCGTGGCGGAAGCGCCAGGATTCGGTGCCGGTCTCGATGATGTGGGCGCGGTGGGTGATGCGGTCGACGACGGCCTTGGCGAGGCGCGCGTCGGGGAACACTTTTGTCCACTCCTCGAATGGGAGGTTGGTGGTGACGATCAGGCTGGCGCGCTCGTTGCGCTCGGAGATGACTTGGAATACGAGCTCCGCGGCGCCGTCAGGGAGTGCGAGGTAGCCGAGCTCGTCGAGGACGACGAGCTCGGTGCGGGCGTAGCGCGCGATGACTCTGGCGAGCTCTCTTTTGCTCTCGGCTTCTTGGAGCTCGTTGGCGAGCGCGGCGAGGGTGGTGAATCTGACGCGGCGTCCTTGCTGGCAGGCGCAGACCGCGAGCGCGGTCGCGAGCATCGTCTTGCCGGTCCCGGATTCGCCGATCAGGATCACTGACTCGTGGTCGTCGATCCAGGAGTCTTGCGCCAACGCGGCGATCGTGGCTTGGGGGATCTTGGGGTTATCCTGAAAACGGAATTCCTCCAGGTTCTTGATGACGGGGAAGCGAGCTTCGATCAGCCGGCGGCGTTCGCGGCGCTCAGCGCGCTCAGTGATCTCGGCTTCCAGGAGCGCCGCGAGATACGCGACGGGGGTTTGCTGCTCGCGCAGGGCCTCCTCGGCGAGGGCCTGAAAGCGCCGGCGGACGGTGGGGAGCTTCAGCTCGATCGCGTGCGCCTCGATCAGTGCCTCCATCGCTTGGGTTTTCGCGGGCGCGCTCATTGCCTCACCGCCCCACCGAGCAGCTGGTCATAGTCAGTCAGCGTTGGCTCGGGGCCGCCGATCGCGGCAAGCCTCCCGTCCAGTTCGATCGTGACGGGCTCTGCTCGCTCGGAGCGGCGGGCCAGGACAGCGACCGCGCGTCCGTCGGTCGCGCCGGCCGCCAAGGCGCCACGGACGGCGAGCTCGACGCGGGCGGGTGTGAGCTCGCGGGCGAGCAGCAGCACGTCGACCATCTGCCGCGCGGCCTCCGAGGCGCCATAGCGCGCCTCGATCGCTGACCACAGCTCATCGAAACAGAACGGCCAGCTGCCTCGCTCGCGCTCCTGGGCCAGCGGCAGCGAGGCGCGCAGCGCACCGGGCTTTCGCCGCAACAGCTCGAGATAGTGGTCGAGTTTCCCGGCCACGCCATAGCGGCCTTGCAGCCGCTCGTGAACAGCGACCAACTCGTGCTCTGAGAAGACCTCGATCTCCCGCGCGCCGATCTTCACGAGCACCTTGCGCCCCACCAACGCAACCGGGACGGAGTAGCGGTTCTGACGGACCGTGACCAGAGACTTCGCGTCGACCCTCGGCGTTGACTGCTCCCGCGCGTCAAACGATTCTGCGGGCAGCGCCCGCAGCAGCGCCATCTCCCCGGAGAGTGCTTCACCGACGGTCTGGGCGCGGCCGACGATCGTGCGATTCAAATCTCCGATGCAGCCGGCGGCGATCAGCACGTTCAGCTCAGCGATGCTCGCCACCTCCGGCAAGGGAACGAAGTGCCGGCGGCGAAAACGACCAACCTCACCCTCAACGCCGCCCTTTTCATGGGCGCCCTGCTCCCCCGGCTCACAGAAAGAGGACGCGAACAGATAGTGCGAGCGCAACGCGACGAACCGGTCTGACTCCACGCGCCGGCGGCCCTTCAGGATCTTCGTGACCGCGGCCTTCAGATTGTCATAGCGGACCGTCTGGAAAACCCCGCCGAACCAGTCAAACGCGGCGGCGTGAGCCTCCAGGAACGCCTGCTGGGTCTCGCGCGGAAAAGCCATCACAAACGCGCCTCCCGAGTGACAGGCGCGCATATGGAAGACGAACACCTTCGTGGGGACTCCCCGCAGGATCACGACTGCCTCACCCCAGTCGACCTCCGCCTCAACCCCGGGATCGTGCACCAAGGGCACCATCCCCGCCGGCGCCTCGCCCAGCTCCCTGCGGCGGTGGGAGACCCACTTGCGCACCGCGCGCTCAGAGACCTCTGCGCCGTGCTCTTCGCCGAGGCGCTCCCAAACGCGATGGGCTGTGTGGCGCTGCTTGCGGGGGGCGTCTAGATCAGCGATCAGCCACTCGTCGATCAGCTCCCGGTATGCGCCGAGCTTCGGCGCCGGGCGGCCCTCAGGCCGCTTGCGCGGTGCAGGCAACGGCGAGGCGAGCGCCTCACGGACAGCGCGGCGATGGACACCATGACGCTCCGCCAGAGCCCTGATCGACAAGCCCTCCCGGTCGCGATCCCTTCCTATCTGCTCGAACGTCTCCACTCGTGATCCCATCCCTGTCTGCCGCCCTCCGCTCGAGCTTCATGAGACTCGAACAGTCCGCGGCGCGTCGGACAGGGTGGGGCCACTTCAAGGTTCCGAAGTGGGGCCAGATGAGAGTGCCGTTCCCAGCGGGGGCGGCGCGAGCGCTGGCTGAGCCGTATGGATGGCGGATCGAGATCCGCCCGGCCGCACTGAAGTCTCTGCGACGGCTTGGCCGGCGGGACCGGGAGCGAATCAGCGCCGCGATCGGGGTGCTGCCTGAAGGGGACGTCAAGCTGCTGCGTGGTGCTGAGCGCCTGTGGCGGCTGCGCGTAGGCGAGTGGAGGGTGGTCTTCGACCGTCGGGACGCCGAGCGGGTGATCGATGTTCTCGCTGTCAGGCCACGCGGCCGCAATAGCGACGCTCAGCCCTCCGAAAATGCAGGCGACGACAGTACTATCGAACCACGAGCTGCAGGGGTCGCGGGGGCGGCTGGTCGAGAAGCTGGCCGCTGTGCGGGCTAGCGATGCACCGTCGCGGGTGGTCGCCAGCCGGAGGCGTCGGCCTCAGCGGCCAGGCTGGGTGCTCGATGCGGTCC
The DNA here is from genome assembly GCA_963744135.1 of uncultured Solirubrobacterales bacterium. Classification (GTDB taxonomy): domain Bacteria; phylum Actinomycetota; class Thermoleophilia; order Solirubrobacterales; family Solirubrobacteraceae; genus Palsa-744. The sequence continues at coordinate 329,436 of CAVUSE010000005.1, read as the reverse complement.
TTCGAGTGATGGCCGATCGGGAGGGACCGATGCGAGTCGCCCAGATTCATGCGGCCATCGAGGCGCTATTTGGCGAGGTCGTCTCCAAGAGTTCTGTGAACTGGTGCCTGTCCGCTGGCGTCGGCGGGCGGGCATCGCCGTTCGTTCGAGTTGCGAGAGGTCGGTATGTAACCGCGGACGTGCGATCCGGGTCCGGGTTGCAGAGGCTGGCTCGTGGTTCCCTGGGTGGGGTCGGCTCAGGCACGGAGGTTTGAGAGCATCCTCAAACTTGGTCGGTTGTTGCGGTCGCGGCGCTGTTATCAATTACAGATACGAGGTAGCCGCTGAGACCGGAGTTGGGGCCGGGTGGGAGGTGGAGGGCCAGGTCGATGCCCGTGTGCTCACGGAGGTCTTGGAGGAGCTTGAGTGGATTGAGGCGAGAGCCGACAAGTGCAATCGACTTGGCTCGCGGTTCCACCGAGGTCCGTGCGCGGTAGATCTCGATCTCGCTGCCTTCGGTCGCCAGCGCGCGTCGACAGAGACCGCGGAGGTAGAAGCGGTTGAACTCTCCCTCGGCGAGTGTTGTCGGCGCCGTGCGTGGCACTTTCGCTGGGGCATAGCCGCCCGACGGCTTGCGTTTCATGTAGCTGTCCATGAACAGCCCTGGCTCCGTGAGAGCGGCGGCGAGCGAGTCCTCAGTGCCCCGTTCGATTGCTTCCCGTAGAAGTTCTGGGTAGCGTCCTGCACCGAGTTCGCTCAGGTATTTCCCAGAGTACAGATTGTCGCGGGCGAGGTCATGATCTAACTCCGCGAGCATGTAGCGGCGCGTCTCGTCATCGAGATCAGCTAGCTCAAAGGTCATTGACAGTGCCAATGTACTACACCATGTCTGGGGCGCGTGGGCTGAGTTCGAAGCGCGAGAGGCAGTTCGGCGCGCTGTTGCTACGGTTCTGCCCGAGGGGGACGTCAAGCTGCTGCGTGGTGCCGAGCGCCTGTGGCGGCTGCGCGTAGGGGAGTGGCGGGTGATCTTCGATCGGTCGGGACGCCGAGCGGGTGATCGATGTTCTCGCGGTCAGGCCACGTGGCCGCGCATACCTGCGCTGATACGTACGCAGGCGGCTCCTGGGAGCCTCCATGCTCCCCTGCATGGCAGGATGGAATGGGCTCCAGCTTGGTTTCGAATAGCGACGTTCAACCCTGCCGAAATGCAGGCGACGCAAGTACTATCGAACCAAGATCTCCGGTCATCGCTGAGCTATCTGGCGAAGACGCTTGCTCGTCTGCGCGCCAGCGATGCTCCGCCCCGTGTGGTTGCGAGTCGACGGCGTCGGGCTCGGCGGCGGGGCTGGGTCCACGATATGGTTCTCCGGGTGCTCGCCGACCACGAAGGACCGATGCGGGTGACGCGAGCTATACCCAGAAGTTGTGGATGCGTGTGAAGAGGAAGGCGGCGTACCTTCCCGGTTGATGAAGACCGATGCCGGTGATGGCCGGCAGGAAGGCACGCCATGTCAGATGTTCGCAGGCTCCCCGTTGGGGAGGACGATGAGGGTCGGGTCACGCTCGATGATCTCGCGCGTGAGGGCGCGCGTCGGATGATCGCGGCGGCGCTCGAGGCCGAGGTTGAGGAGTACGTCGGCTCGCTCGTGGAGGAGGTCGATGAAGACGGCAAGCGGCTGGTCGTCCGCAACGGTCGCGCGCGGGAGCGGCGGGTGACGGTCGGCTCAGGGACGGTCCTGGTCCGCGCGCCGCGGGTCAACGATAAGCGCGTTGACGAGCAGACGGGGAAGCGTAAGCGGTTCAGCTCGCGGATCCTGCCGGCGTATGCGCGGCGGTCGCCGAAGGTCACCGAGGTGTTGCCGATCCTGTACTTGCATGGGCTCTCGACTGGGGATTTCGGGTCCGCGCTGCGGGATCTGCTGGGCGAGGACGCGTCGGGGTTGTCGTCCAGCTCGATCCAGCGGTTGACCGAGCAGTGGCAGGCCGAGCACGCCGCGTTCGGTACCCGGGAGCTGCGGTTTCACCGCTACGCGTACCTGTTCGTCGACGGCGTGAACGTCAGCGTCCGCCTCGGCGAGGATCCAAAGCTGTGTCTGCTGGTGGTGATCGGTGTCCGTGAGGACGGCTGCAAGGAGTTGCTCGCGGTCGAGGACGGCTACCGTGAGAGCGAGGACTCGTGGGCGGCAGTGTTCCGGGATCTCCGCGACCGCGGGCTGAACGAGCCGAAGCTCATGACCGGTGACGGCGCGCTCGGCGCGTGGGCCGCGCTGCGCAATGTGTTCCCCGGCACCCGGGAGCAACGCTGCTGGGTACACAAGACAGCGAACGTACTCGACGCGCTCCCGAAGCGGCTGCAGCCCAGGGCGAAGACGCTGCTGCACGAAATGACCGAGGCGCCCTCATGCGCGGACGCTCGCAAGGCGCTGGAGCGCTTCCGTGGCGAGTTCGACGCCAAGTACCCGAAGGCCGTCGCGAAGCTCGACAAGGATTGGGGCGCGCTCACCACGTTCTACGACTTCCCCGCCGAGCACTGGCGGCACCTGAGGAGCACGAACCCGATCGAGAGCAGCTTCGCGACCGTCAAGCTACGCACCAAGGTCACCAAGGGCGCCGGCTCCAAGAAAGCCGCACTCGCAATGGCCTACAAGCTCCTCGACGCCGCCCAAGAACGCTGGCGACGATTCAACGGCCACGAACTCGTCACCGACGTACTCGACGGCATCACGTTCAAGGACGGAATCAAGATCACCGAAGACGAAACCACCACAACGGACGAGAAGGTCGCCGCCTGATGCTTCACCTCCCCATCCACAACTCTTGACAATTGCTCGGGTGACGCACGTCCACACGGCTGTCGAAGCGTTGCTCGGTGAACCGGTCTCGGTGGACTCGGTGAGCTGGGCACTTGCAGCTGATGTGCGTGGGCCGGCGCCGAGCTTCGTTCGGGTAGCGAGGGGACGCTACGTGCTGGCGTGACGAGCGGTCACCCGGGCGGGTGGGTGCTGGTGATCTGGCGGCGGTGCGGGTCCTTGCTGCCGATGAAAACCAGGCCGATGATGTCGTGGGCTTTCACGCTCAGTAGACCGTTGAGAAGTCGGTCAAGGCTGTGCTCGCGAGTCGCGAGGTGGAGATCCCTATGACTCATGACCTTGGCTATCTGGTGACGCTCGTCGACGGTATCGAGGGGCTACCGGCGAGCGTCTCCGGTTCGCGTTGGCTGACTCCGTGGGCTGGCGGGTGGCGCTACGAGACGGAAGGCTCGCCGATAGATCGAGCGCTCACCGTAGGTGTTGCCGAGGCGGCATTCGACTGGAGCCGCTCACTCGTTGCAGGTCGCTCAATTGGGTCGAAGGCGATGCCGTTCAATACGGTCCGAGAAAACGCTCGCCGTTGAAGTGAATAAGATGGGTAGGGTTGTCTGCGCACCAGACCTCAGTCTCCCACGCGATGTCGGTCAGGTATTTACGCATTTCCGCACGTGAGGTGAAACAGGAAACGTAGACCAAGCCGGCGAGGCTTCCGGCGAAGAGCGCTTTAAGCTCCGTGTGACGCTTGCTATCGACTGGACCATGTGAGCCTGTGGCCTCTATCAGCACGAGCCAGTCGCGGCTGGGAAGTTTGACCACGAGATCTGGAAGCTTGCCATGCTTGTCGAACACAACTCCGTCTTGGGCAAATCCTTCGATATCGTAAATCGGAGTATTCTTCCCCGCGTCTCCGACATAGAGCACACGTCCGCCTGGCGTCCAGCGCGGACAGAACTGCTCGAGAATGTCACGAATCAGGAGGTTCTGGCCACCTGGAGTCAGCTTGATCTCTGCCCCGTTTGGTAGCGTGACGGGGATCATGGCTTGCTCGCGCATGGCGGCATAGGCCGCCTGTTGTCCTGGGCGTTGCTCAAGATAGAACGACAGGTTCTGTTTCCATTGCTGTGTACCGAGTTGGCGCAGGAGCGCAAAGGCACGCTCGTCGACTTGATAAACGTTCTTGCCGCTATTGATCGGCCGTGATGGATCGTCAGGATTGAGTACGACCAGTGCGGCATCGACAAACTGGTGCAGAGTCCGACGACGCACTGTCTCACGCGAATTGGGTGCGTAGCGCTTACCGAGGTGCTCGGCCATCCAATTCATCAGTGGTGTAACACCATATAGGCCGCGGGTGGCATCGTCCCAGGAGTCGCCGGGCCGCAGACCGAGGAGGCTGAGCAGCGTCAATGCCGAACGCTCATTACTTCGTGTTTTGTCGAAGCCCAGTGCCGAGAGGGCATCACGTGCCTGCTGGACGAGCTCGTCGCGGGCGCTGCTCATGCTACGGTCGCAAGTCCCTCTTCGTGGGGCTGCCCGATGATCGAGTCCAGCAAGTCGTTGAGCTCGTCGGGATTGGTTGGATCACTAAGTTCGCCTGCCGCAACCCCGAGCGTACAGAGTTGCACGATTGTCGGATACCGCAGCTCGCGAAGGTCGGTGGCGTTGATCTGGGTGTGGCCGCTGAATTGGCGTATGTAGTCATCGACAAAACGCGAATTCAGGTATGACGCGAGCCCTGCGGCGAAGTCGGGGTCCAAGCCGCGATTGGCAGTATGGAAGATATTGAGGTGGTTCTCATAGGCGACGGCCCCGGTTCGACCGAACGCATCTGGAGTGGCGACGGCTGCGACCACACGCCGAGGCTCCTCCTTCGCGCTAAAACGCTTTACCACGACGTAGTGCTCATTGGGCAGCAGCAGATTGGTCGTCACATCGTTGAGGCACAGTGCCTGGGGTTTGTGTGTGATGATCGGCCACTTGATTGCTCCAGCACGAAGGTTTTGAGGATAGATCAATGGAACGGTGCCTTTGCCAGGCGCCATACGCAGCTGCTCCTTGGCACGGAAGTCAACGACTCGTCCGGTGCTGACGTTGCAGCCAAGTTCTGAGAGTACGCAGGGCATTGCAGCCATGCGCCCGGCGGTAGACAGGGCGTCCTCGTCGAGCGGAAGGCGGATGAAGCGCTGAGGATCGCCTGGGTGAACTACCTGGTTGTGGCTGCGAGTAGCGACACTGACGGCGTCGATGGCGTCGCGGCTGGTTGTGATGATGACATCGGTCAGGGAGGTGTCGAGTTGCATCGAGAAGATGAGGTTCTCCTGAAGAACATCGGCGTCAGAAAAGACACGGTTACGAGCCTCAAAAACATGGATACGGCGGAAGCTGGCCCGCTTTAGGAGCTCGGAGCGCAGATCCTTGAAGTACGGCCCATTGGCGAACGAACGTGGAGTAATGGCCACCAGTCCATCCCCCGGCGCGAGAGCCCGCACAGCGCGAACCAAGAAGGCTGCGTACATGTTGGTGACACGGACGGGGTGCTCGCCGCACATCAGGGCGGCACGCTCGTCGCTATCGACGTTGAGCTTCTTGTAAGGCGGGTTCATCAGCAGGATGTTGCCGGCGCCTCCTGCGGGCGGACTGAGTACGAAGTTCTCGACCTGAACGGTCGTGTGCAGCGTGCGCCCGACCGCTGCCGCTAGAGTCCGAGCTTCTGCCAGAGTGGCCCCTAGCGGATCCACGAGGAGGGGATCGATCTCGTAGGCAAGGACAGACATGGTTGGCAGGTCCGTCTCCATGAGCCAGCGAGCGACGAGAGCCGCCGTGAGCGAGCCGACCCCGGCACCAGGGTCGATGAGCCGCCAATCCGCTTCGGTAGGGAGCGGTGCCATTGAGGCCACCAGGTTGGCCGAGGCATGCGGCGTGAAGAACTGTCCCCACTCGGCGCGTGCGTTTGGGTCGAGGATCGCGCTCGTCATCGAGCGGCGCTGCTCGACCCTGGCCAAGAACTCTTCGACGGAGGACACCCATACAGTGTGCCAACCGGATCGGCCGCCTTTCGGATTCGGCCCTACAAGCGACAACCAGGGATCTCCCTGTGGCAGCGACAGGCTTTCTCAATGCGGATGAGAGGACTCGAACCTCCACGGACTTACATCCACACGGACCTGAACCGTGCGCGTCTACCAATTCCGCCACATCCGCGTGGTGGGGCGACGATATCGCACAGGCTGTCCCTCAGGCCGGCATCTCCTCTGCGGCGGTTGTGCAGCGGCCCGCTTTGCTAGCCTCGGATCTCCTCTTATGCTGGCCGCCATCGTCTAGGGGACTAGGACGCCGCCCTCTCACGGCGGTAACACGGGTTCGAATCCCGTTGGCGGTACTCCCGAAAGCCTGTCCAGTGCAGGGTTTTCGCTTGCTCAGAGGCCCCGTGTGCCAGGATTTGTGCCAGTCGTGCCACGCCGACCGTGAGCAGGGGCCGGGCTCTCGTCTGCGGCTCGGCGCCGGGGGGGCGCAGCGTCGTGACCCTTCGATGCCGCTGGCCGGGGCGCTGCTTTCTAGGCATGACCGCGAAGGAGAAGCTGAGGCAGACGGTCGAAGAGCTTTCCGAGGCCGAAGCTCAGGACACGCTTGGCTTCATCGTCCGCCGACGCAGCGACCGCGATGCCCTGGCCGAACTTCTTGAGCGTGCCCCAGTCGATGATGAGTCGACTACGCCCGAGGAAGACGACGTCAGTGATGCAGGTGCTGGACGATCTGGGCGGCGAGCGGCGAGCCGAGCCCGGACGCGAGGTCGAACCCGGGGGCAGCTGTGCAGCACGACACTCCGCCGAACACGGCGTTGCCCCCGGTGGTGATGTCCAGGAACGATCCGGGTGCGTGCTGGGCGATCGAGTACAGCAGCGGCGGAACGAACCCGGGGTTGGGTAGGCCGGACTGCTTGGCCTGCTGGTCCCACAGGGCGATCATCCCCGCGACGAGGGGGGTGGCCGCGCTCGTGCCGCCGACGAACGAGATCGTCTGGCCGGGCGAGGGACCGCAGCCCTGCACTGCGGGCGAGCAAATGATCGCGTAGCCGGGGCTCGGGTCCGCGAACGCGGCAACGTCGGGAACCATCCGGTAGGTGCTTTGCGACGGGATCGCCGGCTGCCACCACGGACGCTTTTCGAAGGTGCTGACGCCGCCCCCGCCCGCGGCGGTCTGCTGGTATGGCAGCGGGTACGCCGTGTCGTTCCACACGCCTGAGGATTCGATCGTGTTGGCAGGCGTGAGTGTGAGGTTGGTCCCGCCGACAGCGAGCACCCACGGCGAGGTTGCCGGCCAGGACGCCGACTTCTGCTTGTCAAAGCTGTTGAGCTGGGAGGACGGCACCCCGTGCGCGCACGAGGACGAGCCGCTGTCGCCTGCCGCGACGACGATCGTGATCCCCAGCGCGGCCGTCGCGGCCGCCTGGCGCTCGAACAGGGTGCGGGCCGCGGTATACGGCGCCACGCTCGCCTCGCACACGCCGTAGGAGATCGAGATCACGTTCGGGAGCGGGGTGCCGTTCTTCGTCGCCTGCAGCGGCTGGGCCAGCAGTTCGAGGGCGCCCTGAGGGTCGGCCTTCCCGAGCGCCTTCACCCACAGGTCGAGCCGCGAAAGCTTTGGCGCCACCATCGCAACCGTCATCGCGTCCAGCGAGCTCTCGAGGATGGGTGCGATGTTCGAGCCGCCGTGGATCTGCAACGCGGTCCCAGGGAAACCGAAGCAGTTGCGGTATGCGGTGACATCGTTGACCGGCGTCGGCGCTTCGCCGAGGATGGCGATGCGTGAGCCCTGGCCCTGCAAGCCTCCGGCCTGCAGCTGGGCGATCCCGTAAGCGCTGAGGATCTGGTTCGGAAACAGGCCGGTGCTCGAGAACACGGCTGCGGGATACGTCGTGGTGGCGCAGCCCGGTTCGATCGTGCCGGTGCGGGTGGGCGTCCCGCCCGCAACCGACGCCGTCAGGCTCTCAGCGCCGGACACCGACGAGCTGGCGGACGCACGCTGGGTGACATAGAGCCCCAGGCCCGAGACGGTGTCGACGTTGCCCTTCAGACCCGAACCCAGCTTCGGCGTGTTGACCGGAAGCGCAACGGCCTGGTTCGGCTGGCCGGTCGCATACAGGTCCCACTTCGTGCCGAACAGCTTCTGCGCGTTCTTGATGCTGATCGTCGCGCCGACGCGCAGGTGCGTCACATCGACGGTGGCCGTCACGCCGTAGGGCTTGAAAGCGCCGACGACCGAGTTGCGCCGCGACGACGAAGCGCCATACTTCTTCTGCAGCGTCGACAGCGAGAGATACTGGCCGTAAGTCGACGAGGACGGGTTGCTCGCCGCCTTCACGGCGTTCGCGATGCCCTGCTGGTTGGCGATCATCCCCAGCTCAAGCGATAGCTTCAACCCCGTCGAGGCGGGCCCCAAGCTCTTCAGGCCCTTGTGGGATATATCCCCGAAGTCGACCTTCGTCGACGAGGCGACAGCCGAGCCGGTGGTGACGTTCAGCCCAAGGAGCACAACGAGCACCGAAGCGAAGCGAGCGACTGAGCGCAAGATGCAACCGACACTATCACCGCCGCCTGAGCCAGCCGGCTGATGGCACGTCAGCTACGCGGTGAGGTCGTTGACGATTTGCGCGGCTGGGCGGATGTCGGATATTCGGGTCACGTTCGCGCCCGCGTAGAGCGGCCCGGAGTCCAGAAGGCTGGGCGGTCCATCGTCCAGAGCCATCGGCGGGCCGAGAAAGGGCAGTGATGGTCGCTGGATCGCCAACCCGCGGTCCTGGAGCCCTTCCGGAACGCGCAGCACGACTGGTGAGGCGATCCGGTTGACGAGCCGAATCCAGCGCGGGCCGCGCGGGTCCTCGCCCTAGCCAGCGGCGAGTCGCGGCGTTCGGAATCACTCGATGCGGCGCGTCAGCCCACCCCCAGCTATCACCGCGTCGGCTCCCGCCGCCTCCGCGGCTCGTGCTTCCTCGACTGAGCCACATTGGTGGACCCACGTGCCCCCAGCAAGCCTGCGTGGCTTGCCCCAAAAGGTGACGATCACGTCAGCGGCCGCGGCGGCCTGCACATCGCCTGGCCGAAGAAGCGGCAGCACGAGGTTGACCGCGATTGGTTGGCTGGTGAGCCTCCGGGCGGCGGCGAGCTCCTCAGCGATCGGTGCGCGAGCGCCCCCGATTGTCCCCAGACCGCCGGCCTCCGATACAGCCGCAGCGAGCTCATGACGCGCTGCAGCGCCCATCCCAGCCTGAACAATCGGCGCTGACAAAGCACGCAAGTCCACCACTGCAGTCATCCGCGAGCACCCTACCGCTTGGGGTGTATCACCGCCCTCCTCGAGGTGATCGAACCGTGTGGTGAGACTCGAGGTTGTTGGGTGTATTGCTCGACGGTGGTGGAATCGCGGCATACAGAGGCGATCGCGATCCCGTCGAGCGCGCCGACTCTCCTACGACCGCCGGGGCAGGAACGGATCCGTCACCCGCCGCCCTCGCCGACCGAGTGGGTCTTGGCGAATGCTGTGCGGGGAGCCTCGACGCTGGCACGGTAGGGCTTGAGACTGTGGTAGGTGTCCTGCGCCTGGACCGGCTTGCGCTCGATGAACCCGGCGCGCTCCAGGAGCTCGAGCGCTTTGTCGCCGTTCACTCGCTTGACCCCGGCCCGCACACGGAGCGTCCGTGCATCCGCTCCCGGGTTGGCCTCGACCGTGCGCGACATCAGTTCGAGGAGTTCCCGGGCGCGGGGGTCGGCGGCCATCACGGGTAGTCCAGCAGATCCGCCGCCAAAAAGCACTCCCGCGAGCCGTTCGAAGCCGGGCACGGCTTTTCGGGACAGCGGTGGTTGCTGCGCCGCGACTGTGGGCGGGCCAAGCGGCGGCGAAGCGGCGCGGTTGATGCGAAGCCGCGCGTAGACGAACAGCGCCGATCGTCCGGGCTGGTGGCACCCGCAGAGCGTCCGTCGGGCGCTCCCGTTACGATCGTTCCATCACTGTCAATGACACTTGCTTGACAACGCGCTCTGCGTATGGCCCCATTCTCCAGCCAATCCCGTACCAAAAATCTGATCAATCGAAATCTTGCCCGTCGCATGAAAGCTGGTGGCGGCGAGTGGGAGACGCGACTCGACTTCTTGGCGTCAACCCATGAACCTTTGTCTGGAGCACCCAGGGGGCCTGGCGCTGCCGCGGCAACGCGACGGATCCTCGCCGGGTGCTGTGACGCGAATGCGCCACAGCACCCACCGTATTGTCCACAGCGAACAAGATTGACCGATTAGGCGGAATAAAATGGCTTCGAAAGATAAGACGCGCTTGACTGGCCCGCGGCTGCGCTCCGGCCCCAACGGCTTGCCGCGTGGACAGGTTTCGGAGATTCAGCGCAGCCGCATGCTCACCGCGGCGGCGGAGGCGGTCGAGGAGGTCGGCTACGCGCGCTTGACCGTCGCGCAGGTGATTGCCAGGGCGCGGGTGTCCCGCAAGACGTTCTACGACCTGTTTGAAGATCGGGAGGATTGCTTTCTCGCTGTGTTCGACCAGGCCGTCGAGCAGATCAGCGCGCTCGTCAGCGACGCGTACGCGCGGGAGCAGAACTGGCGCGATGGTTTGCGCGCCGGTGTGCTGGCGGTGCTGCGGTTCATGGATGACGAGCCGGGCCTTGCGCGGATCTGCGTGGTGGAGGCGTTGGGGGCGGGCCCCCGTGTGCTGAAACGGCGCACCGAGGTGATTGCCCAGCTCAGAGAAGTCATCGACCAGGGGCGTTCGAGCGCCGGCGCCCGCGTGGCACGAGCCACCGAGGAATCGCCCGACGTCACCGCCGAAGGCGTCATCGGAGCGGTGTTTGCCGTCCTGCATTCGCGTCTGCTGGCGCGCAGCAGAGAGTCGTTCACGGCGTTGCTGGGCCCGCTGATGAGCATGATCGTGCTGCCCTACCTCGGCGCCCGTGCGGCCAGCAGCGAGCTGACCCGCAAGCCGCCCCCGCTGCCCAAGCGCAGGAAGCCGCCGCGGCGCGCCGTCAAGGATCCGTTGGAGGGCCTCGACATGCGTCTCACCTACCGCACGGTGCGCGTGCTCACCTTCGTCGGCGAGCACCCCGGGGCCAGCAACCGCGAGATCGCCGAAGGCGCGGGGATCGCCGACCAGGGACAGATCTCAAAGCTGCTGACCCGTCTGGAGCGACTGCAGCTGGTGCACAACATCGGGGAAGGCCAGGTCATGGGCTCCTCGAACGAGTGGTATCTCACCGACCGCGGCGGCCAGGTGGAGCGGGCCACGCGCCCGCGATAGACGCCGGCGGCGTCCCACTCCACGCTCCGGGTCGGAGCGGGAGAAGGAGATGCTCGCGCGGCTGCTGCTCTGGAGACTGCTCGGCGTGGCCGCCCTGATCGTGGGGGCGGCGGCGCTGGAGTGGCTGCTGCACGGCGGCATCGGGGCGGCGCTGCGTGGAGCCGCGACGGCGCGTGCGGCGCTTCCGCAACGTGCCCCGCACACCCCGAGCGGGTTCCATGTGGCGCAGCTGGGGGAGCTGCTCGCGACGCTTGTGCTTTGCGGCGCGGCGCTGTGCCTCGGCGCCCGCCGGCGGGCGCGCAACAGGCGGCGATACGTGCGCCTGCGCGTGGAGCTCTATCGCACCGATCGCACGAGTGTGGAGGGGGTGGTGGCGATGTACGAGGCGCTGCACAAGCGCCTGCAGCGCCGCTGGTGGCGGCGCCTGTTGCACGGCCAGCCCTCGGTGGCGCTTGAGGTTCATCACATCCGCACGCGGGACGGGGCCGGAAGGGCGCTGCTGGCGGTTGTGTGTCCGGTGGGGATGGAGAGGATGGTGGAGGCGGCGCTGCGCAGCGCCTACCCCAACTGCCGAGTGTCGCCACCCGGCGAGGCGCTTTCCCTCCGCCAGCCATGGGCGCTGCTGCGCTTGAAGAAGCGCACGGGGTTCATCAGGCGCGTGAAGCAGCTGGACCGCTACGAGCTGGTGCGCGAGCCGCCGATGGACAGGTTGATGACTGTGATGGGGGCGTGCGGGGAGGAGGCGCTCGTGCAGCTGGCGCTGACTCCGACGCCCGCGCTGCTCGAACGCTACGCCAAGTGGCGCTACAAGCGTCACGAGGATCATCTATCGCGCGAGCGGCGCGAGCACCTGTGGGTGCGCGACCGCTCACTTGTCGAGGAGGCCGAGCTGCGCGGCGGCCTGGAAGTGCAGCACCGGCCGCTGTACTTCGCCGACCTGCGCGTGCTGGCGCGAGCGCGGGGCGCCTGCGAGCAGATCGCCTCGGAGCTGCGTGCCGAGGGTGCCGAGAACCGCCTGGTCGAGCGCGGCACCACCATACGCCATGGCCTGCTGGGTCTTTACAGCCGGCGCGTGCAGCGCGGCGAGGGCAACCCCTGGCCGGGGCTGCACAAGGGGGTGATGGCGTCGACCGAGCTGGCGGCGCTGTGGCACGCGCCCTCGATCGACTACGCCATCGTGCCGTTCGCTCGCGGAGCTCTGCCGTTGGCGCCGGCGCCGCCGGCGATCATGCGCCCCGGCGAGGGGGGTGGGCTGCTGCGCGACGCGCACGGGCCGGTTGCAATCCACCCGCAGATGCGTCGCCAGAACACCGCGGTGCCCGGCGCGGTGGAGCAGGGCAAGTCGAGCTATCTGGCGGCCACCGTCGCGGAGGATCTGCGCAGGGAGCGGTGCGCGGTGATCGTGCTGGACCCCAAGGGCGACGCCGCCGAGGCTGCCGTGAGCGCGGTGCCGGCAGAGCGCACGTGCACGCTGCTGGACTTCTCCCACCCGACCTGCGGCTTCAATCCGCTCGCCGTGGATGCGCCCGCGGACACGATCGCCGACTACGTGGTGGGGGCTCTCAAAAACCTGTTCACCGACGCTGACATCCGGGCGTCGTCGGATCGGTATCTGCGCAACGCGATCATCGCCGTGCTGGCTCATGACAGGCGCTCGACGCTGTGGGACGCCGCGCGTCTGCTCACGGTGGGCGAGGAGGGCTACTCCTACCGCTCCAGAGTCGGCGCCCACGTGCGCACGCTGCCGGAGTACAAGGAGATCTCTGAGTTCTTCACCGCCGAGCTCTCCGCGCAGCTGGCGGACTCCCGCAGCACCACGACCGCGAAGCTGGATGCGCCCGTGAACAAGCTGGCGCGGCTGCTCAACTCCCCCTCGATCAAGCGGGTGCTGCTCAACGAATCGCTCACCGTGGATCTCGACCGCGTGATCGCAGGCGGGGAGGTGCTCGTCGTCAGGGGCGCGCTTGGGGCGATGGGTGCGGGCAACACCTCCGTGCTGATGCAACTGCTGGTGGGGATGCTCGACGCAGCGCTCGCGCGCCAGCAGGATGCCGTTCCCGCGGAGCAGCGCATGGCGGTGGCACTCAAGGTGGATGAGGCTCCGCTCGTGCTCAACCGCGGCTTCGCCGAGACGCTCGCGCTGAAGCGCTCCGCCGGACTGGAGACCGTGGCGTGCTGGCAGACCGACTCGCAGTGGACCGACCGCGAGGTGCGCGCGCAGCTGGACGCGCTGTTTGCGCACCGCGTGTACTTCGCCACCGCCTCGGTGGCGGACGCGCGCGACGCCGCGAGTTTGATGATGGCCGAGTTCTCCGACATCGTCCGCCCTGACATAACCGGTCTCGCCGCCCTCGGGCGGCCCGACGCGCGCTTGCACCTGCCGAAGCACCACGCGATCGTCAGCTGGGTCGCGCCGGAGGGCCGTCAGGCCCCATTCATCGCAAGCACGATCCCGCTGCGCGTCGACCAGGAGCGCCTCATGCTGCACGCCGCACGTCAGGCCGAGCGCGGAGGTCGTTACCTCGCCGATCTCAGCCAGCCCCACTGGGAGCGACGGGAGGCGGAGCCAGGGTGCGGGGGAGACGGGAGGGAGTCAGCTGGGAGCGTCCGCGCGCGCGAGCGGGGAAACGATGCAGGTGGGGGCGGGGCTTCCATGCCCCGCCACGATCGTGGGGTGCAGGATCGGGCCGAGACCCACGGCCGAGAGTCTGAGGAGCCTGGCGGGGACCCCGGGGTGCAGGGGGATGGGGCTCGCCGCCGAGAGGCCGTGGAGCCTGGCAGGGGCCGGGGGGTGCAGGGGGACGGGACCTGCCGCCGAGAGGCCGTGGAGTCTGGCGGGGACCCCGGGGTGCCGCCGCCCGACCCCGTCGCGGAGAGTGTTGAGGGTGTGCACGAGAAGAGCATTGCCGGGCAGTGCGACGACGGATCGAAGATTGGCCGGAAGCCGGAGGATGTCGGCGCAGTGGCACGGTCTGGGGGTGGCGCGGAGGCGCCGCTCCCAGACACCGCTGCGGAGAGCTACGCCGAGCTGGTCGATCTCGATCGGGCTCATCGCGTGCGCTGGGCCCGATCAGTTGAGGCGCCTCGTCCGCTCGATCCCGACCCGCTCGACCTGGAGATCCTCGCGCTCATCGCCTCGATGGGTCATGTGCTCACCAGCCAGATCCACCGCCGCTTCAACCACCGGCGCGCTGCCACCACCACCCAGCGGCGCCTCAAGCGCCTCTCCGACGCCGGGCTGGTGGGGCGTTTCCAGTTCCATCGCCGCGACGGGGGAGGCGCGCCCATGTGTTATGTGATCGCCCCCCGCGGGCTCGAGCTGCTGGACGCCCACGGTCGCCTGGATGCAATCGCCCGACGCGAGGTCGGCGAGCTGCGCGACCCATCCTCCAAGTCCAAATCCCTTTCACCCGCCTCGCTCACCGCGTCGCCACCGTCCTCACTTCCTGTCGGGGGCGATCGCCGGCTGCGCCAAGCCCGCCACGAGGTGCACGTCACCGGGTGGGCGCTTGCGCTGGAGCGCGCCCTTGGCGCCGGCGCGCTGCGGCTGCGGGCGTCGGAGGAATCGGTGCTTTCGCCGCCGCTGCGCTCCACCCCAGCTGGGCGCGTTGCGATCGGCCCCGGCGAGTTGCGCCTGCCGGGAGGGCGCGCTCCGCATGATTTCCTGCGCACCGACGCCGCCGGAGCCCGCGTCGAGGTAGAGCGCTTCGAGACGGTGCGCCCCGACGCGAGCGTCGAGGTTTCCGGCAGGGCGATCGAGCGCGCGGATGCCGGCGAGCTCGGTCCCGGCGGGATGGGGGCAGGTGGTCGCGGCGGCGCCGGCGATGGGGCTGGAGGTGGCAGGGCGGCGGGATTCCATCTGCTGATCGAGCGCGACGATCGCCTCGCCGTCGGCGCCGCGGCCGCCAAGCTCGAGCGCTACGACCATCTGCTCGCCGGCTGGTCGGTGTGCGTCCCCCGCTTCGCCCGCCACAACGCTGGACGAGCGGGAGCGAGTCCCACGGTCGTGTTCATCTGCCGCGATCGCCCCCGCGCGCGCGAGTGCGCCCGGCGGGCCGACCACGCGCTGCGTGCCTGCCGGGCTTACGCCGGCGAGCATCCCCGCGAGTGGGAGTACCCCGGTCGTGCCGGCATCGTGTTCGCCTCCGAGCGCGACGTCCACGAGGGGCTGCTGCTTGTCTACGGAGTCCCTCATCTGCCCCCCGAGGTGCGCAATGCGGTTGCGCATGACGCACCTCGCGCGCGCGAAGCGGCGATCGTGGTGCGGCAGCTCCTGCCCGGGAGGGGTGGAGTGTATAAAACTTCCCCGCTTGGGGTGTAACAATAGCTATACACCAAGCCCAAAAGGCAAGGGACAGTTTGAGGTAGAGAGAGGGGGCAATACCAAGCCATTGCGATAGGGCGGGGTGTTGAACAAAAAATTCAAAAGCCGTGTGCAATTGCTATCGGGTTCTGAATTTTTCATAACAACCCCAGCGCCTACCTATACATACTATCGTTATACGCAAGTCAGTGTCGGAGGAAGCCGAGTGTCCGGAGAAGCAGGGCGGTACCCGGCACCCGCTCAAAAAAACTGAACCATTGCCTCCAAAAGGTCACTGCGCATCCCCACCTCCACCGCACATCTCCATCTCCATTCCACCACCGACACCCACGCTCACCACTCGCTGGGCACCACGTGGCGGGGTGCGCCGTTGCGAACCAAGCTGGCGCGATACGACGCACGCCGTCGCCTTCCCGGATTTGCCTTTACCCCTCCCGGATTTGCAGTCACCCTGGCTGGCGCGCGCTCGCCGGTGCAGTTGAGCGGCAGCCTCACGCGCACCCGACTGCACGCCGCGGACTCTGGGAATGGCTCTGTTGAGCCAAGCTGCACTTGATCGGTGCAGGGGGACTGCGCCGCCCATCCCGCGGAGAGGTGGCGCCCGTCGCCGCTCATGCCGCAGAGCGCTAGCATCGCGGCTCTTCGATCCCTTGCACCCAGGCCGCACAGCACACACCAACCGCACACCGTCCGCCTTCGCCGTTCGACCCCGATCGACAAACCGCACACAGTCCGCGCTCGCCGTCCGACCCCGATCGTGGATCGGGCATGCTGGCGAAATGGTCCGGCGCGCACCGCTGCACTGAGCGTGACGCCGATCCCGAGACCGCCCCAACAGGTCCCGAGACCGCCCCAATAGATCCCGGGACCGCCCCGATTTCGGGCTGAGGTCTCGCTCTCCGCCCCACACACGTCGAGAGGGTTCATTCGAGTCTCGCGTCGAAACGTTCAGTGGGACGCCTCGCGTCGAACCTCGATGGACCCGATCGCGCCAACTTCGAATTTGCGCGGTGCGGACGGGCTCCAACCCGAGATCCCTTAAGGGGATCTCGTCCACCTCCTGCTTCCCGTGCACCGCTCGAGCGCCGCTTGACGGCCGTCCGCTGGAGCCCTACAAGCCGCTCCCACTCGATAACCGCCCGACGGCCCCATTGGCCAGGAGACGCGCCATGCCCCTCACCACGCTTCCCGCGAAGTCACTGCGCACCTCACGATCTCACTTCACCCCGGCCGTTCGTCCGCTCACCCGGGCGGTTCCCCGTCTCACGACTCCCGGGATGCTCGCCAGCTACGTCCATCGTGCCGGCCGCCTGCGCGAGGTTCTGGCACTGCCCGGGCACGGGGGCAGCGTGCTGGTGCTCGACCGCGACGCCGCCACGTGGGGCGATCGGCGGCTGGTGGCGCATCTTGCCGCCGACGAGCCGCTCGAAAACGCACAGCTCGTGTGCCGCGACTACCTGCGCGATCCCCGTCCAGATCGCTGCCGGCCGCTTGCCCCCGAGGATCTCCTCACGGCGCCCTTTTCGGAGGGGGACGAGCGTGAGGATCGCTCAGGGCACGATCTCCTCCCTGCACAGGAGATAGTGGAGTTGATCGACCGCCACGGTCGCCGCCACCGGCTGGAGCCAGTCGCCGCCGGCCTCTCGATCCCGGAGCTGAGGTGGTGCGTGCGAGACGGTGTCGCCGACCTCGGGCGCGGCTCAGGTCAGCCCGCGAGCGGCCCCTGGCCCGTGAGTGCTCGTCTGCGGCACGAGAGCTGTGCCGGCCGGCCCGAGGACGGCGTCGGCCGGCCCGAGAGCGTGCGCGACGCGGTGGCGTGCATGGATGACTACGAGCCCGTGCGCACCCTCACCGTCGGGGCGGTGGCGCGTCACCGCGACGACACAACGGTGTCGGTGGTGGTGCTGCGCTCCGAGTTGCAACGCATCGACGCCAGCAGGATCATCCTCAACCGGGGCCTGCGTCGAGCGGTACTGCACGCGATGCGCACCCAGGGTCTCAGCCTCAGCGAGATCGCCTTTCGCTGCGGACGGGTGAAGCGCGACGGCAAAGGCAACTGCAGCGGCGAGACCAGTTGGCTCTCCCGCCGGGTGGGAATCGCGCCCGAGAGCGGCGGCGACGGTCAGCCCACGCCGTGGATCCACAGCGAGGTGCTGGCGCTGATCGCGCGCGAGGGCCTTGGCATCTCCCCCCGCGAGGTCGAGCTTTGAATGTCGATCGCGATTGCGCGGAGGGTCCGCACCTTCTGCTGGTGGCGGAGCGCGACGAGCGAATCGCCCGCCCGCTGGTCGATCAGCTCGTGGCCGACGGCTATCGGGCACAGCTGGCGCGGACGACCGAACACGCGCGGGTGCTGGCGCGGGCCGATCCTCCGGACCTTGCGCTGCTCGGCGAGCTGGAGACCCAGCGAGCCGCGCTCGAGCTGTTGGGGGAGATCCGCGACGGCGGCCTGTTCGCACGGCGCGGTGCGGAGCGCAATTGGCCCGAAGGTCTGCCCGTGATCGTGATGAGCTCCCAAGTCGAAGAGCCGGACTTGCTGCGCGCCTTCGATGCCGGCGCCGATGACTTCCTCGCGCGGCCTCCCGGATATCTGGAGTTGCGCGCCCGGGTGCGCACTCTGCTCCTGCGAGCCCGCGTCCACCGGGCGCGACTAGTGGTGGTGGGAGCGCTCGCGATCGATCTCCACGCTCATGTGGCGACCCTGCACGGCCGTCCGCTGCGACTGCGCCGCTTGGAGTACGAGCTGCTCGTGCACCTCGCCCGCGAGCCCCAGCGCGTGTTCTCCAAGGCAGAGCTGTTGCGTGCCGTGTGGGACTACCCCACGCAGGTGTGCACCCGCACGCTCGACTCCCACTCCAGTCGCCTGCGGCGCAAGCTTCGCGAGCAGGGCGAGGAGCAGTGGGTGATCAACGTTCGCGGCGTCGGCTACCGCCTGATCTGAGCCTGAACTTCTGAGCCACGCATGCCCTTCGGCCCTTTGGGCCAACGGGTCTGCGGGCACCCACGCACCACCGCGACGGGTCCGGACCCGTGCGCACTCATGCAGCACCCACGACGGCGAGCCCCAGGGGTTCGCCGTTTTCACGTTCGCAGTCCCACTCCAATGAAAGGCAGGCACCATGCACGAGGATCCAACAGGAGAGCCGTCCGAGCTGAGCATCGAGGATGACGAGGTGCTCAGGAGCAGGCTGGGCATCTCCAGGGCGAGTCTCCGGGCAGTCGGTACGTGTCCGTTCATCGATGAGCTGACACGGCTCAATCACGCCCCGGTGGCGGTGCTCGAAGCCGAATACATCGCCGAGCTGGCCCGGCGCAACCACGATCCGGTGACGGCCCTCGAAGCCGACCGCCTGATCGAGATGGCCTGGATCGAGCACGAACGGGCGTGAACCAAACCCGACGTTCGGCTCTGGCCGGGCGCTCATATCCCAAAGTGAAAGGAGGGGACTCCCCATGTCTCCATCGAACGCCACCCTCAATCGGGAACCCGACCCGCTGGTCCCGCTGGAGCATCTCTACCAGTGGCTGGTGGGCACTACCGTGCACGTCGTCATCGGCGTGCTCCTCGGTCTGCTCGCGGCGCGCCTGATGCGCCGCTGGCACCTGCACTGGAGCTGGGCGGCGGGCGCGTTCGCGCTCGTCGTGCTCGCCCGCACCGAGTTGGCGGGCGATGGGGCGACGCTGGGCGTGGCAGCGCTCGGCGCGGCCGTTCGTGGCAGGCGCTGGCAAGGCGAAGACCTGCAGGCCGGCGCCGATCTCGCGGAGATCGCCGCGGGGCGCAACACCCCGCTCGGCGGGCTGCGCGCCGGTGTCCACGGCGTGCGCACATGGCTCGCCGGCAGCGACGTGGCCGATCGGCCGGGAACGCCTTCGCGGCCTGCAGGCGCCCGCGCCATCGACGGGCTGCACGAGCGCGTGTGGCGCCGAGGGCGAGGCGAAGACCTGTGGCGCGCCAGCCAGTTGAGCGTCGGCGTGGAACGCCGCGGGCGTTCGGTGGCGGTCGAGCTCGGCGGTGAGAGTGGCGGCACGCATACCCTGGTGGCGGGCGCTACCGGCTCGGGCAAGACGTTCACGCAGGCATGGATCGCCACGCTGGCGATCGCGTATGGAATGTCGGCGATCGTGGTGGACCCGAAGGGCGACACGGGGCTGCGCGAGCGGCTGCACCGTGGGGCGCGCGCCACGGGCAAGACGTTTCACACGTGGACGCCGGAGGGGCCGGCGGTGTACAACCCGTTTGCCCGCGGCGGCGAGACGGAGATCGCCGACAAGGCGCTCGCGGGGGAGCGCTTCACCGAGCCCCACTACCAGCGCCAGGCGCAGCGCTACCTCGGACACGCCGTCCGCACGCTGCGCGCCGCCGGGCGGGAGGTGAGCCTCGCCGGTCTCGTCGAGGCACTCGATCCTGCGTGCCTGGAGCTGCTCGTGCGAGAGCTCCCACAGGAGAACGCGCGGACGGTGCACGCCTACCTGGACTCGCTCACCTCCCGTCAGCGCGGCGAGCTGAGTGGGGTACGCGACCGCCTCGCGATCATGGCCGAGTCCGACGTGGGTCCGTGGCTGGATCCCACCACGCCGGGCGCGGAGTCCTTCGAGCTGCTTGACGCGGTGCGCAGCGGAGCGGTGGTGTACTTCAACCTCCGCGCCGACTCCCGGCCGCTGTTGGCACAGATGCTCGGAGCGGCGATCGTGCAGGATCTGCAGACCGTCGTCTCAACGCTGCAGGATCGCCCGGCGCGATGCGTGGTGGCGATCGACGAGTTCTCCGCGATCGCCGCCGAGCACGTCGCCGGCCTCTTCGCCCGCGCCCGCTCGGCGGGGATCAGCCTGCTGCTGGGCACCCAGGAGCTTTCCGACCTGCGACTGCCCGGCCGCGAGATGCTGCAGGAGCAGGTGCTGGGCAACGTCACCAGCCTGATCGCCCATCGCCAGGCGGTCCCCGCGTCAGCCGAGCTGATCGCTCGTCTGTCCGGCAGCAGGGGTGCATGGCGCACCTCGATGAGCAGCGATGGCCGCAGCACTCGCACGCGAGTCAGCGAGCCCCTGATCAGCCCTGAAGAGGTGATGAGTCTCGCAACTGGTCAGGCGGCGGTGATTCGGTTGAGCAGCCCACGCAGCGCCGCGATCGCGCGGATGCACTCGCCAGATCGCAACCTCTGAGAGCAAGACGACAGAAAGGAGGACCACACGATGGTCCCCGCATGCACCAACACCAAAATCGACACCCACCACCACGACACCCACCACTACGACACCCACCACTACGACACCCGCCACGGTGACAACCACCACGATGACACCCACAGCCACGACGGCAACCACCCGGTCGTCCGGCCACCCGAGCGCATCGCGCTCGTGCGCTGGGCGGCTGGGATGGGCGCCGTTACAGCGGAGGCTGCGGCCGTGCATTTGGGCGTCAGCCTCGCCTCGGCGCGGGGACGGCTGCGGGCCGCCGAAGGTGAGCGGTTGTTGAAGCGCTGTCGCCCGCTGACCGGCCACCCGGCGCTGTACGCGGTTACGCCCTCCGGTCTGCGCAAGGCCGGTGCACCCGGCCTCGACCCGTGCAGGGTGAGCGCCTCGAACGCTCAGCACCTGATCGAGTGCGCTCGTGTGGCGGTGGCCCTTGAGCGCTGCTACCCCGACCACCGGGTGCAGGGCGAGCGGGAGCTGCGCAGCGAGGAGCGCGAACTCCACCGCTCACTTGCGAGCGCCGAGCTCGGTGCGAGTCCGCGCAATGCAGGGTCGCGCCACCGCCCCGACCTGGTGCTGTGGCCGGTCGATCCAGACGGTGGACTGCCAGTGGCGGTCGAGGTGGAGCTCACCGTCAAGGCGCCGGAGCGCCTGGCGGCGATCTGTCGAGCGTGGGCGCGGGCACGCTGCGTGGCTGGTGTGCTCTACCTCGCCCCGCCCGAAGTGGAGCGAGCCGTGCAACGGGCGATCGACCGCGCGCAGGCCCACGAGAGGGTGGTCGTCGTTCCGCTGGACGCCCTGCCGGGGCATTCCAGCGGTCCGGCCGAGCGTACCGTCCCAAGCGGCGCGTAACTTCTCGGGCGGGGCAGTGGCTTACAGCAAAGGAGACGAAGTTATGTCATACGCAAGCATCAATCACGTAGTGTTGATCGGCAATCTCACACGGGACCCGGAGCTGCGCGATCTGCCCTCCGGCCACAGCGTCTGCAACCTCCGGATCGCATGCAACGGCATCCGGCGGGATCCCGAGGGCGAGTACCGCGAGCGCCCTCTTTACTTCGACGTCGCCGCCTTCGGCGGGCTGGCGGAGAACGTCGCCCGCTACATGCACAGGGGCAGCCTTGTGGCGGTGGATGGGCGCCTGGAATGGCGCGAGTGGGAGACCGCGGAGCAGGGCAAGCGCCAGGCCGTGAGCGTGGTGGCCGAGACCGTCCAGTTCCTGGATCGGCCTGCGCGCGGCGAGGGCGACCAAAGCGGGGAGACATTCGCCTCCGGCGAGCGGCCCCCGTTCGACCAGCAGGGCGAGGGCGGCGCGGAGGATGACGAGCGCGAGCTCGTGGGTGCCGGGGCGGGCGAGATCGATCTGGTTTTCTAGCCGCCATTGAGCAGGATCGCCGTCGAGCAGTGACACATGCTGCGGAGCGCCGGGTTGCCGGCGCTCCGCAGGCGGCCCCGAGCCGCTTTTTGTGTTTAAGGGCCCGCATGTGCCATCGGGGCCGAGATATGCCATAGACTGCCGCGCCGAAACCTCCCCGCGCAAGGAGATCCGAACAGGTGCCAGTCAACGATAAAGCGGTCGGCAAGACGTACGAGCCCACGGTGTATGCGGTGGGCCGCGAGAAGATCAAGGAGTACGCCCGGGCGGTGGGCGAGACCAACCCCGTCCATCTCGACGTGGATGCGGCACGTGCCGCCGGCTACGCCGACGTGGTGGCGCCGCCGATGTTCGTGGTGGTGTACTCCGCCCCCTCGGTGGGGCCACCGATCTTCGATCCGGAGATCGAAATCAACTTCCCGATGATGGTGCACGGGGGGCAAGAGTTCGAGTGGGGCCCGCTGGTGGTGGCCGGCGATGAGATCACCACCACCGGGAGCGTGAAGGAAATCTACGAGCACAAGGGCAAGGGCTTCTACGTGTTCGAATCGCTCTCGACCAATCAGCGCGGCGAACAGGTGTGCCGCGGCACGTGGACCAACATCGTTCGAGGAGTGTGAGCAATGCTCAACCTTGATGCGGGAGCGCAGATTCCCGAGCTGAAGATCACCCCCGACAAGTACCTCACCGTCCGCTACGCGGGCGCCTCGGGCGACTTCAACCCGATCCACGTCGACGAGGAGTTCGCCCGCGCGGTGGGCCTGCCCGGACGCATCCTGCATGGGCTGTGGTCGATGGCGCAGGTAGCGCGCGCCCAGACGGACGCGGCCGGCGGTCCCGAGCACCTGCGGCGCCTCGCCGTGCAGTTCCGCGGCATGGGCGTCCCCGAGCAGGAGGTGGTTGTCACCGGCACCGTGCGCGAGGCGCAGGACGGGAAGGTGCTGATCGACACGGTGGCGGTGCAGGGCGAGAAGGAGATCATTCGCAACGCCGAGGCCGAGGTCGAGGTCTAGCGCCCAGCGGGCTCCTTGCGGGGAGGCGGATGGAGCCGGCAGCTCGTGGGCTGTCTCCCCGGCGGCTCGTACAATCAAATACATGCTTACCGCCAGGCAGGAGCTGATCCTGTGCAAGGTGGTGGAGGGATATCTGCTGGAGGGCCAGCCGGTGGCGTCGAGGGCGATCGCCGCCGACCCGGAGCTCGACTGCGGAGCCTCCACCGTACGCAACGAGCTCGCGCTGCTCGAGGAGCATGGGCTGCTCGCGCATCCGCACACCTCGGCCGGACGCGTGCCAACCGACGCCGGTCAGCGCTACGTCGTCGACCGGATGCTGGCCTCGGGCAAGGGCCTCGTGACGGCGCCGCGCATGGAGCTCTCGCTGACACGCCAGGAGGTCGAGGAGGCGATGCGGGCGACCACCGAGACGCTCTCGCAGGTGACCGACCTGCTCGCGGTCGTCTCCGCGCCCTCGGCGAGCACCGCCACGATCCGCCGTATCGAGGTGCTCGCGGTGCAGCCGCGGGTGGTTGTGGCGGTCGTGATCACCTCCACCGGCGAGGTCTCCAGGGTGTTCGCCACGTTCGAGGAGTCGGTGGACGGGGGACTGGTGGCGTGGGCGGGGGAGTACCTCAACGATCGCCTGGTGGGGCTGGGTCTGGGCGCGCGGATGCTCCATCAGCGCCTCGCCGATCCCACGCTGCCGATGCAGGAGCGCGCCTTCTTGGACCGCCTGATTCCCGCGTTCGGCGAGCTGGCGGCGGAGTCCGAGCACGTGCTCTACCTCGACGGCACGGCGAGGCTGTTCTCGGATGCTCACCTGCGCGACGTCGGCCAGATCAACGAGCTGATGGAGCTGCTGGAGCGCCGGGTGGCGCTGCTGGACGTGTTGCGCACGGCGTTGAGCGAGCCGGGGGTGTACGTGCGCATCGGCCATGAGAACGAGATCCCGGCGATGCGCTCGCTGGCGATGGTGGCGACCGGGTACGGCGTGGCGCAGCGCCGCATGGGGATCGTCTCGGTGATCGGCCCGGTGCGTATGAACTACGCATACGCGATCCCCGCGGTGCGAGAGGTCGCGCACGAGCTATCGCGCTTCGTCGAAGAGACCTACGCGGAGAGCTAACCGGCCGGCCGGTCTCACGCGGAGAGCTGACCCGCCGGGCGTCTTGTGTTCCGGCGTCCTCCACCTGCGGAGATCCGCCGAACCCCTACTGTGTCCGTCAGCACCCGACTCCTCGTCAATATCCGTCGCCGTCAATCCCCAACTCCTCGTCAATACCCGTCGCCGTCAATCCCCAACTCCTCGTCAATACCCGTCGCCGTCAATCCCCGACTCCTCGTCAACACCCAACTCTCTCGTCAACATGCAACTTCTCATGCCCACAACTGCCCACCGACAGATACTGTGAGCCGCGCTTCCACACCCCGCGACCCCTACGAGGTGCTGGGGGTCGCTCGCGACGCCTCCGAGCAGGACGTCAAGAAATCCTTCCGGCGCCTGGCGCGGGAGCTGCATCCGGACGTCAACGCGCACGATCCGCAGGCCGAGGAGAAGTTCAAGGAGGCCGCAGAGGCGTACGAGATCCTCTCCGACCCGCAGCGGCGCGCCACCTACGACCGCTACGGCCACGAGGGGCTGCGCTCCGGCGGGTATGCCCCGAACTTCGATGCGTTCGGCTCGATTGGCGACCTGTTCGACGCCTTCTTCGGGGCCAGCCCCTTCGGAGGCGGGCGCGGGGCAGGGCCGGCGCAGGGGCAGGACGTGGCGGCGGCACTGGAAATCGATCTGCGCGAGGCGGCGAGCGGCAAGCGCGCGGAGGTCGCCTTCGAGGTGGTCGAGCGCTGCGAGCGCTGCCACGGCAATGGTGCCGAGCCGGGCACCCCGATCGAGACCTGTGAGCGCTGCGGCGGGGCGGGGCAGCTGCAAGCCGTGACGCGCACGCCTTTCGGCCAGATGATGCGCACGGTGGTGTGCGAGCACTGCCATGGCGACGGCCGCACGGCCAAGCAGCCCTGCGGTGAGTGTCGTGGCCGGGGCCGCCGCGCCGCCAGGCGCACCCTGACGGTGGACGTGCCGGCGGGGATCGCCGACGGCCAGCGCATCCGCCTCGGCGGCAAAGGCCATGCCGGCGAAGCGGGAGCGCCCCCTGGCGACCTGTACGTGCTGGTACGGGTGCGCCCCGACGAGCGCTTTGTGCGCGAAGCCGACGATCTGATTACGGCGCTTGACGTCTCCGCCCCACTGGCAGCTGTGGGAGCGACGCTCGACGCGCCGACGCTGGAGGGTGCGACGCCGGTGAAGATCGCCCCCGGCACCCAGCCGGGCGAGGTGCTGACGGTGCGCGGCCAGGGGATGCCCAGCCTGCGCAACGGCCGGCGCGGTGACCTGCGCGTGGTCGTCAACGTGGTGGTGCCCCGGCGCCTGAGCGCCGAGCAGCGCGAGCTGATGGAGCGCGTGCACGAGACGCTCACTGAGGAGAACCTGCGCGGTGAGGAGTCGATGCTCGGCAAGTTGCGCCGAGCGCTGCACCATCGAGCTGCGTGATGCGCCGTTCGCTGAGTTGCGTGATGTGTTGCCTACTGCGCTGCCTGGCAGCCTGATGCTGCGCTCGCCGAGCCATCGAGCTGCGTGATGCGCCGTTCGCTGAGCTGCGTGATGTGTCGCCCTCCGCGCTGCCCGGCAGCCTGATGCTGCTCTTCTCGAGCCACCGAGCCGCGTGATCCGCCTAGCGGTGCGCGTCCGCCGTGAGGACGCCGAGCTGGTGCTGGCGCAGTTGCTGGAGCTGGCGCCCTCCGGCGTGGAGGAGGCGGAGGTGGGAGAGGACGTGCTCGAGTACGCGGTGTACGGCAGCCCTGGCGAGCTCCCGCAACTGCCCGATCTGCGCGCCGCGGCGGGGGAGGCGCTGGTGGAGGTCGCAACCAGCGAACTGCCCGACGATTGGGGGGAGCGATGGAAGCGCTTTCACCGTCCCGTCCTGATCGAGTCGCCGGGGATCGTGTCGGGCCTGCACGTGCGTCCGCCGTGGGAGCCGCCGGCTGACCGCAAGGACGTCGAGGAGATCGTGATCGACCCTGGTCAGGCGTTCGGTACCGGGGCGCACGCCACCACGCGCATGTGTTTGGAGCTGCTGCTGGAGCTGGCCGCTGAAAAGAGCGCCACAGAGCGGCCGGTTGACGGTGACAGGGGAGCCGAAACGGAAGCGATGGGGGAGGGGCCGAGAGGGGAAGTGTCTGAGCACGGACGGAGAGGGGAAGTGCCCGAGCACGGACGGAGAGGGGAAGCGTTTGAGCATGGAAGCGGGGCTCTTGTGGACGTCGGCACCGGGTCGGGGGTGCTGGCGATTGCGGCCGCCCGCCTCGGGTTTGGGCCGGTGCTGGGCCTCGACAACGAGTTGGAGAGCGTGGAGGCAGCTCGGGAGAACGCCCGGGTCAACGGCGTGGCGTTGCAGACCCGCAGCTTCGACCTGCGTCGCGGGCGCCTGCCGACCGTCGGTGGCGTGGCTGCGCCGACAGTGCTCGCCAACCTGTTGAAGCCGCTGCTGCTGGAACTCGCGCGATCGATCGAGTACGCCCCGGACGATCTGATCGCCGGGGGACTGCTCACTGAGCAGGTTGACGAGGTGGTGGGGGCGTTTAAAGAGAGTTTGAAGATGCACGAGCATCAACGCCGCGCCAGTGGCGAGTGGGCCTCGGTGTGGCTGCGCAGCGGTGAGTAGGCGGTGTAATGCGGGAGGTGAGTGGCCGGCGGTGTGGCCGTCTGAGGTGAGAGTGCCCGGCGGTATGGCGGTCTGGGGAGAGAGTGCCCGGCCGTATGGCCGTCTGGAGGTGAGCTTGCGGGCATTGCGACCGCCTGGGGGTGAGAGTGGCCGGCGGTGTTGCCGCCCGGGGTGAGTAGGCGGTGCAGTGGGCGGGGCGAATGGCCGGCGGTGGGGCCACCCGGAACGGGTGAGTCCCGATCAAACGGGGTCCGGCACCTCGGTGACGGCGCGGGCCATCGCACGGTAGATCAGGTCGATCGCGGGCCGCACTCCGTCCTCGCCCTGCAGCAGCGCGGCGGCGGCGGCGAGCGCCGAGCCAATCACCTCGAGCGCCTCGCCGACGTCTCCCGGCGAAGGATCGCGGCAGGCGGCGAGCGCCATCTCGAGCATCGCCAGAGCCTGCTCGGGGACGCCGGCGAAGAGCGCGGGCCCGGTGAGGCTGCCGTAGCCGTAGACACGGGCGAGGCGGCCGGAGAGCGTGATCGAGGGGCCTCGCCTCGGGGGAGTGACCGGCGGCAGCCCGCGCCCGTCGAACAGCCCCGCAACCGTCTCGCCGAGCACCAGCCGGGTGGTGGTCTCGTCGAGGCCGGCGTGGGCGGCCATGCGCAGCACCATGTAGAGGCCACTCTGCGGGCGCCCATAGGGGGGATCGGTGGCGAACACGATCCGCTCGGCGGGAACGCGCGCGAACAGCTCGACGACGTCGAGCCCAAAGAAGCAGGAGGTGTCGTACAGCACGCCGGGGTGCTCGGCGAGCATCGAGGTGAGGATCCCCTGGTCGCAGATCGCGCCGTGGGCGAGGATCAGCACGACCTCGGGGTGGCGCAGCGCGAGCTCGGCGAGCCCCTCGGCGATCGGGGGCAGGCCGCGACCGGCGTGGATCAGGATCGGCACGCGGGCATCTTCGGCGACGGCGAAAATGCCCTCCAGCCCGTTGCCGTCGAACGTGAACTCCTGGGCGCGCGGGTGCAGCTTGATTCCGCGGGCGCCGGCGGCGAGGCAGCGTTCGGCCTCGGCAACCGGACCGTCGAAGGGGTCGAGGCGGCAGAAGGGGATCAGACGGCCGTCGCTTTCGCCCGCCCAAGCGAGCACGCGATCGTTGGGCACGCGGTAGGCGGGGCGGCGCTCGGGGTCATGCAGCGGGAACACGCATGCGCGCCGCGCCCCTGCCTCGTCGAGCTGCGCGAGCAACTGCGGGAGGGTCAGCGAGCGCCCATCCTCGTCGAGCCCGAGGTGGGTGTGCGCGTCGAGCACCTCGGCGCCAGCGGGCAGCAACCGCTGCGCTTCGGCGGCGAATGGGGCGAGCGCGTTGGCGTAGAGCGAGGCGTCCATGGTTGGCACCCTAATGGGTCGGCTTGCGGGTTGCCCGTAGGGGGGCCGGGATCGCTTCGTTCTGTAAGGGTGAGGCTGTCGACTCTGATCCCGATTGCGGCGAATGCCGGGACGCGTTTCTTGACGGCGGCGAGCCGCCTGCGGAGGAGATCGTCATCCGTCTTGGGCATCCATGGTCCTTGTGCGGGCTACACTGCGTGCATGGACGTTGGGCCCTGGCCCGTATTGCGTGACGAGGATCGCTGGCTTGCAGACGCGATGGAGCGTCGGCTGCGCGATAGCACGCAGAGCGCGGAGCAGTTGCGTGCGCGCGCGCGTGAGCTGCGCACAGAGGCTGAGCAAAGCGAAGTGAAGGGGATACACGACGCGGCGTTGGCGCTCGCAGAGCGATACGAGCACGCTGCCACCGCTCGGCTGTCGGCTTGAGCTGCGGCAGCGTTAGTGTGCTTGGCTGATTCGATCGAGTATCTCGGCGACGATCTGATTCTGCCGTACGCGACGCGCGGCGAGTGTGGGCACAAGCTCTGCGAGGTCGCCTTCCAAGCGCTCGATAGTGCGCTCGGCTGCCGGCGGATCCAGCAGCTCCTGCTCGGCCCATTCGCTTTCCAGACCTCGCAGTTGGCGGGTCAGCGCTGGCATTTGCTCTATCGCGATGGATGCCGACTCGTGCAGCAGCTTGCGAGCGTGGCTGTCAGCGCCATCATGCTCTGCGAGCTCGCGATACAGATCCCAGACGTACTCGCGGGCGATCCTCGCGGCCACGAAGTAGCCGGCAAGTAGCCTCAATGACTCAGGCCGATCAGTCATCGGAACGATTGCGGATGGTCACCTTGGCGGTGGTTGGTTGCTTGGAGAATCGCGGGGTGTGGACTGTGACTTTGCGCCCAATGTCGGACCTCGTGCCTCGGCACGCAATCGCTCGTGCCCTTTCTCGCTTATCTCCCAAGTTCCCCGTGGCGACTTCTGCATAAGCTCGCCGCGTTCGACCAGGCGGAGCCGGACAAACGCCGCCCGCTTCTCCCACCGTATGCCGCCGGACTCCAGTTCCTGTCTGTCGAATTCGGTAAGCCTGTCACCCAACTCCTCGCCGACCGCTTCAACGACCTCACGGCTTGGCGCTCGTCCACCACGGGCCTCGAGATAGCGCAAAATCGGGATCTCGTACTCCGACTCGCGCAGAAGTGTCCCGGGCGCAGCGCGCCCGGCCTTTCTACTGGCCTTCTCTGGGGCCGGGGCTGACCCACTATCGGCTTGATCGATGCCGAGTAGGCGACGTAGGACCGTGTTGGGCGTATCGACAAACGGCTCGGCATGCCGCTTGAGTACCTGGAAGACTTGATCGTCAGTCTCAATGGAGGGGCACATGTAACGATCTTTTGAGGTTTAGTTTAATCTAAGAGAGTGTTGGTTGCAACTATAGTTGGTCTAAGTTGTAACTTTGCAAGCTAGAGTAACACGCACCTTCCACGGGCTTCGTGGCATTGGTCTCTACCGCGATCACGTCGTAGCGTGCGACGCATGGCGTGGGACGTGGTGATCGCGGGCGGCGGCTTCGGCGGCTTCTCAGCCGCGCGCACGCTGGAGCGGGTGCTGCCCCGCCACAGCGCGCGCGTGACGTTGGTGAGCGACGTCAACTTCCTGCTGTTCACCCCGCTGCTGCCGGGCGCGGCAGCGGGGACGCTCGAGCCGCGTCACGTGGTGGTGCCGCTGCGCGAGCAGTTGCGGCACACCGATCTGTGGCTGGGGAAGGTGGTGGGGGCCGATCCCGAGCGTGGGCGGCTGCTGGTGGACTCCCCGGAGGGGGCGCGCCACGAGCTGCGCTACGACCAGCTGATCGTCGCGCTGGGGTCGATCTCGCGCACACGCAAGGTGCCGGGGTTGGTCGAGCACGCGATCGGCTTCAAGACGCTGGCGGATGCGATCGCGCTGCGCAACAGAGTGATCTCGATGCTGGAGCGCGGCGAGACGATCCACGAGGCCCACGCGCGGGCGGAGTACCTGACGTTCGTGTTCGTCGGCGCCGGGTACGCGGGCGTGGAGGGGCTGGCGGAGCTGCAGGACTTCATGGGCGACGTGATCGACCTCTATCCGCGCTGTGCGACCCAGGGGATGCGGTGGGTTTTGGTGGAGGCGCAGGAGCGGGTGATGCCGGAGGTGGCGCCCAGCCTCGCGGCGTTCGCGCAGCGGGAGCTGCGCGGCCGGGGCATCGAGATCCGCATGGGCACCACGATCGCGCAGGTCACCGACAGCGCGGTGCAGTTGAGCGACGGCCAAACGATCGCGACGCGCACGGTCGTGTGGACGGCGGGGGTGAGACCCCACCCGGTCGTCGCGCGTCTTGGGCTGCCGCTGAGCGGTGGCGGGCGGATCGAGGTGGATCGCACGATGCGGGTGAGCGGTCGGCGCAACGTGTGGGCGATCGGCGACGCGGCGGCGGTGCCGGACCCGGCGCGCAGGGGCGAGCCCTCGCCGCCCACCGCCCAGCATGCGATCCGCCAGGGCAGGCGCGTGGCGCGCAACGTCGCGGCGGAGCTTGGCGGCGGCGGAAGGGTGCGTCCGTTCCGGTATCGCACGCTGGGCGTGTTCGTCGACCTCGGCCGCCACCAGGCGGTGGCGAGCACGGTGGGGATCAGATGGAGGGGCTTCCCGGCATGGTTCTTGGCGCGCACCTACCATTTGGCGAACATGCCCGGCTACCGGCGCAAGCTGCGCTTGGTGGTGGACTGGACGGTGGCGCTGCTGTTCGACCGCGACACCTCGGAGCTCGGCCAGCTCGGCCACCCGCCGGTACTCGAGCACGAGGAGCGCGGAGACGGCTGATAGCTAAGTCTCGGGGAGCTCCATGCCGTGGTGGTGCAGCGCCCGCTCGATCTCACCGTTGACTGCTTCGAGCACGTGCACCCGCGCATAGTGCTTGGACTCCGCGGCGACGATATGCCAGCGGGCGTGCTTGGTGTCGGTGCGCTCGAACATCTCCTCCAGCGCCTGCGCGTAGAGCTCGCGCTGGCCACGGTTGCGCCAGTCGTCGGGGGCGAGCTTCCAGCTCTTGAGGGGATCGTCGGCGCGCGCTTCGAAGCGCTTGAGCTGCTCGTCGCTGGAGATGTGCAGCCAGAACTTGATCATCACCGCGCCCTCGGAGGTGAGCATGCGCTCGAACTCGACGATCTCGCCGTACGCGCGCTTCCATTCCTCCTCGCTGGCAAGCCTGTCCACTCGCTCGACCAGCACGCGCCCATACCAGGAGCGGTCGAGCACGGTGAAGCCGCCCCACCCCGGCAGCGCCGGCCAGAAGCGCCACAGGAAGTGGTGGCGCTTGGCGGTCGCGTCCGGCGCGGCGAACTCCGCGACGCGCACGTGGCGGGGGTCGAGCGGGGCCACCAGGCGCTTGATCGCGCCGCCCTTTCCAGAGGCGTCCCAACCCTCGAAGAGGACGCACACGGGTGGTCCCAGGTGCCCGTCATCGCGCAGCCCGGCGAGCGCCAGCCGCAGCGCGAGCAAGCGCTCCTGCAGCGCAGATAGTCGCTTCTCGGACTCCTCGCGCGAGAGCGAGTGGCTCAGGTCGACTTCGTCTAGGCGTCCCACGCCTTGATGGTTGCAGCTCCGTGCGTTTAGGGGCTCGGCCGGCCGCGATGCTCTGCTATGCGGTGGGTGGGGAGGAGAGGGGAGGGTTGCGCTCTTCGTGCAGTCGCCGGCTGGCGGATGCACAGCCAGCATGGCGCCGCGGGCGCCCTAAGCGTGCAGCCGCTCGCTGGCGGGCACCAGACCGGCTTCGCGCTGGAAGCCCTCCAGCACAGAACGCATCGTCTCGGTGTTGCACTCGACCTTCGACGGCCACGGCTTGGCGGGGTGGTCGTACAGGGTCTTCAGGCCGTTGCCGGTGACGATCGCCACCACCGTCTCGTCGGGGTCCAGACGGCCTTCGGCGGCGAGCTTCTTCACGACCGCCACGGTCGTGCCGCCGGCCGGCTCGGTGAGCAGGCCCTCGGTCGATGCCAGCAGGTCGATGCCCGCGAAGATCTCTTTGTCGCTCACCGACGCCGCCGTGCCGCCGCGGCCGCGGACGGCCTCGATCACGAACACGCCGTCGCCGGGCGAGCCGATCCCCAGCGAGTGGGCCTGCGTGGTCGGCTTGACAGGGACGATCTCCGAGGCGCCGCCCAAGATCGCCTCGGCGATCGGGTTGCAGCCGTCGGGCTGGGCGATGTCGATCTTGGTGTGCGCCGTCTGCGCGAGGCCAACCTTTTCGAGCTCTTGCAGGCCCTTGTGGATACGCGAGGAGAGCGTGCCCCCGGCGGCCGGGGAGACGATGCGGTCGGGTGAGCGCCAGCCCAGCTGCTGCACGATCTCATACGCCTCCGTCTTGGCGCCCTCGGCGTAAAACGGGCGCAGCGTGATGTTGGCGAACTCCAGGCCCGTCGCTTCCGCCAGTGCGCGGCAGGCTTTGTTGGCTTCGTCGTAGTTGCCCTCCACCTGACACACCTTCGCGCCGAGCGCGCGGCAGGCGTGAGCCTTGGTGCTCTCCAGGCGGTTGGGGTAGAAGACGTACGCCGCCACTCCCGCCTTTGCCGCCAGCGCCGCCACGGCGGTGCCGACGTTGCCGGTCGACACGCACCCGATCTCCTTGCGGCCCAGCTCCAACAGCCGCGCCACCGCCATGCCCACCACGCGATCCTTGTAGGAGAGGCTCGGTCGGGAGGTGCTGTCGTCCTTGAGGTAGAGATTGCGCAGACCCACCGCGGCGCCCAGCCGGTCGGCCTTGATCAGCGGCGTGAAGCCCGCGAACTCGCCCACGCGCGCAGGGCCCACGGCGTCGTGGATCGGCAGCAGCTCCTCCAGGAACCAGATGTTGAGCGGGCGCTCGTGCATCGGCGTCTCGCGGATGCGCTGCGCCGCCAGCTCGTAGTCGTAGTCGACGTCGAGGCTCTTGCCGCAGCGTGGGCAGTACGCCCCGCCCTCGGCGAGGGGCGAGCGCAACTCGCATTTGCGGCACACCAGCTCAGTCGCGCAGGAGCGCGTGTGCTGGAGATCCCCGGCTTGGTTCGGTGCGGTGCTCATCCGCTTCTCAACACATCATCGCAGAGGGCGCGGTCGGCGAAATGATCATATTCGGTGAATTTCCACACAGTTGGTTCGGTATCGCCGTGTGGGCAGCATTGCATGAGCCGCCGCGGCAGATGGTCGCTGTTTCTCTCTGCGGCGGGTGGGAAACCATTGGCGGCGGCTCCCACTATCGCGCCTCCTCGGCTTCGCATCTGCGGCGGCTCAGCACATGGCGCCCCATTCCTGCGACTCTCGGCACCGGCACCGGCACCGGCATCGGCACCGGCACCGGCACCGGCACCGGCATCGGCACCGGCTCGGTGGGCTGGGCTCTCGTCGTCGTCACTCCTCGGCCCCCGCCACCGGCACCGGCTCGGCACGCGGGGCTCCGGGGGCTGTCGTGGCGGGGGGCTGGCGCGACCACTCGCCCGCCCGCGGCCATGGCGGATCGACCCCCGGCTCGGCGAGGCCCGAGGACTCCCACAGCTCCTCGCCGATGTGTGGCGCGAAGGGCATGATCACGCGCGCCATCAGCCCCAACGCATCGAGCAGCGCCTCGTGGTCCTCGCGGCACAGCGCGCCGCTGTGCTTGAGCACACGCTTCTCGTAGTCCTTGATGCGATCCAGCAGGCGGATCGCGTTGCGCACCGCGCTGTGCATCTCGAGCTCCGCCAGCTCCTCGGTGATCTTCTCCACCGCCGTGTCGCACCATTTCTCCAGGCGCCTGCGCAGGTGCTCGGTGCGGCGTGGGTCGAGCTCACCCGAGTCCTCCACCTGCTGAGCGAAGCGCGCCTGCGAGTACTGCCACAGGCTGTGCAGGAAGCGCTGGCAGAACTGCACCGCGCTGTCGCTCCAGTTCAGCGACTTCTGCGGCCGCGCCGCCCACAGCACCGCCATCCGCACCGTGTCGGCGCCGAAGGACTCGACCAGCTCGTCGGGGTCCACCACGTTGCCGAGATGCTTGCTCATCTTGCGCCCATCGCGGATCACCATCTCGTGCATCAGCGCCCCCGCGAACGGCTCGCCGTCCGCGAGGAACGCGAGCGGGCCGATGTCGCGCAGCGCCTTCGTGGTGATGCGCTGGTCGAACATGAAGTTGCCGCTGTCGCTGCCCGCCACCAGCCGCTCGGAGGGCAGCCATGCGCGCAGGTCATCGAGCGCGAGGATCTCCTCCAGCGAGCGCTCGCGCTCGGGGGCGGGCACGCACGCGGGGATCCACAGCCACAGCGCGTCGAAGTGGCAGTCCAGCGTATCCGTCTCACGCGTCGCCGACCCGCCGCAGCGGGGGCAGGTGGTGTTGACGAAATCCTCCCTTTCCGCCAGCGGGTTGCCGGCGCCGGTCGGTTTCAGATCGCGCGGCAGCTCCACCGGCAGTTGCTCCTTGGGGATCGGCACCGTCCCGCACGCCTCGCAGTACACGATCGGGATCGGCGTCCCCCACGAGCGCTGGCGGGAGATCGAGAAGTCGTTGGCCTTGTAGCGCACGGCGAGACGCGGGCCTGGCCCGTCCGCGGCGGGCTCTGCTGGGCGTGCACCCTCCGAGCCGCCCGCGGCGACCTCCGCGGGGCGGACGGGGGAGCCACTCCCGCTCGAACCGGCGTCCACGTTGCCTCCCACCCCCCCCTCCTCCTCCTCTTTCTCGTGCGCAGAGGGGATGCCGAGGCGCTCGGCGATCAGCTCATCCGTACGGTCGCACTCGGGGATCCCCAGCACCGCGGTCGCGCCGAAGCGCTCGTCCACCGCCGGAGAGATCAACAGCGGCAGCGATCGACCGCCCTCAGATATCGACACGGTGCAACCGGTGTCCACCAGCGCGACCGTCTCCGCACCCCGCGAGCTGCGCTCCCAGCCGCCGAGGCGCATCTCCTCCAGCTGCTCGCCCACCGCGGCGTTGGCGCTCCAGCGCTCCACCTCGGGGTGCTTGGGGGAGATCAGTACGAAGCGCGTTTGCGCGATGCCCTCGGCGTGGGGGGTGAACACGGTCAGCTCACGCCCGTCGGCGGCGCGCGCCCGCAGCTCGACCCCGTCCGCGCGACCCAGCACGAAGCGCTGGCTTGCCAGCGAGGTCTCGTCCCATTTCTCGAGCTCCCCTGTGCGGCGGTCGTTCTCCTCCAGATAGGCGCTGATGCGCAGATACCACTGCGCCCGCTGGATCAGCCGCACCGGGTTGTGGCAACGCCAGCAGGTGCCGTCCTCCACCTGGATCGTCGCCAGCGTGGTCTGGCAGGTGTCACACCAGTCCACGCTGCCGCTGCCGTGGTAGATCAACCCGGCGTCCAGCAGCGTCAGGAACAGCCACTGCGACCAGCGGTACATAATTGGATCGGAGCTCATGAACGTGCGCTCCCAGTCGAAGGAGAAGCCCAGCCTCCGCAGCTGGCCGGTCATGTGCTCGGCGCAGCGCGCCACCCACTCGGCGGGGGACTCGCCGTTGGCGATCGCCCCCAGCTCGGCGGGCAACCCGAAGGCGTCGAACCCGAACGCGAACAGCACCGGTTCCCCGCGCGCGCGCTGGAAACGCGCGTACGCGTCTCCGATTGCGTAGCTGCGCACATGCCCGATGTGCACGTTGCCGGACGTGAACGGCGCCGACGCCTTGATGTAGACGCCGCTTTGCTCTGTTTTCAGCAGGGGCGTGCGGAAGGCGTCGCTCGACTCCCACGCGCGCTGGCGAGCGTGCTCGATCGCGCGCGGATCGTACGGGAAGGCCCGCCGATCCGTGTCCTGCCCGCCCGGGGCTTGCCCGCCTGGGGCCTGTCCGTCTGCGGCCTGCCCACCCTCTGGCCCGGGGGTGGGCGGGCTGCCATTCCCGGCCTGATTCGCGTCGCTCATACGGCGAGGATATCCGAGCCTGGATCCGCCGATTACGGGCTGAGCATCCGGTGCCGAGAAATTGATTGAGGCCCACCCACCCCAATTGACCGAGCACCCGCAGGGTGACCCCTCGGGGCGAGGGCAATCGGTCCTGGCGATGCGTTATCGGTGCCGGTGCGACCCCGGGATCGGCGGATCCAGGCTGGGCCTCTTGTGCGCGATCTCACCCCCGCGCCTGTCCGGGCGAGCTGTAATGATGCAGAGAGATGGAGATAGAGATCGGCCGCGGCAAGAAAGCCCGTCGCGCATACGGATTCGATGACATCGCGATCGTTCCCTCGCGGCGCACGCGCGATCCTGACGACATCGATATCTCCTGGAAGCTTGGTCCCTACCAGTTCGAGCTGCCGATGATGGCCTCCGCGATGGACGGCGTCGTCTCACCCGAGACAGCCGGGATCATCGGCCGCCTCGGCGGCCTGGCGGTGCTCAACCTCGAGGGCATCTTCACCCGCTACGAGGATGCCGAGGAGCAGCTGGAGCGGATCGCCGCGCTGCCCAAGGAGCTCGCCACGCGCGAGATGCAGGAGATCTACCGCGAGCCCGTCAAGCCCGAGCTGATCGCCCAGCGCATCCAGGAGATCAAGGCGCAGAAAGTGGTCGTCGCCGCTTCGCTCACACCCCAGCGGGTGCTGCGCTATCACGAGCTCGCGCTGGAGGCCGGCCTCGACGTGCTCGTGATTCAGGGCACGGTCGTCTCCGGCGAACACGTCTCCACCGTCTCCGAGCCGCTCAACCTGAAGGAGTTCATCCCCTCCCTCGACGTGCCCGTGGTGGTCGGCGGCTGCGCCTCCTACCACACCGGCCTGCACCTGATGCGCACCGGCGCCGCCGGCGTGCTCGTCGGGGTCGGCCCCGGGGCCGCGTGCACCACGCGCGGGGTGCTCGGCATCGGCGTGCCGCAGGCCACCGCGATCGCCGACGTCGCGCACGCGCGCTCCACCCACATGCTGGAGACCGGCGACTACTCGATGGTGATCGCCGACGGTGGCATGAGCAACGGCGGCGACGTCGCCAAGGCGATCGCGCTCGGCGCCGACGCGGTGATGATCGGCTCGCCGCTGGCCCGCGCCCACGAAGCGCCGGGGCACGGCTTCCACTGGGGGATGGCCACGTTCCACCCCACGCTCCCCCGTGGCGCGCGCGTCGCGACCGCCCAGAATGGGACGCTCGAGGAGATCCTCGTCGGGCCCGCGCGCGAGAACGACGGCACCTTCAACCTGTTCGGCGGCCTGCGCACCTCGATGGCCACCTGCGGTCACAAGGATCTCGCCGAGTTCAACCGCGCCGAGGTTGTCGTCGCGCCGGCGCTCCAGACAGAGGGAAAGGCGCTGCAACGCGACCAGGGTGTCGGCATGGGCGCGGTGAATGGGAAGGCGGCTGCACTCGTCAATGAGTGAGGCAGCCGTGGTATCGGCCCCCGTGGTCGAGGAGCGGCTGACTAAGCCCGCCGCAATGGATGCGGTGGTGGTCATCGACTACGGCGGTCAGTACTCGCAGCTGATCGCGCGCCGGGTGCGCGAGTGCGGGGTGTTCTCGGAGTTGGTGCCCCACCACGTGTCGCTGGGGGAGATCGCGGCGCGCCACCCGCGCGGGATCATCCTCTCCGGCGGCCCCGCTTCGGTGTACGCGCCGGACGCTCCGCGTCTGGAGCGCGGCCTGCTCAAGCTCGGAGTCCCCGTGCTGGGCATCTGCTACGGGATGCAGCTGCTCGTGCACGAGCTCGGCGGCCGGGTCGAGCAGGCGGAGGTCGGGGAATTCGGCCGCTCCGATCTCACGGTGGACGAGCAGGGAGTGCTGCTGAGGGAGACACCGCGCGAGCAGACCTGCTGGATGTCCCACCGCGACACCGTCTACGAGGCGCCGCCCGGATTCACCGCCCTCGCGCACACCTCCACCTCGCCGGTGGCCGCCGTGGAGAGCGTCGAGCGGGGCATCTACGGCATCCAGTTTCACCCCGAGGTCGTCCACACCCCCTACGGCCAGGCGATCCTCGAGCGCTTCCTCACCGAGGTGTGCGACTGCCCCCCGACGTGGTCGGCGGCGTCGATCGTGGAGGAGCAGATCGCGCGCATTCGCGCCCAGGTGGGGGAGGGGAGCGTGATCTGCGGCCTCTCCGGCGGCGTCGACTCCTCGGTGGCTGCGCTGTTGGTGCACCGCGCCGTCGGCGACCAGCTCACGTGCGTGTTCGTCGACCACGGCCTGATGCGCAAGGACGAGGGCGAGCAGGTGATCGCCACCTTCCGCGACACCTTCCACGTGCCGTTGGTGGCGGTCGACGCCGAGCGGCGCTTTCTGGAGCGGCTGCGGGGGGTCACCGAGCCCGAGGCCAAGCGCAAGGCGATCGGCGCCGAGTTCATCCGCGTCTTCGAGGAGGAGGCCGCGAAGCTCGCAGGCAGGGGGGACGCGGACGGCGCTGCGGGGGGGACAGCGGGTGATGGGTCGGCGGGGGCGGGTACAGCCGCCGCAGAGCACGACGAGCCAAGGGAGGTGGGAGCGCGCTTCCTCGTGCAGGGCACGCTCTACTCCGACGTGATCGAGTCGGGCGGAGGCACCGGCGCGGCGACGATCAAGTCCCACCACAACGTCGGCGGCCTCCCCGATGACATGCGCTTCGAGCTGGTCGAGCCGCTGCGCGCGCTGTTCAAGGACGAGGTGCGCGCCGTGGGCGCCGAGCTGGGCCTGCCCGAGCGCCTGGTGTGGCGCCAGCCCTTCCCCGGCCCTGGCCTGGCGATCCGGATCGTCGGAGGCGAAGCGACACGAGAGCGCCTCGACGTGCTGCGCGAGGCCGACCACATCCTCCAAGAGGAGATCCGCAAGGCGGGTCTCTACCGCGAGCTGTGGCAATCCTTCTGCGTGCTCCCCGACATCCGCACCGTCGGCGTCCAGGGCGACGAACGCACCTACGGGCATGTGGTCGTGATCCGCGCTGTCACCTCCGACGACGCGATGACGGCGGATTGGGCGCGGCTGCCCTACGACCTGCTGGAGACGATCGCCTCGCGCATGATCGGCGAACTGCGCGAGGTCAACAGGGTTGTTTTGGACATAACCTCGAAGCCCCCCGGCACCATCGAGTGGGAGTAGCTATCATGCGCCGTCTTGCCGTGCGCGGTAGCCTGCGTGCGGCCTTTTTCACGTCATGAAAACCTACGTCGCCAAGCCCACCGACCGCGAGCGCAACTGGCTGCTCGTCGACGCCAACGGCAAGACCCTCGGCCGTCTGGCGACCCAGCTCGCCGACGTCCTGCGCGGCAAGCGCAAGCCCGAGTACACGCCGCACATCGACACCGGCGACTTCGTGGTGGTCATCAACGCGGAGAAGGTCGCGGTGACCGGCAAGAAGCGCACCGACAAGCGCTACTACCGTCACTCCGGTTACCCGGGCGGTCTGCGCTCCCGCACTTTTGAGGAGATGCTGGCACGCCGGCCGGAGGAGATCATCCGGATCGCCGTCAAGGGCATGATGCCCCGCAACCGCCTCGCGCGCAAGCAGTTGACGAAGCTGAAGATCTACGCCGGGCCCGAGCACCCGCACGTTGCCCAGAAGCCCGAGCCGTTGGAGATCGAGGCCTGATGGCCGACGAGCCCGCAGCGCCCGAGGAGCCGCTCGAGGAGCCGGCTGCTGAGGAGCCCGCCGTCGAGGAGCCTGTCGCCGAGGCGGCCGAGGAGGAGGCGGCCGCGGAGGAGCTTGCGGTGGACGAGGCCATCGTCGAGGCGGTTGTCGAGGAGCTCGTCGTGGAGGAGGCTGTCGCCGAGCTTGCCGCGGAGGAGCTTGCTGTGGAGGAGGCCATCGTCGAGGAGCTTGTTGAGGAGCTCGTCGTGGAGGAGGCCGTCGGGGAGCTTGCCGCGGAGGAGCTTGCTGTGGAGGAGGCCATCGTCGAGGAGCTTGTTGAGGAGCTCGTTGTCGAGGAGGCCGTCGGGGAGCTTGCCGCGGAGGAGCTTGCTGTGGAGGAGGCCATCGTCGAGGAGCTTGTTGAGGAGCTCGTTGTCGAGGAGGCTGTGGCAGAGCTTGCGGCTGAGGCCGCCGCCGCGGAGTCGCCCGCCGAGGAGCAGCCGTCCGCGGAGCCCGCTGCCCAGGAGCCCACGGCGGAGGTCGAGTCCGAGGAGGAGGACTTCGACGAGGAGGAGGAAGAGGAGCCCGCTCCCCGCGTCAAGCCCGCGGTGCCGGGGGCGCACCTGGAAGTCGACATCGTCCCCGAAGGCGTCGACCCACTGGCGCGCGAGGCCCCCGCCGACCCGTACGCGATCGAGGAGTACGCCGAGGATGTCGCCGACGCAGAGGAGGAGGCGGCGGAGGAGGCGCTGCCGCAGCCGATCTCCACCGCCGCGATCGACCTCGCCGCCGGGGCACGCTACCGCGCGACCGGCAAGCGCAAGACCGCGATCGCGCGTGTGATCCTGCGCCCTGGCAGCGGCGTCTACCTGGTCAACGGGCGCACCCTCGAGGAGCATTTTCCGCGCACGACGCTGCAGCGCAACATCCGCCAACCACTGGAGACGGTGGGTTACGAGGAGCGCATGGACGTGGTGGCACGGTTGCACGGGGGGGGCATCTCCGCGCAGGCGGGCGCGCTGCGCCACGGCGTCTCCCGCGCGCTGCTGGAGGCCGACCCCAACCTGCGCGGCGAGCTCAAGCGCCGCGGCTTCCTCACACGCGACTCCCGCGCGAAGGAGCGCAAGAAGGCCGGCCTGAAGAAGGCGCGCAAGCGGCCGCAGTTCTCCAAGCGCTGAAAGGGGGCATGGTGGCCCGCAAGCTGTTCGGGACCGACGGGGTACGGGGGGTCGCCGGCGAGTTGTTGAGTGCCGAGCTGGCGCTCGGCCTCGGCCGTGCGGCGACCGCGCTCGCCGAGGCCGAGCGCCCCCAGGTGCTCATAATCCGCGACACCCGCGAGTCTGGGGAGATGCTCCAGGCGGCGCTCGCCGCCGGGGTCAGCGCCGCCGGGGGGGATGCTTTGCTCGGTGGAGTCCTGCCGACTCCAGCCGCGCCGCTGCTGATCGCTCGCTACGGCTTCGACCTTGCGGCTGTCATCTCGGCCTCGCACAACCCCTACCAGGACAACGGGATCAAGTTCTTCGGCCCCGACGGCTTCAAGCTCTCCGATGAAACGGAGCTCGAGATCGAGCGGGCGCTCCAGGACGGGACTGGAAACGGCGGCACCACCATTGGGCAGATCCGCGAGCTGCGTGGCACCGGCGAGGACTATCTGCGCGAGCTGCACACCCGCTTCGCCGAGCTCGACCTGGGCGGGCTCGACGTGCTGCTCGACTGCGCCAACGGCGCCACCCACCACGTGGCCCCAGAGATCTTCAGGCGTCTTGGCGCGAGCGTGAGCGTGATCGCCGAGCACCCCGACGGGCGCAACATCAACGCCGGCTGCGGCTCCACGCACGTGCAGGAGCTCGCCGCCCACGTGCTCGCCGGCGGCCACGCCGTCGGCTTCGCCTTCGACGGTGACGGTGACCGCGTGCTCGCCGTGGATGGCGCCGGCGAGGTCGTGGACGGCGACGAGCTGATGGCGCTCGCCGCGCTGCACCTCAAGCGCGGCGGTCGCCTCGCCGGCGGCGGCGTGGCGGTGACGGTGATGACCAACTACGGCTTCCACGCCGCGATGCGCGCCGCCGACATTGCGGTCGCATCGACGAAGGTCGGCGACCGCTACGTGCTGGAGGAGCTGCGCGCGCGCGGGTGGGTGCTCGGCGGCGAGCAGTCGGGGCACATCATCGACATCGGCTTCAACCGCTCCGGCGATGGCATCGCGAGTGCGCTGCTTGCGCTGGAGGCGCTCGGCGGCGCGCCGCTCAGCGAGCGCGACGCGATGCACAAGCTCCCCCAACGGCTGGTCAACGTACGCGTCCGCGACCGCGGCGCGCTGGAGCACGCCGACACCGTCACCGACGCGGTGCGCGCCGCCGACGAGGCCCTCTCCGGCCGCGGGCGGGTGCTCGTGCGCCCCTCCGGCACCGAGCCTTTGGTGCGCGTGATGGTTGAGGCGCCCACCGACGAGGAGGCCGAGCGGGTCTGCTCCGGCCTCGTGGCGCTCGTCGAGCGCGAGCTGGCCTGAACGTCCGTTTCGCCGAATCCTGCGCAGGTTCGCTGGTATCGTCGCTTCGGTGTGCGGCATAGTTGGCTACGTCGGCAGGCGAGAGGGGGGGCCTCCGGTCCAGGAGCTGCTGCTCGCCGGCCTCAAGAAGCTCGAGTACCGCGGCTACGACAGCGCCGGCATCTCGGTGATCGCCGATGACCGCATCGAGGCCGTGCGCGCCGTTGGGAATCTGCGTGCGCTCGAACACAAGCTGAGCGAGGGCGGGCGGGGTCAGGTCGATGCGGAGGGGGTCCTTCAGGCCCCCGTGGCGACCATCGCAAAACCTCCCACCACCGGCATCGCGCACACTCGCTGGGCCACACATGGGCGCGTCAGCGAGGAGAACGCCCACCCCCACTTCGACAGCGCGGATCGTATCCACGTGGTGGTCAACGGGATCGTCGAGAACTACATGCCGCTGCGCGAGCGCCTGCTCGCGGAAGGCTGTGTTTTCACATCCGACACCGATGCGGAGGTGATCGCCCACCTGATCGCCCACCACTACGCTGGCGACCTCGCCGACGCCGTGCGTGCCGCCTACGCCGAGCTGCACGGTCACTTCGCGTTCGTGGCGATGAGCCTCGACGAGCCCGAGACGCTGGTTGGGGCGCGCCGCGAGTGCCCGCTCGTGGTCGGCCGCGGCGAGGAAGAGCAGTTCCTCGCCTCCGCCGTGCCCGCCTTTCTCGCGCAGACGCGCACCGTGCAGTACCTCGACAACGGGGAGATCGCGGTGCTCACTCCCGACGGCGTCACGATCACCACGCCCGACGGGGTGCTTGTGGAGCGCGCCGTCGAGACCGTCGAGTGGGACGAGGAGGCCGCCGAGAAGGGCGGCTTCGAGACGTTCATGCTCAAGGAGATCCACGAACAGGCCGACGCCGTCGCCGAGACGATCGCCGACCGCACGGCCCGTGGGGATGGCGTCAGCCTCGACGAGCGGGGGGCGCTCGACGAGTCGTTACTGGCGGGCGTGGGGCGCATCGTGATCGTCGCCTGCGGCACCTCCTACCACGCCGGCCTGATCGGCCGCTATGCGATCGAGGAGTGGGCGCGCATTCCCATGGAAGTGGACATCGCCTCGGAGTACCGCTATCGCAACCCGGTGGTGGGGCCCGGCGACCTCGTGATCGGCATCTCCCAGTCTGGGGAGACCGCCGACACGCTCGCCGCGATGCGCCTTGCGCGCGAGCGCGGCGCCACCGTGCTCGCGATCACGAACGTGATGGGCTCCCAGGCCACGCGGGACGCCGACGGCGTGCTCTTCACCCGCGCGGGCTTGGAGATCGGCGTGGCCGCCACC
This sequence comes from uncultured Solirubrobacterales bacterium, assembly GCA_963744135.1. Taxonomy (GTDB): domain Bacteria; phylum Actinomycetota; class Thermoleophilia; order Solirubrobacterales; family Solirubrobacteraceae; genus Palsa-744. The sequence goes on along the minus strand of CAVUSE010000005.1, from coordinate 286,072 downwards.
AAGACCTTCACCTGCCAGGTGGCGGTCCTCTACCTCCTCGGCCTGCGCCTCGCCGAGCTGCGCGGCACCCTGGAGCCCGCGCGGATCGCCGAGTTGGTGGGCGAGGTCAAGCGCCTGCCTCACTGCATCGCCGAGATCACCGGCCCCGACGATGGATTGGGAGGCTCGCCCAGCCGCGTGCTCCCGCTGGTGAGGCGCATCGCAGAGCAGCATTGGGAGAAGGAGTTCTTCCTCTACATCGGCCGCCACGTCGGCCTGCCGGTCGCGCTGGAGGGCGCGCTCAAGCTCAAGGAGATCTCCTACATCGCCACCGATGCCTACGCCGCCGGGGAGATGAAGCACGGCCCGATCGCCCTGCTCGATGAGTCCACGCCCGTGGTCTGCGTCGCCACCGACTCCCCCGTGCTCGAGAAGGTCGCCTCCAACATCCAGGAGGTCCGCGCCCGCGGCGCCCACGCGATCGCGATTGTCACCGAGGGCAACGCGCAGATCGTCGAGCACACCGACGCCGCGATCCCCATTCCCGCGATCGACTGGATGCTCCAGCCGATCCTCGCCGTCATCCCGTTGCAGCTGCTCGCCTACGAGATCGCCCGCCGCCGCGGCCTGGATGTCGACCAGCCGCGCAACCTCGCCAAGACCGTCACCGTCGAGTAGGGCTCCGGCCCATTACGATCGCTGGGGTCATGGGAGCTCTCCCTGAGTGGTGTCTGCCGCTGCCCGACGCCGAGGCGATGCGGGCGATCGACCGCTGGGCGATCGACGTGCAGGGGGTGCCCTCGCTCGATCTGATGGAGCGCGCCGGGATCGGCGTGGCTCGCGCCGTCGAGCGGCTCGCGCCCGACGGCCCCGTGACGGTGCTCTGCGGCACGGGCAACAACGGCGGCGACGGTCTCGTGGCCGCGCGCCTGCTGCGCGACGCCGGCCGCGAGGTCGATGTCCTGACCTCCGGGCCCCCGCAGGAGCTGAAGGGAGACGCGCGCGAGAACCTCCTGCGCCTGCCTGGCGCTCCGCCTGCGCAAATGGACTTCGCGAGCGCCGGCTCCTCCGCGAGCTCGAGCGATGCTGGAGCAGGGGCGTCGTCCGGCACCGAAGGGCCGGTCGCCGCTGGGGTCGCGAGACTCCTGGGCAGATCGACAGCGGTCATCGACGCGCTGCTCGGCACCGGCTTCGCCGGCGAGCCGCGGGGCGCGATCGCCGCGGCGATCGACGCCGCGAACGCCTGCGGCGCGCCCGTCGTCAGCGTGGACGTGCCCTCCGGGGTGGACGCCTCGACCGGCGTGGTCGGCGCCCGTGCGGTGTGTGCCGCGATCACCGTCACCTTCCACGCCGCCAAGCCCGGCCTCTGGATCCACCCCGGCAAGGCCCACGCCGGTGAGGTGCGCACGCTCGACATCGGCATCCCCCGCGGCGCGCCCACCACCGCCGACCTTGGCCTGATCGAGAGCGCCGTGCTGAGTTTGCTCCCGTGTCGCGCCGCCGCATCGACGAAGTTCTCGAGCGGTCACGTGCTCGTCGCCGGCGGTTCGCGCGGCCTCACCGGCGCGCCGCGCATGGCCGCCCACGCCGCGATGCGGGCCGGCGCCGGCTACCTCACCGCCTGCGTGCCCGCCTCGGTGCAGGCGATCCTCGCCACCGGCGGGCTCCCCGAGCTGATGACCCGCGGGCTGCCCGAGGAGGACGGCGCGCTCGCGGTCGCGGGCGTCGATGCCGTGCTGGAGGCCGCACAGCGCGGCGGGGCGCTCGCGCTTGGGCCCGGCCTCGGACGCGCCCCCGGTGCATTCGCGTTTGCCCGCGAGCTTGCGCGCCGCGCGCCGGTTCCCACCGTGATCGACGCCGACGGTTTGAACGCCCACGCCGGACGCCTGGGTGAGCTCTCACAGCGGCAGGCGCCCACCGTCCTAACCCCGCACGCCGGTGAGCTGGGACGGCTGCTGGAGCTCTCGAGCGTTGAGATCGAGCGCGAGCGTCTGCGCCACGTGCGCGCCGCCGCCGAGCTTTCGCAGGCGGTCGTGGTGCTGAAGGGGGACGACACCCTGGTGGCTGACCCCACGGGCTCCGGAGTGGTGGCGGTCAGCGTGGGAGGCAGCCCCGCGCTCGCCACGGCCGGAACCGGGGATGTGCTCACGGGTGTGATCGCGGCGTTGCTGGCCCAGGGCCTCCCGGCGTTCGCGGCGGCTGCCGCCGGCGTCCGGCTGCACACCGCCGCCGGGCGCCTCGCGGCGCAGACAGTCGGCAGCGCCGACGGCGTGATCGCCTCCGATGTGATTGCCGCGTTGCCTTTCGCGCGCGCCGAGGCGAGGCAGCCGTGAGCGTCGGTCGCGCGGTCGCGCGCGTCAACCTCGACGCGATCGCGCGCAACTGCGAGCGGCTGCGCTCTGAGCTGCGCGAGGGCGTCCAGCTGTGCGCCGTCGTCAAGGCCGACGGCTACGGCCATGGCCTGCTCGAAAGCGCGGGCGCGGCGCTCGCCGGGGGAGCCACGTGGCTGGCGGTGGCGAGCGTCCCCGAGGCGCGCGAGCTGGTGGGCGAGGTGCCCGCCCGTCTGCTGGTGCTCGGCCCGCTGCGGGAGATGGAGGTCGAGGAGGCGGTGCATCTGAACATGGAGATCGTCGTCTGGGGTGAGGAGCTCCTCGCGGAGGCTGCCCTGCTTGCAGAGGACATGGGCAAGGCCGCGCGCGTGCACGTGAAGCTGGACACGGGCATGGGCCGCTTCGGCGTGCGCGACCCCGAGCGCGCCTCCCACCTGGTGGCTGCCGCGGCCGCTCATCCCCACGTGGAGCTGGTTGGCGTGATGACGCACTTCGCCACCGCCGATGAGCTCGGGGACGACTTCTTCGGCGAGCAGTTGCAGCGTTTCGCCGGCTGGGCGCGGGAGGTCAAGCGGGCACACCCCGAGGTGCTCGTGCACGCCGCCAACAGCGCCGCCGTGCTGCGCGACGCCGCCGCGCACTTCGACATGGTGCGCTGCGGCATCGCGATCTACGGTATGGACCCCTTCGGCGATGACCCGCTCGCCCGTGGCTTGGAGCCCGCACTGCAGTTGAGCTCCTACGTCGCGGCCGTCAAGCGCTGCCGCGCCGGCGAGAGCACGGGCTACGGCCGGCGCTTCGTCGCCGCCGAGGAGACGCATCTCGGTCTACTGCCGATCGGCTACGGCGATGGCTGGCGGCGAGGGCTCTCGGGCAACGCCGAGGTGCTGATCGCGGGACGTCGCCGCCCACTGGTGGGCACTGTCAGCATGGACAGCGTCGCCGTCGACCTCGGCCCCGACCCGACCGCGCCTGCGCTGCTCGGCCAGCCCGCCGTGCTGATCGGCAGCCAGGGCTCCGAACGGATCACCGCCGAGGATCTGGCACGGCGCCTCGACACGATCAACTATGAGATCACCTGTGGGCTCACCGCACGCGTCGCGCGCGTGCACCACGGTGACCACGGGGTGGCGCGCCTTGCCGCCGATTGACGACCCGCTCGAACTGACCCGTGCCACGCTCGCCGGACGGCGAGCGTGGCTGGTGGGCGGCGCGGTGCGCGACCGTCTGCTGCGCGCCGGTGGGGTGGACGGGATTGGGTCTGCAGGCGGCGCCACCCCCGAGCTTGCCTCGGGAGGGGCGGCCGGAGCCGGATCGTCGGGTGCAGCCGACCTCGACGTGGTGCTCGACGGTGAGCCGCGCGAGGCCGCACGCGCGCTTGCCCGCGCTGCGCGCGCCGCGGCGTTCGCGCTCTCGGAGGAGTACGGGGGCTGGCGCGTGGTCGCTCGAGACGGCGCCTGGCAGGTCGACTTCGAGCGCCTGCGGGGCGCCTCCCTGGAGGAGGATCTGGCGCTGCGGGACTTCACGGTCAACGCGATCGCCCAGCCGCTGGGAGAGCCAGGCGCGGCACCCGGCGAGGCGATCGATCCGCTCGGAGGTTTGGAGGACCTCGCGCGGCGGCGGCTGCGCGAGGCTGGACCACGTGCCTTCGCCGAGGATCCGCTGCGCGTGCTGCGCCTCGTGCGGCTCGCCGTGGAGCTGGATCTGCGAGCGGACTCCGACACGTGTGCACACGCGCGAGCCCACGCACCGGCGCTGCGTGAAGTCGCGCCCGAGCGGATCTTCGCCGAGCTGCGGCGCATCCTCGACGCCCCCGGCGCCGTTGCGGGCCTGAAGCTGATGGGCGGGGTGGGTGCAACCGCGGTTGTGCTTCCCGAGCTGGAGGCGCTGCGCGGGGTGACCCAGAGCCACTACCACCACCGCGACGTGTACGGCCACACCGTGGAGGTGCTCGAGCAGGTGATCGCGTTGCAGGAAGATCCCGCGGCAGTCCTCTCGCAGGGCGGCCCGCAGGACACCGTCGCGAGCAGCCGCTCGGGCTCGTCGCCCGGGTCGGATGAGCTTGGCCGTACGGGGTCGGTGGAAGGCGCAGAGGCGCTCACCGCGCTGCTGGCCGAGCCCCTCGCCGACGGGCTGACCCGCGGGGGGGCGCTGCGCTGGGGGGCGCTGCTGCACGACGCCGCCAAGCCGCTCACCCGCGACGTGCGCCCCGCGGATGGGCGCGTCACCTTCATCGGGCACGACGCGCTGGGGGCGCGGCTGGCCGGCGAGGTGCTCGGCAGATTGCGAGCGAGTGGCAGGCTGCAGGCCCACGTCGCCGCGCTTGTGCGCAACCACCTGCGGCTGGGCTTCCTCGTGCACGAGCCCCAGCCGCTCGCTCGCCGCAGCGTGTTCGCCTATCTGCGCGGCTGCCAGCCGGTGGAGGTGGACGTCACGCTGCTCTCCGTCGCCGACCGCCTCGCCACCCGCGGCGAGCGGGCGCAGCAGGCGATCGACGCTCACCTGGGTCTTGCGCGGGCGGTGCTCGTCGATGCGCTCGGCTGGCACGCCGAAGGGCCCCCGCAGCCGCTGCTGCGGGGTGACGAGCTGGCGCGAGAGCTCGGCATTCCCGCTGGCCCGCGCCTGGGCGAGCTGCTCGAGGAGCTGCTGCGGGCGCAGTACGCGGGGGAGATTGCCACGCGCGAGGAGGCGCTGGCGCATATGCGCGCGCGAGGAGGAGCTGGCGCAACTGCGCGCGCGAGGAGGCGCTGATGCATCTGCGTGACGGCGGGTTGCGATGAGCGCACGACACCGGCCGAGCCGGGGGGCAGACACTCTTCTTTTCGGCCTATAACCAAATAAGAATAAGTCTTGTTCTTAGTTGGTTAGGGCCCAAAAAAGACAACACACGCCAGCAGCCGGCGACTGCGCACGCGCTGGATAGGATGAGCGTCGATGACCGATCCCGACTGCATCTTCTGCAAGATCGTCGCCGGCGAGTTGCCCGCCACGATCGTCGCCGAGGACGAGCGCACGGTGGCCTTCATGGACATCAACCCCGCCACCCGCGGCCACACTCTGGTGGTGCCGCGCCGCCACGCGCAGGATCTGCTGAGCATCGACCCCGAGGACCTGTGCGCGACGGCGGCCATGGCACAGCGTCTGGCGGGGCGGATGAGCGAGCGGTTGGGTGCCGCTGGGATCAACGTGCTCAACGCCTGTGGCGCCGCCGCGTGGCAGACCGTGTTCCACTTCCACCTGCACGTGATTCCGCGCTACACCGGCGATCCGCTGCGGCTGCCGTGGACGCCAACCGCGGGCGACGCAGACGAGATTGCGGCCGCCGCGCAGGAACTCGGCTGCGGATAGCGAACCGCTACATACCCGCTCTTGGTGTGTTCTATGCCCAACATGCTCCGCTCTAGGCCCAATCTGCTCCGCACATCGCTCTCCGCGCTCCTGGTGGGGGCGGCATTGACCCTGGCGCTGCCAATCGGCGCGCTGGCGACGCTCTCGGAAGTGGGTGTGCTCCCCGCGACCACGCCCCCCACCACGCCGAGCTGCCCGACGTCGTGCCTGGCTGTCACGCGCACCACCGGCTACCAGGTGAAGGTGGGCAAAGCGCGCGGTCTCGTCGCCGCCCCCCGCAACGGCACCGTCGTGGCATGGACGATCTCGCTCGGCAAGCCCAACGCGACACAGGTCAAGTACTTCAACACCAACGAGGGCGGTACCGCCTCGGCGGCGATCGCCGTGCTGCGACCGCAGCCCAAGCCCAACCTCGCGTTCAAGCTGGTGGCGCAGAGCCCGCTCGTGCAGCTGACGCCCTACTTCGGCAAGACCGCCCAATTCCCGCTCGCCACCACCCTCCAGGTCAAAAAGGGCGACGTGATCGCGCTCGCGGTCCCCACCTGGGCGCCAGCGCTCGCGCTCGGCTTCACCAACGAAACCTCATGGCGCGCCAGCCGCCTGCGCACCCAGTGCACCAACACCAGCGTCCAGTCGATGCAGCAGCTGGGAACCAACGTCCAGTACTACTGCCTCTACCGCGAAGCGCGCCTCACTTACAGCGCGACATTGGTCTCAACTCCCTGAGCTCGTCGAGGTCGTGAGCCCGTCGAAGGCGGGGTAGACGGTGGCTCAAGGCGCCTGGCGGTGGCTCAAGGCGCCTGGCGGTGGCTCAAGGCGCCTGGCGGTGGCTCAAGGCGCCTGGCGGTGGCTCAAGGCGCCTGGCGGTGGCTCAAGGCGCCTGGCGGTGGCTCAAGGCGCCTGGGCGCCGCCGGTGGGGCTGCTGGAGGAGCCGCCGCCACCCGTTGCTTCCGAGCCGCCCTTGGCGCCGCTTTCCCCGGTGCCGCCGCTCGCGCCCGAGCTTGCTTCCGGGGTGCTGGTTTTTTCCGCCGAGCTGCCGCCGGAGCTGGTGGTGCTTTCGCTGCCCGTGCCACCAGCGCTGGAGCTGGAGGGTTCTTCGCTCGAGCTTTCGGTCGAGCTGCTCGGGGACCCCGAGCTGCTCTTCGAGGTGGTGGCGACGGTCGACGTCGAGGTCGTGGGCGTCGCTTCGCTTTCGGCCTGGGTGTTGGTGGGTGGAGTGATTTCCGGGGTGCTGTGCGGTGGTATGTCGGCCGAGTTGCTGCCGCCTCCGCAGGCCGCCAGCGTGAGGCCCACCAGCAGTGCCGCGGCGCCCGCGAGGATGGGGGCGAGCGACCGAAGCCGGGAGACACCCCCCTTCGGGGGGAATCCCCGTTTCGACCAGCGCGCGGTCACGAGCCGAGCGGCCCCATCCGGCGTCCGCAGGTGGGACAGTCGTTGAGATCCTTCTGGGCCAGCTGCTCGCACCAGGGGCAGAAGCGCAGGTTCTCGACGGAGAAGGGAAGCTTGGAGGTGGAGGGCGCCAGCGGAAGCACCTTGCCCACGACCTCCAGCGGCTCGCCGGTCTCCCGGTCGAGGTAGAGCTCGCCAGGCTGCGCCTCGAGGATGACTTCCCGACCGCTTGCCGGATTGCGCAGACGATATCGCTGCTGCACGCTCATCGGGGGCACTCTAGCGAAGCCTGCGGCAGGAGCGCAGGGAGGCCTCGCTGAGCGCGCCGCGTGACGTCGCCCGCTGATTCGGATAGAGTTCCGATCGCTGTGAGGGAGTCGGGTAAGTCTGGGACGTTGCTGATCGCCAGTGGCCTGGTGCTGCTCGCCGTGGCTGGCTGCGGCTCGGCGAAGCACGGTGAAGAAGCCAACCTGGTTGCCGGCAAGCAGCAGTTCGTCGCCAAGTGCGGGGCCTGCCACACGCTCGCGCGCGCCAACACCAAGGGCACGGTGGGGCCCAACCTCGACGAAGCGTTCCGCCACGGGGTTGACGAAGGGCTGGGGCGCAACACGATCCGCAGCATCGTGCAGTACCAGGTCGAATTCCCCAACCCCGAAAACGTGATGCCCAAAAACCTCGCCGACGGGTCCACGCTGAAGAACATTGCCGCCTACGTCGCCTACGCGGCAGCCCGGCAAGGCAGCGACACCGGCCTGCTCGCCAGCGCCGTGGCGGCGCCGGGCTCGGGTAAACCGGCGGTCGAGGCGAACGGCAAGCTCGAACTGGAAGCCAACCCCCAGGGGCAGCTCGCCTACACGACCAACAAAGCCACCGCCTCCGCCGGTGCGCTGACGATCTCGATGAAGAACCTTTCCGGGGTCACCCACAACCTCGCGATCCAGTCGGGCACCAGTGGCCCGGTCCTTGGAGCGACCCCGCTGGAGCCCAAGGGAACCGCCTCCTTCGCGGTCACGCTGAAACCGGGCACCTACACCTACTTCTGCCAGGCCCCCGGCCACCGCGCGGCGGGGATGTACGGCACGCTGACGGTCAAGTAGCAGTGCCAGCGGCGCATGCGCCGCTGGAGACGAGCCGCATGCGGCTCGTCTACCGGCAGGCGCATGCGCCTGCCGGCGGGTTGGCACATGTGCCAACCCGTCCCAAATCGATAGAGATCAGGAGACCGCGCGCACGATCAGAATCGTGGCGATGAGCACCGCGAACACGACGATCACGTACAGCAAGAGGCGAAACATCTCGCCCTCGGAGCGCAGCGGATTCAACATCGCCTAGACGATGTAGACCGTGAAGTAGACCACGATCCACATGATGTCCACGAAGTGCCAGTAGATGCCCGGCACCTCGACGCCGCGGTGCTCCTCGGGGGTGTAGTGCCCGCGCCATGACCTGATCGTGACGATCGCCAGCAGGATCAACCCGATCGTCACGTGCGCGCCGTGCAGGCCGGTGAGCGAGTAGAAGATCGTCTGCTGGGCGGCGTCCTGGGGGGCGAAGCCGATATTGGCGTACTCGTTGACCTGCAGGAACAGGAACGTCACGCCCAGCAGGAACGTGGTCAGGATGCCGGCCTTCAGCCCGAAGCGGTTACCTTTCTTGATCGAGGTCTGCGCCCAGTGCATCGTGAAGGAGGAGGAGATCAGGATGCAGGTGTTGACGAGCGTGGGATACACCGGCAGCTGGGTGCCGGGTGCCGGCCACTGGTCGCCCTGGGCGACGCGGATGAAGAAGTAGGCCGTGAAGAAGGCCCCGAAGATCATGATCTCCGAGATGATGAAAAGCAGCATCCCCAGCAGCTGCGGATCGACCCGCGAGCTGCGGTGCGCCGGCGGCGGGCCGTGATGCTCGTGCTCGGCGGCGGATGGGTGGGCGGGCGGGCTGGCTCCCGATCCCGCGTGGGCGATGCTTGCGGCCTCCATTGCGGCTGCGCTCCTGCGCTAGCTTCCCGCGCCGGCCGCCGCTGCGGCCCGCGTCGCCTGCAGATCGACTACGACGTGCTCCACCGGCACCGCGGTGGCGCCGCGCACGCGCTCGATCAGGTTGGAGCGCATCCAGCCCGAGCGCTCGTCGGGCAGCGTGGAGATGACCACGTCGTCGACCCGGAACAGCTCCAGCGCGTTCATCGCCGCGGTGTAGGGATCGGGGTCGCCGATCATGCCCGAGCACAGCAGCCCGGCGGCGCGCAGCTTCGCGAGCATCGCCGTCAGGCGTGCGCGCGCCTCGCGCGGCGCGGCCCCGTGGCCGCCCTGCTGTGGTACGACGGCGATGAAGAGATGGCGCTCCCCGTGCGCTGCCTTCTCCTGCAGGCGCTCCACCAGCTCCTCGCCGCTTGAGGTTTTGTTGGCGATAACGAGCGTCACGCGGAACGGCAGACCCTCGGCCTCGAGGTCGGTGACGATGTGCTCCACCGGCAGTCCCGAGGCGATTTGGACGCGCTCGATCAGGTCGCGCCGCAGCCAGCCGGAGTGCGTGGTGGGGTGCGTGGAGACGATCACCTCGCTCGGGCGGTACTCGCCGATCGCGTCCATCGTCGCCAGGAACGGGTCGGCGTCGCCGACGGCGCCGCTGGCCTCGATGCCCTCGTCGGCGAGCAGCGACACCGCGAGGTCGATGCGCACCTGGCTGGCGTCGCGCACGGCCTCGTCGTAGATCACCAGGCCCGAGGAGGGCTTGCTCGTGGGCACCACGAGGCGAAAGCGCACGTCTCCGGGCGCCGCCAGTTCGCGCACTCTGTCGAGCAGCTTCTTGCCGCCGAGCGTGCGGTTTGCGACCACCAGTATCTCCTTCATCGCGATCTACCTCCCCTAATAGGTTCTCAGAGCCTGCCGACTACCCGTTGGCCCGTCATGTCCAGTGGCTCCTGGACGCCGTCAGGGCCCTGTGTGTCTAAGTCGTGCCTCATCGGTTCCACGTCCTCACTCGCCTCCGCTCGGCACCGGCACGTTGCCGGCGGTCTGCGTTCGGACTTCGGAGGGCAGCGGCGCCGGCGTGAAGATGCCGTGCACCGCGCCGGGGACGCCGTACTCGTACGGCCCGCCCACCACGGTGGGGACGCGGTCGAAGTTGAAGACGGGGGGCGGCGAGGAGACCTGCCACTCGAGCGTCAGCGCGCGCCAGGGGTTGGCTTCGGCGCGCGGGCCGCCGCGCCAGGAGTTGACCATGTTGTAGAGGAAGATCAGTGTCGCGGCGCCGAGGATCCAGCTGCAGATCGAGATGAACAGGTTGAGGTTGGCGAACTGCGCGGCGTAGGTGGACACGCGGCGCGGCATCCCCTCCAGGCCGAGGATGTGCATCGGCCCGAACGTCAGGTTGAAGAAGATGAACGTGCTCCAGAAGTGCCACTTGCCGAGGCGCTCGTCGTACATGCGCCCGGTCATCTTCGGGAACCAGTAGTACACGCCGGCGAAGATCGTGAACAGCGAGCCGCCGAACAGCACGTAGTGGAGGTGGGCGACGATGAAGTAGGAGGCGCTCACGTGGATGTCGAGCGGCAGCATCGCCAGCATGATTCCGCTGATCCCGCCCGCCGAGAACGTGATCATGAAGCCGAGCGCAAACAGCATCGGGGTGTCCAGGTGCAGCACCCCGCGGTACAGCGTCGCCAGCCACGAGAAGATCTTGATGCCGGTTGGCACCGCGATGATCACCGTCGTGATCGCCATCGGGATGCGCAGCCAGGCGGGCATCCCCGAGGTGAACATGTGGTGCGCCCACACGGTGAACCCGAGCAGCACGATCGCCAGCAGCGAGAACGCCATCATGCGGTAGCCGAAGATCGGCTTGCGCGACTTCACGGCGAGGATCTCGCTGATGATCCCGAAGCCGGGCAAGATCATGATGTACACCGCCGGGTGTGAGTAGAACCAGAAGATGTGCTGGTACATCAGCACGTTGCCGCCCTTGTCGGCGTCGAAGAAGTTGAAGCCGAGCGCCCGGTCGAGCAGCACCATGAACTGCGAGGCCGCCACGAACGGGGTGGCGATCACGACCAGCAGCGAGGTCGAGAAGTTGGCCCACACCAGCAGTGGCATCCTGAAGAAGCTCATCCCCGGCGCGCGCATAGTGATGATCGTCACAAGGAAATTGAGCGCAGTGGCCACGGAGGAGGCGCCCGCGAACTGCACCCCGATCGAGAAGAAGTTCTGGCCGATCGGGGAGACGGTCGAGAGCGGCGCGTAGGCGGTCCAGCCGTCCGAGAACGAGCCGCCGGGCGCGAAGAAGCTCAGCAGCATGATCGCGCCGCCCAGCGGCAGCATCCAGAAGGAGAGCGCGTTCAACCGCGGGAATGCCATGTCGGGCGCGCCGATCATCAGCGGCAGCACGAAGTTGGCGAGGCCCGCGAACACGGGGATCACGAAGAAGAAGATCAGGATCGTGGCGTGCACCGAGAAGAGGCCGTTGTAGGTGTTGGCGTCGACGAACTTCGACCCCGGCTGCGCCAGCTGGATGCGCATCAGCATCGCGATCAGCCCGCCCACGAGCAGGAAGAAGAAGGAGGTGACCACGTACTGGACGCCGATCACCTTGTGGTCGGTGTTGACCTTGAAGTAGTCCTTCCAGCTGTACGCCCCGTGGTTGGCGTGGCTCTCTGGGCGCGTGGGGCGGCCGGAGACCCAGTAGAACCAGTAGTCGAAGGCCCCCAACCCGACCAGGAAGAAGAGCGGGCAGCCGATCAGCGACACCGTCAGGATCGCATCGGGGCTGATGTAGTGGGTGTAGGTCGCGTGGCCCGTGGCGGTTCGCACCACCCACGTCAGCGCGGTCGCGAAGGCGATCCCGAACGCCACCCCAAGGAAGGCGCGGTAGAAGCCCGGTGCGCGGAGTTTGGCGCCCCAGCCGGCGCTCCTTGGAGGTTCCTCACGCATACCAGGCGGCACGGCGCTTGCGGTCGCGGCCATCAGCCGGCCCTCCTTCGAACGATCTTAGTGGTTCGCATGCACCTCACCTGCTACCCCGTGGCCACGGTCGAGGGTTTGCCCATCTGGCTCTTGATCCATGCCTGGAACTTGGTAGGTGTTACCACGTGGATCGCCGAGCGCATGAATGAGTGTCCGACTCCGCACAGCAGGTTGCACACGACCGGGTAGGTGCCCAGCCGAATCGGCGTCGCGCGGTAGTGGGTGGTGATGCCCGGCACCGCGTCGATCTGCAGGCGGAAAGCCGGAATCCAGAAGGCGTGGATGACGTCCTTGGAGTGGATGTCGAAGTACACCGACTCCCCCTTGGGGACGTAGAGCGAGTAGCTCTTGAGCGGGGCCCCTCCGGTCACCGAGGAGGGGTATTCGTAATCCCAGAAGAACTGCTGCCCGGTCACGCCCACCTGGATTTCCCTGCCGGGTGACTTCTTTTCGTTTTCGTGCAGCACCACGAACGAGTAGGAGACGAGGCTCAGCACCAGCGCGGCGGGGAGCGCCGTCCAGAAGACCTCCAAACGCGTGTTTCCATGGATCGGCGGCCCGTCCATCAGCTCCTGTCCCGGGCGCATGTGGAACTTCCAGACGCAGTAGAGGATCACGGTGGCGACCAGCACGAAGATCGGGATCGAGGCGATCACCAGCACGTGATAGAGCCGGTCGGTGTTCTTCGCCTGCGCGGACGCCTCGGGCGGGAACCAGTGGATCACGAAGCTCAGCACGATCCCGATCGCCGTCGCCAGCACGCCGGCGATCGCCGTCAGGATCACCGAGCGTCGCGACTCAGGCGTTTCGGGCATCCGCGTTCAGCGCTCCCAGAGACCCGATCCTGGTGCAGAAATCCCATGATTTACAGCAGACCCAACCATCCCATACGGGATCCTATTGCCTTCGGCGGAGGAATGGCAACCCGGTCTTTCAGTGTCGATTGCAACCGGCCTTGACAGGGCGGCCGAAGACCACTACATTGAGGCAATCGTTGCAAGTATCTCCTCCGAGAGGCGGCTGGCCGAAACGGTGACCGATTGGGGCGACACTCGCTCCGCTCGCATCCCCAAATCGGCCAGCGCCGAAGGCGCGTGTCTTCCCGGCTTCGGTCGGGCCCTCTTGTTTGGTCAAGACGGCGGAGATCGACTCCAGAAGGGAGCACGCCGATGCGAGTGCATGAAGGGATGAGTCCGATGATCGTGACGGCCGGCCCCCGTCACACGCTTCGGGATGCCGCGCGGCTGATGTCGCGGCGAAGCGTTGGTGCGGCGATCGTGATGGACCCCGAGGGGAACGGCCCCGGGATCCTCACCGAGCGCGACATCCTGCACTCGATCGGCGCGGGGCAGGATCCCGACCAAGAGCTTGTCGGGAAGCACCTGACCAGCGAGGCCGTGTACGCCGCGCCCGACTGGTCGCTCGAGGAGGCTGCCGCCGCGATGACGCGGGGTGGCTTCCGGCACTTGATCGTCGTCGAGCGAGGGGAGACCGTGGGCGTCCTCTCCGTTCGCGACATCGTGCGCTGCTGGACCGAAGATGGGGCTGCCTGTCCCGTTCCGGCGAGCGCCGAGGTGGGGTAGGAGAGGTGTGGTGGCCCGCCCTCTGCCGCCGGGGGACGGCGGGGGTGACGGCGCCACCAGCGATGGGGCCGCGCATGGATGAGGGGCCATGCGCGGCACTCCACCGAGTGTTTTGCCCTGCGCCTCCTCGCGGAGGGTCGGCAAGTCTGGTGGGGATGGTCGGCGCGTCTGGTGGATGTCTTTCAAAACGGCCTAGAACCACTTCACAAAGTAAAGGGTTGGGGCCCAAAAGATGTACATTCCCCGAGCCGGGAGCAGCCACGAGACGAGCCTCGGCGGACTCAGTGGTGGTGATGCTCGAGCGGAAGCTCGTCGATTTCGCGGCGCGTGTCTTTGATCCAGCGCGCCACGGACCACACCGTGAGGATCACGCCGACCACAGTCAACTCGATCATCGTCGTGACGCCGACCAGCGCGAGCGTGATTCCGACCGCCGTGAGCAGCGGCAGGAGGCTTGGGCCGGGGAGATGGACCTCCTCGCCGACGGGCGGGGTCTCAGGATCCAGTGGGCTCATCTGATGTGCCTCCAGGAGCTCACGAGACGTACAGGGCGGCCACTACAAACGTGATGCCGAACATGAACAGGCAGATCCCGCTCACGATCAGAGCCAAGCGGATGTTCTTGCGTGCGAGGCGGCGGTCCATCGAGTCAGCAGTCTATAGCGAAAGCCGGGCGTCGAGCACCATCGCGCTGAACAGCAGCGCCAGGTAGGCCAGCGAGTAGAGGTAGAGCTGCAATGCGCTGCGTCGATCGGCCCGCCGATAGAGTCGCACGGCGCCGCCGATGAAGCCGAGACCGAGCACCAGCGAGGCCACCAAGTAGATCCCCCCGAAGCCCCCGGCGCAGAACGGCAGCTGCGTGACCGCGTACAGCAGCACCGCGTACAGCAGGATCTGCCGGCGCGTCTCGGCCTCCCCGCGCACGACCGGCAGCATCGGCACGCCGACCTTCTCGTACTCCTCCTTCATCAGCAGCGACAGCGCCCAGAAGTGCGGCGGGGTCCAGAAGAACACGATGAAGAACAGCAGCACCGCGGTGGCGCTGATCGATCCCGTCACGGCGGCCCATCCAACCAGCGGCGGCACGGCGCCGGCGGCGCCGCCGATCACGATGTTCTGCGGGGTGCGCCGCTTCAGCCACACGGTGTAGACGAACACGTAGCCGAGGAAGCCGGCGAGCGCGAGGCTGGCCGCCAGCACGTTGACCGCCAGCGAGAGCTCCAGGAAGGAGAGCGCCGCCAGGCAGCAGCCGAATATCAGCGCGGCGGCCGGGGCGATCCGCCCGGCGGGGATCGGGCGCGTGGCGGTGCGCGCCATGCGCGCGTCGATGTCGCGGTCGTACCAGTGGTTGACGGCCCCCGCTCCTCCCGCGGAGAGGTAACCACCGAGGCAGGTGAGCGCCACCAGCAGCGGGGAGGGATCCCCCGCTACGTACATCGTGGTGATCGTCGTCAACAGCAGCAGCGACTGCACCTTCGGCTTGGTCAGCTCCAGGTAGTCGCTCGCCAATTGCCGTGCGTGTGATGCTGGTCGGCGTCCGCGTGTGGAGAGGGGACTCTCCCGGCCCGTTGGGCCTGGAATCGGCACGGCGCCGGGCAGTAGCGGCTCGAGCGCCGGGCCGGCTGTGAGGGGTGCGGACGAGCCCTCCATCTCAGAGAGTCTAAGCGGGTGCAGCGATCGAGGCGCCAGGGTGCACTTCTACACGCCCACCTGCGTGGCCCCGACTGGCACGGTCGCCTGGCCCGGCGCCGGCTCGGCGGAGGTGCGGCGCTCGATCTCCAGGCGAATGTCCTTCATCGGTTCGGCCGAGCGCACGCGCGGGATCGCGTCGAAGTTGTTGACGGCCGGGGGAGAGGTGGTGAACCACTCGAGCGTGTTTGCTTTCCACGGGTCTGGCCCGGCGATCGCGCCCCGCTTGAGGCTGCGCAGGACGTTGAGGACCGTGACCAGCACCCCGGCGGCGAGGATGAACGAGCCGACTGTGGAGATCTGGTTGTAGAGCGCGAGGTGGCCGACGTTTTCGTACTCGTACACCCTTCGCGGCATCCCTTCGAGGCCGATCGCGTGCTGGATCATGAAGGTCACGAGGATGCCCCAGAACATCAGCCAGAAGCTGAGCTTGCCGAGGCCTTCGCCGAGCATCCGGCCGGTGATCTTGGGGAACCAGTAGTAGATCGAGGCGAAGATCGGCATCACCGCTCCGCCCACCAGCACGAAGTGGATGTGAGCGACCACGAAGTAGGTTTCGTTGAGCTGCCAGTCCACCGGGAAGATCGCCAGGAAGATGCCGGAGATGCCGCCGATGATGAACAGTGCGATGAAGCCCACGCAGAACAGCAGCGGCACCTTGTATTCGATCGTTCCTCGCCACAGCGTGCCGATCCAGTTGAAGATCTTCACGCCGGTCGGGATCGCGATCAGCATCGAGCTCATCATCGCGAACACGATGATCGCCTCCGGCAGCGGCGTGGCGAACATATGGTGGGCCCACACGAGGAAGCCGAGGAACCCGATCGCGGCGGTGGAGGCGGCGATCGCCTTGTAGCCGAAGATCGGCTTGCGCGCGAACACGGGCAGGATCTCCGAGACGACCCCGAACGCCGGCAACACCATGATGTACACCTCGGGGTGCCCGAAGAACCAGAAGAGGTCCTGCCACAACAGCGGCGAGCCGCCTGTGGAGGCGTCGAAGAAGTGGGTGCCGAAGTGCCGGTCGGTGAGCAGCATCGTGACCGCCGCCGCGATCACCGGCAGCGCGAAGATCAGCAGCACCGAGTAGGTGAGGATCGCCCAGATGAACAGCGGCAGCCGGCCCCAGCTCATTCCGGGCGTACGCATGTTGGCGACCGTCACGTAGAAGTTGATCGCGCCCACGAGCGAGGAGAGCCCGGTGAGGTGGATCAGGTAGATCCACGCGTCCTGGCCGCCGCCGGGCGAGAAGAAGGCGTTGGAGAGCGGCGGATAGCTGGTCCAGCCGGCTTCCGGCGGGTTCCAGAAGATCGAGGCGTAGAACACGATCCCGCCGGCGAGCAGCAGCCAGAAGGAGAGCGCGTTCAGGCGCGGGAAGGCCATATCGCGCGCGCCGATCATCAGCGGCAGGAAGTAGTTGGCCAGGCCCGCCATCATCGGCACGACGAACAGGAAGATCATCGTGGTGCCGTGCATCGTGAACAGCTGGTTGTAGGTCTGGGGGGCGACCAGCGTGTTCTCGGGAGCGCCCAGCTGCAGGCGGATCATCAGCGCCTCGACGCCGCCGAGGATGAAGAACACGAACGTGAGGACCATGTACATGATCCCGATCCGCTTGTGATCGGTGGTCGTGAGCCAGCTCATGAAGCCGCGCTCCTCGCGATCGACGCGGTGGGCGACTACCTGGGGTGCGGGGGCGGCGTAGGTGGCCATGGTCGGTGTTTGCTTTCTTTCTCTTGCGGGCGCGGTCGCGGGTCTGTCCGGTGGGTCTTGTCTGGTGCTCTCGTGCTTTTGGGGTTTGTGGTGCTTGGGGCTCTTGGTTATCGATGGTCGGGGATCAAGGGTTCTCGATCCCCGCCGGGCCGGTCTGGGAGTTGAGCTTGGCTCGTTCCTTGGCCGCTTCGGCGTTGGCTTCTTCGAGCATCCGCTTCTGGTTGGCCAGCCAGATGTCGAATTCGGCCGGTTCCTCGGCGTGCACGATCGCGATCATGCGGGCGTGGCCGCGACCGCAGAGGTTGGCGCACTGCCCGCGGTAGATGCCGGGCTTGTCGATCTTGAACCAACCGTAGTTGTGATAGCCGGGGACGGCCTGATACTTGCCTCCGAGCGCGGGAATCCACCACGAGTGCACGACGTCGGAGGAGACGATGTTGAGCGTCACGGTGGTTTTCGTGGGGACGACCATTTCGGTGTAGGCGTAGGGCGCCCCCAGGCCGTCGGGGTTGGTGGCGCCGGGATAGACGTACTGCCAGATGAACTGGCGGCCGATGACCTGGATTTCCAGCGATTTGCCGTTAGGCGGCAGGCGCTTGTCCGCAGTGGCATACAGCTCGCCGCTTTCCGCTGCCAGCGCGTCGCCGCCGGGGCTCGAGTTGGGGGGATCCTGGATCGAGGAGAGCTTGACGAACGTGAGCACCGAGAGCACGACCAGGATCAGTGCCGCTCCCAGGGTCCAGCCGATCTCCAGGCGCGTGTTGCCGTGGATCTGGGCAGCCACGGCGCCCTTGCGCTTGCGGAACTTCCAGAGCGCATACCCAAGCGCCCCCTCGACGACCACGAAGATCACGAGCGCGATGTACAGCGTGATCTTGTAGAGGCTGTCGATCTCGTTGGCGTTCGGCGAGCCGCCCGACTTCGGGACGAAGAGGGACGAGAAGGAGGCAAGGGTTGTGGGCAGGAGATGGTGCAAGGCGGCGGGGATTCTATTCAGCCTGGGACGGAATGCGCTTGATGACGTTTGCCACGAGGGATTTGGGGCAGTGGGTCAGCTTGAGCGCGCGCTGCCCAGCTTCTCTGGAGACTTGGCTTTGGGTATAGCTATTGCCGTGGCTACCTGCCCGAGAACCGCGCCGGGCGCTTCTCCACGAACGCCGTCGCGCCCTCGACGAAGTCGTCGCTGCCTGCCTTCTCCTGCTGGAGTCGGGCCTCGAGCTCGAGCTGCTCGTCCATGCGCGTGTAGAGCCAGTTGTTGAGCAGGCGCTTGGAGCCGGCGTAAGAGCTCGTCGGCCCGGCGGCGAGGCGTCGCGCGAGCGCCCCCGCCTCCGCGGCGAGCTGCTCGTCGGGGACGACGCGGTTGATCAGCCCCCACTCGAGCGCCTGGGCGGCGGGAATGCGTTCGCCGAGCATCGCCATCTCAGCGGCGCGCGCCATGCCCACGCGGGTCGGCACGAACAGCGAGGAGCCCCCGTCGGGCACCAGGCCGATGTTCACGAAGGCGAGCAGGAAGTAGGAGCTCTGGGCGGCGATCACGAGGTCGCAGCAGAGCGCCAGCGAGCAGCCGATGCCGGCCGCGGGGCCGTTGACGCACGCCACCACCGGCAGCGGCAGCTCGCGGATCGCATGCATGATCGGGTGGTAGCGCTCGGTCAGCACCTTGTAGACGTTGGGCCGGCCCTCGGGGGTCATCTCGACGCCGAAGTCCTTCAGGTCGGCGCCGGAGGAGAAGGCTCGCCCGGCGCCCGTGATCGTCACGGCGCGTGCCGCCTCGTCCTCGCCCGCCTGGCGCAGTGCGGCGAGCAGGTCGCGACCGAACTGCTGGTTCCACGCGTTCAGGGCCTGCGGGCGGTTGAGCTCGATCGTGGCAACCCCGTCGGAGTCGATCGACAGGTTGACGGTCTCGAAAGCGGTCTGGGCATCGGTGTCGCTCATCGCGGGCTCCTCTGGTGCTGGTTCTGTGGCTGGTGGGTGTCGGGTTTCGGGCGGGCTGTGGTTGGGCGCGGCGCAGGTGCAGGAACAGCACGTGCCTCTGCGAGCTGGTTTGGCGGGCTGCGCGCCAGTTGGTGCACGCCCTTTGCGGTGTGACGTGTGGACTGGCATCCTATGGTGCTGATGGCACGCCCCGTGATCGGAATATGCACCGCCCTGGAGCGCGCTCGCTGGAGCGTGTGGGATCAGGAGGCGGCGCTGTTGCCGCGCAACTACGTCGAGGCGGTGCAGAGCGCGGGTGGGCTGGCGGTGATGATCCCGCCCGATCCGGTGCTCGTGGAGGATCCGAGCGAGGTGCTGGATCTGCTCGACGCACTGGTGCTCGCGGGAGGCGCCGACATCGACCCCGCCTCCTACGGCGAGCCGCGCCACGAGGAGACGATGAGCACCGTGCCCGAGCGCGATGCCTTCGAGATCGCGCTGGTGCGTGCCGCGATCGCGCGCGAGCTGCCGGTGCTGGGGATCTGCCGGGGCATGCAGCTGATCAACGTGGTGTACGGAGGCACGCTGTTCCAGCATCTCCCCGAGCGCTTCGGCCACCACGAGCACTGCCGCGTGGCGGGCAGCTTCGACGACGCCGACCACGATGTGCTGCTGCAGGACGGCTCGCTGGTGGCGCAGGTGGTGGGCGAGACGCGCCACGCGACCAAGTCCCACCACCATCAGGGGGTGGACCGCCTGGGGAAGGGCCTGGTCGTGAGCGGCACCTCCACGCTGGATGGCCTGCCGGAGGCGATCGAGCTTGACGGGGACGGCTCATCCGCCGACCCCGGCCGGCATTTCGTGCTCGGCGTGCAGTGGCACCCGGAGGCCGACGCGACGAGCCCGATCGTTGGCGCGCTGGTGACGGCGGCGCGGGGGGCGACGGCGAGCGAAGTGGCGGGAGCGGCTCTGGGCGATCGCTGATCGCTGATCGCGCGAATGGTCCGAAGGACGGGACCGCGGGGGTGGATCGAGCGGCAGGATCATATACTCCCCGCCCTGTGCGGCGGTCGAGGGCGATCAGAGCAACCGCATGGGGGGTGGTGGCAGCGGGGGTGCTGGCGCCGGTCCTGCGCAGAAACTTGAAGGCGCCGCCACTGGCGATGCAGACGATTGCCTTCTGCGCGCCGGTCGGTCTATGTGTCGCGACGCGTCGCTCGCGCACACGAGACGTGGCGACCTGCTGCCTGCAGATGTGGGCGTACGTGGCGGCGTACAAGTCACCCAACGACGATCCGACTGAGCAGGCGCAAAGGGTGCATATCGACTATCCGATTGCGATCGACCGCACGCTCGGTCTCGGCGAGCTCCCGACCACGCGCCTGCAGCGCCGACTCGCTCGGGTCGGCCCGAACGGCCCCGAGTGGCGAACACTCGACAAGGCGCTGGTGTGGGCGCACTGGTCGTGGTTCATGGTGCCCCACGGCGCGCTGGTGTACATCATGCTGCGCCACCCGAGGCGTTTCGACCGCGCGGCGACGCTGACCTACGCGGTATTCGACATCGGCGCGATGATCTATTGGGTGCTGCCGACGGCACCGCCGTGGTATGCGGCGTCTGCTCCGGAGAACGGCCGCGAGTTGGCCACCGGCGGACCTGCCGGCATGGCCTGGAGCGGAGCGGATAGCGCAGGGGGGAAGGATGGTTTGGGCGCAGAGGGGCATCCGGCGCCGCACCGCATGATCGAGGTGCGGCGGATGATGGTCGAGTACGGCGAGGTGTTCTGGCGAGACGGCTGGGGCCCCCTCTACAGTGTGCTTGGAGGCAACCCCCTGGCTGCGATGCCCTCGCTGCACTTCGCCACATCCGTGATGGCCGCGCTGCTGCTCAGCGAGAGCGGGCCGGTGGCGGGCGCGGTGGGGTGGACGTACGCCTCGACGCTCGGGTTTGCGCTGGTGTACCTCGGGGAGCACTACGTCGCGGACCTGCTCGGAGGGGCGGCGCTGACGATGGCGGTGCGCCGCCTGGCCCCGCGGGCCGCACCGGCGGTGAGCCGCTGCTCGCGTGCGGTGGCGGCACTGGAGGCGAGAGCACACGGGGATGGCAATGCCCGGTAGCGAAGCCAGTATGGGCCTGTGCCCGGAGGATGGGGCCACGCAGGGGCGAGGCCGTGCGACGTCGAAGGAGAGTGGGATGGCTGTGTTTCAGGCTGAGCCGGTCGGCACCGTGGGCGCTGTCGGCGCCGACAGCGGCCGCGTGAGGGCGCCTGCCTCCCCCGGTGGGAGGCGCGCCGGCGTGCGCCCCGGGCGGATCACGGAGCTGCGGCGCACAGGCCAGCGACCGAGCCACGAAGAGGTGCTGCGCGTGCGCCTCAGCGGTCGGCGGATGCTGCTGTTCGGGACCTTCGTGCTGGCGGCGCTGGCGTTCCTGTACTTCGTGCTGCCGCAGTTGGGCGGCGTGAAGCACACCTGGGACCGACTCAACGAAGGGGACGCGTGGTGGATCGCGGTGGCGGTGATCGTGGAGGTGGTGTCGATGGCGAGCTACGTCGCGATCTTCCAGGGCGTGCACGTGCCGAAGGGCTCGCCGATCCGCTGGCGCCACAGCTACCAGATCACGATGGCCGGACTGGCGGCGACGCGCCTGTTCGCGGCGGGCGGCGCGGGCGGGGTGGCGGTGACTGCGTGGTCGCTGCGGCGCTCCGGGATGGAGAGCCGCGAGGTGGCGCAGCGGATGATCGCCTTCCTCGTGCTGCTCTACGGGGTGTATATGGCGGCGCTGGTTGTGTGCGGGGTGGGCCTGTACACCGGCGTATTCCCCGGCCCGCACCCGTTCGCGATCACGGTCGTCCCAGGGATCCTGGGGGCGGTGGGCCTGGTGGCGATCCTCGCCCTCGCCTTCGTGCCGCGCGACTTGGAGCAGCGTCTGCAACAGCTGGAGCGCCGGCGCGAGTCGCGGATCGGCCGGCGGGCGGTGCACCTGCTGGGGAGGTTTGCGACGGCCACGGCAGCGACGTCGGATGGGGCGCGCTTCGCGCTGCAGAAGCTGCGCCACCCGGAATGGGCGCTGTTCGGGGTGCTCACGTGGTGGGGCTTCAACGTCGCCGTTCTGTACGCCACGTTCCGCGCTTTCGGTGAGGCGCCGCCGGTCGCGGTGCTGGTGCAGGCGTACTTCGTGGGGATGCTCGCCAACCTGCTGCCGCTGCCCGGTGGCATCGGTGGGGTGGACGGCGGGATGATCGGGGCGCTGGTGGCCTTCGGGGTGGGCGGCGGGCTGGCGCTGATCGCGGTGCTCGTATATCGCCTGCTGGCGTTCTGGCTGCCGAGCGTCCCTGGCGTGATCGCCTACTTCCAGCTGCGCCGCACGGTCGGCCACTGGGAACTGGGCGAGGACCGATCGGAGATTCGCCAGCAGATAACAGCGTCTGTGGGGTGAACGCCTCAGCGCGCACGACGAGATTGGCGCCGAAGGCATTAGGATCTCCACGGAGAGGAGCGTCGCGCGTCTCAGACAAATAGTCTTCAGACAAAACAGCGCATCAGCAGCAGCGGTCGAGGGGCTCGAAATGCGAACTTGGGAGCGGCCGCAGTGACGGGGCGGCTCCACCAAGCGCCGGCGCTGACTTCCTTCCAAGGGCATGTCATGCGCTGGCTGGCCGGCGCCGGGGTCATTCCTTCCTTCCCCGGCGCCGGCCGCCCTACCTGCCTCCAACTCGTTTGATGGATAGGGTGGGGGACTTGGCAGAGCGCGTGCTGATCCTCTCCTGGGAGTACCCACCCGTGATCGAGGGCGGGCTGGCGCGGCACGTTCGCAAGCTGGCCGAGGAGCTGGTGCGCCAGGGCGTGGCGGTGGATGTGCTGACACGCGGGACGGGAGACTCGCTGGAGATCGAGGAGCGCGCGGGGGTGAGCGTGCATCGTGTGCGCGAGCCGAACTGGCCACGCGACTTGGAGCGCTTCGTGGGGTGGGTGGAGCGGATGAACCAGGACATGCAGCGGGCGGGCGAGGCGCTCGCGCAGCAGCGCGACTCGGAAGGGCGCGGCTACGAGCTGGTGCACGGCCACGACTGGCTGGTGGCGCACGCCGGCGTGGCGCTGGCGGAGCGTCTCGGGGTGCCGTATCTGACGACGATCCACGCGACCGAGCACGGGCGCCACCAGGGCTGGGTGCAGGACGAGCCGCAGGCCCACATCCACGCGGTTGAGCAGTGGATGGCGGGGCGCGCGGACTCGGTGATCACCTGCTCGCACTACATGCGGGGCCATGTGGCGGACATCTTCGACATCGACGAGAACCGGGTGACGGTGATCCCGAACGGGATCGACCCGCGCGACCTGCGCCCGGTGGGTGATCTGGATGCCCTGCGCCGGGAGTTCGCCGAGCCGCAGGAGCGTCTGGTGGTGCTGGTCGGACGCCTCGTGTACGAGAAGGGCTTTCAGCTCGCGCTGGACGCGCTCCCTGGCGTGATCGAGCGCGTCGGGGACGTGCGCTTCCTGGTGGCGGGCAGTGGCACGCACGAAGCGGAGCTGAAGGCGCAGGCGGAGCGCCTGGGGCTGCTGCAGCACGGCGCCTTCCTGGGCTGGATCGGCGACGACGCGCTGCACTCGCTGTACCGGATTGCCGACCTGTGCGTGGTGCCCTCGATCTACGAGCCGTTCGGGCTGGTGGCGCTGGAGGCGATGGCGTCGGGCTGTCCGTGCATCGTCGCCGACACGGGCGGTCTGCGCGAGGTGGTGCCGGCGGGCGAGCGGGTCGGGCTGCGCTTCAACGGCGGCGACGCGGCGCACCTCGGCACGATGATCGAGCGCCTGTTGACCGACGAGCAGCTGCGCGAGCGCCTGGTGGCGGAGGCCTCCGAGCACGTGCTGGGCTTTGACTGGAGCGACGTGGCGCGCCGCACGCGTGGCGTGTATCGCGATCTGACGGCGGGCAAGCGCGGTGGCCGAAGCCGGGGAATGCTCGCTACCGAGGGCGAACATCCCCGTTTCGGCCGCAGCGGGGAGACACTCGCCGCCGGCGAGCATCCCCCTTTCGGCCAGCGGGTCTAGCGTTGGCAAGCGCGTTGCGCGTGGTACTGCTGCGCCGGGTATACCGGGTGGCGTGGCGGGGTGTTCAGCTGCGGGCGATGCTGTGGCGGCGTAGCAGCAGCGGAGTGAAGTGCGTGCTGACCCACGGCGAGGAGGTGCTGCTGGTGCGGCACACCTATGGCCGGCGCAACGTGTGGTACCTGCCCGGCGGTGGGGTGCACCGCGGCGAGCCGCCTCTGCGTGCGGCGGCGCGAGAGATGGAGGAGGAGCTGGGCCTGCGTGGGCTGCAGCTGCGCGAGCTGGCTACTTTCGAGACGCGCCTGGAACGGATCGCGGTGCGCCTGACGTGCGCGCACGCCGAGCTGGCAGATCCCACGCAGGTGCGAATCGACCCCGTGGAGATCGCCCAGGTCGGGTGGTTTGCCCGCGATCAGCTGCCAACTCCACTTGGCTCCGAGGAGCGGGCGCTCATAGGTATGCTGCGCTGATGTTGGAGGGGTTGATGCAGGATGACTTTCCGCTGAGCCTGCAGCACGCACGGCGGCGAATGCGCGACTGCCACCCCGCGTCGCGGGTGTTGACGCTGACGCCGGAGGGGACCGTGAGCGCGAGCTTTGGGGAGGTGTGCGAGCGCGTGGATCGCCTCGCGCGGGTGCTGAAGTGCCTGGGAATCGAGCAGGGCGATCGCGTGGGGACGTTCGCGTGGAACAACCAGCGCCACTTCGAGCTGTACATGGCGGTGCCGTGCATTGGGGCGGTGCTGCACACGCTCAACATTCGTCTGTTCGCCGAGCAGGTCACCTACATCGTCAACCACGCGGATGACAAGGTGATCTTCGTCGACGACTCGCTCGTGCCGCTGCTGGAGCCGCTGGCCCCGACCTTCACGGGGGTGCGTCACTTCATTGTGATGGGTGACGGAGACGCCGGCAGTCTCCCCAATGTGCTGCGTTACGAGGAGCTGTTGGAGGAGGCGGATTCGGATCCCGCCGGGCGGGGGGTCCCGAATCTCTCTACCCCGAGCTCGACGAGCGCCAGGCGGCGTCGCTGTGTTACACGAGCGGCACCACTGGCAACCCCAAGGGCGTGCTGTACTCGCACCGCTCGATCTGCCTGCACGCGACGGGGTCGCTGATGGCGGACAACCTCGGCCTCTCTCGCCGCGACCGCGTGCTGGTCGTCGTGCCGATGTTCCACGTCAACGCCTGGGGCCTGCCATTCGCGGCTGCATTGTGCGGCGCGGACCTCGTGATGCCCGACCGCTTCATGCAAGCCGAGCCGCTGGCGCGCGCGATCGAGCGCGAGCGTCCCACGGTGATGGGCTGCGTGCCGACGATCTTCGCCGACATGCTGCGCTACGCCGACTCGCACCAGGTCGATCTCTCCTCGCTGACCAACTCGGTGTGCGGCGGCTCGGCCGTGCCACGGCAGCTGATGAAGGACTTCCAAGAACGCCACGGCGTGCGCATCCATCAGGGGTGGGGGATGACCGAGACGAGCCCGGTGGTGACCTTCTCCGACCCCACCGAGGAGCGTGGCCACGACGAGCGCTACTGGGACGAACGGGCGCTGCAGGGCAAGCCGCTGCCATGGACCGAGCTGCGCTTGATCGGCGACGACGGCGAGGAGGTCCCGTGGGATGGTGAGTCCACCGGCGAGATCGAGGTGCGGGGCCCGTGGGTCGCCCGCAGCTACTACGAGGATCCCAGTGGCGATGAGAAGTTCGACGCGGGGTGGCTGCGCACGGGCGACATCGCGGCGATCGACGAGCACGCGTTCGTGCGCATCACCGATCGCTCCAAGGACGTGATCAAGTCCGGCGGGGAGTGGATCTCCTCGGTGGAGCTGGAGAACGAGCTGATGGCGCATCCCGACGTGCTCGAAGCGGCGGTGATCGCCAAGCCCGACGAGCGCTGGGCGGAGCGGCCGCTGTGCTGCGTGGTGCTGTGCGAGGGCTCCAGCGCGAGCGCGGAGGAGCTGATCGAGCACTTGCGCCCGCGCGTGGCGAAGTGGTGGCTGCCCGACGAGTTCGCGTTCATCGCCGAGGTGCCGAAAACGAGCGTGGGCAAGTTCGATAAGAAGGTGCTGCGTGCGCGCCTGCGCGAGGACACGCTGGAGGGTCGCGTAAGTGTCGACGCCCGCCCACCCAGTCCCACGAGCCTCTGAGCAGGGCACTGGGCAGGAGAATCAGGTCCGGAGTAGAACGGAGATAGACCCGCAGATAAGCGATCCACCGTTGGCAATAGACTCCGCGGAACCCCACCCAGCGGCCCCAACCCCGCCGGGGTCCAATCGAACACACACAGAATATGGGAGGTGCGCATGACTCCGACCCAGGGAACGGCGTCGAGTAGGCCGCAGCAAGCAGACGCAGCGACGATCAGCCAGGCCAACAGCCGTACAAGACTTCGCGGCCGCCGCCGCTTCGCGCGCCGCGAGCTGCTCGCGCTGCCGGCCGCGCTAGCGTTGCTGCTGCCCGCCGCGCCGGCCCTCGCCGCGACGAGCACCGGCACGTCGAGCACGGGCACCTCTGGCTACAGCCAGAAACCGCCCACCCCGACGACCAAAACTGAACCGAAAAAAGAAGTAGAACCCTCCAAAGAAGCGTCGAAAACCACGCCGACCACCACCGTGGAACCGGCCAAAGAACCGACCACGACCCCCACGACGACCACGCCCAAAGCCTCGACACTGCCCTTCACTGGGCTGAACCTGACTTGGGTGGTGGGGGCAGGTGTGCTGCTGCTGGGCGCCGGCCTCTCGATCCGCCTCGCGCTGGGCACCCGCTCCGGTCGCTGAGAGTTCCTGAAGCGCCACAGCCCCGCGCCGGAGTAGCCGGCGCGGGGCTGTTTCTTGTCTGCGGTCCGGCAGCTTCGAGCCCAGAAGGCATCCGCGCGAGAAGAGGGTATCTTTAGAGATACAGACAACTGTCTGTGGTTCAAAATGACGTCCGGCCGATCGGCTCTGTACTCTGGTGTCCAACTAGTGGATCAGTACGACAATACGCATCGTCAGAAACATTTTTCCATAACTGGCAGCGCAACCGATGACTCCAGGCGTATCTCCGTGGCGCTTGGGCGTTTCGGTGAGGTGTTCGATCGCGGCTTACGCGCGGTGCTCGTCGACGACAACGGCGTTAGCATTCTCGGCGAGGCGCTCGACGATGCCGCGTTGCTGGAGTTCGTCGCGAGCAGGGCTCCCCAGGTCGTCGTATTGAGCGAAGCCAGCGCGGCGGAGCGATCGCTCTGTGTGGACCTGCGAGCTGCACAGCCCAAGATGGGCTTCGTTGTGTTCGCTCAATGGCCCACCCCCGGCTATGGCGCGCGCATGCTCGCTTCCGGTGTCGCCGTGTGCCTCTCGATCGGGGCGTCTGTTCCGGAGGTCAAGCGAGCCATCCGTCTGGCTGCGGCGGGCCGGCAGGCGCTCGCCCCACCGAGCGATCGATCGATGCATGTCGCGCAGCTAACCGGTATCGCATCGCTGACCTCGCGCGAGCGTGACGTGCTGAGGCTGCTCAGCATGGGTGAGGCGAACGCGGGGATCGCCATGAGGCTGACGATCAGCACCGAGACTGCTCGTACGCACGTCAAGAGCATCCTGCGCAAGCTGGGCGCGTCAACTAGACGGGAGCTCATCGGGATCGCGGTGCCCGAGCATTTCTGGTGAGCATGTGAAATTATAGTGAACTTTTGGTGAACCAATGCGTCTGGGAAAGCCAGACTGCTGTCTGCGCTCAAGGTCTCACCCGATTTATCCTCCGATGATTACCCGTAAGGGGAATGCCAACAGGTTGATTGTTTGATATCTGTTGATACTGTTCGCCACTATGTGGACACGGCCGCGTCGCGCGATCGAGGTGGCCAGTTGGTTCGTCGCCGTTGTGTTTCTCGCGCTTGCCGCGCACGCGACTGGCGCGGCGGCTGAAGCCGGCGTCGGATCGTGGTCCGCGACCGACTCGCTCCCGGAAGGCTGGTCGGGTGGGTCTGCGGCGACGCTCGCCAACGGACAGGTGATCGCCGTGGGTGGTGGCATGCAGGACTCGTACGAGGAACACGGGAGCACGGTGATATACAACCTGGGGACGGGCGCATGGTCGCAGGGGCCCGTGCTGCCCGGCGCGGGAGGACGCGGCGATTGGACGGTGGTGGCGCTCGCCGGTGGGGGAGCGTTGCTTCTGGGCGAAACGGTGTGCAGCACCTCGCGGCCGTTGATCTGCCACCCCACCACGTCCACCTACCTCCTGAACTCGAAAGAGACGGAATGGTTGCCCGCGGCGCCGATGCACGAAGACCGCGTCAAGCCGGTCGCCGTGAGCCTGGCCGATGGGCGGGTACTGGTGGCCGGTGGCTTTGGCGATCACTGCGAAGAAGGAGTCGCCGACGGGTTCTCGTGTGCGCCAATCGCCAGCGCGGAAGTGTACAACCCGGTCACGGGAGAATGGACGGTCACCTCCCCGATGCCCCAGGCAAATGGCGGTGGCGGTGCCACTCTGCTTTCTGACGGCACGGTGCTGGTCGCCGGTGGCGGTGAAGAACGCGACGTAGCGCGTTACGAACCCATGTCCGGCACGTGGACCGCGGCGGGGCAGACGGTTTCGTCCCGCGCCGGCCCGCTGCTCTTCGGCCTACCGAGTGATCGGGCGCTGGCAGTCGGCAGCCAACCGGAAGCCGGCTTCTATGGCTCGTGGGGCGGGGCACTGGAGAGGGCGCCGCTCACATGCAAGCCCATCACCTCAGAAATCTTTACCACCGCCACCAATGCGTGGGCAGTCGCGCTGCAGCCACCTGGCGGCGGCGAAAACTGTGTCTCTTCGAAGGGAGCTTTGCTGGTGGGCGGAGAGATTTTGCTCGGTGCCTCTGATATCAAAAGTGAACAGGAGAGCATGTATGTGCTCGACTCCGAACAGCGCTGCTGGTCGGCGACCGAGCCGGTGGTCGAACCGCGCGACGAAGGCGATGTGGTCGCGCTCGCTGACGGTCGCGCTCTCATCTTCGGCGGGCGCGAAGCGGACGGGCAGCCGGCCTCGAGATTGCTTTCGAGTGCGGAAATCTACACCCCCGGCCAAGATGGGTGTGCCCCGGGTGGGAGTGGTAAGGAAGCGCAGCCAGCGCCGTCGGGACCAGTGTCGGGGCTGAAAGAGAGCGACCCACCGCGCTTCGTCGGTGCTCGGATCGTCCACCGTGGGCGCTTGACGATCTCGAAGTCTGGCGCTATCCGTCTCGCCGTGTCGTGTCCTGCGAGTGCGGTTGTGCATTGCGCAGGGCAGGTGCGCGTCGCCCTTTCCGTGGCGACCAAGGCAGTGAGTAGGATCGGACGGCACACAAAGAACATGTTCCTTGGAGAAGCGCCGTTCGCCGCTGTTGCCGGCGGGACGACCAAGGTGACCATTCGCCTCACAGGACACCGGCGAACCCTGGATGGGCTGATCCATCGATGGCGGCGGGCGACGGTGATCCTCACCTCGACCACCCACGATGGCACCGGTCAGCTCGTCACGACCACCGCATCGGAGATGCTGCTCTGATGCTCGTGGTCTGCTCGAAAGAGGCCGTAGACAGCCGGAAGAGCCGCGGTTTGGGCTGGCTGCGTTTCTCGATATCTTCGCCAGCAGTCATGCGGCCACGGTTGCGTCGGTGGCTCGCCAGTGCCATCGCCCTCCTTGTCGCCGTGGCTCTAGCGTTGGTCGGGGGTGCCCTCAGCGCGCGGGCCGAAGGCAGCGGCTCGTGGGCGGCTACCGGTTCGCTGCCGGAGCGGTGGGTGGGTGGGTCGGTGGTGACGCTGGCGAACGGGCAGGTGCTCGCGGTTGGAGGCAGTCTTACCGAACGGGACCACGCGTCCTCGGTGATCTACAACCCCAGCTCGGGAACGTGGTTGCAGGGGCCGGAACTCCCAGGCACTGAAGATCATTGGACGCTTGTGGCGTTGGCGGGTGGCGGCGCGCTGCTGCTGGGCGAAACAGTCTGCCGCTATACGCGACCGTTTGTCTGTGCGCCCATGACGTCAGCGTATGTCTTAGGCCCCAAAGAGGCGGAATGGCTGCCGACGGGGTCGATGCATGAAGCCCGTGTCGAGCCTGCGGTGGCGCGGCTGGCCGATGGGCGGGTGCTGGTGGCTGGCGGCTTCGGGACTCAGTGCGAAGAAGGCGAAGTCGAAGGGTTCTTGTGTGCGCCCATTTCCAGCGCCGAAGTGTACGATCCGGTCACTGGGCAGTGGACGTCGACGGCGCCGATGCCCCAGGCTGATGGTGCCGGTAGTGCGACTCTGCTCTCGGACGGAAGGGTGTTGGTTGCAGGGGGTGGCGAAGGGTTTTTCGCTGGTTCCAAAATGGCGGCCCTTTACGATCCAAGCTCCGGAACATGGACGGTGGCTGGGCAAACCATCTCATCGCGTGCCAGCCCGCTGATGTTCGGCCTGGCAGGCGACCGGGCGTTGACGTTGGGAAGCCAGCCGTGGGCCGGCTACGGTTCGTTGGGTGGCGCCGCAATGCGACGCAAACTCGTGTGCTACCCGGTCACCTCGGAAATCTTCATCGCGGCGACAAATGCTTGGACAGCGTCAGTGCCGACGCCGACGGGCGACGAAAATTGCACCTATTCCGTGGGCGCGTTGCTGACGGGAGGCGAAATACTGGTCGGCGTCTCAGGCGCCCACAATGACGAAATGTATCTGCTCGACCCCGAACAACGCTGTTGGTCCGTGACGGGGCCTGTGGTTGAACCGCGCGACGAAGGCGATGCGGTCGCGCTTGCCAATGGTCGTGCGCTCGTTTTTGGCGGAAGTGAAGCCAATGGGTATGAAGGGCGGTTTGCGAGCGCGGAAATCTATACTCCGGGCACGGATGGGTGTGACCCGACTGGGGTTGGCAAGGAAGTGCAGCCATCCCCGCCGGGACCGGCGTCGGGGCCGAGAGAGAGTGAGCCAACGCGCTTCGTCGGTGCTCGGATCATCCACCGTGGGCGCTTGACGATCTCGAAGTCCGGCGCGATCCGTCTCGCCGTGTCGTGTCCCGCGAGCGCGGTTGTGCATTGCGCCGGACATGTGCGCGTCGCCCTTTCCGTTGCGATCAAGGCGGCGAGTAGGATCGGACGGCACACAAAACACATGTTCCTGGGAGATGCACCGTTCGCCGCTGCCGCAGGCAGGACGACCATGGTTACCGTACTCATCACGAACAGGCGGACCCTGGATGCGCTTATCCGTCGATGGCAGCAGGCGACAGTGATTCTCACCGCCACCGCCCATGACGGAACCGGACGGCTCGTCACGACCACCGCATCGCAAACGCTGCGCTGACGTTCGGTCTCGCCCGTTTTCTCACCCGAAGATCACCCGTAGGCTATTCTTTCTTCTTCAGAAGAACGATATTATCACGGCAATCGGTCAGCCAGCTGTAAAGCCAAGGCTGAGCTTCTGCAACGCAAACGGGAGAGATAGGCGAGATCGACGAACCTCGCACGCTCCCATAGGGGGAATGCATGATCAATCGTCGACCGGCACATAGACCCGAGGGCATTCGCCTTGCGCGCTGGGTAGTCTTCACGGTGGCCACACTCGCCGTGCTGCTGCGCGCAACCGCTGCCTTCGCCGAATCGTCGATCGACGGTCTTCCGCCAGGCGCACCCATACCGACATGGGCGGTGAATCAAGGAGTCCATTTCGATCCGAGGTCGACGAGCATTCTGAGTTCAGCGAGTGGTGGCGGACTCGAAGAAAAACCTCTGGCACCGTCTGCCGAAGAAAAGCTCAAATACTTTGGTGGTCCGGTACAGAGCCACCCAAATGTGGCTCTCATCTTCTGGGGGAAGAATTGGGAGACGACCGAAGTGGGCAATACGCTGCGAGAAGAACTCGAATACATGTTCCACGGTCTACCGGGATCTGGCTTTGAGAAGCTGCTCTCGCAGTACAGTGGCCCGCTCGGCCCGATCTGGAACGAAGGGCCAACTGGCTACATGAACGTGAAAGACAATCGCGTCGCTGCACCCGCCAACGTCAACGCCGAAGCGATTGCGAAAGAGGCGGAAGAATACGAAGGTGGTCAGGGCCTCTATCCGGTCACCTACATTGTGCTGACGGCTCCTGGCTCGACGTACGAAGCCGGCTTTGCAAAGACATCCTGCGGTTATCACAAAGAATTCGGCCCAGTTGGAGAGGCAGAAGCACTAGCGTTCGTTCCGTATGAGGGAGACCCACCTTTTGACGAATCGTATAAAGAAATAGTAAATGGAAAAGAAATTGTTTACGCGCCGTGTACGCTTTACACGGCAAACGGAGCCGAACCCAAATATAGCGCAGACATAGCAACCTCTTGGGCCTTCACTCACGAGTACGCTGAGAGTATTACTGATCCCAACCCGAGGATAGAACACGCGGGCTGGCGTACGAAACCGGGGGAAACTGGTGAAGAGGTTGCCGATCTCTGCGAGGAAGAAGGTGCGCAGCAACTGCCGAATGGTCACTGGGTGACCGAGCTATGGGACGACTCAAAGAACCATTGTGAGCTGGAAGACAGCAGCCCCGGCCTCCTGGAAATAGGCCCCCTCACTGCCACGGAAAAAGAAAAAGTCGAAGAAATCACTCCGAACTCTGCGACGCCCGTCGGGCAGGCCGAGCCTTGCGGCGAGGAAGCGCACGTCTGGATCGAATACGGGAAAACCATGTCGTACGAAGCGAAAACGACGGAATCCAAAATCGAACCGATTTGGGCCGCGATACGGGTATCCCCCAACATCACCGGACTGCAGCCGCATACGGTCTATCACTGGCGGCTGATGGTGAAAACCAAACACGGCCTCGCAACCGGCGCCGACCATGAATTCAAAACCGAACAGTACCCGGTCGTGCAGTCGAAGTCGGCGACCGCGGTGCGGACTTCGATAGCCACGATAAATGGGACGGTGAACCCGGAGGGTGCTGAAACGGACTACTATTTCGAATACGGAAAAACAACTGAATACGGTAACTCGACCGCGGAAACGAGTGCTGGTTCGGGCGTGGGCGTGGTGGAAGAGAGCAGGACCATGATCAACCTATCGCCGAGCACCACATACCACTACCGCATCGTCGCGAGGTACCCCGGCGGCACGAAGTATTATGGCGTCGACGAGGCGTTTACCACGCTCGCCACTGGCCAGCCTTTTGCGGAAACCAGCCCGGCCAAAGAAATCACGGAAACAAAAGCGGGATTATGGGGCGTCGTCGACCCGGAAGGCCTGGAAACACAGTACTATTTCGAATACGGGACGACACCATCGTATGGATCGAAAACCAGCAAAGAAAGCGCCGGCTTGAGTACGAGCGAATTCGACGAGCATAGAACTGTCAGCAGTCTCTTACCGGGCACGACATACCACTTCAGGATGGTCGCCACGAACAGCGATGGCACCACCTACGGAAACGACGAGGTGTTCGCGACGCTCTACAAGCCCACCGTGGAAACCCAGGCGGCGTCGGGCATCGTCGAAACCGAAGCGACGCTGAAGGGCGCCGTGGATCCAAATGGCCAGGAAACAAAATACACGTTTGAATACGGACCAACGACGTCATACGGATCGAAAACCGCGGAAGTCGGTGCCGGCTCCGGCACGACCAAAGTGGAAGTGAGCAAAGGTCTGGGCGGGCTGACGGCGAGCACAACCTACCACTTCCGGATCGCCGCGACCAACAGCTCCGGCACGAGCTACGGGGAAGACGCCACGTTCACGACGATCGGCGGCCCGCCCGCGTACATCAGCTCGTTTGGCTCGGAAGGGTCCGGCAACGGCCAGTTCAAACACCCCGGTGGGGCGGCGGTCGATTCCAAAGGCAACGTCTGGGTCCTCGACCAGGGCAACGATCGCGTCGAGGAGTTCAACGAAAAAAGCGAATACCAGAAAGCGTTTGGCTCAAAAGGCTCCGGCAACGGGCAGCTCAGCGGGCCGGATGCGCTGGCGATCGACTCCAAAGGGAACGTGTGGGTGCTCGACACCGGCAACTCGCGTGTCGAGGAGTTCAATGAAAAAGGCGAATACCAAAAAGCCTTCGGCTCGGCCGGGTCGGGCAACGGCCAGTTCAAAACGCCTGAAGGCGTCGCGATCGACTCGCACGGGAACGTGTGGGTCTCCGACACCGGCAACTCGCGTGTCGAGGAGTTCAACGAAAAAGGCGAATACGCGAAAACGGTCGGGTCGAAAGGCTCGGGCCCCGGCCAGTTCGGGGAACCGGAGGGTGTGGCAGTTGGGCCGAACGGCAACGTGTGGGTGACCGACTGGGTCTACGACCGGGTGGAGGAGTTCAACGAAAAAGGGGAATACGTCACCCAGTTTGGCTCAGAAGGGAGCGGCAACGGCCAACTCAGCAGGCCGTACGCGATCGGCGTCGATGCCAACGGAAACGCCTGGGTTGCAGACACCCACAACGACCGGGTCGAGGAGTTCAGCGCCAAAGGCGAATACGTCCTCCAGTTCGGGACGAAAGGCACAGGGTTGAATCAGTTCGAATTCAGCTATCCGGTCGGCCTTGCGATCAGCGCCAAGGAAGCGTGGCGCGGCAAGATCTGGGTCACAGATTCCAGTGAGAATCGGATCGAGCAGTGGAGCATCCCCGGTCCCACCCCGGCGTATGTGAGTTCGTTCGGGTCCGAAGGCACCGGCAACGGTCAGTTCAACCATCCGGGAGATGTTGCGGTGGACTCCAAAGGCAACCTGTGGGTGCTCGACAGGGACAACAACCGCGTCGAGGAGTTCAACGAAAAAGGGGAATACCAGAAAGCGTTTGGGTCGAAAGGCACGACGGCTGGGCACTTCGAAGAACCGGCGGGCCTTGCGGTGGACGCGGAAAACAACATCTGGGTGGTCGACACCGGCAACGACCGGGTGGAGGAGTTCAACGAAAAAGGGGAATATGTGAAAAAATTTGGCTCAGGTAGTCAATTTGACTTCCCCGAAGGCATCGCGATTGACGAGCATGGCAATCTCTGGGTCTCCGATACGTATGGCGGTTGCCTCGAGGAGTTCAACGCAAAAGGAACCTACCTGAAAACGGTCGGCTCGAAAGGCACCGGCGCGGGGCAGCTCGAAGAGCCGGAGGGCATCGCGGTGGGGCCGAACGGCAACGTTTGGGTCGCCGACTGGACCAACAACCGGGTCGAGGAGTTCAACGAACAGGGTGAATACGTGGCCCAGTTCGGTTCCGAAGGGACGGGTAACGGCCAATTCGACAAACCAGGCGGACTCACCGTCGATGCCAACGGCAACGTGTGGGTCGCAGATACCCTCAACGAGAGGGTGCAGGAGCTCAACTCCCGAGGCGAATACCTGCTGCAGTTCGGGGCGAAAGGCTCGGGGGCCGGCCAGTTCAGCTACCCGGGCGGGTTGACGGTCAACTCCAAACGCGAACTGTGGGTCACCGATCCAGGCAACAACCGGATCGAGGCTTGGCGCTGAGTCGAGGGAGGCGGAGGCGCACCCTGCGCGCGTCTCGCCAAGGAACGACTGGAGGCGCTCACCGGGCCAGGCGAGTAACCAAGGAACGACTAGAGGCGCTCACCGGGCCAGCGAGTAACGCGCTGCGGGTTGGCTTGAGGTCGATGTCGAGGTGCTCGATGAACCGCTGGCCGATCATAGCCGGGGTTAGTTCTCTGATCCGATAACATTTCGCTGGTGAATCCCTCCTTGCGGGAAGTTCTGGAAAAGGCCACACAGCTGCAGGCGCTGGTTCCGGGTGCCGTTCTGGTGGAAGGATCCGCGGCGGCGATCCACGCGCACCATCGGGAGTCGCTCGATCACGACCATGTCATCGCGGACCTCGGGGCGCGGTTCGATTCGATCCTGGAGAACCTCGAAGCGGTGGGGGACTGGTCGACGGCAAAGGCGCAGCCCGGAAAGATCATCCTGGGCGAGCTCGGCGGGATCGAGACCGGCGTGCGGCAGCTGCTGCGCAACCGGCCGCTGGAGACCACCGAAGTCGAGGTGCAGGGCAAGCAGCTGGTCATACCGACCGCGGCTGAGATCCTGCGGATCAAGGCGTGGTTGGCCCTGAGCCGCAACCAGACCCGGGACTACCTCGACATCGCCGCCCTCGCGGAGAGCATCGGCCTTGACGAGGCGGCAGCGGTGCTGCGGGGGATGGATGCATACTATGCAGACATCAACCGTCGGCCGGAGCCGGTGGCTACGCAGCTCGTCAAGCAGCTGGCGGACCCCCGGCCGCGAGACGCCGAGGTCACCGCGCAGCTCGCCAGCTACAAGGCTCTGGAGCTCCGTTGGCAGGAGTGGTCCACGGTTCGGGCGGTGCTAGCCGACCTCGCGAAGAGGATGGTGCGATGACCGTGCGATTCCGCAACCTGGACTTCGATCCAAGTGCGCCGGTGGACCTGTGGCCGGCCGAGGCGATCGAGACGGTGATCGACCGTGGCTCGCTGTCCGATTGGCGTCACCTGGCCAACGCGATCCAGCGCAATCCCTGGGGTCCGGCGGCGCGCACGACCGAGACCGTGGTCGCGTGGGGCGAGCATTACGGCGTCGATGCGCTGCTGGCAAGCGTGATCCGCGATGCTCGCGAGGATGTCGCCCTGCGGGGTCGGGCCGACTATGCGGCGCGCATCCGCTCCTGGCGCGCTCAGACCGGAATGTCGCTGCGCCGGTTCGCTCGTGAGGCCGGCACCTCGGCCTCACGGCTGTCGGACTACGAGAACGCGAAGGTCGCCCCCACGACTGACGTCCTCGGCCGTCTTGAGCACGTCGCGGCGACTCACGCTCCTACGGAGCCGGTCGCGGGCGGCGGAATCGCTGTGTGATTGAGGGCGGCCACGCGCTGGTGCCCGATGGCTGGCAGGTGGCATTGCGCATCTGTGCAATCATTGCCAGATGAGACACCTTAATAGCCATGTTCTTGTCGGTGGAATTGTGGTTGGAGCTCTGATCGCAGCGATCGGCGCCAGCGCGTCCGCGTCCTCCACCATCAAGATCACCAACTGCACCAACGCCAGCAGCCGTCCCAAGACGCTGACC
Organism: uncultured Solirubrobacterales bacterium; assembly: GCA_963744135.1. GTDB lineage: Bacteria > Actinomycetota > Thermoleophilia > Solirubrobacterales > Solirubrobacteraceae > Palsa-744. The sequence continues at coordinate 249,156 of CAVUSE010000005.1, read as the reverse complement.
CTCACCTGCGGCGACGGCAACACCGTCCTCAGTGGGCTGCGCTGGTCGAGCTTCGGCGGCGCGAGCGCCCTGGCCACCGGCACGCTCGAGACCAACACCTGCACTCCCAACTGCGCCGGCGGCAAAGTCGTCCGCTATCCGGTCGCGGTGAGGGCCAACGGCACGCGCACCTGCAAGGCCAGCCTGCGCGTGTACGACAAAGTCACGCTGCGCTTCACCCGCCACGCCCCATCGTCGGCCGGGAGCCTGAAGCACTGGACTCTGGGCTGCCCGTACTAAGGGCCTATCCCGGTTGGAGGGTGGCGAGCTGCGCTTTCTTGAATGCGATGAGGCCGCTGGAGAGTTGTAGGAGGGCGAGGTGGTTCTCGTCCTTCTTTGACCAGCGGATGAGTATCCCGCGGTTGCGGTTCAGCCAGGAGTGGCAGGCCTCGACGACCCAGCGGCGTGCTTTCCACGCGGGGTTCTGGGCCTTCTCCTCGATCTCCTCGCCGCGTGCGCGGATGTGCGGCGTGAGCGTGTAGTCGCCGATCAGTTTGCGGACTTCGGCGTTGTCATACGCCTTGTCCAGGCAGATGCCCTGCGGGTGCTCTGGGGTCGGCTCGGGCCGCTCGATCGGGATCGAGTCCAGCGTCCCCTTCAGCAGCTTGTGGTCGTTACGGTTCGCGCCGTCGTGATCGAGCCCGACGGGGACGCCCGCACCCTCCGTGAGGACCGAACGCTTCGCCCCCCCTTGGCACGGTCAGTAGGGTTTGGGCCGGTCTTGGCTCCTCCCAGCGGGGCTTTGGTCATCGCCCCGTCGCCTGAGAGGAACGACCAGTCGATACCCACGACCTCGTCGTACTCCAGCAATCCTTGACGCCAGATTTCGTGGAACACACCGGCCTGCTCCCACTCCTGAAAACGCCGGTGCGCCGAGGATGAGGAGCACACCCCGGTCGCGTTCAGCGCGTTCCACTGCATCCCGGTCCTGAGCACCAGCATGATCGCGTCCATCGCGTCACGGTCGGGTACCCGCGGCGCGTGACAGCCCAACGGGTGAAACGGCGGCGCTGGAAGCAGCGGCTCGATCCGCTCCCACAACCAGTCCGGCATCCGCCAACCATCATCCTTACTGACCATGTAGCCCACCACAGACCTCCTGATCGAACGGTATGACAGCCGTCAGATCGAAGTTCAACGCTAGGCCACATAACCCTTCCGGGATAGGCCCTAAGACCGAGGGTCTCTCTCGGCCACCCATCGGGCCTGGGGGCTTGCGCCGCCCCGCCGAGCTTGTGTGGGGCCCGCCGAGGCTTGGGTCTGCGCCGCCCCGCTAGCCTGGGGAGGTCTACGCTGCCCGCAACCGTACCGGCAGCGTCTTGAGCTGGTTGAGGAACGGCGACTGCACGAACGCGGGCTGCCCGACCATCTCCATCGCGGGGAAGCGCTTCAGCGTCTCCTCAAGCAGGATCTGCAGCTCCATCCGCGCGAGCGCCGTGCCGAGGCAGAAGTGCCGGCCGCCGGCGCCGAACGCCTGGTGCTCGGGGTTGCGAGTGACGTCGAAGAAGTTGGGGTTCTCGTAGCGAGTCTCGTCGCGGTTGGAGGACGTGTACCACATCATCACCTTGTCGCCCTCCTTGATCGGCTGTCCGCCGACCTCGGTGTCGCAGGTGGCGGTGCGGCGGAAGTGGGCGAACGCGGGGAACATACGCAGCGACTCCTCGACGGCGCTCGGGATCAGCGACGGGTCGTCGATCAGCTGCCGGCGCTGGGAGGGGTCTTCCATCAACGCGCGCATGCCGCTGCAGTAGGTCGCCTTCGTGGAGTCGTTGCCGGCGGCGACGAGCAGGAAGAAGCCCATCACGATCTCGTGTTCCTCCAGGCGCTCGCCGTCGATCTCGGCGTGCACCAAGACGCTCGTCAGATCCTCGGTCGGGTGCTCCCGCCGCTCGGCGATCATCTTGCCGCAGCGGGCGAAGATCTCCGGCACCTCTTTGGCGATCGCGCCCTCGATGCCGTCGGGGTTGAGGTCGGGGTCGTTGGCGCCGAGTGTGGCATTCATCAGCCGCGCCCAGGCGACGTCGTCCTCCTCGGAGATACCCATGAAGCTGCCGATCACACGGGCGACAACCGGCTGGGCGACGTCGTTGACGAGATCGCACGTCTCCCGGCCCTCCAAACCGTCGAGCACGCGCGTTACGATCGCCCGGATCGTGGGCTCGTGCGCGGCGATCCGCTTGGGCGTGAAGCCGGCCTGGAAGAGTGCCTTGATGCGGTCGTGCTTGGGGGGGTCCATGCCGATGAACATCGCTCGCACCAGCTCCAGCGGGAACACCGCCGAGACGCCGGTGACGCCGCCCTTTTCGGAGGAGAACGTCTTCCAGTCGCGGCTCACCGCGAGCACGTCGTCGGCGGTGGTGATCGACCAGAACCCGGCCTCCTCGGGGAATTCGGTGATCCGCTTGGTCCAGTGCACCGGGCACTCGCCACGCAGCCGCGCGAACAGCTCGTGTGGCGGGCCGTCGTCCCACAGCGGGCTCTCGGTCACCAGCACCTCGTCCAGGTCGAGACTGTCCACGTCGATGCTCTGCACGCTGCTCTCTGCGGTTGCCATGAGAACCTCCGTTTTTCGCCGAGGGGGTTCGCAAATCATACTGGCTGGCCGGCCAGTATGGGACCGGCCAGCCGAAGATGTTCTACCCCGCCGCGGCCGCCTGCACCTCCGGCGAGTATTCCGTCATCTCGTACACCTGGCGGATCTCGATGATGTCGCCGTCGGCCGCCGGGCAGCGCGTGGCCCATGCCACCGCCTCCTCCTTGGAGGGCACGTCGATCATCCAGTAGCCGCCGATCACCTCCTTGGCCTCCGGGAACGGACCGTCGGTGACCCGTGGCTCGCCGCCGGCGAAGCCGACGCGCGCGCCCTTGCCGGTCTCGTGCAGCCCGTCGAGCGTCAGCAGCACGCCGGCCTCTTCGAGCTGCTTGTTGTACTTGCCCATCGCCGCGACGTCCTCGGGCTTGGGGCCCCAGTTCTCCTCGTCCCGCGGGCTCGGGATCATGATCATCATGAATCGCATCGCGCTGCTCCTTGTGGTCGTGGTTGGCCGCCGGCCCCCACGTGCTTGTCACGGAGGTTCTACCCGGCTCTGACCATACGTCGAACAGGCGCGCCCGGAATCGACATTTTGCGGGCGCGGCCGTGATCGCGACCGACGCTACCTCCTCGAGCCCTTCCTGCTCTTGGCCTTGCTCCCGTACTTCTTCCGGGCGAGCGCTTCGCACTGCGGACGCTTCTTCCGGGTCTCCTTCCTGCACGACTTCAGCGCTTTCGCCAGCCGTTGGGCACGCGTCAGCGGCTTCGGCTTGGATTCTTCTTTGGCCGCCAGTACGCCGATTTTCGCGAGTTCTTCTTCGTGCTTGCGGGTGGCCGCTGCTTCTTCTTCCTGGCGTTTTTTGGCTGCCGACGCCGCTTCTTCCTGGCGTTGTTTGGTGGCTGTGGCGAGCGCTTCTGTCGCATGTTTCAGCGCGGCTGTCGTTGCTTCGCGCTGTTTGGTTGCTTCCCGTTCTTGCGCTTCCTGACGTTCGGTCGTTTCCTGGCGTTCCTGTGCTTCTTTGTTCTCTTTCGCTTCTTGCGCCACCTGGCGTTCGTGTTCTTCCTGAAGTTCTTTTTCCTTGGCTGCCGCTTCTACGGTTCCGGTGACGGTCTCCGTTGCGCCGCTCGTGTGGTATTCGATTCGCATCGGCCGCGGCGATTCATGGCATTCCTTTGCGAAGCCGACCTCTATTTCCGGGCCGCCTTCGGGTGCGTTGGCGAACGAGCCCGACAGCTTGCCGGTGGTGGAGACGAATGTGTATGTCTGTCCGCGATGCAGCGACGGGCAAGAGCTGCCTCCGGACGTTAGGACTTCCACGAACAGCGTGGAGCCGCCCAGTTCGACCGGGCCGGTGGATTCCAGCAGCGAGTAGTCTTCACCGGCGGTATCGCCTGCCCCGGTGATCTGGAACCCCACTTCGCTGCCGCTGTCGAATTTGGCGCTGTCCGCGATGATGCCTTCCGCTTCTTCGGTCGCACTCCCGATGTCGAGCTCAGCGTGGTAGGTGCTCAGTGCGCCGAACGCTCCGCTGCCGATGAAGAAGACGTGGTTCAAGCTCACCGGGTTCCCGTTCAAGAAGTTCAGGTCGCCAAAATAGCCGACGAAGCCATTGAAAATGCCGGCCTCGTTCGTGTCGGCGCCGCTGATCGCCGTAGAGCCCACCTCTGTTTCGTTTTCGAGGAAGAGCGCGGCTTCGTCGCTGATTTCGAGCGTGAGTTCGCTGCTGTTCGATCCGGTCAGCTTCCCCAACACAGCAGTGCCGTTTTCGCCCACGCCGCCATTGCGACCGGCGATGCTCCACGTTTGCGACGCACCCAGTTTGATCGGCATGTCCAGAACATCCCCCGCGGACCCGCTCGATCCGCTGGCCGGCGAGGCCGCAAGCCCACCGCCGTCGAGAGTGATTTCATCACCGCGCAGAACGTAGTCGTTGCCGTCGTCGATCTTGATCGATTCGGCTGTCAGCCCGCTCACGTTGTTTTCGCTCTTGTAGCAGGTGCCGGAGCAGTCTGGGATCTGTGGGAATTCCAGGGCGATCGGATCGGAGCCGGATGGCGCCGATCCTTCCTCCCAGTTGATGCCGGACGACCAATCGGGGCCCGAAGCGTTCCCCGTCCACACAAACGGCGAAGCGGCCCCGCTTGCCGCGGACACGAGCGCCAAGCTGGCGGCGATGGTGAGGGCACACAGTCCTGCTGTCGCGCGTGCGGAGGCTCTCATCCTGCGCACCGCGGCACATCGTGCTGTCCAGTCAACCTCATCGCCACCCCTTCAGTCGCCGATAGTGAGCCCGGGAAAGTATCAGATGTCAGAAAGTCCCAATCAACGGATATAGACGGAACATACTTGCGGGTAGGCCTGGGCCCAACGTTTGCGTGATCCCGGCGGCGGGGCGATCGGCGGTGGGCCGCCGCGCGCGCGGGCAAGGGAGACGCAGCCCTTGGGGCAGCCACCGGCAGCCACCCGTACCGCGATGCCGACGCAAGGCTGATCTCGTGAAGATCTCGTGACCTCTGGCCCAATCTCGTGAACATCCCGTGATTTGTCACGGGATGGCCGGATCCCCTGTGGTAGAAGCCCCGGCGTCAACTTCCCGATGGAGGATCCTGTGCGCCGCTTCAACGCTCTTCGACGTGCCCTGTTCATGCTCTGCGGGGGCGGCGCCCTCGCGCTGATGCTCGCGGCCGCCCCGCTGGCCTCCGCCGGCGGCACTGCCTATACGGCTGAAACCCCGATCGTGGACACGATCTCCGGCGGGCCGTGGAACATCTCTCAGGGCGATCCCTCGCAGGGGGCCGAATACCCGAGCTCCGATCTGCTGCCCACCTTCTCCTTCGGCGGCCCCGAAACGACGCTTGGCGGCGTCAGCGAGCCGAACCTCGCTGTGTACCCGGGCGAACAGAAAGTGATCGAAAACGGCAAAGAAGTGACGAAGCTGATCCCCTACCCGAGCGGCGTCGCGGGTACGCCGGGGCCGCTCGATGGCTACTGCTCGGGCCTCGGCGCCAACCCCGAGACCGGCTCGCCCGTCTCGCAGCCGGCGGGCAGCACGCTGCCGTTCTCGCCCTACTACTTCCCCGACGTGGTGCGCAACCCCGACGGCTCGCTCACGGGCTATTTCGACTACCGGCCGAAGGATGCCGACGAGGCGATCACCGTTGCGCGCTCGACCGACGGCGGCAAGAGCTGGACGAGCGAGGGCGAGGCGCTCGAACAGAACCCGGGCTACTGCCCGACGGCCGACACCAACGACGACGGTCAGGGCCACCCCTACGTCGCCCCGATCGGCGGCAGCACGAAGCTCTACACGCTGCAGCGCTCCGCGGGCGACTACGAAGGCGTGGGCCTGCTCGTGCACAACGTCGAACCCTCGGCGGCCAACCCGCTCGCCGCGCTGCCGGGGAGCGAATCGGTCGGTATCGACCCCAACGCGTACGCCGAAGCGGAAGTCGAAGTCCCGACCAGCGGCGGCGGCGTGAGCATTCCCGTCTCCACGCTGGGCGAAGCGAGCTCGCCCGAGCACATCGTCGCCGGACCCTACGAGGACTACAACGCCTCCTCGCCGTCGAAATCGATCATCACGTGCAAAGGGACGACCGCGGCGCCGGCGCCGGCCGAACTCACGGAATGCACCGTCGCCGGATCAGGCCCGCTGACCGTCAAAGCCAAAGACGACATCGTCCAGGTGATCGCCACGGCGAACCCCGGTGAAGGCAAAACCTACACCGTTCCGGCGGGCCCGAACCTGGCCAGCGGAGAAGGCGGCTTGAAGGAAATCAAGTTCGTGAACGGCAACTCCACCGTCTCCCCGCTGACGACCTTCATCTTCAACGAAAACGCGCCCGACCGCCTCTACATCGACGGCGCGACCGTCTACTGCGTGCAGTCCAACGCCAACCCGACCACCAAGATCGAGAACTGCACCACCGACAGCGGCTCCCCGCTGACCGTCAATCAGGGCGACGCGATCACCGCCGACCCGATCCTGCCGCCCCACGCGGCCGTGACGACCGGACTGAAGGCTCCCGACGGCATCGTCGGCACGCTGCCGAGCTATCCGGGCGCTCCCGCCGGATCGACGGTTGTGCTCTACACCGAGAAGCTGCTGGCGTACTTCGTCGTCGGCACGACCGACGGCTTCGTCGAAGGCAGCAAATTCGAAAAGAAAACGATCAAACTGCCGAAGTCGACGATCACCTACACCCCCTCGGTGCATCCGAGCGAGCCGCTGCCGAGCAACGGCACGTTCAAGATCTACCTCGGCACCACCAAAGAAGGGATTCAGCAGGTGACCTGCACCGGTGTCGCCTCGGCCAACCAGACGGGCGTGCCGACGGGCAGCGAGAACCTCACCGGCTGCAGCGGCGGCACCGGAGAAGTCGAAGAAGGCTTCTGGATCGGCGGGCCGAACGCCGCTGCGGCTCCCGTCTCGGCTCTGGAAAAGATCGGGGAGGGCAAGAGCACCGGCAAGGGGCCCGAGAAGCTGTTCGCCAACAACGAGGACTACACCGTCCTGCGCGCGGCCTACACCGAAAACGGGGTCAACTTCACCGACCTCGGGCCAATCAGCGGCTCGACGTCGGGCACGGGCAACGACTCGGGTTCCTACAACGACATCTCGAACCCCCTCCAGACCACAAGCCCGTCCAACACCGAACCCACGAACCTCGCGCCCGGTGAACTCGACACGACTCAGCTGCGCTTCGTCGGCTCGCGCGGCACGATCATCACCAACCCCGACGGCAGCTACGGCATGTTCCTGTCGGGGTCGTGGGCGACCGACGGCGACAGCGACGCGTTCAACCAGATCTTCTACACCGAATCGACCAACGGCAAGGAATGGTCGGTGCCGGAGGTCGTGTTGAGCACCGAATACAAGTTCGCGGCCTCAGCTGCCCAGGACAAAGCGCTGGCGGAAGGACACGACGAACGGCTCGGGATCAGCGCCTACTACTCGGGTCGCGCGTACGGTCCCGCGGTGGTGCAGAACCCCGACGGGTCTCTGACGATGGTGTTCTCCGGCTACCGGCTCCCGAAACCGGTCGAAAAGGCCGGCAAAGAATTCGGCACCAACCCCGCGGAGCGGTACACGATTGGCGCGAAAGACCCGGCGCTGTACCGCAACATCCTCACGATGCAGCTCACCTCGGCCACCACGCCGGGGGTCGCGACGAGCACCTCGCTGAGCTCCTCCGACGAAGGCGTCGGCCTGGTGGGCGCGCCGGTCACCTACACCGCCACGGTCGCTCCCGTTGCTCCCGGCACGGGCACCCCGACTGGCACCGTCACTTTCGCGGACAGCCATGGGCCGATCTTCGGGTGCGCCAACCGGCCGCTGAACGAGGACTCGCCCGACACGGCGACGTGCGCCACGACGCACGAGTCTCCGTCGGGCGGCGACGAAATCACCGCCACCTACTGCGGCGACGCCAACTACGACGAATCCTCGGGGACGACCAGCGAGAGCGTCCTCGAAGCGCCGACGATCACCTCGGGCAGCAGCACCACGTTCACCGAGGGTCACGAAGGCAGCTTCCCGGTGAGCACCGAAGGCGATCCGACGCCGACCGTCGAAGTGGAAGGCACGCTGCCGCATGGCGTGAGGTTCGACGAAGGCACCGACACGCTCTCCGGCACGCCGACGCAGGAAGGCGTATTCAAATTCGCCTTCAAGGCCAGCAACGGTGTGGGCTTCGTCACGCAGAGCTTCACGCTCACGGTGGATGCCCCGCCGGCGATCGCCTCGGCCGACGAAGCGACCTTCACCGACGACGCTTTCAACACGTTCACGGTGGCCGCGACCGGCACCCCGACGCCCACGATCACCAAATGGGGCACGCTGCCGGCTGGCGTCAGCCTCTCGGGTGGCGTGCTCTCCGGCACCCCGACGCAGACGGGCACCTTCCAGATCACGCTCACCGCCACCAACGCCCTCGGCACGAGCACCCAGCAGTTCACGCTGACGGTCGTGGGACTCCACATCACGACCAGCTCGCTGCCCAAGGTCACGGCCGGCGTGCTCTACAGCAGGCAGCTCGAAGCGGTCGGCGGAGTGGCTCCCCTGAAATGGAAAGTGGTGACGGCACATACCCTCCCCGTTGGCCTCCACCTGAGCACCTCGGGGCTGCTGACGGGGAAAGTGGGCCTCAAGAAATATGCGCCCGGCACCACGTTCCCGATCATGGTGACGGTCACCGACTCCACGAAGAAGGTGCACCAGACGGCCACGGCGCCGTTCACCGTGACGATCGAATAGAGAGCAGCCCGGCGCGGCGTCGCCGTCTTTGTCGCGCCTGCGCGCGTACGACGGCACGGCGTCGGACTCACGCGCGGCACGGGCAGCGCCGGCCGTATCGCCCCGCGCGTCCGGATGCGCGAGACTGTGGAGTGCGATGGGAGCCCGTGGCGCCATGAGCGGGTGGGCCGCGCAGCGGGAGCTGGGCCGCAAACCCCACGCGCGCGAGCTGTTCGCGCCGCTGGGGCGCAACTACGACCGCGTCGCGACGCTCCTGAGCTTCGGCCAGGACCCGCGCTGGCGGCGGGCGATGGTGGCGGCGATCGACGCGGCGCCGAGCGAGCGCGTGCTCGACGTGGCGACCGGCACTGGGATGGTGGCGCAGGAGCTGGTGCGTCGTTACGGCTGCACCGTCGTCGGGCTCGACCAGAGCCCGGGGATGCTGGCCGGCGCACGGGCGCGCCTGGCGCGCGACCTGACGCTCGCCGCGCGCGTGTCGCTGATTGAGGGCGAGGCCGAGCGGCTGCCGTTCACCGACGCGGAGTTCGACCACCTCACGTTCACCTACCTGCTGCGCTACGTGGAGGACCCTGCCGCCACGCTTGCGGAGCTGGCACGCGTGGTGCGCCCGGGGGGCCGGATCGCGATGCTCGAGTTCGCGGTGCCGCCCAACCCACTGTGGCGGGGGGCCTGGTCGCTGTACACACACGTGGGGCTGCCCGTGCTCGGGAGCCTCTTCTCGCGCGAGTGGTTTGCGACCGGGAGCTTCCTTGCGCACAGCATCCCCGACTTCTACGAGCGCTTCCCGCTGGAGCGTGTGATGCAACTGTGGCGCGAGGCGGGGATCGAGGGGGTGCAGGCCAGGCGCATGAGCCTCGGCGGGGGCGTGGTGATGTGGGGCACGAGGGGCGCGGCGCGCGCAAAGGCCGGCCCACCGGAGACGGACCCGGTGATGGCCGCTGAGGTGGTGAGCGATGCCGACTGAGACGGCGGCCACTCGGGGATCGGTCCCCAAGCCGCTGGACCGCCCCGCCTTCTACGCCCTGCGCCCGGGCGGCTGGCGCGACCTGGTGACGGTGCTGCACCCGCCCTATACGGCGTGGAACCTCGCCAATGTCGCGATCGGTGCGGCGGTCGCTCCGCACCTGTACGGCGGGCGGCTGCTCGCGACCCTGGCTGCCTTCCTGCTCGGCGTGGGTGTGTGCGCGCACGTGCTCGACGAGCTCAACGGCCGGCCGCTCGGCACCCACCTCTCCAGGCGCACGCTCGTGGCGATGGCGGCGAGCTCGCTCGCGGGGGCGGTGGCGATCGGGGTGGTGGGGGCGGTGACGATCTCGTTGACGTTGATCCCGTTCGTGTGCGCGGGGGCGTTCATCGTGCTCGCCTACAACCTCGAGTGGTGGGGCGGCCGCTTCCACACCGCCTTCTGGCTGGCGGCCTCGTGGGGCGCCCTCCCGGCGCTGACCGGCTACTGGGTCAACGCGCTGGAACTGCGCGTCGCGGCGGTGCTCGCCGCCGTGGGCTGCTTCATGATGACGATCGCCCAGCGGCGTCTCAGCACCCCCGTGCGCGAGCTGCGCCGGCGCACCGTCTCGGTGGAGGGCGAGCAGCGCCTCACGGATGGCACGGTGGTGGCGCTCGACGCGGCCCGCCTCGCGGCCCCGGCCGAGGGCGCGCTGAGCGCCTGCGCGCTGGCGATGGTGCTGTTGGCCACGGGGCTGGTGCTGGCGCGGCTGTGAGCACTCTCCCCCTGATGGCAGTCCCCAACGTCTCCGAGGGTCGTGTCCCTGCGAACGTGGAGGCAATTGTCGCGGCCTTCACCGCCGGCGGCACAACACGGCTGCTGGACGTGCACAGCGACATCGACCACCACCGCGCGGTGATCACGCTCGCGGGCAGCCCTGGCTCGCTGGCGGTGGCGCTGGCGGCAGGAACAGCGGAAGCGGTGAGGCGCGTGGACATCGGCGACGGGCGTGGCGAGCACCCGCACGTGGGCGCGGTGGATGTGGTGCCGGTCGTCTACCTGAGCCCCGAGCTGCGGGGGGCAACGTGCGCAGAGGCGCTGGTGGCAGCTGAGGAGATCGGAGCTCTCGGCGTGCCGGTGTTCCTGTACGGTGAGCTCGGCGGCGAACGCACCCGCGCGGAGCTGCGCAGAGGCGGCATCAAGGCCCTGGCGGAGCGGATGCGCAGCGGAGAGCTGACCCCCGACTTCGGCCCCGCCGCCCCGCACCCGACCGCGGGCGCCACGCTGGTCGGGGCGCGCCCGCCGCTGGTTGCCTTCAACCTTGAGCTGATGCCCCCCGCCACCGTGCAGGACGCGCACCGGATCGCGGCTCTGATCCGCGAGGGCGGCGCGGAGGGCCTGCCGGGCGTGCGCGCGATCGGGGTGGCGCTGGATGGGGACCCACCCACCCCGCAGGTGTCGTTCAACATCGAGCGTCCCACCGAGGTGCCGCTGCGCGCGGTGGTGGAGGCGGTGGAAGCGCACGCCGTGGTGGCGTGCGCCGAGCTCGTCGGCCTCGCGCCCGCGGCGGCGCTGGAGGGCTTCCCGGCGGACGTGCCGATGCCGGGCTTCAATCCCGCGCGCCATGTGATCGAGAAGGCACTAGGCTTGTAGCGGGATGGCACCGACCAAGCGCAAGACCAAGCATCGGGGGAATGCGGCGGGCATGGTGGAGTCGCGCGGGCGCACCGGTCGCCCCCCGACGGCCGCGGAGCGCAACGGGACGGCCGCCCGGGAGAAGGCGAAGACCCGCGAGGAGAAGCTGAACAGGCTCGACCGCCCGCCGACGTGGAGGGGCGCGATCGTCCGCGCGATGCTGGCCGCGATCCTGATGCTGCTGATCGGCATCGTCTTCCTGAAAAACTCCAGCGAGGCGATCGCGCTGTTCCCGATCGTGCTCCTCTTCTACATCCCGATCAGCTACTACACCGATGCGTGGATGTACAAACGCCGCCAGCGTCAGAAAGCAAACGCGAAGGCCAGGGCGAAGGCGGAGGCAAAGGCGAAGGCGGACGCGCAGTGAGCAATGCCCCTGATGTGAGGATGTTCACCGTGGGGCCGGTGCAGGAGAACGCATACATCGCCACGCCCGACCGCGCAAGCGGCCGCGCGGTGATGATCGACCCGGGCGACGAGCCCGAGCGGCTGCTCGCGGCCGCCCAGGCGCTGGGTGTGGAGATCGAGGCGATCCTCCTCACCCACTGCCACTTCGACCACATTGGGGCGGTGGCCCCCATCGCGCGCGCGACCGGAGCCCCGGTGCACTGCCCGGAGATCGAGCGCCCGCTGCTGAGCAACATCGTGGCGTGGACGCCGCCCGGCTTCGGCCCGTTCGAGAGCTGGGAGCCGGAGCACACGGTCGCGGGGGGCGAGCACCTGCAGCTGGGGGGCTTCGAGATCGAGGTGATCTTCACCCCTGGCCACAGCCCCGGGCACGTGACGTACGCGCTGACCCCAAGCGGCGCGGCCGACGGGGGGGAGCCGGAGCAGGCCCCGGCACTGCTCTCCGGCGACGTGCTCTTCCAGGGCTCGGTCGGGCGCGTCGATCTGCCCGGTGGCGACTGGAGCACGCTGGAGCAGTCGATCGGAACGCTGATCGAGCGCTTCCCGTCTGAGTCCGTCGTCTATCCGGGCCACATGGGCGTCACGACGCTGGGCCGCGAGCTGCAGACGAACCCCTTCCTCGCAGAGCTCCGCACCGCGACCGCGAACGCGAACGCCGCGGGCGGGGGCCAGCCGATCCGGCTCGCCACGCAGGCGCCGGCAGCAGCAGGCGAACCGTCCCGCCGGTGAGCGCCCCGAAGCTGAAGGCCCCCCGCGGCACCCACGACGTGCTGGGCGAGCAGGCGAGCGCCCGCGCCCGCATCGAGGCCCGCGCGCGCGGGCTGCTGGAGGGGGCGGGGTACGCCAGGATCGAGACGCCGACGTTCGAGGCGACCGAGCTGTTCGCGCGCGGCGTGGGCGCCTCGACGGACATCGTGCAGAAGGAGATGTACACCTTCACCGACGGCTCGAACCGCTCGCTGACGCTGCGACCCGAGGGCACCGCCCCTGTCTGCCGCGCGTACGTGGAGCACGGCATGCACAAGCTGCGCCAGCCGGTGAAGCTGTGGTACCTGTCGAGCTTCTACCGCTACGAGCGCGCCCAGGCGGGCCGCCAGCGCCAGTTCTGGCAGGTCGGCGCGGAGGCGCTCGGCTCTGACGAGCCGGCCGTGGATGCCGAGTCGATCGTGCTGCTGAGCACGCTGCTGGACGAGATCGGTGTGAAGGAGGTGCGCCTGCGCCTCTCGAGCCTCGGCGGCCCCGAGGCCCGCGAGCAGCTACCGCGAGCAGCTGCAGGCCCACCTGCGCAAGCACGCCGACAGCACTGGCCCCCGAGGTACGCGAGCGGATCGACCTCAACCCCCTGCGCGCGTTCGACTCCGACCATCCCGGCACCCGCGCAACGATGGCAACGGCACCCCGCCTGCTCGACCACCTCAACGCCGAGGACGCGGCCCACTTCGCCGAGGTGAGAGCCCTCCTCGACGAGGCGGGCATCGCCTACGAGATCGACCCGACGCTGGTGCGCGGCCTGGACTACTACACCCGCACGGTGTTCGAGTTGACATCGGACGCGCTCGGCGCGCAGAGCGGAGTGGGTGGAGGAGGCCGCTACGACGGCCTGGTGGCAGAGCTGGGCGGCCCCCCAACCCCGGGCATGGGCTGGGCGATGGGGGTCGAGCGGGCGATGCTGGCGAGCAACGCGCCGGCGGACGTGTCACCGGCGATCGATCTCTACATCGCGTTTGAGGACGGGGGGGAGAAGGCCCCCCACAGGGGGGGGCAGGGGGAGGGGCTCGCATCGCAAGCCCAACCACTCGCAGCCACGCTCGCCGGGGTCGGGGCTGCATGCACGACCGCAAGAACCGCCTTCAAAGTCCTGCACGAAGCCCGCGGCGCGGGCCTCGCCGCGCAGATGGAGCTGGCCGGCCGCTCGCTGAAGAACCAGCTCGGCCACGCCGAGCGCCTCGGCGCCCGCTACGTGGCAATCGTCGGCGGCGGGGACGAGCGCGGGCATCGGGGGAGACGACGCTCAAGGACACGCAGGCCCGCACGCAGGAGACCGCTCCCCACGGCGACCGTGATCCACGCGGTGCTGCGCGGACTGCGCGATCTTTGAGGCCTCAGCAGCCCGTCGCGCTCGCGAGCGCGCGACAGACTTCATGCATCCGCTCGGGGCCGAGCCTCGTGATCCGCTCGATGAAGAGCCCTCGGGCGAGCGGGCCGGTCGTATCGAGCGTCAGCGCGCAAGGCCAAGGCATGCCGTCGCTTTCGTCAAGGTGGACATGCGTGGGGATATCCCGCACGTTGCGAGTCATCGGCACGATCAGAACCTGGCTCAGTCGGTCGATCGCCTCGTCGCGAGTCAGCACGAGCACGGGCCGGCGACCGGCCTCGGGATGCTCGCTCCACCAGACCTCGCCACGCCTCATCGTGAGCGCTCGCGCTGCCACGCCTCGGCGATCGTCTCCCCGATGGCCTCCCTTTCCTCCTCGTCGAGTCGGCGGAGCGCATCGACCATCAGCGCATTCCCGAACGCATCCAGGTCGCCCCACTCGTCGATGTTGGCGCCCTGGTGCCGCGCAGCGGCGAACCGCAGCGTCTCGTCGGCCTCTGCCTCGCTGAGCTCGTCGACGAGCTTGTGCAGGCGCTCCTTGGTCGTCATGGGTCCGATTGTAATGCCTGGTCTCGCAGCCAGTCTAAAGCACCATCTCCGGGCTTCCCTGTGTGTATGGCCCTGGCGTGGGGGCCAGCGGCGACCCGCAGGCGATTGGGGACTTGACACGTTGGCGGTAGGTGTCTATAGTCATACGTGCCTTGGGTCCTGACTTCAGGGAACGGGGTGGGTCTGGAGGGTCGTGCCGCCGGTCAATAGGTCGGCGAGCGCGGTTCCTCTGTTCCAGTCAAACATAGGAGTCGGTTTGGGTCTGGCCGCTCTGTGGCCGGCCTTTGGAGGGAGTAACTGGCAGGGTTGTTGCCAGGGAGAGGGACCGGGTCGTTTCGATGAGGGAGTTGGTTTTCGCGTGAGTTTGAGAGGGATGAACGTGTCAGGGGTCATTGCACCCCCCGTGGAGGGCGATGCTAGATGCGCCAGCTTGGCGCTGTCGCATCTCTCTCTCTCTCTCTCTCTCTTCGTCTAGGGCACTAGGCCCCGGGCTCCTTCATCGATCGCATCCCGCCGCGCACCTTGCGCGGCATGGCCTCCTGCGCCTCCGGGGCGCGTTTTCAGCGTTGTGTTCGTCCGCCGCCGTGGGCCGTGTGCCCGCGGCGGCTTTGTGCTGCCCGGGGTCGGGCTGGCGTGGTGTCGGTTTCCTACAGGAGGAGATGGTCTGATGATTGCTCGCCGGTCGGTCTCGTTGGCGTTGGTGTGGTTGTGCGCGGCGGCGGGCGCCCTGGTGTGGTGCAGCGCGCCGGCGCTGGCGCAGCGGGAGCATGCATTCGGCTTCTCGTTCGGGGGTGGAGGCTCGGGCGATGGGCAGCTGATGCGGCCGGGGCAGCTGGCGGTCAACGAAGAAACCGGGGATGTGTATGTGATCGACCGGGAAAACGGGCGCGTGGAGATCTTCAGCGAAGCGGGCGCGTATGTCGGGCAGTTCAACGGCTTCTCGTTTCCCCTCGAAGTTCAGTGAAAACACGGCCCGAAGAAGGTACGATCGCGATCGACAACTCGACGAATCCGCTCGATCCCTCCAAAGGCGACGTGTACGTTGTGAATGGCGGCGGCCATGCAGACTATGCAGTGGTCGAGAAGTTCAGCGCGAGCGGCGTGTACCTCGGGCAGGTGATTCCCCCCGTCCCGGCTGACCAGTCCTCTGTGGTTGACGATGTCGCGGTCGATCTCGATGGCGGGCTCTGGGTTGCACAGGGGGATGGCGATGTGATCGAGCAGTTCAACGATGCCGCGCCGGTCAACGAATACGTGTCGACTTTCAAGCCGAGCTTCCCGCCCGAGGAAGAGTCTCGACTCGAATACTTTTGGGCTGGTCGGTCTCGCGCTCGATCCTGAAGACAACATGTATATCGGGTCGAAGCCCCAATATGTCCAGAAGTTCACGTTTCCGATCGAGTTTTCGAAGACCGGTGAAGCGCTTGCCGAACGGGTGGATGATGAAGAAACGACGGGTCTCGCGGTCGATGAGTCCAGCGGCGATGTGTATGTCGATCACGAATCGAGTGTCGCGGCGTACACGCCGTCGGGTCCGCTGATCGAGCGGTTCGGGTCGGGCGAGATGCAGGCGAGCGACGGGATCGCGGTGAACTCCAAGACGGGGGCGGTGTACGTCTCGAACGCGGCGAGCCAGGAAATCGACGTGTTCACGGCGTTCGTCGTCCCGGACGCGAGCACCGGCGCGGCGTCGAACCCGGCCGAAACGTCCGCGACGGTCAGCGGGACGGTCGACCCGGATGGGCTGCCCGTGACCTCATGCGAATTCGAATACGGGACGAGCACCGCCTATGGTCAGAGCGAGCCGTGCTCGGCGAGCCCGGGGTCGGGCAGCGGCCCGGTCGCGGTCAGCGCGGAATTGAAAGGCCTGGACACCGTTGACCGAGTATCACTTCCGGTTGAAGGTCGCCAACGCGAACGGGTCGAACGTGGGGCAGGATCATACGTTCGTGACGCCCGAGCCGGTCGCGCTTTCGGAAGAGAGCGTGACGGACGTCTCCTCGACGAGCGCGCTGTTCAGCGTGCAGGTGAACCCGGGGGGCGCGGATACGACGTACAGCTTCGAATACGGGACGAGCGAATCCTATGGTTCGAGTGTGCCGGTCCCGGCGGGGGATCTGGGGTCGGAGACGAGCAGCGTGCCGGCGTCCGCGCGGGCGGAGGGCCTGCTCGCGGAAACGACGTATCACGTGCGGGTCGTGGCGAGCAATCTGCTCGGCACGGTGTATGGGCCGGACGAGACGTTCACGACGCAGACGGCGGGTGGCGCGTTCGTGCTGCCCGATGGCCGGGCGTGGGAACTGGTCTCGCCGCCGGACAAGGACGGCGCGCACGTCTTTCAGATCGGGGAAGGCGACCCCGTGGGTGCCGGCGGTCTGGTTGCGGCGGCTGCGGAAGGCGGGGCGATCACGTATACGGCGAGTGGGCCGGTGGGCGCGAACGTGGCCGGTAACCCGGCGCCGGCCGGGAATGTGCAGGTGCTCTCCAGGCGTGGCGCGGGTGGCTGGTCCTCGGAAGAGCATCAACTCGCCGCACCCGGCCTCCGAAGAAGTTGCGCAGAGCGAATACACGTTCTTCTCGAGCCGATCTTTCGCGTGCGATCGCCGAACCGTTCGGGGATGCGCTGTACTCGCCCGAAGCGACCGAACAGACGCCGTATGTCCGCGATACCGGAACTGGGAGCTATCTGCCGCTGGTGACCGCGAACGATGTGGTGCCGGGAGTCCAATTCGGTGAACCCAAGTCCCCTGAAAATCCGTTGGTGCTGGCTGTCACCCCGGATTTCTCGCATATCCTCTTCCAGTCCCCCTTTGCGCTGACCAGTAACGCGGTCAAAGCCGGCGGGCAGGGATCGAATGACTCAAATCTTTATGAGTGGTCGGGGGGGCGGCTGCAGCTCGTGAACGTGCTCCCGGAAGGTGAAGCGAGCAAAGGCGCTGAGTTTGGGGGTGGGAATAGCTCTTATAACACGAATGCGTTCTCGAGCGATGGCTCGCATGTCGTCTTTGAGCTGGAGGGGAAAAACAACGTCCCTCTCTATGAGCGTGATACGGT
The DNA here is from genome assembly GCA_963744135.1 of uncultured Solirubrobacterales bacterium. Lineage (GTDB taxonomy): Bacteria > Actinomycetota > Thermoleophilia > Solirubrobacterales > Solirubrobacteraceae > Palsa-744. The sequence continues at coordinate 231,583 of CAVUSE010000005.1, read as the reverse complement.
CACCGGGCAGACGGTTGAGGTGGATGCGCCGGCGCCGGGGGTCGCGCCGCCACCCGCGGAGAAGGCCGAATTCGATATCGCGAGCGCCGATGGCTCGAAGGTGTTCTTCCTCGATGAAGAGCCGCTGACGCGCGATTCACAACAGCCACCGCTGCAATACTACGAACAGGTTCCCGCCGATCGCGATCTTTATGTGTATGAACCTGGTACGGGTTCTCTGACGGATTTGACGGTCGATCAGAACGCGGGCGAAGAGGCTGCGGTGCAGGGTAAAGTCGTGGGCGTGAGCGAAGATGGGTCGATCGTGTATTTCGTGGCGCAGGGGAAGCTTGCGGAAGGCGCGCAGGCGGGGCAGGACAACCTGTATGTGGAGTCCGAGACGGGGTCGTCGTGGTCCGCGCCGCGGCTCGTCGCTGTCCTCTCCGCGGAAGACAAAAACGACTGGACCTCTCTGGAAAATCGGGATCTGACGTCCAGGGTTTCGCGGGACGGGCGGTATCTGGCGTTCATGTCGGATCGCAGCCTGACGGGCTATGACAATCGCGACGCGGTCAGCGGCGTGGCGGACGAGGAGGTTTACCTGTATGACGAGGCGAGCGGCGGGTTGAGCTGCGTTTCGTGCAACCCGACCGGCGCGCGCCCAGACGGGGTCTACGACGCCGGGGAAGGGGAAAACAAGATCCTCGTGGATGGCTACGGGGCGTGGCAGGGTCGCTGGTTGGCTGCGAGCATCCCCGGGTGGACGGAACCGAAGAAAATCATCGGAGTCTCGATTTCCTATCAGTCGCGTGTTTTGTCTGATGAAGGGCGGATGTTCTTCGATGCGGCGGATGCGGTGGTGCCGCAGGCGACGAACGGCAATGAGGATGTGTATGAGTACGAGCCTGCTGGTGTGGGCGGGCCGGGCGGGTGCACGACGGTGGCGCGGACGTATGTCGCGGGCAAGGGTGGCTGTGTGTCGTTGATCTCGGCGGGGACCTCCAGTGAAGAATCGGAGTTCTTGGACGCGAGCGAAACGGGAGATGATGTTTTCTTCCTGACGCAGGCGAAACTCGTGCCGCAGGACGTCGACAGCTCGTTCGATGTGTATGACGCGCACGTGTGCCGCGAATCCGCGCCGTGTGTGAGTGTGCCGGTGCCGCCGCCGCCGTGCTCGAGTGGGGATGGGTGTAAGCCTGCGCCGTCGTTGCAGCCGGCGATCTTCGGTGCGCCGGCGAGCGCGACGTTCTCCGGGACGGGCAATGTTGTGTCGACGCCACCGGAAGCAGTCAAAACGAAACCCAAGTCCAAGCCTGTGAAGTGCAGGAAGGGCTTTGCCAGGAGGGAGGGCAGATGCGTGCGGAGCAGGGCGGGGCGGAAGAAGGCCAGAGCGAGGAAGGCCGGCGTGGAGCGGGGGGCGAGGTCATGAGGATGCCGATGCGGTTGAAGCTCGTCACGGCGGTCGCGGTTGTTGTCGGTTTGTGCTCGGTGGCTGGGGTATCGGCGTCGGCGGCGTTCGCGGAAGGCGGGTCGCCGTGGTGGCACGTGTTGGCGAGTGTGGCGCCGACGAATCTGCCGCCGGGGGGCACGGCGAGGATCGTGGTCGCGGCGAGCAATCTGGGTGATGGCGAAGCGGATGGGTCGGTGGTGCCGATCACGGTGTCGGATCGGTTGCCGGCGGGGGTCGTGGCGATCGGGATTACGAGTGGGGTGGGGGCGTTTGGTCTCTATGGCGGGGGGGAATGCTCGCTTGAAGCGGTGAGTTGCACGTTCACGCAGGGGATCCCGCCGTATGCGGACGCTGATTTGGAATTGACGGTGCGGGTGGAGGCGGGCGCGGTGTCGGGTGCGCTCAATGAAGCGGTCGTGGAAGGTGGTGGCGCGCCGCGCGCGGTCGGCAGGCAGCCGTTCGCGGTCAGTGCGCAGGCGCCGGGGTTTGGTGTGGAATGGTTTGAAGAGACTCCGGAAGGTGTGGGTGGTGTGGTCGATACGCAGGCCGGTTCGCATCCGTTTCAGTTGACGACGACGCTCGATCTGAACGAGACGCTCGGGGCGGGTGTGGCGTCCTCGCCGGCGTTGGTGAGGGATCTGCGGTTCGATCTGCCGGCTGGTCTGGTTGGGAACCCGCGGGCGGTTGCGCAGTGCACGAGCGCGGAGTTCAATGCGCGGATCGAACCGGGGTATAACGAATGTCCGCAGGATTCGGTGGTCGGGGTTGCGCAGGTGACGTTGCGGTTCGCGATCTCGCCGGAGCCGGTCACGGTCACGGTGCCGGTGTTCAATTTGGTGCCGGAACCGGGTGAGCCGGCGCGGTTCGCGTTCGACGCGGTGAACGTTCCAGTGATCCTCGATACCTCGGTACGAACCGGCGGGGACTATGGGGTGGTGGTGAGTATCAACAAGATCTCGCAGTTCACGGATCTGCTGGCGAGCCAGGTCACGTTGTGGGGTGACCCGGCGGACCCGCGTCATAACGAGCAGCGTGGCTGGAACTGCGGCACGATCGCCGAACTGTTTGGGCATGGCGCGTGCGAAGCGTTGAATGAACCGAGCCCGCAGCCGTTTTTGACGATGCCGGCGTCGTGCACGGGGCCGTGGAACCCGACGGTCTCAGCGGACTCGTGGCCGGAACCGGCGGTGCAGAGCACCGCGGAGTACAGCCTGCACGACCAGTACGGGAGCCCGCTCGGGTTGACGGGCTGTAACCGGTTGACGTTCGAACCGTCGATCATTGTCGCCGCGGACGGCCAGGCGGGGAGTAGCCCGACGGGGTTGACGGCCACGATCCATGTGCCGCAGACCGCGGGGCTCAACCCGACCGGGGACGCGCAGGCCACGGTGAAGGATACGACGGTGACGCTGCCCGAAGGCGTCGCGCTGAACCCCTCCGCGGCGGACGGGCTCTCCTCCTGTGGGGAGAGCGAAGTCGGCCTGGAAAACGCGGAAGAAGCGACGTGCCCGGAATCCTCGAAGGTCGGGACGGTCGAAATTCATACACCGCTGTTGCCGAACCCGCTCACGGGCGCCGCCTATCTGGCGACGCAGGATCAGAACCCGTTCGGGGCCTTGATCGCGTTGTATATCGTCGCGCGGGACCCGGTGTCGGGTGTGCTGGTCAAGCTCGCGGGGCAGGTCACGCCGAACCCCGTGACGGGGCAGTTGGTAGCGACGTTCAAGGAAGCGCCGGATCTCCCGTTCGAAGATTTCAGCCTGAACTTCTTCGGGGGTTCGCGGGCGCCGTTGAACACCCCGCCGTTGTGCGGTTCGTATACGACGACGGCGTCGTTCGCGCCGTGGTCGGGTACCGCCCCGGTGGAATCCTCATCGACGTTTGAAATCACCTCGGGCCCGGACAAAACGCCGTGCGCGAACCCCCGGCCGTTCGAACCGGGGTTCGAGGCGGGCACGACCAGCGTGCAGGCCGGCGGTTACACGCCGTTGACGATGACGATGACCCGCCCGGACCCGGATCAGCCGCTGGCGAAACTCTCGATCGTGTTCCCGCCAGGGATCTCCGCCGGGTTGGAGGGCGTGAAGCTCTGCCAGGAACCGCAGGCCGCGGAAGGCAAGTGCGGCCCGGAAAGCCAGATCGGGACGCTGACGGCGAGCGCGGGGCTGGGTGGTAACCCGTTCCCGGTGGAAACGGGGAAGGTGTACATCACCGGCCCGTATGAGGGCGACCCGTTCGGTGTCGTGATCGTCGTCCCGGCGATCGCGGGGCCGTTCAACCTCGGCACCGAGATCGTAAGGGCGAAGATCGACGTCGACCCGACGGATGCGCACCTGACGGTCGTCAGCGACCCGTTCCCGACGATCCTCGACGGGATCCCGCTGGAGCTGCAGCACATCAACGTGACGGTCAACCGGCCCGGGTTCGTGTTCAACCCGACGAGCTGCGAACCGATGAAGGTCACCGGCGAACTGGAAAGCACCGAAGGCGCGAAGGCGGACGTCTCCTCGCCGTTCCAGGTCACCAACTGCGCGGCGCTCTCGTTCAAGCCGGAGTTCAAGGTCTCGACCAACGCGAAGACCTCCCGGGTGGACGGCGCGACGCTGAAAGTGGATCTCACGTTGCCGAAAGCGCCGCAGGGCACGCAGGCGAACGTCGCGCGGGTGAAGGTGTCGCTGCCGAAACAGCTGCCCTCGCCGTTGAAAACGCTGCAGAAGGCGTGCACGGAAAAGGCGTTCGCGGCAAACCCCTCCAGCTGTCCGGTCGCCTCCAGGGTCGGGGAAGCGCACGTCAGCACCCCGGTGCTCGAAGGCGGCCTCAGTGGCCCGGCGTACTTCGTCTCGCACGGTGGCGCGAAGTACCCGGAACTGATCATCGTGCTGACCGGCGAGGACGGCGTGACGGTGCAGGTGCATGGGGAAACATTCATCAGTAAAGCGGGGATCACGAGCGCGACATTCAACACGGTCCCTGATGTCCCGTTCTCCGGGTTCGAACTGACGTTGCCGCAGCGTGAAGACCCGGCGATCACGGCGAACGGGAACCTGTGCAAGGGGACGTTGATCATGCCGACGGAATTCGTGGGGCAGAACGGCGTGAAGATCACGCAGAACACGAAGATCGCCGTCACCGGGTGCCCGAAAGCGAAGGCGAAGAAGGCTGCGCATAAGAAGAAGGCGAAGCAGAGGAAGAAGAAGGGGTAGGGGTGAGCACGGTGGCCGTACGTCCTCGTGGTGGCCGCAACGGTGCGGCCTCTGGTGGCGGGTTGGGTCGTCGTGGCGGCGTGGTGGCTTCCCGCCGGAATGGTCTGGGCGCCGGCGGGGGGGAGTTCGGGCGTACGGGGGTGCCGGATATTCAGCGCGCGCGGATGATCGCGGCGCTGGTCGAGGTCGCCAGGGAGCGCGGGGCCGCGCGGGTGACGGTCGCGCATGTCGTGGCGCGCTCGGGCGTCTCTCGCAGGACGTTCTATGAAATGTTCGAGGACCGCGACGCGTGCTTCATGGCGGCGCTGGAGCTGGCGATCGAGCGCGGCGCGGCGCGGGTGCTGCCGGCGTTTGAGCAGGCGAGGGTCGCTGGCGCGGGTCTCAGTCCGGGTGGGAGCGCCGTTGGCAAAGGCGCCGCGGCGGGAGGCGCCGCGCAATGGCGTGAGCGTCTGCGTGCCGGTCTTGCGGCGCTGCTTGAGTTCCTCGACGATGAGCCGGGCCTCGGTGGTCTCTGCGTGGTGGACACGCTGAGCGCGTGCCCCGAGGCGTTGAGGCGTCGCGCGGAGGTCGTCAGCGCCCTCGTGGACGCCGTCGACGCCGGCCGCGGGGAGGCGAGGGCGGGTTTGGCGCCGACGCGGCTGACGGCCGAGGGCGTCGTCGGCGGCGTGCTCGGCGTTCTCTACCCGCGCTTCGCCGAGCAGGACCCGAAGCCGATGCTGCGGCTGCTGAGCCCGCTGATGGGAATGATCGTGCTGCCCTATCTCGGCCCCGCGGCCGCGGCGAAGGAGGTGGCGAGGCCGGCGCCCAAGGCGCGCCCGCGCTCGCAGCGCCCGGCGAGCAACCCGCTTGAGGGCCTCGGCATGCGTCTCACTTACCGCACGGTCCGCGTGCTGGGCGCGATCGCCTCCCACGCGAACGCGAGCAACCGCCAGGTCGCAGAAGCCTCCGGGGTGCAGGACCAGGGCCAGATCTCGAAGTTGCTCGCGCGCCTGCAGCACCTCGGCTTGATCGAGAACGCCGGCGCCGGCGGCCCCACCCGCGGCGAGCCGAACGCCTGGCGGCTCACCCCCAGGGGCCGCGAGGTCGAGCACGCAATCCGCGAACAGGCCGGCCCCACGGAGCGAATGCATCAGGCGTGATGTACTAGTGTGATGCGGGTGGCGCGCACCACCGTTGATCTCGATCGGAACCCGCTCAGTGTGGCGCAAGTCGAGTTGGGCACCGAGGGTCTGAGCGCCACGGTCCATACGGCGCTGCGCGAGGTGGGAAGGCGCCGTGCGCTTGCACGCTTCGATGTCATCCGCGACATCGACGGGACCTCCGCGGAAGTCGAGGCCAACCGTCGTGAGCTTCACATCCCATCAGGCCCGACGGGTGTTGATGGGTCTCGGCTTCGCGGTCGGCCGTCGCAGATCCGGGTCCTCCGGTGCGGGAGAGCGACGGCAGCCCCACAGTGCGGAATGGCGCGCGACGACGCCTGACGACCTGACAGCGCGTCGCCGGGAGCTTGCGCAGACACTGCGGTCCTTCCGGGGGCAGTGGGTGGCGGTCGCCGATGATGAGCTGCTGGTCGCCGCAGCGACTCCCCATGAGGTGGTGGGCTGGCTCGCGCAGCACGGCCGTCGTGCGGAGAGCAGCATGTTCCGGGTGCCCGAGGACGAGCTCGCGCTTGGCGGTCTCGCGCCGCTGTGACAAAGCTGCTCGCGCGCTTGGAGCACCCCGGGCTGATCCAGGACACGGGCTCCGTTGGCCCACCTGCGGCGAGCCCAACACCTGGTGCCTCACCGCTCGCGGCCGCGACGTCGAGCACGCGATCCGCGAACAGGCCACCCCCGCCGGGGGGATGAGGGTCGCTGGTGAGCGCGTTCACCGAGTCTGTCCCACAGAAGTGGGTCTGCGTAATGTCAGATGGCCCGATCCAACGCTGCGCGGATGTCCTTGACGAGGATCATCAGGTGTCGCTCATCGGTTGGCCCGGGGGCCAGCCCGTGCCGCAGGTAGAAGGCCCGTGCCCCGTCGTCTAGCGCGTGCACGACCAGCACGCGAATGCCGACCAGCTCGGCGGCTGCAAGCGAGCGTTTCATCGCGTCTGCCAGCAGCCAGGCGCCGAGGCCGTGGCCCTGCGCCGATAGATCGACGGCGAGCCGTGCGAGCAGGATCACCGGAATTGGATGTCGCGGCATTCCCCGCTTGATGCGACCGGTCGCCTCCGCATGCTCGAGTGAGGCTGCGGTGAGAGCGTGGTAGCCGGCGACTCGCGCCTGGGCTGTGTCGACGGTTACGAACGTTCGCGCCGCTCCCGCGCCCGCCGCGGCACGGGCGTGCCGAAGCAGCCATAGGTCCAACGACGCCGCACCGCAGTTGAACCCCTCGAGCAGATGGTTGGGTCCGAGCGGCTCGGGATCGGCGAATCGCGGCACTATTCGGGGCGCGCACGGCGGAACAGCTCGATCAGCTCTGGCTTCGCCTGTGCCGGCCGATCCAACGCAGCGGTGAAGGCTGCCCACTGCTCCTCGGAGAGCACGAAGCGCGTGCGGTCCGCAAGCAGCCGCTCAGCGCGCTCCCGGCCACCCTCCACGAGAAACTCCGACAGCGACTCCTCTGCAACGTCGGCGGCACGGCGAAACAAGTCGTCGTCGCGCTCGGCGACTCGCAGGTTGACACGTCTTGTCTTAATCTCAGCCATCGATGCCAGTGTACAGACGTTGTATGTACTTGGCAATGTTGCGGGCCAGGATGAAGCGCTATGTGTCCAGCCCGGGGATCGGGTCTGTTGGCAGCGGCCCGTGGAGTGCCTCGAGGTTACGCAGGTCGGAGCGGTCGGGATCGGCGCGGTGTGCCAGGCGCTTGAAGCCCACCAGACTGCGCAGGCTGGCGATGCGCGTGGGTTGACCGCGAAACTCGATGGCTTCGGCGCGCTCAGCGACGGTGTCGTAGTCCAGTGGTGGGAGCCCTCCGCGCATGATGTCGATGATGCCGTGGCGGCTGTTGACACGCAGGTTGGGTGCTTCGGCGACATCCTCGGGTGTGAGCACCTTGCCGTCGCGCAGGCGCCTGCCGTCGACGCGCTCGAGGAAACGCAGCACCGCGGCGTCGGCCTCGGGGCCGTCGGGCACGAGCAGGTCGCTGTCCTTGGTCGCGCGCACGTGACCGTGGTAGATGACGGCAAAGCCGCCGATCACGACGTGCTCCAGCCCAACGGCGTTGGCGTCGGCGACGACGCCGTCGAGGTCAGGACCAGAGAGCTCGTCTTGGGACATGGCCGGAACGTATCGATATGGCCAGTAGGGAGACCGCCTGCTGGGAGAGTTTCTGACCCTCCTCGAGTCGCTGGATGGGGGTCAGCGCCATATTGATCGCGCGCATCTGCTCCGCCTCTTCGCGGTTGATGACGGCCCACTCGGCCTCGTGTCCCACGGAGAGCAGGGGGGTGGTGCGATCAGGCCTGCTCATGCCCTGATTCTACCGCCGCGTCCGTGGGTGCCCGAGCGTTTGACGCGTCATTCCTCTGCGGGTTGGAGTCGTCCAAGCCCGATTTTGGGGCTCAACTCCCGCGGCGCGGATGCCGAAGTTGGTGTTGATGGCCCAGATTTCGCGCCCTTTCCAGATCGCTCTGGTGGCTCTGCTCGCGCTGGCGATGCTGATGGCCACGTGGTTCATGTTGCTGCACCGCTCCAATGGAACGACCTCCGGCGGGACCTCTTCGCCGGGCGTTGCCTCCTCGGCCGGCAGCTCCGCGAGCCACGCTGCCACGCACCCCTCTGCTTCCGGCGCGGGCTCCGGCCGCGTCTACCACGGCTCCGTGCCGGGCCTGGAAGGTCTGACGCGGGACATCAAACGGGCTCACGAAGCCGGGGCCAAGGAGGAACGGGGCGTCACGTACGAGGAAAAGCACGCTGGGGAAACACACGGATCGACCACTTCCGCTTCCGCGGGTCCAGCGCCAAGACGCACGCCTCGACGACCACTTCCGCCGCGTCCACGCGCCATGCGACCGCCACCGTGCACACGCATCACACCACCGTGACCGCACACACGCACCACGGTGCCTCCACCGCTGCACGCTCCCACGCGCAGACGCACGGGTCGCACCCGGCGGCCGCCCCGGCCGCGACGGCCGCGCTGACGCTTCACAACCTCACCGAAGCGCTGCATCTGAAGGCCGTTGTCGACCTGGTCGAAGCGATCGATCCCGCGCTCGGGCTGAAGTCGAAGGTCTCCCACGCGGAAGGCGTCCTCGTCGCCAGGATGAAGTCCGATCTGCAGCCCGCCTCACCGGCGACGATCGCCGCTGAGCTGCACCAGGGCAAGATTGTGCTGCTGCTCTTCCTCAACCCCAACAGCTACGACGACGACGCCACGGCGATCGGCACCACCGAAGTCGCCCACAAGCTCCGCCATCACGTCGCGGCGCACCTTGCGCTCGCCGGCCAGGTCAACTCGTTCGGCTCGATCACGCGCGACATCCAGATCTACCAGACCCCGACGCTGCTGATCATCAACCCCAAGCGCGCGGTCACGACGGTCACTGGGCTCACCGACGAATTCGCGCTCGAACAGGCGATCGCCGAAGCCAAAGGGTAGGGCCGCAGCCCCTGAACTCGGCTGAGTGATCGCCGAGGGATCTTTTGCCGCCCACCTGGAGAGTCCACTCGGGCGCGGGCACACACCCGACGACGCATTCACCGGCGCCGCCGGCGGAGCGGCCTGTGGTGATCTGGTGCGCATCTCGCTTGCGCTCGACGCTGCGAGCCCCGATGGCACGATCGCCGACGCCGGCTTCGACGCCTCCGGCTGTGGGGCGGCGCTTGCCGCCGGATCGGCCACGGTCGCGCTCGTGCGCGGCGTGCCGCTGCTGGCCGCCGCGCGTGTCGGTGTGGAGGAGATCTCCGCCGAGCTTGGTGGGCTGCACCCCGCCAAGCTCCACGCCGCCGAGCTCGCCGCCGACGCCCTGCACCGTGCGCTTGGGGCCGCCGCGCGCGCTGCTGCAGCGCTCGAGCCGTCGCCCGATGGCAGGCAGCGTGCCCTGGTCGCGATGAGTGGCGGCGTCGACTCCGCCGTGGCTGCGCTGCTGACCGCGCGCGGGGGGGAGGACGTGGTGTGCGTGACGCTGGAGCTGTGGGCGGACGCCGAGAACGACGGCGAGCGCTCCTGCTGCTCGGCGCAGGCTGTGCGCGGCGCTCGCGCGCTCGCCCACGCTCGTGGTCTGCCCCACTTCTCGGTTGACCTGCGCGAGGAGTTCCGCGCCGGCGTGGTCGCAGGGTGGCTGGAGGGCTACGCCCAGGGGATAACCCCCAACCCCTGCATTCGCTGCAACGGCTCGGTGCGCCTCGACGCGATGCTCGAGCTCGCCACGCGGCTCGGCGCCGCGCGCCTGGTCACCGGCCATTACGCGCGCGTGCATTTCGAGCGACCCACCCACCCCACCGATCCGCCTGTTCCGCTACTGCGGCTCGCCGTCGACAGGCTCAAGGATCAGAGCTACGCGCTCGCCGGGCTCGACCCCGCCTCGCTCGCGCGGTTGTCGTTTCCGTTGGGGAGCCTCACCAAGCCCGAGGTCCGCGAGATCGCCGAGCGCGAGGGGCTCTCGGTGGCGCACAAGCCCGACTCGCAGGACCTCTGCTTCCTGGCGGGCACCTCGCTGCCGCGGTTCCTCGCTCGCCATGGCGCGAACGGCTCCGCAATGGACGAGGCCGCTGCCGGCCGGAGTGGTGGTGGTGGGGTCGCGGGCGCGGTGGACGGTGGGAGCATCCTCGACCTCGACGGTCGCCGGCTGGGCTCCCATCGCGGGGCGCACGCCTTCACCGTCGGCCAGCGCCATGGCCTCGGCCTGCCCGGTGGTTCCGAGCCGCTCTTCGTGCTGCGCACCGACCCGCTCGCCAACACCGTCACGGTCGGTCCGCGTGCTGCGCTGATGACCCGCACGGTCCCCGTTCGGGATGTGACGCTGCGTCAGCCAGGCGCGCGGGTCGATGGCGTACGGGTCCGCTCGCACGGGCCTCTCGTTCCCTGCCGGCTTGCCTGCGATCCGGGGCCGGGCCGGCACGAGGGGGTCGAGGTGGAGCTTCAGGAGCCGATCACTCGCGCGGCTCCGGGGCAGATCGCCTGTCTGTACGGCGGTGACGTGATCTTGGGCTACGGCACCATCACCGCGTAGGCGCGGTAGTGCCGGCGCGGAAAGGCCCGCCGCACGAGCGAACCGCACCGGCCGGACTCTAAGATCATTCGACCATGACCTCGGATGAGATCCGCGAGCGCTACCTGGCCTTCTTCGAGGAGCGCGGCCACCGGCGGCTGCCGTCCGCCTCGCTGGTGCCCCCGCCCGAGGACCGCTCGGTGCTGCTCACGACGGCGGGGATGCAGCCGCTGAAGCCCTACTTCCTCGGGCGCGAAGTACCGCCCGCGCCGCGGCTGACCAGCTGCCAGAAGTGCTTCCGCACGCCCGACATCGAGAAGGTCGGATCGACGCTGCGGCACCTGACGTGCTTCGAGATGCTCGGCAACTTCTCGATCGGCGCGTACTTCAAGCAGGGCGCGATCGAGCTGGCCTGGGAGCTCTCGCGGGAGGTCTTCGGCTTCAGCGCGAAGGACATCTGGGTGACGGTCTTCGAGGGCGACGACGCGCTCGGGCTGGGCGCCGACGAGGAGGCGATCGAGCTGTGGCAGACGGTCGGCGTGCCGCGCGAGCGGATCGTCGGCTGTCCCCGCTCGGAGAACTTCTGGGAAGCGGGCCCGATCGGGCCGAGCGGCCCGTGCTCGGAGCTCTACCTCGACCGCGGTCTGCACTTCGGCGAGGCCGACGACCTTCCGGGCGGCGAGAACGAGCGCTTCCTGGAGTTCTGGAACCTCGTCTTCATGCAGTACAACCAGGACCCGCACGAACCACCTCGTCGCCGCTGCCGACGCGCAACATCGACACCGGCCTCGGGCTCAACCGCATGGCGGCGATCCTGCAGGGCAAGGAGTCGGTGTTCGAGACCGACCAGTTCCAGCCGCTGATCGAGCTGGGCCAGGAGCTGTCGGGCAGGCGCTACGGCGAGGAGCTCCCCACCGATCGCGCGCTGCGGATCCTCGCCGACCACTCGCGCGGGATGTCGTTCCTGATCGCCGACGGCGTCGTCCCCTCCAACGAGGAACGCGGCTACGTGCTGCGCCGCGTCATGCGCCGCGCGATCCAGCAGGGCCGCGCGCTCGGCATGGAGCGCGGCTTCCTCGTCGCGCTACGCCGAGATCGTGCGCGAGCTGATGGGCGGCGCCTACCCCGAGCTGCACGAGCAGCGCGACGCGATCGAGAAGTGGCTCGCCACCGAGGAGGAGAGCTTCGGGCGCACGCTCGAGCAGGGCACGCGCCAGCTCGAGGAGCTGATCGAGCGGGCGCACGCGGCGGTGCGGAGGGGATCGCCGCGGGCGACGCCTTCACGCTGCACGACACCTACGGCTTCCCGTTCGACCTGACCAGGGAGCTGCTCGCCGAGCACGGGCTCGGTGTCGACGCGGAGGGCTTCGAGCGGCTGATGGAGGAGCAGCGCGCGCGCGCCCGCGCGGCGGCGGCGGCGGCGAGCGCGGCAGGGCGAGGACGCCCGCGAGCGCGCGCGCGAGCTCGCCGCGCAGGCGGGCCCAGACGCGCTTCACCGGCTATGAGACCGAGGAGCAGCGCGACCACGGTCGGCGCGCTCGCGCAAGAGAACGGCCACTGCATCGTCAAGCTCGCCGAGTCGCCTTCTACGCCGCCGGCGGCGGCCAGGTCTCCGACGCCGGCGTGATCGAGTGCGAGCACGGCGACTGCCGGCGCGCGTCGAGGGCGTCTTTCGCCTCGGCGACGACCAGGCGCTCGCGGTCGTGCTCGAGCGGGGCGAGCTGGACCCCGGCGAGCCCGTGCTCGCGCGCGTCGACCACGCGGCGCGCCACGCCACTGAGGGCAACCACACCGCGACGCACCTGCTGCACGCCGCGCTGCGCGAGCGCCTCGGCGACCACGTGCGCCAGGCCGGCTCCTACGTCGGCCCGGACAAGCTGCGCTTCGACTTCAGCCACGGCCAGGCGCTGACGCCGAGGAGCTGCGCGACGTCGAGGATCAGGTCAACGCCTGGATCCTGCCAACGACCCCGTGCGCCCGATCACCACCACGCTCGAGGAGGCCGAGCGGCTCGGCGCGATGGCGCTGTTCGGCGAGAAGTACGGCGATGTCGTGCGCATGGTCCAGATCGGCGACGGCGAGTACTCGCGCGAGCTGTGCGGTGGCACGCACGTGCGCCCGACCGCCGAGATCGGCCTGCTGCGGATCCCGAGCGAGACCTCCAGCGCCGCCAACGTGCGCCGCATCGAGGCGGTCACCGGGCCGGCGGCCGTCGCGCTGCTGCGCGAGCACGACGGCTGGCTCGCGGAGTCGCGGCAGCGCTGCGCACCCGCCCCGAGGCGCGCCGGAGGCGGTGCGCGAACGCGAGCTCGAGCGCCGGCGCTGGAGAAGGAGCTGAAGGAGCTCGCAGCGGCGGCGCCGCCGCCGGTGGCGGCGATGGCCGCCGGCGGCGGGCTCGAGCCATGGCGCGATCGAGGCGCTCGCCGCGCAGCCGACGAGGTCGCCGGCGCGCGCGTGCTGAGCGCGACCGTCGAGGTCGCCGACGCCAAGGCGCTGCTCGAGCTCGTCGACCGCGTGAAGGGCAAGCTCCCCGACGCGCGATCGTGCTCGGCGGCGCGCACGATGGCCGCGTGCACCTGCGTGGGCGTCGCCCCGGCGCTGGTCGCGCGCGGCGTGAAGGCCGGCGCGATCGTCAAGGCGGCCGCGCGTGGTCGGCGGAGGCGGCGGCGGGCGCGACACGATCGCCCAGGCCGGCGGGCGCGACCCGAGAAGCTGGACGAGGCGATCGCTGCCGCCGCGCGCCGCGATCGAGGCTGCGCTCGGCGCCAGGCGGTCTGATGCGGGTGCTCGCGCTCGACTACGGCAGCGCGCGCTGCGGCTGCGCGCTGAGCGACCCCACCGGCACGATCGTCACGCCGATCGAGCGGTCCCCGCCCGGGCACCCGGCGCGGGCTGGACGCGCTGCCGCGCTCGTGCCGAGCGCGAGGTCCAGCGCGTCGTCGTCGGTCTGCCGCTGTCGCTGGCGGCGGGGACAGCGACCAGACGCGCGAGACGCGGGCGTTCGCGCGCGCCTGCCAGGCGGCTCGGGGAGGAGGTGCCGGTCGAGCTGCACGACGAGCGCTTCACCACGCGCATGGCCCAGCGCCTGGAGGGCGCCGCGGCGGCGCGAGGACTCGCGCGCCGCCGCCCACCTGCTCGAGAGCTGGCTCGCCGCTGACGCGAGGCCGCCGGTCGCGCGCCGAGCGACGCGAGGACGCGAGCGACGCGCGAGCGCGAGCGGCGCCGCGCTGAGCCCGTCGAGCGCGACGGCGAGCCGCCGGCCGGCGAGCCGACGCCGCCGGCGACCGCTGTCGGCCGCGCGCTCGCGCTCGTCGCTGACGTCGGCGTCGTCGCGGCTCGCAGCGTGCTCGCCAGCCGCTCACCGGCTCGGGCGGTCGCGCTCCTCGGTCAGTCGCAGCACGGGAGCTGCCAGCAGACGCGCCGGCGAGCCACCTGCTCGACCGCCCGCGGCGTCGTCCCTCGGGCTTCTTCTTCAACTGTGCGCCGCCTCGACGGCGAGCGCGGCGACCTGCGCCGGCACGTCCGCTGCGCGCGGCATGAGCTACGCGCGGCGATCGCGCGCTGACCCAAGCCGCCGGCCGCCGCCGACGCGGTCAGGTCCTGATCCCCGAGGGCGACACGCGCGCGCAGATCGCCGCGATCGCCGCGGCGACGGGCTGACCGGCAGCTATCTGAGCGCCTCGGCGCTCGCCGCTGCTCGACCCGCGCACTACGGCGCCCGCGGCGACGCCGAATCTCGAAGGCTTCCTGTTCCCGGCGACCTACGAGCTCTACGCGGGCGCGCCCGTGCGCGGCTCGTCGGCGAGCAGCTCTCGCGTTCAAGAAAACTTCGGCCGCAATGAGATCCGCCGCGCGCGCGGCTTGCACGTCACGCTCTACCAGCTGCTGATCGTCGCCTCGATGGTCGAGCGCGAGGCGCTGCTGGCGCGCGACCGCCCGAAGGTCGCCGCGGTGATCTACAACCGGCTGCGCCTGGCGATGCCGCTCGGGATCGACGCGACGATCCGCTACGCGCTGAACGACTGCAGCGGCCGCTGACCGAGTCCCAGCTGCAATCGACTCGCCCTACAACACGCGCCCGCACATCGGCCTGCCGCCGACGCCGATCGGCAACCCCGGGCTCGCCTCGATCGACGCCGCCGCGCACCCCGCGCACGTGCCCTACCTGTACTACGTCGCCGGCGCCGACGGCTGCGGCGAGCTGGTGTTCTCGACCACCTCGCGCCGAGTTCGAACGCACGCGGCCGCCTACCAGGCAGCGGTGCCGCAACGGCGGCCACGACCGACGTGTCGAACGAAGTGACCGGCTCGCGTGCAAGGCCTCGCGGCCGCCGAGCGCGCATGCTGAGGCGCCCGCCTCGGCGTCCTCGGCTGGCCGGTCGCGCACAGCCGCTCGCCGGCGATGCACGCCGCCGCGTTCGCCGCGCTCGGCCTCGCGCGGCTGGCGCTATCAGCGGCTGCCGGTGCCGCCGGAGCTGTTCGCGGAGACGGCCCGCGCGCTCGGCGCCGCCGGCTTCCTCGGCGCCAACGTGACGATCCCGCACAAGCAGGCCGCGCTCGCGCTCGCCGACGAGGCCAGCGAGGCGGCGCGCGCGATCGGCGCCGCCAACACGCTCACGTTCGCCGCCGACGGAACGATCGCCGCCGAGAACACCGACGCTCCGGGCCTGATCGCGGCGCTGGCGGCCGGTCGCTCGCCCCGGGGCCTGAGCGCGCTCGTGCTCGGCGCCGGGGGCAGCGCGCGCGCCGCGGTGTGGGCGCTGCGCGAGGCGGGCGCAGCGAGGTCTCGGTCTGCAACCGCACCCCGGACGCGCCGGGAGCTCGCCGCGGCGCTGGGCGCGCGTGCCGTCCCGGCCCGGGTGCCGACATCCTGGTCAACTGCACCTCGGTCGGACTCGTCGTCCGGCAGCGGGACGAGCAGCCTCAAGCTGCTGGGTTTGACCTCGATCAGGTCGGTGGATATTCGTATGTGGTTGACCTGGTCTACAGCGATGGCCCGACGCCCTGCTGCGCTCGCCCGCGCGCGGGGCGTGCCGACGTCGACGGCCTGGACGTGCTCGTCGCCCAGGGCGCGCTCAGCTTCGAGCTGTGGACCGGCAGCCGATGACGATCGGATGCGATCGTCGGATCGGCCAGCGCCGCTCGACATCATGCGCCGCGCGGCGCGCGAGGCAGCCGACGCCGGTACGCTGACCGCGAGCAGCGCGGGCAGGTGGCGCGACGCTTGAGCGCCCACGCCTCCGACGAAGGCCCGACCTGCACGAGATCTTCGGCATGGAGACCGGGGAGCATCCGGTGGTGGTCGCGCTGCCCGAGCGCGAGACCGCGGGCGTGGAAGCCGAGGTCATCCGCGACGAGCTCGACGGCACCGGCGGCGATCCGCCCGTCCCCGAGCACGCGGGCGTTTCCCCACCGACGAGCCGGAGGGCCGCATGGGCATCACCCCGCCGTCGCGCCGCGGCTGCTCCTCGCGCTTCCTGACCGACGTGATCGTCGACCTCGGTCTCGTCTCGCGCGAGCGCGTCGACGACGCGATCGAGACCGCGCGCAGCTCGGGGACGACGCCCGAGAGCGTGCTGCTCGAAGGAGGGCTGCTCAGCCACGACGGGCTCGCGCGCGCGCTGGCCGAGCGCTACGGGCTCGACCACCTCGACCTCAGCGTCTTCACGGTGGACATGGGCGCGGCCAACCTCGTCACGACCGCCGCGCCAAGCGCTACCAGGCGGTGCCGATGGCGTTCGTCGGACAAGCGCACGCTGCTCGTCGCGATGGCCGACCCCTCGAACGTGCTCGCGGTCGACGACATCGCGATCATGACCGGCTACGAGGTCCGCGCGGCGGTCGCCGCGCCCGACGACATCCTGGCGCTGATCGCGCGCCTGGACCGCCTCGACGACGTCGTCGGCGACGTCGAGGGAGCGGGACGAGGAAGCCGCAGGCGGAGGTCGTCGACCTGCGCGAGTCCGCCGACGACGCGCCGGTCATCAAGCTCGTCAACCAGATCGTCGCGCAGGCGGTCGAGCAGCACGCCTCCGACATCCACCTGGCGCCCGACGGCGGCGACTGCGCGTGCGCTTCCGCGTCGACGGCGTGCTGCACGACATCACCACGGTGCCGCGGCGGATGGCCGCCGGCGTCATCTCGCGCGTGAAGATCATGGCCGACCTGGACATCGCCGAGCGGCGCCTGCCCCAGGACGGTCGCTTCGGGCTGACCGTCGACGGCCGCCACGTCGACCTGCGCGTCGTCACGCTCCCGAGCGTGCACGGCGAGACGATCGTGATGCGCATCCTCGACAAGGAGTCCGTCGTGATGCAGCTCGACAAGCTCGGCATGGCGGCGACGAGCGCGAGCGCTTCGAGCGCGCCATCCACCAGGCCCACGGCGCCGTGCTCGTCACCGGCCCGACCGGCTCGGGCAAGTCGACCTCGCTGTACGCGGCGCTGCAGGAGCTCAACACGCCGGAGAAGAACATCATCACGATCGAGGACCCGGTCGAGTACCAGGTCGAGGGCATCACCCAGGTGCAGGTCGCGCCGAAGGCCGGGCTCACCTTCGCGGCCGGCCTGCGCGCGATGGTGCGCGCCGACCCCGACGTGATCATGGTCGGCGAGATCCGCGACCGCGAGACCGCGCAGATCGCGATCGAGTCGGCGCTGACCGGCCACCTCGTGCTCTCCACGCTGCACACCAACGACGCGCCGTCGGCGATCACGCGCCTGATCGAGATGGGCATCGAGCCGTTCCTCGTCGCCTCGGCGCTCGACTGCGTGCGTCGCCCAGCGGCTCGCGCGCACGCTCTGCCCGCACTGCAAGCGGCGCACGATCGTGCCCGCCGAGGTGCTGCGCGACAACGGCTACAAGGCGCTCGTCGACCTCGAGGCCTACGAGCCGGTCGGCTGCCGGCGCTGCGGCGGCTCCGGCTACCGCGGACGCGCTCGGCCTCTACGAGGTGATGCGCGTCACGCCCGAGATCCGCACGCTGGCGCTCGAGCGGCGCGCCGCCGAGGAGATCGCCGAGGTGGCGGTCGCAGCGAGGGCATGCGCCGCCTGCGCGACGACGGCCTGGAGAAGGTCAAGCCAGGGCCGCACCTCGATCGCCGAGGTCGCCCGCGTCATCGGCAGCAACTAGCAGGTCCCGTGCGATCAGCGGCGCGCCACTCGAATCTTCGTCCACTGCCACGCGTGCAGCCGACGCACAGCGGCCCGACCGGGGCCGATGGGCCAGGGATGAACATCGATTTCGCCGATCTGCTCACGGAGGTCGTCGAGCGCCGCGCTTCCGACCTGCACGTGCCGCCGGGGCGCACCCCACCGTGCGCGTCCGCGGCCGCCTGACGCCGCTGGAGGACTTCCCGAGCTGCGCCCGACCGACACGCGCGAGATCGTCTACTCGATCCTCAGCAGCGACCAGCGCCAGCGCCTGGAGACCGACTGGCAGATCGACTTCGCCTACTCGATCCCCGGCCTCGCCCGCTTCCGCGTCAACGCCTACTACCAGCGCGGCGCGATCGGCGCCGCGTTCCGCCTGATCCCCGCCGAGCTGAACTCGATCGACGAGCTCGGGCTGCCGCCGATCGTGCACGAGCTCACGCGCAAGCCGCGCGGCTTCGTGCTCGTGACCGGCCCGACCGGCTCGGGCAAGTCGACCTCGCTGGCGGCGATGATCGACGAGATCAACCAGACGCGCGACGAGCACATCATGACGATCGAGGACCCGATCGAGTTCCTGCACGCCGCACAAGCGCTGCCTCGTCAACCAGCGCGAGCTCGGCTCTGACGCGCAGAGCTTCGCCGACGCGCTGAAGGCCGCCCTGCGCCAGGACCCCGACGTGATCCTCGTCGGCGAGATGCGCGACCTCGAGACGATCTCCACCGCGCTGACCGCGGCGGAGACCGGCCACCTCGTGTTCGCCACGCTGCACACCCAGGACACCGCGCAGACGATCGACCGCATCATCGACGTGTTCCCCGCCCACCAGCAGGACCAGATGCGCGTGCAGCTGTCGGTCGCGCTGCAGGGGATCGTCACCCAGCAGCTGCTGCCGACCGCCGACGGCTCCGGCCGCGTGGCCGCCTGCGAGGTGCTGGTGCCGACGCCGGCCGTGCGCAACCTGATCCGCGAGGGCAAGACCCACCAGATCTACTCGGTGCTGCAGACCGGCGCCGCGCACGGCATGCAGACGATGGACGCCTCGCTGGCGACGCTCGTGCGCGCAGGCAAGATCACCCAGAAGCTCGCCGAGTCGCGCTCCTCGACGCCCGAGGAGCTGCGGCGCCTGCTGGGCGCGACGCTCGCGGCTGCGTAGGCGGAGCGCATGAGCACGTATGTCTTCAAGGCGATGGACCTCGCCGGCGCGCGGCGCGCGGCGAGGTCGAGGCCGAGTCCAAGCAGGCGGTCGCCGACCAGCTGAAGTCGCGCGGCCTGATCGTCCTCGACATCGCCGACAAGCACGCCCCACGCGAGATCAAGCTCGCTTCATCCAGCGCGTCAAGCTCCGACCTCGCGGTCTTGGCGCGCCAGCTCGCGACGATGGTCACCTCGGGCATGACCATCCTGCGCGCGCTGTACGTGCTGGAGGCGCAGACCGAGAACAAGCTGCTGAAGGACACGATCGTCGACGTGCGCAAGGACGTCGAGGCGGGTCTGTCGCTCAGCGACGCGCTGGAGCGCCATCCGAAGGTCTTCAACCCGCTGTTCGTCGCGATGACGCGCGCGGGGGAGACCGGCGGCCTGCTCGAGTCCTCGCTGCTGCGCGTCGCCGACCAGCTCGAGAAGGAGGCCTCGCTGCGCCGCCAGATCAAGTCGGCGATGGTCTATCCGACCCTGGTGCTCGTCTTCGCGGTCATCGTGATGATCGCGCTGGTCACCTTCGTCATCCCGGTGTTCGTCAGACGTCTTCAAGCAATTCGGCGGCGACCTGCCGGCGATCACGCAGGTCTCGGTCGACTCTCGGAGATCTTCACCAACTACTGGTGGCCGATCATCGGCGGCCGATCGCGGTGATCGTCGCCTTCCTGAGGTGGAAGCGAGCTCCTGGGGGCGCCCGCAGTGGGACCGCTTCCGCCTGCGCATCCCGATGAAGATCGGCACGATCGTGCAGAAGGTCGCCGTCGCGCGCTGGTCGCGCACGCTCTCGGCGCTCTCCGGCGCCGGCGTGCCGCTGCTGCAGGCGCTCGAGATCACCGGCAAGACGGCCGGCAACGTCGTCGTCGACGACGCGATGAAGGCCGTCATCGACTCGGTCAAGCAGGGTGGCACGATCTCCGCGCCGCTCGCCGAGACGCCGATCTTCCCGACGATGGTCACGCAGATGGTCGGCGTCGGCGAGGAGACCGGCGCGCTGGACGCGATGCTCGACAAGATCGCCGACTTCTACGAGGACCGGTCGACGCCGCGGTGAAGGCGCTCACCTCGATCATCGAGCCGATCATGATCATCGTGATCGGCGGGATGGTCGGCTTCATCGTGATCTCGATGTACATGCCGCTGTTCAAGGTTTACAACAACATTCAGTAGGCGAGGACCCCGGGGATTGCCTTTCGGGACAGATTTCGCAGTGGTCTCATCGAGCGCTTTCAGTGAACTCGTTTAAGGGGTGACCACTTGGCGTGTTATCCGCAGCGCCATACCAGAGGTGGTTGCTCGGTGGGCGCTTGGCGGGTCATCCCGTAGCGCCGTACCAGGGAGGTGGTTGGTCGGTGGGGTCGAGGTCGAGCAAGCCGAGGTCGGTGACTAGGCGCGCGATCCGGCCGTCGGGTGTGAGCCCTGCCCAGGTGCGGCAGTCTTGGTGTTGAGGTCCCACTGTGAACATCACAAGGCTGCCGGCGTCCCCAGCATCTACCTCGGCGAATTGCGGATGTTCACGGAAAATGCCGTCGGGAAGGGCATCGGCGAGCCCGGGACACAGCGTTGCTGGCGCCCCGAAGCTTGCGACCCCCACCTCGGCACAGTAACCCTCCCCACCCGGCCGCCTGGTTTCGACGATCTCCCAGCGAGCGACTGTGGCTGCGGGATCGACGATGAGCTCGGCGGCGGCGTTCTCACGACCGTGTAGAGGATGCGCCGCGACCATGACGCGCACCCCGTAACTACCAGGGGCAAGCCCGACCTCGAAGGGAAGGCCCTCGAATGACCACCATGGGTCTCCGCCGGCGAGGCGTCCATCGGGCAGACGGACTGTACCGGCATCGAGAATCTCGATGAGCTCCCACGGGACCTCTTTGTCAGCCCACGCCGGGCGCTTGAGCGCAGACGCGAGATCCAGTTGAGTCTGCCTGTCGATCCAGCCGGCTGCACCGGCAGCCAGAACAATCTGCTCGCGGTAGCCCGGTGGCCCTGACAGCTCCAATATCCAACGCAGCAACGGCCGCTGGCGCGGTGAGGCATCCCACCAGAACATGGCCGCGTCAACCTCCACTTCGCCGGTGAGGTAGCTCCGGATATTATTGCCTGCGATCGCTCGTAGCAACTGGTCGGTATGCGCGTTTGCATAGACACAGGCCAGGCGAACCTGTGCGATGGAGGATACGGGTGGCGGCTTGGCCATCACAAAGACCTGCACCAATTGTGGACGGGGCTCGAATCGCGTGTCCGCGAGTGCATTGACGCGCATGATCCAGTCCCCGGGCTCCCATGCCGGGAGCCGTCCAGTGCACATTGCTTGAAACGCAGAGCCCACCCATGAGTCGTCACGTGCCTGCATCCGTAACAGCCAATCGGCCCCCTCTTGGCCGCGCAGACCGAACAGCGCGTTGAAAATGAACCGCCCTTGTCGCGTTCTGAGGCCCCACGGCACGGGGGCTAAGAAGTGTGGATGAATATCGGGGTCGTCCACCTCATCCACCAGCCGCGCTACACGATCGGGAATGCTCTCGAGAAACCAGTGCATGGTCTCCTGCCGCAGATCGGTGCCGGTTCCACTGACTGGCTCAAAAATGCACGCATCGAAAAGTGCACTCGCTAAACATTGCTTTTCGACGCCCTGAACCATTGCCAGTCTCAAAAAACCCTCTTGCGCAGCGGGCCAGGCTGCTTCCTCTGGAGGAAGCGCGGCGAGATGGCTGGTTGCACGCGCAGCGACAATGTCCGTCGCTGCCCGAGAGACCAGTGCCGCCAGTGCCTCGTCGCTTTCACAACGCTTGAGAACGGGTCCCCAAGCACCGTCCACCAGTTCACCGGCCAACTTCAGGGAGTTAAGCTCACCGGGCAGCCTCGGGGAGTCCGGTCGCTCGCTAGGCACCTGACTGCCGATTGATCGAGAGGGCTCCTCCACGCACCGACAGCGACAGGCGCCCGTCCAGCAGCTCCAGCAGCTCGGCGCCGACCAACTCCCGCCGCCAACCGCGCAGCGTGCGCACGTCGGGCTCGGGTGCGTCTGAGCGAACCGCGGTGACGACCGCCTGCAGGTCGGCACGGGCGGCGATCAGCTCATAGGCGAGGTCGGCTTCGCGCGCGCGGGCGCGCACGAGCGCTTCGCAGAGCGCCACGAGCGGGGCGTCGGCGGGGTCGGGGAAGCCACCGCGCGCGAGGCGCTCCAGCGGGATCTGTGCCCCATCCGCCTGCTCCGCGCCGGCGCGGACCGCGTCCAGCAGCTCCGGTCCGCTGCGGCGCAGGCCGCCCTGGCCGAGGCCGCGAATCTGCTCCAGTTCGCGCATCGAGGCGGGGCGGCGCTTGGCGAGCTCGACCAGCGCCGCGTCGGCGAGGACGCTCTGCACGGTGCGGTCCTTCGCGGCGGCGGTCCGCTCGCGCCAGGCGACCAGCTCGCGCGCGATCGCCTGCGAGACGGCGCTCAGGTTGCGGATGCGGGGCAGACGCGCGAGGATCATCTGCTCGTCGCGCTCGTCGCTTGCCTCTTCCACTGCGCGGCACTCCTCGCGCGCCCACTGCAGGCGCCCGGAGGCACTCAACCGCCGCCGCAGCTCCCCGGCGAGCTCGAGCAGGTGCACGACGTCCTCGCGCGCGTAGGCGAGCTGCTCGCTGGAGAGCGGGCGCGCGTCCCAGCGGGTGAAGCTCGCGCTCTTGGCGAGACGCACCCCGAGCAGCTCCGCGAGCAGCGTCTCGTAGGAGGCCTGCGCCGCCATCCCGGCGAAGCCGGCGGCGACCTGCGTGTCGAAGACGTTGCGCACGGGGGTGTCGAAGCGCCGGCGCAGCAGCGCGACGTCCTGGCGACCGGCGTGCACGACCACTTCGACCTCGGGGTCGGCGAGCACGCGCGCCAGCGGCGCCCCATCGAGCTGCTCCTGCAGCGGGTCGATCAGCTCGATTCGCAGACCGGCGGTGTGGTCGGGGACCGCGAGCTGCACGAGGCACAGCAGCGTGCGGTAGCGCCCCTCCCCCATGAACTCGGTGTCGAGCGCCAGCTGACCGCTGCGCTTTGCCTGCGCGGCGATCTCGGCGATCACGGTGTCGTCGGACGTCTTGGGCTGGTTGGGGGTCTTGGGCTGGCTGGGCATCTCGGGGTGGGGTGGGAATCTAATCCTCACGCGCGCCCGGCAGGCGCAACGCAAAGCACGCACCGGGACGGGCAGGTTCGAATCTACCGTCGAGCGAAGCCGGGAGACACTCGCCTTCGACCGATTCGGGCGACACTCGCTTTACCGAAGCCGGGTGACACGCCCCTCCGGGGCGAGTCCCGTTTCGGCCAGCATCCCCGAATCGGCCAGCATCCCCGTTTCGGCCAGTTCCAGCGTCCCGCCCATGCGCGCGGCAAGCTCGCGTCCGATCGCCAGGCCCAGGCCGAAGCCGCCGTGTCCGCCGGTGGTCGAGCCGCGCTGAAAGCGCTCGAAGATCAGCTGGCGCTCGGTCGCCGGGACA
This sequence comes from uncultured Solirubrobacterales bacterium, assembly GCA_963744135.1. Classification (GTDB taxonomy): domain Bacteria; phylum Actinomycetota; class Thermoleophilia; order Solirubrobacterales; family Solirubrobacteraceae; genus Palsa-744. Next base: position 207,998 of record CAVUSE010000005.1, on the reverse strand, counting down.
CCGGGGCCATGGTCGCGCACGCTCAGCTGCGCCCACCCCTCGGCGGCCGCGACATTGACCTCGACGCTCGAGTCCGCGGGGGCGATGTGCAGGGCGTTGTCGAGCAGGATACGCACGATCTGCGCCACCGCTCCCGGGTCGGCCTGTGCCCAACACGGCTGCGTGGGCAGATGGACCTCCAGCCGCGCCTTGCTGTCCGATCCCCGATCCGCTTTCGTGGCGAGGTCGAACTCGGCGGCGACCGCGCGGACGAGCTCGCCAAGCTCGAGCGGCTCGCTGCGCAGCGCGACCTCGGCGTCGAGGCGGCTCAGGTCGAGCAGGTCGGAGGCCAGGCGCGAGAGCCGCCGCGACTGCGCCCGCGCTCGCGTGGCGCGCTCGCGCGCGTCCCCGATGTCGAGGTGCTCGGCGCGCAGGTCGTCCTCGAGCAGCTCCAGCATCCCGTCGAGCGAGGCCAGCGGCGTGCGCAGCTCATGCGACGCCGTCGCCACGAACGCGCGGCGGGCTGCCTCCTGGCGGCGCAGCCGCGCCTGCATCCCCGCGAACGCGCGCGTCAGCTCGCCGACCTCGTCGCGGGCGCGATCCTCGGGCAGCGGGTTGGCCTCCAGCCCGCTGCGCTCCAGCTCCCGGGTTGCGTCGCGCAGCCGCTCCAAGCGGCGCAGCAGCGTGGTTGCCAGGCCGATCCCGAGCAGCAGCGCGACCAGCAGGCCGGCGCCGGCGGCCTCCAGGAACGCGGTCCGCACGACGCGCACCGCGGAGGCGACGTAGTCCAGGCGCTTGGTGAGCACCACGACGTAATGACGACCGGCGATCTTGATCCGCTGGGCGACGATCAGCTCGTCGTCGCGCACCGTGCTGATCGGGGCCTTGCCGGCGCGCAGCGCGCGGCGCGCCTCACCGTAGTAGTCGGGCACGTTCTGGGTTGGCTCGTCCCCGGCGTAGACGATGTCGAGCTGGCTGTCGAGGATCGCCAACGTCGCCTGCGAGCGGCGGCGCAGCAGCAGCGCGGCCTCGCGCACTTCGGCTTCCTTCAAGCGACCCGTCGCCGGTTCGACGGCGATCTCGTCCAGCTCCGGGCGCGCGGCGCCGAGTGCCGTCAGCACTGTCGATTCGCCGTCACTGCGCAGCCGCTGCTCGAGTGGGGAGAGCAGCGCCAGCGCTGCCACCGCGAGCGTCACGGCGCTCGTCAGCAGCAGTGCGGCAAGCAGCCGCGGTCGCAGGCCGAGCAGCCATCCCTGCATCAGGGCTCCTGGAAGCGGTAGCCGGCCCCGCGCACGGTCAGGATCAGCTTTGGCTCCTCGGGACGCTCCTCGAGCTTCTCGCGCAGATGGCGGATGTGAACGTCGATCGCGCGTGGGTCGCGGTAGGCCGAGTCGCCCCAGATCGCGCGCAGCAGCTCCTGGCGGTTGAGCAGGCGGCCGGGCTCGGACATCAGCCGTGCGAGCAGCTCGAACTCGGAGAAGGTCAGGCGCACCGGCTCGCCCGCGACGGTCACTTCGCGGCGGCCGCGGTCGAGCGCCACCGGGCCCACAGCGATCGCCTCGCGTCCGAGCGCCCGCGGCCCGGAGCGGCGCAGCACAGCGCGCACGCGGCTGCGCAGCTCGGCGAGGCCGAACGGCTTGGTGACGTAATCGTCGGCGCCGGCCTCCAGCCCCTGCACCGCGTCGGCCTCGGTGTCCAGCGCGGTGAGCATGATGATCGGCACCACGTTGCGCTGCTCGCGCAGCGTGCGGCACACCTCGTAGCCGTTGGGCCCCGCGCCGAGCGCCACGTCGAGCAGGATCACATCGAAGTGATCGGCACCGGCGCGCGCGATCGCCTCGGGGCCCGAGGCCACCGCCTCGACGGTGTGGCCCTCGCGCGAGAACGAGCGCGTCAACGTCTCACGCAGCGTCTCCTCGTCGTCGACGACGAGGATCTTCAGGGATGCCGGTGTCTCGGTGGCGTTCATACCCGCGCAGAGTCCCGTCATCGGCCTGATCACGGTACTTCAGGCAGTCGCCACAACATCCCCGGTCGCGGCATCCCCGCCTGCTTGGAGACGTCCGTGCCATGTTCGCTGACCCAGCGTGCCGGCGCCGAGCAGTCGGGATCGGTGGGGGGCGACTGTGGTCCGCAGCCCTCGTCGACGAAGGCATAGCGCACCTTCCCCGCGGCGACGAGTGCGCGCAGCCGCGCGAGCGAGGTGAAGACGTGGCCTTCGAGTGTGGTCAGCACGAGAATCGGACGTGCGTCGCGCTCGACCAGCTCGCCCATCTTCGTGCCGGAGTCGAACGCAACCTCGTAGTAGGCGCTGCCCTGGTGGGCGCGCAGGTAGGCGCTGAGCGGTGCGAGCTCCCCGTGGTGCAGGATGCCCAGGGGGTTGGTGTCCGAGACGTTTTCCCGCAGCGCGCTCAGCGAGGCCCAGAGCGGGATCGCCAAGATGCAGACGAGCGCCAGCGCGGTGACCCCGGCGCGCAGCGTGTCCCTGCGTGGGAAGCCGCTCCAGGCAAGCGCCATAGCGCCCGCCGCGCCGGCTGCCGTGATCCACCACACGGTGCTTGGCCCGAACAGCAGCCGCTCGGCGTAGAGCGCCACCACCAGCAGCGCCACGCTGAGCGCGAGCAGGCGGTCGCGCTCGCGGCGTTCGGTCGCCCACGCGAGGCCGACCCCGAGCGTGGCCGCCACGGCGGGCGTGAATGCCTCGGTGTAGCGGGGGTGCAGGCGGCTCATGTCGCTGAACAGCGCGATGCCAGTCAGCAGCCACAGCATCAGGCCCGCCAGCAGCGGGAGGCGAAGGCGCTGGCCAATGATTTGGATCCCACCCGCCCGCTCGCCGGAGGCGAGTGTCTTCCGGCTTCGGTCGGGCTCTCGCGGGCGACCGGACTGGGCATTGGCAGCGGCATCGGTCGTGGCCGGGCTCCCAGCTGTCTCGGTTTGGGCAGGCACGTCATCCGGCCCTGCGCGCACGGGTCGGCAGTCGTGCCGTTCGCGTCCCGCCTGCGTGTGCGTCGTTCCCATAGCAGCGCCCCCAGCGCCGCCCCCCCAACAGCAGGGCGGCAAGCACCTCCAGGCCGAGCCGCTCGCCCGAGAGTGGGCCGACGCGGTCGAGCAGGCGTATCGGGGAGGGCGGCAGGATCGGGATCGCGTCGCGCTCGGCCTGTGTCGCCTCGGGGTAGTGGTGGCTTGGCTGGTAGGAAACCTGCGCGCCTTCGAGCGACTCGCCCTTCAGGCGATCGAGGCCGTTGAAGACGAACGCGGAGTTCCACGCGCTGCCGTTGGTGGAGCCGTACGCCCACGGCCGGTCGTGCGCGGGGAACAGCAGCGTCCCGGTCAGCCACGCGAGCGCGACCGCCACGTACACGACCGCTGCCAGCGCCAGCTGCACGAGGCGGCGGCGACGCGCGCCCGGCAGCCCCAGCCAGGCGAACAACGCGAGCCCCGGCAGCGCCACCGCCGACTCCAGCAGCTTCACGTCGAACGCTATCCCGAGCGCGGCCGCAGCCCCCAGCAGCCACACGGTGCGCCCGCTGTGCGCGGCTCGCACCAACAGCACCAGCGCGAGCACGGTCAGCGCCATCATCACCGCGTCCATCGTGTCGCTGCGCGCGGTGATCAGCTCGATCGGCAGCACCGCGAGCGCGAGCGCCGAGACCAGCCCGGCGCGTACGCCGAACACCGGCGCCACCGCGGCGTACAGCAGCGGCACGGCGAGCGCGCCAGCGAGCGCCTCGGGCGTCTTCAGCGCGGCCGAGCCGAAGCCGAGCAGCTTGACGCTCGCCACCTGCAGCCACAGGTCCACCGGCGGCTTGTCGATCGCGATCGCCCCCGAGGGCTCGACCGCGCCGAAGAAGAAGTTGTGCCAGGAGAGTCCCATGCTGCGCACGGCACCGTCGTAGAACGGGTCGCCGATCACCTGCCCCAGATGGGCGAAGCGCAGAGCCGCGGCACCCGCCGTGATCGCAGCCAGCGCGACCCAGCCGGCCCATCTCGCGAGGGTGCGAGTTCGCCCCGCGGGTACCCGGGGCACCGGCGTCTCGGCTTGCTCCGGGGGTGCCTCGGTCGCCGCGTTCATCTCCATAACGCTATTCTCGCCGTCCGATGGCCAAACACGAGCCAGAGTGCATGCCCTGTCGGGGTACCGGCCAGGTGGTCTCCAACCTCGGCGGCGAATCTCGCAAAATCCCCTGCCCATGGTGCCAGGGCACCGGTGTGCGCACGTCCGGTATCGATGCTCAAGAGTCGTGGCTGGAGGGCGGGGGCTCGGCCGCGGGTGGTGGAGGAGGCACGGGCGCGTCGGCTGAGGGGGCGTAGGCTCGTCCTGCGCTTCCTGCAGGGCATGCGCCTGGCACCTGTGGGGCGTTCTGAGGGTGAGATGGCGGGGCGTTGGCGCAGAGACATGCGCGGCGGGGGATCATCCTCAGCCGAGCGGACTGCCTGATAGCCGCCGCAGTTGGTGTGGGCGCCCGGCTCGCGACTGGGAGCCCAAAGCACTTCCCGATGCCGGAACTCGACGTCGATCATTGGCCGGTAGGCGTGTGACTCGTTCAAATGAATCGGGTACCTCTCTCTGGCTGCCGTGATTCGGGCGCTACATAAACCCTCGCCCAATCCCTCGCGCAGAGACTCCCGCTCATGCGTCCAACCCCGCTTGCGGCGCTCAAGCGCTCATGAAACAGGCCGATGCTGAGGCCAACAAGAGCCAGCACGAGGTCTCAGGGCAGAGCGCAGATCGCGCGTGACAAAGCCGGTGACCTCCGCGAGCCGAGTGAATCGACGCACGGGGGAAGCATCGCCATCTGAGGCGATGGGAACTACGGGCTGGCGCCATAATCGGATCCTAGGAGGATCGCATGTTGGATCGACTGCGCCAGCGTACAGGCGATGAGGGTGGTTTCACGCTCATCGAATTGCTGGTCGTTATTCTCATCATCGGCATCCTTGCCGCGATTGCCATTCCTGCGTTCCTGAGCCAGAAGAGCAAGGCTGTTGACTCCTCGGCGAAGGCGCTCGTGAACACCGCCGAGACGACGGTCGAAACGTACGCGACCGACCACAGCGGCGAATACACGGAACTCAAAGAAGCAAAACAGCTCCAGGAATATGAAAAAGGGCTCACGGTCGCGGCCGGTAAAGGCGAAGCGTACGTGAACGAAGCCAAAGCAGAAGAAGAAGGCAAGGGCTACAAGGTCGCTGCAACCGCCACCAACGGTGCTGAATACACCATCACCAAGAACAAAGAAGGTGTGGTCACCCGTGGCTGCAACAAAGTAGCGGAAGAAACCAAAGGTGGCTGCATCGGCAAAACGTGGTCCTCGTAAGCGAGAACTGCTCGCAGCAGACCGCCCTCTAGCCCTTGGGCTCTGGGCGATCTCGCGGCCGAAGGCAGATGTCTGACAGGAGGGGGTGGCCAACCGGCCGCCCCCTCTTTTGTGCGCCCAGCATGACCAGCAGCTCGGGGGTGCGAGTCCCCTGTGGAGGTTGATGGCACCAACCACAAGTCGAAGGCAACTGCGTCGTCGTGAGGCGGGGTGGGAAGGAAGCCGGAGGCGAAGTCGCGACCCTAGGAACACATGGTGCAGCGAGGCTGTTCGGGCTTCGTTGTGCTGCGCGTATAAGGCGGGGCGGTCCGGGCGAGCCAGCAAAACGTGGCGAAGCCCGATGTCCATCAAGGGGCCGTCACGTAGACGCGGTGGGTGCGCGATGAAGGTTGCTGGTCTTACCTGGGGAGATCTCTATGGGTGTCCCAGATGCCCCGTCCGTGTGGTTCGCGGGGTGGTGCGGGACGGCGGTGCCCGAGAGGGCGCTGCTCGCCGTGGAGAAGTCAGCAGAGGCCATACGACCGGCGGGGATCAGTATCGCCGGAAAGGGCCGAACGCGAAGCCGAGCGATAGGACATTCGTGCTCGTGGGAGTCGCTTTGATCGCAGCCAACCCCTCCGGGGGCCTGGCGGGGAGGGTCTGAGGGTGAAGCCCGAGGATGCCCGGCCAGAGCGCAGTGGCTCCTCGGCGCCGGATGACACCAGCGCTCACCCCGCTGAGGCGAGCTTGTGGGAGCGGTTCTTGGCCCGCGAGAATCTCGCTGAGGCGCTCAGACGTGTCGAGCGGAACGCCGGTGCCGCGGGCATCGACGGGATGAGCACCAAGGAGTTGCGGGCGTGGTTGAAAGACCATTGGCCGCAGGTCCGCTCGCAGCTTGACGCGGGTACCTACCGGCCGCAGCCCGTCAGGAGGGTGATGATCCCCAAGCCTTCGGGTGGTCTGCGTGCGTTGGGGGTGCCGGCTGCGGTGGATCGGTTGATCTGCCAGGCCCTGTTGCAGGTGCTCACGCCTGTCTTTGACCCGCATTTCCACCCCCATAGCTTCGGCTTCAGACCGGGGCGCTCGGCGCATGATGCTGTCGAGCGGGCACGCCAGTTCATCGCTGATGACGCGGCGTGGTGCGTTGATTTTGACCTCGACTCATTTTTCGATCGGGTTCAGCACGACGCTTTGATGGCACGGGTCGCAAGACGGGTCCACGACAAGCAGGTGCTCAAGTTGATTCGGTGCTACCTGGAAACTGGTGTCATGGATGGCGGGCTGGTGCATACGAGCGAGGAAGGAACCCCGCAGGGTTCTCCGCTCTCGCCGTTGCTCAGTAACGTCATGCTTGACGGCCTCGACTGGGAGCTTGATCGGCGCGGGCATCGTTTTGTGCGCTACGCAGACGATGGCAGGATTTATGTCGCGAGCGAGCGCGCGGGGCAGCGCGTCATGGAGAGCGTCACGCAGTATGTCGAGCAACGCCTGAAGCTCAAGGTCAACCGTGAGAAGTCGGTGGTTGACTGGGCGACGAAGCGGCCCCTGCTGGGGTTCGGCTTCTTTCGCCGCGACGGTGAGGTCAAGGTGCGGGTGGATAGGAAGGCTCGCGAGCGAGCCAAAGACCGCCTGCGCCGGCTGACCTCGCGGCGTTGGGGCATCTCGATGAAGCGGCGGATCACAGAGATCAACCGCTTCACGGTCGGGTGGACGGCTTACTTCGCGTTGGCCGATACACCCTCGCCGTTTGAGGAGCTCGATCAGTGGCTCAGACGTAGGCTACGGCAGGTCCGCTGGAAGGAGTGGAAACGTATCCACACCAAGCGACGCAACCTGGTCGCGCTCGGTATCCCCGAGGGTCAGGCCCATCAGTGGGCTTGCACACGCAAGGGATACTGGCGCATCGCCGGGTCGGCGCCGCTCGCGCGTGCCCTACCAAACGCCTACTGGACCAGCCACGGCCTGAAGGGATTCGCCGGCCCCTACCGCCGTTTCCGGGATGCTGAGCGAACCGCCGGATGCGGACCCGCACGTCCGGTGGTGTGGGGGGCGCCGGGGTGAGCCCGGCGCCTACCCGATTGCTTGCTCTCCAGGGATCTCTGCACAGCTTCGGGCGCTGATAGACGAAATGGCAGTACGGCACAATTGTCTCTTTAGGGATTGGCCGCAAGCGTCGATAAGGTTCTCGCGATGCCGTCACCAAGCCCTATGAAGCAGAACCACAACCTCAACTTCTCCGTCGCGCGCCAGCACACAGGCGATGAGGGTGGTTTCACGCTCATTGAATTGCTGGTTGTTATTCTCATCATCGGCATTCTTGCCGCGATTGCGATTCCCGCGTTCCTGAGCCAGAAGAGCAAGGCTGTCGACTCCTCGGCGAAGGCGCTCGTGAATACTGCCGAGACGACGGTCGAAACGTACGCGACCGACCACAGCGGCGAATACACGGGGCTGAAAGAAGCGAAACAGCTCCAGGAATATGAAAAAGGGCTCACGGTCGCGGCCGGTAAAGGTGAAGCGTACGTGAAGGAAGCCAAAGAAACAGAAAAAGGCAAAGGCTACAAAGTCGCCGCAACTGCCACCAACGGCGCCGAATATACCCTCACTAAGAACAAAGAAGGTGTGGTCACCCGTGGCTGCAACAAAGTAGCGGAAAAAACCAAAGGTGGCTGCATCGGCAAAACGTGGTCCTCGTAAGCGAGAACTGCTCGTAGCACACCGCGCTTGAGCCCCGGGCTCCCAAAGGATCGCCACCCGCTCAAGCCCCGCTCCGCCCCCGCCGATCATCACCCCATGGAGGCAACCCTCGCCGGAGTGATGGGCGCCGTCTTCGGCTCCTTCCTGAATGTCGTCACGTACCGCCTGCCCCGGCGCGAGTCGATCGTCAAGCCGCGCTCGCGCTGCACCTCCTGCGGGACCCCGGTGAGGCCCTACGACAACGTGCCGATCCTCTCCTGGCTGTTGCTCAGGGGCCACTGCCGCAACTGCGCCGCGCCGATCTCGCCCCGCTACCCGCTGGTGGAGGCCGGCACGGCGCTGCTGTGCGCGGGCGCGGTGCTCGCGCACGACACCACTGCGGGGATCGCGCTGTCGGTGACGCTGATCCTGCTGCTGGTGCCCGCCGCGCTGATCGACCTCGAGCACCGCATCATCCCCAACAAGCTGACCGGCGCAGGTGCGCTGTTGGCGCTGGGCCTGGGGACGGCGCTCGACCCCGCGGGCGAGCCGACGCGGCTGATCGCGGGCGCCGCCGCGGGGGGCTTTCTGCTGGCCGCGGCGCTCGCCTATCCCGGGGGGATGGGGATGGGCGACGTCAAGCTAGCGGGCGTGATGGGGCTGTTCCTCGGCGCGGCCGTCGCGCCGGCGATCCTGATCGCGCTGCTGAGCGGGGTGCTGGTGGGTGCCATGATCGTCGCGCGCAAGGGCGCCCGCGCCGGGCGCAAGACCGCGGTGCCGTTCGGCCCCTTCCTCGCGCTGGGGGGGATCGTCGCGGTGTTCGCCGGGCAGCCGCTCGTCAACTGGTACCTGCACAGCTTCGTGCACTGATGGTTGGCGCCGGTGCCACGACACGGTCGGTTTGCTCCGGTGCGCCGGCGCGAGTCGTGTGCCGGGTGGACGAAATGGCGCCGCGGGAAATTGCCCCTTCAGCGATCGGCCGGAAAAGTCGATGACGTCTCTGCCAATGCCGTCGCTCAGCGCACTGAAGCCGAACTTCAACCTCAATCTCTCCCTCGGTCGCGGGGGTGGGAGCGTCGTCGGGCTGGACATCCAGCCCGGCTACATCGCCGCCGTGCAGGCGCACGTCAACGGCGGGATCGTCGTCGAGCGCGCCGCCGGCGCCGCGCTTGCGCCGGACATCATGCGAGAGGGCGAGGTGATCGACGAGCGCGAGCTCGGCTTGGCGCTGCAGCAACTCTTCCGTGACGCCGACCTGGGCAAGCGCGTGCGGGTGGGGCTGGCCAACCAGCGCACGGTGCTGCGTACGCTGGAGCTGCCCCCGGTGGCCGACCGCAAGGATCTCGACACCGCGGTGCGCTTCCAGGCCGAGGACCAGGTGCCGATGCCGCTGGCCTCCGCTGTGCTGGACTACCACTCGCTCGGCGTGTTCGACACTCCCAACGGGCCACGTCAGCGCGTGATCGTCGTCGCCGCCCAGCGCGAGATGGTGGAGCGCCTGCTGCGCGCCGTGCAGCACGCCGGGCTGCGCCCCGAGGGCATCGATCTCTCCGCGTTCGCGCTGATCCGCTCGCTCTACCGCCCGGGCGCCGCCAACGCCCAGCCGGCGCACGAGGGCGAGGGCGGCGACGATGATGCTGCCGCGGAGCGCCAGGAGCGCGTGCTGTACCTGAACGTCGGTGGCCTCACGAACATGGCGATCGCGGAGGGCACGTTGTGCCGCTTCACTCGCGTGGTCGGCGGCGGTTTGGAGGCGATGGCGAGCGAGATCGCCGAGCGCCGCGGCATCCCGCTGATCGAGGCGCGTGCGATGCTGGCCGCGTTCGATCTGCCCCGCCCCGGCGCGGCCCTCCAGGCCATGTCTCCCGGGCTGAGCACGCCTTCCGCCGCGTTGCCTCAGCCGGCCGGGGCGCCCGTGCTGCCCGACCCCGAGGCCGTCGATACGTGGGCGCTCGCGCAGGACCCCACCGCTGCGCAGTCGCCGGCGGCGCCGGAGGGTGCCACCGATGGGGCGCCCTCGATCCATCTCGATCTTCCTGAGCTCCCGCCGGAACCGGAGCCGGCACCGGCCGCTGCGGCCCCTGCGCCGAGCGTAGATCCCGAGGTGAGGATGGTGCTCGAGAACGGCATCCGTGAGATCGTCGGGGAGGTGCGCAACTCGCTGGACTTCCACCGCTCCCAGGAGGGCGGCGGCGAAGTCAAGAGCGTGGTGCTGAGCGGGCCGGCTCTGGAGATGAGCGGCTTCGCGGAGATGCTGGAGGCCGACCTCGGCCTGCAGGTGCGCCGCGAGTCGGTGCACTACGCCCACGGGGCGGATGTGAGCGCCGAGCACTCGATCTCCCTCCATCGCCTGGCGATCGCCACGGGTCTCGCCACCGAAGAGGCACCGCGATGAGGGCCGTAAACCTTATCCCCGCTGAACAGCGCAAGGGCGGCGCCATCGGGCGGCGCTCGCAGGGCGTGGCGTTCGCGGTGCTGGGGCTGCTGGCGGGTGCGGCGCTCCTCACGTTCCTGTACGGGTCGGCCAGCCACCAGCTGGCAAGCCGCAAGGCGGAAGCGGCGGCGCTGACCAATCAGGCGCAGCAGGTTCAGGCACAGGCCGCCCAGCTCTCCTCGTACACGAGCTTCATCCAGATGCGCGAACAGCGCTTGCAGGCGATCTCCCAGCTGGTCGGCTCCCGCTTCGGCTGGTCGGCGGCGATGAACGAACTGAGCCGCGTGCTGCCGGCCACGATCTCGCTGAGCTCGCTGCAGGGCACGATCGGCTCCTCGACGGGGAGCGCTGCGGCGACAACAAGCGCGGTCGCTCCAGCCGCCGGCTCCACCGCGGCAGCTCCCGCTGCCGGCTCCACCGCGTCCACAGCCTCGGCCACTGCCGCGGCTCCCGTCGCCTCTGCCACGCCGCCCGGCACGACCCCCACCTTCACGCTCGCCGGGTGTGCGACCAGCCAGATCGCGGTCGCGCAGATGCTGGTGCGCCTGCGTTTGATCAGCGGCGTCAGCAACGTGAACCTGCAGAGCTCCGCCAGGTCCGGCAGCAGCAGTGGAGGCTCCGGCGGCTCCGGTGGCACGTGCCCGGCAGACGACCCCTCCTTCACCGCGCAGGTGAGCTTCCAGCCGCTGCCAACGCCGCCAAGCTCGAGCGTCGAAACGCTGGAGGCGAGCGACTCGGGCGAAACCTCCGCTGGCGGCTCGTCGAGCAAGAGCGGCCCCAAAGCGGTGTCCACCAGCGATCGGGCTAAGGGGGCGGCAGGATGACCACCCGCGACCGCATGGTGTTGATCGCCGTCGTCGTGCTGGTGCTGCTGGCCGGCGGCTGGGTGCTGGTCGTCTCGCCCGAGCGCAATAAGGCGGGAGCCGAGCAGGCGCAGGTGCAGAGCGCCAGCCAGCAGCTCGAAACCGCGAAGAGCCAGGCCAACAGCGCGCGCGTCGCCGAGCAGCGTTACAACGCCGCCTACAGCTCGGTCGTGAGCCTCGGCAAAGCGGTGCCGCCCGCCGAGGAAGTGCCTTCGCTGATCTACCAGCTCGAACTGGCGTCCGACCAGCGTGACATCGAATTCACCTCGATCACCTCGGGCAGCTCCAGCGGCTCCAGCGGCTCCAGCAGCGCCTCCGCATCGGCCGCGGCGGCCAGCTCCGCCACGCCCGCCGCCTTCACCCCGATGCCGTTCACGTTCGTCTTCAAAGGCAGCTTCGGGGGGCTGGCGCACCTGCTCGGGCAGATCGACGGCTTCGCGCAGCGCGACACCGCCGGTCAGCTGACGGTGAGTGGGCGTCTGCTGACGATCCAGGGCGCTGACATCACCGTCCAGAACACGGGCGGCTCGAGTTCCTCCAGCGCGCTGACCGCGACGATCACCGCCACCGCGTACGTGCTGCCGGCCAGCCAGGGGCTGACCGGCGGCGCCACCGCCACCGGCCCGGGCGCGACAACGACCTCCGCGGCCTCCTCGGCCGCGCCGACAACCGCCGCAGTCGTGAAGGTGACGCCATGAACGAGATCCTCAATTCGCTGAAGTCCGACCTGCTCGACCGGCGGCTGCTGCCGGTGCTGGTGGCTCTGTGCCTCGCGCTCGCGGGCGCTGTCGCCTATGTGGTGTTGGACGGCGGCGGGTCGAGCGAAGCCGGCACGACCCCCTCGGCGGCGGCCGGGGCTGCGAGGGGCGGGGCTTTCAAACAACCTGGGGGCTCGCACGGCCCCAACCTGGCCGTCAGCGAAGCCAAGGCCAATCCCAACGCGGCGATCTCCGAGACGACCGAAGGCGCGCGCTACCGGCACAAGCCCGGCTCGCACGACCCCTTCACCCCGCTGCCCTCGCCAAAGACGGCATCGTCGTCGGCCGCCAAGAGCAGCGGCACCTCCTCGGTGTCATCCCCCTCCACGAGCTCCAGCTCGACGAGCGTCGAAAAGAGCAGCCCCAGCTCGACCAACACGGGCGGCTCGACGACCACGCCTTCGACTCCGGTGAAGCCGGCGCCGAAGAAGAAGCCCAAGACCGTGTACGTCGTGAGCGCGCAGTTCGGCGTGCTGGCAACGACCGCCGGCACGCTCTCGCAGCTGACCCCATACCCCGATCTGAAGCGCCTGCAGCAGCTCCCTTCCGCGCAGGACGTGCGGCTGGTGTTCTCCGGCGCGCGCGGCAACGGCAAGGGCGCGGTGTTCGCGCTCAGCCTCGAAGCGATCCTCAAAGGCCCTGCGACCTGCATCCCGAGCGCCGAACAGTGCGAAGCGATCGACCTTGAAGCGGGGCAGAGCGAGGAACTGACATACCTCGAACCGGATGGCCAGAGCGTGCCATACGAACTGAAGGTGCTCAGCATCACGAAGGAATCGAGCACCGCGAGCGCCGCAAGCGTTCGCCATCATCACCATCATCACCACCACGGGTAGCGCAGCGCGGCCCACACACCCCCCTCAGATGGCGAGGGGGAGCTGGGAGATCGTCCGCGCGCGTAGCCGCACGTATCGGCCGCCCGGGGGCTGGGCCTCCGTGCCCAGCCACGAACGCCATATGCTGGGGCCGCAATGATCCTGCGCCTCACCACTGCCGGCGAGTCCCACGGGCCCGGCCTGACCGCGATCGTCGAGGGGCTGCCCGCGGGTCTCGAGCTGCGCGCTGAGGAGATCGACGCCGACATGGCCCGCCGGCAGCTCGGGCACGGGCGCGGCGGGCGGATGAAGATCGAGCGCGACGCGGCGACCGTGACCGCGGGGGTGCGGCACGGGCGCACACTCGGCGGCCCGATCGCGCTGCAGGTTGCCAACCGCGACTACGCCAACTGGGAGGAGCGGATGAACCCCTGGCCGGTGTCGGACCCCGCCCACCCCGTCCCCGAGGTGCACCTGCCGCGCCCCGGCCACGCCGACCTGGTTGGCACCTGGAAGTACAAGCAGAGCGATGTGCGCAACATCCTCGAGCGGGCCTCCGCGCGCGAGACGGCGGCGCGCGTCGCAGGCGGCGCTTTGGCGAAGGCGTTTCTGCGCGTGCTCGGCGTGGAGGTGCGCTCGCACGTCGTGCAGATCGCCTCGGTGCGCGCGCCCCAGCGCGAGGGGGCGCTCACACTCGATGACTTCGCCGCGGTGGACGCCTCCCCGGTGCGCTGCCTCGACGCGGAGGCCACGCGTGCGATGGTGGCCGAGATCGACGCGCTGCGCAAGGCCAACGAGTCGCTCGGCGGAGTCTTCGAGGTGATCGCCTTCGGCCTCACGCCCGGCCTCGGCTCGCACGTCTCCTGGGAGGAGCGCCTCGACGGCCGTCTGGCGATGGCGATCCTCTCGATCCAGGCGCTGAAGGGCGTCTCGATCGGTGCCGGCTTCGAGGTCGCCGGGGTGCCGGGCTCGCGTGCGCACGATGAGATATTCCACTCGCCCGAGCGCGGTTACTACCGCGAGACCAACCGCGCGGGCGGCCTGGAGGGGGGGATGACCACCGGCGAGCCGCTGGTGGTGCGCGGTGCGATGAAGCCGCTGCCGACTCTCACCAAGCCGCTGCGCTCGGTCGACATCGCCACCCTCCAGCCGGCGGAGGCGTTGCGCGAGCGCACCGACTCCTGCACGGTGCCCGCCGCCGGCGTGGTGGGGGAGGCGATGGTCGCGCTCGTGCTCGCCGACGCCTACCGGCGCAAGTTCGGCGGTGACCACATCGACGATGTCCGCGAGGCGGTGCGCGCCTACGAGGAGAGGATCGATTGGCGCCGCTGAGCGCCCGCCACGCGCGTGGCGCGCCGTCGCCGACGAGGGCGGTGTGACGTGGCGCTTGTCCTGATCGGCTTCATGGGCGCCGGCAAGTCGACTCTTGCCGGCCGGTTGGCGAAGCAACGCGGACGGGCGCCGATCGACGGTGACGAGCTGCTGGTGGAGCGCTTCGGGCACTCCGTGGCCCGCGAGTTCGAGCTTCGCGGGGAGCAGGCGTTTCGCGCGGCGGAGGAGGAGGTGATGTGCGGGCTGCTGGAGGGCGTCGACGCCCGCGACGTGATTGCGCTCGGCGGTGGCAGCGTGCTCTCCGCGCGCGTGCGCGCGGCGCTTGCAGGACACACGACCGCGCTGATCGAAGTCGCGCCGGAGGTCGCGTGGGAGCGCGTACGCCGCGGCGACGGCGCCGAGCGCCCGCTGGCGCGCGACCGCGACGCCTTCGAGGCGTTGCATGCGCAGCGGCGCGGGATGTACGAAGAGGTGGCCGATGTCCGGCTGCTGTGGGCTGAGTCGGCTTCGGGCGACTACCCCGTGTTCGTTGGTCATGGCCTGCTGGACGACGAGAGCCTGGCAACCGTCTGGCCGCTCGACCGCGCCGCTTCGCGACCGTTCTGTGTCACCGACGAGACCGTGGGTGCGCTGTATGGGGAGCAGTTGGGCGAGCTGGCGAGGTCGATCGCGATCCCCCCGGGAGAGTCGGCGAAGACGCTGGCGACCGCCGAGCACGTGTGGCGGGAGCTGGCCCATGCGGGGATGACGCGCGCCGACCACCTCGTGGCGCTCGGCGGTGGGGTGGTGGGCGACCTCGCCGGGTTCTGCGCTGCCACCTACCAGCGCGGCGTGTCGGTCGTGCAGGTCCCGACTACGCTGGTGGCCCAGGTGGATTCCGCCTACGGCGGCAAGACCGGCGTCGATCTGCCCGAGGCGAAGAACTACGTGGGCGCCTACCACCAGCCGGCGGCGGTGCTGGTCGACCCCGACACGCTGGGCACGCTGCCCTCGGCGGAGCTGAGCGCAGGCTGGGTGGAGGTGCTGAAGACGGCGCTGATCGCGGGCGGCGAGCTGTGGGAGCGCGTCTGCGCCGAAGCGCCGGGGTCGCCGCCCGACGAGCGCACGATCCTCGCCTGCGCGCGCCTGAAGCTCGCGGTTGTCGCGGAGGATGAGCGCGACGGTGGCCGTCGCCAGGTGCTCAACCTCGGGCACACGGTAGGCCACGCGATCGAGACCGCCACGGCCTACGGGCGCTACCGCCATGGCGAGGCGGTCGGCCTCGGCCTGCTCGCCGCGCTGCGCCTCTCCGGCCAGGAGCAGCTGCGCGCGCGTGTGGGTGAGCTGCTGCGCGCCCGCGATCTCCCCGTGGCACTCGACGGCGCGGGTGTGGATGGGGTCGTGGCTGCTGCTGGCCACGATAAGAAGCGAGTCGGATCTGCCCCCACCCCGTTCGTGCTCGTGCACGCCCCCGGCGATGTGCGGGTTGGCTGCGAGGTGGCCCCGGACGAGCTGCGCGCGGCGGTCGGCGAGCTGACGTCATAAACAGTCCGAGGGCGCTCGCGCGCAGAAGGTAGGCTGCTGCCTAGATGGCCGACGCCTCCTACCGCATCGAGGTCATGCATGGGGTCAACCTCGACATGCTGGGCCAGCGCGATCCCGCGCAGTACGGCACGCTGACGCTCTCCGAGCTCGAGCAGCACGTCGACGCCTTCGCCGACGAGCTGGGCCTGCGCGCCCGCTTCTTTCAGACCAACTCCGAGCGCGAGCTGATCGAGCGCCTGCATCTGCTGCGTGACGACGCCGATGGGATCGTGATCAACCCCGGCGCGTGGACGCACTACGCATGGGCGATCCACGACGCGCTGGAGATCGCCGCGCTGCCGACCGTCGAGGTGCACCTATCCGACGTCAAGGCGCGCGAGCCATGGCGGCGGGTGTCGGTGATCGAGGATCTCTGCGTCGCTTCGATCTGCGGGCAGGGACCCGATGGCTACCGCGTCGCCCTGCAGCGCTTGCGCGCCGCGCTCGACGAGGCCGCGACGTGAGCAGCCGGACGGAGGATCGATCGGCGTGGCGGTGAGCGAGCGGTTGGGCGCCAACCCCGAGGTCGCGCGCACCCACGCGCTCGCGGCGCTACTGCGCGAGCACGAGGCCAAACCAGCTCTGCTGGTGCTTACCGACCCGGTCAACCTGCGCTACATAACCGGCTTCACCGGCACCAATGGCCTCGTGCTGATCGCCGCCGCCGAAAGCGGGCCGAAGCTGTTCCTCACCGACTTCCGCTACGAAACGCAGTCCGCCGCGCAGGTGCCTGAGCTGTTCGAGCGCCAGATCTACACGATCGACCTGGTGGAGGCGCTCGCCGGGGAGCTCTCCCCGCGCGAGGAGTCCACCGAGGAGAAGGTCGAGCCACCTCACACGAACCTCGCCGAGCTGTTCGCCGGGGGCGGCCGGTTGGGTTTCGAGGAGGGCGCGATGACCGTCAAGCGGCACGCGCGCCTGCGCGAGCTGCTGAACGACAGGTGGGAGCTCGTCCCCTGCGGCGGCCTCGTGGAGGAGCTGCGCGAAGTCAAGCGGCCGGCAGAGCTGGCCCGCATCCGCGCTGCGTCGGAGCTGGCGGACACAGCGCTGCGCGAAGTGCTGGAAGCGGGCCTCGCGGGCCGCACCGAGCGCGAGGTGGCGATCGACCTGGAGCTGCGGATGCGCCGTCTCGGCGCCGCGGGCCCGAGTTTTCCCTCGATCGTCGCCGCCGGCCCACACGGGGCGCTGCCCCATGCCGAGCCGCGTGATGAGCCGATCTCGCGCGACGCACTGGTGACGATCGACTGGGGCGCGCTGCTCGACGGCTACTGCTCCGATTGCACCCGCACCTACGCCACCGGCGAGCACCTCCCCGACGGAGCCCGTGAGGTGTACGAGCTGGTGCTTGCGGCCCAGCTCGCCGGCCTCGCCGCTGTGCGGGTGGGGCTGAATGGCAAAGAGATCGACGCGGTCGCCCGCGAGGTGATCGAAGCGGCCGGCCACGGCGAGCACTTCGGCCATGGCCTCGGCCACGGCGTCGGCCTGGAGGTGCACGAGGCCCCGCGCCTGTCGCGCACTGCCGGCGATCAGCCTTTGCGCGCCGGCAGCGTGGTGACGGTCGAGCCCGGCGTCTACGTCCCCGGCCGCTATGGCGTGCGGATCGAGGACCTCGTCGTGGTCACCGACGACGGGCCGCTCGTGCTCACCGAGCTGGCGAAGGAGCTGACGGTCGTCTCGTAGGCAGGTCCGGCGGGCGCTCCATCGTCGCACCTACCGTCGTGCCCGGCGGGCGCTGCACCGTCGCACCTACCGTCGTGCCCGGCGGGCGCTGCACCGCGCGCCCACCGTCGCGTCTACCGCCACCCCACTGCCACCCCACCGTCATCACACGTCCGTCGCCTCGGGCCCCTCTCCCCGAGCCACGACGGCGGCACCCTCAACTGCCGCAGACATACAGGGCGGTGGGTGAGCCGCGGCCTTCGGGTCCCTGCCTGGCACAGTGAGCATGGATCCACTCGACGCGGGTATCGCCGCTGTCGACAGGCACCAGGAACGCGCGCACTTCGCCGGCGGCGATGTAGCGCTGCAGCCGGGCGAGGGTGGGGGAGGGGATCCCGCCCTGGAAGCCCCCGATCGGCAGCACCTCGCTGCCGGTCGCGAGGATGAAGGGCGCGGCGAGGATCGAGGAGTCGGTCGCGAGCGGGATCGGCGTGTCGTAAGTGGAGGCGAGCTGATCGACCACCTGTTCGTCGGCGATGTCCGCGCTCCGCGCCCTCGCCTGGGAGAGCGTGGCGGATGCCGGCTCGTACGGGGCGGCGAACGGGCCGAGGCCGCGCGTCACCATCAGCGCGGCGGCGACCCCCGGGAGCAACAGCGCACACACCACCGCGAACGCCACGGTGCGGGCACGCAGTGATGCCCACAGCGCCAGCGCTCCCGCGAGACCGAGCACGGCGGCGGCCGGAGCCAGCCACCCCGGGACCGCGGTGCCGCCCTGCAGCAGATAGATCCCGTAACCCACGCAGCACACAAGCGTCCCCGCGAGTGCCGCCGGCGCCACGCGGCGGCCGCGATAGCGCCACGCCAGCGCGAGGCCCGCGCCGCACAGCGCCCCGGTTGCCGGCGAGAGCGCCGCCACGTAGTAGGAGTTGGGGTAACCCCCGGCGCTGAAGAAGGCCCACAGCGTCACCAGCCACGTGCCCCACAGCACCACCGCCGCCTGCAGCGGGTCGCGCCGGTTGGCTCGGGCCCGCCGGCGCTCCAGCAGGATCGCGATCGCCGCGATCAGCGCGGCCGGCAGCAACCAGCCGTCGTCGCGGCCGAACACGCCGCTGAGCAGCCTCCCCAAGCCCGGCTTGGCGGCGTGCGTCGGCGCCGAAGCCTCTTCGGAGAGCTGCACGAGAAACCGCGCCGGATGGCCGGCGCCGGCAAACACGTTGCTGCGGCCGAGGCGGGAGATGCCGTTGTAGTCGAACACCTGGCTGAACAGCGAGTCGTTCTGCGTGCCGTCCACGTACGGGCGCTCGTGCGCGGGCACCAGCGACACCACGGTCATCCAACTCAGCGATACGACCACCGTCACCACCCCGGCGAGTGCCACGTGCCCCAGGCGCGTGCGCAGCCGCGGCGGCGCAGCCAGCAGGTAGGCCGCGGCCAACGCCGGCAGTACCAGCCACGCCGTCAGCATCTTCGCCTGAAACGCAAGCCCCACCCACACCCCCGCCATCAGCAACGTGCGCAGCCGCCCAGCCGAAGCCGGGGTACGCGTGCCTTCGGCACGAGTCCCTGTTTCGACCGAAGCCGGGAGACACGTGCCTGCGGCACGAGTCCCCGTTTCGACCGAAGCCGGGAGACACGTGCCTGCGGCACGAGTCCCCGTTTCGGCCAGCAGCGCGGCGGAGGTGGCGTCGGCGGCGAGCACGAGCAACAGGATCAGCAGCGAGTCGGCCACATTGCCGCGGTTGAGCGCCACCGTCACCGGGCTTGTGGCGAGCACGGCGGCCGCGACGATCCCCGCCAGCGGCCCCGCGAGGCGCCGCACCGCGCGGTAGAGCACGAGGATCGTAAGCACCCCCTCAAGCACCTGGGGCAGCACGATCGCCCACACATGGAAGCCAAAGATCCGCAGCGACAGCGCCTGCGGCCACAGCGCCCCGGGCAGCTTGTCGACCGAGACCGTGCCCGCCGGGTCGAACGCGCCGAAGAAGAAGTCATGCCAGCTGCCCGACATGCTGCGTGCAGCCGCCCCATAGAAGTCCTCCAGCGCCGCCCCGTTCATCCCCCACCCGTAGGTCAACCCCGCCACAGCGGCGATCCCCAGCAGCGCCGGCCGAGCCCACGGCGGCTGACCCTTCGGCGAGCGCCAGAAGCGCGGCAGCGAGTGCCACGCGTGCTCCACCCGACCCTCGGTGCGCTCCCGAGTCCCCGGCTGACTATCAAGCACGCCGACCGATCGTCCCACGGCCTCCCGCATTGCCGAATCTTACTTGGGATACTTCAAACCCGTGGGACGCGAGCCCCCCGGTGCGCCCGATGTGGCGCTGGCGTGTCATCTCGTAGTTCGCCAACGGAGTCGCAGACCTATCGGAGGCGTAGGAGGAGGCGTGACCGGTGCGCCAAGCGGTAGGTTGCGAAACCGCAGGACGACCGAACTGGGCGCCTGGTGATGCAAGCGCGCAAAGCCAGGCTTCCCTGCGAGGCGCTTTCCTTGCCGCCATCCACAGGAGGGTTACAGTGCGCGTTGACGTCAACGGTGTGGGCATCGAGTATGAGGTGACCGGCGACGACGGCGCGCCGGTGGTGTTGCTGCATGGGTTCCCGGACTCGGGGCGGCTCTGGCGCCATCAGGTGACGGCGCTGGCGCAGGCGGGATTCAAGGTGATCGTCCCCGATCTGCGTGGCTATGGCCGATCGGACAAGCCGATGGAGGCAGACGCCTACAGGATGGATCTGCTTGTCGGTGACGTGCTGGCCGTGCTCGGCGACGCGGGCGTCGAGCGAGCCCACGTCGTTGGCCACGACTGGGGAGCCGGCGTGGCGTGGGCCACCGCGTTGATGGCCGTCGAGCGCGTCGAGCGTCTCGTCGCGCTCTCGGTCGGGCATCCGGCGACGTTCTTCGCGGACGGCTTCGAGCAGCACCAGAAGTCGTGGTACATGCTCCTCTTCCAGTTCCCGGAGATCGCGGAGGAGTGGCTGTCGGCGAACGGGTGGGCCAACTTCCGGGCGTGGAGCCACCACCCCGACATCGACGGGGCGATCGCCGAATTGGAGGCGAACGGGTCGCTGACTCCGGGGTTGAACTACTACCGAGCGAACATTTCCCCCGCGCGCTTTGTTCCCTCGAACCTGGCGCCGCCGCCGATACAGGCACCGACGATGGGCGTGTGGAGCTCGGGGGATTTCGCGCTCACCGAGGGCCAGATGACCAGGTCGGCCGGCAACGTCGCCGGTTCGTGGCGCTACGAGCGCCTCGACGGCCCCGGGCACTGGATGCAATTGGAGGCGCCGGATGCGGTGAATCAGTTGCTCATCGACTTCCTGGGTGGGTAAGCAATGAGCACGATCGAAACTGACTACCTGGTCGTCGGTGCGGGAGCGTCCGGGATGGCGTTTGCCGACTCGCTGATCGCCGAGTCCGATGCGGACGTGGTGATCGTTGATCGGCGACACCGTCCGGGAGGTCACTGGAACGATGCCTATCCCTTTGTGCGCCTGCACCAACCCTCCGCTTACTATGGGGTCAACTCGCGAGTCCTGGGCAGCGACTCGATCGACGAGTTCGGGCCGAACTCGGGCCTGTACGAGCGGGCGACCGGAGCCGAGATCTGCGACTACTTTCAGCGGGTGCTCGACGAGCAACTTCTCCCATCAGGCCAGGTTCGCTGCTTTGGCATGTGCGACTACGTCGGCGACTGGTCGGGGGAGCACCGCTTCGTGTCGCGCGCGACCGGTGAGGTGAAGACCGTGCGAGTGCGACGCAAGATCGTCGACGCCACATACCTCGAACCGTCGGTTCCGTCGACGCGCGCTCCATCGTTCAGCATCGATCCGAACGTGCGGCTGATCCCGGTCAATGATCTCGTCGCGCTGAGCGAGCCCGGCAGCGGGTACACGGTGATCGGTGCCGGCAAGACGGCGATGGACGCGTGCATCTGGCTGCTCGACAACGGCGTGGTCCCCGAGACGATTCGGTGGATCCGGCCTCGAGACGCCTGGATGCTCAACCGAGCGTTCGTGCAGCCGCTGGACCTGCTCGGCGGGTTCGTCGAGGGTTTCTCGCTTCAGCTCGAGGCCGCGGCCCAAGCGGAGAATGTCGAGGACCTCTTCCGCCGCCTCGAGGCGTGCGAACAGCTCGTCCGGCTCGACCCGACAGTGGAGCCAACCATGTACCACTGTCCCATTTTGGGCCAGGACGAACTGGAAAGGCTGCGCCTGATCGAGGATGTGGTCCGCCAGGGCCGCGTCGCGCATATCGGAGAGGAG
The DNA here is from genome assembly GCA_963744135.1 of uncultured Solirubrobacterales bacterium. Lineage (GTDB taxonomy): Bacteria > Actinomycetota > Thermoleophilia > Solirubrobacterales > Solirubrobacteraceae > Palsa-744. The sequence continues at coordinate 186,359 of CAVUSE010000005.1, read as the reverse complement.
CGGATCGAGCTGGAGACAGGATCGATTCCGGCCGATCACAACCAGCTCTACGTTGACTGCACGGGCGAAGGCATCCGTAGGGCACCCGCTCGCCCGGTCTTCGAACCGAACCGGATCACGGTGCAGCAGGTCCGGACCTGCCAACCAACATTCAACGCCGCCGTCATAGCGTTCGTGGAGGCCGTCCGAGACGACGACATCGAGAAGAACCGTCTCTGCCCACCACACCCATATCCAGACGGGGCCCTGGACTGGCTCTCCGTGGCCTTCTTTGGACAGCGCATCCAGACACTGTGGCTTGATCAACCCGACGTCGTGGGCTGGATGGAACGCTCACGGCTGAACGTGACACGCGGACTCATCGAGCGCGCTGCCGATCCAAAGATGCAACCGGCGATCACTCGACTTTTCACAAACCGAGAGCCGGCGATCGACAATCTCAAGAAGCTGATGGCGCAATCAACCCTGCCCACTTGACAAACACCACGACATATCAGACAGCGTGGCCTCTCTGCCCACGACGGGCTCTCGACCTTGCGGCGCCAGCAGACCTTGGCAAGCCTGCCGCTGGGCTCGAGTGCGCCGCGGGTCGCGCGCATAGCCGGAACCGGCGCGGCGGAGAACTGCGTCCCAATGCGCGAGAAGACGTAGTCGTAGATGGGATCCCACTTAGCCGTCTGCGCATCGGCGGTCTCGAACGCAACGTTCTCGACTCCCACCTCGACGGCCTCGCTTGGTGAGCATGCCAGAGCCGATCCCGATCGCGGCGCCCGCTGCGACGTCGCTCGGGTAGTGAACGCCGGCGTGCACGCGCGAGTAGGCAACGACGCCTGCCAACGGCACGAGCACCGGCGCCAGGACCGGCAGCTCCTCGCAGGCACCGGTGACGAACGCGAACGCGGCGGCGCTGTGACCCGAGGGAAACGACGTCGAGCGGGGCATGCGAATGAGCGTGGGAGGCGAACGCCGCAACGGACGACGCCTGCGCACGAGCAGCTTGGCTGGGCCGTTTGCCACGGTCGCTGCGATCGCGATCGCGACGATGCCGCGCCCAGCGGCCCTCCGTCCCTGACGGCCTCCACCCGCGGCCATCGCGACCGCGACGAGCAGCCAGAGTCGGGAGTAGTTCGCCGCTTGCGTGATCTCGACGAGAACACGGTCCAGCCCCGGTGAGCGCGCTCGAAGCGATCGCCTCATCAGACGCTGGTCCAGGCACTGGACACGACCCCGCAGCTGTTGCGCGATCCGACTGGTCACCTAACCGAGGCTTCCCGCATGCAGCGCGCGACGAACACCGCCCAGCCCGTCCCGAGGCGCAGGCGCTCCACGGGCGCCCTGGAGCGGGTCAACGCTTGGTTCACCACTCACGGGTTGCGTGCCGCTCAAGTCGGATTCCCGAGAACACGGTCACTGCTCGCCGGCCAGCTCGGCGAGCAGTGCCTGTGGGCTGACGATGCGTATGCCCCGGTGCTCGCGAACCGGGAGCATGTGCCGACGGTCGCCCGACACGATGATCTGCACACCTGCGTTGACGCCGCAGGCGAGAACCACGTCGTCATCGGGGTCGCCTGTGACTGCTCCGATCGGCTGCGTCGGTGCGTCAACACGCGCGACGGAAATGTCCATCAGGAGCGCAGTGATGTCGCGTAGTCGCTCGGGCTCAAAGCCGAGCTTGAGGGTCAGGACGCGCTCAAGCTCCTCGATGACGGGATCAGCCAGCACGAGCTCTATACGGTCGTCGATCGATGCCTCAATGACCCGGCTCGGTGGACCACCGGCGATGAACGCGGATACGAGTACGTTCGTGTCGCAGAGTGCGCGCGGAGTCACGTGCGCGTCGCACGCAGGTTGTCAACCAGGCTCTCGACGTCTTCGGGCGCTAGTCCGAGGGTCTCGGCTCGGCCGCGTCCGTACCGCCGGAGGTCGGCGAAATGCTCGTGTTGGACGTGGCGGCGCAGCGCATCGCGCACGACCTCGCTCTTTGTCTTTCCGGTCGCGCGGGCAAGCGCTTCTGCCTCGGCGGCCAGCTCGTCAGGGACCGATACCGAGAGAAGACGGGCCATATGAAATCATCATATCGCAAGCGCGAGGCCAAGGTCTGCCTGTTCCTGAGCCAGTCTTCGAGTCGGCCTCGCACGTCGGAAGGGCTAAGCTAGCGGCGGCGCAAGAACGTCAACTACATCAAAAAGTAATCGATTTGCGGGTGTTTTCCTTGGTCTCAACTAATCAATTCAAGAACGGAAATCACATTGAGGTGGAAGGCACGGTCTTCAAGATCGTGGAGTTCCAGCACGTCAAGCCGGGCAAGGGTGGGGCGTTCGTGCGCACGAAACTGCGCCGGGCCTCCGACGGCGCGGCGATCGACCGCACGTTCAGGGCGGGCGAGAAGTTCCGCCCGGTGCGCACCGAGGCGCGCAAGATGCAGTTCCTCTACGCGGACGGCACCGACGCGCACTTCATGGACACCGAGTCCTACGAGCAGCTGGCGGTGCCCGAGAGCAGCTTCGAGGAGGCGCTGCGCTGGATCAAGCCCTCCACTGAGGTCGATGTGCTGTTCATCGACGAGCAGCCATCCGACGTGCAACTCCCGAGCGCCGTCGACCTGGAGGTCGCCGAGACCGAGCCCGGCCTGCGCGGCGACACCGCCTCGGGAGGCGGCACCAAGCCGGCGACGCTCGAGACGGGCACCACGATCAACGTTCCCCTGTTCGTGAACGTGGGGGAGCGGGTGCGGGTGGACACGCGCTCGGGCGAATATGTCTCGCGCGCCTGAGTCGACCCGCGGGGGCCGCGAGGAGATGTTTGCGGGGTGCTCCCCGTGGCTTGGTGGCCAGGCTGGCGGGTGCGGGCGCTCTCCGCTGGGCGCCGACCACGCTTCGCACGGCGTGGGCGGCTAGCGTGCGCCGCTCCGAGCAGCGCCAGGAGGCGGTGTTCGCGCTCTACCAGCACGACCTCACTAGCCTGCCGCTTGCAGACACGCTCCCCGCGGGAGCCTCGCTGATGACGCGCGCGCTGGCTCACGCGGCTGCCGACCGGGCGCCGGAGCTGGACGAGGTGATCGACCGCCATGCGCACGGCTGGTCGGTGGAGCGCATCCAGCCGCTAGAGCGCAGCATTCTGCGGGTGGCACTGATCGAGATCCTGCACCCTGACGCGACGCCGGGCGAGACCCCAATCCCGCCGGAGGGGGCGATCGAGGAGGCGGTGCAGAGCGCGAAGACCTTCTGCGGCGCGGATGCGCCGGCGTTCGTCAACGGGGTGCTGGCGGCGGTGCTGCGCGAAGTACGGGAGAATGCCCCGATCTCATGAACGACGCGACCGACTCCCTGGATGAGCTGATCGGGCGTCTGGAACGCGCGGCGGAGCAATTACGCTCCGGCGAGCTCTCCACCGACGCGGCCGCGACGCTGGTGGACGAGTGCGCGGCGCTGGCCAACCGCGCGGGGGCGGAGCTCGAGCGCCGTGCGCGCGCCGAGGTGCTCGCGAAGCCGGGAGACACTCGCCTCCGGCGAGCATCCCCGTTTCGGCCGCCCCCCGGCCAGGACTCGCTGCTGTAGTGCCCGACGGCGCTGTCCCCGAGGCCTCCTACCCCGAACATCTGCGGGTCGAGGTGGAGCGCTACTTGGAGAAGATGCGCTTCTCCGAGGAGGACCTGACGGCGGGCCTGGATGAGGCGATGCGCTATTCGCTGCTGGCCGGCGGCAAGCGGATTCGCCCCGTGCTCGCGCTCGCCACTGCCCAGGCGGTGCGGCTGGAGCGCCACGAGGTGCTGCCGCTGGCGGGGGCAATCGAGCTGATCCACACCTACTCGCTGATCCATGACGACCTGCCCGCGATGGATGACGACGGGCTGCGCCGCGGCCAGCCCACCTGCCACGTGGCGTTTGGCGAGGACGTGGCGATCCTCGCCGGGGACGGGCTCTACGCGGAGGCGTTTCGGCATCTTCTGACCCACCAGCGGGCCGCGCCCGAGCGGGTGCTGGCGGCCGCGGCGGAGCTCGCCGCGGCGACGGGTTCGGGGGGGATGGTGGGGGGTCAGTACGCCGACGTGCGCGCCACCGCGCCGCCGGGGCCGGCCGGCCTGCGGCGTCTGCACGAGCTGAAGACCGGCCGGCTGATCGGGGCGTCGGTGTTGTGCGTGCTGACGTTGGGCGGAGTCGACGGACCTGCGACAATGGCGTTCAACCGCTTTGCGGCGGAGTTGGGCGTGCTGTTCCAGATCGTCGATGACATACTCGATGTGACCGGGACCGAGGATGCGCTCGGCAAGCCCCAAGGAAGCGATGAGCGTCACGGCAAGCGCACCTACGTGAGCGAGTTCGGAATCGACCAAGCGAAGGATCTGGCCGCAGAGTCCCACCGCACGGCGCGGGTGGCGCTGGCGGAGGCGGCGCACGCGGGCGCCGAAGCGCCGCGCGACACAGGCGAGCTCGAGCGGATCACGGACTTCATCTACACCCGCACCTCATGAGCAACGACAAGCCCGACAGCGACAACGGCGCCAGATCTAAGCGATCCCTGCTGAGCGCGGTCGAGGGCCCGCAGGATCTCCATGGCCTCTCCGAAGAGGAGCTCCAGTGCCTGGCGCAGGAGGTGCGCGAGTACATCATCGACACGGTGGGAGAGATTGGCGGGCACTTCGGGGCCAACCTCGGCACCTGCGAGCTGGCGGTGGCGCTGCACTCGGTGCTGGACTCGCCCCGCGACAAGATCCTGTGGGACGTCGGCCACCAGGCCTACCCGCACAAGGTCCTGACCGGCCGGCGCGACCGGCTGGACACGATCCGCCAATACGGCGGCCTCGCGCCGTTCTGCTCGATCGCGGAGTCACCGCACGACATCATCGGCGCCGGCCACGCCTCGACCTCGGTCGGGTATGCCGTCGGCATCAAGGAGGGGATGCGCCACCTCCGCAGGTCGGAGGGGGACTCCCATCCCGATGGCAAGGTCGTGGCGGTGATTGGCGACGGCGCGATGACCGGTGGTGTGGCGTTCGAGGCGATCGGCCAGGCGGGGGGGATGGGCACCCCGATCGTGGTTGTGCTGAACGACAACGGGATGTCGATCTCCCCGAACGTGGGCGCGCTGTCGCGCTACTTCAACCGCGTGCGCCTGAACCCGAAGCTGTGGCACGCCCGCGAGGGCGTCGAGGGGGGCCTCGCGCGGCTGCCGGGCGCGGTGGGAGCGGCGTTTGAGAAGTTGGGTCCCCAGCTGAAGGAGTCGCTGAAGGCGTTCTGGGCCCCTGGGCTCTGGTGGGAGGAGCTCGACTGGGCCTACATGGGCGTGATCGACGGCCACGACGTGCGCGCGCTGCGTGAGGCGCTGCGTGAGGCGCTGGCGGCGGGACGTCCGGTGGTCGTGCACATCGCCACGGTGAAGGGCAAGGGCTTCGCGCCGGCGGAGGACGGCGGCCTGGAGGGGATGGAGAAGTGGCATGCGGCGAAGCCGAAGTCGATCCTCAACGGCTCCCCGACCGCAGCGCCCGCGGTGTCGCCGGCCTCGGGTGCGAATCCCGCCACGACCGGCGGGCAGGCGGGCAAGGCGCAGGTGGGGGCGGCGAGGCTGCAGTACACCCAGGTCTTCGGCGAGGCGCTGGTGCGGGAGTGCGAACGCGACCAGCGCGTGGTGGGGATCACCGCAGCGATGAACTCGGGCACCGGCCTCAACATCCTGCAAAAGGCGCTCCCGGAGCGCTACTTCGACGTGGGGATCGCCGAGCAGCAGGCGATCCTGTTCGCCGCCGGCCTGGCATTGGAGGGAGTCAAGCCGGTGGCGGCGATCTACTCCACGTTCCTGCAGCGCGCCTACGACCAGATCGTGCACGACGTGTGTCTGCAGAAGCTGAATGTGGTGTTCGCGATGGACCGCGCGGGCCTCGTCGGCGACGACGGCCCCACCCACCACGGCGTGTTCGACATCGCCTACCTGCGCTGCCTGCCCAACATCGTGTTGATGGCACCGCGCGACGAGGCGATGCTGGTGCACATGCTGCGCACCGCGCTGCTCTACGACGACGGGCCGATCGCGCTGCGCTACCCGCGCGGAGAGGGCATCGGCGTGCCGCTGCCCAAGGAGCCGCGCGCGATTGCGATCGGCACGGGTGAGATTCTGCGCGAGGCGGGTGGCGGGAGCTCCGCGGTCGAAGGTGCGCCGGGAGAGCCCTCGCCCTCCGAGCTCGAGCCCGCGCAAGCCGCGAGCACCCCCTCGACTACGACCATTATGCCCCCCTTCCTGCCGCGGGCTGAGGGGCGCCGCATCGCGCTCGTCGGCTACGGCAGCGGCGTCGGCAAGGCGCTGGAGGCGGCGACCCTGTTGGAGGGCCGCGGCCTCGGTGTGACGGTCGCGGACGCGCGCTTTGCCAAGCCGATCGACGCGGGCCTGATGGCGCAGCTGGCGGCCGAGCACGACCTGCTCGTGACGATCGAGGAGGGCGTGCTCGCGGGGGGCTTCGGCAGTGCGGTGTGGGAGACCCTCAGCGAGATGGGGATCACCCCGAGGATTCTCCGCGTGGGCCTGCCCGACCGCTACATAACGCACGGCAAGCCAGCGCTGCTGCACGAGGAGGTCGGCTTCACGGGCGCCAAGATCGCCGAGCGCGTCGCGGCGGCGATCCTCGACCGCGACTCCGCGGCGGTGGGGGCGTAGAGGGGCACGCCGCGAACGTACGTGCGTTTTGTCGCTTGCGCGAAGACCGAACGTGTGTGCGCACTCTCACACACAACGCTGCTCGCAGCGGGCATCATGCTTTTAGACCCGAAGTACAGCAGCATCCCTCCTCCCTCGAAACGGCCCGCTTCCCAGGCGGGCCGTTTCATTTAACCGCTTGTCGGTAAGGCGGAGCGGATACCGTTCGGGCGATGGGCAAGCAGCGTCTGGACACCCTTCTGGCGGAGCGCGGGCTGTTTGACTCGCGCAGCCGGGCCGCGGCCTCGGTGATGGCGGGCGAGGTGCGAGTTGGCGCCGGTGGTCGGCGCGCGGAGAAGCCGGGGGAGATGGTGGCGGCAGATGTGCTCGTGAGCGTCGCCGAGCGCCCGCGGTATGTGTCGCGGGGCGGGATCAAGCTGGAGAACGCGCTGGCGCGCACCGCAATTGAGGTGGAGGGGCGCGTGGCCCTCGACGTGGGCGCATCGACGGGCGGCTTTGCGGACTGCCTGCTGCAGCACGGCGCCGCCGCGGTGGTCGCGGTGGACGTTGGTTATGGAGAGCTCCACCACCGCCTGCGACGCGATTCGCGGGTGCACGTGCTGGAGCGCACCAACGCACGCGGGCTGGATCCTGCGATGCTTCCCGCCGTGCCCGACCTCGCGGTGGTGGACGTCTCGTTCATCTCCCTCACCAAGGTGCTGCCCGCAGTGCTCGGCTGCCTTGCCGCGCCCTACGACGCGCTCGCGCTGATCAAGCCCCAGTTCGAGGCGCCGCGCGAGCGCGTCGGCAAAGGCGGCGTAGTGCGCGATCCCGCGGCTCGCCGCGACGTGCTCGTGGCTGTGGGGCTCGCCGCCGGGGCAATCGAGAGCCCAGCCGGCCCACCCGCCGTCCTCGGCTTCCGATCCTCCGGCCTGCCCGGCCCCAAGGGCAACCGCGAGACCTTCATCTGGTTGGCCGAGCCAGGGCGTGCGGGCGGTGCGCAGAGCGCGGAGGAGATCGAGGGCATGACGTGCGGGGAGGAGTCGTGAGCGTGACGGGCGACTCAGGGGAGGAGGGGGTTGTGAGCGTGACGGACAACTCTGGGGAGGGGGGAGTTGTGAGCGTGACGGACAACTCTGGGGAGGGGGGAGTTGTGAGCGTGACGGACCACTCTGGGGAGGGGGGAGTTGTGAGCGTGACGGACCACTCTGGGAGGAGGGAGGAGTTGTGAGCATGGCCGATCACTCACCCACCAGCCCGCGCCCGGAGGGCGCCCATCAAAAAAAACCTGATCGTGTGAGCGGGGAGCCTCTCGGCGTCGCCGTGCTCACCCACCGGCGAGTCGAGGACACGCACGCGGCGCTGGGCGCGCTGATCGAGCGAGCCCGCACCGTCGGCGCTACGCTGCGCTTCGACGCGGAGGAGACCGTCAAGCATGGCCTGCGCGCCGAACCCGGCGTCGAGGTGGACGCCGAGATCGGCGGGGGCGACGAGCAGCTCTGCATCGTGCTTGGGGGCGACGGCACGATCCTGCGCGCGCTGCAGCTCTACGCCGGCAGCTCGGTGCCGGTGTTCGCGATCAACTTCGGCGAGATCGGCTTCCTCGCCACCGTCGAGCCCGACGGGATCGAGGATGGCGTTGCCCGCGCGCTCTCCGGCAGCTTCGAGCTGCTGCGTCTCCCCGGGATCGTGCTCGAGACACCGTGCGGCGAGGAGACGGCGATCAACGACGTCGCGATCCACCGCCGCGTCGGCGAGCGCGTGGCTGAGCTGGCGTACGCGCTCGATGGCGAGGAGGTTGGCTCGGTGCGTTGCGACGGGCTGGTGCTCGCCACGCCCGCGGGCTCCACCGGCTACAACCTCGCCAATGCCGGCCCCGTGATGGCGTGGGGGGTGAAGGGGTTCGTCGTCTCCTTCATCGCGCCCCACTCGCTCACCGCGCGCGCGCTGGTGGTGGCGCCAACCGACCCGATCACGATCCACAACCGCTCGCGCGAGGCGTTGGACGTCTCGGTTGACGGACGCCCCGTCTGCGAGTTGGGCCCCGACGAGCACATTCGCGCGCGCTTCGTCGACGGCGTCGGCACGATCGCGCAGCTCCCCGGCTCCTCCTTCTATCGCCGCCTGCGGGAGAAGTTCGGCCGACTCGCGCGCTGAGCGTCAGGCCGCGCGGCCTACGGCGGGCGCGCCCTGCTCGCCGGTGCGCTGCAGCGAGCCCACGAAGCCGTCGAGCTGCTCGCGCGAGAAGCGCCGCTGCCCCCCGGGCGTGCGATAGCAGTCGAGGTGCCCCGCGTCCGCCCAGCGGCGGATCGTGGCGAGCGAGACCCCCAGGTAGCGTGCCGCCTGCGAGCTCGTGAACACAAGCTGGCGGTCGCCGTGCAGGGAGTTTGGGGGTGGGGCGAAGGGCATCGGTGTGTCCTCTCGATTCGAAGGGCGGGGGCCAGGTGGGCCGGGCACTCCGGATGTCGCTCCGCGCTCCGGCGCGCCTCTCTGAGTCGAGTCTCGGCACCTCGGCCCCGGAAGTTGAGCGTCGCGCACCTTTGTGGACGTTTTGTCCACCTCGCTCGACCGCGCCCGAACCGGGCTTCAACATGCCCACCCGTTGCTCGGCGGCCCAGGAGTCGGGCCTGAGTTTGGGTCGTGCCTGCGGCGGATCGGCCTGAGCGTCTGGCTCGGACACGCGGCGATCGGCCGAGCCGGCTGCGGCAGGCCCGTGCGCTGGATCGACTGTCGCGGGCGCCTCGAAAGTCCTGCATATGCAAGAAATGCTGCATATCGCAGCGAATATCGGATCAAAACTGGACAATTCGTCCAACACTGGTACTATCCTGCGCAAACCTACTCAAAAGGTAGGTGGCGGTTGCTCTGGAGAGGTTGGGACCGGGGGCCGCAATGCCCCCTGTCACGCGGCCCTGGGCCCCGAGCTAAGGAGGACGAGCATGGGTTTCAACAAATAGGAACCTCTTGGCTTATGCCAAGCATTTAGCTTTCTTGCGAGCGCCGCCCTACAGCGGCGCTCGTTTGTTGTTGAGCGCGCCCACGCCAACCACGTCGGGGTCCGGAGGAGCCGTGTCGAGGTCCCGAGCCGCTATCTCGCTGTGGGTTGCGCGATCGCGCGAGCGCGACGCTCGAAGGCCAGCTCTGCCTCGAAGTCGGCTTCCTCGCCTGATGCGAGCGTCGCGTGCCCGCTGCGCTCGAGCATCGCGACAAAGCTGTTCACCAGCTCCCCGTCAAACTGGCGTCCCGCCATTCGCCGCAGCTCGGTGAGCGCGTCTTGTGGAGTTTTCGTTGAGCGGTAGGAGTCGCGCGAGGTCATCGTGTCGTAAGCGCTGCAGATCGCGAGGATCCGGGAGGGCAGCGGGATCTCGTTGCCGATCAGCCCGGCCGGGTAGCCGCTGCCGTCGACGTGCTCGTGGTGGTAGAGAATCGCGTCGGCGACCGGTCCGTAGCCGTCGAGGCGCCCCACCAGCGTCGCCCCGTCCTGCGGGTGACGGCGGATCAGCGCCCAATCCTCGTCGGAGAGGATCTCCGCGTTGAGAATCCGATCGGGCAGCGCAAACTTGCCGATGTCGTGCAGCAGCCCCGCCGTGTGCACGAGGTCCTGCTCGGACTCGCTGCAGCCGGCCTCCTGCGCGAGCGCGCGGGCGTAGCGGGCGACCGCGGCGGCGTGGCGCGCGGTCACGCGGTCGCGCAGCGCAAGCGTCTCAACCAGCGTCGTCAGCACGCCGAGCTGCAGCGAGGCGAGGTGCATCGAGCGCGCCTCCAGTTGATCCGCCCGGTCCTCGGAGCGCAGCAGCGCCATCGCCAGGTATTGAAAGATCAGGATCACCAGCACCGAGCACAGCAGCACCGGGAAGCCCAGGTTCGTGTATGCCACAGCCAGGGCAGCGGCGAGAGCGGCGGCTGCAATCTGTCCGGGGAGAATCGGCACCAGGACATCGCGCACTTGATTGGCGAGGCGACGACCTTCGAGGATCCGGTTATCCAGAGCGATCAGCAGGAAGTTCATGCCGTCGGTCACGACGAAGACCACCACCACCACCAGCGCGAAGCTCAAACCCTGCGTGAAGTGATGAACATCGTGGTGGACGTTGCCGGCGAGTGCACGGGTCAACAGGCCACCAACCACCGGGAAGGCCGCAAAAGTCGCAAGGTTGTTCAGCCATGCCGCGGGCGGAAGCCTCCGACTCGCCGAGGTCAGGACCATCGCGGCGATACCAAAAAGGGCTGCTGGCGCTGGGCCCAGCAGCGTCATGGCAAGCACCAATGCGATGAAGGCGGCTGTGATCTGCTGCCCGCGGAGGTTGATGCTCAACCGCTGTCCTCCCAAGGCGAGGGCCATCAGCAGTACCACCAGTTGGAGCGGCTGCCAATCTTCCGCGCGCGAGGTCAACACCGCGGTGGCAATCGCGCCCACAAGCAGAATCGCCTCCGCCAGCCAGAAAAGCCGTGTGGTTATCTTGGATGCGGGCATGTCGGTCCTCTGTCGTCCTTAACGGCCGATACTGGGTGGCACTTAACGACAGTCCGTCATATCCCGCGAGATCCTGAGCATGTGGTCCCAACAGGTCCTCTCGGCGGCGAGTCGAGCATGTCGGTAGGCGTGGGGTAGTCGATCCGAGCCGATGGCGAGTCGAAGGTGGCGGTGGGGGAGAGCACATCGCGCTGCACCGCTCTCCCGTCCGGTGCGCCCCCGTGGATCAGGCCGGTGGCCCACAGCCGCGCGAATCCCACGGTGGTGGCGGCGATGATCGCGCCGAAGATCAAGAACGCGATCCGCGGCGAGCTGAGCGCCATCACCAGTCCGCTCAGTGGCAGCCCGATCAGGGGACAGAGGGCGCCGATCGATTCCACGCCCCCCATCAACCGCCCGCGCAGCCGCTCGGGCGTTAGCAGCTGCACGGTGCCGAGCAGCGAGGCCCATTGCACGCCGTTGCCGACGCCACCGAAAAGCGCCGCGAGCGCCGCCAGCGCCAGCGTGGGCGCGGCGGCGAAGCCCAGGTAGGCGAGCCCCACGGCGAGCGTGCCGAGCGTCAACATCGCTCCCAGCGAGCGCCGCGCACCGCGCGCGAAGAGGAGGCTGCCAGCGAGCTGCCCCACGCCCCAGATCGCCAACAGCGCGCCGTAGCCGACGTCGCCGGCACGCAGGGTGCCCTTCGCGTAGAACACCTCCACCGGCGCGGCGGTCTCGAAGAAGATGAGCGCAGTGGCCTGGGTGAGCAGCACCGCGCGCAGCGCGGGCGCCTCGCGCACGTGCTCCCAGGCGGACGTCAGCCGTGCTCGCACCGAGGCGCCGGCGCGCTCCTCGACATACACGTAGAGGTCCACCACCAGTGCCGCGCACGCGAGGAACGAGACGGCGTCGATCAGCAGCGCGACAGGTCCTCCGAAGGCTCGCACGGCCAGCGCGCCGAACGTCGGCCCGATCACGACCGACGCCGACAGCGCCACATTGAGCGCTGCGTTGGCGTTGTAGATGCCCTGCTCGGCGCTCTGCGCACCATTCCCGGATGCCTGCCCTTCGACGCCCGCTGGCAGGGCCCCGGCCCCCCGTACCTTGAGCCCTGCGCCCGACGCCTGCGCATCTTCCGCGCCGGCGTGTGCCGCCTGGGCGCGCAGCAGCGAGCTGGCGGTCAGTTCCACCGCCCCGTCGAGCGCCACCAGCACGAGGATCGCCGCCAGCAGGAAGTGCCACACCAGCGCCGCCAACAGCACGGCGCAGACGGCCTCGAATGCATACAGCGCACTGAGGGTGCGTCTGCGGGTCGAGGCCTCCACACGGGCGACCAGCGCCGGCACCGCCAGCGCCGGCAGGTAGCGCGCGACGAACAGCCCCGTGACCGCCGCGGCGCTGTGGGTGTGGTCGTAGATCGCCAGCGACAGAGCAACCGTGCCAAACCAGGTGCCCAGCTTGTTGACCGTGTAGGCGGCCAGGATCCTTCGCAGCCGGGGCGAGGTGGGCAGGATCGACACGCCGCCACGCTAGCGGCTGGGCCGGAGAAGCGAGATTCGTCTGGACGAGATGGTGGATTTCGTGCAGGCCAACCCGGGGAGGGGCTGCTGCGCGGGTGATGTCGGTTGCGATCGGCTGGGGGTCGGCCAGCGAGGCGGAGAGGCGGCGGCGGTCGGCGAGCCTCAGTGTGGGGAGATCATCGATGAGCACCGGTGTGGCGCTCCGGCACACTCACCAGCCGAGTGTGGCTCCACGGCCGGGGCTGTGAGCCGATGTGCGAACGGCCGGCGGTCCGAGCGCCACGACCGGAAGACTGGGGTGGCGGCTGCCGAGCATGTGCATCACCGATTCGGCGGAGACGTCGTCGAGGTCGCCCGCCAGCATCACGACGCTGCTGGCGGGTGCCCGCTCCAGCACCTCCGAGACGGCGCCCGCCTCGCCGAGCTGGGCGCCTTCTGGCAGCGACTCGCTGAGATCGTGCAGCACCGCCGCGCGCTGCGCAGGGTCGGCGCCTGCGACCAGGATGCGCGAGTGCTTTTTGGCACTGAGGGTTGCGGGGCTCATCTCATCACTGGGCTCAGATAGTCATGTAGCTCGTGTCGATCAGTTCGGCCTCGCCGACGATCCCCAGCTCCGCATCGATGTTGCGGCTGGCCGACAGGCGCGCGAGCGCTGATAGCGCCACGAACGCCACTGCCGCCATCGCCAGCCATACGAGTGCGACGCCTAACACGGTCATCGCCGCTCACCCAATTTCGTCTGTGGTGTGGTTGTGTTGCGCATCGTCTCACCTCTCGGTGTGCGTGCGGCGCCCTGCCCATCGCTTGCTGCCTGCCCGGATTGGTGGGTGCCGTTTGGATAGGTCACTGCACACGACATGATGCGGCCTGCGCGGGCGTTTGTCTGCCGTCCGGATGGTGCCGATCGTGTCGTCCCAAAGGTGCCGATCGGTGTCGTCCCGGGGGTGCAGATTGGGAGGCGTGGGCGGGTCGCGGAGCGCTTGGGCACAGCCCGCGGGGGGGTCGCGGAGCGCTTGGGACAGCCCTTTGCCGCCCCGCGGACGCTACGGTGTGCGGATGCTAGCTGGCACGCCCGGGGTGGATCGCCCGATCGAGGTGATCATCGCCGACGACCACGCCGTCGTGCGCGACGGGATCCGCACCGTGCTGGAGCGCGAGGCGCAGGAGTTCGTCGTGGTCGCGGAGGCAGCCGACGTGCCCGCGACGATCCGCGAAGTACGCGCCCACAAGCCGGACCTGCTGACGCTCGATCTGACGATGCCCGGCGGTTCGAGCCTCGCCGCGCTGCCACAGTGCTTCGTCGCCCATCCGCCGCTGGCCGTCGCGATCCTGACGATGCGCGAGGACCCCGAGTACGCCCGCCAGGCGCTGCGGGCGGGGGCGCGCAGCTACGTGCTCAAGGAGGCCGAGCCCGCCGAGCTGCTGCAGGCGTTCCGTCTCGCCGTGGCCGGCGGCAACTACCTGCACCCGCGGCTGGGCGCGCTGATGGCGACCGGTGGGGAGAACGCGCAGGAGGGGGCCGCGTTGTCCGAGCGCGAGCGCGAGGTGGTGCGGTTGATCGCGCTGGGTCACACCAACCCGCAGATCGCCGAGCAGCTGCACGTGGCCGAGCGCACGGTCAAGACCTACCGTGCCCGGGCGATCGAGAAGCTCGGCTTCTCCTCGCGTGCCGAGCTCACCGCATACGCGCGACGGCTTGGGCTGGTCGATTGAGGGTCCCCTAGACCGCCGCCGGGCGCCCCGCGAGCGGCACCGTGAGACGCACCGTGGTGCCCTCGCCGGCGTCTCCGCAGCCGCCCGTCCCGAGCGCCAGCTCGCCGCCGACCAGCTCGGCGCGCTCGCGCATCCCCGACATGCCGAAGCCGCCCTCCAGACCGTCGCCGCGCGGTCCGAGGCCGGCGCCGCCGGCCGGCAGGCCACGGCCGTCGTCGGCAACCGCCACGCGCACTGTGGAGCCGTCGCCGTTCATTGCGACGCTGACGAGCGCGCGCGAGGCCTGCGCGTGGCGGGAGACGTTGGTGAGCGCCTCCTGCACCACCCGGTAGATCGTGCTCTCGAGCTCCGCGTCGAGCCGCTCGCCGGCGGGCGAGAGCGCGATCTCCGTTTGCACCTCCAGGCCATCGATCGCGTGCGCGCGCCGGGCGAGCGCTTCGAGCGCGGGCACCAGGCCGAGGTCGTCGAGCGCCGCGGGGCGCAGCTCGGTGATCAGGTGGCGCAGTCCGTCGATCTCCACGCCGAGACCCTCGAGCACCACGTCGACCGCCGCCGAGAGCGCCGCCTCGTCGTGGCGGTCGCGCGCGTCGGCAAGTTTCAGGCGCAGCGCGCCCAGGCCCTGCACGGTCTCGTCGTGGATCTCGCGTGCCCAGCGCGTGCGCTCGCGCTCGCGCGCCTCCATGCCGTAGCGCAGACGCTCGATCTCCACCGAGCGCTCGGCCGCCAAACGCTGCGCGACGCTCGCGGCGAACGCTGCCAGCGCCTGGTGGTCGGGGCCGCGGAAGCCGCTGCCGGCGCGCAGCGCGATCACGAGCCCGCCGCCGTGGTCCTCCATGCTCAGCGGCTCGACCAGGGCGGCACGGGCCTCCAGACCAAGTTCGTGCAGCCACGCGGCCTCCTGCCCGCGCGGGCGGTCGAGCGCCACGGGCTTCCCGGCGCGGTAGAGAGCGCCCAGCGCCGAGCCCTCCACGGGCACCACCCGCAGCCGCGGCGTGCCGGCGCCGGCGGCGGCGGCGACGCGCAGCTCGGCGCGCTCCTCGATCACCATCAGCAGCGTCGTGGCGTCGAGCAGCGCCAGGCCGCGATCGGCCATCAGGCGCAGAAGCCACAGCTCGGAACCGGAGAGCATCCGGGAAACCTATCCGCTCAGAGGGTCGCATCCGCCACACGCGCGGTGCATCACCACCGCGGAGCTCGGGCTCCCCATCCGCCCACCGGTGGCGCTCGGGCCATGAATGGGGCACCCTGCGCCGCGGCGGAATCCGCGATGTGCGGCCCTACCTCTCGGCGATGTGTGCCCGGCCGTTCTCGGAGCGCTCGAGCTGAGCGGCCACACGCGCGTCGCCGAGCAGCGCGCCCGCGCTCATCCCGGCGCGCCACGGCGCGAGCCCGACTGCGACCACGAGCGAGCGCCGCCGCCCGGAGGCTTCCAGCTTGATCGAGCGCAGACGGGCAAGGATCCGCCGCGCGACCAGCTCCCCGCGCGGCAGATCGGCACCAGGGAGCACCACGAGCAACTCGCTCTCTGACGGGCGCCCGACCCGGTCGAAGCGGCGCAGCTCGCGGCGCAACGCGAGCTCCACATACGAAAGCACCCGCTCCACCAGCAGCTCGCCGTGGGTGTGCCGCAGCGCGGGCAGATCGGCGATGTCGAGCAGCAGGCAGCTGAGCGCGGTGCCGTGGCGGGCCGCACGGTTGACCTCCTCCTCCAGGCGCTCACGCAGCGCATCCCCCGAGAGGAACTCGATCGAGCCCCGCAGGGGGCGCTCGGTGTCATCGATCTCGCGGGCGACCATGCCATGTACGGGGGGAGAAGGCAACCACTACCCGACCAACGCAAGTCTATGGGCTGGCCTCACGCGGGCGTCCGCCACCGGGCCGTACGGGCGGTGTCGGGGGGAACCGGTCATTCGGGTCGTCTGCGCGGCGCAGCGGGGTGTCACGGCCGTGTACGCAGGGCATTCGTGCGCCGGGACGGCGCGCGGCGAGCGATCCGTCGGTGCCCGCTGATACACCTGCATGTGTGCTGACGGAGCTGCGTGTCGAGAATCTGCTGCTGATCGAGCGGGCCGAGCTGGAGTTGGCGCCGGGGCTGAACGTGCTCACCGGCGAGACCGGCGCCGGCAAGACCGTCCTCGCGCACGCGCTCGATCTGCTGCTCGGTGGGCGCGCGCGGGCGGGCATCGTG
Source organism: uncultured Solirubrobacterales bacterium (assembly GCA_963744135.1). Classification (GTDB taxonomy): domain Bacteria; phylum Actinomycetota; class Thermoleophilia; order Solirubrobacterales; family Solirubrobacteraceae; genus Palsa-744. The sequence continues at coordinate 169,861 of CAVUSE010000005.1, read as the reverse complement.
CGGCCCGGCGCCGGGGAGGCATATGTCGAGGGAGCGTTCGCGCCGTCTGCGGCGCTGCTGGCGCAGCTGCGCCAGGGGGAGCACGGGGAGCTGCTGGCGCAGGACGCCGAGGAGCTGGTGCTTGCGCGGCGCGTCGGCGCCGACGGGCGCACCCGCGCGTACATGAACGGCCGCACCGTCGCCGTCGCCGACCTGCGCAAGGTGGGGGAGGCGCTGCTGTCGTTTTACGGCCAGCACGAGCACCGCAGGCTCACGCTCGCCGCCGCGCAGCTGGAGATCCTCGACGGCTTCTGCGGCCCAACGCAGGCCGCGCGGCGTGCCGCCTGCGCAGCCGCCCATCGCGAGGTGCGCGAGCTGGCCGAGCAGCTCGAGGGTCTGCGCGAGCTGGACGGTGCGCGCGAGCGCGAGCTCGACCTGCTCGAGCACGAGCTGACCGAGATCGACGCGCTCGCTCCGCAGGAAGGCGAGCAGGAGCGGCTGGGCGCCGAGCGCGAGCGGCTGCGCCGCCTCGACGCGCTGCTCGCCGCCGCCGGCGGGGCCGCCGAGGCGCTTGCCGGGGGGCAGGGGTACGACGGGGGCTCCGACGCGCCCGGGGCGATGGCGCTGAGCGCTGACGCCGCCGCGCGCCTGGATGCCCTCGCGGGCGTCGATCCGGCGCTCGACGCGCTCGCCGAGCGCACACATGCGCTGGCGATCGAGGCGGGGGATCTCGCCGGCGAGCTGCGCGACTACGGCGAGCGGCTGCTGGCCGAGGTCGAGGCGGCGGGCGCTGGGGAGACCTCGGACCTCGCGGACGAGCGCCAAGGCGGGCTCGACGAGGGGGAGCGATGGGCCGAGGAGCACTCGGGCCGACTGGCGGATAGGGGCCACGCGGCGGTGGGGCCACAGGCAGGCGGTCACGCGGCGACCCGGCTGCAGGCGGTGGAAGAGCGCCTCGCGGCGATGGAGCGCCTGCTGCGCAAGCACGGCCCCACCATGGCCGCCGTGCTGGAGCACGCCGAGCGCGCACGTGCGCGCCGCGAGCAGCTGCTCGGGGCGGTGGTCGCGCTGGAGGAGGTGAGCGGACGCCTGCAAGATGCGCGAGCCGTGCTGGAGACCTGCGCCGCGGAGCTGCGCGCCGCGCGTGAGGCCGCCGCGCCGCACCTGGGCGAGGCGGTGCGCGAGCAGCTCGCCGCGCTGGCGATGCCCGACGCGGCCTTCGCGGTGGAGCTCTCCCCGCGCGAGCTCGGCCCCGCCGGCGGGGATGCCGTCGAGCTGACGATCGCCCCCAATCCCGGCGTCCCCGCCGCGCCGCTGCGGGAGATCGCCTCCGGGGGTGAGCTCTCGCGCGTGATGCTGGCGTTGATGACCGTCGCCAACAGCGGCTCGGAGGCGACGCTCGTGTTTGACGAGGTGGACGCGGGCATCGGCGGCCACACCGCGCGCGCGGTGGGGGAGCGATTGCGTGAGCTGGCGGGTGCGCGCCAGGTGCTGTGCATCACCCACCTGCCCCAGATCGCCTCGCTCGCCGCGCGTCACTTCACCGTCGTCAAGGACGCCACCGCGGGCAGCACTCGCACGCGGGTGCAGCGGCTGGGCGAGCCCGAGGTGCTGAGCGAGCTGGTGCGGATGCTGGGCGCCCCCGAGCGCGACGCCTCGGCGCGCCGTCACGCACGCGAGCTGCGCAAGGCGGCGTGAGAGGATCGCGCATACCGGTCTGAATGGAGCAGCCACGCGCGCGGGCGATGCCACGGCGGCGCTCGGCGAGCCGGGGGTGCTTCAGCCCGGGTGTACACGCAAGCGGCGCTCAGCGTGTGCGCGACTCTTCGGGCGCCGCTTCGCAAAGCAGCCGCAAACCGTCGCTCGACGCGACCGGCGCAAGCCCTCCCGCGCATGACGGTTCGGAGCCGTCTTCGCAGACGAACGCTTCTTCGCTGCCGTTTTCGCCGCCTTCGACGGCTTCAGGAGCGCCGGCGTCTTCGCAGCGCGCCAGCGAGGCCCCGGAGTGCCCTGCTTGTTCGCTTCCCGCGTCGCTCGTCCCCAAACCGCTGGTTCCCTGGCCACCTTCGGCCTGTTCGCCTTCCGGCTGGCCACCTTCGGCCTGTTCTTCACCGTTCGTGGGGGTGTGCGAGCCGGGCGTGTGCCGATGACCGCCGGTCTTCGAGTGCCTACGGGCTCTGCCCTTGCGGCGACCCTTGCCTGCGCTCGCGGTGCAGGAGTGCGCTCCGTGCCGGGTGCGGCTGGTCGAGTGCGGGCAGGCCGCGCTGTGCGCTCGCGCGTCGGCTCGGGGAGAGAGAGCCAGCGCGAGCAGAAGCGCGGCGGCGATCAGCACAGCGACGAATGTTCGGGCACGAGTTGAGCGGACCGCGATCACCGGCTCGGGTCTCCTTCGGTAGAGAGTGGAGCGCTGCCTGCGGGGGCGCCGTGGGAGGGCGCCGGCTCTCTGCATCGGTGGCGGTCCCGCCGCGCGAGAGCACGCGCCGGGAACCTGGACGAAGGGCGGAGCGTTGGCACGGAGAGCGGAGCGTTGGCACGGAGAGCGGAACGTTGGCACGAAGAGCGGAGCGTTGGCACGAAGGGCGGAGCGTTGGGCACGAAGGGCGAAGCGTTGGGCACGAAGGGCGAGCGTCCGCCCGTGTTTTCGGCCGGACGGTGGCGCGCCCGGAGTTCCGGGGGACCGGGGGCTAGACTCTGCTGGGAGCACATGAGCCGCCCTGCGTCCGACCGCCACGCCGACCCGCCGGCCAAGACCCGGTTCATCTTCATCACCGGTGGCGTCGTCTCCTCGCTGGGGAAGGGCATCGCCGCGGCCTCGATCGGGCGGCTGCTGGTCGCACGGGGGCTGACCGTGGGGCTGCAGAAGTTCGACCCCTACATCAACGTCGACCCTGGCACGATGTCCCCCTACCAGCACGGGGAGGTGTTCGTCACCGAGGACGGCGCCGAGACCGATCTCGACCTCGGCCACTACGAGCGCTTCACCGACGCCAACACCTCGCGCGCCTCCAACGTCACCGCGGGCGGGATCTACGACACCGTGATCCGCCGCGAGCGCCGCGGCGACTACCTCGGCGGCACCGTTCAGGTTGTGCCCCACATCACCGACGAGATCAAGCAGCGCATCGCGCTGATCGCGCAGTCCAGCGACGTCGACTTCGTCATCACCGAGGTTGGCGGCACCGTCGGGGACATCGAGTCGCTGCCGTTCCTGGAGGCGATCCGCCAGTTCCCCGTCGACGTGGGGCGGCGGCGCTGCATGTTCATCCACCTCACGCTCGTCCCCTACATCGGCCACGCCGGCGAGCTGAAGACCAAGCCCACCCAGCACTCCGTCAACGAGCTGCGCCGCATCGGGATCGCCCCCGACATGCTGATGTGCCGCTCGGAGGGCTCGCTCTCACAGGAGATCCGCAAGAAGATCGCGCTGTTCGCCAGCCTGCCGCCCGAAGCGATCGTCTCCGCGTGTGACGTGGACAACATCTACAAGGTGCCGCTCACCTTCCGCGAACAGGGGGTGGACGACTGCATCCTCGAGCACTTCGGCGTTGAGGCCCCCGAGCCCGACCTCTCCAGTTGGAAGGAGCCGATCGAACGGGCCGAGCGCGCCGGTGCGAACAGCGGGGAGGTGGATGAAGCGAATAGCGGGGGGGATGCGCTGACGGACCGGGGGGTCATCAACACCGTGCGGATCGCGATCGTCGGCAAGTACGTGCAGCTCCAGGACGCCTACCTGTCGGTCTCCGAGGCGCTGCGCCACGCCGCCGCGCTGCAGGACACGCGCGTGCAGATCGAGTGGGTGGACTCCGAACTGCTGGAGGGCGCCGGCGCAGGCGGGAGACACGACCGCGAGGATCGTGAGCGTGCCCGCGAGCTGTTGAGCGCCGTCGACGGCATCCTGATCCCGGGCGGCTTCGGCGGACGCGGGATCGAGGGCAAGATCGCGGCCGCGCAGATCGCGCGCGAGCAGCGCGTCCCCTACCTGGGGATCTGCCTCGGGATGCAGGTCGCCGTCGCGGAGTTCGCCCGCCACGTCGCCGGCATGGAGGGCGCCAACTCGACCGAGTTCGACCTCGAGACCCCCTTTCCCGTGATCGACCTGCTGCCCGAGCAGAAGGAGATCGCCGACCTCGGCGGCACGATGCGCCTTGGGGCCGACCCGATCAAGCTGCACGAGGGCTCCCGTGCGCGGGCGATCTACGGCGAGGCGGTCGTTTACGAGCGCCACCGCCATCGCTATGAGGTCAACAACCTGCTGCGCCGCCAGCTGCAGAACGCCGGCCTCGGCATCTGCGGCACCTCGCCCGATGAGCGGCTGGTCGAGACTATCGAGCTGCCCGAGCACCCCTTCTTCGTCGCCTCGCAGTTCCACCCCGAGTTCAAGTCCCGCCCCGAGCGTCCCGCGCCGCTGTTCCGCGAGTTCCTCGCCGCCGCGCTCCTGCACGCGAGCGAGGATGGTGGGCATGGTGAGCGCGGAGCGCTGCACCCTGGCGAGGATCGCGGGCACGGCGACGGTGAGCACGCCGAGCCCGGCCGGTCACAGGTCGGCCGGGAACTAGCCGAGAACCGGTGAGCGCGGCGCCCGGCGGCCCGCCCGGCGGCCCGGCTGGTGCGCCGGTGCATCGCGTCCCGCCCGCCCCGCCTGATGAGCTGGAGCGCCGGTACCTGCACGACATCTTCGCCGAGCTCTGCCGCATCGAGAGCCCCTCCGGCCAAGAGCGTGCCTGCGCGCGACGGATTGAGCAGGAGCTGGGGGCCCTCGGGATCGAGGTGCACGAGGACGATGCCGCGGCGGTGGCGGGCTCGGACTGCGGCAACCTGCTCGCGCGGATCGATGCCCCGCCCCCGCCGGGAGGGTCCACCGAGGAGCGGCAGTGCATCCTGCTGTGCGCGCACATGGACACCGTGCCGCTGCAAGCTCCCGTCGAGCCGGTTCTGCGCGACGGCTTCTGGGAGAACGCCAACGAGGGGATCCTTGGCGCCGACAACAAGGCTGCAGTCGCCGTTCTGCTCGCGCTGGCCCGCCGTCTGCACCGCGACCGGGCCGGCGGCACCCATCGACCTGGCGCCCACTCCCCCGAAGCTGGCGCGCCGGTGGACATCGAGCTGCTGTTCACGGTCGGCGAGGAGCGCATGCTCGCAGGCGCGCGCGCATTCGACCGTGCGCGCCTGCACAGCCGCTTCGGCTATGTCTTCGACCACGCCTCCCCGATCGGCGAGCTGGTGCTCTCCGCGCCGACCCACCATCGCTTGCAGGCGACCTTCCGTGGCGCCGCCGCCCACGCCGGCCTGCGCCCCGAGGAGGGTCGCAGCGCGATCCTCGCCGCCGCGCGCGCCGTCGCCGATATGCGCCTCGGTCGGATCGACGCCCACACGACCGCCAACGTCGGCACGATCGCGGGCGGCTCCGCGATCAACGTCGTTCCCGAGCGCTGCTCGATCCTCGCCGAGGTGCGCGCCCAGCACGACGAGCGCGCCGAGGAGATCCTCACCGAGCTGCTGGACTGCGTGCACGAGGCCGCCAACCTCCCCGAATGCGAATGCGACGTCGACGTCACCGTGGAGCGTATGTTCGCCGGCTACCGCACCTCGCCCTCCGCGCCGGTGGTGCGCGCCGCCGAGCGGGCGCTGCGTGCCTGCGGGCATGAGCCGGTGCGGATCTCCAGTGGTGGCGCCTCCGACGCCAACGCGCTGATCCCCGCCGGCCTGCCAGTGGTCAATCTCGCCAACGGCACCGAGCGCAACCACGAGCCCGGCGAGCGGGTCAGCGCCGCGGCGCTGGAGGCGACGTTGAAGATCGCGCTGGCTCTTCCTGCTGCAGTTGCCGCCATTACGCAGGAGTAGCTCGACAGAGGGCGAAATGCCCAGACCGTGAGCCTCACCACCGCCAGCGCGAGCATCGAGAGCCTCGCGCTCGACTTCCTCGCCTATCTAGAGCTCGAGCGGGGGCTCTCCCGCAACACCCTTGAGGCCTACCGCATCGATCTGCTGCAGTTCGGGGAGTTCCTGCATCGCCGCGCCGTGAGCGCGCTCGACGTTGGTCATCGCGACCTCGCGGCGTTTCTCTCCGAGCTCGCCGACGGCACTGAGGAGCGTCCCGCGGTCGCGCCCGCCACGTTGCAGCGCAAGGCTGCCTGCCTGCGCTCCTTCTACCGCCACCTGCGCCGCGAGGGGCTGCTCGAGCACGATCCGACCGCTGAGCTGCGCGGGCCTCCGCGCCTGCAGCGGCTGCCATTCGTGCTCACGCGGGAGGAGGTCTCGCTGCTGCTGCGTCAGCCCACGGGGACGGAGCCGCTTGCGCTGCGCGACCGCGCGCTGTTGGAGATCATGTACGCGTGCGGGCTGCGTGCCTCGGAGACGATTGCGCTCCAGCTGAGTGATGTGGATCTCGACGAGGGGATGCTGCGCGCGCGCGGCAAGGGCTCCAAGGAGCGGATTGTGCCCGTCGGAAGCGCCGCCGTCGCTGCGCTGCGCGCCTGGTGCGAGCGCGGACGCCCCGTTCTGGCCGGCGGCGCTGGATCTGACGCCCGCCCACCCGGATCCGCGCACGCCGGCGGGTCGGGTGTGCATTCGCTCTTTCTCAACCACCGTGGCCGGCCGCTCACGCGCCAGGGCCTTTACAAGATCGTGCAGTCCCACGCCCGCTCCGCCGGGCTCGCCGATCGCATGAGCCCGCACACGCTGCGCCACACCTTCGCCACGCATCTGCTCGCCGGCGGCTGCGACCTGCGCTCGGTGCAGGACATGCTCGGCCATGCCGATCTTGCAACCACCCAGATCTACACCCACCTCTCCTCCGAGGGCCTGAAGGGCGTCTACTTCAGCGCCCACCCGCGCGCACAGCGGTGAGGGTCATATGCTGGGTCGGCATTGCCCGAGCTTCCCGAGGTCGAGACCATCCGCCGCCAGCTCGCCCCCCTCGTCGAGGGCCGGCGCCTGCTGCGCGTCGAGATCCTCGACCCGCGCTGGTCGCGCCCGCTGGCGCCCGATGAGCTGACCGACGCGCTCGTGGGGCGGCGCATCGAGCGGCTCGACAGGCGCGGCAAGTATCTGCTCTGGCATCTCCAGGACGAGGTCTTCCTCGCGCAGCATCTGCGGATGACCGGTGCGGTTCTGTGCGAGCCCTCGAAGGAGCCCGCGCATGTGCGCGTGCGCATCGCGCTCGGGGCGCCGCGCCGGCGGGCTGGGGCTGCGCCTCTCGGCGGTGCGCACGATGGTCCCCGCCGCCGGCGCCTGGTGATCGTCGATCCCCGCCGCTTCGGCACCGGCGAGCTGCTGCTGGGGTACGAGGCGATGGAGCGCTTCTTCGCCGAGCGGCTCGGGCTGGAGCCGTTGGACGAGCGTTTCACTGCCGAGCACCTGCGCGCGCTCGCGCGTGGGCGCGCCACCCCGGCGAAGGCCTTCCTGCTCGACCAGCGCCGCATTGCCGGGGTCGGCAACATCTACGCCGACGAGGCGCTCTTTCGCGCCGGCATTCACCCGCTGCGCCCCGCCGGGCGGCTCTCGCCCGCTCAGTGCGCTCGCCTGCGGGAGGGCGTGATCGAGGCGCTGGGCGAAGGGATCGACGCGCGCGGGGCGACGATCGACGACTTCCGTCACGTCGACGGCGTGCGCGGCTCCTTCCAGGATCGCTTCCTCGTGCACCGCCGCGAGGGCCTGCCCTGCCCGCGCTGTGGCACGACGATCGTGAAGATGGTCGTCGGCGGGCGTGGCACCTACGTTTGCGAGCACTGCCAGCCGCGCCCGCGGAGTGCCCGCCGAACGCCAAACGGTCGGCCTCGGCGGCTTGGGTCTTGAGGGGGGGACTCGCGCGCGAGCCGGGGGAGGGGGGCGCCGCAGGGAGGCTCAGGCCACCAGCAGCTCGTCCAACCGGCCGCTCTCAGCGGCGGCCTGCGTCTCGTTGAAGCCTCCCACCAACCGGCCGTCCACCAGCACCTGGGGGAAGGTCATCATCCCTGTTTTCGACACCAGCTCCGTGCGGCCTTCGGGGTCCTTGGAGAGGTTGACCTCGGCGAACTCCAACCCGCGAGATCGCAAAAGGCCCTTGACGCGAGCGCAGTAGGCGCACGGCTCGGTCGTATAGACGGTGATCTTGCTCATTACTTCATAAAGTATAGCAAGTCGCGGTCCTCGACAAACACCGAGGGCCCGCACTGGGCGGGCCCTCGGCAATCGCTTGGCGCGACGATCTCTTACTTCTTCTTGTGCTTCTTGACCTTCTTGGTCTTCTTATTCTTCTTTTTCTTGGAGGCCGAGTTTGCCTTGTCCTGCTTGTCGCTCGTGCCGGCGAGTGCCCCCGCGAGTGGGGTCACCAGCGGTTTGGCTGACGCTTCAATTTCTGATTTGCGTTTTGCCAATTCCGCTTCTCGCGCTGCGTTTGCTTCCGCTTCTTCTTTTGCGCGCCTCGCGTTGGCGGCTTCGATTTCTGCTGTGGTCTTTTTTTCTTCCGCTTCTTTTTCGGCTTCTCTTTTGTGCTGTGTTTCTTCAGCGGCGGCTTCCCGCTTGATGCGTGCTTCTTCGGCCGCCAGTTCCCTTGCCTTCTGTTTTTCTTCCGCCGCCTTTGTTTCTGCTTCTCTTTCTTCTTTCGCTTTCTTTGCTTCCGCTTCTCTTTCTTCTTTCGCCTTGGTTGCTTCTGCTTCCCTTTCTTCCTTTGCTTTTGCTTCTGCTTTTTCTTTTTCTTCTTTTGCTTTTTCTTCTACTTCCTTCTTTTCCTTCGCACCGAGGTTCGTCGAGAAGTCGACGAGATGATCGCGGACAATCTCCTCGTTTTCGTACCGCGCGGTGAGATCGACCGATGCGAACGTGCTGTCCACCAGATCGATCGCCGCCAGGCCTTCGTCGTTTGTGGTGACGCAGAGGTGATTGGAGCCCACGTCGTATGGATCCTTCACCCAGCTGTCACCCAGGAAGACCTCGGTGCCCTTGCCCAGCAGCTGCCCCGGATCTTCCAGCACATCGCCGTTGGTGGGATTGCTGAACGGGTAGATCCCGGCTTCCTGCTGTGCGTTGAAGCACACCGTCTCATCGACGATTGGACGCCCGTCGATGTCCTGTGCCTTGGCGACGACGATCCGTACGTTCTGTTCGTTTGCGCCGTTGCCCTTGGGGAACTCATAGAATTCCTTTTCCCACTTCGACCTGACTTTCTTGACCAGCGACCCTTCTGAGCTCTGCTGCCTGTAGTCGACCGGCTGGTATGGATACACGGCCGTGGCGGAGATCGACGATTCGCCGATGACTTCGTTGTACAGGTTCTTCAGGTCGCAGCCGCCGTCGGCGTTCTTGATGATCTTGCCTTCTTCGCTTTCGCCTTCGGCTCCGCCGAACACGGGGATGTGGTTCAGGTAGAACCCGTCGCCCGGCGTGTACTTCACAAGCACTTCGCCGCGCTCGTCGGTGTAGAACGTTTCGTTCAACGAACCGCTCGGGGTCTGGTAGTAGGTCGAGCCCTCCTCATCATCCTGACCGCCGGTGCGCTGCAGGCAGCCCGTCGATTCGGCGGTGCGCGACCCGCTGGTGAGCACCGATGTCCAGAAATTGTACGGTTCGGGGTGTTTGTTCAAGAACCCGGGGAAGTCGCCTCCGGGACTTGGCCCATCGATACCGGATGCCTGAGCTTCGGGACGATCGGTGGCCGGGATGTACGCGCTGTAGTACGGGTTGTCCGAGTAGATCTGGGCCTTGCTCGCGCCCGAGATCTGACCCACACCGCCCAGACTTGAGCCGCCTTCGTTCGCCGCGAGGTGCACGTCAACACGCATCGCCGGCAGCGGGGCGTCGTCGGCGTTGAGCCTGCCGTTGCTGAGGAGCGTTTCGGTGATCTGCGGATCGAACGGTCCGACCACATCTGAATTCGTGCCTTCTTCTGGGCTTCCGTGAATGTCCCACAGGCCCGGGTTGCTGCCCGGCGGTTCGGTTTCTCCGGAGCTGCTCGCCAGCGCGTCGGCCAGGGTTTCCCAGCTTTCGGGCAGGTTGTAGCTCGCTTCGGGGAGGACGTTGTGCAGCGGCGAGGCCGGTTCGACCGGGAAGCTGCCCGTCACCTTGACCTGCACGAGGCCCTGGTCTGCGCTCGATTCAGGTTCCGAGAAAGGCGATGGCACGAATTCGCCGTCGCCCGAGGGGTCGCCACCATAGGGGAGCTCGGTCAGCGTCGGCTTGTTGACCGTCAGCCAGATCACCAGGAACTGATGCGAGAACACGACTGCTCCGGCGCTGTTCGTGACGACCGCCCTGATCCGCGCCAAGCCCGGATTCAGCGACTTGTAGTCGATCTTCACGCAGCCGTCGCCAGCTTCGGCCTGGCTGCTGCCCGCGCTCGGGGCGAAGAACGCCTGGGTTCCGGATTCGGGCGCCGGGATCTCAGCCGGATCCGGGTTGCCTGACCAGTCCTCCTCTTGGAAGTTGACGCGCTGGCCGCCTTCTTCGCTGGTGTTGATTGCCGGGTCGCACGCCACCAGGCGCACGTGCTCGCCGACCCACGCCACATACGGGATGTTGGCGCTCTGTGGGCCGTCGGATGTGGTCGTGAATGTTGAGCTCGGAGCGGCAGCGGCGCCGGCCGTGAGCGTGCCGAGGGCCAGCACCGCCGCTCCTACCGCGGAAACGAGTCCCGCGATCATTTTCCGTTTGACTTGTGGTCGCATTGTGTGCGGCCTCCTCCTTGAGTGAGTGAGCTGAAAGTGCCTTCCAACGGACACGAGGTGTGTGAAACCACGATGGTCCCACTACGGGTATTTCATCGCCGGGATGCTATGGACATTCCGCTCATTGCACAATCATCATGTGGGGTAGTTTTTTGCCCCACCAATTGGGGTAGGTGGAGCGCCACCCCAAAGGCTGCAGATGTCCTCGTCAGCTCGTGTGGACTCGGTCCGATTGAGCTGTTAACTCATCCACGGGATGGGTGAGAGACTTGGGATTCTGGGCCTGCTGGCCGACGGCCTGCATTGCCTGCACGCGGTTGCGCACACCCAGCTTGGAGTAGATCGTGCGCAGGTGGAACTTGACTGTGTTAGATGAGATCGTGAGGTGGCTGGCGATCTGCTTGTTGCTCATCCCGGAGGCGAGCAGTGCGAGGATCTCGCGCTCGCGCGCACTCAGTGCGGCGAGCGGGTTATCCGCCTGCGCGGAGGCCGACTGCCAGCCCGCGGGCATCACGGCGCGGCCCTCGAGCACGTTTCGCAGAGCGAGGATCGTCTCCTCGACCGTGTCGGATGTCAGCACGACGCCCTCGGCGCGCTCCTCGATCGCACAGCGGACAACGGCTGGTGTGGCCAGCTCGCACAGCAGCAGGATCTTCAGATCGGGGTGGGCGCTCTTGAGCTCGGTGACCGCCTCAGGGCCGGCGGCGGGATCGTCGGTATAGACGATCGCGGCCTGGGGACGCAGCCTGCCGGTGCGCATTGCGGCGTGGAGCTCGCGCCAGCTCGGATAGACGCCAACCACTCGGTATCCGCCTTTCGTGAGCATCCAGGCGAGCGCCTCGGCGACCAGCGTTTCGGCTCCGCCGACGATCGCGATCCTGGGCTCAACCGTCGCCACTTGCGATCTGCGCGTACAGGTTGGCGGCCTCGACACGATTGCGCACTTCCAGTCGCGAATACAGGGCACGGATGTGAAACTTGATCGTGTTTGGGCTGAGCTCGAGGTCGAGGGCTATCTCATCGTTGCGTCGGCCGGCGGCGATCAGTGCCAGGATCTGGCGGTGACGGGGGCTCAACCTCGCTGCGCATCCTGGTTGGGCGGGGAGCAGCTGCTGCCACCCGGCTGGAAGCACTGTACGGCCGGTTGTGGTGTAGGCGAGCGCGGCGAGTATGTCCTCGGTGGAGTAACTCTTCAGCAGGACCCCGCTGGCTCGGTGCTCGATCGCGCAGCGAACCACCTCCTCACGGGCTGTGCGGCAGAGCAGAACAACCCGCGAGCGGCTGCGCGTGGGGCTCAGTTCCCTCATGGCGGTGCCGCACTCGCCGAGCTCTCCGCCGTCGCAGTCGAGCAGGAGCACGGCTGGAGAACGCTTGAAGTCTGCGGCGAGAAACTCGGCCGCAGTGGCGAAGGCGCCAAGTACCTGCAGCCCGTCCTGGGCTGTGAGCAGGCTGGCGGTGGCGTCCCGCAGCAGGCGCTGCCCGCCGATCAGCGCGATTGTGATCGCGGGCCGAGGCAGGTCAAGGGGAGGGCGACCTCGCCATTCGGTGGGTAGGCCGGCAGCATCTTCGGTGGGCAGCGGTGGCCCGGGCAGGACATCTAGGCCTGGCATTGCATCCGTCTCATTCCCGTTTCTCTCGGCGGTGCAGGTAGCTTCCGTACTACCCAGCTGGTGGTACGGAGCCCCCCGTGCCACCAGCTGTCGCTTGTCCGCCATCCACCGAGCGGCTTGCCTGCCCGAGCGTACACAGGGCTGGGGGACACGATCCTCGCCGTTGGCGCGGATCTATACGATTACCTTAGTCGGAATGTATATCACGCATAATGCGAAATTGCGTGGCGGGTTTGACGACCGGCTTATTTCGACGGTAAACTACCCATCGAACACCCGAAATCGGTGGTTCTGTCGCGAGCGAATCCGTGACTCGGGGCGTCGGCGGGCTCGTGCTGGGACTGCGAGTGGCGGGGTGCCTGTCGCCGATCTGCATGTCGGCCGAGGCGGCGCCTACACTCGCCCCAATGTCCGGACCGCTCAAGACCGAGGCCGTGGTGCTGCGCTCGATCCGCTACGGGGAGGCGGATCGGATCCTGCACATCTACACCCCCCACCGTGGGCGGGTGAGCGCGATCGCCAAGGGAGTGCGGCGCGCGCGCAGCCGCTTCGGGGGGCGGCTGGAGCCGTTCTTCCGCCTGCGCTTGGAGCTGCACGAGGGGCGCGGGGAGCTGCTCACCGTCACCGGCGCCCACACCATCGACGGTCATCCTCGCCTGCGCGAGGACGCCGGCGCGCTGGACGCCGCCGCGCGCGCCTGCGACGCGGTGGGACGGCTGTTCGAGACGTCCGAGCCCCATCCCGGCGTGTTCAACCTGCTCTGCCGCCAGCTCGCACTGCTCGATGCGCGGGCCGGTGGCGCCACGCGCGCGGCGGCGCTGCAGTTCCGCCTGAAGCTGATGCTCGCCGCGGGCCTTGCTCCCCACCTGGGAGCATGTGCGCACTGTGGGGAGCGCGAGCACCTCGTCGGCTTCTCCGGGGCGGCGGGCGGGGTGGTGTGCGGGGCCTGCGAGGCAGGGTCGTTCCCGCTGGGGGAGGATGCCCATGGCTTCATGACCGAGGCGCTCGGGCGGGCCCTCGCCGAGACCCCCGACGCGCCCGAGCGCGCGCTCGGCCAGGTCGAGCGCGCGATCTCCGAGACGCTCGAGCACCACGCCCATCTGCGGCTGATGCCGGCCGCTGGCCGAAGCGGGGATGCGAAAGTGTCTCCCGTCTTCGGCCGAAGCGGGGATGCGAAAGTGTCTCCCGTCTTCGGCCGAAGCGGGGATGCGAAAGTGTCTCCCGTCTTCGGCCGATCTTGATCGGTCGCGCTGGCTGAGCCCCCCGCGGCTGTGGGCCCATGGGTGCGCCCGGGAGCGGTGCGCTGGTGGTCACGCGCGACGGTGGTTCCATGGCGCGAGATGCTCCCTGTGCGATGGTCGCGACGTCAATTGCCTGTATCGTGCCGGCCGTGGACGAGGGTTTGCCGATCGCCTACCAGCTGCTCGATGACGGGGTGCCCGTGCTGGCATCCGACGGCACGCCTGTGGGAACGGTGATGTGTGTGCTGGCGGCCCCCGAGAAGGACGTGTTCCATGGACTCCTGGTTGCGACCTCCAACCACGGCGTTCGCTTCGTCGAAGCGGACCTGATCGCGTCGATCCACGAACGCGGCTGCGATCTGCGCATCGATGCGGTCGCCGCCGGGGGTCTGCCCGAGCCGGAGCACAAGGCGCCCGTGTACAGCGAGGACCCCGAGAAGCAGCAGCGGTGGCACCACTGGGTCCACCACATCACCGGGCGCAGCGACTGGAATCGGGAGCGCTGAAGGCGGCCTACCGGCGACTGGGATCGCCGTGGGCGGTGCCACAATCGAGCGATGGGCACGGTATCGCACGAGCAGACGGTGGCGGCGGCTTTCGCGGCGCGCCGCCAGGAGCTGGAGGAGCTGACGCTCGCGCCGCTCGCGGCGCGCTCCTACCCACCGCGACGCGCGCACGAGGAGGCCGACTGCTCGCTGCGCACTCCCTTCCAGCGCGACCGCGACCGGATCGTGCACTGCAAGGCGTTTCGGCGCCTGAAGCACAAGACGCAGGTGTTTGTGGCGCCGATGGGCGACCACTACCGTACGCGGCTCACGCATACGCTCGAGGTGACGGGGATCTCGCGTGCGGTGGCTCGGGCGCTGCGCCTCAACGAGGATCTCGTGGAGGCGATCGGGATGGGCCACGACCTCGGGCACCCGCCGTTCGGGCACATCGGGGAGGAGGTGCTGGACGCCTGTCTGCGCGAGCGCTTCGGCGGGGGGTTTCGCCACTACGAGCACTCGCTGCGGGTGGTGGAGCGCCTCGAGCGCGACGGCGCGGGGCTCAACCTCACCGAGCCGGTGCGCGACGGAATCGCCCGTCACTCCAGCCGCGCGCCCGAGCCCGCAACGCTGGAGGGGCGGATCGTGCGCGTGATGGACCGCGTGGCGTACATCAACCACGACATCGACGACGCCGTGCGCGCCGGCCTGCTGCGCGAGCGCGACCTGCCCGCCGAGCCGATCGCGGCGCTGGGGCGCTCGGGCTCGGCGCGGATCGACGCGCTGGTGCACGACATGGTCGAGCGCTCCGAGCGCGCCGGCGAGATCGTGCAGGGCGACGAGGCCGCGCGCGCGATGGGGCAGCTGCGCGAGTTCATGTTCGAGCGGGTCTACCTCGGGCCCGAGGTGCGCGCCGAGCGCGAGCGCATCGCCGCGGTGGTGCGGACGCTGTTCGAGCACTATGTCGAGCACCCCGAGCTGCTGCCCGGGCGCATGGGCAGCGGTGGGGAGCAGGCGCAGCCGTTGCGGACCGCGTCGGCGGCCGCGGCCGCGAGCGAGGAGCGAGATGGGGAGTTGGACCTGGCGCAGCGTGTCACCGACTACATCGCCGGGATGACCGATCGCTACTGCATCAGGGCCTACACCGACCGATGGGGCATCGGCCAGCAGGTGCCGCGCGCGTTTGCGCGGTGAGCGAGGAGAGGAGGGGGAGGGAGGGAGAGGGGGAGGGGCTCGCGCGGCATGACCGCCCGTGCCTCAAGGCGCCCGGCGGCCCGCGTCGGAGGCGGGCGGCAGACGGGGCGCGCGAGCGGCTAGCGTAGACCCGATGGCCCGCTACACACAGGCGTCCAAGGACAGGGTGCGCGACGCGGTGGACTTCGTCGAGCTGGTGTCCACCCGTACCGACCTGCGCAGGGCGGGCCCCAGCGCCTACGAGGGGCTGTGCCCCTTCCACGACGAGCGCACCCCCTCCTTCGGGATCGACCCGACGCGCAAGGTGTACTACTGCTTCGGCTGTGGGGCGAAGGGGGACGTGTTCACGTTCGTGCAGGACAGCGAGGGTGTGGAGTTCAAAGAGGCGTTGGAGCAGCTCGCCGATCGCTGCGGAGTGGAGCTCGAGCGCGAGGCGGAGGACCCTCGCGAAGCCGAGCGCCGCCGACGCCGCGAACGCCTGCTGGAGCTGCTGGCGCGCACCAGCGGCTACTACGAGCGCTGCCTGTGGGAGTCCCCGGAGGCGGCGCTCGCGCGCGAATATCTCGAGCGCCGGGGACTGCGCGAGGAGACGTTGCGGGCGTTCCGCGTGGGCTATGCACCGAGCGCATGGGATCGGGTGCTAAGCGCCTCGCTGCGGGCGGGCTTCTCCGAGCAGGAGCTGTATGCGACCGGCCTCGTGCAGCGCTCCTCCAGCGAACGGGGGCGCGTGTACGACCGCTTCCGCGCGCGGATCATGTTCCCGCTGGCGGACACCCGCGGCAGGGTGCTGGGCTTCGGCGCGCGCGCGCTGCGAGAGGAGCAGAAACCGAAGTATCTGAACACCTCCGACAACGACGTCTACCACAAGGGCCGCCACCTCTACGGCGCCGACCTCGCCCGCGCCCACGCGGCGCGCGCGGGCAGCGTGATCCTGTGCGAGGGCTACACCGACGTGATCGCGATGCACCAGGCGGGGATGCCCAACACCGTGGGTCTGATGGGCACTGCCCTGACGCCCGAGCAGGTGGGGGAGCTGGCACGGATGGCGACCACCGTGCTGCTGGCGCTCGACGCCGACACCGCCGGCCAGGAGGCGATGTTGCGCGCCTCACAGCTGGCGGCGCGCCGGCGTTTGGAGCTGCGCGTGGTGAGCCTCCCCGGCGGGATGGATCCGGCGGAGCTCGTACAGCGCGAGGGGCCGGAGGGGATCGCGGCGGCGGTGGCGAAGTCGGTGCCGTTCGTGCGCTTCCGCGTGGAACGCGTGCTGACGGCGGGCGACCACTTCGAGCCCCGAGGGCCGCGACCGCATGGTGGACGAGCTGCGACCGGTGTTCGCCACGCTGGCGCCCAGTGCGATGCGGATGGAGCTGACGCGGCTGGTCGCCGGGCGTTTGGAGCTGCCGGAGAGCCTCGCCGAGACGCTGCTGTCGGCGCCGGCTCCGGCGAAGCGCGCAGCGGATCGGCTCGCGGTCGGGGAGCTGTCGCGCAGGGCTGAGACCGAGCGAACGTTCCTGGCGCTGTGCATCGCCGCACCGGCCGAGGGCGAGCAGGCGCTGGCGGAGCTCGACCCCGAGGAGCACTTCACCGGCGAGCGGCTGCGTCGTGCGGCCGCGCACCTGCGCGCGGGGCGGCTCTCCGAACCGATGGTGGGCATCGAGCAGGAGGACCCGGAGCTGACGGGCGTGCTGGCGGAGCTGGTGGTCGCCGCCGGACGCCTGCCGAGCGCCGCGGCGCCGGCGATGCTCGATGTGCAGCGGATGCAGCTCGACCTCGCACGTATCGACCGCCGCATCCTCGCCGCGCGCGCGCAGGGCAGTGGCGAGGTCAGCGACCTGGCGCGCCGGCGCATCGAGGTCAAACGCGCGTTCGAGCAGGCTTATGAGCGGGCGTTGGCTGAGACCGGGGGGTAGGGCACCCAAGAACACACGTTCGTTTTTCCGTCCGATCCATCGCGGACAATGGGGTGCATGGATCGGGCTTCGTTGGAGCAGATGTTGAGCCAGGGCCTCTCGCTTGCAGACATT
This sequence comes from uncultured Solirubrobacterales bacterium, assembly GCA_963744135.1. Taxonomy (GTDB): domain Bacteria; phylum Actinomycetota; class Thermoleophilia; order Solirubrobacterales; family Solirubrobacteraceae; genus Palsa-744. Next base: position 152,688 of record CAVUSE010000005.1, on the reverse strand, counting down.
GGGCGGCGCTTCGGGAAACATGAAGCGACGGTTGCGTACTGGATACAGAAACACGGACTGCAGGCGGTCAATCGCGAGAAGCACTCAGCCCGGGGTGGGCTGAGTCGAGATGAGCTCGAGTTGCTGGTCGATCAGGGTGCGACCATCGCCGAGATTGCAGACGCGCTTGGGCGCAGCAAGGCCACGGTGCGGCACTGGCTGATCAGGCACGGGCTGAAGACGCATAGCAACCGCGGTAGGCGACCCTCGGAGAAGATCCTGGCAGCGAAGGAGGGTGGGCTTCGGATTGTGACGATGCGCTGCAAGCATCATGGCGAGACGGAGTTCTGGCTTACCGGGCAAGGCAACTATCGCTGCAAGCGATGCCGATCTGACTCGGTCTCTCGCAGACGGCGCAAGGTCAAGGCGATCTTGGTTGGCGAGGCGGGAGGGCGCTGCTGCATCTGCGGATATGACCGCAACATGCGGGCTCTGCATTTCCATCATCTCGAACCGTCCCAGAAGCGTCATGAGATCAACGCCAAGGGCGTCGCGATAGCCATCGATAAGCTGCGAGCCGAGGCGCGCAAGTGTGTGCTTCTATGCTCTAATTGTCACGCAGAGGTCGAGGATGGCGTGGCGTCGATTCCGAGCGACATGTCACCAGCCTCCGGGGTAGCGCAATTGGATGATCTGGGGTAACTCAATTGGCAGAGTGCGGCGCTGTTAACGCCGAAGTTGTGGGTTCGAGTCCCACCCCCAGAGTGACGTTCCGCACAACGGCGCCAGGCCGGTGCGGAGCATAGTGGCGACGGCTTCGGTCAGCGTGGCGCCGATCGAAGCGCCGATCGCTCGCCTTGTCGCAGACGATGCGCAGGTCGAAGGCGTCGAACAGGGCGCGTTTGGGTAGCGTCGGCGGCGGCGCGTAGCTGCCCGGAGAGGTCAGGCGTCCGCTGCGCTGTCCGCGGCGATCGGCGCGGACCGGCTGGACGGTTCCGCTGCGACAGTTCGCTCTCGGGTATCTTCACAAACGCTCACATGGTGTTCCCGAACGTGCTAACCAAGGCCCCGCCGGTCCGCGCCTGCGTAGTTTTCTTCGCGTGCATCGGGTGCTCGCTTGTGAGCGCCACCGCCGCGCACGCCACGGCGGGCGAGACGATCAGCTACACCGCTCCGACCGGGGACTCGGCACCGACCCGTGGCGGCACGAGCAGCTTCCAGGGCCACAACGGCGAATTCGAGGATGCGGTCGTCCAGTTTCAGGCCGGGCCGCAGGTCGTGGGCTCGCTGGACTGCACGCAGGCCGAACCCTGTGACAGCTACAACATCTATCCGGCCGAAGACGCTTACGAAGTGGCTGTCGCGCCGTGCCAGAACTTCGGGTCCTCTTCCGTGTACTGCCCCGACGCCGAATATTTCGTCGCCAACCTCGGTTCGGGCACGAACAATCGCTACGAACTGCTGGCTCCGCTGCAGTACCAGAGCGCGACGGTCAAAGCCGGCAACGGCGGCGCGAAAATCTACGGCACCAACCCGAGCGCAGAAGAATTCGAACCCGCGCTGTTCCCGGACAATGACATCTTCACCGGCGGCGCCGGCGACGACATCCTCGTCGGCGGTCCAGGCGACGACATCCTGCGCGGCGGCCCCGGCAACGACGTGCTCGACGGCCGCGGCGGCGAAGACCAGCTCTACGGCGAAGGCGGCAACGACGACATCACCGGCGGGGCGAGCGGCAAAAGCCTCGAGGCCGGCGGCGAAGGGACCAACAAACTCGGGCTCACGTTCAACCTCGAAGCGCCCGACGCCGGCAGCTACGACGGCGGCAACGAGACCTTCGACGGCGAAGGCGGGATCTCGACCGTGTCCTTCTTCCACGCCCCGGGGCCGGTGACCGCGAAAGTCGACGGGCTGCCCGACAGCGGCGTCGCCGGTCAAAGCGACACTATCGAGACGAACGTGACCGAGGTCGATGGCGGCGAAGGCAACGACACGCTGATCGCCGGCACCGGACCGATCATCCTCGACGGCGAGGGCGGCAACGACCTGATCGAAGGCGGCCCCGGCGGCGACACGCTGCGCGGCGGCGCCGGCGACAACACGATCAAGACCGCCGGTCCCGACGGCGCGGGTCCCGACAGCATCTACGCGGCCGAGTCCTTCTGCAACCTCGAAGTCTCCTGTCCGGGCGGCAACAGCGTGATCTACGCCGCCGACGGCATCCAGGACCAGATCACCTGTGGGCCGGGCGCCGACATCGTCTACGCCGACGCGCTCGACGTCGTCTCTACTACTGGGGTCTTCGCCTGCCCGACCGTGTACCGCAGCGCGGGGGCGGGCAACCCCGGCGGCGGCGGGGCCGGCAACCCTGGCGGGGTCGGCAATCCTGGCGGGGCCGGCAACGCGGGCGCAAGCGCAGGCACTTCGAGCTTCGCGCATGTGAAGACCAAGGGGGACGTCGCCTCGCTCACGTTCGCCTGTGCGGGCGCGGCCACGGCAACGTGCGCGGACTCGCTCGCGCTGTCGGCGCTCGAGACGCTCCGCTCGGGCAAAGTCGTCGCGGTGGCCGCGAAGACGAAGACGAAGAAGCGGACCCTCACGCTCGGGCACGTATCGCCATCGCTCGCGGGCGGCACGTCGAAGACCCTGAGCGTGTCCCTTGACAGCGCCGGGCGCGCGCTGCTCGCGCAATACCACTCACTGCACGTCAAGCTCGTCGCCACGCAGACGATAGGCGGCAAACAGGTCGTCGTGAAGACGCTCACGCTGACCTTCACCGCGCCCAAGCGCCACCGCTAGACAGCGTCCCGCGAGTGGAGCGCGGGCGCCACTGTCCTCCGAACGGGCGTGACTGTCGCGCCGCGCCGGTCGCGCCGCGCAGTCGTGCGCTGATCGCCTCAGACGCGGTACTCGAGCAGCCGCGCGCAGCTGTCGAACAAGTACCGCGCCGGACCCCCGGAGTCTTAAGCCTTCACTTGCTGAGGTGCTTTGTGGGTCGCGGCGGCCAGCGACTCCACCAGCCCGGCCGCAGTGTCAGCGGGGTCATTCCCCTCCCACCACGCGGCGAGCTCCCGCGCGCGAATACGGATCGCCGGATCATCGAGCGCCCGCTCCACGGCGAGACGCAGAGGCCGGGGCGAAATGAAGCGGCGGGGGAGACGCACGCCCGCGCCGGCCCAGTCGAGGCGGGCGGCGTTCTCGCTCATGTCGCCCGCCACCGGGCAGGCGACCACCGCGCAGCCGCTGACGAGCGCGCGGGCGAGCGTGCCGTGGCCGGCGTGGCAGACGACCACGTCGCAGTGGGGCATCGTGCGCGCATAGGAAAGCCACTCGACCACGCGCGCGTTCGGGGGGACCGGCAGTGGGGCCGAGGGGAGACGTCGGTTCCAGGTGGCGAGCACGCGCACCGGAGCGTCGGCGAGACCTCGCAGCGCGGCGCCCAGCAGCCGGTGGCCGGGGTCCTGGGCGGTGGAGGGGGCGATCAGCACGAGTGGGTCGTTCCCAGGCGGGAGCTCGACGTCCGCGGTGGGGGGCTCCCAGATCAGCGGGCCCACCACGTGTGTGGTCGTGCCCCAGCCGCTCACCAGTCCGTCTCCGCTCGAGCCTCCCCAACGGCCCGCGGCGGCGCGTGGGTACTCGAGCTGAGGGAAGGTTCCCACCAGCGCCAGCCGCTGGCTGATGCCGCCGTGGACGTAGCCGAGCGCGGGCAGGCCGAGACGCTCCCGCACCGAGTTGAGGTCCTTCCGGCCGTGCTCCAGTCCGTGCTCGACAGGCCGCGTGGCCCGTCGCCAGAAGGCACGACCGAGCGCGGTGCGTGGCAGACGGGCGCCGATCGAGTAGATCGGGGCGCCCACGGGGGGATGGGGGTGCACGTGGGGGATGAGCGTTGCGACGGGGACCTCCTGGAGCTCGGCGGCAAGCGCAGGGGCGAGTGTGAGGATGTCGGCGACCACGACCTCCGGCTCCAGCTCGCGCACCAGCGGGAGGGTGTCGCGGGTGGCGTGCACCACGGCCTCGTAGAAGTCGAGCGGCTCGGGTCCGTTGGGGAAGACGTGGTACTCGGGGGCGGCGGCGAAGCGCACACCCTCCGCCTCCACGTGTGTGCGCCAGCGCTCCCACGTCTGCAACGTCACCTCGTGCCCGCGCGCCGCCAGCGCGCGCCCGAGCGCGATCATCGGGAAGGCGTGGCCGGGATCCCCGAAGGCGCCGAGGAGGAACCGCCGCGGCGGTTTCGTGTCCAACCCCCCCCTGTCGCCCACATGCTCCGGTGCAATCGAATCGGCCGCGGTGCGTATTACGAGCCCCATCCCCATATCCCCCAAACAATCCCCGCTCGTGCCTCGCAGGGGCTCTGCCTGCCTCTACGCGGCGGCCAACTCCGCCACCAAGCGCAGCTGGGTGAGACGCTCCTCGGCGGTGAACGCGAGCGGGGTGATCCCGAGCGTGCCGACACCTGCGTCACGGAAGATCGCGAGGCGCTCGCGCACCACGTCGGGGGGGCCGCAGAGCGAGACGGCGTCGATCAGCTTGTCGGGGATCGCCGCCATCGCCTCCTCGCGCTTGCCTTCGAGATAGAGGTCCTGGATCGTTTTGGCCTCCGCCTCGAAGCCGTAGCGCTGGACGAGGTTGTTGTAGAAGTTCTGCTTGCGCGAGCCCATCCCACCGACGTACAGCGCGATGAACGGCCGCGTCGCGTTGCGCGCCGCCTCCAGGTCGTCGGTGACGAACGCGTTGACCGTGGGCGCGATGTCGAAGCCGTCCAGCGTTCGCCCTGCACGTGCGGCGCCCTCCTCCAGCAGCGGGCGCAGCTCGGAGACGTGCTCGGGGGAGAACAGCGTGGGGATCCACCCGTCGGCGATCTCGCCCGCCAGCGCCGTGTTCTTCGGGCCGATCGCCGCGAGGTAGATCGGGATGCGCTCCTGCACGGGGCTGATCGTCAGCTTCAGCGCCTTGCCCGGGCCGTCGGGGAGCGGCAGCTGCAACGTCTCGCCGTGGAACTCCACGCGTTCGCGCGCCAGCGCCATTCGCACCACCGCCACGTACTCGCGCGTGCGCTGCAGCTGTTTGGCGAAACGCTGCCCATGCCAGCCCTCCGCCACCTGCGGGCCGGAGGAGCCGATCCCGAGGATCATGCGCCCGCCGGAGATCTGGTCGATCGTGGCGGCGGTCATCGCGGTCATCGCCGCCGAGCGCCCCGGCATCTGAAAGATCCCTGCGCCGAGGCGGATCTTCGAGGTCTGCCCCGCCAGCCACGCCAGCACGGTGGCGGTGTCCGAGCCGTACGCCTCCGCCGCCCACACCGAGTCATAGCCCAGCCGCTCCGCCTCCTGCACGATGCGCAGCTGGTCCTCCGAGGTGAGGCCAAGACCCCAATAGCCGATGTGAACGCCGAGCTTCATGCGCAAGTTTCCTTTCAGGGGAAGGGGATTCGTTGCCGTGCGCGACCCCGTGCCCTACGCTGGACGCGCCCGCCGGCCGGTGAGCCGCTGGCGCACACAGCCTATATGCCAATCGCCCGCTCCACTCGCAACACCCGCACCATCCGCGAGCTGCGCCTCGCGATCGAGTGCCTGCCCGTGGGCACCCGCGAAGCGATGCTGGACGGGGTGCTCGGCAGTCCCCGCATCATCGTCGGCGCCTACACCGACGGTGAGGGCGGAGTGTGCCCGATGCTCGCCGCCCACCGCCGCGGCGGGCGCACCAACTTCCTCTCCTTCGCGCGCTCCTGGGACCGCTTCACGCACGCACGACGCCGGCGTCCCGCCACCCCGCACGAGCTCTCCACGCTCGTGGCGCTGCTGCGCGGCAGCCTGTTGGACGAGGAGCGCGTCGATCTCGCGCAGGCGATCGACGAGCACGCCGCGCTGCGCGCCCGCCGTGAGCGCACCGATTGGGAGCGCGCCCGCGCGGAAGCGATGCTCGCGCTGGAGCCGGGCGGCGGCGAAATCGTCGCGCGGCGCCTGCGCGCTCCGCGTTGGCTGGGCCGACGGCGCGAGCGCGTGTCGGCTTGACGCTGTCTACAGCCCGTCGCCCGGGCGCACAAACATCATCTCGGGCACCACGCACGCGGGGGAGACGCGCAGCAGATAGCGCACCGCCTCGGCGATGTCCTCCGAGCGGATCATCTCCTCGGGTTTGACCTCGCCCTTGATGAAGTCGGTCATCGGGGTATCGACGAACGCGGGGCACAGCGCGGTCGACTTGATCCCGTCGCCGCCCAGCTCTTTGTTCATCGCTTCCGTCCAACCAACCACGCCATGCTTGGAGGCCGAGTACACCGACAGCCACGCCTCCGCGCGCTTACCGGAGATCGAGGAGGTGTTGACCACGAGTGCATTGCGGTGCTCAGCGCCCGCCGCCCGCAGCAGCTCCACGCATTCGCGGTAGAAGATCACGATCGAGCGCAGGTTGATGTCCAGCTGCATGTCAAGGCGCTTGGTTTGGATCTCCGCCAGCGCGGCGCCGATCCCCACCCCCGCGTTGTTGACGAGCACGTCGAGTCGCCCATACCGCTCGCGGTGGGCCGCCACCACCTGCTGGATCTCCTCCTCGTGGGAGACATTCGCCGCCACCCCGTGCACGTCGAAGCCCGCCTCGGCGAGCTCCGCCACGGCGCCCTCGAGCTTCTCCGGGCGGCGTGCCGCCATCGTGATCCCATACCCCTCCTCGCCCAGCACCCGCGCGATCGCCAGCCCGATCCCGCTCGAAGCCCCCGTGACGATCGCCGCTCGTTTCGCCATCTCTGTGCGCCTTCCCTCGTGGTTGTCGATGGATGGAATACAACCATTCGTGGGTCTGCGCCGCGTTATGGTCCGGCTGGCATGGTTCTGGCGCAGGCGCGGTCTTCGTCGGCGACCCCACCCCGGATGGCGAGAGCGCATCGCGAGCGGTTTAGCGCCCGCCGGCGATCCGAGCGCCGCGCGCACCGGTTCTACAGCCCGCGGGATCGCTGGTACCGTCTGGCCACCGCGCGGGCGCCCGCGCGAGGCGGGCCCGTAGCTCAGCTGGTTAGAGCTGGCGACTCATAATCGCTAGGTCGCAGGTTCGAGTCCTGCCGGGCCCATTTCTGAGGGAGAAAGCAGCGCTAATCGAACCAAGTGATACGCCAAGCCTCGGGTCGCAGTGTTCGAACTTGGGCGGCGCATGGGGCTCTATGCGAAGCTCCAGCCCTGGTCTCGAAGGAAGCTGAGCACGTTGACGCATGGCACGCCGAGGGCCTGGCATACCGAGGGAATCTTGGGCTTGTTCGTCGTCCCGCCCTTCTCCTCGGTGACAACCGTCAGGCTCTTGACTCGAGCAGTGGCGATGACGAACGGGTCCGCCCCATTGCGATTCTTTGTGGCCTTCATCAGCAGCGGGTGGCCCGCGAGAACTTCGCTGGTCGCGCGCTGAATGGCGTCATCGAGTGGTACGAACATGTGCGGGCGGGCGTCGATCCACTTGGCAAGCTCGTCCTCCTGTCGTGCCAGCTCGACGCGCACCTCGTCGGGGCAGAGCACCTCCTGGCGGGTGACCAGTTCGTCCAGCTTGAGCCAGAGGCCGGGAAAGACGTCGGGCGGATACGAGCGCGACCAGCACTCGACAAGCACGCTCGTATCGAAGCAGTAGGCCATCAGTCGCGGGCGCCACCCGTCGCCGCCAGCTCCGCTTCGAGCTTCGGGAGCCCGTTGAGCTTGATCTCGAGATACTCCGAGAGGTCTGATCCGGTGATGGCGCGCCGGTAGTAGGCGTCGAGCGCTGACTCGATGAATCCCCGGCCGAGATCGCGGACCTTCATTCGGTAGTGGCCCGGGCCTCCCGAGCGTTTCTCCTCAAGCCGCTTTCGCTTCTGCTCCTCACGAAACGCCTGGAAAGCCTCGCGGTACTCGGCCCCCTTCTCCTGGAGGAAGTCCCAGTCCGCTAGGCCAACCGAGTACAGCCGGCGCACGACGGCTTCCTGGCTCGCGGAGTATTTCTCGGATAGGCTGCGGATAGTGCCCTCACTCCAGCGTCCGTCGGCGGGCGGATTCTGGAGCGCAGGCTCTGCGCGGAAGGCGTCGAGCGGCATCAGGGCAGCGGCAGCAACCTGGTTGCAGAAGATCTCAATCTCATCTGCGGGTCTGCGTGCCTGCCGTCGCGGCAGGACATCGCATACACCGTCGGTATGAAGCAGCACGTGCGCGAACTCGTGAAGCAGGGTGAAGATCCGCCCGCGCGGGGAATCGCCGCCGTTAAGCACAACGACCGGCAGGCGATCCATCGAGATCGAGAATCCCCGCATCTCCTGGACAGGGATCGACTGCGCCTGCAGAACGAGAACATCGAGCCCGGAAACCGCGTCAAGCCATGCGTTGAGCGCACGACGCGGGTCCGGCCAGGCTGCCTGCTGCGCAAGGGTCACGCCGAGAAGCGCCCGCGCAGCAGCCCCAAACCGCTCGGGATCAGTGGTTCCGTCGTCGAGCTTGGGCGCAGGGTCTACTAGTTCATCGGCAAGCTCTCGCAACTCAAGGGCGGCTTCGCGCACGGCGCGGGCGCGACGGATCACAGCCAGCAACCCGGGGGACAGCTGTCCAAGTTGCGCGTCTGGCACGCGCCGATAGTCCCTGAGCGGCTGAAAGTCCAGTGGCGGCTCCGGCAGATAGAAGATCGCCAACGGGCGCTTGTAGACCCTGGCCGCCGTGCGAAGCTGCGCAATGGTTGGGCGGGCCTCACCCGTCTCCCAGGAGCGCAGGCGAGCCTCGCTTACCCGCAGCTTGGCGGCGGCCGCGTCGAGACTGAAGCCCGCCGACTGGCGCGCCCAAATGAGCAGTTCCGGCTTGATCAGTGCGTCTGGAGTCCGTGCCATCGCGGTGGTCTACATGGAGCCTACGCACGTCCCCCGATGCTTGGCTCGCCGCATAGTCTGTCGGTCAGGAATCCGATCGCTGAGGCGCGGCTTCCCGCGTCGTGCTGCCGACGAGGAGACGCGGAGCAAGGCGCAGATGAACGAAGCCGTTGTTAGCCGGCGCCCAGTGATCATCTTGGTGGCCGTCAGGGCTGTACACGACGGCATGGGCAAGGAAATCCTGCGGCTCCGGCTGGGGAGCAACGGCCAGCACTTGATCGAGGGCCTGCCGGCGATCGGGAATGAAGCTCACTGCGAGACTCCCGGTCAGCCGTCCACCAAGCTCACGGAACATTGACGCCGGCAACGTCCACATCACGCCTTGAGCGACGCCGCCGTGCTCCTTGTTGCCAAACGCGACCTTGCCTGCCGACCACTCGAACCCCTTGATCGGCGGAACACTCGATAGCTTCAGCTGGGCCATCGCACCGAGCGCCTTCGCTGATCCAGACGCAGCGACCCCGGCGAATGGACCCCCCGGGCGGGTTTCTACGCCTGGGAGCGCCGCGCACCAAGCGACCGTGACCTCGCTGACGCGTGGCTGACAGAGAAGATCCGCGAGATCCACACCGCCTCGAAAGGGACCTACGGCGCGCGGCGTGTGCACGCCGATCTGCGGCTCGCCCATGGTGTCGAGGTCAACCACAAGCGCGTGGAGCGGCTGATGGCCAGCAACGGGCTCTCGGGGCTGCCAGGGCGCCGGCGGCGGCGCACCACGATCCGCGTGGAGGGCGTCAGGGTCGCACCGGATCTCCTGGAGCGCGACTTCAACCCGACGGCACCGAACCGCATGTGGTCGGCGGACATCACCTACATCCGCACATGGGAGGGCTGGCTCTATCTCGCGCACGTCCAAGACCTCTTCTCCCGGCGGATCGTGGGGTGGGCGATGACCGACCACCTCCGCGCGGAGCTCGTCACAGGCGCGCTGCAGATGGCGATCTCCCGGCGCAAACCCGACCCCGGGGTGATCCACCAGCTGCGGACGCCAGCTTGCTCGCATCATCGGCAAGTGGCTGGACGACCTGCCAATCCTGCGCCGCCTTCTCCCAAAAGGATTGCTCGTGGGCAACCGGGCTCATGTACTTGACGGTGGCCGCGAGCTCCTTGACGCGCCAGCCGCCGCCCATCGGGAAGAAGATGTAGACACGAGCCGCAGGATCGGGAAGACGATCCCAAAGGTCGTTCGGTCCTTTGATGTGCTCCAGCATTCCGTTGTGCTCTGGGCGATGCCCAGGATGGCCGATCGTCCACCAATACTCGTATATGGGAGTTGGCTGGACTGTCTGCGCGGCAGCTTCGGCGGTGCCCGCCGGGACCACCTCGGCGTAAGCGGTGTCGAGGACGGGGCTCGTCTCGCCGAACACCTCGAAGTAGTACGGGTCCTCATCCTTGCCGTCCCACTGCGTGAGATCGGCAGGATGACTCGCGGATTCGATCGTCATGGGAGCCGAAGTCTGCCAGCCGCCGCGGTTAGATCCTCAACGCCCACGCCTTCTTGAGCCTGGACCGGCCCGCCACCATCAACCCCGCCCGCATTGACGCTACGGCCGATTCAGCGGCTCCGCCAGCACGTACCGCCCCCTCGCCACCCGCACAAATCGCGGCGAGGACCCCGAGACGTTGGAAGCCAAGGCACCCTTGACGGAACTCCACGCCACCGCCTCCCCCAACATCGCTTCGGCCGCTGCATGGATCTCCCGAGCCCGCATCGGCTCCCCCCGACTACCCAAGACCTGGACCAGGGCATCAACCACCCAGCCCGGTCGTCGCCATCGAAGCCGCTGTCTCCGAGCCGCCCGCGGTTGCGTTCCGCTGGCCCGCACGGCGGCCAGTTTCCCGGTCAGACGGCCCAACGACCCCTGTAGATCGTGGTTCGATAGAACTCCGATTAGGTCCATTCTCGGATCTGGCTTGTTTGTGCGGGATTCGTGGGCGGCGGGGAGCCGGGTGAGGGTGGGAAAGTGGCCTTGGGGCCACCCTCGGGGCCACCCGAGTGCAGGGGTGACGCTCCAACAAGTATGACGAGCCTGCACGTATCTGCGATGGTGTCGTTCGCTTCAAGAGGGTTATCGCGGATGCCCTGGAGGTTCCCGTCGTGCGTCGGACCGCCCGTACCGCAGGAGCGGACCGTATCCTCCCCAGCGATGCCAGCGACACTCCCCAAACTCGATGCCGAAGAGCTGATCGACGACCAGGCTCTGACCGTCGCCGGGCAGGACGCGTTTGGCCTGAACGACTTCGTCATCGAGCTCGTCGCGCTCTGCGAGCAGACAGCGCTCCCCGCCAACGTCGCCCTCTTCGGCGCATGGGGTCCGGCAAGAGCAGCCTTGCCAACCTGCTCGAGCAAGCACTCAAGGACGGGAACCGCGCCGCCGTGGCCTTCGCGCGCTTCGACGCGTTCAAGTACGCGGGCCTCGCCCTGCGCCGCCACCTACTCTCACAGCTCGCCGAGGCGTTAGGGATCGACGGCAAGAAGTACAGCGAGGGCCTCTACCGCACACACAACACGAACACCTACGAGCTGCCCGCCGAGGACCGCAAGCGCTTCGCAAAGCTGCTTGGCGTTGCCGGCGTTCTCGTCGCTGCGGTGCTGCTCCCCTCTCTGCCAATGTCGTGTGAGACGCTCATGATCAAGGAATTACTGACCCTTGAGGGCGAGAACGGAGCACGACACGATGTTGGAGATGGAACACAACGGAGCCGACGACCCTGGAGTGGAGGGAGCCGTAGGCGACCGGAACGGAGGGGCCGTCGGGTGCGCCGCGCCCGGGGGGGTCCCCGACCCCGAGCTGGTCGAGCAGGCTCGGCGGCGGCGGTTCACGGCTGAGTACAAGCTGGCGATCTTGCGCGAGGCCGACGGGTGCACGTAGCCGGGTCAGCTCGGAGCGCTGTTGCGCCGCGAGGGCTTGTATTCCTCGCATCTGGCGACGTGGCGCAAACAGCGCGACGCTGGGTCGATCAAGGCGCTCTCTCGGCCGCGGGGACGCAAGCCCGGTGATCCGCGTGACGCGCAGATCGCGGCCCTGGAGCGGCGTGCGCAGCGCGCGGAGGCGGAGCTCGCGAAGGCGCGCAAGGTGATCGAGGTGCAGGGAAACGTCTCTGCGCTCTTGGGGGAGTTGCTCGAGCCCAGGGGCGCGACCGAGCACGGGAGCACCGAGCGATGATCGAGCAGACCGTGCAGGAGCTCACCCCGATCGTCGGGACCCGCCCGGCGTGCCGAGCGCTCGGCGCGGCACCGGCGACGATCTACCGTCGGCGGCGTCCATCCGAGCCCAGGCCGGCGCGGGCACGAGCCGTCCCGGCCAGGGCGCTATCAGAGGCCGAGCGCCAGGCCGTCCTCGCCGAGCTTCACTGCGAGCGGTTCGTCGACTGCTCCCCTGCGCAAGTCTGGGCGACGCTGCTGGACGAGGGCCGCTACCTGGCCTCGGAGCGCACGATGTACCGGCTGCTCGCCGCTCAAAATGGCGTGGTGAGGGAGCGACGCGACCAGCGCACGCACCCTGGCTACGCCAAGCCGGAGCTGCTCGCCGAGCACCCGAACGAGGTCTGGTCTTGGGACATCACGAAGTTGAAGGGCCCCGTGAAGTGGACGTACTTCTACCTCTACGTGATCCTCGACGTGTTCAGCCGCTACGCCGTCGGCTGGACCGTCCAGCACCGCGAGGGCGCACAGCTCGCCAAGGCGCTGATCAGCCAAGCCTGCGAGCAGCAGAAGATCAAGCGCGAGCAGCTGACCGTGCACGCCGACTGCGGCAGCTCGATGACCAGCAAGCCCGTCGCGTTCCTCCTGGCCGACCTCGGCGTGATCCGCTCGCACAACCGGCCCTACACCTCGACGGACAACCCCTACTCCGAGGCGCACTTCAAGACGCTGAAGTACCGGCCGGAGTTCCCCCGGCGCTTCGAGAACATCGAGGGAGCCCGCGCGTTCTGCCGCACGTTCATCGATTGGTACAACCACCAGCATCGCCACTCCGGGATCGGCCTGATGACCCCCGCCGCCGTCCACCACGGCCGCGCCCAAGAACTCCACGACCAGCGCCAACGCATCCTCACCGACGCCTACGCCGCGACGCCCGAGCGGTTCGTCCGCCGGCCCCCGCAGCCACCAGCGCTGCCGACCGCCGCCTGGATCAACAAACCGACCACAGAGAAGGCTGCTCACTAAATTCGACGACCAAGTGTCTCAATCGACTTGACAGGCTCCGACCCCTTCCGCGAAGGTGACCGGCACCTCGTGGCCATGCTCCAAGCTCATGAAGCTCAGGCTGTGTGGATACCGAGTTCCGCCAGAGCCTCTACACCGTCTCGGGTGCGCTCGGCAGCGCCGCTCCTGATGCGCTCGGCGGCGAGTGTGGCGGCCTCGTCGTCAACGCGGCTCTCTTCGACGGCGTCAAGCCTGGCGTTGAGGTCGTCCTGCATCCTGCGCATCTGGTCTTCGAGGCGACTGAGCCGATCCATGAGCTCGCTGGACTGCGTCTCTGATGTGGGGGCCATATCGTCAGGATACCTTGCGGGGTGCCCGTCTTCGCTGCGTTCCGTCGTCTGCCTCCAGGCTGTGGTCCTTCCCGTGGTCCCTGACCGCGCGAATCTCAGGTGATCTCAGCAAACCTCAGCTCCGATGACGCGCTCCACGTCACCTCAGGTCACCCCGCCTTCCTCCTTCGAGTCCAGTATCGTCCATAGGTCGGAAAGCGCTTAGGCAAGCCGGATTGGCACCGGTTGAGGTCGATCCGATCGCGCATTTGCCGGCGAGAAGGTCCTTGCCCATGCGCGTCCCGGGCGAAATCCGGGCAAAGTTTTTTGGCAACTCGCAGTCTCGCGGTCTATGCGTGTGTGCGCGAACGAGTACCGGGCCCCAACCAGGTAGACGCTGCGTTGATTTGTGGGCGTGTGCGGCGCGCGCAGGCGGTTGGCGCGGGTGTGGCCGAAAGTCTTGTCAATTTTCGGCTGTTGCGACGACCGGTTGAGCCCAAGCAATACACGTCGTTCGACTACACCCAGCTTCTCGACGACCACGATGTACTCGCCTCGATCGGGACGGTCGGCGACGCCTACGACAACGCAGCCGCCGAGAGCTTCGTCGACACCTTCAAGACCGAGCTCATCACAGACCGAACCTGGGCCAGCAGAAGCCAACTCGAGCTCGCGATCGTCAGATACGTCGCCTGGTTCAACGACACCCGCCTGCACGAATCCCTCGACGACCGGCCACCCCGGGAGATCGAGGAACTATACGCTGCGAAAAACCGGGCAACCACACCCACGCAATGAACGTAGAGAACCTACAAAAACGGTCCCCGTGGAACCCAGGGCGGCTCACCTGCCGGGCCCATTGCTCAATTGCTTGTAGTAGAGCCATTTCGTGTACTTGGGTGTTCTGCGAGACGGTTGGGTGGGCAACAGAGTGGGCAACATGAGGTTCCGGGTGGTGTTGCCCACGCGCAAGGGGACAGGCCGGTGTGCCTGCTCGACGGACCATGCACCCCGTAGAGCGCCTTCCAGCGCAGCGTCTCGCCAACCCGAGCGCCGAGCAACGGCGCGGCCACACGAAGCGAGTCAGTCTCGCGTTGCCGGCGTAGGAGCCGGAGATGGTGCGGGGGAGGCGGTGCGCGATCCACCGTTACGGTGGAATAGCCCTCGCAGCCCGTTCAGCGACGGCCCGGTGGGGATCTGGACCGGAGGGATGCCGGAGGGTGGGGGCAGAGGTGCTGTTGGCTGCTTCTCCATACGTCTCATTCTAGTCGCTATCAGAGCAGCGACACCAGACCGTAGACGATGACGAGCAAGAGCGGCGCACGAACGGCGAACGCGAGCGCCCTGCGGCGACGTTCGAGCCCCTCCCGGTTGCGCTCCGCCTGGGCCGCGAGGTCGGCGAGGAGCTGGCTCAGATAGTCCGTCTCGGCTCCGGCGCCATAGTCGGCGTAGAACTTCTCCGGCGGCGGCCCTTCCTTCTTACCTCTATCAAATTACTCCCTTACAAACACACACACGATGTTGGAGATGGAGCACGATGGGCCGGCCACCCCGGAGTGAGACCGTAGGCGACCGCAACGGAGGTGCCGGGCGCGCCGCGCCCGGGGGCCTCGGCCCGACCCGAGCTCGTCGAGCGTGCGACGCGCCGCGGTTCACGGCTGAGTACAAGCTGGCGGTCCTGCGCGAGGCCGACGGTGCACGCAACCGGGGAGGTCGGGGCGCTGTTGCGCCGCGAGGGCCTGTACTCCTCGCATCTGGCGACGTGGCGCAACAGCGCGACGCCGGGTCGATCAAAGCGCTTCGCGGCCGCGGGGGCGTAAGCCCGCTGACCGGCGTGATGCGCAGATCGTGCCCTGGAGCGGCGCGCGAACGCGCGAGGCGGAGCTCCGAGGCGCGCAAGGTGATCGAGGTGCAGGGAACGTCTCCGCGCTTCTGGCAGCTGCTCCAGCCCAGGGGCGCTACCGGCCGGAGCACCGAGCGATGATCGAGCAGACCGTGCAGGAACTCACCCCGATCGTGGTACCCGCCCCGGCCGGCGCTGGTGCCTCGCCAGCGACGATCTACCGTCGTCGGGTCCGCCGAGCCCAGCCGAGAGTCCGCGGCCGTCCCGGCCAGAGCGCTCTCAGAGCCCGAGCGCGAGCCGTCCTCGCCGAACTGCACTCCGCGCGGTTCCTCGACTGCTCGCCCGCCCAGGTCTGGGCGACCCTGCTGACGAGGGCCGCTACCTGGCTTCGGAGCGCACGATGTACCGGCTGCTTGACGCACGCGGGAGGTGCGTGAGCGGCGCGACCAGCCACGCACCCCGGTACGCCAAGCCGGAGCTGCTCGCCGAACGCCCAACGAGCTTGGAGCTGGGACATCTCGAAGTTGAAGGGTCCGGCGAAGTGGACGTACTTCTACCTGTACGTGATCCTCGACGTGTTCAGCCGCTACGTCGTCGGCTGGACCGTCCAGCACCGCGAGGCGCCAAGCTCGCCAAGGCGCTGATCCGCCAAGCCTCAGCAGCAGCAGATCCCGCAAGGGCAGCTGACCGTGCACGCCGACCGCGGCAGCTCGATGACCAGCAAGCCCGTCGCGTTCCTCCTCGCCGACCTCGGCGTGACACGCTCCACAACCGCCCTACACCTCACCGACAACCCCTACTCCGAGGCGCACTTCAAGACCCTGAAGTACCGCCCCGAGTTCCCCCGGCGCTTCGAGAACATCCAGCAAGCACGCGCGTTCTGCCGCACATTCTTCGACTGGTACAACCACACCCACCGCCACTCCGGGATCGGCCTAATCACCCCAGCCGCCGTCCACCACGGCCACGCCCAAGCACTCCACGCCGAACGCCAGCGCGTCCTCGCCGCCGCCTACGCCACACACCCAGCGGTTCGTCCGCCGCCCACCACACCCACCAGCGCTACCACCGCCGCCTGATCAACAAACCGACTACACAGAGGCCGCTCACTAAATTCACGACCAATGTCTCAATCGACTCACCCCCCGGCGTTTGGGCTCGAGCCGCCCATGCTCCCAGCGAGACACGCGAGCACGCCGAGTCCAACGCCGGTGAGCAGCAGCACACGCCCATCATGCAGGCCATGACGAAGAGTCAGCAAGAGGCTTCCCGCTACGGCGAAGAAGCCGAGCAGGCCGAGGGAGCTTGGAGTCGAGCGCGCTATCGGCCTGCACCTGCGCCGAGAGCTCCTCGTAGCTCGCATACACGGCGCTGCGCAAGTTCTCCACGACCACCTTGGGCACGGCGCCTCACCCTACCCGGCCGACAGGTCGGCATCGATCCGGTGGGTCGGTCGCTTCGACGCCGCTTGTTGCGGGCCATTTCGCCGGCCGGACGGATGCCGCGCGCGACGGGCGGCGGGCACCATACGGCGAGCATTTGGGTGGCGAAGGTCAGCTTCCATGCGTACAGGTAGGCATCCTGGTACGTCCGGGGGTCCAAATACGATCAAATGATGGTCGGAGTTGTTCTGGTCTTCTTGGTGTGCTTCGGTGTGGGATTGACGGCGGCGGCCAACTGGCTGCCTGACCTGGCCGCAGGACGAGTCGGGGGTATGGCGTTCGTGACCGTGTGCGTGCTGCTGGGTGCAGCGCTGGGCATGGTGGGACTCCACACCTATTCGCTCATCGACGAGCTGAGGCATACGACAAGCGGGATCAGCGAACCCGAAATCCTCGCCGCCATCCTGCGGGACATACTGCTGGACGCCGGCACTCTCCTGGGGTTGGCCGGCATCGTCTACCTGCTGGCGCCCCCCGGCGAGGAGGGGCCAGCTGCTGATCCCTCGATTGACGATGTTGACGAAGAGCCCTGAAGCGACAGGGGGTTGTCCATGTCCGCCGTGCCGTAGCCGACCCTGAGCATACAGTCACGGTTGTGCGGATCGTCAGTCTCGTCCCCCACGCGACCGAGCTGCTGTTCGCGCTCGGACTTGGCCCCGAGGTGGTGGCGGTCACGCACGAGTGCGACCACCCGCCCGCTGCCCGAGCGGCCAAGCGGGTTACGCGCGATGTGCTGCCCGCTGGCCTTGGTGCCGCAGAAATCGACGCGGCGGTGCGTGAGCGGACACTGCGCGGTGAGGCTATCTACGAACTCGACCAGGAGGCAGTCGCCGCGCTCGACCCCGACCTGATCGTTACGCAGGCGCTGTGCCCAGTGTGCGCGGTCTCCTACATCGAGGTGGCGGAGCTTGCTCAGAGGCTGCCATCCCGACCCCGGGTCATCTCGCTCGACCCGCACACTCTGGGCGAGACTCTGGGCGATATCCACACGCTCGCCGAAGCCACCGGTCGCCGTGAGCGAGCCGCCGAACTGGTGGGAGAGACAACCGCGCGCATCGATCGTATAAAGCACGCGGTACGTGGGAAGCCGCGTCCGCGTGTGGTTGCGCTCGAGTGGCTCGACCCGGTCTACATCGCCGGTCACTGGACTCCCGAGCTCATCGAGTTGGCCGGTGGACAGAGCTTGTTGGGCTCGCCCGGCGCGCCCTCGGCCACGGTCTCGTGGGGGGGTGTGGCCGACGCGGAGCCCGAGGTCGTGGTGGTGATGCCCTGCGGCTATGACGCCCCGCGCGCGCACGCGGAGGCTCTGGCTTATGCGAGCGAGCTGGCTGCCCTGTCCGCTCGGCGAGTCGTGGCCGTCAACGCTTCCGCCTACTTCTCTCGTCCCGGTCCGCGACTGATCGACGGTTTGGAGTTGCTTGCGCACATCCTGCACCCCGACAGCGTCCCGGGTGCCCCCGATATCGTGCTCCCCGTAGGACAGACGCCCCCAAGATCTGGGCATTAGCGCATCCGGACGCGCACCGTCAAAGCTTGCGCGCCCTGGCCGACCGCCCGGTGGAGTCTTGCGCCTGGATCTCGAGATAGATCTCCGTTCGGTGCACTGCGACGTTTGCGGGCGCCTGGATACCGATGCGCACCTTTGTGCGGTCGCTCGACAGGATCGTGACCTCGACGTCGTCGCCGATCATGATGCTTTGTTTGGCCTTCCGCGTCAGGACGAGCACGAGCCTAGATTCCCGACTCGATCCAGCTCGCTCGGACTGCAAAGCCGAGGCGGACGCATCGGTCAGACCCTCGGCGCGCGGACTCCACTTGCGATGTCGTCATTCCCATATGAGCTTAGCGCCGGAATGACGATCAGGAGCCGCAAGCTCGCAGGGGATCCGCGAACTCATA
Organism: uncultured Solirubrobacterales bacterium; assembly: GCA_963744135.1. Taxonomy (GTDB): domain Bacteria; phylum Actinomycetota; class Thermoleophilia; order Solirubrobacterales; family Solirubrobacteraceae; genus Palsa-744. The sequence continues at coordinate 134,183 of CAVUSE010000005.1, read as the reverse complement.
TGCAGCGCGCATTGGATCCGAAGCTCGTATGTTAAGAAGCGGACATGATCAAGCTGGTCAAGAGTCCTTCGACGCGGGCCTTACGCCAAGGGCGCTTTGCGCTTTGGCTGGCTGTCCCGCTCGTGTTCGCGGCGCTCCTCTTCGCTGCTGGTGCCCAAGCGCGCGGGACGAGCGCGCTCGACAGCGCCGCGGAGACGTCGATAGGCGAAGCGGCAACGGAAAGCGGTGCGCCTCAAGAAGAAGCGCCGTCCGCCACTGAAGAAGCGCCGCCTGGTACTGAAGCGACGCCGCCGGCGGTTCCGCCGGTGGTCGAAGAAGCGCCGCCTGCGACTGAAGAAGCACCGCCCGTGGTTCCGCCTGTGGCTGAAGAAGCGCCGCCTGCGACTGAAGAAGTCCCGCCTGTGGCTCCGCCGGTGGTCGGCGAAGCGCCGTCGGTGCCTGAAGCAGCTCCGCCTATTGTCGACGAAGCGCCGTCCGTGCCTGAAGCAGCCCCGCCTGTGGTTGGCGAAGCGCCGTCGGCGCCTGAAGCAGCCCCGCCTGCAGCCCCGCCTGTTGTCGGCGAAGCGCCACCTGTAGCTGACGAAGCCCCGACGGCGGTCGAAAAAAAGACCGTCGAACAGACCGCAGACGGAGTGACCGCTGAAGCGGGCTCCGACGGCGCCACCCAGGGGATAGGGGAAAACCCGCAGGTGCCTACCGACGCTTCGGGGCTGACGCACAAAGACGCTGCGGGCGAAGTCGCGCCGGGAGTGTCGATTGCAGTGACGACCGCCGTTGCCCCCGGCGCCTCGCCTGAAATCTCGACGGTGCAGAACCAACTGTCTCTCACGTCGCCGCCGCCAACGATCTCGACGCGGCCACGAACGATCTCGGCACGCTGCGCCGGGCCGGTGAGCTGCGAGCTTGCCGCAATCGGAGCATCGATTACAGCGAGCTACGCCTGTGGCCGGTTGGGCATCTCGGCTGTTGCTTCGGTGTCGACCATCCTCGCCACTATCGACCCGTCGCCGACGGCGGTTGCGGCAGGTGCACATTCGAGCAGCCAAGACGGTGGTTCTGCGGTTGAGAACCATCCCTCCGCGCCGTTCCCCGGATCTGGGGGGTCCGGTGGAGCAGGCAGTGGATCGGCTGCGGCGGGCGGTTCGGGCTCCGCTTCCTCTGCATCCTCCACCCTTGTTGGTGTTCTCCTCCAAGCAGCGCCGCGCGCGATGCGACGGTTGCGCCTTGCGCAGCCGTCGTGGCGCACGTCGTTCTTCGTTCTGATCCCAGAGCGACCGGACTAGCTCCGCCCGGTCTCTCCACCTCGGTCGTGGACCACCTGGTCCAGGCCAGGTGGCCACCAGTTCAGTTGGCCACCAGTTCGAAGATCTGCTGAAAAAGGAGCTGTATAGATATGAAACGTCATCTGACATCGTCGACGACGAGCCAGTATCCACGCAATTACGACGACATGGCAGAAGCAGTCGCTGATCTGACCCGCGCCGGCGACGATGAGATCAGCCTGTCAGAGGTTGCGCACGCCCGGCCGCGCCTGACGCTTGCGAGTGCGCCCATCTGGAGGCACAAGCTGGTTCTGACAGGCAAGTTGGACCACCGCTCTGCTCCCGAGCTCGAGGAGGAGATCGAGTGCTTGTGTCAAGAAGGCGTCACGACCCTCACGCTCGACCTCCGTCAACTCGACGCGATCGATTCGACCGGAGTCACCGCGATCGCATTCCGCGGTAGCGCTTGCAAGAGGCGAGGACGTGACTTCGCGGTGATCCCCGGGTCGGGCGTAATTCGCAGTGCGTTGGCTGAGGCGGGCGCTGCGAACCTGCTGGCGCCCGATCCAAATGAGAGCGTTGTTGGCCGTTTTTCCAGCCGTTCTTTGGACGGCTCTCGCTCGGACCGGTCGACCACAATGATCAAGAACCTGTGACAGGAGCAGATATGCGAGTCGTTTGCCGAGCCCCACCAGCGGGTAGTCACAATCCGTGGCAAGCACCCTTGCAGCACCCCAGCAGGCGGAGCCACGGTTGCGGTCGGAGGTAGCCACTCCCACCCCAACTCCCGACCCGCCGGCGACAGACGCGCCGTCGAACGAGGAGATCGTGAGGACCCTGTTCGACGCCTTCAGCCGCCGGGACCTGTCGAGCGTGGTGGAGCTGATGCACCGAGACGTCGTCTTCCAGCCGATGACCGCGGCGGTGACGCGCGCCGGGGAGCCCTACCGCGGCCACGAGGGGATCCGCCACTACACCGAAGACGTGGAGACGCACTGGCAGAAGTTGACGATCCGCCTGAAGCAGATCCGCTCCGCTGGGCAGGCGGTGGTGGCGCTGGGACTGGTGAGCGGAAGCGGCTCGGGGGGCTCGTTCGAGGACGCCCCCACCACGTGGGTGGTCAAGTTCAAGGAAGGCAGGGTGGCGCACGTGCAGATCTTCTCCGACGCGCGCTACGTGACGAGTGCGCTGGTGGGCGAGACCGCCTGATCGCCAGGCCCGCTGTCGGCGTCCCCGCCGTTGAGCCCAGGCCAGCAGCCGGGCTGTGCCCCAAGGGCTCTGACCCGCGCAGGCCCGCCGGAGCCCTCCGGCGGGGGGAATACGCTCAAGACATGAAGTCATGCGAGCGCCTCGCGGTGATCGACCTCGGCTCGAACTCCTTCAGGCTGGTGGTGTTCACGGCCACGGAGGGGTGGTGGCAGCGCAGCGACGAGATCTACCAGGTGGTGAGGATCGGCGAAGGGATGGCGGCGACGGGCAGGCTGGGGGAGGAGCCGATGAGTCGCGCGCTGGCGACGCTGGACGTGTTCGCCCACTTCTGCGAGGCGGCCGGCCTGACCGGCGGAGCGGTGGGGGCAGCGACTGACGGGAGGGTCGGCGGCGGCGCGGTGGACGCTGTGGCCACCAGCGCGATCCGCGATGCCGAGAACGCGCCGGCGTTCCTCGCCAAGGCGCGCGAGCGCACGACGCTGCCGATCCGCGTGCTGAGTCGCGAGCAGGAGGCCCGTTATGGATACCTGGCGGCGGTGAACTCGACGACGCTGAGCGACGGCTGCATGCTGGATTTGGGGGGCGGCTCGATGCAGTTGGTGGGGGTGCGGGACCGAAGGGCGTGCGAGTCGGGCTCGTGGCGGGTGGGGGCGGTGAGGATGACAGAGCGCTTCCTGCCCAACGGCGGCCCGGCGAAGCCGCGCCAGATCGAGGCGCTGCGCGAGCACGTGGCGCAGGAGCTTCAGAGCGCGGCGTGGCTGGCGAAGACGGGCAGGCACCTGGTGGGGATCGGTGGGACCGTGCGTGGCCTCGCGGCCGCGGCACAACGCGCGGAAGGGCTGCCGAGCAACGGCGTGCAGGGCATGACCGTGACGCGCGAGGCACTCGAGGAGATCATCGAGCGGCTGGCGGCGCTGGCGCCTTCGGAGCGTGCCAGCGTGCCTGGGGTGAAGCCGGCGCGGGCGGACCTGATCCTGGCGGGAGCGGTGGTGGTGGAGGGCGCGTTGCGAGCCGGCGGCTTCGGTGCCCTGGAGGCGACCGAGGCGGGACTGCGCGAGGGGGTGTTCTTCGAGCGTCATCTCTTTGACCCCACCCATCCCGACGCGCCCCCGCTGTTCGAGGACGTGCGTCGGGCCTCGGTGGAGAACCTCGCGGCGCGCTACCGCGTGGACCGCGCCCACACGCAGCACGTGGCGGCGCTGGCGCTCGGCATGTTCGACCAGCTGGCGAGCATGGGCCTGCACGAAGGTGAGCGATCGGAGCGCGGCAGGCGCGAGCGGGAGCTGCTGTGGGCGGCGTGCATGCTGCACGACATCGGGATGTCGGTGGACTACGACGACCACCACAAGCACTCCCGCTACCTGATCCTCAGCGCGGGCCTGCCGGGGTACTCGCCGAAGGAGGTGGCGATCGTGGCGCAGGCGGCGCGCTATCACCGCAAGGGCATGCCCGACCCGGGGCCGCTGGCGGCGCTGTTCGGCGAGGGCGACGCGGCGATGCTGGACCGCTGTGCGGTGCTGCTGCGCCTCGCGGAGGACCTCGAGCGCTCGCGCGATCAGCTCGTCAAAGACACGGTGCTGAGCGCAGAGAACGGCTCGGTGCAGCTGAAGCTGCTGGCGGATGGTGGCGCGGCGGTGCCGCGGTGGGCGGCGGGCAGAGAGAGCGAGCTGTTCGCGCGCGCGTTCGACAAGAAGCTGTCGGTGGTGGCGTAGACGGGGGGATTTTGGGAGCGTCCGCGCGGCGCTCGTGCAAAACCGGCCGCATGGGGGCGGGACATCCATGTCCCGCCATCGCAGCTCAGGTGGCCGCCAGCCGGCGCACGTCCCCGGCGCAGTCGTACAGCGCGAGGCTGTAGATCGAGTAGCGGGGTGCGCCGAGCCAGAACTGCGAGGGGATGTAGTGGCAGGCGCGGATCACCGCTTTGGTGGCCTTGTTGCCGCCGCGGGAGGAGTAGGCCCCGCCGAGCACGACGTAGCGCGCTTCGTGGTGGGCCACGAGCCGGGCCAGACCGGGACCGTTGAGCGCCGGGTCGGTGCCGCTGTAGCCACCGACCGCCCCGGCGCGCCAGCCGAGCAGGATGATCGAGGCGGCGGTGTTGGAGGATACGGTCAGCACTTCCCACTTGTGAGTGGGATGACGGGCGTCGACGTAGCGCATCAGGTCGCGGTAGACATGCACGTCATGGCTGGTGATCCCGTAGGGGCCTAGGCTTCCGGCGACGCGCGGCCCGGCGGCGGGGAAGGTGCCCTCGACGGGGACCGACCAGGTGGTGGTGGAGAAGGCGGTGGGGGCGATCAGCAGCACCCCCAGCACGAGCGCCATCGCGGCGGCGGCGAGGCGGCGCACGGCGAGCAGCGCGAGCACCCCCACGGCGGTGCCGGCGATCAGCAGGGGCGGCAGCCAGTGGGCGTAGTGTTCGCGGTGCAGCAGCACGAGCTGGACGGCGATCGTGGCGGCCACGGCGAGCGGGAGCAGCAGCACGCGCGGGTCGCGGGCCCGGCCGAAGCGGGCGAAGGCGAGGGCGCCCCCGGCGATCATCGCGGCCGAGCCGGGACCGAGCGCGGAGATGTAGTAGGGGTGGATGATGCCCTTGGAGAAATCCATGATGAGGGCCTCGACGAGGAACCAGCCGCCGAACACGAACAGCACCCCGGCGAGCGGATCGCGCCGGACGCGCCCCCACCAGCGGCCGGCCTGCACGCGCCTTCCGACCTCGCCGGTGGGCGGCGAATCGGAAGCGGGAGCGCGGGCGGCGCTCGCCATCTGAGCCTCGCCACCTGCCCCGGGCGTCCCACGATCCGCGCCGTTGGAGGCCGCGTCCCGGGCGGCGCCCCGCGGTGGCCAGAGGACACAGAGGGCGAGCGCGATCAGCCCGAACAGCGCGAACGGCAGCATCCACCCGCCCTGGCCGCCGAGTCCGGTGTGGAAGACGCGCAGCGGCCCTTCGGGGCCGCCGAAGGGGGTGGGGTTGGTGTAGTGCCCGTCGGGAAGGATCGGGTTGGGGACGTGCTTGGGCGCCGCGGTGCGTTTGGCGCTGAGGATGGTGTGCGTGCTCTGCGGAAACGGCGCCACCGCGCCGAGGTGCACGAAGATCTGGTTGGGCCCCCCGATCTGTCCTTCGACGCGGCCGAGGCCGTTGTAGCCGAGGGTGAGGTTGCTCTCGGTGTTGTCGGTCGAGCCTCCGACGTAGGGTCGCCGGGAGGCGGGGGTGAGTTCGACGAGCGCGATCCACGACAGCGAGACCACGGCGAGCACCACCCCGGCGGCGACCAGTTTGAGTAGGCGGCGGGGCAGGGGCGCGGGAGCGCACAGCAGGTAGCCGAGCGCGATCCCGGGGACGACGAGGTAGGCGGCGAGCGTCTTGGCGTTGAACGCGAGTCCCACGAGCGCGGCGGATGCCAGCAGCGACAGCCAGCCCCCCGTGCGGATCGCGCGCAGCGCACAGCCGCAGGCGAGGATCAGCAGCAGGATCAGGAACGGGTCGACGCCGTTGTCGCGGGAGACGGCTACGTAGGAGGGGAAGACCGCCAGGGCCAGCGCGCCGCCGAGTGCGGCCAGCAGCCCGAGCGGCCGGCGCAGCGCGCCGTACAGCGCGGCCACCCCGAGCACTCCGATGACGGCCTCAGGGAGCAGCAGGCTGAGGTGGGAGAACCCGAACAGCTTGGCGCTCACCACCTGCACCCACAGAGAGAGCGGGGGCTTGTCGACGGTGACCAGCCCGCCGGGGTCGAAGGAGGCGTACAGGAAGTCGTGGAAGGAGCCGAGCATCGAGCGCACGCCGGCGGCGTAGAAGACGTTGGCGTAGCCGTTCTGGGAGAGCCGCTCGGTCCCCAGCACGGCGGAGAGCGCCAGCACCGGCGCCAGCGCCACCCAGCCGAGCACAGCGCGCATGCTGGGTGCGCGGATGGTTGGCCACGTGCGCCCCGCTGCAGGGGCCGGCGCCGGCACGGGGGCTGTTGGCGGAATCGGGGTCTGTGGGCTGGCGGTGTCTGGGGAGGCGCTCATGGCGGCGGGATGGTAAGCGGGCGCGGCGAGAGGTGCGCCGCTCAAGAGAAGCAAAGCGGAAACGGTGCTAAGAGAGCATTAAGACCTAAGAGTGCACTAAGAGAGTGCCAGCTCATCGACCCCCACGAGCCCTCTCGGTCTGGCTCTGCGGGGCCGCCCGGGATCCCGTGGAGGGACGGGAGGGGTCACGGCGCCAGCCCATCCAGCAGCCGTTCGAGGTCTCCCTCGTCATTCCAGGCGCCGACGGAGGCCCGCAGCCAGGGGTGGTCGGGGATGTCGCGCAGAGCGACCCCGCGCGCGGCGAGGCGCTCGCGCTCGGCGAGCGGGTCGGGGCTGGAGAAGGAGATGAGCGTGCTGCGCGCCACCCCGCCCACCACCTCACGGCCACGCACGGCGAGCTGCTCGGCGAACCGCGCGGCAAGCAGCTGGGCGCGCTCGTGCAGTGCCGCCCACCCGAAGCGCTCGAGCACGTCGAAGGCCGCCAGCGCGCAGGCGACGGTCTCGGCGTTCAGCGAGAGCGTGTCCAGGCGCCGTGCGTCATCGTGCAAGGAGGCGTCGAGGCCGGCGCCCGGGTCGGCGAGGTTGGCGTAGCCGCGGCGCGTCACGGCGAGCCGCTCGCGCAGCTCGGGCGTGGTGTAGAGCATGCCGGTGCCGTCGGGCCCGCACAACCACTTCTGGCCGGGGCCGGCGTAGGCGGCGCAGCCCAGCGCGCGCACGTCGGTGGGGATCGCGCCGACTCCCTGAGCGCCGTCGAGCAGCACCGGGACGTCGGCCTCGGCGAGCTCCGCGGGGGCGATCGACCCGGTCATCCAGCTCACGTGCGAGCAGGCGATCAGCCGCGTGCGGGGTCCGACGGCGCTGGGTAGCTGGAGCCATGGGACCGCGCGGATCGACACCCCGCGCAGCTCACGCGCGGCGATCAGCGCGCCGAGCAGCCCGGGGTGCTCCTCCGCGCTGGTGAGGATCTCGTCGCCGGGGCCCAGCCGCAGGCCATCGAGCACCAGTGAAAGCCCCTCGCTGGTGCAGGTCGTGAGCGCAAGGTCCTCGGCGGCGCAGCCGAGCAGCGAGGCGTAGGCGCCGCGCAGCGCCTGGCCAAGCTCGCTGCGGCGTTCGAAATGGGCGAGCGTGCGACCCCCCGCGGCCTCGCGCGCGAGCTCCCGCGCGGCGGCCTGTGCGGCGGCGGCGGGCAGCGGGCCGTCGGTGCCGGCGTTCAGGTAGGCGGCGCGCAGCAGCACCGGAAACTGCGCGCGCAGGGCTGGAGCATCCACGGCCGGCAGGATAACGACGTGCCGCTCGCCGGCCTGACATACTGAGGTTTCGGGTTATCCGAATCGTTTGTCATGAGTTGGAATAAATGGGGGCGTGGACGAGGAATTGTCCACGCTGACGGGCGAGAGCGGCGACAGGGACGCGGTGGGCAAGTCGACGACGGGGCGCGACCGGGGTGGAGGTAGCGCTTGATGGGGCGGATCGAGAGCGGATCGAGAGAGGAAGCGCGATGACCGATCAACGGCCGACCGAAGCCGGGAGACACGCGCCTTCGGCGCGAATCCCCGTTTCGGCTAACGAGGATGGGCAGGTGTGTCTGTGGGAGCCCACCCCGGGGGAGCGGGAGCGCGCCTGGTTGACGGGCTTCATGCGCTGGGTGGGCGCGCGCGAGGGCAGGACGTTTGCGGAGTACGAGCAACTGCGGGAGTGGTCGGTGACCGAGCTGGAGCGTTTCTGGGAGAGCATCTGGGAGTACTTCGGGGTGCGCAGCTCGCGCCCATACGAGCGGGTGCTCGATGCACGCACGATGCCGGGCGCGCGCTGGTTCGACGGCGCGGAGCTCAACTACGCCGAGAACATGCTGCGCGCCGGTCGGAGATCGCCCGCTCGACGACCGGCCGGCGAGACGACCGATCAAAGCTCGGCCGGCGAGCGCGATGGTGGGCGGGATCCCAATCAAATCGCCGTGCTGCACGCCTCCGAGCTGCGTCCGCTGGCGGAGCTGACATGGGGCGAGCTCTCTGCGCAGGTTGCCGCGGTGGTGGCGGGGCTGCGCGCGCTGGGCGTGGAGCGGGGGGATCGCGTGGTCGCCTACATGCCGAACATCCCCGAGACACTGGTCGCGTTCCTGGCAACGGCGAGCGTGGGGGCGATCTTCTCGAGCGCGGCGCCGGAGTTCGGCGCGCGCAGCGTGATCGACCGCTTCGCGCAGATCACGCCGAAGGTGGTGCTCGCGGTGGACGGCTACCGCCACAGCGGCAGGGACTTCGACCGCAGGGAGGTGGTGGGGGAGATCCTGGCGGAGCTGCCCACGGTGCGCCACACGGTGCTGGTGCCCTACCTGTTCGAGAAGGCCGCGGCCGCCCCGGTCATCCCGGCCGGTTGGCCGGGGGCGCTCACGTGGGGGGAGCTGTGCGCGCGTGGGGAGGCCGATCGAGGTGCAGCCGCCGCGCCGGAGTTCGAGCAGGTGCCCTTCGACCACCCGCTGTGGGTGCTGTACTCCTCGGGCACCACCGGACTGCCGAAGGCGATCGTGCACAGTCACGGCGGGATTCTGCTGGAGCAGCTGAAGAAGAGCCATCTGCACCTCGACCTGCATCGAGGCGATCGCATGTTCTGGTTCACGACGACCGGCTGGATGATGTGGAACTTCCTGATCGGCTGCCTGTTCACGGAGGCGGCGATCGTGCTGTACGACGGCAGCCCCGGGCACCCCAACCTGGGCGCTATGTGGGCGCTGGCGGAGCGCGCGAAGATGACCTGCATGGGCGTCAGCGCGGGCCTGCTCAGCGCGTGCGAGAAGGCCGGCGTGAAGCCGGCGCGGGAGTACGATTTGAGCGCGCTGCGGAGCATCGGCTCGACCGGCTCGCCGCTGGCGCCGGAGAGCTTCGCGTGGGTGTACCGGGAGGTGAAGTCGGACGTGTGGCTGTTCTCGACGAGCGGGGGCACCGATGTGTGTACGGCGTTCGTCGGCGGCTGCCCGCTGCTGCCGGTGTATGAAGGGGAGCTGCAGTGCCGTGTGCTGGGCTGCGCGGTGGAGGCGTGGGACGAGCAGGGGCGCAGCGTGGTGGACGAGGTGGGGGAGCTGGTGCTGACCGAGCCGCTGCCCTCGATGCCGCTGTTCTTCTGGGGGGACCCGCCCACCGACCCGCCCACCGACCCGTCCACCGACCCGTCCACCGACCCGTCCACCGACCCACCGGCTGACTCGCCCGCCCGCGACCCCGACCTGCCGCTGGACGCGCCGGAGAATCGAGTGGGGCCGCGCTACCTGGAGAGCTACTTCTCGATGTTTCCCGGCATCTGGCGCCACGGCGACTGGATCAGGATCACCCCGCGGGGAGGCGCTGTGATCTACGGGCGCTCCGACGCGACGATCAACCGCCAAGGGGTGAGGATGGGCACGAGCGAGATCTACCGCGCGGCGAGCGCGGTGGAGGAGGTGGTGGACGCGCTGGTGGTGGACATCCCGCATGGATCCGGTGCCCGCCCACCCGGTGCCCGCCCGCCCGAGCTGGAGATGTGGCTGTTCGTGGTGCTGCGCCCCGGGGTGGCGCTCGACGATGAGCTGAAGGGGAGGATCAGGCGACGGATCCGCGAGGACTGCTCGCCGCGGCACGTCCCCGACGAGGTGATGCAGATCGCCGAGGTGCCGCGCACGCTGTCGGGCAAGACGCTGGAGGTGCCGGTGAAGCGGATCCTGATGGGCACTGCCCCTACGGAGGCGGCGAGCATTGACTCGCTCGCCAACCCGCAGGCGCTCGACTACTTCGTGGAGCTGGCGCGGACGCTGGGCTGAGCCGGTGTCTCCCGTATTGGGGATGCGGTGGGTGACACGCAGCCGGCCGTGCCGCGTGCCCGGCTGCGCAGACGCTGCGCTGAGAAACACAAGCCATCCGGGAGGAGTCCGAGCAGGGCGCGTCGAACAACGGGGCCGATGAGACGAACGGGATCGACCTCAACAGTGCAGGAGCCACCGGTGGGCGCCACCGGCGAGCATCAGAGCCTCTCGAAGTACATCCAGACGCGCTTCGAGGAGTGCTCGCGCTCGCAGAAGGACGTGGCGCAGTACATCGTCGACCACCTCGACGAGGCGGCCTTCCAGACCGCCGAGGAGCTGGCGCGCCGCGCCAACACCTCGAGCTCCACGGTGGTGCGCTTCTCCCAAGCTCTGGGGTTCGAGGGCTTCCCCGAGCTGCAGGCGGCGGCGCGCGACGAGTACCGGCGCGTGCACGCGAACGGCGGGGGATCGAACCAGAGCCACCAATCCGCGAACGGCGGCTCGACGCCGCTGTTCTCGCTCGACCAGAACGAGTTCGAGGCGGCGCTGGCGGCCGACCACCTGAACGTGGAGGAGACCGCGCGCAAGGTGTCGCGCGGCGACGTGGACGAGCTGATCGACGCGATCGTGAGCGCCGAGAAGGTGCTGGTGGCGGGCACCGACCAGATGGCGTTCTTCGCCAGCTACCTGCGCCACCTGCTGATGCTGCTGGACCTGCGCGTGGAGGTTGTGGCAAGCCCCTCCCAGGAGGCGCTCAGCCGTCTCGGACGCATCGACCAGAGCACGCTCGTGATCGGGCTCTCCGCCGGGCGCCCGCACCCGCTGGTGCTGCGCGCGATGAAGCTCGCCCGCCACCGCAAGGCGCGCACGGCGGCGATCACCGACGCGACCCTCTCGGAGGTCGCCAAGCTCGGGCAGATCAAGCTCTACTACTCCTCCAACAGCCCCGCCTACGTGCGCTCGCACGCGGCGCTGCTCAGCTTGATTCAGGCGCTCGCCTACGGTGTGTATGCGCGCGACAGCGCCCAGTACGAAGACCGCATCAAGGCCTTCCGGCTGAAGTAGATTCCTCCCTCCCCCCTTTTTTTGGGGGACCACGCCGCATGCGGCGTGGTCGGGATGGCCGCATGCGGCCATCCCTGGAACGGCCACATGTGGCCGTTCCTCGGGGCAGCACATGTGCTGCCCCGCCGGTCGGCGCATGCGCCGACCGGAACCGCTTTCTAAAGTCACATGTGCGGTTCCCGCCTCTGTCAGCGCATGCGCCGACCGGAACAGAGAGAACGACCCGGATAGACTGCACCTCATGCGCGACGAGGCGACATTCACGGTCAAGGCCGGCCTGGCGGAGATGCTGAAGGGCGGGGTGATCATGGACGTGGTCACGCCCGATCAGGCAAAGGTGGCCGAGGACGCCGGCGCCGCTGCGGTGATGGCGCTGGAGCGCGTGCCCGCCGACATTCGCCGTGACGGCGGCGTGGCGCGGATGAGCGACCCGGAGATGATCGCGGGCATCCAGGAGGCGGTGAGCATCCCGGTGATGGCGAAGGCGCGCATCGGCCACTTCGTGGAGGCGCAGGTGCTGCAGGCGCTGGACGTCGATTACGTCGATGAGTCGGAGGTGCTCACCCCCGCCGACGAGGCCAACCACATCGACAAGTGGGCGTTCAAGGTGCCGTTCGTGTGCGGAGCCACCAACCTCGGCGAGGCACTGCGGCGGATCGGCGAGGGCGCGGCGATGATCCGCTCCAAGGGCGAGGCCGGCACCGGCGACATCGTCGAGGCGGTGCGCCACATGCGCATGATCGGCGGCGAGATCCGCCGCCTCGCGACGCTGCAGGAGAGCGAGCTGGCGGGCGCCGCCAAGCAGCACGGGGCGCCGCTTGACCTCGTGCGGAGGGTCGCCGCGGAGGGTCGCCTGCCGGTGGTGCTGTTCTGCGCGGGCGGGATCGCCACCCCAGCCGACGCGGCGCTGATGATGGCGCTCGGCGCCGAGGGGGTGTTCGTGGGCTCGGGGATCTTCAAGTCCGAGGATCCGCCAACACGCGCGCGCGCGATCGTGGAGGCCACCACCCACTGGCAGGACCCCGCGCGAGTGGCAGCCGCTTCGCGCGGTCTTGGGCCCGCGATGGTGAGCTTGGAGAGTTCCAAGCTCGAGCAGGAGCAGCTGCTGGCCTCGCGGGGCTGGTAGACGCCCTCGGCGGGCGGCATGCCGCGCGAGTGCGAAGGGGGTGGATGTATATGCAATTTCTCAAGCTGGTGCGCGATGGTCTATACGTGCTTTGCCGTGGATACGATCGCGCACAGGTCTTGAAAAGTGAACGTTGAACCACACCCCCGGCCTCGCTTGCCGCTGGTGGGGGTGCTGGCGCTGCAGGGCGGCTTCGAGGCGCACGCGCGGATGCTGCGCGAGGTGGGCGCGGAGGTGCGCGAGGTCCGCACGCCCGCCGACCTCGACGGCATCGAGGGACTGGTGATCCCGGGGGGCGAGTCGACGACGATGACGCTCGGGATCGAGCGGGAGGGGCTGGCGGCGCCGCTGCGGGAGTTGTGTGCCCCGCCGCCGGACGGCCGTGGGGTCCCCGTGCTCGGCTCGTGCGCGGGGCTGATCATGCTCGACCGCGACCACCTCGCGCTGATGGACATGCGCGCGCGGCGCAACGCGTTTGGCCGCCAGATCAAGAGCTTCGAGGCGGACGTGCAGATGCGCGGGATCGATGGCCCGCCCCTGCATGGTGTCTTCATCCGCGCCCCCTGGATCGCCGAGCACGGCCCCGGCGTGGAGATCCTCGCGGAGGTGGACGGCCACGCCGTGGCGGCCCGCGAAGGCAACCGGCTGGCGGCGGCCTTTCACGCCGAGCTTACGCCCGACGCGCGACTGCACCGGCTGTTTGTGGAGGAGGTTCGTGCTGCTCGGGAGCTTCGCTTGGCAGCAGGATGAGCGGCTCTTCGAGTAGGTCGAGCACACGGTTGATCGCGTCGTGTATCTCCCCCGCAAGCAGGCCCTCGTCATCGAGCGCGACTGCCTGCTCGAATTGCCAGGAGCGCGCCACGTGGATGCTGGGGCGCAGGTGGGCGGCGCGGCGTCCGAGCGTGCGCAGAAACGGTTCCAGGCGGGCTTTGTCGCGCGCGGAGGCGTAGCGGCGGCGCAGCAGCCACGGCCATAGCTCGGGGAGAATCGTGTCGGGGTTGTGGGCTCCCACCTGCTTGAAGTCCTCGCTCTGCCAGCGGCGGATGTAGGTTGCCGCGTCCAGGCGCGAGGTGAGGTAGACGCGGGTGCGCGCAGGGGCGTTGCGGAAGCCGAGCTGGGGCTGGGGCTCCACGCGCCAGCCCCCACCGCCTCCGTCGGACTGCTCGAGCTCGGGGAGGCGTTCGGCGTGGCCGGCGCCGTAGAGGTGCTCGGCCTGGCGCTTGAGCTCGCCCGGCCAGAAGTGCAGGATCAGCTCGTCGCCGTCGAGGTCGAGGGCGGCGCGCTGCATCGAGATCACACCGAGCGCGGTGTCCAGTCGCACGTGCGCAAGACCGACGCGCTCCGGCTGCAGGCCCGTCGCTTCGCGCAGCAGCGAGCGCAGCCGCCACTTGCGCCGCACGGGGTCGGCGCCGACGCGTCGCAGCGAGCCGAACGGCAACAGGTGGCCGAAGTCCTGGTGGGCGTAGGTGAGCAGATCCTGCACCAGCGCCCGCTCGGCGGGGGAGAGCACCGCCAGCTCGACCAGACGCCACCACGACTCCAGCAGGTCGTGCCAGCGCAGCACGCAGGTGCGCCGCTGTGTGAAGCGCGCGCTGCCGAGGTTGAGCTCGCCGACGCGGTGCCCGTTGCGCCGCGCCCAGCGGGTGCACACCTTGCTCTCCAGCAGAACCACCAGCTCGGGGTCGAAGCGCAGCACGCCATCGAAGCGCTGCCCGCGGCTGGTGTCTTTGACCTCGCCGTCGCCCTCCGCCGGTTCGGTGTCGGGCGTGAGGAACACGCTCACCAGGCGCCCGCGCTTGACCTCCCCGCCGGCGGCGCTCTCCTCGGAGGCGTCGACGATGTGCGTCGCCTGCATGTCCACCGCGCAGTCGGGCAGCTCGCTCTGCGAGGGCTCGCCGATCGAGCGCAGCAGCGTCTCGCGGGCGAGGGGCACCAGCCGCAGCACGATCATCGCCGCGCGCGTCAACTGGTCCTCGTGGGTGCGTCCGAGGTCGCGGTAGGGGTCAAAGACGTTCAGATGCGGGTTGGCGGTGGCGCTGTCCATCACGACCTCCCCGTTCGGTGCGACCACATCGATCCCCTCACTCTGTGCCTGCCCGACCCGGCCCCTGTCCTGTACGTCCAATCAGTGAACTGTCAAAGACTTTAGCGCACGTTGTCGTTTTTGGCGAGGGCCGCACCCGCGGTCCCCATCCGTTCGTCTGCGGACACGGCAATGCGGCGAAGACCACGGCCGATCGGACACACTGGTGTTATCTTGGACATATGAGCTCGGTCTTGCGAGAGCTGGCGGAGGAGGTGGACGTCAGCGAGCGCACCCTGCGCCGAGGTGTGAGCAGCGAGCTCATCCGGGCCCGACGGCCCAGTTCCCGCCGACTCCTGCTCTCCGAGCCGGAGATCGAGTGGGTACGCTCCCATTGGCGACTGGTCAGCGAGTTGCGGGCGGCGCTCAGGACGGAGCCCAATGTGGAGTTGGCCGTGCTGTTCGGATCTGTCGCTCGGGGGGACGACGTGACGGGGGTCTCGGACGTCGACCTGCTGGTTGGATTGCGTCGTCCGGCGCCGGGAGCACTCGAAGTGTTGCGCAAGCGGCTTGGAGCACGTCTGTCCGCCAAGGTGCAGCTTGTTCCCCTGGAGGCAGCCCGACGCAATCCGCGTCTCCTGGCTGAGCTTGTGCGCGATGGTCGTCCGCTGGTCGATCGCGAGCGCTCATGGCAACGTTTGCAAGCTCAGGCGGGACGCGCAGGTGCGCAGGCCGACCAGCTGGGAGACGACCTGCACGAAAGCGCAAGAGCAGCCCTCGGCTATTTTCGGGAGCTCGCCGCGGCACGCGCTCGATCGCCCGTTGGGGCTGCTTGATGAGCGGCTCCATCCGCTCGCCCGTTGCTGCCCGGGCACGCCGAGATGCATTGGACGGTGCGCTGGCGCAATTGGCGCGTACGATGGCGCAGCTGGAGAGCGCGGTCTCGGCCTTCCCACCCGATTTCGATCCTGTGGGGTTCGATGCCGCGTGGTACTCGCAGGATCCGCGGGAGCGCAACCAGGCCATGTTGGTGCGATCGAACATGGACGACTTGCACAACCTCTGTAATGCCCTGATCAGCCTCGCCGTGCGAGTGGCGCAGGATCTGGGCGCGATCCCGGCTGATCGCAAGACTCCTGCAGCTGACCAGCTCAAGGCTCAGGGCCTCTTTCCCAACGAGGCGGATCAGGCCATACGGGAGGTCCTCGAGCTGCGCAACTCGAGCCAGCACGAGTATTGGACCCTAACCGCGGGCGACATTCATCTTGCCGTCAACCGCCAGCGCCAATATCTCCCGTCGTTCATTGCGGCGGTGGGCGCTTGGATCGAGAGTCTTCAGGCTTTGTAAGTTCGGTTCTTGCGATCCTGCCGGTCGGGTAGGTGGGATCGGTGGCTGCGCCGAGTGCCTACGCCGCCTCGAACCGGGCGATCCCGTCCTGGATCTGTTCCACCGCGCGCTCGTCGCGCAGCAGCAGATCGACGTGACCGAGCACCTCGGAGATCGTCAGGTAGGCCTGGGTGACGGCGACGTTGCCCCACAGCGCGTGGGCGAGCTCGTAGGCGGTGCGGGGGCGCTCGGCGATCAGGCCGTGGATCTTCGTGGCGCGCCGGTCGTGCATGTGCAGGCGCTCGTCGATCAGCGCGGCGTGGTCGGTGATCGGGGCGCCGTGGCCCCCGAGCACCAGCTCGAGGTCCATCGCGCGCGTCTGGCGCAGCGAGTCGAGGTAGGCGATCAGCGCCTGTGGGCGATCCCCGGCGTAGTCGCCCTCCACCTCAAGCGGCCGCGCGATCAGCGGGTTGGAGGAGATGTGCGAGAGCAGGTGGTCGCCGGCGATCAGCAGCGAGCGCCGCTCGTCGTGGAAGACCGTGTCCGAGGGGCTGTGGCCGGGGCGGTGCAGCACGCGCAGCGTGCGGTCGCGCAGCTTCAGCTCTTCGCCCGCCGCGAGTGGGCGGTCGACCTCGACGGTGCAGCCCCAGGCGCGGAAGCTGGCGGAGACCGCGCGCAGCGCGGTGACGACGTCGGTGGGGACCCCGTGGCGCAGCATGATCCGCGCCGCGAAGCGGTCGTCGAGCTCGGACTCGCTGCGGAAGTCGCGCAGCCGGCGGTCGAGGCCCTCCAGTGCCGCCACCTGCGCGCCGGAGCGCCGCGCGAGGATCGCAGCGAGGCCGATGTGGTCGATGTGCTGATGGGTGAGGATCAGCAGCTGCAGGTCCTCGATCGCATGCCCGCGCGCGGCGAGCGCCTGTTCGAGCTCGTCGAGCGCCTTGGCGGAGTTGGGCCCTGAGTCGACCAGCGTCAGCGGATCGTCCTCGATCAGGTAGGCGTTGACGCGGCCGACCGCGAACGGAGTGGGGATCGCCAGGCGGTGGATCCCCTCCGCCGCGGCGCGCTCCAGTGCGGCTGCCTCCTCGGCATCCTGCGTGGGGGGGCTCTTGGACGGCGTCTTCTTCGCTTTCGCGGAGCGCGCCGGTGCGCGTTTGGTCGGCTTGGCTGCGGGTTTGGTCTTCTCCGACGGCGTGCTGGCGCGTTTGCCGGAGGGCTTGGCGGCGGCGGCGCTGCCCGTCTGTCCCGTGGAAGCGGATGCACGGCTGCGCGGGCTCATGAGCGGATCAGCGCCAGCACCTCGTCGCGGCGGCGCTCCATGTCCTCGTGGGAGCGCAGCGACTCCAGGCAGAGGCGCAGCAGTGGCTCGGTGTTGGAGGGGCGCACGTTGAAGTGCCAATCCTCGTAGTCGATCGAGATCCCGTCGAGGTGGCACTGCTCGGCGTCGGCGTAGCGCGCGGCGATCTCCTCCATCTTCGCCTGCTGGTGGATCTCCGATCCGCCGGCGACCTCTGAGTTGATCTCCCCGGAGATGAAGTAGCGCTCGCGATAGGGCGCCAGCAGCTCGGACATGCGCTGGCCGGTGCGCGAGAGCTGCTCGAGGATCAACAGCGCCGGCAGGGTGCCGGAGTCGGCGCAGTGGAAGTCGCGGAAGTAGTAGTGCCCGGACACCTCACCGCCGAACAGCGAGCCCTCCGCGCGCATGCGCGTCTTGAAGAAGGCGTGCCCCACGCGGTTGATGTACGGCATCCCGCCGGCGCGCCTGACGGTGTCGGGCACCGCGCGCGAGGCGCGCACGTCGTAGAGGATCGCCTCGGGGTGGGCAGGGTCCGATTTCTTGACGAGCAGCGACTCCGCCAGCAGCGCGGTGAGGAAGTCGCCGTCGACGAAGCGACCGGTGTCGTCGATGAAGAAGCAGCGGTCGGCGTCCCCGTCCCAGGCGATCCCGAGGTCGGCGCCGGTGGCGAGCACCTTGTCGATCGCGAACTGCCGGTTCTCGGGCAGCAGCGGGTTGGGCTCGTGGTCGGGGAAGTTGCCGTCGGGGGTCCAGTAGGTCTCGATCAGCTCCAGGCCCAACCCCTCCAGCAGCGGACCGACCATCGGGCCGGCCATCCCGTTGCCGCCGTCCACCACCACCTTCAAAGGCCGCGCCAAGGAGCGGATCGTCTCCGGGTCGATGAAGCCGAGCGCCGTGGCTTGGAACTCTGCGTAGATGTCCACCTCCTCGACCGTCCCGCGCGGGACGGGGGGGCTGTCGTCCTCGCCGAGCCCGGCCTCGATCAGCCGGCGGATGTCCTGGATGCCGCTGTCGCCCGACAGCGCGAGCGCCCCCTCGCGCACCAGCTTGCAGCCGGTGTAGGCCTTCGGGTTGTGCGAGGCGGTGCACATCAAACCGCCGTCGAGCCCGCGCGAGCCGACCAGGTGGTAGAGCATCTCGGTGCCTACCTGCCCGGCGTCGAGCACGTGCACGCCCTCGGCCAGCAGGCCCTCCCGGTAGCGCGCTGCCAGCGCCGGGGCGGTCAGGCGCATGTCGCGCCCCAGCCCCACGCGCAGCTCGCCCACCGGCTTGCCCTCCAGTTGCGCGAGCACCCGCGCGAACGCCCGGCCGATCGACTCGGCGATCTCGCCGTCGATCTGCTCGCCGTAGAGGCCGCGGATGTCGTACGCCTTGAAGATCTCGGGGGTGGGAGCGTCCACGCGCTTTGCATCCTAAGCTCTAGCCCATGTCAGGACACTCCAAGTGGTCGAGCATCAAGCACAAGAAGGCGATCGTCGACTCCCGCCGGGGGGCGGCGTTCACAAAGCTCGCGCGCGCCGTCACCGTCGCCGCGCGCGAGGGCGGGGGGGACCCCGACTCCAACGCGGCGCTCGAGAACGCGATCCGCAAGGCCAAAGCGGCGTCGATGCCGAAGGACAACATCGAGCGCGCGATCGCCAAGGGCACCGGTGAGGGCGGCGACGGGGAGGCGCTGGAGACGGTGGTCTACGAGGGGTACGGCCCTGCCGGGGTGGCGCTGCTGGTCGAGACCGTCACCGACAACC
Source organism: uncultured Solirubrobacterales bacterium (assembly GCA_963744135.1). Taxonomy (GTDB): domain Bacteria; phylum Actinomycetota; class Thermoleophilia; order Solirubrobacterales; family Solirubrobacteraceae; genus Palsa-744. The sequence continues at coordinate 115,358 of CAVUSE010000005.1, read as the reverse complement.
GCAACCGCACCGGGCCGGACGTGCGCAACCTCTTCACCAAATACGGCGGCTCGCTCGGCGAGCCCGGGTCGGTGGCCTACCTGTTCGAGAAGAAGGGCGTGATCGTGGTGGATGCCTCCCGCTACACCGAGGACGACCTGCTCGTCGCCGTGGAGGCCGGCGCGGAGGACATCTCTGAGGACGAAGACGTCTTCGAGGTGATCACCCCGCTGGCCGACTTCACCGCGGTGCGCCGGGCGCTCGAGGAGGCGGGCGTGGAGCTGGAGAGCGCCGAGCTCACCTACCGGCCATCCAGCCTCGTGCCGATCGAGCACGAGGCCCAGGTCGTCAAGCTGATGAAGCTGATCGACGGCCTGGAAGAGAACGACGACGTCTCCGCGGTACACGCCAACTTCGATGTCCCTGCCGAGATGCTCGCGCGCGCCATTGGATAGGCCACCCGTGGTGATCCTCTGCGGCGGCCGCGGCACCCGCCTGCGCGAGCGCACCCGGGAGATCCCCAAGCCGCTGATCGAGATCGGTGGGCGCCCGATCGTGCAGCACGTGATCGAGCTATACGCCGCCCAGGGTTTCCGCCGCTTCCTGCTGGCGACCGGCTACCGCGGCGAGCTGATCGAACGTTTCGTCGCCGCGCGGCGCTGGCCGGAGGGGGTGGGGGTGCAGTGCGTGGACACCGGCCTCGACACCCCCACGGGCGGGCGGGTCAAGCGGCTGGAGGGGCGGTTGGCGGACGAGCCCACGTTCTGTCTCACCTACGCCGACGGCCTCGCCGACATCGACCTCGCGCGCCTGCTGCGCTTCCACGAGGCCCACGGCGCCCTCGCCACGATCACCGTCGTGCGCCCCGAGCTGCAGTTCGGCGTCGCCGAGCTGGATGGGGAGGATGGCCGCGTGCTCGGCTTTCACGAGAAGCCCCGCTCCGAGCACTGGATCAACGGCGGCTTCCTCTGCCTGCGCCCCGGTGCGTTCGCCTACCTGCGGGAGGACTCCGTGCTCGAGCGCGAGCCCTTACAGCGGCTCGCCGCCGACGGTCAGCTGCGCGCCCACCGCCACGAGGGCTTCTGGGAGTGCATGGACACCTACAAGGACGCGGTCGCGCTCAACGACCTGTGGGCCTCGGGCGCCGCGCCCTGGCGCGCAAAGACATCGCCTGAGCAGCCGCGCTGAGGAGAGAGAGCGGCGAGGGCAGGCGTCCGACCACGCGCGCAGAATCACATCCCCATGATCGTCCTCGGGATCGACCCCGGCCTTGAGCTGGGCCCGCCCACCCGGGCAGGCCCGGGCGGGCGGGCCTTCAGAACCCCCTCCCCATCTCCATCGAGCCCGTGCTCGGCAGCAAGGGCTTGCCGATGATCGTCCTCGGCATCGACCCCGGTCTCGCCAACGCCGGCTATGGCGTCGTCGCCCGTCGCGGCCGCCGCATGGCCGCGCTCGACGGCGGCGTGATCGACACGCCCGCCGGAGTCGCCTTGGAGTCGCGCCTGGCGAGCGTGTATGGGCGTGTCTTGGAGCTGATCGACGAGCACCGCCCCGCCGCGATGGCTTTGGAGCAGCTGTACTTCGGGCAGAACGTGCAAACCGCCTTCGCGGTCGGGCACGCCCGCGGGGTGACGATGCTCGCCGCCGGCGAGCGCGGGGTGCCGTGCTTCTCCTACACCCCCCAGCGCGTCAAGTCCTCGGTCTGCGGCAACGGCCGTGCGGACAAGCACCAGGTCGCGCGGATGGTGCAGACGCTGCTGTCGCTGACCGAGCTGCCCACCCCCGACCACGCCTCCGACGCGCTCGCGGTGGCGCTCTGCCACCTGAACGCCGCCCCTTGCGCACGCCGTGGCGGCGGCCGAGGTCGTGGGGGTGCGGTGATCATGTCTTTCTTTTGGGCCCTCCAGGTGGGTTTGGGGGGGAGGGGGATGATTACTTTTCGTGGCCCCAGGGGCGTGGTGGTTATCTGTTTTCGTCCCCCACCACCCGGCCGGGGCTGTGGGCATGATCGCCCTGCTGCGAGGCGAGGTCGCCGTGCGCCGCGCCGACCACGTGGTGATCCTCTGCGGTGGGGTCGGCCACCGGGCGGCCGTCTCCGCGGAGACGCTGCGCCACGTCCCGGCCGTCGGCGGCGAGACGACGCTGCACACCCACCTGATCGTGCGCGACGACGCGCTCGCGCTGTACGGCTTTCACTCCGAGCAGGAGCGCGACCTCTTCCTGATGCTGCTCTCCGTGCAGGCCGTCGGCCCCAAGGTCGCGCTCGCGGTGCTCTCCGCCGGGCCGCCACGCGAGCTGGTGGCGGCGCTCGCCGCGGGCGACGCGGCGCGCCTGCAGGCGGTGCCGGGGATCGGCAAGCGCACCGCGGAGCGGATCATCGTCGAGCTGCGCGAGAAGGTCGGGGTCAGCGCGGATGTGGGCCTCGACGCCGCCGGGGTGGGCGCGGCGATCAAGGCCCGCCGCGTCGAGAGCCCACGCACGCTCGCCCGCGACGGGCTGCTGGAGCTCGGCTACTCCCACGGCGAGGCCGAGGAGCTGCTGCGCGAGGCGACGGGCGACAGCGCCGAGGAGCTGATCGCCCAGGCTCTGCGCACCGCGCGTGCGGGGTGATTGCCCGATGACCCGCATCCAAACCCCCAACCTGGACGAGCACGACGAGCTCGAGGATGAGCTCGAGCGCTCGCTGCGGCCCCGCCGGCTGCGCGAGTTCGTCGGCCAGCACGCGCTGTGCGAGCAGCTGGCGGTAGCGATCGAGGCGGCTGTCGCGCGCGGGGAGGCGCTCGATCATCTGCTGCTCGCCGGGCCGCCCGGCCTCGGCAAGACCTCGCTCGCGCAGATCGTCGCGAGCGAGCTCGGGGCGCCGTTCGTGCAGACTGCCGGCCCCGCGCTGGAGCGAAAGGGAGACATCGCGGCGTTTCTCACCGCCCTGGAGCCTCGCAGCGTGTTCTTCGTCGATGAGATCCACCGCCTGCCGCGCACTTTGGAGGAGACCTTCTACCCGGCGATGGAGGACCGCCGCCTGCCGATCACCGTCGGCCAGGGCGCCGGGGCGCGCGTGGTGACGCTCGATCTGCCGCCCTTCACGCTGGTTGGGGCAACCACCCGCACGGGCCTGCTCACCACGCCGCTGCGCGACCGCTTCGGCATCCAGGCGCGCCTGGAGTCCTACACAACCGGGGAGCTCGCGGCGATCGTCAAGCGCTCCGCGGGGATCCTCGAGATCCCGCTGGAGGATGGCGGCGCCGAGGCGATCGCCGAGCGCAGCCGCGGCACCCCGCGCGTGGCCAACCGTCTGCTGCGCCGCGTGCGCGACTACGCCGAGGTGCGCATGGAGGGCGTCTTGAGCGCCGACGCCGCGCGCGCGGCGCTGGAGCTGCTGGAGGTCGACGAGCGCGGTCTCGACCGCCTCGACCGGGAGATCCTGCGCGCGATCTGCGAGAAGTTCGCGGGCGGCCCCGTCGGGCTCTCCACGCTCGCGGTCGCCGTCGGCGAGGAGCGCGACACGATCGAGGACGTCTACGAGCCCCATCTGCTGCGTGAGGGCCTGCTCAAGCGAACCCCCCGCGGTCGCGCCGCCACGCCCGCCGCGTTCGCCCACCTGGGGCTCCAGCCCCCCGCGGGGTGGCTGGGCTCGCCGGTCGGGGACGCGGGTTCAGGCGCCGCGGGCGAGCAGGCGCTCTTCTAGGCCCCCACCCGGTGTTCCGTTGGGCGGAGCCTCGTTGCGGCTCCTTCCCTACTCTTTGTTTGGCGACCATGTCCCATCCCTTCATCTGCCCCAACTGCGGCCATCGCTCCAGCGAGCTCGACCGCAACCTCGGCTTCACCCGCCAACCGAAGGGCTGCGTGAAGTGCGGGTTCGCGTTCCTCTTCGAACTGCTCGACGACTACTACCCCGCGCCGGACGCCGCGTTCTTCGTCTGCGACCGCGAGGGGCGCGTGATCGGCTGCGGCAAGAACTCCTTCGCGCTCACCGGCCTGGAGGAGGAAGCGGTGATCGGCCGCCCGGTCGCGCAGGCGCTCGGGTCTGGAGTTCTCCAACGGAGACGACCCCGTCGGCACGGTGCTGGAGTGGGGAGTGCGCGCGCTGGGCAAGCCGGTGCGCGTCAGCGGCGACCGCGACCTGCCCGCCACCGCGCGCGCCGACATGTTCCCCGCCTACGACGACGAGGGCGGTCTTTTGCTCGTCCTTACCCCGGACAAGTAGTCTTTTTCCGATGACCGACCGCCGTCGCAACTCTTTGGTCCTGCTGCTCGTCGCGCTGCTGCTGGCGGTGTCGGCGGTCGTGATCGCCACCAAGCCGACGCGCCTCGGCCTCGACCTGAAGGGCGGGGTGTCGTTCATCTACAAGGGGATCCCGACCGCGCACGCGAAGGTCAACCCCGAATCGCTCAACCGCGCGATCAACATCATGCGCAAGCGCGTCGACCAGCTCGGCGTCGCGCAGCCGGAAATCCAGCTGTACGGCGCCAATGAAATCAACGTCTCGCTGCCTGACGTCACCAACGTCAAGCGCGCCGAAGACCAGGTCGGCAAGACCGCCCAGCTGCTCTTCTACGACTGGGAGCCCAACGTGATCGGGCCCTCGGGCAACCCCGAACCGACCAACACCGCCGTCACCTGCGGAGGCGGACGCGAACCGGCGTCGGTGACCTGCGGACTGCCCGAGTACAAAGCGGTGCTGCTCGCCGCCAAACGCAAGCCCTACCTCTACCCCAACGCAACCACGCTGGAAAAAGGCTGCACCGCCGCGCAGATCCACGGCTGCATCTTCGGCGCGTGGTATCTGATCGACACCAAGCACGAAAAGATGCTGTGCGCCGGCGGCAAGCCGATCTGCGGCCCCGCCGACACGCAGGCCGAGCTGTACGCCGACGGCTACAAACCGCCCGCCGGCGTGGTCGCGAAGGCCGTGCATGTCAATCCCGGCACCGTGCTCGTGCAGGCTCACCCCGAAGAATTCAAGAACAAGGTCGTCAAGGCCGAACCCAACAGCTTCTACGTGCTCAACGACAACCCGGTGCTCGAAGGCGGCAGCATCAACAACCCGCAGCAGGGCTACCAGAGCGAAGGCGGCGGCTCGGGTCTGCCGGACGTCACCTTCGGCTTCGACGAACACGGCAAGACGGTGTTCGAACGAGTCACCAAGGAAATCGCCAAACGCGGCGAAAACGCCCAGCTGCCCGGCGTCACCAAGGCCGCGGCACTGCAGCACTTCGCGATCGTGCTCGACGAACAGGTGATCACCGCCCCCTCGATCGACTACACCGTCTACCCCAACGGGATCGACGCCTCCAACGGCTCGGAGATCACCGGCGGCTTCACGCTCACCTCTGCGCAGAACCTCGCCGACGAGCTGCAGTCGGGCGCGCTGCCGATCAGGCTGGAACAGATCTCCCATTCGCAGGTGTCCGCGACGCTCGGCAAAACGGCGCTCGACCAGGGCCTGCTCGCGATGGCCGTGGGGCTGCTGGTGGTGTGCATCTTCCTGCTGATGTTCTACCGCGTGCTGGGGATCATCGCGATCGCGGGCCTCGCGATCTACAGCATCTACTACTTCGCGCTGATCAAGGCGATCCCGATCGTTCTGACGCTGCCCGGCATCGCCGGCCTGATCCTCACGATCGGGATCGCGGCGGACGCCAACATCGTGATCTTCGAGCGCATCAAGGAGGAGATCCGCGCCGGGCGCTCGATCCCCGCCGGCATCGCCGCCGGCTACAAACGCGGCTTCGCGGCGATCGTCGACGCCAACGTGGTGACGTTCATGACGGCCTTCATCCTATTTGCGCTGGCGACCGCCGAAGTGCAGGGCTTCGCCTTCACGCTCGGCATCGGCACGCTGCTGTCGCTGTTCACCGCCGTGCTCGCCACGCAGGCCGCGCTCGGTTCGATGGGCCGCTCGCGAGTGATCGGCCACCCGGCGCTGCTCGGCGCCGCCCGCGCCAAGCGCGCGCTGCGCTTCGACTTCATGGGGAAATCGAAGTGGTTCTTCACGCTGTCGGGCACGATCCTCTTGATCGGCGCGCTGGCGATCGGCGGCAAAGGGATCAACTTCGGCATCGACTTCACCTCCGGCACCCGCATCCTGACGGGCTTCACCCAGCCGGTCTCCCAGGAACAGATCCGCACGGTGCTGCGCGAACACAACCTTCCCAACGCCCAGATCCAGAAGCTCACCGGCGACAAGAGCGTCGGCGGCAGCGGCTACCAGATCTCGGTCGAGCAGCTCAAGCCGACCCAGGTGGCCGCGGTCGAGGAATCGCTGAGCAAGATCAGCCCGCGGCGCGACACCTCCGACAACTCGATCGGGCCGACCTTCGGGCAGACGGTGGCCCGCGCGGCGGTGATCGCGATCATCGCCTCGCTGATCGTGATCTCGGTGTACATCGCGCTGCGCTTCGAGTGGAAGTACGCGGTGCCCGTGCTGATCGCGTTGATGCACGACCTGTTGATCACCGCGGGGGTGTACGCGCTCACCGGCCGCGAAGTGAGCAGCGCGACGGTCGCCGCGCTGTTGACGATCCTCGGCTATTCGCTGTACGACACGATCATCGTGTTCGACCGCGTGCGCGAGAACGTGCCGCGAATGCCGCGCGCCGCGTTCTCGCAGATCGTCAACCGCTCGATGTCAGAGGTGCTCACGCGTTCGCTGGCAACCAGCTTCTGCACGCTGCTGCCGGTGCTGGCGCTGCTGCTGTTCGGCGGCGAAACGCTGAAGAACTTCGCGTTCGCGCTGATGGTGGGGATCGCCTCCGGCGCCTACTCCTCGATCTTCATCGCCTCCCCGGTGCTCACCCACTGGAAGGAACGCGAGGGCTCCTACCGCAACCGACGCGCGCGCTTGGTGCGCGACTTCGGCGCCGTGCCCCCGTACGCGACCGCGCTCGACGGCTCGCCGATCGACGTGGAGCCCGCCAAACAGCGCCGCCGCCAGCGCAAGGGTGGCCTGCTGGTCGCGGCGGAGGAGCCGGGCGAGCAGGTCTCACAGGAGGAGTTCGAGGAGATGGTGCGCGATCTGGACATCGAGCGGGAGGACGGAACCCCCGCCCGTCCAAGTGGTGGGCGCGGGTCGGCAGCAGGCGCCGCGGCGAAAGGCAACGGCCGCCGCGGTCGGGCACCTGCCCGCCCCGGGCGAGCCCCCTCGAGCGGCACGGGCACCGGCACGATGCCGGCCAGGACAACCCCGCCCACGGCAAGCACCCCGACGAAACCCTCCCCCCGGGCGCCCGTCGAGCCGACTGCGCCGCTGGAGCAGCAGGACCCCGCGGCCGACCTCACACCCGAGGACCTGGTGCTCAAGGAACAGCCCAAACGCCAGAAACGGCCGCGCAACAAACGTCATGGGAGGAGCCGCTGATGGGAATGCTCGGCTGGGTGATGATGGGCCTTGCGATCTGGCATTTCACGATCTGGCTGCCCGACCGCTTCTGGGGCGGGATCGTCGGCGCGTTGATCGGCTCGCTGATCGGCGCGGTCGTGATCAGCACGTTGATCTACAGCATCAAAGTCTCCGGCCTGGCGATCCCCGGAAAAAAGGAGACCGACATCGCGGTCGTGCTGTTCGCGGTGCCCGGCTCGCTGATCGGCATGGCCGCGGTCTACCTGGAGGGCATCCGCCGCGAAGGGATGCGGGCGGCGGTCACCATCCCGCCTCGGTAGTTCCGTCCAGACCCACCCGTAGTCTGGGCGGCGATGGTGCCGAACAGCCGCTTCGAGATCTCGCCGTGCCCGCCACCCCACGTGCAGGCACTCGAACGGCAGCTGGGGGTGAGCGGGGCGGTCGCGCAGGTGCTGGTGCGTCGCGGGCTGGCCGACCCCGACCGGGCGCGGGCCTTCCTGGCCGCCGACGAGGAGCACCCCCCGGCGGCGTTTGAGGGCATCGGCGAGGCGCTCACGATGATCCTCGACCAGGTGCGAGCCGGCGCGCGGATCACGGTGCATGGCGACTACGACGTCGACGGGATCTGCTCCACCGCAGTGCTGGTGCGCGTCCTGCGCGCGCTGGGGGCCGACGTGGACTGGTACCTGCCAGACCGTGCCAGCGACGGGTATGGGCTGAATGCGCGCACGATCAGGCGCCTGGCGGTGCGCGGCACGCGCCTGCTGATCACCGCGGACTGTGGCATCACGGCGGTCGAGGAGGTGGACCTCGCGCGGGCGCTGGGGATCGAGGTGGTGGTCAGCGATCACCACTCGCCGCGCGCCGACGGCGCGCTGCCGCGGGCGCCGATCGTGCACCCCGCCGTATGCGGCTACCCCTGCCCCGACCTGTGTGCGACCGCTGTGGCGTACAAGCTGGCGCTCGGCCTGTGGGAGGCCGCTGGCCGAAACGGGGATGCGCAAGTGTCCCCCGCTTTCGGCCGAAACGGGGATTCTCGCCAGAGGCGAGTGTCTCCCGGCTTCGGTCGCTCGGCGCAGGCCGGGCGGGCTGCTTATCGACCCCACGACGACCTCGACCTCGTGGCGCTCGCGACGATCGCCGACGTGGTTGCGCTGCTGGGCGAGAACCGTGCGCTGGTGCGCCAGGGCCTGCGTGCGCTGGCGGCAACCGCCAAGCCGGGCCTGCGCGCGCTGCTGGCAGTGGCGCGTGCGAGCGGCGGTCACCTCGACGAGCGCACCGTGGCGTTCGCGCTGGCGCCGCGGTTGAACGCGGTCGGTCGGATGCACCGCGCCGACGCCGGCCTCGAGCTAATCCTCACCGAGGACCCCTCGCGCGCGCAGGAGATCGCGGCCGAGCTCGACCGTGCCAACCAGGAACGCAAGCACACCGAAACGCGCATCCTGTTCGACGCCGAGCGGCAGGTGGCGGTGCTGGGCGAGCGCTCCGCGTACGTGCTCGCCGGCGAGGACTGGCATCCCGGGGTGATCGGGATCGTGGCTTCGCGCCTGGCCGAGCGCCACCACCGGCCCTGCGTGCTGGTGGCGCTCGAAGGCACCACTGGCCGCGGGTCGGGGCGCAGCATCCCGGGCTTCGACCTGCTGGAGGGTCTGAATGAATGCGCGGGGCACCTGCTGCGCCACGGCGGCCATCGCGCGGCGGCGGGCCTGGAGATCGAGCGCGAGCGCCTGGAGGCCTTTGCGACGGCGTTCGCGGCTCATGCCGAGCGTGTCCTGAACGCTGGGCAGCTCATGCCGAGCGAGCGCGTGGATGCGATCGTGTACGGCGAGGAGCTGGGGATGGCGCTCGCCGAGGAGCTGCGGGGGCTGGCGCCGTTCGGCTGTGCCAACCCGGCGGTGTCGCTGCTCGTGCAGGGCGCGCGCTTTGCCGAGCGCCGGCCGATGGGGGAGGGCAGACACGTGCGCTTCACGGTGCTCGCCGACGGCGCTCGCGCCCGCGCGGTCGCCTTCGGCGCCGGCACCAGCCTGCCTGTGCGAGACGGCGCCCCCGCTGATGCGACGTTCACCCTGGAGGTCAACGAGTGGCGTGGCGTGAGCGAGCCGCGCCTGGTGCTGCGCCACGCGCGGGCGGCCGAGCTGCCGGCCCACGGTGAGACGACTCCCGAGGAGGAGGGGGAGCTCGTGCTCTTCGCCTGACGCCGCGCGTTTGGGATTGGCCGCACGACCCCAGCCCGAAAGGCCCTACCCTTAAAGGAATGGCGACAGAGCAGACACACCAGGCTCAGGAGAGTCCCACAAGGGAGCCAGACCGCTCGCCCGGGATCGCCGGGCAGCTCAACGAGTTCGAGCGCCGTCTGCTCGGCGACCTGTTTGCGATCGTCGCCGAGCACGCCGCCGACACGACGATCCGGATCGATCGCTCGCGTGTGGAAGCGGCGTTCGTGTTCGCCTGCGAGCACCACGCCGCGCAGCGGCGCAAGTCGGGCGAGGACTTCATCGTGCACCCCGTCGGTGTCGCACGCATCTGCGCGGGGATGCGCCTGGACACCGAGACGCTGTGCGCGGCGCTCCTGCACGACACGGTGGAGGACACCTCGGCCTCGATCGAGGAGGTGCGCGAGCGCTTCGGCGCGGAGGTCGCGGGCATCGTGGACGGCGTCACCAAGCTGACCGGCATCACCTTCCATTCGCGCGACGAGGCGCAGGCGGAGAACTACCGCAAGATGATGGTGGCGATGGCCACCGACGTGCGGGTGATCCTGATCAAGCTCGCCGACCGGCTGCACAACATGCGCACGATCGAGGCGATGCCCAAGCAGAAGCAGATCGACAAGGCGAAGGAGACCCTGGAGATCTACGCCCCGATCGCGCATCGGCTGGGCATTCACGCGATCAAGTGGGAGCTAGAGGATCTCGCGTTCGCGACTCTGCACCCCCGCAAGTACCAGGAGATCAAGGGGCTGGTCGCCCAGCAGCGCGATGAGCGCGAGCGCTACGTGAGCGAGGCCGGCGAGTACCTGACGAGCGAGCTGCACAAGCTCGGCGTCGAGGCGCAGATCGCAGGGCGCGCCAAGCACTTCTACTCGATCTACGCGAAGATGACCAAGAAGGGACGCGAGTTCAACGAGATCTACGACCTCACCGCGATGCGCGTGATCGTGGACTCCGTGAAGGACTGCTACGGCGCGGTGGGGGTGATCCACTCGCTGTGGAAGCCGCTGCCGGGGCGCTTCAAGGACTTCATCGCGATGCCCAAGTTCAACATGTACCAGTCGCTGCACACCACCGTGATCGGGCCGGAGGGACGGCCGCTGGAGATCCAGATCCGCACGGCGGACATGCACGAGATGGCGGAGTTCGGAGTGGCGGCGCACTGGATGTACAAGCAGCGCAAGGGCGGGGATGGGGGAGCCGGAGGGGGAATGGCCACCCCTCCCCAGTCCGGGCACGCATCGCCCGATGGCGCGGGCTCAACCGCCGCGCAGCGCGAGGGCCGCGAGCGAGCGGCGTGGCCAGAGGACGCCAAGCTGAAGTGGCTGCGCTCGATGCTCGACTGGCAGCAGGACATGTCCGATCCGCAGGAGTTCATGGAGAGCCTGAAGATCGACCTGTTCGAAGACGAGGTGTACGTGTTCACGCCCAAGGGCGAGGTCAAGTCGCTCGCGGCGGGCGCCACTCCGCTGGACTTCGCCTACGAGGTGCACACCGAGATCGGCCACCGCTGCGTGGGGGCGCGCGTGAATGGCAAGATCGTGCCGCTGCACTACGAGCTGCGCAGCGGCGACATCGTCGAGATCCTCACCACCAAGCGCGAGCGCGGCCCCTCGCGCGACTGGCTGGCGATGGTGAAGACCACGCGCGCGCGCAACAAGATCAGGGCGTGGTTCAAAGCGGAGTCCCGCCAGGACACCGAGCACACCGGGCGCGAGCTGTTGCAGGAGCATCTCAAGCGCCAGGGGCTGCCGGCACAGCGGATCACCGGCTCGGCGCTGCTGGCGGACGTGATCCGCGAGATGGGCTACCGCAAGGCGGACGACTTCTACATGGCCCTCGGCGGCGCGAAGGTGTCGCCGAAGATCGTCGTCAACAAGGTGATGCAGGCGCTCAAGCGTGGCGAGGCGGCCGATGGCGGGGCGACCGCCGCAAGCGACCTGCTCAAGGTCGGGCGCTCCGCCCGCCGTCCGACGCGCTCCTCGGGCCAGTACGGGATCCGGGTGGAGGGGGTGGAGGACGTGATGCTGCGCCTCGCCAAGTGCTGCCGGCCGGTGCCGGGCGATGAGATCGTCGGCTACATCTCACTCGGCCGCGGCATCACGATCCACCGCGAGGACTGCCCCAACGCAACCGTGCTGCGCAAGAACCCCGAACGCTTCACCGAGGTGCACTGGGAGGGGGATCAGTCGAGCGGGTTCGTCGTCGAAATCCAGATCGACGCGTGGGACCGCCACCGGCTGCTTGAGGACCTCTCGCGCGTCTTCTCCGAGTCGGGCGCCAACATCGTCGAAGCGCGTTGCCTCTCCAACCCGCCGATGGTCAAGAACCGCTTCGTCGTCGAGGTTGCCGACACGCACTCGCTGAAGGGCGCGATCAACCGGCTGCGCAACACCGAGTCCGTGTTCGACGCCTACCGCGTCACACCCGGGCCGGCGGGGTAGTCACGCCACGACGTTGAGCGCCCGCGGCATGATCGAGTAGTGCGCCTCTGCCACCTCTCCCAGGTAGTCGCCGTCCACCTGCAGCGGCAGCGGCTGGCCGTTGGCGGTGCGGACGGTCAGCTCGGTGGCGGGCGCGAGCGCGGTGATCTGGCGGTGGCGGGTCAGGCGCGCGCGCTTGGAGAAGGCGCGCCAAGCGATGAAGGGCATGTCGAGCGGTCGGGCGCGGTGCAGGACGCACGCGGAGAGCGTGCCGGAGTCGAGCTCCGCGTCGTCGGCGATCTCGATCGGGCGGTTGCGGAAGTAGGTGAAGGGGGTGCCGTTCTGGATCACTGCCGTGACCCCTTGATGCTCCTCGCCGCCTAGGTGGGTGGTGAGGCGCGGGGGGCGCAGCAGGTAGCGCCGGGCGAAGGTGGTGACGGCCACCCAGGTGAAGAACCAGGGTCCCCAGCGGGCCTTGCGCTGGGGATTGGCGTCCACGCGCTCCACCACCGACGCGTCCAGGCCGAGGCCGGAGGCGAAGGTGAAGCAGCGGCCGTTGACCACGCCGAGGTCAACCTTGTGGATGCGCCAGTCGTCGGCCATGTCCAGCAGATGCTCGGTGGCCTCGACCAGCGATCCCGGGATGCCGAGCATCTTGCCGAACACGTTGGCCGAGCCGCCCGGCAGGCAGGTGAGAGGAGTGGCGGAGCCGAGCAGGCCGTTGGCGGCCTCGTTGACGGTGCCGTCCCCGCCGAAGGCGACAACCACGTCGTAGCCCTCGTGGGCTGCCTCGCGGCAGAGCTCGGTCGCATGGCCACGGGACTCGGTGTCGCGGGCGTCGACCTCGAAGCGGCTGCGCAGGGCGTCGACGACGAGGTGGCGCAGGCTGTCGGAGACCGTCGAGGCGTACGGGTTGACGACGATCAGCATGCGCTTCTTGGGCAGGGATGCGCCGAGCTCGAAGGCGTCCTCGCCCTGTTCGGGGTGACGCTGCGCGTCTGGCATCATGGTGCCCATCGACCTGCGTACACCGCGCACGCAAGAGCGTTACCTGATCTTGTGCGCTTCTGCCGCCGGTCCGATATACTGCCCACAGCAGTGCACATCAAGAGGGGTGGAGGGACTGGCCCGACGAAGCCCCGGCAACCACCGCGTCCCAACGCGGAAGGTGCCAATTCCAGACAGATGTGTGGCGGGCTTCACGTTTTCGCCACACGGGACAACGGCGAAGACGATGAAGGAGGCCAGATGGCTGCCAGCAACCTGAAGTGTCGAGAGTGCAAGGCGGAGTACCCGCTGGAGGCGCTGTACGTGTGCGAGCGGTGCTTCGGCCCGCTGGAGGTCACCTATGACCACAGTCGCCTGACCGACGGCGGCGTGGGCGAGCTGCGCCGTCGTATCCAGGGAGGCCCGCAGAACATCTGGCGCTACGCCGACTTCCTGCCCCTGGCGGGCGGACCGCCGGGGCCCTCGGGGCGGCTGGCCTCGCGGGTCGGGCTGCCGGCCGGCTGCACGCCGCTGATCCGCGCAGACCGTCTCGCGCAGCGGCTGGGGCTGAGAGAGGTGTGGGTCAAGAACGACGCCGCCAACCCCACGCACTCCTTCAAGGATCGCGTGGTGTCGGTGGCGGCGGCGCGCGCGCGCGAGCTCGGCTACCAGACGATCGCCTGCGCCTCCACCGGCAACCTCGCCAACTCCGTAGCCGCCCACGGGGCGGCGCTGGGCCTGGAGTCCTATGTCTTCATCCCCGCGGACCTCGAGGAGCAGAAGGTGCTCGCCACCGGCGTCTACGGGACCCGCCTGGTGGCGGTGAAGGGCAACTACGACGATGTCAACCGTCTCTGCACCGAGCTCTCCGCCGAGCGCGAGTGGGCCTTCGTGAACATCAACCTGCGCCCCTACTACGCGGAGGGCTCGAAGACGCTGGCGTTCGAGATCGCCGAGCAGCTCGGCTGGGAGCTGCCCGACCGCTGCGTCGTGCCGATCGCCTCGGGCTCGCTGTTCACGAAGGTAGCCAAGGGCTTCGCCGAATGGCGCGAGCTCGGCCTCGTAAGCGGAGAGCTGCCGCGGATGAGCGGCGCCCAGGCAGAGGGCTGCAACCCGGTGGCAAGCGCATACGCGGCCGGCCGCGACGTGTGCCGCCCGGTGAAGCCCAACACGATCGCCAAGTCGCTGGCGATCGGCAACCCAGCCGACGGCCCCTACGCCCTCGAGGAGGCGCGCCGCAGCGGAGGCTCGATCGACGCGGTAAGCGACGAGGAGATCCGACAGGGCATAGCACTCCTGGCCCAAACCACCGGCATCTTCACCGAGACCGCAGGCGGCGTCACCACGGCAGTGCTGGCGAAGCTCGCCGAGCGAGGCGAGATCGACCCCGCCGAGCGAGTCGTGCTAGTCATCACCGGCGAGGGCCTGAAGACACTGGACGCAGTGCGAGGCACCTTCCACACCCACACGATCGAGCCAAGCGTCGAGCAGTTCGAAACTCAGGTGGAGAGCGCGCTGCAAACAGCCGCCGAGGCCAATGTGGCCCTAGCAGACAACAATGCACTGGCCACCAATGGCGCGCTCGTGGGCAACGGCGCAAGGGGCTGAACCGATGCCAGTCACGGTGAAGATCCCCACCCAACTGCGCACCGCAGCCGAAGGAGCAAGCGAGGCCCAACTCGAAGGCGCAACCGTGCAGGAGGTGCTGGACAGCCTCTTCGACCGCTTCAGCGAGCTGCGTACCAGAATCTCCGACGAGGACGGCGGCCTGCGGCGCTTCGTGAACGTCTACCTGAGCGGCGAGGACATCCGTTTCCTAGACGGCCTCCAAACCCCCGTCGCAGACGGAGCCGAACTCACGATCCTCCCAGCAGTAGCAGGGGGCTGACCCCGCTCCGATCGACCCGGAGGCCTCGCGCGCAGTGGCAGTACCAGCAGCAGCGGTCAGTGAGCCCGCACGCCGTGGTGAGCAGCCGGAGCCGTCGGCAGCGAGGACCCGCTGACCCCAATCGTCGAAACCAGCCCAGCGGCGCACATAGCCCCAACCGTAAGCGCCCGCATCCGACGAGGCGTAAGCCACCCCATGTGGTGAGTCTGCAGCCAGGTCCGAAACCCACTGGCAGCCGAAGCCGCAGCCATAGCGCAACCAACGCACATACACCAAGCATAACGACCATCGCCGCAACCAGCGCCAGGCATCGATGCCCCAAAAGGGAGGGGGTGGGGGCGACGGGGGAGGGGGAGGGCCAGCCCTCCCCCTCCCCCGTCAAAGAGAAAATCAGGGGTCAAAGGGCAAAGCCCCAGCAGGAGATCCATCGCCAACCTCCACGCGGCTCTCAAGCCGCCGCCGAAGCTCCGCCCCCCGCCCAGCCGAAACAGCCCGAGCAGCCCGCTGGCCACTGAGCGGAAGACCATGAGCAGAGGCAAAGTCAAGCAGCTCCTGCCGCTCCAAAGCCTCGCGAGCAGAACGCCGGAACAACCACCAGAAAAGCCCAATCGTAAACAGACTGACCACAACCATCATCACCGCCCCAGCAAGGTTCTGATCAGCCAGAGGCGAGAGGTGGTGCCGAGAGTCCCCCTGCAGGTAAAAGGGATAGAACACAGCATCCGACCAAAGAAAGATATTGCCAAGCGCAGCGGCAGTGAGGCTCACCGCGCCGATATACAGCAGCTTGCCAAGGTTGCCAAACCAGCCCGGCATCGGCAGCGGCCCAAACAGGCACATCCACATGTTGATCCCGAACGCGAGGAACATCACGTGCTGGAGGAGGTTCAGCCCAACGTGTTCCACAGCCCCCTGGTAGGGCCCGGGAAGATGCCAAAGGTAGAGGTCAAAGGCCCACAAAGGAAATGCAACCAGCGGGTTGGCAAGCACCCGCAGCCGGTCGAAGAGACCGATCTCAAGGATTGGCGCCAGCAGTGGCCCAGTGAGGCCGAGCACAATCAAAAGCCCCGCGACGTCCGCGATCAGAAGGCTCTCGATCATGTGCACGAACAGCAGTTCCTCGCCGGCCTTCCCCACCCCGACCAGGGCGACCGCGAACACGAGACCCCCCGCATAGAAGCACCCCTGACGCCAGCCGGGCACAGGTTGGCCGCTCGATGCCAGGGCGCGCACACGCGAGGCGTAGAGCAGGCAGAGCAGCGCCGCCGGCACCAGCTGGATGGCGTCCTCCAGCTGAAGCGAGACGGCAAGCGGAGCGGTCGGAGGCATGAGCCCCTCAGCCTACGCCTGCAAGCTGACGAGCACGGTCGGTGACCACCTCAGCGGACGCCTCGATCGACCCAGGTCCTATGGTCCCCATCAGCGAGCCGCAAGCTGTAGAGCACCGCGGCCACCGAGGTGGCGAGGTTGAGACTGGAGACGCCTTCGCGCATCGGCAGGCGCACACGCGCGTCGGCCCGCTCGAGCAGCTCCTGGGAGAGTCCCTGACGCTCGGCGCCGAACGCCAGGATCGCCCGCACGGGCAGCGCCCCGGGGCGCAGCGGCTCGCCGTCGGGGTCGAGCGCGATCAGCGGGCGGCGAACACCCTGGCCGCCGGCGGGGACGGTCTGGAGGGAAGGCTGCGTGGGACCGACCAGCTCGAGCGCATCCTCACCGAGCCGTGCGACGGGCAGCGCGAAGTGCAGGCCGGCGCTGCCCCGCAGGGCCGCGGGGTCCCACGGGTCGTGGATGCCCGTCGTGAGCACCCCGGCGGCATCGGCGGCGGCGGTCACGCGCACGCAAGCGCCGATGTTGCCAAGGTCGCTGGGGGCCTCCAGCAGCACGACCGGCGCGGGTCGCGCCTCGGCGAGGAGCGCGTCAGCGTCGGTGGCCGGGCGCCGGGCGATCGCGATCACCCCGGTCGAGGGCGCCAGCGGCGCGAGCGTCGCGAACACCTCGGCGGGCACCGTTACGGCGTCGGCAAGGATCCGCTCGCGCACGTCGGGCGCGAGTGCGTCGGCGAGCGCACCCAGCCGCGCGGGCGACACGACCGCGGTGTGCAGCACCTGCGCGCCAAAGCGCAGTGCGTGCTTGAGCGCGTGCAGCCCCTTGAGCACCGCCAGCTCAGGATCGCGGCGGGCATCGCGGAAGACTCTTTTCAGGTCGGTCGTGGGGCTATCGGGCGTCCCACCCGTCGGGTTGACAATCTCTCTTGACACAGCCCCTCAGTCTGCCAGGGTGCAACCCTGCGCGAGCTTCTGCGGAGGTGCAGCTGTGCTGTTTGTCGAGCTCTGGGCTTGTATCCAGGCGCCGAGCCCATGGTAGTTAGGGTTACCTAAGTTATGGTATTGTCCGCGCCGTCATACCCGAGTCCCGCAGTCGGATTTCTCTACCAGGAGGTCAAGCTTGTGCACCACAGCGCAATGCCGACGGTCGGTCGCCGTCGCGATGGCGATGACGCTCGTCGTGCTGCTCGTCGCCTGCGGAGCCTCCTCCAAGCTCGCACCCTCCAGCGCACAGGTCAAAATGCAGACCTGCAAGCAGGTCGAAGCGGCGCTCAGCGACGGTCCCGACCCGGAAGCGGACCCGGTCGGCCATGCGCAGGCGCAGATCCTGCCACTGCGCGAGATCAACACCACTGACGGGGCTCTGCGTCAGGCGATCGACATGCTGGCCACCGCGTATCAGGCGTTCTCCTCCACCCACGGTGCGAGTCAGGCCAAGAACGCCGTCGGCGCAGCGAGCAAGACGATCGAACATCTCTGCCCGGGAATCGAATCGTGACCACCACCGAGAAGCTGCGACACCCATGATCAGAACACGTCGCATCGCGTCGCTCGCGACGGTGCTCGCGCTCGCAGCAGCGCTGCTGACCGGCTGTGGCAACTCGTCCTCGTCGGGGCAGTCGATCACTCTGTACAACGGCCAGCACGAGCAGACGACCGACGCATTGGTTGAAAGCTTTGAAAAACGGACGGGGATCAAGGTGAATGTTCGCAACGACGACGAGGACACGCTCGCGGATGAGATCGTGACCGAGGGCTCCAACTCGCCCGCGGATGTCGTCTACACCGAGAACTCGCCCGCGCTCGAGTATCTGCAGGACAAGGGCCTGCTCGCTCCTGTCGAGCGATCGACACTCGCTCACACGCCAAGCAAGTGGAGTTCGCCGCAGGGCGACTGGCTCGGCGTCTCGGCAAGGGTCAGTGTGTTGATCTACAACCCGAGCCTGATCAGCGCAAGCGAACTGCCGAGCAGTGTCACGGAACTGGCCGATCCGAAGTACAGCGGCAAGCTGGCGTTCGCAGCTGGGGAGACCGATTTCCAGCCGATCGTGACATCCTACGCTCACACCTACGGTGAAGCGGCTGCACTGAAGTGGTTGGAAGCGATCAAGTCGAACGCGGGGAGCCATGTCTACCCAGACAACGAGACGATCGCGGATGAGGTCAACCGTGGCGCAGTTGCGTTCGGGGTCGTCAACCAGTACTACTGGTATCGGATGCGGGCGGAGCTCGGCGCGTCGAACGTACCGTCGAAGTTCGCCTACTTCGCGCCCCGGAACCCCGGCTATGTGCTGGACATATCGAGCGCTGGTCTCCTGAAGTCCTCTGAGCACAAGGCTGACGCACAGAAGTTCCTCGCATTCATCGTCTCGAGGCAGGGCCAGGAAATCATCGCGCACTCGATCAGCTTCGAGTACCCGATCGCCTCCGGTGTCAGCACCGTCGCGCCGGAGACCCCATTCGACGAGCTGCAGCCCAACCCGATCACGATCCCCGAGCTCGGTGACGGGTCGACTGCGATCGCGCTGCTACGCAAGGCAGGGCTTCTGTGAGTCGCCACTCCGAACCGGGCCGTTGCTGATGAGCGTCGCGCTGGCGCCAGCCGTCGATGAAGACCCACCGACGGCGACACGCCAGGGCGGAGTCGTCGCGGCCCGCCGTGCCACCCCGCCCTGGGTGCTCCTCACGCTCAGCCTGGCGGTTGCCGTCGTACTGGTGGCACCGCTGTGCTTTCTGCTGATCGAGGCACACGGCGCGGGCACCTCGACGATCGTGAGCCTGATCTTCCGCTCGTTGACGGCGACCCTGTTGTGGAACACCGTGAGGTTGACCGTGGTGGTGACGGTTCTGTGTGCGGTGATCGGGATCGCGGCGGCGTGGTTCATCGAGCGGACCGACCTGCCGGGCCGCAGAGTGTGGGCTGTGCTCGTGGTGGTGCCACTGGCGATCCCGGACTTCGTGGTGAGCTTTGGCTGGGCATCGCTGAGCACGTGGGTGCAGGGGTTCCGCGGCGCGGTGCTCGTGATGACCCTCGCGATCTACCCGCTGGTGTACCTGCCGGTCGCCGCGAGCTTCCGCAACGCCGATCCCGGCCAGGAGGAGGTGGCGCGCAGCCTCGGCGCCGGACGCCTGAGCACGTTCTGGCGGATCACCCTCGGACAGGCCCGCACGGCGATCTTCGGCGGCTGCCTGCTGGTCACGCTCGTGCTGCTCGCCGAGTACGGCGCGTTTGAGATCCTCGGCTACCAAACCTTCACCACCGAGATCTTCACCGAGTTCAACGTCTCTTTCAATGTCCCGACCGCCTCGGCGCTCTCGCTCGTACTCGTCCTGCTCAGCCTGCTCGTCCTCTCTGGCGAGGGTCTGGCAAGGGGCCGGGCTCGCGTGAGCCGCTCGGGGCCACTCGCGCAGCGCGTCGGAGCACGACACCGATTGGGCCGCGCGAAGATGCCGGTGCTCGCCTGCTTCGTGTTGCTGGTAGCCCTCGCGCTCGGTGTCCCGGTCGGTGCGAGCGTCTACTGGATACTCGAGGCGGGACACGCCTATCTCACCGGCGTCTCACTCGTGGACGCCACGTGGCATACCGCGCTCTACAGCGCAGCCGCCGCTGCCCTAGCCACCGTCATGGCGCTGCCCGTGGCGCTGCTTGCCGTCCGTCACCGGGGACGCCCCTATCAACTGCTGGAGCGCAGCACCTACTTGGTGCTCGCGATGCCGGGTCTTGTGATCGCGCTCGCGTTCTCCTACTTCACCGAGCGCTACGCCAACGGGTTTCTCTACCAGAGCGCGCCGCTGCTGATCCTCGCCTACGCGATCCTGTTCTTCCCACTCGCCCTGGTCGGCGTGCGCGCATCCGTCATGCAAGCACCACCCGGCCTTGAAGAGGTCGCCCGCTCACTCGGGCAGCGCCGTCTTGCGGTGCTGCGGCGTGTGACGTTGCCGCTGATCGGCCCAGGCCTCGCGGCCGCGTTCTGCCTCGTGTTCCTCTCGGCGGTGACCGAGTTGACCGCCACGCTGATCCTGATCCCGACCGGCGTGCAGACGCTCGCGACCCAGTTCTGGGCCTACCAGCAGAACCTTGCCTACGGCCAAGCCGCCCCATTTGCGCTCGCGATCATCGCGATCGCCGCCGTGCCCAGCTATGTGCTCGGTCGTTTCTTCGACAGGCTCCCGTCCAGGGCCCCCACCGCCACGTGAACAGTCTGCAGATCAGCGAACTGCACAAGCGCTTCGGGACCCACTCCGTCCTCGCCGGCCTGGATCTCGAGGTGCCAGCCGGTTCCCTGACCGCCATTCTCGGACCGTCCGGCAGTGGCAAGACCACGCTGCTGCGGATGCTGGCCGGCTTCGAGACGCCCGACCGCGGCACCATCAGGATCGGCGAGCAGGTCATCGACGCCGAGGGCACACACGTTCACCCCGAGCACCGCAAGATCGGCTACGTGCCACAGGAGGGCGGCCTCTTTCCCCATCTCACCGTCAAGGCGAATGTCACCTTCGGCCTCTCCCGCGCGGCGCGGCGCCAGGGAGCAGGCGATCTGCTGGACATGGTGGGGCTGGGCGAGCTGGCGCGCCGCTACCCCCACCAGCTTTCCGGCGGCCAGCAGCAGCGCGTCGCGCTGGCCCGGGCGCTCGCCGTCAAACCGGAGATCGTGCTGCTGGACGAGCCGTTCGCGTCACTGGACGCCCACCAGCGCTTGAGCGTCCGCGAGGACGTCGGGAGAATCCTGCGCGAATCGTCGGCTACAACGCTGCTGGTGACCCACGATCAGGACGAGGCACTCTCGCTCGCCGACCTCGTCGCTGTCATGCGAAACGGCAAGATCGCCCAGTGCGCCACACCGCAGGAGCTCTACACATGGCCGGTTGATGACGATCTGGCACGCTTCATCGGGGAGGCCAACGTGATGGCCGGCGTCTTCGACGGCACGCTCGTCGACACACCACTGGGCAAGCTCGCGGCCCAGTGGCGCGGTGAGCCGTTGCCGAGCGGCTCACCGGTGAGGATCCTGATCCGCCCCGAGCAGATCGACATGACCCTTGCCGACGGCGAGGAGGGTTTGACCGGGCAGATCGTGCGCTCCGGTTATCACGGGCACGACGCCGTGCTCCATGTGCAGATCGACGAGCAGCACGGCGATCGGCAGCTGACCGTGCGCACTGCGGGCGAGGTGCCGCCGGTGCCCGGCTCGAAGGTCAGGCTCAGCGCGCGCGGTCCCGTGCTCGTGTGGCCCGCTGCGTCCGCCAACGGGCATCCGGAGCTACTCGGACAATAGGCACGGACGCTGCCCACCTTCATCGCTGAGAGGCAACAGGTCGCAAGCGGCGTGCGCCGTCGTGCTGTCGTCCCACGAGCTCGCCGCCGGCCGAGGGGCCGTGGTTGTGCCGACCGGAAGGGGGCGAGAATCCCTTATCTGAACTCGACGCCGTGGCGGCGGAGCCAGACGTGGATGCTCTCGATTAACCCTGGGAGCGCTTTGCGTAGGCGCTCGATGGAATCGCGGACCTCCTCGGCGTCAACATCCGGGGAGGCGTGCTCAAGGCGACCCTCGAGGACATAGACCTCGTTCAGGAGGGCTGCTTGATCTTCGGTCAGGCCGCCGTCGGCGACGAGGGCCTCGAAGACCTGGTCGGCGTGAGGGCGGCGGTGTGGGAGCAAGCCGATCAAGCGCGATCCAGCGCTGGCCTTGAGGATCTCGACATAGGCGTTGAGCACAGTGGAGTGATCCCCGGTGACGACCATCGTTCGGTTGGCGTCGTAGGGCTCGGCAGATTGAAAGGCAGTCCTCCAGTCGGCCGGGTCGAGCCGGCCGCCGAAGTTCTCCTCGATCGCGAGGTCGAGTGCCTTGCGATGCTTGCTGATGCTCTGAAAGAAGCGAGCAAGCCGGGCCTACTCGGCCGTGAGTGCGTTGCGGCCGAGCTTCGCGGGCGGGTCTTCGCTCACCCGGTCAGGTCCTTGATCGCGCGGGCCGCGCCGGCCATCTGGCGCCTATGGGACCGACGAGCGCGGGCGCGGATGGCGGAGCGGCGCTCGCATAGCTGCTCCCACTGCCCGTCGCGATCGATCAGGACACGCCCCTCGTCGAGAACCCGGTCCAGCAGTAGCGGCGCCTGTGCGTCCACGTGCGCCAAGTGCGCGATATCCACCTGGCGGGCGCTAACGCGCTTCAGGCGGACGGCCAACTTGAACTCTACCGAGAGACGATCGTCGGCGAGCGAGACCAGTAGGTCGAGATCCGAGTCTGCGTCCTCATCGCCTCGCGCCATCGAGCCGTAGAGCACAGCCAGACGAATGCCATGCTCGGGCAGCAGCGCCCCGCTAAGCTCGGAGAGGAGCGGCCAGTGACCGCGAAAGTACTCGCGCTCGCCGGGGGCCAACTGCAAATCCCCCGATCCATTTCGGCTGGTGCGGAGAGTGCCCTGAGAGACGGCCAGGCGCAACGTGCGCCCCTCGACAGCCAGATCGGCCGCCAGCTCTTGGATCGCGCCCATGGGGAGAGGCTACTACGACGGGTGTCGGTGTTCGGGTAGCAAGATGCAGCGCGAGAAACTTGCGAATCCCGCGCGTGGCACGGGATTCCACGACGCGCCCGGCAAGATTCGAACTTGCGACCTCTCGCTCCGGAGGCGAGCGCTCTATCCACTGAGCTACGGGCGCCGACGACGCCGACGAGCGGCGTCTGATCATAAGCCTACCCGCTTGGGCTGAGCCCCCCCAGCGCCCCCCGCAACCCTCCCATCGTCACCCCCCGCTACCGTTGCGAACATGGATCTTTCGCTGTTCTTCGCGGGGACCGGGGGCTCGGTGCCGAGCGCCCGCCGGGGGCTGCCCGCTGTGCTGGTGCGCCGCGGAGGCGAGCGGCTGCTGTTCGACTGCGGCGAGGGCACGCAGCGCCAGCTGCTGCGCTCGGTGGGACTGGCGGACGTGGAGTGCGTGTTCATCACCCATTTCCACGCCGACCACTGGTTGGGGCTGCCGGGGATGCTGAAGTCCTTCGCGCTGCGCGACCGCGAGCAGCCGCTGACGGTGTACGGGCCGGCGGGGCTCAAGCAGCTGATGGCGGACACCCGTTTCATCTACGGACGGCGGCTGCCGTATGAGCTGAGCGTGGTGGAGCTGCAGCCGGCGGAGGCGGTCGAGCGCGAGGGCTACCGGGTGGCGGCGGTGCCGGTCAACCACACCCGCGCCGGGGCGGTGGGGTATGTGATCGTCGAGGACGCCCGCCCCGGCGAACTCGATCCGGTGCTGGCGGAGCGACTAGGCGTGAAGCCCGGACCGGATTTCGGGCGGCTGGTGCGCGGCCAGACCGTGAACGGGGTGGCGCCCGAGCAGGTGGTGGGCCCCGTGCGCGAGGGCCGCAAGGTGGTGCTCTCCGGCGACACCTCCCCGTGCGAGGCGCTGGCGATCGCGGCCCACCAAGCGGACGTGCTGGTGCACGAGGCGACGTTCATCGAGGAGGAGGCCGAGCGCGCGCGCGAAACCGGCCACAGCACGGCGCGCCAGGCAGCCGAGCTGGCGCGTGGCGCGGAGGCGAGGATGCTGCTGCTCACCCACCTATCCACGCGCTACGCGGGCCGGGAGGTGCGCGATGAGGCGCGCGCAGTATTACCCGCCGCCGAGGTGGCGCGCGACTTCGACACGGTCGAGATCCCCTTCCCCGAGCGCGGCCTCGCGCGCCTGGAGCGTTGGTCGAGTCGCCCCGCACCGGCCGATCTTCGATCGGCCGCGAACGAGGGCGCCGAGCCGGCGGAAGACACGCCGGCCGTGGCGTCCTCGATAATGCAATGAGCTTGCCGACTCGCACAGAACCGATGCCTCGCCGGGCGCGTACCCCAATGAGCGCGCCCTGGTTGGTTCGTTCTTCCGCTCCCGCGGCCGACCTGCTGCTGCGAGACGTCCACCTGTTGGACCCGGCGGCCGGCGTGGATGGCCGCTTCGACCTGCTGATGCGTGGTGGGGTGGTCGCGCAGCTGGGTGCGCCAGGGACGCTTGCCACCGAGGCGCTCTCCGCGGCAGAGCTCCCGGCAGGGTCGATAACGGGTGAGCTCGAGATCGTCGAGGGCGAAGGTCGCCTGTACGCACTGCCGGCATTCTTCGACCCGCACGTGCACCTGCGCAGCCCCGGTCAAGAGCACAAGGAGGACATCGAGAGCGGTACCAGGGCCGCCGCCGCGGGCGGGTATGGAGCCGTGATCGCGATGCCCAACACCGACCCGCCGATCGACTCCCCCGAGCTGCTGCGCTCGGTGCGCGAAACGGCCGCCGCGCAGGCACACGTGCCGGTGGGCAACCTCGGAGCGCTCACACGAGGCCTCGACGGCGAGCAGTTGACCGAGATGGACGCGCTGCGCGAGCAGGGCGCGCTCGGCTTCACCGACGACGGGCACCCGGTGGCGAACGCGGGGGTGCTGCGCGAAGCGCTCCAGCACCAACGCGAGTGCGGTGGCACGATCGCGCTGCACGAGGAGGATCGCTCGCTCTCGCGCGGGGGCGCGATGCATGAGGGCGCGCTGAGCGCGGAGCTGGGCATCCCCGGCATCCCCTGCTCCAGCGAGGCGAGCATGGTCGCACGCGATGCGGTGCTCGCCGGCAGCGAGGGCGCGCGTGTGCACTTCCAGCACCTCAGCTGCATCGCCTCGGTGGAGGCGGTGGCGGCGGCGAAGGCCGGCGGCGCGGCGGTGAGCGCGGAGGCGACCCCGCACCACCTGCTGCTGACAGAGGAGGTGGTCGGTGGCCTGAACACGAGCATGAAGATGAACCCACCGCTCGCAACCGAGGCCGACCGCAAGGCGCTGGTCGAGGGGCTGCGAGCGGGCACGATCGACTGCGTTGCCACCGACCATGCGCCGCACGCGCAGGCGGAGAAGGCGCTCCCGTTCACGCAGGCCCCGATGGGGACGACCGGTTTGGAGACGGCGTTCGCCGCGCTCTACACAGAGCTGGTGTTGCCGGGGGTGCTCGGCTTGGGGATGCTGATCGAACGGATGACCGCGGGCGCTGCGCTGTTCGGGCTCCCGGTCCCGACGGTCGCGCAGGGCGGGGAGGCGAACATCGCGCTGATCGATCTGGACGCCGAGTGGGTGGCGGGCGAGCGCGGCTGGCAGAGCCGCTCCGCGAACTGCTGCTTCGCCGGGCGACGCCTGCGCGGGAAGGTGCTGCTGACGGTGGCCGCCGGCGCGGTGGCATATCGCGCAACGGCGGACGGCGCGGCTGCGCGAGCACCTGGCGCAAGCCGGGCGGTGGCGGTATGAGCCTGCTCTCGCGCGAGCACGCGGCGCTGGTGGTGGTGGACGTCCAGGAGGCGTTCCGCGGCTACGCATCCTTCGACGGCGTTGCTGGCTCCTGCGCCAAGTTGGTGGAGGGGGCACGCATCCTCGGGCTGCCCGCACTCGTGAGCGAGCAGTACCCGAAGGGCCTCGGCCATACCGCGCCGGAGCTCGGCTTGGGGGACGAGCCAAGGATCGAGAAGAGCGTCTTCTCCGCCGTGCGCGCGGAGGGCTTCGACCGCTCGCAGATCGGGGAGCACGGGCGCACCCAGGCGCTTGTGTGCGGGATCGAGACCCACGTGTGCGTATCCCAAACCGTCCATGACCTGCTGGGGCGCGGCATCGAAGTGCACGTTCCCGCCGACGCCGTGGGCTCGCGTCACACGCTCGACTACGAGCGGGGCCTGGAGCGGATGGAGCGCGCCGGCGCGGTGATCACGACCGTGGAGGCAGCCCTGTTCGAGCTGCTGGAGCGCGCGGGCACGCCGGAGTTCAAGGCCGTCCAGAAGCTGATCCTATGAACGACCCGACCGCATACGTGCTGCTGGAGGACGGCGCCCGCTTCGACGGCGAGGCATGCGCGGGATCGGATCCCGCCCGCCCCACCGTGGGCGAGGTTGTGTTCACGACCGGGATGTCGGGCTACCAGGAGTCGATGAGCGACCCCTCCTTCGCGGGCCAGCTGATCGCCTTCACCTACCCGCACATCGGCAACTACGGGGTGAGCGGCGAAGCGATGGAGTCCGAGCGCGCGTGGGCGCGGGGCGCAATCATGCGCGCGGCGTGCGACAACGAGGACGCGCCCAGCGCCGAGCGGGGCTGGCTGCAATGGCTGGCGGACTGCGGCGTGCAGGGGATCACCGGCGTGGATACACGTGCGCTGGTGCGCCACATCCGCGAGCAGGGGTCGATGCGCGGGGGGATCTTCCCCGCGAGCATCGACCCCAACGAGGCCAGCGCGCTGATCGAGGCGGAGCCGCCGATGGACGGGCAGGACCTCGCCGCGGTCGTGAGCCCCACCGAAGTGAGCCACCACGGCGACGGCGACGGCCCGCGGATCGCAGTGATCGACACGGGCATCAAGGGCTCGATCGTGCGCAACCTCGTCGAGCGCGGCGCGCGCGTGTCGTTGTACCCGTGCGCGACGCCGGCGGCCGAGCTGCTGGGCAGCGACGCGGACGCGATCCTGCTGGCCAACGGCCCGGGCGACCCGGCTGCGCTGGGATACATAACGGACACCGTGCGCGAACTGATCGGGCGCAAGCCGGTGTGGGGGATCTGCCTCGGCCACCAGCTGCTGTGCAGGGCGCTGGGCCTGCAGACCTTCAAGCTGCCGTTCGGCCACCGCGGCGCCAACCACCCGGTGAAGGACTTGCACACCGGACGCGTGGAGATCACCTCCCAGAACCACGGCTTCGCGGTGGTGGGCCCGAGCGGGCAGGGCACGATCGAGGGCAACAAGCCCGTGCGCTGGCAGACCGACTTCGGCGCGGCGCAGCTCTCACACGTCAACCTCTACGACCGCACCGTCGAGGGCCTGGAGCTGCTGGACGTGCCGGGCGGCGCGGTGCAGTACCACCCCGAGGCGGGGCCGGGCCCGCACGACAGCGTGTACCTGTTCGACCGCTTCCTGCAGAGGATCGCGGAGGCGACGGCGTGACCGAAGCCGGGAGACACTCGCCTTTGGCTCGCATCCCCGTTTCGGCCAGCGCGCACAGGAAAGGGTTTTTTATGGGGGGACCCCCACAAGGGGGGTCGGGGATGGGTTTGTTTGTGTGGGATCGGGGCGTGCGCTGATGCCCCGGCGCGATGACATCCACCGCATCCTGATCCTTGGCTCGGGCCCGATCGTGATCGGGCAGGCCGCGGAGTTCGACTACTCCGGCGTGCAGGCGTGCAAGGTGCTGCGCGAGGAGGGGTACGAGGTCGTCCTGATGAACTCCAACCCGGCGACGATCATGACCGACCCGGAGCTGGCGGACGCGACGTACATCGAGCCGCTGCTGCCGGGACCGGCGGCGCAGGTGATCGAGCGCGAGCGCCCCGACGCGCTGCTGCCGACGCTCGGCGGGCAGACCGCGCTGAACCTCGCCAAGGCGCTGCACGACGATGGCACGCTGGAGCGCCACGGGGTGGAGCTGATCGGCGCCAACTACGAGGCGATCGCCTGCGCGGAGGACCGCAAGCTGTTCGGGGCGGCGATGGCTGAAGCCGGCCTGCGCATGCCCGCCAGCGCGATCGCCTCGGGCTGGGACGAGGACCGGAGCCGGGGGACACTCGCCTTCGGCGAGCATCCCCGGTCCGGCCATCGCAGAGCGGATGTGAAACAGGGGCTCGCGCAGGCGCTGGACGCGCTGCCCGACATCGGCCTGCCGTGCATCGTGCGTCCTGCCTACACGCTCGGGGGGCGCGGCGGTGGGATTGCACGCACGACGGAGGAGTTCCGCACGATCGTGGCACGAGGACTCGAGGCCTCGCCGATCGGGCAGGTGTTGATCGACCAGTCGGTGATCGGGTGGGGCGAGTTCGAGCTGGAGGTGATGCGCGACCGCGCGGACAACGTGGTGATCGTGTGCTCGATCGAGAACGTCGACCCGATGGGCGTGCACACGGGCGACTCGGTCACCGTGGCTCCCCAGCAGACGCTGCCGGACAGCCTCTACCAGCGCTTGCGCGACCAGGCGCTCACGGTGATCCGTGCGGTGGGGGTGGAGACGGGGGGGTCCAACGTGCAGTTCGCGGTGAACCCCACCACCGAGGAGGTGCTGGTGATCGAGATGAACCCGCGCGTCTCGCGCTCCTCGGCGCTGGCATCGAAGGCGACCGGCTTCCCGATCGCGAAGATCGCCGCGCGCCTGGCGGTGGGGTATCTGCTGGAGGAGATCCCCAACGACATCACCCGCCTCACCCCGGCGTGCTTCGAGCCGACGATCGACTACGTGGTCGTGAAGTGGCCGCGCTTCGCGTTCGAGAAGTTCCCCGGCGCGGAGTCGACGCTCACCACGCACATGAAGTCGGTGGGGGAGGCGATGGCGATCGGGCGCACGTTCGGGCAGGCGTTCGCGAAGGCGCTGCGCTCGCGCGAGCTCGACAAGACCCCCCGCTTCGGCGCCGTCGCCAACGAGCAGTTGCTGGAGGACCTGCTCGTCCCTGCCCCCGAGCGCTTCGAGGCGATCCTCGAGCTGTTCCGCCGCGGCGTGGCGCTGGAGGAGGTGCACGAGCGCACCGCTATCGATCCATGGTTTCTGCGCGAGCTGCACGCGCTGGCGCAGGACCCCGACGCGCCCTTCACGGGCGAGCGCACGTTCAAGGCGGTGGACACCTGTGCCGCGGAGTTCCCCGCACAGACCCCGTACTACTACTCCGCGTGGGAGCGGCCACCGGCGAGGAGCGCCGTGACCCCGGCAGCCAATACACCCGGGGGCGCAGATGCCACAGACGCGGGCGGGATGCGGCCGTTGCCGGCCCACGAGGTGCGGGGCGGGATGCGGCCATTGCCCGCCCACGAGGTGCGCCGCGGCGAGCGCCCCTCGGTCGTGATCCTCGGCGCCGGCCCCAACCGCATCGGCCAGGGGATCGAGTTCGACTACTGCTGCGTGCACGCCGCGATGACTGTGCGCGAGTCAGGCCGCGACGCGGTGATGATCAACTGCAACCCCGAGACCGTCTCCACCGACTACGACACCTCCGACCGCCTCTACTTCGAGCCGCTAACGCTGGAGGACGTGCTGGGCGTCGTCGAGGTCGAGCAGCCGGAGGGCGTGATCGTGCAGTTCGGCGGCCAGACCCCGCTGAAGCTCGCGGCCGGACTGCACGCCGCCGGCGTGCCGCTGCTGGGCACGAGCGTCGAGGCGATCGACCTCGCCGAGGATCGCAGCCGCTTCGGCGAGCTGCTCGGGCGCCTCGGCTACCAGGCACCACCGTATGCCACCGCCTGCTCGGTCGATGAGGCGCTGCAGAGTGGGGAGGAGGTCGGCTACCCGCTGTTGGTGCGCCCCAGCTACGTGCTCGGCGGCAGGGCGATGGAGATCGTCTACTCGCGCGAGGGCCTAGCCGACTACCTGCGCCGCGAGGTCGGCGAGGACACCGGCAGGATCTTCCTCGACCGCTTCCTGGAGAACGCGATCGAGGTGGACGTCGACGCGCTGTGCGACGGGAAGGAGACCTGGGTTGGGGGGATTATGCAGCACGTCGAGGAGGCCGGCGTGCACTCCGGCGACTCCGCCTGCGTGCTGCCGCCGCACTCGCTGGGCGGTGAGATGCTCGATCAGATTCGCGCCGCCACGCGCGAGCTCGCGCTGCACATCGGCGTGGTGGGGCTGCTGAATGTGCAGTACGCCGTAGTCGCGTCGCAGCTGTACGTGCTGGAGGCCAACCCGCGCGCCTCACGCACCGTGCCGTTCGTCTCCAAGGCTGTTGGCCTGCCGCTGGCGAAGCTCGCCTGCCGCGTGATGCTGGGCGAGTCGATCGCCGCGCTGAACCTGCCGCGCGAGCGCGAAGGGCTGGGCTTCGGCGACCACGTGTCGGTCAAGGAGGCGGTGCTGCCGTTCGACCGCTTCGAGGGCTCCGACGCGGTGCTCGGGCCGGAGATGCGCTCGACCGGGGAGGTGATGGGGATCGCGCGCGACTTCCCCACCGCGTTCGCCAAGGCGCAGGCCGCCGCCGGCTGCCCGCTGCCGCTGCACGGCACCGTCTTCATCTCTGTCACCGACGCCGACAAGGCGGGCGCCTTCGCGATCGCCGAGCGCCTGCACGAGAACGGCTTCCGGATCCTCGCCACGCATGGAACCGCCGAGGCGATCGCGCGCATGGGGATCCCGGCACAGGCGCTCAACAAGGTCTCCGAGGGCTCCCCGCACGTGCTCGACTGGATCGAGCGCGGCGATGTGGACCTGGTCGTCAACACCCCGACGGGCTCGGGCGCGCGCACCGACGGCTGGCAGATCCGCCGCGCTGCCGTCACCCGCGGCGTCCCCTGCCTGACCACGCTCGCCGCCGGCGTCTCCGCCGCACGCGCGATTTCCTCCGCCCGCCAGTCTGGCCCGCCGCCGGTGTTGTGCCTGCAGGAGCTCCACCGCGGGCGCGAGACCTCGCCGACGGGCTCGCCCGGCTCGCTTGGGGTGCACGCCGTGGCGCCGGCGCCGGGCGACGCCCCCGACCACGCCGTTCCGGCGCGGTGCCCCCCCGGGGCCGGGGTGGCGTGACCGATCACCGATCGGCCAGCCCGACGGCCCCCTTCGGCAGGCGCCTGCTGCGCGTCACCGGCAACGAGGAGTTGGGTGCCTACCGGCTGTTGCGCGTCGCCTACGCAGGGGGGTCGGACGAGCAGACGGGTGGACCGGGCGAGTGGGCGCCGGCGCCCGGCCAGTTCGCGATGCTCGCCGCCGTCGAGCGCTGGGGCGGGGGAGAGGACGAACGGCCCCACCTGCCCCGCGCCTTCTCCTATGCGCGCACGACGGCGGAGGGCGAGGCGCACTTCCTGCTGGAGGACGTCGGCCCCGGCACGCGGCGACTGTGCGAGCTGCGCGCGGGCGAGGGGTTGTGGCTGCTTGGCCCGCTGGGCGTCGGCTTCGCGGCGCCCGCCGACGGCCGCCGCGCGATCCTCGTCGGCGGCGGCGCTGGGATCGCACCGCTTGCGATCTGGCAGGACGCCCTCACAGGGGCCCGCGTCCCGAGTGTCCTGGACGTCGGCGCTGACCCATCCGGCGCCCGCCCACCCACGGTGCTGCTCGGCTTTCGCGACGGGCTGCATGCACAGGGCGCCGCGCTGCTCAAAGAGGCCCAGATCGCGACCGACGACGGCTCTGCCGGGCACGGAGGGCTCGTCACCGAGCTGCTCGCCGCTGAGCTGGAGCGTGACCCGCACGCGACCGTGTACGCATGTGGCCCCGCGCCGATGCTCGAGGCGGTGCGGGCGCTGTGCGCCGAGCGTTCGCTGCCGGCGCAGCTGGCTCTGGAGTCGGGGATGGCGTGCGGCTTCGGTGCCTGCTTCGGCTGCGTGGTTGCCCGCCGCGGCGGCGGCTATCTGCGCGTGTGCGTCGACGGCCCCGTGATCGACGCCGCCGAGTTGGAGCACGTCGATCTCCACGCGGGAGCCCCAGCGTGAGCGTTCCCTTCTGCGGCCTGGAGCTCGCCCACCCGGTGATCAACGCCTCGGGCACGTTCGACGCGATCGCCGCGCGCGCGGCCTTCGGCGAGGCGTTGATCGACGACTTCCCCTTCTCCGCGTTCGTCTCCAAGACGATCACGCTCGCCCCGCGCGCGGGCAACCCGCCGCCGCGTCTGTGGGAGGCACCCGCCGGGCTGATCAACTCGATCGGCTTGCCCAACAAGGGCCTGGAGGGCTACCTGGAGCACGACCTGCCCGAGCTCGCGCAGCTGCCGGCGCCGCTGATCACCAACGTGATGGGCTCGACCGAGAGCGAGATCGCCACGTTGCTGGAGCGCTGCTCCGAGCGCCCGGAGATCGCGGCGCTGGAGCTCAACGTCTCCTGTCCCAACGTCTCCACCGGCCTGGACATCGGCGCCGATCCGGCGACGCTGGAGGCGGTCGTGCGCGCCGTGCGCCCGCGCACTCCCAAGCCGTTGGTCGTCAAGCTCACCCCCAACACCGCCGACGTCGCGCGCTGCGCGCTCGCCGCCGAGGCCGGCGGGGCCGATGCGGTCTCGCTGATCAACACGCTGCGCGCGTTCGCGCTGGCCCCCGGCGACGCGCGGCCCTGGCTCGGCGGTCGCACCGGCGGCCTCTCCGGCCCCGCGATTCGCGCTGTCGCGCTCGCCCAGGTCGCGGCCGTCGCGGCGGCCGTGGCGATCCCCGTCGTGGGCATGGGCGGGGTGCAGAATGGGGCCCACGCGCGCGAGCTGCTCGACGTCGGCGCCACGCTCGTCGCGGTCGGCACGGAGAGCTTCCGCGACCCCGCCGCGGGGGGACGGATCGCGCGCGAGCTTGCCCTGTGACAGGCTGGGAATCCGCTCGGTGATCGGCCCTCTGTCAACGCCCCAGCCGGCCGGGCGCCTGCTCCTGCAACCGACCGGCCCTGCGCCTTTATACTGGTCGCGCGGCTAAGAAGGTCTTTCAAAATGAAGGGTCGTGAGGGTCGGTCTTGAATCTTTGGGGTGTGTCCCCGAGGATTGGAGGTGGTGGAGGTGCCTTCTCGATTCGAGATCAGTGATGAGCTGTGGGCCGAGGTCGAGCCGTTGATCCCGGTGCGTGAGCGTCGCCGTCGCTATCCAGGACGCAAGGCGATAAATGATCGGCTGGCGCTCAACGGCATCTTGCACGTGCTGCACACCGGCATCGCGTGGGAGGACTTGCCGCGTGAGTACGGCTACGGCTCAGGAGTGACGTGCTGGCGGCGGCTGCGAACCTGGCAGAAGGCCGGAGTGTGGGATGCGCTTCACCAGAAGCTGCTAGTGAAGTTGAACGCGGCAGGGAAGATCGACTGGTCTCGTGCCTCGGTTGACGCCAGTCATATCCGTGCTCTTTTGGGGGGCTCCTGACGGGGCCATCCCCGGTAGATCGTGCCCGCACGGGCTCAAAGCATCACCTCCTCGTCGATGCGAGCGGCATCCCGTTGGCGATCAGTCTGACCGGCGGGAATCGCAACGACGTCACCCAGCTGCTGCCGCTGATCGAAGACCTTCAGCGGCGGCCCGTCGCCGGCAAGGTTGGGCGTCCGCGCCAGAAGCCCGACCGGCTCCTCGCTGACAGGGGCTATGACCACGACAAGCACCGTCGGCTACTGCGGGCTCTTGGAATCACACCCGTCATCGCCCGCCGTGGAACAGCCAACGGTTCTGGCCTCGGCCGACAGCGCTGGGTCGTGGAGCGCGGCTTCGCTCACCTACACAACTTCCGGCGCCTCAGGATCCGCTACGAGCGCGACCCCGACATCCACACCGCGTTCCTCACACTCGCCTGCTCAATCCTCTGCTGGCGACGCCTACAGTCATTTTGAAAGACCTTCTAAGCGCGAGGCGGGCCAAAAACCCCTGCAAACGTGGGCCCCCACCGTCCACTACCCTCCACATACCTAAACCTCAAGTAGAGCTTCAGGCGAATTGGGGTACCGCGCCATCATCGCCGCGCGGGGGTGTGTAGACTCGCCGCCCATGATGACGGCGACGGGCACGACGCCCTCCAAGCATTCGGCGGCCCCCGAGCGCTCCATCGACCAGCGCATGGACGCGCTCGCCAAAGCCAACCGGATTCGCACTGAGCGCGCGCGGCTCAAGCGCGATCTGAAGTCCGGGCGGCTCTCGATTCACACGCTCCTGCTGGAACCCCCGGAGTACATCGAAACGGCGAAGGTGTTCGACATGATGCTCGCTGTCCCGAAGTATGGGCGCGTCAAGGTCAACAAGATCCTCGCCCACTGCCGCATCGCTCCCAGCAAGACGATCGGCGGGCTCTCCGACCGTCAACGCTCAGAGCTGGTCGCTCTGCTGCGCCGCCGTTAGGCCCGCCCCGACAACGTGGCTCGCGTCTTCGTCATCACCGGCCCGTCGGGCGTCGGCAAGGGAACGCTGATCCGCGGCCTGATGGAGCGCCTGCGGCAGCTGGAGCTGTCGGTCTCCGCCACCACGCGCCCGGCGCGCCCGGGCGAGCGCGACGGCATCGATTACCACTTCCTCACCCCCGAGGAGTTCGAGCGGCGAGTGGGAGCGGGGGGGTTCGTCGAGCACGCCGACTACGCCGGGCGACGTTACGGCACGCTGCGTGACGAGCTCGACGGGCGCGTGCGCGCGGGGGTGCCGGTCGTGCTCGAGATCGAGGTGCAGGGCGCCCGCCAGGTGCGCGCCGCGCTGCCTGAGGCGCTGCAGGTGTTCATCGCGCCGCCCTCGCTCGACGTGCTGCGCACCCGCCTGATCGGCCGCGGCGCCGACGGCCCCGAGGAGGTTGAGCGGCGCCTGCGGGTCGCCGAGCAGGAGCTCGCCGCGCAGTCGGAGTTCGCCCGCGTGGTCGTCAACGACCGCCTGGAGGACGCCTTGGAGCAGCTCGTCGCGATCGTCGCCGGGGAGCTGGAGGAGTAAACCTCTACAATCGGGGTCCCACCACGAAAGGGCACCACCACCTTGATCTCCCCCCGCATCGACCATCTGCTTGAGAACGTCGACTCCAATTACGCCTCCGTTCTGGTCGCCGCCAAGCGTGCGCGCCAGATCAACAGCTACTACCACAACCTCGGCGAGGGCACCTTCGACGAGTTCCCGCCGCCGATGATCGAAACCACCTCGAAGAACTACCTGACGATCGCCCTTGAGGAGATCGCCCGAGGGAAGATCAAGTACCACTATCGGTAGACGGCGTTGGGCAAGCCGCCGACCAGCGCTTGCCTGTCGCGCCTCGGCCGTCTAAAACCCCGGTATGCCCAGAATCCTGCTCGGGGTGAGCGGCGGCGTCGCCGCCTACAAGGCGCTTGAGTTCGTGCGCCTGGCGACGGGCGCTGGCCACGCGGTGCGAGTGGTGCAGACGCCCGCCTCGTGCCGCTTCGTGGGGCGCGCCTCGTTCGTGGCGCTGAGCGGCGCGCCGGTGCTCGTCAGCGAGTTTGAGCACGACCCCGCGCGGGGAGCCTTCCCGGACCAGCGGCCGCCGGCGCACCAGCCGATCGGCCACCTCGAGCTGGTGCGCAATGCCGACCTCTACCTGATCGCCCCCGCCTCCGCCAACACGATCGCCAAGCTCGCCGGCGGCCTCGCCGACAACCTGCTGACGAGCGCCGCGCTCGCCGCCACCTGCCCGCTCGCGGTGTCGCCGGCGATGAACAACCACATGTACGAGCACCCCGCGGTGCGCGCCAACCTCGACACGCTGCGCGCCCGCGGCGTGCACGTGATCGAGCCCGACTCCGGCCGCCTGGCCTCGCAGGGAGAGGAGGGGGTGGGCCGCCTGCCCGATCCCGCGCGGCTGCTCGAGCTCTGCGAGGGGCTGCTCGCCGACGCCGAGCCTGCCCGCGACCCTGGTTCTGCTCCCCGCGCCGATTCGCCCCGCGCCGCTGCGAGCGGTGCCGCCGCGGGCGCCACACACCCATCTGGAGGCGCGTGGCACGGTCTGCGCGTGCTTGTCACCGCCGGCGGCACCCGCGAGCCGATCGACAGCGTGCGCTTCATCGGCAACGGCTCGTCGGGCCGGATGGGCCTGGCGCTGGCCGGCGCCGCGCATGCGCGCGGCGCCGATGTGACGGTGGTCGCCGCCAACGTCGCGCTGCCCCGCCCGCCGGGGGTGGCCTGGCACGACGTCGCCACCGCGGCCGAGCTGGCCGCAGCGTGCGAGCAGGAGTTCCCCGCCTGCGACGTGCTGCTGATGGCTGCCGCCGTCGCGGATTTCCGACCCACGCAACCAGCCAACGGCAAGCTCAAGAAGGCCGGTCGCGAGCACCTGCGCCTGGACCTCGAAGCCACCCCCGACGTGCTGAAGACGCTGGCCGCCGAGCGGCGCCCCGGGCAGACACTGGTGGGGTTCGCCGCCGAGCACGGCAGCGGCGCGGTCGAGTACGGGCGAGGCAAGCTGCAGGAGAAGGGGCTCGACGCGGTCGTCGTCAACGACATCTCCCGCGCCGACATCGGCATCGGCGCCGAGCTCAACGAGGTCGCGATCCTCACCGCCGCCGGCGATCAGCACGTCCCGCGTGCCGCCAAGGCCGAGGTTGCGGCGGCAATCCTCGACGCCGTCGAGCGTCTGCGCACGACGCCGCCAGCCTCATCGCGGTAGGTGGTTGACGGGGTGGCGCGACGCCGCCTGTGTCGTCCCGGTAGGTGGTTGACGGGGTGGCGCGACGCCGCCTGCGTCGTTCCCGGTAGGTGGTTTGCGGGGTGCGCGTAATAGCAATGTGCCCCTCCCGGATAGGCCTCTTGCGGGGTGCGCCTCGTGGCGATGCTCTCTACAGTGAGAGGCGAGCATGGACAGCGTCTATGACCTCTACCGGAGCGGCTGCGAGCTGCTCGACCACGGCGACCACCAGGCCGCGATCGTGCCGCTCACCCGCGCCCGCAACCTCGAGCCCGACAAGGCTTCGATCCGTGAGGCGCTCGGCCGCGCCCTGTTCCACGCCCAGCGCTACGAGGACGCCGCGGCGGAGTTCCGCGCGATCGCGACGCAGGCGCCCACCAACGATTACGCGCTTTTCTGCCTGGGTCGCGCGATGCAGCAGCTCGGCCGCCACGAGGAGGCCCGCCACCCCCTCGCGCTCGCCTGCTCGCTGCGTCCGGAGCGCAGCGACTACCGCGTCTACCGGGAGCGCTCGCTGCGCGCCGTCCATGGCTTATAGACCGCCGATGCTATTCTCGACCCACAACTTTCGTGTCGGCGTGCGGACGCCGGCTGTCGGACCGGAAGTGGGCGGATGCCCGCTTTTTTTATTGTGAGGAGGGCCCCATGGCAACGTTGCAGACAGAGATCGAAGGGCTGCTCGCCGAGCGCGAGCCGGATGTCGAGGTGCTGCTCGCCGAGGTGGTTGGCGGGGGGACGCTTCGCGTCTTCGTCGACCACCCGGAAGGGGTGACGCTCGCGCTCTGCGAGCGTGTGACGGTGGCGCTGACGGCGCTGCGCGAGCGCTACACCGTGGAGGTCTCCTCGCCCGGCATCGAGCGTCCGCTCACCAAGCCCGAGCACTTCCGCCGCTTCGTCGGCCGCCGTGCGCGCGTCCGCACCCGTGGCGATCGGCCAGGGCTGTCCAGCCAGCCCTCTTCGCTGAGCCGGCGCAGCTACACCGGGGAGCTCGTCGGTGCCTCCGACAGCGAGATCACGCTCGCCGCCGACGGGACGTTGGTGACGATCCCCTACGCGCAGATCCGCCGTTCCAACCTGGTGGAGGAGTAACAGTCATGTCACGCGAAATCCTCGAAGCAATGCACGCGCTTGCCCGCGAGAAGGGCATCGAGCCCGAGAAGCTGATGATCGCGCTGGAGGACGCGCTGCTCTCCGCCTACAAGAAGCAGCCCGGCTCGGCCAAGTACGCGCGCGTGGAAATGGACCGCGAAACGGCCGACTTCCGTGTGATCGAACTGATCATCCCCGAACGCCTGGAGGCCCATCTGATCGTCGAGACGATCGACGAGGGCACCACGGTCGATCCCGAGACGGGCGAGCTGCGCGAACCGGAGGAGCCGGAAATCGACCCTGCCAAGTTCGAGGAGTACCGCGACCAGATTGGCGAACAGGACGTCACGCCAGACGACTTCGGGCGGATCGCGGCGCAGACCGCCAAGCAGGTGATCCTGCAGCGTATCCGCGAGGCCGAGCGCGACATGATGTTCGAGGAGTACCGCGACCGTGTCGGCGAGCTGATCACCGGCATCGTGCAGCAGTCCGACTCCCGCTACACGCTCGTGCAGCTGCGCGAGCGCGTCGAGGCGCTGCTGCCGAAGTCCGAGCAGGTTGACGGCGAGCGCTACGACCACTCGCAGCGGATCAAGGCCGTGATCAAGGAGGTCTCGGCCTCGACCAAGGGCCCCTCGATCATCGTCTCACGCCGTGACCCCGAGCTGATCAAGAAGCTGTTCGAGCTGGAGGTGCCCGAGATCGCCGACGGCCTGGTGGAAATCGCCAACGTCGCGCGCGAGCCCGGCTACCGCTCGAAGATCGCCGTGATCTCCCATGCCGACGGCGTCGATCCCGTCGGCGCCTGCGTCGGCCCGCGCGGCTCGCGCGTGCGGATGGTGGTCTCCGAGCTGCGCGGCGAGAAGATCGACATCATCCCCTTCAACGAAGAGCCGGCTCGCTTTGTCGCCAAGGCGTTGTCTCCCGCGCGCGTGCGCGAGGTGCTGGTCGACGACGAGGCCAAGCAGGCGACGGTGATCGTCCCCGACGACCAGCTTTCGCTGGCGATCGGCCGCGAGGGCCAGAACGCGCGGCTCGCCGCTCGCCTCACCGGTTGGCGCGTGGACATCCGCTCGGAGACCGAGTTCGCCGCCGAGGAGGCCGAGCACGGCTACGAGGAGGAGGAAGTCTCCGGGCGCTGTTCGGCGATCCTCTCCAACGGCAAACGCTGCCCCAACGCTGCTCTGCCCGGCTCGCGCTACTGCGGTTTGGAGGCCCACCAGGCGTTGGCGGCCGTCGCCAGCGACAGTGTTGCCGATCTCAGCGCCAACGGC
This sequence comes from uncultured Solirubrobacterales bacterium, assembly GCA_963744135.1. Lineage (GTDB taxonomy): Bacteria > Actinomycetota > Thermoleophilia > Solirubrobacterales > Solirubrobacteraceae > Palsa-744. The sequence goes on along the minus strand of CAVUSE010000005.1, from coordinate 76,847 downwards.
GGCGGCGCCGTTCCCGCCGAGGACGCACCGGCGGCCGAGGAGGCTCCGGTCGAGGATGCGCCGGTGGCCGAGACTGCGGCCAAAAGCGCACCCATGGCGGAGGCGCCCGCCGAGCCGGCCGCCGAGGAGCAGGCGTCATAGGAAGCCACGTGCCCCGGCGCCGCTGCGTCGGCTGCGGACGGATCGCGCCGAAGTCGGAGCTGTTGCGCATCGCCGCCGCCCGCGATGATGGTGGGCGCTCGCGGCGCGCGGTGATCGACCCTGCCGGCAAGCTCCCTGGACGCGGCGCCTATCTCTGCAGACTAGAGGGTGGCGCAGCCGGCCAGAGGCCGGCGAGCCGGGCCCCTCTTCTTCAGACAAACATTGCTGCGACGACGCCCAACCCGGAGTGCCTGCGGCTCGCCGAGCGTCGCCGTGGCATCGCCCGCGCGCTGCGCTGCTCTGTGACCTTGGATCCCAAGCTCGTAGAATCGATTCAATGAGCAAGAAGCGCGTACACGAGATCGCAAAGGAGCGGGGGGTCGAGAGCAAGGCGCTGCTGGCGCAGCTCAAGGCCGCCGGCGTCGACGTCAAGACAGTCTCCTCCTCGATCGACGAGTCGCTTGTGCTGCGCACGCTGAACAACGACGGCGCCTCCGGCACAAACGGCTCGGCATCGGCCCCAGCGCCGCCGGCCTCAGCGTCGGCTCCGGCCACCGGCTCTGTATCGCCATCCGCCACCGGCTCGGCGGCTCCCGCCACCGGCTCAGCGGCTCCGGCCACTGACTCTGCATCGCCATCCGCCACCGGCTCGGCGGCTCCCGCCACCGGCTCAGCGGCTCCGGCTACTGGCTCCGCATCAGCCACCGGCTCCGCATCCGCGCCCGCGGCTGAACCCACTACCGCCCCCGCGTCTGCCGCTCCCCCGGCGCCGGCGCCCACAGCTTCCCCGGCGGCGGCCACAACACAGGCGCCGCAAGCGGCCGCGCCCGCCTCGAGACCTCCGGCTCAGCCCTCGTCCGAGGACGCCGTTCCACCCGTTGCCGACGGGGCCAGCGGCGCGGCGACGGGGGTGGGCGGGAGCCAATCGGAGAGGGTGCGCCCGACGCGCGATTCGCGCACCGGCGAGCGCGCTCCCGCGGGCGCCGCCCAGCCCGGGCGCCGCCGCGTGGTGATCGACTCGCAGGCCTCGCGCCGCCAGCAGGCCGGCCCTGCCAACCAGCCGCAGCGCCGCCCGCGGCGGGGTCGTCGGCGCCGTGGGACCTACGACGAGACGATCGCGCCGATCGACAACACCGCCGCGATTCGCGACGCCAACCTCGTGCGCGTCAACTCCGGCGCCACCGTCAAGGACGTCGCCGAGTACCTCGGCGTGCCGGTGCCCGAAGTGATCAAGAAGCTGATGAGCATGGGGGAGATGGCGACGCTCACGCAGACGCTCTCCGACGACGCGATAATGCTCGTTGCCGAGGAGCTCGGCAAGGAGATCGAGATCGTCCACGCCGCCGACGAGGTCGAAGTGGAACCGGTGTTCGAGGACGCCGAGGAGGACCTCGTCGAGCGTCCGCCGGTGGTGACCGTGATGGGCCACGTCGACCACGGCAAGACCTCGCTGCTGGACGCGATCCGCAAGACCGAGGTCGCCGCGGGCGAGGCCGGCGGCATCACCCAGCACATCGGCGCCTACCAGGTGCACCACGCCGGCAAGCAGATCACCTTCCTCGACACCCCCGGCCACGAGGCCTTCACAGCGATGCGCGCCCGCGGCGCGCGCGTCACCGACCTCGCGGTGATCGTGATCGCCGCCGACGACGGCGTCAAGCCGCAGACCGAGGAGGCGATCGACCACGCCCGCGCCGCCGACGTGCCGATCGTCGTGGCCGTCAACAAGGTCGACAAGGAGGGCGCCCAGCCCGACCGCGTGCGCACCGAAATGGCCCAGCACGGGCTGCAGCCATCCGACTGGGGCGGCGAGACCGAGTTCGTCGACGTCAGCGCGAAGACCCGCCAGGGCCTCGACGAGCTGCTCGACACGATCCAGGTCGTCACCGACCTGGAGGAGTTGCGCGCCAACCGCGGCGCGGAGGCCTCGGGCACCGTGATCGAGTCCAAGCTCGACCCCGGCCGCGGTCCGGTCGTGAGCATCCTGATCCAGCGTGGCACGATGCACGTCGGCGACGCCCTGGTAGCGGGCGCCCACTTCGGGCGAGTGCGCGCGATGCACGACTTCACCGGGGCGCGCACCAAGCGCGCCGAGCCGGGCGAGCCGGTTGAGGTGCTCGGCTTCGACGGTGTCCCCGAGGCCGGCGAGCCAGTCAGGGTGGTTGAGAACGAGCGGCGCGCACGTCAGCTGGCGGGCGTCCGCGCCAACCGTCTGAAGACCGAGGCGCTGGCGCGACGCTCCGGGCGCAAAGTCTCGCTCGAGGACGTCTTCAAGCTCGCCCGCGAGGGTGCCGTGAAGGAGCTTGGTCTCGTGATCAAGGCCGACGTCGCCGGGTCGCTCGAGGCGATCGAGGACGAGATCGCCAAGCTCCCGCAGGAGGAGGTGAAGGTCAACATCATCCACCGCGGCGTCGGCGGCATCAACGAGTCCGATGTGATGCTCGCGGCCGCCTCCGAAGGGCTGGTACTGGCCTTCAACGTGCGCCCCGTTGGCGATGCCCGTCAGATCGCCGAGCGCGAGGGCGTCGAGATCCGCTCCTACGCGGTGATCTACCGCGCGATCGAGGAGCTGCGCGCCGCGATGCAGGGGCTGTTGGAGCCCGAGGAGGTCGAGACAGTGCTCGGCCAGGCGGAGGTGCGCCAGCTGTTCCGCGCCTCGCGCATCGGTACGATCGCCGGCTCGCACGTCACCGAGGGGAAGGTCACGCGCGGCGCGCAGGTGCGGGTCGTGCGCGAGGGCACGGTGATCCAGGACACCACGATCGCCAGCCTGCGGCGCTTCAACGAGGATACCCGCGAGGTCGCGGCCGGCTTCGAGTGCGGGATCGTGCTCACCAACTTTCAGGACTTGCGCGAGGGCGATGTGCTCGAGACGTATGAGACGCGCCAGGTCGAGCGAGAGCTCTCCTAAACGCAGCTTGCAATCCCGACGGGCTCGGAGAGTAGGATGACCAGTGGCCGCATGCGCCGCGTCGATGAGGCGATCAGGCAGGTGATCGGAGAGGTGGTGGCAGGCGAGTTGAAGGACCCACGAGTGGGATTCGTGACCGTGACCGATGTGAGGACCAGCGCTGATCTCAGCCATGCCCGCGTGTACGTGAGCGTGCTCGGCGACGAGCCCGCCCGCGAGGCGACGCTGGCGGGCCTGCGCAGCGCGCACGGCTACATGCAGCGGCGCGTCGCCTCGGAGCTGCGGCTGAAGCGCACGCCGACGCTCGACTTCATCTACGACGGCACAACCGACCGCGCGATGCGCATGGAGAAGCTGTTGGACGAAACGGCGACGCTGGACGAAACGGGGACCGATTGGGCAGACACTCGCTCTGCTTCACCCGAGCCGGGGGCAGATGCTCGCTCTGCTTCGTCCGAGCCGGGGGCAGATGCTCGCTCTGCTTCGCCGTCCGAGCCGGGGGCAGGTGCCGATGAGTGAGAACGGTACGACGCCGGCAACCGGCTCGGCCGAGACGCGCGAGCTGGTGCTCCAGCGCATCCGCGAGGACTCAAGCTTTGTGCTCGCCACCCACGAAAACATGGACGGCGACGCGATCGGCTCGCTGCTGGGAATGCAGGGGCTGCTAACGGCGCTCGGCAAGGACTCGCTGATGTTCATTCCCCCCGGAGAGCTGCCGCTGCCCCTGGAATACCGCTTCTTCGACCTCGCGGACGCGATCCAATCCCCGCCCGCCGACATCGCGCAGCGCACGGTGGTGCTGCTGGACTGCGGCAACATCGACCGCAACTCGGCCGATGCGCTACGCGAGGGGGCGCACCTGCTGAACATCGACCACCACCACGACAACACCCGCTTCGGCACGATCGACCACGTGGTGGCCGATGCCTCGTGCACCGCGGAGATCATCTGGGATCTGATGCACGGGCTGGACGTCAACCCAGTGCCGGCGGTCGCGCAGGCGCTGTACGTCGGGCTGGTGACCGACACCGGGCGCTTCATGTACGAGAACACGGGGCCGCGCGCGCACCTGATGGCGGCCGAGCTGATCGAGGCGGGCGTCGACGTGCAGGCGATCTACCGCCGGCTGTACGAGGAGATGCCCTACCCGAAGCTGGCGCTGCTCGCGCTCGGGCTCGGGCAGGCGCGGCGCTTCGACTCGGGCGAGCTGGCGATTGCGGTGCTGAGCGCCGAGGACTTCCGTCGCGTGGAGGCCGAGGAGAGCTATTCAGAGGGGATCGTCGATCACCTGCGCGCCGTGCGGGGCACGAAGGTCGCTGCGCTCGTGCGCGAGCTGACCGCGCCCGAGCGCCGCGGCGATCGCAAGGTGTCGCTGCGCGCCGTCGACGACGATGTGGACGTCTCGGCGATTGCGCGCGCCCAGGGGGGCGGGGGCCACCGCCGCGCCGCCGGCTTCTCCACCACGCTCGAGCCGGAGGAGCTGATCGAGTTCCTGCGCCGCGAGATCGCCGCCCAGCTGCTAGCCGATCCCGGACGATCGGTCGCGCCGACGCCGGCTTGAAATCCCCCTCCAAACCGGGAGGAGGCCCTCAGCGGGAGGGGGGCAGGCCGCCCTCCCGACCACCCCAAGAGATCGGTCCCGACCGCCCTGCGCCTGCCATCCCCCAGGCCAATGGCGTCCTCTTGATCGACAAGCCGGTAGGGATCACCTCGCACGACGTGGTCGCGGCGGTGCGCCGTGCGCTGGGGGGCGTGAAGACCGGCCACGCGGGGACGCTCGACCCGTTCGCGACCGGCCTGCTGCTGGTATTGGTCGGGCGTGCGACACGCATCCAGCAGCAGCTGATGGGGCTGCCCAAGCGTTACGAGACGGTCGCGCGGCTCGGCGCGACATCGAGCACCGGAGACCCAGAGGGGGAGATCATGCACACCGGACGGCTGCCACCCGACCCCCCGGAGCTTCCCACCGGCGAGGTGCGCCAGCGGCCGCCGATCCACTCGGCGGTGAAGATCAAAGGCGAGCGTGCCTACAAGCGCGCGCGGCGCGGAGAGCAGTTCGAGATGCCCGAGCGCATCGTCACCGTCCACCGCTTCGAGCAACTGTGGCGCGAGGACGATCGCGCGGCCTTCCTGATCGAGTGCTCATCGGGCACGTACGTGCGCTCGCTGATCGCGGATCTGCACGATGCCTACTGCGTGGAGTTGCGGCGCACCGCGATCGGGCCGTTCAAGGTGGAGGATGCGGTGCCCCCGCCGCGGCGAGGTGAGGAATGGCAGCCTCCCGAGCCACTTGCGATCGAGCAGGCGCTGGCCATGCTCTGATGACCGAGCGGGAAGCCTGTGGAGATGTCACCCCCGCCTCTCTCCCCCAAACCCGACCTCTGCCAAAAGGTCCCTACTGCTTCACAAAATGAAGGGTTGGTGTCTGAAAAGTAGATACACAACCCCGCCATCCCCGGCCCACCGCGCCGCCTCCAATAGTCTTCGGGCGTGCAGATCACCAGCCTCCCCGACGTCAAGCGCCGCGAGCGCCAGGTGGCGGTCGGCACCTTCGACGGCGTGCACCTCGGCCACCGCGAGGTGATCCGCGGCTCCGACAGCGTGCTCACGTTCGACCCCCACCCGGTCTCGGTGGTGGCGCCCCAGCACGCGCCGAAGCTGCTCACCCCGCTCGCCGTGAAGGCCGAGCTGATCGCCGCGCTCGGCGTGCAGGAGCTGATCGTGATCCCCTTCGACGTCGCCTTCGCCGCGCGCAGCGCGCAGGAGTTCATCGACGAGGTGCTCGTCGAGGCGCTTGGGGCGGTGCGGGTGTCGGTCGGCGAGAACTTCCGCTTCGGCCACCGCGCGCAAGGCGACACGCAACTGCTGGAAGCCGATGGGCGCTTCCAGACGACGGTGCACCCGCTGCTGGAGGTGGACGGGGAGATCGTCTCCTCCAGCCACATCCGCGGCCTCGTGCTGGCGGGCGAGGTGGATCAGGCGACGCGCTTTCTCGGCGCCCCCTTCCAGTTGCGTGGCGAGGTGGTGCGCGGCGACGAACGGGGGCGAACGCTTGACTTCCCAACCGCCAACCTGATCCCCGACGAGGCGCTCGTATGTCCCGGCCACGGCATCTACGCCTGCCTCGCCAGAGGCTGGCCGAAACGGGGATGCTCGCCGGAGGCGAGTGTCCCCTGGCTTCGGCAGGCTGCCGTCAATGTGGGGGTGCGCCCGACCTTCACCACCGGCCGCGGTGAGCTGATCGAGGCGTACCTGCTCGACTTCGACGGCGACCTGTACGGCAGCGAGCTGCGCCTCGACTTCATGCGCCGTCTGCGCGGCGAGCGGCGCTTTGCCACCGTGGAGGAGCTGATCAAGCAGATGCACCGCGACGTCGAGCAGACGCGGAAGGTGCTCGCCGGGCTCTGAGCAGCGCTTTCGAAGCGTTCGGCACACCTGACGGCGCGACGCCGAACGCTTTGCACGCCCGGACGCGGCGGGCGACATCCGGCACGCCGAGCCTACTTTGCTACCGTGTGCCCCCGCCGATGACGTTGACCACCGAGAGAAAGCGCGAGATCGCCGCCAAGTTTGGCGCCAGCGAGCGCGACACCGGGAACACCAGGGTGCAGGTGGCGCTCCTGACAGAGCGCATCAACCACCTCACCGAGCATCTGCGCGCGCAGAAGAAAGACCACCACTCGCGCCGTGGCCTGCTGATGCTGGTGGGGCGCCGCCGGCGCTTCCTCGACTACCTGCAGCGCACCGACCTCGAGGGCTACCGCGCGCTGATCAAAGAGCTGGGCCTGCGCAAGTAGCTCAGCGGATGAGCGCCCTCGACCCCGGCACCGAGGTTCCGAGCTTCAGTCTCGCCACCGAAGGCGGTGAGCCCTTCACCGAGAAGAGCCTGTGCGGCAAAACCACGGTGCTGGTGTTCTACCCGTTTGCGTTCAGCCCTGTATGCACCGATCAGCTGCAGCTCTACGAGAAGCAGCTCGGCGAGATCACGGCCGACGGCGCGGCGATCTATGGCGTCTCCTGCGACAGCACGTGGGCACAGAAAGCCTTCCGCGAAAAGCTCGGCGTCAGCATCCCGCAGCTGTCGGACTTCGAGCCCAAGGGAGCGGCCTGCACCGCCTTCGGCGTGCTGCACGACGGCGGCTTCCCGCAGCGTGCACTCGTCATAGTCGGCCCCGACGGGGTCGTGCGCTGGAGCTACCAGGCACCCTCGCCCGCCGACCTTCCCGGCGTTCACATGATCCTCGGCGGCCTCAAGAACATCTGAGGGTCGCTGTTCCGGTGGGCACATGCGCCCGGATGGCCGGGTCGGTGTGACCTATTGAGCTGTTCCGGTGGGCGCATGCGCCCACCGGCCGGACGGTGCATGCACCGTCCGGGGAACGGCCGCATGCGGCCGTTCCGGGAGGGCCACATGTGGCCCTCCCCAAGACATCCGCTAAGCTGCACAGCGTTCGGAATAAGACAAAAGAGACAGCTCCGCCGAGGGCACACAGCCCGCAGGGCTGGGTCGGGCGGAACAGGAAGGCAGTAAAATATGAGTAGTGATGTAGCCGTTACACGGGTCTCCGTGGAGATCGCTGGTAGCGAGATCTCGTTTGAGACCGGCAAGATGGCCAAGCAGGCCTCCGGCGCAGTGGTCGTCCGTCAGGGCGACACGATGGTGCTCGCGACCGCCGTCGCCGGCTCACTGCGCGATGTCGACTTCCTCCCGCTGACGGTGGACGTCGAGGAGCGGATGTACGCCGCCGGGAAAATTCCCGGCTCGTTCTTCAAGCGCGAGGGGCGCCCCGGCGAGAAGGGCACGCTGACCGCGCGCATGATCGACCGCCCGATCCGTCCGCTGTTCCCCAAGGACTGGCGCTATGACACGCAGCTGGTCGCGATCCCGCTTTCGATCGACCACGTGCACCCCTATGACATCCTTGCGATGAATGGCGCCTCCGCGGCGCTGATGATCTCCGACATCCCGCTGCCGACGCCCGTCGGTGCGGTGCGCATCGGCAAGATCGACGGCAACTTCGTCGTCAACCCCTCCGAGGAGGACTTGCAGGCAGACGCCGAGAACAGCTCCGACCTCGACCTGATCGTCGCAGGCACCGAGGAGGCGATCCTGATGGTCGAGGCGGGCGCCAACGAGATCCCCGAGGCCGAGATCCTCGACGCGCTGGACATCGCCCACGCCGAGATCAAGAAGCTGTGCGCACTCCAGCGCGACCTCGCTGCGAAAGTCGGCAAGGAGAAGAAAGTCTTCGCGACGATCGGCGTCGACCAAGCGCTGCTGGAGCAGATCCGCGGCTCCCACGGGAGCGCGCTGGACGCGGCCACGCAGGTCGAGGACAAGCTCGAGCGCCAGGACGCAACCAAGGCCGTCGAGGGGGAGATCCTCGCGCAGTACGCCCCGGCCGCGCCCGAGGGTGCCTCCGAGGAGGAGCTCGCCAGCGCCAGGGAGCGCCGCGCGGCTGTTCAGCTCGCGTTCGACAAGCTCGAGAAGGCGATCATCCGCGAGCGCATCGCCGTGCACAAGAAGCGCCCTGACGGGCGCTCGGAGAACGAGATCCGCGACATCTCGATAGAAGTCGGTGTCACGCCCCGCACGCACGGCTCGGCGCTGTTCACGCGCGGGCAGACGCAGGCGCTGAGCGTCGTGGCGATGGGCACTCTCAAGGAGGAGATGCGCATCGACACGCTCGGCCTCGAATCCAAAAAGTACTACTGGCACCACTACAACTTCCCGCCGTTCTCGGTTGGGGAGGCGGGCCGTATGGGCGGCGTCAAGCGCCGCGACATCGGTCACGGCGCGCTCGCCGAGCGCGCGCTCGCACCGATGGTGCCCTCGATCGAGGAGTTCCCCTACTCGATCCGCGTGGTCTCGGACATCCTCGAGTCCAACGGCTCCTCCTCGATGGCCTCGGTGTGCGGCTCCTCGCTGTCGCTGATGGACGCCGGGGTGCCGATCAAGCGCCCCGTCGCGGGAATCGCCATGGGCCTGATCAAAGAGGGCGATGACTACATCGTGCTGACCGACATCGCCGGCGTCGAGGACCACCTCGGCGACATGGACTTCAAGGTCGCCGGCACCGAGCGCGGCATCACCGCGCTGCAGATGGACATCAAGATCACGGGCGTCACGTTCGAGATCCTGCGCGACGCACTCGCGCAGGCCAAAGAGGCGCGCACGTTCATCCTCGGCAAGATGGCCGACGTCATCGGGACCCCGCGCGAGCAGCTCTCGCAGTTCGCCCCGCGGATCCAGACGATCCAGATCGACCCCTCCCAGATCGGCCTGCTGATCGGCAAGGGCGGGGAAACGATTCGCGGCCTCTCGGAGGAGTACGAATCGCAGATCGACGTCAACGACGAGGGCCAGGTGCTGATCTACTCGGCCAACGGCGAGCTCGCCGACGAACTGCTGGAGCGGATCCGGACGATGATGAAGGAGGTCGAGGTTGGCGACGAGTTCCTCGGCAAGGTCGTCAAGACGACCACCTTCGGCGCATTCGTGGAGCTGGCGAAGGGCACCGACGGCCTGCTGCACATCTCCAACGTCTCCCCGGGCGAGCGCATCTCGAGTGTCGAGGACGTGCTCAACAAAGGCGATGAGATCAACGTGCGCGTGGTCGAGGTCGACCGCGAGCGCGGGCGCATCGGCCTACGCCTCGCCGACGACCCGGAGATCGCGGGCAAGTCGGTCGAGGAGCTCGCTGCGGTGGGAGCCGGGGGAGGATCTGGATCCCGCCCACCCGGTCGTTCATCGGGCCCCTCGCGCAACGGCCGTGAGGATGGCCGCGGCGGCGAGCGCGACCGTGGCCGCAGCGATTCGGCCCCGCGCGGCTCCGGCCGTCCCCGTCACGGCTCCGGGCGCGATCGCGATCGGTTCTGAGCCTGAGTGCGCTGCGGGCGGGGGCTCGGCCGGTTGCGACCGCACGGTGCGACTGGATGGGCAGGGCTCCGGGCCCCAGACCCGCCGTGGTCAACGGCGATGCCGAATGCCGTCTCAGCCGAGCCCATGAGTGAGGTCGGAGCTGAGCCCATGAGTGACGTCGGCCATCGCATCACCACCCTGGACTCCGGCGTCCGGGTGGTGAGCGAGCGGCTGCCCGCGGTGCGCTCAGTCGCGCTCGGCTTCTGGATTGGCGCCGGCTCGGCGCACGAGCACGACGCGGAGGCGGGGATCTCGCACCTGCTTGAGCACATGCTGTTCCGTGGCTCCCAGCGTTATGGCTCGGAGGAGATCGACCAGATCTTCGACGCGATGGGCGCCGAGCTCAACGCCGGCACCGACAAGGAGGCGACCTCCGTCTACTCGCGCGTGCTCGACCGCCACCTGGAGCGTGCCTTCGATGTGATCGCCGACATGGTGTGGCGCCCGTTGATGGGGGAGCTGGAGGCCGAGCGCGAGGTCGTGCTCGAAGAGATCGCGATGTACGAGGACGACCCCCAGGATCGAGTTTTCGACGCGCTTGGCGAGGCGGTCTTCGGCGGGCATCCGCTCGGGCGCGCGGTGATCGGGCGCGCCGAGGTGGTTGGCGCCGTGACGCGCGAGCAGTTGCGCGCCTTCCACGCCCGCCATTACACCCCGGCGGAAGTGGTGATCGCCGCCGCCGGCTCGGTCGAGCACGACGCGCTCGTGGAGATGGCGCTGGCGGCGGAAGCGGGGCGTGGCGTCGCCTCGCCGGGGGTGGATGAGCCGCTGGTGGACAGGGCGGGGGGGATGCCGAAGATGGCGCGGGACGTGGGATGGGCCCAGCGAGCGGAGTCGGTGGACAGGGCGACCTGGGCGAGCCACCGTTTGAACGGCGGGTGCGCTTCCTGCGCAAGGACACCGAGCAGTACCACCTCTGCCTCGGCGGCCGCGGGATGGCGCGCGAGGACGAGCGGCGCTTCGCGCTGCGCGTGCTCGACAATATCCTCGGCGGCGGCGCCTCCTCGCGCCTGTTCCAGGAGGTCCGCGAGCGCCGGGGCCTGGCCTACTCGGTCTTCTCCTTCTCCAACCTCTATGCCCACACCGGCGAGGTGGGCCTGTACGTCGGCACGCGCCCGGAGAACCTGCAGGAGGCGGTGGCGGTGCTCGCGACCGAGCTCGAGCGCTTCGTGCGCGAACCGGCCGACGCGCAGGAGCTCGAGCGCTCGCGCGAGAACGCCAAGGGTCGCATGGTGCTCGCGATGGAGTCCACCGCAGCGCGCATGAACCGCCTCGGCAGCTCGGTGCTGTGCGACCTGCCGATCCTCTCGGTGGAGGAGGTGATCGCGCGGATCGACGCCGTCACGATGGACGATCTGCGCGAGCTCGCCGCCGAGCTGTTCCGCGGCCCCGAGCTGTCGGTCGCCGCGATCGGCCCGGATGAGCAGGCGCTGCGCGCGGCCTTGGCGCCGCTGGAGGCGGTCGCAGCGTGATGAGCAGAGTCGCCGGGCTCGATGTCGTTGACCGGCCAGGGGAGCGTGCGGACGAGGTGGCGGTGTGATCCGTGTGGCGGTTGCCGGCGCAGCCGGTCGCATGGGCCTCGCTGTCTGCGCGGCGGTGGAGGGCGCGGATGACATGCAGCTGAGTGGCCGTGCCGATCCGCTGCTCGGCACTGCGCTCGCCGAGGTCTTGACGGGCGCCCACCCGCCCGACGTGGTCGTCGACTTCACCCGCCCCGAGACGGCCTTGGAGAACGCGGTGGCGTGCGTGCGGGCGGGCGTGCACGCCGTGGTCGGCACCACTGGCTTCGACCTGGGCGAGCTGAAGCGGGCGTGTGTGGCCGAGCGGGAGACTGGCGCGGGGGTGAGTGGCGGCGCGCGTTTGCCGGCCAATGTGCTGGTCGCCCCCAACTTCGCAATCGGCGCGGTGCTGATGATGCGCTTCGCCGCCGAGGCGGCGCGCCACATGGCGAAGGCGGAGATCGTCGAGCTCCACCACGACCGCAAGCTCGACGCGCCCAGCGGCACGGCGGCGCTCACGGCGCGGCTGATGGCCACCGCGAGTGGCGGACCGCCGCCGCCGATCCACTCCGTGCGCCTGCCCGGGCTGGTGGCCCACCAGGAGGTGATCCTCGGCGACCTCGGTCAGACGTTGACAATCCGCCACGACTCGATCGACCGCGAGTCGTTCATGCCCGGGGTGCTGCTCGCTGTCCGCCGCATCGCGGCGCTCACGCAGCCGCTCACCGTGGGACTGGAGAGTCTGCTGGCCGAAACGGGGATGCGCGCCGGAGGCGAGTGTCCCCCGGCTTCGGCCGAAACGGGGACGCTGGCCGAAACGGGGATGCGCGCCGCAGGCGCGTGTCCCCCGGCTTCGGCCGCAGGCGAGTGTCCTCCGGCTTCGGTCGGAGATCGAGACGACGTGGGATAATGGCCACGATGGCGAACCTGGGAACGATTCTGACCGCGATCGTGACGCCGTTCGACGCGCAGCTGCGCGTCGACGAGGAGGCGTTCGTGGCGCTGATGCACCACCTCGCCGCGCATGGCTCGGACGGCTTCGTGGTGGCCGCGACCACCGGTGAGGCCGCCACCCTCACCGACGAGGAGCAACTTGCGCTGATCGAGCTGGCGATCGCCGAGCGCCCGGCGGGCAAGACCGTCGTCGCCGGCGCCGGCACCAACGACACGCGCCACGCGGTGCTCCTAACCGAACGCGCCAGCGCACTGGGCCCCGATGCGATCATCTCGGTGACGCCCTACTACAACCGTCCCAGCCCGCTGGGCCTCAAGCGTCACTACGAGGCCGTCGCCGCCGCCACCGACCTGCCGATCATGCTCTACAACGTCCCCTCTCGCACCGGCACCAACATCGGCCTCGAACTGCTCGCCGAGCTGGCGCAGATCGAGCACATCGAGGCCGTCAAGCAGGCGAATGCCGAGGAGCTGGCGCAGATCGACGGCCTCCAGTTGTACTCCGGGGACGACAGCTCGCTCGCGCGCACGCTCGACATCGGCGGGGCGGGTGGCGTCTGCGTGGCCAGCCACGTAGTCGGCGATCAGATGCGCCGGATGGTCGACGAGCCCGAGCACCGGGCCGAGATCGACGCCTCGCTGCAGGATGTCTACAGGACGCTGTTCCTCACCTCCAGCCCGACCTGCACGAAGGCGGCGCTGAACCTGCTCGGCCACGGGGTCGGCGGCGTGCGTCTGCCGATGGTGGAGGCCACCCCCGAGGAGCTGGCGGAGGTGCGGGAGATGCTGGTGCGCCACGGGCTGCTCCACCCGGCTGCATCCACGCAGTCCCCAACAGGCGAGGCTGCGCGCACGCAGCAGCACGCGTGAGCGCCGGTCTGCGAGTCCTGCCGCTCGGCGGCCTGGGCGAGATCGGCAAGAACATGACCGTCGTCGAGCACGACGGGCGGATCGTCGTGATCGACGTCGGCCTGCGCTTCCCGACCCCCGAGATGGTGGGAATCGACCTGGTGCTGCCCGACTTCTCCTACTTGCGCGAGCGCGCGAGCGAGATCGAGGCGATCGTCGTGACGCACGGCCACGAGGACCACCTCGGCGCGCTGCCGTGGGTACTGCGTGAGCTCGGCCATCAGAACGGCGGCGAGCTGCCGCCGGTGTACGGAGGGCCGTTGACGATGGCGATGGCGCGCTCGAAGCTGGAGGAGCACAAGCTGCGCGATGTCGAGCTGAATGACGTCGCGCCGGGCGAGGTGCTCGAGCTGGGCCCGTTCTCGATGGAGATGGTGCACATGACCCACTCGATCCCCGACTCCAGCGCCGTGGCGCTCGGCACGGAGCTGGGGACGGTGCTGATCACCGGCGACTACAAGTTCGACCAGACCCCCGTCGACGGCCCACCGGCAGACGTCTCGCGCCTGGCGGAGCTGGGGCGCGAGGGCGTGCTGCTGCTGTGCGGGGACTCCACCAACGTCGATCGCGAGGGCTTCTCGCCCTCGGAGTCCGGCGTGGGGCCTCACCTCGAGGAGGCCTTCGCGCGCTGCGAGGGGCGGATCGTGGTGACGAGCTTCGCCTCGAACATCCACCGCGTGCAGCAGGTCGTGGACGCGGCCGAGGCGCTGGGGCGCAAGGTCGCGCTGGTGGGGCGCTCGATGCGCAAGAACGTTGGCATCGGGCGCACGCTCGGCCACATCGAGGTGCCGGACGGGATGCTGGTGGGGGTGCGCGAGATCGAAGACTTCCCCGACGAGCGGATCGTGATCATCTCGACCGGCTCCCAGGGCGAGCCGCTCTCGGCGCTGCGGCGGATGGCCTACCGCGACCACCCGCAGGTGCAGCTGCGCGGCGGCGACACGGTCATCTTCTCGGCCACCCCGGTGCCCGGCAACGAGCGCGCGGTGAACGAGACGATCGACCGTCTTTACCACATTGGCTGCCAGGTGGTGACCCCCGCCGACGCGCCGGTACACGCCTCCGGCCACGGCTACGCCGAGGAGGTCAAGCTGATGCTCAACCTCGTGCAGCCGCGCTACGTGATGCCCTTCCACGGCGACTTCAAGCGGCTGCGCCTGCACGCCCAGCTGGCCGAGGCGGTGGGTGTCGCACCGGAGGACATCTTCCAGGGCGAGAACGGGCGGCCGCTGGACATCGACGAGCGCGGCGCGCGCTTCGGCGAGCACGAGCAGTCGGGGATGATCTTCGTCGATGGCGTGGAGATCGGCGACATGGCCGACGTGGCGCTGCGCGACCGGCGGATGCTCTCCGCCGACGGGATCTTCATCGTCGTGGCGACGATCGCCGAGCAGGACGGCCACTCGGTAGCCGACCCGGAGGTGATCTTCCGCGGCGTGCCCTTCCTCGACGAGGCCGGCCGGCTCGTGGAGGAGATCCGCCTCACGGTCGAGGAGTCGCTTGACCGCGCCGCCAAGGAGGAGATCCGCGAGGTGGACCTGATCCAGCAGACGCTGCACGATGACCTGGCTCAGCTGGTCTACGACCGCCTCAAGCGCCGGCCGATGGTCCTGCCGGTCGTCGTGGAGGTCTAAGCGGGGTTCGTCAGCGCGGGCGTATGCGACTGGCGCCGGGGCGCCTCGCGCGCTGGAGTGAGCGGCAGCCGCACGACGAAGCGTGCGCCGTGGGGCGTGACGTTCTCCAGCGCGACGGTGCCGCCGTGCGATTGGGCGACGGCGCGCACGATCGCAAGACCGAGGCCGAACGAGCCGCCGCGGTCACCGGCGCCGCGCACGAAGCGCTCGAACAGCGTGGGTGCCAGCTCGGGGGGTACGCCGGGTCCATTGTCCTGCACGGTGAGCACGGCGTCCGTGCCCTCGAGTCCGGTCGAGGCGCGGATCGCGGTGCCGGGCGGAGTGTGGCGCAAGGCGTTCTCGATCAGGTTGAGCGTCAGCCGGAAGAGCTCGTCATGATCGCCCTCGACGATCGCGGGGCGGGCGTCGATCGAGAGCTCGTGCTCGCTGCTCAGGGGGCCCAGCTCGGCGGCCGCGTCGAGCACCACCTGCCCGAGATCGACCGGTTGGCGTGGGGCGGCACGGCCGACGTCGCTGCGCGCGAGCAGCAGCAAGTCGGCGACCAGCCGGCGCATGCGCCGCGAGGAGCGCAGGGCGGAGCGCGCCGCGTCACCCTCGTCGCCGTGCAGGGATTCGGCCAGCAGCTCGAGGTTGGCGAGCACCGATGTCAGCGGCGTGCGCAGCTCGTGTGAGGCGTCGGCGACGAAGCGACGCTGGCGGTCGAGCATCGCCTCGGTCTCGGCGTGGGCGTCGTCGAGCGAGTGCAACATCCCCTGCAGCGTGCGGGCCAGCTCTGCGACCTCGTCGTCAGCCTCGGGCTGAGGGATCGCGGCGCTCGCATCCTGCGTGCGCGCGATCTCCGCCGCGGTTGAGGTGAGCGTCGCGATTGGCTGCATCGCGCGGCGGGCGATCGCCGCCCCGGCGAGCAGCGCGAGGCCGCTGCCGGCGAGCGTGCCGAGCACGAGCAGCAGCTCGACGCGCGCGATCGTCGGCTGCACGTCGGAGATTGGGCGGGCGTACTGGATCACGACGTAGCCACCGGTCGACAGCGGTCCCTTGGCGCGCGATTCGACGCGGTAACCCGCGACGTTCACGCCCCCTTCGAGGCCGGCGATACGCCCGTTGAGGCGATCGAGTTCGGGGGCGTGGGGCGTGTTTTCGATCACGCTCCCGGAGGTGGAGAGGATCACCCGGATGACGGCATGCTCGGGCGCGGCGTATTCGTCGATGTTCGGGGTCACGACGAGATGCCCGCGCGTCACGGAGATCTGCAGCAGGCCAGTCAGCTCGTCGGCGGAGGCGGTGACTTCGCTGTTGAAGTCCGAGCGGATCCGGTGCACCGTCAGCGATCCGACGACCAGCGCGAAGCCGCAGAGGATCACGAACGTCAGCAGCGCCGAGGCGAGCGCCAGGCGCGTGCGGATCGGCAGGCGGTCGAACGCCGCCGAGACCCGCGCGAGCAGGTTGGCCGCGGCGCGCCTCATCGCCGGGGCGGGACCGTCGGCGGGTGCTCAGGCCCTGAGGACGTAACCGGCTCCCCTGATGGTGTGCAGCAAGCGCGGCTCGCCTTCGGCCTCGAGCTTGCGGCGCAGGTTGGAGACGAACACCTCGATTGTGTTGGTCTGGGAGAAGGGGTCATAACCCCAGACCTCGTCGAGCAGTCGCTGACGGGAGATCACGATCCGCTCGTTGCGCATCAGGTACTCGAGCAGTTCGAACTCCCGCTGGGTGAGCTCGATTCCGCGCTCGCCGCGCAGCACCTCGTGGGTGTCGGCGTTGAGCGAGAGGTCGCCGACGCGCAGTGGCGCCGAGCCGCGCGGAGGCCGGCGGCGCAGCAGCGCGCGCATCCGCGCGAGCAGCTCCTGGCGCTCGAACGGCTTGACGAGGTAGTCGTCGGCGCCGGCGTCGAGCCCCTCCACGCGTGACTCCAGCGCGTCGCGCGCGGTCAGGATCAGGATCGGCACGTCGTCCTGCTCGCGCAGGCCGCGGGCGACGTCGATGCCGTCGACCTTCGGCAGACCGAGGTCGAGGATCACGAGATCGGGCACGAAGGTGTGGGACTGTTCGAGGCCGGTGGCGCCGTCGAGCGCGATGCGGACCTCGTAGCCCTCCATCCGCAGCGAGCGCTGCAGCGCCTGGGCGATGTCCTCGTCGTCCTCGACCACGAGGACTCTGGGTGCGCGGGAGAAGTCGTTCATACGGGTACCTGTGTATCGATCTGTACTAAAGCGATGGTAAGGCCTTTGCGGAGAAATGCATGGGCGGCGGCCTGCCGCCGGTCGCTGCAAGGCAGGGTCTGACGCCTCGGCGTCGAAGTTGCGGGTGAATGGCAGGCACACGCAATCGCGGCACCCGCCGAGCGCCGGCCGCTCGCGGATCCACCAATCGGAGATCGGCCGAAGCCGGGAGACGCTCGCGCATCCCCGGTTCGGCTGGCAAAGCTCGCAGCCGCCGGCGGCGGCGCAACTCGGGTTGGCCGCCGCCGTGGTGGCCGCCACGGCTGCCGGAGCTCGACCAGCGCCAGCGTGACGTGCTGGCGCTCGCACTGATCGCGGTGGGCGTTTTCATGGGCGTGGTGCTGTACGGCAACGGCGACGGCGGACGCTTGGGCCACGCGCTCGCGGTCGCGCTTGGCTGGAGCGTGGGCCGCGCGAAGGTGCTGGCGCCGCTTGCGCTCCTCGGCGCCGGCGCGGCGATGCTGATGCGCCCGGTGCTGCCGGCGATGCGCCCGCTGCGCACCGGCAGCCTCTGCCTCTTCGGCGCAATCGTGCTGGCGCTCGCGGCGGGGACGCTGGGCGTGAGCTCGGGACAGGGCACGCCTGCTTCGCACTGGTCTTCGGACTACCTGCAGGCGCACGGCGGTGCTGTGGGGCAGGCGCTCTATGAAGTGGCGCACCGTCTGGTGCAGCAGGTCGGCGTGGATATCCTCGTCGTGTTCCTGCTGGTCGTGGGCGTGATCCTGCTGACGGGCGCCTCGCTGGCGGCAGTGCTGCGCGCGACCGGGAGCGGCATGGTGGACAGCACGCGGATGCTGAAAGCGAGGGTTGCGACCGATCGCGGCAGGGACGGCGATGCGCCGGGCGCTCTCACGGGCGATGCGTCGCGGGCAGCGGCGGCCGACGCGGTCGAGGAGCGCACGCCACTGGAGACCCTGCTGCCCCCCGAGCCCGAGCCAGGCAAGCTGGTGGTGCGCGCCACGCACGTGGAGGCGCCCTCGCTGGATGGCGACCGGCCGCTTGAGTCGGTCGACCCGTGGGCCGACGACGAGGTCGAGGAGCCGCCGGAGCTCGACCCCGAACCGGAGGAGCTGTCGCCGGCCGCCGAGGCCGAGGAGGAGGCGCGCGAGGGAATCGCCGGCGAGGGGGCGTTGAACCCGGAGGATCTCACCCCACAAGGGCGCCTGCGCGAGCACATCACCGACGACCCCAACTTCGAGTGGCGGCTGCCGGAGGCGAGCAAAGTGCTGTCGCGCTCCAGCGCCGAGCAGTCGCGCCCGGACACCGCCGGGCAGGAGCGCACCGCCGCCAACCTGGTCGAGGCGCTCGGCCACTTCGGCGTGCAGGCGAAGGTGATCGGCACCGTCGCCGGCCCGCACATCACCCGCTACGAGCTGCGCCTCGCTCCGGGGACGAAGGTCGCGAAGGTGACGCAGTTGAAGGACGACCTGGCCTATGCGCTGGCGGCGACCGACATTCGCATCCTCGCGCCGATCCCGGGCAAGCAGGCGGTGGGGGTGGAGGTCCCGAATGCGCGCCGGCGGATCGTGCGCCTCGGTGATGTCTTCCAGGAGCCGCCCAAGGACTGGTCGCCGCTGACTGTGTGGCTGGGCAAGGATGTGGCGGGCAAGGCGATCGGCGCCGACCTCGCGAAGATGCCGCATCTGCTCGTCGCCGGCACCACCGGCGCGGGCAAGTCGGGCGCGATCAACGCGATGCTGGCGAGCGTGCTGCTGCGTGCCAGCCCACACGAGCTGCGCCTTGTGCTGGTGGACCCCAAGCAGGTCGAGCTCAACCACTACGAGTCGATCCCGCACCTGCTCACTCCCGTGATCACCAGCCCGCGGATGGCGGCCAACGCGCTGCAGAACCTCGTCCGGGAGATGGAGCAGCGCTATGGGACGATGTCGCTGGCGCGCACCCGCAGCCTGCCGGAGCTCAACAAGGCGCGCGAAGCGCGGGGCGAGCCGCCGCTGCCGTACATCCTCTGCGTGATCGACGAGCTCGCGGATCTGATGATGGTCGCCCCGGCGGACGTCGAGGACTCGATCATCCGCCTCGCGCAGAAGGCGCGCGCGGTCGGCATCCACCTCGTGCTGGCGACGCAGAGCCCGCGCGTGGACGTGATCACGGGCATGATCAAGGCGAACGTCCCCTCGCGGATCGCGTTCGCGGTCTCCTCGCAGACCGACTCGCGCGTGATTCTCGACCAGAATGGCGCCGAGTCGCTGCTGGGGCAGGGCGACATGCTCTTCAACCCGGTGGGCAGCTCGCGCCTGCAGCGCATCCAGGGCGCCTACATCGACGAGCCACAGATCGCGAAGCTGACTGACTTCTGGCGCAGACAGGGCGAGCCGGAGCTGCGCGAGGAGCTGCTCGAGGAGGTCGAGCCGACGGAGAAGGAGGGGGAGGGTTCGGGCCCGGATGACTTCGACCCCGACGAGGATCCGCTGCTGAAGGACGCGATCGCGCTGGTCGCGGAAATGCAGACCGCGTCGACCTCGATGCTGCAGCGGCGCCTGCGCCTTGGCTACACGCGCGCGGGCCGGATGATCGACATGTTGGAGCGCCGCGGCGTGATCTCTGGCTACGAGGGCTCCAAGCCCCGTCAGGTTCTGATCGCCGAGGCCGATGTGCCGCGCGTGCTGGCCGCCCTGGAGGAGCGGGCGGTCAACTAGCCTTCAAACCAAATGCCCGAGATCGGAGCAACGCTCAGCGGGGGAACCGCAGGCCCGGGGAGGGCGGGCCCCGACTACCCGCCTTCCGGTGCAGCCGATGCCTGAGATCGGAGCAACGCTGCGCGAGGCGCGGATGCGCGAGCGGATCGACGTGTCGGAGATCGAGGCGCAGACGAAGATCCGCGCCAAGTACCTGCGGGCACTCGAGAACGAGGAGTGGGACCTGCTGCCGGGGCCGACGTTCGTCAAGAGCTTCCTGCGCACCTACGGCAACGCGCTGGGCCTCGACGGGCGGGCGCTGGTTGAGGAGTACAAGCTCCACTACGAGCACCCCGGCGACGGAATCGAGCCGATCCAGCAGACGGCGGTGTCGGCTCCCCGACGCGCCCGGACACGCACCGGCGGAGCGATGCGCCGCGGCCCGGGTGCGGCCTCGCCACCGCGCACGGGCCCCTCGCGCGCCTATCTGGCGGCGCTCGGCGCCGTCGGCATCGTGATCGTGCTGCTGGTGTACGCGCTGCTCTCGGGCGGCAGCTCGCCGTCGAGCAAGGCTCCGCCGAGCACCCCGGCGCAGAGCGCGCGCGGCGTCCATCTCAAACGGATCCACAGGACGCACGGGACCGGCGCGGCGAGCGCGACGGCGACGCTGGCCTCGCTGAAACTCGAACCGAGCGCGGAAGTGTACGTCTGCCTGATCGGCGACGGCGGGCGCAAGCGGATCCCCGGCGTGATCCTGACCCCGGAAAGCCCCGAGCCGGTCTATCACGCGCGCCGCTTCGAACTGACACTCGGCAACAACGACGTGACGTTGATCGTCAACGGCAAGCCCGTGACCGTGCCGGCCTCCTCCGGCGCGATCGGCTACGCGATCACCCGCACGGGGATGCGCGCACTGGTGGAAAGCGAAGCGCCGACGTGCAAGTGAGCGAGTGAGTCGGTGGGCGCGCGCGCGGGGATCGTCGTCACCGGCACCGAGGTGCTGACCGGCCGCGTGGCCGACCGCAACGGCCCCTGGTTGGCCGACCGCCTGGAGGAGCTGGGTGTGGACCTGGCGCAGATCGCGATCGTCGGCGACCGCCGCGAGGACCTGCTGGCGGCACTCCGCTTCATGGCGGCGCAGCGCTTCGACCTCGTGCTGACCAGTGGCGGCCTCGGCCCAACCGCCGACGACCTCACAGCCGAGGTGGTGGCAGAGTTCCAGGCCCGCGAGCTGGTGTGGGACGGCCCGCTGCAGGAGCGGATCGAAGCGATCGTCGCGCGTCTGGGGGCACGCTGGCGCAACGTCAGCGTCGAGGCGATGCGCGAGGGCGCCCGCAAGCAGGCGACGATCCCGCGGGGCGCGACGGTGCTCGACCCCGTGGGCACTGCTCCGGGTCTGGTGGTCACCCCCGCGGAGGGCAAGACAGGCCCCACGGTGGTGGTGCTCCCCGGCCCGCCGCGCGAGCTGCAGCCGATGTGGGAGGCGGCCGTGCGCGACGATTTCCGAGCGGCGGGCCCGCTGCGCGACGCGCTGGCAGGCGCCACCGAGTATCGCCGCCGCACGATGCGCCTGTTCGGGATCCCCGAGTCGGAGATCGCCGAGACGCTCAGACAGGTCGAGCGCGAGGGCCTGCCGCTCGACCGTCTGGAGGTCACCACCTGCCTGAAACGGGGCGAGGTGGAGGTCGTCACGCGCTACGAGCCAGACGCGCAGGAGATCTACGACGCGCTCGTGACCGCAGTACGAGCACGCCACGCCGAGCAGCTCTTCTCCGAGGACGGCACCACCATCGACGAGCAGGTGGCAGCCCTGCTGACCGGAACGGGGATGCGCGCCGCAGGCGCGTCCCCGGCTCCGGCGGACGGGATGCGAGCTGAAGGCGAGTGTCTCCCGGGCCCGGTCGGAACGGGGATGCGCGCCGCAGGCGCGTCCCCCGGCTCCGGTCGGAACGGGGATGCGAGCTGAAGGCGTGTCCCCCGGCTCCGGTCGGCAAGCAGGGCGCGACCGCGCGCACGATCGCAACCGCCGAGTCGTGCACGGGAGGCCTGCTCGCGGCCCGCCTGACCGACCCCCCGGGCGCGTCGCTGTACGTGCGTGGGGGCATCGTCGCGTACTCGAACGAGGCGAAGGTGGCGCAGGTGGGAGTCCCCGCCAAGCTGATCGAAGACCACGGCGCGGTCTCCGCGGAGGTGGCGCACGCCCTGGCCGAAGGAGCCCGCAAGCGCTTCGGATCGGATGTGGGCGTAGGTGTGACGGGTATCGCGGGCCCCGACGGCGGCACTCCAGAGAAGCCGGTGGGCACGGTATACCTGTGCGTAGCAACCACCGACGCCGCACTCGCGCGCGCGGTAACTCTCCCGGGCGCTCGGCCCGACATACGCGAGCGCACTACCACCGTGGCGCTGCACCTGGTGCGCCGGCTGCTCACCTCGAGCTCCAGCAGCTGAGCTGCTTTCTTGGCGCACGCGGAGATCCGGATCGCTGGTCCTCTCCGTGCGCCGGATCGGTCGGCACAGGCACCAGCGGCACCTTACCGTCGCGTTCGTCGCCTCATTTGCGCAGCCAGTCGCGATCTCCACGAGGTCAGAAACACCCCCTTGTGTCGTCCTTGCTCGCGTGGTACAGCTATGCGTACGTTTTTCAAGAGATTCAAGGATGGTTGAAAATAGTTCGGACAACAGCAACAAGGGTGGCAGTCGGCCACTGTACGCTTGCAAAAGCCTACGGGCGCCCCTACCGACTTTCCAGGCACCCGTAGAGACTCCGGATCGTGACCTCCTCTCCACGCATTCGGATCCCGCCGAGCGGGGGCGCCGGCCCGACATAGTCGGTGCCCCCGCCGGCCCTTTTTCGAGAACGAATCGCCACGTATCGTCTGCGGAGCTCGCGCGTCGCGTTTCGGTTTGCTGGCGCGGTTGCGATCATCACTAGCATGACCCGCGGCGCCGAAGCCAGGCTGTTCGTTGCGCTCGACCTGCCCGCCGAGCTGCGCAGGCGGCTGCTCGGGTGGGCGCGCACCGCCGCCGCGAGCGTGAGAGATGGGGGTCCTACCGCCTCCGCCGCGACACACACGCCGTCCGTGATGGCCTACCGAGGCGTCCTGCGCTCCACCAGCCGGCGCCGGGAAGCTCGTCCGCTGCCCGCCCACTCGCTGCGGCTGCTCGAGCCCGACTCCCTGCACGTGACGCTCTGCTTCCTCGGCAACCGGCCGGTGGGGGAGATCGAGGCGCTCGGCGAGGCCCTCGCCGCCGCCTGCGCGGAGTCACCGCCCGTCGGCGAGCTCTCCTTCGGGGCGCCGCTGTGGCTGCCCCCGCGCCATCCGCGCGCGCTCGCCGTCGAGCTGCACGACACCCCCGAGCGCGCTTTGGAGGCACTGCACAGAGCGCTCGCCGCGGTCTGCGACCTGGAGCCGGACGCCGCTCCCAGCCGCGGCCCCAGCCGGGCCGTGGAAAGCCGGCACCGGCGCTTTCGTCCGCACGTGACCGTCGCGCGCATGCGCCCCGCCAAGGCCCCACGCGAGCGCGGGCTGCCGCCCACGCCGGCGCTCACGTTCACCCCGCGCTCGGTCACGCTGCAACGCTCCTGGCTCACGCCCACGGAGGCCGTCTACGAAGGGTTGTTCAAGTACGCCCTCGCGGCCCCCCGCATCGAGGAGTAGCGCCTGTCGCCGCGGGCGACCTGCCAGGGTCGTGGCGGCCACCACAGAGACTCTTGCCGCCGCGGTTCGCCGCCACATGCGGCGCCCCGCCGGCGCAGCGGCTTCAGCCGCGGAGCCCATCCCGATCGACTTCCGCAATCGAACAGGTGTTCCGTCCGGAGCCGTCTCTACCGTTTGCGCTCGATCCGTTTTCCCGATTCCCGGAGGAGCTTCCGATGCCGACCGACAACGAGAAGGCCGCCAAGGCCCGCGACGCCGCGCTGAAGGGCGCGCTCACGCAGATCGAGCGCGAGTTCGGCAAGGGCACCGTCATGCGCATGGGCGATGAGGGCGCGCAGGTGCGCGTCGCCGCGATTCCCACGGGCGCGCTGTCGCTTGATCTCGCGCTCGGGATCGGCGGGGTCCCGCGCGGGCGCATCGTCGAGGTCTTCGGCCCCGAGTCCTCCGGCAAGACCACGCTGATCTACCACGTCCTCGCCGAGGCCCAGCGGCTCGGGGGGGTGTGCGCCTTCATCGACGCCGAGCACGCGATGGACCCGCTTTACGCCCAGGAGATCGGCGTCGACATCGACGAGCTGCTGGTCTCCCAGCCCGACTACGGCGAGCAGGCGCTGGAGGTCGCCGACATGCTCGTGCGCTCCGGGGCGATCGACGTCGTCGCGATCGACTCCGTCGCCGCGCTCACTCCGCGCGTTGAGCTCGAGGGGCAGATGGGCGACCAGACGGTCGGCGCGCAGGCGCGGATGATGTCCCAGGCGATGCGCAAGATCGCCGGCAACCTCAACCGCACCTCCACGCTCTGCATTTTGACCAACCAGATCCGCGAAAAGGTCGGCGTCATGTTCGGCTCGCCCGAGACCCAGCCCGGCGGGCGCGCACTGAAGTTCTACGCCTCCCAGCGCCTGGATATCCGGCGCATCGAGACGCTCAAGGATGGCACCGAGGCGGTCGGCAACCGCGTGCGCGTCAAGGTCGTCAAGAACAAGCTCGCCGCCCCCTTCCGCCAGGCCGAGTTCGACATCGAGTTCGGCAAAGGCATCTCCTCCTCCGGCTGCCTGATCGACCTCGGCATCGAGGATTCCATCGTGACCAAGTCCGGCTCCTTCTTCTCCTATGGCTCCGAGCGCCTCGGCCAGGGCCGCGGCGCCGCGAAGGCCTATCTCGACGCGCACCCGGCGATGGCTGCAGATCCGCGCGCGGATATTCGCCGCGCGCGACATCTCGCCCGAGGGCCCCGCCATCCCGCTGGAGCCTGTCGCCGAGACCCCCGTCAAGGGGGTTGGCGCTGAGGGGCCGCCCGAGGTCGCGCCGGCACCGGTCCCGACGCCGCGGCGGGAGCCCGTCGCAGCCTAAGAACTGTTCTAAGCGCATGGGCTGAACCCCGGCCCGGCGAGAACGAGAGGACGCGACGGGCGATGGCGGCCGCTGGAGTGGATCGGCGGCCGCCCTGCGGGTACCCTGTCTCCATGCCCCGCTACCACGTCACCACGTTCGGCTGCCAGATGAACGAGCACGACTCCGAGCGGATGAAGGGGATGCTCGAGTCGCTCGGCTACAGCGAGGCCTCCACGCGCGCCGAGGCCGACCTGATCCTCTTCAACACCTGCTCGATCCGCGAGTCCGCCGACTCCCGCTTCACCGCCCACCTCGGCGAGGCCAAGCGGTTGAAGCATGAGCGGCCCGAGCGGATCGTCGGTGTGGGGGGGTGCTGGGCGCAGTCGGTCAAGGAGGAGGTCTTCGAGCGCTTCCCCTTCGTCGACGTCGCCTTCGGCCCCGGCCAGGTACACCGCCTCGCGGAGTTCCTCACCTCCGAGTCACTCACCGCGCAGGGCTTCTTCGAGTTTGAGGGCTTCACCGGGCGCCTGCCCGCCCACCGCGAGCGGCCCTTCCAGGGGTGGGTGCAGATCAGCGTCGGCTGCAACTGCCGCTGCTCCTACTGCATCGTCCCATCCACGCGCGGGCGCGAGGTAAGCCGGCCCTTCGACGAGCTCGTCGCGGAGGTCCGCGCGATGGCAGCTGAGGGCGTGCGCGAGGTGACGCTGCTTGGCCAGAACGTCAACTCCTACGGGCGCGACCTGCGGCCGACGCGCACCAGCTTCGCCGAACTGCTGCACGCGCTCGACGTCGTCGAGGGCATCGAGCGCATCCGCTACACCTCGCCCCATCCGAAGGATATGCGCGAAGATGTGATCCGATCGCACGCCAACCTGCGAACAGTATGTGAGCACATTCATCTACCGCTGCAGTCCGGCTCCACCCGCATCCTCAAGGCGATGCGCCGCACCTATGATCGCGAGCGCTACCTCGACCGTGTGGCCCTGATCCGCGAGCACGTCCCCGACGTCTCGCTCACCACCGACATCATCGTCGGCTTCCCCGGCGAGACTGAGGAGGACTTCGAGCAGACGCTCTCGCTCGTCGAGCAGGTCCGCTACGACAGCGCCTTCACCTTCCTCTTCTCACCGCGGCGCGGCACCGAGGCTGCCGCCATCACCGAAGGCCTCGTTCCCCACCCGGTCAAGGTGCAGCGCATGGAGCGGCTCCTCGAGGCCGTCCAGCGCCACGCTCGCGAGCGCGCCCAGCGCTTCGTCGGGCGCGATCTGGAGGTGCTCGTCGAAGGGCCATCTCGCAACGATCCCTCGCGCCTGCGTGGGCGCACTCGCCACAACAAGGTTGTCAACTTCGCCGGTCTCTCCGCTCCCGGAGATCTGACGCGGGTGCGGATCGACTCCGCCACCTCGCAGACGCTCGCGGGGGAGGAGCTGCTGCTGTCGCGCGCCGCGGGGTAGGTCGCGGCGGGCGCCGTGGGGTCGCGTGAGTCACGGCGGGCCGCCCCCTGCCTGGCGACGGCCCGCCGCTCCTCGATCCACCGAACGCTGCTAGTCAGCGGTCGGGATTGGCCCTGGGGGAGGGCCTGTGTAGCTCGAACCCGATTCGCTGCCCGAGCCGGATTTCGAGCTCGATCCCCCGCTCGACCTTTTGCCCATGTTCGGGCACGGGTGGCCCGAGGGGCTCGTCGAGTTCGGCGCCGGGGCTGTTTTGGACGGCGTCGAGGGGGTGGTTGTCGTGGACGGAGTGGTCGTCGTGGACGGCGTTGACTGGGTCGATGTCGCACCCGTCGTGCCGGTGGAGCCACTCGGAGCCGCGGCCGCGCCGGCGATGCCGGCGACCGCGCCTCCCGTTGCCAGCGCGCCCACCACGATGACCGCCCTGATCGTATTCGCCCTGTTCATGGGGACCTCCTGTGTGGTCGGTTGGGGAGCTTTCTTACGCCACCCATCCTGCGCCCCGTCCCTAAGCGGCCAGCAACGCGCGTCTAAGGCCTATCGAAGGAGTTTTCAGCCCCTGGCGCGGTGACCCGCCGCCACCTCCTGCGCGAGCTTGTCGTTGCCCGTCTTGCGGGTGACGGTCGCGGCGAGGCCGGGGGCGAGACCCGCGAAGGCCGAGCCAACGCGCAGCGTCAGCGGCGCGACATCCACCTCCGCACGGTTGTGCGCGATCGCCTCCGCCACCGCGCGCCCCACATCCTGGGGGCTGCGTGTGCCGACACCGGGTGGGAGCTTCACGCCCGAGGCAGCGAACATTCCCGCTTCGCGGATGAAGCCCGGGTTGACGACGGACACCCCGACGCCCCGCTCGCGCAGCTCCGGACGCAGCCCCAGCGCGAAGCCGCGCAGCCCGAACTTCGTCGCGTTGTACAGCGACGACATCGCCGTCGGTGCCTTGCCCGACAGCGATGAGACGAACAGCAGATGGCCACCCCCGCGCGCCGTCATCGCCGGGGCGAGAGCGTGCGCCATCGCGATCGGCGCGCGCAGGTTCACCTCCAGCGTGCGGTCGACCTCATCCATCTCGAATTCCTCCAGGCGCCCCGCACCGGGCAGCGCCGCGTTGGCGACGAGGATGTCCACCTCGCCCGCTTCGCCCAGCAGGCGATCGACCGCGGCGCGGTCCGCGAGGTCCGAGGCGAGCGCGCGCGCGCCGAGCTCGCCCGCCAGCCCCTCCAGCACATCCGTGCGCCTGCCAGTCAAAACCAGCTTCGCGCCGCGCCCGCCCAGCTCGCGGGCGATCGCTTCGCCGAGGCCGCCGGTGGCGCCGGTGAGCAGGACGGTGGAGTTATGGATCTGCATGTGCGGTCGCTCCCGGCAGGTTGGGGTTGGGTTGAAGCGGCGGTGGGGCGGGCGGTCGAACAGGGGCCGACCGTCGAATGGGCCGGTGGTGCAAGGCTACGTCAATGCAGGTGATCGCGCTATTCGGCCCCACCGGCGTGGGCAAGACCGCGGTCGCAGTGGCGCTTGCAGCGCGGCTGCGGGCCGTCGGCGAGGACCCCGTGGCGGTCTCCGCCGACGCACTGCAGGTGTACATCGGCCTGGAGACGCTCACCGGCGTCGCCTCGGCCACCGAGCGGGCTGCGCTCGAGCACCGGCTCGTCTCCTTCCTACCGCTTGACGCATCGTTCAGCGTCGGCCAGTACGCCGAGCTTGCCCATGCCGAGATCGACGCGCTGCTCGCGCAGAGCCGGCGGCCGCTCGTCGTCGGCGGCACCGGCCTCTACCTGCGAGCCGCGCTCACCGAGCTGAACCTGCGCCCACCGCCGCCCGAGGGGCTGCGCGAGCGTCTCACCGCTGAGCTCGAACGGGAGGGATCGGCCACGCTGCACGCCCGTCTCGCGCGGGGCGCGCCGTGGGCGGCCGAGCGGATCGACCCCGCCGACCGCCAGCGGATCGTGCGCGCGCTGGAGCTGCTTGAAACCGGCGAGCTAGAGCCGCCCGAGGGGCCCTCGCAGCTGTGGACCGACGAGGTGCGCCGTCCCACGCTGCTCGTCGGGCTGACGCTGGAGCGCGACGAGCTGTACGCGCGGATCGATGCGCGCGTCGATCGGATGCTGGCGGCCGGGGTGCGCGAGGAGGTGCTGCGAGCACACGCCGCCGGCGCCACGGCCACCGCGCGCAAGGCGCTTGGCTTCGAGGAGCTGTTGGCCGGCGACATCGAGGCGATGCAGCGCCGCACCCGCAACTACGCGCGCCGCCAGCTCTCCTGGATGCGCAAGCTCGCCGGTGTGCGTCTGATCGACGTGACCGGCAGCACGCCGGAGGACGTTGCCGCGGAGATCGCAGACTCCGTCACGGCCGGCGATGCCGCTGCCGCACCCCCCGCCGGCGAAGGTTGAGGTCGGGTGAGGGTCCAGGTCGTCTCCTCGTGCAACCTCCTCCATGTAGGACTCTCCGCCCTCCGGGATGCCGCCTGATGGCACCGTTCCAGCCGGGTGAGCGCATAAACTCGGGCAGCGTATGACCGCCTCCGCAGAGATACGCCCGATGCGGTTCGAGAAGTGGCAGGCGCTCGGCAACGACTATCTGATCATGGAGCGCGCGCAACTGCCGTTCGAGCTCACCCCGCCGCGCATCCGCAAGCTCTGCGCGCCGCACTTCGGGGTCGGCGCAGACGGGGTGCTGCTGCTCGCCCCCAGCGACGACCCCCAGTTCGTCGCGCGGCTGTCGATCTACAACCCCGACGGGTCGGAGGCGGAGCTGTCGGGCAACGGCGTGCGTGAGGCGGTGCTCTACCTGCGTCGCCACGGCTGGACCGAGGAGGACGTGTTCTCGATCCACACCGCCGCGGGGGCGATCACACCGACGATCCTCAGCCCCCACAGCTGCCGCATCGACATGGGCGCCGCGTCGCTGAGCTCGCAGAACTTCCCGAGCGGCCCGCCCGACGGCCACGGCGAACTGAGTGCCGGTGGGCGACGCTGGCGCTTCCAGCACGTCTCGATCGGCAACCCCCAATGCGCGATCCACGTCGAGGACCTGGACGCGCTGCTGGCGCTCGACCTCACCGCGATCGGCCCCGCGATCGAAGACCACGAGCTCTTTCCGCACCGCACCAACGTCTCGTGGTACACCGAGACCGAACCGTTTCGCGTCCGCGCGCGGATCTTCGAGCGCGGGGTGGGGGAGACGCTCTCATCCGGCACCGGCGCCACCGGCGCGGCGGTCGCCCACGTGCTGGCCCACCGCCGCTCCCCGCCGGCCCACGACGGGGATGCGCCGCGTCTGCTGGTGGGCGCCGCCGGGCATACCGGGCACAAATCGGGTGGCGGGGCGCACGAATCGAGTACCGTCACCGTCGCCCTCGACGGCGGCGAGCTGCAGGTCGAGGTTGGGGAGGAGCTGCGCGTACATCTGACAGGCTGGGCACGGCCCGTGCACGAGGGCCACCTCAGCGATGACTTCCTGAAGGAGCTGCATGAGACCGAGTGAGCGCCTGAGCCGCATCAGCCAGCTTGGGGAGGGCGGGCCCGGGTGGGCGGGCCTTCAAACCCCCTCCCGAAAATGCCAAAAACGGAGGGGAGATCATGAAACCCAGTGAGCGCCTGAGCCGCATCCCGCCGTACCTGTTCGCCGAACTGGAGCGCAAGATCGCCGCCAAGCAGGCTGCGGGGGTGGACGTGATCAGCCTCGGCATCGGCGACCCCGACCGCCCGACGCCGGCGCTGATCGTCGAGGCGATGCAGGAGGCGGTCACCGAGCCCGAGACCCACCGCTACCCCTCCAACCGCGGCCGCGGCGACTTCCGCGAAGCGGTGAGCGACTTCTACGCGCGGCGCTTCGACGTGGAGCTCGACCCGGCGAGCGAGATCATCCCCGCGATCGGCGCCAAGGAGGCGATCTTCAACCTCAACCTCGCCTTCCTCGACCCCGGCGATGCCGCGCTCGCCTCCGACCCCGGCTACCCCGTCTACAGCGCCGGGCCGCTGCTCGCCGGCGCCGACCCCGTGCCGCTCGCGCTCGTGCCCGAGCTCGGCTTCGTCCCCGACCTCGAAGCGATCGCCCCCGCCGACCTGAAGCGGGCGAAGCTGATCTACCTCAACTACCCCAACAACCCCACCGGCGCGCTCGCGCCAGAGGGCTTCTTCGAGCGCGTCGTGGCGTTCGCCCGCGAGCACGAGATCCTCGTCGTGCACGACAACTCCTACTCGGAGATCGCCTACGACGGCCACCGCCCGGGCTCGTTCCTCGCCACCCCCGGCGCCAAGGAGGTCGGGATCGAGGTGTTCTCGCTCTCCAAGGGCTACAACATGACCGGCTGGCGCTGCGCCGTCGTGGTCGGAAACAGTGAGGCGGTCGAGACCTACTGGCGGCTGAAGACCAACATCGACTCCGGCCTGTTCGAGGCGGTGCAGCTCGCGGGGATCGCCGCGCTCTCGCCGGAGGCCGACGCCGAGGTCGCCTCGATGAACGAGCTCTACCGCATCCGCCGCGACCTCGTCTGCGATGCGCTCGCCAAGGCCGGCGTGCACGTCACCCCGCCAAAGGGCACGATCTACGTGTGGGCGCCCGTCCCCGCGGGCTTCGAGAGCTCGGTCGCCTACTGCGAGCACGTGCTGGAGCGCACCGCCGTGGTGATCTCGCCCGGCAGCGCCTACGGACCCAGCGGCGAGGGCTGGTTTCGGATCTCGCTGACGACGCCCGACGAGCGCCTCGCGGAGGCCGTCGAGCGGTTGGCCTCACTGGCCTGAGCCGCCGGCGGCTGGTTCTGAACCTCCTCGGCCGGCTCTAGACTGGAGGTGAATGGATCGCAGCCGCAACGGCCGTAGCGCCGTCACCACCAGTCCAGTCCCGCCCGAGCACCTCAACGGGTCTGGACCGGCCGCCGTCCGCTCGCCCCGTGCGCGCCAGCGCGCCCTCTGTATCGCTGCCCTGCCCGACGCTGACGACAGCAGCGTGCGCGAGCTAGGCGAGCTGCTGGGCGCCGCCGGCGTGGCGGTGGTGGGGGAGCTGGTGCAGCGCCGCGAGCAGCCTCACCCCAACACCTACCTGGGGCCGGGCAAGGTGGCCGAGGCCAAGCAGGCCGCGCAGGAGTGCGACGCGAACGTGATCGCCTGCGACGACGAGCTCACGCCGCGCCAGGAGCGCAACCTCGAGGCCGAGCTGGGACTGCCCGTGGTCGACCGCACCACGGTGATCCTCGACATCTTCGCCGCCCACGCCGCGTCCGCCGAGGGCAAGCTGCAGGTCGAGCTGGCCCAGCTGGAGTACAACCTCGCGCGCATGCGCGGCCTGTGGAGCCACCTCGAGCGCCTCGGCGGCGGGATCGGCACGAGGGGACCGGGCGAGAGCCAGATCGAGACCGACCGCCGCCTCGCGCGCGATCGCATCGCGGCGCTGCGCCGGCGCTTGGAGCACGTGCGCGGCACCCGCGCGGTGATGCGCGCCGAGCGCGAGCGCGCCGCGCTGCCGACGGTCGCGCTGGCGGGCTACACCAACGCCGGCAAGTCCACGCTGCTGAACGCGCTCACCTCCGCCTACGGCCGCGGTGCGCCACCCGAGCAGGCAGAGCTCGACCGGCGCGTGCGCGACCGCCTCTTCCACACGCTCGACCCCACCACGCGCACGGTGCATATCGGCGGCCGCCCCCACCTGGTGACCGACACGGTCGGCTTCATCCGCAAGCTGCCCCACCAGCTGGTGGACGCCTTCGGCGCAACGCTTGAGGAGACGATCCGCGCCGACCTGCTGCTGCACGTGCTCGACGCCTCCGCCGCGGAGGGTGAGATGGAGGCGATGCGCCGCGCGGTCGAGGAGGTCCTGGAGGAGATCGGCGCCGACGACTCGCCGCGCGTGCTCGTCCTCAACAAGTCCGACCTGCTCGACGAGCCGGCGCGGCAGGAGCTGCGCCTGCGCCACCCCGAGGCGGTGCTGCTCAGCGGTGTCACCGGCGAGGGACTCGATGAGCTCGCCGCGCGGATCGAGTCCGAGCTGCGCCACACGCTCTGCCCGCTCGACCTGCTCGTCCCTTACGCCAGCGGCTCCAGCCTCGCTGAGCTGCACGAGGTCGCGGGCGAGCTGGCGCGTCGCGACACGCCCGAGGGCGTCCGCGTCCGCGCGCTGGTCCCGGCGCGGCTGGCCCCGCGCTTTGCTCGCTTCGCGGTGGCTTAAACGACTCGACCCGCCGAAGCGGGTCGGGCGTGGGTGTAGGAGGAGCTACCTCCGACCAGTTGACACCTCGGTCAGCGTAACTCAGATCCCGGCGGCCACGCGAGCACCGCGGTGGGCCTCGTCCTCCAGCGTGTCGTCGAGCGGGGCAAGCTCAGCGACATCGATCCCGAGCGCTGTCGCAATCAGCCAGTCGGCGAACCAGATGTTCTTGGGCAACAGTGGACCGTGCAGGTAGGTGCCGATGACGTTGCCGCTGTACGCGCCCTCGAAGCCGCTGCGGCCGTCGTTGCCATAACCCTTCAAGACGCGCCCGAGCGGAGCCTGGCCAGCGCCGAGGTGGGTACGCCCACCGTGGTTCTCGAAGCCGGCCAGGACACGCTCCCCGCCGCCAAGCGAGACCTCGATCGCTACGTTGCCGATCAGGCGTGGGCCACTCTCGCGCACGGTGCGCACGTCGAGCAGCTCGACTCCTGGGAGCTGCTCGCCGGGGCCAAGCTCATACGAGCGCCCCAGCAGCTGGTAGCCGCCGCAGACACCAAGCACGACCGCCCCGCGCGCCGTGGCGGCGTGCAGCGCCTCGCGCTTGGTTGCGAGCAGATCCTCGGCGCACAGTCGCTGGTCGCGATCCTGGCCGCCGCCAAGGTAGAAGAGTTCGTGGGCTTCACCGTCCAACGGTTCGCCCAACCCGCATGGAGTCAGCTGAAAGCTGATCCCGCGCCATGCGCAACGGCGTTCGAGCACGAGCAGGTTGCCGCGGTCCGCGTAGATGTTCATCAGGTCGGGGTAGAGCGCGCAGACGCGCAGGGTGCTCATGTGAGGGCGCTCCGGGTCTGGCCGCCGGCGCTCAGCAGCTCGCGCAGGGCAGAGCATCGCGGTGTAGGTGGGCAGCGCGTACAGCGGCGCCCCACCCGGTGGCGCATCGGCCTGGGCGGTAGCGAGCGCGGCGGCGAGATCGGGCTGCACGCGGATGCGCTCGGGCTCGACGCCCGCGTACTTCAAGCGCACCGCCAGCTCGGCGGCCCGGGTGCCGCTGCACGTGACGAGCCGCACGCGCCCGGCGAGCAGCTCGAAGTCGGCATCCCAGATCCACGAGACGTCGCGACCGTCCGCGATGTTGTCGTTGAGCACCCCGAGCAGGTCGTGCTCGCCCGGCTCCAGAGCCAGCGTACGCAGCACCTCGTTGGCGCCGGCGGGGTTCTTGACGAGCAGGATGCGCAGCTCGCGTGGATGGTCGGGCGCGCCAATCGTGACGCTCTCCGCGCGGCCGAATGCGGCCCGGGTGCTTTCGAGGCCGGCGACGATCCCCTCCAGCGGCACCTCCAGCGCATGGGCCAGCGCGGCGGCGGCGAGCGCGTTGTAGACGTTGTAGAGGCCGGGCAGGGGCAGCGCGATCTCGGCCTCGCCCGCGGGTGTGTGCAGCGTGAAACGCGCGGCCCGCACGCCTTCGAGTCGCACGTCGGTGGCGAGCACCGCCGGCACCGGCCGCGTCTGGCCACAGGATGGGCAGCGGTAGTGGCCGAGGTGGCCGAGGTAGACAGCCTCGAAGAGGTAGGGGGCGCCGCAGTTGCGGCAGTGCTTGGCGTCGGCGGCGTGAGCCATGTGGGGGAGGGCGAGCGCGTCGTCGTCCACCCCGAAGTACACGGGACCTGGCCCACCGATCCCGTCCCCACCGATCCCGTCCCCAACGGCCGCGGCCGCACCGGCCACGGCACCAGCGCGCTCGCGGCCGAGGTCGGCGACCACCGGGTCGTCGGCATTGAGTACGAGCCGCGCATCGCCACCGAGCACATCGCGCACGGTGTGTGCCCAGCTGTCGGCGATCGTCTCGAGCTCGCCGTAGCGGTCGAGCTGGTCGCGGAAGAGGTTGCCGAGCAGGAGCGCGCGGGGGCGCAGCTGCGCGGCGAGCTGCGCCAGCCACAGCTCGTCGACCTCGAACAGTCCGAGCTCGCCGTCGATCGCACCGCGGCCGTGCGCGGCGGCGAGCAGCGTCGAGGCGATTCCCGCCGGCCATGTTGGCGCCGGCGCGGTTGTGCACGAGCCGCACGCCCTCGCGCTCGAGGATCGAGGCGGCCATCGCGGCCGTCGTCGTCTTGCCGTTGGTGGCGGAGACCAGCACGCTGCCCCTCGCCAAGCGGGAGCCGAGCACACCGATCGCATCCGGCTGCAGACGCATCAGCACCTTCCCGGGCACGCTCGTGGCGCCGCCGCCGCGCAGCCGTGAGAGCGCACCGGCCGCGCGGGCGAATGCGAGCTTGGTGCCGAGGAGCACGCTCACGGTCCGCTGCTGGACGGGCTGCCGGCGGTGCCCGTGCCGACATCCTCAGGGCCGGCGCCGCCGGCGCGACCTGGACTCCCGAGCGGGCTGTCGGCCGGGACGAGCACCCGCACCGCAGCGGGCAGCACGCTCACGCGCAGCGGCAGCTCGCCGATCGGGTCGCCGTCGGCGTACAGCGTGAAGGGGCGGTCGGCGGCGATCTGAAGCTCGCGTCCGCGGAGCACGTGCACGGACGGCTCGCGCACGTGCGTGCCCTTGAAGACCTTCGGCAGGATCCTCGTGAGGAAGCGCAGCTTGGGGATCTGCTCGCAGTAGGGGACGTCGAGCAGGCCATCGTCGAGCAGCGCGTCGGGCGCCGCGTACATGCCGCCGCCGTAGGCCTTCGAGTTGGCGGCGCCGACGCTGTAGCCGGTGAAGGTGTGGCGCTCGCCGTCGAGCACGAGCTCGAAGCGCGCCGGGCGCCACGCGGCCAGCGCGCGCAGCGCGCCGTAGGCGTACACGAGGTTGCCGAGCCACGAAGGCGCCTCGTTGGCGATCCGGTTGGCGTCGGAGTCAAAGCCGCAGCTGGCGATCCCCACGAAGGTGTGCTCGCCGACGAGGCCGAGGTCGAGCTCGCGCGCGACGCCGCCGGCGATCACTGCGCACGCGGCAACCGGGTTCTGCCCGATGCCGAGCACGCGCGCAAGGTCGTTGCCGCGCCCGCCCGGCAGCACACCGAGGATCGAGCCGGGCACGGCGCGCAGCGCATCGGCCGCGGCCCCCGCGAGTCCGTCGCCGCCGAGCGTCACCGCGAGCTCCCCCTTGTGTGCGGCGCCCAGCGCGAGCTCGCGCGCGTGGTCGAGGTCGCGAGTGTCCTCACGGCGCACGAGGAGGCCGTGCCCGCGCAGGGCGTCCACCACGCCTGGCGCGGCGCGACCGGCGCGACCGCCGCCCGCGGCGGGGTTGACGATCAGGCAGACCGAGCGCCGAGCGCCCTGCTCCTCGGTCAAGGGGGGCGCAGCCGGCCGGGGTGCCCCTGGCGGATCGGAAGTGGACATCGCGCAAGCGTATTGGCAGGACGAAGATTAAGATTGCGCGAAGAGTGCGCGCGGGCGGCTGTGCGCGCATCTAAGCTGGCGTCGTGTGGGGACCTGGGACGGCTTGAGATGATGCGCGTGGTGAGTCGCCTGCCCGCGGCCGCGGTGGCGCTCGCGACCGCCGTGGGAGTTGGGGCGTGCGGCACGAGCACCACTCGCACCGTGACGTCGTCGAACGCCAGCGCGAGCGTCGACGGCGCGTCGTCTGCGACGGGAGGCACGAAGGGGGGCTGCCAACGCGCCAAAGAGCCGGCGCCGAGGGGTCCGCAGCACGTGCCCCCGCCGACCGCCAGGCTGAATCCGGCGAAGCGCTACGTGGTGACGCTCACGACCAACTGCGGGGCGATCGCGATCCAGCTAGACGTGAAACGCGCGCCGAAGACGACGGCCTCGTTCGCGTACCTCGTCGGGCGCGGCTTCTACAACGACCTGACCTTCCACCGGGTCGCCACGAACTTCGTGATCCAAGGGGGCGACCCCAACGGCGACGGCTCGGGCGGGCCCGGCTACACGATCGTGGAGCAGCCGCCCGTCAACCTCCAGTACACGCGGGGGACGGTGGCGATGGCGAAGACGGAGACCGACCCGGCGGGCGCGTCGGGCAGCCAGTTCTTCATCGTGACGGCGAGCGACACCGAACTGCCACCGCAGTACGCGCTGGTGGGGAAGGTGGTGGGAAGCATGGTGGGCGTGAACGCGATCTCCAAACTCGCGACGATCCCGCCGCAGGACGGCCAGCCGATCCGCCCCGTGGTGATCAGCCGGGCGACGCTCTCGCAGAGCTGACTTAGCTCTTTGGGGCGCGGGCGTTGGCGAGCGCTCGAGCACGCCGGCGCCGACCGAACAGCGCGGCGATCGCGACCCCCGCGGCAGCCACGAACAGACCGAGCAGTACGCCGGGCGCGAGGCCGAGCCCACCGAAGGGCAGCGCGACGAGCTCGACGATGCCGAGCCCGACGGCGAGCAGCGCAATCACCAGCAGCAGGATCAGGAGGATGCCGCGCACGCGCGCGAGGATCCCGGCGGAAGCGGGGGGGAGCAGCAGGCCCATCGCGCGCAGCGCGAACATCTGCCGGCCGCTCGGGGGCTCCTGTCCGAGGCGCTGCACGGCGTCGCGCAGATCGCTGGGGCGGCGCTCGGCGAGCGCCAGCGAGGCGTCGGCCATGCGCCGCAGCTGCATCCGCTCCTGCGGTCGGGCGGCGGCGATCGCGCGTTGGAAGTAGGAGCGCGCCTGGTCGGCGTCGAAGCGCTCGGCGGCACGCGCGCCGAGAATCGCCATCGCGGCCGACTTGAACTTCGTCTCGGCCTGCAGCTCCTCGTCGGTGCGCTGCTCGAGCGCCTGGATCGCGTCGGCGGCGCCGCGCTGCTCGATCCGGATCTGTCGCTGTTTGGGAGCCATCGGCTGGGCATTGTACGGGCTGGACGCGGGCGCTATCCTCGGCGGGGCTCGGGCAGCGATTAAGCATCCAATCGGTGTATAGCGATCGTTAGACAGTGCGCGAAACTGGCATACACAATCCCACCCCTCGCTCATCGTGGTGTTTGTCCGTCACGGCAAGGCGGCTGGCGGCGACGGCGCTCACGCTGTCCCTGCTGGCACTGATCGCGATGCCCGCGGCGGGCGCGATCGCGGCGCCGAGCCTGTTCGGCGGCACGACGACGGCGGCCACCGGGGCCGCGAAGCCGGCGACGGGCGTGAAAGTCGCCCCGACGGCCACGAAAGTGAAAACAGCGCCGGCCGTGAAAGTGACAACCGCCGCCGCACCCGCCGCCGCCAAGCCGACGACGACCTCTACCACCGCAACGACCGCCACCACGGAAACGAGCTCGAAGACGAGCACCCCGATGATCATGGCGGTGGTCGCACTGTTCGTGGTGTTGGGCGGGATCGCGTTCTACATCCTGCGCGACGCGCGCTCGGTGGCGCCGGTGGTCGAGGGCGTCGCGACCGGCGGCACCCGCAACCCCGAGGGGCGGCTGCGCAGACGCAGAGCGCAGGCGAAGGCGGCCAAGCAGCAGCGCAAGCGTCACCGCAAGAGGTAGAGGGAAACAGATTCTTTGATGGACGGCCCCCCGAGGGGGCCGTGGGGTGGTGGGGCGATGTGGTTATTGGCGGGCGCGGACGCGCGTGGCGCCCCGCCGCGCGGCTCGCACCCGCGCGGGGGAGGGCGGCGCGCTGCCGCCGTGTGGCCCGCGTCGGGGGCCGCGGCCGTGGACCGGCCCGCGGGGGCGCCAGTGGCGGCGGAAATCACCCGGAAGCGTCTTGCTGCCGCCCTCGTCTTCCCCGGAGGAGTCGGTCTCATCCGCGGCGCGCGACTCCAGCGCGGCGTCGGAGCGGAAGGGGATCCACAGCATCAGCGCGGCGATCGGGAGCTTGATCAGCACGACCGCAAGGAACACGAACCAGATCCAGGTGTGCACACGATCGATGCTACTACCCGGGCGGGCAGGGCGAACGGCTACTCTCCCATGCAACTTTCAATCGAGACTCGGGGAGACAGCCAGCGATGAGCAACAGGACATTCGTGATCGGCGTGGGGATGACGAAGTTCGACAAGCCGGGCACCAAGGAGGGCGACTACCCCGATTGGGCGCTCGAGGCCGGCTCGAAGGCGCTCGCCGACGCGGGCATCGCCTACGACCTCGTGGAGCAGGCTTTCGCCGGCTACTGCTACGGCGACTCGACCTACGGGCAGCGCGCGGTGTACGGGCTGGGGCTCACCGGGATCCCCGTGGTCAACGTCAACAACAACTGCTCCACCGGCTCGAGCGCGCTGTGGCTGGCGCGCCAGGCGGTCAAGGGCGGTCTGATCGACTGCGGCCTGGCGATTGGCTTCGAGAAGATGGAGAAGGGCTCGCTGGGCATGAAGTACACCGATCGCACGCCCGCTCTGGACAAGCACATGGGCCGCATGATCGAGCTTCGTCCGCTCGAGGAATCGCCGTTCGCGCCGCAGATGTTCGGCAACGCCGGGCGCGACCACATGCAGAAATACGGCTCCGAGCCCGACCACTACGCGTGGATCGGCTGGAAGAACCACAAGCACTCGGTCAACAATCCCTACGCGCAGTTCCAGGACGAATACACGTTGCAGGAGATCAAGGACGCGCGCATGATCCACGAGCCCCTTACCAAGCTGCAGTGCTCGCCGACATCGGATGGCGCTGCCGCGGCGCTGGTCGCCAGCGAGCGCTTCGTCGAGCAGCACGGCCTGTGGGAGCAGGCGATCGAGATCGCCGGGCAGGCGATGGTGACCGATTTGTCATCGACCTTCGACGACACCACCGACTGCATCAAGATCGTCGGCGCCGACATGACCCGCAAGGCCGCCCAGCAGGCCTACGAGGAAGCCCAGCTCGGCCCCGAAGACATCCAGGTGATCGAGCTGCACGACTGCTTCAGCGCCAACGAGCTGATCACCTACGAGGCGCTCGGCCTGTGCGGCGAGGGCGAAGGCCACAAGCTGGTCGAGGGCGAGCAGACCACCTATGGCGGCCGCTGGGTGGTCAACCCCTCCGGCGGGCTGATCTCCAAGGGCCACCCGCTCGGGGCCACCGGCCTCGCGCAGTGCTCGGAGCTCACCTGGCAGCTGCGCGGCCTCTCCGAGGGTCGTCAGGTCGACGGCGCCAAAGCGGCGCTGCAGCACAACATCGGGCTGGGCGGCGCCGCGGTCGTGACGGTGTATCGCCCGCCGGCCGCCTGACGGACGCGCTGGTCTGAACGGGTCCTGCCTGGACGCTCCGAGTCGGGGCGCCATACGCGCGTGCGCGCACCCGCCATCTCGCCCATCCAGAGGCCGGCCTCCAGGCCAGGCCTCTCACCCAACAGCACGCGCCCCGTTAAACTGATCCTTACGTGATCGTAAGGTTGCTAGGTTGGAGGCATGGCTGTCGCCTCCTCGCCGCGCGTGTCCTCCGATACGCACGATCGCTACAAGTGGGTCGCCCTCTCGAACGTGACCCTGGGGGTGCTACTGGCGACGCTGGATGGGTCGATCACGCTGATCGCGATGCCCGCGATCTTCCGGGGCATCAAACTCGATCCGCTGGTACCCGCCAACAGCTTCTACCTGCTGTGGATGATCCTCGGGTTCCTCGTGGTGACGAGCGTGCTGATCGTCAGCCTCGGGCGACTGGGGGACATGTACGGGCGAGTGAAGATGTACAACCTCGGTTTCGTCATCTACACGGCCGCGTCGTTGGTGCTGACCGTCGACTGGCTGACGGGCCGCGCCGGTGCCACCTACCTGATCGTGTTCCGCATCGTGCAGGGCGTCGGCGCCGCGTTTCTGCTGGCCAACTCTGCCGCGATCATCACCGACGCGTTCCCAGCCAACCAGCGCGGGATGGCGCTCGGCATCAACAACATCGTCGGCGTCTCCGGGATGTTCGTCGGGCTGGTGCTCGGCGGTCTGCTGGCGCCGATCGACTGGCGGCTGGTCTTCCTGATCTCGGTGCCCGTCGGGCTGTTCGGCACGGTGTGGGCCTACCTGAAGCTGCAGGAGCGCTCCACGCCTAAACGCGCACGCGTGGACTGGGGGGGCAACATAACGTTCGCGCTCGGGCTGATCCTGATCATGGTGGCGGTCACCTACGGCATCCGGCCCTACGGCGGACACCCCACCGGTTGGACAAGCCCGAAGGTGCTCGGGCTGATGGGCGCCGGTCTCGCCAGCCTGGCGGCGTTTGCGGCGATCGAGCAGCGCGTCGCCGAGCCGATGTTCAGGCTGCCGCTGTTTCGCATCCGCGCGTTCACGTTCGGGACGCTCTCCACGTTCCTGTCGGCGGTTGCACGCGGCGGGCTGATGTTCATGCTGATCATCTGGCTGCAGGGCATCTGGCTGCCGCTGCACGGCGTCGACTACGCCGACACGCCGCTGCGCGCCGGCATCTACATGCTGCCCCTGACGGTCGGCATGCTGATCGCGGGGCCCACGTCGGGGTATCTCTCAGACCGTTGGGGGGCGCGGCTGTTCGCGACCGGAGGCATGCTCGGCTCCGCGCTCGCCTTTGTGCTGCTGAGCCTGCTGCCGATCGATTTCGCCTTCCCGGAACTCGCGGCCGTGCTGCTGCTGATGGGCATCTCGATGGGGCTGTTCGCCTCCCCCAACCGCGCGGCCGTGATGAACAGCCTGCCGCCCCAACACCGAGGGGCGGGAGGCGGCATGAACCAAACCTTCCAGAACTCCGCCCAAGTGCTGTCGGTTGGGATCTTCTTCACGCTGATGATCCTCGGTCTGGCATCCAGCCTGCCCCACACGTTGAGCACCGGCCTGAAGGCCCACGGCATCTCGGCCGCGACGGCCGCCACCGTCGCGCACGTGCCGCCCGTGTCCGTCCTGTTCGCCGCCTTCCTCGGCTACAACCCGGTCGAAACCCTCGTCGGCTCGCACGCGCTCGCGGCGCTCTCGTCCGCCAACCATGCCGCGCTCACCGGGCGCACCTTCTTTCCGCGGCTGATCTCCGCGCCGTTCAGCACGGGGTTGCACGAGGCGTTCGCGTTCGCGATCGTCGCCTGTCTGATCGCCGCCGCCGCATCGATGATGCGGGGCGGCAAGTATCACTACGCGCCGTCCGCCACGCCCGCCGTGCCCGGCAGCGCTGACGGAGCCGGGGCCGATTTGCTGGGCGGCGCTCACACCAATGGAGCCGTGCCGAGCCTGCAAGACATCAAGATCACCCACACACCTACCAAGGAGGAGCAGCATGCAGGTTGAGTGGTATGGCCAGTCTGCCTTTCGTCTCAGCGCGGCCGGAACGACGGTGGCGATCGATCCGTTCGGGGACATGTCGGCGCTCGCGGGCTCGCGCGGGATGCAGTTCGACTATCCGTTGATCGAGGGCGTGGAGGCGCAGCTGCTGCTGGTGACCCACGAGCACATGGACCACAACGGCGTGGAGGCGATCGGCGGCGATCCCGCGATCCTGCGCTCCACGGCGGGCAAGCTGGAGTCGCCGATCGGCGAGGTGGTGGCGATCGCCTCCGAGCACGACGAGGCGGCCGGCACCGAACGGGGGCCCAATACGATCTTCGTGTTCGAGCTCGACGGCGTGCGTGTCTGCCACTTCGGCGACTTCGGCCAGAGCGAGTTGCGCCCCGAGCAGGCCGCGGCGATCGGCGAGGTCGATTTGCTGATTCTCCCGGTCGGCGGCGGCCCCACGATCGGCGCCGAGGGCGCCGCGGCGATCATCGAGCGCCTGACGCCGCGCTGGGTCGTGCCGATGCACTACCGCACCCCGCGAATCGGCTTCCTGGAGACCGCCGACGCCTTTCTGGAGCGCTGCCCCGATGTGCACCGCCTCGACAGCGCCACCTTCGACACGGGAGAGCTGCCCGCCGCGGAGGGCCCGCTCGTGATCGTGCCCGCGGCGCCGTAGGACCTCGAGCGTCAGGCTCGCTCGCGGAGGACGGTGGCCTGTCGCATCTCAGAGCGGCAGGGAGGCAGCGCGCCGCGTCGAGAGGTGGCGCTACGCTGTAGACGGCAGGGCACCTCGGCAAGGAGACCCGTATGAGGATTCCGATCGTAGTAGCGGGCATGGCCGCAACCGGTCTGTTGGCCGGCGGCGTGCTGGTGCTCGCGGCGGAGGCCGAAACGACCTCGAGCTCCACGCCGCAGACGACCGCGCCGCTGCGCACTGTGAGCGTGCAGGGCGTGGCAACCGCACCCGTGATTTCCACGGCGAGCAGCGAAACGGCGACCGCTGCCTATCGTCAGGCGATGGCCGCCGCGATCGCCGATGGCCAGGCCAAGGCACAGTTCCTTGCTGAAAAGGCGGGCGCCACGGTTGGGCAGGTGCAAAGCATCGGCGAAGGCGGCGGCTACATCCAGTGTCCCGAAGGCGTCGAATACGAAGGCACCCAACCCGACTTCGGCTCCGGCGGCCCGGTGTTCGAGGCGGCGGGAGCTGTCGCCCCGGCGGCGAGGAGCGGCGCCGCGCCTACCGTTCATAAAGCCACCAAAACCCCGCACCACCGCAAACGCCATTCCGCCAAGAAGTCCGCCGTGGCGTCGTGCACTCTCTCCACGCAGGTCGCGCTCGTCTACCAGCTGGGTTGAGATCTTCATATATGGCCCTGAAGTGGCCGCGGCGCGCTTCGACCTGCGCTCGGTGGCCGTGCACCACGGCCGCTCGGCGGTGGCCTACCCCGCGCGCTCAGCCGCCCGCAGCCCGCGCAATGTCCAGAGGGTGAACAGGCAGATCAACGCCACCGCGCACGCATACGCCAGCGCAGTGTGGTTGTGCACGCCGGAGATCAGCCCGCGGCCAGCGTCGAGGAACGCGGTGGCGGGGTTGACTGAGGCGACGGCGTGGATCCAACCCCGCAGCAGGGGCAGTGGCACGAACACGGGTGCGAGGAACAGGATCAGGAAGACCGGGGTCTGCATCAACGGGCCGGCCTGGATCGTGCGGAAGCGAAACGCCACGCCGGCGGCCCAGCCGAAGCCGACCAGCACCAGCAGCGCCGCCAGGCCGTAGAGACCAAACATGTCGACACCGTCGCCGGTGATCTGCATGCCGGCGAGCAGCGCCACGCCGGTCACCACTGTGAGCGTGATTGTGGCGCGCGTGAGCGCGACGAGCGCATAGCCGAGGGCGACGCCGCGGCGGTTGCCGGCGGCGAGCATCAGCCGCCGCGCGAACCCGCTCTCGAAGTCGAAGGCGATCGTGAAGCCGGTGAACAGCCCGCTGAACATCGAGGCCTGCAAAAGCACGAACACGAACTGATACGCGGTGTAGCCGGCGGGGAAGTCAAACCCGGGTACCGAGCCCAGCGCGGAGAGGCCACCCGCGAAGCTGGCGAGGAAGATCAGCGGGAACACCAGCGAGGGAATCGAGAGCTCAGGCCGGCGCACGTAGGTGTGCACCCCGCGCCACGCGATCGCGAAAGCAACACCCCACACGGTGCTGCGCGGCGGTTGCTCGTGATGGACCGTCGAGGAGGGGAGGGGAGACCCGCCCGCTCCGGTGGTGGTGTGTGCCCCGGCGCTCATGTGCGCTGAAGCCTTGTGTTCATCGCCCACTGAACCGCGAGCAGGCCAAGGACGAGCAGGCCGATCGCGACGCCGAAGCCACGCA
Source organism: uncultured Solirubrobacterales bacterium (assembly GCA_963744135.1). GTDB lineage: Bacteria > Actinomycetota > Thermoleophilia > Solirubrobacterales > Solirubrobacteraceae > Palsa-744. The sequence continues at coordinate 32,994 of CAVUSE010000005.1, read as the reverse complement.
GCAGCGCCGTCTTATCCCAGCCGAAGATGTACAGGCTGCGAAAGCCCTCGATCAGGTAGGAGATCGGGTTCCAGGTGGCGACCGTGTGAAACCACGGGGTCTTCAACAGCGAGCGGGGCAGGTTGGAGGAGGAGAGGAAGATGAAGACGAAGAACAGCGGGAACAGGCCCTGCACCGCTTCGCTTGAGCCAGTGCGCAGCGCCGCGACGCAACCGAACGTCGAGAAGGCGAGCGCGGTTAGCGAGCCGAGCACGATCACCACCAGCGCGCCGGCGAAGCCGGCGTCGAGGTGGGCGCCGACAACGACGCCGAGCAGGATGTACACGACCGACTGCATCGCGCCCAGCGCGGCGACGCCGACGAGCAGCCCGGCGATCAGCGAGACGCGCCGCAGAGGGGTGAGCGCCAGGCGATTGAAGAAGCCGGTCTCGATGTCCTCGGCGAGGTTGGTGCCGGTGTTGATCAGCGAGAACATCGCCCCCTGGATGAACGCCACGGCGATCGCGAACGACACGTAGGAGTTCGTCGGGAAGCCCGGTAGCAGAGTGGCGGCGTGCAGCCCGCTGGCGTTGATGATCAACAGGATCGCAGGGAAGAAGATGATCGGAAACATTTGGAAGGGCTGGCGCAGCGTCTTCAGCACCGAGCGCTGGGCGAGCGCGCCCACCTGGGTGAGCAGCGAGGCGCTCACGCGGAGATCGGCTCGGCGGCTGGTTGCTCGGTGTCGTCGTCCTCGGCGGCGCCCTCCAGCGAACGGCCGGTCTTGGCGAGGAAGACGTCGTCGAGCGTGGGGGAGTGCAGGCGCAGATCGGCCACCTGCAGATTCTCGGCGTCGATCGCACGGACGATCTCCGCGAGATCGCCGGCACCCCGGGGCAACTGCACCGCGACGCCGTTGCTCGCCGCGGCGGCCGGCTCCCCAAATCGGCTCAGCACCGCCACCAACCGCTCACGCTCGCCGGGGTTGTGAGGGACGGCTTCGACCGAGGGACGCCCGATCGCGGCCTTCAGCTCGGCGGGGGTGCCCTCGGCGACGATCCGCCCGTGGTCGATGATCCCGACGCGATTGGCCAGCGCGTCGGCCTCCTTGAGGTACTGCGTGGTGAGGAACACCGTCACGCCATCGCCGACCAGCCGCCGCACCTCGTCCCACAGCGCTGCTCGGCTCTGCGGATCCAAGCCGGTGGTCGGCTCGTCCAGGAACAGCAGTCGCGGACGGTGCACCAACGCCAGCGCGAGGTCCAGCCGGCGCTTCATGCCGCCGGAATAGCCGCCGACCTTGCGCTCGGCCGCCTCGGTGAGCCCCACCTGCGCGAGCAGTTCACGCCCGCGCTGCTCGCGTTGGGGCTTGGGCAGGCCATGCAGGGAGCTCTGCAGGCGCATATGCTCGCTGCCAGTCAGGAACGGATCGAGCGCCGAGTCCTGCAGCGAGGCGCCGATCACGCGCCGCACCTCGGGCCCCTGGTGCACGACATCGAGCCCGGCCACACGCGCGGAGCCGGCCGTGGGCGGCAGCAGCGTGGTCAGTACCAGCGACGTGGTCGACTTGCCCGCGCCGTTGGGGCCGAGGAAGCCATAGATCTCACCGGGCGCCACGCGCAGATCGATCCCGTCGACGGCCCGCACGCCGCCCTTGAAGTCGCGGACCAGCCCTTCGACCTCGATGCCATTGTCGCCGTGGGTCATGCTCCTGACCTTATCGATGGCCCCCGACGGGGACGAGGCGGCGATGCGACCCAGGATCGAGCAGATTCACATCGAGGCGAGGGCAATTGGCCTGGGCGATGGCGTTATTCGGCGCCGGCGCGCCCGGGGTCGGTGGATCCAAGCTCAGGGCCTATCTCGGTGGACGCGCAGGCTCAGGACGCTTTCATATCGAGGTATGCCTTGACCAACAGCCGCGGCGCTCGCGCAAGCCACGCCTCGGTGACGACTTCGCGCAGCTCCCCGAGCTCCGCGCGATCGAGGCGCACAAGGATCGCGGGGTATCCGTCGAAATGGGCGGTGGTGAAGTAGAGGTCGGGGTCGTCCGCGAGCAGCGCCTCCTTTGCGCCGACGTGCTCCACCCGCGCGGCCAGGATCGGTCCATCTGGGGTGTCGTCGCCGAGCTCTTCGACTTCTTTCGTGCGCAGTGGCCGCTCCCACACGAACAGCTTGTCCTTCACCCGCCACTGGCATGCGCCGCGCGAGTCGCGCTCCTCGGTCTCCGGCAGCGCGAGCGCGATGCTCCGTACTTGCTCCCATGTGGCCACGCCGCACCACGATATCTCGCCGGAGAAGAGCTCGCGCAAGACGCTCGGCGTACCTGCTGCTAAGCTGGACTAAGTCATGCTGGCGACATATAACATGCACGACGCAAAGACCCACCTTTCGCAGCTGGCCGAGCGTGCGGCGAACGGCGAGGAGATCGTGATCGCGCGCAACGGCCGCCCATTGGCCAAGCTCGTTCCGATCGTGGGGCGCAAGCCGCTGAGGTTTGGGTTTTGGAAGGGCAAGGTCTGGATGAGCGACGACTTCGACGACCCCCTGCCTTGGGAGATCCAGAAGTACTTCGAGGGCGAGGGCGACTGAGACTCCTGCTCGACACCCACACCTTCATCTGGGCGGCCGATGGCCGTCTGGGCAGAGAGACGCGAGCGGCAATGGAAGCAGCCGATGCCGTGTTTGTAAGCGCTGCCACCGTCTGGGAGATCGAGATCAAGCGCGCGCTGGGCAAGTTGCAAGCGCCTGATGACCTAATCGAGTGCAGCGACGAAGCCGGGTACGAGCGCCTGCCCATCACCTTCGAGCACGCCCGCGAAGCCGGCAAGCTGCCCCTGCTGCATGGCGACCCCTTCGATCGCATGCTCGTCGCGCAGGCTCGTGTGGAGGGTTTCACGCTGGCCAGCACGGACGCGGCGATCAAGCAGTACGACGTGCCGGTGCTGGATGTCATCGGCCCGTAGAAATGCGTAAGTTTACATAACATTCATTATCGAGCGTTGTGGGGTAGTGTCTCAGTTTGAAAGTTCTGCGGCGTCCCGCTCATGTGAGACAGCTTCGTCTCGCTCATGTGAGACTGAGCCTTGGAACGGCTGACGCGGCTTCAGCCGGAACGTTGGACCCGAACTACGCTACGGGGCGATCTCACATGGACGGGACGTCACGGTCTCAGATGAATGGGACTCGGCTGTCTCAGATCGGCGGGACGCCGCAGCGTCCCACTCATGTGAGAACGGGAATCTCAATCATCTGAGACAACCAAGTCTTATCCGCGTGAGACAGCGGGCAGGCAGCATTTGCGCATCTGCGAGTGCGCGCACCTTGATGGTGATGTCGGCTGTCGAGCACGTCACGCCGTGGTCTGCAGGACGCTGTCGTCCACGTCGGCGGGGCTAGCGTCGAGCGCCGTGCCCGCGGCGGCGTACACCGGCTGGCGGTTCAGACGTTGTCGTCGCACGTCCTCAACCATGAGCTTGCCCACCTCGCTGAGGAGCGCACGGCGTTTGCATCCCCGACGCGCCAGCAGTCGACCGGTGGCGCCCAACACACGCGGTGGCGTGAAGACTTGCGAGGGCCGCGTCTGGTGTGTGTAGAAGGGGTCCAGGAACATCCCGATCTTGCCCTGCTCTAGCAGCCGCCTCCCGATCTCCGGTAGCACTGCGGGCACCGGTCCGGCCTTGCCCATATCGGTCGCGAGCCAGTAGTGCTCGGCGGCGTCCTTGTCTCGCCACCGGCCCCAGGCCACCATCTCGCTGTCAATGTTTTCTAGGGTGCCATCCAGCGCGCCGACGATCGCGGGCACAAGCTCGTCGACCTGTCGAAACGCGTCCTGTATCCCCTGGCCGGGCGTGGGATCCTTGAAGTGTCCGGCGTCGCCCACAAGTACCCACCCGGGGCCAGACGCGTCTCGGAAGAAGCCCTCCCAGCGCAGCATCCCGAAGAGCTTTCCGACCCGGTGCGCGCTCTGAAGCGCCTGCGCCACCGGCCGGCAGCTGTTTGCGTACTCCATGAAGCTGTCCTCCAGGTCTTCCCGGAAGCGAGGAAGATCACGCAAATCCGGAATGACGATGACCTGATAGAGACCGCTGTCGGCGTGGATCGCGATCACAATCCGGTCGTCCCAGCGATGAAAGACGAACGCGGGATCGCAGGACGGCGCGACTCCCTCGAAGAAGGACCAGTACATGAAGCGCTCGTTCGGCGTGAGGTTGTACTTGCGAGCCCCGACAAGGCTCGCGATCGTCGAGTTGCGACCGTCGGCGCCCACCACGAGCCGTGCCTGGAGCGTCATTTCCGAGCCATTCTGTGCTACCCGCACACCGGCCACTCGACCCCGATCCTCTACCAGTCCGGTCACCCTGCTCGCCATGTGCAGATCGGCGCCCGCCTCCACGGCAGCCTCCACCAGGATCGGGTCGAGCAGTGTGCGACGTACCGACGCCGTGCCGCCAACACCGCCCGACTGCTGGGGAATCGGGGTGATGTACTCGAGATCCTCCTGGCGCGCGTCGAAGCGGTCGATCAGTGGCGCACCGGTCGCGCGGATCTTCTGCATAACCCCGAGGCGGTCGAGGAACGTCAGCGCCTGGGCCTCGACGATGTGCGTCGAGAGGGTGTCACACGGAAAGGTGGCCTGCTCCACGAGCGCGACCCTGAGGCCCCGGCGGGCGAGCAGCGCGGCCAGCGGTGACCCCGCACAACGTGCACCCACGATGATCACATCGAGTTCCTCGGTCATGCGTCCTCCGATCTCTCTGTTCAGTGCGAGGTGTGTCCTCGCTGGTACCGAGACTGACCGGCGGAGACGCGTAGTACATCGGCCAGATGGCGTATTCGAGCCGGCGGGAGTGGCGTAACCGGCGCCCGCGCCGGCGATCGGTGGAGTTGCTAGAGCTCTCGCCGCGCGACTTGCGCCGCGAGCTCGGCGCGGGAGGTGACGCCGAGCTTGGCAAACACGTGAGAGAGGTGCGCCTGGACCGTGCGGCGCGAGATGAATAGGCGCTCGCCGATCTGCGGGTTGGTCAGGCCCTCGGCGACGAGCTGCACGACACGCAGCTCGGCCGGACTCAGGCTATCCCAGCCCCGCAACGGTCGTTTGCGCTCTCCGCGGCCACGCTCGGCGTAGGCGACCGCATCATCGAGCGAGAGCGAGGCGCCGGCTGACCACGCCGCCGCGAAAGCCTCCTCGCTGAGCGCTTCGCGCAGCGCGCTGAGATTCGCTTCGTAGTGCGGCTGACGTACCGGGAAGCGCACGCAGCCCAGATCGGCGCGAATGGCATCTGCCGCGCCCAGCAAGCGGACCGCCTGCTCCTGGTTCTGCAGCTCGCGGACGAGCGCCGCGAGCGACTCGAGCACGTCGGCGACGCCACCCGGGTCGCCGGCGTCATAGAAGGCGCGCAGCGCCTCATGTAGCAGCTCCTCGGCTGCGGAGACATCGCCGGCCTCGCCTGCGAGCTGCGCCTGCGCCTCGAGCGCGGTCCCGATCGCCAGCGGATTGCAGCTCTCGCGCGCGATGAGCACTGCTTCTTCGATCGCCGCCACGGCCGCTGCCGTCTCTGTGCGCGCCAGCTGGGCGGCTGCTGTGATCAGCAGCGCGATGACGGTGCTATGAGCGTAGTTGCTGGCCCGCGTCGACGGCAACGCCTCACTCATCAGCGCCTCCGCGCGCTCGAGCTCGCCGGTGGCGTACTCCAGCAGTCCCAGCTGCCACTGCATCAGTGGCGTGGCGTTGTGGGCCATCTGCACGCCCAAGGCGATCGCCTCCTCGATCTGCGCTCGCGCGTGCGCCCACTCCCCGGTTCGGATCTTGGCGAAGCCGAGGAACCCGAGATCGGCCATCGCAAACAGCGGGTCGCCGAGCGAACGCGACTGCGCGAGAGCCTCCTCCAGCATCGCCTCCCCCTCCGCGAATCGACACTGCATCGTCGCGTTCAGGCCGAGCCAGGTGAGTGACTCACGGACACCGAGCAGGTTGCCCGCCGCACGCGATACCGCCAAAGCGTCTTCGAGCAGCGGAGGCGCTGCCTTCAGCCGCCCGCCGATCGTTGCGAGAAAGCCGGCTCCGTAGAGCCCATCGGCCAGATACCAGGCGTCCCCGAGGGGCCGGGTGATGGCGATGCTCTGCTCGAGCACGGGCATGGCAGCCTCCGGCTCGAGCGAGATCAGCGCCCACCCCATCAGATCGAGCGCCCGACCCACCGTGCGCTCGTCACCCACTTCACGGCCAATCGCGAGCGCCTCCTCGGCAAAGCGCCGCGTCGCCACCCAGTCGGTTGCGATCGTCCCGATGTGGCCCACGGCCACCAGCGCCTTTGCCCGCGGGAGCGGGCTTGCACCCTCCCCGGCGAGCGCCGACTCGAGGTACCCCCGGCCCTCGCGCCAATGGCCACGCGCCTCGAAGAACAACCACAGCGCAGAGGTGAGGCGTAGAGCCTCGTCGACGCGCCCCGCATCGATTGCCCATCCGAATGCGCCGCGGAAGTTGTCCAGCTCTGTCGTGAGCGGCCCGAGCCATTGCTCCAGGCGCGCCCCGAACAGGTCCGGCTCTGCGGACTCGGCAAGCCGCATGTGGTAGTCGAGGTGCTGGTTGCGCACGAGCGCCGCCTCGGCGGCGTCGCTGAGCTTCTGCCGCGCGTACACGCGGACCGTCTCCAACAGCCGGTAGCGAGTCTTGACGCCCTGCTCCTCGGCCTGTACCAGCGACTTGTCAACGAGACTCGCGAGCAGGTCGAGGATCTGGACGACCTCCAGGCCACCGCCGGCGCAAACCGCCTCGACCCCATCGAGCGTCCAGCCGCCGGCGAACACGGAAATACGCCGGAACAGTGTTTGCTCCGCCGCGCTGAGCAGGTCGTGGCTCCAGTCGACCGAGGCCTCGAGGGTGCGCTGCCGCGGCATCGCCGTGCGTGAGCCCCCCGTCAGCAGCACGAACCGCTCGCGCATCGCTTCGGCGATCTCCTGCGGCGTTAGCAGCCGCACGCGTGCCGCGGCCAGCTCGATCGCCAGGGGGATTCCGTCCAGGCGCCGACAGATCGTCGCCACCGCCTGCGCGTTCGCGTCCACCAAACGGAAATTCGGTCGCACGTGTCGCGCCCGATCACAGAACAACTGGATCGCTTCGACTCCCGCGAGCGCGGCTGGCGCCAGCTCGGCTTGCGGAACCCGCAGCGAGGGAACCCGCCAGCTCTGCTCTCCCTCGACCCCGATCGACTCGCGGCTCGTCGCCAGAATCACAACACCGGGACAGGCCTCGAGCAGCGTGGCCGCCAACTCGGCGCAGGCGTCCAGCAGGTGCTCGCAGTTGTCGAGTGCGATCAACAACCGGCGCTCGGCGAGCTGCGCCGTCAGCATGTCGATCACCGGCTGCGACGGGAACTCGCGAATCGAAAGGGCGCTCGCAAGCTCGCTGGCCACCAGCGCCGAATCGCTGACTGGCGCCAGATCCACCCACCACACACCATCAGGGTGATCGTCAAGCATCTCGGCGGCGACCTGCAAGGCCAGCCGTGTCTTCCCGCTCCCACCCGCTCCGGTCAGAGTGAGCAGGCGCGATCGGCCGAGCAGCTCACGAACCTCTGCGATCTCGGCCTCGCGGCCCACGAAGCTGGTGAGCTGGACGGGCAGGTTGTTCGGGAGGGCTGACAGCGAGCGCAGCGCCGGGAAGTCGTCGTGTAGATCCTCGTGGCACAGCTGGTACACCTGCTCAGGCCGCGCCAGGTCGCGCAGCCGATGCGCCCCGAGGTCACGCACGCTGACCCCGTCGGGCAGGCCGCCTGCCACCAGCTCATACGTCGAGCGCGACAGCAGCGTCTGCCCGCCATGTCCGATCGCCCGCAGCCGCGCACAGCGATGGATCGAGGGGCCGGTGTAGTTGCGCGCATCGCGCAGCACGGCCTCACCGGTGTGCAGCGCGACACGCACGCGTAGATCCACACCCTCGGGCCACGGGTCGCTTCTTAGCGCCCGCTGCAGATCGAGTGCGCACGCAACCGCATCCGACGCTCGCACGAACACACCGACCGCACTGTCACCCTCACCCTGCTCCTCCGGACGCACCCCGCCACGCGCCTGCACGGTTTCGGCGAACACGTCGTGGCAGCGCGCCATCACCCCCGCCATCACCTCGCCCTGCTCCTCCCACAACAAGGTCGAGCGCTCGACATCGGTCAGCAAGAACGTCACCGTCCCAGCCGGGACGATCGCCACCGCCTTCTTGTCAACTCCGCCCGCAGGCATCATGATCGCCTCGTCCATCATCGCAAGCCTGCCGGGCCGTCAGGCGGACTACATCGGCCAGATGGCCTATTCGGCGTCAAGAACGCGGCGCACCGTCGATCTCGAGCGAGGCGCCGATCGAGCGCGCGAACCCGAAGTCGAGCCTCATCAGCCCGCCGTCTTGCTCTGCTCGACGTAGGCCCCGAATCTGTCGAGCCGGCCCTGCGAGCCGTCTCATATGGACGAGACACAACGGTCTCACACGAGTGAGACTGGGCTGTCTCAGATCGGTGAGACGCCGCAAGTTCTGCGATATCGCGCAGGCCCCAGACGTGGTCTGCGACGCCTGCGGCCATCGCTGTCGGCGCCGGGGTGCGCGGGTACGGGTTCGCAAGAGTCTTGTGTGGCCGGGCGAAGTTGTAGTGCATGAAGTGGATCGCAACGGCGGCGGTGTGGTTCTCGATCTTCTTTGAGAATCCGTTGGTGAGTCTTGTGAACCGGCGCATCCCCATTCGCATCGTGAGTTTCTGACGCTCGACATAGCTCGTTGAGACCTTCGTCGGGTCCGGGTCGCCCAGGCGGGACCTTCGTCTTCGTCCCGACGCACACGGGCAGGCCGTAACGGCCCTGGCCGACGGGCTGACTGCGCACCAACACGGGTAGGGTTCTTGTCAGGCATGAGGAGTTCACAGCTCCTTTATGTCTAGGCCCCGGCGTGGACCACCATCCGCGTCGGGGCCGCTGGTCTGGACATCTGAGCCGTCACCTTCGGTCACGCTGATCAATGCAACAGCAGCGGTCAGCCACACACTGCCCCCCGATCTACCGTCAGAGCAGCTCCGCGAGGCTCCGGGCTGCCCTGGCGGCACCGTCGACCTCCACGTCGCGATAGTCGACTTCGCGGCCAATCTCCTGCGCGATCGCCGCGGCGATCTGCTCCGGCGGGGAGTCGTCGAAGTCCATGCGGCGACCGGCCCCGTAGCGTTCGAGCCGGTGGCGGACGTGGAAATTCTGCTCGAAGTGGTGGCGTAGGGGGAAGTAGAGAAACGGCCGCTTCTGCGCCGTCAGCTCCATCGCCGTGGTCAGGCCGCCCTGCACCACCGCCAGGTCGCTGGCAGCCAAATGCCGGTAGAGGTTATGGACGTAGGGGACCACCTCGAGCCCGGCATGTGAGGGGAGTGACTTGGGGTCGATGCGGGGTCCGGCGACGATGATCATGCGCAGCTCGGGGATGCGCTCCTTGGCCTGCGGGAAAGCCGCGATCACCCGGCGCAGCAGGTGGGCGCCGACGCCCGACCCGCCGACGGTGACGATGCAGACGCGCTCGTCGTCGTCGTAGCCGAGCTCGGCGCGCAGCTTGGTGCGCTCGCCGAGGTCGGCCGGGTCAAAGCCGGTCACGTAGCCCGTGAAGTCGAAGTTGCGCTCGGTCCAGTCACGAATCATCGGAAGCTCCGGCCCGAGCCGCTGCGCGACGATGTCCTCGGGGTTACCCACGAACAGGGCCATGTCGCGGACCTCGGGATGCTGGGCTACGTGGTCGACCATGTCGGCGTTGTAATCCGCGGTCAAGAAGCGCTCACGCTTGTCCCCATCGTCCATCGGCAAGAAGCCGACGAAGTCGGTCAGCCACGCGAATGGGACCCGCTTCTCACGCGGGTTCTCATGCAGGTAGTAGTCGAGCTCCCACGCCTCGTCCCCGATCCATAGGTCATAGCGCTCATCGCGCACGACATCGTGGAAGAGCATGAAGTTGGCAGCGAGGATCTCGTCCATCCGGCGCAGCGCCTGGAAGCAATGCAGGTCGTGCTCGGCGGACTCCGACTCGATGTGATGGGACTCATTCGCCAAATGAGCGCTGGCGGGGTGGATGCGCTCGCCCTCCGCCTCGAGCACCCGGGTGACCGGGTCCTGGGCGAGCCAATCGATCTCGAGGTCCGGGTGCAGGCGGCGCAGCTCGCGGGCGATCGCGACGTCGCGCTGGGCGTGGCCCAGCCCGATCGGTGAGGATACAAAGAGGGCGCGGGGACGTCCGTCGGGGCGGTACACAGTGAGGTCGCGCGACGTGCGTTGGCGCCCGAAGGCGTCCTCGGAGAACTCCCGCAGCGCCACGTTGACCTGGACAGGCTTGCGGGCGTGCGGGAAGTGGCCGGCGCCGCGCACGACCTCCAGGTGTCCGCCGCTGAGTCGAGCCAACGCGCGAGCGTCGCGGGGCGGCGTGATCCGGTCGCGACTGCCGCTGACCACAAGCACCGGGCAGTCCAGATTCTGCGCCAACCCGCGCAGGGTGGGCCGATCGCGCAGCCACCGGCCCAGCGCCGTCGCGATCAGCGTCTCGGGGTCGGTGTCCAGCGCCCACCCCACCCCATCTTCGATGGCCTTGGTCGAGTGCGGCTCGGGAAGGCATCGCGAGATGAACCACTGCGCGAAGTCGGGGTAGTCCTGATACCAGTGGGCCGCGTTCATGTGCCCCCACCAGCGGTAGACGTGCACGCGCCGCTGAAAGACCGAGCTCATCCGCGGATGAAGCAAGAACGACCAATGCGACGGGGTGTAGGGGAACATCGGGCCGATGAAGGCTGCGCCGCGCACGCGTTCAGGCGCGAGCCGCGCCAGCTCGAGTAGATACTGCGCCCCGCGCGAGAGGCTGACCATCACAGCGCTCTCGGTCCCGCTCGCGTCCATCACGGCGAGGCAGTCACGCGCGAATTCCCTGGGTCCGTAGCGAACCGGATCGCGGCAGCGGTCGGCGCGACCGTTGCCCAGGCCGTCCATCGTCAGTACCCGGAAGTGGCGCGCGAAATAGGGGATCTGCATCTTCCAGTGGCGGGAGTGGACGAGTGACCAGGTCGGGATTAGGAAAACCGTCTGCTCGCCCTCGCCGTAGACCTCGTAGAAGAGCCGCTCACCGTCACGCTCGATGAAACCCTCGGCGTCCGGGTAACGGGCGCGGCTCTGCTCGCCGTCGCGGCCGATCGATCCCCCGGCCAGCCCGGGTGCGACGGCGGTCTCCGTGGTCGTGTTCACGCCTTTCCCTCCTCCAGCGAAGCAAGCCAGCTGTCGATCGCCCCAAGCAGCTCTGAGTGACCGCGGTCGAAGCCGAGCAGGCGCTCGAACAGCAGGCCCTTGTTGAACTGCATCACCAATGCCGCCCAGGCCTCCGCGGAGAAGCCGGCGCTGTCGAGGCCGTACTCCTCGATCGCGTCGGCGAGCGCGTCGCGCAACAGCGAGCGCCACTTGTCGTTGACGGCGTGCAGCCGCTCGCGCAGCTCGGGCCTGTCCCAGGCGAGCGCCTCCAGCTCCGCCCAGACCTTGGGGTACCCCGCCGCGAGGTCCTCCTCGATATAGCCCACCGCGGTGCGCCACTTCTCCGCGAAAGGCGCGCCGGTCCCATACATCGCCCGCTGGCGGTCAAGGACACGACCCGTGAAGCGCTCGAGGGTCTGCAGCAGCAGCTCGTCGATTGAGCCGAAGTAGTAGTGGACGAGGCCGTGGTTCTGGCCCGCCTCCCGGGCAAGCTGCCGGGTAGAGATCCCCGCTGCGCCCTCCCTCACCAGCAGTCGCTCGGCGGCGTCGAGGAAAGCCTCGACGTTGGCCTCCCTGATCGAGCGGCCACCTCCGACCTCCACATCTGCGATTGCAAGTGCCTTAGTCATTCGACTTAGTCAGTGATCTAAGCACTCGGGAAGGTGGCTGTCAACCCGGGCCCCCGACGCGATCGGAGCAGCCATGTGTGCCGGGCGCCACCCGGCCTGGCTCGCGAGCGGTGATGCTGCCTGGATGCGAGTAAATTGGGAGATCGTGGTCGAGAACCCCATTCGCCTTTACGGGATCGCGCTATCACACCCGGTCCTGGGCGTGCGGGGAATACTGGATCGAAAGAGACTCACATACCGCTACGTCGAGCTGCTCGGCGGCGCGCACCCGCTGGCTCTTCTCGCGCTCCGCTTTCCTCGGGCGACGGTGCCCGCGATGAGGCTCGCGGATGGCCGCCGGGTACAGGGCTCGCTTGCGATCGCCAAGGCGCTCGAGGAGTTGGTTCCGACGCCGTCCCTCTACCCGAGCGAGCCCGCGGCTCGTGCTGCTGCCCAGGAGGCCGAGCGCTGGGGCGAGGCGATCCTGCAGCCCGTGCCACGCCGCCTGATCCGCTGGGGCCTTCGACACCAGCTGGATCAGCGTCGCTGGTTTGCCGATGTCGCCAGCCCGCTGCCCGCACCGGCGCTGATGGGCATCCTGCTCACACCAGTGGTGCCAATCTTCGCTCGGCAGGCAGGGGCGAACGACGAGCGGGTGCAGCGCGACCTCGTCGAGCTTCCTGGACTGCTCGACAAGGTCGACTGCCTGCTCGAGAGCGGCGTCATCGGCGGCGAGGAACTCGGCGCAGCTGACTTCCAAATCGCCTCCTCAGTACGAGTGCTAATCGCGATGCAAGACGTGAGCCGCCTGGTGACTGGACGTCCGGCGGAGTCCTTCGCACGCCGGGTCGTGCCTGACTATCCCGAGGTGCCCGCCACGCTGCCAGCGGACTGGCTGTCTTCCGCGGCCTGATCGCGAAAAGCCCTGCTCTCAGGACGAGGGACACGGCTGTGATTGAGATTGGCCTGTCTCACATCGGTGAGACGTCGCGAGCTAGGCCCCTCGCACGATCTCGTAGGTGAGGAAGGCGAGGCCGTCACCGATTGTCCGTGCGTGGAGGAGGCGCATCGGGTTCATGTCGCTGGTCTCCCCGAATAGGCGCTCGCCAGCACCGAGCACGACCGGGAAGACGACCAGTCGCAGCTCGTCGACCAGGCCGTGCTCGATTAGCGTGCGCCCGAGCTGATAGCTGGCAGGGACGACGATCTCTCCGTCCACTTGCTGCTTGAGCTTCGAGACCTCGGTCACGACGTCACCCTCGAGGACTGTCGAGTTGTTCCACTCGGGATCTTCGAGGCTCGAGGACACGACGTACTTGGGCATGCTGTTGATCCTGTCCGCGAGCTCGCCATTCCGGGGTCGCCAACGCGTCCCGAAAAACTCGTAGCTCTTCCGACCCAGCAGCCATGCCTCGGCGCCCAGCGCCTCTTCGAGCGCGACCGTGTTCCACGCTTCGAGGTCCTTGCCCCCAAACTGCACGAACCAGCCACCCAGCCTGAAGCCCTCCTGACCGTCCGGGTCTTGGACCACGCCGTCGAGCGAGACATTCTGCGGGCCACTCATTACGATCTTTCCCATCTCGGTTCTCCCTTCGTCGGACTGTTAGTTGCTGCGTTCGTTGAGGCGTCGGCCGCGACGAAAATTGCGCGGCGAATTTCGAGCCGCCCCGACGTCATTACTCGTGATGCCTGTAAATGGAAGAGTTGGTGGGAGGATGCGAGCGTGACCGAGCAGACCCTCGCCCGTGCACGCTCTGGCGACGAGGACGCGTTCCGCGAGCTGACCGAGCCATACCGGCGTGAGCTCCAAGTGCACATCTACCGGATCGTCGGCTCGGCTCAGGACGCGGAGGACCTACTCCAAGAGACCTTGCTCGCCGCTTGGCGGGGCCTTGGGCAGTTCGAGGAGCGCGCCTCGGTGCGTGCCTGGCTTTACCGGATCGCCACCAACCGCTCGCTGGATGCTCTCCGTTCTAGCCGGCGCCGTCCGGAAGAGGAGCGGATGCCCCAGATGCCCGAGCCGACACGCTGGAACGAGCCGACATGGCTCGAGCCCTACGCCGACGTGCTCCTCGATGGGGTCGCGGACGAAGCTCCGGGACCGGAGGCGCGCTATGAGACCAAGGAGGCGATCGCGCTGGCGTTCGTCGTCGGCCTTCAGCACCTCCCGCCCCAACAGCGCGCGGTACTCGTGCTACGCGACGTGCTGGGCTACCGCGCCGGCGAGGTCGCCGAGATGCTCGAGACCAGCGAGGCCTCGGTCAATAACCTGCTGCGCCGCGCGCGTGCGGCGTTCGAGACCCGGCTGCCGGCGACCGGCCGCGAACGAGCGCCGCTGCCGAACTCCAAGCTCGAGCGCGACATCGTCGGCCGCTTCGCCGAAACGGTCGAGAATGGCGACATCGATGGCATGGTCGCGCTCCTGACCGAGGACGCGTGGGTCACGATGCCACCCCTCCCCCACGCCTACCAGGGACACGACGCGATCGGCGCGTTCCTACGCGGCTCTGCGGAGCGGCGCGGCGCGGCGATGCGGCTGGTGGCGACGCGCGCCAACACGCAGCCGGCATTCGGCTGCTACCTCCCGGTGCCCGACACCGACATCGCGCGCGCATACGCGCTGTTCGTACTGACCCTTGAAGGCGACCACATCTCGGCCATCACCTGGTTCGCCGACAGCAGCGTCTTTTCGCAGTTCGGCCTGCCACGGATGCTGCCCGGCAGAGCGCGATGACGCACGCGGATCAGTCGGGGCGCGCACATGATTGGGCCCGGTCCATGATCGTGAACTCGCGGACGCCCTACAGCTTTGCCTCGATGCCCTCTGTGATCCGGCCCGCCTGCCCCCGACCTAACGTTTCGAGGAGAACCCAAACACTGATGACGGACAAGGAGGACCGAAGCGACCCGGGCAAATGCCGCCCAACTGAAAACCGAGCTCGATGCCGGGGAGGAGATCCTGCGTACGGCAACGCTCGCCCGCCTCGCCTACGACGGAGTCGACGGCACGCCGCGCGTGATCCCGATCGGCTTCCTCTGGACCGGCCTGGCAGTGGTCATCGCCACACACCCAACCGCGCCGAAGTTCGCGGCGCTCCGCGCCCGGCCGCGGGTGGCGCTGACGATCGACACCCCGAGCCCGGCGCGCTCCCTGCTGTTGCGCGGCGAGGCCGAGATCGAAGTCCTCGACGGCCCGGTGCCGGAGTACCTCGAGGCAGCGGCGAAGTCGATGGAGGGCGAGGAGCTCACCGCCTTCGAAGAGGCCTGCCGCGAAACCTACGACCGGATGGCGCGGATCAGCATCATCCCCGACTGGGCGCGTTACTTCGACTTCGGCGCCGGCCGCTTCCCTGGCTTCCTCCGCGAACTCACCTCCAAGGACTGAGGCGCGAGCAGCCGGCCCTCCTCCCAGCGCCAGTCGCGTTCGGACCGCCGCCCCCGGCTGCTGATTCGCGAACCCGCCGAGCAGGCAGACATCATCGTGACGATGGGCTGCGGCGATGAATGTCCCGCGCTCTCGGTGCGGCGTCCCGCTTATGTGAGACAGGAATCCCGTCCATGTGAGATGGCGGACGGCAGCGATCGCGGAGAAGGGCTACCCGTTGCGTAGCGCGACGGCGAAGCGCTCGACGATCGCTGCCGCCGGCTCGACTTCTGTAATCGCGCCCACGCTCTGGCCGGCGTACATCGCCATAGCCTCGACGTCGCCGTCCATGCTCGCGAGCGGCAGGTTGGCCGCATAACGCGGTATGCCGCCGATGACATCCTCACCCTCGTCTGGACGCTCGCCTGACGGCGGGCTGCCGGAAGTCTCCCAGCGCTGATAGGTGCTGTTGCGCAGCACGCGATGCGGCGATGCCGGCCAGCCCACGTCGAACAGTTCAGTGAAGACCGTGTCGCGGGCCTCGGCTGCCAGCAAGCGCGCCTTGTACCGCAGATGGGCGTCGGACTCGTCGCTGGCCACGAATCGGGTACCCATCACGACAACCACGGCGCCGGCAGCAAGCGCGGCACGCGCCGATGCCGGATCGCCGATCCCACCCGCCGCGAGCAGTGGCAGCGAAACGGCCTTTCGCACCTCGGCCAGCAGCGGCAGCAGACCGACGACGCTCTGTACATGACCGCCGGCCTCGACACCCTGGACGATCAGCGCGTCAGCGCCGGCATCGGCTGCCGCTCGCGCCTCTACGCCCGAGCCGACCTGTACCAGAACTCGCGCACCTCCAGCCTGCGCGCGCGCGACGAGCTGCGGACGCAGCCCGAAGGAGAACGACACGATCGGCGCACGCTCCTCGACTGCTACCTCGAGCCGCTCGTCCTGCTCGAAATCGAGCACAAGATTCACGCAAAACGCGCGATCCGTCATCCGACCGATCGATCGGATTTGCTCGCGCAAGACCCCCGGGTCGGTCCACGATGCGCCTAGCGAGCCAAGGCCTCCGGCCCGCGACACCTCACCAGCGAGTCGGGCCGTGGCAGCGCCGGCGACGGGCGCTTGCATGATCGGAATCTGCAAGTCAAGAGCGCTCACTGACGCGAGCCTAACGCTTGGAGCCCGGCTCTTGCCTGCCCCAAGACCATGCACAGCGTCGCCCGCATCGCTCGGTCGGTCTCAGATGGATGAGACGCCGACGGTCTCACATGAATGAGACTGGACTGTCTCAGATCGGTAAGACGCCGCATTTGGCACCTGTCTCGATGCCTGTCGCGGGGTAGTGCATCAGGTACCGGCGGTTCCCACGAGCGCGACAAACTACTCAAGTGTGCTGGGGCTGAATAGATCGGCTCGTACCAAGAGCAAGTCGGAGATCCTCTCTGCAGCTAGCCACTGTCAAAGATTGCCCTCAATTGTGCGCGGTGATCTCGACCAGCAAGGTGTCGATGGGGTCTTGCCGAGCGCGCGTAGGATGTCGTACGTGAGATGACTCGTACGAGCACGAATGCGGTGTGTTTTAGGGGTTGTTTAAGGGTACGTGGCGTGGTATGTTTGGACGACGACTAAAGGAGGAACCAGATGCCCCTCGTCCTCAGTACCGCCGAGCAGCTTGAGCATGACGCGTCCGCACAGCCGATCGCAGCGGTTGCCGGCTTCCTGCAGGACACGCTCGGACAGCGGATGACCGCCTACCTCGCTGGGCTCAACGACGTCAAGCAGATCGGCCGCTACCGTAAGCCCGACGGGCCCACCCCCACCTCGCAGGTCGAGATGCGGCTGCGCGAGGGCTACAAGGTCGTGCGCATGTTGCTCGACTGCTACGACCAGGCCACGACCCGCAACTGGCTATTCGGCACCAACAGCCGCCTCGACGACCAGGCGCCGATCGGAGCACTGCGCAACGGCAAGGTCCCCGGGGACTTCGTCGCCGTGGTCCGCGCCGCGCGCCAGTTCGCCAGCGCAGACGTGTGAACACGCCCGGCCTGGAGACGCCGGGTGAGGTTCGTTGGCGGGTCGGCCACATCTCCGACCCAATCGGATTCCTCCCACGGGAACGCTGCTCCTGGAACCATCGCTTCGACGACGCCAAACAGCGCTTCCGCACGCTCTACTGCGCGATCGGCCCAGAGACGGCCCTGCGAGAGGTGCTCGCAGACCTACGCCGTAACACCGACGAGGTCGCCCGGTATCTTGAGACGTTCGGCGAGGAAGCCCGAGCCGACCTGCCGGCCGAGGAAATTTCGGCCGACTGGCGAGGGCAGAACGTGCTCGCGCCCTGCCGGATCGACAGCGACGGCGAGATCCTCGACCTCACCGACCCCGCTGTGCGCCACCAGATCGAGCGGCGCCACGCTTCCCTGCTGGCCACCCACGGGATGGCCCACCTCGACATCGCCCAGATCACGGTCCGGCGCCGCGCCGTGACCCGCGCGCTCGCCACGGACGCATACGACGAGCTTGGCTGCGCTGGGATCCGCTTCCCCTCCCGGCTCGACGGCCTACCCTGCTACGCCCTGTTCGAGGGCCGCGCCCAACTCGAAGCCATCAATCCCCCAATCCCGCTGACCGACCCCCCTCCCCCGGCCCTCGAACACGTCGCCGTCGATTGGGGCCTCCTGCTGCAACCAGCACCGGCCCTCGCCTTGACGCCGAAGCAAGCGCCGTAGTAGATCAGACCATGAACCCTGCCGAGCTTCGCCGCTACTGCCTCTCGTTCACCGGAGCGCAGGAGACATTTCCCTTCGGCCCCGAGACCTCAGTCTTCAAGGTCGCCGGAAAGATGTTCGCACTCTCTCAGCTCGGCGCTGACTCGCTGCGGGTCAGCCTCAAGTGCGAGCCAGAGCTCGCGCAGGTGCTGCGCGAGGCACACACTGATGTGCTTCCGGGATACCACCTCAACAAGCGTCACTGGAACACCGTGATCATTGGCGGATCCCTTCCCGAGCAGCTGGTCAAGGACCTGGTCGAGGACTCCTACGAGCTCGTCGTCGATCAACTCCCCGTGTCCCGTCGCCAGGAACTCGGATCGCCAACAAACGCCAAACGCGCCCAGTAGCCACGGCGCGGCCCGAACACGGCTCAGTCTCACATGGACGGGACGTCACGGTCTCAGATGAATGGGACTGGGCTGTCTCGCATCGGCGGGATGCCGCAGATCTCGCGCAGGCCCCAAAACGTGATCGGCGACCCCAGCGGCCATAGCGGGTGTGCGCGGGTACGGGTTCGAGAGTGTCTTGTGCGGTCGGGCAAAGTTGTAGTGCATGAAGTGGATCGCGACGGCGGCAGTGTGGTTCTCGATCTTCTTTGAGAACCCATTCGTGAGCCTTGTGAACCGGCGCATCCCCATTCTTATTGTGAGGTTCTGCCGTAGTTCGGGGCTGCTGGGTTGTCAAACCTCCTCCCGGCTTCGAGTCGGGTTCGTGGTCAGTGATGATCCTGGTCGGCGCGGCGCAACGCCTGGCCGAGCTGCGCGTGGTCCGGGCTGTCGCCGGCATGTCTGGCGCGGTGGCTCCACACGACCGCCCCTCCACGCGCGAACACAAACGTGCCGCCCAGCTGATGCCAGTCCTGTTCTGGCCGCTTCTTGGGACGGTTGCCGCCGGTGGCCTGCCGGTTAAGCCCGATGCCGTTGGCGCGGCGTCGGGCTACTCGTTGCGCGGCGAGTCCGAAGATCTGCTGCAGGGAGCCGCGCGGGAGCTCCATCGCCTCGTACGCGCTCAAGTCCGGGGAGAGCAGGACTGGGAAGCGCACGCCGGTCTGCTCCTTGAACGCCCGCGCCTGGATCGGTACGCCCATGCCTACGAGCCAGACGTTCGGGCTTGGCGGCAGCAGGTCGCGGTCGCGCTCGAGCTCCATCGCTCCGACGCGGCATTGGACGCACAGATAATGCCGCAGGAACACGAGTGCGACGGCGCGGTCACGCCAGAGCTCCTCAAGCGCGACGTCGGCTCCGTCCTGATCTTGGAGTGTCGTTCCGCGCAGCGGGGTTCCGGCGTCGCCCACGTTAGTCGCTCTCTTCACGGGAGTGACAGTACCAGGGTCGCTGCGCTTATGCAAGCGATATAGTCGACGGCCTGATGAAGAGAACCGCACTAAGCGATCACCCGTGTTCGATCGCGCACGCGCTCGATGTCGCCGGCGAGTGGTGGACGCCGCTCATCCTGCGCGACATCGCCTACGGCATTCGGCGCTTTGTCGAGCTACAAGCGGATCTCGGGATCTCTGCGAATGTCCTCGCCGACCGGCTCGAGACGCTCGTAGCCAACGGAATCCTCGAGACCCACATCTACCAGCAGAGACCCAAGCGCAGTGAGTACTACCTCACCGAGAAGGGCACAGATCTGATCCCAGCCCTGCTTGCGCTGATGCGCTGGGGTGACAGATGGACCTGGGGGAACGCCGGCGGCCCGGTCAGCGTCAGTCATCAGGACTGCGGGCGCGAGGTGACCGTCGAGATTCGCTGCCCGCATTGCGAGCGCAGCACAGCGCCCGCAGAGCTCCGCGCGAAGCTGGCCGAGCACGTCACGCACGCGCCAGCCGACGGCGACCCCGGGTATGTTTCCGCGCAGCGCCTCGGCGTCGCGGAGGGCGGCGTCGAGCTCGCGCGCGTGCGCAAAGCGACCGCGTGACGCCGCCCGCTGAACACGAGTGGTGCGCGCCAGTTCAGCGAAGCTCCGCCCCGCCGATTCCAACCGACCAACCCTGTCGCCTCGGAACTAACTCGGCGGCGTCGCGACCTCGGGGCCGAGTTCTGAACCCCGACTACAACTCGCGGCCTGATCACGGCCACACTTACGGCAAGACCAGTTAGCCAAGGACCTCGACGTACCCGTCGGTCCCGTGCACCCTGATCCGCTGCCCGTCGCGGATCAGCCGGGTGGCGCGCTCCACCCCCACGACGGCCGGCAGCCCGTACTCGCGTGCGATCACCGCACCATGGGTCATGAGGCCGCCGACCTCGGTGATCAAGCCGCCGATCGTCACGAACAGCGGGGTCCAGCTGGGATCGGTGTACGTGGTGACCAGGATGTCGCCCGACTCAAGGTCCGCCTGCGCCATGTCCAAGATGACGCGCGCCCTCCCCTCGACGGCTCCGGCAGACACCGGGAGACCCACGAGTGCCCCGGCGGGGAGATCCTCACGCCGGTAGCTCCCGGCGAGGACCTCGCCCTCCGAAGTCAGCACTCGCGGCGGGGTCAGCGACAGATAGGAGTTGAACGCGTCCTTGCGCTGTCGGATGAGCTCGTCATCCACCTCCTGGTCGCGCGCGACGTCGTGAAACTCGTGGAGTGTCAGATAGAAGATGTCCTGCGCCTCGCGCAGCACGCCCGCGAGCTTAAGGCGCTCCGCCTCGCGCAGCAGAGCCTGCTTATAGACGAAATAGCGGCTGATCATTCCGTACTTCGGATACTCGCGGTACCCGGCGAAGGTCCTGACCCGGTCGATCATCTGCTTGGTCTTCCCTGCCTTCCGCTTGCCGTCGGGCAGGTCGCGGAGCCGTGCCAGCAGCTCCTGCTCCTTCATGGCGGCTTCTCGCCGTCCCTGCTCGAACCGCTGCGAACCCGCGCCCGGCTCGAAGTTCCTGACATGAGCGAGGATCATCGGCACGAGGGCAGACGGCTGCTCGCTCCACCGCCTCCGGGTGATGTCGATCTCACCAGTGCACCGCATGCCGTACCTGTCCAGATAGGCCTGGATGGCGTCGCGCGCCTTGTTGCCGCCCGGGAGCGCGGACATCTTCTCCAGGAAGTGCTCATCATCGACATCCCGCAGGAACGCGACGACGTCCGGGAGCGGGCGGATCACATCTGCCACGTCCAGCAGCGCGAGCCCCATCTCCGAGGTGACGTTCCCGGCCACGGACTGCGTGAGCGTGTCGGCCACGTTCTTCTCGCCCAGCCACTCCTGCATGTGTTCGTTCAGCCACCGACCGGACTCCGCCGCGGAGGTGATCACCTCTAGGCCGCGAGGATCGAAGATGACCCGCCTCAGCTCCGCGAGGTCCGCCAGGATGAGCTCGATCAGCTCCGGTCCAGACTTTGCCTCGATCGTCCGCTTCAGCGCGGCGGTCGACGCCTGGCCTTGCTCGATCAGCTCGGTCACGATCGCCGGGTCGGCATCGAGCGGTTCCTGTTCGGCGAGGGCCAACACCCCGGTGAGCTGCTCGTCAGGGCGCGCCGCAACGAAGTCGCCGCGCTCCACGATCGTCCGCAGCGCGTCACCCATCAGCGGGTCGGACCCCCCCATGGCGCGGAGTAGCCCCGCCCGAGGTGTGGGCGCACCAAGCATCTCGGTGACGTCGACGAAGAGCCTTCCGCCCGCCACGGACATCGGCCGCGGAGTGGTGAGCTGCCACAGCGAGAGCCCCAGCGGCTTGATGGGGTCCGTCATCATCTGCTGGTGTCCCACGGAGACGTAGACGTGGTTCTTGCGATCTCCCACCTCGGGGACGGGAAAGAGCGTCGTGATCGGGCGGCTCTGCACGATCTGGAACCCGTCCTCAGCCCGGCACCACTCGATGTCCTGGGGGCGCCCGAAGAACTCCTCGATCCGACGTCCCAGCTGCGCGAGCGCCAGGATCTCCCCATCCTCCAACGCCGGCTGCTCATCGGCGAGTGTCCGTACGACGATCGCGCCACCGCGCACCGTGTAGACATCCGGGCTCACCCGTCCCGAGACCAATTCCTCGCCCAAGCCGGGAATGGCCTCCACAACGACGAGCTTCCGGTTGCAGGTCAGCGGGTCGGCGGTGAACAGGATCCCCGAGGCGACCGGCAGGACCATCTGCTGCACGACCACGGCCATCTGGACGTGCCGATTCTCGATACCACCCCGCAAGCGATAGGTCACAGCCCGCTCGCTGAACAGTGAGGCCCAGCACCGGCGGACGTCTCGCAGGATCGCCTCCAGACCGGTGACGTTCAGGTAGGTGTCGTGCTGACCCGCAAAGGATGCCGTCGGCGAGTCCTCAGCCGTGGCGCTGGACCGGACCGCGTAGGCGAGGTCCTCGCCACACCGGACCAACGCGCCGGCGACCGCTTCCGCCAAGTCGCCGGGAAGGACGATCTCCTCGATCCTTCTGCGAAGTTCGGCGCTGAGCGCGGCCACGCCTTCTCGGTCCGCGAGCTTCAGCCGGGAGAGGCGATCGAGTTGTGCATGGATCGACGGTGCCTGGGCGACGGTCCGCCGGAATGCCTCTGTCGTGATGCAGAACCCGGGCGGCACTCGCACCCCCTCGATCCGCAGAAGCTCTCCGAGAAGCGCCCCCTTGCCGCCTGCCACCGTAACCTGAGTTCGGTCGATCTCCTGGATATCCAATACGTCATCGCCCATCCGGTTCACCTCCGTCGGAGTTGCCCGCGCAACCCGTTCAAGATTTCCACCATGCAGCGGGCGATTATGCGGCACGGATCGTGGCCTCATGAGGGCTTTCGATCCGGTATAAATTGGAAGTGGAGAGGAGAGGCCCTTCCGGGCTGTCAGGCGCTATCGATTGTGGCGAGGAAGTCGTGGAAGGCCCGGTCGATGCGTGCGGTGTCGCCGGTGGCGTCGAGGTCCCTGAGCAGGCCGCGGATGACGGCGAGCACGACGGTCGCCAGTTCAGGTTGGCCGAGACTGCGCATGCCTCTCTCGAGTGGTGCTAGCCAGTCGGTCGTCGCGGTCCGCCGGAAGCCGGGCCAGAGTGGTTCTCCCGCGGTGTCGTGCAGCTGGCCGAACATGCGGAGGTATGGCTCGCCCTGCCGCCCGGAGATCGCTGGCCAGGCGCGGGCCAGAGTGGTCAGGTAGGGCTCGTCGGGTCGCAGCCGTATGAGGTCGGTGAAGTCCTCGACTTGGCGCCGGCGGGCCTGTCGGAGGACCTCGCGGAGCAGTCCGTCGCGGGTCCCGAAGTGGTAGATCAGCATCCGGTTCGATGTGCCTGCGGCGGCGGCCAGCGGCCCAAGCCGGTTCGGGAGCCCATGCTCGAGCGCGTAGTCAGTGCACGCGTCGAGGAGCCGCTGCCTGATTTGTGGTTGGCGCTGTCTGCCCATTGCCCTATCTTTTCACGTAACGATCGATACGTCTATTGTTCTCGATAGTGATCGCACACGACGAGGAGGTCATGATGAGGGTCGTTTTCGTGCACGGGGCATGCGTGAAGGACGGATCGTGGTGGTGGCACCCCACCGGTGAGCTGCTGGCCGAGCAGGGCCTCGCCAGCGAGGCGCCCGCCCTGCCGAGTTGCGGCGAGACGGGTGTGCCGACAGATGCGGGAGGACCCGGGCTGGCCGAGGATGTCGCCGCGGTCCGGCACGTCTTGACCGCGAGCGACGAGCCGACCGTGGTGGTGGCTCACAGCTACGGCGGGATCGTCACCGCCGAGGCAGCGGCGGGCATCGAGGCCGTGCGCCATCTGCTGCTGGTATCCAGCTACCTGCCCGAGGTCGGTCAGAGCCTCTCCTCGTTCGGCGGGGAGAAGCCCGCCCCGTTCCTCGACTTCGACCCCGAGGGCGGCACCTTCACTGTCCGATTGGACGCCTTGGCTGAAACGTTCCTGCAGGACTGCGACCCGGAGATCCAGCGAGAGGCCACGGACAAGACGGCCCGCCAGAGCCTGGCGGTTCTCGAGCAGCCGGTGCAGTCAGCGGCCTGGCAGCACGTGCCCTCGACGTACCTCGTCTGCGCAGAGGATCAGGGCACCACCGCCGAGTTGCAGCGCGAGTTCGCCGGGCGGGCGGGCAGCGTCGTGGAACTCGACGCCGGCCATCACCCCTTCCTCTCCCAGCCGTTCGCCGTCCGCGATCTGATCCTCGCCCTGTGACGGCGAGGCCACCTCGTCGGGCCTTTAGCTGCTCTCAGGCAATCAAGCCGGAGCGCTCGCCGGTTGTGACGACGAGCTGTCTCAGATCGACGAGACGCCGCCGTCGACGGCTTCGAGTCGGGGAAGTATGCTCCCAGTCCGGCGAGGGCTGAGTCGACCCAGAGATGCGGCCCGACCTAACACGTTCCAGGGACCAGCGAACGTCCGGGTGATGGGAGTTGTGATGAGCGAAAGAGAGATGCCGTGAGGACCGGAGCGCTGCGTCAGCGCGGGGCCAGACTTATCGTGTTCACGTTGCTGGGCGCCGCCCTGCTCGGGGTCAGCGCGTACGCGGAATCGCCAAAGTCGGTGAAGGTCACGCGCTGCGGCTATGCAAACGCCACCTATGGCAGGAGTGCGCTGTACCCCTGGCACATGTCGTGCGCCGCGGCGCGCAACGTGGTTACAGCGAGCAGTAAGCCCCACGCCCACGTGATCGATTTCGGGCCGGGCTGGGATGGCGGCGCCGTGCGTATCAACGGACGTTACTGGGTCTGCACAGGCCAAATGGGCCTCTACAACTGCGGCTATCCGTACCGGCCGCGCAAGGTCGATGGGGAGCAGGGCTACAAGGGGCCATTCACCAAGGACGTCGAGTACCGGACGTGCTCAGCGATCGCCGGCTCGGGGTGCCCTAAGACGGTTGAATTCAGTCAGCCCTAGAGCTGCGCCCCGGCGTCCGCGCGCTGCGATCCCGGGCACGCCGCACACGTGGAGGCGCCGCCCGATCAGCGTCGTGAGCTAGAGCGGATCAGCTGCGCCGAGCATGTCACTGGGCAGCCGCCTATGGGCGTCGGAGGTTACCGGCGGCGAAAGCCGCGGTCCGGCGTGGGATCGAGCGGGCTCGGTGGCAGACCGGGCGGTGAATCCTCGAGGTTGTAGCCCGACGGCGCGACGTCGTTGGGCGCGTCGGGATGGAAAAGCGACGCGAGCAGCTGGGCCTGCCCGCGACCGACGCCGAGCTCGCCCATGCCGCCGTTGTACATCTGGATGCTGGCGGACTCGCAGTGCGCGTACAAGCGGCTGAGCTCCTCCAGGCGGCCGACGCGGCAGGGCTTGACGTTGACGATCCGTACCTTGATGGGGGTCGCGTCGATCGACGCGACGCTCGTGATCGGCGCGTCGTAGGAGACGCGATCCGCGATCGGCGCGAGCAGCTCGAGCACCGCAGGGTGGTCGTGCGGGTCCTCGAAGACGACCTCGATGAACGTGGCCAGCGTGCGTTCGTACATCGCTAGCAGCGCCGCCTCGTCCTCGATCTTGAGGCCGTACTGGCCCTTGAAGTCGATCGTCGCGACACCCGCGACGGCCGCGACACGGTCCATGATCTCCTGCGTCCACGACGGCGCTACGTCCAGCTTGAAGCCAACCGTCGGATGCATCGCCCGCCGGTTGGCGACCTTGTCGATGTCCGGTGGATCACCAAGCCCGAACGAGTTGACGAACCTCACCGGCTGGGGCCTACGGCCGAGAACCTCAGGCAGGCTCGTGGCGGACTGCCGCAGCGCAAGATCGAGCGCCGCGGACTCGAACGTCCAGCGCCGCCAGTTGCGCTGCAGCTCGTACTCGGGCGGCTCGGGCCACATGTCGATCGCGTCGACGTGGGCGAGGAAGCCGGCGAGCGTCGCCCACTCGCCGGCCAGCGGGAAGTCGCTCGCGCGCAGGCTCTCCTGGGCATCCCCCATGCCGACCTGCTCGCCGACGCCCTCCTCTCCACGGCCCTGCAGTCGCAGCTGCGTCGTCGAGTGGTCCTCGAGCCCGGTCGCGCCGCTCGGCAGGAGCGCCTCGCACGAGAACGACTCAATCGCGATCGGCAGGTCCTTGACGGCGCTCCAGAGGTCGATCACAAGCAGGTCCCATAGCTCTTGGCGATCGAGTGCATGGGTGACACCCTAAGTGGTTGCGGTGACCGGACGTACGCCTCGCGCTGTCGCCGCGCCGACGAGCCGGCGTCCGGTGACCTTCGCCGCATGTCCGGCCGGACAGCCACGCTCGCCAAATGAGCAGCGAGAGCCCTCCCTGCGCGCGGATCGTGCTGAGCGTGCGCGGGAATCATTTTGTGCCGTCCGCGGACCTCCCCCCTACACTTCAGGGATCGTGTCGACACATCCTGCGAGCCAGAGTGAACCCGAGCACTTGGAGCTTCCAGTCGAGGAGCTGTTGCGCCGGGTGCGTCCGTTGCCTGACCACGATGAGATGGTGATCGAGGATCTCAGCGAAGAGGAGGGCGAGGCCTTCCTCGCAGCCGTCCAGTCGTGACCGCGCCCGGATCGCGCGGCGCGATCGTGATCGATACTGATGTCTTCAGCGCTGACCTGGTCCCGAGGTCACGGTTGGCTGAACGCTACGCGCCGATCATCACCGGCCTGCGTTCATCTCCTTCCAGACGGCCGCGGAGCTGCGCTACGGGGCGATCCGGCGCGGCTGGGGGGAGGCGCGGATGCTGGAGCTCGACAGCAAGATCCGGCGCGCGGAGGTCGTCCACACCGGCCCCGAGCTCGTGGCGATCTGTGCCCAGCTGCGGGCCGACTGCGCTGCGATCGGTCACGCTCTCGCGCAGCGCGAGCACAACGCCGACCGCTGGATCGCCGCGAGCGCAATCCGACTCAGGATCCCGCTCGTCTCCAACGACACCATCTTCAAGGCCGTACCCGGCCTCACGCTCGAATCGCTCGCGTAAACCGGTCGCAGCCGAGCGAAACGCAACGAGCGTCCTCGCGCGTCGTCTCGCGGACTGCGCGGTTGAGGTCGTCGTGTCAGTCTCACATGGACGGGACGTCACGGTCTCAGATAAACGGGACTGGGCCGTCTCAGATCGGCGGGACGCCGCACTGCGGCGTTGCGGCGCCGCCCGAATCGCTCGGCCGGTCTCACATGGATGAGACGCCTACGGTCTCACATGAATGAGATTGGGCTGTCTCAGATCGGTGAGACGCCGCATGTCCGCTCGGGCACGCGAGGGTTTAGGCTCGCTGGCATCCGATTAGCCAGCGGCCCCGACGCGGATGGTGGTCCACGCCGGGGGTCGATGATCGGGTCGGCGATAGGGGCGATCGCGGCAGTCCAGGTAGCGCCGTTCGGGCTGACTAGGTCATCACTTTCATGGCGTGCACCGCACCGGTCGATCCGTCTGGGACGACGAGCGCCGGGATATCGTGCGGCGCGGCCACGATCAAGACCGCGAGCGCGAGCAGGACGGCGGCCGTCGCAACGGTCGCGGCGCGGCGCCAGGGAGCGAGCTTCTCGAGCGCGACCAACGCTGCGACCAGCCCCATCCAGGTCAGGCTCATGACGCCGAGCGCGAACAGCGCCGCCATCAGCGCCCATGAGCACCCCAGGCACCAGCCGCCCGCGCGGATGCCCATCGCGATGGCACCCCAGCGACCCTCGCGCCAACACGCGCGCAGGAATCGTCGCGGGCTTCTGCAGATCACCAGGCAGGAGTCCTTCAGGGGCGTCAGCTCATACAGCGCGGCGAGCGCCAGCACGCCGGCCGCGAGCCAGCGCCCACCGCTGCGCCATGCCAAGTCACTGGCGAACAGGCTCTTGCCGAGCGCGAATAGGGCGTAGGCCGCGACGCCGGCAGCGCTCCAGACGAGCAGGTAGCCACCGGCGAACAGCAGCGAGCCACTCGGCTCGCGTCCACGCACGAGTCCCGCGTGGACTGCCGCCGTGGGTGCGAGCGAAGGCAGCATCATCGCCGCCATCATCACCGCCCACACGCCCGCGAACCAGCCGAACGCGCCCAGGTCAGTACCGGGCCCGGCGTCCATTCCGGCCATCCACTCCGCCGTCAGGAACCACGCCACCCCCGCCACCACGAGCAGCACCACGACGATCACGAGCTTGGCGCGCACCGCGCCAAACGCCGCCGCGAGCTCGCCTTCCTCCGAGCGCGCACCGGGGGCAACCAGCTCGGTCATCAGGAACGCTCCGAGAGGGTCATCCGCCTGCCGAAGCGGCGCCGGTGCGCTCGTACTCGTCGTGGCGCCGCACCCACAACGGCTCCGACGGGCTCTCGTCGCGACCCTTCGGCGTCCGGTCCAACAGGCCGTAGTAGGCCATTGCGGGCTCGAGGCCGCGGTTGGTCGTGACGTAGGTCCGGTAGACGATCCCGTCCGATAGCGCGTACACGCTCAGGCCCGGCCGCTCGGAGACGTATCCACCCGCGTCCGTCCCGCACATGCGCGCGTTCTGCACGACAGTGGGCGGGATCTTGCCCGCCAGGAACGGCTTCAGCTCCGCTTCTGCGTGCACGAAGCCGAGGTCGCGGTTGAAGTTGCTGCCGGCGCTCGAGACCCAGTCGATGCCCCAGCCCATCCGCTCCTTGAAGGTGAGGAGCTTCTCGAGCGGCGCGCGGGAGGCGAGCAGCAGCGTTGCGTCCCTTGCCTTCAGGTGCGCGACCTGGGGATCGAGCGTATCCGCGATTGAAGTGCAAACCGGACAGCCCGCGTTGTAGGGAGGCCCGAACATGAAGTGATAGACGAGTAGCTGGGAACGGCCGTCGAAGAGATCGGCGAGGGTCTTCGATCCTTCCTCGGTCTCGAATCGATAGTCCTTCTCGACCGGCACCCAGGGCAGCTCGCGCCGCTTCCTGGCCAGCTCGTCGCCACGGCGCGTGAGCTCCTTCTCCTCTTTCAGCAACTCCTCGCGCTCCGTCTGCCATTCCTCCTGTGTGCCGATCCTGTGCACAGCCATCGTCGTACCTCCTGTCTGGGGTCCGCGGGGGGCCCTTCCCCGCCCGATGGACACGGCGACGAGTTCGGCGTTGCCCGCTGGTCTTAACATATTGGCTGGCAGTTCGATCCACGACTGCCGCCCGCGCTGGCGTGACGAACCCCCAAGGAGGTAACGATGCCCGACCACAAGACTGGGACCCGCGAGGAGTGGCAGGCGGCCCGCGCTGAGCTTGCGAAGCTCGAGGCCGAGCAAGCCGAGCTCAGCCGGAAGGCCACCGAGCAGCGCCGTCAGCTTCCCTGGGTGCCGGTGGAGAAGCAGTACGAGTTCGACACCAAGGACGGGAAGAAGACGCTCGCCGAGCTGTTCGACGGGCGCTCGCAGCTGCTGGCCTACAACATTATGTTCGGGCCCGACTACGAGCTGGGCGCCTGCCCCGGCTGCACCAGCCTGGGGGACGGACTCGACGGCGGGCTCGTCCATCTAAACCACAGCGACGTGACGATGATCTGCTTCTCGCGAGCGCCGATCGACCGACTCCTCGCGTACAAGGAGCGGATGGGCTGGCAGTTCCCCTACGTCTCCACCTACGACACCGACTTCCCCTTCGACTTCGGTCTGGCGCTGACCGAGGAGCAGGCACAGCGGGTCCCCGAGGTGAAGGCGATGATCGATAACCCGCCCGAGTGGCTCGAGGAGTGGTCGCGCCAGATCGGGGCTGAGCTCAAGGACGGCCTGCGCGAGGGACCGGGCTGGATCGCCTTCGCGCGCGAGAACGGAAGCGTGTACCACACCTATACGGTGATGGCACCCGATCCGTTCGTCGCGCCCTACCACTCGTTCCTGCTCGAGCGGACACCGAAGCCCGGGCCCGAGGAGCCTCGCGCGTGGCGCAAGGACGAGTACCCCAACTGATCGCGTAGACCGGCACTCGGGCGCCCGCGCGCACGCGTGGCCCCGGTCGCCGCCGAGCTTGCCATCAGCGCGCGCCAGCGCATGAACTTATCGTCCCTGCCGCACAAACAAACCAGCCACAGCCTGCATCCTGACCCCCTTACTCGACGCTAACGCCGACAAGAGTTCGACCCCCCAACCCCAACCCCTTCAACATAACGGAGCACCACTAGTGAATGGCGTCGGCCCAGTCGCGCAGGCGGTTTGAGAACTGCGGTGTGGCTGCGCTCACCTCGACGACGACGTCGGCCGGGACATTTGCCTTACGGGCGGCGGCGAGGATCGCGTCGGGTGACGGCGCCTCGTAGAGGCAATAGGTGCGTCGCCGGTCGGCGCTCAGGAACGAGAAGAGCCAGCGGACTCCCTCGTCGCTGTTGATCTCCTCGATCAGCTCGACGTCGTCGTCGGTGAGGTCGAGCTGATCGGCGAAGCTGCGCTCGATCACGTACAGGGCCATCGGCTAATCGTAGCTGGGATTTCCGCTCATCCCGGGGCGAGCCCGTGGCGGTGGGCGTAGGACGCGGCCTCGGTGCGGTTCGCGCAATCGGTCTTGCGCAGGATGCTCCGGATGTGGTTGGCCGCGGTGTGTTCGCTGATCGTCAGCTCTTCGCCGATCGCGCGGTTGCTGAGCCCGGTGGCGACCAGCTTCAGGATTTGCGCCTCGCGCGGGGACAGCCCGCCTGGGAGAACACCCTCTAAGGCGGGCACGCCGAGCAAGCGGATCTTTCCGAGTAGTCCCTCCATGCCGATCTGCTCTGCCAGGCCGGCTGCCTCACCGAGTAGGGCCTGCGCGCGGTCGCGCACCCCTGGCCCCCGTCGAAGCAGGAAGCGCCCGTACTCGTAACCCGTGTGAGCCAGCCAAGTCGACGCTCCCATCCGCTTGTTCTGCTCCATGGCCCGCTCGAAGTGCTCCTCGGCTAGCCCCGGCTCCCCCAGCGTCGCGGCGAGCATCCCCAGATAGCGATCGGCGGCTCCGTAGCACGCAACCAGGTGACTGATCATCACTGTGGTCCCCGCAAGCGGCTCCAGCTCGGGATAGACGATCGCCGCCATCGCCTCGTCGCCCAGCGCAGCGCAGGCGTCGGTCAGGTAGGTGAGCGACGCCACCCACAGCGATGCCTGGAAGCCGTCGATGCCCTCCGCTGCAAGCCTCGAGAGCTCTCGCCTCGCCTCGCTCTGCATGCCCAACTCGGCGAGCACGGCGACGAGCCCGGGATGCCATGGCCCCTCTCGGTCGCCTTGGGCGGCGAGGATCCTGACCACCGGCGCGAGCTCTGCCAGCCGCCCCTGCTCGCGGCGAACACCGAACATCTGGATGCCGTGGGTGCCCGATGCGTCGGGACCGGTCAGTAGACGGCCCCAATCGTGCGAGCGGCCCGCCATCGCCTCTGCGTCCGCGAGGTTCCCGTCACAGAGAGCGATCGCTGACCCGTAGTGCTCGGCTATGTGGTTCATGACTGGCTGCGCTGTGCGCTCGGCCATCTCGCGCAGGACGACGATCTCTGCCCTAGCGGACTCGAGGTCGCCTAGCGCGACGAAGGTTGGTACGCGCCAGGCCATCGCCTCCGCGTTGGTCTCGGCGTCCGCCAATTCCTGTGCCAGGTCCCTCGCCTCGGTTAGCATGGAGAGGATCTCCTCCAGCGGGGTTGTGCCGCGCGCCCAGTAGGAGCGAACCAGCACCTTCGCGAGCCCCGCGCGGTCGTCGTGTCGCCTGGCCAGCGCGACGGCGTTTTCGCGCACGAGCGCCCCACGCTCGCGTTCCCCCTCGAAGTCGAGCGCTCGCGCGAGTCCCGCCAGTAGGCCGATTCGCAGCTCCTCGCTGTTGTCATCGACCGCCGCGAGCGCCTCTTCGAGCAGCTCGACCGCATCCCGTATCGCTACCACGGGGCGCCAGGTGGCGTCCTCGTAGCCGATCGCCGCTCGGGCGAGCAGCTCGGGGCTGTCCAGCGAACGGGCGATTGCGGCCGCTGATGCGAAGGACTCAAGCGCATCGGTGGCCTTGCCCGCCCGATGGCTGACCGAGCCGAGCTTGAGCAGGGCGTTGGCGCGCTCGCGCTCGCCCTCGATTCCGATCTCGATTGCCGTGCGCAGCCGCATTGCGGCATCGTCGAAGGCCAGGGCGGCTCTCGCCGCATGCGCCGCACGCAGGTTGTAGTCGATCGCCCGCTCGGCCCCGCCGAACGGGGCGGCCACGCCGAAGTGATGCGCGAGGTCCGCGAGGGCGCGGTCCGAGCGCGAGCCGGCGCTCTCCAGGGCTTCCCCGACGCGCAGATGCAGCTCGGCCCGCCGCAACCGCGAGAGCCGGTCATAAAGCGCCCGTCGCACGATCTCGTGGGTGAAGCGGCAGGCCAGCCGCGGCGAGGAGAGCTCCTCGATCATGCCGCTGCCGATCGCCTCCTCGAGAACGGCGAGCAGCTCGGACTCGGCAAGTCCAGCGGCGCAGCGAACCGGCTCCAACTCGAACTCCGGCCCGGCCACGGCAGCGAGCTCGAGCAGGTCTGTGGTCCTCGGGGCCAGGCGCGATAGCCGCTGGCTGACCACCTCGCGGACGCTTTCGGGTGTGCCGAGCTCGGTCAGTGGGCGGGTCACCCTGACCTGCCCGGAGGTGACCTCGACGATCCCCGTCTCGAGCAGGGCGCGCCAGAGCTCGCAGACGAGAAAGGCGTTGCCCCCGGTGAGATCGCGGATCGTGGTTGCAAGCTCGCGTAGCTCGGGGTCGGGGTCGCTTCCGGCGGCACGACTTACCAGATCAGCGATCTCCGCCCCAGAGAGCCCCTCCAGACGCATGCGCACGACGTCGTCGGCGCGGCGCAGGTCGGCAAGCGTCTCTGAGAGCTCCACCGGCACGTCGGCCTCGCTGTCGCGGAAGGTTGCGAGGATCAGCAGGCGGGCGCTCCATGCGGAGCGCGCCAGGTGGCGCAGGAGCAGAAGCGTCGCCCTGTCCGCCCAATGCCCGTCCTCGAGTACAAGCAGTATCGGTCTTCCGCGGCTGACGTTCGCGAGCAGGTCGGCAACCGATGTGTGGAGGCGATGACGCTCGGTATCGGGATCGGCCTCAACCGGCCTCGGCAGCTCACCGACCTGGGCCGGCAGATCGGGCAGCAGCCGGGTCAGCTCGCCGCCGCCTGCACCGAGCGCGGCGCGCAGCTCCGCCACCTCGGTTACGCGCACTAGGCGTTCGAGTGCCTCGACGAAAGGCCCGTAGGGCGTGCGCACCACTGCGTCGCAGGCACCGTAGAGAACAAGCGCCCCTTCGATTGCGG